>NZ_CM135811.1:0-2533729 GCF_054331495.1 Corynebacterium sp. ZY180755 | reverse complement strand
TGTTGTTTAGATCCTTTATGTTCTTGTTGTTTACTCACGCCGAGGCGAAATCTTTTGCCGCACTGATCTTTGAGAGTCCATCGCGACTTCAATGACCTGCGGAAAGTGCGTGAAAAAGACAAAATCGTTCATATTATCGCGCACTTTGCGTGCAAAATTGATATTCCACGCTGAGTCAATCAGGCGTCGGCTTTAAATTCATGAAATTTTGTAACTTCTAGTTCACAGGAAGTTCACCGCGAAAATCACAGTAAATTACAGCTTTGACCTCGGTATCCACAGAGTTATTCACAACTGTGAAAATTACACATTTCAGTCCTGTGAAAAAGTTTATCCACAAGCTCTCCACAATGCTGTGGATAACTTGTGAAATTGTAAAATGCCACTATTACCAGCGGATTTGCTACCTTTTGGGCAAAGTATCAACCTTCACTTTAGAGTTATCCACAGATGTAGTAACTCACAAGTTGTGACATTTTGCTGCTGTTAATAATTGTTACCTGCTCTCAACTGGGCATGTCTAACGGAGAGCCTGTGAAATTTAACCGGACGTCAAGAAAAGGCTCTTCCTGGGAGGCCTCTGTCAAATCAGTGGGCGTGTCGCTACCGCTATGACCGGCGAAAGTGTCTATGAGCTGCGATGTAATTACAGATCTGTGATTACAGGGGTGAATTGGGGGGATGGGCGTGTTGATTTGTTTCAAGGCCTTTGACTGACGTAGTCTTAACGAGTCTGTCACTGCAACGGGCGTATTTTTTACGCCTTCGCACGTGCATAATTTGAGAGAGCAGGCTGGTAAGGGTTCAACTCCTCATCAGATCTCTTCACTTCCTCCGCGCAAGATAGTTTGCGTTGATTGAGAGTGACTCCCAAAGTTCATCATCCATCTTCCATGGGTGGCTGCTTCACCAATGTGGTGGTCACTAGGTTTCTAGTGGCGATCTGGACTAAGTGAGAACCTCGAAGGTTCTGCTTCTTCCTAAGGCAGTCAGTCATGACAATTTTTAGGAGTGTTAACCGTGGCAAAGGGCAAGCGGACGTTCCAGCCGAACAACCGTCGTCGCGCACGTAAGCACGGCTTCCGTACTCGCATGAGCACTCGTGCAGGTCGCGCTATTGTTGCTGCACGTCGTAGCAAGGGCCGTGCGAAGCTCACCGCTTAGTTTCTAAGTAGTGCTTCGAAGGCATCAGAAAACACACAACGGTGTTACCTAGTCAGCACAAGCTCGCTAATTCCGAAGAGTTCAAACAGACAATTCGGAAAGGCAAGCGTGCTGGTAGGGACACCGTTGTTGTGCATTTACGCACCAACGTCTTTGATAACAACGATCCAGACGTCACCGTTGGCGGATCTCGTTGCGGATTGGTTGTATCAAAAGCTGTAGGCAACGCAGTAACCAGGCATGCGGTTTCGCGGAAACTGCGGCATGTCTTCTTAGAGCTCGCTCGGGAGATTCCAGCAGATCACCGTGTGGTCATTAGAGCATTGCCACCTGCGGCTACTGCGACTTTTGAGGAGCTGCTCGAAGATGTGCGACGAGCATATGAAAAAGCCCGTAAGCGGGCTGAACTCGCCTCGTAAAGACGGGCATTCAAGCCATTCTGCGGTTCCGCAGCCGCCTCGGGGTGCGGCAGCTCAAATGCTGTATCGCGCGGTGCGTTTCTACCAAAAATATCTTTCTCCCCTTAAGATGGGGTCTACCTGCCGTTTCGAGCCAGTGTGCAGTGCGTATGCGTTGGAGGCGTTGTCAGTGCACGGTGCTGCCAAAGGTCTCGTACTGACTCTGATTCGGCTTGCTAAGTGTGGCCCATGGCATCCCGGTGGCTTTGACCCCATTCCTGCCAAGTCACGGTGGACACCGTGACACGTTATTGCTTAGTTATTTGTCATTCAGCTAGACCATCACTACACCAAGGAGTCCTGAACTAAGGTGCTCAACTTTATTTACTGGCCGATCTCGGCCGTTCTGTGGTTCTGGCACAAAGTAGTCAGCTTTGTGCTGAATCCAGACTCTGGCCTTTCCTGGGTGCTGGCCATTATCTTGCTGACGTTTACCATTCGCGCGCTTCTGGTGAAGCCAATGGTGAACCAAATGCGCTCCATGCGCAAGATGCAAGAAGTCCAGCCTTTAATGCAGGAAATCCGTAACAAGTACAAGAACGACCAGCAAAAGATGCTGGAAGAGACCCGCAAAATTCAAAAGGACATGGGTGTTAACCCACTTGCAGGATGTCTTCCAATGCTGGTTCAGATTCCAGTCTTCATTGGTCTGTTCCACGTACTTCGTTCCTTCAACCGCACCGGTACGGGTGCTGGCCAGCTGGGAATGAGTTTTGAGGAGAACCGCAACACAGCGAACTACATCTTCTCCCCTGAGGATGTTCAGTCATTCCTTGACGCTCGACTGTTCAATGTTCCTCTCTCGGCTTACATCTCAATGCCTCAGGAAATGTACCAGGCATTCCAGCCGGTGGACTTCGATCGTGCACGCATTGCGCTGGTAGCAGCACCACTGATTCTCATCATCGTGCTCGCTACCCACATGAATGCACGCCTGTCTGTCAACCGCCAGCAGCAGCGTCTTGCATCCGGTAAGCAAAAGCCAGCCGCTAACGCTCAAATGCAAATGCAGACCGACATGATGAACAAGATGATGCTGTGGTTCATGCCATTGACCATCCTGTTCACCGGTGTTCTCTGGCACATCGGTCTGCTGTTCTACATGGTTTCTAACAACGTCTGGACCTTCTTCCAGCAGCGCCTTGTCTTCGCTGCGATGGACCGCGAGGAGGAAGCCGAGCTGCAGGCAAAGCGTGATGCAAAGCGTGCATCTGCGCCAAAGCCTGGCCAGCGCCCTAACAACCCTAAGCGTAAGGGTGGCAAGAAGCGCTAAAAGTAACGTTGCGTTGCTTATACCGCCAAGTTCCTCATGGAACTTGGCGGTTTTTGGTTTGTTGGGTCAATCTGGCATTGATGAATCTCCATGACCGGTGCTGGTCTCGGTGGAAAACGCGCTCAATGCGAGCAGTGTTATTTCCCGCGAGCATTATGTGGACTGAATTGGCAGATGAACGGCTGTTAAGAGGGGTGGCTTAGTTGCTCGAGGGCAGCGATGTCTAGTGCCCGTGTTAAATTCTTTGGAGTAAGAATTCTTCATTAAAGAGGTTGGTTTCACGTGAAACATGGCGAAAATCTAGATGCGCACGGCAATGTATTGCTGGATCCTCCGGCAATCGCTGGCGAGATTTTTGGTGACAAACTTGATGCTGCTATCGAGTATCACCGTCTGCTGGCCACGGATGGTTCTATCCGCGGCTTTATGGGCCCACGTGAAATCCCGAAGCTTTGGGATCGCCACATCCTCAACTGCGCTGTCATTGGTGAAGCAATGGATGAGCGTGCCACCGTTGTCGATATCGGTTCCGGTGCCGGCCTGCCTGGCATTCCTCTCGCCCTCGCACGCCCAGATCTTGAGATCACCTTAGTGGAACCACTGCTCAAACGTTCTGTCTTTCTCAATGAAGTTGTTGACGCCCTAGGTCTGAGTAATGTGACGGTGATTCGCGGTCGTGCCGAGGAAAAAGAGGTACGGGAAGCGGTCGGTCTTGTGGATGTTGTTACGTCACGCGCCGTGGCGCCCCTGGGTAAGCTCGCGGGATGGTCTCTCCCGTTGGCAAAGAAGGGCGGCAAAATGATCGCTATGAAGGGGGCCAGCATTCAGGAAGAGATCGAACGAGACGCCAAACTCATCAAGAAAGCCGGCGGCGGCAAGGCTGAGGTATTTGAGGTTGGTCAGCAGCTAGAGGAAGCCACAACGCTGGTCTCCATTCCAAAGATCAAGTAAAAGTGCTCGCAATTCAGAGAGCAATGTCTCTGGCGTGAAAATTAAAGGGCAAAAGCACTAAGGTGGAATGAGTAAATTTTCCACTGAAACGGAAACGGCGAAGAAGGGACTCATGGACGATCTGAACTGGGAAGATACGCCTATTGCGCAGGCAGCACGCCGCGCTGCTCAGGTGTTGACTCCAAATAGTCTGCATCTCCCCCGCCCCACCGAACCCCGCCGAATGACGGTGGCCAATCAAAAAGGTGGAGTAGGAAAAACTACCACCAGCGTGAATATGGCGGCAGGCCTAGCCATAAATGGCCTAAAAGTGCTAGTTATTGACCTTGACCCACAGGGAAACGCTTCTACCGCGCTTGGCGTCGAACACCGTGCCGGTACTCTCTCCAGCTATGAGATGCTCATTGGAGAATGCACGGCTGAAGAAGCAGTGCAGCAGTCTACAGCCAGTGAAAACCTTTTCTGTATCCCTGCCACCATTGATCTTGCCGGTGCTGAAATTGAGTTGGTGTCCATGGTGCGCCGCGAGTACCGATTGCATGATGCGCTGAATTCCCAATGGGTCAAGGACGCTCAGTTCGATTACATCTTTATTGACTGCCCTCCCTCACTTGGGCTTCTCACGATCAACGCTATGACTGCGGTGAACGAAGTTCTGATCCCAATCCAGTGCGAATACTACGCGCTGGAGGGTGTGGGGCAGCTGCTTAATAACATCACCATGATTCGGCAGCACTTGAATTCTGAGTTACATATCTCTGCAATTCTGCTCACCATGTATGATGCCCGCACCAAGCTTGCTGAACAGGTTTCGGAAGAGGTTCGCGGCCACTTTGGTGACGTTGTGCTTAAGACGAAGATTCCGCGCTCAGTAAAGGTTTCAGAAGCTCCAGGTTACGGTCAGACCGTTTTGCAGTATGACCCAGGCTCACGAGGCGCTATGGCTTACTTGGACGCAGCTCGAGAGCTGGCTAAGCGTGGCGATTATCAACCCACTGCAGAATCCGAGCCAATTGGCGTAGCACCTGCTGAAGGTGAAGAGCTGATTCAGCCACTAGACGAAGAAAACAACAGCTAGCAAGACTTCTAGGAGTAGTTAAGTTATGACGCAGGAAACTCGCAAAGGCGGACTTGGACGCGGTCTTGCAGCGTTGATTACATCTTCCCCAGGGCCGGGTGAGCGTATCGGTTCAGGTGCTGCTGATGTTGTATTCGGTCCTGATAGCGAGAAGAAGGCAGCGACTCCCGCAGATTCAAAGGCTTCAACAGGTAAGAAGGCGAAGCGGGACGCGAACGGTGCCCGTATTAATCCGATCCTGGCGGAGGCCGCTGAGCGCAATGCGAAGGAAAAGGCGGAAGCAGCCAAGGCAGCTGCTGAACGAGAATTCGGTGCAAGTTACCAAGAAATTCCGATCGGGTTGCTCATCCCAAATGATAAGAACCCACGGCAGGTTTTTGATGAGGATGATCTTTCCGAGCTGATTCATTCCATTAAGGAGTTTGGACTCCTTCAGCCAATCGTAGTTCGTCCCGTTGATGATGGACGATACGAGATCATCATGGGCGAGCGTCGTTGGCGTGCATCCTCTAAGGCTGGGGTAAAGAAGATCCCGGCAATCGTTCGCAAGACGGATGACTCAAACATGCTGCGCGATGCCCTGCTGGAGAATATCCACCGTGTTCAGCTCAATCCTTTGGAAGAAGGTGCGGCTTATCAGCAGCTCTTGCAGGAGTTTAACGTCACCCAGAATGAGTTGGCTGATCGTTTGGGACGCTCTCGCCCAATGATTACCAATATGATTCGTCTCCTTAATCTACCGGTGAACGTTCAGCGTAAGGTGGCAGCTGGTGTACTTTCCGCAGGTCATGCTCGTGCACTTCTAGGCCTTAAAGCTGGTGCAGAGGCACAAGAAGCACTTGCTGATCGCATTATTGCCGAAGGGCTTTCCGTTCGCGCGACGGAAGAAGCAGTCACCCTGCTTAATCGCGGTGAAGCACCAAAGAAGAAAACCCGAGAAAAGGCTCCAACCCCAGAATTCCTTACTCGTGCGGCTGATTCCCTCGCTGATAGCCTCGACACCAAAGTCAGCGTTTCCATGGGCAAGCGCAAGGGAAAGATCGTTGTTGAGTTTGGCGATCGCGATGATTTCGATCGCATCATGTCAATACTGTCCAACGAAGGCTAAGTACTACTGAGCGGTAATTAAAAACACCGATATGCTAGGGAGAGTAGAGAAACTCAGTGCTGACACTCTCAGCACCATCTCGCCAGCATGCCTCGATAGCGTCTTTTTCGAACTGGACGCCAAGGTTGCTTCAACCCTCAAAACTCGAAGCGACCGGAGATTTGAAAAGGAAGCGTGGCTCGCCAATGGCCTCTTGGATAAGGCTGTTGGCGGGTTTAACATCTTTACCGACAAACCCCACGCAGTGGCTACGATCCTTTATTGTCAGTCTGAACTGGCACCAGGCTGCGCCCAATTCCCCACTGCTCCTGCGAGTACGAATGTTCCAGTTGTTACTTCGTTGCACATAGACTCAGCCATTTCTGGCATAGGTTTGGAAGCGCTTCTCCTTGATGCCGTTCTCTACGAACTGTTAAGTATGGACGTCAAGGAAGTAGAAGCATTTGGCTACTACCCTGCCCCAGAAGCCAATGAGACGGTTGCTAAGACGGAATACAGGGAAATAGCCGATGACTGCACTTCTAACGGTCTAATGAGCGTAGAAACGCTCCTAGCGGCTGGCTTCAAAGTGGTAGAAGACCACGCGGTGATCCCTCGCCTCCACCTAGAGCTACCGCCACCTCACCCGCTCTTGAGTGCCGAGATAGCGGACGAGATCCTCGCCCAAGCTATGGCATAAAAAACCAGCGCACCAGTGCGCTGGTTTAAGAGTCGTTACCTTATAGCTTTTCTTGCTTTAGTAGCTCCGCAAAGTTAAAGGTGCCTGTTGGTTGGTCATCCTGATCCATGAGATACAAGCGCTTGACGGATACAACTACTGCTTCGGCGATTGCATCACGAGCCTGTGGGTCGGTCAAGATCGCCACGTCATCGGGATTTGTGAGATAGCCGGTAACGATCTCCACGGTTGGCATCTCCGTCATGCGGAGCAGATCCCACGTACGCCCATGGTTTCCACAATTGACTAGGTTGGTGCGGGCAACAATCTCTCGCTGGATTAAGCCACTGAGAAGTTCACCGGTGAGGGAGGAATGTCCTTCCTCTGAGCCGAAGTAGAACGTGGCTACGCCCGAAGCCTTTTCATTTTGGTACTTGTCTGCCTGCAGGCTAATCATAAGATCAGCGCCGAAAGCGTTCGCGATTTCAGCACGTTCCTTATGGGACGGATTGTCTTGGCGCGGCCGTGACATGATGGTCTCCATGCCGGCGGCGACCATGCGGCCTTCGATACGGGTAGCGAGATCCCAGATGATTTCTTCCTCTGTGATCTGTCCGTACTGGCCTTTTACTACTTGCCCTTTGTCCGTGCCTCCGAGGCTAGGGTCAATGACGACTCGCTTACCGGCCAGTTTTGGGCCAGCATCGCGAACACGTTCACGTTCGCGAAGAGCTTGGGCGGATCCACCCGTGACGCGGCGCCCAAGGCGGCCGAAAGCACGGATCGTGTTTGGCCCACAGATGCCGTCCATATTGAGGCCGTAGTTCATCTGGTAGTTGATGAGTGCTTCATGCGTACCTTGACCGAAGCTGCCATCAACACGCTCGGCATAGAATCCGAGTTCCTGGAGTTGCTTTTGCAACTGAGCTACGTCATCGCCCACCATTTGGTTACCTGGTTGATAACTGAGTACTCGGGTACCCAAGCGGTAGGAAGCTTCACGGAGAACGCGAAGAGTGGATTCATCAATATCGCCTGTCACGATGATGCCCCGAGACTGCTGGAACCCTTTCACAGCATTCATGAGCTCATTATCAAATAATGTGTCAGCCTCAGTGAACACAGGATTGGAGCCCGTGGTGTTGGCGGCGGGATCGTCGTAACCAGGAAGGAGACCAAGGCGCGCTAAAGCGACGCGCACTTCGGCAACCCGTGGAGAGCGGTCACCTACTTTCAAGATCTCAGACACGTTCGTGTCTACCTCCTTGTGCTTTCAAGTGCAGAAATAGTTAGTTTTGTGAACGGGCGATCGACCAAGCTATTAAGGAGCTGCAGCCTCGTTCTTCCCGATTATCGAAGTGGAAATATTTACCTAATTCGGGAGTGTAGATTGCTCACAAGAATACCATTTACATGTGCTTGTTCAGCTCAGCAACATAGTCAGATTTAGGGCGAACACCTACAATTTCAGCAACTTTTTGGCCACTTTTGAAAACGAGTACCGTCGGGATACTCATAATCTGGAACATGGCACCCAATGCGCGCTCAGCATCCACGTCAACCTTGCCGACAACGGCCGCATCGCCCATTTCTTCGGCTACTTCTTCGATGACAGGACCAAGCTTCTTACATGGGCCACACCACTCGGCCCAGAAATCAACAAGGACTGGTTTGTCGGATTCAATGACAGTGGACTTGAACGTATCCTGCGTGATTTTGATTGAAGACATTGAGGTTGGTCCTTATTAGGCGTCGAGTTCAGCTAGGTAGTGCTCCGCATCCAGTGCGCCACGGCAACCGGAACCAGCGGCGGTGATCGCCTGCTGGTAGTGGTCATCTACAAGATCACCAATAGCGAAAACGCCTGGGATGTTGGTGCGGGTGGAAGGGTGCTCAACCTGAACGTAGCCGCTGTCGTTAACGTCGATGACGTCACGGAACATCTCAGAGCGTGGGTCATGGCCAATTGCTACGAACATGGCGGTGACGTCCAAGATGGAGGTTTCACCGGTAACGGTATCCGTGAGTTCGAGACCTGAGACAGTGTTCTCACCCAGGACTTTGGAGACGGTCTTGTTGGTAGCGAAGCGGATCTTCTCGTTAGCCTTGGCCCGCTCCACCATGATGGCGGACGCGCGGAACTCTTCACGGCGGTGGATGATGGTAACGGACTTAGCAAACTTGGTCAGGAAGGTTGCTTCTTCCATGGCCGAGTCTCCACCACCGACGACGGCGATGTCATGATCGCGGAAGAAGAAACCATCGCAGGTCGCGCAGGCAGACACGCCGCGGCCGAGCAACTCCTGCTCGCCTGGCGCTCCGATGTAGCGTGGTGCGGACCCCGTGGCGAGGATGACGGTGCGGGCGTGGAATTCCTCATCATCAACCCAGATTTTCTTGATGTCACCCTCAAGCTCAACCTTGGTTACCAGCTCCATGCGTAGCTCAGCGCCGAAGCGCTCAGCCTGAGCGCGCATGTTCTCCATGAGGTCTGGGCCCATAATTCCGTCCTGGAAACCTGGGAAGTTTTCCACCTCAGTGGTGGTCATCAGGGATCCGCCGTACTCGATGCCTTCAAAAACAATTGGGTTCAGTTCGGCGCGTGCGGCGTAGAGCGCAGCAGTGTAGCCAGCTGGTCCTGAACCGATGATGGCAACATCGTGCACTTTCTTATCCTGTGACATAGGTTCGTTGAGTTCCTTACCTGTAAACGAAAAAGACGTATTCTCTGCTAAAAGCACAGGGTGTCTAGATAAGACGACCGCCGTGCCCTTTCCTCACTGTTCAACTCGCATGCTGGAGGATTTGTTCCAATCCAGCACAAAAGCGCGTGACTGCTTACATTCTAGGACTCTCGGCGTAGATCCTCACAGTGCCTACATGTAGCGCCTTGTGGATGTCTTTTTTAGGGGCATGACTAAAGCGCATGGCTTCCAGTAATTTGAACGGGAGCCATGCGCTGTACACATTGCTAATCTTGTTGATCGTTTGGGCTCAGTATTTGGCGAAGCCCCAGACGGGCGCGGGCACGTCGGGATTTTATGGTGCCTGGGCGCACGCCTACCTTTGCGGCGGCGATGGGAATGTCGTAACCCAAGAAATCAACCAATACAATGGCTTCTCTTTGATCAGCGTGAAGTTTGGCGAGTGCCTCCCTCAATGTGATGCTGATATCTAGGCCATCAATAGGATCGTGGCTTATGGCACGCTCAACCTCAGGGTTAACAGTCTGTTCATCCAGCGGAAGGTTACTCGCTGCGTTTTTCCGCTTGGCAAAGCTGTCGTATGCCTGATTTGTGACGAGTCGGTGGAGCCATGTGCCAAAGCTAGATTCGCGGTTGTACAGATGGATGTTGCGGTAGGCCTTCAAAAGGCAATCCTGGAGAACATCGTAAGCGTCATCGTAGTTGTCCGTGTAGCGACGGCAAAGGAACCAAATGCGCCGATAGTGCTTAGCTACTAGCTCATTGAATTTGCTGTAGTCACCTGCCAGGAATTGGTCCACTAAGACTTCGTCCTCGGTCTCTATTTTGAGATTACGAACTGCCTGGAAGTACTGATCAGGTGGCAGGGTAAAAGAAGGCGCTCGTGTGATGGATTCGTCCTCATTATCAGGTTCCTCTGAGCAAACGGGGCGACGTAGCTTGTGCATCGGTTGCTTGAGGAACGGTGACGCGGTGTCTATGCCGGTTAGTTCTATCCATTCAGCTCGAGTGAGTTTTGGATAATTGCGGATCCTTCCCCAGCGAGAGGAAACGGTGGCGGAATCCTCTTTTTTATTGTGGTACGTGGACGCGTCGGCAGGAAAATCTGGTGAGGCAGGATTGGTATCCATACCATCTTCCCTCTGTGCGCTGGAGACGCGAGGGTGCGTCTTTCCGTCGAACTTCATTTCTTCTGACATTTACTAGCCCCCTTGCATCTATTTCGCTAGTACATACAACTTATAAAACATAAGAGAATTATGTGCTTCTCGAGTTTTGCGGTGCGCAAGTTGGAATGAGCTTGCCTTTTTATTTGCAAAGACGCAGGTGAGGATATTTTTGATGGGGAGCGACGCTTTAGTGCAGGGCCAGCTGGCCGATATTTTAATTAATATTTTTATTGTTGAAATCTAATATCGGGTGTAATGGTTTACCCCTAATTCAGCGCAATTGATGGGTGATTCTTAGGTTAATTTAATAGTTGCGCTCGATCGCGAAGCAGCGATGTCACATGCTTAGAGAATCCAACTCTGCTGACGTGTGGCCCTGTAGTGCTGTCGTGGCAGGTGGTGGATGTATCGGTTGTCTTACAGGCTTACGTAGAGCATTTCTATAAATAGACCGGTTTCTAAGGAAATGGCGTTATTGTCTTACTTTTGCTGTGAATAAGATGAGAAATGGGTATGCAGCCATTAAGAGCGTGTATTTTTGTGCATGTTCTTTGGTTTCAAACACAGATCCGCCCCAATCGCCGATAAAGCGATTGGGGCGGATGCTGCGTTGTTTAGCTTCCCACCAATGTCAGATCCTGGATGGCATTAGCGCCGGTTGAAGACTCAACCATCATGAGAATTCCTACGAACTGCTCATCTCCTGGAAGCTCAATCTTGGTCCGGCGAGAATCCAAGGTTTCTTCCGCCAAGAGAGGGAGGGGCTTGAGCGAGTCGATGGTTAGCTCCGGCAGCTGCTCATCTTGCTTGCTTGATGAGGTTTCACCCTCAGCTGATGCGGGGACGCCGTAAACTTTCACATCCACGGGCGAATTTCCCTCGGTCCGCACGACCAACTGAGAGAGGTAACCCTTCTCATCCGCCCTAACCAGCAGGCCCTGATCTTGACGTACTGCCCATCCAGTGTCCGCGTCTTCATCAATAACCAGCGCGGTCTCATTCTGAGACCGTTCATCTACGTCAGCTATGTTTTCAGACCACGCACTGATCTCAGCAATTGGGAGGACAAGCTTGACACGTGGTGCTTGGCTAGTTTCAGAACCGACGATGGCTCCTGGGTTTACTGGCGTGGTTTCCTCATCACCTGCAAACAAACTGGTGAGATACGCGGTAATCACAGCAGCCACCACAACCATCGTGATTGCCGCTAGACCAAGAACTACGCCAGCGCCGCGGGAGTAACCCTTAGAACCAAAACCTGGGGCAGACTCAGGCTTAGGAGCGCGTTCCTCAGTGACATGAAGCTTCTGCTGTGGTGCGACTACCGGCTCAGCGTTCCCATCTTCCACAGCATCCTCTACAGGATCAGCGTCCTGCGCTGCTGTGCCCTGAGACTCGGCGGGATAGAGCTCCGCATGCAACTTTCTGAGTCCCTCTGGCAGCAGTGCAGCGTCTCCGGTGAGCAGCTTGGCTACTGGCTCAGGAACCTCGTCAGAGTTCATCAATTGGCTAATGCCTGAGCGCACTGCTTGGATGTCACGCTCGCGTGAGGCATCGTCGAGAACGCCGGGGAAAGCGAGGACGGCAATGCCGGCGGTGGAGATGCGGATACGAGCGCGGTTGTCTAGGCCCAGAAGGTGGTCTTGGCTAGCATCGGCTAGCGGTTTGAAGGCAAGAGCCGCAGCATAAGGATCCGGATTGCTCTCCGCAACCGATGCCAGCGAACGGCCAGGCGTCCAGTCTGCTACTACCAGAGCACCAGTCGGGTACGGGTAGACCTTGATGTTTCCGGCGACTGGTGCGTTGCTACCTTGGGCCTTGTTGGCGTCGGCAAGCTTGCGCGTGCGAGCCACAATCTTGCCTGCCTTGCGCTTTGCCTCAACTTCTGTGGCTGGCGCCTTAGGCGCCTGGCCGGTGGTGTCAATGAACGTGAGTGCTACTTCCCTACCGGTCTCCTTTTCGCGTGCGTGCCAGAAGCGCGCCCCTGGCGCGGAACCATGGTCGGCTAACAATCGGTAGCTGCCATCCGCAACCTCGGCGCCTGGAACCAAACGTGGCCCGCGGACTACGCCCGCAGACATAGGAGGAGGAACCGGGGTGGCGTTGAACGTGGCGTCGAAAGCCATGGATTCAGCGGAGAATTCAACGGGTACGCGACGGTCCTCCCTCGGTGCAGGAGCACTGGTTCCACCGAGCTCAGCCTCCGTTGGGGCCTGAATCTTAATGATCTTGTTCATACCTGGGATACGCTGCAGCGCGCGGCCCAAGCCAATGACCTCATCCAGCTTGGAGCGCGACAACACGATGCCCGTGACAACAAGGAACACCACACCCGTGATGGCAACGTGCACGATATGACGGAGGGACCCTAGTGGCTCAAGCACGCTGATCAAGCTATGAGTAAGCAACCACGAAAGACCAAGAGCAACGAGCACACCTACCAGCGAAGCACCCAGTGCCCAGCCACAAGTACGAGCCACCTCACGAGAACCCAAGTTGCCAAGCTTACGACGAAGCAATACAGCACCGATGACTGCGCCAGAAATAAAGCCAAAACCATTAGCGAAACCAAGGAGCACGACCACGCGCTCAGGAGATGACGCCACCATAGGAGCAAGGAAGCTCAGAACGATCTTCGTGACCGTGATGCCGCCAATAATAAAGGTTGGAAGCCATGCCTCCTCACGAGCGTAGAAGACACGCAGGTGCAGAAGTACCAATGCGTACGGCAGGAGCGTAAAAGCAGAAAAGCTTAAGGTGAAACCCAAGATAGATGCGGACTCTTCAGAGAACGCACCCCAAGCGAACAATCCCTTGGCAATCGGAACACCGAACGCAGTAAAGAATACGACGATCGGAATCAGCGCCAAGAAAGTGAGCTTAGAGCCCATCACCAAATCACGGACAACACCCTTCTCGTCACCATCAGCAGCATTACGCGACAGACGCGGCATGATCGCCGTGAGCAGGGTGACGCCGATGATGCCGTAAGGCACCTGCAGAAGCAGCCATGCCTGCTGGTAGATAGCAGGCGCCTCAGCGTCAGCACTCGATGCAATACGAGTGGTGACAATGTAACCCAGCTGGGAAATTGCAACGTAAACCACGATGGCAATAGCCATGCCACCAAACTGCTTCAGGCGATCATCAATACCCCACAAAGGCTTAAGAGAGATCCCCGCCTTGCGGATCGGCGGCACCATAATCAATGCCTGCACGATTACGCCAAGCGTAGTACCGAGACCCAAGAGCAAAATATGAGGATCAGACAGGCCTGTTGGATCAGAAGGGTGCAACGAACCCGGCACAAAGTAATACGCCAACAGGACAACAATCGAAATCACATTGTTGGCCACCGGCGCCCACGCACCAGGCTTGAACACACCCTTGGTGTTCAGCACAGCCATCAGCAGCGAGAAAATGCCATAGAAGAAAATCTGCGGCAACAACAAATACGCGAAGCTCGTGGACTGAATGAGGTTAACCTCACCGTCCTTATCCAACATGGTGCGGGTCAAAAGCGGCGCGGCCACAACCGCAAGGATCGTGATCGAACCCAACAACGTAGCCGACAGAGTAAACAGCCGCCTAATGAAGGCCTCACCCCTATCGGGATCCTCCTTCTCCGCACGCACCAGCACCGGGACCACCAACGACGTCAGCACCGCACCCAGCACGATCTCCGTGATCAGGTTTGGCAGAGTGTTCGCCGTGTTAAATGCCGACGCAATAGCACCACCCAACGTAGCGGTAATCAGCACCGTACGCAGGAACCCAGTCAGACGAGAAAAAAGGGTGGCAATCGCCATAGAGCCAGTCGAACGAACAACGTCAGAGTCACTTTCCTTCTGCGCCCGATCATCATCAGACGCAGCACCAGAAGGAGCTGACTCAGGGGCACGCTCTTTCAGCGCAGTGGTGCGTGGAGCCACCGCACTCGCATCGGCCGAGGGCTCCTCAGCCTCAGGGGCCGAGGACTCACTGTGCGAAAGTGACGGTGGAGCCAGCAACAAAGAATTATCCGTAGCTTCTTCCCGCACCGCCTCGCGGGAAGAACTGCGCTGAGCGTCAGATGCCGGCACAGGAGCAGGGGCGGCAGGAGTAACAAACCGGTGACGAGTACCCGGGCTGGAAGGCCGAGGAGTATCCATACGTCGATCTCACATTTTCTATTGGGGTGTGGAAGGGCAAAGTTGCTATAAGTAACGCAGCGTTACTTTTAGCTAGGTTCCCTGAAGTCGCCCGTGGACTTATCCCCACCGCGACGCGGTTGGTTCCTACGGCGTGCAACGTCATGAGAGGACTGCGCACCACCGTTAGATTCAGGGGCGCGGGCGGACACGCTGGTGCGCGGGCTGGCCGCACCATGCTGTCGTTGTTCGCGCTGCACGCGAGCGTTCTTTTTCCGTTTACGGAGAATGAAAACGCGACCGAGCAGGATGAGCGCCAAGGCAATGACTAGCCCAATGGCTAGGCCAGAGCGCCCGCTGAGTCCCTTTTGGGTCTGTACTGTGATGTCCACTGGCGCGGAGATGCCCGCATCCTGGCTGGTAGCTAACCACAGCGAGAGGTTCGTGCGGTTCGGTTCCTCGGGCAGATCTGCGGTCATGGACACGGTCATGGAGCCCTTGGCCGGAATTACGAGGGGGCTTGGAGTGGACAGTTTGGAGTTGTCTGGGCCGGTGTATCGCAGGTGGGCGTTGACCGGGAGTGGGAGTCCGTTGCGTGCCACGATCAAGAGTGGCGAGGCATCTGAGATGCGGGTGTAGACGTTTCCCGGTGGTAGCAGGGACACGGAGTCACGCAGTTGCATCAGTGCTTCGCGGTTATTGCTGGCGATGTGCTCGGTGTTGGCTACGCGGTCATCGAACTTGTTTGCTTCATTGCGCCCGTTGTACGACAGGGCTCGTAGTAGGTCCTGGCGCAGTGGTGCAGTGAACGTGTAGGGAGTCAGCGCTAACTTTGGATCGTCAACCATCAAGGAGGTCAGGTCATCCACGTAAGCTGCTTGTTGACGAATCCCAAGCACTTCTGTGTCCGCGATTTCAGTTGGATCATCGTAAGGCGCGCCAAAGCGCTCCTGCTGGCCACCATTGGTGGCTTGTTGGCTCTGCGCGAGCTGAGTGAGTTCGCGTGCTTGGTCGGGCGCTGGGGTCACGAAGTCGCCCAGCGGAAGAGCCTTTGCCTGCCCAGTTTCCAGCAAGCTTGCAGCCGTATTGAGTACGCTTACCGCGCCGGCGCCGTCGTCTGAAATGGCAGGTAACATGGCAAGAACCGGGCGTGGTTGTTGACCATCCAAACCGTTTGCTTCATCCACGGCCATCCGCAGAGCGGACTGTGCCGTGGCCAATCGTGCGTTCAAGGAGTCTAAGTTCCCGTTGAAGCGCACGTCGTAAGATCCGTAAGCCACGGTTTGAGGGCTCTCTGATGCCTCAGCCAGTACTTGCGACAAACCAGCGTCATAACCAACTGCCGTTACCTTCTGGCCCAGCACGGCAAAACGATCCCTCTTAGGCGTATTCCATAGCGTATTGTCCGCTACCAGTACGCGGACTGGTTTTTGCGGTTTTGGTGCTGCTGCGGATTCGGCAGACTCATTTGAGGACAATGACTCCAAGGAGTTCTGCTCATCAAGCTCAGACGCTACCTCAGTGTTCTCAGCCTCCGGTGTTTCATCCGCTGAGGATGCTTTTGATGCACGGTCCTTGCTTCTCTCCCATTGGTCTGCTGCTACGTCCTCTTCAGCGAAGGCGCCACTGGTTTCTGAGTTTTGAGAGAGATTGCCTAAGTAATCACTGACGTCAGCCCAACCAACCAACGGTGCTGTGCTCTCCGTGATGTAGCCATTCGGGGAGATCACCACGTTGGTTACCGGGGTGGTGTCCAGAACACGCGCCAATGTTTCCTGCCCGCGCACGAGTGCTTCTCGCATCAATGCGCTATTGGACGCGTCCGCTACCGCATTGAGGTTCGCGTTTGCCCAAGGCAACGCAACGCTACATTGGGTATCAGTAAGCGAGCGGAGCTTCTCCAGCACGGTGCGGGCATCGGCGCTTCCGGCGCCTGGCTCAGAGATAAAGGAGTCCGTATTGTCAGCCCAACTATCCCGCAATCGCTGCTTCTGGGAAACTGGACTTGGCCGTTCAGCAGCAACAATGTAGCCATCCGCCATACGGTCAAGAGCGTCCACTAGTTGCGGATCAATAGCAAGGCAGGTGGCCTGAGCCAGTTGTTCGTTCCCACTCAGAAGCTCATCTAGATTTGCCACCATTGTGGCGATCCTGCCGCCGGGACGCAGCTGGGTGGCTAGGGATTCGTCAGCGAGGATGAGCTGCTGGCGCTCTGGTGCGTCACCGGTCTCACCTGGGACGATGTTTACGTCGGCGGTGATGGGCACCACCACACTCAAAGGTGTGGCTGCTTCACGCACAGCCTCTTGAGGGGTTTGGGCTTTCTCAGGCTCTGCTGCGTTCGTTGTCTCCCCAACAGGGGCGGGTTGCTGTGCGCGATCTGAGGTCGCGTTGTCAGCTTCCTCTGAGGCAGCTGCAGCCACTTGAGCAGCGCGTGGACTTAGGTAGTCCCTTGCTGGGTAAGTTTGGGTGTTGCTGGTAGAGGATTCATCATTGGAGCCGAGCACACTCAATAAGTAACGCTGCGTTGCTTCTGTACCATTCGCGGTGTGAACGCCCAATAGGAAGGGGTAAAAGCCAGGCTGGCTGATATCAATACCGTTGCCAGCATCCGCGGAGGTTGGAATGTCCAGGCTCAAATCAATCGATTCACCCGGTGCGATATCCACGTCATCACCGAGTGCTTCTTGAACTGAGATGAGACGGCCGAAGTATTGAAAGGCTTCTGGATTTTGAGCGAGCGCAGAGCGAGCAGATTCAACCGATGTTTGAGCCTCAGCGCGTTTGGGCAGGATGGACAGGTTCGAGGAGCCCGTGTTGATGGTCTCAGAAGAATTGTTGGTGATTCGTAGGCTCACCGTTAGGGTTTCGCCTAAACGCACAGTCGCGGGCACTTCGCGCAGGTCAATGCCAATGGCAGGAGCTTGGTCGCCGGTGCGCAGATTTGGGTTATTCCAGCGCTGTGCGCCCTGCGGACTAGTTGGTGAAACCGGTAGTGCATCCGCGTTAGCCTTCGCCTGGACAGTTTCGGGCCCTAGTACGTTTAGTGCGGCGGGCACGCCAAAAGCACCTGCGGATGCGGTTAACACAGACGTTAGCGCCAATGCGGTGGCGCTGGTCAGTGGTGCCTTCTTCCGAGGTGTCATGGGAATATGCTTCGTGTGATCGTTGGATTGGTGGAAGGTCACCGCGGTGTGATCCTCCCCTCCGCGTGCTCTTTGCGCGCCACCTCTGGCAGCAGGTCATGGGCAATACGGGCAAGTTTGCGCTCGTCTGCGTAGGCAAAGTGCTCGATGAGTGCCGACGCCGGAATCCATGACACCTCCGTGACCTCTGGGTCCTCATCGTTTAAGTCGCCATCTATGTAGCGCAGGAGGTGGTGGTGCACAGTCTTGTGGATTCGGATACCTTCAGAAACGAACCAGTAGTCAATAACACCCAGTTCAGCAAAGACTTCGCCGTGGATTCCAGTTTCTTCCCACACTTCGCGCTCTGCAGTGGCCGCGATGTCCTCACCTGGTTCCACATGCCCCTTGGGCATGGACCACAACAGACGGCCACGACGGTCCAGTCGACCGATCAAGGCAACGTAGATGCGGTCGAGCGCCACGGTGCCGTCGTCGCGCACGGCTTCAGCGAGACCTGAGACAACGAGGCCACCTGCCGACGTCTCATCCCTAGTCTCCATCTTTGAGCCCTGGTACTGCGTGTGGCGTGGCTTTGTTGCTTTCCGACGCTGACTAGACCGGCCGCGCCTGGTGTTACCACCAGCCGTGCGGTTGCTGTTGGCCCCGCCGCGTCCGCGGCGGCGAGATCTGTTGCCACCGGTGGTGGATCCACGGTCATTCTGGTTGCGGGAACCAGCACCGGACTCACGCTCGGGTTGCGGTGCTGTGTTGCGTCGCGGTCCTGGTTTAGGTGAAGACGGTTTTGTGGCAGAACTAGTAGAGCCTCCACCAGCATTTTTTTGCGCTGGCGAGGCTTGGTCATTCGCCCTGGCCGGAGAAGCGGAACCATCCTGTGAACTTCCGTTGTTGGAAATGTTTTGTCCACCACGATTGTTACGGCTGCGGCCACGGCGACGACGCCTTGATCCACGGCCATTTCCGTTACCGGACTTGCCTCCTTGATTCCCCTGTCCCCTGTGGGAGCTCTGGGAATTGTGCGGGGCATCGCCGGAACGAGCGTGGCCACGTGGTCTCGTGTTATCGCTCATCACGAATGATCGTATCGCGATTATGGGCACTAAGGTATTTTCACCCCACTGTTTTTGATGATAAAGGTGGGAATACTGTGAATTGATTGGGGAGGCTTCGGGGTGTCTTAGGGGATAAACAGCCATGTTGGTAGGATGTTTCAGGTGAATTCCCAAGCAAAGAACACCGTACAGCCTGCGCAATTTGATGAGGCAGCAGCCCTCGCTCGGGCGGAAGAAAGCCTTGCCAAACTCAAGCCCGTGCTTGCGCCACTAGCGGAGCAGTTCATCGCGCGCGGACATTCCCTTTACTTAGTGGGCGGGTCCGTCCGTGATGCAATGCTGGATGCCTTAGGCCATGATCTCGACTTCACCACTGACGCCCGCCCAGAAGTGGTTAAAGAGATTCTGGAGTCCTACGCGGAAGTGGTGTGGGATACCGGAATCGATTTTGGCACCGTATCCGCCGAGAAGCACGGTCAGCAAATTGAGATCACCACGTTTCGCTCGGATGTTTATGACGGCCAGTCGCGCAATCCACAGGTTCAGTTTGGTGACACCTTGGAGGGCGATCTGGTGCGCCGTGACTTCAAGGTCAACGCTATGGCTGTGGAGATCCTGGCGGGTGAAGGCACTGGTTCCGGATTTGGCATGACGTTCCACGATCCCATGAACGGCATTGCTGACCTCGCAGCAGGCGTGCTTGATACCCCTGCCGCGCCGGAACAATCCTTCCATGATGATCCATTGCGCATGCTGCGTGCCGCACGATTTACTTCCCAGCTTGGGTTCCGTGTTGCTGATCGCGTCAAGACTGCCATGAGCGATATGGCCGCAGAGATCCAGCGCATCACGGTCGAACGTGTGCAAGTGGAATTAGACAAGATGATTCTTGGGCTCGTGCCATGGGACGGCATTGACTTGATGGTGGAGACTGGTATCGCGGACTTTATTTTTCCTGAGATTCCTGCGCTTAAGCTCACCCAGGATGAGCACCATCAGCATAAGGACGTTTATGCTCACTCCCTCAAGGTGCTGTCACAGGCGATGGATCTCGAAGATCCAGAACAGGGGCCGGACCTTGTGTTGCGTTGGGCGGCCTTGCTTCACGACATTGGCAAGCCAGATACCCGCGCGTTCTCTGAAGACGGCAAAGTCTCTTTCCACCATCATGAGGTGGTAGGTGCCAAGTTGGTGCGCAAGCGCATGCGCAAGCTCAAGTACTCTAAACAGATGGTCGCGGATGTCTCCCAGCTGGTGTACCTCCACATGCGATTCCATGGTTTCAGTGAGGGTGAATGGACTGATTCCGCTGTTCGGCGCTACGTTACGGATGCGGGGCATCTCCTTGCTCGGCTGAATCGTTTGGTGCGTGCTGACTGCACTACTCGCAACCAGCGGAAGGCAGCGCGCTTGGCCCGTGCCTACGCCAACTTGGAGGAACGCATTGCAGACATTGCCGCAAAGGAGGATCTGGCGCGTGTGCGACCAGATTTGAACGGTAATGAGATCATGGAGCTGCTTGATCTTAAGCCTGGACCTGATGTGGGCAAGGCGTGGGCCTTCATGAAGGAGCTTCGTCTAGAGCGCGGTCCACTGGAGCGCGATGAGGCTATCGCCGAGCTTAAGGCTTGGTGGGCCACCGAGAAGGGAGAAAGCTAATGGCAAACCTCTACGGAGACCGACTGTTCACAGCCTTAGATAAGCGCGATCCGGAACCGGGCACGCTTGTCGTCGCCGCGCCTGGTACTGAAGATCCATCGCTTGCTCGGAACGTCTTTCTTATTCTTGAGCACAACGCTCACATCACTGTGGGCGTAGGGCTTGCCCAACGCTCAGACATTGCTGTGGCGAACGTCCAGCCAGGGTGGGAGGAACTGACTAAGGAATCCCCTGCCCTCCACATCGGTGGCCCCGAGGGGCATCCTGGCGTCTTGGGGGTGGGAATTAATGCGCCTGGTATTGAGTTCGAGCGCTACCCGCACCTATTGAACAAGATCACTAACCGCATAGTCCTTGTTGATCTCACCACGGATCCCTCTTTCATCGGTGAAGAACTTCAGGCTGTTCGTTTCTTTGCTGGCTACAAGCAGTGGGCGCCGGGCGACCTGCAGGCGGAGATCGATGCCGGGGATTGGTATGTGGCGCCGGCCTTGCCGGCGGACGTGATCACTAAGCGAGGCGCTGACGTGTGGGGCGATGTGTTGCGTCGGCAAGCGATGCCGCTGCCACTGTTTGCGACTTTCCCTCGCGAGCTTGAGGAAAACTGATGGTTTCACGTGAAACATCGCGATCTGGCGATCGTGATGTGGATACGAAGAACCAGATCAAAGCTGGTGTCAAGGAGACCTGGGCTGTTGGCTTGGGTCTTATTCCTTTGGGCCTGGCATTCGGTTTACTAATGTCCCAAACCGGCTTTGCGTGGTGGTGGGCCCCGATCTTCTCCACGGTTATTTACGCAGGCTCGATGGAATTCCTTGCTGTAGGGTTAGTAACTTCTGGCGTGGGGCCGGTATCTGCATTGATCACCGGATTCATGGTGAACTTTCGCCACATCTTCTATGGTTTAACGTTCCCACGTGACGAGATTCGCTCACTACTGGGCCGTGCTTACAGCACCTACGCCATCACAGATGAGTCCTATGCAATTGTCTCTGCCCGTGGTAACCGGCCGATTGGTGGTGTGCAGGTACTTACGATTCAAATTCTCTGCCAGTTGCTCTGGGTTATCCCTGGCATAGTTGGCGCTATAGCGGGTACCGCGGTTCCGGATAGCGTCAAAGGTATGGAATTTGCGCTCACCGCTCTCTTTGTAGTGCTTGCTTGGGAGTCCTTTCGTAACAACATGGATTTCTCTCTGCCACTCAGCGCGCTTGCATTGGCGGCCCTTGCCATGGTGCTCGCGCCCGCCCAGATTCTCGTCGTTGCCCTCACGTGTTATTTCATTCTGCTTGTCATACGCAACGCTTCCCCGCGGATTGATCGCCTCATGACATTCCGCCTGAAGAGATCTTCCGATGTGGACATGGCGGTTGCGGCCGATTCACTAGTTGATGAAGACGCGATTAATCCAAACGTTTCACGTGAAACATTGAATCCAAGGCGTGGTGACGACGAACGGGGCGATGCCCAGTGACTTCCTCATTTTTAGTTGCGTCATCTGTGGGGCTTCCAGAAGGTGTAACCATCGCGGAAGTATTCACCGTCCTCATCCCCATTGCCATCATTACGGTGCTTTTGCGCTGGATCCCATTTGGTGCTGGAAAGGCGTTGAAAGGCAGCTCACTGCTTTCCCTCCTCGCAATCACCATGCCCATAGGAGTTATGACAGTCCTTGTCGTCTACACACTGCACGGCGCGGCGGCCAACCCAGGAGGATGGATTGCCGGTGGGCTTGGTGTCTTGGCCACGCTCCTCCTCCACTGGTGGCGCAGGGATGCTGCCATTTCCATCTTGGGTGGTACGGCAGCGTATATGCTGCTGGTTAACCTCATCTTCTGACAGCAAATCGAGAGCTTGTTCATAGCGAAGCGGCCCGACTCATGTATCTGAGCCGGGCCGCTTATCTTATGCTTTCTAAAGTAACGTTGCGTTCCTTATAGGGCAGCTAATTCGGGGAACTTGGTGATGGTTTCTGCCCACAGGGATTCAAATTCGTCTGCGTTCAGGTTCGTCGCAGAAATATCCGGGAAGTCACCATAAGAGTTAGGATGTGGCACAACATCAGCTGGCGGTGCGGCCAAGCCGACCATCTTGTCACCATAGGCTCCACCTTGAATGGATCCTTGGGTGTCAAGCTCGATAATGCGTCGCATTGTGCACATCTGCGTATTTAATTCTTCCAGCTCGGCGATGTGGACTGTGGTGCCCACTTGCGGGATAGTCATTTCAATGCGGACGTACAGAAAATCAGTCATGGCTTGATCCTACTAGTACTTGGCGGTTTTTAGAGTTCTGCTATTTTCCGAACTGTGGGCGTTCAGCGCTGTCGTGCGGGGCTCACGTTTTCTTCACGGCCATATCGAGCGGCAAGCCACGAACAAATCATCAGTTGGACTTGGTGGAAGATCATCAGAGGAAGAATCAGCAAGCCAAGATTAGCGCCACCAAAGATGACGGCAGCCATTGGAAGTCCGGTCGCAAGAGACTTCTTGGAGCCACAGAACTCAATTGCAATAACGTCTCCCCGATTGAACTTAAGCGCCTGGCCGACAGTGCGCGACAGCCACAACATGAAAGAAACAAAAACCGCGGAGAAGACCACGAGGAACACAAGCTGCCACACGGCCACACTGGACCACACTCCCCCAACTACACCGGCAGAGAAGGCTGAGTAGACGACCATGCCGATGGAACCGCGGTCCACTACCTTGGTTGCCTTATTCGCCGCAAGGGTAGCAACCTTAGGGAAAACAGCGCGAGCAATCTGGCCCAGCATAAATGGCAACAGTAGCTGCACAGCGATATCCACAAATACCTGTGCGTCTATGCGAACGCCACCACCGGTGGTCATAAGAGCCATGACCAGAAGCGGGGTGAGTACAACTCCCGCAAGGTTGCTGGCTGAAGCTGAAACAATCGCACCCGCGAAGTTACCCTTCGCGATGGACGTGAAAGCAACCGATGATTGGACTGTTGAAGGTACGAGGGTGAGGTAGAGAATCCCAAGATAGAGTTCCTCGCCGATCAGATTATCTAGAGGGCGTAGAAGGAGGCCGATGATTGGGAAAACTACGAACGTGAACGCCAAAATGGTCAGGTGAAGCTTCCAGTTCTTCAGGCCATCTAGTGCTTCCCTTGTAGAAAGCCTGGCGCCATAAAGGAAAAAGAGGATGGCAATGGCTATCTTTGTGGCAAAAGAGAACCACTCAGCGAATGTGCCACTAGCCGGTGCGATAATCGCAATGATGACCGCCAGGATAATGAGCACGATCAACGGATCGAGATTTTTGAGTCTAGAAAGCATAAACACCAGTGTAGGGTGTGATTCCAGCACTGGTGTTTAAGTTATTGAGTTTAATTCTATCGCTGTTTTTTAACCGTTAAGACAGTAATAGCGGCCATCACACAAAAGACGGCTATGTTCACAAGATACGTAGCAGTTGGCACCTCTGGCAAAAGGAACACGCCACCCACCATAGCGATTACAAATATAGCGCTAGCAATCACATAGAACCTCGTGGGGTCAGCGTTGATGATCGGGCGAAGAACAGTGAACACGATCAAGGACACAATAGTTGGGGCGAGAATTATCGGTAGCCAGAGAAATAATTCCGCAAGAGCGTTGAAGGTATCCGAAACTCCTATGAGTAGCATGAAAATTAACCCAGCTGATGCCGCTAGCGCCAATGCAACAAGTGTCGGAATTGGATCAATCCACGTCTTCTTTTTCATGTTTACGAGTGTAATGAGTATCGGCGATATCTCTAAAAGTTTCACGTGAAACCTCACCACATTTGCGGGCAGATGTCCTTATCCTGATGCATCTGACAGTTATGCTGGTCAAGTCCTGGGTAGTGGTGTATCTGTATTTCGAATCTGGGGTTAGTTTCATGGCGGTGGTTTAGGGGCCGTCTCGGGGATGGGGGGTGAGGGTATTCACGCGGCGTTTTCCTGGTTGTTGTCGCGGTCCTCGTCGATGACCCCAGCGGCGATGATCTCTTTGGTCTGTGTCAGGCTGGCCAGTGACATATAACGTTTCTGTTGGATCCAGTCATCGTGCTGTTCGGCCAAAACCGCCCCAACAAGGCGCACTACAGCGTCTCGGTTTGGGAAGATTCCTACGACATCGCTACGCCGGCGGATCTCTCTATTGAGCCGTTCAGTGGGGTTATTTGACCAGATTTTGCTCCACACCGCTTTCGGCGCAGCGGTAAACGCCAACAGCTCGTCGAGACACTCCTCGAGGTAGTCTGCCACGTTCGGGAACTTGTGCTGGCAGAACTCCACCACATCCCTGGCCTGGACCCACACGTTGGTGGCATCGGGTTGCTGGAAGGGCATCGGGTTGCTGGAAGATCGTGTGAAACATTGCTGATAGGGTCGGCCACTGGGTCTTCGGTACCTGGGCTGATAGGTTCTTCGCGAAGTGGGTGCGGCACCGCTGCCAACTAGCCTGCGGCAGGCAATCACCCACGGCTGCTTGAATACCAAGATGGGCATCGCTGGTGACCAGGAATACCCCGGTGAGGCCACGGGCGATGAGGTCGCGGAAGAAACCCGTCCACGACGCGGTAGATTCCGCTGTAGCAACCTGCATGCCAAGCAGTTCGCGGTAGCCGTCAGCGTTGACACCTGTGGCCAGTAGCACGCTGGCTTTGACGACTCGGCCGCCTTCCCGCACTTTCATCGTCAACGCGTCACAGGAGAGGTAGTAATACGGGCCCTGGTCCAATGGTCTGGTACGGAATTGTTCGACCATCGTGTCAAGCTCTTTGGCCATCTCGCTGACCTGTGATTTCGATAGGTTGTTGATACCGAGTGTGGCGACTAGGTCGTTCATCCTGCGGGTGGAGACCCCCTTGAGGTAGCAGGTGGCGATAACTGTGGTCAGGGCGCGTTCGGTGCGGCTGCGGCGCTCTAGCAGCCAGTCGGGGAAAAATGAGCCGGTGCGTAGCTTCGGGATTGCCACATCAATACTGCCGACGCGGGTATCTAGCTGTCGGTGACGGTAACCATTGCGGGTGTTTGTACGATCCGGCGACACTGTTGCATAATCTGCCCCGCAGACGGTGTCTGCCTGGGCGGAGAGAATCTGGTTGATGAAGTCAGTGAGCATTTGGCGCATCAGGTCTGGGGATGCTTGAGTCAGTAGCTCTTCGACATACGCGGTCGGATCGATATGATTGGGGTCAGCGGCCATCGCAGGGTACTTCCTTTCGAGGATAGGTAAGAGTTGATTCGAAAGGTACCCGCGATGGTCGCCTCATTGTGCACCGGCACAAGGCCTACCGCGGGCTACAGATACACCACGCTAGCGGACGCAACCGTTATGCTCTTCGCATCCGTATCAGTATTCTGCTGCACGAGCGTATGGTGGGGAGAATGAAACCTCAACTCTTCGAACCAATCCAGCTCCGCGAGCTGAGCATCCGAAATCGTATTTTCCTGCCACCAATGTGCCAATACTCGGTAGAAGCAGAAGATGGAGTACCTACTGACTGGCATCTTGTGCACTATGGTGCACGAGCCGCCGGTGGTTTCGGTCTAGTGATGGTTGAGGCTGCGGGTGTTAATCCGGAAGGCCGCATCTCCCCTCGCTGTGTTGGAATATGGAATGACGAACAGTCTTTGGCGTGGGAACCAATCGTAGATTTTGTGCATTCTCAGGGTGCAGCGATTGGCATCCAGCTTGCGCACGCTGGACGAAAGGCGTCTACACAACCTGCGCTGCCGAGCTTTGACAGCGGATCGGTTCCCGTAGGCGAGGGTGGCTGGACTACGGTGGCGCCGAGCGCCATTGCGTTTCCCGATCTTGCGATTCCGCGAGAATTGAGTGTTGAAGAAATTAAGGAGGTAATCGGTGATTTCGCTGCCGCGGCTAACCGCTCTGTTGAATGCGGTTTCGACACTGTGGAAATCCATGCTGCGCACGGATACCTCCTTCACCAATTCCTCTCTCCGGTTAGTAATAAACGCACCGATGAATATGGTGGAAGCTTTGACAACCGAATCCGCATAGTCACTGAGACAGTAGAAGCAGTTCGAGATGTCATCCCAGAATCGATGCCCCTCATTATTCGAATATCAGCCACAGACTGGGTAGATGAGGAAGAGTCTTGGGATGTGGAGTTATCCATTCAGCTGCTTCAGCGGCTTGAGGATCTGGGTGTGGACGCGGTAGACGTATCGAGCGGAGGACTAGTACCTGCGCAGATAAAGGTGGGGCCCGGGTATCAGGCAGGATTTGCTAAGAGTATTGCTAAGGAAGTAAGGATACCGGTCATCGCAGTGGGTTTGATAGACACCCCAGAGTTGGCGGAGCATCTAGTGTCCGTTGATGGCCTTGACGCGGTGGATGTGGGTTCCCAGGCTCTGGCAGATCCCGCATGGCCAGCACGGGCAGCCACGTTGCTTGGCCTAGATCCACTAGAAGCTGGATTGGCACCTCAGTACCACCGAGCGCGGTTTTAGGTTTAACTGAGATAGCGCCTAGTTCAAGCATCCGTGTACTAGGCGCTCTCCCCTGAAATTACTGGATAGTAATTGTTTGACCGTCTACTGTGACTTCTTCTGGATACAGCGCGTCGCGGGCTGGGCCAGTGATGACGGAGCCGTCCTTTAATGAGAATTCTGATCCGTGCTTCGGGCAACGTGCTATATCACCGTTGATCTCATCAATCACAGCGTTGGCGTGTGGGCAGGCGGTGGAATACGCACGGTACTCCCCTTCTGTTGGCTGGGCAATGATGACGCTTCCGACGATAACCCCGGAGCCAACCGGAACATCGTTTACCGAAACTGATTGCGCTTCCTCTGCGCCGCATGCTGCGAGGACCGCTCCTGCAAACGTTGTGGCAGTACCGATCAGAAACATGCGACGGGAACACTGGAATTGTGAAATGTCTTTTGCCATAGATCTAGTATCTCACTTGTTTGATTCTTTTTGGACTGTTGTTGGCAGAAGGGGTTCTTAGTTGAGCTTAAAACCTTCATATTAGAGATGCCTGATGGTAAATTTTGAGGGTACTTTTACCTACCCTATTAAAGTCACAGTGACGTTTATTTGTACTGGGTTGTATCCCCATCTCGTCTCGAATATCTTTTACCTTTCCGGATTTTTGCGAGTGTTTTTGCGTTCACTTAAAGGATAAGTCTTAGCTAATAGCTTCCTGGAGGTGCCGTTAAAACCCGGGAAACTAGACTCTATTGAGAGATGTGGAATAGCTACATCGATCCCTACCCAGGAGCTAGTTCGGTTGAGTATTGATTCCAAAATTTCGCGACTATAGGTTCCGGTCATTGGGATCAGCCACTACTGTGGGCCGAACCAACGATCCGCATCCAAAATGAGAGCGATCCTTGACTTCCGAACCTAGGTGTCAATCGCTGCACGGGCCCACTCGCATCTTTAATCGTTGTAGGTCTTCCGCCTCATTGCAGGAAACCGCAAGGTTGCGTCCGCTAGCGTGGTGGGTTGCGTCCGCTAGCGTGGTGTATCTGTAGCCCGCGGTAGGCCTTGTGCCGGTGCACAATGAGGCGACCATCGCGGGTACCTTTCGAATCAACTCTTACCTATCCTCGAAAGGAAGTACCCTGCGATGGCCGCTGACCCCAATCATATCGATCCGACCGCGTATGTCGAAGAGCTACTGACTCAAGCATCCCCAGACCTGATGCGCCAAATGCTCACTGACTTCATCAACCAGATTCTCTCCGCCCAGGCAGACACCGTCTGCGGGGCAGATTATGCAACAGTGTCGCCGGATCGTACAAACACCCGCAATGGTTACCGTCACCGACAGCTAGATACCCGCGTCGGCAGTATTGATGTGGCAATCCCGAAGCTACGCACCGGCTCATTTTTCCCCGACTGGCTGCTAGAGCGCCGCAGCCGCACCGAACGCGCCCTGACCACAGTTATCGCCACCTGCTACCTCAAGGGGGTCTCCACCCGCAGGATGAACGACCTAGTCGCCACACTCGGTATCAACAACCTATCGAAATCACAGGTCAGCGAGATGGCCAAAGAGCTTGACACGATGGTCGAACAATTCCGTACCAGACCATTGGACCAGGGCCCGTATTACTACCTCTCCTGTGACGCGTTGACGATGAAAGTGCGGGAAGGCGGCCGAGTCGTCAAAGCCAGCGTGCTACTGGCCACAGGTGTCAACGCTGACGGCTACCGCGAACTGCTTGGCATGCAGGTTGCTACAGCGGAATCTACCGCGTCGTGGACGGGTTTCTTCCGCGACCTCATCGCCCGTGGCCTCACCGGGGTATTCCTGGTCACCAGCGATGCCCATCTTGGTATTCAAGCAGCCGTGGGTGATTGCCTGCCGCAGGCTAGTTGGCAGCGGTGCCGCACCCACTTCGCGAAGAACCTATCAACCCAGGTACCGAAGACCCAGTGGCCGACCCTATCAGCAATGTTTCACACGATCTTCCAGCAACCCGATGCCACCAACGTGTGGGTCCAGGCCAGGGATGTGGTGGAGTTCTGCCAGCACAAATTCCCGAACGTGGCAGACTACCTCGAGGAGTGTCTCGACGAGCTGTTGGCGTTTACCGCTGCGCCGAAAGCGGTGTGGAGCAAAATCTGGTCAAATAACCCCACTGAACGGCTCAATAGAGAGATCCGCCGGCGTAGCGATGTCGTAGGAATCTTCCCAAACCGAGACGCTGTAGTGCGCCTTGTTGGGGCGGTTTTGGCCGAACAGCACGATGACTGGATCCAACAGAAACGTTATATGTCACTGGCCAGCCTGACACAGACCAAAGAGATCATCGCCGCTGGGGTCATCGACGAGGACCGCGACAACAACCAGGAAAACGCCGCGTGAATACCCTCACCCCCCATCCCCGAGACGGCCCCTAAACCACCGCCATGAAACTAACCCCAGATTCGAAATACAGATACACCACTACCCAGGACTTGACCGCGTGGTGTATCAGTAGCCTGTGGTCGACGTGCCGTTAAACGATAAGGGCGGTCATTCTAAGGTACCTTTCGAATCAACTTCTACCTATCCTCGAAAGGAATGTACCCGTAATGATCGCGTCCCCTCATCATGTAGACCCAACGGCGTATGTGGAAGAATTACTGCCCCAAGCCTCCCCAGGGGTTGATCGCCGGACGTTTTTGGGAGAGGTTGATGATCTTCGGTGTGCAGAATATTTCCACAACGCCAACACAGCAGGGGCTATGGTTTAAAAACCAAGACCTCGCAGCCTAAAGAGCCAAGCGAGGTGAATATTTTGTGTCACGTACGTAATCAAAAGCAGGCCTTGGGACAATCCCAAAGCCTGCTGGTTAGATGTCTCGTCGTGGATGTTCCACGTGAAACCTCAAGATTTACTTTTTAGTTGCGGCCTTCATGTCTGCCACGAAGGCGTGTAGCTCCTCCTTGAGGGCAGCTAGGTCCGTGATCGTGGACGGATCAGGATGGCTTCCGGTGGTGTATTTTTCGATGATGGCTGTGATGGCGGATCCTGTGATAGCTCCTGCCGCGCCAGCATTGATTGCGTCAGCTACATGCTCTGGTTTGGAGATGCCGAAACCCAAAAGCACTGGCGCGCCACCGAAGCGGGTTACGTTGGCGACCACCTGGTCAAGTCCCTTGGTCTCAGACTGGCGCTCAGTACCGGTGACTCCGTCTCGAGAGATAGCGTAAATGTAGCCTTGTGAGTTCGCGGCGACGCCCTGAAGAGTTGCTTCGCTAGCCTGAGCGGGGGCGATGTAGATAGGAGCGATCCCGGCTTTCTCTGCTGCTGCACTGAAGGGAGCTCCCTCTCGCACCGGCACATCTGGGATCAAAATACTGTCTGCCCCCGCCTCTGCGAACTCGGAATAGAAACGTTCGAAACCGCGGGTAAACGCAACGTTTCCGTAGATCAGCATGCCGATGGGAAGCTCCGGATATTCCTCTCGGATTTGTTTGATCAGCGTCAACGAGCCGTTAACGGTCGCACCGTTATCCAGAGCACGCAAGTGCGACCTCTGAATCGTGGGGCCATCGGCCACCGGATCAGAGAAAGGAACGCCGAGCTCGAGCGCGTCTGCTCCTGCGTCGACAAGCGTGCGAATGATCTCCAAGGAATCTTCTGGCGTAGGGTCGCCCAGCATAACGAAAGGAACAAAGGCACCCTCATTCCTCTCCTGAAGGCTGCCAAACAACTGTGAGTAACGCTCGGTCATGTTAGTTCTCCTTCAGATCCTTGGAAATGATAAGTTCGGGGTTCTCATCAAGGGTTCGGCGGACATGATCAACATCTTTATCGCCGCGGCCGGACAAGGACACGAGAATGGTGATTTCCTTCTTCTCTTCCTCTGCGGTCTTAGCCCGCTTCAGGGCGTAGGCAAGAGCATGGGAAGACTCCAGCGCGGGGATAATGCCCTCTCGCAGGCTCAGTAACTGGAATGCCTCCAAAGCCTCTGCGTCAGTAATAGCAACGTAGGTAGCCCGGCCGGTCTTGGCCAAGTGAGCATGCTGTGGGCCAACTCCTGGGTAATCAAGTCCGGCAGAGATGGAATAGCTTTCCTCAACCTGGCCGTCAGCATTGCGCATCAGGAAAGAGCGAGCGCCGTGCAGAATGCCAACCTGACCAAAGCCGATGGTCGCACCGTGCTTGCCCGATTCCATTCCCAGCCCACCTGGTTCAGCGCCAACAAGCTCAACCGATTCCTCGTCAATGAAGTCAGCGAACATGCCAATAGCGTTGGAGCCACCGCCTACACATGCAACAACCACATCGGGCAGTCCGCCAGTCATCTCCAACATCTGCGCCTTAGCTTCAGTGGAAATGACCCGGTGGAATTCACGCACGATTGTTGGGAAAGGGTGAGGTCCCGCCGCGGTCCCCAACAGGTAATGAGACTCATGGAACGTTGCAGTCCAGTCGCGAAGTGCCTCATTCACGGCATCTTTTAGGGTGCCTGAACCGGAATCAACCGGGATAACCTGCGCGCCCATCAACTTCATACGGAAAACATTTGGCTGCTGGCGCTCAACGTCTTTAGCGCCCATGTAAATGACGCACTCGAGACCAAGCAAGGAGCACGCCAACGCAGTGGCGGTGCCGTGCTGGCCTGCGCCAGTCTCCGCGATGATACGGGTTTTGCCCATGCGCTTAGCTAGCAGCACCTGACCAATAACTTGGTTAGTTTTGTGTGCGCCGCCATGGACCAAGTCCTCACGCTTCAGGTAAATCTTGGCGTAACCCTTGCCTTTACCCTCCTCGGGGAGATTCCGGCACAAAGTAATAGGCGTTGGGCGGCCTAGATAGTCCTTCAGGTAGCCTGCTAGCTCCTTCTTGAACTCCTCATCATTTTGGGCGTCAATAAACGCCTGTTCCAGCTGATCAAGCGCTGGGATAAGAGACTCCGGCACAAACTGGCCACCGAACTCGCCAAAATACGCATCCAACTTTGTGGTGCCACCGCGAGAATGCTCGTTAGTAATGTCAGTCATAAATTCCTGCTCCATTAAAGATGTATAGCTTCAGTATTGCCTGTCACGTGTGGAACCTGCGAACCACAGCGAAGATATCTCGAATCGCTGCAGCGTCTTTGGCTCCGGCCCACTTCCCCGCTTCAGAGGGATACTCTGCGCCGGAGTTGATGTCTAAGCCTAGGCAGCCTGTTGCTAAAGCTAACGCTGCGTTACTTATAGCAACTCCACCCGCCAGGAGCGCTTTGTCTTTCACTTCAACTGGGATGTGCGCCCAGTCGAACGTTTGGCCCGTACCTCCGTCACCTGAGTCAAGTATCAGCTTATCCACGTCATCTACGAGTGCACCTGCAACGAGCGCACCGTCAACGGCAGTCATGGAAACAGCGCGCCAGATTTCAAGGCCTTCCACGCCTGCCGCGGTGATTTCCTCGCGAACGCTATTGATCAAAGCGCGCTCTGCGTCGATGCTGCCCTGATACGGGGCGTGGATCTGTACGGCGATGATTCCGCCATCACCGGCGAGTGAGCGTGCGAGCTCGCCCCAGCCGTCAGCGCGACGAGAAACCGCAACATACTTTAAGCTTGGCTCGGCGTGCATGATTTTTTGAGCAGTTTCACGTGAAACATTGCGTGGTGACCTCTCCTCAAAGATCAGGCCACCGTAGACAGCGCCTGCCGCACGGGCCGCCTGCGCAGCCGTGGAGCTGGTGAGTCCACACACCTTATTCGGGCCGTAAACGAGCTCGCGCGCTGCAAGGTCAATGTCTGGCTGGCCGGTCAGTTGTGACCCCACGAGGAAGCCATTGGAGTGGCCCCCTAGGGCGCGCACGGTCTTGGCATCTCGGATACCGGATTCAGAGATCAAAACGGCGTCGTGTGGAATCACTGCGTCAAGTTGTGCGGAACGTTCCAGATCGATAGTGAGATCATGCAGGTTGCGGTGGTTCACGCCAAAAATCTTGGCCCCAAGTTTGATGGCACGGGCAACCTCTTCCTCATCAATGACCTCGGTGAGCACATCTAAACCGAGGCGATCGGCTTCGGCGTGAAGTTCGGCGTATTCTTCGTCGCTCAGCACGCTGAGCATGAGCAAGATAGCATCAGCACCGTAGTAGCGCGCAGCGTGTACCTGCACCTTATCCACAATAAAGTCTTTGCATAGTACTGGCAGATGCGTGCTCATGGACACGGTGGCGAGATGGTCGTAATCGCCGTTAAAGCGTTCCGGCTCGCACAATACTGAGATCCCTGACGCGTAGCGCGAGTACACACGCGCGATGTCACCGGGCTGGTAGTGTTCCCGGATCATTCCGAGGCTGGGGCTGGAGGACTTGCATTCCATGATGAAGTTCGCCCCTCCCCTGCCGCCGTTGGCCTTCAGGTTTTCATACAGGCTTCGGGTTGACTTTGGGAGCTTGTCGACGTCGACATGCGAGATTCGCGCGCGGATCTCGTCCAAGTGACCGCGGCGCGCGGTCACGATGGATTCAAGTACCGTAGGCAGTCGCTTACTTGCTGCCATAGTCAGCCTCCTCGTGGAGAGTTAGCCACTCGTTGACGGTGCCATTGTTGATCAATTCTAGGGCAAGCTGCGCTCCCTCCTTGAGGGATTCAGCCTTGCCATGCAGATAGAACATGCCACCTGCATTAGCGGCGATCGCATCCTTGTGCGCCTGCGGGCCTGTACCGGCGAATGTGTTGCGCATCAGCTGAGCGTTCTCCGCGCCGTCACCGCCCTTGAGCTCCTCAATTGGGTGAACGCTTAGACCTAAGTCTTCTGGGGTGACCTCGTAGTGAGTAATCTCGCCGTCATTAAGCTCCCAAATCTTAGTGGCGCCATGAACGGCGATCTCATCAGTGCCAGCACCATGGACCACCAGTGCGCGGCCGCGGCCAAGCTCGCGGAATACCTCCGCAATCATTTGGCCTTTCTCTGGCTGGGCAATGCCCATGATCTGTAACTCCGGCTGCACCGGGGAGAGAATGGGGCCAATGGTATTGAAAATGGTTGGTACCTTCAGGGTGCGGCGAACCGGCATCACGTGGGCAACTGCTGGGTGATACGCAGGTGAAAACAGGAAAGTAAAGTTAGACTCTTCGAACTGGCGAAGAGCGCGATCAGGATCCAGGTCCAACGGAATATTTAATGCCTCCAGCACGTCCGCAGAACCAGACTTGGAGCTCACAGAGCGGTTGCCACACTTTACTACCTTGCAGCCACCGGCGGCCGTCACCAAGCTTGCAGCGGTGGTGATATTGATGGTGTTCGCGCCATCACCACCTGTGCCAGCGGTGTCGATGATGCCTTTGCCGTCCACTGGGAACGGACGGGCTGCGTCAATGAAGGCTCGCGCCGCGCCGACGATATCCTCAAAGGTCTCACCGCGGGTACGCAGCGTAGCCAACAAGGCTGCAATGTGGATGTCCTCATACTCGCCAAAGGTCAGTGGCCGGAAAACTGCCTCTGCTTCCTCAATAGTTGGGTGATGATTGTCGAGGAACTTTTGAAGTAACGCTACGTTGCTTATAGACATATCAATCCTAATGGTGTTGGTGGTTATAAAGATTTAAGGGGTGGTAATTGTAGAGATTCTAAAATGTGTGCGGCGCAAGCCGCACGGTGATGAAGCGCGAGCGGGTGTGAGCACGCTGAGTGTTGTGGCCTAGGGGGCGTCGGAAAGCCGCGAGCGCTGCGAGAGGAGCGTCTCAATGCAGCGATCCAGAATCACTGGCCCCTGCGGACTCAGCACTGATTCCGGGTGAAACTGCAGGCCAATAGACATTTTATTGGCCGATTGGGCCGCCATAACCACCTTGCCTTTTTCTGAATCGCAATAGCTCAACGGGATCAGACTCTCAGGGGGCTGAAGGCAGCCGAGCGAGTGGTAGCGTGCGATCGGGACCTTGGAGCCGTGGAAGTTGTTCTCCGGGCCGGCGTCAGTGGTGAGGTCTGCAAAGATGGGGCTATCAAGACCCTCTTGCGTCAGTTCCATGAAATCAGTGATGCCGTGGACTGGGCCACACGGCCCCACAGAACCGCCGTGATATTCCAGCAGGGCCTGGAATCCTAAGCAGATGCCCAGCATGGGGATTGTGCCGTCGGCCTTCTCTATAACCTCCATCATGCAACCAGCCTCCCGCGGGTGGCCAGGGCCGGGTGACAGACAGATGAGATCAGGGTTGGTGGCAAGGATTTCCTGTGCGCTCACCGTGTTGCGGAACACCGTGCAGCGGTAACCGCCCACAGCGAACGCATCCACCAGGTTGTAGACAAAGGAATCCTGGTTATCCACCAAAACGACGTGGATGTCTTTGTTGTGCTCGCCCATTAGCGGATCACCTCTACCTTCTCTTTGCCCTGTGCCAAAGCGATGGCATGCAGAACAGCGTAAGCCTTATGCAATGTTTCGTCGGCCTCTGATTGTGGGACTGAATCACGGACTACGCCTGCACCCGCCTGAACGATCGCCTGGCCGTTGTGGATGAATGCCGAGCGAATCACGATGGCGGTATCCATGGACCCGTCGCCGGCCAAGTAACCCACGGCGCCACCATAAGAGCCGCGCCTGACGTGCTCATGGTTACGGATAAGCTCCATGGCGCGCAGCTTCGGCGCGCCGGTGAGCGTACCCATGTTCATGCAGGCGCGGTAGGCGTCGAGGGCGTCAAACTCATCATCAAGGGTTGCCACCACGCGAGACACCAAGTGCATCACCCGCGAGTAGCGATCCACCTGTAACAGATCCGCCACCTTACGGCTCCTAGGAACTGCCACGCGTGCCAAGTCATTACGGGCCAAGTCCACCAACATGGTGTGCTCCGCAATCTCCTTCGCATCCGTGCGCATATCCAACTCCGCGCGGATATCTAGCTCGTGGTTCACACTGCCGTCCGCATTCAAACCACGAGGTCGAGTACCAGCGATCGGGTACAACTGAACCTCACGGGTGTCTGCGGTGAACTTGAGATTGGACTCTGGGGAAGCACCGATAAGCTCATAAGCAGCAGGTAGAGAACTTGATTCTTCCGATAATGGGGTAACTCCACGAACGTAGAACATGTACGGGCTAGGGTTTGTTGTGCGCAGCGTACGGTACGCGGCGAACGCATCAGGGCACTCCATCGCGAACGCACGCGCAGGCACCACCTGATAAATATCGCCATCATAGATGTTGCCCTGCAGCGCCTTCACCTGGTCGCGGAAGTCAGCGTCACTCACACTCGCCTGTGCAGTGGCACTACCGTGGCTGGACCCGGAAAGATCAACAGGAGCGTCAGTGCTATGTGGCGCGTTCGCAATAGTCGCCTCAAGCTGATTTAGCTTCTCCTGCAGCGCCACCTCATCAACGTCAACAGCTTCAACCCACGCCTCCTCGGTCAGATGATCAATGCGGAGGTACGTCTGAGCAACCAAAAACTGGTAATCAGGGTAGATATTTGGGCCATCAGTCACTGCTGGCAGCGTTTCGAACGTGCCTAAATAATCAAATGAAAAACCACCACCCAAGAATGGTAAAAACTCACCCTTGTATCCAGCGTCTAGCTGCAGCATGCGAAGGACTTCCGCAGTGGATGGTGCCTTCAGTCGTCGGCGCTCGTCAGTTTCAGTGGACATCTCAAACGTAAACGTTGCACTACCTGCGCTGTCATCAGTGAGGTGATTGGACAGCTGCCTTTTCACTCTCGCAACAATCTGTTCACCCACCTCAGTTAGCGCTTGGATCGTCACTCGCTGACCTTGGCACGTCACGCGTGCGGCGCCTTCCACCACAGCAACACACATGGTGTTTTTCTTCGATTCAATGTCACTGCTCTCCAGCAGTACCGAGTCATCAACACGAGTACCGCCCAAGTGCTCAAACAATGCCGAAGCATTCTCGTGGTAACGCACCACACGCTTATCGACGAACATCCAACCCCAATTCCTTCGTTTTACTTATAAGCAACGCAGCGTTGCTTATACACCCTCACGCTCAATAGCATCTTTGGTCATCTGCTCTAGAACCTCGGCAACGTTAGGATCTGTGACCGGGGTTTCAGCTGGATCCTTGTCCGCCAAGTCACCAAGGATGTTACGGACGTATTCCACGTCTTTGTCACCGCGACCCGACAAGTTGACCAAGATGTTGATTTCCTCGCCGGTCTCCTCAGCGTGCTCCGCCATCTTCAACGCGTAAGCAAGGGCGTGGGAAGACTCAAGGGCAGGAATAATGCCCTCGTAGCGAGACAGCAGGCGGAAGGCCTGCAAGGCCTCCGCATCGGTGACCGCGTAGTACTTGGCGCGGCCCGACTGCATCAGATATGCGTGCTCTGGCCCCACACCCGGGTAGTCCAAGCCAGCGGAGACGCTGAAGGAGTGCAGGACCTCGTCGTCGTCGCCAAGCAGAACATAGGAGCGGGATCCATGCAGAATTCCAATGCGGCCCGCGTTCAATGGTGCGCCATGCTTGCCGGTCTCAAGCCCCTCACCACCCGGCTCCACGCCGATGAGCTGAACGTTTTCGTTTCCAGGCTTATCAGTGAGGTAGTCAGCGTAAGCTCCAATAGCGTTAGAGCCACCGCCCACCGCTGCAACCACAGCGTCCGGCAACTTGCCCGTACGCTCGAGCATCTGTTCGCGGGACTCACGGGAGATGACCGCCTGGAACTCCTTGACCAGCGTTGGGAATGGGTGTGGACCACACGCGGAGCCGAGCAGGTAGTGCGTGGTGGAAAGGTTTTCACACCAGTCCATCAGGCCTACGTCAATCGCATCACTCATGGCCTCACCGTGCTCATTATGAACCGGCACCACCTTCGCACCCATCAGGCGCATGCGGTACACGTTCGGCTGTTGGCGCGCCACATCCTTCGCGCCCATGTAGATGGTGCACTCCATGCCCATCAGCGCGGCTACCATGGCGGTGGCAGTGCCATGCTGGCCCGCGCCGGTCTCTGCGACCAGACGCGTCTTACCCAGGCGCTTGGCTATGAGTGCTTGCGCCAGCACCTGATTGCCCTTGTGTGCGCCGCCGTGGCAGAGGTCCTCACGCTTGAGGAAGATGCGGGCCTTTCCCCTACCTTTCCCTTCCAGAGGCAGGTTAGCGCACTCAGTAATCGGAGTAGGGCGCCCCAAGTATTCGCGGCGCAGACGATCCAGCTCCTCCTCGAAGGTGGGATCGCTCAGCGCATCGACGTATGCTTTCTCAAGCTCATCAAGAACTGGGTGAAGGATCTCTGGAACGTACTGGCCACCAAACTCGCCGAAGTAAGCATTAATCAGAGTCTCGCGGACATTACCGATTTCCGGAGTGGTTGTCATTGCACTGGGCCTTTCATCAAGATGGACGGTTGCTATAAGTAACGCAACGTTAGCTATGGGCCATAGTGCAGAAAAAATGGCCCGCAGCTAACAAGCTGTACGAGCCTTACATGATCTTCTTGAACCGAAGATGGCTAAAACGTGGCTCGCCGCTAAGCGCGCCACCACCACTTGCCGGTAGGAACAAGACGATCACAATTCATAACTCAAAAAGTACGCCGACAATTCCGATAGCGCAACAGAAACCACCGTAAGTGTTGAAAACTACTACCCCCGATCCCGCTCGCGTCCCAGGGACTTACCGACGTTGACCGGATCACATTGAACCAGGGCCAAAAAAGGGGAAGGCCGTAGCCTTCCCCTGCCTCGTGTTTTCACTGATGAATCTTGACGACGATACTCCTAGGCATCCTTCGCGCTGGCGGCGCGACGCACTGCATCCAAATCCACCTCAGGCTCCGTTGGAGCCTGAGGAGCGCTGGTGGGTGCGGTCTGGGGAGCGTCGGAGTTGAGGTCACTAGGTGCCTTGAGCTTGGAGGCGCACTCGTGGGTGCAGGAGCCGCAACCGCCGTCGGAACCGCAGATGCTGCCTTCATCCGGCATGGCCACACCTGACAAGTCACCTTGGTTGCCACCAGCGGAGCAGCAACCCGACGCGGCGGCATCCTGATCCGCAGCATGCTTGTCCAACACGTGCGCTGTCTGCGCGCCAAAATTAGCACCCATACTGATCAGCACCAGCGCGCCGATGATGGCAAGGACAACCAGCAGCCACAGCCAAGGCACGTTTCCTGCCGCGAAAGCCAACATGGAACCCACGCCGAGGGATGCTGCAGCTACCATCCACAGAGGGCCGGCCACCTGATGGGCCGCATCCCATACATCTTTGTTCTTGCGCACCTCAGGGATGCGCATGCCCACATACTTATTGCCAGGAAGACGGCGCTTCCACCCAAGAAAACCAACAACCAGTAAGGCAACAGCCAAAACACCAAGAATAATGCCAGCGATCATGCCCCCTACTTTATCCGCTCACACAGACCCAATACCTAATCCACAACACAAAGCACTAACACTCCCGCGGTGCACACAGATCGGAGTATTCGAATGGGGGTGACAGTGGTCATAGAGGGGCTAAGTAAAGTGCTCGAGAATATGTAAAAGGCAGGTGAGCGCGTAAGTTAAGAAATATTCCAGCAAATTAGTTTGGAAAACTTACATATTTACCGGCCGCCACCAACCTGTGGTGGCGTGGTACTAACAGCGCCACATTCACATAAAAAGGTTTTCACCATGGACTTCAAACGACTGTCATCGTCGCTGCTGTTTCGGATCATCATCGCGATCATCCTCGGTATCATCTGCAGCTTCTTCTTCCCTGACTGGCTCGCGCGAATCTTCGTGACGTTCAACGGTCTCTTCGGCAACTTCCTTGGGCTTTTCATCCCAGTCCTCATCTTCGCCCTGATTGCCCCAGCGATCGCCTCACTGGGTCGTGGCGCCGGCAAGTGGCTCGCAATTACCACCGGCATTGCCTACGGCTCCGCGGTAGTCGCCGGCCTTATCTCCTGGGGTGCCGCTACGGCACTGTACCCGTGGCTGCTTGCCAACCAGTCAGACGTCAAAGTGTCAGATATTGAGGAAGGCGCACTGTCTGCCTACATCGATGTAGAAATGCCTGAGCCTGTGCCGGTTATCACTGCGCTCATTCTCGCATTCGTCATTGGCGTGGCCATGACCACCGTGAAGTCTGACACCTTGTTTGGCACAGTTGCTGACCTACGCCGTGTAGTTATGAAAGTCATCAGCGCCTTCATCGTCCCACTGCTGCCGATCTACATCTTCGGTATGTTCCTGTCCTTGGGTATGAATGGCAACCTAGCCTCCGTGCTTGCGGCCTTTGCAAAGGTACTGGTCCTGGCAATCATTGGCTCTATTATCCTGCTACTACTCCAGTTCATCATCGCTGGTTCCATTGCTGGCAAGAACCCATTGAAGTCACTGAAGAACATGATGCCTGCGTACTTCACCGCACTCGGCACCTCATCCTCTGCGGCAACCATCCCAGTGACCTACGAGTGCGCCCGTAAGAACGGCATCTCCAAGTCCGTCGCCGGCTTTGTCGTTCCACTGTGCGCCACCATCCACCTGTCCGGCTCCATGATGAAGATCACCCTCTTCGCGTTCGCCGTGATGTTCATGGACGGCATGGACATCCCGCTGGCTACCGCGATTGGCTTCATCCTCATGCTGGGCGTCACCATGGTTGCAGCACCAGGCGTACCAGGCGGCGCCATCATGGCAGCTGTCGGCCTGTTGACCTCCTCCCTCGGATTCACCGATGACCAAGTCGCACTCATGATTGCCGCGTACATTGCCATCGACTCCTTCGGTACCGCCTGCAACGTCACCGGCGACGGCGCCATCGCCATGGTCGTCGACAAGTTTGCCAAGGGCCACATCACCCGCAACGAACTCGACGATGAAGATGACCTAGGACTTGCGGCCGCCATCGGCGGTGTGGACGAAGACGATATCGACCGCCAAGCGCAGGGAGTGAACAACGGCTAGTTGCTATAAGTAACGCAGCGTTACTTACCCCACACCAGCGGATGAATTAGCCACCCAAGACTGGTGTGGGGTTTTGCATGCCTACCACGTGGCCGCCGGCAGGCGGCCCGCAGCCTGAGAGGGTGAGGTGCGGGAGGCTGGGATCATGGGGACGTCGGAGAGAAAGAGTGCGATACAATCAGCAAAGAATTTCCGCCCACGACAGAAACGAAGAGAGGCCCCCATGACTCACGCCGTTGGCTTCGACCGCGAACAATATATCCAAATGCAGTCTGAGCACATCAGGAAGCGGCGCGAGGAAATCGGCGGCAAACTTTACCTAGAAATGGGTGGCAAGCTGTTCGACGACATGCACGCCTCCCGTGTGCTGCCTGGCTTCACACCAGATAACAAAATAGCGATGCTCGACCGCATCAAAGACGAAGCAGAGATCCTCATCTGCATCAACGCCAAGGACCTCCAGCGCAACAAAATTCGCGCTGACTATGGCATCACCTACGAAGCGGACGTACTGCGCCTCGTTGACGTATTCCGCGACCGCGGCTTCCTCGTAGAGCACATCGTCCTCACACAGATGGATGAAGCTAACCAGAAAGCCGTCGAATTCAAGGCACGTTTGGAGCGTCTAGGCCTTAAAGTAACGCAGCATTACTTTATAGAGGGGTACCCCACAAACACGGATCTGATCGTCTCCGAGCGGGGTTTTGGGCGCAACGAGTTTGCGGAGACCACACGTGATTTGGTGGTCGTTACCGCGCCGGGGCCGGGTTCGGGCAAACTGGCCACGTGCCTGTCGCAGGTTTACCACGAGTTCGCGCGCGGGGGTTCGGCGGGCTACGCCAAGTTTGAAACCTTCCCGATCTGGAATCTCCCACTGGAGCATCCGGTGAATTTGGCTTACGAGGCCGCGACGGTGGACCTCAATGATGCCAACGTTATTGATCATTTCCACCTCTCCGCTCATAGGGAGTCCACGGTCAACTACAACCGCGACGTGGAGGCTTTCCCCCTGCTCAAAGCGCTGCTAGAGCGCCTAACTGGCGCCACCCCGTACCAGTCCCCCACGGACATGGGTGTGAACATGGCTGGTAACTGCATTATCGATGATCAGGCCTGCCGCGATGCGGCGAATCAGGAAATAATTAGGCGCTACTTCAAGTCGCTTGTCGACGAAGTTCGCGACGGCAAAGAACCACGCGACTCTGAGCGCGCCAAGGTGGTCATGGCGAAGGCCGGTATCACTCCCGACGACCGCAGGGTCATTGCTCCTGCTCGCAAACGCGAGCAGGAAAACGGCGAACCGGGTGCAGCCCTTGAACTGCCGGATGGCACCATCATCACGGGTGCCACGACGGACCTGCTCGGTTGCTCCGCAGCGGTGCTCCTCAACGCCCTGAAACACCTCGCGGGCATTGAGAAGAACACCCACCTGCTGTCACCAGAGGCGATCGAGCCGATCCAGAGTCTCAAAACCAACCACTTGGGCAGCAAAAACCCTCGCCTGCACACCGACGAAGTTCTCATCGCACTGTCCGTATCCGCAGCACAATCCGACGCCGCCCGCGCCGCACTCAATGAGCTCAAGAACCTCCACGGCTGCGACGCCCATGTCACCACGATCTTGGGATCTGTTGATGAAGGCATTTTCCGCAACCTAGGTGTGCACGTAACGTGTGACCCCAAATTCCAGCAAAAGACGCTGTACCGTAAGGCGTAAGTTGCTATAAGCAACGCAACGTTACTTATAAGAACGTTGCCGGAACTGTGGATAACGATGTGGCCAAAAGCAGAGTTATCCACATTTTTGCCTTTTTTAGCACTGGGTGTTCAAGTGCTCTCTTTTTCTTCCTACCGTATGAGATGAAAATTATTAGTCCGTTTTGTAGGAGGATCGACAATGACTGAAGAGAGCGCAAATTTTGCGTGCATGAATGAGGATGACCCCACTGCTGCGATGGTGATGCGCCACAACCGAGAAATGGTGGCGTGCATGCTGGAAATGCAGGTGGTACCGGAGGAGGATTTGCGCGCCTACTGTGCGAGGAAGCGTGCCTCGCTGGGTATTAGCACTCATGCAGTCAAGCAGATGCTGAATGTTTCCGTGATGTTGCGGCGTATGCCGAAGTTGGCGCAGCTTGCTGCTGATGGAGGCCATTTGGATTTGGGGCGTTTGAGCAGTATCGAGAATCAGGTTTCCGGCGTTAGTGACGAGCACATTGCGCAGGTGGAAGATCTTCTGATTGACCGGTTGACCCCCAAGGTTCGGGATCAGGATTTGCCTCAGCGGAGGACGTTAGCCAACTATGCGCGCGCTATTGTGGGGTCAGTAGACCCAGAAGCGGTGGTAGCGAAGCGTGACCACAAGACTCCAAAGGTGAGCATGCGCGTCACTGATCATGGCCAGTATCAGCTTTCGGCGACATTGGACCCGCTTAATGGGGCGAAGGTGTACTCGGCGCTGCATAAGCGGGCGGGTAAGAAGGTGACTCCGGAGACGCTGTATAAGGCGTTGGTAGAGCTCATCGATCAGCAGTTGATTACGCGCATCCGTTTGCATGCTTTCGCGGACCCTTCGATGGCTGACGCGGTGTACCTGCTTGGTGCGGGATATCTTTTTGGCGATGACGCGAAGGCTGTGATGGAGGCCGTGACCAGCGAGGATGTGCTATCGGCCGAAGGTGCAAAGAAAACGCAGGACAAGTATCAGATTCCTGAGAGTTTGCGGTCTTTTATTGTGGCACGAGATGGTTCGTGCCGTTTCCCCGGTTGCTCCGTGACTGCGCGTAACTGTCAGATTGACCACGTTGTCCCGTTCTCGCAGGGTGGTAAGACCGTTGACTCGAATCTCCAGTGCCTGTGCCCTCCACATCACACGCTGAAAACTGAGAAGCTTGTACAGGTGGTTATGGATGCGGTTGGTGTGTGCGAGTGGACGCTTAACGACGGCACCCTTCTGCGCACACTGCCGAACGGTCCCTTGTCGCACGCGCCTGCCCGTTCGGAGGCCGCCCAAGCGGCCTCAGTCCGAGGCCACACCATTCAGCACGACATTAAACGTCGTAGGGCTCGAGGCTCACGGCTCAGTCCAGGGAAGCCGAGGGAGATCCCACGCCTGCAGCCTGAGCGATCTACTGATGGAAAACCAAGCTCGCTGCGTGAGTGATGTTCATCATTTTTACGCAGCGAGCTTTGGATTTACTGACGATATTTACTTTTTTAGCGTGAGGCGCCGTGAATTTACGTCGTTTTGTCCTCTGTGCACAAGTTCCGTCTAGCAGGAGTTCTTGTAGTTAGTGGACCGCCTAGAATGCTAGCTGAATCAGTTACTTGCAACAACCTAAATTGTGGTCATTTTTCCAGTTGCGATCTCTTCACGCCCAGCTGTGCTGATCTAGATGAGCCCTACCAGTGTTTTTCCTCTTTGCCCTTACTGCGGCGAGATTTCAGCGGGGGTGTTGTACGGCGATTCATAGGGGTGTTAACAACTTTGTGAAGATGAATGCGGAGCCTTAACTGCATTTCAAACGCGGTAAGTTGTGAGCAAGGAAATTTGGCACGCCACATGCAACGCTCCGAGCTGCTTATGACGATGGGGCCAACACTGCCCTAGTTGAGCCAAGTTTTGCATACCGCACTAGGGGAACATGGGATGGTGCGGGATACGGCGGTGACGCAAGCAGTTCACTGCTACTTCTTCCGCCCTTCCGTGACCGGCGCAGCTGTCATGGCAGAAGCCGCTACATTGTTGGGCGGGATTGGAGCCCACGGCGCGAATTATGTGAGACCTCCACTGATCTGGCGTATGAAGACACGTTCTAATCTACGAAGCCAGCTACGGCGTAGCGAGGATGAAGAACCTGTAATGATGTGCCCATTTCTCCGGTGAAGACAAAACTTTTGCGGCATCCTCGATGTGCCCCCGCTTCTGCCTTAAGAATCACGCATTGTCACAGTTTGGGCAATGAAAGCTCTCTGATGTCCAACCAATTTGGGTTTGGGGACGCTATAAGTAACGCAACGTTACTTATAGTCCAACTCCAAAGGTGTGGGGCAAATATGCGCGTTGGCGTGGGTGAACTACACTGTATTGCCATGAGTAATCCGAGCGAGACTACATCCACCCCTGGTTTCCGGTATACCCCGGAGATGGCAGGTCAGATCGAGACTACGTGGCAGAAGTACTGGGTCGACAACGGTACTTTTAATGCGCCGAATCCTGTCGGTGATTTGTCGGAGGACAATAAGAGCCTCCTCGGCAAAGAGAAGCTGTTTGTGCAGGATATGTTCCCGTATCCTTCCGGCGCGGGTCTGCATGTTGGTCACCCGCTTGGCTACATCGCTACGGATGTTTATGCTCGCTTTAACCGCATGCTGGGCAAGAATGTCCTGCATACGCTCGGTTATGATGCGTTTGGCTTGCCTGCTGAGCAGTACGCGATTCAGACGGGTACGCATCCTCGTACCACCACCATGGCGAATATTGAGAACATGGAACGTCAGCTGGGGCTGTTGGGTTTGGGGCATGACCGCCGCCGTAAGGTCGCGACCACCGATCCTGAGTTCTACAAGTGGACGCAGTGGATCTTCCTGCAGATTTTTAATTCTTGGTTTGATCAGGAGCAGCAGAAGGCGCGTCCTATCTCTGAGTTGATTCCGCTTCTGGAGTCTGGTGAGGTTGCAACTCCTGCCGAGTTCGGCGCGGCGTACAAGGATCTGGATCCTGTCCAGCAGCGCAAGGTTGTTGATGAGTTCCGCCTTGTGTACCGCTCTCACTCCACGGTGAACTGGTGCCCTGGTTTGGGCACGGTGCTGGCGAATGAGGAGGTGACCGCGGATGGTCGTTCGGAGCGCGGTAACTTCCCTGTGTTCCGCAAGAATCTCTCGCAGTGGATGATGCGTATTACGGCGTATTCTGATCGCCTGATTGATGATCTGGAGTACTTGGATTGGCCTGAGAAGGTTAAGTCCATGCAGCGCAACTGGATTGGTCGCTCTCGTGGCGCTGAGGTTGAGTTCGCGTGCGAAGGCGAGAGCCTTCGCGTGTTCACCACGCGCCCTGACACCTTGTTCGGCGCGAGCTACATGGTGTTGGCGCCGGAGCATGAGCTTGTCGACAAGCTTGTTGCGGCAGGTGGTGACGGTTCCTATGAGGGTGTCGATGAGCGCTGGACCTACGGGCAGCCTACGGCTGCCGAGGCCGTGGCTCGATACCGCTCGGACATTGCGGCGAAGAGTGACGTGGAGCGCCAGGAGAACAAGGAGAAGACCGGCGTCTACTTGGGTGTGAACGCGGTAAACCCTGTTAATGGCCAGGAGATCCCTGTGTTTATTGGCGATTACGTGCTCACCGGCTACGGCACCGGCGCCATCATGGCGGTGCCTGCGCACGACGAGCGCGACTACGAGTTCGCCAAGGAGTTTGGCCTGCCTATCGTCGCCGTGCTGAATGGCGACATTTCGGAGGAAGCCTTCACCGGTGACGCTGAGCACGTGAACTCTTCTAACCAAGAGGGGCTGGACCTTAATGGGTTGGGCAAGGCCGAGGGCATTGCTACCACCATTGATTGGCTGGTGGAGAAGGGCTACGGCGAGGAGAAGATCCAGTACAAGCTGCGCGACTGGCTGTTTGCGCGCCAGCGCTACTGGGGCGAGCCATTCCCAATCGTGTACGACAAGGATGGCCTGCCACACGCTCTTCCTGAGTCCATGCTGCCTATCGAGCTGCCTGAGGTAGAGGACTACAAGCCTGTGTCCTTTGACCCAGACGATGCAGATTCTGAGCCGCACCCACCGCTGGCGAAGGCCACCGAGTGGACACACGTGACTTTGGATCTCGGCGATGGCGAGCAGGAGTACATCCGCGACACCAATGTCATGCCGCAGTGGGCTGGTTCCTCTTGGTACCAGCTGCGCTACATCGACCCACGCAACGATGACATCTTCTGCGATATCGAGAACGAGCGCTACTGGACCGGCCCGCGCGAAGGCCACGAGAACGACCCAGGTGGCGTGGACCTCTACGTTGGCGGCGTCGAGCACGCAGTGCTGCACTTGCTCTACTCTCGCTTCTGGCACAAGGTCCTCTTCGATCTGGGCTACGTCTCCTCCAAGGAGCCATACCGCCGCCTGTACAACCAGGGCTACATTCAGGCATTCGCCTACACTGATTCCCGTGGCGTGTACGTCCCTGCCGCTGAGGTTGAAGAGAAGGACGGCAAGTTCTTCTACAACGGTGAAGAAGTCAATCAGGAATACGGCAAGATGGGTAAGTCCCTGAAGAACGCCGTGGCTCCGGATGACATCGCCCGTGACTTCGGCGCGGACACCTTGCGTGTGTACGAGATGGCCATGGGTCCTCTGGACACCTCCCGCCCATGGGCAACCAAGGATGTTGTTGGTTCCCAGCGCTTCTTGCAGCGCCTGTGGCGCTTGGTTGTCAATGAGGAAAACGGTGAGCTGGTGGTCACCGATTCAGCATTGACTGACGACGACCAGAAGGCACTGCACCGCACCATCGCCGGAATCCGCGATGATTATGAGGGCCTGCGCATCAACACTGTTGTTGCTAAGTCCATTGAGTACGTCAACTACCTCACTAAGGTCTATGGCGGCAGTGGCGCGTCTGGTGCCCCACGTGCGGCCGTTGAGCCGATTGTCATCATGATCGCGCCTGTGGCACCGCACATCGCGGAAGAACTGTGGAAGCGCCTTGGCCACGAGGACACCATCACTTTCGTGGACTTCCCTACTCACGATGAGAAGTACCTGGTAGACGATGAGGTTGAAATGCCTGTGCAGATCAACGGCAAGGTGCGCGCCCGCATTATGGTTCCTGCGGATGCTACCCAGGAGCAGATCACTGAGATCGCCCTCGCCGATGAGCTCGTGCAGAAGAACATCGACGGCAAGCAGCTGATCAAGCAGATCGTGGTCCCTGGCCGCATGGTCAACTTGGTGGTCAAGGGCTAAAGCCCGTTCGCTTTTCGACCCCGCGCAGCCTGAGCACAGTGACACTGTGCCCAGGCTGCGCGTCGTTAGTCTGTGGGTGCACAATGGTGACATGAACCCTGCAGTTGAACTCCAACCCTTCGGTGGCCATGTCACCAGTGCCGTCACAACCAACGGCGAGATCTTTTGGCTGAGCGAGCTCAGCCCCCTACACGGCCCCGACGCCATCCGCGGCGGGGTTCCCGTGATCGCACCGCGCTTCGCTACCTTGATGGGCGGCCAAAAGCACGGCTGGGCACGCACCGCGCGCTGGGAGAAAACATCCCCAACCAGCGCCCATGTGGAAAATGAGGGCCTGAAGCTCAGCCTTGATGCCGCTGTGGATGGGCAAACGGCGACGCTCACATTCACCGCCACCAACACCAGCGCAGACACCAAAAAGCTGCAGCTCGGGCTCCACCCCTACTTCCTTGTCGGCGACGTGGAGCAGATTCGCATCACAGGTCTTGATGGCGCGGACCTGTATGAGCTCACCACCGACACCCATGAACACGTCACTGAACCGCTATCCATCGCCGGCGAGTTCGACCGCATTTCCACTCCCACCGACCTCCACTCCCCTATCACGTGCACTGATCCGGTCATGGGGCGCACGTTGGAACTAACGTTTACTGGCCATGACCATGTAGTGATCTGGAATCCCGGCAAGGAACACACGCTCCCCGACGTGCCCACAGACCAATGGCGTCACTTCATCTGCATCGAACCTGCCCTTCTGGGCGATGACCTCCAAGGCGTCGATCTCCCGCAGGGTGGGACCCATGTCTTGGAGATGTCTATAAGTAACGCAACGTTACTTTAAGTAACTAACCCTTAAACAGACGAGGGTGGGAAGACCTCGTGGCACCGGACGCCGTGGGTTGATGGCTGATGCGCCAGCTGTGATTTTCGGCGTTGTCAATGGCGTGGGTGACGAATTTGACGCGGCCGGATGCGCGTTTTAGCAGGGCGGATTCTCAAGCTTTTTGTTTGCTGTGAGTTTGTGGCTGGAGGCTCACAGCAATATCGGAGGTTTGGGGGCTACAGTTGTCGCAATGAGTCTGAGCACGAAGATCCCCGAAAGGTTCACCAGTAGTGCGCGGTCCCAGCGTCGTGGCGAGAAAGCCATTGGTGTTGGTGAGCGCGTGGCAACGTCTGTTGCGCTGGGCTTCGTTGGCCTACTCGTTCTGGCCTTTACGTTGGGCAAAGCGTATTTGAGTTTTGGGCCGCTGTGGCAGACCTCGGCCCATCGTCACCGCAGTCTGGATCTAGTACTGTTCAACGGCTTTGACTATCCAAGTGTGTGGTGGGGCCCATGGATTAACTTGTTTGGCAACATCGTTCTGTTTTTGCCGCTGGGTTTTCTGATCGCCAACATGCTGCGCGGGCGTGCTCGCTTTCCGGTGTTTGAGACGATCCTTCTGAGCTTTCTGGTGTCGCTTTCCATTGAGGTCACGCAATTCGCGTTCGCGCTGGGTTATTCAGACGCTGACGACCTGCTCTTCAACACCATTGGCGGTGCGATTGGTGCTACGCTCGCGGCCCGGATGGGGCCGCGATGGCGCGCCCTGTTCATCGGCCTGTCCCTCCTAGCCGCCCTGTTGGGCCTCGCGGTGATGCTTGCTACCAGCGTGTTCTAGGCGTGCAGCTTTGCTGTGGCGGCCGGGATGGCGTCGGCAATGCTGCTTGCCGACGCCGGAGCCGGACCGTAAGGAGTCTGGGCGGCCAGCCACCCTGCGGTGGCATGAACCGCCGCGGCCACGGCCGCGCCGGCAGTGAGCGCCATGTAGGCGCTCCAATCGAACCTCGCAGTGCCGGCACGAGTGTGATCCTCAATCAACGTGGCGAAGTGAGCGATCCATGCACCGATAATGCCGGAAAGCACGTCGCCCGAACCAGGGGTGGCAAGCCATGAGTGGCCGGCGTCGATGCTGTGGATGTCTCCGTTACCCACGATGAGCGTCTTGCGACCCTTGAGCAGCACGGCACACCCCAGTGCATCCACCATGTCGCACACAGCGCCGAGGCGATCGGAGTTCAGATCGCGCACCGTTGCTTCCTTTTTTGCGTTGAGCGCACCAGCGAGGCGAACAAATTCGCCATCGTGTGGTGTCAACAGCGTGTAGCTTCGGCGGGAACTGCGTTCGCGCAGCTCATCGATAAGTTCTGGGCTCTCAGCGAGCTGCGTTATGGCGTCAGCGTCTAATAAGCAAGGTTGCGTTGCTTTAAGCAACTTTTTCATGGTGTCGCTGTCGCGCGGATCGGAGCCTGGGCCGTAGACCCACGCCTGCACCCGACCGGCGTCGGTGAAAGTTTCAGTAGCTACCACTTCTGGCAGGCGCTCCACGATAGTGCGGTACGCCTTACCCACGTAGCGAACCATGGCGCTGGTCGAGCGAACTGCGGCGGTGGTGGCGAGAATACCCGCGCCGGGGTATTTGTCACTGCCAGCGATAACGCCTACTACGCCGGAGTACTTGGTGTCGGTGACAGCTGGCTCCATGTCGCGGGTATGGGACAGTTTAATACCGCGAAGTCCCTTTTCAGCTAAGAGTTTGGCGCGCTCAGGGTCACGTTGTACGCCGAGCAGGGTGTTGATGCGCCAGTCGTGGGCTGATTCGGGCTGCTCCCAGGTGGTGTATGTTTCGAGCGCTAGTGCGGCGCAGGCTTCGTCAATGGACTCGGTGGTTTCTTTCCCATCGACAATGGTGGCCGCGGTCACTGGTGCCACAAAGATCTCTCCACAGAACGGGCTGATGGCGTGTGCGCGGCGCAGGCAGCCGAAAGTGACGGTTATATCGGCGGTAATGAATGCGGGCGTGCCATTGCCGTAAGCAGCCGGCGTGGCGCCGGTGTCCGCATCTATGCCGCTTGGTACATCAACGCTGAGCGTCAGAATGTCACTCAGACTCTTGGCAAAGTGCGCCGTGGACGCATCCAGTCCCCCACGTGCGCCGATGCCCAATACTGCATCGATAACAAGATCAAATTCATAGCCCGCGTCGTTCTTTTCATCCGCATTCAACACAGACCCACCCGATGCACGAAAAGCCTTAAGCGCAGGCTCATGAACGCGACCGTTCTTGCCTAACAACACAGCGGTGACATCCATGCCTTCATTGGCTAAGTAAGAGCCTGCGTACAACCCGTCACCACCGTTTCCGCCAGCGCCGGCCAAAATAAGGACTCGAGGTTGCTTTAAGTAACGCAACGTTACTTTAACAACCTCCGCGACTGCGCGTGCTGCCTCGCGCATGAAGCCGTCTGTCTCTTTTTGGCGTTGGATAAGGGGGTTCTCGGCTCGGCGGATTTGGTCGACGGTGCAGACAAAGTTCATGGTTGCCATCCTAGTTAGGTGTTTAGACTGGGGGCATGAGTGCATCGCAAAGTGACCAAGCCCGTACCTTTGAAGCAGAGACGCGGATGATTGCGGAGAGCTTCCGCGCACAAGAGCGCCGCGTGGATGCCTATGTCGAGCGCCTCAAAGCTGCAACCGCTGGGCAGAGTACTCCTCCTACAACGGGAAAAGGCCAGGTAGCAGGCAAGGTGTTGGCGAAAGTGAACCCGAAAGATGGTTCGCCACGCGCTGCGCTGCTTTTGGCGGACAAGAAGCTTGTGGGTGCGCTGCTGAAGGCATCGGTGGCCAAGGAGGCCAAGCAGCTCGGCGCCCCAGTTGTGATGCTGAGCAAGGGGCAGCGAGATTTTAGTGATGCGATCGCACTGTATCTGCTCGCGCACGCGCGCCTGAGTGGCAAAACCCTCAGCGGCGAAAAGGCTCAAGTTGATGCTTTCCGACGTGTCCTGCACGGCAGTTCCGACGGTTCGCAGCTGCGTGCGGTGGTAGAGAAGTACGCGCCGGTGGCCGGCGCCGCTGCGGCGGCGCGGATCAGGCCGAACGCAGTTCGGCGCATCAACCGCACACGTGTCGCGGGGAAGGTGGCGGGTGCTTTTGGGGAGCGGAAACTCGTCGGCAAGCGAAGTTCAGTCACCGATGTGGCTGGTGCGGCCTCGATTGCTGCGGCCGCAGCGATCACGGTGTTTGGCGGTGCCTACAATACGGACCGCATCATCAGGAACGCGCGCAAGCTTTTCGGCCCTGCTGAGCAGACTTGGTCTTAGCTCTGACAGTTTGGGCACCAGAACAGATTGCGACCCTCCATGACCTGGGTAGAGATGGGAGTGCCACACACGTAGCAGGGCAGGCCCGCGCGGCGGTACACGTAGACCTCTCCCCCGTGGTCGTCTTTGCGCGGTTCGCGACCCATGGCCTCGGGAAGGTGCTCGTCGCGGACGGTGTCAATGCGGCCCTTGGTCACCCCATCGGCCATGAGAAGGACGAGGTCATCCCAAATATCATTGAACTCCTGGTCCGAGATGTCCTTGCCCGCTGTGAAAGGAGAAATGCCAAGGCGGAACAGTGTTTCCGCGCGGTAAATGTTGCCCACGCCGGCATACAGCTTTTGGTCCATCATGAGTGATCCGATGCTGCGGCCGGAACGCGCGACCTTGGCGCGGACAGAGTCCGGGCGAGCGTCGGGGCGGAGCGGGTCAGCGCCGAGTTTCCCTATGGCTATCTCCATCTCGGCGTCGGTAATGAGTTTGCACCACTGCGGACCACGCAAGTTTGCGGCGGGCGAATCAGCACGCTGCGGATCGGCCATATGGAAGCGGATCTGACCCCACGTCTCATCCTGACCCTCAAGAGTGAGTTTGCCAATCAAGCCAAGGTGAATATAGACGATGTGCTCCGGCGTAGGGGCATCGAACTCAATGAAAAGGTGCTTGCCAAAGGCATGAGCACCAGCGAAACCGTAACCGCTGACTAGCGACGCTTCGTGCGCGAAACGGCCCTGAGGTGAACTCACCACTGGCGCAGTGCCACCGAAAATAGAATTGAGATCGCGGGCAAGGCGGTGAATCACGTGTCCTTCAGGCATGACTATCATCCTAACGGCTCTGTCCTAGAGTGTGGTTAAGCCCTCCATGAGATAGAGCACCATTTAGCGCGCTGACTAGGTAAAATTCAGGTCTGGCCGGTAATGTTATAAGACGTGACTGTTCCGAAGATTCTCCTGTACTACAAGTTCACCCCTATCTCTGACCCCAAAGCACTTATGCTGTGGCAGCGCGAACTCTGTGAGCTGCTGGGACTGAAGGGGCGCATCCTCATCTCCGAGCACGGCATCAACGGCACCGTGGGCGGCGATATGGACGCTTGCAAGGCGTACATTAAGAAATTCCGCGAGTACCCAGGCTTCAAAAAGACCTCCTTCAAATGGTCTGATGGCCAAGGTGATGACTTCCCACGCCTGTCCGTTAAGGTCCGTGACGAGATCGTAGCCTTCGGCGCGCCGGGTGAGCTCAAGGTAGATGAAAAGGGCGTCATTGGCGGTGGCGTGCATCTCAAACCAGAAGAGGTCAACAAGCTGGTTGAGGAACGCGGCGACGAGGTCGTCTTCTTTGACGGCCGCAACGCTATGGAAGCGGAGATCGGCAAGTTCAAAAACGCCGTGGTCCCAGACGTGCGCACCACCCATGACTTCATTAAGGAACTGGAATCCGGCAAGTATGACTGGATGAAAGACAAGCCAGTCATCTCTTACTGCACCGGTGGCATTCGCTGCGAAATCCTCTCAGCACTGATGAAAAACCGTGGTTTTAACGAGATCTACCAGATCGATGGAGGCATCGTCCGCTACGGCGAAAAGTACGGCAACGACGGACTGTGGGAAGGCTCCCTCTACGTCTTTGACAAGCGCATGCACATGGAGTTCGGTGCAGGCACCGAGGACCCAGGCTTCGTCCAACTGGGGCACTGCAAGTGCGGTAAGCCAACAAACAAGTTCGATCACTGCGTTAACGAGGACAACTGCCGTGACCTCGTACTCATGTGCCCAGACTGCTACGAGCACATCGAAACCCGCCACTGCGGCAAGGAAGAATGCGCTCAGGTAGCAAAGGAACTTGCCGCCAAAGAAAGTGCTTCCGCATAGTCAACGCGGCATCAGACTAGCGGCATGAGACTATAAGAGGGACAAAAAGCTAAACTTTGCGCCCATTTCAGCCTCTTCGAAGGCAAAAAAGGCGACAAAGTTTAGCTTTTTGTCCCTTACCTCTCCTACCCCTTCCTCCCCTCCTCCCCTTCGCCTCCGTGAGATTGACAGAGCGCACCAAGGGCAGGGCTCAAACGGGCTGAGTAGCCGAGCCACTCAACATTCGGACCACGTCGCTCATCCTTTGAAAGATGTGCAAGACACAAGCAGTGCCCCACGGGCTGTCCGCGGGGCACTAATTGTTACAGGGCCTAGTTACCTCCAGTGATGGCAATCTGAAATACTTGCGTCATCCACAACATGGACCACGGCACCAACACCCAGAATGCACCCATCCACGGACGCCACCGAATGTAGTTCTTAAGCTTGTGATTCATGATGAACGCGCAGCCCAACAATCCGGCCACGGGGATCACGCTAGAGGCAAACGGCCACCAAATCTGCGACGAACGCGAACAAAACCACGTGGCTGTACCAGCGTCACAGTATTCCCCACCTGCAAGGCGCGCTGGGATAGCAAGCAAAAAACCAACCACCACCGTTCCGACAGTAACCGCGATGGTATACCAAATTGCCTGCTTAGTAGAGCGCTTGTTCTGCGCATCAATGACAGCTGGGTCCGGAGAATCAGCGAGCTCATCAAAATCCTTCGGGGCCTCCCGATACCGATTGGCATAATCAGCATCCGAGTGCAGATCATTTTCCGGATGCTCCCACGTATCCTTAGCCACGATAATCCTCTCCAAGCCGTCTCAACGTACTTACACCACTGGGCGCCCAGACACAGCCAACCTACTTCTGAATCCTACGTTGTTTCCCACCAGCGGAAAACACATGATTTCTCACGGGAAATCACCGATACTAGCTGCGCGGGCGTACCGAAAAATCTGGTGTTGCCACGTGAGCAGGTGTGCCAAGGCAATGCTGCGTTGCTTTAGCAATATCATCCGCAGTGAGGAAGAGGCTTGGATCGTAGTCCTTCCCCTCCTGCGCGATGATGTCGCGCTGCATTTGAGTGTCGATGCGCCCTGGATAAATGCTAGTCACACGAATCTCTGGTTCCTCCTGGCGCAGAATGTCACACCAAGCTCGTGCCGCATGCTTGCTGGCAGAATAACCAGCCCAGTTTGCATTAGTGTGCTGGCCAGCACCTGAATTGATGTAGATTACGTGGCCATTGGCAGAGCGCAGCTGCGGCAACAACGCGGTTGTCAGTTGGACAGGGGCGTGGAGATTGAGTGCCATGTGCCATTCCCAATCAGCGCGGGTGGTGTCACAAATATGACCAAGTTTCGCTACACCAGCACAATGGATGAGAGCATCGACACGCGTATGGGATGTGGCAAGAGCGCCACCAAGTGCATCGCAGCCATGTTCATTACTCAAATCGGCCTGCACCCACTTGAGGTTTTCGTGCTCGAGCGAAGGGGCTGTGCGGTTGAAAACAGCTGTAACGAGGTAGCCCTCAGATAAGAGCATGCGCGTAACAGCAAGGCCTACGCCTTGGCTTGCGCCGGTAACGATAGCAGTGCGTGAGTTCATAGGTACTAAAGTACCGTTGCGTTACTTATAGGCAACATCAGCACTGGCACTTGAACGTGTTTGAGGATTTCTGTGGTTTGGGACCCGCTTAGTACGCGTTCGAGTGTGCGTGTTGGGGTGGACGCGAAGGTGAGGAGGTCCCCCTTCTTCCATTTGATGGCGTCGAGTGCGCCGGACCATCCGATGCCGGAGCCGATGTCGGTGGTGAGGGTAACCCCAGGGTGGTGTTCGTGGATTTTGTCGGCGATGCGGTCGAGGGCGGCAAAGGAGTTTTCGCGCCATTCGTGCACCAATTCCGTGGGGATGTGGAGATCTTTGCCGGTGAGGGCATCGCCAAGTCCGGTGGGTGAGATGGCTAGGATGCGTAACTCAACGCCGAAGCTTTCGGCGAGGGCTGCGGCGCGGATGGCGGCGTCGGAGAGGTGCTCGTCAACGTAGGCGAAGTTGATGCGGGTGATGCCACGTTTAGAAAGTTTTGGTGCGCGTGGTGCGAGTCCCAATGGCGTGGTGGAGGTGTTGAGAAGAGTATCGGCTGTGGTGCCAGCACGGAAACGGCCCTTGGGTGCGGCAGATCCGGATCCCAAGACGATGACACTTGCATTGAATTTCTTGGCGGCTTGGGCGAGTAGTTGCGGTTCATTGGTGCCGTCGAGAAGCACGCTAACGGGTTCCGCGAAAGCAGACTTAGGGATCCCCGCCTCAACGAGATGTGATGTGACGGTTTTCTCTAAAGCAACGCACTCGTTCTTGAACCACTTTTTGTACTTTCCACCCATCTTGGCGATGGAGGGACCAGGCCATGGGCGCAGAAGCGTGGTGACGACGCGCAGTTCTACATCGGCAGTACGTGCGATCCATGCGGCCACATCGATGGCTTCGGTGCCGGTGGCCTGCGGGGACCACGCGATGAGGATGCGGGGTCTTTTGGTTGAAATCGCCATGGGTTTTAAAAGTAAGTGGTTTTGCCAACGCGAGTGGTGAAGACACCCTAGGGGGTCCTACCCCAGTTGCCCCACGTTTGGGCGATTGGGTTTATTTGTTCTTTTCTGCCTCAACAAGAGCTGCCGAGTAAGAATCCGCAAGAGCGTTGATGACGGTCGGAAGTTTAGCGGCATCCTCGAGTAGCTCATCTGGGAGAGTTTGGAGCATTTGAGTCAGGTACTCAGTACGCTCCTTGCCTACACGGGTGAGCTCGGAAATACCCAAGTCCGTGAGCTGGACCTTCACGCCGCGACGATCGGATTCGTCTCGGATTCGTTCAATCATGCCGCGCTGTTCCAACTGATGGAGGGCGTTGGAAGCGGTTGGCATGCGGATGCCCTCCGCCTGAGCGATGCGGCTAATGCGAGCTGCGCCTTCGTCGTGGAGCCTTGTCATGATGGTCATCTGCGGCCCGGTCAGGTCAGACTGCTCGGCAACACGGAAGTACAGAACATATAGCTTGGTCAGCGCTGGGCGGATAAGTTGTGCGAGTTCTTCCGGTGAATGAGTGGACATGCGTTAACTTCCTCGACTTAGGTTGTTGTGGCGGGTATGCAGTTCGTTCGTCCCCAGTCTGTTAACCACCTCATTTCAGTGCGGGTGGGAACGGCGAGCGCCCTATGTTTATTCGATTATTCTAAGAGATACGCAGTGGTGGGAAAACTTGTCTCCGGCAAGATTTACCGCAACGTGATCTTTTTATCGACGCCACCGGAAACACCATGGCGCCGCTTTTTGTGTTCGCAGCCTTGGTGTGGTGTCAGCCGTGAGCATCGGCCATGCACTTCTGCCAGTGGTTCCAACACATTTGTGTACACGAAATGCTGTAACACTTGATATTGTACGCGGTACTAAAAAATTTTTGGATCTGAAACGACTGGTTCCCATACCGGTGTTACGGCAGCTGGGGCGAGACCATCGTGCGCATCACTCGGTGCTAGAAACGATCGGGGTGAGATGGGTCAGGATTGGTGCCCTTCTTGTCCCCTCCCTTGCCGACGCCGTCACCATTGGCGGTTTCCTGAGGCTCCTTTAGCCCCTCAGCGTCTGCAGGGGCATCCGCGAACAAGTCCACCAGCGGTGTGTCATCACTGTTCTGCGTGGCTGGGGTGGCTAACTCAAACATGGCAGACATGGGCACCACCATCCGGTGATCTTCCACGACCACCGTGATGTGAGACTCATCAGGCTCGCCGCCTGAAGGCGGCTGACTCTGGGGCGTGCTTGTTTCATCCTCCGCCGCGGGAGCGGCGGCAGGAGCGGACGTGGTGGCGGTGAGGTCTTCGGTTGTGGGGGCGTCGATAAGATCAGGAATCAGATCCTCATGCAAAGCATTTGCCTCAGTGTCTGGGGCATACCCATTGGAATCTAGTGTGACCGGAGGCTGCGCAGGTACATTGGAGCCGAACTGCGCCACGAACTCAAAAGGCGAGGCCGGCAGGGCTTCAATGGACGCGTGTGCACTAATCGCGGGAATGCTGGGCGCACTGACATCCTTGGTGATGAGATCCGCGACTTCGCCGAAACGATCACCGTGGCTGAAACTCTGAGAATAGATATTCTCCGCAGGAGTACCGGCCGCGATCATGGCCGCACGGACACTCTCGCAATGTGAGGACGGGCCGAAAATATACACATCTCGATCTGCCCATGAACCATAGGAAGCGATGATGTTGCCGGGTTCGCCTGTTTGCAACAAATGCAACCCACGCGGTGGTTTCGAATGCTCTGTGGCCCCCACCCACCACTCGTCTGTGTCATTGCGCACAATGGGTACAACCGACAACCACGGGCATGACGCGGATAATTGCCACAGCCCCAACAGATCATAAAGCTCACCTGGGTAATCGGCGGAGACGAATAGATGCACCCGCGGAGGATTGGAGTTGTGCATTTGGTGTTCCAAGATCATCGCTCGTGCCGCAGCCAACCCGGTACCGTGCGCTGCAAACAGCAAATCACGATCATCGTGAGTATCCACGCCGCCAAAGCCATTAGTCACACGCCAAGTATCGCCGGGCCGAGGATTGGCAAGCAGAGAGCGGTAAGGATCGTTGCGATCCTTATCCATGAACAGATGTACCTCCAACATGCCCGCCTCGTTCGCCGGGATCGAAGGAGTAACGGGAACCCACCGATTCTGCACGTAATCTGTAGAAACCTCGACGAATTGGGCACTGCCATAGTCCAGCGGCTGGTTAGTAATCAGGCGCACCACAATTACCTGCCTGCAGCGGCGTTCGACCTCCACCACCTCAGCGCTGATAGGGGGCATATCAGTGGCATGAGCACTCAAGATCGCGCACGCAGAGGTAACCACCCGGCACGCCGCCAGCACCTGGGCAAAACCTAAGTCCGCGCACACCTGCTCCATCACCACATGAAGTGCCCGCCCTAATTGCTGGTAGTCATACGGGGTGAATCCATATTCATCCACCCTCCACGCAAGTTCCGCCAGCTGTTGCTGGGTGTGTTCGTCAATACGGCCATGCTCGTCCGCGCGTAACAGCACGGTGCGCAGAATTGAAAATAATACGGAGGTGCCGTCGTAGGGCATGACTTGCGCAACGTTGGAGTCCGCGGACGCTAGCAGATCCAAGATCAATTCCATGGCGCCGGAAGGCTCCTCCACCAACCTTGCTGCCACTGGTTCGAGCGGTGCGTTTTCCGACGTTTCCACGGTGATCTCTCCTATAAGCAACGTTGCGTTACTTATAGCAGTGTATCGGCAATTTGAATTCAGTGACAGCACCCCAAAAACGGGTGTCCGCCAGCACCAACGTTTCCCTTTTGACCTGGTATTTCTTGCTCATGAGGGGATGCATGAAGTGGCTCCTTTGCAGTTTTTAGGTTCGGTGAACCTCATTGACACCTCACCGGACTGAGCTGGGGCGCGAGAACGTGGGAGTAGCAAAAGGGTGCTCCCGCGTATGTTCTGACCTCCAGCGGGTGGTCATTTTGGCTCCAGCCTGTACGTGGCAAGTGAAAGTACCGGAAAATACACTGTAAGCTGGATGAGTTGTAAATCCATCTATTGCAGGAAGCATGGGTTCATAGTGGCAGAAGATAACACCACCTCCTCCGGCCAGGGCGCTTCGGGTGATCCGAAGAAGCCTGCGGCTAAAAAGGCGGGGGCTAAGAAGACAACTAAAAAGGTGGTCAAGAAAGCTGCAGCCAATGGCACAGGCAAGAAGCCGGTGAAGAAGGTTATGAAGCGTTCCGCGTCCGGTAAGCCAGTGAAGGCTACTAAGGCGGCGTCTGCGAAGAAGCGCTCCGCCAAGGCCTCAGCTGCTGGTGCTGCAGGCGGTTCAACGGCCTTGTCCGCCAAGGGTGCGCAGACTAAGAGGGGTCCGGCGGGACGTCGTCCAGGTGACAAGAAAAAGAAGAAGACGTCGCCTTGGGTGAAACGCGGCATTTGGGGAACGCTTGGTTTGCTTATTGCGGCGCCATTCATTGCGTTCTTTATTGCCTATGTTGTCACTGATGTACCAAAACCAGGTGAATTGGTGACTAAGCAGATCACCAAGATTTACGCCTCTGATGCGGAGACGGAGCTGGCCCGTCTTGTGCCGGCGGAGGGAAACCGTCAGGAAGTTCCGCTGGAGCAGATTCCTGAGATCACGCGTAATGCTGTGCTAGCGGCAGAGGACCGTGAGTTTTATTCCAACTCCGGTTTCTCTTTCACCGGTTTTGCTCGTGCGGCTCTTGGTCAGATCACCGGTAATACGTCCGCGGGTGGTGGCTCCACCATCACCCAGCAGTACGTGAAGAACATGGTGGTGGGTAATGATTACTCCTACATGCGTAAGGCGAAGGAGCTGGTCTATTCCGTCAAGATGACCAATGAGTGGGACAAGGACACGATCCTTGAGGCCTACCTCAACACCATTTACTTCGGCCGAAATGCTTACGGCATCGATGCGGCTGCACGCGCCTACTTTGGTATCCCCGCAGCTGAGCTCAACGCTGAGCAGTCTGCTTTGCTTGCCGGTGCTATTCAGCGCCCTTCTCAGCTGGACCCATGGGTGAACAAGGAAGAGTCCGTGGCGCGTTGGAACTACGTTCTCGATGGCATGGTTGAGATTGGTGCGCTGACTGCACAGCAGCGCCAAGCAGCCCAATGGCCACAGACCACTGACCCTGCAACAAATCAGGCTTACACTGAGGCTGAAGGCGCTAATGGCCACATCAAGAACAAGGTCATTCAAGAACTAACGGCCCTTGGTATTAGTGAGGACGATGTCCAGACTAAGGGTCTGCGCGTCACTACCTCCATTGATACTAAGGTGCAGCAGGCTACTGTCGATGCGGTGCGTAACAACCTTGCAGGTGAAAATGACAACCTGCGTATGGCGGCAGTGTCCATTGATCCACGCACTGGCGCGGTCAAGGGCTACTACGGTGGCGAGGAAGCAACTGGTTACGATTACGCCAACGCGGCTTTGCAGACGGGCTCTACGTTCAAGATTGTGACGGTCGCGGCAGCTCTCCAGCAGGGCATCCCAACATCCGCGATCTACAGCTCGGAACCATTCCAGCTTCCTGGTGGTATCACCGTGGGTAGCGTCAATGGCGCGACATGTGGCTCTTGCTCCGTTGCAGAAGCGTTGAAGCAGTCTTTCAACCCATCCTTCTTGCGCCTCCAGGAAAGCTTGGAGAACGGAACTCAGGACACCGCGGATATGGGTCATGCACTGGGTATTGCAAAATCCCTGCCTGGTATCCCAGAGACCTTGACTGAGAACGGTAACCAGCCATACGAGGGCATTACACTCGGCCAGTATGACTCCCGTCCACTCGACATGGCGCAGGTCATGGCTACCCTCGCAAATTACGGTGTCTACCATGAGCACTACTTTGTGTCCAAGGTTGAAACAGCGTCCGGTGAAACGCTGTTCGAGCGTGGGGAGCAGCCTGCGGAGCGCCGAGTTTCCGAAAAGGTGGCCACCAACCTGCTCGAAGCCATGGCGCCGATCGCTGGCTGGTCCGGTTACAACGACCTGGCCGGCGGACGCCCATCCGCTTCCAAGACTGGTACCACCCAGCTAGGTGACACCGGCTACAACAAGGATGCGTGGATGATCGGTGCTACCCCACAGCTGGCAACCGCCGTGTGGACCGGTACTGAGGATAATTCCCCACTGCTTACTGCGTGGGGCGGCCAGATGTATGGCTCCGGCGTTCCAGCATCCACGTGGAAGGACATCCAGGACGCTGCACTCGAGGGTGAAGAAATCGAGTACTTCAAGCCGGCCGAGCCGCTTGGCTACGGCGCAAGCAGCTACTACAACACTGTGCCAACTCAGTCGTGGGTAGGTTCCGTGGGCACGGCTACTGAGACCGCTGGCGCTGAAACCTCGGCACCAGAATCTCCTGCTGCACCGTCAGACGCGGCGCCTGCACCGGGTGGTGAGGCTCCTGCGCCAGGTGGTGAGGTCCCTGCGCCTGAACCGGCCCCTGCCCCAGCAGCACCGGCGGACCCTATCGGTGATCTGATAGATCAGCTAGGCCTATAGCAGCCCTAAGGTAAATGGGCGGGACTTTCATGAGGAAGTCCCGCCCATTTTCTTATGCCGCACATCACTGTGTTAGGTGGGGCCGCACTCCTCGCATGGCCCCGGCAATCAGATGGCGGAATGTTCCTGTACGCACGCCGCCTCATGGTTCAGCCTGCGCCCGAAAGGGTACACGGTGGCAACTTGTTTCCACCTGCGCTGTGAAGTAGCCCAAATAGTGGGCTACGGTGGTGAGAAGTTGTGAGCATCAATGCCAGCGTCTGTGCTTAATCTCGGCGGCTAATGGCAGGGGATGCACAAAGTGAACACCTAAGGAGTCCCAACCAACGTGGCCAGACAACGCACCGTGCTTGCCGACCCAGCCAAAAGAGTCTCCCCCACCCGCACCGAGCCCATGGCGCGCGACATCGCCGGGTTCCTCGGCGGCGCGCTGGGGCGCTTTGCGCGCGTCGGAACGCAGAGATTTTGGACCCCGCTGCGCGTGCTCATCGTCGTCGGGCTCACCTTCTTGAGCCTCGGATTCCTTGCCAAGGCCAACTGCATCCAAGGCTCCATGATCGACGGTGTTGCCCAACTGGACTGGTCCGGCAACCGCCAGTACACCTCCGCCTGTTACAACGACATCGTGCCCCTCTACGGCGCCCGCGGACTCGATCAGCCAGGCTTTCCCTATGCCTACTCGTTCCAAGAGGGCCAGCACACGAGGTATATGGAATACCCCGTGCTTGCTGGCATATTCCAATGGGTTATGGGCCTGATCGCCCAATTCACCTACCCGATAGTAGACCTACTCCCCTTTGCTATTCCTGAGGTAGCCCACTACTTTGCCATCACTGCGCTCGTCATGTCCGCCATGTGGATTGTGGTGATCAGGCTGGTTGCTGAACTCACCGGAAATCGCGTCTGGGACACCATGCTCGTGGCGGCCTCCCCGTTAGTGGTGATGCACGCGTTTACCAACTGGGATATTCCGTCGATTCTGTGTGCGGTTTTGGCGTTGTGGTCCTTTAAGCAACGCAACGTTACTTTAAGTGGTATCGCCATCGGACTAGGCACCGCATTTAAGTTGTGGCCGCTGTTCCTGTTGGGCGCATTTATGGTGTTGGCGATTCGCAGTAGCAAGCTGAAGGACTTTTTTGCCATGGTCGCAGCGACTGCTGTGACGTGGCTTGTTGTTAACGTTCCAGTGTGGTTGGCGTACCCGGATGCATGGGCTGAGTTTGGTCGTCTGAATTCGACCCGCGGGTGGGAGTGGACCACTATTTACGCTGTACTCGGCCGTGAGTTTGGGTGGTCTGGCTTCGATGGTGGTGCTACCCCGCCGGTGTTGCTGAATGCGTTTACCTTCCTGGCCTTTGTGGGGCTGTGCGTGGCTATTGGGCTGTTGGGGCTGAAAGTGGCTCGTCGTCCGCGTGTTGCGGAGCTGTGTTACCTGATCGTTGCGGCGTTTTTGTTGGTGAATAAGGTGTGGTCGCCGCAGTACTCGTTGTGGTTGGTTGTGTTGGCTGCGTTGGCGTTGCCGCGTTGGCGTTTGCTTTTTGCATGGATGCTTGTCGACGCCCTCACGTGGCCTGTTCTGATGTGGCACATGATGGGCGAGGAGCATAAGGGCGTGCCGGGGCAGCTGTTGGATCTGTTTGTGCTTGGCCGTGACGGCCTCATCGTTGCCATTGGTGTTCTCATCATCCGACAGATGCTGGGCAAGCATGAGGATCCGGTGCGCGCCGCCCACGGCGGCGAGGATCCGCTCGCCGGATCCTTCGGGCAAAAAGACACCTTCATTCTCGGTGGCGCCTCAACTGATGGGCATCGCGGTGTTACGTCGGTGGCGGGAGAAAGTCACGGTGCGCACTCGCCAAAGGTGGCGCACTCTGGGATTACTGTAGAAGATACTAAGCCGGTGAATCCCGACGAGATGAAGTAGGTAGATTGCTATGTCACTGACGATGGTGCTGACTATGGGCAGCGTGTTCCTAGGTTTCTTGCTGTTTGGCGCAGCCTTTGCCGCATTCATGTACAAGAAGCCTCAACGACTGGTGTGGACGCTGTTTGTCATAGCGGCGCTGTTTATCACCGTGATCCCCGTGGCCCTTGCAATCTTTGTGGGAACTAGCCCCGCGTAGCGGGGCTAAACCTCGCCCTGCTGCTGAAGATCGGGCGTTCCGCGGCCTCGCTGAGTGTGTGGACGCCGCTGGGGACGTCGGGAAGCTTATGGAGCAGCGGGATTTTTGCTGAGAAACGGGCCGAAAGTGTAGACATTCTCCTGCAGATACGATATTCTTGCAAGGTTGCTGACGCAACGAACCCTCCTGCCACGCCCAGACCGACGGGCGCGGCCGAAATTATAACTACTAGACCATAGGAGGTGATGAGGTCCGTGCGTCACTACGAAGTAATGATCATTCTGGCTCCAACTCAGGATGAACGCACTGTTGCCCCGTCCCTGGACAAGTTCCTCGAGATCGTCCGTAAAGAAAACGGCACCGTGGAAAAGGTTGACATCTGGGGTAAGCGCCGTCTGGCATACCCAATCGAGAAGAACGAAGAGGGCATCTACGCTGTCGTAGATCTCAACTGCGAGTCCGCTACCGTACAGGAGCTCGACCGCGTGTTGAACCTCAACGACGGTGTTCTGCGCACCAAGGTTCTGCGCGCTGACAAGTAATTCACTCCCCTCACGGAGAAATTATTTTTAGCGGGAAGAATCTTCCTTCTTTACGTAAAGTAAATCCCCAGAAACGGTTTACACCCAGAGAAGATGCCCACCACTAAATTTTGTAAGGATTAAGAATATGGCACAGGGAGACGTCAACATCACGATTGTTGGCAACATCGTTGCTGACCCTGAACTGCGCTTCACCCCTAACGGTGCAGCTGTAGCAAACTTCCGTGTAGCTTCTACCCCACGTCGCTTTGACTCACAGACTAACCAGTGGGTTGACGGCGAGGCCATGTTCATTGCCTGCAACATCTGGCGTCAGGCAGCCGAAAATGTCTCCGAAACCCTCACAAAGGGCATGCGAGTCATTGTTACCGGCCGCTTGAAGCAGCGCTCCTACGAAACCCGCGAGGGTGAGAAGCGTTCCGTCATGGAAATTGACGTAGATGAAGTAGGTCCATCCTTGCGCTACGCAACCGCACAGGTGAACCGCAACCCTCGTGAGGGCGGCGGAAACTACGGCGGTAATGGTGGTGGAAACTACGGTGGAAACCAAGGTGGCGGAAACTACGGCAACTATGCCGGTGGTAACCAGGGCAATCAGGGCGGTTACAGTAACGCCGGCCAGGGTGGCTACCAGGGACAGCCGAACTCATCGGGTTCGTCCCAGCCAGCACCGCAAAATGACCCGTGGTCATCTGCACCGCCAGCTGGTGGATTCAATGGCGGCGACGACGAACCACCGTTCTAAGTCACACGCTATTCAACCAATTTTCACACTTACCGGCGTAACACTGTTTGCGTCGGACCGTTACACGAAAGGCAGGGATCATGAAGCTGATCCTCACCGCCGAAGTTGAGAACCTCGGTGTCGCTGGCGACATCGTGGAGGTCAAGGACGGCTACGGACGTAACCTCCTGCTTCCTCGCGGCCTGGCAATCGTAGCCACCCGTGGTGCTGAGAAGCAGATCGAGGGCATCAAGCGTGCACAGGAAGCTCGCGCAATTCGCGATCTTGACCACGCACGTGAGGTAAAGGCACAGCTCGAGGCTCTTGAGGGCGTTGAGATTGCTGTCCGCACCTCTGAAAAGGGCAAGCTCTTCGGCTCCGTTTCCGCTGAAGATATCGCTGCAGCTGTTAAGAAGGCTGGCGGCCCGAACCTGGATAAGCGCACCATCGTATTGCCAAAGGGCTTGGTCAAGTCCACTGGCGCATACAAGGTAGACGTCAAGCTGCACACCGACATCGCAGCTACCGTGAACTTTGAGGTCGTTGCTGCCTAATAAGGCATAAAAGCATCGACGGTCATTCAATTGGCCCAACGACAACAGCATCGAGCAACCCCGCTCCCACACTTCGTGGGAGCGGGGTTGCTCATTTTGTGCTGGGATATTTCTATAAGTAACGCAACGTTACTTATAGGATGACAGTTCTCACATTTTCTTCGGATTGTCATTTTTGGGTGTGCTTTTCACGCTGATCAGAGTTTTTCACAGGCTGCTTAGCGAAGCTGTGGGTAAGTTTGCGCAGGCTATGGTTTTTTGGGTGTGAGCGGGGTAATTTGGGCTCTGTCAAATGCGCTGGTGAGGAGATTTATCCACTACTTTTCATAGCCGATGTGAGTATCGAAAAAGCGTGTTGACCTGCTTTTTCTAAGAAATTTGCCCGTCGAAGCACAGAATTACTCACAAGTTATACACAGCCTTGCCGGGTTCGATCCTGCAGAAACGCTGATTTGCTCACATGCTTGTGGATAACCTGTGGATAACTTGCTGTTTCGGTACGTAGGACTCGGTAGTCAACAGGCTGTGTGCGCGGTGGGTGAAACCGGTCTGAAAACCTTGAGCACACATGCGCTTGACCTCAAACATAAGCCCAACGGATTAAATCAGGTGCAGATCCGCTTAGACGCTAGCAACGGTTTCTCAGTGGGATAAATAGGAGCGATGCCGTGCTTTTACAACGGACATGCTCCTTTACTGTTGTTTCTGGCATAGACGAATCTTCTCCGTTCGCTCACTCCCCTGCTTATCCCACCAAGCTGAGTTTACGAGGATGGGTTTTGCTGTCGCGTGATATGGGTTACGGAAAAATGAACCATCACGGCGAGCTGGTGCAGTTGATGGCCAAGGAGACACAGGAATCCCAAACAGGAATCCCAAAGCGGAGTAAACGCCGCTAAGTGTGCACCAGACCTCGCGAGAATTATGTGCTGCGGAGAGTGGGATGGCTGAGTCTTACTGGATTACTAGATAGCAGCTAGGAGAAGAGTGCGGTGTGGGACGGAATCGCAGTGACAGCATGATGGAAGCGCTCGGAGTACTGTGATGATGGAATGGAGATAGGCGGTGGAGAATGCTGGTCAGATAGGGTGGAGGAGAGAAGTCTGACGCACGTTGTAAGGTAGTGGCATGACGTCGCCAGGTACAGAACAACCGGAAGAAAACACCGCCCGCCAAGACTCCACGCGCGATGATTTTGCTGAGGACTCATTTGCCAGCTTCTCAGATGATTATTTGCCGCCTAATGATTATGACGCTCCACCTGAGGAAGCAGATTTCCCGCCTCCGCCGGTAGAGCCAGGCGGTTTTGAATCGCGTCCACGGAAGTTTAATGGTCGAGGGCGATACTACCGCGACAAGGGCGCTGATTACTCAGCTGGTGGGGAGTTCCGTCAGCCTCCTCACGATAACGAGGCTGAACAGGGTGTTCTTGGGGCAATGTTGCTGTCACCGGACGTGGTTACGGAAGTCATTGAGGTTCTATCAGTTGAAGACTTCTATCGGCCAGCGCACCAGCTGATCTTCGAAGCCATCATTGACTTGTTCAGTGAGAACAAGGAAATTGACCCTGTACTGGTATCAGCACGTTTGGATCGTGCCCACAATCTCGAACGCGTGGGTGGTGCGCCTTACCTGCACACCCTCATTTCCTCTGTGCCCACGGCAGCTAATGCATCCTTTTATGCAGAGGTTGTGGCGGAGAAAGGCCTGCTCCGCAGGCTTGTCGACGCCGGCACGCGCGTCGTTCAACTGGGTTACGAGGGCTCGGAAGGCGCCGAGGTAGAGGCAGTCATTGATATGGCTCAGCAAGAAGTCTTTGCCATCAATAAAAAGTCAAGTACAGAAGACTACTCAATATTGGCGGATATCATCCAGCCGACCATGGACGAGTTGGACGAGTTATCTGAAAATGGCGGCCTAGCTATGGGTATTCCCACCGGCTTCATTGACTTGGACAACCTCACTAACGGCCTCCATGGTGGCCAAATGATCATCGTTGCTGCGCGTCCTGGTGTGGGCAAGTCCACCATCGCACTGGATTTTGTTCGCTCCTGTGCCATCAAGCACAACAAGGGAGCTGTGATTTTTTCCCTGGAAATGTCCAAGTCTGAGATTGCCATGCGTCTGCTGTCTGCAGAAACAGAGATCAAACTTTCTGACATGCGTGCGGGCCGTATGAGCGACGAAGATTGGACTAGGTTGGCTAGGAGAGTCGGAGAAATCGAGCAAGCTCCGGTATTCATAGATGATTCCGCCAACTTGACCATGATGGAGATTCGCTCCAAGGCGCGTAAATTGAAGAAGTCTCATGACATTCAGATGATTGTTTTGGACTATCTTCAGCTAATGAGTTCAGGTAAGAAAGTGGAATCGCGTCAGCAGGAAGTCTCTGAGTTCTCCCGACAGCTGAAACTGTTGGCAAAGGAACTCGATGTCCCACTCATTGCGATCTCCCAGCTGAACCGTGGTCCGGAATCCCGCACAGATAAGCGCCCACAGTTGGCCGACCTCCGTGAATCCGGTTCCCTCGAGCAGGACGCTGATATGGTTATGCTCTTGTACCGTCCAGACTCGCAAGATAAGGAAAACGAGCGCGCTGGCGAGGCTGATATCATTTTGGCGAAGCACCGTGGTGGCCCAATCGATACGGTTCAAGTTGCTCACCAGCTGCATTACTCGCGATTCGTAGATATGGCTCGCGGCTAACGAGCTCAGGGAATTATTAACCCCGCCTTAAACAGAAACAACGTTTCTAAGGCGGGGGATTTTTTGTGCCTCAGTGAGGGAGAAGGGGATGACATACTCGGATCTAGTTGGTGATTGGATGAGAGAGGCCAGAAGGTCGTGACGGTGCCTAGGGATGAGCTATAAGTAACGCAGCGTTACTTATAGCAACTCTCCGGTTGGCTACCTATGCTGGAAAGAAAAACTAACAAAAGAGCAGAGGTAGAGAAATGGCCAGAGGCCCTCAAGAGTGGGACGACTCCAACGATGAGACGGAGTTCTTCGAACGCCCTAATACAAAAGGCAGCTACGAAGGCTATGGCTCGGATGAGACGCAAGTTTTCCGGCGCCCTGATTCCGACCAGGAAGTCTTTCCTTCGTGGAGCGGTCAGGACAGGCAAGAAACCGAGTTCTTGGATCGTCCTAATCAGCAGCCAACCGATCAAACTCCTAGGCAACAATTTCCGCCAGGGTATGACCCTGTAAGTGGCACGTATGCTCCAGGGTATGGGCAGCAGGGTTACCAAGAAAGTCCCAATCAGCAAGGTGTGCCACCTCATTACCAGGGACCGCAGTATCAGCAACCAGCACAGCCACCACAATCAAGCCAACAAACGGGACGTAGGAAAGCCCAAGGTGGCTCCGGAGGGCTCATCGCCTTAGGTTTTCTAGCTGGCTTGGCGTTAGTGGCAGCCATCGTTTTCTTCCTCATGTGGCGGGGATCGGAGGACAAGCCGGCGTCTCCTCCTGTCACGGAGACTGCTACTGTGACGCAAACGAAGACGGTGGAAAAAACGCCTGAGCGGGAACCAATTTTGCCAACTGAGTTCCCAACGGAATTGCCTGATTTGCCATCCGATATCATTCCAACCGAGTTGCCTGAATTGCCGAGCGAGGTTCGGGATTTTGATGTTGAGGGCTTTGTAAATGATCTTTTGGGCAACAATGATGGGGCAGCGGATCAACCAGCGCCGCCGGCTCAGTAGGGAAGGCTAGATTGAAGGGTCGTAGCGTTTTGCGTACCAACGTTACGACCCTTTGCTAGTTCTGTTCACTCTCAACAAGCCGAGTAGGTCAATTAAGGATCTTTCCTTTTTGCTCGGGTAACAGCAGGGTAGCTATGGCTGCGAGCAAAAATGCGCTGCCGAAAAGTGCAAAGAGGGCTCCGGTACCGAAGGCTGAGAGGATCGGTGGCACGATTAGTGGTGAGATGATGGAAGCGATTCGACCAAATCCCGCAGCTGCTCCGGTGCCGGCTCCTCGAAGGTGGGTTGGGTAGAGCTCGGGGCCAATGGCGTAGAGTGCGCCCCATGCGCCTAGGTTGAAGAAACTCAACAGGCATCCGGCGATAATGATCAGAGTTGGCGTATCAGCGACGCCGTAGAAGGCGGCCGCAGCCGCAGAGCCGATGAGAAATGTGGTTAGGGTAGCGCGTCGGCCCCACACTTCAATGAGCCAAGCTGCCGCAGCATAGCCAGGTAACTGGGCGAGAGTGATGATGAGGGTGAACTGGAAGGATTTAACTAGAGTGAATCCATCAGCAACCAGTAGGGAAGGGATCCAGATAAAGGCACCGTAGTAGCTAAGGTTGACACAAAACCACACGATCCACAGCGCTGCGGTGCGGTTACGCAGGGTGCGAGACCAGATGCTTTCAGATTCATCCACATCCTTGTTCTGTGCTCCGGTTGCTGCTCGAGTGCTCTCCTCAGTGTGGAGTCGAGTTAGCTCCTCGGAAGGAACGTCTGCCTCGAAATCAGTGACTATCTTTTCAGCTTCCTCTGTCTTGCCTTTCTCTTCGAGAAAGCGAACAGATTCTGGCAGGTGGAGACGAACATACAGCGCGTAGAGGGCAGGAATGCACCCCAATGCAAGAGCCCATCTCCAGCCATTGTCGTTTGCAGAAACTACAAAAGCTCCGATTGCAGCAGCAGCTATCCATCCAAGTGCCCAGAATGCCTCCAGCGCAACAACCAGACGGCCACGAATATCGCGAGGCGCGAACTCTGAAATTAAGGTGGAGGCCACGGGTAATTCGGCGCCCAAACCTAGTCCCACGACGAATCGTAGTGCGATCAATACGGTTAGGCAGGTGGCCAATGCGGATGCTCCGGTGGCTAGGCCGTAAACAAGAAGGGTAACGGCGAACACGTGCCGGCGCCCGAACTTGTCGGCAAGCAAGCCACCGAAGGTGGCGCCAAGCGCCATTCCGATAAAGCCAACCGACGCTAGCCACGAAGTTTCGGTGGAAGTGAGGCCCCAGTGAGCTGAAAGCGCGGCCATGATGAAGGAAATCAATCCAACATCCATAGCGTCGAGTGCCCAACCAATGCCAGAACCAAGCAACATCCTCTTGTGCTTTTCCGTAAGTGGCAGCACGTCTAGGCGCTGGTTACGAGTGAGTGAGTCTCCGGAATTCATGATTACCGCTTTTTCATTAGAAGGGAAATCCACTGATAGTTAGTTTTCGACTACGAGTCGAAAAGTGAATCAGGGTAATCATATTCTCGCCTGCACTCATTAACAACACCCACGGAGCTTACTTTTAAAGTCTGCTGGCAGCGCTCATGATTTGCAGCTCATTTGCGTGAATTAAACCTTGGGGCACGCTTTGGTTTCCGCGGAATGCCCGGTGGGGCACCTGAAAGTGGCGTCCGTTATTGATGAATAGGCCAAAAGTTAGGTTTTCCCTATTTGCCACTGTTTACGCTGAGGAATCCGCGCCGAAGATGGAATGAAAACTCTTCAGGCGTAGGGAATTAGTGACCACGAAGATTGAGCTCAACGCCATAGCTAAGCCCGCGAACATCGGGTTCAACAGGCCAAAGGCAGCAACAGGAATGAGCACCACGTTGTAGGCAAACGCCCAGAATAAATTGGTCTTGATAGTTTTCAGAGTTGCTCGGGAAAGCCTAATGGCGTCAACCACACTGCGCAGGTCATCATTCATGACGGTGATGTCACTTGCCTCAATCGCCACATCGGTTCCGGCCCCCATAGCAAGGCCTAGATCGGCTTGTGCAAGCGCTGCGGCGTCATTGATGCCGTCACCAACCATAGCAACCGTCTTACCACTGCTCTGTAGATCGCGAACGTAGGCGACCTTGTCTTCTGGCAAAACGCCAGCCTTAACCTGGTCAATGCCAACGGCGGTTGCTACTGCCTTGGCAGCGCCAGCGTTGTCGCCAGTGACAAGAGCTGGCTCAAGGCCCAGCTTCTTCAACTCAGTAATAGCAGCCGCAGAGGTTTCCTTTGGGTCATCAGTGACACTGAGGACGCCAATAGCTTCACCATCCACAACCACTACAACCGGCGTGCTGCCTTGGGAACGCGCATCCATTACCTCCCGCAGTGAGCCCGATCGTGCAGCTTCAGGTTTCAGTACCGAAACTTCACGTAGTACACCAGCTATGTCAACCTTGGCTCGTGCACCAGCACCTGGTATGGAGGTGAAATCCTGAGTAGGGTAGAGCGGCCCTGAGCCAGCAACAATTGCCTTGCCAATGGGGTGCTCGGAATGCTGTTCGACGCTTGCAGCGATGGCTTTGAGGTCATCAACCGAGAACGTTGCTTTAAGCAACGTTGCGTTACTTAAAGACATTTCCCCAGTGGTGACAGTGCCGGTTTTGTCGAGCACGATCGTGTCGATATTGCGTGCGTTCTCGAGGGTTTCCGGTCCCTTGATAAGTAATCCCATGGTTGCACCCTTGCCGCTGCCAACAAGGATCGCCGTGGGGGTTGCCAGTCCGAGTGCGCATGGGCAGGCAATGATGAGGACGGCAACAGCCGCGGTGAATGAATCCGTGACGTTGTGGTGGGCAATGAGTAGGTGCCCGATCAACGTGAGTGCGGCGATGGCGATCACGAGTGGCACGAAGAATTGGCTAATGCGGTCGGCGAGTTTCTGAACTGGGGCTTTACGCATTTGTGCATCTGTGACGAGCTTGCTCATCTGGGCGAGGGTGGTGTCATTGCCCACGCGGGTTGCCTGAATGCTAAGTTGTCCCGACACATTGACGGTCGCTCCGGTGACGTTATCTCCTTGGGATTTCTCCACAGGTATGGACTCGCCGGTGACCATGGATTCGTCGACCGCACTTGCGCCGGCAATCACTACACCGTCGGTGGCGATTTTTTCGCCTGGGCAGACCTCAAAGATTTCGTCCACGCGCAGTTGTTCGATGGGGATGGTGAGGGTCGAGCCGTTTCGCTGGACACGCACGTCCTTGGCGCCGAGGGCCAACAGAGCTTTGAGGGCCTCGGAACTGCGCCCTTTGGCTCGGGCCTCGAACAGACGGCCTAGGAGTAGGAAGAGAAGCACCATGACGGTGGCTTCTAGATAGATGTGGTCGTGTGAACCGTGGCCTGTGTGGACATCCGTGTGCTGGAATGCGGTGAGGCTCATGTCCATTCGCATGCTTGGGTCACCGGCTGTGCCAAAGAGGAGTGCAAATACGCTCCAGAAGAACGCCGCAGAGGTGCCTAGTGACACGAGCGTGTCCATGGTGAAGGAACCGTGACGGAGATTTTTGATTGCGGCGGAGTGGAACGGCCAGCCGGAATAGATAAACACCGGAATGGTGAGGGCAAAGCATAGCCACTGCCAGTAGTCGAACTGCAAAGAGCTCACCATTGATAGCACAAACACAGGGATGCCGAGAATGGCTGCCACAATGCTGCGACGCTTAAGGTCGGCGATGTGCGCACGGGCTGCCTCTGAAACAGGGTCACTAGGTTCCGTGCTCTCTGTATTAAGAACTTCGGGATCGGCCACCAAGCCTGCTGTACCCGCCGAGCTAGGCATGTCCGGGGTTTCGCCTGGCTCCGTGGTTGCAGGCGAGAGCTCAGCGGCTGCAGCCGAGAGTGCGGTGGTTGCGGGCCGGAGCTCGGTGGCGTCGTAGCCTGCGGCGCGGATGACGTCGATAAGCTGCGGCACGCTGACGTTGTCTGGGAACGTGACCGAGGCGATTTCGGTGGCATAGTTGACGCTGGCCTCCACGCCGTCTAGCTTGCCCAGTTTGCGCTGCACGCGCGCTGAACATGAGGTGCAGGTCATTCCGGTAACCGCTAAATCAACTTCTTGCATACCCCTATTCAACGCGAAGCGGGCATAAAAAAGTCCCACCGCCATGGGTAAAACACTCCTGCGGTGGGGCAGTGGTAATCAGAAGTTAGACAGCTTTGAGCTCGTAGCCGGCTTCCTTGATGGCTGCTTCAATGTCGGAATCAGAGAAGTCTTCACCGGTGACAGTTACGCGACCGGTTTCTAGATCCACATCAACGCCTTGTGTGCCAACCACTTCGCTGATTTCCTCAGTAACACTTGCAACGCAATGCTCGCAGGTCATGCCTTCAACAAAGTAGTTCTTGGTCATCTTGAGAAGATCCCTTCAGCCTCTCGTGCCAGCTGCCTAACAGGCCCGAGGAAGCACAACTTCCGATAGGCTGGGTAGAGCAACGTTGGCAATGTGGAAATAACTATTCCAGTCTAACTGTTATACAGATAGCGCCGAAGATATCGTTGCGAGCAAACTATTAAGAAAAGGACATTCAAATGGCAACCATTGACATTACTGAAGATAGCTTCGAAGAGACCGTCACCAAGGAAGGCATTGTTTTCGTAGACGCTTGGGCATCGTGGTGTGGTCCTTGCCGTGCGTTTGCGCCAACGTTTGAGAAGGCATCTGACGCACACGAGGATGCAACTTTTGCCAAGTTGGATACTGAGGCTAATCAGGGTCTAGCTGCAGCATTGCAGATTCAGTCCATCCCGACTCTGATGGCTTTCCGCGATGGAATCATGGTTTTCCGTGAGGCTGGAGCTATGCCACCGGCTGCTTTCGAGGATCTCATCCAGCAGGTTAAGTCTCTGGATATGGAGGATGTTAAGCGCCAGGTTGCTGAGCAGCAGGCACAGGGCGAGTAACACGGCCCTAAGTTTCAAGGTCCTAAAAAGCGTCTAAGAACACACCCCTTTGGGGAGCATTCTTTCCGACGTCACCGGCCGCCGAACAACCACCGCGCACTGCGCGCGGCGGTTGTTCGGCGGTATTTTTGTGCCCCAATCATCGCGGACTGATCCTTGATCCAGATCCATAGAAATTGGCGTGAACTGTGTAAATGATGGACTTATGCATGGTTGATGAGGACGTCATTGGTTCTTAAACGAACTGAACCGGCGGAAAAATATGGTCTGCGTCTCTAAAATGGGGAGGTGTCAATGCGTGCCCTCACTTATGGGCGGGACTGAGCAAATGAAAGAGAAGAATTAACGTGGCTAACCCATTTTCAAAGGGCTGGAAATACCTCACTGCTAGCTTGGATCAAAAAATTGATGATAATGCTGACCCAATGGTTCAGATTAAGCAGGCTACTGATGCTGCTAAGAAGCAGCACGAGGAAATAGCAAATCAGGCAGCGAACATTATCGGCAACCGAAATCAGCTGGAAATGAAGATGAACCGCCTGATCGAGGAGCAAACCAAGCTCACTGAGCAGGCGCGTACCGCTATCAATCTTGCCGATAAGGCTAACGTTTCCGGTGATGCGGTGAAAGCGCAGGAGTACTCTAACGCTGCGGAGATCTACGCATCCCAGCTCGTGTCTGCTGAAACTGAGCTAGAGGAAACTAAGACACTCCATGCTCAGGCCGTTCAGGCTGCGCAGCAGGCTCAGTCTCAGGTTCAGCAGTCTGAGGCTCGCCTGAAGGATCAGCTGGCGCAGATTGATCAGATGCGCAACCAGGTCAATCAGACCCGTATGCAGGAAGCGAACAATGCTGCTATTGAGTCCATGAATGACTCCGCGCTCACCCCGGACGGAGACGTCCCCACCTTGGACTCAGTTCGCGCCAAGATTGAGCAGCGCTACGCAAATGCGCTTGGTTCCCAGGAGCTAATCCAGAACGGTACTGGCGCGGCCATGGCAGAGATTGACGCAGCTGGCACTGATATGCGCGCAAAATCTCGGCTTGAGGAAATTCGTGCGTCCATGGCTGGCGGCAATGAGCTAGAAAATGACAAGAAGGCGCCGCAGCTCGAAGCTGCAGAGGAAGCTGCAGAAGAAGCCGTTGCTGATGACGTGGACAAGCAAGCTGCTGGCAAGCCTGAGCAGTAGAACCTGAAGAAGGTTATAGGTTTAAAAACGTAAAGAACTGCCTCTTCCTAGATCACGAGGTCTTAGGAAAGAGGCAGTTCTTTACGTCTATAGAGGCAAGCAGCCTAGGGGGCGATACCTCCGTTCGGTGGCAACTACCTAGTAAGTCCGGCTGAAAACCGGAGGTAGCCCTGCTTAAAGCCGTTTATGTTTGAAGCCGTTTATGTTTGCCTTTACTGCTTCTTCTGGTTGTTGATGAGGAGACTGCGTATGCCGGAGTGGAATCCGTCACGAAGATTCACGCGCTGAGACTCGGTCAGGGTGTACTCGTGAAGAGTCTCGCAAGCAAACTGGAGCAGTGGCCGATCGATCTCTGGTGGGAGCCCGCCTCCGGAGAGCAGGTGAGCGGAATCTCGTTGTTCTGGCGTGGCTGCGTTGTCGTACCACCAGACAGCGTATTGCTGACCCACATCGAACGGGGTTTGGTAACCGGCTGATGCCCATACCTCATTGGGGAGTGGTACATAGCGGGAGCGCAGCTTACGTCGCGGTGCCATCATGGAAGGGTTTGGCGCGGGGGTTGCCCGCGGCTTCATGGATGCCGGAGTTGGTGCAGACTGCGGTTGTTGTGCGTCCTCGTTGTCGTCATCGCTGACGGTGAGTTCCACAGATTCCTCAATACGGGAGGTGACCCGAATTGTGCGGTGACCAGGCTTGCGTACCTCTTCGCGGTTGGTGTCCGCTGGCTTGTGGTGAGCATGGGCCATGGTGGCAGGTGTTGGGTGTGGTTCTGCCTCTGGTTCCGCGTCTAGAACTTCCGGCTCCAGAACTACCTGTTCTGGTTCTTTGGTGTGGTCCTCGGTGACATGATCCTCAGCGGAACGATCTTGGTCACCCGTCATGGACGCCATCTGCTGGTGATGAGCCTTGAGGCGATCTGCGCCTAGGTCCTGATGGACAGCTTCTGCGTCTGGGGCGTCGGATTGGTCTGAAGAGTGTGCAGCTGGAGATTGAGGATTGTACTCAGTAGTTCCAGGACGTGGCTCAGTGTCTGCATCATGAGGGCACTCTTCACCGTGGCCGCCTTCGGCGTCTTGGTTGCATTCAGCCTGTCCGCGCACAACGGGCGGCAGGGGGCCTTCGAGAACTTCGAGCTGCATGCAGTCAGAGAAGTCTTCGCGCGGATCCAGGATGGTGGTGGAGTCGCAGGCGTGGCGCAGCGCTGAGGACATGGAGTCCCAGCCAAAGCCGTAGAGGTGTACTCGGACACCTGCGTTAACTGCTTCCTGGACGCCTGGGATCATGTCTGCATCACCAGAAACGAGCACGATGTCAGTGAACTCGCGGCGTACGCCACTGAGGACCATGTCAGCCACGAGGCGGGTATCGACAGCTTTTTGGGTGCGGCGCTCACCCCACTCGATGAGCTGGCCTGCACGCAGTTGCACACCGTCACAGGTGCGTAGTGCACGCTGGTAACGGTGTGGGCCGGTGTCAGGGATGCCGTCGTACCAAAGTTGACGGTGGACTTGCTGTCCTAATTGTTGCTGCACCATCTGGCCCAAGGTGGCAACAACTTCGGGTAGGTCAATTTCTAACTGTGCGCGGGCTCCAATTTCCCACGAGTTGTAAAAGCTGGCCAATAGGTACGAGGTGTCGACAAAGATCTGTGTTCTTTCGAGCATGGTTGTCTAATTTCTTTTAATTGCTAATTAATTTTGCTTGTTTTATTACCAACTAGCATGCCTTATTTTGTTCACCCGCGTCGAGGAAATAACTGTTTTGGCAGGTCATTGGCACATGATTTTTTGGTCACACCTGTCACATCTCTTGCGCATTGTCGGAATCGGTTATATGGTTAGTTACACAAGTAACTAACCATATAACCAACTGGGCGATCACAACAAGAAAGGCGGAAGCAATGGATGATTCAACAGCACCACTGTTTCGTCAGATCGCGAGTCTGATTGAAGACTCCATCGTGGATGGAACGCTCGCGCCGGGCGACCAAGCACCGAGCACTAATGAGCTCGCCGCGTTCCACGCTATCAACCCTGCCACTGCCCGCAAGGGTCTCACGCTCCTCGTAGAGATTGGCGTGCTGGAGAAGAGAAGAGGAATAGGCATGTTCGTCACTGACCAAGCCAAAACCTTGATTACGTCAAGGCGCAAAGACACTATGGCTGAAAACTACATCGTCCCACTCATTGATGAAGCCGTAAAGCTCGACTTCACCCGCGAAGAAATCCACACACTCATCGAGGCAGTTGCAGAAAGCCGAGGGCTGTACAAATGATCTCCACCAGCAATCTAACCAAGTACTACAAGACCAAACTCGTTCTGGATAGCGTCGATCTTGACTTCGCGCCGAATCAGATTCACGGCCTGCTGGGCCGCAACGGCACGGGCAAGTCCACCTTGCTCTCCATCCTCGCCGGCCAAGTCAAGGCAAGCGATGGTGCTGTCACCATGGACGGGCAGCCTGTCTTTGACAATCCGGACACCATGGCCCGCACCGTCTACGCTGGCATTGACGTTCCTTTTCCTGGGAGCTGGAAGGTGCGTGCAATCATCGATATGGCTGCCAAACGCTGGGAGCCTACGTTCAATACGGAGCTCGCGCAGCAGCTGATTAATGAATTCGGTCTTGATGAGTCCGCGCGCTATGACGCACTTTCTCGCGGTCAGCGCTCCATGGTGGGCATCATCGTGGGCCTTGCTGCTCGCTGTGAACTAACGCTTCTCGACGAACCTTACGTTGGCCTAGACGTAGCCAACCGCGAGATTTTCTACCGCACCTTGATGGCAGAGGCGCAGCTTCTTCCGCGCACCATCATCCTCGCCACGCACCACATCGAGGAATCCGCCAAGATCCTAGACACCGTGACGGTGCTCGGCCGCGATGGCCGCATCGCGCACCGGGCCGACGTCGAGAAGCTGGACGGGGCCTACGTGCACGTGCTCGGCCGCGGCCTAGGAACCAACGACGGCGAGATTCGCCGCACCGAAGGGGCAGGGCTTATCGACGTCCTGACCACCGCAGACAACGCCGCGCTCTACCAGGGCGCGACCACGCGCCCAGCCGAGCTGGACGACGTCATGACCGCGCTCATTGAGAGCTCCTAAGGAGGCAAACATGTACGCTCAACTGTGGAAAACACGGCTGACTAACGTCCCATCCCTGGGGGCTCTGATTGGTTTTGCCCTATGGGTTCTCTCCCTGGTAGTTCTTCGAATGGCCGGAGTTACGAGCATGAATGTGCTCGGATTCGTGGTCGTGTCCGTACTATTGCCAACCCAACTCATCGGCGAAAACAAACAGTACACAGCGCTGGGGCTATCCCGAAAGCAGGGCTTCATCAGTGAACTGATGATAGTGGTGCCGATGGGCCTCCTGGCCGCCGTACTGTTTCTGCCGGGTTCTTCTGCGTGGACGTGGATTGGCTGCATCGCCTTGTTCCTCGCTTTTCTGCCCGTGCACTACTGGGGTATTGCTGACCGAGCCGCGGATCAGAAAGTAATGCAGTTTTTCAATGGCACAACTACTGTGAACTCCGATTCCAGGGGCACCTCGAGCGGGTACCTTGCTACTCCAGCCACACAACACGTGTGGATTCCTAGCTTTAAAGCCACCATCATTCTCACGGTCCTGATCACAGTGGCGCTCTTGTTTGGATCCTTCGGGGACGTATTTGAGGATGGCCTAACGAGCCCAGCATTCTGGCTGGCCTACATCGGAGTCTTCACAGCGAGCGTGCTAATCCCTGGCATGGTTGTTATGCGTGGTGGAGCTGGTGCTTGGCAGGCTTTCGGTCTACCCCGGAAGCAGTTCCTCATCCACGCCACGACCGCAACGTTCTTGGGGAATGTTGTTATAGGTAACGTTGCGTTACTTATAGCAACTGTCTTTAACTACGAACTGGTCCAAGAATCACTAACAAAGTTCGTACTCGCATGGATTACGTGGACTGTTGTATCTGTTGCGTACGTTCCTTTGGCAGCACGAATGCCAAAGGGATCCAACATCATTCTGCTGATGTTTGTGATCTTCTTCCTCTCCACATTCCTCAACGTTGAAGACCAATACGTGTGGGCTGTAGTTGGCCCCGTCGCACTAGCGGTATGCATCCCAATGGTGCTCATCGGTGCATGGAGTTTCTGGAGTATTTGGACGGGCAGCCACGGAACCAGGTTGGTAATTCCAGATAGCGGCCTAAAAAAGTCCATGAGTAGCTAGAGAAGAACACAAGAGATGATGGAAGGTTAGAAGGCTGTTGCTTACGCCAGCGGCCTCTCCTTCGGGTACGGAAGAAGCGTTCTCTCCGTGGATGAGCGTGCACTCGCGCCGACACCATCCACGGGATTATGGGTGTAAACGGCGCCGGCAAAACCACTCTATTGCGCGCAATTGCTCGTCAGCTCAAAGCTCATGATGTCCTGCAGATCGAGGAAATGGCCTGTTAGGACAACGCTGCCGTGATGGGCCGCACCGTACTGACGGGCATCGACGTGGAGCTTCCCGAAGGGATTAATGGCAATGCGCGGAATACGGTGGAGCGAAATGCTGATACTTAAAGCGGCAATCGGATTGTGAATTGCATCTGCAGTAGGCAATATAAGGGCAGTAAGAGCGGTGATACTAAGTTGCCTCATTTAAATACGTTCTACCTCCTAGTTATCCGCCATCGACCTAATCCATAGGGTCGAGGAATAACCCGATGCCTTGGAGAAGTGCAGCGGTGAAAACCAAGCGGTTAATCCGGTAGCAACGCGTATGAACATGATTGCTCTATGAACCACAAAGAGACACCAACACAAATATGTTTTGTTTCCTGCCAGGGGGAAACGACTGGTAGCTGCACATTCGCCCTCTATTAATGACTACCTTGCGAGGAAGCGCAGGTATAAAAAACTCGCAGGTATAAAAAACTAAAGCTTGTAAACGTAGTTTTAACGACCACTACTTAACTTCAAAAAACCGCTTTGACCAGCAGAGTTGTGTAAATGTTTAAGAGTGTGTAACTTTATGTGAGTCGCCGCGACCGACAGCGCCCCCTGATTGCAGGAGATGGCGGGAGGAAAACGAGCGGGACGGTAATCATTTCCCTTGAAGCTTTCGATCATGTTGTGTGGTTGTGTGGTTTTGAGTGGGTGTGTTGTTTGAGAACTCAATAGTGTGCCAATGTACTTTTTATTTTGTTTTGTTGGCTTTGTGGGGCTTGTTGTTTGGTGTGGCCGGCAAGGGTTGTTGTTTTTTCGCCCTTGTTAATCATGTTGAATTAACGTTAGATGTTCCCGCTTAGTTTGACGAAGCGTGCAAGAGCAGTTTTTCCTCGTCGGATTGTGTTCTTGTTTTTTCATCTATTATTTTTTGGACAATCATTTGTGAACAACTTTTGTTGTTTGTGCTGGTTGTTTGTTTTTTGCCAGTTTTGGTTGGGCTTTTCACGAAGCCTAATAGGTTTTTTAACTTATTTTTTGTGGAGAGTTTGATCCTGGCTCAGGACGAACGCTGGCGGCGTGCTTAACACATGCAAGTCGAACGGAAAGGCCCAAGCTTGCTTGGGTACTCGAGTGGCGAACGGGTGAGTAACACGTGGGTGATCTGCCCCTAACTTCGGGATAAGCTTGGGAAACTGGGTCTAATACCGGATAGGACAGCCATTTAGTGTTGGTTGTGGAAAGTTTTTTCGGTTAGGGATGAGCCCGCGGCCTATCAGCTTGTTGGTGGGGTAATGGCCTACCAAGGCGTCGACGGGTAGCCGGCCTGAGAGGGTGATCGGCCACATTGGGACTGAGATACGGCCCAGACTCCTACGGGAGGCAGCAGTGGGGAATATTGCACAATGGGCGCAAGCCTGATGCAGCGACGCCGCGTGAGGGATGACGGCCTTCGGGTTGTAAACCTCTTTCGACAGGGACGAAGCGTTTTGTGACGGTACCTGTATAAGAAGCACCGGCTAACTACGTGCCAGCAGCCGCGGTAATACGTAGGGTGCGAGCGTTGTCCGGATTTACTGGGCGTAAAGAGCTCGTAGGTGGTTTGTCGCGTCGTCTGTGAAATCCCGGGGCTTAACTTCGGGCGTGCAGGCGATACGGGCATAACTTGAGTGCTGTAGGGGAGACTGGAATTCCTGGTGTAGCGGTGGAATGCGCAGATATCAGGAGGAACACCGATGGCGAAGGCAGGTCTCTGGGCAGTAACTGACGCTGAGGAGCGAAAGCATGGGGAGCGAACAGGATTAGATACCCTGGTAGTCCATGCCGTAAACGGTGGGCGCTAGGTGTAGGGGTCTTCCACGACTTCTGTGCCGTAGCTAACGCATTAAGCGCCCCGCCTGGGGAGTACGGCCGCAAGGCTAAAACTCAAAGGAATTGACGGGGGCCCGCACAAGCGGCGGAGCATGTGGATTAATTCGATGCAACGCGAAGAACCTTACCTGGGCTTGACATACACCGGACGGGTGCAGAGATGTATCTTCCCTTTGTGGCTGGTGTACAGGTGGTGCATGGTTGTCGTCAGCTCGTGTCGTGAGATGTTGGGTTAAGTCCCGCAACGAGCGCAACCCTTGTCTTATGTTGCCAGCGCGTTATGGCGGGGACTCATGAGAGACTGCCGGGGTTAACTCGGAGGAAGGTGGGGATGACGTCAAATCATCATGCCCCTTATGTCCAGGGCTTCACACATGCTACAATGGTCGGTACAACGCGCTGCGAGCCTGTGAGGGTGAGCGAATCGCTGAAAGCCGGCCTCAGTTCGGATTGGGGTCTGCAACTCGACCCCATGAAGTCGGAGTCGCTAGTAATCGCAGATCAGCAACGCTGCGGTGAATACGTTCCCGGGCCTTGTACACACCGCCCGTCACGTCATGAAAGTTGGTAACACCCGAAGCCCATGGCCTAACCACATTTTGTGGAGGGAGTGGTCGAAGGTGGGATTGGCGATTGGGACGAAGTCGTAACAAGGTAGCCGTACCGGAAGGTGCGGCTGGATCACCTCCTTTCTAAGGAGCATTATTATTTTCAAGTCCGCATGGTGGTTACCGTGCGGCACATATTTTATCCGGGTGGAGCACACCCAAAGGTGTCATGACTGGGAAACACTGATTGTTTCCGGTGGTGCCTGGTTCAGTTAAGTCTTTTAAAGTCAACGTTATAAAAAGACAAAATAAGTTTGAAGTGGTTGGCATGCTGTTGGGTGTCTGGGGCAACATTGTTTGTTCCTGTGGCCAACGATAATAAGTATCGGCACGGTTTGTGTTGGTGGTTGTTGTGGTTGGTGTGTTGTGTGAGAACTGTATAGTGGACGCGTATTTTTTGCATTTTCATCGTGGTCAAAAATTGTGTTTTTTGATTGTGATGTGTGTGAATATGTTTTTTCTTCATTTTTTTGAGTGAAAAGATTCTATTCTTTTTTGTTCTTAGTGTTTTTTGTTTGTGAGTATCTGTTTGTTGTGTTGTTTGGTTAAGGGCACACGGTGGATGCCTTGGCATGCTGAGCCGATGAAGGACGTGTAAGGCTGCGTTAAGCCTCGGGGAGTTGCCAATAGAGCGTTGATCCGAGGATGTCCGAATGGGGAAACCTGGCCGTGGTTATGTGCGGTTACCCTTCAGTGAATTCATAGCTGTTGTGGGGGTTACGCGGGGAAGTGAAACATCTCAGTACCCGTAGGAGAAGAAAACAATTGTGATTCTGCTAGTAGTGGCGAACGAACGTGGATGAGGCTAAACCATGTGCGTGTGATACCTGGTAGGGGTTGCGTGTGTGGTGTTGTGGGGCATGATCGTCAGTAGGCTACCGACTGCTGGAAAATTGCTTGTTGTGTTAACGGAAGTGGCTTGGAATGGTCTACCGTAGTGGGTGAGAGTCCCGTACGTGAAAGCATGATGGTGTTTTTTGATTGTGTTCCCGAGTAGCAGCGGGCTCGTGGAATCTGCTGTGAATCTGCCGGGACCACCCGGTAAGCCTAAATACTCAGTGTGACCGATAGCGGATGAGTACCGTGAGGGAATGGTGAAAAGTACCCCGGGAGGGGAGTGAAATAGTACCTGAAACCGTGTGCTTACAATCCGTCAGAGCCTCCACTTGTGGGGTGATGGCGTGCCTTTTGAAGAATGAGCCTGCGAGTCAGCGGCATGTCGCGAGGTTAACCCGGGTGGGGTAGCCGTAGCGAAAGCGAATCCTAATGAGGGTGTGTGAGTGGCATGTTCTGGACCCGAAGCGGGGTGATCTACCCATGGCCAGTGTGAAGCAGCAGTAAGATGCTGTGGAGGCGCGAACCCACTTAGGTTGAAAACTGAGGGGATGAGCTGTGGGTAGGGGTGAAAGGCCAATCAAACTCCGTGATAGCTGGTTCTCCCCGAAATGCATTTAGGTGCAGCGTTGTATGTTTCTTGCCGGAGGTAGAGCTACTGGTTGGTTGAGCGGGACCACAATCTTAGCAATGTCAGCCAAACTCCGAATGCCGGTCAAAGTGAGAGTACAGCAGTGAGACTGCGGGGGATAAGCTCCGTTGGTCGAGAGGGAAACAGCCCAGATCGCCGGTTAAGGCCCCTAAGAGTGTACTAAGTGGAAAAGGATGTGGGATCGCGAAGACAGCCAGGAGGTTGGCTTAGAAGCAGCCACCCTTGAAAGAGTGCGTAATAGCTCACTGGTCGAGTGGTTCTGCGCCGACAATGTAGTGGGGCTCAAGTACACCGCCGAAACCGCGGCAATAACACCCTTGGGTGTTGTTGGGTAGGGGAGCGTCGTGCACGACTGTGAAGCACCAGGGTAACCTGCGGGTGTGGAGTGTGTGCGAGTGAGAATGCAGGCATGAGTAACGAATGATAAGTGAAAAACTTATCCGCCGAATGACTAAGGGTTCCTGGGTTAAGCTAATCTTCCCAGGGTGAGTCGGGACCTAAGGCGAGGCCGACAGGCGTAGTCGATGGACAACCAGTTGATATTCTGGTACCCGTGTGTGCGCGCCCAGTGGTGAATCAATGGTACTAACCACCCACACACCTCCACTGCTTTTCTTTGATTAGTTGTGGTGTGTGTGTGCGTGGGACCTTCGTTGGTAGTAGCCAAGTGATGGGGTGACGCAGTGTGGTAGCCGAGCCACTTATTGGATTGTGGTGTAAGCGTGCAGCCCGTGGCATAGGTAAATCCGTGCCACATGAGGGTGAGGCGTGATGCGTACCCATTGTTGGGGATGTTGGTGATCCTGTACTGCCGAGAAAAGCCTCTAGCGAGTGCACATATGGCCCGTACCCATAACCGACACAGGTGGTCAGGTAGAGAATACTAAGGCGATCGGGTGAACTGTGGTTAAGGAACTCGGCAAAATGCCCCCGTAACTTCGGGAGAAGGGGGACCACTGCTGGTGACAGACTGGTTGAGCTGGTGGTGGTCGCAGAGAATAGAGGGAAGCGACTGTTTATTAAAAACACAGGTCCGTGCGAAAACGTGGAAGTTGATGTATACGGACTGACGCCTGCCCGGTGCTGGAAGGTTAAGAGGACCTGTTAGCAACCCTTGTGGTTGCGAAGCGGAGAATTTAAGCCCCAGTAAACGGCGGTGGTAACTATAACCATCCTAAGGTAGCGAAATTCCTTGTCGGGTAAGTTCCGACCTGCACGAATGGCGTAACGACTTCCCTGCTGTCTCAACCACAGGCCCGGTGAAATTGCAGTACGAGTAAAGATGCTCGTTACGCGCGGCAGGACGAAAAGACCCCGGGACCTTCACTATAGCTTGGTATTGGTGTTTGGTTCGGTTTGTGTAGGATAGGTGGGAGACGTTGATTCATCATCGCTAGGTGATGCGGAGTCGCAAGTTGAAATACCACTCTGATCGAATTGAGCATCTCAACCTTGGCCCATGATCTGGGTTGGGGACAGTGCCTGGTGGGTAGTTTAACTGGGGCGGTTGCCTCCTAAAACGTAACGGAGGCGCCCAAAGGTTCCCTCAGCCTGGTTGGCAATCAGGTGTTGAGTGTAAGTGCACAAGGGAGCTTGACTGTGAGAGCGACAGCTCAAGCAGGTACGAAAGTAGGGACTAGTGATCCGGCACCTACGAGTGGAAGTGGTGTCGCTCAACGGATAAAAGGTACCCCGGGGATAACAGGCTGATCTTCCCCAAGAGTCCATATCGACGGGATGGTTTGGCACCTCGATGTCGGCTCGTCGCATCCTGGGGCTGGAGTAGGTCCCAAGGGTTGGGCTGTTCGCCCATTAAAGCGGCACGCGAGCTGGGTTTAGAACGTCGTGAGACAGTTCGGTCTCTATCCGCCGCGCGCGTTGAAACTTGAAAAAGGCTGTCCCTAGTACGAGAGGACCGGGACGGACGTACCTCTAGTGTGCCAGTTGTCCCGCCAGGGGCATAGCTGGTTGGCTACGTACGGAAGGGATAACCGCTGAAAGCATCTAAGCGGGAAGCCTGTTTTAAGATAAGGTTTCATTTGAGGTACCCCACAGACTATGGGGTTGATAGGCCAGACCTGGAAGCACCGCAAGGTGTGAAGGCGACTGGTACTAATTTACCAACAAACAACCAACAACAAACCCACAACATTCTACGAACAAAAACAGTAATAGACTACGCGTCCACTATGCAGTATCTGACACAACACAACACACCCCACCAAGGCGGTTGTGTCCACACTCAGTAATAGATGTGTCGGTGGTTATAGCGTCGGGGCCACGCCCGGTCCCATTCCGAACCCGGAAGCTAAGCCCGACAGCGCTGATGGTACTGCACTCGGGAGGGTGTGGGAGAGTAAGTCACCGCCGACCAAAAACTTAACAACAAAGAGCCCCGTTGATCACCAGGACCAACGGGGTTCTTCGCATGCCTTCCTTCGTGTTCTTCTTCGAAGTTGTCAATTATTCTGTTCACACCAGCTAAACACTCGGTACTTTCGGCCACATTGTTCGCATAGATGCTCGGTATTAGCTCTCTAGATCTTCTTTCGGATCTTCAAGGCTTCATCATCCCCTATCAGCGGGCAGTGCAGAGGTACTTCGCGTTAACGAATTTCTAGCGAACCGTTTATTAACTGTTCACTCACAGTGTCCGTTCACGTTTATTTTGCTCTGATAACCTCGGCCTTGGCTTGCAAAGTTAGCGGATTTCATTGCTTTTGATCCCAGTTTGTGACGAACTTCAGTGATGTGTTTGTTCTGAGCTGGATTGCACATTTTTCGCCCTAAAAGGCCATGATAAATGTTCTTTTTTGGGCTGATTTGTGTTTGGCTGAGTATCCGTTAGTATGTGAGCAAACGTTTGCGTTAGGTGTTTCGGCCACCGACGCTTATGATGAAAACTCGCATTATGAAGCCTCACATTTCGTCGTGATCTCGATGCGAGTGAAGAAGTAAAAAGAAGTTGTTGAGATAGAGAGAAGAAGAGTAAATGCAGCATCTTTCCACCGATTTGACCCGCGAAGCACCAATCACCGTTCGTGACGCAAAGCTATCTCTTTCCCGCCTTGTTCAGCGTGTTGAGGAACAGAATCATCGTGTAATCATCACCGAGCACGGCCGCTCTGTTGCTGCGTTGGTTTCCATTGAGGATTTGGAGCGTCTTGAGCGTCTGCAGCTTCAGGCAGACATCCGTGAGATGGAAGAAACTAACTAGTTTCTTTAGACAAGTGGGGTCAGGTTGGGAAAAAATCCCTTCCTGGCCCTTTTTGTAAGTTGTTGAGTCTTTGATAGAGGCGCAGCTCAAAGGCTGCCGCTCTATACCCTTAACGGTTACGCTGCAAGCAGTGAATCTCGTACGCTGTACGAGGAGTGGGCTCCAGAGACGAGTAGCGAATTTAGAACTCCGTACGGCCCAGTTGCTACCCCACACGCCGTTTGCCTCACGATCAAACCACTGAACACATGAGAAGCCGACGTTGGATCCTGCTGGGGTGATCGGCGGGCGGGAAGGCCACAATGAGCATGTCATGGTGGGGCGCCATCATCCGTTATTTGGCTTAGGTGGGATGGCTCTCGGGCTAGTACCAGGTTTTGAGGACCTAGGTCGCACCGTTTTATGTAGTTTGAAAAAGCTGGGCGAAATCTCGTGCTAGAAGCGCCTTAAAGCAGTGAAGTGACGCTTTTGGTTCGTAATTGGGTCAGTGAATTCTAGACTGTGTGCACACAAGTGCAGCGGTTTGAGAAAGTTCTCAGCAGACTCCGGTAGCACGGTGGGATAAATTGGATCGCCCAGAATAGGTACGCCTGCTGCATTCATGTGCAGGCGCAGCTGATGGGTCTTGCCCGTGTGAGGTTTGAGCCAGTACACACCCAGTAATGGTTGGGGCCCGTGGAGATTCTCCAGGCGGCCTTGTTCCTTCAGGTCAAGCTTATCGACACCCACAAGTTCGGTCTCAGCGTTGGGCTCGCCGGCCACGATTTCGGCCTGCATGGTGCCCGAGTTCTTGACCATTCGGTCGCGCCACAGCGCGCCGTCGGCTAGCGCCTCCTTGTACGCGGCGATAGCGGTGTACGTTTTCTGAGCCTGTTTCCTAGCAAAGAGCTCTTGGTAGGCGCCGCGCACGCCCCGATGTTTAGTCATGACGAGGACACCACTAGTGAGCCGATCTAGCCGATGTGCAGGCGAGAGTTCGTCATTTCCGGTGACGCGGCGCATGTGAACGGTCACGGTCTGGGTGATGTGTTTACCGCGCGGCATGGTGGACATAAAGGGAGGTTTATCCACTACCAGTAGGTTGTCATCTTCAAAAATGACTTCGGGTGTGTAAGGAACCTCGGGTTCGGGCACGGGAGTGCGGTAAAACCAGAGGTCTAATCCTTCTGGCAGGGTATCGTGGGGCTCGGCCACGAGCCCCTTCATGCCAGAGACGATGACCACCTCGCCGCGGGCAAAGCGCGCGGCGACGGCAGCCTCGTTGTCGTCGTCGGCACGATAACGCTGGGAAGAGATCAGGTGCCAGACAAAATCGAACGCCGTGGCCCCAGCGAACTCTGGTCCAATGCGGACTCGGGAGGGGTTCAGTCCCTCCTTGACCGGCAGGGGAGCTTGGCCGCGCGGAATAGTGATCTGGCGTGATTGCATAAGAACTAATAATATCCTGCCGAAAAAGGTTTCCTAACCTACCTCTAACCTAGTATCGTGTGAGTATGGATTTTAACGCTATTCTCGCTCCGGCAGTGGAGTTCTTCTCAAACGGTATCGGCGCAGTCATCGCGGATTTCTTCAAGATGCTGTATGCCGTGTTGTTCCCAGCTAACGCTGAGGCTGCAACCACTGCTGTGTAATGATCTAACCCCGCCGTGACCTGCCATTTTTTGACAGGGCAGTGGCGGGTATTCATTTACCCCCAAACTGGTACTAACCACCCTGTACAGCTGGATATAGGCGCGTACAATAACAGATGAATTCTATGTGCGGGTGTGCATAGTGTTCCCGTCGGATCAGCTGGTGGGAACATCTTGAGAAAGGTATTGAGAAATGACTGCCGAGAACATTGTCGTCGTTGCTGTTGATGGCTCTGACGCCTCCAATAACGCTGTTCGTTGGGCTGCTAATACTGCTATGAAGCGTGGTGTCCCTCTACGGTTGGCGGCAAGTTACACCATGCCTCAGTTCCTCTACGCGGAGGGTATGGTTCCACCGCAGGAGCTTTTCGACGAGCTCCAGGCCGAAACCATGGAGAAAATCGAGGCTGCGCGCGACATCGCGCATGAAGTAGCCCCAGATATCAAGATTGGTTACACCATCGCTGAGGGCTCCCCAATTGACATGCTTTTGGAGATGAGCTCCGATGTCACCATGCTGGTCATGGGATCTCGAGGACTAGGTGGCCTGTCCGGTATGGTTATGGGCTCCGTCTCAGCAGCTGTGGTATCCCATGCGAACTGCCCAGTGGTTGTTGTTCGCGAGGACAACCACGTAACTGAGTTGAACAAGTACGGCCCAGTAGTGGTAGGCGTGGATGGATCCGACATCTCCCAGCTAGCCACCGAATTCGCCTTTGCTGAGGCGCAGGCTCGTGGCAGCAAGCTAGTGGCAGTCCACACGTGGATGGACATGCAGGTCCAGGCATCACTCGCAGGCCTTGCCGCTGCTCAGCAGGAGTGGAACGTTATTGAGGACGAGCAAACCCAGGTTCTGCATGAACGCCTTGAGCCACTTCTGGCCAAGTACCCAGATGTAGAAGTTGAGATGGTCATTACCCGTGACCGTCCAGTTCGCGCACTGGTTGATGCAAGTAAAGATGCACAGCTGCTGGTTGTGGGCTCCCATGGCCGTGGAGGCTTCCGTGGAATGCTGCTTGGTTCCACCTCACGCGCCCTCCTGCAGTCTTCTCCATGCCCAATGGTAGTAGTGCGCCCTGTAGAGGGTTAAGCGCTGTAGGGGCTTCCACTACACGGGGGCTCGTGATCCTGTAGACATTTTCGCGAGTATCCGTCTGAGTACGTAGATATAGCGAACGTTAATTCCCTTGTTTTTGACCAGAGATCTGGCGGAAACGAGGGAATTTTCGTATTCCCTACAGATTTTTCCTAATTGTGATGAGTTTGTGATCAAGTAATAAGACCCTACAGGTCAGTAGCTTTTGCGTCAGTTTGTATTGGTTACAAATGGCCGGAAAAAGTATGAAAAAAATAGAACAAGAGTTCTTTCCGGTGGCTCAGGGCTCCAAGTTCACCTACGGTGGTTGTTGTTAGATAAACTTTTTGAAAGGACTTAGAAATGCTCGGATTGGGTATCTTTGGTTGGATCATTATCGGTGGCCTCGCAGGTTGGATCGCATCCAAGTTTAAGGGCACTGACGCGGAGCAGGGCATCGGCTTGAACATCGTCGTTGGTGTTGTTGGTGGTCTGCTGGGTGGCTTCCTCCTTAACCTCTTCGGTGTTGACGTAGCAGGCGGCGGACTTTGGTTCTCCTTCTTCACCTGCTTGCTTGGCGCAGTTATCCTGCTCACCATCGTGAACGCAGTTCGTGGCCGCAAGTAACGACACGTAAATTAAACTTAGGCCCTCAGGGAATCCCCTGGGGGCTTATTTTTGTGCCACAAGTACTTTGACATGCTGTTTTCCGGCCTCGACATGATATAGACCAACCGGTTTGTATATAGTAGAACGCGTCAGTTTGTTAAAACCGCATTAGAGTGAAAAATGAGGGTGAGGAAGCCAGTGGCAACCAAGGCTACAAAGACTGCAAAGTCCACCACGTCAGGAAGGCGTAGGAACCGCCCCTCACCACGCCAGCGCCTCCTGGACTCTGCCACAGCTCTCTTTGCCACCGAGGGCATCCGAGTCATCGGTATTGACCGCATCCTGCGTGAAGCTGACGTAGCAAAGGCAAGTCTCTACTCACTGTTCGGCTCCAAAGATGCGCTCGTCATTGCCTACATCGAAGCCCTAGATCAGCAGTGGCGTGATGCCTACTACGAGCGCACCCAAGATATGGATGATCCAGCACAAAAGATCCTTGCCTTCTTTGACCAATCGCTTGATGAAGAACCTAAGAAAGACTTCCGAGGATCACACTTCCTCAACGCGGCAAACGAATACCCGCGCCCAGAAACTGAAACTGAACGCGGGATTGTGGCGGCTGTGATGGAGCATCGCCGCTGGATGCAAGACACTATGACCCAATTGCTTGAGGCCAAAAATGGTTACCCTGGTGTTACTCAGGCTCAGCAGCTGATGGTTTTCCTTGATGGTGGTCTAGCTGGTGGGCGTCTGAATCACTCGAACGATTCTCTCCGGACGGCTCGTGATCTGGCTGTGCAGCTTCTTTCTGCTCCGCCTGCCGACTATTCAATTTAGCTTTCTGACGCGCTTCGCGTTGCTGAGCAGCGTATTCACGTTCCACGGCACGCGCCTCTGCGCGTTCGCGGGCGCGCTGTTCTTTCTCTTCCGTTTTCTTAGCCACCAGCGCTAGGTGCTCTTGCTTGGCACGTTTGCTGACCAACGCCTTTCGACGCAGGCGCTTGTGACGGCGCTTTTCCTTAATGCGTTCCTTGGCCTCAGCCTTTGTGGTTCGCTGAAGCTCAAAGTGCTCAGGAGGGTACGGGTACTTCTTCCAAATGAGGAAGTAAATGACAGCCGACTGAAGCAGCGTCCAGCAGTTACCCGCCACCCAATACATGGCAATAGCCACTGGGATCGCACCGGAGAATCCCGCTGTTGCTAGCAACAACGGCCCCATAATCATCATGATGTACACAATTCGCTGCGAAACGATGGAAACGCCTGAGGTGTAGTCCAGCGAGTTGCGGTTGCGGATGGAAGAAATCAGCATGCTCACGAATGCAAAGCAGCACGCGGCAATGACAAAGGGCGCGATGAAGGCTTGGACAGCCTCGGGAGTTGTGCCCATGGCTGCGAGGCGCTCGTCGCCAAGCAAACGGAAGGCCGGCAAAGGAACGCCGGAGACCTCAGACGCCAAAAAGCTCGACACATCCTCCGGCGACAAGAAACCGATGTGTGGATGTGAGCTCGCGTCTACCCCCTCAACCGGGCGCGCAATCCGGATCAGGACACGATACAAACCCAGGAACACCGGAATCTGAATAAACAGGGGCAAGCAACCCGCAGCGGGGTTATACCCGTACTCTTTTCTCAGATCTTTCTGGGCCTGCCGGTACTTTGCCAATCCCTCCGGCGTGCGATTCTGCGCGTACTCTTGCGCCAGCTTACGCAGGTGTGGGCGCATCAATACACCCAGACGTCCCGCACGGATCTGCATCCACGAAAACGGCGCAATCAACGCGCGCACCGTGAGCACGAGGCCAAACAGTGATAAGACCCACGCTGTGGAAATACTAAATCCAAGCAGGCCGTTAAACAGCAAGTGCCACAGTTTCAGCAAACCGGAGACTGGATAGGCAAAGATTTCAAACAATCCCACGAAAAGCGCTCCCTTCGATCTATAAGTAACGCAGCGTTACTTACTCATTATCGCCTGCCAAAGGCGTCTGTGACTATTTACGGCTATTTCGAGTAACTAGGTAGACTTCCAAACATTGACTCCACCTTGCCGTACATAGCTGCCCTAAAGAGGCAGTTCGAAAGAAAGGCCCAGTAGCGATGAGCACCGAGCCCCAGCTCAAGCAACAATCCAGCCGTACACGGCGCCGTAAGCTAAGCATTAGTCTTGTCGCTGGCGAAGTGTTTTTAACGGTTGGTGTTCTACTACTGTCTTTCGCTTTCTACGAAGCCTTTTGGACGAACCTTGAGGCACAGCGTGCACAGGAGAAGGTAGAACAGCACATGGAGGATGAGTGGGAGAACAAGCGCATTAACCCTCGAAAAGGTGTTTCCGCTGAGCTCGGCGAGGCATTCGCGCGCATGTACGTGCCAGCGTTTGGTTCCGATTACCAGTTTGCGATCGTAGAGGGAACTACTGACTGGGATCTGTTGCGGGGTCCTGGGCACTATGTGGATACTGCTATGCCGGGTGAGCGTGGAAATTTCGCGGTTGCTGGCCACCGTGTGGGCAAAGGCGCGCCCTTCAATGACCTTGGCTTATTGCAAGCTTGTGACGCCATCGTGGTGGAAACACAAACATCGTGGAACGTATACCGAGTCTTGCCTATTGACGCGCCTGACCAAGCTACCCGCGAGCAAACAGCGCGCGCATGCCTGAATGACGCACAAGTAAGTCGTGTTACCACTGGTGACTATGCGGGAGTGCAGGGCCGTCACATCACTGTTCCCGCAGACGTGACTACCATCGCGGCAATCCCAGGCACAGATATGCATCAATTTAAAGATGAGCAAGCCCCAGAGGGGCTTGAGTCTGTGCTCACACTTACGACGTGTCACCCGCAGTTCTCCAACGCGGAGCGCATGATCATCCACGCCATGCTGACAGAGCAGGTTGCAAAGACCGAAGGTGCGCAGCCACCGTCCGCACTACAGGAGGTATAAGTAAGCCATGTACGGAATTCTTTGGGATAAGCTCCCCGGCAATACCTGGGTAAAATTCCTGATCGTCATTGCTATTTTGGTGGCTGTGTTCCTGCTCCTCATGGAGGTCGTATTCCCATGGGTTTCCACGATGATGCCGTATAACGACGTCGCCGTTTAAGCCCTAAAGCAGCTCTAGATTCTTCAGGGCTTCTTTAGCGATGGTCTCTGCCTTAACGGATTGCTGCTGGGTGCTGCGTACGACGATGGCTACATTGCCGTTTTGTACCGCATAAACGGATCCAGAATCCGTACCTGCGCGTCCGCCCATCCATCCGCCAGGGAGATCGGCGGGGTCGGTGGTGTCAATGGGGGCCGCCCAGTCCACCACTGCTGTCGCTGCGGCGTCATCATTCATGTGGCGAACCATTACCGTGACTTGAGGGGTGTCCTCGAAGGACCAAAATACGCAGGCAGGTGTATCGAAGCGCTCATCAACCCCAACGGCGGTTAGTCTCTGGCCGTTCGCGTTCTCAAGCCAAGCGCCGTCTAAGTATGGGCACGGGGTTTGCTGGCCACGGGTCGCCTCTATGTCTGGGGCGGCGTCGACAGGCAGGCCCTGGTCATACACCTCGCCTGGCAATGCAGAAGGCGGAGCAATAGTTGATTGACTAGCGGCATCTGTTTGTCCGCCGTCGTCTGATCCGCAGGCTACAGCGGAAAGGCTTAGCGCGGTGGCTGTGAACAGGCAGAGGAGTCGGCGGGGAGATAGTAGGCTAACGTTCATGCAGTTAAGCCTAGATCCCAGTGGCGTGTTAAAGAACTTCAGCCCGCGTATCAACGCCGGTGACGTGGATTCCTATGACTCCTTACCAGGTGCGTCAGCGTTTCGAAACGCCATGAATGTACTCACCGCCGTATTGCTCACCATAGCCCTGTTTGGGCTGGTGGGACAGCCTTTTGGGGTGGCATTGACTGGTGTTTTGTTATGCGCGGGCTTTGGGGCTGCCTACGTTAACTCGGTGTTGGCATCCAGCGCTAACAAACTGGGTACACAGCTTGCCAGTATTGGTGTCTTGACGTTCATTTGGATCGTCTTGCTGGCGGCGGTACCGATCTCTGTGTACCTAGTCTTTCCTCTGTACTTTCTGTACCTGCGTGCGCTGCCGGATTATCGCGGCATCGTGTTCACGCTCGGCATTACGCTGATTGCAATCTTTAGCCGCTGGCCTAATCTGACACCTGGCTCCATCATGGGCCCCGCGGTTTCCGCTATGGTCTGCATTGGTATCCACATGACATTCATGGCATTGTGGCGTGGTGCGCAGGAGCGAGAGGCACTGATCACGGAGCTTCTCGACACCCGCCAGCAGCTCGCCGAGACCGAGCGCGCAGCGGGCATCGCGGCCGAACGCCAGCGCATTGCTCACGAGATCCACGACACGCTCGCCCAAGGCCTGTCCAGTATCCAAATGCTTTTGCGCGTCGCTGAAAGCGACATTTCACGATCTTCAATGACTGAAGAAGAAAAGAAGAACCCGCTGCAACACATGGAGCTGGCGCGCCGTGCAGCGGCCGATAATCTCTCAGAGGCGCGCGCAATGATCGCCGCGCTGCAGCCGGCGGCGTTGTCCAAGACCTCCTTGGAGGGTGCTCTGCACCGCGTAGCGGAGCAGATTGTGGGGCCTGAGGTCAGCATTGACGTTGAAGGTTGCGAACGTCAACTGCCCATGAAAACCGAGGCAGCGTTGCTGCGCATCGGGCAAGGGGCCCTGGGCAACGTCGCAAAGCATGCTCAGGCTACGCGCTGTCGAGTCACCCTCACCTACGGTGAGGACGAAGTCCGTCTGGACGTCGTCGACAATGGCAAAGGTTTCGATCCTGAGCAGGTGGCCGGCCGCCCCGCTGGGCTGGGGCACATAGGAATTTCCGCCATGCGTCAACGCGCCAACGAAATCGGTGGCACCCTCGACGTGGAATCCGCGCCGGGGGGAGGCACAGCTATCTCTGTGGCGATCCCGATTGAGGGGTAAGCTCCACCAAAAGTTGGAGCTAAAGGGATAAGATTAGCGTGATCGCAAACTAAGCGAACTAGGAGAAACATCTTATGATCCGCGTCCTGCTAGCCGACGACCACGAAATCGTTCGCCTCGGTCTTCGCGCAGTACTCGAAAGCGCCGACGATATCGAGGTAATCGGCGAAGTAGCCACAGCTGAAGCGGCCATAGCTGCCGCACAAGCCGGCGGTATTGACGTCATCCTGATGGATCTTCGCTTCGGTCCTGGTGTGGAAGGCACGAGGCTGGCCACAGGTGCCGATGCCACCGCTGAGATCAAAGCAACCATGGAGAAGCCTCCACACGTGCTGGTGGTTACCAACTATGACACCGATGCCGATATTCTCGGCGCCATCGAAGCCGGCGCACTCGGATACTTACTCAAGGATGCGCCACCTGAGGAGCTCCTCGCCGCTGTGCGCTCCGCCGCCGAAGGCGACTCCACCCTCTCACCGACGGTGGCAAACAGACTCATGACCCGCGTACGCACCCCACGCACCTCCCTCACCCCGCGCGAACTGGAAGTGCTGAAGCTAGTTGCAGGCGGCTCCTCTAACCGTGACATCGGCCGCATTCTCCTTCTGTCAGAAGCAACGGTGAAAAGCCACCTCGTCCATATTTACGACAAACTCGGGGTACGATCGCGCACCTCCGCCGTAGCAGCAGCCCGAGAGCAGGGAGTTCTGTAACGGAGCGCGTGGTGATAGTCCCACAACCGAGATGGTTGTGGGACTTACTGCTGTGTGGAGGCTTTGTGCAGTGACCAGCGTACAAAGGGCACAACGATAAGAGGGCTCCAGTGCTTCAAGCCTTTCTAGACGGTGAAAGTGGCAACACTTGCGCCCCTTTAGACTCATAAGCTCGGGATTCTCGCTCGCTTCTCCACTGATATGCATGTGCAAAAATGCATAACTCCGGCCCTCCCCGAAGGAGAGAACCGGAGTAAGTAACGTTGCGTTACTTATAAGCAACGCGTCAATTCAGGCCAGTCATTTAGCGGGAGATCTTGTCCTGGATCTGCTGTGCCAGGTTGTCCAAATCCTTAGTAATGGAGCGGTGAGCGCCCTGACGCTTCTCAGCGGTCATGCGTTCAGCGTTGTCTACTGCCGTGGAGAGCTCGCCAAGGCGGTCCTCAACGTCCTTGATAAAGCCAGTTGGCAGGGAGGATGCGGTGACGGTCTGGCGCATACCAGAGATGCGGGCCTTGAGAGGTGCGCCGTAGCCGGAGAACTTTGCCAGTTCTTCGCCGGAAACACCGAATGCTCGTGCCTGCTTGGCTGCCTGGGAGTCACGAACCATGGTGATGCCGCGGTAGGCCAGTGGCAAGGCGATGGGCAGGATTGCGCGTAGCGCTCCGGAGTAACGGGCAACGTTTTGGGCGTTGAACTTGCCGGCCTTGATCTGGGCGAGTTCGTTCTTGGCTAGCTTAAGCTCATGCTTGTTCTTGCGCTTCAGGCCCTTTTTCTCTTCCTTCAGCAGTTTCTTTTCCTGCTTGGCTAGGAATTTGTCTGCCTTAAGTTCCATCTTTGCTGCAGACTTTGCTTCCTGGCGTGCGCGAGCCTTGGCGGCCTTGAGTTCTATCTTCTTCTGAGCGCGTGCTTTGCGGAAGGATTTGATAATACCCATAGCTAGTTTTCAGTCCTTTTTGTCTATCAAGAGGTTTTGCTAGATTCCACAGTACCTGTATTTGTAGCCTAGGCTTGTTTTTATTGTGTATGAGATGGAACATTTTGCGCCGGCGGATTTAACCGGTTGCAGATATAAGGCGGTGCAGCGCAGGCGATATGAGTCTGTGCCGTCTACGCATAGTTCCGTGAATCGTCGTGAGCGATTGGCTGCAGCGCGCCGGGTTGTCTTTGATTTGTTCCCCTCGAAGCCTAGTTTGGGTGATCCTAAGTCTTTCTTGCGCATCGATATTCCTGTGGATGATGATGAGCGCTATCTCGCTACCCTTGAGGCCCTGGCTGCGGGGGCAAACATCATTACGGCCGCGGTTTTGGAGTATGAGCATGCTGGCCGCTTGTACTCGATTGAGTTGGACGCATTAGTGCGTAGGGCGGATGGTTCGTATCTGCCGGTGCTGGTGAGTAATCACCGTGTGGCGCGTCCGGCGGCGAATAAGTCGATGAAAGTTATTTCCACTCCTCGTTTGGGCTTGGGTACTTCTTACCGGGCGAATTACAAGGTGAAGTCGCATGCGCTGGACAGTTTTACGGTGGCTCTTGCTGCGCGGGCGCTGGAGGAGATGGGCGTAGGTTCACATCGTGCAGGGTTGATCGGCCAGGATCGCACGTTGGTATTTCTGCTGGATACGGATTTGTTGCAACAAGGTCTCCAGCAGGCGTTAGATGCTGCGCCGCAGGTGGAGCCCCGTCGCATCAAGGATTGCGCGAGCTGTCGTTTCTGGCCTATGTGTGAACGCGAGCTTGTGGCTACTGATGAGCTCTCCCTGTTCCTGGCTGGGGACAAGGCTCGGCCCTACCGTGAGATGGGGATCAACACTGTTCAGGGGCTTATCGACGCCGACCTAGGCGAACCGTCACGGCTTGCTCGCGCGTGGCGCGAGCAGGTGCCGGTGCTGCGTCGGAAAGAGAACGTTTCAGCGCCCCGTTTTGACGTGGAGATTGACATTGACGTCGAGGCCTACCTAGACCAAGGCGCGTACCTGTGGGGCACTTTCGACGGCGCGGAGTACCGTCCCTTTGTTACGTGGGACGGCGTAGGCGGCCAAGGTGAAGCAGAAAACTTTGCGGCTTTCTGGCGTTGGCTGAGTGCGCGGCGCGAGCGTGCAGCTGCGGAGGGCAAGAGTCTGGGTGTGTTTTGTTACTCCTCCCACGGCGAAAATCACTGGTTGCGCTTTAGTGCGCGCAGGTTTGCCTCGCTGGGAATTCCTGGGTTGCCGTCTGAGGAAGAGATCACCCGGTTCATTCAATCCGACCACTGGATTGACGTGTTTGCTTACGTGCGGACACAACTGGTGGGGCCTTCCGGATTGGGCCTGAAGGTGGTGGCGCCGCAAGCGGGATTCCATTGGGTAGCTGACGATGTGGACGGTGAGGAATCCGTGAACCTTTACCGCGTGGCCACCGGGAAGGTTGATGGGGCGGATCCTGAAGCAGCCCGCTCCACACTGTTGAGCTACAACGGTGATGACTGCCGAGCCACGGCCGCTGTGCGTGATTGGCTCAGCCGCGGGGCGCTGGACGCGCCTGTCCTTTAGCCGCGGGTTACGCCTAGCAGGCGGGCCTTGAAGCGGTCGGAAAGAATCAGCGTCAGTATGAGCAGTCCTAGGGACCACACCACCAACCACGTGATGAGCCATGCCCAGCCTAAATGGCTGAACACGTAACCGGATAGCCAGCCCATGACGGAAGATCCCACGTAGTAGCACAAAAGGTACATGCTGGAGGCCTCGGAGCGGTTTTCGCCGGCCGCTGAACCGACCCAGCTGGAAGCAAGAGAATGGGTGAGGAAGAAAGCGGCGGTAAAAGCTAGGGTGCCCAGAACCATGAGCCACAGCCACGGGCTCCAGCACAGTGCTATGCCCACAACTGTCAGTGCCGCCGAGATGACGAGCACACGCTGACCACCCCACCTAGTACTCCACGCACCTGCGCGGGCCGCGGACCACGTACCCGAAAGGTAGAGCAGGAACAGAACGCCTGTGAGGGCAGGAGAAAGACCAAAGGTCTCCGTCATGCGGAAGCCAATGTAGTTGTAGAAAGAAACGAACACGCCCATGTTCACAAAGGCCACGATAAAAAGCTTGGCCATGGTGGGGTTGCGCCAGTGCTCGACCATGGCGCGTGTTTCTCGACGGAAGTTAATAGGGTGCGGAGAAAAGCGACGCTGCTTGGGCAACGCGACGATCAAAAACACCACGAGCGCTACTCCGACTACGGAGTTGATGCCCAGCGCCCAGCGCCAGTCACCTATGAAGTCAAGGCCCAAAGCCGGCACTAGGCGACCGAGGATGCCACCGAGAGCGTTACCGGCGATGTAGAGCCCCATGGCGTGTGTGATGTCGCGCCGGTCAATTTCCTCATTGATCCAGGTCATGGCAACTGCGGGCACGCCGGCCAAGGCGATGCCCTGCAGGGCGCGGAGTAGGATGAGCACCCAAATATTAGGGGCGAAAGGCAAGGCGAGAGCAAGCAGGCTAGCTGCTAGTGCGGATCCGGCAAGCATGCGCCCGCGGCCAAGCTTTTCCGAAAGCACGGATGCGGGGACCACACAGAAGGCTAACAGGCCGGTGACCGCTGAGATGGTGAGCGCGGACGTGGTGGGGTCTTCGCCGAAGGAATCTGATAGCGCTGGCAGAATGGCCTGCGTCGAGTACAAGGTAGAGAATGTGGCGAGACCGGCCGCTAGCATCGCTAAGGAAGCACGAATGTAGCCTGATTCACCGCGACGGATGCCGTCGTGTTCTTGGGTGTCTTCTTGCTCGATTTCTCTGTTTCCCATGATGCATTCCAACATACTCGCTAGCATTTGAGCGTGAAAGACCCCTGAGGTTTCACTCTTTAGTGAAACCTCAGGGGCATGGGGTTGAGCTAAACGGCGCCTCACTTCCGTCCAGCTCATCTACTCAGTCAGGGATCAGCGGATAATCGCGATCAACCGTGGAACCGAGTAGCCTCCTCCCGATCCTAGAACCGGGAAGTCTCTGATCTCCGTGAGGGGAGAAAACTGAAGGTATCCAATCATTATTAAATTGTCCGTCGCTGCGTGCGAACAACAACAGTTTGTCCCACTTCTGTGGGGAGCGCAAGTCAGTATTTAAAGGTTTTGCCTCATCGGCCTTAGTGTTTGGTGGTAATCATCTGATTTGGGCAGGTAGTACTACGTAAAAAGTTTGATGTGATGTGCCATACACCATTTCTTGGTCGCCTATCGGGGTTGGGAAAGTAATAAAATGTACCCCCGTTTTTCTGTTTGGATGCGGGATCCGATCTCTTAATGTAAGAAACGGCGGCGGTCTTGGCGGAAGCCCGGAAGAAGCGACGGGCTCCGATTGCAGACTGTTCTGAGCTCCTGGCGACAAGGAGAAAAATGCTTGCGCGCGATGAAAATAATTGCCCTAAGGTGCGAGGAATCAAAATAAGAAATCTTTTCTTCCTTTAAAAACTTAAGCCGTGGCTGGGGTGGGTGGCCCTAAGGGACGGTGATTTCCGGTGAGTTTTCCTAAAAACTTAGCCTTACAGTAGAGGCTGGGTGAGGGATAAGGGCCTGCCCCACAGGCCGGTCTTACGGCAAGCCGGTTTCAGCAGAATATGTGAGCAGTGGAATTTATTAACTGCTGTGGTTCGCGTAGCTAGGTGTACCTAGTGCGGCTAACCAGCCCGGTGAGGCGCGCGGGGTTGTTGTAAGGCGAAAGCCCACAAATCTTATGTGTGCCAATGGCGCACATCCCACCGCCGCACATTCAAGTGCTCAGTAGGAGTGTGTAGTGGCGGTGCTTAGTGGGGTGCGAAGTGTAGCTGAGTGGCGTTGTGCCAAGGCTACCTGGGTTGCGCGACCTATGTGATACGGGAAACCCCCTTGCCGGAGGGTAGGTGGCAAGGGGGTGAAACGTGGTGAGCGTGAAAGCGGCTATATTATCCGCAAGCTCTATGCCTTCAGTCCGCGGTTGACTGCGGAGGTGATGGCCTTCAGGGAGGCGTAGGTAATGGAGCTTGCAATGCCAACGCCCCAGACCTTAGAGCCGTTTACATCAGCGTAGACGTAGGCAGCCGCCTCAGCGTCATCGCCTGCGGTACGTGCATGCTGGCTGTACTCCTGGACTTCAACGTCAATGCCCAGCTGCTCGAGAGCATTAGCGTACGCAGCCACTGGTCCGTTTCCGCGGCCTTCAATGGTCTTGGTTTCACCGTTGTACTCAACCTGTGCAGTGAGTCCAACGATTTCGTTCTCGCTGGTTGCACCATCCACGCGGATGGAGATTTGCTCCAGAGGAGAATCTGAATCCAGGTACTCCTTGGCAAAGATATCCCACATGTTCTTGGAGTTGACCTCGCCACCTTCGGAGTCAGTGACTTGCTGTACAACGCCGGAGAACTCGACCTGCATTGGGCGTGGCAGGGCCATGCCGTGATCAGTGCGCATGATGTAGGCAACGCCGCCCTTGCCGGACTGGGAGTTCACGCGGATCACTGCCTCGTAGTTGCGTCCCACATCCTTCGGGTCGATTGGCAGGTAAGGAACCTCCCAGATCTCCTCCCGCAGCTCTTCCCATGCAACTTGGGTGTGGTCTGCGCCCTCGCGGATGCGGGATGCAAGTGCGTCCAATCCCTTGTTAACGGCATCCTGGTGGGAACCCGAGAAAGCGGTGAAGACCAAATCGCCGCCGTATGGGTGGCGCTCTGGGACGCGCAGTTGGTTGCAGTACTCAACTGTGCGACGAATCTGGGCGATATCTGAGAAATCGATCTGCGGGTCAACGCCCTGAGTCATCATGTTCAGGCCCAAGGTGACCAGGCAGACGTTACCGGTGCGCTCGCCGTTGCCGAACAGGCAGCCCTCGATTCGGTCCGCGCCAGCTAGGTAGCCCAGCTCAGCGGCGGCGACGCCGGTGCCGCGGTCATTGTGTGGGTGCAGGGACAGGATGATGGAATCACGACGGTTCAGGTTGCGATGCATCCACTCGATCGAGTCAGCGTAGACATTAGGGGTAATCATCTCAACCGTGGAAGGCAGGTTCAGGATGATTGGGTTATCAGGGGTTGGGTCCATGACCTCAACGACTGCGTCGCAGACCTCCTTGGCGTACTCCAGCTCGGTGCCGGTGTAGGACTCAGGGGAGTACTCCCAGCGCCAGTTGGTGTCTGGGTAATCAGCGGCAATGGTCTTGATCAGTTCTGCCGCGTCGGTAGCCAGCTTCTTAATGGCGTCCTTATCCTTACGGAACACGACCTTGCGCTGCAGGATAGAGGTGGAGTTGTAGAAGTGGACAATCACATTCTTTGCGCCCGCACATGCCTCGAAGGTGCGGCGGATCAGGTGCTCGCGCGCCTGTACTAGGACCTGAATGGTGACATCATCAGGGATCATGTCCTGCTCAATGATCTCGCGGACGAAATCAAAGTCAGTCTGAGAAGCGGACGGGAAGCCTACCTCAATTTCCTTATAACCCATCTTGACCAGCAGCTGGAACATGCGGCGCTTGCGCTCTGGGCTCATTGGGTCAATCAGAGCTTGGTTGCCGTCGCGCAGATCTACCGCACACCACTGTGGTGCCTGGGTGATGGTCTTGGAAGGCCATGTGCGATCAGGAAGATCGATCTTTTCTACTTCCTTTTCAAATGGCAGGTAGCGTCCAACGGGCATCGAAGAATTCTGCTGCTTATTCCATGCAGCTTGGTTAGCTGAGCGCCCGCCTGCAGGGGTAACGATATCTGCAGGGGCGGTAATGAATGCATCAGATGGGGTCATGGGAGGAATGTCCTTTTACTTGTATATAGAGCGTTTGCGTTTACGGCCAGCAACACAAAACTCCGCGACGGGGTGCCAGCCGTAAGAAACGGTCTGTAACAAGTCTTTAAGACCCGCCGCGGCACAGAAGGAGTAGTCCGCCAGAGGCTGCGCTTGATGCGTTAGCCGGGCGAACGTGAAAGCCACGTTGCATGGGTCACATCGTACACCCTGGTTTGACTTAACGCACCACCATTTGCCCTTTTCCCACGTCAAGCAAGCTAACGCCCTCCATATAGGGGTGTAAAAATGGGATAAATTCTCGGTTTAGTCTCACTGCGTGGGATGAAGGGGCTGTTGTGGCGCGGGCATGTGGCTAACGGGGTCCGCGCGGATGCTGCCGGATTGTAAAGAAGTGGCGGGACTACGGTGAAGCTTACGAAGGTGGCGCCATGGTTAGGGCTAGGCAAAGCCCTCCTTATATTCTTGTGGCAGTGCCAAACCCAAGGAAACCCTCAAGGAGACGACGCAGCCGTGAATGTGCAGACGAAGCAGCTTCAGCAGCTAGAACCCAATGCGGCGATCTGGCGGGCACGTTTCCTTACCTTGCCCAACTGGCACCCCAAGCGTCTTGGACTGGCCGACTGGCTCATTGCGCTCATCCTGGTAGCGATCACTGCGGTTGTGCGCTTCTTTGTTCTTTCTTGGATGGCCGGTGGTTCAGAAAGCGCGCGGGAGAACCTTGCTAAGTGGGATGCTGATATTTACCGTGCAATCGCTGAATTTGGGTACTTTTCCCCAGATGGTCAGGCGCCTGCGGACCCAGGTAGCTATGAGATTAGGCTAGCTTTTTTCCCTGGCCTTCCTGCCTTGATGCGGGCCGTGCACGAGATTACTGGTGTGGACTACTTCTACTCTGGTGTGGCCGTGGCTGTGTTGGCTAGTTACTTCATGGCCACTGGTTTCATGGCATTGGCTGGCCTGGTAGGGGCTGGCTTGCGGGCGCGGACCCTAGCTGCGGTGGTGGTGCTGGGGGCACCAATGTCCATCACGTTCATGATGCCCTACTCGGAGTCCCTTTTTATGGCCCTGAGCTTCTGGGCGCTGTACTTCATGGTGACCAGTCGCTGGTTGTTGGCCGCCATGCTGGTTTTCCTCGCGGGTTTTGTCCGGCTCACGGCGGTTGATCTATGGCTGACGTTGGGCATAGTGATTGCTCTGTACTCTGTCCGCAACGTGAAAGCGTGGGCTGCGTGGGCAGTGAGTGTTATCCCGCTGGTTGGTTACATCATGTACGCATCCAGCTTTACCAGCGATATCGGTGGTTATTTTGGAATGCAGACCAAGGGGTGGAACTCCACTTTTGACTTTGGTCAGGCCACCGTGGAGTGGGTTCTGGGGCAGCTGCAGGGTTCCGGAAACGCTGGTTACATGATCACCATTGCGGTCATGTTGGCAGTTATCGTCGCCGTTGTCTTGAGTTTTCGAAAGCTCCCGTGGGCGGTGTGGATTTTCGCTGCCGGGGTGGCTGCGAATGTATTGCTTTCCGACGGCATCATGCATTCTCGTCCCCGCTTGCTCTTGCCGTGTCTGGTGGTCCTCCTGCCGGCCGTAGTGGCGCTCACGCGCCACCTACCGCGCAGCGCGCTAGTCCTGTGCGCTGGCGTGTGGCTGTTAGTGGGTGCGTGGTTCTCGGCCCACATGCTGGTGATTTTCGAGTGGGCTATTTAGTGCTGTCTCTCTACAGAGCCTTACCCCATCAAAATGGGGTAAGGCTCTGTAGGTTCATAACGTCCGATCTTCTTGGGGTGGTGCACATCTGGGGGTGAGGAGATCAGATGTCATGGTTTTTTCATTCACATGTTTTACATAAGGTGCGGCAGGTTGATTTTTAGATTGTGGGGATATATTCCCAGCTCAGTGCTCTTTGCTTGAGAAAAACCAAGTAGCCAGTAATCGTTATTCGAGCCTTGACTCACAACAGCTGGTCATTTGTGATGTGAGTTACTTGACAGCTGTTTTTGGTGTAGATAAATTCGGGATAAAAGAAAGGCGCAAACGTTTGCATTTGAACTGTTTTTAAGCAAGGGAGTCCCAACATGGCTAGGTCTTTACAGGCAACTTTGAAAGACGTGGCACGCCTAGCCAAAGTTTCAACGTCCACCGCCTCGCGGGCTCTTTCCAATAACCCAGCCATTTCTGAAGCCACCCGTGAAAAGGTCAAGGAGTGCGCCAAGCAGCTTAATTATCAGCCGAATGAACAGGCGCGTGCGCTACGCCAATCGCGGACCAATATCATTGGTCTCATTGTTCCGAGCCTGATCAACCCGTACTTTGCGGAGATGGGCACTGTCATCCAAGGCCGTGCGGCGCAGCTTGGAATGACCACTCTCATCGCCAACACCAACGAAAAGCTCGACGAGCTACGCGCCTCCATGGAGATGATGATCTCCCAGCGAGTTGATGGCCTGATTGTCGTGCCAAGCGAGGGTATTGATGATCTGATTGAGCGTGCCAGGGACACAGGCGTACCCATTGTCATGCTCGACCGTGCAATTGCCACGGAGGGTGTTACCTCCATTACCTCTGATGCGTCGGTCGGCATCACTCAAGCCGTCGAACACCTCAAAGAACAGAGGCACCTTCCTATTGGATACTTGGCGGGGCCTGACACTACATCCACTGGGCGTGAGCGCAAGGAAGCATTCAAGCAGGCCTGCAAGGACGCCGGCTTAACAGCGGAGCACATCTACCACTGCAAGGACTACCTAGTAGAGGAAGGCCGCGCCGGAACCAAAGAGTTGCTGAGCAAGGGCGTGAAGGCGCTTATTGCCGGTGATTCCATGATGACTATTGGCGTTCTTGAGCAGTGCCGTGACGAAAACGTCGAGATAGGCAAGGAGGTCGCGGTGGTGGGCTTTGACAATTATCCACTGTTCGAGCTGCAGCCTAAGCCGATCACCATCATTGATCAGAACGTGGCCGATATGTCTGTCCAAGCTATGGATATTCTTTACTCCCTCATTGAGGCAATCCGTAAGAAAGAACAACTGCCTAAGCCGCAGTCCCTGAAAACCGGCACGAACCTTGTTGTCCGACAGTCCACACAGTTTTAACTACTAAAAAGCGAAAACCACCATGAACACTAAAGACGCGCTGCATTCGGGGGATCCAATCCTCAAACTGCGAAATATAAGCACGTCTTTTGGTCCGGTAAACGTGATCAAAGACGTTTCCGTGGGCGTGTACCCAGGCCAAGTTCAAGGTTTGCCAGTCTGGTGGATACAACCCTCGGACTCTGTTCGCTCCGAAGGGCTGAACTTTTCGACTATCCTCCTACCGGCTGTCTCTCACGCTCAGACAATTTTTGCTGAGCACAAGGGGATGGTTCTTGATGTCTTTCAGGCGTGGGGCGATAAGGCCAAGAAGGACGTTGTAGCCGTAGATTTTGGTGTAACCGAGCGTGCGAGCGCAGATATGGAACACGGCCATCTGGTTGCTACCATTGCTCAACAGCCAAGAGAGCTCGGGGCTAAGGCAGTTGAGGAAGCAGCGAAGCTTCTTAGCGGTGAGTCAGCTGAGTCTGAGGTAGCTGTTGAAGTTGTAACCGTAACCAAGGAAAACGTGGGTGAATTTAAGTGAGTAACAAGCCAGCCATCACGGTAGTCGGCTCCATCAATGCTGATCTGACCAGCCATGTTCAGCGCCATCCAATCCCCGGGGAGACGCTCATCGGCTCCGGCGGAGGCATCACCGCGGGTGGCAAGGGCGCTAACCAAGCAGTAGCGGCGGCACTGCTAGGTGCGAACGTGAACATGATTGGCGCTGTGGGTAAGGACCCTTACGCTGAGCCTGCCACCGCGATGCTGCAAAGCAGCGGCGTGAACATGGCCGGTGTTGAGGAAGTTGACGCCGTGACCGGTCTGGCTATTATCACTGTGTCCGCTGATGGCGAGAACACCATTATCGTTATTCCAGGTGCGAACTCATGCGTGGATGAGTCATATGTAGCCAAGTATGAAGAAACCATCGCAGGCAGCGATATCGTTCTCCTGCAAGGTGAGATTCCTGCCGACGGCTTTGCTAAGGCTGTGGAACTTGCCAAAGCTCACGGTACCCGCGTGGTTACCAATTTGGCGCCAGTTATTGATGTCAACCGTGAAGCGCTACTGACCGCCGACCCACTCATGGCTAACGAACACGAAGCCGGTCTCATTCTCGACCAATTGGGCATCATCCATGACAAGGATGCTGCCCCAGAGATGCTCGTTGAGCAGCTCTTGGGTGCTGGTTTCAACTCCGTGGTTTTGACTTTGGGATCAAAGGGCGCGGTTGTCGCTGAAGCTGACGCCGTGACCGCCATCCCGACGCCAAAGATTACGGCCGTTGACACTACTGGTGCCGGTGATGCGTTCGCCGGTGCGTTCGTCGCGAAGCTTGCTGACGGCGCTACCCTGGTCGATGCTGCACACTTTGCCGCTCGGGTTGGTGCCTTTGCGGCTACCGGTTACGGAGCCCAAGCATCGTACCCAAACTTAGATTGTGAACTTCCCTGCGTGGAATAAAGACAAGAGTTACTACTCTGAGGAAATAGTCGGCATCTACGCCACCATCGTTTCCCCGACTGCACGGTAGTGCTGATGTTGAGCGGGGCAAACTGAAACACTTTATACGCCACCGCCCCAGCGTTCGCGAGAGTTCGTCGCGCCGGGGAGGTGGCGTTATTTTGTGGTTGTACGTCCCAGTGTCCGAAGAAGGTTGACAGGGTGCGCAGGATTGATAAGCAGCTATCTTCTAGCTCGGCATCTGGCAGGCAACGCCGGTGGAGTGGTGCGGGCAGTAGCCGCTTGGATTCTTAAACAAGTACTGCTGGTGCTCGTCCTCCGCTAAGTAGTATTCTCCCGCCGGAGTATCAGCAAGGACTGCTACTTCAGTAGTGATTCCGGAGTAACCAGCCGCGCGCAGCTGTGGCTCGTAGGCCGCCACGATCTCGCGGGCACGCTTGGCCTCATCCTCTGTAGAGGTGTAGATAGCGGAGCGGTACTGGGTGCCTACATCGTTACCCTGGCGGAATCCCTGCGTAGGGTCGTGTGCCTCGAGAGCCTTAATCACCAAGTCATCGAAGCTCACCTCAGCAGGATCGTAAACGACTTCCACGATCTCTGCATGGTTAGTGCGACCCGAGCACACCTCGCGATACGTTGGGTTAGGTGTGATGCCGCCAGCAAAGCCCACCGACGTCGATTTCACGCCTTCAGTCTCCCAGAACATCTTTTCCGCACCCCAGAAACAACCGATTCCAACCCACAACACGGCCTGGCCATCTTCCCACGGCCCGGTAATTGGCGTTCCTAGCACCGCATGTGGCTGCGGAGAGTCTAGTACTGGGTGCTTGCCACCCTTAAGAGCATCCTCAGCAGAAACTAACTCAGGTGTACGGCCAAAAATCCAACCCATAATGTCCTCCTCAAACTAGGTGTGGTCACCCACCGTACCCTTACCGGCAAGGACGCGTCGCTAATGATCGCTGAGGGCTTCAAACGAGCTAGCTTTTCGACGCTGAAAACTCACGAGAGCAGCTAATGAATGTTTTGTAATTGGTGGGTTTACGCAGTAGAAGCCCTACTTCTGAAACATTATCGTTGCGAAACTCGCAAACTTGCCTATCATGGTGTGCGTAGCGCTTGTCACACTGTTGGCAATACGCGCAGACAAAGAATAAACAACCGAAAGGACTTATCCCCAATGGCTAAGTACGAACTTCCAGAACTTGATTACGCTTACGACGCTCTAGAGCCACACATTGCGGCTGAGATTATGGAGCTGCACCACTCCAAGCACCACGCTAACTACGTCAACGGCGCAAACGCTGCTCTGGAGAAGCTCGCTGCGGCTCGCGAGAACGGTGAGATCGCAAGCGTTGTTACCGCTCTGTCCAAGGATCTGGCATTCAACCTGGGTGGCCACACCAACCACTCCATTTTCTGGAAGAACCTGTCCCCTAACGGTGGCGGCGAGCCAACCGGTGAGCTGGCAGAGGCAATCTCCGCTGAGTTCGGCTCCTTCGAGAACTTCAAGAAGCACTTCTCCGCTGCAGCTCTCGGCCTGCAGGGCTCCGGTTGGGCTGTTCTTGGCTACGACCACATCGGTGAGCGCCTCGTTATCGAGCAGCTGACCGATCAGCAGGGCAACATCTCCGTTAACTTCACCCCACTGCTGATGCTGGATATGTGGGAGCACGCTTTCTACCTGCAGTACAAGAACGTTAAGGCTGACTACGTTGAGGCTGTTTGGAACGTCTTCAACTGGGACGACGTAGCAGAGCGCTACGCAGCAGCTAAGGCTTAATAACTAAGCCCCTCAAAGATTTAGAAAGGTCCACCGCTTCAATGCGGTGGACCTTTTTCTGCGTTCTACCTGTCGCGAGATCTCTTTCCCGTTAACGGAGTCATCGTCTAGGGCGCATGCTCGCCCTTCGGAATGCTCAATACTCACTCCGTGACTTGCTCGAGTTGCCCTGAAGAAGTAGGCGCAAACTAGTGGGGAGCGTGTGCGGATCACGCATGTGCAGGAAGGTGCAGTCTTTTAAGGAACGTTGCGTTACTTAAAGAACTCAGCCTGTACTTTCTTCAAAGTTTCTGCAGAGTGATTGAAGCGTTCTTGTTCGTGGTCGGTGAGTTCTAGTTCGACTACGCGCCCAACACCGGTGCGGTTGATGATGGCTGGTGTGCCGATATAGATGTCTTCGTGGCCGTACTGGCCTTCAAGGAGGGCAGAAACAGGGAGCGCAACATCTTGGTTATGCATGATTGCGCGCGTGATGCGGGCTAGCCCCATGCCAATGCCGTAAGAGGTGGATCCTTTCGCGTCAATGATCTTGTAGGCGGCGTCGCGGGTTTGTTCAAAGATTTCTTCCAGCTCTTCGTTGAGGCCAGGAGTTTGCTCTAGTTTTTTGCGCATGGATACGCCTGCGATCGTTGCCGACGAAAGTACAGGCAGTTCGGTGTCGCCGTGCTCTCCGATGATGTAGGCGTGGATGGAGGTTGGCGCTACTTCGTAGCGCTGGGAAAGCATGTAGCGGAAACGAGCGGAGTCCAAGATCGTGCCAGAACCCAAAACCTGATTCTTTGGTAGGCCTGAGAACTTCCATACCGCGTAGGTGAGAACATCAACAGGATTCGAGGCAACAAGAATGATGCCGTCGAAACCGGAGGCCATGATGTCATTGGTGATGGACTTCATAATCTTCATGTTCTTATCCACAAGCTGCAGGCGGGTCTCGCCGGGCTTTTGGGCGGCACCGGCGCAAATGACCACCATCGCCGCATCCGCGCAGTCCTGGTACGTGCCTTTGGAAACGCGGGTGTTGGAGGCCGCCCAGACTGTGCCGTGGTTCAGGTCCATCACGTTTCCCTCAAGCTTTTTCTCATCAATATCGATGATGGCGAGGTGATCCACAGTGCCCTGGTTGACGAGCGCGTAGGCATATGCGACTCCTACGTCGCCTGCGCCGATGAGGACTACTTTGTTGCCGACAATTTGCTTCATGGTTTCACCTTGTCTTTGGTTGCTCGCTTGTGGCTTGCTTGAACTTGGAAAAATCGGCAGTTCTTAACGTAAAAACTTCCGTTCCACTGCATATTTATACACTCTTTTGCCCGAATATGCCCGTTTGTGTTTGCTTTGGTGGTTTTCTTTGCGGCTCAGGTGCGGCAAAGAACGCCTTGTTGTGGGCGGGCATCGGATCTCTGCGATATTTAGGTGGTGCAGCTGAACTTCATTGGCTCATTCCAGAAACGAGCTAGGTGAGGACTTATTGAGGCGTCTGTTCGTCATGCAGATGCTCACTAGCGCGTTTCTATGGGGCTCTGTGATCCGCAGTCACTGATGTTTCGTGGATCTCGCTGAAAAGGGATGCGTATGTGCGCGTTAGCCGACGCGGCGGGAGGACAGTGCGAAGGTTGAGATCACCATGACTATGAGGGCCAGTGCCATGAAGGACCAGTTCCAGCCGTGGACCTGAAACTTTTCACCCAATACGACGTAGCCTAAGCAGAAGGCGACGATGGGTTCTACAACGGTCATGGCAGGGAGGGAGTTCTTGAGGGCTCCTGCCTGGAAGGCGTACTGCTGGATAACGGTGCCAATGATGGCGCCCGCAAGTAGGGAGTAGCCCTGCCAAGCGGTGAGTAGGGAAAGAAAGCCCTCATGCGTGATCACGTCCGCAAATGCCTTGGAAAGGATGGCTACGTATCCATAGAGGCCGCCCGTGAGAATTCCCAGCAGGAGTGCTCGCTTGTTGGTGTGTTGCATAAAGAAATGCATGCGTGCGATGAACCAGATGGCCACCAGCGCAACGGTGCCTACGCCTAGGGCGGGCAGCCATTTATTGAGAGGCGGTTGAGGTGTTCCCGCGGACGGCTGTCCCATGACCACGAGAACTCCCACGGCGACGGTGAGCAGAATTGCCCAGAAAAGCTCGTCTTTGGCCATGCGTCGTTTGTCGTACCATGCGGACAGTGGCAGCGTGAACATGAGGGAGAGTACGAGGATTGGCTGGACCACCAAGAGTGTTCCGAATCCGAGTGCCACGATTTGCAGTGCGTAGCCGATCAGTGCGGTAGAAGTGCCAATCCACCACGTGGGATTGCGCACAGCAACAGCAATGGGGGAGTCTTTGACGCTGCCTGTGGGGTCGCTCTTGGCTGCGATGCGGTGGCGGACCACCGTGCCCCAGGCGATGGTGAGTGCTGAAGCCAGTGCAAAGATCACGGCAAGGAAGTCAGACTGCATTGCTTCTTAGTCTATCGTTTGATGGCCGTGGTGAGATGCAGGGACATTTCCCGGAGGGGAAATGTCGCTGTGAAACGTAGCCGGAGTACGGCTGTGGCTGGGGTGTGGTGCCGTGTGGGTTCGGTCGTGGGTGCGTTGGCAGTAGGCAGCACGTCTCATAATATGGATTCGCCTATCTTAACCTGTGAGATTCTGCATATTATTGCATTTTAGGTTTATAAGGCATGGGGCGGTTGCTAAGCTAAGTGGCGGAAAACTAGCAGCAACGGCGCTTGCGATCTTCGTGGCAGGTCACAAAGGGTAAGTGCCATATTCGAAAGGGTGACGCCCGTGGCACTTGTAGTGCAGAAATATGGAGGTTCCTCGCTGGAAAGCGCGGAACGAATCCGCCGCGTAGCTGAACGGATCGTCGCCACTAAGAAGGCTGGCAATGATGTTGTAGTCGTTTGCTCAGCAATGGGTGATACCACAGACGAGCTGCTGGACCTCGCAGCCCAGGTGAACCCAGTTCCGCCAGCGCGAGAGATGGACATGCTCCTAACCGCTGGTGAGCGTATCTCTAACGCACTGGTGGCAATGGCGATCGAGTCCTTCGGTGCTGAGGCTCAGTCCTTCACTGGTTCCCAGGCAGGCGTTATCACGACAGAACGCCACGGCAACGCCCGTATTCTTGAAGTCACCCCACAGCGCGTCCGCGACGCGCTGGATGAAGGCAAGATTTGCATCGTCGCTGGTTTCCAAGGTGTAAACCGCGAATCTAAGGACGTCACCACCCTCGGTCGCGGTGGCTCAGATACCACCGCAGTTGCACTCGCTGCAGCGTTGAACGCTGACGTGTGTGAGATCTACTCCGATGTGGACGGAGTCTACACAGCGGACCCACGCATTGTGCCGAATGCACAAAAGCTGGAGAAGCTCTCCTTTGAAGAGATGCTGGAGTTGGCAGCTGTTGGCTCCAAAATTCTTGTTCTGCGCAGCGTCGAGTACGCCCGCGCATTCGGCGTGCCGCTGCGCGTCCGTTCATCGTACAGTCATGACCAAGGCACCCTCGTTGCCGGTTCTATGGAGGATATTCCTGTGGAAGAAGCAGTACTTACCGGTGTAGCTACCGACAAGTCCGAAGCAAAGATCACCGTTCTGGGAATCCCAGACAGCCCAGGTGCCGCAGCGGACGTATTCCGCGTCATTGCTGACGCCGAGATCAACATTGACATGGTGATCCAGAACATTTCCTCCCTCGAGGACAACCGCACTGACATCACCTTCACCTGCCCACGTGCAGACGGCCCACGGGCCATGGAGCTGCTAAAGCCTTTGAAGAATCAGGGCAACTGGGAAAACGTGCTCTACGACGATCAGATCGGCAAGGTCTCCCTCGTTGGTGCAGGCATGAAGTCCCACCCTGGTGTGACTGCTGTATTTTGTGAGGCACTGCGCGACAAGGGCATCAACATCGAGCTGATTTCCACCTCCGAGATTCGCATCTCGGTCCTCATCCGCGAATCCGACCTGGACGAAGCTGCGCGCGCAATCCACGAGGCATTCGATCTTGGTGGCGAAACGGAAGCTGTAGTTTACGCAGGTACCGGACGTTAATCGTACTGCCCACAACATCCCGCCGGAAAGTAAAAGGAATTCATCATGACCACCGTTGCTGTTGTAGGCGCAACCGGCCAAGTGGGCCGCGTCATGCGCACCCTATTGGAAGAGCGCGACTTCCCCACTGACAAGGTTCGTTTTTTCTCATCTTCGCGCTCCGCAGGAACCACCCTCACCTTCCGCGGTGAGGAAATTGAGGTCGAGGACGTAGCAGCTCAGACCGAGCAGTCCCTCGCTGGTATCGATATCGCTCTATTCTCCGCAGGCGGTGCTGCTTCTAAGGAGTACGCACCACTGTTCGCGGCTGCTGGCGCAAAGGTAGTAGACAACTCCTCAGCATGGCGCAAAGACGACGATTGCCCCCTGATCGTTTCCGAGGTCAACGGCGAGGCCGCACAGAACCTGCCAAAGGGCATCATCGCCAACCCAAACTGCACCACCATGGCAATCATGCCAGTCATGAAGGTGCTTCACGACGCAGCGGGCCTCACCAAGATGCACGTTGCTTCCTACCAAGCAGTATCCGGCTCCGGCCTCGCCGGCGTTGAGACCCTGATCAAGCAGACATCCGAGATCGGCGACCGCGCCGTAGAGCTCGTCCACGACGGCTCCGCGCTCGACACCGAAGAGTTTGGCCCATACGTAGCGCCAATCGCCTTCAACGCACTGCCATTCGCGGGTAACCTGGTAGAAGACGGCTCAGAAGAAACTGACGAAGAGCAGAAGCTGCGCAACGAGTCCCGCAAGATCCTAGGCATCCCAGAGCTCAAGGTAGCGGGCACATGCGTGCGCATCCCAGTCTTCACCGGCCACACCATGGTCGTGCACGCCGAATTCGATTCCCCAATCACGCCAGCTCAAGCAAGCCAGCTCCTAGAAGCTGCACCTGGTGTGAAGGTAGTGGACGTACCAACCCCGCTGGCTGCTGCAGGTAAAGACGAATCTCTTGTAGGCCGCATCCGCCAAGATCAGACTGTTGACGACAACAAGGGGCTAGTCCTCGTTGTCTCCGGCGACAACCTGCGCAAGGGAGCTGCGCTTAACGCAATTCAGATCGCGGAGCTGCTTACTTAAAGTAACGTTGCGTTCCTTATAACCCCACCCCACGAGTGCACCTGGCTTTAGAGTTCCGGGGCGGCCGCGGGGTGGGGCTTCTTTGTCTTCGCTTCCGCTAGGGTTCAGAGGATGGTTGCAACTCGAAGTCTGCCGGAAGGTGTTGCTACGGGCATGCAGAAGCCATGGGCTAGGGGAGCGGGGAGGGGACCCTGCTCCTCAGTTGGTTCCTTCTATCCCTCCACCCCTACAGACGCGAAACACCGCTGAACCCCATTCGGTTGCGATGTGGGGAATCAGCGGTGTTAATGGAACCTACAGAGAGGGCAGGGGCTAGTCCTGCTTTTCCGTCTTCTTCGTAGCAGCGTTCTTGCGCTGCTCGTGCTCTTCCTGTGTCATTGGCTCGGTGTGCTTGACGTAGGTGACGGATGGGGCTGGGTCTTCGCGGTCGAAGTCCACCAGTTCATCATCGTTTTCGAGCTCTTCGTAGATCTCCTCCTTAATGGCTTCCACGAAGTCTGGGTTGTCCATGTTGGAGGCAGTTGCCAGCTTGGTCAGTTCCTTCTTGTTCTTCATGGTGAAGCGCTTGCGAGGGTCGAGCTTCCGAGACATCAGCTTACGAGCGCGCATGCGGCGGGCAGATTCCTCGTTGAGCTTCGTGCGATTCTTAAGCCAAGAGATGGACATAACCACGATGACCAGCAGGCCGAGGTAGCCCAGGATAGGGTAAACGCCAGCCACGAGCTCCTTGAAGCCGATGAAGGAAAGGACGAAGCCCAGGAGGCAGGAGACCACGTAAGCCAGGTAGAACTTCTCTGGCTTGTTACGAGTCAGGCGCTTTGCCATTGCGTAGAACATGCCTACCGCGGTGTTGAAGACCATGCCGAAGATGGCGATGGTCATAGGGTAGGTAAGTGCTGGGTGGATTTGGTTGATCATTTCCAGAACCGGCAGGTCCACGCCGTTGACCTCAGGTGCAACGAGGAAGAGTGACAACGCCAGCAACGTCAGCAGAACGAGGTAGATGACGCCGGCGAACACGCCACCGAGGCCAACAGAGCGTCCATCCAAGAAGTTGCCACCAATAACAATGGACATAGATACGGCGCACAGAACGTTGAGGCCGGTGTAGTTCAGCGCGGAAACCCACCAGTTAGGCAGGGTAGATTGCACGTTGTTGCTGGTGTAATCATTCATCGCAGCGAAATCGATGTCAGCGGTGACGATGGTGAAAACCGTTGCAGCGACGATGAACAGGATGATGAATGGGGTGATCGTTCCGATCACCTTTGTCACCTTATCGACGTCAAGCAGGCCGGTTGCCAGCACCAGCACCAGCATGATGAGCGCACCAATCCAAATAGGCAGGCCGAACTGCTGGTTCAGGTTGGAGCCGCCACCGGCAAACATGACGAAGCCAATGGAAAAGAGTGTGACCAAAGTGGACCAGTCCATAATCTTGGAGGTGATTGGTCCCGATACCTTGTCGTACACCGCGGTATGTTCCTCAGCCTGGAAGTAAGATCCCAGCTGCAAAATAGCGATGCCACTGATGGTCATGAGGGTAGCGGCCAGCGCTACACCCCAGAATCCCATCGTGCCAAAGGATACGAAGTACTGCATTGCCTCCTGGCCGGAGGCGAAGCCCGCGCCGACGATTACGCCGGTAAACGCCATGGAAATGGCGAGAGCGCGTTTGAACATGGGTGGTGTTCTCCATCTCTGCACGCGCCAAGGCCCCCGCCTAGTCGTGGGTTCACTGAACAGACGCTGCGCGCGTGAGTTCCCGCGTGGGGGCCTTGGGTCGACTTTCGATTTGTCGCGTGAAAATCACAACTAGAATAATCAGCGCACGCGACCAATTCCGAATTAACTATGCGATTTCAGCCCCGTCCCCCATGCTTTTCTAGGGCAGTTTCCGCAGCTTGAGGCGCATTAACTGATGTAGTTATTGGTCAAAGTAACAATTTGGTTATCGTGATCTATGTCATGGCGAGTGCCGGTATTTCGCATAGATTCATGCGGTGCTGGGCGGTCAAAACGCTTTGGGCGCAATTGAAATGATGTGTGCAGTCCACAGCTTCCTTAAGGCGAGCCATCCACGATGCGTTCTAACGAAGTGCCCTAGATAGCGTTGAGCCCAATTGTTACTGAAAGACAGTGTGAAGATGAACCGGCACCATGGGGTGAACTCTGGCTGATAGCTACATGGGTAGTACTTGTGAAGCCGAGGTGGCCACAGCGTGAATAGGCCTCCGCCAGCGGGCGTGTAGTAATTCGCACTTCCTCAGTGCTGGTCCGACGTGTCTGCGACGTGTAGTCGTAGACACGTGGTCATCAATTCTTAGATTCCTGCTGTTTTGGGTCTTTGCCGTCTTCTTTGCCACTGCCCGCAGATTCAATGATGTCAGCGCGAGCGCGTGCAACGCGCGAGCGGATAGTGCCCACGCGGACGTCGGCGATTTTTGCAGCCTCCTCGTAGGAGAAGCCTAAAACCTGGGTGAGCACGAGTGCCTCGCGACGATCGGCCGGGAGCGCGTCGATAAGGATTCGCATGTCTACCCACTCAGACCAGGCGGATTCTGTGGGGGTGTCCACGTTCTCCACCTCAGCATGGGACTTTTTGGGCCGTGCCATGTCGTAGCGGATGTTATCTACCCAGACGCGCCGAGCTAAGGAGAGTAGCCATGTGCGGGCTGATGAGCGCGCAGCGAAGCGGGGCAGTGCGCCGATGACGCGAAGGTAGGTTTCCTGGGTGAGGTCATCTGCGATCTCGACGCCACCGAGATGCGCGAGTAGACGCCAGACATCGGTCTGCGTGAGTTTAATGAATTCTGTGAGGGCTGCTTTATCCCCGCGACCCGCAGCGAGCGCAAGTTCGGTCACGTGGGCGTCGTGGGCCTCACTGTGATTTCCCGCGCTAAAACTCATATAGGGAAGTTTAACACCGGCGTTTTAGCGGTCTTTGTTAACAAGCTAGCGTGGCGAAAAACGACCACCCGCCGGCTGGTTCGCATCATTTCCACCGAGGTGAAAGCTTTATTTTCCTGTCTCTCAGGGCCCGTTCAGTGCGTTGATTTAGGCAAGTGGGGGCCTGTTTGCGGGGTGAACTTTAGTTTTAGAAGGTGGTCGTATTCCTTGAAAGGTTACCTACCCGTCCGTAGACTGGCGAGAGTAGATCAACTTATGAATTCCACCGCGAATAATTAGGTTACCCTATATTCGCATCACCTAAGAAAGAGAGAGTCTATGACCTCCGAAGCAGACAAGGTCGTTAATCGCGGCGTACGTGAGCCAGGCGGCGCACAAACCACCCGCCCATCCGGCCAGCCAGTAGCGTCCGAGAACATCTCCATTACTGCAGGCCCTCAGGGCCCATCCGTTCTCAATGACCTCCACCTGATTGAGAAGCTCGCTCACTTTAACCGCGAGCGCGTCCCAGAGCGCACCCCACACGCAAAGGGCCACGGTGCGTTTGGTGAGCTCCACATCACCGAAGATGTTTCCAAGTACACCAAGGCAAAGCTGTTCCAGAAGGGCACCGTTACCCCAATGGTGGCACGCTTCTCTACCGTAGCTGGCGAGCAGGGCTCCCCAGATACCTGGCGTGACGTCCACGGCTTCGCACTGCGCTTCTACACTGAGGACGGCAACTACGACATCGTTGGTAACAACACCCCAACGTTCTTCATCCGCGATGGCATCAAGTTCCCAGATTTCATCCACTCCCAGAAGCGTGACTTCACCGGTCTGCGCAACCCTGACATGCAGTGGGACTTCTGGACTCGTACTCCTGAGTCCGCACACCAAGTCACCTACCTGATGGGCGACCGCGGTACTCCTAAGACTTCCCGTCACCAGGACGGCTTCGGCTCCCACACCTTCCAGTGGGTCAACGAAGAAGGCGACGCAGTGTGGATCAAGTACCACTTCAAGACTCGCCAGGGCTGGGAGTGCTTCACCGACGCTGAGGCAGAGGAGATGGCCGGCAAGAACGCTGACTACCACCGTGAGGACTTGCGCGAAGCAATCGACCGCGGCGACTTCCCAATCTGGGACGTCAAGGTTCAGATCATGCCACCAGAGGACGTGGAAAACTACCGCTGGAACCCATTCGATCTCACCAAGACCTGGTCTCAGAAGGACTACCCACTGATCCCAGTTGGTTACTTTGTTCTGAACAAGAACCCACGCAACTTCTTCGCTCAGATCGAGCAGCTGGCACTGGATCCAGGCAACATCGTCCCAGGTGTTGGCCTGTCCCCAGACCGCATGCTCATGGCTCGTGCGTTCGCCTACGCTGATCAGCAGCGCTACCGCATCGGACCAAACTACAAGCAGATCCCTGTGAACCAGCCGATCAACAAGGTCAACACCTACGAGCATGAGGGTCCAATGCAGTACCTCTTCAACGACGAGGCTGACCCTGTTCACACACCAAACCGCCACGCCAAGGGCGCTGGCTACCTGGATGACGGCGGCGAGACCTCCCTGTCCGGCCAGACTCTAGGCCAGGCAAATGACCTGTTTGTTAACCCTGACCCACACGGCACTGACCTGGTACGTGCTGCATACGTTCAGCACAAGGATGATGATGACTTCATTCAGGCAGGTATCTTGGTTCGCGAGGTCATGGATGACGCAGCTCGCGAGCGCCTGGCAAACAACATTGCTGGTGCGATGGAAGGCGTTTCCCCAGAGACCGAGCTTCGTTGCTACGAGTACTGGACCAATGTAGACCCAGACTTGGGTAAGCGCGTTGAGGTTATCTTCAAGGCTAAGGCTGAAGAAGATAAGCGCGACGAGCTCGAAGAGAAGTAAGCTTTACTTCGCCTAGGCCCGCCACATCTCTTTCGAGGTGTGGCGGGCCTTCTTCATAGATACCCCGCGATTAACTCGCGCCCTCGAAAAACCAACGCTGGCGCTTTAAAACGGGGTGCCGCTTCTGCTTCCTATAACTACTATCGGTAGCGGGACTACATTCTTGGAGGAATTGTGAAGATTGTCGCGCACCGTGGCTTTAATGGCAGGTTTCCGGAGATGACGGAGGTGGCATACCGTCGCGCATTGGAATTGCCGATTCATGGTGTGGAGTGTGACATCCGCTTGACCAAGGACGGGCACCTCGTGTGCCTGCACGATAAGTCCCTCCTGCGCTTGGGTGGTGTACTCAAGCTAGTGGAGCACATGAAACTGGAGCAGATCCGAAAGATCTGCATCTCTGATGAAACGTGCGAGGAAGATTCGTTCCACTGCGCAATTACGCTGGAAGAACTGTTAGATATGGTCTTTGAAACTGAAGACAAGCATATCTACATCGAGCCAAAGCACCCGTCCCTCCACGGCGGGAAACTGGAGCGTGCGCTCATTGCTCTCCTTAGAGAAAAGGGCCTAGTGGATAGCGATAGGATCCATGTCATTGGTTTCTCGCATAAGTCCATGATGCGTATTCATCGCCATGCACCGAAGCTGGAGACGTTCTACTTGCGCAGGGATTGGGAGCGCAAGGTTAATAAAAAGGACTTTATGTTCTCGAGGCCTTCCGGAACGGGCATATCGTTGGCCTTTGCTAAGCTGCGTACATCGATCTTGGAGTCAAAGCACAACGTTCGCTACATGTACACAGTGAATGAGCCTGAGGATATGATCTTCGCCCGCGACAATGGCTTAGACATTATTGCGACAGACTTTCCTGACGTGGCCTTGGAAACTCTAGGCTCAGAAGGGCAAACCTGCGCCTCTTAAACTGAGGTGGTTAAATGGCGATTTCCTAAGGTAGACTGCACCCCATGGCCAAGAAGAACAAGAAGAAAGAGCAGCTGCCTGAGGGCATGAGCCGCCGTCAGGCGAAGCTTGCTGCACGTGCCGCTGAGCGTGCTGCTCTAGAACGCGAACCACGCCCATACGATGGACTGTCTTTTGAAACTGACCTGGTAGCGATGCAGGAGTTTGTTCCTTCCGCGGTAACCAAGGTTGAGGTTAAGGACTGTGAACGCGATGTCTACCTGTGCACCGTGCTGCCAGGTGGTTCCGCGGCACTGGTTCGTGACGAGCAGGCAGGCGGCGCAGCGTATGTTGCCCTCCAGACCCAGACTCGTTCCCAGAATCCCGGTCGCGATCTGGCTTACGCCTTGAACTGGGCTAAGAATGCTCAGCCCGGTGAGGCTCTAGAGACCGGCATTTCTGATGGCTCCCAGCCTGCGCTGAAGGACCTGCTGGTTGAGGATCAGGCTCTCGACATTGCAGAGTACGACAACTTCAATTGGTGGATCCCAGAAGGTGCCCAGATCAACCCTCAGTATGCTCGCGCTATTGAGGCGGCAAACGATTCCGTCTTGCCGAGCCACCAGATCAAGGCAAATGTGCCTGGCACCGTGTGGTGGATTGACCCAGGCGAGAAAGCTCATATTCGTTGGGTTCGTGATGAAAATGAGGAGAGCGTTCTTCGCGCACTTGCTCGCATCGCTGCCCGTGGTGAGCTGAAGCTGGGCCAGGAAACCAAGTTTGCCGGTGTTTTCCGCACTCACGGTCTGGTTGTTCCTGTTTGGGACCTGGATCCGAAGCGCGATTACACCGACTACGCTGCAGACCTTGAGGCCCTGGACAAGCTGATCGTGGCTGAGCTTGGAAACGATGAGCAGTTGAGCGCTGATGAGCGTCGTCAGTTGGAGAACATCAAGTCCCGACAGGTGACCATCCGCTAAATCGGCTCTTGCTTTACCGCCGCGCATTCCCTCGTGGAATGTGCGGCGTTTTGCATATGAGCGTGGTGCCTAAGGTGCGACGGGGGAAGGGTTTGGGGGTAAGAAATTACTGGTAATCGAGAAAATTATATCTGTAGGTCTATAGTTAAAGAACCTTTACCCGTATACTTCACATTTTCCTGAGTTTAGCTAGGCAAACACCTCGTTTTCCGTGCAAGCTCAAGGAGGTTAGCAATGTCCAGCATTATCGATTCTCTGAATACCGTCATCTGGTCACCCGCCCTAGTGTTCCTCTGCCTAGGCGCAGGCATCTTCTTCACGCTCAGGACTGGTTTCCTGCAGATCCGTTGTCTTCCAGATATGATTCGCCAACTGTGGAAGGGGGAAAAATCCGAGTCCGGTATTTCCTCTTTTCAGTCTCTGATGATTTCCCTCGCCGGCCGTGTGGGTGTGGGTAACATTTCCGGTGTTGCTACAGCGATTGCGTTTGGTGGCCCAGGTGCCGTCTTCTGGATGTGGGTTGTGGCTTTGCTTGGTTCCGCTACCTCCTTTGTCGAGTGCTGCTTGGCGCAGATTTACAAGGAGAAGGACCGGGACACCGGTGAGTACCGTGGTGGTCCTGCCTACTACATTGAGAAGGCCTACAAGCACACCTCTGCAGCTCCGTTCATGCTGTTCTATGCAATCCTCTTTGCAATTTGCATGATCCTGGCTACCTCCTATTTCCTGCCAGGAGTTCAGGCCAATGGTGTCTCCGCGGCGGTAGAGAACGCGTGGAATATTGATACCAAGTGGACTGCACTTGCCATGGTTGTGATCTTGGGCGTCATTATCATCGGTGGTATCAAGCGAATCGCTAACTTCGCCAGCATGGTTGTCCCAGTCATGGCAGTTCTGTACATCATCGTCGCGATTGTCGTTCTGTTTATGAACTTCGACCAAATCCCAGAAGTGTTCGGCCTGATCTTTAAGTCGGCTTTCGATTTGAACTCCACCTTCGCCGGTATGCTCGGTGTGGCAATCATGTGGGGCGTTAAGCGTGGTATCTACTCCAACGAGGCTGGCCAGGGTACGGGCCCACAGTCTGCAGCAGCAGCCGAGGTTTCCCACCCTGCAAAGCAGGGCTTTGTACAGGCATTCGCTGTCTACATTGACACCCTGTTCGTATGCTCTGCTACCGCGTTCATCATCATCTCCACTGACATGTACAAGGTATTTGAGGGCGAGTCCGAAGACGGCGCAATCATCTACCAAGGTGCAACCATCGGTGACGTTCCAGTAGGCCCTGGATTTGTCCAGGCAGGCCTGGACTCCTACGCCGACGGTTTGGGTGCTGCGTTCGTTGCGCTGGCAATCTCGTTCTTCGCATTCACCACGGTTGTTGCGTACTACTACTTGGCCGAGGTGAACTTCACCTACCTCAACCGCTGGGTCCAGAACCCAGCTGCACGTCGCACGATCATCTGGGCACTGCGAATTCTCATCCTGATCTCCGTCTACATCGGTGCAACCACCACTCCTGGTGATGCATGGCTGCTCGGTGACATTGGCGTGGGTGCTACCGCTTGGCTCAACATCGTGGCCATCCTCATCCTGCAGGTTCCAGCACTCAAGGCGCTCAAGGACTACAGCCAGCAGAAGAAGGCCGGCTTTGAGCCACAATTTGATCCCGAGGCGCTGGGAATCAAGAATGCGGACTTCTGGGTAGAACGCAAGGCCCGCCTTGAGGCAGAAGGCCAGTTCATTCAAAAGATTGAGAAGTAGAAGCCTAGCTTCAGGCGCGATCCGTCCTTTCTCCTTGGTGGGAAAGGGCGGATTTCCGTTTACCATCCGTGGGCACCTTTAACCGCGAAAGGTCCTCATACTGAAGGTGGCGTAACTCTGCGGATGGGGGCAAGCGGGCTTTCGTGGACAGCCCAGAGCCAACGCCTTGCGGAGGTAAACCAGTAGTGAGCAACTCGCAGTTCTTAACTCGCACGCACAACGCTTACGGGATAAATACTACTGCCCTGCTAGCTGTAGCTAGCAGGGCAGGGATCGAGAATTCGGTGCTGGTCTACCGCAGACGTGCGAACAATTGTTGGGATTGTTCTTGGTCCCACATCACCACGGAACCAACCTCGGTGTCGGCGAATCCGGAGTATGGGACGGTGACGGTCTCTACGCCGGAGCGCATAGCAAGCGCGACGCGGAGCAGGTTCCATACGTGATCGCTCTCGCCCACGGTAAAGGACTGTGCAACGGCCTTAATGGTAGGGAAGCCTCGGAAAGGATTACCGTAGGTGCCTAGGGTGGTTACTTTATTCACGAGGGCGCTGAAGAACTCTCGTTGGCGTTGTACGCGGTCGATATCGCCGAGGCCGGTGGCGCGGGTGCGCACGTAGCCAAGGGCGGTGGGGCCGTCCATGGTCTGGCAGCCAGCCTGAATCTCGAGCCCTGCGAGTGGATCTGAAATTCCTTCAGCAGGGCAGATCTCGATGCCACCTACGGCATCAACCACGTTGGCGAGGCCTCCCATCCCAATTTCCGCATAGTGGTCAATTCGAAGGCCGGTGTTCTGCTCTACCGTCTGTGCAAGCAGCGGCGCACCACCATAGGTGAAGGCGGCGTTGATCTTGTCTTGTCCGTAACCGGGTATTTGGACGTAGGAATCGCGTGGGAGGGACACGAGCGTTGCCTTACCCGCATTGGGGATGTGCAACACCATGATGGTGTCCGTGCGCTTGGAACCAATGTCACCGCCGGTGCCCAAGCGGTTGGCTTCTTCATCGGTGAAGCCCTGGCGGGAATCGGATCCTACGAGCAGCCAGTTCGTGCCCGCTGTGTTAGCGATCTGGTTCGGTGATTGTGCCTGGGTGCGTTCCAGCTGGGAATCTAGCCAGAACACGCCCGCTATGTTGAGCACCAAGACAATGACAACAAGCCAGATTGCGCTTGTTGCGCACCCCGCTGGGCGCAGCTTGACGGGATTGCGCCTTTTTTCATCCAAGGCTTTGAGGAACCTATTGGAGAGCTGGTAGCTAGGCGCCTGTGGTGCGGCGTTGTAGGCGCGTTGCTGTTCATAGCGCTGACGTTCTAGGCGTGCGCGTTCCGCCTCAGTGGGAATGTACTGCTGCGGGCGCTGCTGGTTGCGTGCCTGCGCCGCGGCGACCGGATCGGCTGGCCCTTGGTAGGGCTGGCCAGCCTGGTGTTGGCGCCGTCCGGCGTAGTCTACGGAACGTGGTTCATTGAAGCCACCGCGCTGTGGGCCTTGAGGGCTCTGGGCTGGGCGTTGCGCGGGGAACTCGTGCGGGTCGCGTGGGGAGTTGGGCGAGCTAGGCGCGTTACGGGGCCCCTGCTGCGCGGTTGGCTGGTCGCGGCGTGGCCGGCGCTGGGCTTGGCGACGCCGAACTGGTCGGCCGTAACGGTCGACTATCGGTTTTCCATCGGGTCCGAGGATGTACTCATCGCGAAAAGAAGGGCCCTCGTAAGTCATGAATATAAGGGTAGCGCGTCATCCGCCAAAAACACATCTGTCACAACAGCCCCATCACGCCGGCATCTTACAATCCCAGCCAACTCAGGTTGCCGCCCAAGGCTGAATAACCCACGAACGCCACCGCATCAATCAGGAAGTGAGCAATCACCAACGGCCACACGCGCCCTGTTTTGTAGAAGTAGTAGGAAAAAACGACACCCATGATGATGTTGCCCAGGCCCGCAGAGATTCCCTGATACAAGTGGTAACTTCCGCGCAAGATGGAACTGGCGGCGATGATGACGGGCAGGCTCCAACCCAGCTGCGTGAGCCTAGTCATGAGCCACAGCACCACGACGATTTCCTCGCCAAAGGCGTTTGCGGCTGACCATACTAGCAGCGCGCCGTCCTCCCACCAGCGCGCATCAAGGCCGGTGGGGATTACCTCTTTAGATAGGCCGAGCTTCACCGCGGTGACGTAGAACGCGAGGCCGGGCAGGCCGATCAGCGCTGCGAGGCCCGCGCCGTGGGCCCAGTTGCGTGCGTCGATAAGCCCGTGAAGACGCGGCAGCGGTGTGGGCCGGCCCTTGTAGGAAACATTGGCGAGCAGAAAGAGCGCGAGCATTCCCCATCCGAATAATACCGCTGCGCTGCATAACTGCAGGAGGGCGTCAATCCACGGGACCACGGCTTGAGAGCTGTTCAAGGTGGTGGTCTGATCACTGAGTGGGCGTGGATCAATAAGCGCAGAGATTAATCGAAGTGCTGATCGCACGCCGGACATGCCGAACGTGAGGACGAGCACCAGGGTGATCTCACGGGTAAGTCGGCTGCGATCATTCATGCTGATCATGTGTGCTCTCCTCATCTCAACGTTCGTGGTTAGGGCGGGGCCTAGCCACAGCGGTGTGGATGCCCCGGTGCTGGATCCGGATACCCTGCGTGAGTGGGAGGCCCCACGGTCTACTCAACCCATGCGCAGCTGGAGCCCAACCCCCGCAGATCAACTGAACCAAGCTGGGACATAACAGGCAAGCCTAGCGCCACGTGGTTTAAGCTAAACATCATGAGCGTGACAGTTGCCTATCTTGGACCACAAGGAACATTCACCGAAGCCGCCGTCTGGGCCTTCGCGCGCCGGGGGTGCTTTGGCGTAGAGGAGCAGGAAGTGGAACTTCTTGCATGCTCCAGCCCTAAGGAAGCCATCGATGCGGTTCGTATAAGTAACGCAACGTTCGCTTGCGTCGCTATAGAGAACTCCGTGGATGGCTCTGTGACCCCCACCTTTGATGCCTTGGCATCGGGCGACGCCGTTCAGATCTATCACGAGCACGATCTGCCCATCGCTTTCGCCATGATGGTGCCTAGCAGCACGTCGCTTGCCGACGTCCGCACGGTGGCCACCCATCCCGTTGCCTACCAGCAGGTGAAGGGGTGGCTAGCCAAGCACGTTCCGCAGCATGAGTTCGTTGCCGCTTCCTCCAACGCGGCGGCGGCCCAGATGGTTGCCGAAGGCAAAGCAGATATGGCGGCGGCGCCGGAGCGCGCCGCCGAGCTGTTCGGCCTTGAGGTAGTTGAAGACGGCGTGGCTGATGTGGCCGGTGCGCGTACGCGCTTTGTGGTGGTGGGAAAGCCAGGAGTGCCCACCTCTGCCACCGGATGTGACCGTACTGCCTTGATGTTTACCCTGCACAATGAGCCAGGTGCGTTGGTGCGTGCACTGAATGAGTTCGCATTGCGCGGGGTGGACCTGTCGCGCATTGAGTCTCGCCCCATCGAAGACGGCTTGGGTACCTACCGTTTCTATGTCCATTTGAACGGTCATGTTGCGGAGGACACCGTTGCTGAAGCGTTGCGCGCCCTGCACCAGCGCAGCGAAATCATCTCCTTCTTAGGATCATGGCCTGTGGCAAGCGCTTCCGAACGCGAGCGACTATTGGCGGAAACGCGCGACACTGACAGCTTCACCAATGCAAGCGCATGGGTGGAGGCAATTCGTGCTGGACAGGGGGAATAACTCATGGGACGGATCATATTAGTTCGCCACGGCCAGACCTTCTCCAATGAAGCGCGCATACTGGACACCCGCCCACCTGGTGCGGAACTGACGGATCTGGGCAAGCAGCAAGCCATTGATGCTGGTGTGCGCCTTGCGCAGGAATCACAAAACCTCACCGGCGTCACAAGCGCGGTAGCTATCCGTACCCAACAGACAGCCCAGCGTATCGTGGCATCGTATGAGCGTGAACGCGGGTTGCCTGAAGGTTCCATCGCCGTGGACGTTAGATTCGGGCTGCACGAAATCTTTGTGGGTGACTACGAGGGGAGAAGGGATGAGGAAGCCCATCACGCTTACTACGAGTCACTGACCACATGGATGCACGGCGGGTTGGACCATAGCTTGCCGGGCGGCGAGTCCCCTCATGATGTTATTGCCCGCTACCAGCCGTTCTTGGAGGAGGTTGCGGCGAAGTTAGGCGAAGATGAGGACCATCTGGTGGTCTGTCATGGCGGCGTCATCCGCATCGTTGGGCAAAACAGCTCGGATGTTCCTGACGCCATCGCGTACGAAACCTACATGGCCAACTGTAAATATGTTGTCCTTGACGTCAGCGAGGGCACGTTTGGGCAGTGGCACTGCGAAAGCTGGGCTGGGGTAAAGCTCTAAGGAGGCAGGCGCGGAGAGGGCTCGGCAGAAAGCCCGCCGTTTTTACTTGCACGCATGTGGGTGGAGTGGGGTTCATTCGAACATCCTCCCCCACATTTTGCTAGCTAATCAGGAATACCCAAGCCGGTGAAGGTCATCTTCATCGAGACCAAAGTAGTGGCCAATCTCATGCATGACCGTGATGCGGACTTGCTCCACCAACATGTCCTCGCTGGTGCAGAACTCCTTCAAGGCCTCGCGGTAAATCGTGATGGAGTCCGGTAAGAATCCACTGTGGTCGAAGGTGCGCTCCGTGAGCCCCACGCCCTCATAAAGGCCGAGGGTATGCGGGCAATCATCGTTGTAATCCTCAATCAGGAAGACAACATTGCGGATCTGGTCATGAACTTCATCTGGGATCAGGTCGAGCGCCCGAGTCACTAGCTCCTCAAAGCGCTCGTTGGGGACCTCAACCATAGTTATTGTGCGGGTGCCGCCGGTGCCGGAGCTGGCGCCTCAGGAGCCGCGGAAGGCGCTGGGGCTGGTGCTGCTGGCTCGGAGACGGCAGGTGCTTGGCCATCCACTTCTTCCAGCGGCTCGGGGTTCACAATTGGGCTGCGCTTAGGGCGGGCTGCCGGAGGCTTGCCGTTGATGGTGAACTTGTCAGTTGCCGAGCCAGCGAGAGTGCCGAAGGACTTATTGCGGTTAGCAAATACCAGAGAGCAGTTCACGCTGTGGGAACCACCGGTCCACGAGTTGGCGGTGATGGTAGACCAGAAAGGCTGCAGGGTGGAGTAGTAGAGGGCGTCATCTCCACCCAAGTACTCTTGCGCGGCCTGGGTGCAGACGCGTCGCAGGTGATTGTCCTGATCCTCAATGGAAGGCGTACCTTCCGGGAACACCGGCAGAAGATCAACGATCTTGGTTGTTTCCAGCTGGTGCGGGTCCGCGCAGTCCACCACGCGGGTAGTGGAGGACGCGTCCACGGCTACGCACTCACCAACTTGGGCGACGCGAGCCTGGTCTTGGGTAGCTGCGGCGCCTTTGGTAGCGATCACGTTGCCCTGATCGTCAGTAGCCTGAATGCCGCATAGCAGGGTGCGGTCACCCTGCTCCCAAAACTCCTGCGGCGGGAGGATGGACGCCACAGAGTACTTACCCAGCGGGTCAAACACGCCACCGAGGTAGCTCAGCGTTGGCGTCAGGCAAAGCTCTTCGCGCAGCTGAGCCTGGCGGGTGAGGTCTGGCATGGGAGCGTCATCGCCGAACTCGGACGATGGGTAGGCGGAGAGATCCTCACGGGAAGACACTTCAAAGCGGTGATCACTATCGCAGTTAGTTTGCTCAAAACCTGCGATGTCTGAGCCCTCCCCAGCTTCTTGCCACGTGAGACAGGCGCCGGCGTCAGCGGTGGTGAATGTGGCGGCGGTGAACTCAACATCCGAACCCACGGCGGATTCGCCGGGGCTGATCGCCTGCTGGGTGGAGCCACCCTCGCGGCTGTCAATAATGTTGTAGGTGCTCAACGCTGTGGTCGATGCCAAAGCGGCAACCAGCATGATGCGGGTTGCTTTCGCGGAACGCCAAGAATTCTTCATAGTGCCTCCCATCATGCCACCTTAAACCGGAAAAGCCACAAAAGATTGCTACTTTTGTGGCTCCCAGACATCAACTGTTGCCTTAGGCTTTCTCTACTATTGCTTGGATCGCGTAGCGGTCCGTGCGGTATAGGCTAGAACACCATTCCACTGGGCGGTCATTGGAACGGGCCTTACGCAAGACTTTCAGCAGTGGCGTACCTGGATCGATCTCCAGCAATGATGCGATCTCATCATCAGCTACCACGGCGGTGACAATTTGATCAGCGTCAGAGATGGGCACCGCGTAGTGGACATCAAGAATGTTGTAGACGGATTTGTACACGTCATTTTCCAGCAGGTCCGGCGCAAAGCGCGCGTTGTACCACGCATCATCGATGCTCAGGGGCTCGCCGTCGCCTAAGCGCAGGCGGCGCAGGTGCGTGTGCGGTGCCTGAGGGGATGAGTCGAAAAATACGGACACGTCATTCGGTGGAACGGTCCACGCTGCCGCCAAGATCTTGGAGCTGGGGGTCAAGTTCTGGGAGAGCATCTCATCACTAAAAGAAGCCAGGTGCATCCGCGCTACCATGGGCGCGTGAGCAACGAACGTGCCTTTGCCACGGGCGCGCCGCAACTTTCCGCTGGCCACAAGGTCACCAATGGCACGACGCACCGTGATGCGGGAGACGCCGTAGGTCTCCTCCAAGATGCGCTCACCAGGCAGCATGTCGCCTGGGCGGAGGTGCTCGGTGCAGATCTCCTCAAGAATTTCCCTGAGCTGAGCGTGCTTCGGAATACTGGATCCGTCAGTCAGGGGGCGTGCTGGTAGCTCCGGATGAATGTCGGTCATGCATATCATTCTAACCCTTGTTGTTATAACCAGAACAGGAATTGGGCTATCTCACTAAAATTTAACACGCTGCACGGCAGTGCGCTGGGCTCTGCGGTGGTTATGGAAAAGCTGCGCATGCAGCGGTGTCCTATCTAAGAATGTGGTGCTTGCCGACACCGCGCACAAAAAGCAAGGAGCACTGCGCGCGGGCGCGCGCCGGGGCACAGTGCCCCTTTGCGCTGGGTGCGTGTCGAAAAGCAAGGCCAAACGGGGTAGGGTAATAGCCGTGATTGATCTGAAGTTTCTGCGTGAAAACCCTGACGTTGTAAAAGAGTCCCAGCGCACCCGTGGTGAGGATCCCCAGCTGGTTGACGAGCTGATCGCTGCCGATGAGGCACGTCGATCCGCCATTTCTACCGCCGATGAGCTCCGCAGCGAGCAGAAGGCATTTGGCAAGAAGATTGGCCAGGCCTCCCCGGAGGAGCGCCCAGCTCTGCTCGAGGGTTCCAACGAGCTCAAGAACAAGGTCAAGGAAGCCGATGAGGCGCAGAAAGCTGCTGAACAGGCAGTATTTGATCTTCAGATGAAGCTATCCAACGTTGTGGAAGGCGCACCAGCTGGCGGCGAAGATGACTTCGTTGTGCTGGAGCACGTTGGTGAAAAGCCACAGTTCGATTTCGAGCCAAAGGATCACTTGGATCTTGGCGAGGCCCTCGGCCTGATCGATATGAAGCGCGGCACCAAGGTGGGCGGCGCACGCTTCTACTACCTCACCGGTGACGGCGCATTCCTGCAGCTAGGAATGCTTAACCTGGCGGCTCAGAAGGCGCGCGACAACGGCTTCCAGCTCATGATTCCGCCAGTGCTGGTTCGTCCAGAAGTGATGCAGGGAACCGGCTTCCTTGGCGCCCACGCTGAGGAGATCTACTACCTTGAGCGCGATGACCTCTACTTGGTTGGTACCTCCGAGGTCGCACTCGCCGGCTACCACCAGGACGAGATCATCGATCTGTCCAATGGCCCAGTGAAGTACGCTGGCTGGTCCTCTTGCTTCCGCCGTGAGGCTGGCTCCTACGGCAAGGACACCAAGGGTATCCTGCGCGTGCACCAGTTCGACAAACTAGAAATGTTCGTCTACTGCAAGCCTGAAGAAGCTCAGGCCCAGCATCAGGCACTCCTGAACATGGAGCGTGAGATGCTTTCCGCTGTTGAGGTTCCTTACCGCATCATCGACGTAGCTGGTGGTGACCTGGGCTCCTCCGCTGCCCGTAAGTTCGACACCGAAGCATGGGTTCCATCCCAGAACACCTACCGCGAACTCACCTCTACCTCCAACTGCACCACCTTCCAGGCTCGCCGACTCTCCACCCGCTACCGCGACGAGAACGGCAAGGCGCAGACCGCGGCAACGCTGAACGGCACCTTGGCAACCACTCGCTGGCTCGTTGCCATCCTGGAAAACAACCAGCAGGCTGACGGTTCCGTACTCGTGCCAAAGGCACTGCAGCCATTCGTGGGCAAGGAAGTGCTCGAGCCGGTCAAGTAACCAGCGTGCGCAGTCTTCGGCTGTAACATAGACGCATATTCACAGGGGTGGGGTGCCTGCTTTGCCTATGCAAAGCAGGCGCCCCACCCCTGTTGTTGTGTAACCAAGCGCCCCATTGGTGGCGCTGCTTTCTTTGCTGCTTGGAATCGTCGATAAGCTATAAGGAACGTTACGTTACTTATAAGGGGAAGAACACAATGAGCAACTGGGAAAAGCGCGGCTTTTTTCGAGTATCTAAGGACCTGGAAAAGGTAGCCGACCACCCAATTGAGGCCAAAGAGTCACTGTACGGGCGCACGGTTATCCCGCTCATCATCGCGGTTCTGCGCGCCCAAGGCGTGAAGATGACCATCCAGAATCCGGAACACATCCCCGCCCAGGGCCCAGCGCTTATTGCTTTCAACCACACTGGCTACTATGACTTCATCTTCGGCGGCACCGCGGCCTACGTACGCGGAAAGCGCGTGGTACGTTTCATGGCCAAAAAAGAGATTTTTGACGTGCCTGTGGTGGGCAAGCTCATGCGAGGCATGAAGCACATCTCGGTTGATCGTTTCGCTGGTGCCGCCAGCATGGACGACGCCGTGGACTCCTTGAACCAGGGCAACTTGGTGGGCATTTTCCCTGAGGGCACCATCTCTCGCAGTTTTGAAGTCAAGGCGCTGAAGACGGGCGCCGTGCGTATCGCACAACAGGCAGACTGCCCACTGATCCCGGCTGTGATTTGGGGTTCGCAGCGTCTGTGGAGCAAGGGGTATCCAAAGAAGCTTGGTCGCAACCACTTCCCAGTATGGGTTCGCATTGGTGAGCCTATTTCTACCGACGGCAGCTTGGAGGAGTCGACCGAGCGCCTGCGCAGCGCAATGCAGGAGCTGCTTGAACAGGTTCGCGCTGACTACGCTGCAGAGTACGGACCATTTCCTGACGGCGAAAACTGGATGCCTGCTTCACTAGGTGGTAGCGCCCCAACCATCGATGAAGCCACCGTCATTGAGACTAAAGAGCGCGAGCGTCGCGCACAAAAGCGGGCTGAGAAGATCGCCGCTGAGGAAGCTCGTGCTGCTCAGGGCTCTACCGGTATAGCAGGCAAGGCAAAGTCCGTAGTGTCAGCTATCCGCGCGAAGCTGGGGAAGTAGTGATGACGGAGCAGTTCCGGCCCCGTATGGTGGTCAGTGATGTCGACGGAACCCTAATTACCAGCCAAGAACGCATCACCCCACGGCTTTGCGACGCCATCACGGCTTTCGTGGGTCAAGGTGGCTATTTTGCGCTCGCCACGGGGCGCCCACCACGGTGGATTTTTTACGTACTGGAGCAGCTTCCCGTTCGGCCGATCTGCATCTGCGCCAATGGCGCAGTTATCTATGACTCGGATGCTGATCGCATCCTCAAAGTTCACAACCTCGAATCCGAGGTATTGCGAACAGTGGTGACCTCTGCGCGTGCGTCTCTGGAAGACTTAGGTGGCGTGGAGTGTGCTGTTGAGCGTGCGGGCAAATCAGCGTTCGAAGACACCCGCGAGCTGTTTACCACCACCCCAGACTTCACGCACAGCTGGGACTCTAACGAACACGGCATCACAGACGAAGCAACGCTGCTCGCGCGCCCTGCTATGAAACTCCTACTGCGCAACGATAAGTTAACCGCAGCGCAGATGTTCGAGCGCGTGCGTCCCGTCATCCCAGAATCCATGGCGCACGTGACGTTTTCCATGAATGACGGTCTGCTGGAGATCATGGCTCCTGGCATTAACAAGGCCACGGGCGTTGCAGATGTTGCGGAGATAGTAGGTGTGGAAAAGGAAGACATCGCTGCTTTTGGCGACATGCCTAATGACCTCGAGATGATTTCTTGGGTTGGGCACGGAGTTGCGGTGGCCAACGCACGTGACTCCGTGAAGTCCGTTGCGGACGAGATCACCACTACCAACGATGATTTTGGAGTAGCCCGCGTCATGGAGAGGTGGATCTAAGTGGCCAACTATGTAGCCGCGATTGATCAAGGTACCACCTCTACTCGCTGCATCATCTACGATGCGTGCGGTAGGCGCGTGGGCATCGGTCAACGCGACCATAATCAGATCTTCCCTGAGCAGGGATGGGTGGAGCATGACCCGCAGGAAATTTGGAACAACACTCGCCTAGTGATGGCGCACGCTCTAGCCGATGCAGATGTGGATTCCACCGACATCTGCGCCGTCGGAATCACCAATCAGCGAGAAACTACCGTGGTATGGGACCGCAAGACCGGCAACCCCATTTACAACGCCATCGTCTGGCAGGACACCCGCACCAACGCGGTTGCCGCCACCTTATCTGGTGGTGACCAGTACACGTGGCATGAGCGCACTGGCCTGTTGGCTAATTCCTACCCTGCGGGGCCAAAAATCGCGTGGATTCTGGATAATGTCGAGGGCGCCCGCGAGAAAGCGTCCCGCGGTGAGTTGGCGTTTGGCACCATCGATTCCTGGTTGATCTTCAAACTCACCGGCGAGCATCTCACGGATGTGACGAATGCATCCCGCACACTGCTGATGGATATAGAGACGTGCCAGTGGTCTCCACAACAATGCTCAGAGCTGGGTATTGACCCATCCATGCTTCCTGAAATCCGAGCCAGCGTGGATGACTTTGGCGTAATCAAGCACCACGGTCCTTTCGCCGGCGTCCCCATTACCGCGGTGCTCGGCGACCAGCAAGCGGCAATGTTCGGTCAAGGATGCTTTGGTGTGGGAGAGGCTAAATGCACCTACGGAACTGGCCTGTTCCTCCTGCTCAACACTGGTGTGGAGAAGGTCATCTCCAAAGGTGGCATGCTCACCACGGTCTGCTACCAACTGCGCGGCCAAGAACCGGTGTACGCACTGGAAGGGTCCGTGGCCATGGGTGGTGCGCTCATTCAATGGCTGCGCGACAACCTTGGCCTCATCAGTACTGCTGCCGAAGTGGAACAACTAGCGTTGACCGTTCCTGACAGCGGCGGCGTTACCATCGTCCCCGCTTTCTCCGGACTATTTGCTCCTCGCTGGGTGCCTGATGCCCGAGGAATCATCACCGGACTTACTCGCTACGTAACCAAGGCGCATATCGCGCGCGCCGCATTGGAGGCAACTGCTTTCCAGGTCCGCGAAGTCACAGATGCCATGGCTCAAGACTCGGGTCAGGAGCTAACGCTCCTACGGGTGGACGGAGGAATGACTGCCAATAGTTTGCTCATGCAGATGCAGGCCGACCTCCTGGGAGTAGAGGTTGTACGGCCAATGGATATTGAAACCACCGCCAGTGGGGTAGCTTTTGCAGCCGGCTTAGGCGCAGGTTTGTGGAAAGACCTTGAAGAGCTGAAGCGCTACATCAGGACTGATCAGACGTGGGCAGCGAAGATGAGCGAGAGCACTGTTGCGGACATGTATAGCCGCTGGAATGCTGCGGTAGACAGGTCCCTATAGGAACAGGCCACAAGCTTTAGGGAGAAAGCTTGTGGCCTGTGTTTTAATCTGCTCCCCACGCGGTAGGTGGTGGGCACATCCTGTGAAAACTACTTCACGCCAATGTCTAGTGCGCCTGTAGCTGGATCAAAGGTGATGTAACCACCCTGGAAATCCACGCGGATTAGTGGACCAGCCTTGAATTCCTCAGAGACTGGCAGACCAAGCGGGCCAGCATCGAAGCCTTGGGCAGCCCAGGCATCAGCAATGGCGCCCCACAGTGCACGGGTTCCAACGGAGTCAGCGTTGAGCACAATACCGTTGTCGAACAGGGAGAACTTAACTTCTTCACCATTGCCGTTGGTGTAGCTTGCTACACCAGTGCGGTTCTCACCCAGAACAGGGCCCACGGCGTCGATGAGCTTGTTGACGCCCTCGGACATCTCGGAGTCTGCGCTTAGCGACGTTGCAGACTTCACCATTGGAATCAGCTGGTTCAGGGTAAGACCATCAACTACCTGGACATCACCGATCTGTGATGTAGTGCCTGGCAGCATGCCAGCGTCTGCCGCAAGACCGATACCCAAAGCCAGCAGCGAACCAACAACACCCAGCGTGGCAGCGATACTTGCAGCGTCAGCGCCCGCAGGGGCGCCATTGTTGCCCGCAAGGCTGGACAGCAAATTCAGCGCCTGGGTAACGTCCGCCCCTGCGTTATTGCCGCTTGGCGCAGTGTTATCCAAGACCACGTCATCCGGAGTGGATGGTGCTTGCTGCTTGTTGTTAGCTGGGCTCTTACCGTAGGTTGCCAAAATGGAGTTGTACTTGCTCTTAGCAATGGAGCGGATGGTATCCATTTGTGCGTAGGCGTACTGGCCAGGGCATGCCGTGTTGCCGACGTCCCTGTGAGCAAAGATGTTAGGCAACCGCACAGCAGTGCCGAGAGGGTAGTTGGTGTAAGAAGACCCCTCGGAGTAGTGCACGCCTGATCCAGTAGGGTCAAGATTAGCCACCTTCGCACGCCAACCAGCAAGCTCACCAACTGCCTGAATCATCTGGCTAGGTGGCTGCATGGTGTCAAAGTTGCCCATCATGGAGATACCCCACGTGTTGGAATTGAAACCACCAGCATGGGCGCCCACCTGATCACGGTTCAGGCCACCGTAGCGACCCTCGTACAGGTTGCCGTACTTATCTGCGAGCGCGTGGTAGCCGATATCGCACCACCCCAGAGTCTGGGCGTGGTACTGGTAGATACCGCGCAAAACGCCAGGCGCTTCAGCTTCTGAGTAGTTGTTGGACCCTGCGGTGTGGTGGATCGTAATACCTGAAGTTGGGGACAGGTAGTCCGGCTGACGGCCGCAACGTAGTGACTCGTTAGCGCCCCAACCGGCGCGAGAAATCACCCGTGGCATCCCATCAGAATCACTAGCCAGGTCAATGTCAGGCGCTGCAGGAGCGCCTTCTCCGCCGTCGATGAATACGACATCGAAATCGCTCGCTGGGCTGGCAGTATTTGGTGCATCTTGGGCGTCCGCTACTGGCTGAATGTCACCAAAGTTGGATGGCAGTGCGCCTGCAGGCTTAGGTTCCTTTGGCGCTGGTGCAGATGCCCGCTCAGCGATCTTTGGCTGGGACGACTGTGGATCTGCCGCGGCCGCCTCATCGGCCTGCTCAGGGGTTGCAGCCCCCGGTGCTGTAGATACTGGAGCTGGGGAGTCATCTCCCACCAAGTCGATACCAGCTACGGAAACCTGAACCTTCTTGGTTGGCTCAATGTAGATCAGATCGGTACCGCGCTTGAGGTTTGGATCGTCGGAATCTACGGAGATAGGTTCAGCGGAGAACCACTCGGTCCAGGATCCGTCAGGGCGCTCGCCACGAACGAAAGTGGCAACGTCCTTATCGCCAGTCCATGTCAGCGCGAACTGAGAAAACTCCTGATCGCGAGTGAATTCCTTAACGGTGCGGGGGCCAGCGCCCTCGGACTGGCTGGCGATCGCTGCATCATTGATGACTACGTTCTTGCCCCCAGCCAGGCTGTCCGTTTGAACGGACGCGGTAACCGGCTCAATTGATGTGTCCTGAGTTTTCAAAATTGACTGCGAGCCAATGCCTACGGCTGCCGAAGCAACAAGAGCGGTAGCGAGCACGGTGGCTGTTACCGGCTTTGTTGGGGCCGAGGTAAGGCGACGTCGTTGCTGCACGATATTTCTCCCTAATCTAGTGCGGCTGAGACATACATAGATGTGTGTTAACTCTAGTGACACACTAGTGCAGATGTGTCTTATGTTAAAGGTGTTACTCGCGTGTCGTAAGAGAAAATTTTTTAAAGTTTTTGTAATTCGTTAAATTGTTGCTGCACAACGCATGACCGAGCCCTAATAAGGTCTTTCTCAAGCGGAGGAAGGATAATAGAGTCTTGAATGGAAATACGTGTGAGGGCTGCAGCAGCGAGTACTCTTATCTTGCTGCTTGTACATAGTGGCTGAGAGCCTAAATGAGCAAAGTGCGGTACAAGACGTGTTGTGCTGGTTTCAGCTGCTCACAAAGCGTAACCGTTGAAGCTCGTAGAAAAGGATGGAATCGAATATGGCATATTCCCACGTTGCGCGTACTCGGGTTACGCGACGATTCGCAGGCGCATTTGCTGGCGTTATAGCCCTGTCTGCAGCGTTGGTTGGCTGCGCGAATGAGGACAATTCCGTTCAGGAATCCGCGTCCGGTGCGGAAGGCAACTTCCCCGTTTCTGTAGTTTCCGGTGACGTGGAATCTGGTGAAGAAATCACAATCGAGCAAGAACCATCCAGAATCGTAAGTTTGTCCCCTTCTGCGACGGAAGTTCTCTTTGATATCGGGGCAGGAGATCAGGTTGTGGCGGTAGACGAGTACTCTACCTACCCAGACGATGCGCCGTTGGTTGAGGGATTATCTGGTTACATGCCCAATGTGGAGTCTGTTTTGACACATGACCCCGATCTTGTGGTGGTATCAGAGGACGACGAAGCACTGGCAAGTGGCTTGGAAGCTACCGATGTTCCAATGCTCATCATCCCAGCCGTTGCCGACATCGAAGGAGTATACGAGCAGGTTGAGCGCCTAGGTGTTGCCACCGGCAACACTGAAGATGCCGAAGCCAAGGTGGAGGAGATGCGCTCTGATATCGAGGAAGCCATCGCGAGTGTTCCAGACGCCATCAAAGACGCAGGATTGACCTACTACCACGAGCTAGATAGCAGTTACTATTCCATCACGGACAACACGTTTATTGGCGACATTTACAGTCAGTTTGGTCTGAGCTCGATCGCCAATGAATCCGACACGGATTACCCACAGCTGTCTTCCGAAGCCATCATTGATGCAAATCCTGACCTCATGTTCTTTGCCAATCAGGATTCAGAGGGACTAACCCTCGATCAAGTTGCAGAAAGGCCAGGCTGGGACACCATCGACGCGGTCAAAAACCGCGCGATGATCGCCCTGAACGAAGATCTGGCATCGCGCTGGGGTACTCGAACCGCTGAATTCATTAAGCTGATTGCTGCTGACCTTAACCAGAAAGCAGACGCCCTAGTTGGCGCTAATGCCTAACGCGTTGTGGGACTCAGAAAAGCAAACTCAGTAGCACTCTATGCCGTCTCGCTAGCTGTACTCCTCATAGCAGTAGCGGGATCGGTGTTTGTTGGTGCTGCAGGACTGTCCGTGGCGGACATACTTTCTGCCTTGTTCGGGGGAGAAGGTCTAAGCCAAAAAACTGCCGTCATCATTTTCAGCGTGAGGCTTCCACGAATCGTGATGGGAGTGTTGGTTGGTGCCATGTTGGCTGCTGCTGGCGCTGCCTACCAAGCGGTTTTCCGAAACCCGCTTGCAGACCCCTATCTCTTGGGTGTGTCAGCGGGCGCAGGATTGGGCGTGACGATTTCGATCGTTTTTGGTGCGGCTGTTGGGTTGACGCTCGGTGGTGTAGGGATCGTTCTCGCCGCGTTCGTTGGCGGAACGTTGGCTGTCGTCAGCACGTACCTCTTTAGCACGGGTGTGGGTAGGGACACCGACCCAACAACGGTGGTGCTCGCAGGTGTAGCTGTTGCCGCATTCGCATCAGCGGCGCAAACCTTCATCCAGCAGCAGAATATTGACACCGTCCAGAGGATCTATACCTGGATGCTGGGAAGCCTCAGCACTACATCGTGGTCTAGCATCATTGCGCTTACGATTCCTGTGGCCGTCTGTTGTGCGGTTCTCCTGATGAGCGTGAAAGTCCTTGACGTCATGACTCTGGGAGACGATGAAGCTTCTGCCCTAGGAGCCAACCCGCAACTGATCCGATTGCTTCTGGTTGCTACTGCCACGCTTGGCACAGCAGCGGTGGTTTCCGTATCAGGTTTGATTGGATTCGTTGGCATTGTTATCCCCCATGCCGTACGGCTCCTAGTGGGTCCAGCCCACGCGCGTTTGGTGCCTCTCACGATGATCTGGGGAGCAACCTTCATGGTCTGTGCAGATGCGGTGGGGAGAACGATCCTCGCCCCAGCGGAGCTTCCTGTAGGCGTTATTACCGCCTTTATTGGTGCACCATTCTTCCTGTTCATCCTGCGAAACCATAGGGGGCGTACTCGGTGATTGAACTCTCATCGCTCAGCTTTGCCTTTAACCCCGAACGCCCCATTATTCACGACCTCTCACTGACCGTGGAAAAAGGGGAATGGGTCTCACTTGTGGGACCAAACGGTTGCGGAAAATCAACCTTGTTGAGCTTGATTGCCGGAGTTCGCAGGTTGCAAGCCGGCTCGATTAAAGTAGCCGGCCTTAGCCTTGACTCAGCGCTAGGAAGATCAAAACGTAAGCAGTGGGCCAAGAATGTGGCATTGATGCCGCAGAAGCCAACTCTGCCAGAGGGGATGCTCGTTCACGAGTACGTCTCGCTCGGGCGATATCCGCACGGTGACCATAAGCCGTCGCTCGTTGAGCAGACACTCAGTGAGCTGAATCTTGAACAATTTGCTGACCGCTCCATGAGCGAACTATCAGGTGGCGAAACCCAGCGAGTCTCTCTGGCACGTTCCCTGGTGCAAGAGCCTAAGGTGTTGTTGCTGGATGAACCAACCTCAGCGTTAGACATTGGGCACGCGCAGGAAGTGCTTGAGCTAGTGGATGATCTGAGGGCAAAGCGGCAGCTAACGGTTATTGCGGCCATGCATGATCTCACACTCGCAGCAGCGTTCGGTGAGAAGATAGCGACCCTCAACGGCGGCCGTATTCATCGTTGCGGGCCAGCTAGGGAAGTTCTCACAAAAGCAGAAATAGAGTCCCTGTACGCAGCAAACGTGCAAGTCATTGTTCATGAAGGCCAGCCGGTGATCATCCCCGTTCGCACTGTGGCGACACCGGATTCGAATCCTCGCTGAGCGTCACTCCAGCGAGGATGCCACCGTTAGCTAGCCAATTTAGATAGGATCAGGAGCATGAGTGAATTTGATCTGATTGTTGTTGGCTCCGGGCTTTTTGGTCTGACTGTAGCTGAACAAGCGGCAAGCAAACTGGACAAAAAGGTCCTCATTGTTGAGCGGCGAAGCCATCTTGGTGGCAACGCATACTCTGAGGCTGAACCAGAGACTGGCATTGAGATCCACAAGTACGGTGCGCATCTTTTCCACACGTCTAACGAACGTGTGTGGGAGTACGTCAATCAGTTCACGGATTTCACTGGTTACCAGCATCGTGTATTTGCCATGCACAATGGAACCGCGTACCAGTTCCCTATGGGGCTCGGCCTCATTAACCAATTCTTTGGCAAGTATTACACGCCAGATGAGGCTCGCGAACTCATTGCTGAGCAATCCAGCGAGATCGATTCCCACAGCGCAACTAACCTAGAGGAGAAAGCAATCTCCCTTATTGGTCGCCCGCTGTATGAGGCGTTTATTCGTGATTACACTGCTAAGCAGTGGCAGACCGATCCAAAGGAGCTGCCAGCCAGCAACATCACGAGGCTTCCGGTTCGATACACCTTTGACAACCGATACTTCAACGACACCTACGAAGGCCTGCCTGTAGACGGCTACACCGCTTGGTTGGAAAACATGGCCTCTCATGAGAACATCGAACTTCGCCTTGATACTGACTGGTTTGAAGTCCGAGACGAACTGCGCGCCGCATCTCCTCAGGCACCGGTAGTGTACACGGGTCCGTTGGATCGCTACTTTGATTACTCAGCCGGGCGCTTGGGTTGGCGCACGCTGGATTTTGAGACCGAAGTCCTTCCAACGGGTGACTTCCAAGGCACCCCGGTCATGAATTACAACGATGCGGAGTTCCCGTACACCAGAATTCACGAGTTCCGTCACTTCCATCCGGAGCGCGAGGACCGCTATCCAAAAGACAAGACTGTCATTATGAAGGAATTCTCCCGATTCGCTAAAGAAGGGGATGAGCCTTACTACCCAATCAATACTCCGGCTGACCGCGAAATGCTCCTCAAGTATCGTGAGCTTGCCAAGAAGGAAACCGAAGAGAACAAGGTCTTCTTTGGTGGCCGTTTGGGAACCTACAAGTACCTCGACATGCACATGGCCATCGCATCGGCACTCAGCATGTTTGATAACAAACTAGTGGACGAATTGAGCTAACAGTTTCTTAAGAAAAGATCCCGTACTCCCACACCCCGTCGTCGAGACAGGGGCAAGGGGGACGGGATATTTTTCATTTCAAGATGCGCTCAAAGTTAACGTGGGTTCAAATTGAGTTCGGTGTCTGTTTACTCAAAAAAGCACTGGATAACATGATTTTTCAGGGAAGGCGCCATCGTGATTGACAAGTTTGAAGTAGTGCGAGAGGACCTTCACCGCAGGTATGACAATTCCTGTGGCGCTGCCGATGACGTCGAAGCGCACATCAAGAAACTTCTCAAAGAAATGGGAGTGCGATAGCCATCTGCAATGAGCTCTTGGGATTTGCATGTTCACTCCGTGTTTGTTGAAAACAGAAGTGACCTTCTCACCTGGTTAGTTGTTCCTTTCACTAGAGCAACTGGCCCTACCGCAATGGCAATCATCGCGATTGTGGTGTCACTAATCCTCTACCTTTGTGAACGGCGCAAAGGCTCGCCCAGACTCCTTGTTTTCCTGCCTGCGGTAGGGGTCTTGCTGGCCAATGGTACGAGCTTTGTGCTCAAACGGCTCATTAACAGGCACCGTCCTCCGCTCGAGGATCAGCTTCTATATCACTTCAACCCCTCCATGCCTTCTGGGCATGCTGTGGGAGCCTTTGCTTTAGCAACTGCCGTTGCACTGGTTTTCAAGAAATCATGGACACTGCTGTGTTTCTGCATCGCAGCAGGGGTTGCTACCTCTCGCCTCTATGTAGGCGTGCATTGGCTAAGCGACGTTGTGGTGGGGGCACTAGTGGGATGCGCCGTTTCCCTCTTAGCATGGTGGAGTCTCACCTCTAGGGACAAAAGGGAAGTGACTTAACCGAAACCTCCGTTCGGTTGGTGAGCATCACCGCGCGCCATAAAGGAAAAGAAACAGCAGTGGGACTACCCTGAAAAAGGAACTATGTCCGCTCACTTTGACGTGCCCGAAAACAATGGGAAGTCATTCAAAGCTCACTGAGCGGATGCACGCACAGGAAGAAAGGTTTCCGCCTCTATGAGGGATGAGAAGATTGATGCGACCAAAGCAGTAGAAAGACTGCAGAGGCTTTTGCTTCCTCGCGCAGGTGAACCATATGACGTTCGCATGCTCTATCTGATTGAATCAGAGCGCAATCAGGCCCGAGCAACCTGGGATGACCGCAACTCCATCTCGATTAAGGGAGGAGACGAAGTTAGCTTCTTTACCTACTTCAACGCATTCCCAGCTAGCTACTGGCGACGCTGGTCCCAACTCGACACCGTTATCCTGCGCGTTGAGGTGCAAGGTAGTGCTCGTGTTGACGTGTACCGTTCAAAAATTGACGGCGCCCGCATAGGCGTTGAGGGCAAGGTTGCAACGGACGAAGCTATTGAGTTTGAGCTCTCACTGCAGCCATTCGAAAACGGTGGCTGGCTGTGGTTCGAAATTACCGCGGAAACCGACACCCGCATTTCAGACACCGGTTGGTACGCGCCATGCGCGCCGGGGCCGCAGAAGCTTGCCGACGGAACGGAGGTGGGCCCGTTCGAGCCACGCGTCACGGTTGGTATCCCAACCTTCAACCGTCCATTTGATGCAGTGGCAGCGCTCGAGGCGTTGGCATCCGATCCGGAAGTGGATGCTGTTATTGACACAGTGATCATGCCTGATCAGGGAACCAAGCACCCTGCGGACGAGCCTGGATACGAAGAGGCAGTTGCTCACTTTGGTGATCGTTTCTTCGAGTTCCGCCAAGGCAATCTTGGTGGCTCTGGTGGCTACTCTCGCATCATGTATGAGGCAACGGGAGGCGTTGACGGAAACGGTGAAGCAGGCAAAGCGGAATCACCGTTCATTCTCTACATGGATGATGACATTGCGATTGAGCCAGACTCTATCCTCCGTGCGCTCCAAGCAGCTCGTTACGCAAAGAGCCCCATGCTCATTGGCGGGCAGATGCTTAACCTGCAGGAACGCTCTCACCTTCACTCCATGGGTGAGGTCATTGGGCGTCATGATTTCATGTGGACCTCGGCACCGCACGTAAAGTACGACCACGATCTGGCGAAGCTGCCTTTGTCCGCTCGCGCAACTGAGCCTGACCTTCCAGGCGACGATAAACCAAAGCACTCCCAAGATCTGCACCGCCGTATTGACGTGGATTTCAACGGCTGGTGGATGTGCATGATCCCGCGCATAGTGGCCCAAGAGATTGGCCAGCCACTTCCACTGTTCATTAAATGGGACGATGCTGAGTATGGTCTGCGAGCTGGTCAGCATGGTTACCCAACCGCGACGTGGCCAGGCATTGCCATCTGGCACATGGCATGGTCTGACAAAGACGATGCCATTGACTGGCAGGCGTACTTCCATCTCCGTAACAGGCTCGTTGTTGCTGCCCTGCAGCACGAGGGCCCAGTGGATGGGATTATCCGCAGTATGCAGAAAGCTACCTTTAAGCACCTGCTGTGCCTTGAGTACTCGACTGTCGCAATTCAGAACGAGGCAATGAAGGACTTCCTTGCTGGTCCTGACCAGCTCTTTGGTATCCTCGAGAGCTCGCTGCCGCGCATTAACGCCATGCGGAAGAATTTCTCCGATGCGGTAGTCATCCCAAGTGCATCGCAATTGCCTAATCCATCTGGTGCGCCTGGCGTTCCAACTAAGGACATAGGTGGACGCCTAGCACCAGTAAAGAAGGCGGCGTGGCTTGCAAAGGGCCTTGCCCACTCCTTGAAGAAGGAAGACCCAACTCACCACGAGATTCCACAGGCTAACTGGGCCCCAATTGAAGCACGGTGGTTTAGTCTTTCTCGCGTTGATGGTGCAACAGTGACCACCGCAGATGGTCGCGGGGTTGTTTATCGTAAGCGCGATCTAGCGAAGGCGAAGGAGCTGATGAAGGAATCACGACGCCTTCAGAAGGAAGTTGCTGAGAAGTTCGCGACCCTTCAATCCCAGTACCGCGCTGCTTATCCACAGCTGACTTCCAAGGAATCTTGGTCCAAGATTTTTGAGCCAGAGGGGAAGTAACAGGCGATGGGGAAGAATTTCAATGAAGCGGACATAATCGTTGCGATTCAAAAGGGCATCGGCGCAGACGCTAACGTGTTCAAGATTGCACGCGGGCTTTCTCACTTTGGTGAACACGCTTTAGGATGGATGGGGCTTGGCGCTATCGGTGCTTTGGCGGACAAGAAGAACCGTCCTGAGTGGCTGAAACTGATTGCTGCCGCATTTATCTCACATGCAGCATCCGTGGTGATCAAACGCGTTGTTCGGCGAAAGCGACCACATGATCCGCGTGTGAAGATTGGGGTGGGAACACCGAGCAAGCTGAGCTTCCCGAGCTCACATGCGACGTCCACCACCGCATCGCTTCTGAAACTGGCAAAGATAACTCGTAATCCGTTGCCACTGCTTGGCGTGCCTGTCATGATGCTTTCGCGTATGGTACTCGGAGTGCATTACCCAACTGACGTCCTTGCTGGCGCTGTGGTTGGCGCAGTTACTACGGAAGCTATAGACCGCATCAGTGCTGGAAAAGGAAAACGAATTTAAATGACTCAGCAACAAGGAATCATTGGTTCCGAGCCCCATACGGAGGGTTTGGATAACACCCAGAAGAGACAAGCTCCTAAGAATCTTCCCGACGCGATGATCAAGGCGCTGCGTCCGAAGCAATGGGTTAAGAATGTCCTGGTTCTGGCCGCGCCGCTAGCAGCTGGCACCGAAGTACTCTTTGACAGCCGAACCCTCATTGACGTTGCCATTGCCTTCGTTGTGTTCTGCATGGCGGCATCCTCCATCTACCTGATCAATGACGCACGCGACGTTGAGGCAGATCGCCAGCACCCTACCAAGCAGTTCCGCCCAATCGCGTCAGGCATGCTGCCGATCGGGTTGGCCTACGCAATGGCGGCAATTTTGATCGTTGCCTCCGTGGCGGTCAGCTACTTTGCTAGCTCCGGACATGGGCTTGCGATCGTTATTGCTGTCTACATTGTTCTTCAGCTTGGTTACTGCTTTGGGTGGAAGCACCAGCCGGTGATTGACATTGCACTTGTGAGCTCGGGCTTCATGCTCCGTGCGATGGGTGGCGGTGTAGCTGCCGGAATTGAACTGAGCCAATGGTTCCTCTTGGTGGCAGCATTTGGTTCCCTGTTCATGGCATCCGGTAAGCGCTATGCGGAGATCTTGCTGGCTGAGAAAACTGGAGCGAAGATCCGTAAGGCTCTTCAGGGGTACACCCCTACTTACCTGCGCTTTGTGTGGACGTTGGCAGCAACTGCCGTTGTGGTTTCCTACTCACTGTGGGGCTTCGAGATGGCTGCCGGTGCAGAAGGCGCAGCGAGTGTGTGGTACCAAATCTCCATGGTGCCATTTACCGTGGCGATTCTCCGGTACGCCGCTGACGTGGACCGAGGTAACGGTGGCGCGCCAGATGAGCTCGCACTGTCTGACCGAGCACTTCAAATCCTCGCGTTGGCTTGGATCGGCTGTATCGTGATGGCGACGTACGTCATTCCAGGTTTAGCCTAAAATTTATTTGGCCTGAGCACCGGTGACGCTTCCTATGAGCAAGCGACACCGGTGCTAATCTTTTGTCTCATGAGTAACACTCGTCAATTGACTATCACCACGGCACTGCTGTCAGCAGTGACGGTAGCCAGCCTCACTTTTTATGGTGCGTGGCAGCGTCGTTGGATGAGCGATGACGGGCTCATCGTGTTACGCACGGTGAGGAATCTCCTAGCCGGTAATGGACCTGTGTTCAACGCCGGTGAACGCGTTGAGGCAAACACGTCAACGCTGTGGCAATACGTGATTTACGTGGTTGCTCTTTTTAGTGATGCTCGACTTGAACATATTGCACTGTGGTTAGCCCTCATCTTCACCACAGCCGCCGTGCTCATCGCTGCTCTAGCAACGGCGAAGCTTCACAACACCAAGAACTGGCTACTCGTTCCTTTCGGTCTGCTCATCTACATTGCGCTCCCACCGGCAAGGGACTTTGCTACCTCAGGTCTTGAATGGGGTCTTTCCCTATTCTGGATTGCCGTTCAGTGGATGCTTCTAGTGACGTGGAGCCAAAATAAAAATGGCAAGCACGTGGCGGAGCCTTCCCAGCGCATCACGTATGTCCTTGCTTTTTGGTCTGGATTATCGTGGTTGGTGCGACCAGAACTCGCTCTTTATGGCGGACTCACGGGCATCCTCTTGCTGGTCAGCGCCCCGAAATTCCGCGTCGGCCTAGGAATTCTGGCAGCTGCTTTGCCAATTCCGGCTGCCTATCAGATCTTCAGGATGGGCTTCTATGGATTGATCGTGCCACATACCGCGGTAGCAAAGTCTGCCTCGGGCTCCGAATGGGCTACGGGCTGGGGGTACGTTGAGGATTTCACCAGTCCTTACAATCTTTACATCGCGTTAGGTATCGCAGTAGCCGCCGGAGCAGTGCTTGTGGCAACATCTACCACCTCGATGTCCGGTAATGGCCGTGAGAAACTGCGGCACCCCATCTCTGCAATAACCTTAGTGCTACTCGCAGGTACCATCCACCTGCTCTACGTCATTAGGGTTGGCGGTGACTTCATGCATGGTCGCATGCTTTTGCTGCCTCTCTTCACGCTTTTGCTACCTGTGGCCGTGATTAGAATTTGGTCCCCAAGTGCAAAATTTTCTTGGCCGGCTTTTTCCTCTATCGGGCTTTTCATTGGTGCGATAGTATGGTCCGGTTTCACTGCGGCCGGTGGGCATGAATTCACCATTCCTTCTGAGTTGGATGCAGAAATCAATATCGTGGACGAACGCGAGTTTTGGACGCAGTTTGCGAAACGCGATAGTGCTCCGCTTGTTGCTGAGGATTTCCTCACTACTCGTCCAATGGGTGATTGGGAAGAGGTGCTGGACACCAGTATTGAGGCTAATTCGGGTCAAATGGTCAATATCTTGGTGCAGAAGGAACCTCCTGTTCAGTCCTGGGAACCGATTGATCGAACTGCCGAGGATACTGACCTTGCGCGCATTCCGCTTACTGCAACCATGATGAACTTGGGCATGACGAGCATGAATGCGCCATTGGATGTTCGAATTCTTGACCCAATGGGGTTGTCGAACCCACTTGCAGCGCGTCAGCCGCGCATTGAAGACGGGCGTATCGGGCATGACAAGTATCTGCCGATGGAATGGCAGATTGCGGATTCTGCCGTAGACATCAACAAGATCCCAATCTGGATCGACCGAAATGAAGCACAGCTAGCACGCTGGGTCTTGTACACACAAGACTACCGAGAACTGTTTGAGAGCTACCGTGCTCCTCTGACACGGTCCCAGTTCCTGAGCAACATTAAGTTCTCTCTGACCAAGGGTCGTACTCTCGAATTCTCTGAGGATCCGTGGGATTACTATGACTTGCTGCCGGTCGAACCAGTGTTGCCTATTTACTGGGAGCCTGAGATTAAGACAGATGAGCCCCGGAATTAGTGGCTTCGTTGCCTGGGAGAGTTGAAATAAAATCTGATCAGATTTGGAAGTTACATTAGGAACAACTGGTCAAAAGAAGTCCAGTGGTCTAGTATGAAAAGTTGATCTGAGCTGGCGAAGTAACGAATGTTGGATCGCAGCGATAGTAATTACGTAAATGGAGATTTCTACTCTTCTGGATTCTTTCAGAAGTAGCCTTCGGCCTTGCGTCTCACTGGCAGGAGGCATCCCGCGTCTCTGGTGGCGTGGCTAAACTTTGCAAGGAGAATTATGAGCTTAAAGACGGGACTTCGTCGCGTCGGCAAGAAGGTCGCGTCCGCTGTGACCGCCGTTGCTGTTGCGTCCACCCTGATGGTAGCTGGTGCAGGAACCGCCTCTGCAGGACCGCGTGACTATTTGCGAAAAGACTCCACTGGTACCTGTACGTGGGATCCAGTTAAGTACTGGGTTCAGCGTTGTGACGTTTGGTCACCATCTATGGGCAAGAACATCAAGGTTCAGATTCAGCCAGCTAAGCGTGGCGGCAACGCGGCGCTCTACCTGCTCGACGGCATGCGTGCGACCGAAAAGGCAAGCGCTTGGACTGTCGATGCCAATGCCCCACGTGAATACGTCAATCACAACATCACACTGGTGATGCCGGTTGGTGGCGCCGGATCCTTCTACTCTGACTGGATTGGTCCAGCAACCTACCAGGGAACCGTGAACTACAAGTGGGAAACCTTCCTCACCAAGGAGCTTCCGGGATACCTGCAGCGCCAGTTCGGCGTATCCCCAACCAACAATTCCATCGCTGGTTTGTCCATGGGCGGTACCTCCGCGGTTAATCTTGCGGCACGTAACCCTAATCAGTTTAAGCAGGTTATGAGCTGGTCCGGTTACTTGACCATGACTTTGCCTGGTATGCAGACTCTCCTGCGTATCGCGATGCTCGACGTTGGTAACTTCAACATCAACTCCATGTACGGAACGATTTTCCACCCACAGCGCTACCAGAATGACCCGTTTTTGAACATGGGTGGCCTGCGTGGCAAGGATATTTACGTATCCGCTGCTAGTGGAACTCCGGGACCGCGAGACCTTGCTAAGTACAACCGAGGTGACCTCGCTGCAGGTACCGCTCTGGAGTGGTTCTCTCGCTACACCACGGTCATCTGGGAAGCTAAGGCCCGCGCTCAGGGCTTGAACCCAACCGTTGATTACCCAGCGCAAGGTGTTCACAACTGGCTCCAGTGGGATTACCAGCTTAAGAAGACCAAGGCTCGGGTCTTGAACAAGATGAATGCCTGGTAACGTACTACCTTCCGTGTAACCGCCTAGCAGTAGATAACTGCTAGGCGGTTTTCGTTACCCGCGGATTGTGGGTGGGGTGTGACGGCTCCCATAGTGGTATCTGCAATGCCGTATTTGGTCAACTGGGATTCTTCGGCGCAATGGGGGCGTCTGTGTAGCCAAGAATCACTGTGCTATTCCAAGCACCGTGGTTAGAGGGGTGTGGGTGGACGGGAGAAACTAATGTGAAAAACGTGGCAATTGTTGGCGGTGTGTCTCTACCTAAAGTCTCAAGTTAAACTTAAACTTGAATCGTCTTAGGTAGGTAAGTTTTGGCATCGAAACTCTTGCAAGGTTCTTGCGCCCACACGTAGAGCCAGAAAAGCACAGAGTGAGAAGCGAAGATTTGTCTTCAACGGCATTCCACAACTCAACCGGAAATTGTTATTTCTGGTGTAAATACGTTTACTCACCCCAGCAGCTGAAGCCTTACGTCCGGAGGAGGGGAACCTTCGGAAACTGACCAGCTGGAAAAGGGGCGTATTTGGCTACGCGCTTTGTAGCTAATGGGTGTGGATTTGTAAAAGAAATGCTCAAAATTACGTAAGGATCTCTACATGCGCGACACCGCATCCCAAAAGAAGAAGCGCGGCTCCCTATGGGTTGCAGCCGCTGCTGTGCCTTGTGCCATTGCTCTAGGCGCAACTATTATTCCGGCTCCCTCTGATGCCCAGAGCTCTAGCAACGGTTCTTCCCTTTCTGACGTAGTAGCCGGTTCAACCGATTACTTGCAGAATCAGCCAACGGATACCCGTACTCCAGTTCGCACTGATCGTCCAGAGATCGAGGGGCTGCCAGAAGGCGTATCCGTTGATCGCGTTGAGTGGTTGAGCGACCGCCGTATTTCCATCTTTATTAACTCCGCTGTAATGCCGGATAAGCCAATCCAGGTTCAGGTCCTCCTGGCTCGCGATTGGCACTCGAACCCAACTGCCAAGTTCCCATCGGTGTGGGCACTTGATGGCCTGCGCGCTCTCGACACCGAGTCTGGTTGGACCATTAACACCAACATCGAGCAGTTCTACGCAGACAAGAACGTCAACGTCATTCTTCCTGTGGGAGGACAGTCCTCCTTCTACGCGGACTGGCTTGAGCCAAATAACGGCAAGCACTACAAGTGGGAATCTTTCCTTATCAACGAGCTGATCCCAGTTCTCAAAAACGGTTGGCGCGACAACGGAAATCGCGCGGTTGTAGGCCTGTCCATGGGCGGTACCGCGGCAGTTAATCTTGCTGAGCGTAATCCAGACCTGTTCAAGTTTGTAGGTTCCTTCTCTGGCTACCTCGACACCACTTCCCCTGGTATGCCGCAGGCAATTATGGCTGCACAGTTGGATGGTGGCGGATACGATTCCACCAAGATGTGGGGTCAGCCAGGTTCCCAGCAGTGGATTGATCACGATCCAAAGCTGGGTGTGAAGGACCTCAAGGACATGGTTGTCTATGTTTCTGCTGGTTCTGGTCGCGATGACTACGGTCAGCCAAACTCTGTGGCAAAGGGACCGTCGAACATTGCTGGTGGGGGACTTGAGGTTATCTCCCGCATGACCACGGATACTTTTGTTAAGTACGCCAAGAGGGCTGACGTGGACGTCATTTCAAAGTTCCGTCCGTCAGGCGTGCATGACTGGCCATACTGGCAGTTTGAAATGACCCGCGCGTGGCCATACATCGCAGACGCCTTGGGCCTTTCCAAGGAAGATCGCGGTGCTGATTGCTTGCCAATTGGTGCGATCGCTGCTGCAGTAGAGGGCTCAGAGCTGGGCAATTGCGTAAACAACGAATACGACGCTGCAGGTGGCAAGGTGCAGGACTTCTACAACGGCCGTGCGTACTGGTCTGCTGACACCGGTGCTTTTGGCCTCTACGGACGTATTAACGCTCGCTACTCCGAGATTGGTGGACCATCCTCGTGGCTGGGATTCCCAACCTCAGAGGAGAGGCCACTAGCTAACGGCGGTCGCTTCGTAACCTTCGAAAATGGCAACATTTACTGGTCACCAAGCACGGGCGCTTGGGAGGTTCCTAAGGCCATCATGAAGGGCTGGGGTGATCTGAAGTGGGAGAACGGCAGCCTCGGCTACCCAGTCGGCGCACCTCGTGACCTCAGCGGCGGACAGGTTCAGCAGTTCCAAGGTGGTTACGTGGTGACCAACAAGGATGGCAAGGCTAACTGGGTTCGTGGCGAGATTGCTAAGAAGTACGGTGAGCTCAAGTTGATGGAGTCTGCGCTTGGCTTCCCTGTGGGCAATGAGAAGCTCATCAAGGGTGGTGCTTTCCAGGAATTCCAGAACGGCTACCTCTACTGGTCCGCTAAGACCGGCGCACACCTCATCAAGAAGGGTGACATCTTTGAAGCGTGGGGTAAGAAGGGCTACGAGCAAGGTGAGTTTGGATTCCCAACCGCTGACCAAGCGTCGATTCCTGCAGGTGGCGAGGTTGTTGAGTTTGAGCGAGGTCTCATTCGACAAGTCAACGGCGTCATTCAGGAAGAGAAGAAGTAATGCGTTCCTTTAGCCCTAAGAAGGCTTCATTCGCAGCGTTGGTGGCCGCTGTTTCAGTGGCGGCTACCGCCTGCGGTGGAGCTACTGTGGAGAATTCCTCAACGGATACCACCATTGCGCCACTGACTCGCAGTGTTGCACCTAGTGAGTCGCCATCAGAGGGCGCTGACGCGAGTACTTCTGCCCCGAGCGAGTCTGTTGCTCAAAGCCCAGAGGCACCATTGCCACAGGATCAGCCCGCGCAGGAAGTTTCGGAAATTCCTGACAATAGCCTGCAACTTAGCGGTGTAGATCGGGAATACCTTGATTCCTTGAAGGCTGACGGGGTAGACGTTGAAGGTATAGAAGATCAACTGATCGGTACGGCGAGTGTCGTGTGCGGAAGCGAAGGTGCTCCGCTGGATGAAGCAACCATTGGGGCTGTTGCTGGTCAGCTGATTGAGCAAGGTCGAACCACTAAAGCGTTTGAAGAAGTAGTCGATATGATTAACTCTTCTGCAAGGAAGGCATACTGCTAAAGGTATGAAAAAGGTCCTCACGGTTCTTGCAACCGTCATTGTATTGATCGTGATTTTCACGGGTGTCGCTCGCTGGATGAACCAGGATGATGTACAGGCTCCGAGCTGGGATGAAGGTGGCAAGATCGCTGCTCCTGAAAAACCGGTGCAGCCTGAGTATTGTCCAGACGTTGAGTTCATTGCGGCACCGGGTACGTGGGAATCCAAGGCCGGTGATGATCCGATCAATCCTACGGCTAATCCTCGGTCGTACATGCTGACCATCACGCGACCTTTGCAGGAACAGCATGATCCTGCGCGTGTGAAGGTGTGGACCTTGCCGTATACAGCTCAGTTCCGGAATATTAATGCCAACAATGAAATGTCCTACGACGATTCTCGAAACGAGGGGCAACGTGTTCTTGAGCAGGAATTGCGTGACGTGCACGCAGAGTGTCCGCTCACGGACTTCATCATGGCAGGTTTCTCTCAAGGTGCTGTGATTGCCGGCGACGTTGCGAATCGAATTGGTACAGGGCAGGGAGCAATTCCGCCAGAACGTGTTAGGGGTGTCGCCCTAGTAGCTGATGGACGCCGACAGGCTGGTGTGGGCCAGTCTGTGGGCAATCCTGTGGCAGGCGTTGGTGCAGAAATTGCTTTGCAGCCATTGAGCGGAATTATCCAAGCCATCGTTCCTGGTGCAAGCATGCGAGGACCTCGTGAGGGCGGCTTCGGTGCTCTGGATGATCGTGTATTCCAGATCTGTGCACCAGGGGATTCGATTTGTGACGCCCCTGAAAACGTGACGAACGCGATCGCGCGTGCACAGGACCTTGTCAAACCAAACGTTGCTCATGCAACGTACGCAACCAACAAAAATGTCATTCCTGGGGCGACAGCATCCACGTGGATAGTGGACTGGGCTAACGGCCTCATCAACCAATAACTAACTCGCGTTCAGGCCCAAAACATGTGTCATCGGCGGAAAAGTTTGGTGCGAACTTTTCCGCCGATGAACTGCGTCATTGCTGGGGATCGGGCGGGGCTACGGTGAACGATGTAGCCAAAAGCTCAACATTTTTGTATTGAAAAGTAATACACTGGGCGCAGCTTACGATGTAAGAGTAAACATGAAACGGGATCGATAACTTCGTCGCTGCGATCGCAGGGCGTTGCATGGGTCCCCACATTGGTTATCTAATAACAAGTTTGAAATAGATACTGGCGAGATTGTTCGTGTGAAGCTTCTCGCGGTTTAGAAGGAGAAAAATGGATCTGCACGAGGCTATGGGCCAATTCTTCAACGACAAGGGAGAGATTGAGCTTCGCCCTGAGTTGACTCTAGCTGGCATGTGTGAAGCCCTGTATCAGGCAGATCTGGCTAGTGGTGGAGGAGACCGCCATTGCTTGCGTTTTTGGGATTTCTCTGAATCGCGAGACGGCGTAGCTGTTGATTACACCCGAACTGAGATCAATACACGTATCAAGGCTATTGCTGCTCGCCTTCAGCAGGTAGCCGGCTTGGGTGATCGCGTAGTTATTCTCGCAAACAACTCGCCAGAGTATGTTTTTAGCTTCCTCGGGGCGATGTATGCAGGGCTTATTCCCATTCCGCTGTATGATCCGTCCGAGCCAGGCCACGCTGATCACCTCAACGCTGTTATTGGTGACTCCGAGCCTAAGATAGTTTTGACTAACAGGCATTCTGCTGCTTCTGTTCGCAAGTTTTTCGCGGATCTGCCAGGCACGAAGCGTCCGCGTGTGATTGCTGTGGATTCTCTGCCTGATTCCGTGGCTGCACAATGGGTGAACCCACTGACCACTCCCGCGGCAAAGTCGTTGATGGAATCCGGATCTACAGTTCCGGCAGAGTTGACTGCGTTTTTGCAGTACACCTCGGGTTCTACCCGTACACCGGCGGGAGTGGTGTTGACCAACCGCTCGATTATTGTCAATGTCTTGCAGATTTTTGCTGCGGCAAAGCTGCAGACGCCGCTGCGTCTCGTCACTTGGTTGCCTTTGCATCACGACATGGGCATTATCATCGCCGCTTTCGTAACTTTGCTTGGTCTGGAGTTTGAGTTGATGTCACCACGTGACTTCATTCAGCAGCCAAAGAGGTGGGTGGACCAGCTCAATCGAAGGGAATCGGACTCCAATATCTACACCGTAATTCCAAACTTTGCGCTCGAGCTTGCTGCTCGTTATGGCAAGCCGGATGAAGGCGAGTCGCTTGACCTATCGGCAGTCGACGGCATCATCGTGGGTTCGGAGCCGGTCACGGAATCTGCGGTCACAAGCTTCAAGCAGGCTTTCGAAGATTATGGATTGAACGAGACTGCTCTTCGCCCGTCCTACGGCCTAGCAGAAGCGTCACTCCTAGTGACCACGCCGCAGACGATGAACCGCCCTCTCATCAACTACTTTGACCGTGAGGGGCTTGCTGAGGGCAAGGCGATTGCAGTAGATAAGGCGGCAGAAGGTGCTGTGTCCTTGACTTCCGTCGGACAAGTTGTACGCCCGCAGCACATGGTCATTGTCGATCCAGAGACCAAGGCGGAGCTTCCAGATGGTCAAATCGGTGAAATCTGGACTCATGGACAGAACACGGCTGCCGGTTATCTTGACCGTCCAGCAGACACCAAGGAAACTTTCCGTAACACACTGGGGGAGCGTCTTGCAGAGAACTCCCGCGCGCAGGGAGCTCCAGAGGATGATCGTTGGATGGCAACGGGCGATCTCGGTGCAATTGTGGATGGTGAGCTGTACATCACTGGTCGCTTGAAGGACCTGATCATTATTGCGGGACGTAACCACTACCCGCAGGATATCGAGTACACCGTCGAAGCTGCTTCAGAGCAGGTTCGTGCCGCTTCGGTTGCAGCCTTTGCTGTGGAAGGCGATGACGTAGAGAAGCTCATCCTGTTGGTTGAGCGTGACCAGGATAAGGACCCAGCCGGCGATGCCGCTGCGATTGAGGCAATTCGCGCAGCCGTCAGCGACGCGCATGGTGTTGTTCCTGCGGAGATTCAGATCCTCGAGGCAGATCAGATTGCCCGTTCGTCCTCCGGCAAGATTGCGCGCCGTGTTAATAAGAAGCACTACCTAGAGAACAACTAAGCCTTAGTCAGCTTGGGGCAGCCTCTATCCGGTGGGTGTCATCTTTGTGGATCTTTGGGGTCCGCGAAGTTATGGCACCACCGGTTTTTGTTTGGTAGTGACTAAATGTTTGAAAGAAGAATAGGAACAACTTACCGTTTGTGAAACGCTTGTGACTCAAGTGGCGATATAAAATGGACGGTAATTTGTGTTCAACGTACTGTGTCGCGAGACGCGTTCGGTCTTGGGCGAATGTTTAGGGCGAATGCTGGATCTCCGGCGCAGTTAGAGCGAGGTAAATCGTAGTAATGGATCAGAACGAGAATCAGGCAAACGGGAGTTCTCCAATGACGGAAGAACAGCTGCGCACGTGGCTGAGGCAGTGGGTTATTAAGATCACTGGTTTGCCAGCTGAGGAGATTACGGATGACAAACCAATGCAGTCCTTTGGTTTGTCCTCTCGTGATGTCGTGATCCTGTCTGGTGAGCTTGAGCGTCTGATGGATACTCAACTAGATGCCACGATTGCTTACGAGTACCCAACTATCGCCGCGCTCGCTAAGCGCCTCATTGAGGGCGACAAGGGTCCACGTCCTACCGCGAAGGTGCGCACCATAACTGGTGGCGGTGCCGCAACCCCTGGTACGCATGACATCGCAGTTGTGGGCATGGCTGCAAAATACCCAGGTGCTGACAACGTTGATGAAATGTGGCAGATGCTTGTTGAAGGACGCGATGGCATCGGCCAGCCACCTTTGGGGCGCTGGAGTGAATACGCTTCCGATGACGCTATGCAGGCCAAGATGGCCGAGCAGAATTACACGGGTGGCTACTTAGAGGACATTTCTTCCTTTGATGCTGAGTTTTTCGGCTTGTCACCACTAGAGGCAGTGAACATTGACCCTCAGCAGCGCATTATTTTGGAGCTGACCTGGGAAGCACTGGAGAACGCGCATATTGCCCCGAACACGCTTCGTGGTGAAGCGGTAGGCGTGTTCATGGGTTCCTCAAACAATGATTACGGAATGCTCATTGCAGCGGACCCAGCGGAATCACACCCATATGCACTTACCGGTACCGCAAGTTCCATCATTGCGAATCGTGTCTCCTACGCGTTCGATTTCCGTGGCCCGAGCGTGAACGTTGATACAGCATGCTCATCATCACTGGTAAGCACGCACCAAGCGGTGCGCGCACTGCGCGACGGTGAAGCTGACCTCGCTATTGCAGGTGGCGTAAACATTCTTGCCTCCCCATTCGTCTCCACAGCTTTTGGTGAGCTGGGAGTATTTAGCCCCACTGGCAAGATCCATGCTTTCTCCGATGATGCAGATGGCTTCGTACGGTCTGACGGTGCTGGCGTGCTCGTGCTCAAGCGCGTTGATGATGCCATTGCAGATGGGGACAACATTCTTGCCGTCATCAAGGGTTCCGCAGTGAACTCGGATGGCCACTCCAACGGCCTAACCGCGCCAAATCCGGATGCGCAGGTGGATGTCCTGCAGCGTGCCTACATTGACGCGGGTATTTCTCCAACTGACGTCGATTACGTTGAGGCCCACGGCACGGGAACCATTCTTGGCGATCCGATCGAAGCAACTGCGATCGGTGCCGTGTTGGGACAGGGGCGCGAAGCCTACAACCCGACGTTGCTGGGTAGCGCAAAGACCAACTTTGGCCACACGGAATCCGCTGCCGGTGCCGCGGGTCTGATTAAAACGGTTCTGGCAATCAAGAATGACACTATCCCACCAAGCCTTAACTTCGCAGGGCCTAACCGTTACGTAGATTTTGATGCTGAGCGCATTGAAGTTGTTGAGGATCCTCGAGAGTGGCCTGAGTATTCCGGCCGCAAAGTCGCAGGTGTATCCGGCTTTGGTTTTGGCGGTACGAACGCTCACGTAGTCCTCACCGCATTTGACCCAGAAGACTACAACAAGCCAGAACCAAAACTCTCCACCTTTGACTCCGGTGACCTTGTTGCGCTTCCTGTTTCTGGTTTGCTGCCGTCCCGGCGTCGTCAAGCTGCGCAGTCGCTTGCCGACTTCCTCGAGGGCCGCAGCGACGCGGAGCTCAAGCCGATCGCTCGCTCCTTGGCGGGACGCAACCACGGCCGTTCGCGCGCCGTGGTCACGGCGCGAACTGTTGAAGAGGCGGTTAAGCGCCTCCGACAAGTAGCCGAAGGCAAGGTCAGCGTAGGCATTGCCGCAGCTGATTCCCCATCGACCACCGGCCCCGTATTTGTGTACTCCGGCTTCGGATCTCAGCACCGCAAGATGGCCAAGGAATTGGTTGAAATATCACCACGCTTCCGTGCGCGACTTGAAGAGCTGGATCAGATCGTGGACTTCGAGTCTGGCTGGTCGATCCTGGACATCGTCATGGACGATGAGAAGACCTATGACACGGAAACTGCTCAGGTTGCGATCACCGCAATTCAGATTGCTCTGACTGACCTCCTCGCAGATTTGGGTGCTCAGCCCGCTGCCGTAATGGGTATGTCCATGGGTGAGATCGCCGCTGCTTATGCAGCTGGTGGCCTGAGCGACAAGGACGCAATGCTCATCGCTTGCCACCGTTCCAGGCTCATGGGCGAAGGTGAAAAGTCCCTCTCGGAGGACGAACTTGGCGCGATGGCTGTCGTGGAATTCTCCGTTGAGGACTTGGACAAGTTCGTGGCAGAGAATCCAGAATTCGCCGGAATCGAACCTGCCGTCTACACCGCGCCGGGCATGATTACCGTGGGCGGTCCGCGTGACGCTGTGGTCAAGCTTGTGGAGCTTCTGGAGTCCGAGCAAAAGTTTGCACGTCTGCTGAACGTTAAGGGTGCAGGTCACACCAGTGCCCTTGAGCCTATCCTCGGCGAACTAGCCTTTGAGATCGACGGTATCGAACCACAGCCGCTTCGCATTCCGCTCTTTAGTTCTGTTGACCGTGGCGTTGTCTACCCAATAGGCTCCACCGTTCATACCTCTGACTACTTTGTAAAGTGCACGCGTCATTCCGTGTGGTTCCAAGACGCAACGGAACAAGCCTTTGCCGCTGGGCACACCATGCTGGTTGAAATTGCTCCTAATCCTGTTGCTTTGATGGGCATGATGAGCACCGCTTTTGCTGTTGGCAAGCCAGACGCGCAGCTTCTGTTTGCTCTGAAGCGAAAGGTCCCAACTGCGGATTCAATCATCGATCTTTTGACAAAGATGTATGTTGCTGGTGCACCCATCAACTTCGATGAGGTTCTGGGAGCTGGCGAACTCATTGCCGCACCATCGATTCCATGGAAGAAGCAGCGATACTGGACTGCTGCACGTCCATCCTCTGGCAATTCCGCCGATCTACCAGGGACGAAGGTAGTTCTTCCAGACGGCTCAACCGCCTTTGCCTCGAAGGCAGAGATGGTTCCGTCAGCGTTGGCACTGATGGAAGCAGCTGTTCTGGCTGTCAATCCTGATGCCACTATCGTGGCCGTGGAAGAGCATGACACGCTCCCACCTCAAGGTGATCTGACCACCATTGTCTCCCGCAATGCAGGTGGCTTGTCCCTCGCCATCTACCGAGTTCTTGGCGCAACCACCGTTCTAGTGGCCGAGGGATTGGCCGTCAAGAGCAGCCTCAATGTGGCAGGACTTTCTGCTCCAACTGGATTCGCTGATAACCCATCGAGCCAAGCACAGGTGAGCTCCGAGCCAACTGACATCGTTGGCGAGCAGCTCAAGTGGGATCCAACCACGGGCGAGACAGTGGAGGATCGTATGCGAACCATCGTGTCAGAAGCGATGGGATATGACGTAGAAGACCTCCCTCGAGAGCTGCCTTTGATTGACTTGGGCTTGGATTCTCTGATGGGTATGCGCATTAAGAACCGCATCGAACATGACTTCCAAATTCCAGAACTTCAAGTACAGGCTCTGAGGGATGCTTCTGTTGCGGATGCCGTTGCCCTAGTGGAGCAAATGGTGGGAGACCGTAACATTGCTTCGTTGAGTCCCGCAGAGGCGAGTGCGGCAGCTAAAGCAGCCGAAACCCAGCCACAACAAGCTTCTGAGGATACAGAAAACACTGGAGCGCAAGGCGTAGGCGTTGCACCACGTGATGCATCTGAGCGACTAGTTTTTGCCACGTGGGCGGGAATCACGGGCAAAGCAGCCGCGGGCGTAACCAGCGAGCTTCCCAAGATCTCACGCGATACTGCTGATGAGATTGCGAAACGCTTGGCCGAACGCGCGGGCATTGACGTATCCGTCGAGCAGGTACTGCAAGCAGAAACTCTGGAGCCGCTCGCAAACATCGTTCGTGAGGGCCTAGAAACGGAAGTCGAAGGCAACATTCGAGTCCTCCGAGCCCGAGAAGAAGGATCGAAGAAACCTGCGGTCTTCATGTTCCACCCAGCTGGCGGATCCTCTGTGGTTTACCAGCCACTGATGCGCCGTCTGCCAGCGGATGTACCGGTGTACGGAGTGGAACGCCTTGAAGGAACCTTGGAAGAGCGCGCTCAGCAGTACCTGGATGAAATCAAGGAATACTCCCAAGGATTACCAGTCATCCTTGGTGGTTGGAGTTTTGGCGGCGCATTGGCCTACGAGGTAGCGCACCAGCTCAAGGGAAGCGGCGTGGAAATTGCAACGATCGCACTGCTAGATACGGTATCCCCGCGCAATCCTGCCCCTAATACGCTGGATGAAACGAAGAAGCGGTGGGAGCGTTACTCCAGCTTTGCCAAGAAGACGTACGGCTTGGACTTCCCAGTTCCGTACGAGCTGTTGGAGACAGCCGGAGAAGATGCACTCCTGGCCATGATGGCGGATTTCCTCGCTAACACTGACGCGTCAGAGCACGGCCTCAGCGCTGGTGTGCTGGAGCACCAGCGAGCTTCCTTCGTGGATAATCGCATCCTAGACACGATGGATATGGGGCGTTGGGCCGAGGTAGACGTGCCCGTCATGCTTTTCCGCGCTGAACGCATGCACGATGGCGCCATCGAACTTGAGCCTACGTACGCCGATATTGCTCCGGATGGCGGTTGGTCGGCTATCGTAGATGAGTTGGAGATTATTCAGCTCACGGGTGACCACCTCGCGGTGGTAGATGAGCCAGAGATTGGAAAAGTTGGACATGCGCTTTCACAGCGTATTGCAACAATTTCCGGAAACTAGCAGTCTCTAAGAGATTTGCTTTAGGGTGCTGTCTGTCCCACAGGGGGCAGACAGAACCCTTTAAACTTTGTAAGTGAATGAAAAAAATCAAGCAGAGCGGAAGAGGTTAAAAGGTGAGTTCCAATTCCACCACCGCCGAGAAGTTGGCGGATCTCCGCGCACGTCTGGAAAAGGCGCAAGACCCTGGAAGTGAACGTGCCCGGGCAAAGCGTGATGAAGCAGGACGATCAACCCCCCGCCAACGTATTCACAGGCTCCTTGATGCTGGTTCCTTCGTGGAAATCGGCGCACTTGGCCGCACACCAGACGAGAAAGACGCTCCGTACTCTGATGGCGTAGTCACTGGCTACGGTCGCATTGATGGCCGTCCTGTCGCGGTATACGCGCATGACAAGACCGTCTACGGCGGCTCGGTGGGTGAAACCTTCGGGCGCAAGGTCGTTGAGGTCATGGAAATGGCCATCAAGATCGGTTGCCCTGTCATTGGTATTCAGGATTCTGGTGGTGCCCGCATCCAAGACGCCGTGACCTCCTTGGCTATGTACTCAGAGATTGCACGCCGCCAGCTGCCGCTGTCTGGACGTAGCCCGCAGATCTCCATCATGATGGGTAAATCCGCAGGCGGTGCAGTTTATGCTCCTGTGACAACAGACTTCGTTGTCGCTGTTGATGGCGAGGCCGAGATGTACGTCACTGGCCCTGCAGTGATTAAAGAGGTTACCGGCGAGCAAATTACCTCAGCGGAGCTCGGTGGTGCCCGCCAGCAGGAGAAGAACGGCAACGTCTCTTACGTAGCCAAGGATGAGGATGATGCGTTTAACTACGTCCACGATCTTTTGGATCATCTTCCTTTGACCTGTAATGATCCGAACCCGGAATATGCGGCCCCTTCCGACGAAGAGGTTGCCAATGCCGTTGAGCTTGATTCATTTATCCCAGATGACTCCAACGCCGGCTATGACATGAAAGACCTTCTGGCGAAGCTCTTCGATGAGGATGATTTCCTTGAAATCCAAGAAGGTTACGCATCCAACATCATCACCGGTTTCGCACGCGTAGATGGCAAGTCCGTGGGTGTTGTTGCCAACCAACCACTCGAATACGCCGGATGTATTGACGCGGACGCAGCCGACAAGGCAGCGCGTTTCATCAATATCTGCGATGCCTACAACATTCCGCTGTTGTTCGTGGTGGATACGCCGGGTTATCTCCCTGGTGTTGAGCAGGAGAAGGTTGGTCTGATTCACCGTGGCGCGAAGCTGGCCTTCGCCTTGGTACAGGCTACAGTTCCAAAGGTGACGTTGATTGTTCGTAAAGCTTACGGCGGCGCCTACGCCGTCATGGGTTCTAAGAACCTATCTGGAGACATCAATCTTGCATGGCCAACCGCCCAAATTGCGGTAATGGGTGCGGCTGCTGCAGTGGTTATGATTCAGGGCAAGCAGCTTGCCCAAATTGAGGACCCAACTCAACGTGAGTACATGAAGAAGGTATTCATGGACTTCTACGATGAGAACATGACCAGCCCTTATGTGGCAGCAGAACGCGGCTACTTGGACGCGATCATCGAGCCGAATCAGACTCGTCTGATGCTCCGCCAGGCGTTCCGCCAGCTAGAGACCAAGCAGGTGGAAACCGTAGATAAGAAGCATCCAATTCCACCGATGTAAAAAACACTTAAAAGGCCTGTTTAGGTGCATACCCAATGCATCTAAACAGGCCTTTGTTTACGTGTTAGATTTCACCGCGACACAGGAGCTCGCGGCGGAGCTGATCCTGGCATTCGAGCAGGACCCTGCGAAGCGCCCCAGGGATGTCCTGCGATAACACTTCGTCCGTGAGCTGGATGGTTTCTGGGGTAGATGGGTACAGTCCCCGTACGAGCCTGTTGGCGATCTCGATAGGATGGTTGTCCCACATTGACTTCAGTGCCTCAAAATACGGCTCCCTGAAAGGTTTCCGCAGCTCCGCAGATCGAGGAGCATTAAAAGCATCAAGCAGCGCATCCACCTCATCGTTGGAGTACTTACCGGGCTCTTGAACTTGAGCGAAGATCGCTTCCTTTGCCTCAGCGACAGGCCACGCATGGCTTGCTCCTAAGAACGCAACAGCGCCAGTCAAAGTATTGTCCAGCTGTTGCTCTGCTTCTACTTCAATCTGAGAGGTCTCGCCTCGTGCAACAAGTGCTGAGATGATCTGCCAGCGTAGATCTGGGGAGAGCTCGAGCCCTTCCACGCGTCCATCGAGGATCTGGCGTAAGCGGCTTCCGGCGTCAGAATCTGGGGTGCTGGCAAGAGCCGCGATTGCTGCGCGGGTCAGGACCAGTTGGGTATCTGAGCCAGGCACCGCTAGGTCAGTGTCAGCCAGGAGATACCAAATACCGTCTGCTAACTGAGCCTGAACCTTGTCCGCCTGATCGGCAGGAACGTAATTGCGCGCAGCGAACAAAGCGTTGGCGAATACCTGAGTCAGAAGGGTGGAATTGCTTTCAGCTGCTCCATGCGCCAGCACAAGGCGGACATAGTCAGCGGCGTCGAGCTTGGCGTCTCGGGTCATATTCCACAGGGACGTCCACACTACGGCGCGAGTAATCTCATCTGGAATCTGGGACAAGTTGCCACGGATCGTAGCAAGAGATACCTCATCGAAACTGACCTTCGCGTACGTGTGATCATTATCGTTCAGGACTACCAGCGCTGGGGCGTCCAAGCCAGCAGCTTCCTCAACCACATGGAGCCCATCAGCTGAATCAGCCGGAATTGTCACGTCTAGGCTGTGGAACTTCTCCAGCGAGCCAGTGGAAGTTGTGCGGAATAGCGAAACGTCAATGCGGTGTGGGCGGGTGACGGCGTCCGCTGCATGCTTAATGCTTAGGGAAACGAGTTTATCGTCTTCGATCACCATGACCGGCTGAAGGAGATCAGGGCCTGTTGTGCGCAGCCAGCGCTTAGCCCACTGATCCAGATCCTGATCGGTGTGGTTTTTGAGGGCTGCTAGGAGATCGTCGAAGGTTGCTGAAGAAAAAGCGTGTGCTTTGAAATATTCACGAGCGGCTGCGTAGAAATTCTCTCGGCCAACAAAATGCACCAACTGCTTCAGCACAGCCGCACCCTTAGCATATGTAATGCCGTCGAAGTTCTGTCGTGCCGCATCCACATCAGGAATGTCAGCCTTAATGGGGTGCGTGGTAGGAAGTTGATCTTGAACGTACGCCCAGTTCTTTCGATTTCCGGCGAAATTAACCCAGGCTTCTTTGTATTCCGTGGCACTCACGGAGGAATCGGCGCCCATAAACTCAGCAAAGGATTCCTTCAGCCACAGGTCATCCCACCACTGAGGGGTCACCAAGTCACCGAACCACATGTGGCTCATCTCATGCAAGATGGTATTGGTGCGGGCAGCGTGCTGATTTCTGGCTGCTGGGGACCTGAAAATGTACTTCTCTGTAAAAGTAACGAGGCCGGGGTTTTCCATTGCGCCGAGATTGTATTCCGGTACAAAGATCGAATCATACTTACCCCATGGATATGGGAAGTCATAGGCATCATCGAAGAAGCTCAAGCCCTGTTTTGTAATCTCCATGATCTCTGCGTCGACGTATTGGGCCATGGATTTGCGGGTCCACACGCCTAGGTCGACCACCTGGCCGGCCGATGACGTCCATGAATCCTGCACACCCACGTACGGTCCTGCTGCAAAACTAGTGAGGTAGCTGGAAAGCAGTGGAGTAGGGGCAAAGACGACCTTGACGTTGCCCCCGTCTGTTTCTGCTCGATCAACTTCTGGTTGATTTGTTAAAGCCTGCCATCCTGAAGGGACCACCATAGTTACGGAGTAGGTGGTTTTAAGGTCGGGCTGGTCAAAACACGGGAAGATACGGCGGGCATCCGACGGCTCTAGGTGGGAGTAAAGGTAAGTTTCTTCATCACTAGGATCGGTAAAACGATGCAAGCCCTGGCCGGTTCGGGAAAAGCGGGAGACTCCCGCAACCGACAGGGTAAAGGCAGTATCAGTTGGCGCATCGGCAACCGTCAGCGTTGAGCCATCAAACTCGAAATCTGTATTCTCCCCGTCAATCGTGACTGAGCTAATTTCTTCACCAAGATAGTCCAAGACCAATTTGCTGTTGGTTGTGGAGAGGACGTGCTCAGCCACAACAGGGTAGGTTGCGGCGGTTGCGGCTTGGGAGAGGTCAAGGGTGAGCGAGGTGCTATCGATGTGAAGCTCTTGGCTTCGCGTTTGAGCAAGTTTCAGACTGATGGTTGATTGTGACATGCACTCCAGTCTAGGACGTTGATTCTTCCAACGTGTTACTCAGACATCCGTACAGCAAAACAGCCCCTTTCCCACCTTGCGAGGTGAGGAAAGGGGCCGGTTCATTCTTAAGCAGGGGCTTGAGATTTGTTGGCCACCTTGTTGTAGATCCAACGCCATCCAAAGAGCAGAAGGGCACTCATGACGCTTGCCACCATGATGAAGGACCAGTGCGGGAATTCATCATGACGGATTGCCCAGATACCAAGTCCGCAGATCACCGTGGTCACCCACACTACCGCGGCGCTACCATAAGCGTTAGCTACTCGGTTGCGAATGAATAGCCACGCGATGAGCGTGCCAATGGCGAATGGCCAAAACGTATCGAGGATGTGCAAGAAACCGAGGCCTCCGTGTGCCATTCGCGCGAGGACCGCGAAAACAAAAACGGCGATGATGTCAAAAGCGAAAAACTTCATTGATTCTCCTTGATCTAGACTCTTGTTAGCTTAGTTCCGCGGGCTTTTACTCGGGATGGTTTTGCGCATTTTCGGCCACTACGCCAGCTCTATTGCCGCCTCGAGAAACCGAAATGAAGTACAGGACCCAGCCAATAATGGTGATGAGGGCGAAGGAAAGAATTCGGTACACAAACACCGTGCCGAACGCGGAAGAAGCAGGCAGTCCCACTGCTACCAGCGAGGCAGTCATGGCTGCTTCCACTGGCCCAATTCCGGCTGGGGTCACTTGAGCTGTTCCCACGATCTTCGCAGTAACGAATGCGAGTGTGATTCCGAGGACGCCTGGTATCTCGCCAACCCTTTCCAGACCAGGGACGGTGCCCGTGACTGCCCAAACGCAAAACCACAACGCCAAAATATCGAATAGCCAGTTCATCAGGGATAGTAGGGATACGACGCTGAACTTTCCGAGACTGAGATGAACAGCATCTAACTGGAGAATCTGCTCACGGACCTGGGCGACATTTTTCTCTGGATCCCTGCGGAGTAGCTTATTGATTCCCCGGAGTACTTGTGAAACAAGTGCGTTAGTCTTCTTAGGATTCTGAGTAGCCCAATACACGGCAGCGGCGAGAGCAATCGTTATGATGGCGGTGCCAATCAACGGTGCTACAGAAAATTCAGCCCCTAGGAAAAAGATCGCTACAAGCCCCAAAGCAATCAACCACACCGTTGATAACGCACCGGAGACCGCAATAAACCATGAGGCGATGAGTAGGTTAACGCCCCAATGACGAATCGTCTGAAACTGGTAGACCGTGGAAATGGCCGCGCCGCCGGGGAATGTGGATGACCAGGAATTGGCAATAAACGTTAGTTCCAGTGTTTTGAGAAAAGGAACTCTATCCCCGCCAGCAGACAGCAACAGCTTCATGACCAACGCCATTGCGGCCATGGAAGCAATGACGGAGATGACAGCCAGAATAAGGCCCGTATTGTTGGCTCGGAGAACTTCCTTGTAGCCTTCGGCGAGGAAGGGCATTTTGTCTCGCAACAGGAAGGCCGCAATCGCCAAGATTGCCAGAGGTCCAAGGAACCTCACCCATTTGTTTTTGAAAAATGCCATTCTTTCCTCGGTGCTGTTGTGAAGGCTATGAATCCTTCTCTTGCCTAAGCTTCTGAATCAGCTCACTGAACGGAACTAATTCGTTATCCTCTGACGCTACTCTCCCGCCTCGAGAAGGTCCTTCCGGCTCGAGCGATTCATCGGCATCAATCTGATTTAGTGATGAGTCTGTGGCAGTCACTGGCTCGTCTAGGAGGGTATGCCTTCCTGATTCTTCAGCAACCGGGGATGGAGATTCTTCCGCTACGCGTACCTCGTCCGCACCAACAAGAGCTGGGACTTGCTCACTGGAGCCGCTGTTTCCCAATTCAGAAGTATGGGAACTGTGCTCCTGGGTGTTGTTATGTCCGAGCAACTGGCTTGCGCGTTTCACCCACTTCGGTGCCCACCAGTTGTCTTCTTTGAGAAGGTGCATTACTGCTGGCACAAGCATCATTCGAATGATGGTCGCATCAAAGATGAGGGCGAAGATCATGCCGAAAGCGATGTACTTCATCATGACAATTTCAGAGAAACCGAAAGCGCCACAGACCACGATCATGATCAACGCTGCTGCGGTGATAATGCCACCAGTGTGGGAGGTTCCGTATTTGATCGCTTCATCCGTGGATTCCCCGTTCTCTCTAGCTTCTACCATGCGAGAGAGAAGGAATACTTCATAGTCAGTACTTAGTCCATAGACAATCGCCATGATGAGAACGAGTACTGGGCTCATGAGTGGGCCAGGGGAGAAGTTGAAGAAATCTGCACTAATGCCATCCACGAACATGAGTGTCAGGATGCCAAGCGTAGCTCCCATACCAAGAACGGTCATGATCACTGCCTTGGCAGGAAGGATCATGGATCCAAACACCAAGCTCATCAAGAGGAACGTTGCTACAACAACGTACAGAGCCATCCAAGGCAACTTCTCGAACAGTGCCTCAATGGATTCCACCTCGAGGGCAGGAGTGCCACCGATGTAGAGATCAACACCTTCAGGTGCTTCGATAGCCCGTAGCTGCTCAACTACGGCTTCGTTGTCCTTTCGTTCTGCAATACCAGCAGAGAGTACCGTGGTGCCCTCCTGGTTAGAATTAGACACCTCAAATCGGCTGGTGAGGCCCTGAACGCTATTGGCCTGTTGAAATACCTGCGCGAGTTGCTCGTTGGTGGCGTTGGCTACGACGAGCTTGATGGGTTCCGTCCTGAACTGCGGGAAGTTTTCGTCGAAGACATTCTGGGCTTGGCGGACCTCATTATTTGGCGGTAGGTAGGTCTCATTGAGGCCACCAAATTTCACGCCGGCAAGAGGAATAGTAAGAGCAAGAAGGGCGGCCACGAGACCGACGGTCACCATGCGCGAACGCTTCATTGACCACTGAGCTACGCGGTACCACCAGGTGTCTTCTGTTCGTCGCCCAACGCGAGACGTCTTCCGCACAGTGAACTTATCAATGTTCTTACCCAAGATTCCGAACAATGCTGGCAGGACCGTGATGGACAAAATGGCTGCCAACCCGACAGCAGAAATTGCGCCATAGGCGACCGATTTCAGGAAGGCTTGCGGGAATAGGAAAAGACCAGATAGCGCAACCGCTACCATTGCCGCCGAGAACACTACAGTCTTGCCGGCTGTGGCTACGGTGACTTTGACCGCCGTGGGGGTGTCTTTTCCGAGATCCATTTCTTCACGGAAGCGTGAAACCATGAACAATCCGTAGTCAATGGCCAAGCCAAGTCCCAGTAGGGTGACCACAGATTGTGCAAACACGTTGACCTGAGTGACGTCTGCCAAGATTGCCAAGATACCCAAGGAGCCGAGGACCGATAGCCCGCCCACGATGAGTGGCATGAATGCGGCTACGACGGATCCGAATACAACAAGCAAGAGCAAACCAACAACGGGCAATGCGACAACCTCCGCACGGAGAATGTCATTTGCCATGCCTGCGTCTAGGGCGTCTGCAACGGCAGTTGCTCCTGCAACATCAACGTCAACCCCATCAAATTCAGGGCTTAGTTGTGGCTGGATGCTGCGGAAATCTTTGAGAGTTTGTTCCCCGTCGCCGGCCAGTGAGACTGCGGCAAAAGCTGTAGTACCGTCCTCGCTGACAAGTTGAGGATTGCGCATATCAAAGTAACTAATTACGCCTTCGATTTGCTCTGGGTTCTTTTCCTTCAGGTCACTTAAGTACTTTTTGATGGAATCAAACTGCGCAGACTGGCTGATGCCTTGAGGATCCGTGAACAAGAGAATGACATCGCCGGAGTTGTCTCGCCCGAAAGTATCTTGTTCGATTTTTGCAGCAGCGGTGGAGGACGATGCTGGATCGTCCCAACCCTCTTGGCTCATGCGTTCGCCCAGTTTGGTGCCGAAGAGCCCAAACAACATCAGGATCGCCGCGATGATGATCAGCGGCACCACTTTGCGGTACTTATAAGCAAGATCTCCCCATGTGGAGAACATAGTGAACTCCTATGAGGACTTGGAAAGTAGTGCGGACAGCGGACGGAACGGCTGAAGCCAAGCGCCCTCATCTGGGAGAGCGTCAAGATTAACGCGAGGAAGTGGTTCACGGAATACGCCGGGGATTTCCTCTAGGTCAACAAACTTAATGCGATCATCAGTGACCGCCCAGCTTGCGTGCTCATGGAAACCGACCACGGTTACGGAAACACCGCTGTCAGCGAGATCGTCGAGGGTTTCCTTAAAGTTCTGGCCGTCGGCGGACGCCACCACTACGCCACGAAGAATTCCTTCTTCATGACGACGTTTGATGTGGGCCAGCATGTCAGGATCCACGTCTGAATCCTCGGTGGTCTTTGGCTTGGCAAAGACAGCGAAACCGATGTTTCGCAGAGCTTCAACCCATGGCCGGACATTCTCTGCGCCGCCTGGAGTTACGTTGCAGAACACGGTTGCTTCAGCTTCAATGTGCTTACCAATGTCATGGGCAAGCTCGCCAGACTTTGCGAGAAGCCAACGTCCTACTGCATCAAAGCGTGGGCGATATGCGGTGGAAGGGCGCGAGCCTAGGATGGAGCCCAAGCCCATGTCAAGGTTTGGTGCGTCCCAAACAAGCAACAGTTCATCAGTGATCAACAGGTCAGATGAGCGGTGATCTGAAGTATTGGGGTTACTCACTTGCGCCTCCATAGGAACTCGTTAATGGTGTGGTCCTTCTCCAGGCCTTTGCCTTCGAATTTGGTGATTACTTGGCGATCCACCAACTGTGGGCAGTCCTCCCATGGCCAGCCCATGTATTCAAGGAGTGGTTCGACGTGGACCAGCTCTTTGATCCACTCGGCATAGTCAGCGTGGTCGGTAGCTACGTGGAGTACCCCACCTGGCTTGAGGCGAGTTGCAATGAGGTTGAGTACACCTGACTGCACAATGCGGCGCTTATTGTGGCGGGCTTTAGGCCATGGGTCAGGGAAGAAGATTCGGACTCCATCAAGTGAGCCTTCATCGAACATGCGGGTAAGGACTTCAACGCCATCGCCACGGATCATACGAATGTTGTTGATATCTCCACGTACGGCAGCGCCCATGAGTTTTGCCAGACCGGGCTTGTACAGCTCGACCGCGATAATGTTCGTGTCAGCCTCAAGAGGTGCCATCGCGGCGGTAGAGGTGCCGGTACCGGATCCGATTTCCAGGATGGTCTTGGCGCCAGTCCTTCCAAACCAGTCCTCAACATCAATCTTCTCGTCAGATAGCACCTTGCCCATCCAAGGCCAGTTCTCGTTCCACATGGCTTCTTGGTTGTCGGTGAGGGTGCCACGACGGAAGCTCACGGTTCCAAGGCGTGGGTAGTCAAGGTCGTTGTTGAATTCTTTGTTGAAATCAGTTTGTAGTGGGCGGCCGGATGGCAGGTCACCGACGCCCGAGTTCTTTTGAGAAAAATCAGTATTATCCATCCGGTCTATTCTGCCTTCTATATACCCTTTTGTTCAATATGGGGTGAGAGTTACTTGTGTGACAGATGGGGATAGTGGTCCACTTTGACGCCACCGTGAGTGAGGGCACGTGCCTTCCTCATTTCTTAGCGTTTGAAAATTAGCAGTATTAGCGGTGGCGCGGGTGGTGCTTACGAATGAGGTGGGTTTAATAAGTACGGACGGGCTACCCCCAATCTTTAACAAATGTGGCAATACCCTTTGTTGGGGATGAATTTGTTGTTTCTCCAGTAAAAAGGCGAAAAGTGACTCATTCAACACTCAAAAGAGTGAAAGAGCTGTGCTTAATGTTGTGTACTTAAACGACGTAGGACATTGCCCCCTTAATCGGGTGTGAACCCACATTTGGTGGCTGTATACCCCCGTGTGGGCGTGGGAATGTCAGGGGGTAATCGCAGGTCGGGCGTTTTTGTGTTGAGAATCTCAAAAAGTGCCCGTTATGACCGGCCTTATTCCAATACGCTGTTTGGTGGAAAGAAGACAATAGACACGTGCAACAAATGTCAGGAGAATCGATGTCTACCGAGATCAAGGGACTCGTTGGCGAAGCCCCAACCGAGAACAAGGCACTGCTGGGCTGGATCGCTGAGAACGTAGAGCTCTTTCAGCCAGATAAGGTCGTTTTCATTGACGGCTCTGAGGAAGAGCGCGAGCGCCTTACCCAAGAGCTCGTTGACGCGGGCACTCTGATCAAGCTGAACGAGGAAAAGCGCCCTAACAGCTACCTCGCTCGCTCCAACCCATCCGATGTCGCTCGTGTGGAGTCCCGTACTTTCATCTGTTCCGAGAAGGAAGAGGATGCCGGCCCAACAAACAACTGGGCTGATCCTGTCAAGATGAAGGAAGAGATGACCGAGGCATTCCGTGGCTCTATGAAGGGCCGCACCATGTACGTCGTTCCTTTCTGCATGGGTCCTATTAATGACCCAGAGCCAAAGCTGGGCATTCAGCTGACTGACTCCGCGTACGTTGTTCTCTCCATGGGCATCATGACTCGTATGGGCCAGGAGGCTCTGGACAAGATCGGTAAGGACGGCGACTTCGTCCACGCGTTGCACTCTGTTGGTGCGCCTCTGGAAGAGGGCGAAGAGGACGTTGCATGGCCTTGCAATGACACCAAGTACATCACCCACTTCCCAGAGACCAAGGAAATTTGGTCCTACGGTTCCGGCTACGGCGGAAACGCAATCCTTGCTAAGAAGTGCTACGCGCTGCGTATCGCTTCTGTCATGGCTAAGGAAGAGGGCTGGATGGCAGAGCACATGCTCATCCTGAAGCTGACTAACCCAGAGGGCAAGGTCTACCACATGACTGCGGCATTCCCATCCGCTTGTGGCAAGACCAACTTGGCTATGCTCACTCCAACCATCCCTGGCTGGAAGTGTGAGGTTGTTGGTGACGATATCGCATGGCTGCACCTGCGCGAGGACGGCCTCTACGCTGTCAACCCTGAGAATGGTTTCTTCGGCGTTGCCCCAGGCACCAACTACGCCTCCAACCCAATTGCAATGAAGACCATGGAGCCAGGTAACACCCTGTTCACCAACGTTGCACTCACTGATGACGGAGACGTCTGGTGGGAGGGCATGGACGGTGACACTCCTGAGCACCTCATTGACTGGTTGGGCAGGGACTGGACCCCTGAGTCCGGCTCTGACGCCGCTCACCCTAACTCTCGTTACTGCGTGCCAATTGCACAGTGCCCTACCGCTGCACCTGAGTACGATGACTGGAAGGGCGTTAAGGTTGACGCATTCCTGTTTGGTGGACGTCGCCCAGACACCGTGCCACTGGTAACCCAGACCCTGGACTGGAACCACGGTACTCTGATTGGTTCCCTGCTGTCCTCCGGCCAGACCGCTGCTGCAGAGGGCCAGGTTGGTGCTCTGCGCCATGACCCAATGGCAATGCTGCCGTTCATCGGTTACAACGCTGGTGACTACTTGGCACACTGGGTTGAGATGGGCAAGAAGGGTGGCGACAAGATGCCAGCTATCTTCTTGGTCAACTGGTTCCGTCGTGGTGATGACGGCCGCTTCCTGTGGCCAGGCTTTGGTGACAACTCTCGCGTTCTGAAGTGGATCGTTGACCGCATTGAGGGCAACGTCGGAGCTGACGAGACCGTTGTTGGCTACACGGCTCGCGCTGAGGATTTGGACCTGGAGGGCCTGACCGAGCCAGTAGAGGACGTCAAGGAGGCACTGACCGCACCTGCTGCTAAGTGGGCTGCCGATCTGCAGGATTCTGAGGAGTACCTGAAGTTCCTCGGCGATCGCGTTCCAACCGAGCTCCATGAGGAAATGGCCAAGATGCGCCAGCGTATTGAGTCCGCTCTCTAAGGATTAGTCGCTGTAGAGTAAGCATCTTCCACAAGGCGGGGTGCCCTGTTAAAACAGGGCACCCCGCCTTTACTTCTGGATGATCAACGCTTGCGCACGACAATAACGAGGTTGCTTACGAGGAATTCTCGCAGGAGAGGGATCTTCACCATCCACCACGCCCAGTGCGGATGGTAACGAGGAAAAAGCGCTTCCACAGTGGCAAGATTCGGGTTAAGGGAACGCGCCCACGCCACTCCGTCTGAACATGAAACGTTAAAAAGCGACGTGCCGAACACGTTCTTGGGTTCGTGACCGTGCTTGGCGGTATAGCGGTCCCGAGCGAATCCTCCGCCAACGTAGTGTTCCCACAGGCCGGTTTCATGCCCTCCAAACGGGCCAAGCCAAATGGTGTAACTCAAGACCACGAGGCCGCCTGGTTTTGTTACACGTAACATTTCATCACCCATTTTCCATGGGTCTGGAATGTGTTCTGCCACGTTAGATGAATAGGCGACATCCACTGAGTTGTCAGCGATAGGTAACTCCATGCCATCGCCTCGGAGACTGTTGGCTACTTGAATGCCCGCAGCGCTCATTTCGCCTACGTCTGGTTCAACGCTGAAATAGCTTGCTCCCACTGAATCGAATTCTGTTGCGAAGTAACCTGGGCCTCCGCCGATGTCAAGAACCTTCAAGCCGTTAAGCGTACGTTTATTGATGTCCTGGCTTAAGGATTCGATGAGGACCCTCGTGTCATACGCTAGTGGTCCGTAGAATTTTTCGGGTGCTGATTGCTCGTACGTGAAACTGCGAAGAAGGGCTTGGCTACGGCGGAAGGTGGCATGATTTCTCGTGAGTGGCAGCTTCGACATAGTTGGCAAGTCTAATCAGTAACTCTGTGAGAAATAGGATCGACATTTTGCCGATACCTAGTCAGTAGCCGGTGGCTATTGCCAGTGAATTGAACTGCCATACCGCTGGTAAGTACTCTGGAAGCTTAGATGAAGATCCTATTGCTGTGTTGGCGCGATACCACCCACCCGCAGGGCGGTGGTAGTGAACGCTACCTCGAAAGAGTTGCAGAACACTTGGTTCGTAATGGGCATGAGGTGGTTTTCCAAGCCGCCAAGCACACCGACGCGCCGAAGAGAAGTTCTCGATCTGGCGTTACATATGTTCGCAGGGGCGGGAAGTTTGGTGTTTACCCTGCGGCAGCTGTAACAATGTTGATGGGCCGTTTAGGAATCGGACCCGCGCGCAATGTGGATGTAGTTGTAGACACTCAAAACGGAATTCCATTTTTCGCTCGATGGTTTGCGGCTAAGCCAACGGTGTTGCTGACTCACCACTGTCATAAAGAACAATGGCCAGTGGCAGGTTTCCTGCTATCCAAGGTCGGTTGGTTCATTGAGTCAACGCTGTCGCCGCGCGTGTACAGGGGCTCTCAGTATGTCACTGTTTCTCAACCAAGTAAGTCTGAGTTGGTTGCGCTTGGCGTGGATGAAAAAGATATCGCCATTATTCGTAACGGCGTCGATCCAACACCTGCCGTGTTGCCGTTCGTCAGCCCCGACGATGATTTTCATGTGGTCACGTTGTCTCGGTTGGTTCCCCACAAGCAGATTGAACATGCCATTGACGTGGTGAAGGAGATCGCACAAGCTAAGGGGAAAATTGCTGGGCGCCGGGTGGTGCTGGACGTTGTTGGCTCCGGCTGGTGGGAAGAGAACCTTCGAGAGTATGCGATCGCGCATGGTGTTGATGACCTCGTTGTTTTCCATGGCCAAGTGGCCGAAGACCACAAGCATGCGTTGCTTAATCGCGCGGACGTTCACTTAATGCCATCAAGAAAAGAAGGCTGGGGCTTGGCTGTGATCGAGGCTGGCGTCCATGGCGTACCAACTATCGGATACGCTTCTTCTGGAGGACTTCAGGATTCAGTGATGGATGGGGAGACTGGCCTCCTAGTAGCTAATAAACGCGAACTTGGTGCAGCGTTAGAAACCCTTTTGCAGGATGATGAGCTCCGTTCGGCCTTAGGGGCTGCCGCGAGAGCCCATGCGCGTCAGTATTCTTGGGAAGAGACCGGAGAGCAGTTCGAGAATCTCTTGGTGGATATCGCTAAGAGGTAGTGCGTCTGGCGCTGCGGAGTGCTTGAACGGCCAAGAAAAGGCATTGAGTAATCCAGATTAGGGTAAGGCTAAGGCCTAGCCACCAGTGAGCAGACTTCGAGTCGTTTCCGGGCTTCAAGTAGTGATACTCGCCATGGGATATCACACCACTAATACCTAAGCCCGTTAAGGCGTCTAGGTCATTGTTTTCCCACGCTTTAAGTGCACTGTTGTAAGCATCAGACGCAGGGTCCACAGTCTCACCGTCTACGCGTAGCTCACCGCCTGCTATTGTGTCTGTCGCTTTCGCCCACGGATCAACCATGACAGTGTCGTTGTAAACAACGAGGCCAGTGGAGTCAGCATTGAGGGTGGTTCCCTCGAGCTGCCGCCACGGGATCACAGTTGTGTGCGGGGTGAGTGCACCCATGGCGAGAGGAGCGTCGGGTGCTTGCATGATAGCGAGGGAAATTACTAGCGCTGGCAGGAATGTGCTCTTACTAGTTTCTGACGGTGAGCGCGAGGCCCCTATTCGTGATGCAGCAGCGACCAGGGCAGGCAGCATCAAAACGATGAGCTTCTGGCTGTCGCGGAACATCGCGGTCCCCGGAACATGAGAGGTCACCCATTCCACGGGGCCGAATGTCATGAAAACGCAGCTGATGAGACCCAAGGCGGCGAGTACTGACTCCCGCCTAGGCATCCATGTAAGCAGTATGCAGAAAAGCACAACTCCAAAAAGGGCGAAACCAGTGTGCCTCGATTCCGGTATGGCTGCTTCATTCCAGATCCCGCCAAGGCCTAGAAGAGCACCAATTGTGCCTACGTGTTCTTCTGCGCGGGCGACAAACACATCTGTGCCATAGGTCAGTGGTGGATTCAGCACGCTGGGGACCAGCCATGGTAAAGACAACAACCCGCCAGTGATACACAGGTAGCTGTAATGGCGCCAGTGCCGGGAGCTCGTCCACAGCGCGGTGATGAGCCCGAGAATGAGTCCGGTGGGGGTGAGGGAACAGAGAGCAACGAGTGCTGCCTTGCTAGAGGTTCGGTGTACAACTGCAATTCCTGGCAGCAGCCACGCTGCTATGACCAATGACCAGTGGCCTTGGAGAAGCCTTTCTATGACAAATGGGTTCCACAGCGTCAGCGTGATCGCGGCGGCTTTTCGCCATAGGTGATTATCAGCTGTTGTCACCCATAGGGTGGAAAGATAGGCACCCAACGCGGCAGAGCCGAGGATGAGCGCGCGGGCAACCCAGCCGGCGGGGAGGATCGTTCCAATGAGCGCTAAAAAGCCGTCTTGTGGGGCATTGCGCGCCGGGGTGTCTCCCAACCCAAATGCGTATTCGGTGAGCGCGGGATGATCAAGAATGACCATGTCCCTGAGGCCAAGAAAACCAGGTAGGAAAAAAGGCCACAGAAGCACCACAATCAGCGCGCTCGTGTAGATGACGAGCGGGTTGAGTCGCATTTGTGGCGTGGGCAAGCGCACTACGCCTTACGGATTGAGTTGTAGCGCCACAGGCCAAAGACAAGCAGGCTCAGACCGATTATTTGGCAGATGAAGGCGAAGATGCGCAAGTTAGCAAGGGTGGAGTTGGTAGGGGCGGCCGCTTCCTTAGCTTGAGTTTTCGTGCGTTCGTCCCAGCTCAACGTTGTCTGGAACAGTGTGCGTGTACGCATGTCGTTATCGGCCTTGATGATTGTGCGATCACGAGCAAATGCCTCGGCAGTTGCTTGGGCTTCTTCATCACTTTGCGCTAGGTAGAAGAAGACATCGTCTGAGCGGTCCAATATGATGCCGCTGTTGGGCTCCACTGCGATTGTTCGGGTGACAGTGTAATAAGGCTTGAGGATAACGGTGCCGGACACCTTTGTGCCTGTCACACTGGTTCCTTGTGGGTAGAACTCGCTGGCGGGCGCAGTAACGAGCATGTCTCGAAGAGATTGGCGTTGGCTGTCAGAAAGTTCGGATTGGAGTGGCTCGCTCGTGGGCTCATCAGAGATATCGTCTGGGTGAGTGTAGGCCCTGGTTGCGGAGTCAATGAGGTTTTCTGGCGTGATGGTGTGGGTGAAAACGTATGTGTCTTCTTTTTCCTCCAGAAAATCAAGGGGAATTGTGCGCTGGGCGTAGAAGTCGAAAAAGTCGTACGAGCGCTTTTCGGTTTCAAAGGGGAAATAGTATTGGAGCCCGTCTCGCGTGAATTCACCGGTGCCTAGGTTCATGTGAAAACTGGGCGCCGTGACTGACACCTTGGATGAGGGGTCTAGGACTGGGTAGGTGGAATCTCGGATCAATGTCAGATGGTCATTGGTGGAGATGATGGTGTGGTTATTGTCCGTGAGAACGATCTCCTCGTTCACGGACAGGTTGACGTTCTTCTTTGTTTCGGCGGCGCTGATTTTTTGCTCCCGTGTGAGCTGGGCTGTTGTGTCAACTACGTAGCAGCTGCGGGGTGCGCCTATTGGGCAGTTGGCTTTTGGGTCGAAGAGGGTTGCCGGTGAAGGGCTACTACTGATGGTTTGTTCCACGTTTTGAGGTAGCAGTTTCATCGAGCCGATGGTGATTGCTGGGATTGCTACGGAAAGAATGAAGGCGATGAGGGCGCCGAGGATGGCCCATGAGTGAGCGTTAGAGCGGTTGTGGCTGTTTCGTGGCACCGCTGGTCCTTTCCGGTGGGGAGTTTCACCAAGTGTTCTCGCTTTAGACTACTAGTTTTGGCAAAGTAGTTGGTACAAGCGCAGATGTGAAGGAGTCTGGTCAACTAACGGTAATGAGGATCCTTAATTGACTACCCATGGAGATACCGGCGGATCATTACCGCGATTCCTGCCTCAGCTTGAAGGGCTGCGGGCGGTTGCTGCCGTAGGCGTTGTGCTTACGCATGTGGCGTTTCAGACTGGGGTAGATCCGGAAACTTTTGGTGGGGCAGTCCTCGCCCGCTTTGATTTCTTTGTTTCTGTCTTTTTTTCACTCTCAGCTTTTCTGCTGTGGAGGAACTTTCGGCTAGAGGGCTATTATCTCAGGCGTTGCGCCCGAATTATGCCGGCTTATTGGGCTTGCGTTGTTGCTGTTCTAGCGTTATTGCCGGAGGCCTTCGGCACTGATATCGGTACCACTGTGGCTACCTTGACGCTGACGCAGATCTATATTCCTCATGGCCTCGCAGGAGGACTCACCCATCTGTGGTCATTATGCGTGGAAGTGGCCTTCTACCTTGCGCTTCCCCTCATAGCCGTGCTCGTGCGGGGGCGGGCTCGGAGGGAACGCATTCTTATTTTCGGGTTGCTTGCTGTCCTCGGCTTTTTGTGGGCTTTGATGCCGTGGCCTGAGCCTGGGGTGAATTTTCAGATCTTCCCATTCTCTTACTTGCCGTGGTTTATGGTGGGCATGATTGTTGCGGAGTTTGAGGGGCGTCTGTATCTTCCTCAGTGGACAAAACTTGTGTGCTGGCCTGTTGCTCTTGGCGTGTGCTGGGTGGCCGGACAGGATTGGTATGGGCCTTTAGGTTTGGTCCATCCGAGCCCAGTGGAATTCGCGTTGCGCCTGTTGGCGGGCACCGTTTTTGCGGTGGTGGTTTTGTGTCCATACGCTCTGGGCAATCAGCGGAGTTTGCTGGCTTCCGCTGCGATGACGTTATTGGGGCGATGGTCCTATTCACTATTCCTGTGGCACATTGCGGTGTTGAGTGCAGTGTTTCCTATCCTTGGCATCTCCGTTTTTAGTGGGCAGTTTCTTCTTGTGGCTTTAGTGACCTTGGTGGTGGGCGTGGGGGTCTCTGCTGCAAGTTACTACTTGGTTGAGCAGCCAGGGGCTGCGTGGGTAAAGAATTTCTGGCTGAAAAGAACTATTTCTCCTGCACAGGCAAAGGAACGGCTCTAGGGCGTGAGCCGTGGCGTTGCGTTATTGCCACCTCTTTCTGAACAGTTAAGAAGATTCTGCAAATATGTTACCTAAATCACACTAATTCTATTGGTGCTGGCAGAGGCGGGAATCGCTGACGCGGGCTTGTTTACTTGATCGATACGGTTTTTGCTGCATTCGTGACCATTATGAATTTGAGGTTTAACCTTGGTTTTTAATGTCGCTCTGGCGGCGGTGCGTGGGCATTGATTGCTCAGGCGCTCAACCTATTAATCAGATGCGTGCTCGCGTTGTGCGCGTGGGCGCGAGAGCTAAAGATTCAAGGTCTAGTACTTCTGCTCAGTTTCATCTCATGGAGTTAGGGCTGAAGGCTTGCTTGTGTCTTACCAAAGGAGATTCATTAGCCATGGCTAACAAGAAGGTGCGCGTTGCGATTGCCGGTGTGGGCAACTGCGCGACGTCGCTGATTCAGGGTGTTGAGTATTACAAGGACACCCCAGCGGAGGAGAAGATCCCGGGCCTGATGCACGTCCAGTTTGGTGATTACCACGTTAGCGATGTGGAATTCGTTGCGGCCTTTGACGTTGATGCGGACAAGGTGGGCAAGGACCTAGCGGAAGCTACTGAAGCTGGCATGAACTGCACCATCAAGATTGCTGATGTTCCTAACCTGGGTGTCACCGTTCAGCGTGGCCCTACATACGATGGATTGGGTCAGCACTACCTGGCGACCATTGAGGAGTCTCAGGAAGAGCCGGTAGATGTTGCACAGGTTCTGCGTGACAATGAAGTAGACGTTCTTGTGTCCTACTTGCCGGTCGGTTCTGAGGAAGCTGACAAGTACTACGCTCAGGCGGCTATCGATGCCGGCTGTGCCTTTGTTAACGCGCTCCCAGTATTCATTGCTTCTGACCCTGAGTGGGCCCAGAAGTTTACGGATGCGGGACTTCCAATCGTTGGTGATGACATTAAGAGCCAGGTCGGCGCAACCATCACACACCGCGTTCTAGCAAAGCTGTTTGAGGATCGTGGCGTGCGCTTGGAGCGCACCATGCAGCTGAACGTTGGTGGCAACATGGACTTCAAGAACATGCTGGACCGTGACCGCCTCGAGTCCAAGAAAATCTCCAAAACTCAGGCTGTCACCTCTAACCTGAAGGAATCTCCAATCGCCGGCAAGGTGCACGATCGCAACGTTCACATCGGCCCATCGGATTACGTGGAGTGGCTGGATGACCGCAAGTGGGCTTACGTTCGCCTTGAGGGCAAGGCTTTTGGTGAGGTTCCACTGAACCTCGAGTACAAGCTTGAGGTCTGGGACTCACCTAACTCCGCAGGCATCATTATTGATGCAGTGCGCGCGGCGAAGATTGCGTTGGATCGCAAGATCGCTGGCCCAGTTCTTCCTGCGTCCGCTTACCTGATGAAGTCCCCACCTGTGCAGATGGGTGATGAGGACGCTCGCGCGCAGCTCGAGGCGTTCATCATTGGTGCTTAAAGCTTAGGTTAGATCGGCAATCTGTCTGCCGATGTGAAGGGGCCTTTGCCTAGGAACGAGCTTCTTAGGCAAAGGTCTTTCTTCATGGGAGGAATGAAGAAAGAAGCACATTTTTTGTAGCAGAGTCTATTTAATTCAGAATATGTCAGGTAGTCTCGTATAAGTACTTTGCGCGCGATCGATTTTCCTTCGAGCCCTCTAAAGGGGAAGCTCGAACCAAAAACCGTTGGCGTTGCGGCTTCCGGCTCGTGTGTGGCCTTGGGGTGTTAGAACCTCGGTGAACGCGCAGTCAGAGGGCTTTACAGCTAGACAGCTTGGGTCTTATGCGCATGAAAATGCGCGGTGGGATGTGGGCTTTTGGAAGGATTTCTACGGACTATGGGCGGTGTTTCACCAGCCACAACCCATGCTCGGGGGCTCAAACGTCGGACAATCAGCGTGATAATTCCGTGTCTGAATGACGCGACGCTTCTGGATCGTGCACTTACTTCTCTCAACCAGCAAACCATTGCTGCTAATGAGATTCTGGTAGTTGATAACGGTAGTACCGATGACTCTGCCGAGGTAGCCAAGCGCCACGGCGCGCGGGTGGTGGCAGAGCCCAGAAGGGGAATTACCTGGGCTACCCAAACGGGTTTCAACAATGCCTCTGGTGACATCCTTTTTCGTACCGACGCCGACATCGTTGCCCCGTCGGATCTGATCGCGAAAATGCATGCGGCGTGGAACGCCGCAGACCAAAGCCAGCGCGCCACAGGCGCGCGTGAGGTGGTTGCGGTCACAGGCACGGCCACCTTCGAGCTACCAGCGCCGTGGGACCGGATTGCGTCGAAAAGCTATGTGGGCGCCTACCGCTCCAGCACGAAGTCCGCACTAGGGCACAACCCCATGTTCGGCACCCTGTACTCCATCCGTGCCAGCTGGTGGCACACGGTGAAGGAGTCAGTGGATTTCTCGGACACGTTCGTCCACGAAGACATGCACCTTTCCTTTCAAGTGCGCCCCACGCAAACTGTGTGGTACCAGGATGATCTTGAGGTTGTCATGGATGGCAGGGCACTGTTTGGGGCCCGGCAGGTGATGACTCGTTTCAAGCGCGGATTCCACACAATGTTCACTAACTTCCGTACGCAGTCCCCGCCTATCAGGCTCAGCCAGCGTGGTCTGTTGCCGAGGCGTATTGCGCAGGCAGTGATGCACGAGCTCGAGCGAAAGGAGCAGCACCAGTGAGTTCGGAACTAAACAGTGGTGCCGCAGTCGCATTGGACGCTTTTCTTAGAAGCCAAACTGAGGCCGATGAAGTGTACAACTCCGTGTTGCTGAATCAAGTTCACGGTGGCATTAGGCACGTTGCATCGGGCGGAAAGCGAATTCGCAGCCTCCTGGTTGCCACTGCCGCGGGCAGCCACGCTAATCAAGAGGCTGTGGACCTGTTTGGAGCGTGCGTTGACCTTTTGCACGGTGCTTTTTTGATTCACGATGACATCTTGGACCGTGATGACCTACGCCGGGGAAACCTCACCATTCAGGCATCTGCGCGCGACTACTTGAAGCATCTGGGCCACGATGATGCGGACCACTTGGGCACCAGCACAGCGATTGTTGCTGGTGACAAAGCCATCATGCAGGTGTTTGAGATGCTGGCACATTCTGATCTTGACCCCACTTTGATCAAGGATGCCCTGAAGGTGATTTCGCGCGCCGGCAACGTGACGGTTTCTGGTGAGATCCTAGACATCGGCCACCTGATGCGCATTGATGAAAAGGCCACCACCTTGGAGCAGGTTTATCTTTCAAATTTGCTCAAAACCAGCGATTACACCTTTACCGCGCCACTAAAGCTCGGTGCTCTTGCAGCCGGCCGCAATTGCGAATCTGAACTGATCGCCATGGAAAAGATCGGCTATGAACTGGGCATGGTGTTCCAGGCCGCCGATGATATTGCCGGTGTTGTGGGCAGTACGGAAGATACCGGAAAGGAAGCGGCAGGTGACCTCCTACAAGGTCGCGTGACTATGTTGACTTTCCGCCTGCAGAACAAACAGGACCCGAGCGTTGAAGATATAGCCCAGGCAGTGGCACAGGTAGTGGATGAATGCGAGATTCACTTGGGCAAGGCTCGTGAGGCGATCGCTAATGCGAACCTCCCAGAAGACGTCACGGAAGGCCTCTACCGAGTAACCAAGAAAATTGAAGGGCTGGTCTACACCTATGTTCCGCGGTAATCATTCAGATACGCCCAGCTACTTGGCTCGTTATGATGCCATGAGCATAGCCAGCGCCCACGAGGTTATTGCCAAGTACTCCACCAGCTTCTCCATGTCCACCCGCCTGCTCAAGGGGCAGGTGCGCACGGATATCCGAAACCTCTACGCCATGGTGCGCATTGCGGATGAGATTGTAGACGGCACCGCGGGGGAGGCAGGAGTCAGTAATGACGACATCGCGGCCATGCTCAACGAGTATGAGCAGCAGGTTTTGGAGGCCCCGCATCGGCGCTTTCACACGGATCCTGTCTTGCACGCGTACGGCCTGAGTGCGCGTCGGTGTGGATTCAAGGACGAGCACGTCAAGGCCTTCTTCGCCTCCATGCGCCGAGACATCAGCCAGTCGGGTTACGACAAGGATGATTTCGAGAGCTACGTGTACGGATCCGCGGAGGTCATCGGCCTGTTGTGCGTAGCCGCGTTCATGGTGGATCACCACGTCAGTGACGCAGAGCGCGCCCGCCTGGATGATGGCGCCCGCCGCCTCGGTGCCGCCTTCCAGAAGGTCAATTTCCTGCGCGACCTCGCAGAGGACACTCATGGCCTCGGCCGTGATTACTTCCCACAGCTCCAGAACAAGGCGCTCACAGAGGAAACCAAGCGGGTGCTTGTCGACGACATCAACGCAGACCTCAACGCGGCGTATGCAGTGATCCCACTACTACCGCGCAGCGCCCGCGTAGGCGTACGCGCTGCTGCTGACCTGTTCAAAGAGCTGAACAATCAGATCGATTCCCTCCCCGCTAAGCACGTGGCCACCACCCGCGTGAGCGTCTCCCAACCCACCAAACTTAAAATCCTCGCCACTGCTGTCCGCTCATCACTGCCGTGACAGCAGCTAACCCTAGGAACCCATCATGAATACCAAAAACAAAAAGGTCATCGTCATTGGTGCTGGCGTGGCCGGGCTTGCAACCGCAACGCTGCTGGCACGCGATGGCTACCCAGTCACCCTCATCGACAAACTCCCCGAGGCCGGTGGCCGGGCCGGCACCTACGAAACCCCTGAGGCGCCGGGCTTCCGCTGGGACACTGGCCCATCGTGGTACCTGATGCCGGAGGCCTTTGATCACTTCTTCCGTCTGTGTGGCACCACCACACAGCAGGCGTATGACTTGGTGGACTTGGAGCCTGCGTACCGCCTGTACCCAGAAAACCGCGAAAAGGTTGACCTCTCCACCGGCGTGGACAAGGTCGCTGACCTGTACGAATCCATTGAGCCGGGCGCGGGTGCGCGCATTCGTGAGTACCTGGACGAGGCAAGTGACTCCTACCAGATAGCACTGGATTACTTCCTGTACACCACCTTCAAGGACCTGCGCCCAATCATGGGACAGAAGGACGTGCAAGACCGCCTGGGAAACCTCGCAGGTCTGCTCACTAAGGACTTGGAGTCCAAAGTCTCTGCACTGTTTAAGGATGTCCGTCTCAAGCAGGTGCTGCAGTACCCAGCCGTATTCCTATCTTCTCAGCCAGCCAAGACCCCAGCGCTGTATTCCCTGATGAGCCACACAGACTTGGTGGAGGGTGTGCGCTATCCCATGGGTGGCTTCGATGCCGTGGTGAAAGCAGTGGAGAAACTGGCAAAAGAAGCCGGCGTTGTGTTTAAGCTCGGCGCTGAAGCCACCGCCATTCGAACCACCTTCGACGAAAACCGCACCTCAAAAAAGGGCGCGCTCACTTCCGTTGCTGCTAAAGTCTCTCGCGCGCTGCCTACCAAGAAGGCAGACGTAACCGGCGTAACCGTTCGAAACCTCGATGGAACCGTGGAGCAGCTGGACGCTAACATCGTGGTTTCTGCGGCAGATTTGAACCACACTGAGAACAAGCTGTTGCCCCCAGAGCTGCGCACGTACCCTGAGTCCTACTGGGCGAAGCGCGATCCCGGTCTGGGCACCGTTTTGCTGTTCCTCGGCGTCAAGGGTGAACTACCGCAGCTACTCCACCACACGCTGTTGTTCAGCGAGGACTGGACCGCGGATTTCCGCGCGGTATACGAGGGCCCGGAGGCTTCCCGACCACTGGGGCACTCGCACTCCATCTACATTTCCAAGCCGTCTGCCACGGATCCGAACGTGGCCCCAGAGGGCCACGAGAACCTGTTCGTTCTGGTGCCCGTGCCGGCGTCGGAAAGCTTCGGACACGGCAACGCCTACCGCGACGACGAATCCCCAGCTGTGAGCTCCATCGCGGATGCCACGATCGAGCAGATCGCGCAATGGGCTGGCATTCCTGACCTCGCCGAGCGCATCGTGGTGCGCAAGACCCTAGGCCCAGAAGACTTTGCTGACCGCTACCACGCATGGTCCGCGGGCTCCATCGGGCCCGCTCACACGCTCAAACAGTCCGCCTTCTTCCGCGGAAAGAACGAGTCCAAGCACGTTGCTAACCTCTACTACGCAGGTGCCACAACGGTACCGGGAGTGGGCGTTCCCATGTGCCTGATCTCCGCTGAGAACGTACTCAAGCGCATCAACGGGGACACCACACCTGGCCCAAGCCCCTACACGGAGGGCTAGGCCTTTGACTGTTAGCTCATTCTTCTACCTAGGCTTCCTTGCCTTCTCCATGATGGGCATGATCATCTGCGATCACCGCTGGAAACTGGCCTTCTTCCACAACAAGAAAGCCGCGTGGACCACCTGCATCCTCACCGTGATTGCATTTTTGATCTGGGACGCACTGGGGATCGCCACCGGGACCTTCTTCCGCGGAGAGACGCAGTACATGACGGGCATTGAACTCGCCCCTGAGATGCCGCTGGAGGAACCCATCTTCTTGTTCTTCCTCACCTATCTCACCATCAACCTGACCAGCTTCTTCCGGCGCATCTTTGCAGGGCAGGAGGCCGTGGCATGACGTACGTGTACATTTCCCTCCCGTTCCTGCTGGTAGCAATCATCGTATGGGTAGCGCGCCGGGGAGCTTATCGCGCACAGGTGAAAACTACGCTCGCCGTGGGCGCGGTCGTGCTCATCCTCACCGCGATCTTTGACAACCTGATGATCTGGGCAGGACTGGTGGGTTACGGCGAAGCACAACGCCTTGGCCTCCAACTGGGCCTCGTTCCGGTGGAGGACTTTTTCTACGCCGTCTTTGTGGTACTGATTGTTCCCGCAGTGTGGAACGGCCTGAGCCACCTTGGACAGACAACACACGACCACACCCAGACTAAGCGAGAGCTGTAAATGACAACTTTGAAAGCAGTTCTTGCTGCGTCCCGCCCCATCAGCTGGGTTAATACTGCATTTCCCTTCGGTGCTGCCTACATCATTGCCGGCGGGCAGATTGACTGGCTGTGGATCGTGGGAGTGATCTTCTTCCTAATCCCGTACAACATCGCGATGTACGGAATCAATGATGTGTTCGACTATGAGTCTGACATCCGCAATCCCCGCAAGGGTGGTGTGGAGGGTGCAGTCCTGTCCAAAGCCCTGCACCCAGCACTGCTGTGGTCCTCAGGCCTATCCGTCGCACCATTCGCCGCAATCCTGTACTGGCAGGGCAACCTAGTCTCCAACCTATGGCTGACGTTCTCCCTGTTCATGGTGCTGGCGTACTCCTTCAAGGGACTGCGCTTCAAGGAGCGCCCGATGCTGGACTCCATTACCTCATCCGTGCATTTTGTAAGCCCCGCGCTGGTGGGCGCAACGCTGGTGAGCACGGCGTTGAGCACACACTTCTGGATGGGCATCTCTGCATTCTTCCTGTGGGGCATGGCCTCCCACGCCCTGGGTGCAGTTCAGGATGTCAAGGCTGACCGCGAGGGTGGATTAAGCTCCATCGCAACTGCCTTTGGCGCTCGTGCGACCACGCGCTTGGCGGCCTTGTTCTACTTGGCTGCCGCCATATTGCTGTTCCTACTCCCAGGTTTTGCCTGGGTAGTAGGCATTTTTGCGCTGGGTTACGTGGCCAATACCGCGCGATACTGGAACATCACTGATGAAACCTGCGAGGAAGCCAACAAGAGTTGGCGTGTATTCCTGTGGCTAAACTACCTTTCCGGCGCAGCCGTAACCATTTCCCTCTGGGCAGGTGGAGCCTTTGCCACGGCTTTGGGCTAGAAGCAATGGGACAAAAAACTAAACTTTGACCGCTTTTTTCCACACTTTTGCCAGAAAAAGGCGTCAAAGTTTAGTTTTTTGTCCCTTTCGGCTTGGGACTGCTCATTGTGGCCACCGCCAGAGCGCAAACCAACTGCAACATGAGGGTGTTTCCCGCGTAGTTCTCGCTCGGCCACGCGGCGCGCCCCAGCCACATAGCGGCAATCAGCATGAGCACAGTGATGAGCATCCGCCGCGGAATAAGCGTGAATCGAATGATCGCCCACGCAACAGCGCCGGCAAGGAACCCAAACGGGCCGACTGCAAGGCTGAGCGCACCCGTAACAGCTGCGAATACTCTCAGGTTCGCGCCCCGTGGGCCCATCTGATCCCATACGCAGGGCGATCTCCTACGCACAACAAACGTTGCCAACCCCAATACCGTCATGATCGCGAGGGTTCCGCCGGCAAACAGTCCGAGGCGGTAGGCACGGTCTCCGGCGAACTCCATGCGGAATTGCCCTTCCTTGCTTGCTGGAATGACAAATCCTTGGGAGCCCGCGTTGATGGTGGTGGACTCCAGTGCAAGGTCTCCCTCAGCAGTGGACAGCCATCCCCGCAGGCCCGAGTTGAATGCACGCGTGGTGACCAGGATGCGATCTTCATCAGACGCCCCCACATCCACTTGGGCGCTTACTCCCGCGTCACCAGTGCGGGTGAGCGTCTGGGTGGATGCCCCCGACGGATCAAAGCCCAAAGCGGTGAGCTTAACCCACGTGACATCGCTGCGTAGTTCGTGCTCGCCAGCGGTGAGCTTGACCTCATCGCCACAGGTGTACTCGACTCCATCAATGAAGACGCGCGGATAGCAGGTGGATGGTTCCACCCTCACGGTCATGTCCCGCGGGGCGGTGAAAGAACGAATGATGGTCCCAGTGTCCACAAAGACGCGTTGGAAGATAAATTGTTGCACTTCGGGGCTGGTATCTGGGACGGTAACCACTCGCGTCACTGGGCGGTCTGAGAGAGAAACCTCGGCGATGCCCACTGGGGTGCGCGAGGCACCTAACGTGATCCTCACCGGTTTATCGGCGGGGCCTGGCACTCGAATGGTATGAGTTTGACCTGCCTCGACGTATTCGGTGACTTTCGCATCTCCGGAAGAAAAGGTGATTTCCACGTCATCACCCGTGGTTTGGATCTTCACAACATTGATCGCAGCGGTGTTTGTTGGGCGAAGCTCTAACCACTGGCCGGACTGGGGGCCGGGGGTGGGGTACCAGGCTGTATCTGCATCGCCGTCTACGGCCGCAGTGACCGATGCGGCAGGATTCGCGCCACCAAAGCTGGAGGAATCAGCTGCCGAGGAGGATGCGGTGACCTCTCCCACGCCCGTCACCTTAGTAAGTGGCCCAACGCTGGGGTAATCCTTCACGGGGTTAGTAACATCTGTGGCTTCCTCCGAGGATGCCAGCGGGGCGGAAACGGAGCCGAGTTCGCCGTAGTTGCGTCCAGTCAGCATGGGGGTATCGGTAACAATCTGTGCGCCACCATCTACCAGACGGTATGTGCCATCGCCGAGCATGTTGAGTACCTCTCCGCCGCCAGCGACTCGTGGCACCTTGGCAGCGGAGGTTATTCCCATGGTGCGATCGGGATCAATGAGCACTACGTCAACCTCGCCAAAGCTAGTAGCGTCCATGCCAGGCAAGAGGCTAGCTGTAGTTCGGTCTGTAGTGTCCAGATCGTGGCGAACGATAACGGCACCCACGCCCATGCGAGCTAGGTTCTCCTGGCTGAAACGGTAGCGCAAACCATCAAGCGAGCGGATAGCCTCCGGATTCACTAGAGGAACTGCGTCGCGTACCACCCATGGCACGCTGAGTAGCGGCTGCGCTGGCTCATCACGAGTCCAGCCCCAATCCTGGCGTGCGAACTGTGCCGGCGGCCAAATAAGCGTGCGGGTGTTCTTGGCGTGCTCATTGATGTAGTCCGTGGCTTCGTGCCAGTAGGAAGGCACCTCATCATATGCTCCCCGTGGCAGTAGTCTGCCGGACCATGCGGGGGAGGTCGCTGACGCCACCAACAGGAGAGCAAGGACCGCCAGAGACGCTTGCCGCGGGGTGGTTCGCCCGATGCGCAAGGTAGAAAGCGCCACGGCCACACCAACCATGAGCGGCATGCGCACCAGTAAGTCAAACTTGTGCACATTGCGGAGGGCAACGCCAGGGCCGTCAAGAAAGCTGATGGCTAGGTGTGCACCACCCAGGATGGCGATGCCAAGGGCCAGAAGATAGAGCCAGTAGCGCGGTGCCTTGGCAAGACCTATCAAGCCAATAGCGCTGATGCCGAGGGTGATGACCACGAAATACGGGTTGGAAACCACAAGATTTCCGGCAATGCGCTCGGTTTCTACGAATGGCGCCCAACTAGTGGTTCCTCGCAATATCTCCGCCAACCCCAGCCAGCTGGTGGTGACAGTGGCAGATTCGATGTAATCCGTAAAAGGGGAGGCGTACTGACCTAAGACAAGAAGCGGAACAATCCACCATGCGCTGACCAAAGCGCAGCCCAGAAGCCACAGCCCGAGAGCGCGCCAGGCGCGGCGGTACAGCAAATAGGCGCCGGCGGGGACGCAGGCAGCCATGGTGGCCGTTGCATTCACCGCGCCCATGCAGGAGACGGCAAGGACACTCGAGGCAATAGCCCACGTTGGGATTTGGGGGCGCCGGGAAGAGTGGGTGGCTAGGAGGGGCCAGAGTGTCCACGGCGCCAGCATGATGGGCCACGCCTCAGAGCTGATGGCGCCCAACGAGGTGAGGGTACGTGGGGAGAGAACGAATAACACCGCAGCTAGGATGCGGGAGAACTCCGTGCCCACCTGTGCTCGGCGTAGAAGGAGTAGGAAACCGGAGAAGCCAATGCTCATCAGCAACGCCCACCACAGGCGTTGTGCTACCCAGTCCGGTAGCGGATCCGCGAGAAGGAAAAACAGGCCCTGAGGGAACACGTAGCCATAGGCTTGGTTTTGCATTTGGCCCAGCGGGAAAGTGTCCGTCCACGCGTGCAGAGCCCCGCTCAAGAAACCATGGGGATTGGCCACTAAGTCGTGTTTGGTGTCGGCAGCTACTTTGCCGAACGGCTGCACAAATGCGAGGACAAAGGCGCCCAGCCACCCTACGATGTGCGCCGGCACGGGCTATTGCCTTGAGCCGTACTCTGGGTCGCCCAGAAGTGAGGTATCAGCGGTTGTCGCACCGGATTCGGGCACGGTCTCATTGGAGGAGAAGAAGGATACACCCACCACGGCGACGATTCCCAACGCAGCACCAACGGCGGCGCTGGCAATAGCTGGGCCCACGCTGCGACGGTTCAGAGAATCGGAATCAAAAGCCATGCTCACAACCTTAGCAGTCTTGTTTTTTTTAATCCACACCCCGCAACACCGTAAAATGCGGCGTGAGTGGAGAATCAATTCTAGGTCGAACCACAGAAATATTTAGGATAGTTTTCATGCGTTATCCCGAAGTAGGTCTATGAGCGTAAATACCCGTCGTTGCTTTTGGGCAATCCCCCTCATCGTCATCGTTGCCGCAACTGCGCTCTCCGCATGTGGGGGCAACGAAGGTTCGGCGACCCAGGAAACAACCACGGTTCAGGCTACCTACGTGCCCCCGGCGCCTACCCTGGGGCCAGAACCGGCGCAGGCTCCGCCACCGGTGGTGGATGTCAGGGCAGCGGTTGCCAGCCTGATGCACGTGGGAGTGCGTGATTTTAATGACGCACTTTTCGCCCTCAAGCAAGGCGTTGGCGGCATCTTCATTACATCCACCACCAATCAGGAATTGCTCACCACACCAGGGCGCGATATCCAAGCATTGAAGAAGATAGTGGGCCGTGATTTCAGGGTTTCCATTGACTTTGAGGGCGGGCGAGTTCTCCGCCACGCAAACATTTTGGGGCAGTATCCTTCGGCGCGGGTCATGGCTGACACGCTGTCGCCCAAGCTCGTGCGTGGTAAAGGCTTTGACATGGGCAATGCGCTCAAAGCCAAGGGTATTGATGTGAACTTTGCGCCGGTGGTAGACGTGGACGCACTGGGGCTCGATGTGGTGGGGGACCGTGCCTTTTCGGATGAGCCACAGCGTGTGGCGGAGTATGCCACCAACTATGCTCTGGGGCTACGCGACGCCGGAGTGCTCCCCGTTTTCAAGCATTTCCCAGGTCACGGCCGGGCCTCCGGAGACTCGCATCTTAAGGACGTTGTGACGCCACCGTTGGCGGAGATGATGTCATTCGATCTGGTCCCATATGCCACAGCGCTCACCGTGGAACCTGCTGCAGTGCTCATGGGGCACATGGTGGTTCCTGGGTTGGGTGAGCCCGTGCCGGCATCATTAAACCCCGCTGCCTATAAATTGTTGCGCAGTGGCGAATATCCTGGCGGCAAGCCGTTTGATGGCATCATCTTCACGGACGATCTCTCCGGCATGAAGGCCATTACGAACCGGATGCCGGCCGCTGAGGCTATTGCTCAGTCCCTCGTTGCTGGCGCGGATCAGGCTCTGTGGATTAATACTGCCCACTTGATTCCTGCCATCGATCGTGCCGTGGCCAAGGTCAAAAGCGGCGAGTACCCCGTGGAGCAGCTAGCATCTCAAGCTGCCCGGGTTGCTTTGCCACCGCTTGCCAAGCCGGTGCCGTGACCCCCTGAACTTAAGTATCAGGTTCTTTCTTCCGCAGCGTATCCTAGTAACACTGCGTCATGGTCTAACGATGACTTAGTGGCGCAACGTAGCCAACCGGAATAGGGTACGAATGCCGCCGAAAAGTACCATTGAGTACAATATATGTGCAATATGCAGTAAATGATGCCCCAGACCAACTATTAGATGGGTTCACGTGAGTAAGAAAACGCCTCGCCGTTCACCTAAGCGCAAGAACGGAAAGAAAAACACCGGCGCACGCGTTGTCGCCGGATTCCTTCTTGGAACCGTAGTTATTGGTGGAGTAGCCTACGGTGCGGATTACGTGATGAATCAGGACAATGTTCCTAGAGGCGTGACCGTAGGTGGCGTAGAAATCGGTGGCATGACCAAGGCGGCTGCAGTAAGCAAGCTGGAAGACAATCTTGGTAACGCCACCACTATGCCTGTAACTATTCAGGCGGGAGAACTCACTACCCAGCTAGTACCAGCGGAATCCGGCATGGGCATTGATTGGGAGCGTACCGTCGATAGTGCCGGTGACCAGTCACTTAACCCCATTACGCGTATCCAGAGTTTCTTCACCACCTATGAGATTGAGCCCGCTACCACCGTGGACGAACAGGCTCTGTCTCCGGCAGTGGAACGGGTCCGCAAAGAGTTGAGCCGTGACCCAGTAGAAGGTGGCATCAACCTCGCCGGTGGAAGCGTGAATATTGATCCGCAGCCCGTCAATGGTCAAGCCGTGGGCGCTGAGGATCTCAAGGAAAAGCTCGTGGCTGATTGGCTCAAGCCTGAAGGCGTTGAGGTTGACGCTGAGGTGACAGAACCAACGCTGGATCAAAAGGCAGTGGATAAGGTTGCAGGTGGCCAAGCAAAGCAGGCGCTTTCTGGGCCGATCATTGCCAAGGGCAGGGAGAATGTAGATGGCGTGATTCCCGTGGAGCGCATGGATGAAGTTGTGAGCTTCGTGCCTGACGGCGACACGTTCCGAATGGACGTCAACTCCGAGCGCGCTCAGGAAATCTTGGCCGAGACTCTCTCCGAGACCGAGGTGGAGAAACAGAACGCCCAGATCTCTTTCGCATCCGGCTACAAAACCGTAACCCCACACGCCGATGGTGAAATCATCGATTGGGACAAGACCATGGCTGGCTTCGACGAGCGCATCACAGCAGAAGGTGACGACCGTACCTTCGACGCCGTCTATGAGGATGATCCAGCAACGTTCACCACTGAACAAGCTGAAGCAGCAACCTTTGATGAAGTAGTTTCTGAGTTCACCACAAGTGGCTACTCCGCTGCCTCCGGCACTAACATTGCGCTGACCGCTCAGATGGTTAATGGCGCAATCGTCGCGCCGGGCGATACGTTCTCCCTCAACAACTGGACCGGACCTCGTGGTACCGCGCAGGGGTTTGTGGAATCCGGCATCATCTTGAACGGTCGTGCAGACACAGCCGTGGGTGGCGGAATTTCCCAGTTCGCTACCACCTTGTACAACGCAGCCTACTTTGCGGGCTTTGAGGATGTAGCGCACACCCCTCACTCCTACTACATTTCCCGCTACCCGGCGGGGCGTGAGGCAACTGTGTACGAGGGCGCCATTGACCTGCAGTTCAAGAATAATTCCCAGTACCCGGTCCGCATTCTTGCCTCCGTGGGCGGTGGCAGCGTCACAGTGACGATGATGGGTGTGAAGACGGTAGATGTTGAGTCCGTCAACGGTGGCCGATGGAGCTACACCAGCCCGCAGCCGGTGTCCGTGTCCGGTTCCAACTGCAGTCCATCCAGTGGTTCCCAGGGATTCACCACCTCAGACACACGAATCATCCGTGACTTGGCAGGTAACGAGATCTCCCGCGATTCAACTACTACGGTCTATGACCCAGAACCGATCGTTCGGTGCACGGGATAGCTTTACGACGAAAAAAGGAAGCACCTCACGGTGCTTCCTTTTTTTACATGCGGCCCTTTTCCCTAAGGTAGGACGATAGGCAAAGGATGACGTACAAGCCTAGCCACAGGACAATGTTGACCAGCGCGTACCACAGCGGATCATTGACAAAAGGCGTCTCGCTTTGGATCAGGATGTCACCGTGTGTGAGTGGATAGCGAGCCAGTGCGGCTGGGCCGTACATAGGGGTGAAGCGGCTGAAACCGAACAAGGTTTCAGAAAGTGGCATGAAAACATTGCCCGCCGCGGCGAAGACCACCACCGCGGTCGATGCCACGGACACGGCATTGGTGGTGCGAAGTACCAGTGCTACGGCCAAGCCGAGTACGCCAAAGGGCAGAGCTGACAGGAAAACAAGGAGGAAGCTTGAGATCCACTCTATGCGGGGCATGTAAGACTCCGTGAAAAACCCGGTGACGTACACTGCGGTGATAGGTAACACTGCGCGGACCGTGATGCTCGTCAGGTTAGAAATGAGGATTTGATAAGGCCTCAGAGGTGTGAGAGCAAGCTGCCTGCCCCAACCGGTTTGGAGTTCCAACACCACGTTGCTAGCTGCGGAGACAGCGCCCACGGCGCCGGCATATAAGGCCATTCCGATCATCACATAGGCAGAACCATTGCCGTCACGCAGCCTGACATTCCCAGCATCCTGTGACGAACCAAAAATCAGGTAGAAAGCCACGGGAAGCAGGACGGAGAATAGGATGGTTGACCAGTCACTGCGCAAGCGGCGTAGGTCATAAAGGGAAAATCGGAGGGTTTTCACTTAGTTCCCCGCCTCCTCAGCTGAAAGGGCTTGTTGGGTGAGAGCGATAAAAGAGTCCTCTAACGAGTTACTAGAAATGGTGAGATTGAACGCGCTGGTATTGGTGAGCAACCATCGAGCAACCGCATCTGAGTTGTTGGCCTGAATCCTGACGCCATTGCCTGTCCTGACTGCGCTCAATACGCCCGGGGCGCGGCCGATGTCTGAGACCATTAAATCGCTCAGCCTGGGGAATTCGCAGGAAATCATGCGGAAATTGGTGAGTGCTTGGATATCGTGGGTTGTTCCATCAGCAATGATCCGGCCCTCATTGACCATGACGATACGGGAGGCAAAGTTTTGTGCTTCCTCAAGGTAATGAGTTGCGAAGATGATAGTTTTACCCAGTTTGGCTTGGGCTCGCATTGCATCCCAGAAGTGACGTCTAGCAACAGTATCCATACCGGTGGTGGGTTCATCTAACAGTAGGAGATCTGGGTCCCCAAGAAGGGCGATGGCAAAGCGTACGCGCTGTTGCTCACCACCGGAGCATTGAGATACGCGACGCTTCCGGATCTGAAGCAGATTAGCTTGTTCCAGCGCTTGGCTGACAGAGATGTTTGTTTCGTGTGTGGTGGCGATCATGGCGATGGTTTCTTCCACCGTCAGCTCTGGAAGTAGCCCACCGGTTTGCATGACTGCTCCCAGTCGAGATTGCCTGATCATGTCTTTAGGACTCTGGCCAAAAACCTCTACGGTTCCTGAGGTGGGGGAAATAAGGCCCAAGATCATATCGACCAACGTGGATTTTCCTGCGCCATTGGGGCCCAGAAGGCCAACGATCTCACCTGGTTCAATCCGCAGGGAGATGTTGTTAACGGCTACCACTTCAGTGGCCTTCTGAGTCCGGAAAGACCTGAAAACTTTACTCAGGTTCTTGAGCAAAAGTGCAGGACTAGGATCTGGTGCGGTCATAAGAAGCGATCCTACCTGCCTGAACAAAGATTAGGTTGTGCACTGCCTAAATGCGGCGCACAACCTAATCTTTGTCAGGAATCTATCTTCGCTAGTGGCGGCGAGCTCCAACTTCCTCTACCGGGGCGATAGGAAGGCGCAGCTTTACAGTGGCACTGCCCGTGGACGCTTGGCGCTCCTCTTCACTCATGTCCTTCCACGCCTGTGGTACATAAACACAGGTTGGGTCGGATGCCGTGTAGTCACCGGTGAGCGCGTAGGCGGTGGACCTAGAACCACCGCAGACGTCGTGGTATTCACACACGCTACACTTTCCGTGCCAATGGTCTGGATCGCGTAGTGCCTTAAATGCAGGAGAATCTGTGTAGATGTCCTTGAAGTTGGTCTGCTTGACGTTTCCGCAGTGAAGCGGCAGGAAGCCGTTAGGGTATACATCACCAATGTGATCGATAAAGGCGAAACCGGATCCGGAGTTCACAGCCATAGGGGAACGCGGGCGCCGAGGTTTTTCAGGATGCTCGCCTAGGAGCCTGGTGGTCTCCTTAGTGAGGTACTTGTATAGTTCGCCACCTGAGTATGGTTCAAGGCCCTTCTCCTTAGCTTCCTGCTGCTGGAGAACTACGCGACGGTATTGCGGAGCCTCGGTTGTTTTGATGGCGATCCGGTTGGAGATATCGCTCAACCAGTGGAGAACATCCTCGCGCTCTTCTGGGGAAAGTGCACCCAGATCAGCGCCACGGCCGGTGGGCACGAGGAAGAATACGTACCACATTTTGGCTTCCATTTCGATCACCGTCTTGAGCAGCAGCGGTGCTTCATGGATGTTTCCCTTGGTAAGGGTGGAGTTGATCTGGAGGCGATAGCCGGCCTTGTTAATGTGGGGAGCCATCGCAAGCGTTTGTTCGAATGTTCCACTGAAACCGCGGAAGGCGTCATGAGTTTTAGCGGTTGCACCGTCTAAGGACATGCTCATGGCCTTGCCGCCTGCCTCGCGCAGTGAATTAATGCGCTCCGGGGTGAGCTTTGGCGTCACGGAAGGTGAAAGCGACATGTTCAGGCCGTGTTCTGTGCCAAAGCGGACGAGTTCCTCCAGATCCGCGCGCTCGAAAGGATCGCCACCAGTTAGTACCACGAGTGGCTTTGGCGCGTCATAGGATGCCAAGGTTGCGAGCAGCTGCTTGCCCTCCTCAGTGCTGAGCTGCTGAGGGTGGGGTTCGTGCTGGGCATCTGCGCGACAGTGTTTGCACACTAAGCCACAAGCACGGGTTACTTCCCAGATGACGATGAATGGCTTCTGGTTAATGTCATGCTTTACGGTTCGAACAACTGGAGGGTGGTGGCCGTGAGTCTTGGTTGCGTGATCAGCGTGGGCTTCGATGGGATCGACGTAGGGCTTGTGGGTTGGGGCTGACATAACCTAAAGATCATTCCTTAGTGGGTTTGGACTCCCACCATTGGCGTGGAGCGCGCCAATGGGGCGGGTATCATCTAGTCCCGATGCTACTCCGGCTCCTGAGCGAAGTTATGCAGGTTAGAGTGTGAATCGTGTCCTACGCACGCCAAAAATGCCCCGCCACGGGTAAGTGGCGGGGCAGTAAACGAAGCTTATTAAGCTGCGCGATGGGAGACGATCTTCTCCATCATGTAAGCGTGGAGGTCCGCTGGGGTTTCCTCGGCGCGCTCTGGGGTGGTGGAACGTCCCTTAACCTCGAGGCACTGGGTGAGCAGCTCGCTCCATCGGTTGGAGAGCTTCTGGTTATCTAGTGAGAAAGTCATAGTCATGAGCTTGCGCTCCTTTCCGTGGAACTTGAAAACGAACAGAAATTAATGGTTTCAAACCAACTATTGGACAATGTCCAATGAAGTTAACGTGCTGTTTACCTTACACGTTTAAACCCTTGGTTCAAACCAATGATTGTCTTAAGACCACTAGATGTCGCTTCCGGATGCCCGATTTTAGTGCCTTGAGCTGGCGTTTTGGCTATCAAAAATTTTTTTGAAAAGTTTTCAGTTCTGTTGCCTAATTGTTCCTTTAAGACGCCTAGCTGGCAGGAAAACAAACGTCGCGGCAGCAGAAGGTTTAGTGGTGAGAAGAAATTGAATGCTGAATCGAGACGACTGAAAGAGGATAAGGAAAACGGGATGAGGCTCAAAATGCGTTTGCCTTGGTCTTTGGGGTAATGAGCCCTTAGGGACTCCAGCCCACGAAAAGAGCTTGCGGAACGGTATGGGCTAATACCTTCTGAGATGCGCTGCTTCGAAATCCTTGTGGCCAGAGTAATTCCACCAATGGTCTTCATTATCGCCTCTGCTGGATGGGTCCATCGAATAAGGGTGAGGGGCCTGTAGTGTTCGTCGGCTTAGCGTGGTGATGGCTACTCTGGCTGAACTTTCAGGCAGTAAGTTAACTTCTTCGGGCTGTGTGACGTTTTCGCAGAGGATCCCACCGTCTATATTTGGCGTGCTCAGCAGGCTTCAGACACAGTTCAAGGGCCCAACCCCGATGTTCCATCGGAATCAAACCCTTGAGAATTAACCCAGTCTGGGAAACGAAGCTCAGTTTCGCACAAACGTGAGAATGTGTCCTCAATCTCCAAGTTTTAGAGATTCTAGTTTGTTGCTGGTTCTGGAGTGGTGGTTCGCTTTTCGATGATGATGCGACGCTCGCGCTTGGTGTCCAGAATTGGCGCGGCGCCCCACAAGATGAGGCCAAAAATTACCCACGCAGTGAGCGTCCAGAAAGCCTGCGTCCCACCGTGGCCATCAAAGTAGGCCACGGCACGGACAAGGGTGCCGGTGGCGCCAGGTGGCAGGAGCTGCCCCAGCGTGGCGACGGCGCCAGGAAGCCAGACAGAGGACGTTGCAATGCCTGCGAAGGGGTTGCCCACGAACATCATGGTCATGGCGGCCAGGGTGAAACCTCTGTTGCCAAAGACTTCGGCGAGGCCAGATAGTGGCAGAGCTAGCGCTGCGATGCCCAGCGCCATGGCGCCGGTCACCGGCAGGAGGACACCGTCGGTTGAACCGAACAGTTCCTGTAGAACGAGGGACACAATGAATCCGCCGACCAGCGAGAACAAAATTATTCCCCCCAAGACCCACAAGCGGTGACCAGACAGCAGTGAGCGGAACGCTACTGCTGGAACAATTCCGCCAAACACGAGAGGGAAGGCCAATCCTCCGATTCCTACGCCAGTGGGATCTGCTGCGGGAAGGGGGACGATGTCCTCTATTGTTGGCTCTGTTCCCATGGACTTGGCAATGCCTGTTCCCACCTGGGTGAGGGTGCCTGATACAGCCGTGGATCCCGCGGAGGCTACGGCGACGCGGACGTCGTCGGCGGACGACAAGTCAAAACCGCCGGTGACCTTACGCTCTTTAATGGCGGTGTTGAGTTCTTCCGAATTGGAGAATTTAACAAGGTCAAAAGCCTCTGGATCATCGGCCTTGAGCGCAGACTCAATTTGTTTCATTGTTGCTTGGTCAGCTACTACGCCAACCTCCAGATGGTGTGGGCCAGATTTTAGGCTGGGCATAATGAACAGCAGGAGCATGCCTACCAAGATGATGGAAAGCCCAAGAATTAGAGCCACTGCCTTAGTAAATTTTGTGCGCGCCGGTAACGTGGCGGTCTTTTCGGTGGAAGACATCGTCCCTCTCTTCAGGTTTATGGAGGAAAAACCTCCACAAGTGATCAAGGAATTATGTCGCTACACAAACTCCTTGTCAAGTGACATCGAGTAATGTCTGGAATCAGCGGTAACCAGAGGGCGTTACATTAGAGAGAGCCCTTACCCCTCCTAGAACTCATCCCATTGAAAGTGAAGGTGCATTATGCGTGCGGATGCTCTCGAGCGTCGCCGTCGGATCTTGGCCAACGCCCGCCACATGTTCGCCACCCACGGTCACGGCGTGGCATTAGAGCTCATCGCGGAAGCTAGCCATGTAGGCGTTGGCACCTTCTACCGCAACTTCTCATCTCGCGAAGATCTCACCCGCGCCGTCATAGTGGAGCTGATTGCAGACATTGGCGCCACAGTAGACACGTTTAAAAATCACGAAGTAAACGCCACCACGTGGTCAGAATTCCTCCACGCTCTCGCCGGGTTGGGTTTGGGGGCTTTCGTGGACGTCCAAGACGTCAAAACTGATGCGCACGTCATGACTGCTCAAGAAGCAGCCTTGGACAAGCTCAAGAATCTGCTCAGCACTTTTGTCGATGCAGGAGTGGTCCGCTCCGATATTTCCGTATTTGACTTAATAGTGGCCCTAGGGATTCTCACCCGCCCACAGCCAGAACCCATCTCCGCAGTGGCGCCACACGTAAGCAACCAACTCCTTCATGCCTTCATCGATTACACGCTGAAGGAGGAAATCGAGGAGCTGGATTGCGACGCCAGTTACTCACTTGGCGACCACGGCGAGGACCGTCATTAACGCACAATTACCTGTTCAGAATCATGCTCTGAACAGGTAATTTGATTGGAGCCGGCGACGGGAATCGAACCCGCACTCTCAGCTTGGGAAGCTGATGTTCTACCACTAAACTACGCCGGCAGGACGTGGCTATAATCCTAGTCCTAAACAACCCAAAAGTGTGAAGCGCCAGCAAGCAGGCCACAAATGTGGGGTGGAATCAGCGGGGAGACAATCGTTGCTTTCCTAACGGGAAAATGCTCCGCGCGTTAAACTAATGGCGTGCTTCTTTCAGACCATGACATCCGCGCGGCCATTGACGCCGGCGAACTCGGAATTGACCCATTCGACCCAGAGCTGATCCAGCCATCGAGTGTGGACGTGCGCATGGATCGATTCTTCCGCGTGTTCAACAACTCCAAGTACACTCACATTGACCCTAAGCTGCAGCAAGATGAACTGACCAGCTTGGTGGAAGTCCAGGAAGATGAGCCATTCGTTCTTCACCCCGGAGAGTTTATTCTGGGCTCAACTCTGGAGAAGTTCACACTGCCACCAAACCTTGCGGGACGTCTGGAGGGTAAGAGCTCTCTCGGCCGCCTAGGATTGCTCACCCACTCCACTGCGGGATTCATTGATCCTGGCTTTTCTGGTTACATCACCTTGGAGCTGTCCAACGTGGCCAACCTGCCTATTACGCTGTGGCCGGGAATGAAGGTAGGTCAGCTTGCATTGTTCAAGATGAGCTCACCAGCAGAAGTTCCGTACGGTTCCGGCAAGCTGGGCTCTAAGTACCAGGGGCAGCGTGGTCCAACTCCGTCCAAGGCGTACCTGAACTTTCAGTAGCCCTTCCTCATAAAGCCACTGTGCCCAGTTTTTCCCAGAAATGATCGTTTCCGTCTCCGCATGCGTAGATGAGATCTTGGCTCGTAGCTAGCACTAGCGCGGGTGATTGATGCTTAAGGAAATGGCTACCGCTTAACTCTGATGGAACTTCAGGCCCCCAAGTCCTGGTTTTCGCGTTCCCTAGCAGGTATCACCAGCACGGTCAGAAAAGCCTGTTCTCCGCAGGACATCCTTCGGTCGTTGTGCTCGTGGGGCAATCACTGTGTGCAGACCGGCTTGCTTCTAGCTTCTGAACTGCTATGTGCGTTTGTTAGGGCTTAAACCAGGATCGGGAATCCGTGGATTCCTTGCTTCCGGCGTTGGTGCGACGGGTTTAATAGGCCAAACCATCGGGCATACATAGCAGTTCAGGCTGTCCTGTGTGTCCCCAATGCACAGCGATCCGGCATGGGGGCAAGTGTAGAGGCGCCCATACGCAATCTTGGGATCGCTGCCTATTGTTCAGCACGCGGTGCCGTGTCTCTATCTCATGGTGTGCCTCGAGTAATCGCGATGTTAATCATCATTCCTTAGCCGGACTCAATTCCGCCAACTCTGGTATTCGCAAGATGTGATAGCCGCAGAAGCGATAGCGGAAAGCGCTAGTGCGTAATTTCGGTGCCGCTTAAGTTTTTAGGCGAAGGATCGCGTTCAGAGTAAATACCTAGGCTCATATATTGAGGAAGTGCTGCAGGACACACGGGCAAGCTTTACTATTTTCGTTATGAACCTACCTTCCACAGGCCCCGCATCGGTGGCGAGTTCGGCTAAACGCACAGACAAGCTTACGGTGATCTCATGGGCGATGTGGGACTGGGGTGCCGCTGCGTTCAACGCAGTGCTGGTCACATTCATCTTCGCGGTCTACCTCACGGATTCCGTAGGACAGCAAATCACTACATCGCAAACACCCGCACAGTGGCTGAGCTGGTCAATGGCTGTGGGTGGTTTGGTGATCTTCGCCGTGACCCCGGTAGTTGGTCAGCGTTCAGATAACTTGGGCAGGCGGCGCAGGGCACTGGCATTTTGGTCAGCGATAACGTTCCTGCTCATGGGCGCGCTGTTTTTCATCCGGAACGATGCGCCGATTTATTTTTGGCTTGGATTGACCATTTTGGCCGTTGGATCCGTGACTATTCAATTTGCTGAGGTTAATTACTTCGCTCAGCTCAGTCAGGTCTCCACCGAAGACAACGTGGGGCGCGTCTCAGGTTTGGGGTGGTCGGCCGGATACTTTGGCGGCATTGTACTGCTATTGATTTGCTACTTCGGATTCGTTGCCGGTGATGGCCCCACCCGCGGACTCTTTGATCTGAGCACAGAAGGTGGCTGGAACATTCGCCTGGTAGCCATCCTTGCGGCAGTCTGGTTTGGTATTTCAGCTTTGCCAACCTTACTCCGTGTCCCAGAAATCCCCGCTGCTGGTCATCACACCGGCAGCATCAAGTCCGCCTATGCTCAGCTGTTTCAGACGCTCAAAGAGCTGTGGCATGGCGACCGCAACGCGTTCTACTTCCTCCTAGCGTCTGCAATCTTCCGCGACGGGTTGAGCGCAGTTTTTGCTTTCGGTGCTGTACTAGGTGTGAGCGTGTACGGGTTGGACGCAGGAACCGTTTTGATTTTTGGCGTTGCCGCTAACGTCTCAGCTGCCATCGGCGCAGTGATTGGTGGATTGTTAGATGACAAGATTGGGCCGAAGATCATCATCATTGCTTGCCTGATCCTTCTCACCATGATTGCTGTGGTCATGTACTTTGGCGAAGGCACAACAGTATTTTGGATTTGTGGCTTGATCTTGTGTTTGTGTGTCGGTCCAGCTCAGTCTGCAGCTCGAAGCTTCCTTACCCGAGTGGCTCCGATGGGACAGGAAGGCCAGTTCTTTGGGCTTTATACGACCACTGGTCGCGCCGTAAGCTGGCTTACCCCAGCCCTGTTCGGCGCATTCGTATCTCTTTTGGGACAAGGCGATCGCGGCGGTATCTTGGCGATTGCGCTCGTCCTGTTCGTTGGTGCTCTCGTCTTGGTGCCAGTGCAGGATCCAACTAAACGGGCCGTTTAGGTCTTAGCGATGGCTGGCGTGGAGCTCATTGACCTGGCAATAACTAGTGTGGGCAAGAGGTGTACCACCTCGATAGTTTTGATCAAGATCAACTTCAAGCCCGCATAGCTAGGAGGACGTGACTATTAGCGAATGCTGAGCAACTTATCTGATAAGAAGTCTCTTGTAGACGCAGAAACTGCTTAACGCGCCCCTCAACCAGAGACACAGGGAGAATGCAGAATCTCCGGTTTTTCTAAGACCAAGGCAACGTAGATCTTGTTGATTCAGCTGTGCAAAGCGTGGTGATCGATTAACCACCACCGCAACTTACGGGAATACAAAAACCCTAGGACGCATCTGCGTTGAAGCTGCGTCCTAGGGCGTTAAGTAAAGCGATGCTTACTGCTTGTAACTTGCCATGAAATTGCCCAATCGTTGGATTGCGTCCTCGAGTTCTGACCTCCATGGCAGGAACACGACGCGGAAGTGGTCAGGTGTAGGCCAGTTAAAGCCAGTGCCTTGAACCATCAGAATCTTTTCTGCGCGCAGGAGATCCAACATGAATTGGGTGTCGTCATGGATCTCGTGCACATTAGGGTCGATCTTTGGGAACGCATACAAAGCACCCTGTGGCTTCACGCAGCTAATACCTGGGATTGCATTTAGGCCTTCGTAGGCAACGTCGCGTTGCTTGTGAAGTCGACCAGATTCGCAGGTGAGGTCGTAAATCGATTGGCGTCCACCAAGAGCTACCTGAATTGCATGCTGAGCGGGAACGTTCGGGCACAACCGTGTGCCAGCGAGAAGGTCGAGGCCTTCGATGAACCCCCGCGCGTACTGCTTTGGTCCGGTCAGAACCATCCAGCCAGCTCGGTAACCTGCGACGCGGTAGGCCTTGGACAAGCCGTTGTACGTGATGCACAGGAGATCCGGTGCCAAAGTGGCGATAGAGGTGTGCACTGCACCGTCGTAGAGGATGCGGTCGTAGATCTCGTCGGCCAGGATCAACAGGTCATTCTCACGAGCGACGTCCACAATTTGCTGCAGTATTTCGCGGGAGTAAACAACGCCGGTCGGGTTATTTGGGTTAATAACAACGATGGCCTTGGTCTTTTCCGTGACCTTGGACTTGATGTCCTCAATGTCAGGGAACCAGTTGTTTTCCTCATCGCAGCGGTAGTGCACGGGCTTGCCGCCGGCGAGAGACGTCGCAGCCGTCCATAGTGGGTAATCTGGCGCAGGAATTAGGACTTCATCACCGTCATTCAGAAGAGCCTGAGTGGTCATGGTGATCAACTCAGAAACGCCATTGCCTAGGTAGACATCTTCCACATCGAAGAGAGGGAAGTTAGGGATAACCTCGTAGCGCGTCACGATCGCGCGGCGGGCAGAAATGATGCCCTTAGAGGTTGAGTAACCCTGAGAAGTAGGCAGTGCGGCGATCATGTCGCGCATGATTACGTCCGGTGCCTCGAAGCCGAAAATAGCAGGGTTACCTGTATTGAGCTTTAGAATGCGATGGCCATCGAGCTCCATGCGCTCGGCCTCCGCCGCCACCGGACCACGGATCTCATAAAGAACGTCCTTCATTTTGTCCGATTGATCAAAAATGCGACGCTGACGCTTTTTTACTGGTTGGGTGGTCTCTTTCTTACTCACGCGTTCTATGTTGCCATTTTTTGGCCTGCAAGGATAGATAACGGGGCTAAGAGGATCAATGAAGCTCGACGGGAAATCACTTTTGCAGCTGACAGTAAGGCAGAAAGGAAGAACCCCGGCCATTAAAAAGTCGTGGTGAATCGGTTACAAAGCCATGGAACCGATCAAAGCCACCGACAGGAACGACCTACCGTGTGCAAGAACCAGAGGGAACGGATCCTGTGTGCCACATTCGCCTCCATGAGGAGTCCATTTTTCGGTGAGCTGTACCTAGGTTTCGACGGGTTTAGCACCTATGCGAGAAGTGGATCCTCATGGCCGTTAGGCTTCTTCTAGGTGAATTCCGCGACGCTTTAGCTCAGCGGCAAATACTCCTATGCCACCGACCAGTGTTCCTGAATGGTTGCCATCGTAAATTTTGCTGCAGCCACATGCAGGGCTTTTTGCTTTAAGTAACGCAGCGTTAACTTTACGTTCCTCGATCACGTCAGCAGCTTTCTTGGCACCAGCAACGTACTGTTCCGTCACGTCTACACCGTCTGCTGTGAGTACCTTCGCGCGACCAGCTAGGACGTCCTCTCCGTCACCGCCGACAATTTCCGCCGGCGGGCGGGGTGTGGACAGCCCGCCCATTTCCTCGGGGCATACCAAGATAGCTTCGCCGCTTTCGACAAGTTCGAGTGCAGTGTGCACGGGTTTAGCCTTGCCATCGAAACGGCATGGCACTCCTGCCATGCATGCGCTAATAGCTTTCATCTGGTTTTTCGGCATGGCGTCCTGCTTCTCACCTAGCTACTGATGTTCCGTCATGGGATTGGAGTACAGCTCGGAAAACTCGTCGGCTGTTGCATATTTCTCATCCGTTAGGGAGCGATCCCCAACGATGAAGCTCCACCCGTGACATTATCATCAACACCAATCACGATAGGGATGCGCTTGTCGGACTCGAGGACCCCAGAGTGCTCATTTGGGCTGGTCACCTTCGAACAACTCAATGTGACTACTTCTGCACATTTGAATTCCTGCTCAAAGGTTCGGCACCCAAGACCAACACTTTGCCTTTAGGGGTTGTGTGGCCCTTCATGGTAGCTTCCAGCGGGCAAGCAGTGCACTAGGAGCTTTCTAGAGGATGCTCAAGCGGATAATTAGGCGTGATAGCAGAAAACCCAATCCTGATGAGCGGCAGGATTGGGCATAAATGACAAGAATTTACTTGCTGCGGTTTTTGAAGCGCTTGATGGACTCATTGGTGAACTCAAGCGCTGTATTCGTGAGCTCTTGGGTTCGTTGCTTACGTAGGGCCTTCATTTCTGCTTGCTGCATAGCTGTGCGGGACTCAATCTCGCGGGTGCGCTCAGCCAGCTCCAAGCGATTATTACGAATACGCTCACGCTCCAATTTTGCACGCGATGGCATGTACCAAGAATCTGGCCCCACTTTTAGCAGATACAAAAGTGCAAAGACGACTGGGATGATTACCATAAGAATTGGGGCATCCAAGGCTATGCCAAATCCCAAGACCATCGTGGCCGTGATCGTCATGATGCCAGCGCGGGTCCGGCGTCCCTCAGCGCGTGCCTGCATGATCTCGGACTCGGTGTACGTCTTTTCAAGCGCCCCATACTGATTACGTGAGGCGGACGCTGGTAGATCGTCAAAGATGTAGGAGATATCAGAACGCGTCTGCGCCTGTGTGACGTCGCTCAGGCGCTTTTCGTAATCTTCATAGTCCAGTCGACCTGCCGCCCAGTGGGCGCCCAAGTCTTCCATGGCCTGCTGTCGTTCTGCATCGCCGATGCGGTAATCGGGGGTGTACGGATCGCTCATGTTTCTCATGGTAGTAAACCTCAACGACGATTGGCATCGGTGTATTCCTCGATGGCCATTCTTCGGATAATAAAAAGGCCGCTGAGCTAACTCAGCGGCCCTCATCGAACGGGTTATTTTTCGTTCTCCGGCGCTACTGTCCCCGGTGCGCCTGGCACTGGCGGGATAGCGCCTCCTGGCGCAACGGGTGATTGTTGCGACTGACCTTCCTTGGTCCCTCCAGGTACTACCGCACCGGGTGCCTTAGGTGGCTCTGGTGTGCTGGCGCCTGGTGCTGCTGCGCCTGGTGCGGGGATCTTTGGTGCGCTGGTGCCTGGTGTCGCTGGTGCTGAAGGTGCAGCCGGCGCAGGGGCAGCTGATCCTGGCGCTGCCGGTACTGAAGGGATTGGGGCGTTTGGAGCCGTTGTACCTGGTGCCGCCGGCACGCTTGCTCCTGGCACAGGGGCGGCTGATCCTGGTGCCGCTGGTGCGGTTGGCGTTTGGGGAGCTACAGGGGTAGCCGCTGCGGGTGCCTTAGGTGGCTCTGGTGTGCTGGCGCCTGGTGCTGCTGCGCCTGGTGCGGGGATCTTTGGTGCGCTGGTGCCTGGTGCCGCTGGTGCTGAAGGTGCAGCCGGCGTTGGGGCAGCTGCTTCTGGCGCTGCTGGTACTGACGGGATTGGGGCGTTTGGAGCCGTTGTGCCTGGTGCCGCCGGCACGCTTGCTCCTGGCGCAGGGGCGGTTGATCCTGGTGCCGCCGGTGCTGCTGCACCTGGTGCTGCTGCGCCTGGCGCGGGGATCTTTGGTGCCGCTACTCCTGGTGCCGTCGGTGCTGAAGGAACAGCCGGCGTTGGGGCAGCTGCTTCTGGCGCTGCTGGCGCCGACGGGATTGGGGCGCTTGGAGTTGTTGCGCCTGGTGCCGCTGGCGCTGCTGCGGGTGCCTTGGGCGGTACTGGTGCGTTTGCACCTGGTGCTGCTACTCCTGGTGCCGTCGGTGCTGAAGGAACAGCCGGCGTTGGGGCAGCTGCTCCTGGTGCCGCTGGTGCTGAAGGAACAGCCGGCGTTGGCGCTGCTGCCCCCGGTGCTGCTGGCATGCTTGCTCCTGGCGCAGGGGCGGCGGGTGCCTTAGGCGCTGGGGTGCTTGGTGCGGCAGGGGAGTCAGATACAGCGGGCGTCGCTGCGCTTGGTGCGGCAGGTTTGGTTGGTTCCGGTGTGGTTGTGGTCTCCTTGGCCACGCGCTTAGGGGTTTCGAGGAACAGTGGCTTGTTGCGGGTTGGCAGTTTGCCGTCGACAAGCACGGCGTCGCGAAGCATCTGGGCGACGTCCTTAACTACCGGTGCGTCCTTTGGCTTATCGGACAGGGCCTTGACGCCGGTGGTCATCATGGTGTTGCAGAATGGGCAGCCCACTGCGATCTCTTCCGCGCCGGTGCCGATGGCCTCCGCGGCGCGGTTTTCGTTGATGCGCGTGCCCATCTTTTCTTCCATGAACATGCGGGCGCCACCGGCGCCACAGCAGAAGCCCTCGTTGCGGTTGCGGTCCATTTCCACAAGGTTGGCGCCGGCAGCGGTGACGAGCTCACGTGGTGGATCAAAGACTTTGTTGTGGCGGCCGAGGAAGCATGGGTCGTGGTACGTGATTGGTTTGCGGTTTTCGGGGGTGCGTGGCACTGGCTTGAGCAGGCCGTCGCGGACTAGGCGGTTGAGTAACTGGGTGTGGTGGAACACGTCGTATTGGCCGTCAAAGTCCGGGTACTCGTTACGCAGAGTGTTGAAGCAGTGTGGGCAGGAGGTGATGATCTTACGCTGGCCCTTTGGTACTCCGTCGAAGACGTTGTTCAGGTTTTCAATGTTTTCGAGGGCGAGCTGCTGGAACAGGAACTCGTTGCCCGCGCGGCGCGCCGGGTCGCCGGTGCAGGTCTCGCCCTTGGAGAGGACGGCGAACTTTACTCCTGCTGTGTGCAGGAGTTCTACTACGGCGCGGGTGGTGCGCTTGCCGTCGTCGTCGAAGGTGCCGGCGCAGCCGACCCAGAACAGGTATTCGGTGTCATCAAAGTCGGTGATGTCCTCGCCAAAGATGGGGACCTCGATGCCGTCGCGGCGGGCTTCATCAATCCAGCTCTTGCGCTCGCTGGCGTTGCGGCCCCATGGGTTGCCCTTGTTCTCTAGGTTCTTGAACATGCCGGCGAGCTCGCTTGGGAAGTCAGACTCTGCTAGGACCTGGAATCGGCGCATGTTGGCGATGTGGTCAATGTGCTCGATGTCTACTGGGCATTGCTCCACGCAGGCGCCGCAGTTGGTGCAGGACCACAGCACGTCTGGGTCGATGATGCCGGCGTCGCCTTCGCCCACCATCTTGAGGAGGTCCACGTTGGAATAGGACTCGTCAGCGGCGAAGGTGTTTGGGTCTTGTAGGTAGGAAGCATTGGCAACCGCGGCGTCGCGGATGTCCGTCATGAGCATCTTGGGGGAAAGTGGCTTGGCGGTGTGCCATGCAGGGCACTGCTCTTGGCACCGGCCGCACTCTGTACAGGTGGAGGAGTCCAGCAGCATCTTCCAACTTGCGTCTTTGAGGGTGCCAACACCTAGGGTCGGTTCCTCTTCCATATCTTCCAAGGACTCAAGGGTGACCGGTTCGCCCTTGTCTACCATGGGCGTCATTTTGCCTAGGGCTTGGGAGCCGTCCGCGTTGCGACGGAAGAAGATGTTGAAGAATGCAAGGAAGCGGTGCCACGCCACGCCCCACGTGATGTTGCGGGCCACGATGAACAACCACACCATGCCCACGAGCAGCTTAAAGAGTGCTAGGGCAGAGACTGCCTCAGGGGAGCTGGGCATGATGTTTGCCAAGTGGCGGGTCAGGAAGTCAGCCCACGGGGAGTAGGAATGCTCACCGAAGGTGGCGATTTTGGCTGCCTTGACCAGCAGCATGCCTAGGCCCTCTAGCAGGATTACGCCTTCAACAAAGAAGGCGGCCTTGGCATTGGAACCGTAGAAGCGTGACAGCCTTTCGCGGTGTCCCTTGTTCACGCGGATGGCAATTAGGAATATGATGCCGAGTACCGTGCCCAGCGCAAGTACTTCCTCGGCGAAGTGGTACAGGCTAAAGTCCTTGAGGATTGGCCAGCCCGAATGTGGCGCGAAGGTTTGGATGTAGGCCTCGAACCAGACCACGGCGCCGATCATGAATCCCACCATCACAAACCAGTGAGCAACGGCCACTGCGGGTTTGCGGATCATTTCAGTGTGGAAGAAGACTTCTTTCGCCACAGTGGCAATGCGCTTGCCTGGTTGATCGGTGCGTTTAGTGGTGGGCTGGCCTGAGGAGATGAAGCCATAGATCCTCATCACTGCGCGGACGAAATAGATCCAGCATGGCAACGACAACAGGATGCCCAACACGCCCATGATCAGGGTGAAGGTGGATGTAGCTGATCCTGCGGAAGTGGCTGCAAGAAGCATCAGGGAAATCACGATCCTTTAGGGGAGAATAATCACCGCGTGGTATGGAGTTCGCGAGGTGAAAAGGTGCTGCTTATACCTTAAATGCTTGACCGACTAGATACAGCATCGAAGCCGCAGCAAAGTTAATGCCCGTACCTTGGAGGTACGGGCGATGGTGAGGCGATCCTAGACGCATACGGGAGTGCCATAAGCCATGTGGATTACCTGCGCCCACTCGGCGAAGGTGCGGCCTGCGGGGAGATTCAGCGGATTTGTCCAGCGGGTGGCTGGTACTCCGCGGGCGATGAGGAAGTCGGCTAGGCCGATGGTCAAACCCGCTTCCTTAGTGAGGGCGTTCAACTGGTGAAGTGCTACGTCCAAGGTGGCGTTGGTGGCGAACTCTGTGGTGGGGATGCGGGTGGTATCGATGACCACGTCGTAGAGGTCCTGGAGTTCGTGCACGGTGATGTCAATTCCAACGGTGACGTTGCCAATGAAGTTGGTGGTGGACTTGGCCTTGGCTGCGCTACTAGCGCTGCCGGCGAACGGTGCGATACCGGCTGGGGACGGTGCGGCGTCGATAAGGTCTACGTGCAGCGTCTGCTCCTGGCACATGAGCTGATCGGCAATGTAGAGGCCGGCGGTGCCGGCACCGATGACGGCGATGGATGGATTGCGAGACATCGTTTACCTTTCAGCTGGAATGTGTTGTGTACGGTGATCAGTCTAACCATTTGTAGACCGAACTGTCTAAAAATATACAACCAAGCTGTCTATTTAATGAAGGGTTATTGACCTTTAACCTTAAATGCGCAGGTAAAGGGCAATAAAAAGTGAATAAAATTATAGACAGATCGGTATGTTGTGTGGTCGCTAAGCGGGTGTACACGGTGGAGCTACCCGAACAAAGGGGAACCGCTTCTAAAACCTCACCGGCAGTACCGGCACTTGGGCAGAATGGATAACAGAAATACCCAAAGCCACCTTCAGGGCTACAGTCCAAGGAGTTCGTTCATGAGTGACGCCGCGCGCCCGCTGTTTATCGCTGCTGTCAAAGGTGAGGCCGCCTACGTGCCTGATGGTGCTGAAGTTCTTGTTACTGGAATTGGCACGGTCGCTGCGGCAACTGCCTTAGCCAGGCGCCTAGCCATAGGGCCACTGCCGTCGCGTGTTATCAATGTGGGCACTGCGGGGTCCTTAAAGGATGGCCAGTCTGGTGTGTTTGAGATCAACGGCGTGATCAAGCATGACTTCGAATACACCAAAATTGAGGAAATAACCGGCCTGCCGCAGAAGCGCTGGCTTCACGTCTCTACCTCTGGAAAGCTGCCGGAAGCGTACCTCGCCACAGGGGATTCTTTTGTTAATGACGGGGTAAAGCGGGAAAAGCTTAGCCAAGTTGCGGAGCTGTGTGACATGGAGGGCTGGGCTGTGGTGTATGTATGCCAGCAGTTTGGTGTGGACGTCACCCTCTTGAAACAGGTCAGTGACAATGCAGATGAGACTGCCACCGTCTCCTGGTCACAGGCTATTGATCACGGGGCACAGGAACTAGGTGAAGCCCTGGAGAAGCTGGGTTTTAAGTAGAAGGTCGAGGCCTTGTGCCGGCGCCCTTGAGGATCGCGCGAATCCGGTCGCGGGTGAGCTGAGCGTCTATAAAACGTCAATGCCCCTTTCCTGTGAGGAAAGGGGCAGAGGATCGTTATTTACTGCTGCACAGGGTTTTACTGCTGCACGCGGGAGTGGGTGACCATGTCTTCCCATTCAACGATCTTCTTGCGCTCGCGGCCTTCAGGCTCGCCCTGCGCGCGCTCGGCGGCGTCGAGGGCGTGCCAACCGTCCCAAGTGGTGAACTCAATGTTCTTCTCATTCAGGAGCTCGGTGATGTCGCCTGCGGTCGGTGCGTTGAGGGTGCCGTTGGCGGCGTCGGTAAGCAGCATGTCGATGGTTTCCTTGGCGTCGGACTTGGTGTTGCCAATCAGGCCTACTGGGCCGCGCTTGATCCAGCCGGTGGTGTACAGGCCAGTTACTGGCTGGCCGCCTGGGGCGTCGAGTACGTGTCCGCCATCGTTAGGAATGACGTGCTTCTTGTCATCGAAAGGAACGTCCGCGATGGCGTCGGAGCGGTAGCCTGTTGCCAAGTACACTGCCTGAACTGGCCACTCGGTGATCTTGCCGGTGCCGCGAACGTTGCCGTCGCCGGTTAGCTCGGTGCGCTCGGTCTTGATGGCGGATACCTTGCCGTTATCGCCCACAATCTCCACTGGGTTCTCGAAGAAGTGGATCTGCAGGGTGTGCGGAGCCTGCTTGGGCTCGCGGATGGCGTAATTCTCAATCAACTGGCAGACCAGATCCTGGGACTTGGAGTCGCGTCGGGCCTGCTCGGACGCCTCATCGTAGTCGATATCTTCCGGATCCACGGTGACGTTGATGGTGTCAGAGTGGTCCAGCTCCTTGAGCTCCTGTGGGGTGAACTTTGCCTGTGCTGGGCCGCGGCGGCCGAAGATTCGGACGGTGTCGGCTTGGTTCTTCTTCAGGGACTCGTACACGTTATCTGGGATTTCAGTGACCAGAAGCTCGTCGCCGGTCTTTGCGAGGATTCGTGCTACGTCAAGGCCCACGTTGCCAACGCCCACCACAGCAACCTGCTTGGCGCTCAGGTCCCAATCGCGATTGAAGCGTGGGTTGCCGTCGTAGAAACCGACGAACTCGCCAGCGCCGTGGACGCCTTCCAGCTCGGCGCCTGGCAGGGTAGGGATGCGGTCACCTACGGCGCCGGTGGCAAATACTACTGCGTCGTAGTGGTTGCGCAGGTCATCGATGGTCAAGTCCCTGCCAATGTGTACGTTGCCCAGCAGGCGGATCTGTGGGGTGTCCAGTACGCGGTGCAGGGAGGTAACGATGCCTTTAATGCGTGGGTGGTCAGGTGCGACACCGTAGCGAATCAGGCCGAATGGTGCTGGCATCTGCTCGATGAGGTCAATTTCCACGTTGCCGTCAGTGTTCTTCACCAAGATGTCGGATGCGTAAATGCCTGCAGGTCCAGCGCCGATAACGGCCACCTTGAGCTTGCGGTCAGCAGAGTTAGGGGTTGAGGAGGTCATGAAACTCATGTGCCTTTCAAAATTTTAGATTCGCTTAAACATGTTGTAACTCAGGTCGAGCCTACAACAGACACCCTGTGCGATGGAGGTGCCTCCGGTTATATATCGTTATAGACCAAGTGGTCTGTAAAACTAGTCAATTTTGGCGGACTTGTGCAAGTATCTGTCGCATTTTATTCACTTATACGAAAAGTTAACCTCGGTCAGGGGATATATATTCACGGGCTAATTTCTCTAAACATGCAGGCAGGGGGAGTATTTTGGGTAAAGTCCCCGTTCTGAACTGATTGGTCTATTGCGATAGACCGCTCGGTACGCTTGAATTGCACCAAGCAAATTTTTCCATATCCACGCTTGCTCATCGCATGACACGTTTATTCATCGCATGAGAAGCGGACGATGTAGAAACAGAGGACTTTCACATGACCACCACACCAACTCGCCCAGCCAGGCAGCGTAAGCCAAAGCCCGAGGGCCAGTGGAAGGTTGATGGCACGCAGCCACTCAATGCTGATGAGCGCATCAAGCAAGAAGACGGTGGCCTTTCCGCACGCCAGCGCGTTATCGACATTTACTCCAAGGAAGGTTTCTCATCCATTCCTGCGGAGGACTTGGCGCCACGCTTCAAGTGGTTGGGTCTGTACACCCAGCGCCGCCAGGACCTAGGCGGCGAGCTCACGGGTCAGCTGGACAACTCCGAGCTGCAGGATGAGTACTTCATGCTCCGCGTCCGCTTCGACGGTGGCCGTGTTACTCCACAGCAGTTGCGCACCGTGGGTGAGATCTCCCGTGACTACGCGCGTTCTACCGCGGACTTCACCGACCGCCAGAACATCCAGCTGCACTGGATCGAGATCGAGAACGTCCCAACCATCTGGGACAAGCTCGAGGCAGTGGGCCTGTCCACCCTCATGGGCTGTGGTGACGTCCCTCGTGTCATCCTTGGTTCCCCAGTTGCGGGCATTGCCAAGGACGAGATCATCGACGGCACCCCAGCTATCGAAGAGATCGTCAATGATTGGCTGATGCGCGAGGAGTTCCAAAACCTACCGCGTAAGTTCAAGTCTGCTATCTCCGGCCACGCCCGCCAGGACGTTACTCATGAGATTCAGGACGTTGCCTTCATTGGTTCCGTTCACCCTGAGTACGGCCCAGGCTTTGAGTGCTTCGTGGGTGGTGGCCTGTCCACCAATCCAATGCTGTCCCAGCCGCTGGGCGCATGGATCCCTATTGAGCGAGTCCCAGAAGTATGGGGCGCCGTAGCAACCCTGTTCCGTGATTACGGCTTCCGCCGCCTGCGTAACCGCGCGCGCCTAAAGTTCTTGGTTGCGCAGTGGGGCATTGAGAAGTTCCGTGAGGTGCTGGAGACTGAGTACCTGAGCGAGCCGCTTATCGACGGCCCAAAGGTCGAAATCAATCCAGGTTCTCGTGACCACTTGGGTGTTCACGAGCAGAAGGATGGCAAGTTCTACGTAGGCGTAAAGCCAACCGTAGGCCACGCCACCGGTGAGCAGCTGATCGCTATTGCAGATGTTGCAGAGAAGTTTGGCATCACCCGCCTGCGCACTACTCCGGACAAGGAACTGCTGTTCCTTGACGTTGATGAAAGCGACGTAGCCGCCTTGCAGAAGGCTCTGGATGAGACGGGCCTGTACTCCAATCCGAGCGAGTTCCGTCGTGGCATCGTCTCCTGCACCGGCCTTGAGTTCTGCAAGCTGGCACACACCACCACCAAGGCACGCGCCATCGAGCTGGTTGATCACCTAGAGGATCGCCTCGGCGATATTGATGTGCCGTTGAAGATCTCTCTGAACGGTTGCCCGAACTCCTGTGCTCGCACTCAGGTAGCGGACTTTGGTTTCAAGGGCCAGACGGTCACGGACAGCGAGGGCAATCGTGTCGAGGGCTTCCAGGTTCACCTGGGCGGCACCTTGGGCTTGGATCCGTTCTTCGGTCGCAAGCTGCGCGGACACAAGGTCACGTCTGAAGAGGTTGGCGATTACGTGGTTCGCGTAGTGGAGAAGTTCAAGGAGCAGCGCGAGCCGGGTGAACAGTTCCGCGAGTGGGCTGTGCGAGCGGAGGAGGCGGACCTTCAGTGAAGTTTCGTCGCAAGCCGAACCCCAACCGCAACCATCCGGAATACTGCCCCTTTTGTGCATCCACCCTGCTGTTTCCTGACGTAGAAACAGAATTTGCATGGAGCTGTGCTGACTGCCGTCGCGTGTTCTCGGTGATGTTCCACGGCCAAGACGAGCCAGGGCATGTTCCGAACTCGAGCTTGAGTTCTTCGGATGCTCTTAAGAATTCACTATCCAAGCGCGGGCACTTCGCCGGCACGTATGAAATTTAAAAAGGAGAACCACTATGAGCGGAGTAAATCTACTCGGCGGCGCCGGTGAGTTCACCGACCCATCCGTGTCCCCACCAGGACCAAAAGCAACCGCCCCTTTGCCGGAGGATGTCGCACAAAAGAACAAGGAACTTGTTGAACAGTACGCTGATGAGCTCTACAACGCCTCGGCGGAAGAGATCCTTGATTGGGCTCACGAGTACGCACCGGGCACGCTGGTCGTGACTTTAAGCATGGAAAACACTGTGCTCGCCGAGCTTGCGTCTCAGTATCTTCCGGATTCGCACTTCCTATTCCTGGACACTGAGTATCACTTTGAGGAGACGCTCGCTGTAGCCAGCGACGTGGAGAAGCGGTACCCGCAGCCTCTCGTGCGTGCCACGGCCATTCTCTCCCGTGAGCAGCAGGACGCTGCGTACGGAAAGAACCTTTACCAGCGCGATCCAGGCGCATGTTGTCGCATGCGCAAGGTGGAGCCGTTGGCTGTCGCGCTGAGCGACTACGCGGGCTGGGTTACCGGCCTGCGCAGGGCCGACGGACCAACGCGTGCGCACGCGCCAGCGCTGTCCCTGGACGACACTGGCCGTCTCAAAATTTCTCCGATCATCACCTGGTCTTTGGAGGATACGGACAACTACATCGAAGAACATGACCTGATCATCCACCCACTGACCAAGCAGGGCTATCCATCAATTGGCTGCGCTACCTGCACCTTGCCCGTCGCCGAAGGCGAAGATCCACGTGCTGGCCGATGGGCTGGCATGGCTAAGACAGAATGCGGACTTCACTCATGACCAATACCAAACCTACGGACACCGCGCAGGCGTTGTCCCCACACCTGAAGGACCTCGAGAACGAGTCCATCTACATACTGCGAGAGGTTGCTGGCCAGTTCGACAAAGTGGGACTGCTATTCTCCGGCGGCAAGGACTCCGTTGTTGTGTTTGAGCTCGCGCGCCGCGCGTTCGCACCGGCCGCCGTTCCTTTCGAGCTACTGCACGTAGATACCGGCCACAATTTCCCTGAGGTCATTGACTTCCGTGACCGCTTGGTTGAGAAGACCGGTGCCCGCCTGCGCGTGGCGCATGTACAAGACTGGATTGACCGCGGTGACCTGCAGGAGCGCCCAGACGGCACCCGCAACCCGCTGCAGACCGTACCGCTGGTGGAGACCATTGCGGAGCAGGGCTACGATGCCGTGCTCGGTGGTGCTCGTCGTGACGAGGAGCGCGCCCGCGCGAAGGAGCGTGTGTTCTCCGTGCGCGACAGCTTTGGTGGCTGGGACCCACGCCGCCAGCGCCCCGAGCTGTGGAACCTCTACAACGGTGGAAAACTGCCGGGTGAGAACATCCGCGTGTTCCCAATCTCCAACTGGACTGAGGCTGATATTTGGGAGTACATCGGTGCCCGTGGCATCGAGTTGCCTGAGATCTACTTCGCCCACGAACGCGAGGTTTTCAACCGTGGTGGCATGTGGCTGACCGCAGGCGAGTGGGGTGGCCCAACCGAGAAGGAAGCCGAGACCCTCCAGACCCGTACCGTGCGCTACCGCACCGTGGGTGACATGTCTTGCACCGGCGCGGTGGATTCCACCGCCTCCACCATCGATGAGGTGATCGCTGAGATCGCCACCTCCACTCTCACCGAGCGTGGCGCAACCCGCGCTGACGACAAGCTGTCTGAGTCCGCAATGGAAGACCGCAAGAAGGAAGGCTACTTCTGATGACTACCGCTACTTCTGCTACGGAGCTAATCAACTCGCGCGAGACGCTGCGCCTGTGTACTGCGGGTTCCGTTGATGACGGCAAGTCCACCTTTGTTGGTCGCCTTCTGCATGACACCAAATCCGTTCTTGCTGACCAGCTGGAGTCCGTGGAGCGCACCTCCGCCGACCGCGGCTTCGAAGGCCTTGACCTGTCTTTGCTGGTGGACGGCCTGCGCGCGGAGCGCGAGCAAGGCATCACCATTGACGTTGCATACCGTTACTTTGCTACTGATCGCCGAACCTTCATCCTTGCGGATACCCCAGGCCACGTTCAGTACACCCGCAACACGGTCACCGGCATGTCCACCTCCCAGGTTGTTGTCTTGCTTGTCGACGCCCGCCATGGCGTAGTCGAGCAGACCCGCCGCCACCTCAATGTGGCCGCGCTGCTGGGCGTGCGCACCGTTGTGCTCGCTGTGAACAAGATTGACTTGGTGGATTACTCCGAGGACGTGTTCAACGAGATCAAGCAGACTTTCGTTACTGAGGCAGAACGCCTGGGCGTGGGCGATCCACATGTTGTGCCTATCTCTGCTCTCAAGGGCGACAACGTGGTGGAGCGCTCCACCAACATGGATTGGTACACCGGCCCTACCGTGCTGGAACTGCTGGAATCCGTTGAGGTTTCTCGTGGACGCGCGAACGATTTAGACTTCCGCTTCCCCATCCAGTACGTCATTCGCGAGCACTCCCTGGATTACCGTGGCTACGCTGGTCAGGTATCAACAGGCTCCGTTGCCGTAGGCGACGCCATTACCACCGTGTCTTCCGCGGGTACTCGCACCAGCACCGTCGTGGGTATTGATACCTCAGACGGTGAGGTTCAGTCCGCCACCGCAGGCGACTCCGTCGTGCTGCGCTTGGCTGATGAGATTGATTTGGTCCGTGGTGACCTCATCTCCAGTGGCAATGCCCCTGACGTTGTACGCAGCTTCGACGCAACCATCGTTGCGCTCACTGAGAAGGAACTGCGCGCAGGACAAATGGTGAAGGTGCGCTACGGCGCGAACTTGGTTCGCGGTCGCATTGCATCCGTGGACCGCATCATTGACATTGACGGCAAGCAGCACAATGATTCACCGGAATCTGTGGCGCTGAACGATATCGCCCATGTCACCGTGGAACTTGCCACGGAACTTCCGGTGGAGGACTACGTAGCGCGTGGTGCGCTGGGCTCCTTCCTGCTGATTGATAACGCGTCCGGCAATACCCTTGCTGCAGGACTGGCGGGGAAGCGATAACCGTGAGGGCGCTTGTCACGCTGTCGCACGGCTCTCGGCATCCACACGCGGAAGCTGGAGTCTGTGCGCTGACGCGCGTGGCAGGGGAGCTCGCAGGCACACCCAGCTTTGCGGCTCACCTCGAGTTCAATGAGCCAGACCTCACAACAACCTGTGTGCGGCTGGCTGAGCAAGGCTTCACCGAAGCCGTGGTTGTTCCGCTCCTATTTACCTCCGCCTACCACCACAAAGTTGATGTCCCGCAGGCCATTGATGAGGCGCGGCGCGTAAGCGGCATGAAGGTTGTCTTGGTGGATTCCATTGGCACTGGGGCAGATCTTGCCCAACTGTTGGCGGCGAAGGTATCAGAAGAAGCGCCGGCAGGAAGCCATGTGGCGCTGTACAGCGTGGGCTCTTCCGATGCTCGGGCTAACGAGGCAGTCACTGACTTGGCCGCCCAGGTAGCCACCTTGAGTGGGCATAACGTCAGCTCCATTAAGGCCACCGGTTCGGATAAGGGATGTTTGCAACGGCTGGCGGAGTCTCTCGACTGCCGCTTCATGCACATCCTCCCGCTGTTTATTACGGACGGATTGCTCCTGGATCGTGCGTTTGAGCGAGTGCCCGTGGTTGAGCAAACAGCGCACAAGCGTATTACGTCCTCTCAACCATTGACCACCGCGCTCGCGGACATCGTTGCCTCCCGCTTCGCTGCTGCATAAAGGAAAGACATGAAAACACTCATTCTCATTGCCATCGCCGGCCTTAGTGCCCAGCTTGTCGACGGCGGCCTGGGCATGGGTTTCGGCGTCACCTCCACCACCATCTTGTTGTTCCTCGCGGGGCTCGGCCCCGCGCAGGCTTCCGCGGTGGTGCACACCGCGGAGGTGGGTACCACCTTGGCATCCGGTATCGCGCACTGGAAGTTCGGCAACGTGGACTGGAAGATCGTGTTAAAGCTGGGCGTTCCTGGCGCCATAGCGGCATTCGCGGGCGCCACGTTCCTATCTAATATTGACACCTCTGTGGCTGCGCCGGTGACGTCGGCAATTTTGGTGGCTGTTGGCCTGAACTTGGTTGTGCGTTTCAGTCGCGGTCGGGTGCGCCGCGAAGGTACAAAAAAGAGCTACTCTAGCCCATTCCTGATCGCGCTCGGCGGTGTGGGCGGCTTTGTTGACGCCACCGGCGGTGGCGGCTGGGGACCCGTGACCACCTCAACTCTGCTGAGCCTCGGCAGACAAGAGCCTCGGAGAATCGTCGGCACGGTGAACACCGCTGAGTTTATGGTCTCCTCGGCGGCGACCCTAGGCTTTATGATTGGCCTGTGGAATGACTTGATGGCCAACCTAGCCGCCGTGGCGGCGCTGCTCGTGGGTGGCATGATTGCGGCGCCGGTTGCCGCGTGGATGATCAGCCGCGTCAATGCCATTGTGCTCGGTGGATTCGTCGGAACCGTGATCGTGGCGTTGAACATTTCGAAGGTCTTGGATTTGGTGGGGGTCACTCTGCCGTTTTCCACCTCATTTCTCATCTTCGGCATCCTCATCGCTGGCTTTGCGCTGACCGCTCGCGGCTACTTCCTGGCTAAGAAGCGTGCTCACGATGCGGCAGTTCACAAACGCTGCCAAGGAAACTTTGTTAAGGAATCCATTAGCTGATTCTGTGCCTTGGTCATGTGCCTGCCGATGCCCCACAAGGGTATTCCCCAAATGGGGGTGGTTGGTGGTGGGCGAGAAACGGCTTCAATTCATGTGATCCCTCACAGCCTCAAAATTGGGTGATGTGGGGTTTTGTTCACATCTCCTCCAAAAACGTCAAGAGAAGTACAGAATTAATGGGTAGATCCCCGTAGTGGTTTACCTTTCGTTCACCTAAGGGGGCCATTGTGTCTTCGTTAATGAAACCTGTTATTTATCTGGAAGTTGAGTCCGAATGTCTCACGAATCCTTGACGATGGATCCAACGCAGCAGCGTGGTGGCAACGACCTTGCATGGCACCTCACTTTCGGTGGCCTGCTTGTTGTTAGTTTGATCAGTTTCACCATGTGGTCCTTCGATTTTGTTGGCCCAGAAGCTAACAAGGCAATCCTCATCACCACGATTGCCTTCGGCATCTTCATGGCCTTCAACATCGGTGGTAATGACGTTGCCAACTCCTTCGGCACCTCTGTGGGTGCGGGAACGCTGACGTTGAAGCAAGCGTTGGTCATCGCCGCGATCTTTGAGGTTTCCGGCGCCGTCATTGCTGGCGGTGCCGTGACGGACACCGTGAAGAGCGGAATCGTCGACCTTGATGCTATTGATCTGAACCCTAACCAGTTCGCGTTCATTATGATGGCGTCGCTGGTGGGCGCGTCCTTGTGGCTGCTGATAGCAACGCGCATGGGCTGGCCTGTCTCTACCACGCACTCCATCATCGGCGGTATCGTCGGTGCTTCCCTGGTCATTGGTGCAGTGGAAAACATCGGTGGCATGGACATGGTCCAGTGGGATCAGATCGGCACCATTGCCGTTTCCTGGGTGCTCTCTCCGGTTCTGGGTGGCCTCGCCTCCCTCATTCTGTTCGGCCTAGTCAAGCGCTACATCCTCACGTACAACGACAAGGCCGAAGATTCCCTCCGTCAAATCAAGAACGCGCGCCTTAAGCTGCACGACGAGTTCAAGCGTGACTTTGACGCCCTTTCTGAGGCTGAGCAGCTGGAGTACTCCCGCAAGATGTCTCGCGATGCAGCGAAGCTTGCTGAAGGCAGGGACGTTAAGCCATCTGACTTCGAGTCTGGCTACTACCGAGCGCTTCACAACATCAATGAACGCTCCAAGAGCGTGCGCACCCACAAGGCGCTCGAGATCCTCGTTCCGCCGCTGGCTGCATTCGGTGCAATCGTCATTGCGGCAATGCTGCTCTTCAAGGGCCTGGACAACCTGAACCTGCACATCTCCTCTGTGGGTAACTACATGATCATGGGCATGGTTGGTGCCATTACTTGGATCGCCACCTACATCTTTGCCAAGTCCCTGAATCAGGAAGACCTCCCACGAGCTACCTTCGTGATCTTCTCCTGGATGCAGGTGTTCACCGCGTGTGCCTTCGCGTTCTCCCACGGTGCAAACGACATCGCTAACGCCATCGGCCCATTCTCCGCTGTCATTGACGTTTTGCGTGAGGACGCCATCAACGCTGAAGCGACAGTGCCAATGGCAGCGCTGGTTACCTGTGGTATCGCGCTGATCGCTGGTCTGTGGTTCGTTGGCCGCCACGTTATCAAGACGGTTGGCTCCGGCATCACCAAGATGCACCCTGCATCTGGTTTCTCCGCTGAGTTGGCGGCAGCCGGCGTGGTAATGGGCGCCTCACTCCTAGGCCTGCCAGTATCCTCCACGCACATCTTGATCGGCGCAGTCCTAGGCGTGGGTATCGTCAACCGAGCTGCCAACTGGAAGCTGATGAAGCCAATTGCGCTCGCCTGGGTCATCACCCTGCCAGCGGCCGCCATCGTTTCCTCCATCTCCGTCTTGGTATTCAACGCTATCTGGGGATAAGCAATTGACGGCGTACTAACCTCATAAGTTCAGCACAATGGCCCCGCAAGGGGCCATTGTGCTGTCTAGGGCCACGTGTGGCTCTGGGAGGTGGCCAAGCATGTCGTGGAGGAGCCTGCCTGAAAAAGCCTTTCTTCACCAGAGGGGTGCGTGATCGTGGGGTGTGAGTTTCGCACCTGAATAGCCGCGGCATTGTCCACTATGATCAACCCTGTTACTAGAGTGACAGATGGGGTTTAAGCGCTCGGTCTTTTTTGCAAGCAGACCTAGCGGTACGTAGAAAGGTGTCAGCATATGGGGATATCGAGGCGCGCAGCTGCGCTGGTAGTGGCATTGGGTATCTTTGCCTCCGGAACCACTCAGGCGTCGGCGCAAAGTTCGCAGGTACCTCAGGATGCAGCCAGGAATTTCTACCGAACCCTGCCAAAAGAAGTGAAGTCTAACCCAGTGGTGAAACGTGTGGCCAAGGATCTGGGTCTGGTAGACAAGCCCAAGACCAGGGCGGGGCGCACAGCCACGCCTGCTGACTGCACAAACTGCGTAGCGCTTACCTTCGATGACGGTCCTGCTGGGCACACAACCCGCCTTCTGGATCTGCTGGACGCAAAAAATGCCGAGGCGAGCTTCTTTGTGGTGGGGCCCAACGCGCGATCGAACGCAGGCATGCTCAAACGCATGGCCGACAGCGGGATGACGGTGGGCAACCACTCGATGACCCACCGGCAGCTCAACCAGCTGAGTTACCAACAAGTTGCTCAAGAAATCCAGCAGGGCAATGACATCATCCAACGCAACACCGGCAGTGCTCCGCGCTGGATGCGGCCACCGTACGGAGCCACCAACCCAACCGTGGCCCGAGCTGCGGGAGACAAGGGCATGGCACTGGCCATGTGGCAGATCGACACCTTGGATTGGAAATACCGCGATCCTGCTCGCACCTGCCGGGTAGCGGTGAATGAATCACAGGCCGGCGATATTGTCCTCATGCATGACATTCACGCCACCACGGTGGACGCTGTCAGCTGCATCATTGACGGTCTCCGCGCCAAGGGCCTTGAACCGGTCAGCCTAGACCGCCTCATACCGAAGCCTGTGCCGGGTAAGACCTACAGCCGCAAATAAAAAAAGAACCAGCCCGCGGGCTGGTTCTTTGTTAGTTACTCCTTCGTGGGAGAAGTAGATTTCGCGGACTTGGGGTGTCCTAGTGGTTTGATCGGCTTGCGCTTTGCAATGCTATTGAGTCGACCTACGAAGCTGTGCCAGGTCTCCATCGGGTCCTTGGCCGTGGAAGACTCGGCCGTTGTGGCCATCTCAATGTCATCGATGGTGATCTCACCGGCGCGCAGGGCCACAATCTCTAGGTGGTAGCGGATCAAAACGGCAACGGTTGCGGCCACAGGCACTGCCAAGAACGCGCCCACAACGCCGAACAGGGTAGATCCCAGAGCAACGGAGAGCAATACGATTGCTGGGTGCAGGTTCATGGCGCTGGACTGCAGGATTGGCTGCAAAACGTTGCCCTCGAGCTGCTGAACCAAGATGATCAGCAGCAGCACCAGCAAAGCGTTGGTGAAGCCGTTGGATACCAGCGCGATAGCAACTGCCAGTGCACCAGCGGTAAATGCACCGACAATAGGGATGAAGCCGGCGAAGAACGTGATCACAGCCAGTGCTAGAGCCAGTGGGACGTTCAGTACCAAGAGGCCGATGCCGATCAGGATTGCATCAACAAGAGACACGATGGCCTGGGTGCGAATGAAACCTGCGAGCGTGTTCCATACGCGGGTGAGGGCCTCAGACAGGTGCCAGCCCACATTAGGGCCTGCAGCCTTGCGGATGGTTGGCAGGAACTTGGTGCCGTCCTTGAGGAAGAAGAAGGTTAGTACCAGTGCCAAGACTCCGGTGATCAGAATGGAGCTTGCGGCAGACACGCCAGTGAAAACGCCAGAGGCGATATCGGAGGAACGGCCCTGCAGGAAGCTCGTGATCTCACTCAGGGCTCCCTCAAACTGTGAGGTATCCAGGTTCAGCGGTGGTCCCTGTACCCACTGGGTTAGCTGGTTGATGCCGTCTTGCGCCTTGGCAACAAGATCCTTGGACTGGCTGGCGACCATCGGTGCAATGGCGGTGAATACGCCGATGATGATGGCGAAGAAGCCAATGATCGTAATGAGGGTGGCGAGTGCTGCTGGAACCTTCTTGCTACGCATCCAACGCACTGGAGGCCACAGGACGGTGGAGATCAGCAGCGCTAGGAAAATTGGCAGCACTGCGGGCCAAAGAATGGCGAGGCCCTTCCATGCCACCACTGCGGCGGCAACAATAAGCAGGAAGCGCAGCGCCCACCCGGCTGCCCATCTTCCGTCCTTGCCCAGGATTACGGCGCGGTCAACTTTTTCTGAGATGTTCTGCGGAGAAACGTAAGCGGGATTATTAATCTTTTCCTCGTCTGTGAGTTTCTCATCGAGGACATCGGCAAAGTCTTGTGACTCTGTTGTGCCCTGGTTTCCGGGGCTGTTTGGTTGAATTTCGTTTTCGTTCATAATTCAACAACTCTGCCACAAAGATTTAGGTTAAACACAACCAGAAGAGAAACTGATGTCGAACTGTAATTGTCTATTGATGAACTTTTGTGGGCTGATGCGGGGGAATTGGTCCGATGGTTTCAGGCTCCCCGTTAAAGTTGAGTCTGCCTGACTCAACCTTAAAGTAAGGTAGATGCGTCGAGGGAGCTGTCCTCGTGAAAAAACTTTTTACCCTCTGAACTGCAATAATAGGATTTTTTGAAAAAAAGTTGAGTCGGGTGGGAACAACTTTTCCGGTTTGGAAGTTACATCTATTGTCAGGTTGAGTGGCACAGGCTCTAGTTCGTGAGTACTATGAATCTCGGAAGTTGAGCCGATGGCTATCAACTTGTTAAAACGAAAACAATTTACCTTTGGAGGAAATCATAATGGGACGCGCAGTAGGCATTGACCTCGGTACCACTAACTCTTGTGTAGCTGTTCTTGAGGGCGGCGAAGCTCAGGTTATCGCTAACTCTGAGGGCTCTCGCACCACCCCTTCCGTTGTTGCATTTGCAAAGAACGGCGAGGTTCTGGTGGGCCAGTCCGCTAAGAACCAGGCAGTTACCAACGTTGACCGCACCATTCGCTCCGTCAAGCGCCACATTGGCACTGACTGGACCAAGGAAATCGATGATAAGACCTACACCCCTCAGGAGATCTCCGCTCGTACGCTGATGAAGCTGAAGCGCGACGCTGAGGCTTTCTTGGGTGAAGATGTCACCGATGCCGTTATTACCGTTCCTGCTTACTTCTCCGATGCGCAGCGTCAGTCCACCAAGGACGCTGGCCAGATCGCTGGTCTCAACGTTCTGCGTATCGTTAACGAGCCAACCGCTGCAGCTCTGGCTTACGGCCTGGAAAAGGGCGAGGCTGAGCAGACCATCCTGGTATTCGACTTGGGTGGCGGCACCTTCGACGTCTCCCTGCTTGAGATTGGCGACGGCGTTGTAGAGGTCCGCGCAACCGCTGGTGACAACGAGCTCGGTGGCGATGACTGGGACAACCGCATTGTTGAGTGGCTGATTGAAAAGTTCAAGTCCTCTCACGGTGTAGATCTGTCCAAGGACAAGATGGCGGCACAGCGTCTGCGCGAGGCTGCTGAGAAGGCAAAGATTGAGCTGTCTTCTTCCCAGTCTGCAAACATCAACCTCCCTTACATCACCGTTGATGCTGAGAAGAACCCACTCTTCTTGGATGAGACCCTGTCCCGCACCGAGTTCCAGAAGATCACCAGCGATCTGCTGGACCGCACCAAGACCCCATTCAACCAGGTCATCAAGGATGCAGGCATCTCCGTCAATGACATCGACCACGTTGTCTTGGTTGGTGGTTCCACCCGTATGCCAGCAGTTTCTGAGCTGGTTAAGGAAATGACCGGTGGCCGCGAGCCAAACAAGGGCGTAAACCCAGACGAGGTTGTTGCCGTTGGTGCGGCGCTGCAGGCTGGCGTTCTGCGCGGTGAGGTCAAGGATGTTCTTCTTCTTGACGTCACCCCACTGTCCCTGGGCATCGAGACCAAGGGTGGCGTGATGACCAAGCTCATCGAGCGCAACACCACCATCCCAACCAAGCGTTCTGAGACCTTCACCACCGCAGAAGACAACCAGCCTTCTGTACAGATCCAGGTCTTCCAGGGTGAGCGCGAAATGGCTTCCGCTAACAAGCTCCTCGGCTCCTTCGAGCTGGGTGGCATCGCCCCAGCCCCACGTGGCATCCCACAGATCGAGGTCACCTTCGACATCGACGCTAACGGCATCGTCCACGTCACCGCTAAGGACAAGGGCACCGGCAAGGAAAACACCATCAAGATCCAGGACGGCTCCGGTCTGTCTCAGGAAGAGATCGATCGCATGGTCAAGGACGCTGAGGCTCACGCTGAAGAGGATAAGAAGCGCCGCGAGGAGCAGGAGACCCGTAACTCTGCTGAGTCCGTGGCTTACCAGACCCGTAAGTTCATGGAGGAGAACGGCGAGAAGCTCCCTGAGGACGTCAAGACCAAGGTTACCGAGGCTGCAGATGCCGTTGATGAAGCACTCAAGGGTGACGACATCGAGGCAATCAAGGCTGCTGTTGAGAAGCTGAACACCGAGTCCCAGGAAATGGGCAAGGCTATCTACGAGGCTGAGGCAGCTAACGCTGGTGCCGAGGGTGCAGCGGCACCACAGGATGACAACGTTGTTGACGCCGAGGTAGTCGACGAGGAAGACGAGAAGAAGTAATGACCCAAGAAAACGGTATGGCCGATAATCCAGGCGATCCACTCAACACTGATCCGGAAGCAACCTCCGCCGAGCAGGCTGAGGCTGCTGCCGAGGAGGCGCGTGAGGCCCAAGATTCTGCTGAGGAGACCGATACCGCAGACTTGGATCCTACTTTGGAATCTGACATTAACGAGGCCCTAGCTGACATCGACGCCGAATTGGCGGAGAAGGAAGCAGCCGATGAGGCACCGGCCGAGCCAACTCTCGAAGAGCAACTCGCCGAGCGCACGGAGGATCTCCAGCGCCTGTCCGCCGAGTACGCGAACTACCGTCGCCGCACCGAACGTGAGCGCAAGGTAGGCGTGGACAATGCTAAGGCGCAGGTAATCACCCAGCTCCTGCCAATTCTGGATGATATGGATTTGGCAGAAAAGCACGGTGATTTGGAAGGACCTGTCAAGGCGTTCCATGACAAGATCATCTCCATCTTCACTACCCTGAAGGTCAAGTCCTTCGGTGTGGAAGGGGACGAGTTTGATCCTGAGCGCCATGAAGCAGTCCAGGACCTCTCCTCCGGCGATGAGAAGGCTATTGGTACTGTGCTTCGCAAGGGCTACATGCTTGATGACGACCGCTTGCTCCGCACCGCCATGGTGATCATCGCGGATCCGCGCACTGAGGACGCCGAATAAGAGAATCTCCCTTCTGTCGCTTGTGAGCGGCGGAAGGGAGATTTTTTGTGCTTTTAGGAGGAAACTCCATAGGCCTTGTGAATGGTGTCATCATTCGCTAGAGCCTCCAGCATGAACTTTGCAACATCGGCACGGGGAACTGTGCCGCTCAACGTGCCCTGCTCATCTACCGTAAGAGCCTTCCATGATCCCTTGGAAGGGGCGTCTTTCAGGCCCGCTGGGCGCACGATGGTCCAATCTAGGTCGCTGACCTGGACGGCTGCTTCCTGATCGTTGTGGTCAGCGAGCGGCTTGGCCAGCATTAGCGGGGTGATGGCGCGCAGCAACGGTGGCAGCTGCTGGGTGGAATCGCCCGCCGCCAGAGAAGACTGGATGATGAGTCGGCGTGGGCCGGAGTCCTTCATGGCCTCGATGACGGCCTTGGTGATCTGGGTGCGCGGCTTGTCCGCGCCCTTTGCGCCGCCCACGGTGACAACAACGGCGTCGGTTCCAGCAATTGCATCCTTGACTACGTCGGAGTTGCTGGCGTCACCCTTAACCACCTTCGCGCCGTGGGGTGCGTTACCGGACCGCGAGATAACGGTGACGTCATGGCCCTGCTCCTGGGCGATAACCGCCAACGCTGCGCCGGTGCCCTGCGAGCCGCCAACAATTGCAATATGCATGTCAATCCTTTTTATGTGCTAGTCAATTACTTTGATGAGGTACCGTGCAGACGCTTGCAGTGGGGGTGTAAAGGCCCCACTGCCCTTAGCTCTGAGCTGGTGCCGAGTTAGGCGCCAGCGTCCACTACGTAGCCCATGTTCAGGGTAGCGCACGCTGAGACTCAGTGGTTGCCCTGCCTTTAGGGGCTGTGGTTGCACCGCGGCGAAAGGAGATGCCGTTGCTGGTTCTTGCGCGCAAACCCCACGTATCCATGCGTGCAAGTGCTGTTCAGTGTGCATGTAGGGAGTTGTTCGCGGTGCTTTTTGGGAGCACGGGCGTATAACGCTGTCAGCGAACGCAGTTAACGCCCACAACCTTTAGCCCTGTAGACTCAACTTTGTTGCGGAAGTGGGAATTTATCACTCCCGCACTTGTTGAATTAACTAGCGAAAATTATTTAGAAAACTAGGTCTCATCTGTGACATCACGGTGAGTCCGATGAGGAGAAACTATGGCGCCGAAGCAAGAATGGGCAGAAAAGGACTATTACAAAGATCTCGGGGTGAGTAAGAACGCCTCCGAGGCGGATATTAAGAAGGCTTATCGCAAGCTCGCACGCGAGAATCACCCTGACTCTCATCCGGGGGATAAGGCAGCGGAGGAGCGCTTTAAGAAGGTAGCTGAGGCATACGATGTGCTTGGTGAGCCAGCCAAGCGTAAAGAATATGACGATTTCAGGGCGATGATCTCTCGAGGTGGCTTCCCAGGTTTTGGTGGCCAGGGCGGAGGCGCCGGATTTCCCGGCGGGTTTCGCACGCAAGAGAACTTCGACTTCTCCGACATCTTTGGCGGAGGAGGCCATCAAGACGGTGGTCTTGGGGATATCTTCGGTGGCATTTTCAACCGCGGCGCTGGTCCTAGCCGCCCAACTCGGCCGACGCGAGGGGCAGACGTCGAAACGCACATCACCCTTGAATTCCGCGAAGCGGCTAAGGGAACGACGATCCCGATCCAACTAACGGGAGACGCCCCATGCAGCACCTGCCATGGCTCAGGGTCTAAGTCTGGAAAGACATCCACCTGTGGTACCTGCTCGGGTACTGGTTTCAAGAGCGAGAACCGTGGTGCCTTTGGCTTTAGCGCTCCGTGTACTGATTGTGACGGCACCGGCAAGAAGATTACGGATCCGTGCGCTGACTGCTCGGGTACGGGAACGGTGCGCCGCACCCGTTCAATTACGGTCCGCATTCCAGTGGGCGTGATTGATGGGCAAAAGGTACGCCTTGCTGGCCAAGGTGAGGCTGGCCCAAATGGTGCACCAGCTGGTGACCTCTTTGTGAACGTGCAGGTCAAGCCAGACAAGGTGTTCACACGCGATGGTGACAATCTTGAGGTTGAGGTTCCCGTCTCCTTTGCGGAACTTGCCCTAGGTGACACCATCTCCGTTCCTACCTTGGATCAGGCTGTACGACTTAAGATCCCAGCTGGCACCCCGGATGGCCGGGTGCTCCGCGTCCGCGGCCGAGGCATTGCTAAGCGAAACGGCAAAGCCGGTGACCTATTGGTCAAGGTCAAGGCCACGGTTCCGTCTTCGCTCGACGCGGCTGCAATGTCTGCACTGCGTGCGTATGCTCAGGCGGAGAAGGACTCTGGTTTCGATCCACGAGCAGGCTGGGCAGGAAACTAAGTGAGGTGAAACAATGGCTTCTGATGATAAAGACGAGGTCTTTGTGATCTCGGTGGCAGCTGAACTTGCGGGCATGCATGCGCAGACTCTGCGCACCTATGACCGCATGGGGTTGGTTACCCCACAGCGCACTCGCGGTGGTGGTCGCAGGTATTCGCGTCATGACGTGGAGATGCTGCGTACCGTCCAACGGCTCTCCCAAGAAGACGGCGTTAACTTGGCGGGCATTAAGGAAATTCTTGAGCTTAAGAATGAGAATGCTCGCCTGCGTGAGGAGCTCGAAGAGTTGCGCCGCAAAGCAGCACGCCCGCGTGGTGAAATCGTCCACGTCCCACGCTCAACCGCAGTAGTGATGTGGGAACCGCGCAGAGGTAAGCGCAGATAGCTCGACCTAACGTGGAGCCGGCCCCCGTTCATAAGCGTGAACGGGGGCTTTGGCGTTGGTTGACGCTGGTGGCTGCGAACACCCCTGGCGCACACTCCCTTTGAGTACGTCAGCTTAAAGCTGAACGCCGCGATGATCTCCCAATGTCGAAGCACTGCTCACGGAATGCATACCTGGTGCCTACCCCCGCTGCAGTGTTGGTTAGCAGATTTGTTGTGCTCCACTTAGCAGACATTCAGGCAGCATGATTGGGTGTGGTTAAAATCGTGCAAATTTTTAGCCCGCTTACACCCGTAAAAGTAAAGGTGGATCACGTACCTAGCTCAGGCTAGTCTTGTGCTCGCGCAGTGTTGTGGGTCACAAAAGAGGCCGGTGCGGTTATCCGCGCGTACCTACGTTGTTGCGGGTGCGGTCGCTGCACTAAGTATCCAGTGCACGCCAGGTTTGGCCCACGCCGGCAGTTAGTCACTGGCTAGTTTTGGTCTTCCCACCAGGTGATGGTGGGATGTGAGCCCCGCTACCTTTTTGGGTTCCCTTTCACCCCATGGCGTTCGAGGTAGCGGGGCTTTTTACGCGCTCACGAAACTCGGGATTATTCAGGTAATCCGAGTGGCCGCCGCTGAAACGCCATTGCTCATAACGGGGATTAAGTGCGGGGTCCTCCCCGTGGATGGCAACGCGGTTGGTTGTGGTGAACGTGATCAGGTCAGCGTCCGTGAGTGCCACAACCACGCGATCGTTCTTGAGGTCCTTGGGCACGCCAGGGCTGCCGGCCAGAATCAGCGTATCTGCGGCAAGGCTGCTTTCCGACGCCGCGTGGCCCGCCACCACGGAACCGTAGCTATGGCCGATCACGGTGAGCTCCGCGTCGGTTCGCGCCCGCAGTGCATCCTGAAATGCGTGCAGGTTCTCGCCGCCTACGGCGGCGGGTTGGGTTGCAACACCTGCGGGCAAAGATGCGGGCGGGGTGTAGCCAAACCACATGATGGTGGCGCCACCTGAATGAAAGTCCTTGGCCACGGAGGCGTACGTGTCCCATTGCGAACCAACACCGGGGATGATGGTGGTGATGTGGTCGGCGGAGTCAATATCGCCGAACGCCAGCACCATAGTGTTCTCGCTGACCTCGAGCAGAGTGGCGTCAGGATGGCGCGCCAGGATAGTGCGTACTTCCTCTGGTGCTCTGATGCTATTGAACTCATGGATCTCTTGGGACGTGAGCGAGGAGAAGTCTGCGAGTCCAAAGTCTGCATCGCTTTGTTCCGTGCACAGCGCAAGGATGGCGCGTGAACAGGCGAAATCAAGAACGCGTCCCATGGACTGGACGTCACGTACTAGGGCAGAGGCGAGGATGCTGCGGTCGAACAGCGTGTTGAGCAGATCCACGCTCTCTGCAGTGAGATTGAGGATAGTTACTGCTCGGTGCAGGCGGTCTTCTGGCGTGTGATCAAGGAGTCTAGTGAAGCGGCTGAGGGCTGCTGCGAAACTCTCGCCCACGGTGTCGGACAGTATCGCGGTGACGTGGGCGGACTGTTGATCGAGTTCAGCAAGCGATGATGCCCGCCATTGTGGAAGTAAAGCTGCTTGTGTACGCATTAGCCCTCCAACGCTCGGGCTAAACGATGGTCGATTTCCTCGAAGGTGCGTCCAAGCTTGCGCACTTCGTGCACATGCTGATCAATGTGGCGTGCGCGGAGGCGCTGGGCGGAGGAGGTGACGCGTATCAGTTCCTCTACTGCCTCGGCGGTCAGTGATGGGCCTAATGTATTGGCGCACCCCGGCGAGGTGAGGACGCAGGACAGTTGTGAGATGGCTGTGGGGGAGAATTGGATAGTCATGGTCCCACAATGACGCAGAATCCATCCCTGATCAATCGTGGCCTCAAAACCCTGTGGATAAATTACTGGCGGGCCAGAAGTTATCCACATACGCTGGTGACATGCGTATTGGATTAGCACAAATTACAACAACAGGTGATAAAGAGGCCAACCTCGTGGAGGTTCACAAGGCCGTTTCCTCGGCGGCGGAAAGAAACGCTGAGCTGTTAGTTTTCCCTGAAGGCACCATGCAGGGTTTTGGCACCGGCCGCTTAGATGAGCAAGCGGAGGAACTGGATGGTGAGTTTGTGAGCACCATTCAGTCACTTGCGGATGAGCACAACATGGCCATTGTGGCAGGCATCTTTACCCCAGCGGACACCGTGGTCAAGGGTGACAAGGAGATCAACCGCATTCACAACGTGGCGATCGCAGCGATTCCTGGTGAAAGCTTGGTCCATTACAACAAGATCCACACCTTTGATGCCTACGGATACAAGGAATCAGACACCGTAAAGCCAGGCGATAAGTTGGTGAAATTCGATTATCGTGGCATCACCTTCGGCCTAGCAGTCTGCTACGACATCCGTTTCCCACAGCAGTTTAGGGAACTTGCGCGTGCGGGTGCGCAAGCGGTGATCGTGCCCACTAGTTGGGCGGATGGCGAAGGCAAACTAGTGCAGTGGCGTGCGTTGGCCAAGGCGCGCGCACTAGATTCCACCACGTACGTCATCGCGTGCGACCAATCGCCTGCGCAGGATAAGCGCTCCGAGGGTGCGCCCACCGGAATTGGACACTCCATCATTGCTGATCCACAGGGTGAGACACTCGCGGAACTGGGTGATGAAGTGGAGGTTGCGGTCTTTGATATTGACATTGATGTGACCAAGGACCGCGAGTCCCTTCCGGTTCTGGAGTATCCAGAAAACAACTACGAATTCTGAAGCGCTGGGGCCACGTACTCGGCAAAGTCAGCGAGAATCTTGGTGTTGATATCGCAGCCAGCTTGGTTAGGAATGGTCAGCATCAAGGTGTCTGCCTCCATGAGAGCAGGGTCAGCCTTGAGCTGTTCAATCAGGACGTCCGGCTCGGCCGCATAGGTGCGTCCGAAGGTGACGTATCGGCCCTCCCCCAAGGTGCCGATCTGATCCGTTGAGGATCCCTGCGCACCAAACAGCCGGCGAGACTGCTCATCCACGATAGGGAAGATCGTACGAGAAACTGACACCCGTGGTTCGAAGTCACCCTCCCATGCGTCCTTGAAGGCGCGGATCTGGTCTAGCTGAACTTCGCCCAGAGTACGGCCATCGGCTTCAGAAACCAGGGTGGAGCTCATCAGGTTCACGCCGTTCTTAGCGGCGCGCACCGCGCTTTCGATGGTGCCTGCTCCCCACCATATGCGCTGCTGAAGGCCAGGGGAATGGGGCATGATAGGCAGTGGCGCGCCAGCTGGGTAGGTATGCGGTGGGTACTGGTCCTGCGCGGCGCGGGTGACCGGCTCGCCCTTAATGGCGGCCATGAACTGGTGGAACTTCTCATATGCCATGTCGGAGCCGTTAGGGGCCTGAGCATCGTAACCGAATGCCTCCCAGCCTTTGTCGGCAAGCTCCGGCGCGCCGCGGGAGACGCCTAAGGCGACGCGGCCGTCGGCGATCATGTCGAGAGCCGCGGCCTCCTCTGCCAAGTGCAGCGGGTTTTCGTAACGCATGTCAATGACGCCTGTGCCCACCTCAATACGTTTGGTTCGTGCTGCCACCGCAGACAACATTGGCATGGCGGCAGCGCCCTGTGCGGCGAAGTGGTGGACGCGGAAATATGCTCCGTCAACGCCCAGCTCATCTGCGTTAACGGCAAGCTCCAGCTGATCGTGGAGGCTGTCGCGTGCGCTCATGCCGTGGCCGTAGTGGCCAAAACTCAGGAAACCAAACTTCTTCATAGGGACCGATCCTATGTTGACGCGTCACTATTCTCAAAAGGAAGCACTGGTGTTTCTTGGTGATCGCCGTGGCGGAACAGGGGTGCCGGCGCAGAGGAAGTGTGTCTCCTTAAGGCGGGTAAATCTGCAGGTTAGGGTCGAGGTATACGCACTTCAGAGGCAAGTGGGGATTGGTTTTTTAAGAATTTCAAAGTTGAGTGGAACAAACTCAACTTGTGGTGCGTTGGGGTAGATGTAAGCGCATAGAATTAAGCGCCATAGACTCAACAATAAAACGCATTTATTAAGGAGAAGAGAAGTGTCGAGCTTCAACCCAACCACCAAGACCCAAGAGGCTCTGCAGGTCGCGTTGCAGAACGCTTCCGCTAAGGGAAATCCTGATATCCGCCCTGAGCACTTGCTTTCGGCAATTCTTAGCCAAGAGGATGGCATTGCGGTCCCAGTTCTGCGTGCAACGGGAGTGGATCCAGATATTGTGCGCAAGGAAGCTGATGAGCTTATTTCCAAGTTGCCATCGGCTGAGGGTTCGGGCATGGCCAACCCAAACTTTAACCGTGATGCGCTCAACGTGTTCACTGCAGCTCAGGAGCTTGCGGGGGAGCTTGGTGATGAGTACGTCTCCACCGAGGTCATGCTTGCCGCGATCTCGCGTGGCAAGGGTGACGCAGCTACGCTTCTGACCAAGCGCGGAGCCACGTATGACGTGATCAAGGGCGTATTCCCTTCCGTGCGTGGCAATAAGAAGGTCACCACCGAGTCCCCAGAGGATCAGTTCCAAGCCCTGGAGAAGTACTCCACGGACCTCACTGCTCGCGCACGCGAGGGCAAGATTGACCCCGTGATCGGCCGTGACTCTGAGATTCGTCGCGTGGTTCAGGTTCTTTCTCGCCGTACTAAGAACAACCCTGTGCTCATTGGTGAGCCTGGTGTTGGTAAGACGGCGATTGTTGAGGGCCTCGCCCGACGTATCGTCGCCGGGGACGTTCCGGAGTCACTGAAAGGCAAGACCCTCATTAGCTTGGATCTTGGCTCCATGGTGGCCGGTGCCAAGTACCGCGGCGAATTTGAGGAGCGACTCAAGGCTGTTCTGGATGAGATCAAGTCCGCTGAGGGTGAGATTATTACCTTCATTGATGAGCTGCACACCATCGTCGGCGCCGGCGCTACCGGCGACTCCGCTATGGATGCGGGCAACATGATCAAGCCGTTGCTTGCGCGTGGCGAGCTGCGATTGGTTGGCGCTACCACCTTGGACGAGTACCGCAAGTACATCGAGAAGGATGCTGCCCTTGAGCGTCGTTTCCAGCAGGTTTTCGTGGGTGAGCCTTCCGTAGAGGATGCGGTGGGTATCCTGCGTGGTTTGAAGGAACGCTACGAGGTTCACCATGGTGTTCGTATTCAGGACTCCGCGCTGGTTGCGGCGGCCACGCTGTCTGACCGCTACATCACCTCCCGTTTCCTGCCGGACAAGGCAATTGACTTGGTGGATGAGGCTGCTTCTCGCCTGCGCATGGAGATTGACTCCTCCCCGCAGGAGATCGACGAGCTCGAGCGTGTTGTTCGTCGTCTCGACATTGAGGAGATGGCTCTTGCCAAGGAGTCTGATGCCGCGTCGAAGGAGCGCCTGGCCAAGCTGCGCCAGGAGCTTGCCGATGAGCGAGAGCGCCTCGGCGAACTGAAGGCTCGGTGGAACAATGAGAAGAACTCCATTGATAAGGTCCGCCAGGCCAAGGAGGAGCTGGAGAAGCTCCGCCAGGAGTCAGAGATCGCTGAGCGCGATGGAGACTACGGCAAGGTAGCGGAGCTGCGCTATGGCCGCATCCCTGAGCTGGAGAAGGAAGTAGCTGAGGCTGAAACCAAGGCCCACTCCACCATGGTTGAGGAGGAGGTAACCCCTGACACCATCGCTGAAGTGGTCTCCGCGTGGACCGGTATCCCAGCAGGCAAGATGCTCCAGGGTGAGACTGAGAAGCTGCTCAACATGGAAGGCGAGCTGGGCAAGCGCGTGGTTGGCCAGATGGATGCCGTGACGGCGGTCTCGGACGCAGTGCGCCGTTCCCGTGCGGGCGTAGCTGACCCTAATAGGCCAATCGGCTCTTTCCTCTTCCTCGGCCCAACGGGTGTGGGTAAGACGGAGCTTGCGAAAGCCGTGGCTGAGTTCATGTTCGATGATGAGCGCGCGATGGTGCGCATCGACATGTCCGAGTTTGGTGAGAAGCACTCGGTGGCACGCTTGGTTGGTGCCCCTCCGGGATACGTCGGCTACGACCAGGGTGGCCAGCTCACGGAGGCTGTTCGCCGCAGGCCGTACACCGTCGTGCTTTTCGACGAGGTTGAGAAGGCACATCCGGACGTATTCGACATCCTCCTGCAGGTACTCGATGAGGGGCGTCTCACCGACGGCCAAGGCCGCACGGTGGACTTCCGCAACACCGTTTTGATCCTCACCTCCAACCTTGGTGCCGGCGGCACCAATGAGGAAATGATGGACGCGGTAAAGCGAGCCTTCAAGCCTGAGTTTGTCAACCGCTTGGATGACGTTGTGATCTTCGATCCGCTCTCACCAGAGCAGCTGACCAGCATTGTCGATATCCAACTGGGTGATCTTGCCAACCGCTTGGCTTCGCGCCGACTCCACCTGAACGTCTCCGATACCGCTAAGAGCTGGTTGGGCGAGCGAGGCTACGAGCCTGCGTACGGTGCTCGTCCGCTGCGTCGCCTCATCCAGCAAGCTATCGGTGACCAGCTGGCGAAGAAGCTTCTGGCAGGCGACATCCGTGATGGTGACACCGTGCACGTGGACGTAGAAGATGGCGGCGAGTCCCTGTACATTAACGCCCAGTAGAGGTCCCGCTCGGAATAGGGTGCTTTCCACCCCGTTATCACTTTCCGCCCACGCAGCAAGGTGATGCGGAGGGGTATCGCACCTAGTGAAGTGCAGCCGACTGACGTAAACCGTCAGTCGGCTGTTTCTGTTGCTGACGCTTCCGTAGGCCAGTAGGTGAGTTATGGGGGACTTCCGTCAGAACGCTGAGCAGAAGAGGGGTGAATCTGTACTTTTAGGACGCAGCAAGATGGATAACTTGCCCCATGGGGATGGTTTCCACCGCCGTTATGCTGCCAGCATCAATCCCCATGTCGCGCGCAGTAGGGGAATTCACCAGCTCGTCCAAGAAAGTCATAACGTCCGCTGATTCCTGCACCACAATGTTGGCGTAGAGCTGGCAGGATCCGCTGGTTGCCCCCACAAACCGTGTTTGAGGCAACGAGTACAGAAGTCTTCCCAGCTGTTGTATAGCTCCCGGATGCACGCTCAACCATAGGTTGAAGTCACCGAAGGTGTTCAAAAATGAAGGGTGAACGTTGGTTTCAAAAAACAGAATGCCCGCCTCGATGAGTTTCCGGCGATGGCGTGACACGGTGGCGGGGTCCACTCTTAGTTGTTGGGCGAGGTCGGTTGCGGAAATGCGGCCATCTTTTGCGTATGCCTCCAAGACCAACTGATCTAGCTCATCAAGGCGGTCATGGCTCGAGGTCACCACGCCCTCATCGCTCCAAACGTGGAGCAATTGGTGTACCCGTACGTCACGGGCAGGAACCGTGGAATACAGGCCGTGTAGGAGATCGTTGTGATCGAATCCCGCGGTAACGCTGCCGCACAGCAACTCACCCCGATCCAAGGAGTATCGGAGCCAGCGGGTGGTGTCTAACCGTTGGAGTTTTAGCGCTAAGGCATCAAGTTTTTGGGGGGATCCACTGATGCGGAACAGCCACGCTAATCGTCCGCCAAAGCTAGGAAGCGTACGGCCGACTACCCTAATCACGCCGCGGCGGCGTAGCACCTCAAAACGGCGGGCAACGGTGCGAGCGCTGACGTGTGTCTCTTCTGCGATAGTGGAGAAAGGTGCCTCGGGCTGGCGAATCAGGGCAGTCACGATAGCGCGATCCAGATTATCTAGCCGTGTCTCATCAAGCGCAATGGGTGACGCCTGATTGTCGAAAGAAACCATAAAATACCTCGATTTGTCAGATTCCTGCATAGATTGTCAGATTCAGCATATCTTTGCCTAGTATCTTCACACATCTTCAACACATTGTAGAAAAGTAGAACAAGGATCGAGATGAGCCAGGGAAAAGATTCCGTACGCACTGAAGTGCGCAACGAGCAGCATCAGGCTGCCGATAAGGCCAAAGCTAAACCACACGACGGTGTTCCTCCACGTAATAACTCACTTGTCGCCGTGGCGGCATTTTCGTGTTTAGTGGTTACGTTGCTGCAGTCTCTTGTTATTCCGGCAATACCAATGCTTCCTGCGGAACTGGGAACTGACCAAACCACTATGTCCTGGGCCGTGACTGCAACCCTGCTTACTGGTGCAATTGCTACCCCGGTTATTGGTCGCTTGGGAGACTTGTACTCACGCCGCTGGTTGATGATTATGACGATGGGTATCGTCTTAGTCGGCTCCATCATTGCTCCGCTGGGCGGCGTGACCACGCTCATTCTTGGCCGAGCACTCCAGGGCGTAGGCACCGCGCTGGTACCAGTAGCTATGGCTGAGATGCGCCACAGCCTTCACGGGCATCACCTTGGTGGTGCGTTGGCCTTGCTCAGCGCCATGCTCGGTGTCGGTGGCGGCCTGGGCATCCCGCTCGGAGGCGTTTTGCTCTCAGCCTTCGGCTGGGAATCTATGTTCTGGTTCGCTGCCGTGCTTTCCGCCGTATCTGCTGTAGCTATTTTTAAGATCATCCCTGAAGACAAGGGTTCTCATGACGGACGCTTTGATGTGCCAGGTGCGATCCTGCTGGCGTTCGGTCTGACTGCTACGCTGACCGCAGTGTCCCAGGGCGCTGCGTGGGGCTGGGGAAGCGGACTGGTACTAGGCCTGTTTGCTGCAGGATTCGTATTCTTCGGTCTGTGGGCGGTATACGAACTGCGTCAAGATTCTCCATTGGTGAATCTGCGTACCACGTTTGATCGCCCAGTATTGCTGGTTGATATCGCCGCCCTGACCTTCGGTCTGATGATGTTTACCAACCTGCTGCTGACTACTCTGGAGCTTCAGAACCCAGTCTCTGAGGACGGATTTGGCTGGTCACCAACCGCTGCAGGTCTTGCCATGTTGCCATCGGCTGTGCTGATGTTCTTTGTCACCCCAATTAGCTCCCGATTGGATCGCTCCTTCGGTCCACGATCAGTACTGCTTGCTGGTGCCGCAGTGGTAACCATTGGTTACATTCTGCGTATAGCGTGGGCTCCATCCGGTGTATGGATTTTGGTATGGGCCACTGTCATTTCTATTGGTATTGGTATTGGTTACGCTGGCCTTCCAATGGTCATCGTTGAATACGCGCCAGCTCATGAAACTGGCTCCGCCAACGCGGTCAATGCCCTGATGCGCTCCATCGGAATGTCGTTGTCGTCTGCAATCGTGGCAGCTATTACGGCGGCTCTCGCAGTCTCCTACAGTGGCCGTTCAGTGCCGTCGGCTACTGCCTTGGTTGTCATTGCTGGAATCGGTATCGGACTGGGTCTTGTTACGATCGTGCTATCCCTGCAAGCCCGCCACTCAGATGAATCAATTTTCAATGGTCTAAAAGCTCGCTAAACAGAGGTTTAGGGGCCGTTGAAGTGATGCGGCGCCCGCAGCAAGAGCCCAGTCTCTGACGTTTAGTAGAAAGGACACTTAGATGCATCAAACAGATCGACCTACAGCAATCGATACTCATGCTCACGTATTTCCATCCTTCTACCTGGATTTTCTCACCCAGCATGGTCTAAGTGAGAGCGAGGTGGCCATTGCTCGGAATCTCAACGCGGATTCCACCGATGAAGACTTGTCCAAGCGCCTCGAATGGATGGATAAAGCGGGTGTGAAGGCACAAATCATTGCGGTAACCCCTCAGAGTCCTTACCTTCCAGAATCCAAGTATTCTGCGCAGGCAGCGACGATGATTAATGACGAGTACGCCCGAATTCTCTCCGAATATCCCGATCGTTTCTACGCCTACGGAGCCCTTCCGCTTCCTCACGTTGAGGCCTCGGTGGCTGAAGTAGAAAGAATCTTCTCTGAGACCGGTTTTGTGGGAGTATCCATATCCACCATCATCGGTGACGGTGTGTACCTGAACGACTCCCGATTGGACCCAGTGTGGGAAGCACTGAATGACAAAAACGCCGTTGTTAACATCCATCCAACTGGGTGCGGCGCTGATTCCACCATGCTGGCTAACGCAGATCTGCACTGGGTAAATGGCGCTCCTGTTGAAGACGCCACTGCAACTTTGCAGCTGCTTAAAGCAGATGTTCCGGGCCGCTTCCCCAATATCACATTCCACATCGCTCACCTGGGTGGAGACCTCCCATTCCTAACGCAGCGCATTGAGGATAACTACGAGGACTGGGACGCGTTTCCATCCTCACCGAGGGCGCAGCTGAAGAAGATGTACTTCGACGCGGCGAACTTCTACGAACCCTCACTGCGCCTCGCTGCTGAGACCTTCGGGTTCACGCAGATTATGGGAGGCTCTGACTTCCCATACTTCCAGGAGGAGAAGTACGTCCGAGCTTTTGATTACATCCGCGGTTCGCAGCTGTCTTCCGATGAGATAGAGGCAATCTTGGCCGGTAACGCTACGCGCCTCTACGATCGCCTGCCGCGCTGATCACAGGGTGAACCGTTCCCCAATTGTTGGGCTGCAATTTAGCACCGACTATTGGGGAACATTTTTATGCGCTTAGAACAGGGGCTTCATGGAACATGCCTCGCGTTACCTGAAGGGCACCATCTGGCTGGGCTATCCCGCCAGTGCGAGGTCGGCTTGTGTTGTTCCGTAGAAGTAGCTGTTCAGCCTGGAATCCGTCCTCAGGTTCTCAAGAAGCTCTGCGCGCAGGTTGGCGCACCTGTCTGCGAACCATTCGTCCGGAAACTCGCACTCAATCTGCATTCGAAGAATGCGTGCAGCGCGGTCAGCAATATCGTTGAGGCCGTGGCCGTTATGGCCACGTACCCACTTGAGGGTGACTAGGCCCGTTGCAAGGATTGCGTCGACTTTATCTATGCCGAAGCCGCGTGCCGCAATGCGGCTGAGCGCTGGGCGACTATCACTAAGGATGACGATCTTTCGGTTCGGGTACTGAGCGGAGAAGTGAACCATCGCAGAGGCAATGCCCTCCATCTCCAGCTCGCGAATGCCAAGTTTTTGCTCAGATCTGAAGGTGTGGATCGTGCCGGTGGACGTGGCCACGGCCACCGTGGCACTCCGGTGCGAGCGGGCTGCGTCGGTAGCAATAACAAGTGGGCGCAGACCAGCATTAATCATGGGCAAGCACGTTGCGGCCTCCATCTCCCAGCGATCAGCCATACGTGCCGCGAACAAGCTACCTTGTTGAGGGCAAAACTCTAGCAAAGCCGGCAGGGCCTGTTCGGCGCGAGCAAGGGCGATGCCATGGGTTACGCTGCGCAGCGTAGCCATGCGCATCATCGCAACGCGTGGCCGAAGGTGGCAACGGTAGTCTGAGATGGCCTGCCTATCAATCAGGACAGGCAGGCTGCCGTGAACGCGCTGGATGGCGGCAACGGCGGCATCGATTTTCTTAACCAAGAACTTCTTGGCGCCGAGGGCGCTTGGATGGGTCTCACACACCTCGACGAGCGGCCAGGGTAAGGGGGATTGGGCCTGCGGTCGAGGAATAGGCTTGCTCTGGGGCAGCAAGAAAACTTCGCTAAAGCTGGTTTGCCACATGGATTCACCAATGGTGGTGGTAATGGCCACGGTCATCAAACCTACGTTTCCCACGCAGACCGCGGTGAAGCCGCTCACAGTAATCATGCAATCTTGGCGTGCCTGTAGTGGGGTAGGTGGCCGCTTCCGTGCGAACGTGCTTGGTGAAGGCGGCTGGTTCAGGGAGAATTTCTTAGCATCAGTGGTGTTATTCATGGAATAAAAGCTAACCGCGGTGGCAGACACGGTCGCGTGCCTACTAGAACGTTTGTTCATGGTTAGCGCTGTATCCTGCACTCATCTGACGTCTACTGTGATCAGGTACGCCTAACAAGGCGACGAATTTCTCTCTAGCATGGACATTATGACGATCACCATTTCAGTTGAAGAACTTGACGCAAGGATCCGTAAAGGCCAAAAGCAAACGATCCTTGCGGCCATGTGGGACAAGCCAGGTGCAACGGGCAAGGAACAATTCTGCTCCGAGCACATTTCCACAGCACTGTTTTGTGATGTTGGATTCGCGCTGGCCGGAGTGCCGGGTTCCAGCATTGGCCGCAATCCACTCCCAAGCAAAGAGATCCTGGATCACTGGATCTCCAGCTGGGGTCTCAGCCCAGACAAGCAGGTGGTGGTGTATGACAACCACCATGGCCTGTTTGCTGCACGCGCATGGTGGATCCTGAAATGGGCTGGCTTTGACAACGTAGTCATTCTTGACGGCGGTCAGGCCGAGTGGGAGCGTAAAGGCTTTAACGTCCTCGGCGGGCCAGGCAACTTGGCTGGTTACTCGGAAGAGTTCAAAGCTAACCTCGGCCAGATGCCTACCGCGACCATTGAGGAGGTTAAGGCGCACAAGGGCATTCTCATTGATGCTCGTGAGGCCAACCGCTTTGCTGGCCGTAAAGAGTACTTGGATCTCAAAGCCGGTCACATTCCGGGGGCTATCAACATCCCAACGCGTTCCATTCTGGATGAGAATGATTGCTTCAAGTCCAAGGAAGAGCTCACTGAGCTGTTTGCTGCACACGGCATCACGCCTGAAACCAAGGACATGATCATTTACTCCGGTTCCGGAAACCACTCCGCGCAGGTGATCGCGGCAATGGCTCTGGTTGGGCTAGAAATCCCACGGCACTACATCGGTGGCTGGTCTCAGTGGTGTGCGGATGCATCTAATGAGGTGGAGACGGGCGGCGCCTAGTAGGCTATGTGCCATGTTCTTGATCCTCATTGCCGCCGTACTCGGATTACTGGGGTTGGCACTTTTGCTGCTTGACGTCTCCCGTCGCAGCAAAGCAGCCTCCCAGCTGGAAGAAGCCCCACTCCTTAGTGAGGATCATGGTGAAACCCCTAGCGTGGGTACGAGCGAAGCTCCCTATGCGGATCCTCAGCCAACCGTGGATGAGGATCCTCTTGAGGTAGGTGAAGATGGACTCGATGATTCCGATGAGGATGCTGCTGAGGTAGCCGAGGAAGAAGTCCAGGCAGAGCCGGCTGCGCTAGAAGAGGATGATCCCGAATCAGGCGCTGTTGATCCCAAGGAGGAAGAGGAACAGAACCCTGCATTGATTGCGGAGGACCTCGAGCTGGAGGATCTTCCTGAAACAACGGTTGCGGATCAGGTCATTGAAACCAACCTCACCAGCAACGCGCCGGCAGAAGAGGATGAGTATTTCGAAGGCGAGACGATTGAGCTTCCGCGTGAGGAGCCAGCTGTTGGCGTGTTCAGTGAACAAGACCCGTACAAGTCCGGCTTCCGCGTCATTCCGGTCTCGATGCGCCGAGAGCGCAAAACATGGGCTGCGCACCATGGCTTCGAGTACTCGAAGGTAGACAACTTTCTTAACGACGAATGGGCACGTGGAGCCGCTTCCGCAGGTGCCCCTGCCAAAGACGTTGTGTCCGGCACGGCGGCCGGACATGAAATGTACTTTGTGGACTTAGCTGGGGTGCCGGTAATGGCGATGCGCCGTCCCGGATCTAGTGATGTTGTGGTGGATATGCGTCGAGGTGAGCTTGATAACGCTCAAAACTCTGATGACCTCATCCACGTATGCCACATGGAGGGCTTCACCATTCTCAGTAATGATCAAGGTGCCACGGAGCGGATGCTCGATGTGCGAGCACGAAGGGCCTTGGCCGCCATGCCGCAGGCGGTGACGGCAGTATGGATTGAATCGGATTGGGTGCTTGCCCAAACCACCAAGAATGCTGACCATACAGAATGGGACGCGCTATTTAAGCCGTTGGCGCAGATGTCTGATGCAGCACGGGTACTGCCACCACGCACGGGGGCGTCGCAGCCGATTGATCTTAGTGAGATGGATCCGTCCCGTCCTCTGCCCAATGCGCCGGTGAGCTTTACTGACGATGAGGAAGATCCCACCCCCGTCATTCCTAAGATCGAGCGCGAGGAGGAAAGGGCCCCGCTGCCTACCCGAGCACGCGGGGAATCGCACGGTGTTGTTGAGCCCCGTGAGGTAGGCGGTGATGAGGTGGAGGCAATTGCACAGAACCTTGATGAGAGCCCCCAGAATTACCAAGGAACACGAATCGTTCGCGACAACACCCACAAGCCGACCATTTTTGGTGATTAAACATCTACAATTCTTCCAGGAACGCAAGTAAGGAGATCGTCATGAGCATTGATGCAGCAAAGAAAGCCCAATTAGCTCAATTGGTCAAGGAACTGGCCGTGGTGCACGGCAAGGTTATCCTGTCATCCGGCAAGGAAGCTGATTACTACGTGGATCTGCGTCGTGCCACCTTGCACCATGAAGCATCTAAGCTGATCGGGCAGCTGCTGCGCGAGCTCACCGCCGATTGGGACTACGTCTCCGTGGGTGGACTGACTTTGGGCGCTGACCCAGTGGCTACCTCCGTCATGCACGCCGAGGGTCGAGCGATTGATGCTTTTGTTGTGCGTAAGGAAGCCAAAAAGCACGGCATGCAGCGCCGGATTGAGGGCCCTGACATTGAGGGCAAGAAGGTGCTGGTAGTAGAGGACACCACCACTACCGGCAATTCTCCACTCACTGCGGTTGCGGCTCTGCGTGAGGCTGGCGCCGAGGTTGTGGGTGTGGCAACCGTTGTTGATCGTGCGACTGGTGCGGGCGAGGCTATCGCTGCTGAAGGCCTCGAGTACCGTTACATCCTCGGCCTTGAAGATCTGGGGCTGGCGTAACGTTGTCAGAAAATCAACCTGGTCCTACCGAATGGGGTGAGGGCCGCCACGGTGTGGGCCCATGGGAGGGCGAGCTTCCTGTGGGCGATCAGTATGATCCGGAACTGCTGGAAAATGGTGACCGCCGCAATGTGGTGGACGCCTACCGCTATTGGTCACGCGAGGCCATTGTTAAGGATATTGATACCCGCAGGCATGCCTTGCACATTGCCATCGAGAACTTTGAAAACGATGCCAACATTGGCACCGTGGTGCGCACCGCGAACGCGTTCGCGGTGGACACGGTGCACATTGTGGGCAGGCGGCGGTGGAATCGTCGGGGAGCCATGGTGACGGACCGCTACCAGCACCTGATGCACCACCCTGACACTGCCTCCCTCGTTGGATGGGCCAAGGAGCAGGGCCTCACCATCGTGGCTATCGATAACACGCCGGGGTGTGTTCCGCTGGAAACGGCGCAGCTGCCAGAGCGGTGCTTGCTGCTGTTCGGCCAAGAGGGGCCAGGCGTTACCCAAGACGCCCAGGACAATGCATTGATGACTTGTTCCATTGCGCAATTTGGCTCTACTCGATCCATTAACGCGGGCGTGGCCGCTGGAATTGCCATGCACGCGTGGATCAGGCAGCACGCTGACCTAGATAACGCGTGGTAGTAAAACAATGACTAAAGTGGGCAGTCGTATAGTTGCCCACACGCTTCACATGAGAAGGACTCTCCGTGCCGGAAAAATGGTTCCATCGCGCCGACCTTGCTGAATCCGCGATCAATGACCGTCATTCATCCAGGGTCTGGCTGCTTCCGCGAACCAACCTGGGTGTGGTGGCGTGGCCGCCGCACACCAAGGAAAAGGTGTTTTACCGTTGGCATTACTGGTGGCAGGCGCATTACATTGACTGTCTTGTTGACGCCACCAACCGCCGCCCCACCAAGGCGCGCAAGCGCCGTCTTCTTGACACCATCTCCGGCGTTCGAGTGCGTCAACTAGGCAAGTTGACCCGCAACAACTACTACGATGACAAGACGTGGCTCGCCTTGGCTCTCAACCGGGCGTGTGAAACCCTCGGTCTGCCGCGCAAGAAGTACCTGCGTCAACTGGAAGACAACATTTTGGAGGGAATTGACCACACCTTTGGCGTTCTTCCGTGGCGTGTGGGGGAGACGTTCTATAACGTTCCTACCAACGGGCCTGCGGCAATCATGGCGGCACGCATTGGCCGCCTAGATATTGCGCGTCATTTTGTGGATTGGATCTTTGACAATCTGATTGATGACAAAGGCCTAGTGATGGACGGGCTGCGTATGTCCATGGCCGGTCCTGACCTGGTCAAGTACATCTTCCCGTACTGCCAAGGCGTAGTTATCGGCGCTTGTGTTGAGATTGCGCTAGCCCTGCGCGAGGACGGTATGGATGACGAGGCCGTGGCATACCTCGCGCACGCTCGCGCGCTGATCCATGCTGTGGCTAAGGAACTGGCTAACAAAGACGGTGTGATTGACTGGGATACCGGCGACGGCGATGGCGGCCTGTTCAAGGGAATCCTGATGCGCTACTTGGCGGATGCTGCGGTGCGATTGCCGGAGGATAATTCCGCCAACATTGCAGCTAAGAAAATCGCTGCCCGCCTGATTTATGCTTCCGCGGAGTCAGTGTGGAATCACCGCCTTGAGGTGGATGGACTGCCGGTGTTCGCAACAGACTGGACCGCTGACGCCAAGCTTCCTCACACCTTTGGCCTGGGGGCTAGCGCTCTCAGCGACCTTGTGCGCGTGGTTCGCATTGATGAACGCGACCTCTCTGTGCAGCTGTCCGGATGGATGCTGCTGGAGGCTGCAGCTCGGTGCTCCATGCACGAACGAAACACGGAGCATGAGGACTAGGGCGTAAACCGGACCTATCTTCTGGGGTGGGGCTCAGGGGATCGCGGGTTTCTGATCGCGCCTTATTTCCAGCACGACGGGCATTGCGCCTTCCTTGTGGTGAGCCTGAAAAGCTATTGCTGTGGGTTTCACGTTCCCAGCGGGCAAGTGCGTGGCGACCGTCCACTTTTTGTTCCAACATCCTCCGTTGGGCAGGCCATCGCAAGCGTTCAAAAGGGTGGGTAGTGTGCTATTTCACCTTTGGGGCGTGCGTTGTTAGGTTGTGTGCTACTTAAGCCTGTGAACTGCTGTTTTCCAGCGCCTCATCTGAGCCAGTGACCGATCAGGCATTAAAGGTGACCGTTCGTGTTTGTTTGTGTGGTTTTGTTTGTGCTGGGAGACCGCGCGCGGGGCTTGGTTTGCTGGCATAATTGTTTAATAGGTCGCGCGGGCGTGCCTGCGTGCTAGTCAGAAATTCGATATTCGAATACACACTCTTTCTTGGAGGAAACTCTATGCCAATCGCAACCCCAGAGGTCTACAACGAGATGCTTGACCGCGCTAAGGAAGGCGGCTTCGCTTTCCCAGCCATCAACTGCACCTCCTCTGAAACCATTAACGCAGCTCTGAAGGGCTTCGCAGAGGCAGAGTCTGACGGCATCATTCAGTTCTCTACCGGTGGCGCTGAGTTCGGCTCCGGCCTGGCAGTGAAGAACAAGGTTGCTGGTGCTTGCGCTCTGGCTGCTTTCGCTCACGAGGCAGCAAAGCACTACGGCATCAACGTAGCGCTGCACACTGACCACTGCCAGAAGGAAGTTCTGGATGAGTACGTTCGCCCACTGATTGCTCTTTCCCAGGAGCGCGTTGACCGCGGCGAGCTGCCACTGTTCCAGTCCCACATGTGGGACGGCTCCGCTATTCCAATTGATGAGAACCTGGTCATCGCTCAGGAGCTGCTGGAGAAGGCACACAAGGCCAACATCATCCTCGAGGTAGAGATTGGCGTTGTTGGTGGCGAAGAGGACGGCGTTCAGGCTAAGGCTGGCGCTAACCTGTACACCTCCGTCGAGGACTTTGAAAAGACCATCGACGCAATCGGCACGGGTGAGAAGGGTCGCTACCTGCTGGCTGCTACCTTCGGTAACGTTCACGGCGTTTACAAGCCAGGCAACGTGAAGCTGCGCCCAGAGGTTCTTCTTGAGGGCCAGAAGGCTGCTATTGCAAAGCTGGGTCTGGATGATGACGCGCTTCCATTTGACTTCGTATTCCACGGTGGCTCCGGCTCTGAGAAGGAGAAGATCGAAGAGGCACTGCGTTACGGCGTCATCAAGATGAACGTTGACACCGATACCCAGTACGCATTCACCAACCCAGTGGCTCGCCACATGATGGAGAACTACGACGGCGTATTCAAGATCGACGGTGAGGTTGGCAACAAGAAGGTATACGACCCACGCTCCTACCTGAAGAAGGCTGAGCAGGGCATGTCCGAGCGCGTCATCGAGGCTTGCCAGGACCTGCACTCCGTAGGTAAGACTGTTTCCAAGTAATTAATTCATCTCGTCATCCCACGTAGCGTGGAGTGACAGCAGATATGTGTAAAGGGCGGCCGTGGTCGCCCTTTATGCGTGTCTGCAGCGAATTTCCTAAAGTGGTGCCATGCCTAGATACACCGTCCGCACAGTCGCGCAGCTGAAGGAGCTGGAAGGTTCCCTCGCGGCGCGTGCTTTCCGTACGCGTACATCGTTAATTTCGATCATTCAGGCCTCCTGCTCCGCCGGCATTGCCTATTTCATCGCCACCAAGGTTTTTGGCCATGAGGTGCCTTTCTTCGCGCCGATGGCCGCAGTCATCATTCTCGGCTTGTCTTCCGGCAACCGCATTAAGCGTGCCGTGGAATTATCCATCGGCTGCTCGCTGGGCGTTGGTGTTGGTGACCTCATTATTTTGGGGATCGGCACCGGTGACTGGCAGATCGCCCTCGCGGTAGGGCTCTCTCTGCTTATCGCATCCTTCCTGTCTGATTCGCCCCTGCTGGTCAATCAGGTGGCCACCGGCTCCATCCTGATCGCAACGATCATGCCGCCGGGCTCCGCGTCCGGCCCTGAGCGCATGGTGGACGCCGTCACCGGCTGTGTGGTGGGCATTGTCGTCATGGCAATCGTGCCCACCTCGCCGCTGGCTGGTGGCCGCAGGGAAGTGGCCAAGGTGCTCCGCATCGCATCGTCTGTGCTTTTCGACGTCGCCAGTGCCCTAGAATCCAGCGATGCCAAGCGCATCGAGGAGGCGCTCCAGCATGTCCGCGGCTCGCAAGCCGCGATCAACAACATGCTGTTGGCCAAGAAGGCAGCCGATGAGTCCACGAGGGTCTCACCATTCCTGTGGTCTTACCGCAGGCGCGTGAGGAGTTTCTCCTTGATACTCTCGCCGGTGGATAACGCGGTGCGCAACACTCGCGTGCTGGCGCGCCGGGCGATGGTGCTCAGCCAAGATGGTGACAAGGTCAAAGCGGAGCAGATCGAGATCATTCGCGAGCTGGCCGCCGTGATGATGCGTCTGCACGATGTTTATTTGAAGAAGGCTGAGCTTACTGAGGCGCAGGAAATTCCGAACATTGTTAAGACCCTGCGCACGCTGGGCTCAAAGGTGTCCCTTGAGGTCGCTGATGGTGGCGTGTTGTCTGCGATCGTGATTCTCGCGCAGTCTCGGTCCATCATTGTGGATTTGTTGCAGGTGTGCGGCATGAGCCGAGAGTCTGCAGTTGCCGTATTGATCCCTACTTCCGAGCACCCTGCGTTCCCGCCAGAAATCTGGATTGAGAAGTCTGGCAAAGGTGAGAATAGCTAACAGTCCTTGAGGGATGTAAAGTTTGATTATGGCTTATCATGCAGACGCAACCGATCTTGAAGGCAAGGAAATCCTCACGTGGGAAGGCTTTGGCAAAGCCCAGGCGGAACTTGCACAAACCATTGTCAATGATGATTTCACCCCAGACGTCATCATCGCCATCGCCCGCGGAGGTCTCCTGCCAGCTGGTGCGCTGAGCTACTCCATGGGTGTGAAACTATCCGACGCCATCAATGTGGAGTTCTACACTGACGTCCACGAGACCCTGCCCGACCCTGTCCTGCTGGCTCCTATGTTGGACACCAACGAGATTGCCGGCAAGAAGTTGTTGGTTGTTGATGACGTAGCCGATTCCGGCCGTACCCTAGAGCTGGTGATCAAGCTTCTCGAGTCCCACGGTGCTGAGGTTCGCTCCGCAGTGATCTATGAGAAGTCCCGCTCCATTGTGAAGCCGGACTACACCTGGAAGCACACCGACGAGTGGATCGTGTTCCCGTGGTCCGCTGAGCCACCAGTAACTAAGCAGGCCTAACAATCTGCAGATCCCGCAGGTGCCTATAGAACGTCACACGTTGCGTAGGGCGCTTGCGGGATTCGCCGTCTATAGACACCATCAAGTGTGGTCCACCGGCCTGAAGAGCACGGCCGGTGAGTAGGGTATCGGCCACGGCAGTACCGTGATCAGTGGTCTTTCCCAACAGCCCAGCCAGCCCAGACCGCTTCTGGGGCTCCAGCGGGCTATCCAGCAGCACGGCTGCGATACCCGGCTGGTCAGTCATGGCTACCAGCTTTGCGCCGTAAACTCCGCGGGTGGGGATCTTTCCGTTTGCCTCATGGCGCAGCAAGACTTCGCTGTCTACTACTATCTCGCCGGTGATCTCACCTGGCTCGGCGTGGGTGACGGTGGCGGTGGCGGCCACGGCGATCGCCTTGTCGTCGCGAATCAGCGGCACGGGGCGCACACTGCCGGTGAGAGCCAGTTCGAGGGCGTCGGTGAAGCTGTCGGGGATGCCCCAGTTGGTCGCAGCCGCCGAAGCGGCTGTGGGAACGTAGCCGATTTCGGCCCAGAGGTTGTCGGCACGCATGAGCCTAGTGAGCACGGCCGACAGGCCGGCGTCTGTGCCTACAACGATGATGCGCAGAGGCTCCGCTGGCTTCTGTGGCGCCAGTTGCGGTGTGGACATGTGGGCCACGTCCGGGGACTTGGCAATCTCATCCAAGCTGGGGGTGTCATCTACAGGCAACACTTCCCTCGCTATCTCATCCAGACGCTTCAAATCCTTGCGTGTGGGGATAGCAGGAAGGTTAAGCACCTCCACGTCTGGGAGGGTGTGGGAAGTGTCACCTAGTTGGCAGATGATTAAGCGCATGCCAGAAGTTTAGCAATGTAGAATGAAGCTTCGGTCAAGCGCCGAACTGAAAATTATTTATGTAAATGCGTGTTCGGTGCATAAAATAAAGCGGTAATAGGGACCGTGGTCCCTTCCAAATCTTCAAAGGGATGTGTAATCCATGGCTGCAATTGTGATCGTTGGTGCCCAGTGGGGTGATGAGGGCAAGGGTAAAGCAACCGATATCCTTGGCGGACTCGTTGACTACGTAGTAAAGCCGAATGGCGGCAATAACGCTGGTCACACGGTCGTTGTTGGTGGTGAGAAGTACGAGCTGAAGCTCCTTCCCGCTGGTGTCTTGTCTGAGAATGCAGTGCCTATCCTGGGCAACGGCGTTGTTATCAACCTGGAGGCCCTGTTCGAGGAGATTGACGGCCTCGAAGCCCGCGGCGCTAACGCATCCCGCCTGCGCATCTCCGCCAACGCTCACCTCGTTGCCCCGTACCACCAGGTCCTAGACCGCGTGCAGGAGCGCTTCCTGGGTAAGCGCGCGATTGGCACCACCGGCCGTGGCATTGGCCCAACCTACGCAGACAAAGTCTCCCGCATCGGCATCCGCGTGCAGGACGTGTTTGATGAGTCCATCCTGCGCCAGAAGATCGAGTCCGCGTTGGACGTCAAGAACCAGATCTTGGTCAAGATGTACAACCGCAAGGCCATCGTTGCGGATGAGATCGTGGACTACTTTCTCAGCTACGCGGATCGCCTGCGCCCCATGGTCATTGACGCCGAGTACGAGCTCAACGCCGCGCTCGATGCGGGCAAGCACGTTCTGATGGAGGGCGGCCAGGCCACCATGTTGGACGTGGACCACGGCACCTACCCATTCGTGACCTCCTCCAACCCAACCGCAGGTGGTGCCTGCGTTGGCTCCGGCATCGGACCAACCAAGATCACCACCTCCCTGGGCATCATCAAGGCCTACACCACCCGCGTGGGTGCAGGCCCATTCCCAACCGAGTTGTTTGATAAGTGGGGCGAGTACCTGCAGACCACCGGTGGCGAGATCGGAGTAAACACCGGCCGTAAGCGCCGCTGTGGTTGGTACGACTCCGTGATTGCTCGTTACGCTACCCGCGTCAACGGCTTCACCGATTACTTCCTGACCAAGCTGGATGTTCTCACCGGTATCGGGGAGATCCCAATCTGCGTTGCTTATGATGTAAACGGCAAGCGCTACGATGAGATGCCCGTCTCCCAGACTGACTTCCACCACGCAGAGCCGATCTTTGAGACCATGCCTGCATGGGACGAGGACATCACCGAATGCAAGACCTTTGAAGAGCTGCCAGAGAAGGCACAGGCCTACGTTCTGCGCCTGGAGGAGCTCTCTGGTTGCCGCATCTCCTACATCGGTGTGGGCCCAGGCCGCGACCAGACCATCGTGCGCCATGATGTGATGGCAGACTAAAAGCTGAGCATTACTGGAAAACACAGGTGAAAAGGCCCGCTTCGGCGGGTCTTTTCCACTACAAGGATTAGACTTATTCGTTATGACTGAAAGTTACACGCCACAAACCAACGCGCCACGAGTCCTCGTATTAGGGGCTGGTGAGATGGGTAAGGAAACTGCGCTCGCATTCCACAGCCTAGGTGTGAACGTTCACGTCGCCGGATCCTACAAAAACGCGCCGGGTGCGCAGGTTGCGCCCAATGCATACGCGCTGGATCTGGGCGATGAGGAGCAGCTTTGTGAACTCATTGAAGTTGTTCGCCCAGATTTCATCGTGCCAGCTGCGGATGGCTTAAACATTGCCGCGCTGTCCAAGTTCACAGACAAGAAAGCAGGCGTGGTTCCTAGCGCTCGGGCTTTGGACATAGCCTTTGATCGAGAATCCATTCGCACCGTTGCTGCGGATGAGCTGGGCATCCCTACCGCGCGTTACGGGTTTGCTTCCTCAGAAGCGGAGCTGCGTGTGGCGGTGGGGCACACCGGCTTCCCGTGCATTATCAAGTCCGTGACGGACACCCAGAACCAGAACCACTTGGTGCTCGAGGATGAATCCCAACTAGCCAGTGTGGAGATTCATGATCGTGTGATGGTGGAAGCCGTGGTTGATTACGACGTGGAAATCACCTTGTTGGTGGGCCGATCCATCAACGCTGAGACCGGCGCCCTGTCCAACTGGTTCTGTGAGCCCATCGGCCACATGAATGCTGACGGCGGTCTGCGTGAGTCCTGGCAGCCCGTGGCCCTCTCTGAGGCGACGCTGGATAACGCCCGCTCTGTTGCCGCCCGCATCACCAACCAGATTGGTGGCCGTGGCCTGTTTGCGGTGGACCTGTTCGTCTCCGGTGAGGACATCTACTTCTCCGGCGTCTCCCCACGCCCGCACGCTGCCGGTCTTGTCACCTTGGGAACGCAGCGGTTCAGCCAGTTTGACCTCCATGCCCGCGCGGTGCTTGGTCTGCCACTTGACGTCACCCTGACCACCCCGGGTGCGTGCTGCATGATCACCGCGGACAAGAAGTTGGATGAGGTCTACTATTCTGGCATCCCCGACGCCCTCAGCGTCCCAGAGTCAGACCTGCGCCTGTTTGGCAAGCGCGACGCCTACCCCGGCCGCAAAATGGGCGCTGGCCTTGCCACCGCCGAGGACACGGATACCGCACGCATCCGCGCGCGCAGCGTAGCAGCGGCCATCAGCCTTGAGGGTTAAGGCCTAACATCGCACTCAACATAACACCTAACATAACACTGTGGGAAGTAAGTGTTATGTTAAGTGTTATGTTAAGCTCGCATCGCTTTCTACCTGCGTAAATATAAAAACTCGCCCAGAGTGCGGCTAGTTAGCTTGTGGTCTCTATGGCCTTCTTCAGTTGGGCAGCGGACATGCGCATGGGGATGTGCGGTATCCCTTCATCATCAAATTCCTCGCCGCAGGCGTTGAAGCCGAAAGCGGCGTAGTAGTCCTGTAATGGTGCCTGCGCGGTGAGGTACACGGGCAGATCAGGGGATTGCTCGTAGGACAGCTTGAGGGTTTGGAGCATCAGGCTCGACGCCACGCCTTTACCACGGTGGCGCGGGGTGACGACAAATCGACCGAGGTGGGAGACCTTCTCCCCGTCAACCTCATCAGGGAACAACCGGGCGGTGCCCACGATATTGCGGCGGCCGTAGCTGTCGCGCTCCCATGCAGTCACGTGGAGGGTGGTTGGCTCCGCATCGGTATCGTCAATCTCTGCGTACGGGCAGTTTTGCTCATTCACGAAAACGTCAACGCGCAGCTTGTACAACTGGTGAACCTCGAATGCAGAGAGCTCCTTGAGCGGATTCACGGCAAATATGGTTTGCATAGCTAAGAGAGCATAGTCCCACGCTGGGTGGAAAAAGAAAAAGGACTCCGCAGAGTCCTTAATCTTAGATCTGGTATTCACCTGCCGCGTAGGAGACCATCTCATCCCACTCGACGATCTTCCTGCGCTCACGGCCCTCGGCCTCGCCGGCCTTGCGCTCAGCAGCGTCCAGCTCGTACCAGCCGTCCCATGTGGTAAAAGCAATGCTGCGTTGCTTTAAGAACGCAGTGATCGCTTCCGGATCACGTTGGGTAGCCTCGGTGAGCTTGCCGTCCTTCCAGTCATTGACCAGCATCTCGGTGGTCTCCTTGGCGTCGGACTTAGTGTTGCCGATCAGGCCAACCGGTCCGCGCTTGATCCAGCCCGTTGCGTACAGGCCATCAACGATGCTGCCGTCTGCGTTGGTGACGTGGCCGCCGTCGTTCGGGATGACAGCCTTCTTGTCGTCGAAAGGCACTCCCTCGACGCTGTCGGAGCGGTAGCCCACCGCGCGGTAGACGGCCTGTACTGGCCAGTCGGTGAACTGGCCGGTTCCTCGGACGTTGCCGTCGCCAGTGAGTTCAGTGCGCTCGGTGCGCAGGCCTACCACCTTGCCGTCCTCGCCCAGGATCTCCACTGGTGCTTCAAACATGTGGATGTAGAGCTTGTGTGGTGCGCCCTTTGGCTCGCGGATGGCGTAGTTCTCAAGGGTTTGGCAGACCAGGTCCTGGGACTTGGAGTCGCGGCGAGCCTCGATGGAGGCTTCGTCGTAGTCGATATCCTCCGGATTGACGATGACCTCGATGGTTGGGGAGTGGTCTAGCTCCTTGAGCTCCATTGGGGTGAACTTCGCCTGTGCTGGGCCGCGGCGGCCGAACACGTGGATTTCCTCAGCCTGATTCTGCTTCAGGGTCTCGTACACATTGTCTGGGATTTCCGTGACGTGCAGTTCATCACCGGTCTTTGCCAGGATGCGGGCCACGTCAAGGCCAACGTTGCCAACGCCCACTACGGCGACCTGCTTGGCGGACAGATCCCACGTGCGTGAGAAGTCTGGGTTTCCGTCGTAGAAACCAACGAACTCACCCGCGCCGTAGGAGCCCTTCAGATTGTGGCCTGGGATGTTGAGGTTGCGGTCACCAGTGGCGCCGGTGGCGAAAACGATGGCGTCATAGAACTCACGCAGTTCCTCGACGGTGATGTCTTTGCCAATCTCAATGTTGCCCAGCAGGCGGATCTCGGGCTTGTCGAGCACTGCGTGCAGGGACTTAACGATGCCCTTGATGCGTGGGTGGTCAGGAGCCACGCCGTAACGGATAAGGCCGAATGGTGCTGGCATGCGCTCGAAGAGGTCGATCTGAACATCGACATCGGATTTGATCAGGAGATCAGAAGCATAAATGCCTGCGGGGCCAGCGCCCACAACGGCGACGCGCAACGGTGAAGTCATGTAAGAAAATTCCTCTATAAGTAACGGTGTTCAGAAGGGGAAAACAACCTCCCAGCTTACGCGTTTCACATAGTGAAATGCGAGACTGCGCACGGTGGTGTCCGGCACGAAGTGGTGCGCTTGTTACAGGCACCTGCACTGTGTTTCGAGAAAATCTTCAGTTAAGTGACTGTGAAGCCGGAGTGCGGGGGTACTTTTGCTCCTTTTTGCCCGCTGTAAAACACGGTCTGAAGTGGGTATAACTAAAGGAAAAGCAGAAAATCGAGGTAGTTGGTGTAAATCTAGTGAAGGGGTGTTCTGTGAAACTCCTAGATTTCGGTGTTTTGGTGGCGTGTGCCATGTAAACTTATGCTTTGAATCACATTTAGGCAGTTTTTAACCGTAAGCCACATTTGCCGATTTCTTTTGTCTTTACGTTCCGGAGTAAGGCTTCCTCATCGGCGGTGAGCACCTAGATGGGTGCCTTATATAAGAAAGAGAAAGGGACTTAATGTCAGTGACAGGTAACGCAGTAAAGTCCGCGCTCATTACCCGCGCGGGTCGGAACTTTGATGGATTCGATATTGACGCTTTTGCATCCAAGCTGGGGCTCACCGCAGTGCCACTGGTGTCTGATTCCACCAATCTTGCTGATATCTTGGCTGCGAAGCCAGTTGATGGTGATCCAGTCCTGTTGGTTGGTACCGGCAATGTCAACTTTGACGCTAAGGCTGCCTCTGTGCTGGGCGTAGCAATGCTTCTCCTTATTGATGCCCCAGGTATCCACGTTGACCTCGTTCACGACGAGGCAGAAGAGCTCTGCGCCACCTTGGGTGCAGAATTTACCGCTGAAGAAGCAGCTACTGAGGAGGGAATTGCACAGATCAAGCAGTCCCTTGAGCAGGACGTGGAGCCCGTTATGGCCGCGCCGCTGTTCGAGACGTGGCTTCTGGAGAAGGCTAAGGCTGAGTACTCCCACATCGTGCTCCCTGAGGGCAATGATGATCGTATCCTCGAGGCCGCGCACCGCCTGCTCGCGGATGACATTGTTGAGCTCACGATCTTGGGTAAGCCTGATGAAATTACCGCTCGCGCCAACGAGCTAGGATTTGATCTGTCTAAGGCACACCTGAAGGACCCACAGACTGATCCTCAACTGGAAGAGTTTGCTGAGGAATTCGCAGAACTGCGTAAGTCCAAGGGTGTCACCTTGGATGAGGCACGCGAGACCATGAAGGATATCTCCTACTACGCCACCATGATGATCCACAAGGGTCTGGCGGACGGCATGGTATCCGGCGCAGCCCACACCACGGCGCACACCATTAAGCCAAGTTTCCAGATCATCAAGACGCGCCCAGGTGCGTCAGTCGTATCCTCCATCTTCCTGATGGTGATGCGCGATCGCCTGTGGGCGTTCGGCGACTGTGCGGTCAACCCTAACCCTACTGCCGAGCAGCTGGGCGAGATCGCTGTGGTATCAGCACAAACTGCAGCGCAGTTTGGCATCGACCCGCGCGTAGCAATGCTGAGCTACTCCACCGGTGATTCCGGCTCCGGTCCTGACGTAGAGCGCGCGATTGCGGCAACCCAGCGGGCTCGCGAGTTGGATCCTGATCTCAAGGTAGAAGGCCCATTGCAGTTCGACGCCGCTGTGGACCCTACTGTCGCAGAAAAGAAGCTGCCTGGCTCCGAGGTGGCCGGTAAGGCCAATGTATTCGTCTTCCCAGACTTGGAGGCGGGCAATATTGGTTACAAGACTGCGCAGCGTACAGGCCACGCGTTGGCCGTTGGCCCTATCCTGCAGGGCCTCAACAAGCCAGTAAATGATCTCTCCCGTGGTGCTACCGTTGATGACATCGTAAACACCGTGGCCATTACCGCAATCCAGGTGGAAGGATAAACAATGTCATTGATTCTCGTTCTGAATTCAGGTTCTTCCTCTATTAAGTTCCAGCTTGTTGATCCAACCCAGGAGGCAACGGATGATCCGTTTGTAGAGGGCTTGGTGGAACAGATTGGTGAGGAATCCGGCACCATTACCCTCAAGCACAATGGTGAAAAGCACAAGATTGAGGCTGAAATCCCTAACCACTCAGTGGGCTTGGATCTATCCTTCCGCCTGATGGCTGAGCATGGCTGTGGGCCAAAGGACGTTGACCTCTACGCCGTTGGCCACCGTACAGTTCACGGCGGACAGGTGTTCTCCAAGCCAGAGATCATCACTGACGAGGTTGTTGAGTGGATGCGCGACCTGATTCCACTGGCGCCACTGCACAACCCGGCCAACATCTCCGGTATTGAGGTAGCTCGCGAGCTGTTGCCAGACATCCCACACGTTGCGGTGTTCGACACCGGTTTCTTCCAAGCAATGCCACCAGCTGCTGCGCTGTACGCCATCGAGAGTGAGACTGCGCTGAAGAACGGTATTCGCCGATACGGTTTCCACGGCACCTCTCACGAGTACGTATCCCAGCAGGTTCCAGCACTTCTAGGTAAGAAGCCAAACGAGGTCAACCAGATCACCCTGCACCTAGGTAACGGCGCATCCGCAGCGGCAATTCGCAAGGGGCGCCCAGTAGACACCACCATGGGTATGACCCCGCTGGCTGGTCTTGCAATGGGTACCCGATGTGGTGACATCGATCCTGGCATCATCTTCCACCTCTACCGCAACGCGGGTATGAGCATCGATGAGATTGATAACCTCCTGAACAAGCGTTCTGGTGTGAAGGGCATCGCTGGTGTGAATGACTTCCGCCAACTGCGCGAGATGACGGACAACGGTGATCAAGATGCATGGAGTGCGTACAACATCTACATTCACCAGCTGCGCCGCTTCCTAGGCTCCTACATGATCGCGTTGGGCAATGTGGATGCCATCACCTTCACCGCAGGTGTTGGTGAGAATGCAAGCTTCGTGCGTGAGGATGCCATGGCTAATCTGGAGATGTATGGCATCAAGATTGATCCGGATCGCAACGCTGCACCAAATGATGGCCCTCGTGAGATCTCGACGGACGATTCCAAGGTGAAGGTATTTGTCGTTCCAACCAACGAGGAGCTTGCTATCGCCCGTTACGCCAAGCAGCTTGCTGATAAGGCCAACGGTATTAAGTAGCTTCATGGCTTAAGCCCCGTGCAAAACGCACGGGGCTTTACTGTGCCCTTTAGTGCCGACGGGAAGGTAACGAGAAGAGGTATAGGAACTCGCGGGGACTAAATAACAACATCTAGGTTCACGCAATGGTGAGTGTTTTTACGGGGTGAGCCTGGGCAGGGACAAGATTCTAAACTTTGAGCGCTTTTTTCTTTAAAAAAAGTCAGATTAGCGCTCAAAGTTTAGTTTTTTGTCGCCTTTTCAAAAAGCGAACACTTAGAACCATGTGGTCGGGCGAACTTTGTTTGCCATATCCACCAGCTGGTAGCGGTGCTGCGCATTGGTTGTGGCACGCGCCAGCAACCGCAGGGTTTCGTACAGGCCTGTACGTAGGCCGTCTTGGCTGAACGGATACTCGAAGAGCTCGTTCGGGCTGGCGGCTTGTTCAAGACCTGAGTCCCGAAGCCATGTGAGGCCAGCGTTCAAGACCGCGATGCGGATCTGCAAGAAGCGCGGGTCATTGGTAGGGATCTCATCCAGCCGCCTAGCGGCGCGCCGAACGCGAGACTCTGACAGCTCACCCGCAATCAAGTGGAGGATGGCGGTCAGCTGCGCCATGCGATGGTGGCGCGAGGACTGAGGAACGCGGTCGAGGGCTTTGATTGCTAGTTCCACGTGGCGCTCCGCCATCAGCTGGCGAGCTAAGCCAAAGGCGGAGGAGACTGTGGTGGGGTTGGTCGTCCACACCAGTGAATACATGTATATCGCTTTAAAGCGCAGTGCCACGGGGGATTGGGTGAGCTGGTTCCACATCCCGGCCATGGACTCCACGAGCTCGCCCTTCAGGTTGTATGCTGCCGCCACTAGATCTGCGTCCAGCAGGGGGGTGTCCTGCAAGCCTTGTTGCTGGAGGAGCATTTCTGATACCGCTGCGCGTGCCAGCTTAGGCGCGGACTCACCTGGCAGGATAGAGAACACCTCGTTGAAGTCATACTGGGCGCCGGGATAGTCCTCTAGCAACAATGAGGTGATGCCGGAGTACCAGCGAAAGCGCCAGTCGGAGCCCATACGTGGCTCGAGGCCTGCCAGCCAGCTGCGGGCCTCAGCCGTGAATCCAAGATCCAGCAGGGAACGCACAACGCCCAAGGGGATTTCTTTAGAGGTGTGGAACTCCTCCTGCGTCATGGCATGGCGCATAGTTTCCAGTGCTTCAGATGGCTCGGAGTACGAAGATCCGGAGATCATGATCGCGCCGGGGTCATCTCGATCCAGCAGTGGGATGGGAAGCGCGGCAACGATCTCGGGTGCGGTGATGCGCACGCTGCGTTCGATGCCGTCGATAAGCTGATCCGTGCGGAAGACGACGTGCTTGGTGCCAAAAGTGGAGCGCTGCGGGGAGAACAGTGAGTGTTGCGCGGGGAACTGCTTGGCGTCACGCACTGCCAGAAACTCGCGTAGCACGCCGTAGAGCTGGGTTTCTAGCTCATGGATGGATGAGAATCGGTCGGCGGGATCCGGCTCCGTCGCCCTTCGTAGCACGCGGTAGTAGGACAGGTACTGGGCAAACAGTGGTTCCTCGCCCGGCCCGGGAAGGCCTGGTGCATAGGCGCCGTTTTCAATGGGGAGGTTCACCGTCAAAGCGGCGAGGGTACGGCCCACCGTGTAGATGTCACTGGCTACCGTTGGTCCTACCTTGGATACTTCTGGTGCTTGGAAGCCCTTGGTGCCGTAAATAAAACCGTAGGCGCCAATGCCGGATACCGCGCCCAAGTCAATGAGCTTGACCTGGTCTTCGGTGGCGATGATGTTATCCGGCTTCAGGTCGTTGTACACCACGCCACGGGCGTGCAAGTAGTTCAGCGCTGGGAGTACTTCGAGGATGTAGCCGATGGCGATATCGATGCTGAACAGGCCGCCTTCTTGTTGCTTCTTCAGCTCTCGGAGGGAAGGCCCGGGTGCGTATTCCATGACGATGAGCCCGCCTTTGACGCGGGGGTCATCGATGAAGTTGTAGCTTTTTACAATGCCTGGGTGGGTGATGTCGGCGAGGAATTCGCGTTCGGCCACTGCGGCGCCGTAGTCGTGCTCGTTGCCCTTGTCCATCATGCCTTTGAGCACGACGGTGCGTCCGGAAACGTTGCGGTCATGCGCCACGTAGATCCATCCCATGCCGCCGTGGGCGATCACGCCGGCGATCTCATACTGGTCTGCCACCATATCGCCCGGTTGTAGGGCGGGAGGTTCGGCCTTGGACTCAGCGGGATCTTTGAGCGGGAGGCCTGAAGATGGGATGGGGATAAATGGCAGGCTGACCATGCCGTTGGCCACTGGGCGTGATTGGCGCTCATGGGTGCGGCGTTTGCGGAACGTGGAGATGGCCTCGTTGCGGGCGCGGGCGCCTACGTCTTCTTTCTCCTCGTCTTGATTTTCGTCCTCATCGGCGAAGGGGTCGAAGGGCACGGCTGCGGTGCCTTCCTCATCTTCGGCAAAGGGATCGAAGGGCACGGCGGAGGTGGCCATGTCCTCGTCGGCGAAAGGATCGTAGTGGACTGCCGACGTTGCCATCGGCTCATTGTCTTCTACCGGCTCCTTAGCGTGGACGTTGCGAGCCGTCCCGCCGGGGTAGTAGGGCAGGCGATCGAGTTCTTTGATCAGATCCGCAAACTGGGGATCATTGAGATCCATCTCCGGTTCGTCATCGTCATCCTCGAAGGGATTGAACATCACCGCCTGGGTGCCGGGATTTCCTTCTTCGTGATCTTCATCCAAGAACGCGGCAGAAGCTTCCGTTGCGGCGGTGAGATCTTTATCATCGTTCGTCATCGGAGTCCTCCGCTCGGTAGTTGGTGGCCGGTGGTTGCTGGTACGGCAGGAATTCGCTGAACCACTTCGAGTACATCGAATTCCACTTACCGTCGCGGAAGATGCGCTCCAGCGTGGAATTGACCTGGCGGATCAGCCCGCTAGTGTTGTGACGCTGGCCAGGTTTTGCAATGGCAATGCCGTAACTTTCCTTACCCAGTGATTCGCCCACCACCTCAGTCATGGGGTCTTGCGTGGCCATGCCAGACAAGATGGTGTCATCTGAGATGACGGCATCGGCGTCGTATTGTTGCAGCATGATGAGGCAGTCAGCGGCGGAGTTGGCAATCAGGATATCCGTATCTGGTGCCATCTCGCGCAATCGCTGTAGGCCGGTGGATGCGCTGGAAACGCAGGCCGTTTTGTCTTTCAGATCCTCCAGCGAAGATACCTCACCGCCGCGTTCTACCAACATTCTGGTGTTGGCCGTCAGGTAAGGGGTGGAGAAGAAAACTTGGTCTTGGCGCCCTCGGGTGACGGAGATGGCGCGTAGTGCGATGTCAATCTGCTTGGATTCTAATGCGTCAATCCAGTTGGCGGAGTTGATGAAGCGGAACTCGATCTTGTTGGGATCGCCAAAGATGTCTCGTGCGATCTCATGCGCGATGTCTACTTCCAACCCCTCAATTTCGCCGGAGGCGGGGTCGCGGAAGGAAAGCAGGTTCTGGGATTGGTCTACACCCACGATGAGACGGCCACGGCGGTAGATCTCTGGTACGCGTTCTTTAGGCGTTCGCTCATCTGGGCGAAGTGATCCCAACAGGTTGGTGGTCAACACGGACTGGGGCTCTTTGGAGCCGGCTTTTTCCAGTTCCACACCTTCGGGCAGTGGGCGGACGACGCTGAATTCGTCTGATGCTCCGTCAAAGTTCTTGGAATCTGCGCAGGAGACGAGCAGGCATGAGCTTAGGATCGCGGCGGTGATTTTCTTGATCATAGGTACTCCTGCAATCGTGGCCTGATGCCAATCCACACCGCCAGTACGGCGAGCAGTGAGAGCACGAGTACCGCGATGTTGACGAACTGGGATGCCGCGGCACCTTGTCCCATGTAGCTGCGTAGCGTCTCGCGGGCCTGGGAGGCCAAGGATGCTAGCTCGTTATCAAGTACCGCGTACTGCGTCTGTTCGCCGTCTTCTCCCAGCGCCAGTTCAACGGCGCGTTCGTAGTTGCCGGCGCCTAGTTCATCGAGCAGCCTATCGTGGCTGCGCGTCCACTGATCCATGGCGGTGCGGGCCTCAACCACGTTCTCCCGATTGGTGTTGTCATCCGCTAGTACGGATTCTTCAAATGCGATCAGAGCGTCGCGTACCGCTACCTGCGCCGAGGGGAACGTGGTTTGACTGGAATCTTGGGCCTGGCGAAGCACAAGAGCCAGCGTTTCATTGGTGCGGGCTTGCTGCGCCATGATGCGGGCGCTGGTTACTTTTTCCAGTGGGCGCGCAGCTTCCTCGAATGCGTGTGAGCCGGCTTGCCACGTGATGATGCTGGCCATGGTCACCCAGACGGTGGCGATGGCCATGAAAACGGTGGCGGCCAAAAAGCCCCGATTCAGGCGGCGATGTGTGGTGCGCGCCAGCCAGACTTGGGCTAAGACCAAGAAGATGAGAGCGGCAAACAATCCTGAGATGGGCACCCACTGCGGAGTAGCCAACCGGTTTTGGGAGTTTGTCACATCTTCACTGGTGAGCCGGTACAGCTCGTTGGCCGCGGGCAGGATTTGCAGGCGCATGAGCGCGTTTGCCTCAGACATGTAGGCCGCGCCCACGGGGTTGCCCTGGCGGTTGTTAGACCACGCGGTATCCACGAGGCCGGTGTAGACAGGCAGCAACTGGTTGATGGTGACCAGATAATCCATGGCGGCGTCAGACTCTAGGCCTGAGCTGGTCAGGGCCGCAGACCGAGCGGCTTCTTGTACGTTGTGGTTGTAGCTCTCACGTGCTGATTCCACGGCGCTGCCGGAACGCACGAAACCCACGGTGGCGGAGGTGTCAGCTAGGGATAGTGACGTGTATAAGTTGTGTGCGGTGTGGGAGACGGGTTCGGTGTTGCTGATCAGTGAGTCCAGATCTGCGCGTCGTTCTGCTGAGCTCTGGGACATGGACAAGCCCGCGGCCAAGATTGATAGGGATACCACGATGACCAGGCTTGTCATTTTGCCTGGGGTGGAGCGCAGGAATGTGACTAGGTGCCTCAGCCATGTAAATGGCTGGTGCATGAATTCATACCATAGGCCGGAAAGCTTCTTTTGCTGCTCCGATTGCGGCTCTTGGTCAAGCCAGTCATCATCCAGCATGACTGCTGGGGAAGGTGTATGACTCATGGCGTCCTTAGAACAATCGGAGAATCGGGCACTGACACTTAAGAATAGTGGATGCACATGGCGCAAGCGAGAAAAATGTGCAGCGCGAAATACTTTTACTTAAGCTTGGGCTCATGGTTGGTGACAAAGCGTTAGATTCCCCGCGAAGTGAGGGCTGGGCCGCAGGTCCCAACGGTGTCAAGCTGTGGGGCCGCTTTGGCGCAGCTGGCCTGCTGCTGGTGGCGGAAGGCCACGTGCTCATGCAGCATCGGGCGGTGTGGACTGCGCAAGGTGACACATGGGCGCTGCCCGGTGGTGCGCGGGAGGCTCACGAAACAGCCTTCGAGGCCGCCACTCGCGAGGCGCATGAGGAGACTGGCATCAGCCGTGAGCAGGTGACGTACAGATCAGAGATTGTGACCGCTGGGCCGTTCGAGGCTGATCCCGATCGCCCTGAACTCGCAGGTGGTTGGACTTACACCACGGTGATTGCCACCGCGACCCACAAGCTTGGGACCCAGCCCAATGAGGAATCTGAGGAGCTGAAGTGGGTTGCCATCGATGAGGTGGCGGAGTTGGATCTCCTGCCCGCATTCGCGCGGGTGTGGCCGATGCTGAGAGCGAACATTAATCAACTCCGATAGTCCTTGTCGCTTGGATATGCCAGACTGTTAGGCATGATTGAAGTGCGCGGTTTAACCAAGCAGTATGGCGATGTGCGGGCAGTGGATGATCTGAGTTTTTCCGTCAAGCCCGGCATCGTTACTGGATTCCTCGGCCCTAACGGTGCGGGTAAGTCCACCACCATGCGAATGATTTTGGGCCTGGACACCCCAACGAGCGGTGAGGCCACCATTGATGGCCAGCGGTACAAGGAGATCAAGAACCCATTGACCAAGGTGGGTGCCCTGATTGATGCCAAGGCCGTTCACCCTAACCGCTCTGCAGCGAATCACCTGAAGTGGCTCGCGCAGTCCAACGGCATTCCAACCTCGCGCGTGGGGGAGGTCCTGAACACGGTGGGGCTTTCCGACGTCGCCAAGAAGAAAGCCGGAGGCTTTTCCCTTGGCATGTCCCAGCGCCTTGGCCTCGCGGCCGCCCTGCTGGGCGACCCGGAGGTGCTCATCCTTGATGAGCCCGTCAACGGCCTTGACCCAGAGGGCATCCGCTGGGTGCGCGACTTCCTGCGCGCGCTGGCGGCCGAGGGCCGCACTGTCTTGGTCAGCTCCCACCTCCTGAGTGAGATGAGCCAGACGGCCGATGAACTCGTGGTCATCGGCCGAGGGCGCTTGGTAGCCAACTGCTCCACCTACGATTTCATTAAGGATCACTCCGCTGGGTCCGTTGTGGTGCGCTCCGCGGACAATGAGAAGCTGGCGCAACTGCTCCAGAAGCAGGGCTTCGAGGCCACCGCTGGCGTGGACGAGGAAGACCGACCAACGCTGACGGTGCCAAACCTTTCCACTGACCAGGTGGGTGAGCTCGCCTTCACTGGCGGAATCATGGTTTCCGAGCTCCAGCAGCGCCGCGCCTCCTTGGAGGAAGCGTTCATGGAGATGACGAGCGACTCTGTCCAGTACCGCGTTGACGACGTCCGCAAGGAAGGCGAGAAGTAATGAACACCGTGAAATCAGAATGGACCAAACTGGTCACCACCAAGGCCTTCCTGTGGACCACCGTGCTGTACGTGTTCTTTGCGCTGGGCATGGCCGCTATCGCAGGCTGGATGGTCACTGAGTCCGAGATGGGTATTCCGCTGCTGACGGCGGACTCCGCCCTCCTGGGTATCTCAGGCCTGGGCTTCTACGTGGTCATCATTCAGGCCGTCATGGTGGTCACGAGCGAGTACCGCTTTAACGTGCAGTCCGCCACTTTTATAGCCACCCCACACCGCACCACGGTAGCAGTGGCCAAGGCTGGCCTGTACTCCGCGTACGTTGCGGTACTGACTGCCATCGTTACGCTGGCGTGCTACTACGTAGCCAAGCTGACTGCCTCGGACCTTGCATCCGCCACGCTGGATGTGTGGGGCAACCCAGTAGCTAAGGAGTTTATGTGGCTGATGCCCGCTGCCGCCGTCATGCTCACCCTCTTTTCTCAGGGTATTGCGTGGCTGCTGCGCCAAACTGCTGGCGTCATCTCCATCATGCTGGTGTGGTACACGGCGCTGGAGGGACTGCTCGCGCTGATTCCTAAGATTGGCCACCACTTCCGGGAATTCGGCCCAATGAGCAACTTGATGGCCTTTGTCTCCCGCCAGGATATCCAGGATGCGCCGTGGGGCTACCAAGGTTCGGGCCTCTACTTCCTTGCGTGGGCCCTCGTCATCTTCATCCTCGGCGTGGTGGTGCTGAACAAGCGCGACGCCTAATTACAACACCATAAGGCCAGCTGGGATCGCGGCAAAGATCATCACCATGCTGATGATCGCCACGATCATACTGCGAGTAGACACACTTGCGGTCCAGCTGGCCATTTTTATAATCAGCCTGCGCAGCGGGCTGATCAGCAGTACCAGCAACGTGCCCGTCAGGTTGAAGAGCACGTGCACGATGGCCACCTGCAGGGAGATGACTCCCATCTGACCCTGCATGCTCATCGCCGTCACAATACTCGTGAGCGTGGTTCCGATATTCGCGCCCAAAATCAGCGGCAGTGCGGAGGACGTGGCCATGCCCCGTGTGCTGGTGATGGCGGCAACAGCGGACACCAGAATCGATGACGCCCCCGCGGCCATCGTGCCCACCGCGCCGACGCCAATGCCAATGGCATCCTTTAAGCCACCGGAGCGCTCAAGGATGGGGAAGCCGGTTCCGCCAGTCAGGACCCGCACTCTCCATGCAACCAAGTGCATTCCCGCGCCGGCTATGGCTGCACCTGCACATGCCGTGATCGCGGCGGTCTCGGGGTTCTCTCGGGCGAATATGTCGAATGCGGACCACAGCTGAGGGGTCACAACACTGTCAATGCGAGGCAGCGGCTGGGTGAGCTGCAGCGCGATATTGCGCAGCGGATGAAACATCAGCTCAATGGGTGCCATGGTGATGATGCCCAAGGCGTTAAACCATACGTGCATCCACGAAACCCGCATTGCCCTCAGGAAATGCTCGCGTTGCCTCGCAAAAACAAAGGAGAATACTAACGGGGTTGCGGTGGTTGCCAAGTTTGCACCAAAAATTGCCATCAGCGCCACATCAACGGGCAGTGTGCCCGTGCCCACGCTCGTGACAAGCACGACGGAGACCATGGTGGAGGACTGCAGCAGGAGGGTGGCAACCATTCCGGCGAAGAATGCGGTACCCAAGCTAGCTGTGGCTAGGATATCGGTGTCGTGGAAGATGGCTACCAAGGATTCCATCAGGATATGAAGGCCCAGGGCCACGACGCCCACTGACGCCAAGATGGATAACCACACCACCGTAGCGCCGAGCCTGGTGAGCGCATCTGTGGCCTCTAGGTCCTCATTACGCAACTGGGCGGTGCCCACGCCCCCTAATTCATGATGGCGCGTGAACTGATTAGGGTCCAGAGACGGCGTCTTTGACGTTGTGTAGGACAAAACCCGCCTCCTTTCCTCCATGCGTTATGGTAGTCAAGTTTGTTTTTAATACTAAGGGCGGTTGAGATTGTGACCAAGAATAACCAGATACCACTGCAATTATTGTGCGGTCTAGCGCTGCTGAGTGCGTCTGGGCCGTTTGCAATCGACATGTACATTCCGGCCTTCCCACAGATCACGGAGGAGCTGTCTACTACCAGCTCCATGGTGCAGCTGACACTGACCACCGTGGTGTTTGGCTTGGCTTTGGGCCAGCTCATCGGCGGCGCCATGTCCGACGTGCTAGGGCGTAAACCAATACTCGTTGCGGGCGCAGTCATCTCCGCGGCGGGCACCGTGGTCTCAGCACTATCGCCCACTATTGAGATCCTCATCCTCTCCCGCGTCCTGCAGGGGCTGGGCTTTGGTGCCTGTGTGGCCGTGGCTCGTTCCATCATCCCAGACCTAGCAGCTGGTGCGAAAGCTGCTAAGGCCTACACCCTGATGATGGTGATCCAGTCCGTAGCCCCGGTGGCTGCGCCGGTTCTTGGTGGAATACTTGCGGAGCCTGTGGGTTGGCGCGGAATCTTCTGGGTGCTCACCGGTATTGCCGTTGTGCAGCTAGTGGTAGCACTGGTGTTCATTCCGGAAACCCGCCCCAAGCAGTTGCGGGAGGATTCCTCCGTCCGCAACACCCTTGCCGGTTACACGTACGCGTTGAAGTTCCCGGCCTTTGTCTTCTTTGGACTGGGCGTGGCCTTTGGCTTTGGCTCACTGTTCTCCTACATTTCCGCGTCTGCCTTTGTCATCCAGGATCAGTTTGGTCTGAGCGTGCACCAGTACTCCATGATCTTTGCCATCAACGCCTTGGGCCTGATGTTCGGCGGCATGCTCAACAACCGCCTGCTCAACAAGTTCCCGCCGTTTACTATCCTCCGGGCGGCCGTGCTGACCGTGGTTGTTTCATCCGCCCTGCTCTTGGTGTCCACTGCTGTGGCCTTTAACCTGTGGGTAGTCCTGCCACTGCTGTTCCTGTGCGTTGCCCCAACCTCCATGATTCTGGGCAACTCCACAGCACTTGCTACCGGTATTGTTCGTAAGCGTGCCGGTGCTGGCACGGCGCTGCTGGGATTTACTCAGTTCATGCTCGCGGGAGCCATCGCGCCGATTGTGGGCTTGGGGGACAACGCTGCACGCTCGATGGCGATTGCCATGGTCGTCTGCTCACTTTTGGCCTTCGGCGCCGTTACTGCAGCGCAGAAGTCAGCCTCATAACGTTATCCACGTACCTGCGACCCCAACTGCGCTGGTTCCACTCTTCCAGGGTGAGCTCAGTGCAGTTTTCTTTGTATTCACTGGTTAAAACGTTAAGTTGATCAATGATGTTGCCGTGGGCAATCAGCAGGGAGATCTCATAGTTCAGGCCAAAGCTGCGCATGTCCATGTTGGAGGAACCGATCACGCCTAGGGCTTCGTCCTCAACGCTAGGGTCTGCAAGCAAGAACTTGGTGTGTAGCACGTACGGCTGCTTGTAGCGGTAGATGCGCACACCAGCTTCCAATAGGGCCTGGTAGTAGGAGGACTGGGCGTGGTGGACCATGAACTGGTCGCCCTTTTCACTCACGTAGAGCTCTACTTCCACTCCGCGGTATGCGGCTGAGGTGACCGCCTCTAGCATGGATTCATCCGGAATGAAGTACGGGGAGCACATCACCAGCCGATGCTTAGCGTGGTGGATGAGTGAGTTAAACATGCGCAGGTTAGGCGCGGTCTGGTATCCGGGGCCGGATGGGACCAGCTGAACCATGTTGACCGCGGTGTGGCGGGAATCCGGAATCTCCGGCACGTGAGCGTCATCATCGATGGGCAGGAGTTCTTCGGTTTCCAAGTACCAGTCCACCGCAAAGACCATGTTCATGGAGGCGATGATCGGCCCGGACAGCTCGACCATGGAATCTACCCAGTGCCTACCTGCACGGCGGTTTGCGCGCCTGAGGTAGGAGGAGTCGATCATGTTCATGCTGCCCATGAATCCGCGCTCGCCGTCGATGATGACCATCTTGCGGTGGTTGCGCAGATCTGGGCGGCGGAAACGCCACTTCCACGGCTGAATGGGGAGCATGAGTTCCCAGTGCACGCCGATTTTGTCAAGGCGCTTGCCCAAGGAGAAGTAGCCGGGGTAGCGCCATGAGCCGAGGTGATCGAAAAGGATTCTGACCTTCACGCCACGCTTTACCGCGTTCTCCAGCGCGCGGAAGAAGACGTCTGTGGTGTTGTCCCACGCCAGTACGTAAATCTCAACGTGGACGTACTCCTGTGCTTGGTCAACGGCCTCCGCCATGCGCCGGATGATGTTGTCATACTCCGTATGCAGACCCAGGTTGAGTGCACCCACCGCCGGCATGTGGGTGAGCTTGCGGTTGAGTTTGATGATGGATTGGATCTCATTGTCGCAAAGCACTCCCGGCGGGTAATCGGGTTCGTGCTCGTGGACGTCCGTGATGGCCTGGTTTGCTTCCTTCTGCACTTGGTGGCGGCGCCTATTGATGTAAGGGCTGCCCATGAGCAGGAATAGTGGTAGGCCAAGGTACGGCAGGAGCAGAATGGCGAGTAGCCATGCTGTAGAGGAGCTCGGGCGGCGTCCCTCCGGCACGAAGCCGATGGCAATGATCTTGATGGTGTAGTCAAGTAGCAGGCCAATCAGCTGCCAGTTGCTGACATCAAGCGACAGGTGCATAGTCCACTACCACCGGTGCGTGATCAGAGGCTCCCTTGCCTGCGCGCTCGTCTACATCAATAAAGGTGTTGTCCACCTCGAGTCCGCGGGAGAGCTGGAAATCAATGAGCATGCCTTGGCCTCTCTGGAATCGACCAGCCTGATAATCCCAATAACTGAATCCCTCCAGCGGGGAGCTTACCTGCAAACCGGACTCCAAGAGCTGCTCGAACGCCTGGCGTTCTGGTTCGGTCACGTGGGTCTTGCCGTCGAAGGCGCGGATGTCCCACACGTGCTCATCCTTGGGCGCAATGTTGTAGTCACCCAGGAGGACGAGCTTCTCATCCTTACTGGTTTCTACGTAGTTTGCCAAGGAATGTAGCCAGCGCAACTTGTAGTCATAGTGTGGGTCCGCGATTTCGCGGCCGTTAGGGACGTACAGGCTCCACACGCGCACACCTCCACAGAGGGCACCGATGGCGCGTGCTTCTATGGACTGCTCCTTGAGGGGATCCTTGTTGAAACCTGGCTGGTTGGGGAAGTGGGTGTGAACGTCCTCTAGCCCCACGCGGGAGATGATTGCCACTCCATTCCACTGGTTTAGGCCGAAATGGGCCACCTTATACCCCATGTCCTCGAAGCGCTCGTATGGGAATTGATCGTCTTTGCACTTGGTTTCCTGGACGGCTAGAACATCGACATCGTGGCGTAACAAAAACTCAGTCACACGGTCTATTCGAGTGCGGACTGAGTTTACGTTCCAATTCACGATGCGCATAGCATCCGATACTACCGGTTATGTCCGAACGAACTCCACTACCGCCCACCTGTCTGCGAGACTCCGGCTGCGCTTATTAAACAGGCAGGTGAAAGCCACGAGAAGGAGCCACGGTACCGAGACATCGGATTCCATCGGTCCCCAGTCACCGTAAACCCCCCGTATCCATGCGTACGCTAAGGTTAGTAGATCCGCGACCAGCCATATGTTGCGAACAAGCACCCGCGAAAGGCTAGGCCCCGTGCCCAGATAATGAGGCCTGATCTTGCAGATGCTTTTGCCAAATGTGGCCTTGCCGCGCATCTCGTAGTGAACGCGCATCCACAGCCACAGAATTGACAAAAGCGTGGCTTCCGCAGCCGCGCGATAAGGTCCTTCGCCGTTGAGGAGGTCTTGTTCTGGGGCAAGGGTTCCTTGCACCACTAAGAGTGCAATGTAAACAATCGCACTAGATACGAGGCCCAAGCAGAGGGACTCAATAAAATACGCTAGAAAGCGGTTCATGAATGGCGCGGGATGCAGATCTAGGCCAGTCAGTGACTCATCCTGCGGCGTAAACCTTGTGCTCATGGCTTTAGGCTAACAACTGAGCATTCAGAAAAATAGGTATGGGCTTAAGTTGTTATCGTTGCGTAACGGTGCCGGTGGTGCTCGTAGAACCCGAGCTTGCGATACAGCCCAATGCCTGCAGCGTTGGTGGCAATGACTTGTAAGTAAGCGATGTCAGCACCCTTTTTCTGGCCGTCGCTCATGATGAACTCACCCAGTGCGGTGCCCAAACCTTGGCGGCGGAACTCAGGGGCCACTTCCACCGCGGAGTAGCCCAGGTACTTGACGTCGCCCACCTCGGTGATGGTGGCGCGAGTGATGGCGATGGTGCCGGCGGAAGGGTGCACGATCTTGCCAAAGCCCATTTCGCCGTCAATCTTCTCACGCAGCAGGTTGAGCGCGTGCTGCGGCAACGGTTCGCCGCGGAAGTGGTACATGGCCAGCCACTCATCATCGGGCTGATCCTCAATAGAAAACTCCAGCCCCTCTGGCAGCTGCGGGGTAGAGGGTTCAAGGTTCTTGGTCATCACGATGATTTCTGGCCCCAGCTCCCAGCCTTGCGCGAGCGCGAGCTGCTCGGCGGGCTTGCCAATGCGCTCTGGGATCAGGATCTTGGCGGGGAGACCGTGGCGCGCGTAGAACGCCTTGATGTCGTCGATAGGCGGCGGGCTAAACAGCGCGGAGCGGCCCAGCGGGGCCGCGGAGTTGGAGCGCTCCGTGATGCCGTCGCCGGCGCGCAACAGCCACTGGCCACACCAGGTGTGCTCGATGCCGGGGAACGCCTTGGAGTAGGCGGTCTCCAAGTTGCGGATCTCTGAGTTGAGGACCCGGCGTGGGGAGAGTTTCTTGACAATCTTGATCTCGTCCTGGGGGACAAATACCGACTCAAGCGAGGACGGGAAGCCGCCCACTTCCTGCGGGCGGATGGCGATGCCATCCTCGCTGACGGACTCGACGTGACCGATGATGTCGGACTTGAGGCCGTCGATAAGCCTGCGCAGCACGACGCGCTCGCCGGGCACAACCTTGTCTGAGCGGAAAATGTAGGACATTTTAGATCTGGTCTTCCTCAAGATCATCGTGGCCGAATGGATCCGGGTCCACGCCCGGCATCCAGGTGTTGCCGGCCTCGGTCCAACCGTTGGCCTTGATAGCCTTCTTAGCTGCGCGCTTGTAGCGGCCGGTGAGGACGTCCGTGTACACGAAACCGTCCAGGTGGCCTACCTCGTGCTGCAGGCAGCGGGCAAAGAATCCGTATCCTTCCACCTCTACTGGCTCACCGTTTTCATCGAGGCCCGTGACCTTGGCCCAGTACGCGCGGCCAGTAGGGAAGCCCTCGCCCGGAACTGACAGGCAGCCCTCATCATCCGACCCGTCATCATGGGGCATGGTCTTCGGGATCTCAGAGGTCTCCAACACAGGGTTGATCACGCAGCCGCGGCGGTAGCGCTGCTGATCCTCCGGCAGCAACCCGCCGTCTTCCCCTTCAATATCAGGGCAGTTATATACGAATAGGCGCTTAGCCACACCTACCTGGTTTGCGGCCAGGCCAACCCCGTGGGCCACGTCCATGGTCTCGTACATGTCAGCGATGAGCTCTTTGAGCTCGCTTACCGGCTCCGTAACAGGCTCCGTAGGGTTGTGGAGCACCGGATCACCGTGAATAACAATAGGACGAACAGTCATGCAATACAGTGTAGGCATGCAACACGATCAGGGTGAAACATCAGGAATCGAACATGGCCTCGGAGGGCAGCTTTCCGACGCCCCCACCGATCGCGATCTCCTCACCTTCGAGTCCCGCGCGCCGCGCTCGCTCGGCGCCAAGGAAGATGCCATCAAACAGCGGCTGGGGCTCACGCCCATCCGCTACTACCAGCGCCTCAACGTTGCCATCGACACCCCAGAAATGATGGAGGCTTTCCCGTTGCTGACCGCACGGCTTCGTCGCAAACGCGACGAACGCGAGCACCGCCGCGCCGGGCGGTAGCGACACGGAGAACCAAAATGATGTCCAACTGTTGCGCCTGTGACTAGAATCAACTTTTGTGACTGATCAGAATTCCACTGCCGACGGCCTGCCACTGCGAGGCATGGCCATGATCCTCATTGCCGTAGCTGTCCTGCTCGCAGGCTGGGGCATCTACGCCATGACCCGCGACGACGACAACGGTGCAATCAACTCCAGCTCCACGTTGCAACCACAACAGCCACCAGCACAACCGGTTGCTTCCGCCCCAGCGCAGCCAGTTTCCTCCGCCCCGGCACCTGAGGGTTCCCCAGCGCCGGAGGCCGGGCCATCATCTGCCCCCGCGCCTGCCGACGCACCAGCGCCAGCATCCGCACCGGCGCCCGCGCCAGCTGGTGGGAACCAGCCCGCACCACAACCACGCGTACACGTGCTCAACAACTCCATGGTCCCAGGCCTAGCCAAAGACGTAGCTGACCAACTCAAGGGCCGTGGCTACGACTTGGGTGAGGTGGGCAACTACGCTGAGGGCGTAGTTCCAGAAAACACCGTCTACTTCACGCCGGACACCGCAGGCGCTGAGCAAGCCGCGCGCAAGCTAGCTGACTCCGTGGGCGGCATTGCCGTTGCCCGCGTAGACAACCTGCCAGAAGAAACCCGCGACGCCAACACCATCGTGCTGGTCCTAGCCGGCGAGACTCAGATCAACTGAATCTAACTACACAAAAGATTCGCAGCACAAAGACTGCCGCATTAGAGTTTGCTAGTAGCACACCACCGGCAGTCTTTTTCTCACGAAGGGCCCTCTACGCCATGAAACAGCAGCCATCGGGCGGTACAAACGCCGAGCTTAACAAGCCAGCCGCACCCGCGCGTGACGCTCAACCCGCCGCGCAGCCCTTCAACGCCTCCCCCGCGCCAACCCTCGGCGTGGAGTGGGAAGTAGCCATCCTAGATCCCGAGACCCGTGACCTTGTTCCGTTAGCCGGTGAGATCGTGGACATGGTCGCCGCCGCACATCCAGACATCCACCTTGAGCGAGAGTTCCTTGCCAACACCGTGGAGATGGTGACTCCCGTGTGCCACGACACTCCGGAAGCTGTGCGCTACTTAACGCGGGCAATCAACGCCGTGCAGGAAGCCGCCGCCGAAAAAGGCAAGAAGATCTGGGGCGCCGGCTCCCACCCATTCTCGGACTACCGCAAGCAGCCCGTCAGTGCCAAAGGCCACTACAACGAGATCATTTCTCGAACACAATACTGGGGCAACCAGATGCTCATCTGGGGCATTCACGTGCACGTGGGAGTCTCCGACAAAGAGCGAGTATGGCCCATCATCAACGCCCTTTTAACCATGTACCCGCATATGCTCGCCCTCACCGCGAGCTCCCCCGGCTGGGACGGCGTGGACACCGGCTACGCCTCCAACCGCACCATGCTGTATCAGCAGTTGCCCACCGCCGGCCTGCCGTATCAGTTCTCATCGTGGGCCGAGTGGGAACGCTACATGCACGATCAAGACCGCTCCGGCGTGATCAACCACACCGGCAGCATGCACTTCGACATCCGCCCCGCCGGCAAGTGGGGCACCATCGAAGTCCGCATCGCGGACTCCATCAGCAACCTGCGTGAACTCTCCGCGCTGGTCGCACTGACCCACTGCTTGGTCATTTACTTTGATCGCATGTACGAGCGCGGCGAGGAACTACCGTCACTGCAACCATGGCACCTGGCGGAAAACAAATGGCGCGCCGCCCGCTACGGCATGGATGCCCTCATCATCACCAGCCGCGAAACCGACGAATACTACGTCCGCGACGAGCTGGTCGCATGGATCGACAAACTAGAAGACATCGCGCGGGAATACAACTGCTTTGATGAGCTCCAACTCATCCACGAGATCATTGACCGCGGCCCATCCTACGAGCGCCAGCGCGCCCTGTTCGACCAGCAAGGTGACTGGAAGCCTGCCGTTGATGCCCTAGTAGATGAACTAGACACCCTGCGCCCGCTGCACGAAGAAAACTCATGACCCCCTTGTTGCTCATCCAGCCACTTGGGCACAACCCCGACGCCCTCATAAGCGTCGTGCAAAACCTGCCCGCGGGCTCCCCACCTAAACTCATCAACACCACGGGGCTGTCCTTCGATGACGCGGTCCGCGAATACGAGAAGTACCTAGACAAACACGAGATCCGCCACGTGGACATCGTGGGCCACAGCACCGGCGCAGCCATAGCCATTAAGCTCACGGACCGAAACCCTTCTCGCGTGCGCCGCCTCATCGTATCCGCACCGGAAGTGTACGTGGACGAAAAGCAAACGCACGCCCAACTCACAGCACTCAAATTCATGCCGAGCTTCCTGCTCAAAGGCCAGAAGAAATCCATGCAATCGGCGCTGGAATCAAATCTGGGCCTCGACGTACGCGAGGAGGCGCGAAAGCTAAGCTCACGCATGCTCGTCCTAGCTGGCGAAGAACACCGCAGCACGTTTCCGCAGGCAGAGTTCAAAAACGTGAGCCTCAGTAACCCTCAGGAATTTGCCGCCACCATAGCCTGTGGATAAGTTTTACTTCCGGTTTGGGTTATCCACAGGGTTTTAGAGGGTCTACTTTTCAGACCTTGATTTTGTGTTTAGCGTTGGTGCCATGACCGATGATCACGCAGCACTCCAGGATTACCTCACCGCTATGAACAGCGGTGCCATCCTGCTGCGCGCATTCCACGGCCGCAAACACTGGGAGTTTGACACCATCGCCCCACGCGACGCAAAAGAACTCATCCGCACCGCCGCCTGGTTATACGGCACAACCAGATACCGTCTCCAGCAACGCCGCACTGTCGAGGCCGCCATTGCCCATGGGTTCTCCCTGTCCGTACTCACCATGATCCGCGCACACGTAGAAAAACTTTCTACTGAACGCGAACAATGGGTGTTGTGGCGCGAACTCACCAACGCACCACGGCCTGCGGCGGTGATCAACACACTCGCCCTCAAGCGCGTGAAAGAACTGAAACAACCGCCCGCCAGACGCAACATTGCTATGCGTATTGTGCGTGGTGCAGACGGCATGGGCACCTTGTACTTCACCGCACCGCAAGCACACCTCGCCGACATCAACCGCAGCCTCAAAGAAACCGTGACAGCACTCATGGAGGCGGATAAAGATAAAACCAAGGACCAGGCCCGTGGTGAAGCCTTCGCCGAACTCCTCCGCGGCGACGCCGGTGTGCCCCAGGGTGGTTACACACCACTGGTGGTCGTCCCAGTAGAAGAACACGCCAAGATCATCCGCGGTGAAGGTGACGGCATTAAGGTGGTGTGTTCTGATGGCACCGTCCTATCGGATAAAGAGTATCTGGAGCGCTTGTTAGCAGACTACGGCCTGGTTGCTCTGGTGGATGAAGAAGAAGGCACACTGAACATGTTCCGCACACAACGGTTTGCCAACCAGAAACAACGCTATGCCGCGTTTGCGGAAAACCCCACCTGCGTAGCACCAGGATGCACGGTGGCGTTCGATGACTGCCAACTCCACCACGTAGTGGCATGGAAAAACGGTGGCGACACCAACATCACGAATTTGGTGCCACTATGTGCCTACCACAACGGGATCAACGATGATGACTGGTGGAACAACATCCACGGCCATATAGAAAAACGAGGGCCCTTTGCCTACTGGGTATCAGCCTACGGGTTACCGGATCGACGAAACCAGCACCCGCTGGCCATGCTCGGTGGCTGCAGAAAAATCTTCGGATAACCCCACCAAAAACTCACAACAGCCGTAACACCCCAAGGTGCTACGGCTACAGGCGCTGCTATTTGGCGCGTTTCTTTTTTCCTGCCGCGGGTGCTTCGTTGCGGGAGATGGTTTCTGGGGTTCCGTAGAGGGCCTCCCTGCGCACCACGCGGCCGAGTCGCTGGCCGGTGACTGGGCTAGTAAGGAGGGTGAAGAGCACCAGTAGGAGAAGTATTCCTATGTCGCCTCGTTGCCCGACGTCGAATTGGTCGTGACCAACCATGCGGATGATCGCGCCCAGGACGGTCAAGATGAGGCCCACGGTTTGTGGTTTCGTGACCACATGGATGCGCGACATTGAGTCTTTGAATCGCACGAGGCCGATGGCGGCTGAGAGCACAAAGAAGGCACCTAGGCAGATGAATACCAAGGAGACGATGTCAGTGATCAGTTGGACATTCATTTAGGCATCCTTCTTCCTGAAGCGAGCCACGGAGACGGTCGCGATGAAGCCAAGCAAAGCTACCACGATCATGGCGTTGGACACGGTGGTGTCGAGGGAGTAGCAAATGTAGGTTGCCAGTGCGCACTGCAACATCGCGGTGAGGCCATCGAGTCCCAGCATGCGGTCCATGGAGTTCGGGCCGGCCAAGATGCGGAAGGCGGTCAGGATGAATGAGGTGGCAAAGGCAATGGCGACGAGCAGGAGCACAAAGTTGTAGATATCTGGGTTCACTGTTTAGCTCCTTTCAAATGCTTCAATGAGGCGGCGTTCGAGTAGGGCGACGGCCTCGCGTTGGCGGTTAATGGTTCGGTCGCTGCTGGCGTCCAGGATGTGGACTACCCATCGGCGGTTAGCAATATCGAGGTCTGTCACCGTGCCACCTGGCTGCAGGTTGTACATGATGGTGGCGAGGGCAAAGACGGCCTCGGACTCTACGCGCATGGGCAATACCAAGATCGCGGTGTTTGGTGGATCTTGCCGACGGATAGACAGCCACGCTACTTGGAACGCTCCCTTGAATAGATCGACGAGCCATGTGCCGAGAAGCGTGAACAGGGGCCCAATGTTGACCTTGATGTTGCCAACAGGAACGGCAGGCAGCGGTAGCAGAAGTACCACGAGAAGGCCGATGAGCAGACCGGCCACCACGTTTCCAATGCTGAGTTCGCCTAAAAGCATGACCCACATTGCCGCGGTCCACAGGATGAACAGGGGGTGGAAGCGTCGTTTAAGCCCAGCAAACATTACTGCTCCTCCCGAGGGTTGATCTCATTGTCGCGGCCTTCCGTTGGTTCGGTGTTGTCTTCAATCGGCTCCACCGTGCTCGTCATTTCCGCGCTCGCGGCCGACTTACGGGCTGATGTGAGCGCATCGCGGGAAGCGCGGGCGGCAGTTGGGTCTGCTGGCGCCACCGTGGTGGAGAACTGTGTGATCGGCGGGATCGCTGTTGAGGATGCCTCAGATTTGCGCACGTTAAGGTCATCGCCGGAGGATTCGGTGACCTGGTTTCCGGAGTCAGTGCTGCGCGATGGTGAAGAATAATCCTCGCCCAGTACCGCGGAGCGGTAGACCTGCTTGTCCTGAACGGAATCAGCAGCGCGAGTGGTGACGGCGGAGACGGGGCCTGCCACGAGGGTCACGGAGCAGGATGCGATAACCAGAGCCGCGGTAGCGGCGACCATGCCCACCGGTGGGCGGCCCACGTCCACGCGCTCCTCCACATCGATCTCGTCGGTGTCGTCGGAAAGCAGAGACGGGCGCGCCATGACCGTGCTGCCATCAGGTGCGTCAGCGCGGTCGCGCCAGAACGCCTTCGCCCAGACCAGAACCATGGTGTAGAGGGTCAATAGAGACGTGACGATCGCGCCGGCCACCAGCAACCAGCTCAAGGTAGAGCCCTCGGACGCGGCGGCCTGAAGAAGCATGATCTTGCCCAGGAAACCGGAGAACGGAGGAATGCCGCCCAAGTTCAGTGCTGGGATCAGATAAAGCAGGCCGAGCAACGGGAAAGCCTTGGCCAGGGATCCCAAGCGACGAAGCGAGGAAGATCCGGCCTGGCGTTCGATGAGCCCAACCACCAGGAACAGCGCAGTCTGGACCAGAATGTGGTGAACCGCGTAGAAGATCGCGCCCGACAAACCCTGCGCAGTGCCCAGAGCCACGCCCAAGATCATGTAGCCGATGTGAGATACCAGCGTGAAGGACAACAGACGCTTGATGTCATTCTGCGCCATCGCGCCCAAGATACCTACCAGCATGGTGGCCAACGCCACGAACATGAGCAAGGTGTCTAGAGAGCCGTCCGTGAACACCACCGATCGCATACGGATGATGGAGTACACGCCCACCTTGGTGAGCAGGCCCGCAAACACCGCGGTCACCAGTGACGGCGCGGTGGGGTAGGAGTCCGGTAGCCACGAATCCAGTGGGAACACCGCGGCCTTGATGCCGAAAGCCACCAGAAGCACGGAAAAGATCATCGCCTGGGTGCCAGAAGGCACAGACTCCATGCGCTCAGAAATGTGGGCCATGTTGAGGGTACCCACAGCGGCGTAGGTAAGCGCTAGGCCAAGGATGAACACCATGGACGAAACCATGGACACCATGACATAACCCACGCCCGCACGAACACGCGCCTGCGATGCGGACAAAGTCAGCAGAACATAGGAGGCGACAAGGAAGATCTCAAAGCCCACGTAGAGATTGAATAGGTCGCCTGCCAGGAAGGAGGCGTTCACGCCCATGGACAACAGCAGGTACGTAGGCAGGAATACCGCAACCGGGTCTTCCTTACGACGATCGCGTACACCCTGCCCAATCGCGTACCACATCACGCAGAACAGAACGAGGGACGATACGGCCAACATCAGGGTGGACAACCGGTCCGCCACCAAGGTGATGCCCACTGGGGCGTCCCAACCACCGATCTGGAGAGTTTGGATTCCCTGCTTGTCCACCAGCAGCACTAGGAGGACAGACAGCACGATCATGGCCCCCAGCAGGGTCATGGTAATCCACATCTGCAGGCGCGGGAAGCGGCCCGCGACTAGAGCCAGGGCCGCGCCCAATGCCGGTAGCAGCACCGGCATGGGGATTATGGCTGGCAGCAGGGGGGCAAGCGCGTCAAGGAAACTAGTCATCCTTGTCCTCCTTCACTGGAGCCTCGAAAGACTTCGGGCCGAACGCGTCGCCGCTCCTAGTGACGCGGCCTGTATCTGGGTCATCGGATGCGTCATGGTCAGGGGCTGCAGATGCGATCATGGGGCGTGCTGCGATTGCTGCGTCCTCGGAGTCATCGTCCACAACGTCCTGGGTGCGGTAACGGTATTGGCGGTAAGCCAAGGTCAGGATAAAGGCGGTCATCGCCATGGAGATGACAATGGCTGTCAAGATCATGGCCTGCGCCAACGGATCAGCGATCTGGTCGCCGAAGATCAAGGACTCGCGGCCTTTGATCGGCGCGGAACCGGGCTCACCACCGGCCATGAGGATCATGAGGTTAGCGCCGTTGCCCATCAGCAGCAGGCCAATCATCATCTTGGTCATAGCGCGGTCAAGCACCAAGTACACACCCGCCGCAATGAGTACGCCAGCGGCAAGAGCGAGGGATAGGTTGGCTACCATTTATTTCTCCTCACTTGTTGTCGTTGCCATCTGTTTTCTTTCTGCTGCCTTCTTGGCCTGTAGTGCCTTTTTGCGTTCAACGTCGCGGCGCAGCCTGCGGGCGCGGTCGCGTGCGCGCTGCTTACGCATGTCCTCGTCGCGGTCGAGCTGGGCGCCGAGGGAATCCAAGATGTGAAGGATGAGGCCCACAACTACCAGGTAGACGCCGGCGTCGAAGACCAGCACGGAGGTAATGGACACCTTGCCAATCAATGGGATTTCCGGCGCAAAGTAGTAGCTGGTCAGCGGTGGGTTACCCAAGAAGATGGGGACGATCGCCGTGCTGATTGAGAGCAACATGCCGATGCCCAGCACGCGGGAGGCGTCGATAGGGAAGGTTGCCTCCAGCTCATCGCGGCCGCCTGCGAGGTAGCGCAGCGTCAGAGCTAGGGCGGCCACCAGACCGCCGGCAAAGCCACCGCCTGGTGCATTGTGGCCCACGAAGAAGAAGTACACGCTGAGCACCATCATGGATGGGAACAGCAGGCGGGTGACCACGTCCACCAGGAGAGACCGGTTGCGGGCCTTCTCGGTGTTGGACTGCGCCATATCGGCGCCAGATGAAGCCAGCCAGCGGCGCCCACTGGCACTGAGGGTAGGGCGGCGGGAGGAGCGTCGGAAGCTGCGGGTGCGGTAGACCAAGGAGGTCACACCGACGGCGGCGATGACCAACACCATGCTCTCGCCGAAGGTATCCCATGCGCGGATGTCCACCAGAAGGACATTGACGGCGTTTGCGCCATGGCCGATCTCATACGCCAAGTCCGGGATGAAAGACGCAACGGATTGCTCCGAGCGGGCGTTGACCGCGAAGACACCAAAGACGGTGACAGCCACGCCCACGGTAACCGCCATCCACGCGCGGAAACGGGTTGCGCGAGGACCGGCCTGCCACGTGACGTCCGCCGGCAGTCTGCGCAGAACCAGCATGAAAATCACCATGGTGGTGGTCTCAATCAGAAGCTGGGTGAGGGCGAGGTCTGGGGCGCCGTAGGTGGCAAAGATAAACGCAATGCAGTATCCGATAACGCCGGTCATGACGAGTGCGGACAGGCGGTTATGCATCACGGTGACGGCGATGGACATCAAAATAATGATGACGGCCGCAACACCCTGCAGAGGTGAGTTCCACAGCTCCATGCGGATATCTGTGCGCGCACCCAGTAGCAGGGACACCATTGGTGTAAGGGCGAGGCAGAGGAAGATGATTCCCAAGTTGATAGCCAGGGAACCGCGCTGCGTGGATGCAGTCAGGCGCAGGGAAACATTGCGCAAGAAATCCAAGACGCTGTCGTAGGCGTCGTTGGCGTTGCCCAGAGCTGGGGTCTGGAAGTAGAGCTTGGCCACGAGGTGGCGCTGCCAGAACATGATCGCGCCCACGGTGACAATGACGGCGGAGATGAGCAATGGGACGGTAAATCCGTGCCACAGTGCGAGGTAGGACGCCTTTTCTCCCTCCGCGAGCGGATGGACCGTGTGGACGTGGACTTCCAGGAACTGGGAGATCAGCTTTGGGAACAGACCCAACACCACAGTCAGAGTAGTCAACACAGCCGGGGCGAGCAGGAGCTTGAACCCAACGCGGTGCATGTTCTCCACCGCCGGTGATACGCCACCGCCAGTGGGGTGGGTCTTTGGCTTGGTAGAGAATGCGCCATGCAGGAAGTGCAGGGAGTAGGCCATGGTCATGATGGAGCCAACCACGTAGCCCACCAGCACTATCTTGCCCGGCATGCCAATGAGCAGTGGCTCGTGCAGGATCATCTCCAGCACAGCCTCCTTGGCCACGAAGCCAAACAGAGGCGGGATGCCAGCCATGGATGCGGCTGAAATGAAGGCGAACAGCGCAAGCAGGGGCTGCTTGCGGCCGAGGCCGGAGATCTCGCGAACGTCGCGGGTTCCGGAGCAGTGGTCGATCGCACCCACGATCATGAACAGGGTGGCCTTGAACAGTGAGTGCGCGAAGGTCAGGGCGAGGCCGGCCAGGAGAGCTTCACGGGAACCGATGCCCACAACGGTAATCATGAAACCAAGCTGGGAGACCGTGCCGTACGCCAGGATCAGCTTCAGGTCCTTTTGGCGCAGGGACATCCAACCGGCCATCACCATGGTCAGAATGCCCAGTGGCATGATCACCAAGTACCATGCCTCAGCGAAGTTGAATGCAGGTGACAGGCGTGCCACCAAGTAGATGCCTGCCTTCACCATGGCCGCTGAGTGAAGGTAGGCAGACACGGGGGTCGGCGCAGCCATGGCGCCGGGCAGCCAGAAGTGGGCAGGCGCGATGGCGGATTTTGTCAGCGCACCCGCAAGCATGAGCACGATGGCCCACGAAATATTGTTGGTGCCTGCGAGGTCCATGGTGACCAGTTGGGAGATGGTCCATGCGCCTGTTTCTTTGCCCAGCAGGATGATGCCCACGAGCATGATGAGGCCACCGAGTCCTGTGATCATCAGTGCCTGGGTAGCGGACCGTCGTGAGGATGCGCGTTCGCCGTAGTATCCCACCAACAGGAAGGAGAGGATGGAGGTGATCTCCCAGAACACGTACATCAGTAGCAGGTTGTCTGAGATGACGAGACCGTACATGGCCATCGCAAATGCGGCCATCTGGCCCGCGAACCACCTCAGGCGCTTAGGTGCATTGTCAAAGTAGCCCCAGCAATACAGCAGGACGAGCGTTCCAACGCCCAGGATGATCAAACTGAACAGCGCAGAAAGTGAGTCCAGCCTGAACGTGAGGTTGAGATTGGCGCTTGTCATCCAGCCGTAGTGGGCAACAATTGCGCCACCGGAATCGAACGTTCCTCTGATCAAGTGTGACAGCACCCAGCCGAAACCAATGGCTGGTGTGATGGCAAGGAGCCCGAACGCGGGCCTACCAATGACTCTGATGAGGAACGGGGCTAGAACGGAAGCGCCGGCGAGTGCAAGCAGTAGCAGGAGCACGAGTCGGTGAATCCTTTGTTGGTTGTGGGCTTAAATATCGAATTGCGCGTGATTAAGCGTCAGGACACGATAGGCCTGAAGCCACAAAAGACCACAGCATTTAACTCCAACAGCGCACTAAGGCACTACTACTAAATGCAATCCTCTCTTCTAGTTTCAATCCTGTTGCGTCCTCGTATAGATCCTTTATCCACTCAGGTGGGATAGCGACACTTGAAAGGGACTAAGACGCGTTTCACACTTTTCACAGCCTACATCAAAACGGGGTTAGTCGCATACACATTGTTTATCGAGTGAAAAGCCCAAAAAACCCACTCGGCAGAACCTCGAGTGGGTTAGATGTGGCGTGTTTTAGCCGTGGATGAGCTCGGATGCGGAGTTCATTGCCGCAACCATGGACTGCTCACGGGTGCCGCCAAAGCCCATTGCCCAGTGCTTCTTGTTGTTGTCGCCTGCGTAGATGAAGGTGACGGTAGCTTCAAAGATTTCGAACTGGTGGAAGGAGTAGATTTCGACGCGGCGGCCACGATCGGCCAGGAGGTTGGATACTGCCTGCATTGCGCCGGATGCCACGATGTCGGTGACTTCTACTGTGCGGCCGGCTGGGGTGTTGGTGGTGATCTCAACGTTGTAGCGGTTGTATGCGCCGCGCAGGCGCTGAATCTCGGTTAGATTGACGCGGATGTTGGATGCTGGCGCGTAGGTGCTCACAAAGGTCCGCCACTGCATGCCACGCGCCTCGGAACGTAGTCCCACGGGGAGCTTGTGGCCAAAGCGTGCGCGGAATGGGTCATCTGCAAAGACGCGAGTGGTGGACTGCTGTGGTGCCTGCTCGGTTGCGGTGATTGCCGGACGGTGGAAGCTCGTGAACGTGGAGGTGCGTTCCGTGGTGATGGTGGAGAATGACATGGGTATTACGGTCCTTGAAATATACGTGTTCTGCTTAGTGACCTTGGTAGCGTGAGTCGATCGTGTGGATGGCTGTGGTGGGCCGGGATCGACGTTGGGTTTCGGTATTGGGTGGACCGTTAGCTGTTGGTAGCTCATTGAAGTTGTTGAAACTGTCACCGAGTGTTAGGTGCTGTAAGTCACAAGTGGCAATGGTATCTGCTGTCGTATACACATGCAAGTCGGACGTCTGATGTCCTAGGCGGTGTTGACTTGAAACACTCTCGGGAAATCCCCATTTGTCCAGGTAGTGGAGCTGAGTGTGCACGGAAATCGGTGCAGCGTCCGCCTGCTGCGGTGGCATTGCTTAGGGGTGGTTGTTGGGCACTGACTCCGTAACGTTGTACCTCGCGTTATCGATACGTAAGGACAGTGGCGCGATTCGATAGCACGTGTGCTATCGGTGTACGCTCGCCCGTCGGTCATGTTACGGGGAAATCCTGAAAATTTCGTTACGGTGAGGAACAGATAATGAAGCGTTTCCGGATCTTGTCAGTTTTGCTTGCGCTGGGGCTTTCTTCAGTGCCTGCCACTGCTGCGGCGTCAGCTGTCACAGAGCAGATTCCGCCCGCGCATGAGAAGGCTTTTAGCTGCGTAAGCGATGTTGCTTCATCCGATGCCAAAAAGACCGTCCTGCTCGTGCACGGAGTAGGCACGGATAGTACCGGTACGTATTCGTGGAATTACGAGAACTCTTTGCAGCAGCAGGGGTTTGACGTGTGCACGGTTGATCTGCCCAGCAGTGGTCGCGCTGATCTGATTGACTCGGCTGAGTATGTATCTTCCGCGATCACTCTTGCGCACAATCGCTTGGGTTCTCCGATATCGGTGATCGGCCACAGTGGTGGCCCTACCGCTACTTTGTGGGCGCTGCGTTATGACGCTGAGGCTGCGGCCAAGGTTGATGATTTCGTATCCTTAGCGGGCGCTTTGCACGGCACCACTTTTGTTGGTGCGCTGTGCCAGGTCCTGGGGGAGTGTCCTGCCATTGGGTGGCAGATGACCGTGGGCAGTGATTTTATGAAGGCTGTCCATGCCCAGCCGCTACCTGAGAATATTTCTGTGACGTCGGTGTACTCGCGCACGGACTACGGAATTCAGCCGGCTAATAAGGTGTCCCGTCTGGAGGGGGCACGCAATGTGGCGGTTCAGGATGTGTGCGCGAATAAGATCCCTGGTCACCTCGGAATGCTGGTTGATCCCGCGGCTCAGTCGCTTGTTGTTGATGCGCTCGAGCACGATGGTCCTGCAGATCCGTCCCGCATTTCCCGTGAGGTGTGTTCCAAGCCGGTGGCGTCCGGTTTGGACGCGGTGGGCTCGGTGCGTTTGCTGGGAAGCTTGGGGGAGTACCTCAAGATTTTGACTGAGCCTCGTTTGCCTGCTGAGCCTACGCTGCCGGAGTACGCCCAGAAGGATCTTCAGGAGAACCAGGACTCTTATGAGTACGGCAACCTGGGGTCCTCAGAGGGCATTGTTGGTAGCTCTGAAAACTTTGGCAAGGGGCTTTCCGACGCCGCCTCCGCCGTCATTCCAGGCCGCTAGCGCACCCCGCGCAGCACAAGGGGGCCACAGCCTTTAAAGGCTGTGGCCCCCTTGTCGTGGTTGTTACTTGCCGTAGCTGAGGAGGAATCCTGCTTCTGCAATCGCGATGTTTTCAATCTCGGTTGGGTCTACGGACTCATCTGGGGAGTGGATGGTGGACTGTGGCTCTTCCACACCAAACAGTGCGAGCTCTGCATGAGGGACTGCTTCCAGCAGTTCCGCGCACAGTGGGATGGATCCGCCGGAGCCGTTGATGGTGAGGTCCTTGTTGCCGTAGGCGGCGGACAGGCAGGTGCCAAACTTTTGTATGGCTGGGCCGTCAGTATGTGCGGTAAACGGGTTGTTGATGTCTTCTACCTCAACCGCGATTTTTGCGCCCCATGGCACCTTGGCTTCGAGGTGCTTCTTGGTTGCTTCGGCAACCTCGGCGGCGTCCATTCCTGGTGGGACGCGCAGGTTCAGGCGCGCTTGTGCGGTGGCGGGCACGGCGTTGACGGCCTGATCGACTGGGGTGGAGGTGAAGCCGGTGACGGAGATGGCTGGGCGGGCCCAGACCATGTCGGCTGGGTCGTCGTCGGCGGTGCCCATGATCTGTGTGCCGTCGAGCATGCCTGCGTCCTTGCGGAAGGTGTCGCGGTCATAGGAGGCGCCTTCCCACTTCTTGAGGCAGTCGATGCCGTCAATGCAGGTGCGGCCGTGCTCGTCGCGCAGCGTATCGATGAGGCGGATCAGCGCTGCCGCGGCATCCGGTGCGGCGCCGCCGAAGGAGCCGGAGTGCACTGCGGCGTTGAGAGTGTCCACGGTGACGGTCAACTGCGCGCCGCCGCGCAGGGACACGGTGGTGGTTGGCTCGCCCACGGCGGCGTTGCCGGAGTCTGCGATCAGGATGACGTCGCTGGCAAACAGCTCTGGCTGGGACTTGATGAGGTGGGAGAGCTCTTCGCCGCCCATCTCCTCGGAGCCTTCGACGAGGAACTTGATGCCTAGGTCCGTGCCGCCCAGCTTCTCGACGGCGCGCAGGGTAGCAAGGTGCATCACGAGGTTGCCCTTGCAGTCGGCCGCGCCGCGGCCGTACCAGCGGCCATCGCGCTCGGTGAGCTCGAATGGGTGGTTGGTCCACGCCTCGACGTTGCCGGCAGGCACGACGTCGTAGTGTGAGTACAGAAGAATGGTCGGTGCATCACCTTTAGGCTCCTTGGTGCCAATGACCGTGGTGGCCCCGCCCTCGTATGGGTATTCGGTGACGTCTAGGCCCAGCTTGTTCATCTGGTCCACCACCCACTGGCGCGCGCCGTCGTGCTCCGCTGCAAGCTCGGGGACGGAGTGCACGGAGTTAAAGGACACGATCTCCTTGAGGTCGGTGAAGATCTGCTCGCGTTGGGCGGTGATGTTGGCCCTTAGCTTCGACACTAGTGAATCAAGATTGTTTTCATCAGTACTCATAACTGTCCAGTGTAGGCATAGCTGGAACACCTTCGCATATAGTGCGGGTTCTCAGAGCAAAAATCGCCACAGGTGAGCGAGGTTGGGGAATGCGCCTAGCTGGCAGTGCTCCCAGTAATGCACAGCGTTACGCAGTACGCGTTTGCTCAGTCAGCGCACGGTAGGCGGGATCGTTCTCTTATGGCGTACGCGCGTTTCTTGCACTCTAAGGTGCCGACTGCTAGAAACGAATTAGCACTATAAATGTCAGAGTGCTAAAAAATGACAAAACTATATGCGGTAGGCGCTTGCGGCTACCGTCTTTCCTAAAGGTGAGGAAGTCTTACACACTCAAAGCCTTCCGTGCCGTCGCGGGCGCCTAACAAGGGAAGATACATGACGCCGAGTGTCGTCTCTCAATAATAAATAAGGAGAACATTCACTTATGGCAAAGATCATTGCCTTTGATGAGGAAGCACGTCGCGGCCTCGAAGCTGGCCTGAATACTCTGGCTGACGCCGTTAAGGTAACCCTCGGCCCTAAGGGCCGCAACGTCGTTCTTGAGCGTGGCTGGGGCGCACCAGTTATCACCAACGACGGTGTTTCTATCGCTCGCGAGATCGATCTCGAGGACCCATACGAGAAGATCGGCGCAGAGCTGGTTAAGGAAGTAGCTAAGAAGACTGACGACGTCGCAGGCGACGGCACCACTACCGCAACCGTCCTGGCACAGGCACTCGTTCGCGAGGGTCTGCGCAACGTTGCGGCTGGTTCCAACCCAATGGGCATCAAGCGCGGCATCGAGCAGGCTGTTAAGACTGTTACCGAGAAGCTGCTGGCAGGCGCTAAGGAAGTTGAGACCGAGGAAGAGATCGCAGCTACCGCTGGTATCTCCGCTGCTGACCCTGCTATCGGTGCTCAAATTGCTAAGGCTATGTACGCCGTAGGTGGCGGCAAGCTCAACAAGGAGTCTGTCATCACCGTTGAAGAGTCCAACACCTTTGGTGTTGACCTCGAGGTAACCGAGGGTATGCGCTTTGATAAGGGCTACATCTCCGGCTACATGGCAACTGACATGGAGCGCCTTGAGGCAGTTCTTGAGGATCCATACATCCTCCTGTTCTCCGGCAAGATCTCCAACATCAAGGATCTCCTCCCACTGCTGGAGAAGGTCATGCAGACCGGCAAGCCACTGCTGATCATTGCTGAGGACGTTGAGGGCGAAGCTCTGTCCACCCTGGTTGTTAACAAGATCCGCGGCACCTTTAAGTCCGTTGCTGTTAAGGCACCAGGCTTTGGTGACCGCCGCAAGGCACAGCTGCAGGATATGGCCATCCTGACCGGCGGCCAGGTTATCGCTGAGGAAGTTGGCCTGTCTCTGGACTCTGCTGACATCCCACTGCTCGGCCGTGCACGCAAGGTTGTTGTTACCAAGGATGACACCACCATCGTTGAGGGTGCTGGCGACGCTGCTCAGATTGAGGGTCGCGTCAACCAGATCCGCACCGAGATTGAGAACTCTGACTCTGACTACGACCGTGAGAAGCTGCAGGAGCGCCTTGCAAAGCTTGCTGGCGGCGTTGCTGTGATCAAGGTTGGTGCTGCTACCGAGGTTGAGCTCAAGGAGCGCAAGCACCGCATTGAGGACGCTGTCCGTAACGCTAAGGCTGCTGTTGAAGAGGGCATCGTTGCCGGCGGTGGTGTAGCACTGCTGCAGGCTTCCCACGTTCTGGACGATGACCTCGGCCTGGCTGGCGATGAGGCTACCGGCGTCAAGATTGTTCGTGAGGCACTGTCTGCTCCACTGAAGCAGATTGCTCAGAACGCTGGCCTCGAGCCAGGCGTTGTTGCTGACAAGGTTTCTAACCTGCCTGAGGGCCAGGGCCTGAACGCTGCAACCGGTGAGTACGTTGATCTCATGGCTGCGGGTATCAATGACCCAGTTAAGGTCACCCGTTCTGCTTTGCAGAACGCTGCATCCATTGCAGCGCTGTTCCTGACTACCGAGGCTGTAGTTGCTGATAAGCCAGAGCCTGCTGCTCCTGCAGCACCAGGTGCTGATGAGATGGGCGGAATGGGCTTCTAATTCCCTAACCCCTATCTAGCCTTACAGGCGCCACCCCAGTGTGAACTGCTCCCCATTAGTTGGACTGGGTTAATTCTAAACGGTTAGGGCTTGAAGGGTCTGACTCCGATACTCCATCGGTGTCAGGCCCTTTATCCGTGCCTGCAATCGTTGAGTGTTGTACCAGAGGATGTAGTCATCTATCGCTGCCTTTAACTCTTCCACACTGTCGAATCGTTCACCATGGAACATCTCAGACTTTAAGTGCCCAAAGAAATTCTCCATCACCGCATTGTCATAACAGTTACCTTTACGCGACATTGATTGCACACCACCGCACGATGAGATCAAGCTCCGCCAACTGGAATGCTGATACTGGAAGCCCTGATCAGTATGCACAATCAGCCCCTCACCAGGATCATGCCAGTTGATCGCGTTACGCAACGATGTGGCAGTAAACTTCGTCGTTGGTTTCGTGGCAAGCTCGTGGGCCAAAATGCTGCGGTCATACAAATCCATCACCGGTGACAGATACAGCTTCTGGCCTGCGACCTTAAACTCGGTAACATCACTGACCCATGCCATATTCGGCGCAGTGGGAGTGAAGTTACGGTCCAACACATTCTCAGCGATCGTACTGATTGTGCCCTGGTAGGAGTTGTACTTTGGTTTCTTGCGCACCTTCGATTTCCATCCATTGGCATCCATGATCTTATACACCAATTTGTGGTTAGCTACGATGCCTTGGTTACGCAGTTCTAACCACACTCGCCGATAACCGAACCGTTTCTTATTGCCGAAGAAAATCTTCTTGATTTCTTCTTCTAGATCATCATGCTTGTTCGGCATGTCGAGTCGTTTCAGATGGTAGAAATATGTTGACCTCGCTAGCCCTGCCACATCAAGAAGAACATCGAGTCGGTGAACAGACTTGAGGGTGACAATCACCTCTACTTTTAGGCGCGTCCCCGGTTCCTCAAGTCTCTCAATTTTTTTATGTAATCAAGCTCTGCTTTCAACCGTTCATTCTCAGCCTTAAGTTTCTCGATGTCCGTCAACGGTTTCGCAGAACGTGACCCTTTAGGTCGGCCTTTGGGCTTCGGTTTAAGCCCGTCCCAACCTTCTTTGCGGTACTTCCACGTCCAACTTCCAACGAGCTGCTCGGACGACAGGCCAAACTTGCTGGCAAGATCCATTCTGGTTTCACCGGCTAAGTGCCGTTCGACGACTTCCTTCTTGATGGCGAAGGAAAAAGATTGCTTTGTTGGTTTCTCCACAAGACATAGTCTGCCATGAAGCTTGTAACGGTTATAGAGCCGTCGAGCAGCATCAAAACCAACACCCAGCTGGGTGGACACGGCTTTGCAACCGTAGCCTTGCTCAAACAACTCAACCAAACGCTCCCGCTGGGATTCAGTCAAAGAACTTCGTGCTCTCAATGAAAATACTCCCCACTAATTGGATTCTGATTTCTCAGTCCAACTAATGGGGAGCAGTTCAGTGGGTGGCGCCTTTAGTGTTACTGCTCCGGAAGTGAAAATTATCCGGTTTTACTGGGGTTTTGTGCTAAAAACTATCTCCAAATCATTGGTCTAAATACCCCCGAATGGGTGGAAATTTGCAACGTTTCGGTGACTAAAAATGAGCGGGATATGACACTTCGGTAACGGTTTCAGGGGCTGATTGTCCAATGTTTTACCCCGAATTAACCTTCTGTTAATCAGGTAAGGCTTACCTAATAAGTTGTTTTCCCAGCTCAGACCTATAAAACGGCAAAATTCCCCAACTAACTTGTTTTAATTTGCTGACGAAAGCTTATTTTTCCGCGTGTTTCAAGGCTCTTGACGTGATCTGATTGTGTGGCATGATGATACGTGAAACGCCCCACAGGGTGTTGGAAACCATCATCCTGCCAGTGTTCTGCTGGCAGCCCGTTCGTAGGAGATGCATATGAACATTGATCTCGCTGTAGTTGCGGAGCAGCTCACTAACTTCAAGACCCTCGTGGGTAACGTCACCACCGTGTTCCAAGAATTCCCAAAGGTTATCCAGGATCTCGGTCTGGCTTTCACCAGCTCTGAAGGTACTGAAGGGCTCGACCTCCCACCAAAGAAAGAAGCCTAAGGTAATCCTAGGCATTTAATTACTGTAGTAAGTAATTTTCCCTAAAAACTAATTCTTATCAAGGAGTAAAAATGGAGAACATCAACGAGTGGGTATCTCTCTCTACCAACGCCGAGGCAAACCCTATTGTTGGACACCTTTTTGAGGCTTTCGGTGGTCTCGGCAAGATTGCTGACGCTATCTCCAGCCTGATTGGCTTGGTTGCCTAAGGTACTACCTATTTAGGTAACTGAGGAGCTTGAAAGCCCCAGCTTTTGCTGGGGCTTTTGCCGTGTCTTGGGGCGGGGTTCGGGGATTGTTTGCGCAGGTTGGTGGGATCTTTTGGGGTGTGTGCACAAATGGGGGAAATACCTGAAGAAGGTAGGAGAAAAACAGTACTTTGGCGGTACTATTTACATATGGCTGACACTGATAATGACGACCTCCCGGTCATTGACCTCGCGCAAACTGAAGGCTACATCGTTGATGACAGCGATGAAGACGATCCGGTGCTCCTAGCGCCGGATGGAACCCCAATCTCCACGTGGCGTGAAAACTACCCATACGAAGAGCGTATGAGCCGTGAGGAGTACGAAAAGACTAAGCGTGCCCTCCAGATCGAGCTACTGAAGTGGCAGAACTGGACCAAGGACACCGGCCAGCGCCACATCATCCTCTTTGAGGGCCGTGACGCCGCCGGTAAGGGTGGCACCATCAAGCGCTTCAATGAGCACCTCAATCCACGTGGTGCGCGCACCGTTGCGCTTGAAAAGCCATCGCCTCGTGAGTCCACCTCGTGGTACTTCCAGCGCTACATTCAGCACTTCCCATGTGCTGGTGAGATCGTATTCTTTGACCGTTCCTGGTACAACCGCTCCGGCGTTGAGCGTGTCATGGGCTTCTGTACTGAATCCCAGCACGCAGAGTTCCTGCGCGAAGTACCAATGCTGGAGAACATGATCCTGGGCTCCAATATCTCCCTGACTAAGTTCTGGTTCTCTGTTACCCAGAAGGAGCAGCGTACCCGTTTCGCTATCCGCCAGGTTGACCCAGTGCGCCAATGGAAGCTGTCTCCAATGGACTTGGCGTCCTTGGATCGTTGGGATGATTACACCCGCGCTAAGGAAGAGCAGTTCCGCTACACGGACACTGATGAGTCCCCATGGATCACCATCAAGTCCAATGACAAGAAGCGTGCCCGCATCAATGCAATGCGGTACATCCTGAGCAAGTTCGAGTACACCAACAAGGACCATGAGCTCGTGGGCGAGCCAGATCCATTGATCGTGCTCCGAGGCCGCGACCAGATTGGTGACTAACCGCCGTTAAGCAAAACCCACCAACATTGTTGTGTTGGTGGGTTAGCCTAAAAGCTAGACTCCCTCTGCTTTCTATCACGTGTCAGCGTAGAAGGCAGAGGGTTTTCCTATGCGGTGGGCTCTACAGGGTTGCCCTGCCAGCGAGTGTGTGCTGGGATCTGATCGCCGCGCATGACCAGTGATCCAGGGGCCACGGATGAGCCAACGCCCAGCACCGCGGCGGGCAGAGCCACGGAGTGGGCGGCCAAGGTTGAGCCGTCCTTGATGACGACGGAGTCGAGGCTCATGACGCGGTCCTGGAAAAGGTGGGTTTGGACCACCGTGCCAGGGCCCACTGTGGCGCCGGCGCCCACCTCGCAGAGGTCGGTTTCCGGGAACCAGTAGGACTCAATCCACGCGCCGCGGCCGATCTTGGCGCCCAGTAGCCGCAGGCCGTTGTTGATGGAACCGGTGCCTAGGTTGGGGTTAAAGAACCACGGCGCGGCAACAACCTCAACGAAGGTGTCCTGCAGCTCATTGAGCCACACGAACCAGCTCCACAGCGGGTGATCGGCTTTGGTGTGGCGGCCTATGCAGATCCACTTCACGGCGGCGGTGATCAGTAGTGCTATCACGCCGAACGCCATGAGAAGCACACCTGATAGCAGCCACGTGACGCCCAGGTTCGTGGTGGTGTAGATCAGCTGCAAAGAACCCAGGTAAGCGGCGGCGAGTGCCGCAGAGGTCATGGGGGCGAGCAGGCGCATGGTTTCTACCAGGCCGCGCAGGCGCTTGACCTTTTTCGTTGGGGCGTAGGTGAGGGTATCGCCCTCACCGGCGGAGGCCTGTACGCGGCGCATGCGCTCTGGTGGGGCGCCCCACCAGTTGGAACCGGCCTTCGCCTTCTTGGGTGTGGAGGACAACACCGCAACCAGGGAGTTCTTGCCCAGTTTGCGGTTAGGAGCGGCGATTCCGGAGTTGCCAAGGAAGGACCGCTTGCCAATGCGGGTGGGGCCGGACAGCATCCAGCCGCCGCCGAGCTCATAGCCGCCAACCAGGGTGTCGTCCGCGAGGAAGGCGCCATCGCGGATCTCCACGAACTTGGGCACCATCACGGCGGTGGAAATCTCCACATCACGGCCGATCGTTGCGCCCAGCGAGCGCAGCCAGATTGGGGTCAGCTGGGATGCGTAGAGCGGGAACAGGTAGGTGCGGGCGTCATCCATGAGCCGCTCGATCAGCCACAGGCGCCAGCCGGTAGCAGAGCGCACGGGTGTCACACCCGGTGTAAGCCCAATGCTCAGTAGCTTTACCAGCACCCAGATGAACAGCATGTATGAGGCGAACGCCACCAGCGCGCCCAGTGGGGCAAACACGATCACGCCCACAAAGTAGTTTCCGCCGGTTGCAGCTGTGCCCGCCACCATGGCGAAACCACCAATAGCTAGTGCCAGCATGGGTAGGGCGGACAGAAGGATGGAGGATGCCCCGTAGATGGGGACAAACCAGGACTTCCGTGGTGGGTGCTCATCAGGGAAGCGGTGCTTAGAGCGGCCCACTTTCTTGGCTGGGGATCCGGACCACCGGGCGCCGGCTTTGACCTTCTTATCGGCGGTGACAGTAGAGCCAGCCTCAACATGGGCGTCCTCACCGATCACGGCACCGGGCAGCAGGGTGGAACGCGAACCGATGCGGGCGTTGCTACCAATGGTGATGGCACCCACGTGCAGTTTATTGCCGTCAACCCAGTAGCCGTTGAGGTCCACCTCGGGCTCTACGGAGCTGTGCTCGCCCAAGGTGAGCAGGCCGGTGACTGGTGGCAGGGAGTGCAGGTCTACGCCCTTGCCAATCTCAACGCCCAGCGCGCGGGCGTAGTAGTTCACCCAGGTGGCGCCGGAGATGTTGCGGACACCGGAGGCGTCGGAAAGCCTCTCCGCCGCCCAGATGCGCAGGTGCTCGCTGCCGCCGCGTTCGTAGGTGCCCGGGGCAATGCCCCGGGTGATCAGACGTGAGCCCAGGCCGCCAATGGGGAGGCGGCCGATCGGGGTGGCAAAGATGATCACCATCACCACCACCAGCCACCAATTCACGGAGGTAGCCCAGCTGATCTCAAAGTAGTTGGCGCTCACCCACGCGGCGATGTTGTTGATCAACAACAGGCACGCCAGCCACTGGGTGGCCTGCAGAGTCATGACCGGAAGTTGGATGAGCTCCTGCTTGAGGCGGGTGCTTAAGGAGACGGGCGTGGGTAGGGGCTGCTGTATCTTGTGCGTTTCAGTGTGCCCAAAATCCAGCTGGTAGCCGGACTCCTTGGCAATCTGCTCCACGCGCTCGGCCAGTGCGCCGAGGCGAGGGTGATCATAGAGGTCACGGACGGCAATGGTAGGGGCCTTCTCGCGGATTTTGCCCACCAGGGTGGCCGCGGCAAGGGACGTGCCACCGAGGGAGAAGAAGTCAGCGTCCTCACCGGATACGGCAACGCCCAAGGCATCAACCCACAGCCCAGCCAACCATGACTGGGTAGGGGTCAGGCCCTCGGTGTCTACCTCTACGCCGGGCAGTGGCCACGGCAGGACCTTCTTATCTACCTTGCCGGAGGTGGTCACCGGCAAGTCATCCATCACGTGGATGCGCGGCACCAGCGCTGCGGGCATGGACTCTGCCAAGCGGGCGTGCGCCGCATCATGGTCAAAGCCCTGGGCGGGGTCGTCCACACTAACGTAACCCACCAGCACCTTCTGGTCCGCGCCGGTGGTCTGCACCACCACCGTGGACTGGCGGACGTTATCCAACGCTGCGAGGTTGGCATCAACCTCACCCAGCTCAATGCGGCGCCCGCCAATCTTGACCTGATCATCAATGCGGCCCACAAAGTACAGGCCGTCTTCCTCTAAGCGCACGTGATCACCAGAGCGATATGCGCGCGCCCATCCTACAGACTTCAGCGGCGCGTATTTCTCCCGATCTTTCTCAGGATCCAGATACTGCGCCAAGCCCACGCCACCAATGATGAGTTCGCCCACCTCGCCCATCCGGACAGGCTGCTCATTCTTATCGACGACCATAAGGTCCCAGCCCGCAAGGGGCTTGCCAATGTGTACGGCCTGCCCGCGACGCAGCTGCGTGCCGCAGGCCACCACGGTGGCCTCCGTCGGCCCGTAGGTGTTCCAGAGCTCGCGGTCATCGTTAGCAAGCTTGTCCACCAGCTCCTGGGAACACGCCTCCCCACCAAAGATGAGCAGACGAATATTGTCCAGAGCCTCCGCCGGCCACATGCCCGCCAAAGTAGGCACGGTGGACACCACCGTGATGTCCCGGCGAATCAGCCAAGGGCCCAAGTCCATGCCAGAGCGCACCAAGGACCGGGGAGCAGGAACCAAGCACGCGCCGTGCCCCCACGCCAGCCACATCTCCTCGCAGGAGGCGTCGAAGGCAACGGAGAGCCCCGCCAGAACGCGGTCCTCGGGGCCAAGCGGTGCGTCTTGCAGGAACCACTGGGCCTCAGCGTCCACGAACGCAGCCGCACTGCGGTGGGAGACGGCCACGCCCTTGGGCTTGCCGGTGGACCCGGAGGTGAAGATGATCCACGCGTGGTTATCCAAGCGGGGCAAGCGGGTATCCCCGCCGGGGGTTGCGCGGATGAGCCTGAATCCTTCATCAGTAAATACGCCGTTGACGCCAGCTTCGCTGAAGACCATCTCCGCGCGCTCATCCGGATCATCCGCGTCCACGGGCACGTAGGCTGCACCCGCCGCGATGGTGGCAAGAATAGCCACATAGAGATCCTTGTGCCCAGAGGACATGCGCACACCAATGCGGTCCCCGCGCTTGATGCCGCACTCATGCAAGTACGTCGCGCCAGCGTGGACCTCGTCCATGAGCTCGGAGTAGGTGATGACAGCGCCGTCATCAATGGCAGCAGCCTCAGGAAACTGTTTCGCTGTGGCTACAAGGATGTCGTATAAGGTACGCGGTTCCGGGGCTTCCGAGCCGCGGAGATAAGAAGTGGGGTAGCCAGCGAGTGAAGGACTCATAGCACAGGTTAGGAGATGTCTTCCTCAGACGCGATGATTGCTTTTGCGAGCTTACGAAGGTGCTTGAGCTGCTTTGAGGTGGATTCATCAAGTGCGTGATCCTCAGCCTCAGAGACCAGGACCTTGAGCTGCTTTTGCTGATTGCGTCCCTTCTTAGTGGAGGTAACAATCTGACGGCGACGATCCTTGGGGTCGCGTTCGCGCTTTACCCAGTGCTTTGCCTCCAGCGAGTCAATGAGACGAACCATATCTGAGGCATCAATAGCCAGAATCTCGCAGAGGGAAGCCTGGCTTGTGGCATGAGAATCAGTCAAGCACGTAAGAACCCAGAACTCACGGAGAGTAACCTTCTTTTCACTCAGACGTGCCTCTACTTCGTCGCGGGTACGGCGACGCAAACGCTCTAACTGAAATGACGGAGAAGACAGCAGGTCCGCTGGAAAAGAAGGTTGGGTCATGATTGCCAATCATATTGTATGAGCTTGCAAATTTCACGATTTTGTTGGGGTGCCCCATTTTTTGAGACGGCTGCCTAATGGTCACAGCCCTAATTGCATTCGCCCCTTGATCTAGCCGCCCACTCTAATAGGGGGAATGAGTGCTCCTCAGGGCACGTGCAAAATCCGCCCCAGCACCTGGTGCGACGCTGAGGCGGATCGTTTACTGGGTTACTACTCGGTTGGCAGTCCTGCTGCGACCCAGGCGTCGGTGCCGCCATCAACGTTGATGCACTCGATGTCGCGCGACTCGAGGTACTGGCCCACCTGCTGGCTGCGGCCACCGGCCTTGCAGATGAGGTAGATATCCTGCTCATCATCCACCTCGTTGATGCGTCCCACGAACTCGCTCATTGGAATATTCTTGGCGCCTCGGGCATGCACTGCCTCGAACTCCTCAACCTCGCGGACGTCGATCAGCTGTGCGCCTTCTGGAACTTCGTTTACCTCTACATGCTTCATGCTGCACTAGTGTAGTGATTTATGGGACGAAAGGCAGTAAACGGTGACGGCTACCTAGCGTATGCGGCGCGTATCAAGCGCCGCGAGCCGCTGGACGCTGACAATATGCGCAAGCTCACCGGCCTGATGGCGCTGCGTTTGTGGGTCGTGGTGATCGTCTGCGCGCTGGTCGCGGGCCTGTTCTTGATCACCCGTTTGCCCACCTTTGTGGGCGCAACGTTGGTCACCATCGCTGGACTGGCGCTACCCATTGCCGTTGTCGTGAGCGTGTGCTGGGTACTGAGGCGGCCAGCCACATCCATTCCCCGCATCCTTGTGTGGATGGGTGCGATCATGCTCGTGGGCGCAATCATGGGCCTGATCATCTGGCAGGGCACCGTGTGGTTAATGATTGCCGCGTTGCTGGGTGTGTGGCTGCTGTTGGTGGGCATAATCGCGGCGCTGATGACTCATTAATGAGTAGGAGTCTCAGAGCCTGGGCATAAGAAAAGGGGAGCAGATGCGTCTGCTCCCCTTAAAGCTCAGCCCTAATTAGTGAGCGGCCTTGTAGTTGTCAATGGAATCCTGGTAGATCTTGACAGCTTCTTCCTTGCTGCCCCAGCCAGCGCCCTGTACTTCCTTGCCCTTCTCCAAGTCCTTGTAGTGGATGAAGAAGTGCTCGATCTCATCACGGGTGAACTCGGAGACGTCCTCTAGGTCCTGGAAGTCATCGAAGCGAGGATCATCGAGGACGCAGAGCAGCTTGTCATCGCCGCCGGCCTCGTCGGTCATCTTGAATACGCCAACGATGCGTGCGCGGACGGTAGCGCCAGGGATAACTGGCTCAGGCAGAATAACCAGTGCGTCCATTGGGTCGCCGTCATCAGCGAGGGTCTCGTCAATGAAACCGTAGTCAGCAGGGTATGCCATTGGGGTGAACAGGTAACGGTCCAAGTAGAGCTTGCCGGTCTCGTGGTCTACCTCGTACTTGTTGCGGGAACCCTTAGGGATCTCAATGGTTACGTCAACCTTCATGTTCTGCGTTGCTCCTTGGGAGTTTTGATGTGGTTTGCACACTGAGTGCCCAAACTTTTTGACCTAACCATCTTACCGCTAAATGGGCAGAGGTTGAAGAACGCGATAGGGTTAAGGTGATGAAAAGGACGAAGTGGTGGGTAGCAACGGGTGTGGCAACTGTAGCGGTGGCGTCTACGGTGGCCGCGGGAGTCTACGTCAATGAGGTCAACCGGCTGAACTACGCCCCCGCACCCACGGTAGCGGCGCCTGAGCGCGAGATCGTTGGGCTTGATGGCTCCACAGCAGCGCCGGTGGATAATGCCGCGCTGGGGGCGCGGTTAGCCACACTGGCTAAAGATCCCCGCCTGGGCTCCCTGGGTGCGAAGGTGGTTGATGCCACCACGGGCGAAACAGTGTTTGAGCTCAACCCCACCGAGCCGCGTCGCCCCGCCTCATCCACCAAGGTCCTCACGGCCGCGGCTGCCCTGCTGAAATTGGGCGCGGACGACAGGGTCACTACTGAGGTGTACCAAAAGGATGAGAAAACGGCAGTGATTAAGGCCGCTGGCGACGTCTGGATGGACACCGCCCGCCTTGACCAGCTGGCCCACCAGATCAAAAAGGCTATGCCCAGTGTGAGCAACGTCCTGATCGACATCACCGCATGGAAGGCACCTAAGTTTGCCCAGGGCTGGGACCCAGTAGACATTCAGGGCGGATACATTGCCCCCATGGAGCCAATGATGATCCACGGCGCCCGCATCGGCGACACCGAGGGCGACGTGCCGCGCAGCACCACGCCAGCGCTAGACGTGGCCGGCGCCATCGCCGACCGGCTTGGCGTGAAGAGCTTCGGGTATACCGAGTATGACCCGCCAGAAACTGATGCCACCATCGTGGCCACCACCCAGTCACCAACGCTGCGCGAGCGAGTCACCCAGATGATGGAGGATTCTGACAACGTGATGGCAGAGGCCATCGGCCGCGAAATCGACGGGACGGATCCAACAGGTGCCACCACGGCAATCCTGGCGGAGGCAGGCTTTGACTTAACCGGCGTGAACCTACTCGATAGCTCCGGCTTGAGCGTGGATAACGTGATCCCGCCGGCGCTGTTGACGGAGGTGTTCACCCAGGCGGTCACCAATGAAGCGCTGCGCCCGCTGATTGGAACGCTTCCCATCGCTGGTGGCACCGGCACGCTGTACGAGCGCTTTGAGGGCATGTCTGGACGCGGCTGGGTGCGAGCCAAGACGGGCACGCTCACGGAGACCTCCGCGCTGACGGGCGTGGTGGTTTCACAATCCGAACACATCTACTCATTCGCGCTTCTGAGCACTGACGCCAACGTGCTGGACCAGCGTGCGGCCATGGATGAGTTCACCTCAGTTATTCGAGAGTTCTAAATGGTGACGCCCTTCTGGCCACGCACGTGCCCGCACTTCCTTGCTGTACGGCGCGCGGTGAGAAACCTTGCCACACCTTCACCCGTGATCGGGCTGTCGGGTGGTGCTGACTCCCTCGCCCTTGTTGCAGCAGCGGCGGCGGAGAACCTATCACCCCACGCAGTAATCATCGATCACCAGCTCCAAGAAGGATCCGCCGACGTAGCCCGCGGCGCCAAAAAGGTGGCGGAGTCCTTAGGGGCCACGGCCGAAGTCATAGCGGTCACCGTCGCGCCGGGCAACCTCGAAGCCATGGCCCGCGAGGCCCGCTACGCCGCACTGCACACCGTTGCCAGGCAGCGGAACTCGCCCTTGTGGGTGGCGCACACAGCTGACGATCAGGCAGAAACCTTCCTCATGTCTGCCCTGCGCGGCCACGCCACCGGAATGAAGGCCGTAGATGGCACCCTTGTCCGGCCCCTCCTTGGCGTGCGCCGCGCGCAAACTCTGGGTGCGTGCGAGGAGCTGGGGCTTGAGGTGTGGAATGACCCCATGAACCAGGACGCCGCCTTCCTGCGGGTGGCGCTGCGCACGCAGATCATCCCGCAGCTTTCTGATCTTTGTGCTGGTGACGCAGTCACCAGCTTGGCCCGTGCGGCAGCGACCGTTACCCAAGACAGGGACGTTGTTGCTGCGGCGGCGGGGGACGTCGGCAAGCGAGCAGAACTAAACGCCACGGCATTGGCCACGCTAGCCCCCGCGGTGCGCAGGCAGGTGATCGTAGATTTCCTGCACCACCATAACCTCACCGTGTCAGCAACGATCGTGGCAGCAGTGGACGCGCTGGTGACTAACTGGCGCGGGCAGGGCGGTGTCGCATGCGGGGGAGATCGCGGCACGAGGTTGGAAGTAGTGCGGAAAAATGGCACAATTTCCGTTATCGGTAGGCAAACGATGGCCTAACCCATCACCACTGTGCGAAAGACGCCCAAGGAGCCCACATGCACGAAAAGAAAGATTTCAACGTCCCCGCTGGCCGCTACGGCGATGATGTTGAAGCTGTCCTCATTAATGAAGAAGAACTTCACGCTCGTATCCAAGAGCTAGCAGACAGCGTATCTGAGAAATACAAGGACACCGAGGATGACCTCATCCTCATTGGTGTTTTGAAGGGCGCTGTATTCTTCATGACGGACTTCGCGCGTGCACTGTCCATCCCATCCCAGATGGAATTCATGGCAGTAAGCTCCTACGGCAACTCCACCTCATCCTCCGGCGTGGTCCGCATCCTCAAGGACTTGGACCGCGACATCGAAGGCCGCAACGTGGTCATCGTGGAAGACATCATCGACTCCGGCCTCACCCTATCCTGGCTCATCCGCAACCTAAAGAACCGCAAGCCTGCGTCTCTTGAGGTGGTCACCCTGCTGCGCAAGCCTGAGGCCATCAAGACCCACATCGACCTGCTGGACGTGGGCTTCGATATTCCAAACGAGTTCGTGATCGGCTACGGCCTCGACTACGCCGAACGCTACCGCGACCTCCCATACGTGGGCACCCTGCACCCGAGCGTCTACTCGGAGTAAAGCCTTATCCTTAGGCCGGCCTTCCCTTAAGGGGAGGCCGGCTTTTGGTTTTCTTCCCCACACCCGGTGCGAGGAAACCGTGCGGTGCCGGGCGTTTTGCTGTTGGGTGGGAACGAAATGCCCACCCTTAAACGTTATAGGGAGCAGCAAGCACCGCCGTAGGGATGACAGGCCTTAGCTATAACCCTTCACGAGCTTGTATGCTCATAGCGGTGAGCAGTGCCCATTGCACTGCGTGTTTTTTCGGGATCAACAAAGAAAGGGCGAGGTTGGGCGCATAAAGGGCGCTCAGCGCGACTGTCTTTTACATGAAGAACAAAAAGATTATCCAGATCGGCGTCATCGCAGCGGTGTCGCTGATCTTCATTTACCTCATCACGTTGTTCAGCAGTGATACCCGCAACTTCCGCGAGGTAGACACATCAGTGGCTATTGCCCAGCTGAATGACGGCAACGTAAAGGAAGCCCAGATTGATGACCGCGAGCAGCGTCTGCGCTTGACGCTGAACAACGGCATCGAGCACGAGGGTGAGCAGGACGTTACTGAGATCATGACTCAGTACCCGGCCCGTACCGCGCCGGAGATCTTCACCAAGGTGGAGGCCGCGAAGCCGGAGAAGTACACCACCAACGTCACCCAGGACAGCTTCCTGATGTCCATGGTGGGCTACATCCTGCCAATGCTCATCGTGTTTGGCCTGCTCATCTGGTTCTTCAGCCGCATGCAGGGCGGCGGCATGGGCATGTTTGGCTTTGGCGGATCCCGCGCCAAGGAATTGAATAAGGACATGCCTACCAACACCTTTGCTGATGTCGCGGGTGCGGATGAGGCAGTGGACGAGCTACATGAGATCAAGGACTTCTTGCAGGACCCATCCCGCTACGAGGAGCTCGGCGCTAAGATCCCGCGCGGCGTGCTGCTGTACGGCCCACCGGGCACCGGTAAGACCCTCTTGGCGCGTGCCGTTGCCGGCGAGGCCGGCGTCCCGTTCTACTCCATCTCCGGTTCTGACTTCGTGGAGATGTTCGTGGGTGTGGGCGCCTCCCGCGTGCGTGACCTGTTCAAGCAGGCGCGCGAAAACTCCCCGTGCATCATCTTCGTGGATGAGATCGACGCCGTGGGCCGCCAGCGTGGCTCCGGCATGGGCGGCGGACATGATGAGCGCGAGCAGACACTGAACCAGCTGCTGGTGGAGATGGACGGTTTTGGTGAGCGCGAGGGCGTCATCTTGATGGCAGCCACCAACCGACCAGACATTCTGGACCCAGCGCTTTTGCGCCCAGGCCGTTTTGACCGCCAGATTCCGGTGGGCAACCCGGACCTTAAGGGCCGCGAGAAGATCCTCGAGGTTCACGCCAAGGGTAAGCCACTGGCCAAGGACGCAGACCTGAAGGCTCTTGCGCGCCGCACCGCCGGCATGTCCGGTGCGGACCTCGCTAACGTGCTGAACGAGGCTGCGCTGCTGACCGCCCGCATCGGCGGCAACGTGATCACCGGCGACGCCCTAGAAGAAGCAACCGACCGCGTGGTTGGCGGACCTCGCCGTTCCTCCAAGGTCATCTCCGAGAAGGAGAAGAAGGTCACCGCGTACCACGAGGGTGGCCACACCCTGGCAGCGTGGGCGCTGGAGAACATCGAGCGCGTGCACAAGGTCACCATCTTGGCCCGTGGTCGCACCGGCGGCCACGCCATGACGGCACCCGAGGATGACAAGGGCATGTACAACCGCGACGAGCTGTACGCACGCCTGGTCTTTGCCATGGGCGGCCGAGCAGCGGAGGAGGTCGTGTTTGGTGAGCCAACCACCGGCGCCTCCGCCGACATCGAGATGGCCACCAAGATTGCCAAGTCCATGCTCACCGAGTACGGCATGAGCCCAAGCCTGGGCATGGTCAAGTACGGCGACGAGCAGGGCGATCCATTCTCCGGCCGCGGCTCTAGCGGCACCCTCGAGTACTCGCCTGCTACTGCAGCCAAGATCGATGAGGAAATGAAGTACCTCCTTGATAAGGCGCACGAAGAGGCCTACCGCATCCTCTCCGAGAACCGTGACTACCTAGACAAGCTGGCGGAGAAGCTGTTGGAGAAGGAGACCCTGCGTCGCCCTGACCTCGAGGCACTCTTCGACGGTCTCCAACCGCGCCCAGTGGGTGACGTATTCCCTGATGAGGACGTGCGCTTCCCACGCCAGGAGAACCGCGAGCCGGTGAAGACCCCAACCGAGCTCGCCATCGAGCGCGGCGAAGAGCCACCAAAGCCATTCAGCCTGCTGGAGGCTTCCAAGGCGGCGCGCGCCAAGCGCGAGGCAGAGCTGGCGGCAAAGAACCAGGGCCTGTCCCCGGTTGCACCTGAGCAGGGTCCTGCCAAGCCCAAGGAGCTGCGCGGACTGGGCACCATGGACAACCCAGAGGTTGTTCCTGCCGACGCCACCCCAGCGGCCGGTCCAGACGCCACCGCGGCGCCATCCGGTTCCAAGGCGCTACGCACCTACGGCGGCACACCGCCGCCATCCGACTGGACTGCCCCAGGCTGGCCACCAGCCGGCGGCACCACGCCAGCGGCCCCAGCAGGCTTTGAGCCTCAGAATGCCGGCGAGAACCCCTATGCCACATCTGCTTCCCCAGCGTCCGAGCACCCGGGTATGAAGGCGTACGGCTCAGAGCCTTCTGAGACAGAAGAGATCGGCTTCCGCCTGCCAGAACGCGAGCGCGTGGAGCACCCGTGGAATGATGGTGAGAAGGAAGAAGCCCCAGGACGTGATGCTTCCGACGTAGCAGACCCTGCGCCAGAGGGCCTGGATGCGCCGGAGCAGCAGCTGCCGGATGAAGGTGGCAAGCACCGCGCGCCGGGCGGCTGGGGCGAAGATGAGACGGGCGTGATTCCACGCATCGGCGATGACGAGAAGAAGGACTAAAGCACAGTGACACACAAGTTTGACCGCGAGCGCGCTGAGGCAGCTGTCCGCGAACTACTCATCGCCGTGGGCGAGGACCCTGACCGTGAGGGCCTGCTGGAAACCCCAGCGCGCGTGGCCCGCGCCTACGAGGAGGTCTTTGCCGGACTGCACACTGACCCATCCGAGGTCCTCAACAAATCCTTCTCTGAGGATCACCGCGAGCTGGTCCTAGTCCGCGATATCCCGATCTACTCCACCTGCGAGCACCACTTGGTGCCGTTCTACGGAAAGGCTCACATCGGCTACATCCCAGGTGATTCCGGCAAAGTCACCGGCCTGTCCAAGCTGGCGCGGCTGGTGGACGGCTACGCCAAGCGCCCCCAGGTCCAGGAGCGCTTGACCAGCCAGGTGGCAGACGCCTTGGTGGACAAGCTCGACGCCCACTCCGTGATCGTGGTCATCGAGTGCGAGCACCTGTGCATGGCCATGCGAGGCATCCGCAAGCCAGGTGCCACCACCACAACCTCCGCTGTGCGCGGCGGCTTCCACCGCAACGCCGCGGCCCGCGCCGAGGCGCTGAGCCTGATTCGCGGCTAAGCTAAGGCCTCCTAAGAAAGACCACAAGACGCCATGTGCGGCGTCTTGTGGTCTTTTTCTCCCCCTGCGGAGAGCACCGCTTTCGATGTGTGTGCATTGTCAGTTCCACATCAACGCGGTGCCTGCGTGATTCGCTGTGCCGCTTAAAACCCATGCACAGCGCGGGCGGGGATTAATGAGGAAGTGAATACTCAACGAGCAGCGCAGCGTGATCACTCATGCGCACGCCGTCCTGCTCGCCGTACACGCGGTATCTTTGGGCGCGCTTAGCCAGTGCGGGGGAGGCGAGGTGGTAATCGATGCGCCAGCCCACGTCCTTGGCGTAGGACTGTCCCATCCAGCTCCACCACGTGTAGGGGCCGGGCTGATCCCCGTGCAGGCTGCGTACCACATCGACGAGCGTGCGCGGGGACAGCTGTGCCCCGATCCATTCGCGCTCCTCCGGCAAGAAGCCGTCGGTCTTTTGGTTGCTGCGCCAGTTGGTCACGTCAAGGTTCTGGTGGGCTACGTTGAGGTCGCCCATGAGCAGGAATTCGCGTCCCGCTGCCTTTGCGGCGGTGCGGCTGCGCTTGAGCTGGCGGGAAAAGGACGCCATGAAGCGCTGCTTGCGCAGGTACTTGGCTCCGCCGTCCGGCTTGTCGCGCATGCGGCCGGGGACTTGCAGCTCCGCGGGCAGCCCGCCTTTGGGTAGGTACAGATTTGCCAGTGTGAGCGGCTGATCAGCCAGGTCGATTTCGATGTAGCGGCCCTCGGCCACGAAACCGCTCAGGCCGCGGGCCAACGCGCCGGTGGGTGAAGGTTCTACTAGGTCTACGTTGTCCCCGCCGGGCGCGCGCAGCAGCACGTCCGCGCCCCAGGTACGCACCGCCGCCGGTGGCTGCTTGGTGAGGAACCCCACGCCGTTGCGGCCGGGTAGCGTGCCCGGATCGTAGGTGAAGTAGTAATCACCGAACGCATCCAGCGGAAGGTCAGCAACGCGGCAGCGGACCTCCTGAAGCGCGACCACATCGGGGGAGGTCTCATTAAGCCACGTGGTAAATCCGCGCTTGTGGGCGGCGCGGATTCCGTTGATGTTGAAGGAAGCGATGGAGATGGTCTCTGGCATGGGACCTAGTGTAGTTAGCCCTGAACTAGGGGGAGTTACAGGGCGTGGAGCGCATGCACCTGCGGTGGTTCTAGTGGCGTATTCCAGCGGAAATCGTGTGCTCACGCGGTGGTGGGGTGGCGAGATGGTGATGGGAGGCTATCGCGTGGTGGCGTACGGGGAGACGTATGATCTAAGTCATGCAAGATTCAGTGCTGGGAATTGAGACGACTCTTGATGGCCGTACCCTCGTGATGGGCATCGTGAACGTCACGGAGGATTCGTTTTCTGATGGCGGCAAGTACCTAGAGATTGATAAGGCCATTGCGCACGCGCACGATCTGGTGGCGCAGGGCGCGGACATCATAGATATTGGCGGTGAGTCCACACGGCCTGGGGCCACCCGCGTGGAACCGAGCGAGGAGCTGGCGCGCGTGGTGCCAGTGATTGAGGCGTTGGCGCAGGATGGCATCAAGACATCAGTGGATACCATGCGCGCCTCGGTGGCCCAGGCTGCGGTCACGGCGGGCGTGAACCTGATTAACGATGTGTCGGGCGGCTTGGCGGACCCAGACATGTACTCGGTGATGGCTGAGGCCGGCGTGCCGGTGTGCCTGATGCACTGGAAGACAGTGCGGTTTGGTGATGCCGCGGGCCAGGCCGATCACGGTGGTGACGTGGTGGCGGACGTGCGCGATACGCTCGCACGGATTGTCGATAAGGCGCTGCTGGCGGGAGTTGAGGAGCGCAACATTACGCTGGATCCGGGCCTTGGCTTTGCCAAGAGCGCGGAGGACAACTGGAAGCTGCTCAACGCCCTGCCGCAGTTCATCGCCGACGACTACCCGGTGCTCGTGGGCGCGTCGCGCAAGCGCTTCCTCGCCGCGATCAGAGCGGAGCGCAACGTGACGACGCGTGACGACGTCGCCACGAAAGCACTGGAGGCCGATCCCGCGACCGCCGCGGTCACGGCCATCAGCGCCCAGCTGGGCGCGTGGTGCGTGCGCGTGCACGACGTGGCCGTTTCCCGCGACGCGGTCGATGTTGCGGCCCGTTGGCGGATGGCTCGGTAAGCTGTGGTGCATGGCTGATCGCATTGAACTTAAGGGCCTTAAGGCCTACGGCTACCACGGTGTTTTTGATTTTGAAAAGCGCCAGGGGCAAGACTTTATTGTGGACATGACTTGCTGGCTGGATCTCAAGCCGGCGGCAAACAGCGATGACCTGAATGACACGGTCAGCTACGCGGACCTAGCGGAGATCGCCCACGCCGTGATCACCGGCGAGCCCTATGACCTCATTGAGAAAGTATCCGGCGTGATTGCGGATCAGGTGATGGAGACCTACCCGCAGATCATGGCCGTTGAGGTGGCCGTGCACAAGCCGCAAGCACCTATCCCACGCGAGTTCGCGGATGTGGCCGTGATTGCGAGGCGCTCCCGCCGATGATCACCGCTGTACTATCCATCGGCTCCAACATGGATGACCGCTACGGACTGCTGGAGACCGTGTTTGAGGAGTTCAAGGATGAGACACTGGCCCGCTCGCAGGTGTTCTCCACCCCGCCGTGGGGCGTGACGGACCAAGATGAGTTCCTTAACGCCGTGTTGATCGTGCGCGTAGACAACACCCCCATGGAGTTGCTGCGCCGCGGGCAGGCGCTGGAGGACGCCGCCGAGCGCAAGCGCATCCGCCACTGGGGCCCGCGCACGCTGGACGTGGATGTGATCACCGTGTGGGACGAGGCAGGCACCGAGCTTCGCTCTGAAGATGAGGTATTGACCCTTCCACACCCTTACGCCCGCCAGCGCGCCTTCGTGCTCGTCCCATGGTTGGACGCGGACCCGCACGCGAGGTTGCTTGGCGCCGACGTGCGCGAGCTCGTGGCCGAGCTACCACACGACGAGGTGGCCGGTGTTGTGCCGGCGCAGAAGTAACTATTCTTAGAAACCATGAAGAACACGCCAATGTCCTACCTGTTCGCCCTAGGTGGGTTCTTCGCTGCCGCCACATTCATTGTGGTGTCGCGTTTCTACGGCCTGCTTGGCCCCGTCCCGATCTCCGTGCTTTTTGTGCTCTTTGGGCTCACGGTGCTGTGCGTGTGCCTAGGCATCAGGGTCCGCAACCGAGTCAAAGACAACAAAATTGGTCAGGATCGCAGCCAGCTCAACCCCGTGGCGGCGGCCCAATTCATGGTGATCGGCAAAGCGTCTGCGTGGACGGGAGCCTTATTCGGCGGCGTCTACACCGGCATGGCCATCTACGTTGTCCCGCGGATGGGCCAGCTTGCCGTGGCGCAGCAAGAGGGGCCGGTGATGATCATTGCTGCGCTGGGTTCCGTGGCCCTTGCCGCCGCTGGTGTATGGCTGGAACGCAGCTGTTCCGTGCCACCTCCCACAGACGGCGAGCCAGTGGGGTAGTTTATTTAGCATGAGTGCGGACAACAACGAGACTAAGCCAAGCGTCATCTCCACGGGCGAAGCGGAAACTCCCCAGCGAGACAACGCACAAACACTTCTCATTGTGCTGGTAGTTCTTGCCTTGGTAGCTTCCGTCGTCATGCTGTTCACTGGCAGCATAGGCGCGTTGAAGATCGCCCTGCTGGCGGCACTGTGGGCTGCCGTCATTGGTATCATCTTGGTGTTCCGTTACCGCAATCAGGTTGAATCCACCCGCGCTGAACTCAGCAATGAACGCGCCCAGCATGACCTCGAGATGAAGGAAGCCAAGGCGCGCTACGACGCAGACCAGGCCCAGATGGAACGCGACATCACCGAGAGTGTCACGCAGAAGATCCGCACGGAAGAGTCCGAGACTCTCAGCGAGATCCGCGAGCAGCTCGAGCAGATGCGCTCCCAGTTGGAATACCTCACCGGACACTCCTACGTTGAGCCTTCCATGATTCACGCGCAGGCACGTCGCATCCCGGAGATCGAGTCCGAGCAGAAGAAGCCGGAGCCTGCCCCAGCACAGCCTGAAACCGTCACCCCTGAACCAGAACCTGTTAAACCAGAGGTAAAGGTAGATGACTCTGCGCCTATCTTTGGAGCAAGCACGCCAAAGGCTCAGCCTAAGAACCCTCAGAACTACGCCACCCCAGCAGGTGCGGTCAAGGACAGCCTGAGAAAGACCACGCGCGCCCAAGCAGTGGAGGAAACCCGATCCTTCGGGCGCATCGACGTGGAAGCCCCAGAGCCAGTGGCAGGCGGGCGACGCCGCAAAGAGAACAAGACCTTCGATACCAACACGTTCGAAAAAGTCCAATGGGTCCAGGGCGGAACCGGCAAGCGCAGCACCGGCGAGCAGGCTGGCGCAACATATGTGGGCAAGCGCTCCGCCGAGGCTAGAGCTGAAGCTGACGCCAACCACGGCAAGCGCCGCCGCGACGAACACACCCAAGCAATCTCCGTTGCAGACCTGCTCAAGCGCAACAAGAAGGACAAATAATTAATGCAGCCACCGCGCATGCGCATCGCCTGCTTTGGTGACTCCACCCTCACCGGATCCCTCGAGCGCGCCGGGCACACAATTATCCGCGCCACCGAACCGAGCGACATTTCCGGCGCAGAAATGGTCTACCTGGCAGTGGACGCCGATGACATGGAGGAGCTGGTTGGCCAGCTGGCAGCGTTTTGCCGGCGGGGCCAAATCTTCCTACACTCCTGCCCCCGCTTCGGGCTGGAGGTGTTGGGGCCAGTGGAACGCCAAGGAGCCGTGGTGCTGGTCAGCTACCAGCTGAGCGAGAATCTGCGCAGCATCACCGCAGGTGACGAGATTGCCGCCACCGTGGGCGAGCTCCTGATGAGCGAATGCCACGTCCAAGCCGTCCCAGTGAGCAACGGCTACCTGAAGGCGCTGGTTGCCGGCATGACGCTGGGGCAGTTCAACAACCTCGCTGCCCGCCCAGGCAGGCAGATCCTGGATGAGATCATCCCTGACCCATCAGTGGTAGATCAGATCGTCTCGTACCAGGGCCTTAACCGCCAGCTGCTGGACGTGCCCACCCTTATACGAACCAAAGCGCAGCTGGGCAATGACCACGACGCGACACTATTTACCCACCTCACCACACGCGCAGCAGTGGAACTACAAGAATTCAATGCGCAGTGGTGGGCACTGAGCGAGGAGAATGACAATGGCCTTTGAGTTTGGCGCAGCCACAGTATTTGACACCCCGCACACCATTGCCATGGTGGCCAGTGCCTTCAAGAAGAAGGGCAAGCCGGTGGCGTATGTGCCTCTGGGGGCAGGAGTGCATGCGGGCCACCGTGCGCTCATCCGTGCGGCCAAGCGCATTCCCGGCGCCGTTGTGATTGCCTCCGTTCATGAGGGCGTAGATACCGCCATCTTGGCGGAGGAACAGGTGGACGCCGTGTTTACCGTCACGCCAGGAAGCTTGTGGCCACAGGGCGCGCGCACACTCATCCACGTGGCTGACAACGGGATGGAGGACCCCGCACATCTTGCCCATGACGCCAGCTTGATCCTGACGCTGCTGAATGTTGTGGCACCAACAGATGTTGTCCTGGGCGAAAAGGACTACGAGCTCCTTGTCACCGTTCAACGCATGATCAATGATTTCCACGTGCCCGTGAAAGTCCACTCCGTACCTACCGTGCGCATGCCAGACGGCGTGGCCATCTCCCTGTCCAACGCGCTCGTTGCTGAAGCGGACCGCGAGAAGGCGCTGGCCGTGTCCGCCGCGCTCACGGCGGGCGCTTACGCCGCTGAAGGCGGGGCAGAGGCGGTCCTTGCCACGGCGCGCGAAGTGTTGATCGCCGCCGACGTCACCCCTGATTACCTGGAGCTGCGCTCCCTCGGCCTAGGCGAGGCACCTGCGGAAGGCGACGGCCGGTTGTTCGTCGGCGTGACTTTGGGCGAGGTTCACCTGATCGACAACGTGGGCGTGCCCGTTGGAATTGGGTTCAAGAACGTGGGGGAGCAGGAAGGCTAATCCTTCTTGGGCGGACGGCCCCGCCTAGGGATATCGCCTGCACCTTTAGGTAGGCGCCCCGCCTTGCGGAGCTGATCACGCAACATCACCTCTATTTGCGCGTTGGTGGACCTGCCTTCATCAGCAGCCCAACGCGCGATCGCGTCGGCGACGACGGGATCGATGCGCAGGGGGATGCTTTTTCTAGCCATTTGATCAATTCTAGGTGTAGAGGCTGCCTGTGTTGATCGTAGGGGTGGCGTTGTTGTCTGAGCACAAGACAACCAGGAGGTTGGACACCATCGCCGCGCGGCGCTCTGGATCAAGATCCACGATATCCTTGCGCTCCAGCTGCTCCAGTGCGGACTCGACCATGGAGACAGCGCCGTCCACGATGGTCTCGCGCGCATCCACAATCGCGGACGCTTGCTGACGCTGCAGCATGGCCTGGGCGATTTCTGGCGCGTAAGAGAGAGACGAAATGCGGGTTTCAATGATCTCCACGCCAGCAACCTCAACGCGGGCTGCCACTTCAGCGGCGATCTCATCAGAAACGAGGCCGGTGGATCCAGACAGGGATGGGTTGTGGGCGGTGCCGCCGTCATACGGGTGAGTGGTAGCCACGTGGCGCAACGCGGATTCGGCTTGGGAGTGGATGAACTCCTCAACATCCTCCACGGCAAAGGTTGCCTTCGCCGTGTCTGCGATCTGCCAGACCACGATGGCGCCAATCATGATGGGGTTGCCGTTGAGATCATTGACCTTGAGCGCGCTGGTTTCAAAGTTGCGCACGCGGACGGAAGTTTTCTTGCTGGTGGCCAGCGGCGGGATGATGGAGAGACCAGTGCGGCGGTTGGTGCCCAGATAGCGCCCAAAGAACTGAACCACGTGGGTATGGCCTGGTGAGGTGATGCGGACCATGGCCACCAAGATGACGGAGGCAATGGCGGCGACGACGCCGCCGATCATGCACAGGGCGCCGGTGGAGTTGCCGGCGTCGAGTTGGAAGCCACCGTAGATGAATCCCCATACGCCAAGGGTGATAAGAATGAGCGAGCCAAGAAGGGCTGCCACGCCCAAGCCTGCGCCTCCTGTCCATGCGGTTTTTTCCGTCACGGTCACGCGTGCGCCCTCGTGGCCGACTGGGGTGGAGGCATCCGCTTTCGCGTGTGTTGGTTCAGGGGATGGGGATGGTCCGTTGGTGGGGGCCATGATCTTTTCCTTTCGTGCGGGCTGCTGGGGCAGGGGAGATAATCTGATATCACTTTAACTTAAAGTGATATCACTTTTCAAGGGTGGTGCATTTCAGTTCGATTTTTGCCCTCGATGGCGTATTCTTATTCACCGTGACTGATCAGAAGAAGACCCCAGCAAATGACGTACCTGAGCAGCTGCGCATCCGTCGTGAGAAGCGCCAGAAGCTGATTGACAACGGCGGCCAGGCTTACCCTGTCTCCGTTGACCGCACCATCACCATTTCTGAGCTGCGCAAAAAGTTCGTTGTTGTCCCTGAGGGTGAGGAACCTGCAGGTGACGAGGGCGTTACCTACCTCCGTGCCGGCGATGAGACCGAGGTAGAGGTTGCCATCGCTGGTCGCGTCATCTTCGTACGCAACACCGGTAAGCTGTGCTTCGCCGCCATCCAAGAGGGCAACGGCACCCAGGTTCAGGCAATGCTGTCCCTTGCCGTCGTGGGTGAGGAAGCTCTGGCCGCCTGGAAGTCCGATGTGGACTTGGGCGACATCGTTTCCATCCGCGGCAAGGTCATTGCATCTAAGCGCGGCGAGCTCTCCGTCATGGCGCAGATGTGGCAGATGGCGTCCAAGGCGCTTCGCCCACTGCCAGTGGCTTTCGCCGACATGGCCGAGGACACCCGCGTGCGCCAGCGCTACAACGATCTGATCGTTCGTGAAGACGCCCGCAAGAACGCCATGACTCGCATCAAGGCCATCCGCGCGCTGCGCCGCCACCTAGAAGATGAGGGCTTCAACGAGATCGAGACCCCAATGCTGCAGACCTTGCACGGCGGTGCGGCAGCGCGACCATTCGTGACGCACTCCAACGCGCTGGACATTGACCTCTACCTGCGCATCGCGCCAGAGCTATTCCTGAAGCGCGCCGTTGTGGGCGGCATTGACAAGGTATTCGAGATCAACCGCAACTTCCGCAACGAGGGCATTGACAAGTCCCACTCCCCTGAGTTCGCGATGCTGGAGATCTATGACGCATACGGTGACTACAACACCATTGCCAAGACCATCCGTGAGGCAATCCAGGCCGTAGCAGTAGCCGTTGCTGGCTCCACCACCGTCACGCTTGCCGACGGCACCCAGTACGACCTTGGTGGCGACGAGTGGCCAGAGATCGAAATGTACCCATCTCTTAACGAGGCACTGGCCCGCAAGTTCCCAGGCCAGCCTGAGGTCACGGTGGACTCCACCGTCGACGAGCTCAAGGAGCTCGCCAAGGTAGTAGGCCTTGACGTTCCTAAGGACGGCGGCTGGGGCCACGGCAAGCTGGTTGAGGAAATCTGGGAGGTCCTGTGCGAGGACCAGCTGGAGGGCCCAATCTTTGTCAAGCACTTCCCAGTAGAGACCTCCCCGCTGACCCGCGATCACCGCGAGCTTCCTGGCGTGGTGGAGAAGTGGGACCTCTACGTGCGCGGCTTCGAGCTGGCAACCGGCTACTCCGAGCTGGTCGACCCAGTGATCCAGCGCGAGCGTTTCGAGGACCAAGCTCGACTGGCTGCTAACGGCGATGACGAGGCCATGGTTTTGGATGAAGAATTCCTCGCGGCCATGGAACAGGGTATGCCTCCTACAGGCGGCGCTGGCATGGGCATCGACCGCCTGCTCATGGCGATCACCGGCCTGGGCATCCGCGAGACCGTTCTGTTCCCAATTGTGAAGCCAGAACAAAAGGGCTAAAGCGTGCACATTGCTCCTCATCCACTACGGATGGGGAGCATTTTTTGCTGTGTAGGTGGTAGAACTGGAGGAAAAGAACAACACAGAGGAGGTGTGTGACCACATGTTACTTGCGGAAGCTCTAGCAGAGCGCGCCGAGGCACAGAACAGGCTGCTACGCCTGACGGAACGGCTGAAGGCGGTTGCCCGAATCCAAGAAGGTGACGTTCCGGACGAGGATCCCCAAGAATTGCTGGATGAGGTTGCCGTGCTCTACACCAAGGTGGAGGACCTGATCCGCCGCATCAATGCGACGAACACCGCCACCATGTTCGATGATGAGCTCACGCTTACCGATGCAATTGCTAAGCGCGATGTTGCCCTGCAGCGTCGCCGCTTCTACACCAACTTGGCTGATGCCGCCGGCACCCGCCAAGACCGGTTTTCCCGTTCCGAGATCAAGTACGTCTCTACCGTGGACGTGAGCGATCTGCGCGCTAAAGCAGATCAGGCAGCAAAGGACTACCGCCTGCTGGATACCCGAATCCAGCAGCTGAACTGGTCCACCGAGCTGCAAACTAGCTAGCCAAAGTTGGTAACTGCACGGAAGCCACGCTGTGTTCGGCCGAGTATCAGACCGGCTCACCTCGGTTTGATTAGGTGAGGATCATGGCGCCTTGGTGGTGAGAAAAGGCAGAAGGGTTCGACTCTCTTCACAGCACTCCTCTCACCTGCATGGTGTACATGGGCACATGCCGAAAGGCATTATTGGGTATAACTCACTACCGCGATACTGGGAACTGGCGTAGCTTGTGCGGTGAGGGCGGGACAGGGGACTTTTAGGCAGCACTTCTAGCCGTTGGACCACCATGGTTCAACGGCTGTTGTGCGTTACGGGCTTAGATCAAGCGGTCTTCTTCTTTCAAGATGTGCATGGCTCCGTACATGGCGCGTGGGTGGGTGTTGATCTGGGGCTGGGCGCCTTTCCACGTGCCTAGTTTCATGGGTTTGCCGTTATGGCGAATGATGCGGCCGTGGAGGGGTTTATCGGGATCATCATCGTTTCTTCCGTTGCATCGAGCACAGAGAAGCGTGGTGTTACTTTGGTTGGTTTCGCCACCGTTTTTCCACGCAACGATGTGGTGGATCTGGGTGCGTTCAGCGGGCATGCCGCAACCTGGGGTGGCGCAGCACATGGTTTCTGCGGTGGCTAGGATTTTCATGGGCAGGTTGGCGGTTCGGGAGAATCGGTGTAGCTCAATAGGTCCTAGGGTTTCGTGGAATAGCCCGGCCATGATTTCGCAGAACTCGAGCTGGTTGAGCAGCTGTTGGCCGGTGATGACGGTGCCGTCGGAGCAGCCAAAGGTCAGGTGGTTGCCTTTACCTTTGATCACCTGGGTAGCGGCACTGATGCTGGCGGTGATCACGAGGATGGTGCGCGGGGTTTTACGGGTTGGCGCACCGTCTTCGGTGTCATCGACTGCGCTTTGGCCCTGGAGGAATTTCAAGAACGCTTCGCCTTCTCCCTCACGGAACGTCTTTTCTTTGTCTACGTTGTCTTGGTACTGGGCGCGCGTTGCGTGGAATTGGTCCGTGGGGATGACGTAGGTGCCCCGCGTCATGCCGTCAGGGCCGGAGGTGAAAGTGTGGGAAATGGCCCTGGGTGGGGCAGGCTCAGCCAATTCCTGTACCAGTTTCTTGCCCACTGCGTTGATCTCTTTGTCTGATGCTGTCATGCTCACCAGCTGGTTCCATACTCTCCAGCGGTCTTTTTCGTTGGGGAGTGTGCGGGCGTGCTTGTTAATGATGGCGAGCGTAGTCCACGCGTGCTGGTTGGTTTCCGCCAGCTCAACCACCACGCGTTGCCGCGAGGTGAACTTGGTGCGGCCGAAGAGGACCTTGCCCAATTGGGTGAGGGTCTTGATATCGCCGGTGCTGAGGATTTTGGGGAATCTATGCCTGGGCAGGCCATGGGCCTGCCTGATCAAGGCGATCCCTTGCCTGTCGATAGTGCGCAGCGTGCTCATGATATCCATGGGCATCAGCGTAAGGATCGGGCAAGCCCCGATCACGTATCCCTCACAATTCCTGTGGATAACTCGCAAGTTGTTGACGTTTCAACAAAAAAGCTGTGGATAACCAGTGACGGCAAGGCGGGGGAGGTGGGTGGTGACCTCGCTATAGCGGGCACCGGTATCCGTATTATTGGGAAAAATTAATGAAAAGGGATAGTATTTTCTAGTTTTTGAATCAGAGTTGAGGAAGAGGGATGCGATGATTGGGCCGAGCGAAGAAAATGACAAGAAGGCAAGCAAAGACGCGCCTGAGGTTCTGTCAACTGAGTCCAAGATGGTGCTTGTAGTCCTCATTGCAGCAGCTACCATCATGATTCTGAATGAGACAGTGCTATCCACGGCACTGCCGTCCATCATGGAGGACTTTCAGATTGAAACCTCCACCGCACAGTGGCTGACCACCGGTTTCCTGCTCACCATGGCTGTGGTCATCCCAACCACGGGCTACTTGCTGCAGCGCTTTAGCACCCGCCAGATCTTTACCGCGGCCCTGGGTGTGTTCTTGGCCGGCACCTTGGTGGCGGCCATTGCCCCGGCCTTCCCGGTGCTGCTCGGTGGCCGTGTGCTGCAGGCGGCCGGCACGGCGCTGGTGTTGCCTCTGTTGATGACCACAGCGATGACCGTCGTCCCGCCAAAGCGACGCGGTTCCATCATGGGTCTGATTTCGATCGTGATTGCGGTGGCGCCAGCGCTCGGACCAACACTGTCTGGCGTTATTCTTCAGCACTTCACCTGGCACTTCCTGTTCTGGTTTATGATCCCGCTGGTAGCCATCGCGCTCATCGCGGGCCTGAAGCTGGTATCCAACATTGGTGAGCAGCGCGTTATCCCGCTGGACTTCATCTCGGTGGTGCTTTCCGTGATTGCGTTCGGCGGTCTGGTGTACGCACTGGGTTCCTTTGAGAAGGCGCTGGAACAAGGCAACTTTGTGGTGCTCGCCGTTGGTGTCATCGGTGTCATTGCCTTGATTGTTTTTGTGATGCGCCAGCTGAAGCTTGTCAAGGAAGACCGATCCCTTCTGGATCTGCGTACCTTCAAGGTTCCAAGCTTCCGCTACTCCATCATTGCGATGCTAGTCATGTTCGGCCTGTTCATTGGCCTGGTTACCGTCATTCCAATCTTGCTGCAGAACGCCCTGATGGCCGCACCAGTTGTGTCCGGCCTTGCGGTGATGCCAGGCGGTCTGCTGCAGGGTCTGGCCGCGCCATTCGTTGGTCGTATTTATGACAAGGTTGGCCCTCGCCCGCTGTTGATCCCGGGCTCCATCATCATCTTCCTGGGCGTCACCGGAATGTGGTGGGTATCCCGCGACATCCACGCGTGGGACGGCAAGGAATACTTTGGCGTCTCCGGCGCGGTCTTTGTTGTTGCGGTTCTGTTCGCTGTTCTGGCCATCGGCCTTGCCCTGGCAATGACTCCGCTGATGACCACGGCGCTGGGCGGGCTTCCACAAAACCTCTACGGTCACGGTTCCGCAATCCTCAACACCCTTCAGCAGCTGGCTGGCGCCACCGGCACCGCGCTGCTCGTTGCGGCCATGACCTTCACCCTCAACAGCAAGCAGTCCGCAGGTGAGGTGCTTTCCGACGCCACCGCCTCCGGCGCGGCCTCCGCGTTCCTTTTGGGCATGGCCTTCGCGGCCCTGGGCATCCTGGTGAGCCCACTGGTGAAACTGGATAAACCAAAGGTGCGCACGACGCATTCCTCTGATCCCGTGTAAGGATCACTGAGTGCGCAGGTTGGGCTAGTTTTAACGGCTCCACCTGCGCCTTTTTTCGTATCTGGGCCAATGCAGCTGGATCTGGAAAAAGAAACGCAGTGGATGCGGGCGGTATACCTCCGCGCCGCGCGCGACGCGTCCACCCCGTGAACAACGCTTATCTGGGCGCTGTTCGCTACCGGCGTACAGCTCCAATAATGGCCATTAACCTGCGCAAATACAGTGCTTTGTGGGGTGGTTCGCTACTGGTAAGGGCGGATCGGGCAATGAAAGGTCTCATGCGCGCGTTAGAGTGGGTGAAACTGAAACAAACTTAACTATTAGCTAGAGGTGTCACATGTTCGAGCGGTTTACCGATCGTGCTCGTCGCGTCATCGTCCTTGCACAGGAAGAGGCGCGTGGGCTTAACCATAATTACATCGGCACCGAGCACATCCTGCTCGGCCTTATCCATGAGGGTGAAGGCGTTGCTGCCAAGGCCCTCGAGTCCATGGGCATCTCCCTTGAGGCAGTGCGCCAAGAGGTAGAAGAGATTATTGGCCACGGCTCTGAGCCACCAGTGGGCCACATTCCATTTACTCCGCGCGCCAAGAAGGTGCTTGAGCTTTCCCTGCGTGAGGGCCTGCAGATGGGCCACAAGTACATTGGTACTGAATTCCTTCTGCTCGGCCTCATTCGTGAGGGTGAGGGCGTAGCTGCTCAGGTTCTGGTTAAGCTTGGCGCTGACCTGCCACGCGTACGCCAGCAGGTTATCCAGCTTCTCTCCGGTTACGAGGGCGGCCAGGACAACCCTGAAAACGATGCCAACAACGGCCCAGTTGGTGCTGGTACCGGTGGCAACCCATCCGGCTCCGGCCTCGGTGGTGGCCGTGGTGGACGCTCCGGCGGTGCTGGTGATCGCTCCAACTCTCTGGTCCTAGACCAGTTCGGCCGCAACCTGACCCAGGCTGCCAAGGAGGGCAAGCTGGATCCAGTGGTCGGTCGTGAGCAAGAGATCGAACGCATTATGCAGGTGCTGTCACGTCGCACCAAGAACAACCCTGTTCTTATTGGTGAGCCTGGTGTGGGTAAGACCGCAGTTGTTGAGGGTCTGGCACTGGATATTGTCAACGGCAAGGTCCCTGAGACCTTGAAGGACAAGCAGCTGTACTCCTTGGACCTTGGTTCCTTGGTTGCGGGTTCCCGCTACCGCGGTGACTTTGAGGAGCGCCTGAAGAAGGTTCTCAAGGAGATCAACCAGCGCGGTGACATCATCCTCTTCATTGATGAGATCCACACCCTGGTGGGCGCTGGTGCCGCAGAGGGTGCCATCGATGCAGCCTCCCTGCTGAAGCCAAAGCTTGCTCGCGGCGAGCTGCAGACCATTGGTGCAACCACTTTGGACGAGTACCGCAAGCACATTGAAAAGGACGCCGCGTTGGAGCGCCGCTTCCAGCCTGTGCAGGTTCCAGAGCCGTCCGTTGAGCTCACCGTGGAAATCCTGAAGGGTCTGCGTGACCGTTACGAGGCTCACCACCGCGTCTCCATCACCGATGGTGCTTTGACGGCAGCGGCTCAACTATCTGATCGCTACATCAATGACCGATTCCTGCCAGATAAGGCGGTTGACTTGATTGACGAGGCGGGCGCCCGCATGCGCATCAAGCGCATGACCGCACCTGACTCTATCCGCGAGGTTGATGATCGCATCGCTGAAGTCCGTAAGGAAAAGGAAGCTGCGATCGACAACCAGGACTTTGAGAAGGCAGCAGGTCTGCGCGACAAGGAGCGTCAGCTGAACGAGGAGCGCGCCGAGAAGGAAAAGCAGTGGCGTTCCGGCGAGCTGGAGGACATTGCTGAGGTAGGCGAGGAGCAGATTGCTGAGGTTCTGGGTAACTGGACCGGCATCCCTGTATTCAAGCTCACTGAGGAAGAGTCTTCTCGTCTGCTCAAGATGGAAGAAGAGCTGCACAAGCGCATCATCGGTCAGGAAGACGCAGTCAAGTCCGTCTCCCGCGCGATCCGCCGTACCCGCGCTGGCCTCAAGGACCCACGACGCCCATCCGGCTCCTTCATCTTCGCTGGTCCGTCCGGTGTTGGTAAGACCGAGCTGTCCAAGGCGCTGGCTGAGTTCCTCTTCGGTGAGGATGATGCTCTGATTCAGATCGACATGGGCGAGTTCCACGATCGTTTCACCGCATCTCGTCTGTTCGGTGCGCCTCCGGGATACGTGGGCTATGAGGAGGGTGGCCAGCTGACTGAGAAGGTTCGCCGCAAGCCGTTCTCTGTTGTTCTTTTCGACGAGATCGAGAAGGCACACAAGGAGATTTACAACACCTTGCTCCAGGTGCTCGAAGATGGTCGCCTCACTGACGGCCAGGGCCGCGTGGTGGACTTCAAGAACACCGTTCTGATCTTCACCTCCAACCTCGGTACGCAGGACATTTCCAAGGCCGTGGGTATGGGCTTCAGCTCCGTCGGGGAGCAGGACGCCGATGGCCAGTACGAGCGCATGAAGAACAAGGTGCACGATGAGCTGAAGAAGCACTTCCGCCCTGAGTTCTTGAACCGTATCGATGACATCGTGGTCTTCCATCAGCTCACCCAGGAGCAGATCGTGGAGATGGTGGACCTACTCATTGGCCGCGTTGCTAAGGCGATGAAGCTGAAGGACATGGACATCGAGCTCACCGAGAAGGCTAAGAACCTCCTGGCTAAGCGTGGCTTCGATCCAGTCCTAGGTGCTCGTCCACTGCGCCGTACCATCCAGCGTGAGATCGAGGACGTTCTGTCTGAGAAGATCCTCTTCGGTGAGGTCGGCTCCGGTGACGTGGTCACCGTCGATGTTGCTGACTGGGATGGAGAGTCTAAGGAAACCGATAAGGCGTCCTTCACCTTCACCCCATCACCAAAGCCACTGCCTGACCTTGGTGAGGAATCCGAGGACGTGCAGGACGCTCAGCAGGCTGTCATCGATGCAGCTGATGAGGGCGTTGAGGTTCCTGAGGAAGAGAAGTAATTACAACTTCCTGTAAGGGAGGACACGGGCTACACCGTGTCCTCCCTTCTTTTGCTAGCGGCGTCAGTAGTGCGGCGTGGGATATGAAACTAGTCACTGATGAAGCGTTTGTGGTTGAACATCACGCTGAATCGGTTTAGGGTTAAAGGTATCTACAACAACTTCAGGGTTGTTACTCTTTCTTTGAGGCAAGACCTGAGGCTGAATGTTCATTACACGTGTGTAGTGAGCACTTCAGCCTCAGGTCTTTTGTCATTTCTGGGAAAGAATCACAGCCCGAACACGAGAAAGGGGCAACGATCATGGCTCAGGCGTTGACCACCACCGCTGAGGAGATCTTGGCGGGCATTGGCGGTCCATCCAATATCGTTTCCATGACCCACTGCGCTACGCGACTGCGGTTTGAGCTGGCGGATTCTAGCCGCGTGGATAAGCAAGCGCTGGACTCCATTCCCAAGGTCATGGGTGCTGTTCCGCAGGGCGGGAACCACTATCAGGTTGTGATTGGCGGCGACGTCGCCAACGTGTACAACGCTATGCAGAACCTGCCGGAAATGCGTTCCACCGAAAGCGCCGTTCGCAGCAACGATGATGTGAAGGCCGAGCAGCGCGCTAAGGCTCAAGGCAAGCTCCCATGGATGGACGCCTTCTTCGAGTACCTGTCTGACTCCTTCCGCCCTATCCTTGGCGTTCTGCTGGGTGCGTCGTTGATCATTGCATTCGCTGCTGTGATGGACGCTTTTGGCGTGCAGGACTTCCGCGCGGAGGAGAAGCCAGCATCCTGGCTGTTTGTGGATGCGATGTGGAACAGCGTGTTCTACTTCCTGCCAGTCATGGTCGCCTACAACGCGGGCAAGAAGCTGCGCATTGACCCGTGGGTCACCGGCGCAATCATGTTTGCCCTGCTTACCCCAGATTTCATGGGACTCAGCGAGAACGTGGCTGCAACCTGCACCACCAATGAGGCGCTAGGCACTGAGACCTGCTCCATTTCTATCTTTGGCATGACCATGCTGCTGCAGGGCTACGGCGGCAACGTCTTTGTTCCGCTGATGATGGCTGTTGTTGCTGCGCTGGTGTACAAGGGCTTCCAGAAGATCATTCCTTCTGCCGTTCATATGGTGTTCGTACCGTTCTTCACCCTCGCCATCATGATCCCCGTGACGGCCTTCCTGATTGGCCCAGCCGGCGTGTGGATGGGTAACACTATCGGCACCGGATTGTCGTGGATGAATGACAACGTTCCGTTCATTTTCGCCATCGCTATCCCAATGCTCTACCCATTCCTGGTGCCACTTGGTCTGCACTGGCCGCTGAACGCTTTGATGCTGGTCAACATTCAGACCTTGGGCTATGACTTCATCCAGGGCCCAATGGGTGCGTGGAACTTCGCCTGCTTCGGCGCTACCGCTGGTGTGCTGATCGTGTCCATGCGTGACCGCGATCCTGAGATGCGCCAGACCTCCGCGTCTGCACTGGCAGCTGGCCTGTTCGGAGGTATCTCCGAGCCTTCCCTGTACGGTATCCACCTCCGCTTCAAGAAGATCTACCCACGCATGCTGGTTGGCTGCTTCGCCGGTGGTTTGACCATCGCCCTACTGACCCAGCTGGGCATGGCTGACGGCGGCGTCAAGACGGACGCATTCGTTTTCACCTCTCTGCTTACCACCATCGTGTTCCAGCCAATCTGGGTTTACGTGATCGCCATCGCCGTGGCGTTCATCATCCCAATGGTGCTTATTGCCGTCACTGACTACCGCACGCCGGAAGAAAAGGCCGAGGCACTGCAGCGCGCACGCGCTGCTCAGGAGGCCAAGGAGGCCGAAAAGGAGCAGGAAGCGGGGGTTGGTGCGGCGCCTGCCGACGTCGACAAGAACTCAGATTCAACCGTGGCCGCTCCGATCGCTGGCGCGATCGTGGACATGCAGGAGATCAAGGATCCCGTGTTCTCATCCGGCGCCCTGGGCTACGGGCTGGGAATTGTTCCTCGTGACAACGCGGGCGTAGAGACCGTGGTTGCGCCGGTGACTGGCACCGTTGCCACCGTGGCTAAGACGGGGCACGCTTACGGCATCAAGACCGATGACGGAGTGGAGATCCTCGTGCACGTGGGCATCGACACGGTCAAGATGAAGGGTGAAGGATTCGCCCCAGCCGTGGAGAAGAAGCAGCGGATCACCGCCGGTGAGGCTCTGGTGAACGTGGACTTCGCCGCTGTCCGCCAGGCGGGTTACGACACCACCGTGGTCATGACCGTGACCAACTCCAAGCAACTGGCCAACGTGGAGCGCATTGCTGATGGCACAGCTCACACCGGCGTGGCCGTGCTGAGCGTAGATAAGTAACCTTGTAACGAACCACAAACACGTGAGGAGGTGACCAGCGCATGAAGATCCTGAGGGTATTCAACAACAACGTGGTGCTCGCCCGCCAAGGTGACAGGGAAGTGATTGTCACCGGCCGCGGCATTGGCTTCCAAGCCAAGCAAGGCCAACAAGTTGATGCTGACAAGATTGGCAAGGTGTTCGTGCCCGCCGACGGCCGCGACCCAGACCACCTAGCCGCAATGCTGGCTGAGATCCCAGGACGCTACATCCGCATCGTCACCGAATCACTGGCAGAATCCGGCGTGGAGGCCGAGCGCCAGGAAAAACTCACCCTGGTGGTAGCTCTCGCGGACCACATCAGCGCCGCAATAGACCGAGCCCAACACGGCAACTTCATCGAGTACCCACTCAAAGCAGAAGTCCAACACCTCTACGCCGAGGATTTTGCCCTAGCAGGCAGTCTATTCGCCGCCGTCAACGCCCGCCTCGATGTGCCACTGCCTGAGCAAGAAGTGGTGGCGTTAACCCTCCACCTAGTCAACGCGGGTTTTACCTCCGGCGACCTGTCCTACACCTACACCATGACCGGGCTGATCCAGCAGATCCTCTCCATTGTGGGTGGCTTTTACAAGCGGGAGCTAGACACCAGCGAGGTGTCCGTGGGCAGGTTCATCACTCACCTGCGTTACCTGTTTGTCCGGCTCCAAAACACCAACCAACTAGACGGCGAGCACACCGCGGTGGGTGAGGCCATCATGGCCAGCTACCCCGATGCCGCGGAGTGCGCCCGCACACTTGCCACCATCATCGAACTGCGCTTTGACCAAGTGCTCTCTGACGACGAGGTGGCCTACCTAGCACTACACATTGCTCGTCTGAGCAACCAACTATAGAAATTAAGGAACCTACATATCATGTTGAACCGTACCGCAACCGTTGCATCCTCCGTTGGCCTGCACGCTCGCCCTGCCGCAACCCTCGCCGCAGCTGCTGCAGAATACGATGACTTCGAAATCACCCTCACCTTCGACGGCGAGGAAGCTGACGCAGCCTCCGCGCTCGAGATCATGTCCCTCGGCGCCGAGCACGGCGATACCGTAGAGGTCTCCGTAGACGAGGACTCCCCTGAGGCCCAGGCCGCGCTTGATGAGGTAGTACGTCTCATTGAGTCCGATCTGGACGCCTAGACCAATGAGTGAAAACAGGGAAGTACTACACGGAATCGGCGTCTCCATTGGTAACGCCGCCGGCCCCGTGGCCACTGTTCGCCCAGCTATTGGTGTTGACACCACCGAGCCTGCCTGCGTAGACGTAGACGCAGACAAGGCCCGGGTGCAGGACGCTTTGGCGCAGGTGGTAGCCGGGCTCACCGCCCGCGCCGCCACCGCCCCCGCTGCCAGCAAGCCCATCCTAGAGGCCACCGCGCAGCTGGCGGGTGACCGTGGCCTGCTTAAAGCCGTGGTCAAGGAGCTGAAGAAAGGCACCGGCGTAACGCAGTCCGTGCATGACGCTGTGGAGGTGTATGCCAACAAGCTACGCAAGATCGGCGAATATATGGCCGAGCGCGTCACAGATTTGTACGACATCCGTGACCGCGCCATCTCCCGCCTGCGAGGCGTACCGGAACCGGGCATCCCGCAGCTGGATCGGCCGGCCATCATCGTGGCCCATGACCTAGCGCCTGCGGAAACCGCAACGCTGGATCCAGCCTATGCCCTAGGCATCATCACCGCGGCTGGTGGTCCTACCAGCCACACCGCAATTCTGGCTTCACAGCTGGGAATCCCCGCGGTGGTGAAGGCCGCAGGCATTCTGGACAAGGTGGCCAACGGGACTCAACTCGCCCTCGATGGAGGAGTGGGTGAGGTCATCATTAACCCCACCGACGACGACGTAGCCGCACTCGAGGAGAGGGCGCAGCGCCGGGAGAAAGCTCTGGCTGGCTCCACCGGCGCCGGTGAAACTCGCGACGGGCGAAAGGTCAAGCTCCTCGCCAACATTGGCACGGCGGCAGACGCACACAAGGCTGCTGACTGCGATGTGGAGGGCTCCGGCCTGTTCCGAACCGAGTTCCTGTTCCTGGATCGAGACAGTGCTCCGAGCCTAGAAGAACAGACCACCACCTACACCGAGGTGCTCACTGCGTTTGGTGACCGCCGCGTGGTAGTACGCACCGTGGACGCAGGTGCCGATAAGCCGTTGAGCTTCGCTGACCTGGGCGAGGAAGAAAACCCGGCGCTTGGGCGCCGCGGCCTGCGCCTATCCCAGGCGCGTGAAGACCTGCTCACCACCCAGCTGGAAGCGCTCGCATCCGCGCAGCGCGCGACCGGCGCGGACTTGTGGGTCATGGCTCCCATGGTGGCAACCGTGGAGGAGACACACTGGTTCGTAGACAAGGCCAAAGCCTGCGGCCTGCCCAAGGTGGGCATCATGATTGAGACTCCGGCATCAGCCATCCGCGCGCACCAGGTGCTGTCAATTGCGGACTTCGCCTCCATTGGCACCAATGACCTGAGCCAATACACTATGGCGGCCGACCGCATGCAGGGTGAGCTTTCTCATCTCCTGAGCCCATGGCAGCCAGCCGTGCTCTCCATGATCAAAGCAGCCTGCGACGGTGGCGAGGCAACGGGGAAGCACATTGGCGTATGCGGTGAGGCTGGCGGTGACCCACTGCTGGCGCTGGTGCTGGTGGGCCTGGGCGTGTCCTCGCTGTCCATGGCGCCCACCAAGGTGCAGGCAGTACGTGCAGCGCTGCGTGTCCATGATTTCACCACGTGCCAGCAAATGGCCGCTTACGCGTTGGCATCCTGGACGGCCGCGGAAGCACGCGAAGCGGCCTTGAAGATCGCTGATCCGATGCTCAAGGATCTTCTCTAAGGCGCGAAACTTTCACCTTTGCGGCCGAAACCGCCAGCTTTATTGGCGATTTTCGGCCCAAAGGTTAGAGTTTGGCGCAGTTGTCTGGCGCAGTGGTGCCGTTGAAGCGGCCCTGCAGCCAGTTCGCCGCCCCTAGGAACATCTCCGGCAGCGGCGCTGCGTGGCCAATGACGGCCTTCTTGGATGGATCAATGCCCTGGTAGTTGAACTCGTGGAAGTACACCGGCTGATCAGTGTTTTCGCAGAAATCCTTAGCCATCTGCTTGGCCTGAGCAAATGGGATGATGTCATCGGTGCGGTTCTGGTACACCACCAGCGGTGCGTTGAGGTCCTTGAGACCAAGGCGCTGATCCGCAACGGGGTTCCTGAAGCGCTCGTCGCGCTGGATAAGATCCTTGAAGGATTCGCCAGTCTTGGTCAAGCTACTGGACTTCTGGAAACCCCACTTAGCAATGCTTTCTCCAACGCAGCTGTTGCGGTTGTCCGCCAAGAATTGCTTACCCCGCGCGTTGAGGTGATCGTCCACCGCTGCGCGCATTTCTGGGTACCGCTCCACCAAGCCGTTGAGTGCGTATCCAAAAACGCCAAAGATTGCGGAGCCGTCGACCTGGGGCAGGGTAGCAATGAGGTCAGCAGGTGGCGCGCCAGCTGCCGTGCCCTTGACGTTGAGCTCGGGGGCGTACGTCGAAGCGGCCTCACCCGCTGCGACAGCAGCACCGCCGCCCTGTGAGTAGCCGGTGAATGCCACAGGGGAATCAGGTGCGGCGCCAGATGCCGCGAGTGCCGCGCGCGCACCGTCCAACGTGGCGTGCGCCTGGTCATCGCGGTTCATGTAGGTATGCACACCTGGGGTTCCCAAGCCGATGAAGTCCACGATGAATACACGGATGCCCTTCAGGGCCAGTGCCTGGGCGATAGTTCCCTCATACCTGTTGACGGCGGAAATAGGATCAGTGCCCAGTTCCGGAATGTTCCAGAAGCTGCGGCTGGCTGCGCATTTATCGGCCTGGCCGCGGGTACCCGGAGTCACCACCACCGTAGGTGTTGGTCCCTTGCCCTGCCACTTGACGGCAGGCTGAATCACCATGCCGGTGGCCTTGACCTTCTCACCGTGCTGGTTGGTTGTGGTGAAAAGAAGCTTCTCTGCGTAGCCGGGGAGGTCTGGGCCGAGGATGTTGAGCAGCTGCGGTGCAGGGGTGCGCTTCAGCACGGTGCCGGGAGCGCCGAACTGGGCCGGGTCAGTTGGGGTAGACACAAAGGCCTCGGCGGCTGATGGTGGCAGGCTGGACTGCGCGGAAGCTGGGGCCGTTGCCAGGGACAATGACAATGCGGAGGCCGCGACGGCGGCGGTGACTTTTGACAGAGAAGTGAGCTTCATGGCCATACTTTCTTAGGTTTGGTGAACAAACAGTGTGACCGAGTATAAACCAAAAGCCGCCCTAAATGTGACCCAGATTACTATTTGGCGCAGAAGGGGGTGGCTAGATCCTGTACGATCGAATGTCGAAACCCAGTACAAAACACAAAAAGGACGGCTATGGGAATTCAGTTCCGCAACCGCAAAAAATTAGGCAAAAACAGCTGGATCAACTTCTCCGGCTCCGGCGCATCCCTATCCACCAAGATTGGCCCGCTCACCCTCAACTCCCGCGGCGGCCTGTGGGTCAACCTTCCCGGAGGGTTGAGCTACCGCGGGCGCTGGAAGAAGTAACAACTACGGCAACGCCACGTGGCCGTTCGCATCCTGTATGGCTAAGCCATCCTCCAGCAGCGAGAACAGGGCCCGCGACAGCTGGGCCGGATCCTGCGGCCACACCGCCTCAATATCAGGCATCGCCACCGGTGACGTGGCGTCACGCAGTACAGCCATGATCTTGCCGCGTACCTGGCGATCTGTACCGGCAAACTTCTGCACGCGTTTGCGTGCCTTATCTTGTTCGGCCTCGCTGGGCGCGGGGCGCCCCAGGCGCTGCCACGTGCAGGCGTCGATAAGCGGACAAGAAGCACAATCCGGCTTGGTAGTGCACACCAAAGCGCCCAGCTCCATGATCGCAACCGACCACTGCGCGGCCACCTCTGGGGACTCAGGCAGCATGGACTCCACCAGCGCCAGCTCACGCTTAGAAGCGGCGGGTGGCAAAAACTTGCCGTCCACCAAGCGCCCGTAGGTTCTGCGCACGTTGGTATCCACCACCGGCACCCGCTGGCGGTAAGCAAAGGCCGCAACTGCCCGGGCCGTGTAATCCCCAATACCGGGCAACGCCAGCAGCGCCGGCACGGATTCCGGGACCTCACCACCATGCTTATCCACAATCGCCTGCGCGCACTCCTTGAGCCGCAGTGCGCGCCGGGGATATCCGAGTTTGCCCCATGCGCGTAACACATCCGCGGTATCCGCAGCCGCGAGATGCGCTGGCGTGGGCCACGTGTGCATCCACTCAATCCATGACGGCTCCACCCTCTTCACGGGCGTCTGTTGACTCATGACCTCGCTGAGAAGCACACCCCACGCGGACGTTTCAGGTGTCCGCCACACAATTGTGCGGGCGTTATCCGCGTAGAACTTAAGCAATGCGGGGGTAATGACTGCGGAGAACTCCGCGCGCTCAGCATCTGTGCTTGGGTTCACCGGGGCAGTAGAAAGATCGCTCATAGTTGGTGCTCATTGTATCCGCACTCCTGCATTGTTTGCCTACTCGGCCACTGCCCCCGAATATCCAAAGCTTTCCCGCTGAATGTGTAGACGATTGTTGTTTTCATCTGGGGATATTTACCCCTTATTCGGGCAATAAATGTCACAAATTAGGAGACTTCACAAGTGAAGGTGCGACAATAAAACCATGCATAGAATTACAGAGCGCAACCCAAAGCTAGTGTGGGAAGCACTGCTGGAAGGTAACCAGCGCTTCGCAGAAGGTAAGCCACTTCGTCCAAATCAAGACGCCCAGCGCCGCGCTGAACTCACCAAGGGTCAAACCCCACGAGTGTGCGTCTTTACCTGTGGTGACTCCCGCGTCCCAGCCGAAATTCTGTTTGACGCTGGCCTGGGTGACATCTTTGTTATCCGTACTGCAGGCGAGATCGTTGACTCCGGCGTCATGGCCAGCCTCGAATACGCCGTGCTGAGCCTAGGCGTTGAGGTGGTTGTGGTCCTCGGCCACGAAAGCTGCGGCGCGGTTCGCGCAGCAACTGATGTGCTCAACGGCGAGGGCGAAGTCCCAACGGGCCACCAGCGCACCATCGTTGAGCAGATCACCCCATCGATTCTGGAGGCGCGCTCCAAGGGTAAGAACCACACGGATTCCTACGAGCGCTACCACGCTGACGCCGTTGGTCAGAAGATTATGTGGCTGTCTTCTCGGATCAAGAAGAAGGTAGAAGAAGGCACCACCGCTTTGGTATCTGCCCGCTACTGCCTGTCTGACGGCAAGGTCCAGACCGTGAGGACGTACGGCATTTAACCTTAAAAAAGGGCATTCAAGGGAGCTTATTTCCGTGTTAGACACACCGGTTAAGCTCCCTTAATGTATCCGCGGGCTGTTTTAGGCTGGAGTTCGTGGACACTAACTCAAAGAACAATAAACCTGGTTCTGCCGGCCGCCGGCATCCGCAGCAGGTGTACTACCAACGCCGCCGTGCAGCGGCCGTGGTAGTGCTCGTGGTGCTTGCCCTTCTGCTGGTGTGGATTCTCAGTTCCCTCGGTGGAAACAATGAGGAAAACACGGCCCAAGTAGCAGAAACCACCACCTCAAAGCCGGCCGAGGTAACTACGTCCGAGGTCACATCGGAAGCCAAGCCAGCTCCGTCGTCTGCGGCAAAGCCGGCGGAGAAGTCGGCGGCGGAAAAGACCACCTCAGCGAAACCTAAGGACTCCTGCACCATTGATGACTTGGTAGTCAGTGCTCGCACGGACCAGCCAAACTACGGCGAGGGCATTCTGCCAACGTTCTACATGACCATTGAGAACCCAACTGCGGTGGACTGCATTATTGACTTCACTGAGGCCACCCCACGCTTTGAGGTGTACAACCTCACCAGCAATGAGCGCATGTGGGCAGACATTGACTGCAACGACTCCGTGGGAGAAGGCGAGCAGACCATTCCGCCAGGGGAAGAGCGTTTCTACCAGGCAACGTGGTCTCGAACCACCTCGGCGCCGGAGCGGTGCGAGGATCGCCAGCGAGTAGAGCCGGGTAGCTTCTACCTCCACACCGTGGTGGGCAACAACGCTTCCCAGCCTGCAACATTTAATCTCAGGTAAAACTACGCTACGTTACTGTCCACACCCGAGGGCCCAGCTGACGCTGGGCCCTTTTGCTTAGCTGAGGGTGATAGACAGGGCTTCGCGGATGTCCGCTACCTGCATAATCTTCATGCCCTGGAGCTCACTGAGCTTGTAATCACCCTGCGGGATGACGGCCTTCTTGTATCCCAGCCGTGCGGCTTCTGCGAGCCGGCGCTCGAGGTTGGGGACCCGCCTGATCTCGCCGGCGAGACCAACCTCGCCTACCACTACGGTCTTTGGTGGGAGGGCCTTCTTAGCCATGGCGCTGGCGGTGGCCAGCGCCACCGCCAAGTCAGTGGCGGGCTCACCAACCTTCATGCCGCCGACGGTGGCCACATAGACCTCTGAGGTGTGGGTGCGTCGGCCAGCGCGCGCAGATAAGACCGCCAGGACCATGGGAACCCTAGTAGCGTCCAACCCCGTGACCGCGCGGCGCGGGTTCTTTGACTCCGTGGGGACCACCAGCGACTGCACCTCGGCCAAGATCGGGCGTACCCCATCCATGGCCACCGTAACAGCGGTGCCGTCCGGCGTGGAGCCCCGATGGGAGAGGAACAGCCCGGATGGATCAGGGACCTCCTTGATACCGTCCGATTGCTGTTCGAAACACCCCACCTCATCAGTAGCGCCAAAGCGGTTCTTAATGCCGCGCAGCATGCGGAGGCTGGAGTGACGATCTCCCTCAAAGTGCAAGACAACATCGACCAAGTGCTCGAGCACACGGGGGCCCGCCACGTTGCCGTCCTTGGTCACGTGACCGACCAGCAAAATGGGAATACCCGTGCTCTTGGCCAAGGTGGTCAGTGCTGCTGTCACGGCGCGCGACTGTGCCACGCCACCAGCCACGCCCTCCACGCCCGCTGCGTGCATGGTTTGTACTGAGTCCACAATCAGAAGGCTTGGCTTCAGCTGATCAACGTGGCCAAAAACGACGTCCAGATTGGACTCAGAAGCCAGGAAGAGGGTTTCCTGAAGTGCGTCAGTCCTCTGCGCGCGCATGCGCACCTGACCAGCGGACTCCTCCGCGGTGATGTAGAGTGCCGTGCGGTTTTTGCCCGCGTTTTTGTCATCCGCCTGCTGCGCCCACCTGCTTGCGACCTCCAGCAGCAGGGTGGATTTACCCACACCAGGCTCGCCCGCGAGCAGAACCACAGAGCCGGGGACAATGCCCTTGCCGAGTACGCGGTCCAGCTCACCGATGCCGGTGGTCAGCGCGGTAGCTATAGCGGGATCAATGCGGGTGATTGCCTGCGCGGGTGAGGTGGGGGCGAGGCCTGCGGGTGCTACTCCGGTGGCGATGGCAGTAGCAGCGCCACCCTTTTCCGCCTGCTTTTTCTCCTCCATGCTCCCCCACGCGCCACACTCAGGGCAGCGGCCAAGCCACTTGGGGGAGGAGTAGCCGCACTCGTTGCAGCTATGGATACTTCGCACTTTCTTTGCCATGGACAACACACTAGACCATGGCTGAGACATGGGTAGTCTTGAGCCTCACAACCTTGTGAAACGGCCGCCGGATAGTTGAGATTAATCTCAAAAAACCACTCGTTGCGCGCACCGCCATCGGGGATGCGTTAAGGGGCGGCACCACACGTGGTACCGCCCCTTAGCGATCTGGAAGAGTTTTTAACCCCTTAAAAAGGAATTAGTGAGAGTCGTGGGAGCGCTCTCCAACAACACGATCAACGGTGCCGGACTCGTAGACTGGCTCGGAGATGGTTGCAACGACGTTGATCTCGCCGTCATCGAAGTTGAAGGTAACGTCCTTGTTGCCGCCAACTGCCAGGCCGGTGTTGGGCAGAGAGGTTGCAACGTAGTTGATGCAGCCAGCTTCAGCCTGAGGGAAGCGATCCAGCTCAGCCTGCAGGTCAGCAACGAGGGAGCAGTTGGACTTGATGGTGGTATCACCATTGAGGGTTACGGTCTCGCCATCAACGGTAACGGAACGCAGGTTGTGGTCCTTGTTGGTGTTGTCCTGGTTAACAGCAACGAACTTCAGGCCTGCCTGGCCTTCCTTGTCCACGTGAACGGTTACGTCACGAACAACTACAGTGTTGCTCTCGGTGGCAGCCTCAGCGCCGTCAACAGCAGCAACCTGGCTAGAGGTCTGAGTAATCTGGCCGGCAGAGCAAGATGCCAGAGCCAGTGCGGAAACTGCGGCTACAGAGATCAGCGCGCCACGGCGAGCGGTGGCCTTCAGGGACTTCACGTGTTCGTCCTCCATCGGGTTTAGAACTTCGGGGTTAAAAATTCATGTGACTGCGAGTAATCGTACCGATCCCGAAACTACAAGATCGGTCAAAAACAAGTCAGATTTTCTTTTTATACTCTAGTATCTTCCGTTACCGTCCACACACTTGATAGTTGATTCAATTTTCCAAACGGGGGGAATCTTTAGGCGCATAGTAACGCCGTTACCAAGTTGGGTGTCTGTGCTTCACATTTTGAATCTGTGCAGGTGAAAGCGGGTTGCTTGGATGGTGGTGTAATAAGGCGCCGGTATTCGACTGCATAAAAGGTGTGCTGTTTCACACTGGATCTTGGCTGTTTTTTCGTGTCGTGATGCCTGATTCGGGGTGGAAAGTGTTTGCCCGCCGCCCACGGCGTCACTGCAGGTGGGGTCCGTGATAGAATGGCGGAGATTGACTGAAATTTGTTTCAAGGAGTGTAGATGGAATTCAAGGTCGGCGATACCGTCGTTTACCCACATCACGGCGCGGCTGTAATCGAGGCTATCGAACAGCGTGAGATGGGTGGCAAGACCTTGGAGTACTTGGTTCTCCAAATCCACCAGTCTGATCTCGTGGTCCGCGTTCCATCCAAGAATGCTGAGCTCGTTGGCGTGCGCGACGTCGTGGGTGATGAAGGCCTACGCAAGGTTTTCGGCTTCCTGCGTGAGACGGATGTTGAAGAGGCTGGCAACTGGTCTCGCCGCTTCAAGGCTAACCAGGAGCGTTTGGCCTCTGGTGACGTGAACAAGGTGGCAGAGGTCGTTCGTGACCTGTGGCGTCGTGATCAGGGCCGTGGTTTGTCTGCCGGTGAGAAGCGCATGCTGGCTAAGGCACGTCAGGTGCTCGTTGGCGAGCTTGCATTGGCCGAGAATGTGGACGATGAGAAGGCTGACAAGCTCCTTGCTGAGATCAATGACACCATCGAGCGTCACCGCGCTGCTGGTCCAGACAAAGAGGAAGAGAAGAAGGACATCGATATGGATGTCGATCTGGACGATCTCAACTTTGACGATGATGACGAGGATTAATCCTTAATTGTTTAACGCCCCGTGCGCCAGAATAAGCTTGGTGTGTGGGGCGTTTTCCTATGAAAGGTAGCAATGTGAGTGGTACTTCCCGTCGTGTAGTGGCGCTGGTGGCGGCTGCTGGCCAGGGCACACGCCTGGGCGCTGATATTCCTAAGGGCTATGTTCCATTGCGCGGTCGCCCGCTGGTGGTGCGGAGCGTTCAGGCGATGATTACGTCCGCCGTGGTGGATGAGGTTATTGTGCTGATCAGTCCGGACATGGAAGATTACGCCCGCATGATTCTGGAGAAAGAGGACCTGCTGAACGCGGAGATCCCAGTGCGCCTTGTTCACGGTGGCGGTGAACGCGCGGATAGCGTGTATGCAGGTTTGAAGGCTATTGATGCCGAGGATGCCGTGGTGTTGATCCATGACGCGGCGCGTGCGCTTACCCCGCCGGGGATGATCGCACGCGTTGCCCGCGCGGTGCTTTCTGGCCAGCGTGCTGTGATTCCGGTGCTCCCAGTGGCAGATACCATCAAGGTGGTGGACGCCCACGGCGTAGTGAAGCACACGCCGCCGCGCGCTGACCTGCGCGCCGTGCAGACGCCGCAGGGGTACAGCTTGGCTGCCTTGCTGGAAGCCAATGAGAAGTACTTCGAGTTGGACGATCCAGACTTTGTGGCCACAGACGATGCCAGTTTGATGGAGTGGTTCGGCGCGACAGTGCACTGCGTGCAGGGAGACCCGATGGCCTTCAAGATCACCACTCCCATTGATTACGCCCTGGCCAAAGCCGTGACGGATGAGGCCGAACCAACGATTTTTGAGGTGCCAGATGTCAAACCCTAACCAGCCCATTATTCCGCGTGTAGGTATCGCCACTGATGCCCACCAGATTGAGGCTGGCAAGCCGTGTTGGATTGCCTGCCTGGAGTTCGAGGGGGTTGACGGTTGTGAGGGGCACTCCGACGGCGATGTTGTCGCACACGCGCTTGTCGACGCCCTCCTGTCCGCATCCAACTTGGGGGACTTGGGATCGTTCGTGGGGGTAGGGCGCAAGGAGTACGACGGCGTAGCAGGCTCCCGCCTGCTCCGAGAGTGTCGTGAACTGCTTGAGGCCAATGGTTTCACCATTGGCAACGGTGCAGTGCAGCTGGTGGGGCAGAGCCCCAAGATGGGGCCGCGGCGCGAGGAAGCGGAGCGGGTTATGAGCGAGATCTTGGGCGCGCCAGTGTCCGTATCCGCAACCACAACTGATCACTTGGGATTCACCGGACGCAGGGAAGGCCGAGCTGCCGTTGCCACTGCTGTGGTGTGGAAGTAAGTGTAGGGAACTTCACGCACATCAGTTAGACTATTGGGCGTGAGTTTACGCATATTTGATACCGGTTCCAGGTCCCTTCGAGAGTTCACGCCACTGCGCGACGGACATGTTTCGATTTACCTGTGTGGCGCTACGCCACAGACCTACCCGCACATTGGTCACGTCCGTTCCGGTGTTGCTTTCGACATTCTGCGTCGTTGGCTTATGGCCAAGGGCTATGATGTCGCATTCGTGCGAAATGTCACGGATATCGATGACAAGATTCTCAACAAGGCGGCGGAAAATGGTCGCCCTTGGTGGGAGTGGGTTTCTACTTTCGAGCGTGAGTTCACCAAGGCCTACAACACCCTTGGCGTACTTCCTCCATCCGTAGAGCCACGTGCCACGGGCCATGTCACTCAGATGGTTGACTACATGCAGCGTCTGATTGATAACGGCTTTGCCTATGCCGCAGAAGGCAGCGTTTATTTTGACGTGGCCGCGTGGAACGCTGCGGAGGGTTCTGATTATGGCTCCCTCTCCGGCAACCGCGTGGATGAGATGGAGCAAGGCGAAACGGAAAACGCCGGTAAGCGCTCAGCATTGGACTTTGCGCTGTGGAAGGCGGCAAAGCCGGGTGAGCCTGGTTGGCCAACTCCGTGGGGCTTTGGCCGCCCAGGGTGGCACCTTGAGTGCTCTGCGATGGCCACGTGGTACTTGGGAGAAAAGTTCGACATCCACTGCGGCGGATTGGATCTGCAGTTCCCTCACCATGAGAACGAGATTGCACAGTCCCACGCCGCCGGCGATGGCTTTGCCCAGTACTGGATGCACAACCACTGGGTAACCATGAGTGGCGAGAAGATGAGCAAGTCTTTGGGCAACGTGTTGTCCGTGCCTAACATCCTCACCATGGTCCGCCCTGTAGAGCTGCGCTACTACCTGGGTTCTGCTCACTACCGTTCCATGCTGGAGTACTCCGAGGACGCCTTGAAGGAAGCTGCTGCAGGATACCGTCGCATCGAGGCGTTCTTGGCCAAGGTGGGCGACGTTGAGGTTGGCGAGCCAACGGAGGAATTCGTTGCCGCGATGGATGATGACATTTCCGTGCCTAAGGCTCTGGCTGCCATCCACAACGCCGTGCGCGCTGGTAACACCGCACTGGCTGCCGGCGACAAAGCAGCTGCTGAGAAGATCGCGTCCTCCTTGCGTGCCATGACCGGCGTGCTGGGAGTAGACCCGCAATCTGAGCAGTGGTCAGCTGACGCTGCCACTGGAAATGATGAAGCCCTTGACGCTTTGGATGTTCTGGTCAAGGCGGAGCTGGAGCGCCGCGCGCAGGCTCGTGCTGAGAAGGATTGGGCAACCGCGGATGAAGTTCGCGATCGCCTCGCTGCCGCAGGCATCACCGTGACCGATACAGCTGATGGCCCACAGTGGTCACTAAATAACTAAAAGAGGAAAACTTTATGGCTGGTAATGACCCAAAGCGCCCAGGACTGCGCAAAACCAATAAGAAGGGTGCACAGAAGGGTTCCGGCGGTGAGCGTCGCCGTGGACTCAGAGGTAAGGGGCCAACGCCTAAGGCTGAGGACCGCGTCTATCACGCAAAATACAAGGCAAAGCTGGAGCGCCAGCGTCGTGATCGCGGCCGCCACGTTAAGGAAGAAACCACCGAGCTCGTAGTGGGACGCAATCCGGTGGTGGAGTGCTTGAAGGCTAAGGTGCCTTCTACCGCGCTGTACATTGTTGCTGGTACCGGCAATGACGATCGTTTGTCCGAGGCAGTGGCTATTGCCAACGCGCGATCCATCCCAGTGCTAGAGATTCAGCGCCACGAGATGGATCGTATGACCGGCAACGGCATGCACCAGGGCATTGGCCTGCAAATCCCGCCGTACAAGTACACCGAGGTTCATGACCTGATTGGCAACATTGCTGATTCCGGTGAAAAGGGCATGGTTGTCATCTTGGATAACATCACGGACCCTCGCAACCTCGGCGCCGTTATTCGCTCCGTTGCGGCGTTCGGCGGTCACGGCGTGGTGATCCCGGAGCGTCGTTCCGCATCCGTTACTGCCGTTGCGTGGCGTACCTCTGCGGGCACCGCAGCGCGCTTGCCGGTTGCCAAGGCAACCAATATCACCCGTACCGTCAAGGAGTTCCAGCGCAACGGTTACCAGGTTGTTGGCTTGGATGCCGGCGGTGAGCACACCCTCGATTCCTACAAGGGTGGCACTGACCCAGTGGTTATTGTGGTCGGCTCTGAGGGCAAGGGCATTTCCCGCCTGGTTCGTGAGAACTGCGACGTAATCATGTCCATCCCAATGGCGGGCTGGGTTGAGTCCCTCAACGCCTCCGTTGCCGCGGGCGTGGTTTTGAGCGAGTTCGCCCGTCAGCGTCGCGCACACTAGTAGCCCAACTTTCAATGGCTCTACCTTCTACCAAGGTGGAGCCATTACATGTTTTAAGTCACGTGCCCTAAGAAGAAATCACCAATGACGTCCGCGGCCACAATCAGTGTGGTGGCGGGGCCAATGTGCGGGGAGTCAATGGTGTTATGGGTAGGCACAACATGGCCCACACCATCCATCACTATGGCTCGCACTGGGGCGGGGCCGGTGTAGTCGATCTGAAAAATGGATTGAGTGTCATTGTGAGCCAGTAAAGTGCGGTTCGCGTAGTCGCAGCCATTCTTTGTGGCGTAGTACTCCACCGTTTCGGTGAATCCCATGACTTCGCCACGGGATTTCTCTGCACGCGGGCCGGCCTGGCCGCCGTCGAAGGGCACAAGCTTGTCTAGAGTGCCATGCATGAAAAGGAGCGGGGTAGTTGAGTATCCGGCCGGATCCGAGAGGAAGTTGTTTGCCTCCGGCTGAGTGGCAGCGATCAAGGCTGCGCCGTTTATCTTCCTGCCCAGCTCGTGCAAGAGGCGGAGCACCATCTGGCCGCCATTAGAGTAACCCGTCAGGTACAGCTCGCCGCCGTCAACCTGATGCCGATCAATAATCGAGCTGATAAAGCTCACATCGTCCGTGCCCAGCGCACGGGTCTTTTCCGGGAGGGTGGCGCGAGAGTCATTCCAGTGCCGTGCCACGCCGTCTGGGTAAATGACAACAAAACCTTTGGACGCGAAGTGATCAAAGGTGTGATCCGTGAACCGCCTAGCAACGTTGCCGGATTGGGTAGATCCGTGAAGAAAGAAGAACACACCCCGCACATGGCCTTCGGGCTCAATCGCGATGTACTTCCTCGTCACACCGTCGACGCAGATGCTGTAGCGAGAAGGCTTGATGTCTACCATGTGCGTGCGTTCTGGTCCTTTCTTCTGCCCGTGATGAAACACTTCCCAAAATCATAACAGCGACAAAGCTCAACCCCTTTCGGGGTAAATGTCTTAACTGTTAAGTACGTTGTTTTTCGCAGCATATAGCCTAAGGAGTATGTCTAAGACCCCAAAACGTACCTCGCTGGCGTCCCTTGCTAAAGAGTTGGGCGTTTCACGCACAACGGTTTCTAACGCCTACAACCACCCAGAGCAGTTGTCTGAGGCACTGAGGGAGAAAATCCTAGCTACGGCGGAGGAGCTGGGGTACCCGGGGCCGGATCCCATGGCGCGATCCTTGCGTACCAAGCACGTGGGAACCATTGGTGTCCTGCTGACGGAGCACCTGACCTATGCCTTCGAGGACCGCGCGTCCGTGGACTTCCTCGCGGGCATGGCTGAGGCCTCCTACGGTACGCACACTTCCATGACGCTGGTGCCGGTGGGGCCAAAGTCCACCGATGAGCTCGCCGCCCGTAGTTTGGTGAACTCCGCGGTGGTGGATGGCTTCGTGGTGTACTCGGTTGCGGAAGGGGACCCGTACCTCAAGGCCGCGCTTCAGCGCGGTTTGCCTACCGTGATCTGTGACCAGCCCACCACAGAGTCTGACATTCCATTTGTGGGTATTGATGACCGCGCCGCCATCGCACCCGCAGCGCAGGCACTGGTCACTGCGGGGCACACAAAGATAGGCATTCTGTGTATTCGCTTGGACAGCGAGGAAAACAACGGCATCGTGTCACGCAAGCGTCTGGCGCGCGCCCGCCACCACGTTCAGCGCCTGCGCATTCTGGGGGCATTGGATGTTTTTGAGCGAAACGGTATTGACCCTGAGCTGGTTCCCATAGTCGAGCGCCATATCAACGACCCCGAAAACAATTATGATGCAGCGAAGGAGCTGCTGGAATCGAATCCAGACCTCACCGCGGTCCTGTGCACCACAGATACCATGGCTTTTGGTGCTTGGGAGTATGCGAAATCAAAGGGGCTTCGTGTCCCCGAGGACTTGTCCATCACCGGCTTCGACGGCATCGAACGGTCGTTGGACAAGGGCCTGACCACCGTGATTCAGCCCAACAAGCAGAAGGGATTCAACGCCGGGCGCATGCTTACTGACCTTATTGCGAATAAGCGCGATTGCGGCCACGAGCTTTTAGAAACCACCTTCCATGAAGGTCACACGGTGGCCGAGCCTAGGCAGTAGCGGCCTCGCGGGCGTGGGCGAGTTGCTGTAGGAGCGCGCCCACGGCCTCGATGTCAGGTACGCGGCTGGTGGCGGCGGTCTCACCATCACCTACCTTGACAGACATGTCGCGCTCACTGAGTACCTTGAAGCCGTCTTCATCCGTGGTGTCATCACCAATGAAGATCGCGGCAGTGGCGTTGTAACGCTCCAGTGCGGCAGCAATCCAACTGCCCTTGGTGATGTCCGTGACTGAAGCCTCCGCAATGTTTTTTCCTTGCTTGATCTTCACACCGGGGATATCGAGTGCGAGTGCGTCCACCATCAGTTTTTCCTGCAGCGCAGGATCCTCCACGGAGATAAGGTGCAACACGCGGTGGTACGGCTTGTGCTCGACAAAGGCGCCGGGGACGTCTTTGATGAGTGCTTCAAACTCCTCGGTGACGTTCGCAAGCAACAACTCCTGCTCGGGGGAGAGCAGGCCTTGATCCTCGCTCGTCTCAGCGCCGTGGGACCCGGCGAGCACGAACTCTTGCTCGCTGAATCCGCTCACCTGGATGAGTCCGCCCAAGTGGCGGCCTGACAAAATAGCCACCGTAGTGTTGGGGAGGGTGGCGAGCTTGCGCAGCGCGGCTACGGCCTCCTGATTCACCGGCACATCATAGGCATCAGTGGAAAAACCAGCGAGGGTGCCATCGAAATCGGAAATGACAAGAAGATTGTCAGTGTGGGCTAGATCAGAAATAGTAGCGCTCATGAAACCCAAGTCTAGTAACTGAGCTCACGGTTGGCAGCGGGACTACTGTTTAAGCCCTTCAAGCTACTCCGCAGACTGAGATGGGGCCAGTGAATCTAGCTTGAAGCCCTGCGGATCAATGTCCTCAGTCTGGGCAATCATGCGCAGGGCGCCGTCTGGGGTGCGCTTGATATCAAAGGAGTTCTCCACCAACATGTGGACCAGTGCATCGTGGACGAATCGAACTTTGCCCACGCACTGGTTCTCATCAATCGGGCTGAACTCCACGGTGCGGACATCGAGCATATCCGCATCCTCAGGAGACGCTTCCTCACCGTCCTTGGTAAACGCCACGATTCCGTTGAAGGAAGCGCAGCCGGTGAATCCGTTGGCTGACTGCCCGCCAAAGTTCATGACGGCGGCGCCGATGACCTCGCGCGGGATGGCAGGCGGGGTCTCTGGATCCACGTAGACCTCACTGATCTGCCAGGCGGTGTGGCGAACATTCTGCTGGGGTTCTTCCGACGCACAAGAGACAAGCATCGGGAGGGTAAGCAGCGCTGCGATAGCCTTTTTCATGGAGATCCTTTGGGAACAAATACCTAACCGCACCACCGGTGAGCTAGTGGTGCGGTTAGCAGTTTAGTGGTTTTAGTTGGACTCGTGGATGATCTGCAAGCAATCAAGGAATGAGGTTGCCCACAGGTTTACATCATGGTCCAGAACCTGCTGGTTCATGGTCTTCATGCGCTCGACGGCAGATTCATCATTATTGAGCAGCGCATTCGCGGCGTTCGACAGCGCGCGCTTGATGGACTCCATATCGAATGGGTTGCACAAGTACGCCTCAGGGAATTCGAAGGCTGCGCCCGCGAACTCAGAGAGCACCAACGCGCCGGAGCCATCAGGGTGGCAAGATACGTACTCCTTGGCCACCAAATTCATGCCGTCCTTGAAGGAGGTGACAAACATGATGTCCGCCGTGGTGTACAGGGCTGCCAAGTCAGACTTAGGGAAGGAGGAGTGGTGGTAGTGAACTACCTGCTTGCCCAAGGTGCCAAAGCGTCCGTTAATGCGGCCCACGGCCTCCTCAACCTGGGAGCGCGTGACCTTGTAGTGGTCGATGCGTTCGCGCGACGGAGTAGCAACCTGAACCAGCAAAGACTTCTCCGGATCCAGCGCACCGGACTCTAGGAGATCTTCGTAGGCCAGCAGGCGCTGCAGGATGCCCTTGGTGTAGTCCAGGCGGTCTACGCCCAAGATGAGGGTCTCAGGGTTGCCCAGCTTCTCACGCAGTTTCGCGGATTCCTCTTGGGAAGGCATGTGCTTGACCAAACCTTCCACGTCAATGGAAATTGGGAAAGCGGCGACGCCTACCTCGCGGTTATCCGGCGTGCGTACGTGCGCGGTCACCTCGCGGACACTGACTTCGCCGGTGACCTCAAGGGAGTCCGGCTGGCCGGTGTGGGAACCCACGCCGCCTGCTACCTCGCGGGTGAGCTCTAGGAAGTTTGTCGCACTGGATGGCAGGTGGAAACCGATCAGGTCAGAGCCCAACAGGCCACGGACGATCTCCTCACGCCACGGAAGCTGGCGGAATAGGTCCGGGGATGGGAATGGAATGTGAAGGAAGAAGCCGATGGTGAGGTCAGGGCGCATCTGGCGAAGGATGCCAGGAAGCAGCTGGAGCTGGTAGTCCTGGATCCACACGATGGCGTCTTCTGCCGCAACCTCAGCTACCTCGTGGGCGAACTTGAGGTTGACCTCGCGGTAGGTTTCCCACCACTCGGTATCGTAGATTGGCTGCACGATGAGATCGTGGTACAGCGGCCACAGCGTGGCGTTGGAGAAGCCCTCGTAGAAGGCTTCGTAATCGTGCTCCGTCAGGTGAACTGGGTGCAGGAGCACGCCTTCGTCTGTGGTGAAGGGGTCGAGGGTGTCATCCGAAGTGCCAGGCCAGCCAACCCAGCAACCCTCGTGGCGTTCCAGCACTGGGGACAGTGCTGTGACCAAGCCACCAGGGCTCGGGCTTACAGTACGGGTGCCGTCCGCGGCGACTTGGATGTCAACAGGGAGGCGGTTTGCTACTACAACGAACGTGTTGTCACCGCTCACAAAGAATCAGGCCTTCTTAGTTGTTTTCTTGGTTGTCTTCTTCGCAGCCTTTTTGGTGGTCTTCTTAGCTGCTTTCTTAGTGGTCTTCTTGGACGTCTTTTTGGACGCCTTCTTGCTTGCCTTCTTCGAAGATTTCTTGGTGGTTTTCTTCGGAGCGTTAGCTGCCTCATGTTCAGCAGCAACCTTGCGGTAGCTCAGTCCCTCAGGCTCTACACCGAGCATGCACATGAGCGTGACGCCGTCGAAGAAGTCCTCAGCGTAGGTGGCAACAATACGGCGTGCGCCAGCCGCGGTCTCTGCTTCAACAGCGTGCAGGGATTCAGCTGATGCGGCGCGGGTGTCTGAAACCTTAGGTGGCAAGGGTCCTCCTGGGGATAATGATAAATCCTAAAAACAGTCAGTCTAGCGATTTTCACTTTTTAAAATCGCAGTCCGAGTCATTTATTGTACCCGTTTATTGCTCTTTTTGCTTAGCTTGAGACTTTCGGATCAGGCGACGTCCGCGTGCCGTGTGGGTTGCATCCACCACGGTGAAGCTGGTGGTGTCTGGATCGGTTGGCTCGTCGAACGTGTATCGGCGGGTGCGACGGAAAGCGGCGTACAGATTAAGCTTTGGCGGCCTGCGGAGGCGACGGGCAATCCATTCGCCGAACACGACGCCCGCAGCCAACGCCGAACAGATAGATAGCGCCAACGCAACGTTGGTGAATCCAACCAGCATCTGCTCATTGAGCGCTGCGTACATTCCGCGGTAAATGGACAGGCCAGGCAGCATGGGGGTAATTCCGGCGAGCGCCGTGATCAGCGGTGGGATCATAAAACGACGCGCCAGCAGGCCACCGGCCAATCCGATCAGGGTAGCTGACACTGCTGTGGCGGCCACCTGGCTAATTCCCATGGGGATGAGCGCTACGTAGAAGACCACGGCACCCGTGAGTGCCGCAAGGCTGGAGACCACGATGGAGCGGAACTGCGCGTAGCAGGCGAGCGCGTAGAAACCGGATGCGCACGCGCCTGCTAGTGCTTTGACGGCACCGGAGGTGTAGGTGTCTGTGGTGACCGTTTCCAGTGGTGGCAGCGTAATATTCAGCAACTCTGCCACCTGGATGCCCGCGCCCACGCCGGCCACGATGGCGGCGGTAAGCAGGATCGTTTCAAAGAATCTGGCGCCCGCTGTCACTGGTGCTCCAGTGATGCCGTCCTGCAGCGCTTGCACAAGTGTCAGTCCTGCCAGCATCACGATGATGCCGGACGCTACGATCTGCGAGGGCGTGATCCATACGCCGTAGTCCGCGGCGACCGCGTACACCACCGCCGCGGGCACGGTGGCAAGGAATCCGCTGATGACGTTTTGGAAAAAGACTGGTAACCCGTGCTTGTCCATCCACTTCGCAGATCCCATGATGGCGATGGCGAGGAGGAATGACACGAAAGCGATGAATAGGTTTCCGCCAAGCAAGACGGACACGGATGCGCCGAGTCCACCCCAGCCAAGCAGCGCCACTTTCTCCCCGTAGCTGGGCTTGGCCGCATAAATGTTGTCGAGGATACGCATGGCCATCTCTGGGGTGGTGGCGCCGGCCTGGATGGAACGGATGAGGCGGTCGACTTCACTGAGTCTGGAGAAATCCGTGGTCATGGTACTGACCACGCGGAACACGCTCAAAGGGGTCTTTTTGGTGTCATCACCAATTGTTGCAAACAGTGTGATGGTGTTGAGGGTGATGTCTACGTGTGAGTAGACCAAACCGTAGGCGGAGGTAACCGCTTGGATCTGTGCGACGGTATCGCGATTGGATGTGCCGGAGGAAAGCAGGATGTCACCGATTCGGGCCGCTACATCCATAACACCCGCAACCTGCTGTGGGTCTGTCAGATCAACGGGAGCCAGCGGCGATGGTGGCGGGGCTGCCTTGACTACGTCAATGGTTGCGAGATTGTCGCTGGATTGTGCGACGTTTCGCAGCTTGTCTAGTAGTCCCACTCGTGCCCCTTCAACTTCCCTTGAGCCTATTTACGTTTTGCCATCCTAAGGTATCCCTAAGCCCGCTGTTTTAGCTAACTTGCTCCCTGTGTTGGTGAGTAGCAGGCAAGTAGGTTACTATTTGGGCGTGTCTTTTTGACACGTGCTGAAGTGGCGCAATCGGTAGCGCAACGCACTTGTAATGCGTAGGTTGCGAGTTCAAGTCTCGTCTTCAGCTCATCTAGACCAGCTTGCTGACTATCCCTTTACTCAGCAAGCTGGTCTTTTTCTGCTAAGCCCGTATCCGTCAGCAGAACGCAAGGCTATGTGCACGACTAAGGGGGAGTGGACGTAAAGGCCTTCAGCGCAACCTTTGGTACCTCATACGGCGAAAGCTACATGGTTACCACTGGTTGTCAGAAAGACGCGATGGAAAAAGGCAAGGTTCTTGTAGCCTTTCCCTAGGGTGCTTTCGTGACGTTCCGAGACGGCAACGGAATACCTGGTTCTGTGTTCTTTCCTAACGGGATTCAGTGTGAGGAGCGATCCGATTGGTAAAAAAGCAACACCACGTAGCAGCATGCCTCCTAGTTGTCGCGGCTTTCATTTCGGGATGCTCAACGCAACCTGAACTAGTGCCCGCCCCTGGGGCCACTCAGTCAGCGGACGAAGATCTCCTCATCCGCGAGCCTGACGATCCAATTCTTGGCAACGTGTCTAGTGATGGAAAATGCGATCCTCAAGTAGTGGATATCGACCACCAGAAGCCCGTTGCTTTCATTACGTACAAGGGCCAACCTGGTGATCGTATTGAGGTGAAAATAGGGAAGGAATCAGGCTCCGAAGAACCGGAGACAATCTCCTTTGAGATGGGTAGCCAACAAACTGAAATGCAGCTTCCCACATCAATTCCTAACTCGTCGATATCTGAGATTTCAGTGACTGCTGAAGGTCGTGTGGGAAAACCCGGAGAATGTGTCATCGAAGTCGCTTAAAAGAGCGTTTTCACGCTTCCTGCAACGAGCCCTGATCGCTCACTGGGTGCACACAATCGTGCTTCCTGAAATTCGTTGGCTGAAATTAAGATCAACCACTGGAGCAGCTAACAGCTGAGAAGAGAGAGTTAAGTAGCGAAAGTGTCCGTCCGGTCTTCCCGAGGACACTTATTGCTGTTTCAATGCCGCGTGACAGTTAACTGTGTTAGCAATCGCGGTGATCTGTGGGACAGAGCTTGCTATGTGCACGCCGGGTTTTCCGGTCAGTTGCTTGGCCCACGCACACTTGGCTACCTGCGGAGTGATGATGAGCGTGCGACCGTTGCGCAGTGCGGCGAGAGCCTGATGCCTAGTGCCGGAGGTTTCCCTCGCTGCCACGATGATGGTGGCGCTCGACAGCGCCGCCATGGTGATGTTGCGCCGGGGGAAGGTGAAGGCGGTCCCTGCCTGGCCCGGCGGGAACTGAGTGACGCACGCCCCGTTGCGTTCAATGTGCTGGCGCAGGCGCGCGTTGTGTTCGGGAAAAGTGAGATCAGGGCCGGTGCCCATGACAGCGATGGTGCGCCCGCCCGCCTGCAGGGCGCCGCGGTGAGCGGCGGTGTCAATGCCGCTGGCGAGGCCGGAGACCACACAGATCCCCATTCGGCCCAGCGTGTGAGCGAGGCTGTGGGCGAAGTCCACATCGTGTGGGCGCGCGTGGCGCGAGCCCACAATGGCCACGGTGGGTTCGTCGCGCAGCAAGGTTCCGGTGACGAATAGTAGGCCGGGGTCATCGTCGGAAAGCGCGAGCATGCGCGGGTAGTTTTTGCTTATAGACGTCGCAATAACCGAGCTGTGGCGGAGCAGATCTTGAGCCTTGTTCAGCTGGGGGCCTTCGCCTCCAAAGAGGGAGGGCGGCGCCACCAGATCCAGCAATGCCTGCGGACCATGCTCCTTGAGTGTGCGTACTTTTTCTTTTCTGCTGCCGGGGCCGAAAAGGAGGGCGGCGGCAACCTCGATCTCATTCATGCCGCCACAGTCTACAAACCGGCTAAGACATCGCCGGATCTTCGTTGACTACCTGCACGTTTACTGAATTCTCTGGGGTGTTCTTCATAGCGCGGCGGAACTGTCGGCGGCGGTTGATATACCCCATCCGCTTGATGGCCACGGTGTACTTGCTCAGGCCGCGCGGGCGGCGCAGCTTACGGGCGAAGAACTCGCCAAAGACCACACCGGCTGACAGTGCAGCGGCGGTGACGAAGGCGATGGTGAGGTTGGCGAAACCAGCAATGAGCTGGTCATGAAGAATTCCGTACATGCCACGGTAGATGGTGATGCCTGGCAGCAGCGGGGTCACGCCGGCGATCATGATGATCAGAGGTGGGACGCGGTAGCGACGTGCCCACAGGCCGCCGAGCAAGCCAATGAGGATGGCGGTAAGAGCGGTGGAGAATACGCCGCCACCCTCAAGCGGAACGAGGGCGTAGTAGTACAGTGCGGACGCAACACCAGCGGTGGCGGCGGACAACACGGTGGCGGACCAGTTGGCGTAACAGGCGCGGGCAAAGGCGGCGGTTGCGCCCACGGATCCCGCAACACGGATGAAGTCAGAGGAGAAGTTTGGTGGCGCCAGCGTCTCAATAGGCGGGAGGGACATGTCCATCAGTTCCGCAATCAGAATGCCCAGACCCACACCGGCCACGATGCCGCTGGTGTTGATGATGGTGTCAAAGAACCTCGCATACGCGGTGACGGGGGCGCTGGCCACGCCGTTTTGCAGTGCCTGGACAAGCGTTAGGCCGGCCACCATGGTGACAATGGATGTTGCAATCACCAGCGACGGCCTGAGCGTGATCCCCAGGTCTGCTGCCACGTGATAACTCACTGCGGCAAGCATCGAGGCGAAGATTCCACCCGCCACGTTCTGGAAGAAGTACGGCAAGCTCTTGCGGTCCAAGAAAGCTTGCAAGTACATGATGCCCGTAGCGGCAATATAGGACAGGGTGGCAACTAGGAGATCGCCACCAATCAACAGCGCGACGGCCGCGCCCATGATTCCCCAGCTCAGAACCACGGTGTGCAGGCCGAACGGCCGGGGCTCAGTCTCAATCTGAAGCAGGCGCTCCTGCGTCTCAACAATGTTGGTGCGGCCCGCCAGGATGTCTCTTACCAGGTTGTCTACCTTGATGAGCTTGTCAAAGTCCTGCTCCGCCGGTGGCATGACGCGGATGAGTACCACCGGTTCCGCAATGTTGGCGGTGGCTTGGGTATACAAGCGGATCCGACGTGCGGTGAGATCAATGTGCACGTTCCACAGGCCGAAGGATTGCAGCATAGCGCGTGCTTGGGCCTGGGAATCGGGGACTGTGACACCAGCATTGATGTGGATCTCGCAAATCCTGGAGACGATGTCGAATACACCCATGACCGTGTCGCGGTCGGACGTGTCCACGGGCGCGAGGGGCGCCAGCGGTGGTGCCTGGGCGACGTCGATGGTTGCCACGGATGGGCTGTCATCACGCCCAGCCTCCTTCAGATTGCTGAAGGCTTGAAGCAGGGACTCGTCAGTAGACGCGGGCGCTGAATTCTGCTCGCGAGCAGCGCGTTCCAGCGCACCCGGATCATTTGGGGACTCTAAATCTGGTTCGAATCTGCTCATGATAATCACTGTGAGGATACCTTGGCATGGCGAGAATAGAAATAAAGGAGGACGATGGTGTGTGTTCAACTCTGACGAAAGCGTGATGATTATGAGTAAAAACTTCGCTCAACAGTTAGTGAGCACCCTTGAAGCCCAAGGCGTTAAACGCATTTACGGCCTCGTGGGTGACAGCCTGAATCCGATTGTGGACGCAGTGCGTGATTCCACCATCGAGTGGGTTCACGTGCGCAACGAGGAGGCGGCGGCCTTCGCCGCTGGCGCTGAATCCCTCACCACCGGTGAGCTAGCCGTCTGCGCCGCCTCCTGCGGTCCGGGCAACACGCACCTTATCCAGGGACTCTACGATTCTCATCGCAATGGCGCCAAGGTGCTGGCCATAGCCAGCCACATTCCTTCGCGCCAGATTGGTTCGAGCTTCTTCCAGGAGACCCATCCGGAGGCGATCTTTAGCGAGTGCTCCGCCTACTGCGAGATGGTCAACTCCGCGGAGCAGGGCGAGGTGGTCCTCCACCACGCTATCCAGTCCACCATGGCAGGCAAAGGCGTTTCAGTCCTGGTGATCCCAGGCGACATTTCCAAGGAGGATGCTGCCGAGGGCCTGTTTACTCAGTCCAGGATCTCCGCGCCGCGGACCGTGCTGCACCCGGACATCGAAGAGGTCCAGCGCCTTGCCCTAGCAATTAATGAGGCCAAGACCGTGACCTTATTCTGCGGTGAGGGCGTCAAGGATGCGCGCGAGAAGGTCTTCACCCTCGCGGAGAAGATCAAGGCGCCGATCGGCCACTCCCTGCTGGGCAAGATGCACATCCAGTGGGGTAACAAGTTTGACGTGGGAATGTCCGGACTGCTTGGCTACGGCGCTTGCTATGACGCGATGCATGAAGCGGACCTCGTGATCTTGTTGGGAACGGACTTCCCATACAATGACTTCCTGCCCAGCAAGAACGTAGCTCAGGTAGACATCGACGGTTCTCACATCGGGCGCCGCACCAAGATCTCGCACCCTGTCACCGGTGACGTGGGCGCCACCATCGAGGCGCTGCTGCCACTGATCGAGGAGAAGCAGGACAGGGATTTCTTGGACTCCATGCTCAAGGAGCACCACAAGAAGCTTAAGCAGGTGGTGGAGGCCTACACCCACGGCGTGGAGAACAAGATCCCCATCCACCCTGAATACATAGCCAACCTTGTGGATGAGCTGGCAGCCGACGATGCAATCTTTACCGTTGATACCGGTATGAACAACGTGTGGGCTGCGCGCTACATCACCCCTAATGGGCGCCGGCAGATGATCGGATCGTTCAAACACGGCACCATGGCCAACGCTCTACCACAGGCGATCGGCGCGCAGGCAGCCAACCCAGACCGCCAAGTCATCGCATTCTGTGGCGACGGCGGCCTTGGCATGCTGCTGGGTGAACTAATCACCGTGAAGCTCCATGAGCTGGACACCAAGCTGGTGGTTTTCAACAACTCATCCCTGGGCATGGTCAAGTTGGAGATGCTGGTTGAAGGTCTGCCGGAGCACGAGACTGACCACGATGCGGTGAACTACGCGGCCATAGCGGCCGCGATCGGCCTTACACACGTCACAATCGACGATCCGAAGACGGCCAAGCAGCAGCTCCAGCAGGCACTTGCAACGCCAGGCCCAGTGCTTATCGACGTCATCACGGACCCGAACGCGCTCAGCATCCCACCAGAGATCGACCTAGAGATGCTCACCGGTTTTGCCAAGGCCGCAACCCGCACCGTCCTCGACGGCGGCGTGGGCTACATGTTGGAAATGGCCAAGAGCAATCTCCGCAACATCCCGCGCCCATAAGGCAAAGAGCCAGCGCTGGGAACTAGTTCCCAGCGCTAAGCGAGTAGGTTTTCCGCCGCTTGGATGAGGAGCGCGCGCTCCTCATCGCTCAAGTTAAAGCCGTTGATGTGGTCATGGATCCACAGCCCATCACCAATCACGTTGATCAAGAACAGCTGCGGGTTATCCCGCAGCATTTCCTGAGGCACGTTCCACCTGTTCAACACGTCATCCCAGACGGCCTGGAGCTTAGGCTTATGGCGGGCGTCTAGGGCCAGCAAGAGGTCCGCGCGGGTGGCGTTGCTTGAAAGCGTGTGCAACAGTGCGCGTACGCGCTCCCTCAGACCTAGCTCACTCGCCGGTGCACCAGCAACCCGTACCAGTTCTGCCTCCCAATCAGCAGCGAGTTTGCTGTTGATAGCCAGCAGCATTGCTTCCCTAGTGGGGAAGTGATAGATCAAACCAGACTTGGACAGGCCCGACGCCTGCGCCAGCGAGTCATAGGTCAAAGCCTCAAGCCCAGCTTTCTCCACAATGCTCACCGCGGTAGTAATGAGGGCCTGCTTCTTACTCGTGCGCATAGTCAGTCTCCTTCGGATTCCCCTTCAGCAACACTGCCGTGATGACCGTGGCCACAAGCGCCACCGCCGCCGCGATGATCATGCTGGACATGTACGCGGAATCGATAGCGTTACGGGCAGCATCCCCCAATACATCGCTTCTGGCTGCCTCATCCATGTTCTCCGCGCCAGCCGGCGCGTGAGCCGCGTAGAACATTCCAAACAGCGAACCCAGCACAGCCACGGACATGAGGGTTCCGAACTCGTACGACACTTCCTCCACTGCGCTGGCCATTCCGGCGCGCCGGGCGGGGGCGGAACCAATGATGGCGGTGGAGGACACGCTCATCACGAGCCCCACGCCGAATCCGGCAACCACCATGGACGCTAGGAAGATACCAAAGTGATCAATCGTGATACTCCACACGCTCACGAATGCTGAGAGCGTAATGAGCAGGAACCCGCCGGAAATCAAGTTCCTGAAACCCCAGCGGTGCAGGTTCGCGCCACCCAAAATGGACGACGGGAAAGCAGCTAGCGCGATGGCGGCCGTGATGAGGCCCGCCTGTAGTGGGGTAAATCCCTCCGCCAACTGGAACCGCTGAGTTGTGAGGATCTCCGCGCCGGCGAGGACAAACATGCTTAGACCCGCGGCAGTCACACCGGCAAGCAGCATGGGGTTGGTGAACAGGTCAAAAGCCAGGAGCGGCTCAGCAAGCTTCTTCTGGCGGGCGCTGAACAACCACCCGCCGATGATCATGACCACCACGGCTGCACTCAGGATCTGAGCGTTGATGGGGGAGTGCGCCAGCTCCTTGATAGCGAGAACGGCACCCACCATTGCCACCATTGCATACACGGAGGAGATCACGTCCCACTTCCTTGAAGGATCCGCAACGTTGGGCGGTGCCAAGGCGATGGTGCACGAGGTGGCCACCAATACGACGGGGATGTTAATGAGGAATACGGAGCCCCACCAGAAGTGCTCCAGCAAAAAGCCGCCGAGGACTGGCCCTACCGCCGCGCCGATGGTGGCCACGGAACCCCAGACGCCAATGGCAATGTTGCGCTCTCTCACGTCACTGAAGGTGATGCGAATCAGCGCCAACGTTGCTGGCATCATGGTGGCGGCGCCTGCGCCGAGGAATGCGCGGGCCAGGATGAGAAGCACAGCCGACGGAGAAAACGCCGCGGCCAGTGACGCCAGCCCAAACAGTGTCAAACCCACAAGGAACATGAGGCGATGGCCGATCTTGTCGCCTAATGTGCCAGTTCCTAGCAAAAGGCCCGCAAGTACCAGCGGGTAGGCGTTGATGATCCACAACCCCTCCAGCTCAGTCGTGTGGAGATCCGCTCGCAGGGTAGGAAGAGCCGTATACAGGATCGAGTTGTCTGCCGCGACGACAAAGAGCCCGAGTGAGATGACGAGCAGGAACGTCCAGCGCTGTTGTGGGGTGGTAGCTTGAGCGGTCATAAGGGGAGACAGTACCGAACGGTCGTTACAGTTTCAATTGGCTTTTTGACCTTGCCGTGGCGGCAACCTTTTGACTAGGAATCGTGAACATGGACAATGAATACACCGTCGGCGAAGCAGCGGCCATTCTTGGCGTCACACCGCGAACCCTGCGGCACTGGGATGACATGGGCGTGCTTAGCCCGTCGCGGCGTACCTCAACTGACTACCGGCTCTATTCCGAGGATGATCTGGAGCTGGGCATGGTGGTCATGGTGTACAGAAGTGCAGGCCTTGAGTTGAAGGACATTGCAGCCCTCTTGGACGAGCCCAGCACCGCTATGCAGCGTCTCGCCCGCCAGCGTGAAGTACTGATGCGACGCGCTCGTTCACTGACTAAACAAATCTCAGCGCTCGATGCCATCATCGCGGCGCAAGAGCAAGGGAAGGAGCTCACGGTGAGTGAGAAGATTGATCACTTTGGAAAGGATTACCACAAGGAGGCCGAGCACCGATGGGGCGATACCCCGGAATGGGCACAGTCCCAGCAAGCGCAAGCGAACATGGGGGCCGGTGACTGGGCGGACGTTAAGCGCGAGCAGGAGGAGCTCATTGTGGCCCTGGCCAAAGCCAAAGCCGAGGGCGTTCAGCCAGGCAGCGACCGCGCCCAAGAGCTGGTGGAGCAGCACCGAAAGTCCATCGCACGTTTCTACGAGGTAACCCCGGATAAGCAGCTTATTTTGGCGCGGATGTATGTTGAGGATCCCCGTTTTGAGAAAACCTACCGGGGTACTGCGCACTACCTTTTGGAACTGGTAGAGCACCACGCGCAGCAGCAGGGCGTGGACCTCAACAACCCGCAGTGGTAGATACAGCTAACTCACAGACATCGCTCAGACAGCGTGCAGTGACGCCCCAGCTCGAGGAGCTTTACTATGGAGGTTAATTAAGTAAAGAACGTAACCACTTCCTAGGAGCTTTTCATGCCTGATTCCAAGACTCGTGTGCTGATTGTTGATGACGAGCCGAACATTGTTGAGTTACTCAACGTATCTCTCAAGTTTCAAGGTTTCGAGGTTGCGACAGCGCACTCTGGTCTCGAGGCTTTGGAGGTGGCGCGTGAGTTCAAGCCGGAGGCTTTTATCCTTGATGTGATGATGCCAGGCATGGATGGCTACGAGCTCCTACCCAAGCTGCGCGCCGAGGGCTTTGATGGGCCCGTTCTTTACCTAACCGCAAAGGATGCAGTGGAGCATCGCATCCATGGCCTCACCATCGGGGCTGATGATTACGTAACCAAGCCGTTTAGCTTGGAAGAGGTGATTACCCGTCTGCGCGTCATCCTTCGCCGTGGCAAGGTGAGCGATGATACGGACAATGACTCCACCCTCACCTACGCGGACCTGACCCTTAATGATGACACTCACGAGGTCACCAAGGGCGGGGAGGTTGTTGAGCTTTCTCCAACTGAATTCAATCTGCTGCGTTACCTGATGCTCAACGCGGAAGTAGTCCTCTCCAAGGCAAAGATTCTGGACAACGTGTGGCATTACGATTTCGGTGGCGATGGCAACGTGGTGGAGAGCTACATTTCTTACCTTCGCCGCAAGATTGATACCAAGGAACCTCCGCTCATCCAGACAGTTCGCGGCGTTGGCTACGTCCTGCGGACTCCACGCTCGTAATCAATGGTTGCCAAAGAACCCGTAAAAGTAGGGAATCCCTGGCTTAAGAAGCTGGTGGATAAAAACTCCGTCCTTGGGCTGTCTTTGTCCACGGTGCTGGTGATCCTGATTGTCCTGCTCTCCGCGGTGGGTATTTTCGGTAGCTCTATTGTGGTTCAGCGATCGGTCGAGCACGCCTCTTACACCTCGGTGGATGCCCAGCTGCGCCAGGAGGTTGATGATTGGCAGGGGCGCCTGAGCACTCGTGTCAGTTACGGTCCAGCTACGGCACTCGTCTTTCCATCAGATATGTACTACGGATGGTTTGAGAAAGACCGATCCTATGGCACCGAATTCAGCGGTGACTACGTGAACTCCGAACCGGACTTTAACAAGCTCCGCGTCAATGAAGGCGTGTTCAACGTAGATTCCAAGCCCGGCTCAGACCGTGATGTGAAGTGGCGTGCGCTGGCTGAGGAAAAGGGTGATCTCCTAGTGGTTGTTGCCAAGGACATCACCAGGGAAAAGGCGATGATTAATCGGCTCGTCTTTGGTCAGATCACCATCGGTCTAGGTGCACTCGTTCTCATTGCCCTTGCTTCCTCCTACATCATTCGCCAAACCCTGCGCCCTCTGCGCACGGTAGAGGAAACCGCCAACGCTATTGCTCACGGTGACCTGGAACGCCGTGTTCCCGAGGACTGGCCTGCTCAAACTGAGGTGGGTTCTTTGGCGCGGTCGGTCAACTCCATGCTGGAGCAAATCCAAGACAACATCAGCAGCCTGACCAACAAAGAGGAGGAGATGCGCCGCTTTGTGGGGGACGCCTCTCACGAGCTTCGCACCCCGCTGACTAGCGTGAAAGGCTACGCTGAGCTGTACCGCTCGGGTATTACAGATGACGCCAACATGGTGATCGAAAAAATCGAGACTGAGGCCAGCCGCATGAGCCTGCTGGTGGAAGACCTCTTGGCCCTCACCCGCGCGGAGGGAAAAACCACGGAGAAGGCGCCCGTGGATCTGCTGGAGCTGATCACGAGTGTCGTTGGCTCACTTCAGGGTGCCTACCCTGAGCGCACGATGTCCATCATCCCAGACACCGTGAATCTGCCTATGGCGCTGGGCAATGCCCCCAAGCTGCATCAGGTATTCACAAACTTGATTGTTAACGCGCTCAAGCACGGTGGCGATGACGCTAAGGTGACGGTCCGCATTACGGAGGAAACCTTGGACCTCAAGCCGCAGAAGTTCATTGTGGAAGTAAGTGATGATGGCGTGGGCATGAGCGAGAAGGATGCCCGCAATATCTTTGAGCGTTTTTATCGTGCCGACACGTCCCGCACGCGCGCCACGGGCGGCTCTGGTTTGGGGCTTGCGATTGTGAAGTCCTTGGTTGAGGCTCACGACGGCACGGTTACCGTGGACACCGCCCTTGGGAAGGGAACCACGTTCCGCGTGGAGCTACCTGCCGTCAAGGCCTAAAGCCCGCATGATTTCCTGCGTCTGCTGGGGCAGGATTTCGTGGCGGATGCCGTGAATATGAATGATCTCTCCGAGCGTGGCGGAGCTTTCGGGCACGATCGTGTCCCCGCTAGAAACAATCGACACCACGCGCGTTCCCTCTGGCTCGCGAACATCAAACCGCTGGGTGTCGGTGAGCTGGGTGTAGGCGGGGCCTCCTACCCAGTGCACTAACCGTGGGAACCTGTATGTAAGAGGAACTCCTCTGTAGCACGCACCGAGGCCCACGAGGGTGCGCACTCTACCCGGGCGTGCGTGAGCGACCTGGAGGCCCAAGAGACCGCCGAGTGAGTGGCCCACAATGTCCACCTGCGGAACTGGAAGCGAATCTATAAAGGACACAATCTCGCGGAGGGAATCGTCCAGGTCACCGGTACCCCGTTTGCCGTAGGCGGGGGCAAAGAACGGGACTTGTAGCCGGGCGAGTTCTGTTGCCGGTAGCTCGAAGTTTCCTGGGGATGCGAGGGTGCCGTGCAAAAACACCACCGGGACGTCTTGTTCGTCGCACGGTGGTGAATCTGGGAGGCTACCCCGAGTGGGCAGCCACAAAAGAAGAGACATTACCCCTGGCTAAAGCCGTTTTCGTCCGTGTTGAGGATATCCCTGAGCTTGGTTGCAGCCTCATCCATCTGTGCTGGATCGGTTTCATCCATGGCCATCGCCTTGGAGAAGTCATAGTCCGCCATCTTTGAGGTTGGGAAGACGTGAATATGGGTGTGTGGCACGTCAAAGCCGGCGATGATGTAGCCGGCGCGCGGTGCGTCGAATGCTTTGATGACTGCGTTGCCAACGAGTTGCGCTACTTCATTGAGTTGAATCCAGATCTCTGGGTTCAGGTCAGTCCAGCGGTCAACCTCAGCGATGGGTACAACCAAAACGTGACCGTAGGCAAGTGGCTCGATGGTTAGGAAAGCGCAAACCGCGTCATCGCGGTAAACGAAGCGGCCAGGGAGCTCGCCGTTGATGATCTTAGTGAATACGCTACTCATGGTTTAAAGGGTACTACGTGTTGTTCGTTGCTAAAATATGTTTCCATGCGCATTCTTGTAATTGGTTCCGGTGCCCGTGAGCACGCCCTCGCACTTGGTCTCTCCAAAGATCCGGCTACGTCTGAGTTGCACGTTGCACCAGGAAACGTAGGCATGGAGAAGATCGCCACCATTCATCCAGAGGCAAAGCAGGTGGATGATCCTGCCGCGATGTTGGCCTTGGCTCAGGAAATTAAAGCCGATCTGGTGGTGGTTGGCCCAGAGATTCCACTGGTTGCCGGTGTGGCGGACGTGCTGCGTGAGAATGGCTTTGCCGTGTTCGGCCCTAACAAGGATGCGGCGCGCATTGAGGGGTCGAAGGCGTTTGCCAAGGATGTCATGGCTGCGGCGGGGGTTAAGACTGCCCATGCGCAGCAGATTTCCCCGGATGCTACCGATCAAGAAAAGGATGCAGCACTAGACAACTTTGGTCCCCATTACGTTGTTAAAGATGACGGCCTTGCCGGCGGCAAGGGCGTTGTGGTGACTGAGGATCGTGCGCAGGCGCGTGCTCACGTGGACGCCGTGACGGCGGCCGGCAATCCCGTTCTGCTGGAATCCTTCCTTGAGGGGCCTGAGGTCTCCCTGTTCTGCCTTGTTGACGGCGAGACCGTAGTTCCTTTGCTTCCCGCTCAGGATCACAAGCGTGTGGGGGACAATGACGAGGGGCCAAACACCGGTGGCATGGGCGCGTACACCCCGTTGCCGTGGCTACCGGAGGACGGCGTCGCGCGCATCGTGGATGAGGTATGTGTTCCCGTTGCTCGGGAGATGGTCGCCCGCGGTTGTGCCTATTCCGGCCTGCTGTACGCGGGTTTGGCTTGGGGCGCGGAAGGCCCATCCGTGGTGGAGTTCAACTGCCGCTTTGGTGATCCTGAGACCCAGGCTGTGCTCGCACTACTGAAGACCCCACTGGCTCAGGTGCTGAGTGCAGTAGCTAACGGTAAGCTTGCGCAGTTGCCACCACTTCAATGGGAGGAAGGCTACGCCCTGACTGTTGTTCTCGCGGCCAACAACTACCCGGCCTCCCCAGTGACGGGGGATATCATCACCGGCGCTGATCACGAGGCAGTGCTGCATGCTGGCACGGCTAAGGATGGGGAAGGCAACCTGATTTCGGCTGGTGGCCGTGTTCTCAATGTGATTGGTAAGGGGGCTACCTTGGCTGATGCGCGGGATGCTGCGTATGACGTTATCAAGGACATTCAGCTGGAGGGATCCCACTACCGCAGCGATATCGCACTTCCTGCCGTTGAAGGGCGCATCACTATTTAACAATCTTTCCGCTATAAGCCTGCCTACTCACGTAGGCAGGCTTTTTGTATCTTATGGCACACCCAAAAAAGAAACTGATGTTAATACTGTGACTATTGGGGCAGATGTTGTATCGTGCTAGTCATGAAAAAATCTCGTGGATTACTGTCCGTTGCCACTGCAGTAGCGCTGGCGTTCTCAACCGTTGTTGCGCCACAGGCTATTGCCACTTCCGGCATCGCAACGGGTGTTGACGTGGCCAACTACCAGCACCCAGGTGCACAGGGCATTGACTGGAATGCGGTCAACGGCTCCCAAGATTTTGCGATGGTCAAGGCCACCGAGGGTAGTACCTATATCAACCCTTTCTACGAGGAGGACGTTCGCCAAGCGCTGGCAGCTGGCCTCAAGGTTGGTGCCTACCACTACGCCCGCCCAGCGGGTGACCCGCTCGCGCAGGCTCGCCACTTTGCCCAGCAGATCAAGAATGCGCCGGGCCAGAACTTGCCGCCGGTTCTTGACCTAGAGGTTGCTGAAGGCCTGAGCCCAGTCGCCCTGCAGGCATGGACCCGTGTGTTCCTCGTGGAGCTTGAACGCCTGACGGGCAAGCGCCCAATGATCTACACCTACCGCTACTTCTGGAGCGACCACATGGGTAACACTAAGCAGTTTGCGGAGTACCCACTGTGGTTGGCTGCCTACCAGAACCACGCGCCGAGCCCCGTGGGTGGTTGGAACAAGCTTGCCATGTGGCAGCGCTCTGACTCTGGCCGAGTTGCGGGTATCAATACGCCGGTGGACATGAACCTGTTTAACGGCGATAAGGGCCAGCTCGCCGGCTTTGCCGCGGGCAACCTCAACGCCGCCGGTGGCAAGCTCAATGGTCTCAATGTTCCGGCTGGGGCGGACTTGGGCATGGATGCCACCGCACTGGTGGGCGCTGTACTGGCCCTTGCTGCTGGTGCGGTTGCTGCGCCTGCCGTCACTGAGGCTGCCAAGAATGCAGGTCTTGGTGACGGTGCTGAGGACTTCGTCCGCCAAGTGGAGAAACTGGCCAAGGAGGGCGAGATCCCAACTGCTGATCTTAAGAACCTCGCATTAGGTGACTACACAGTGGGTGACCTCCTGCTTCTGCTGGATAATCAGGCACACGTTCAAGGCGTGAACGTCAATATTGATTCCAAGCAGGTCAATCAGCTCATCGCCTCTTTCAAATAACCACCCTGCTTTCCTCACGGCCGCGTCCCGTGGCTAGCCTGAGGAACCTGTGCCCCGGCCCATGCTGATCACATGATCGGCATGGGCCACTTGCATGAAGCCGTGAATCTCCCCTCGCGTCACCTGCGCCGAGGGCTACACTGTGCTCATGGTTAACCTATCTTCTCGCAGCACAGTTGAGCCCTTCCGCGTGATGGAGATGCTGGACCTCATCCACAAGCGTCGCCACGAGGGCAAGGACACCTTGATGCTGTGCGTGGGGCAGCCGTCGACAGGCGGGCCACGGCCCGCACTGGATGCTGTCAGTGAGGTGCTTTACGACGACCCCCTGGGTTACACGGAGATCATCGGCGACGCACAGTTGCGCGCGGTGATCGCGCGCTGGCACGCGCAGAAATACGGCGTGGGGACGTCGGCACGCAACGTGGTCATCACCACGGGTAGCTCAGCGGGCTTTGTGGCCGCGTTCCTGATGTACCTCGAGCACGGCGACACCGTGGCCATTGCCACGCCGGGCTACCCGGCGTACCGCAACATCCTGAAAACCCTAGGCGCCAACGTGGTGGAGCTGCGCTGCACGGAGGAGACCCGCTTCCAGCCCACCGCCGCAATGCTGGAGGAAGTAAAACCAAAACTGGTGATCGTGACCAGCCCCGGCAACCCCACCGGCACCATCATCGACCCGCAGGAACTATGCAACATCGCCCACTGGTGCGAAGAGAATGACTGCCTGCTTCTTTCCGACGAGGACTACCACGGCATCTCCTTCGGCCGCGAAACCGCCAGCGCACGCCAATTCAGCGACAAAGCCGTGGTGGTGGGCACGCTATCGAAGTACTTTTCCATGACTGGCTGGCGCGTGGGCTGGCTGATCATGCCAGAAGAACACGTGGAGACCTTCAAAAACCTGCAGGGATCGCTGTCGCTGTGTCCGCCGGCGGTGTCCCAACGCGCCGCCCTCGGCGCCTTCACACCCGAAGCAATAGCGGAACTAGACGCCCACGTGGCCCGCTACGCCCAAGCTCGAGAGATTCTTCTCAAGGAATTTCCGGCCATGGGGCTGGGCACGTTCGCCGATCCGGACGGTGGCCTCTACCTCTGGGTAAAGGTCTCCGACTACACAGACAACTCCGAGGCCTGGTGCAATGAGCTCGTCGAACAAATCGGTGTAGCCTTCGCGCCGGGCGTCGATTTTGATCTTGAGCACGGCAAGGAATGGATGCGGGTATCTTTATGCGCCTCCGTGGAGGACACCAAGGAAGCCTGCCGGAGGTTAAAGGAATACCTGAATGCACGTTGAATTCTTCTCAGCCCCTCAAGCCTTTAGTGATCGCGCTGGGGATTTCTTGCGTACTCATGTACGCGATTGTTCCGTCATTGCGTCACAGACCACTAGACAGCCTGTAGCCAACGAGCCGTACTGGTTTGCGGCAATTTGTGATGGGGAAACGGTGGTGAACGTAGCAATGCGCACGCAACCGCACGCCCCGCATGCGCTGTTTTTGCCCAAGATGAGTGACGAGCACATCGCAGCATTGGCGTTAGCGCTCAAGGATAGGGAGGAAGACATTACTGCCGCCAACGGCAACGTGGATTCATGCACGGCACTGCTTAGCTCGTTGGGGCGAACGCCTCGCGTCACGTTCCAGTCTCGTCTTTTCTTTCTTGAATCGGTGGATTGGCCTAAGCGGCCTGAGGGTACCCTGCGCCGAGCAACGATGGGGGACTACGACCTGATCGCTGCGTGGGATAGGCAATTTGTCATCGACGCTGAAGCAGACGCTGGGCGTGAGGCATCACCGGAAATGATCGCAAGCTTAACGTCCGGAAGGTTGCGGGAGAAGGAGCTTCGCGGCGCGATCCAAGCGGGTCTGTACTGGTTCTGGGAAGTCGATGGCACGCCGGTGCACATGACTAGGGCGGCGGAGGTGGGGTTCGGCATCGCCCACTTTGGCCCGGTGTTTACCCCTATGCAGCACCGCGGGCGCGGATATGCAGGTTGGGTAGTGGCAAGGCTCTCGCAGGATTTCCTGGATCGCGGGCTCACCCCGCGTCTGTACACGGACCAAGCGAACCCGATCTCGAACAGGGTGTATGAAAAAATTGGATTCGTGGCTCACGCAGATGAGGGGGAGATAAGGGGTTAAAAATTGGGGAGATCGTGCGATAATGGGCGACGTGGCTGAAAAGAAGAGAATCGCAAACGTACTGTCCAACCGCTACGCATCAGCAGACCTTTCCAATTTGTGGAGCGCTGAGGCGAAAATTGTCATGGAGCGCCAGCTGTGGATCGCCGTGATGCGCGCCCAGAAGGCCCTGGGCGTTGACATTCCCAACGATGCAATCGCGGCATACGAGGCTGTTATTGACCAGATCGATCTGGAATCCATCGCGGAACGCGAGAGGGTCACCCGCCATGACGTGAAGGCACGCATTGAGGAATTCAACGCGCTTGCCGGTTACGAGCACATTCACAAGGGCATGACCTCCCGCGACCTCACGGAAAACGTTGAACAGCTGCAAATCTACCGCTCCCTTGAGCTGGTTCTGGGCAAGGCCGTTGCCGTGGTGAACCAGATAGGTAAGCGCGCTGCGATGTACCAGTCCCTCGTCATGGCTGGGCGCTCCCACAACGTAGCTGCGCAGGCAACCACCCTGGGCAAGCGCTTCGCCTCCGCCGCCGATGAGATGCTGGTGGCCATCGAACGCTGTGAGCAGCTTCTGCGCCACTACCCGCTGCGCGGCATCAAGGGGCCAATGGGCACCGCACAGGACATGCTGGACCTGATGGGCGGTGACGAGATGAAGCTCGGCTCCCTCGAGACCCAGATCGCTGACCACTTGGGCATCGGCCGCGTATTCGACTCCGTTGGTCAGGTATACCCACGTTCCCTAGATTTTGACGCCGTCTCCACCCTCGTGCAGCTGGGTGCCGGCCCATCCTCCCTAGCACACACCATCCGCCTGATGGCCGGCAACGAAACCGTCACCGAAGGCTTCAAGGAAGGCCAAGTTGGTTCCTCCGCAATGCCACACAAGATGAACGCCCGCTCCTGCGAGCGCGTAGGCGGCTTGCAGATCATCCTGCGCGGCTACCTCACCATGGTGGCTGACCTGTCCGGTCAGCAGTGGAACGAAGGCGACGTATTCTGCTCCGTGGTACGCCGCGTTGCTCTCCCAGACGCATTCTTCGCGCTGGACGGAATGTTCGAGACCTTCCTCACCGTGCTCAACGAGTTCGGCGCATTCCCAGCCATGATCGACCGCGAGCTTGAGCGCTACCTGCCATTCTTGGCCACCACCCGCATCCTCATGGCAGCAGTCCGCGCAGGCGTTGGCCGTGAGACCGCCCACGAGGTTATCAAGGAGAACGCCGTTGCCGTAGCTTTGAACATGCGCGAAAACGGTGGCGAGCAGGACCTCATCGAGCGCCTTGCCGCAGACGAGCGCCTACCAATGACCCGCGAGCAGCTGGACGAGGCATTGGCTGATCGCCACGCCTTCATTGGTGCCGCTGAGAATCAGGTCTCCCGCGTCCTCGACCGCATCCAGGACCTGGTCAACCGCTACCCTGAGTACGCGAACTACGTTCCAGGCGAGATCCTGTAACAGCCGCACGCGAGAGCCCAGCGGGGCGGAGATACCTACACTACTGGGGCAGGGTTTTTGTGATTTCGCCTAAACCTCTGCCCCAAAATGTGCTATCGGTTCACCATTTCTGGCTGATAGGTCTAAAATTTCCCATTATGCGTCCAGAACTTTCCCAGTACAACCATATTTCCGCAGGTAAGGTCCGCGAGATCTACGAGATCGACGATGACACCTTGCTCATGGTTGTCAGTGACCGAATCTCTGCCTACGATTATGTTCTCGATCCAGAGATCCCAGACAAGGGTCGCGTGCTCACCGCAATGAGCATGTTCTTCTTTGGTGAGATCAATTTCCCCAACCACCTTGATGGCGACATCGATGATCCACGCATCCCCGAGGAAGTGCTCGGTCGTGCAATCGTGGTGAAGAAGCTGAAAATGCTGCCATTCGAGTGCGTAGTGCGTGGATATCTGACCGGATCTGGCCTCAAAGAGTACCAAGAGGATGGCACCGTGTGCGGTGTCGAGCTTCCTGAGGGATTGGTGGAATCCTCCAAGCTACCGGAGCCAATCTTCACCCCTGCAACGAAGGCAGAGATTGGTGACCATGATGAGAACGTCACCTTTGAAGCTGTAGAGGCGAAGCTGGGCGCTGCTCGAGCAGCCGAGCTGAAGGAAGCATCCCTGAAAATCTACGCCGAGGCAGCCAAGATCGCAGAGAGCAAGGGCATCATCCTTGCAGATACCAAGTTTGAGTTCGGACTCGATGAGGACGGAAACCTGGTCATTGGCGACGAGGTCCTAACCCCAGACTCATCCCGTTACTGGCCAGCCGACTCCTACGAAGAGGGCAAAATTCAGCCAAGCTTTGACAAGCAGTACGTGCGCAACTGGCTGACCAGTGCTAAATCTGGCTGGGATGGAGAAACCCCACCACCAGCGCTTCCAGGCTCTGTAGTGGAAGCCACCCGCGAGCGCTACGTTGAAGCATATGAGCGCCTCACGGATCAGAAGTTTTCTGAGTGGATTGGCGAGCGCGCCTAAAAATTAGCTCCCCTGGCTAAAGCCAGGGGAGCTAATTGCATGTGGGACTAGCCAAAAAGCTTTTGTCCCACGTACTCTCCTTCATTGGTCCCAGGTGGGACGATGAACGTGGAAGATGACTGGGTTTTCAGATATTCCACGAACATGTCATCACGCGCAAGGTTGGAGTGCACCTTGGCAAAACGGCCAGGGGAGGAGACGAAGGCTATGAAGAATAAGCCTGCGTCAAGGCGGCCAAACTCATTGCTTCCGTCAGCATAGTTATATCCTCGCCTCAGCATCTGGATTCCATCATTGTTGTCTGGGTGAGCGCGGTAGACATGGGATCGAGTGTCAATCTTTCCGCTGGAAAAGTCAGGTTCAGTGAATTCATCCCCGCCCGACAACGGCGCCCCGGTGCCTTTTGCGCGCCCCAAGACGCGGTCTTGCTCCTCCAAGCGCAGGCCATCCCATACCTCGATCGTCATGTAGATTTTGCGGGCAACCAGGTAGGTTCCGCCGCGAGCCCATTCAGGCCCGTCATTAATCCACACGTGCGTGTCTAGAAGCTCGCTGTCTTCGGCCTTCAGGTTGTTGGTGCCATCCTTTTGTCCGAAGAGGTTACGTGGTGTGGACTGGTCCTTGGTGGTGGACGAGGTACGCCCGAAACCAACCTGGGACCAGCGCAGGCTCGCGCGGCCCATGGCGATGCGCGTGAGGTTGCGGACCGCGTGCATCGCTACCTGCGGATCGTTGGCGCAGGCCTGTATGCACAAGTCACCACCGGAGATCTTCGGGTCAATGAAATCATTGACCATAGTGGGCAGCGGCTCGAACTCCTTTGGCTTCTGGTCCTTCAACCCAAACCGAGAGTCAAAGATGCTGGCGCCAAAACCAAACGTAATGGTCAGACCAAAGGGGCCGTGGTCGGCTGCCTCGCCGGTGTCCGCAGGTGGGGCGTAGGGGCTACCATTGAACGGTCCTTCTGCGGCGACTGCCTCACCCATCATGAGCCGATGAGCTGCGTATGACCAGTCCTGGAGAAGCTCCGCAACCTCCTCGTGCGTAGTCTTGTCATCAATATCAAAGGCCGCGAAGTACAGGTTTTCCTGCGCCGGCGTGATAATGCCTGCTTGATGCTGACCGTTGTGGAATGGGTATTCCAGTTTCTCTAGGGATGGGGCGCCTAGGGCTGGCTTCTCTGTGGAGCAAGCAGCCAAGGGCGCTGCGGACATTAGAGCGAGGAAACCACGGCGAGAAAGTTCCATTTTAACCCTCGAGGATAGTTGCGGTGAGTTGAGATAGTGGTTCGCGAGTGGCGTCGATCTGGTTGATGAGCTCGCGCTGCTGCTCGGAATCTACCTCGTCGTAGGATACGAATCCCTCCTCAGCGTTGCCGTACTTGTTGAGCAGTTCTTGGAGGGCAGTGAACTCCTCATCAATCCGTGCGGTGAGATCAGAGTCCTTACGCTCAGCGATCGGCTTGACCAAATCGAATGCGATACGGGCGCCATCGAGGTTGGCCTGGAAATCGTAGAGGTCCTTGTGAGACCACCAGTTCTCTTCACCGGTGACCTTATTGACGGCGATTTCCTCGAGCAGTCCCGACGTGCCGTTGGAGACGGTGGCAATGGAGACGTTGTTGGCCTCAATGAAGTCATCTGCATGGACCATCTCGTAGAGCTTGTCGATGTCCGCTACGAGGGTCTCACCAATGCGCTTGCGATCTTCTGGCGTGGATGGCTTCCAGCCGTCGTAGGCGCTGGTGCCGTCTGGCTGCACCGCATCCTTGTCAGGAACCCAGAGGTCCTTTTCCATGCGGTGGAAACCTAACCACTCGGTGAAGGTTGGGTCGTCTTCTTTGAGTGCATCGGCCTCTGCCAGGTAATCGATCTCTCGGTAGTCAATGCGTGGATCGAGGATGCCCAAGGCTTCAGCGATGGGCTCGATGCGTTCGTAGTGGAGGCGAACTGGGGCGAACATTTCCTTAGCTTTTTCGTCATCGCCGGCAATGTATGCGTCTGTTAGTTCCTTGACCAGCGGTGGAAGCTGAGCAACCTCGTTCTTAGCAAAGTTGACGTAGTCTGCTACAGCTGCCTCATAAAGCTCCTGGTCCTCACCACTGAGCTCGATCTTGTCACCGGTAACGGCGAACTTCTGTTCATCCACATTGCCGCCTCGCATGCCCGGCTTGCAGGCGGTGTAGTAATCACCAGGCTGCAGGGTGACGGTGAGATCCGCGCTCGACCCTGGGGCGATGTTCTCCTTCTCGGCGACGATGCGCAGGCCGTCAGAGGCAAGGAGGTAGAACTCTGTGGTCTGGGTGCCGTCGTTGGTAATGCGGAACGTGGTGGTACCCGACTGCGTGGATGGAGAAGATACTTCGCAGGCATCTGCGGTTGAGGAAACCGTTAGGGTGCCAGCGCTGGGAGCCTTTTGCGAGCTAGACGGTGCCTCTTCTTGGGCGTTGGAGCAGCTCGTAGCAAGAAGGGCTGCGGTGGCAGTGACAAGAATGAGTTGTTTTTTCATCGTGATACTTTCTTGTGTGATCTGGTTTTAGCGATGAAGAGGGGCAAGACGATAGCCACGTACGCAAACCACGCGCTTACTTCTAGCCAGCTCATCTGTGGTGTGAAGCCGATGGTGCCTTTGAGAACTGCGCCGAGGAAACCATCGGGGGAGATGGTGTCTTGGACATCAAAGGCCCAGCCGAATGGGAACGCAACGCCCCAGTAAGGGTAGGGGGTAAAGAACCCAGTGAGAACTTCACCCGTTCGGAAATCAGTGGGAGTAATGGGCGCCCCAGAGAACGGTCCAGGAAGGACCGCAGCCTCTTGCAGGTCATGGATGCCGTAAGCAAGGACGCCTGCGGCAACGAATATCAGCAGGAAACTGGTCCAGGTGAAAAAGGCCTGGTAGTTGAGACGAATGACATTGCGGTAGAGCAAATAACCCAAAGCCACCGCCACGGCCAAACCAATGAGCACTCCGGCAAAAGCGGCCGGTTGCATTGCCCAACCCCACAGCATCAACGTTGTTTCCAGACCTTCGCGGCCCACCGTGATGAATGCCAGCCAGAACATGGGCTGTTTGCCGGAGGCAGCGTTCAGAGCCTCTGTGGCCTTGTCTTCAATGGAGGATTTCATGTTCCTGCCAGCTTTGAGCATGACAAAGACCATGGAGGTGATCATCACTACGGCGAGAATGGATAAGCTACCGCCAATGATTTCTTGGGCCTTGAAGCTTAGGGACTGAGCGCCGAACGTGAAGAAAGCGCCCACTGCGAGCGATAAACCGACTGCGCTGATCACGCCGTTACGGACGGCTGGGAGGGCAGCGCGCTTGCCTTTCTTAACAAGGAAGGCAACCAGGATTCCGATGACGAGTGAGGCTTCCAGACCTTCTCTTAAGCCAATGAGCAACGCTGCTAGGAACATACTTAGTTCTGCCTTACTGAGGGAAACCTAACCTTACTTTATGGAAGCTACTCCTAAGTTGGCATTTAAGCAATAAGGATGTTGTGTAAAAAAATTTTTCCGCATTGCTATTACGATGAGACTTCATGAGCATGAATCCTCCGATAGCGCCAGTTCATCCCTTCACCCGCACTGTCCACGGCATTGACTTCGTGGATAACTACGAGTGGTTGCGCGAGAAAGAGTCCAAGGAAACCACGGACCACCTCAACGCAGAAAATGAATATGTGGAGCAGGAGACCGCGCACCTTGAGCCTCTGCGGGAGAACATCTACCAGGAGATCAAGTCTCGTGTGAAAGAAACCGCCATGAGCGTGCCGGTACGTTCCGGAAACTTCTGGTACTACGGTCGCACGGAGGAGGGGAAAAGCTACGGTTACTCCTGCCGCATCCCCGTCAAGCCAGGGGAGGACGCGTGGGTGCCACCAGTGATCCCTGAGGACGGTCCCGTAGAAGGCGAGCAGATCATTCTAGATATGAATGAGTTGGCCGAGGGCCATGATTTCTTCTCCCTCGGTGCATCGACCATCACCACCTCCGGCCGCTACCTCGCTTTCTCCACGGACACCTCAGGTGATGAGCGTTTCACGCTGCGAATCAAGGATCTAGACACCGGCACGCTGCTTGACGACGTCATCGAGGGCATCTACTACGGCGCCACCTGGATCGGCGAGGATTACCTGTTCTACCAGCGCGTCGATGACGCGTGGCGTTCCGACACCGTATGGCGCCACAAGGTAGGCACCGACGCCAGCGAAGACGTTCTCGTATTTCAAGAGACCGAAGACGAACGCTTCAGCGTCGGGGTCGGTATGACCCGAAGCGAGAAGTACCTCTTCGTTATGTCAGGCTCGCGCCTGACCACTGAGCTGTGGTACATGGACGCGAACGAGCCGGAGGGTGAGCTGCGCTGCCTGCACCGTCGAGAAGCAGGCGTTGAGGTGGACGTCGAGCACGCGGTGATCGAGGGCGAAGACGTGTGGGTGGTCACCCACAACAAGACCGGCCCGAACTCGGCCGTCGGCTGGACCACGGTGGAAGGGCGCGAAGAAGGCGACCTAGGGCTGGACAACCTCAACGAGTTGGTGCCGCACCGCGACGACGTCCGCATCGAGGGCGTTGACTGCTACCGCGACTTCATGCTGCTGGGCTACCGTTCCGGCGCCATCGGGCGCCTCGCAGTCATGGACCTGACCCAGGGATTCTCCACCTTTGAAGAGCTGGAGTTCGACGAGGAACTCTACACCGTGGGGTCCATGGGCAACCCTGAGTGGGACGCGCCAGTATTCCGCTTCGGCTACACCTCCTTTACCACCCCGAGCCAGGTGTGGGACTACCGCGTTGCCACCGGCGAGCGCACCAAACTCAAGGAACGGGAAATTCAAGGCGATTTCACTCCTGCGGACTACACCTCATCGCGCCTGTGGGTGACGGCGCGCGACGGAATCAAGATTCCGGTCTCCTTGGTGCACCGCGCGGATCTAGACACCACGCAGCCGAACCCAACCCTGCTGTACGGCTACGGCTCCTACGAGTCGAACATTGACCCCGGTTTTTCAATTGCTCGTCTCTCACTCATGGACCGCGGCATGATCTTCGCGGTTGCCCACGTACGCGGCGGTGGCGAGATGGGCCGTGGCTGGTACGACACGGGTAAAACAACCACCAAGAAGAACACTTTCACAGACTTTATTGACGTAGCAGAGGATCTGTTGAACAAGCGCGTCACCAGCCCAGAGATGCTGGTAGCGGAAGGTGGATCCGCCGGCGGTCTGCTCATGGGTGCCGTGGCCAACATGGCGCCTGAGAAGTTCAAGGCCATCCTCGCCGTGGTGCCGTTTGTGGATCCCCTCACCTCCATGCTCAAGCCGGAGCTCCCATTGACCATCGGCGAGTGGGATGAATGGGGTGACCCGCTCCACGAGCGCGAAATCTATGACTACATGGCCTCCTACGCCCCATACGAAAACGTTGAGGCCAAGGACTACCCAAACATTCTGGCTACCACCTCCATCAACGACACCCGCGTGTTATACGTGGAGCCAGCCAAGTGGATTGCGAAGCTTCGTGCGACCGCTACCGGTGGAAACTTCTACCTCAAGACCGAGATGGCAGCCGGCCACGGCGGCGTATCTGGGCGCTACGAAAAGTGGCGCCAGACAGCGTTCGAGTGGGCGTGGCTGATTAACCAAGCTACTGGAAAGGAACAGTAAATGAGCTTCTACGATATCCCAGTGACCATGGCCGACGGCCGTGAGACCACCATGGCCGATTGGCAGGGGCACGCGCTGTTGATCGTCAACACCGCCAGCGAGTGTGGCTTCACCGAGCAATACGAGGGCCTCCAGAAACTATTCGAGGACCTTGCCCCTCGCGGACTGTTTGTTCTTGCCCAACCATGCAACCAGTTTGGTGGACAAGAACCAGGCAGCGATGAAGAGATCGCCCAGTTTTGCCAGGTTAATTTTGGGGTGCAGTTCCCGTTGCTGGAAAAAGGTGACGTCAACGGTGAAGAGGCAACGCCTTTGTTTAAGTACCTGAAGGAGCAGACCGGCGGGGAGGACATCGCTTGGAACTTTGAGAAGTTCCTCGTCTCACCGGAAGGGGAAGTGGTAGCACGCTTCCCATCCAAGGTAGATCCGGAAGACATGGAGATCTTCAACGAGCTCGACCCCATCCTGCCGGTGTAAGTAAACACTAGGTAAACAGGGGCATCTGCGATGGATTCTGGCGCAAAAGTATTGCTAGACTGTCATTACTTTTCTAGTACCCGAGTTCAAGGAGAAAATTCTTACATTGGAGCCCCCGGAACCTACGTCGCCTAAATATCGAGCGACCAAGCTCACCTGCCGTCAAGAAGTGAAAGGGCAGGTGAGCTAAGCAATGATTTCCGCTGTTCTCCTGCTCCTCCTGGGCCTTCTTGTCATCGCAGTCATTATCGTGGCCAACGGCTACTTTGTTGCCCAGGAATTCGCCTACATGTCTGTGGACCGCACGGAGCTTCGCGCCCGTGCCGATCAAGGCGATGAACAAGCCCACGCTGCGCTCGGCATTACTCAGCGCACATCCTTCATGCTCTCCGGCGCCCAGCTGGGCATCACTGTCACCGGACTGCTTGTGGGCTTTGTGGCTGAACCCCTCGTGGGTGAAGCCATTGGCCAATTGCTCGGCGGTACGGGTATCCCCGTTGCCGTGTCGGTTGCTATTGGCACCACCGCTGCGCTGGCGATCTCCACCGTGGTGCAGATGGTCTTTGGTGAACTGTTCCCCAAGAACTACACCATCGCTGCGCCCATGAAATCCTCCCTAGCGCTGGCTAAATCCACCAAAATCTACCTCCTGATCTTTGGCCCACTGATCAAGTTCTTTGACGCCTCCTCCAATGCCCTACTCAAGGCAGTAGGGATTGAGCCAGTGGAAGATGTTGACTCCACGGCAACGGCTGAGGACCTGGGGCACATCGTTGCCAACTCCAAGGAGTCTGGCGACCTAGACGACCACACCTTCCTCGTTCTCGACCGCCTGTTGGATTTCCCAGACCACGACGTCGAGCACGCCATGATCCCGCGTTCGCGCACGGACGTGGTGGATCCGGAAACGAGCATTGAAGACGTCCGTCGCATGATGGCTACGCAGCACACGCGGTACCCAGTGATCGATGATGAACACAGCCCAGTGGGAGTAGTTCACCTGATTGACGTACTCGATCACAACGCGGACGCCGAGGCGCCAGTGAAAACCATCATGCGTGACCCCGTGGTGCTCACCGAGCTCATGAGCCTGCCCGACGCAGTAACCGCGCTGCAGAACGCAGGCGAGAAACTCGCCTGCGTGATTGACGAGTACGGCGGCTTCATCGGCATCATCACGGTCGAAGACCTAGCCGAGGAAATTTTGGGAGATGTCACCGACGAACACGATCAACCAGAGTCCGAAGACATCACCATCACCGATGAGGACGAGTGGCTGGTTGAAGGCGATACCCCAATTGATGAGATTGAACGCGCGATCGGACACGAGCTGCCAGAAGGCGACTTTGAAACAGTCTCCGGCCTGATCCTCTCTCACGCGGGTGCATTGGTAGAAGAAGGCGACGTTCATGAGATTCCGCTGGAGGCGGAGCCAGAGGACTACGTGGAAGGCGAGGATGCCCCCACGCGCCAGCTGCGCGTAGAAATCCACGAAATTGACCGAAACGTACCAGCCAAGGTTCACCTTGAATTGGTGGAAACTAAGCCAGAAGAGGAGGAGAAGTAAATGAGTTGGATCGCATCCTTGCTGATCACCATCGGAATCATTGTTCTTTCCGGCTTCTTCGTGATCATTGAATTTTCCCTCCTTGCCGCACGACGCAATCGCCTGGAAGAAACCGCGGAGTCCTCCGCGAGCTCCCGCGCAGCACTGCGCTCTTTAAATGAGCTCACGCTCATGCTCGCGGGTGCACAACTGGGCATCACGGCAGCCACCTTCGCTCTTGGCGCTATCACCAAACCGTGGGTGCACCACCTACTCATGCCTGTTTTCGAGGCACTACCAATCCCAGAAGGTGTGGCAGACGCGCTGAGCTTCTTGCTGGCCCTGTTTATTGTCACCTTCCTTCACCTAGTAGTGGGTGAGATGGCTCCTAAATCGTGGGCGATTGCGCACCCTGAGTCTGCCATCAAGATCATCGCCATCCCCGCGCGCGGGTTCATCGCCCTCTTCCGCCCTCTGCTGTCATGGATTAACCACATGGCAAACGCATTGGTGCGCAAGGCGGGTGAGACCCCAGTGGAGTCCGCGTCAGCTAGTGGTTATGACGCCAACACCCTGCAGCGCCTTGTTGATCACTCCCGAGACACTGGAACACTGGATGAGGAATCCGCCTCCCAGATCACTGGAGTCATCGCTTTGGAGACATCAACCGTGGGGGAGGCGATTGCTCACGATGATGCCCCAGTGATACTGGATTCACATGCAACGGTCAGCCAGGTCCAGGACACCGCGCGCAGCATTGGCCACATGCGTGTGCTCATGTCCGATGACACCTGGGAGACCCCGCGCTTTGTACACGTGCGTGACACACTGCTTGCCGCGCCTGGTACTACGGCGCTGGAATTCAGTAGGGAAGCTCTGGTGCTAACGCAGTCCACCACCATCCACGAGGCCTTGGACAAGATGCGCGCTGAGAACCAGCAGCTGGCCGTGGTGATACCGGACGACGGCGAGCGCCGTCTGTTGGGTGTGATCACATGGCAGTACATTTTGGGTAGATTGTGGCCGACAATCGAGGAAGAGATCGACCGCGCCCGCGCATAAAAGATATGAAAATGGCGGTTTAAGTAGCAAAAAGTGTGTCTGGGAATCGTGGTTTAGGTTACCTGAGGGTGCGTAGGCCTGCGGGGAGTGCGCAGTTCAGGTCAGGAAGTGTCCATCGAGGCATATGGGCAAACTCCTGGAGCTAAGTCAGGTACACAGTCACAGCTAGGATATTTTCAGTTTTTAAAGAATATCTGAAGCAATACTTTGGGTTTTGTCTCGAAGCCATTAAGGATGTGTACTTTTTCCATAAAGTTAATGGCAGTCGATGTCTTTAGTGAGAGTAAGTCCCTACTCTGGGAACAGTCAGATATCCGAATCCAATAAGGGTGGTTTTTTGACTGCTAAGACTCGAACTTCAATTGCTGCAGCTTCAGGAATAGCTGGTGGTGTTGGTGCTACGGCCGCTGAATGTAGCGGACAATAAGCCTTCAGTATCTACGAGATTGTGAGGAAAGTATGCGTGATGCAATATTGTTGTCTGTAGCTCTGATTGCACTGGTGATAGGCGTTGGCGTTTTTGCTTTTACGATTTCCCTTTCTGACCCGTCGACGGCGGTTCTGATTAGCTCGGGCTGCTGTGCCTTGGTTGGAGCGGCTAGTACCTTTTTAGCTGCGACAAACTATCAGAAGAATCGAAATAAGAATCGTTAGGCTGGGGCCGGCATTGTATGTCCCTCCCGAAACCTTGCAGGGGTTCGGCCATGTGGCCGATGCCAGGCCGTGTGGCGAAAGATGCCCATATAGTAAAAGGTGGTATCCGGCTCAGCGGTGATCCCCGCCACTGGTAAGAAGAAAGTTTCCAAGTTTGCCGTAATCGGCGTCTTGGAAGCCTTTTTATTGCAACACATGCTCACCGCTTCGGATTTCAAAAAAAGAAACGGCGCTGACTCGTCGCACCACGATCTATCTGCCGGACGATTCCCGGAAGAAGGTGAAGATCCGCAGTGTGGAAGAAGCGGGCTAACGTTTCCCAGATCATTGAAAACCTTGTCGTGGACTACCTCAACGATAAGTAGCGCTACAGCGTCAAGCGTTGCTATTGCTCTCAGGGCGCCACTTCGGCACATAATCCAACACGCCAAACCAGAAACGCTTTTTGCTACTTAACCCATAAAAGATATGAAAATGGCCCCAGCAAAAGCTGGGGCCATCTCCTTTTGAAAGAAAGGATGTCTCTCGAAAGGAATCTCATGCACCTTGGATTGTGCTGCAGTTAATGACGCCCCTCAACGTCCCACAGCGTTTCCCTTGGGAAAGGGAGGCCATATCCAAGAGATTGGCCCTCGACATTCTTAACGATTAACAGCCCCCACGAGTAGGGCTAGCAATCACCAATAAAGAATGCCGATCAGGTGAAGACCTGATACAACGAAGTTAACCACTCGGCAGAAAAGAAATCAACCGAATAAAATTCAGATCACATTTGGCCACCTGCGGTAACGCTGATAACGCTCATCCCTGAAAGTCAGCTGAAAACACAGTCATTTCCAGTTAGCCGGTGTTAGCTGGCGCTTTGGAAACAAAACCGATCCGGAGATTCTAAAGTTAAAAATTTGCTGGGTGCTTTCGTAGAGCCGGGGAAATAAGTAAGGGAGGAGGGCATTGCCCTCCTCCCTTAAAGCGCTGGGAATCTTTAGCCGATTGCCGGTTTGATGGTGGTGTTCCAGCTGAGCTTCAGCTGGTGCTCAAACAGGCCGAAGCTGTGGGAACCGGTAGGGGAAATGTAGCGGTGGACGTCCACACCGGCTGCACGGGCCTTGCGGGTGTATTGGTTGGAGCATTCGTTGAACAGTGCTTCAATCTGGGAAGGCCCAAAGTACTGACCAGGTGAGTTGGTGCGGTCGATGGCGCCCGGCTTGCCGGTGGCGGAGCCGATGAACACCTTGGTGCCGCGCAGCTCACCTGGGTGTGCTGCTGGGTCGTGCTTAATCCAGTCGGGGTGGCCTGGCAGTCCCCATGCGTTCTGGGAGCTGCCGCCACCGTAGGCCATCAAGGCAGTGGACACGGTGCCACCCAGCGGGCCGGAGCGAACAGGGCAACCGGAGAAGGATGCTGCGGCTTTGAAGCGTTTCTTATCGTCGCCAGCAATGTCCAAAGCGGCGCCACCGGTGGAGGACAAGCCCGCGATAGCGTCGCGACCGTTGCCGTGGAAGGTCTTGTCAATGATCGGAGGTAGCTCACGGGTCATGTAGGTGTTCCACTTGTTGGTGCCCAGGATTGGATCGTAGGAATTCCAGTCCGTGTACAGGGAAGAGTTGCCGCCCAGTGGCATCACAATGTTGACGTTCTTGTTGGCAGACCAGCGAGCAACGTCAGTGTGGGTCATCCAGTTCAAACCGCGCAGGCCACCCTGAATGCCTGGTAGCAAGTACAGGGAGCCGCGTGGCGCAGTGCCTGCCGCCACTAGGACGTTGTTGGTAACTACGCGCCTGTTGGCAGGTGACCACACTTTCAGCTTCCAGTGGTTACCGGCGATGTGGGTCTTTGATACAACGTGAGGCGTGTTTCCACGCCATGGCTCGTTGAAGCCCTCTGGAGGCAACGTGGACTGCGCGCTCGCCGTTACTGGGGCGAGGGTGCATGCTAGGGCTGTGCAGACGGCAGCTGCTGCTTTGATGATTTTTTGAGAGGCGATCTTGCTAAACACATGGCAACCCTAGCATGGATGTCACCGTGATTTGATCGTTACTGAGCACCTGATACGGAACTTACCGTGGCTTTTTACACCCACGGGGGGAGTCCTTAGTCCTTTTGGCCTGTGCAGATCCTTAAATCTGCCTGATCTCTGTGCCGTTGTTCTCGCGTGTGCTCATTGCTGGTCTGGGTTGAGGTGCCTTCTTTTCTTGGCATTGGGGGTAGTGACTCATCGTGCGAACGGAAATAAAGCTTTCTACCTACGGGGTCGTAAGTTATGATCTGTGTCATGGAACAAGGCCTAATAACGCTTACTCGGCAGATCTATGATCGTGGTCCCCGTCCGATCACTCGTGGCTGGTTCCACCTCGTGGCGGCGTGGCTGTCAGTGATATCAGGATCTGTGCTGACCACCTACGGCTTCATGACACTGCCCTGGCAGCAGGGGATGGGCGTGCTCGTCTACGCGCTCGGGCTCATCGTGTTGTTCGGTGTATCAGCTGCGTATCACCGTGGCCCGTGGAAAACCCTCCGAACCATTACGTGGTGGCGCAGAGCGGATCACGCCACCATCGCTATTTTTATTGCCTCCACCTACACACCGCTATGCCTGATCGCGCTGCCTGACCATCCCTGGCTTCTGGTTGTAGCTTGGGCGGGTGCGATAGCGGGCGTTTTCCTCAACATGGTCTGGATCAATCATCCACGCTGGCTGGACGTGGTGGTCTACCTCGCTCTTGGCTGGTTGATCATTCCGTTGGCGCCGCAGCTCTGGGAGAACGCTGGGCCAGCTGTGGTCTGGCTCCTCGTTGCCGGTGGCCTGGTTTATACGGCCGGTGCCATGACCTACGGCTTCCGCTGGCCAGGCCGCGAGGCCAAAGTTGTTGGATACCATGAGGTCTTCCACGCCGCGACGATCGTGGCCGCCGTGGTGCACCTGGTTGCCATCTGGATCGCGGTGGTGGGTGCACACTAAACCCAACAAAAAATCCCACTGCACAGTGTGCAGTGGGATTGTTTTTCCTTTAGCGGCTGACGTCCAGGACCTTGCCCTCTGGGGTGATGTCGATGTCAATGCCCTGGTGCTCTAGCTCGAAGTAGCCGTCGCCATCCCAGTCAACGCGGGCCTCACCGTCTACTGCAGCCTTAACAACAGAGTCCACATCGGCCTCGGTGAGGCCTTCCTCGGTCATCTCTCGCTCTGCCTCGGTGGAGTAGCTGGAGACGGAGGAAGGAACGTCCTTCGGGCGCTCAACACCGCGCTGCTCCTTCTGATCCTTGGATGCCGGTGCCGCTGCATCCTTGGTGGCGGTCTCATCTGCGGTAGCCTCGGCCTTTTCGGTGACGGTCTCGGTCACAGGCGCTGGGGTCTCGGTAACAGTAACTGGGGCTGAGCTGCCGGAATCGGAGCACGCAGTCATAAGGCCCAAGGCCATGACGGAGGACGCGGTTGCAATGATGAATTTCTTCACTGTTTTTCCTTTCGATTGGTTCGATACACACCATTGTGGTTGTCCCTCGAACCAATCTCCAGAAAAATGAAAGAACGCTAATTTAAGTGCTGGGCGATGCTGCGCGTCACAAGTGGCTTAGGGGCGAATTCACCGCGCAGCTTGCGGAGGGTTGCTGCATGCTCGGCAAGGCGCTTGTCCTCCTCGGTCATAGGGGTAAATGGACGAGCTGGCAGCGGCTGGGAGTTTTCGTCCATGGAAAGGTACGTGATCGTCGCGTGGATGGCAGTTTCCAGGTGGTTACGGCCACCCTTTGGGTCGCCTGAACGCACGTGGACGCTCATCTGCATACTGCGGGCATCTGCGCGCATCATGCGGGCATCTACCTCGATGAGGTCACCGATCTGGATAGGGCGGTAGAAACGGATGCCGCCCGCGTACACAGCCACTGTGTACTCGCCTGAGTACTCCATGGTGCAGGCCGCGCCGGCCTCATCGATCCACTCCATTGCCGTGCCGCCGTGGACTTTACCGCCCCAGTTGACGTCAGTTGGCTTGGCAAGGAAGCGGTTGATCAGACGCGGTGCGTCGGAAGGGCCGTCGTAGGTCTGCTTTTCCATCTCTGCCTCAATGGCGTTGCGTAGTGCGATGCGGGACTTGGCCGCGTCATGGACGCGGGCCTGTTCTGCGTCGGCAGGCTCAAAGGTGGGCACCTTCGTTGGCCTTCCGGTCTCTGGATCCTTGGCTACGAAGATGACCAGGCAATCGCAGGCGCGGGTGAAGATGCCCTCTCGTGGGTCGGCAGAAAAGACCTCGTTGACAATGTGCATGGAGGAGTTGCCGGTGAGCGCAATGCGCGAACGCACCTCCACGAGGTGCCCCGACGGAATGGGGCGAGTGAAGTGAATGTGCCCCACATAAGCGGTCACGCAGTAGGTACCTGACCACTGCACGGCGCAGGCGTATGCGGCCTTATCGATCCACTCCAACACGCGCCCACCGGACACACCATGGGCACCGGCCATGATCACATCAGTAGGGGCAGCGAGGAAGCGAAGAGTCATCTCAGGCGAGCGGGAAGAAGTAGTCATAGGATAAACAATAGTGATTTCTGCCACGCTAGGATCAATCCCATGGCAAAAAGTAATCATGACAGCGCGAAACTTCGCTCAGCGCTCCAAGCGGTCATTGACTGGGTCATGGACCCAGAAAACACACCGCGACCCAGCCGCCCCCTGCTTGCCGACGCCGTCCGCCGCAGCGTCCGCGCACTGGAACATGACGCGCCGGGGCACACCGTAGAGGTGCGCGTACCTCCTTTTGTCGCAGTTCAGTGCATTGAGGGACCCAAGCACACGCGCGGCACACCGCCCAACATCGTGGAAATGGAACCACTCACGTGGCTACGCGTGGCCGTGGGGGCCGAGGAATTTGCGGGCAATCCCAAGATCGATGCGTCTGGAACGCGCGCCCACGAAGTGGCCACGTGGCTGCCCATCGTTGCTTACCCTAACCTAAAAAAGCCCAGCTAGAGGGGTATTTAGGTAAGGATTGGCTTGGGTGCAACTCTTTTCTTTTGGTGCCACAATTTCTAGTAACAGCACAAGAACTCACGGCGCGTGGAACTTGTCCGGATCGAGCCGAACGGAAAAGAGGGATCCCAATGAGCAACACCACAGCTGCTCCCGCATACACATACGCGGAGCAGAGCATGACAAAAATTGGCAGCAAGCTCAACTGGCTGCGCGCCGGGGTGCTGGGCGCCAATGACGGCATTGTCTCCGTTGCCGGTCTGCTCACCGGCGTGGCCGCGGCGGGAGCCGGAAGCAGGGAGCTGCTCACCGCAGGCACCGCCGCGGTGATCTCCGGCGCGGTTTCCATGGCGCTGGGTGAGTACGTGTCCGTTTCCGCGCAGCGCGACACGGAGAAGGCCCTCGTGGAGCGGCAGCGCTGGGAGCTGGCCAATAGGCCGGAGGCGGAGCACGAGGAACTGGTACGGATCCTCATGCGCAAAGGCGTCGAGCGCCCCACTGCTGAGGCAGCCGCCGAACAGATGCGCAGCTACGACGAGCTCGGTGCACACCTAGAGCTGGAGCTGGGCATTGAGGAAGGCGAGTACACCAACCCGTGGGTGGCCGCAGCGGCGTCGGCAATAGCCTTCGTGGCGGGCGCGATCATCCCAATGCTTGTCGTGCTGATTGTTCCGGAGGGCGCGCGGGTCATTTCGGTGCTGCTTGCCGCGCTGTTCACCCTGTCCATCACCGGCACTGTGTCTGCGCTGTTCTCCGAGGGCAGCCACACGCGCTCTGTAGCGCGCTTGGTCATTGGCGGTGCGTTGGCCTTTGAAGTCACCTACGTCCTGGGCATGGTGCTGGGGACCTCGGTGGCTGGTTAGTACCTGTAGAAAAATGTTATCTGAACTGGGTTGCATCACGGTGCAGCCCTTTTCTGGTAGGAAATGCGCCACCTCACTGGTTATAAACAGGGGCTAGTAGACTTCGAAAAATTGATTGTTCCACGCCACCAAAGGCACTAGCATTGTCCCCGTGGCATATACAGATAAGCCGAAAGCTAGTGGCACGTTGACGCCTGCATCCGCCTTCGACGATCTTGGTGAACAAGCACCACGCGAAGAATGCGGCGTCTTTGGTGTCTGGGCACCCGGCGAAGAAGTTTCCAAGCTCACCTATTTCGGACTATTCGCACTGCAGCACCGCGGCCAAGAGGCTGCTGGCATCGCTGTAGGTGACGGAGATCAAGTCGTAGTATTCAAGGACCTGGGCCTCGTTTCCCAAATTTTTGATGAGCAGATCCTTGAGTCACTGAAAGGCGACGTGGCTGTTGGTCACACCCGTTACTCCACAGCAGGCGGAGTGACGTGGGAGAACTCCCAGCCAATGTTTCGCGTGGCAGCCGACGGCACAGACGTGGCACTGTGCCACAACGGCAACTTGGTAAATTACCTCCAGCTGCTCGATGAGGCCGCCGAGAAAAACCTGGTAAACAAGGACAAGCGCCCATCCGACTCAGATGTCATGACGGCTTTGCTTTCCGACGGCATCAAGACCTCAGGTTCCCTGTACGGAAGCCTCCAGCAACTACTGCCGCGCATGAACGGCGCGTTCTGCCTCACCATCACCGACGGCCACACGCTGTACGCGGCCCGCGACCCAGAGGGCGTTCGCCCTCTGTGCCTTGGCCGCCTAGACCGTGGCTGGGTCATCGCCTCCGAGACCTGCGCGTTGGACATCGTGGGCGCATCCTTCGTGCGCTCCATCGAGCCCGGTGAGCTGGTGGCTATTGACGGGTCCGGTGTGCGAAGCGAAAAGTTTGCCAAGCCGCGTCCAAAGGGCTGCGTCTTCGAATACGTCTACCTTGCCCGCCCAGACTCCACCATCAACGGCCGCAACGTCAATGAGTCCCGCCTAGAGATCGGCCGTCGCCTAGCCAAGGAGTATCCTGCCGACGGCTGCGACCTAGTCATCCCAGTTCCTGAATCCGGTAACCCCGCCGCCGTTGGCTTCGCGCAGGCATCCGGCATCCCGTTCGGCCAAGGCTTGGTCAAGAACGCTTACGTGGGGCGCACCTTCATTCAGCCATCTGACACCCTCCGCCAGCTGGGCATCAGGCTCAAGCTCAACCCGCTGCGTGAAGTAATCCAAGGCAAAAAGCTTGTGGTTGTGGACGATTCCATCGTTAGAGGCAACACCCAGCGTGCACTGATCCGCATGCTGCGAGAAGCCGGTGCCGCCGAAGTTCACGTGCGTATCGCCAGCCCACCAGTAAAGTGGCCATGCTTCTACGGCATTGATTTTGCATCCCCAGGCGAGCTCATCGCTAACGCTGTCACCAGCGATAACGAGAAAGAAATTGTAGATAGCGTGTGCGTCGCTATTGGCGCAGACTCCCTGGGATTCGTATCCACGGAACAAATGGTAGAGGCAACCCAGCAGCCGCGAGAAAACCTGTGCTGCGCATGCTTCGACGGCGAGTACCCCCTGGGCCTGCCGGCAGGAAACCACAACGCTGAACTGGTATCCGCGCTCAAGCGCGGATCCTGTGGTGGCGTCGAATAGTAATAACCACAATCAAGGAACACTTTTACATGACTGAGAACAAGGACACTTCAGTTTCCTACGCGGCCGCTGGCGTAGACATCGAAGCCGGCGACAAGGCTGTTGAACTGTTCGCGCCACTAGCCAAGAAAGCTACCCGCCCAGAAGTACGCGGCGGACTAGGCGGCTTTGCCGGCCTGTTCGCGCTGGGGAAGTACCGCGAACCCCTGCTAGCTGCAGGCTCCGACGGCGTGGGCACCAAGCTCGCCGTTGCGCAGGCAATGGACAAGCACGACACCATCGGCATCGACCTCGTTGCCATGTGCGTGGACGACCTAGTCGTGTGTGGCGCAGAGCCGCTGTTTCTGCAGGACTACATTGCCATCGGCAAGGTAGTGCCAGAGCACGTCGCACAGATCGTATCCGGCATCGCAGAGGGCTGCGTCCAAGCGGGATGCGCCCTGCTGGGCGGCGAGACCGCTGAACACCCAGGCGTGATGGAGCCAGGTGACTACGACGTATCCGCCACCGCCGTGGGCGTAGTCGAGGCAGACGAGCTCCTCGGCCCAGACAAGGTCCGCGCCGGGGACGTCGTCATCGGTATGGCATCATCCGGCCTGCACTCCAACGGCTACTCACTAGCCCGCCACGTCCTGCTGGACAAGGCAGGCCTGCCGCTGGACGGCCACGTGGAGGAACTGGGCCGCACCCTTGGTGAGGAAATGCTGGAGCCAACCAAGATCTACGCCCTCGACTGCCTCGCACTCGCCGATGAATGCGAAGTCCACACCTTCTGCCACGTCACCGGTGGTGGCCTAGTAGGCAACATGGTTCGTATCATCCCCGACGGCCTGGTGTGCGAGATGTCCCGCGCCACCTGGACCCCAGGCCCAATCTTCCGCTACATCGAATCCGTGGGCAAAGTGCCTACCGAAGAGATGGAGAAGACCTTCAACATGGGTGTTGGCATGGTGGCCGTTGTCTCCGCCAAGGACCGCGACCGCGCGCTGGCCATGCTGGCGGCCCGCCACATTGATGCATGGGAACTCGGCACCATCCGCCACGCTGGCGACGACGACACCGACAAAGTAATCCTCAGCGGTGCCCACCCGAACTACTAAACACAAAAAAGCGAGGCCCTAGGGCCTCGCTTTCTTTAGTTATTACTTAGAGGCGGAATCGTCCTCATCCCAGTCAGCGTACTCGGCGTACTGATCGTCGTAAGGAAGATCATCATAATCGTGATCATGATCCTTAGCGCTAGGGGAACTTCCCGCCAGCTCCCGCTGCAACGAATCCAAATCCATGTTTGGAGTGTTGTACTTCAACTGACGTGCAACCTTGGTCTGTTTTGCCTTCGCGCGACCGCGACCCATGGCATGACCCCCTTGTTATGTGCGGAGCGAACTTGGGAATTTAGATGCTCCGTGGGCTTCATTTCAATATATTCCTGTTAGACACAATAGCGGTAAACACACGCGTTTGTCTCCCCAGACAATTGACCTGCGGAAACGCCAAGAGTTTTCCTCACTTTCTCCCCCTAAGGTGGGTAGTAGTGGTTTCGCTCTAGAGTCCCTTCAACTTATTGATCGCAGCCCGGCCAGCCTGAATTCCCGTCTCCTTAGGCAAAGAATCTGGGTCGATGGATAGTGCCGTCACACCACAGAGGAGTTCGGGTGCGTTCAAAGAGCTGCGCTTGATCAGCGCGAGCGCAATAGGGCCGTAATCCATATCGTGCACAACCGTGCCCATACGGCCAACCTTCCGGCCTCCGGAGGTGATGGACTCACCCGGCTTCGGCTGTTCAGGGGAAGAACCATCAATATGCACCATCACCAGCGCACGCGGCGAGCGCCCCAGATTTTCCACGCGCGCAACCGTTTCCTGACCGCGATAGCAGCCCTTATTCAGGTGCACCGCCTGCTTGAGTAGGACGGGGGACTCATGAGGAATGGACTTTTCATCCATATCAATTCCGATTTCCGGAACAAGAGCCTTCACGCGCTCAGCCGTGTACGCCATCAAACCCACCGGCTTGACACCATCAGCAATAAAGGCTTTGGCCGTGGACAGGAGCTCAGAACGGGGAACAAACACGTCCGTCGAGTCCACCATCTCTCGCACTAACCCATGAGCCTTCGGGCGATCAGGGCCAACCAGAGTAAGGATGGCCACGTCCGCCTCCGTGATCTCCACCTTGGACCAAAAAATCATCTTGGTGAGATAATCAAAAAGCGAATCAAACTGAGGCGCCGGAACATCGAGATAAAACACCCCGGCGTGCGTAAGCACGCCCATGTGATGCAGGACGTGGCCGTGGAGATCAAGATCCAAGGCGGCGGTGTGGGCGTCGGAAAGCGAATCCAATTTCTGGCTCAGCAAATTATTCAAGAACGTGCCAGCATCTTCGCCCTCAACCTTGATGACCCTGCGGTGAGAACGATCGACAACACCAGCGCCAATGCTAAACGCCCGCTGCTCCACCAACGGGTCACCATAATGCCACGCAACCCCGCGGTACTCAGGAAGATCCTCATCACCATGAGGGGCAGCTGCGCCACTAAGAACAAGCAAGTCAGAAGAATAGTCAGCCATAATGACCCATCATAGTGATTTAACAAAGACGGGAGATTTGCTCACAACGGTCACGCAACAACCAGCAAAGGGGCATAATTCTAAGTATGGCTGCGCAGAATCCAACACCAGAACCAATCATCATTGCCGTTGAGCCATTTGGCGGCTCAATCCGTGATCACCGAGCACAACTCCCGCTCGTGTTCTGGGACGACGCCCTCGTCACACGCGGTGACGGCGTCTTCGAAACACTCCTCATCACCGGCGGAAAAATAGCAAACTTCGACCGCCACGCGGAGCGATTCAAAAAATCAGCCAAACTACTAGACCTACCTGAACCATCCCTCGACTACTGGCGCTCAGCAACCAACGAAGCCGTAGAAAAATGGAACAAAATCTCCGACGGCGACGCCAAATGCACCTGGACCTACTCCCGCGGCCGTGAATCCACCCAAGTGCCAACAGCCTGGCTCACCGTCACCGCAGTACCAGAAACAACACTCCACCAACGCCAAGAAGGCGTCAAGGTCCTCACCAGCCCGCGCGGCTACGTGCTCAACACCGGCCTGCCTACCGCACCAAGTGAAGAACCAGGCGGAAAAGACAACCCCACCCCGCCATGGGCCATCGTGGGAGCAAAAACGCTCAACTACGCCGCCAACATGGCGGCACTGCGCTGGGCGAAGTCACACGACTACGATGACGTCATCTTCACGGAAGAAACCAAAGAAGGCGAGCGCATCCTAGAAGGAGCCACCTCCACCGTGGTAATCGTACGCGGCGACAAGCTGCGCACCCCGACCCCAGGAAACGGTGTACTCGCAGGAACCACACAAGCAGCCCTATTCGAATATGCCTCCCAACACGGATGGCGGTGCAAAGGCAAAACCCTCTACATCGAAGACCTAGAGAAAGCAGACTCCGTCTGGCTGGTCAGCTCAGTACGCATGGCCACCCGCGTTCGGCGGCTAAATGACAAGAAGCTACCCAAGCCGGACAACGAAGCAGAGATCAAACAACTCATCACCAACGCACTCAGCCAGTAACAAAAAGCCCTGCTACCTTGCTCGTTGATGATTGGTAGCAGGGCATTCTCATACGACGAATTAGCCGATCACGCGCTGAAGCTCAGCGGACATGCGTGGGTGCATATCCTCACCCATCAGGCGCTCATCCACCCAACCCAGGTTATTGTTAGGCATCAAACCGTACAGGCGACGACCTGGGCCCAAGTTAGCTGGGCCGGTAGCAGTAACCATGGTGGAAGCAGACTCAACCTGCCAAGCACGCTCGTTCACCGGCTGGCCGTAGTAGATCTCCACCGCGCCGGAAGCGTGGGTGACGACAACCTCAATCTCGTCCTCCAAGTTGATGCGCCAGAAGCCCACTTCACGCTCGTCTGGGCCAACTGCGTTACCCTCATCGTCCAACTTCCAGGTGCGGGACTCAAACTTAATGTAGTTCTCGCCATCGTGAGAGAACACAATCTCCTGGCCGAACGCGTACTGGCCCTTATCGGGAGTATCCGCCTGACCAGAGCCACGCCACACACCGATCAGAGGCAGCAGGGCGAGGAGGCCATCGTTGAGGGATGGGCCCTCACGCAGGTTAGCGGTATCATCCGCAATGGGAAGCTCGCCCAAGCCCGGAATGTTGCGGGCAGAGGTGCCCTTCCACTGCTCAGCCGCGCGAGCTACAGCGTCATCGCCGGTGAGGTTAACGTTTGGCTGCTGGCCAGCGGCAGCAGCATCAGCTGGAGTATCAGATGCTGGATTAATGTTTTCGCTCATGAGGAACTAGCGTAGCGCAGAGCGTGATGTAGTGCGATTTTGGAGCCCCAAACCTATAGCTGAACCAAAATTACAGTAGAGTAGTGAGCTATGAAAGCACTGCTGATTCAGAATCCAAACTCCACCAGCCAGACTCCCGAGCTGTTCTCCCGCATAGTCCCTATCCTTCGCGGCGTTGAAGGCCTAGAGCTGCTGAGCGTTTCCACTACGCGCCCAAACCACGCCAAGGACATGTGCGCGCAGATCATGCAGCGCAAACTGGGCAACGCACAGCCCGTAACAAAACTGGAAAGCCCAGACGCCAAGACTTTAGAGGACTTTAACCCAGCGCTGGAGCAGTTCGATCCAGACATTATCATCGCCGTAGGTGGCGACGGCACCGTTAACGAGATTATTAACGGCCTGCTTGGTGAGTACGAAGCCGGTAGCGATAAACCAAACGTAGACGTTGATCGGCTACCAACCCTCGCCGTTATCCCAACTGGTTCAGCCAACGTTTTCGCCCGCGCACTGGGCTTCCCAGGCGAGCCGACCTATGCCGCCGAAGTCTTGGCGGAGATGATTGCGCAGAATAAGACCCGCCTAGTTGACCTAGGAACATGGGATAACAACTGGTTCTGCGTGAACGCAGGCTTTGGTATTGATGCGGACGTGATTGCTGGTGTTGAGCGTCTGCGCAACAAGGGTTTCTCCGCGACCCCACTGCGCTACCTGCGCGTCACGTCGCGCGTGTGGCGCAGGATCCTCGACACCCCGCCAACCATCGACGTCCGCGCCACCGACCGCGAAGGCAAGACCTTTGAGGCGCAGGGCCTACCAATCTTGATCGCGTCCAACACCAACCCATGGACATTCCTAGGCCCACTGCCAGTGGTGACCAACCCACGTAACTCTTTCGACTTGGGCCTTAGCCTATTCGGAATCAAAGATCTCGACGGTTTGGCAGGCGCCGCAAGCCTCATGCACCTATTCGGCGCAGGCCACGGCGGCCTCCTGGAGCGCCCAACTGAGAAGATTGTCAAGCAGCGCATCGAGATGTTTGACGACGCCATGGACGTAGACCTGGATTGCCACGAGGAACAACGATTCCAGGTGGACGGCGAGTATGCAGGCAAACTGGAAAGCGTCCACTTGGGTGCTGTACCGGAGGCCATCAAGGTGTATGCCCCAGATGAGCAGGTGGATGCAACGCCAGTTTCCAAGGTGCGTCAGCTGCTGGGCTTCTTCGACATCCGTATCTAGGACATTTCCGTCTTCACCTGATCAGCGGTGTCAGGTGAGACGATTGGTGACAGGTCCGAGAGACGGACGATGACGTTTCTCTCTTGGGCCTGGAAGAACACGGTTCCGCCGGACAGGAATACGTAGCTGGCTTGGGCACCCATGGGCAAAGTGTTGGTATTGAACTCAAGCTGGAAAGCGTCAAAGATCTTGTCTCTCTGGGCGGGGTCGCCCTCCACCAGCTTCACAGGGGTGAGCTTGAAGGTAGGACCCACCAGCCTCAGGGTGGCTTCAACGGCAACTTCCTCATCAAAACCTGGCGGCGTGCCACGAAGCTGGGCTTCGTTCGCGTTTCCGCCAGCGGGGGAGATGTCATAGGGATTGGAAATATCCAAGTCCTTGATTTCTAGGAGATCGCCCAATGCTACGGCGTCAAGGCCGACGTTGCGGGAAATCAGCGCCGCACGGGATCCGTCAATGCGCCCTGTCTGCAGTTGCTCGTCGGTGACGCTGACATCCTGAAGGATCGTGTTGGTCCGCACCATTCCAAAAATTGGGACGGTCACGTCAGAAATGCCCACGCGCAATTCCCTGATGTTACCGGTGAAGTGCACCGTGGTGTAGGGAAAGGTTTGGATGCTCACGTTGGGCGTGATTTCAAGGCGGGCGTGTTCGCGCACTTCCTGTGAAATAGCCTGTTCGGTGCGGGCTGCGAGGGCGGAATCACCCACCCATGCAACGCCAGCTACGGCCGCTAGAGCGGCGACAGTTACGGAGGCTACTTTCCCTGCTTTACTCACCTTATAATCTTTACCATTAAAGCCTGCAATATAGCAGCGCCTGTAGCCGTAGCACCTTGAGGTGTTACGGCTGTTGTGTGTTTTTGGTGGGGTTATCCGAAGATTTTGCTGCAGCCACCGAGCATGGCGAGCGGGTGCTGGTTTCGTCGATCCGGTAACCCATAAGCAGACACCCAGTAGGCAAACGGCCCGCGTTTTTCAATATGGCCGTGGATTGTGGTCCACCAGTCATCATCGTTGATCCCGTTGTGGTAGGCACACAGTGGCACCAAATTCTTGATGTTGGTGTCGCCACCGTTTTTCCATGCCACTACGTGGTGGAGTTGGCAGTCATCGAACGCCACCGTGCAGCCTGGTGCTACGCAGGTGGGGTTTTCCGCGAACGCCGCAAACCGTTGTTTCTGGTTGGCAAACCGTTGTGTGCGGAACATATTCAGGGTGCCTTCTTCTTCATCCACCAGAGCAACCAGCCCATAGTCTGTTAGTAGGCGTTCTAGGTATTCTTTATCGGATAAGACGGTGCCGTCAGAGCACACCACTTTAATGCCGTCACCTTTACCGCGGATGATCTTGGCGTGTTCTTCTACGGGAACAACTACTAGTGGTGTGTAGCCGCCTTGGGGCACGTTGGCGTCGCCGCGGAGGAGTTCGGCGAAGGCTTCACCCCGGGCCTGATTCTTCGTTTTGTCGGAGTCTTGTTCCATGATGGTGGCAACAGACTCTTTGAGGCTGCGGTTGATGTCGGCGAGTTGTGCTTGTGGTGCGGTGAAGTACAGGGTGCCCATGCCGTCGGCACCACGCACAATACGCATAGCGGTGTCTCGCCTGGCGGGTGGTTGTTTCAAGTCTTTCACCCGCTTCAACGCGAGTGTGTTGATCACCGCAGCAGGCCGTGGTGTGTTGGTGAGCTCGCGCCACAGGACCCATTGTTCGCGTTCAGTAGAAAGTTTTTCTACGTGCCGGCGGATCATGGTGAGCACGGAGAGGGAGAACCCGTGGGCAATGGCGGCTTCCCGTGTCTTGCGTTGCTGCATGCTGTACCGAGTCTTGCCATACAACCAAGAGGCAGTGCCGATGAGTTCTTTCGCGTCGCGTGGAGCGATGGTGTCAAACTCCCAGTGTTTCCGGCCGTGGAATGCGCGCAGCAGGATGGCACCGCTTCCCATGGCGGTGAGGTAGTCCTGGAGTGCTGCGTGTTCATCGGTCATGGCCCCAACGCTAAACACAAAAATGTGTGAAGGAAACTAGGGCCTCAAATCCCTGTGGATAACCCAAACCGGAAGGGAAAGTTATCCACAGATTCGGGTTGATGCAGGTAAACCCTCATGTGGTTCGGGTAGGACGTGTACGCTGTTGGCGCTTCGTCGCTATGGTGGAGTCATGACGATCAACAATGTGGCTCAACAGTTAGCAAAGCGAACGGAAGATAATGACGGCATTGCACCGCTGTCTGAGCAGTTTCTGCTTGGCTTAGAGGACGATTCGAAGGGGCACCGCCATGTGAGCGTCTACGCCGGAGATGACTTGATTGGTCTTGCGGCGATTGATGGCCAGCAGGCGGAGTTGTTTATCGCCCCTGAGGCTCGTGGGCGTGGTGAGGGCACGGCGCTGGTGGATGAACTTCTAGCTGATGGTGTGACTGATTTTTGGGCGCATGGTGATCATCCGGCGGCGCAGGCTATAGCGAAGAAGAAGGGGTTTGTTAAGACCCGCGAGTTGCTAGTGATGTCTACAACCACGCTGCCTGAGCATTTTGACGCGCCGGAGGGATATGAGGTCAAAAGCCTGAGTGAGCTTCCGGACGCGCAAGAAGAGTGGTTGAAGGTTAATAATGAGGCCTTCTCGTGGCACCCCGAGCAGGGTGGCTGGGATATGGATAGGCTCACTAAGGCGCAGCAGGTGAGCTGGTTTGATCCTGGTGACGTCCTGTTTCTCTATGACTCACAGAATGACAGGATTGCGGGCTTCCACTGGCTGAAGCGTCATAGCAAGACCAAGGGTGAGGTTTACGTGGTGGGCTTGGGCACGGACTACCGTGGCAGGGGTCTTGGCCAGCCCCTCATCCAGATGGGATTGCACCACCTGAGGGGCATGGAGGAAGTGATCCTCTACGTGGAGGCCGATAACGCCCCTGCCGTGAAGGCGTATGAGGCGCTCGGCTTTTCCACGATTGAGTCCCACGTGGTGTATTCCGCCAGTTAGCCTGCGTCGATGGCGTCCAGTTCGACGCCGGAGCCGGATGTCACCACGTTCTTGGCCAGTGGAATCTGGTGGGATGCGGATTCGAGGATGTGCATGAAGTAGCCGGCGGTATTGGGGATGGCGATGATGTCGCCGGCCTTGATCCCTGCGGGGAAGCGCATCTTGCGGCGGATGATGAGCTCGTCCTCAATGCAGTAGGCGCCCACGAGGAATGCGTCCACGGATTCGTTCCATGCGGATTCTGGGTCGGTGTCGCGGTCCGTGCGGATGAGGATGGGGTCCAGCAGGATGTCGTCGGTGTTGGTGCGGCACTGGGTGCGGTTCATCGCGAGTCCCACGAGGGGGAGACCGTCGGCGCGCTTTTTCACGAAGGCGACGTCGGCAAGGATCATGCCGCAGCCGTCGAGGATGGATCGGCCTGGTTCCAAGTGCAGGCGCAGGCCGCGGGAGATCAGTGCCTCAGCGCCGGTGACATCGCCTACTGCGCCGCACAGCAGTGTGCTGAGCCATGCCCCGCGAGTAGGGGACTGGTGGAACGGGTAGGTGTTTTTCAGCGGGTCGCCCTTCCACGTGAAGGTGTCGGGGTGTTCGGCGCGTGCCTTATTAAAAGCCTCCCACTCAGAGCCATCATCGAGGTAGCTCATGGGTACGCCGCCGCCCAGGTCCACGAACTCAGGGTGGTGGCCTTGCTCGCGGGCGGTATCGAGCAGCTGGACGCACTCGTTGAGGGCGAAGCGGCGGTCTTTTTCGTCGTAGCCGTGCATGTGTGCGTGTGCGCCCACCACTGCCACGGATCCGCCGGCGGCGGGGAGGTTGTCCTGCCATACGCTCAGGCGCTCACCAAAGCGGGTGGGTGGCATGGTGGAAGGATCCGGCGCGAGGCGCGGGGCCGCCTTGGCAACCGTACCCAGCTCGGCTGCGATGCGCGCGATCCTGCGCATTTCTGAGGTGGAGTCCACGCTCAGTGGCACGCCCGCGGATACAGCGAGTTTCAGCAAGGCATCCGGTTTGATCGCGGCGGAGAGGATGATGCGGTCAGCGGGCATGCCGCGGTCTAGGACTTGGCGTAGCTCGCGTTCGCTGGCTACGTCCACACCGTGGCCGGTGTTGAGAACCTCATCCACGAAGCACAGGCCTTTATTGGCCTTGCGTGCGTAGAACACCTTGACGGTGACGCCGTGGTCTGCGCCAGCATTGACCAGCTCTGCGATGTTGCGGCCCATCGGTGCTGGGTTGAGCACGTTGGTGGGCGAGCCGAATTTTTCAACGATCTCCTGTGCCTGATCGGGGCGCTGCGCGAGCTGCGCCTCCCAGTGTTCGAGGCGTGCCGTAAGCGGCACGGTGGCGTGGACACCGCGGTCAAAGGATGCCGGTGCGGTTGCGAGCACGGCTTCTGCCCACCGCGGGATGACGTCGTGAAGCGTGCGCGAGAGCGTGTCATTGCCCAGCACGTGATCCTCGGTGTCGCGGCCCACGACAGCCCAACCCGGCGCGATGAAACCGGCGTGGTCTGTGGTGACGGTGTCGTTGACGAGCTGGGAGGTGAGGGTGTGTGGGACGAGGCCTTGGGGGCTGAGGACGGCGTCGACGATGTGGTCCGCGCCGACGGTTTCGACGTCCTGGGTCATGATGGAGGTGTCGATGAAGCCGGAGTCGATCAGCTCGAGGATTTTGGCGGCGTTGACGGCGGGTGGGCCGAAGGCAACACGCTCGAGAGTGCGGGACAGCTCGTGGAAACCTGTCAGGTCTGCGCGGCGGCCGAAGGAGGTGCGGTAGCAGATGGCGGGGTAGAGCCCGCGCCACGTGGCACCTACGGCCCAGTGCTCGTCGAAGTCCATGGCCACGCTGCGGCGCAGTTCGGCTACGGAGTCACCGGTGTAGTCAGTGCCGTCGATGATGGAGGTGATCAGATCCTCATCAAGGCCGGGGCGAAGGGACGCGGCGGTGTTGATGAGGATCTGGCGGAACTGGGTGAAGTCCTCGCACAGGCGGATTCGGCGGTCGCCCTCGGCTAGCTGTGCGGTGATGTCTGGGCCCTCGCCGGGGTTTGGTTTGACCTCCATGAAGCGGCCGGAGCGCGAGTGCACGGTGACGCGGGCTGGGCGCTGGTCCTCCGGCAGCGCGGACAAATACAGCGCAACGTCGATGAAGGTCAGCGACGCGCCACGAATGGCGACGTGGCTGCCTGGGGTGATTGCTGCGAGGTTGCTTGCTGGGTAGGCACTGATGGCGCCTTTGAGTGCACCCGGCCAGGTGGGGGCGTGACCAGTCGCGATGAGGACCTGGTCGAAGCCGGTGAGGGAATCAAGCTCCGCGCGGGCGTGTATCACCGTGAAGGGGAAACGCTCCGCGAGTTTGCGCCAGGAGTAGGCGAAGAACTCGCCCACCTGGGCGCGCGGTGGGAAAGGATCGGAGGAATCCTCGCGCCAGTCATCAAAGGATCCCACGTGCGACCTAATGATGGCGCTGTTGGCGTTGATCCGCCATTGGCGTGGCTGGTCTATATAGTATGCAGAGCCTTCGCCCAGATTGCCGGACTCAAATACCGTGAGATCTACGGGCACGGATAAGCGCTCGGCGCGAAACAGTAGTTCCTCTGCTGCCCAAAGTCCGCGCGGGCCGCCGCCCACAATAGCTACTTTCACTTGATGTTTTCCTTAACCCATTCGTCGTTATAAACCGTATCCATGTAGGCCTCGCCCGAGTCGTGCAAAATCACAACCACGGTCGCACCTGGCTCAAAGTCGCACTGCTCAAGCGCCGCGATCACCGCGCCGCCGGAAGCTCCGGGCAGGAAGCCCTCCGTTCGCGCGAGGTGGCGCGCGCCGGCGATGGCGTCCTTGTCGCTAATCCGCACCACTCGGTGCGGGGTGATGCTTTTCGACAACTCCGGGGTCACGCCCGCACCGTAGCCCGGCAGCATTCTGGTGCCACGGGCACCGCCATAGAGTACGGAGCCGAAAGCGTCCACACCGATGACGGTGGTGTGAGAGCCCAGGTCGTTGAGTTTGGTGATGCAGCCACCGATGGTGCCGGTAGTGGACATCGCCACCAACAGATAGTCCGGCTCCTTGCCCAGCTGGGTGATGATTTCACCCATGGTGACGTAGTGGGCATCAAACGCTGCCGTGTTGGCGTATTGGTTGAGGTTGACTGCGTGAGGATCCTGAGCGATCAGCTCCTGCACCTTTGCCCGGCGCGCGATGAGCCAGTCACCGGTTTCTGGGTCGGGGGCATCCAGCATGACCACCTCAGTACCAAAGGCCTTCATGATGGCCAGGGTTCTTTCGTTGGTGCGCGGATCCACCACGCATGTGAATTTCAGCCCGCGCATGGCGCACTCCCGGGACAGTGCCATGCCAAGGTTGCCCGAGGAAGACTCCACGATGACGGAGTCCTTAGTTACACGGCCTTGGCGGATGCCAGCTTCAAGAAGTGCGATTGCCGTGCGGTCTTTGGCAGAACCGCCGGGGTTAAAACTCTCGAGCTTGGCGTACAGCTCTACATCTTCAGCCACCTTGTGAAGGCGGACGAGAGGAGTAGAACCCACGGTGTGGCTGATGTTGTCAGCCACCGTGGGGAGGAAGGAATTGGTGCTCATTGTATCTAGCCTACTGATATAAGTGCGGTTCACATCTTTTCATCGTGGTGTGAAGCCCCCATTAAGAGGAAAGCCGCTCCCCGCGGACTCAATGACATCCTCCGTGGTCGATTAACTCGCGTCCGCGATGTCCGTAACAGGAAAGATGGGTACGCGCCCATGGTTGTTTCTCAAGAACTCAAAAGGAGTTCATATTTAGTTAACTCTCTCGCGGTCGGGGCGTAACTTTCAGGCCCTAGTTTTACTAGTCGGGTTCAAGGCGCGCCCCTTGAACGATGAAACTTTTCCCTCCTTTGAAAGGCACATCTGTCGTGAACATCACCTTCAAGCGCTCCGTCCTCGCAGCTACCGCGATCAGCGCTCTCGCACTTACCGCTTGCTCCGAGACCGGCTCCACGTCCTCTGACAACGCAGCCGGTGGCAGCGCCAACTCCGCAGCTATCGAAGGTCTGTCCGGCACCTCCGGTCAGCTGGTAGCTGAGGGTGCGTCCTCTCAGCAGAAGGCAATGGACTACTTCAACGTCAAGTACCAGGCAGCTGTGTCCGGCGCTTCATTGGCATACAACCCAACCGGGTCCGGCTCTGGCCAGGAGCAGTTCTTGAACAACCAGGTTCGCTTCGCAGGCTCTGACTCCCCACTCAAGGATGAGCAGATTGAGCAGGCCTCCGAGCGCTGTGGTGGCGCTGAGGCGTGGCACCTGCCGATGGTGATCGGCCCAGTGGCGATCGCCTACAACGTTGAAGGCGTTGACAACCTCAACCTCTCCACCTCCACCTTGGCCAAGATCTTCAAGGGCGACATCACCAAGTGGAACGATGAGGCAATCGCCGCTGAAAACGAGGGCGCTACCCTCCCAGACCAGGACATCAAGGTTGTGTACCGCTCTGACGAGTCCGGAACCTCTGACAACTTCCAGAAGTTCCTAGCAGCGTCCACCGATGGTGAGTGGACGTCTGAGGGCAAGGCATTCCCTAACTCCACCGGCTCCGGCGCCAACGGCTCCTCCGGCGTAGCCAACGAGGTTGCGGCCATCTCCGGCGCTATCACCTACGTGGAGTCCGGCTTCGCCACCGAGCAGGGGCTCAACGTTGCCAACATCGACTTCGGTGCAGGCCCAACCGAGCTCAACGCTGAGTCCGTCAACACCGCGCTGGATGGACTCGAGTTCACCACCGAGGGCAATGACATGGTTGTTGACGCAGAAAAGCTGTTCGCACAGAACGCTGAGGGCTCCTACCCACTGATCTTGACCACCTACGAGATCGTCTGCTCTGACTACTCCGCAGCCGGCGATCCAGAAGGCACCGCTGATCAGGTCAAGGACTTCCTGAAGGTAGCTCTCAACTCCCAGGACTCCGGCTTGGAGGACCTTGGCTTTATCCCAGTTGCACCAGATTCCGCACACGGCGAGCGTCTTGCAGCTGCCGTCGACGCTATTAAGTAAGGCACAATCTCATGAGCATGTCTACAGAGTCTGGTCTTAGCACCCTTGACTCAGAACGCCGAGTAGACGGTGAGGATTCAACCGTCATCATCAAGAACGACGAGGGTTCACGCAAGCAGACGTCCATCATGGGGGATGCAAAGCGTCCAGGCGACAAGATCTTCGAATTCGCTTCCAACTCAGCGGCAACGGTGATCACCGTTCTCATTGCAGCGATTGGTGCATTCCTGATCTGGCGTGCCGTTCCCGCGGTGAACAACAACGCCGACGGACTTGGTGGTTTCTTCACCTACTCCGGCGGCTGGGATCTCACCAACTTGGATTCCATGAAGTTCGGTATTCCGAACCTCTTCGCCGTCACCGTCCTGATCTCCGTTGTGGCCTTGATCATCGCTATGCCCATCGCGTTGGGCGTTGCCATCTTCCTCACCAACTACGCCCCAAAGCGCTTGGTCAAGCCACTCGGATTCCTGGTGGACATGCTCGCCGCCGTACCATCCATTGTGTACGGCCTATGGGGCTGGCAGGTGCTCGGCCCAGCACTGAGCGAGGTGTTCAGATTCCTCAACACCAACCTCGGCTGGTTCCCGCTGTTTGCAACCTATTCAAACAGCCCAAGCTTTGACACCGCCCGCAACATCATGACCGGCGGCATCGTGCTTGCCGTCATGATTTTGCCGGTCATCGCAGCAACCGCCCGCGAGGTGTTCATTCAGACCCCACGCGGACACATCGAAGCAGCTCTCGCGCTGGGCGCAACTAAATACGAAGTGGTCCGCATGACCGTATGGCCATTTGGTAAGTCCGGCTTCATCTCCGGTTCCATGCTCGGACTTGGTCGCGCACTGGGTGAGACCATGGCACTTTACATGGTGGTATCCCCATCCTCTGAGTTCCGCTTCTCCCTCTTCGACGGCGGTACCACCTTTGCTACTGCAATCGCGAACGCTGCGCCAGAATTCAATTCTGACCTTAAGGCAGGCGCCTACATCGCCGCCGGCCTGGTGCTCTTCGCTCTGACCTTTGTGGTCAATGCCTTTGCCCGCTCTCTCGTAGCGAACAAGAAGTAGGAGACAAAGACGTGACTACAAAGACTCAATCAAAGCGCCACACCTCAACCTTCTCCGATATCTCGGGCTCCCGTAAGACCACCGATAAAATCTTCACCATCCTGGTCTACGGCACCATGATCCTTGCCCTGGTGCCCCTTGTTTGGGTTCTCCTCGAACTCGTTCTGCGCGGCATGGCCCCTGTGCTCAACCCACAGTGGTGGACCAGCTCCCAGCTGGGCATCATGTACACCCAACAGGGCGGCGGCGCGCTGCACGCCATCGTGGGCACCTTGGTTCAGGTAGGTATCGCATCCGCGATCTCCATCCCCATCGGTATCTTCACCGCGATTTACTTGGTGGAATACGACAGGGGCGGCACGCTTGGCCGCGTCACCACTTTCATGGTGGATATCCTCTCCGGTGTCCCGTCCATCGTGGCAGCCTTGTTCGTGTACTCCATGTGGATCGTCCTCTTTGGCTTTGAGCGTTCGGGTATGGCCGTGGCCATCGCGCTGGTGCTGCTGATGATTCCTGTGGTAGTTCGAAACACCGAAGAAATGCTGCGTGTTGTCCCCATGGACCTGCGCGAAGCCTCCTACGCCCTGGGTGTCCCCAAGTGGAAGACCATTGCCAAGGTAGTTCTCCCCACCGCACTGTCCGGCATCGTGACAGGTATCATGCTGGCCATCGCCCGTGTGATGGGTGAGTCCGCGCCTGTGCTGATCTTGGTGGGCTCCACCCAGATGATCAACTGGGACGCGTTTACTGGTCCGCAGTCTTCCCTGCCGCTGATGATGCTTGACATGTACAAGGCTGGCGCAACCGACGCCGTGCTCGCCAAACTGTGGGGCGCTGCTTTTACCTTGGTACTTATCATCGCCGTCCTGAACATCGCGGCTCGCGTGATCTCCGCAAAGTTCTCCGTAAAGACTTCTTAAAGGAACCCCATGTCTAAACTCTCACTCCGCGACGTCAACATTTACTACGGTGACTTTCATGCGGTACAAAGTGTCAATATTGAAATCCCGAACCAGGCAGTAACCGCCTTCATCGGCCCATCTGGCTGCGGTAAGTCCACCGTGCTGCGCAGCATCAACCGCATGCACGAAGTCATCCCAGGTGCTTACTTGAAAGGCGAAATCCTGCTCGATGGTCAGAACATCTACGACCCGAAGGTGGACCCTGTAGCTGTGCGCAACACCATCGGTATGGTATTCCAAAAAGCAAACCCGTTTCCCACCATGTCCATTGAGGAAAACGTGGTTGCGGGCCTGAAACTCTCCGGCGTGAAAAATAAGAAGAAACTACAGGAAACCGCCGAGAAGGCTCTGCGTGGCGCAAACCTGTGGGACGAGGTCAAGGACCGCCTTGATCGCCCAGGCGGTGGCCTGTCCGGCGGACAGCAGCAGCGCCTGTGCATTGCCCGCGCCATTGCCGTTGAGCCTGAAGTTCTACTCATGGACGAGCCGTGTTCTGCCCTGGATCCTATCTCCACCTTGGCTGTTGAGGATCTCATCCACGAGCTGAAGGAAGACTTCACCATTGTGATCGTCACCCACAACATGCAGCAGGCTGCGCGCGTGTCCGATCAGACCGCGTTCTTCTCACTCGAGGCCACCGGCAAGCCAGGCCGCCTTGTTGAGGTTGGCCCCACCAAGAAAATCTTCGAAAACCCAGACCAGAAGGAGACCGAAGACTACATCTCCGGCCGGTTCGGATAACCACACACGAAAAAGGCGGGAACGGCGCACGCTGTTCCCGCCTTCTTTCATGTGTCAACGCCGGATGCTTTAGGCTTGGTCCTTCTTGCCTTGGCGCTGTTCCAAATACTGATCCGGGTTGAGGCCTGTAGCGAGGAAAACGATTTGTGCGGCTACGTTCACGGTGTGGTCTGCAAAGCGCTCGTAGAAACGGCCGAGAAGGGCGATATCTACGGCCTCTCGGGAGGAATGCGGCCACGAATCAGACGTCACCTTGGCCATGATGTGGGAGTGGATGTCATCCACGGCGTCATCATCGCGTTCAATATCGAGGGCAACGTCTGCGTTGGGATCCTCTAGCAAGTCATGGATCTTATCCATAAGGTTTTGGCACAGCCGCGCCAATTCTTTGAAGTAGCCCTGATAATCCTCCGGTAAAACCGCGCTAGGGTAGCGGCGGTTTGCGGTCTTGGCGATGTGCTTGGCCAGCGAGCCCATGCGGTCGAAGTCTTCCACAATGTAGATGGAGCTGACCACTTGGCGCAGGTCGCGGGCAACAGGGCCTTCGAGCGCGAGCAGACTCACCGCGGAGTTCTTACAACGCTGGCGGGCATCTTCTAGATCCGCGAACAGCTTGACGGCCTCTTCCGCCTTGGTAGGGCGTTGTTTGAGAAGGGCAGCGCTGGCGAGCCCCAGGATGGTGCGGACCGTCTCTGACATGGCGATTAAGTCCGCGGCGAAGCTGTTCAGGCGCTCTTGATAGGCACTACGCATGACTACAAGAATAAGGGCGTATCTGAAATCGCGCTATCTATCCGCCGGAGTGCATGATGTCCGCACCTTCTGGGACGGTGTCGTCTTCTGGGTCATCCAGCCAGCCCTCCGGCAACATGACCTTGCCCGGGGAGCCCTTGCGGCCACGTGCGCCGTCGGAGTCCTCAGCAAGTGCATCCGAATCCGCGAACGGCTCCAGAATCCGCTTCAGGTCCTCCAGCGAGGTGATAGTGGACAGCTGCTGACGGATCTCACCGCCGACGGGGAATCCACGCATGTACCAGCCAAAGTGCTTGCGCATGTCACGGCAGCCTTTAGCCTCGCCATCGTGCTCCACCAGCAGCTCGGCGTGGCGGTAAATGATGCGGGTGACCTCTCCCAAGGTTGGCTCCGGTGGGAGCTCCTCGCCGCGCAAGGCGGCGGACAACTCTGCGAACAGCCATGGCCGCCCCAAGCAGCCACGGCCGATGACCACGCCGTCGCAGCCGGTCTGGTCCATCATGGCCTGAGCGTCGGTGGCCTTAAAAATGTCACCGTTGCCCAACACCGGAATTCCGGTGTGGGCGAGGTGCTCCTTCAGACGAGTGATTTCATTCCAATCGGCCGTGCCGGAGTAGCGCTGCGCCGCGGTGCGCGCGTGCAGCGCAACCGCCTGAGCGCCCTCCTCCACGGCGATGCGGCCGGCGTCGAGATGCGTGTGGTGCTCGTCGTCAATGCCCACGCGAAACTTCACGGTGACCGGAATATCAGTGCCCTCCGTGGCCCGAACGGCCGCGGCAACGATCTGGCCGAACAGGCGACGCTTGTACGGCAAGGCCGAGCCGCCACCGCGACGAGTCACCTTGGGCACGGGGCAGCCGAAGTTCATGTCGATATGGTCGGCTAGGTTCTCATCCACGATCTTTTTCGCCGCAAGGTAGGTGTACTCCGGATCGACCGTGTACAGCTGCATGGAACGAGGGTTCTCATTGGGGCCGAAGGTGGTCATGTGCATGGTCTTCTCATTGCCCTCGACGAGCGCGCGTGCGGTAATCATCTCGCACACGTACAGGCCGGACACCGTGCCGGTCTTCTGCTCCTCCTGCTCGCGGCACAGGGTGCGGAAAGCAACGTTGGTCACGCCAGCCATGGGGGCGAGAACAACAGGGGAGGAAAGAGTCAAAGATCCAATCTGCAAAGTCACGACCGCTATCTTTCCCGCTACGTAAGTTCAGAGCAACTCAGCCTATGGCGCCACGAAAGCGCATCGGGGGCAACGTCCGACCCCCTAAAACCAAAGCAAGCCGCCCTGTTATGTCAGGAGTAGGTTCGCAGAATTAGCAAAACTGCCCTAACGTGAGCGCTCAGGGCGGTGAAAAAGGCGCACATTTAAGGCTTGCAATGGGCTACGTAATTGCTGGTAGTTATATGAAAAACCCAGTTGGGAACTGAGTGCACCCCCTGTTGTGTCGGGATATATGGGGTAGGGGGTGAAGTTTAGGGGTGCAAACTGTCACATTTTAGGGGCGGAGTCGGTATTGTGTTGTTCGTAACTAACTAGGTGAGCATTGTGCTGCCTCACAAAGGACTAAGGCACGCACGAACATACAAAACTCATCTGTTTCGTCTAGGAGGATGAATGTCTGATCGTATTGCGAATTCTCAGCTCGCTGGCAAGGTAATGTCCGCTGAGGAGGCTGCACAGTTCGTTAACAATGGTGACAATGTCGGCATCTCCGGCTTCACCGGTGCTGGTTACCCTAAGGCACTCCCAACCGCAATCGCTGAGCGCGCCAAGGAAGCACACGCTAAGGGTGACGAGTTCAAGATCAACCTATTCACCGGCGCTTCCACCGCACCTGACTGTGACGGCGTTCTGGCAGAGGCTGACGCAATTAACCTGCGTACGCCTTACCAGTCCGACCCAATCATGCGTAACAAGATCAACGACGGCTCCAGCTTCTACGTTGACTACCACCTCTCCGAATCCCCAATGTACGTTGAGCAGGGCTTCTTCGGCCCAATGAACGTAGCCATCGTTGAGGTTGTCCGCATCACCGAAGAAGGCCACCTGATTCCTTCTTCCTCCATCGGTAACAACGTCGAGTACCTGGACAACGCAGAGAAGATCATCCTCGAAGTTAACTCCTGGCAGTCCGTTGAGCTCGAAGGCATGGCAGACATCTACCGCATCAACCGCCTGCCAAACCGCCAGCCAATCCCAATCACCGAGGCAGGACAGCGCATCGGTACCACCTACATCGACATCGACCTGGACAAGGTTGTTGCAGTTGTAGAGACCGACCAGCCAGACCGCAACGCTCCATTCAAGCCAATCGATGAGCAGTCCAAGCTGATCGCTGGCCACTTCCTGGACTTCCTCGAGGGCGAAGTTGCAGCCGGCCGCCTTGCATACGACAAGTACATCATGCAGTCCGGCGTCGGTAACGTTCCAAACGCTGTGATGGCAGGCCTGCTGGACTCCAAGTTCGAGAACATCCAGGCATACACCGAGGTTATCCAGGACGGCATGGTCGACCTGATCGACGCCGGCAAGATGACCGTTGCGTCCTCCACCTCCTTCTCCCTGTCTCCTGAGTACGCAGAGCGCATGAACAACGAGGCGTCCAAGTACGCTAAGCAGATCATCCTGCGTCCACAGCAGATCTCCAACCACCCTGAGGTTGTCCGCCGACTGGGCCTGATCGCAACCAACGGTCTGATCGAGGCTGACATCTACGGCAACGTCAACTCCACCAACGTGGTTGGCTCCCGCATCATGAACGGTGTTGGCGGCTCCGCGGACTTCACCCGTAACGGCTACATCTCCTCCTTCATCACCCCATCCTTTGCTAAGGGCGGCGACATCTCTGCGATCGTTCCATTCGTATCGCACGTTGACCACACCGAGCAGGACGTGAAGGTTCTCATCACCGAGTACGGCTACGCAGACCTGCGTGGTTTGGCACCAACTCAGCGTGCACAGAAGATCATCGACATTGCGCACCCTGACTACCGCCCAATCCTGCAGGACTACTTCGACCGCGCAGTTGCATACGCAACCGAGAAGAAGACCCTCCACACCCCACACATCATGGGCGAGGCACTGTCCTTCCACCAGCGCTTTGCTGAGACTGGCTCCATGAAGCTCTCCTAAGCGTACGAGTTGAAAGCCCCCAAGGGTCACCACCTTGGGGGCTCTCATTCCTCATCGAGTTCGATTTCCCAAATCGGGCTGAAATTGCTAAATTTTATAGGCGTTGGGCCTTTAGCTCAGTTGGTAGAGCTACGGACTTTTAATCCGCAGGTCCCGGGTTCGAGCCCCGGAGGGCCCACCACATACCGCATCCCCTGTCTCTGATTGAGCAGGGGATGCGGTGTTTTGCTGTCTGGGATGAAACCTGTGCAACGGGGCATGCTTGGGAAACCGTAAACCGAGAGAATCAGGGCAACTGCACGCGGAGAGGCCTATCTCTAACTTCTGCGTTTGTGCCCACTAAAGCGGTGAGTCGGTGGCCTGTGTGCCTGTGTCCGCTAATCGTTGTGGGTAATGAACGTTTACTCACTGAAGCTTCCGCAGATCTTTTCGCGATCAAAGAAAACAATAGCGATCTGCCAACCCCAACTGAAGCCAAGAATGGGCCTTCCCAGTCGGCATAGTGATCTTTGTGCCAAGTAGAGTGGGAACTGATATCGGCCCTTCCGGCGCTCTCGGTGATGACTCGCAACCGTATGCCATGGTGTCTAGTCCCAAGCCATTGAGGAATCGAATTACGAGCTGCCACCTTCTACAGCGGTCCCTAACGAAACTAGTTCAATAAAGCGAACAGCACGTCCTAGCAAGGGAATTCGAGGGTGTGTAGAGGTGTAGCAATTTTGCCTAACCGGTAAAGCTGCGACTGTTCTGTTGAGGTGGGCTTAATCCGAACAACGCGGCTATTGGATTCGGCACAGTAGGTTCATTTCGGTCGCTGCTCCTAGGTGCGGCAGAAGATGCCATTAAAGGACGCCGAGGAGTTTGCCGTCCAAATGAACCGGCGCCCTCCTCGGGGATGTTTGAAGCGCCCCGAGATCTGGAAGAAGCATCGGTGACTCACGCAGGTTTGGTACCCCCGTTCGAGCTAACGTGATTAGCGGCAAAATTGTGGATATGACACATAGTGATAGTTTTCACTGCAAAACGGTCTCAGATAGCACCTAGGAATACCTACAAATAGGGGTAATTTTGCGGTTTTTGAAGGTGTTTAAATGAGCGCGATGTGACATTTTAAAATTTTGTTTGAGCGCTCAAAAATTAGCATTTTCCCTGAAGTTTACCGGTTGTTTACTTAGTAAGGTAAGCCTAACCAACATTTTCCCAGCTCAGAGACTTAGTGAGGGATGGATGTTCAATTTATTATCGGTTATAAGAGGTTTATTAGGGATTTAAGTAAATTTTCAAAGCTTAAATTGGGGATTGACGTGAATGAGCTGCGTGGCAAAATTACAGGTGTGACGCCCTAACAGGTGTCAGCAAACTGAAGTCTTGTCAGCAGCAAGCTGGCACCCCGTCCATAGGAGGAAAAAACATGGATATCGCTCTACTCTCCACCGCACTTAACGGCCTGTCTTCCGTAATTAACACCGTCTCCGACCTGTTCCAGGGCGAGTCAACCATCTTCCAGACCCTGGGTGACCTCTTCACCGGTGGCTCTTCTGTTGCTGAGCTCGGCGGCTCTTCCGCAGCTGAGACCGAGGGCGCTGTAGAGGCGCTGTAGAGGCTACCGCTGCCGGTGCTGAGACCTCCGCAGTTAAGGAGTTCCAGTTCGACACTGCTTCTTCCTTCGGTTCCTCTAACGTTTCCGAGGCTGCTTAATTACGAAAGTCTGTCTCAATAGATAGTTACTTTGTAGGTGACTATTGAAAAGGCGCTCTTAGCTTAAAGAGCAAAATGCGCGTCCCGCACGAAGTTTCGTGGGGGACGCGCATTTTGTGTGTTTGCCCCAGATTTCTTTGCTTTACCAATTTCTGTCGTTGTGCAATTTGGCCGTGGCGGCTGGCTAAGTTGAAATGGGCACTGTATTGCTGTTCGTGCTGTTTCAGCTAGATCAGGAGGGCGCGCTTTCGTGAGCCTTGCTGCAGGCAGTCGAGGGGAGAGGGGGCCGGGGTCTCTTGGTCGGGGTCAAGGCAATATTTTGTATTCCTACTCCTAGTTGATAGCTGGAGAGCTTCGCTCATTTTCGGTTTCCTATAGATCTGCAAGTTGTCGCGCGAGGGAACGGAGTGAAAGTTGCGGGTCCTGAATGTTTATTCCGGAAAAACTAGTTCAATGGGCTGTACGGACCCTAGTAACGAAAAATATTAGCGCGCAATATATTGACTATAAGTAGAAAAAAATTTACCTCTACCGACTAGGCTGGAGGTGGATTTAATAAAAACAGGGGGGTGACCATGAAACCTTTGCGTGCGGATGCAGCTAGACGTCGTGCCAGGATCATTGAAACTGCGAGCATGCTGTTTGTCACGCAAGGTGAAAGGGTAAGGCTGGAGCAGGTTGCAGCAAAGGCGAACGTGGGTATCGCCACCCTGTATCGCAATTTCCCAACACGCAAGGACCTCGTCGAAGCGGTAGTTGTGCATCTGTGCGATGAAGTTGTGGCTCTTGAGACTGAGGCTATGCAATTGTTGGCTGACGGCCACAGCGCGCCCGCGGACATCCTGCTCGGGTTGGTTGAGCGTGTTATTCCTGTAGGAATTAACGTTCTTGTGCCGGCGCTTCTGGAGCCTGGGGAGGAGAAATTGTCTCCTTTGCTGTTGGAGAAGAAGCAGGAGCTAGACGCTGCCAATTCCGCCATCATCGCTGCGGCCCGCGCTAACGGCTTCATTCATGCGAGCGTGGAAGATGAGTGGATTATTTCCGGATTGATTCAGCTCTATCAGCCTACGTCTTTCAATATTTTCGGCAATCCGGGAACCCAATATGATCCTCGACCTCTCATCGCGGTCTTCTTGGAAGGCTGTGTGAGGGGTGTGCTGGGGTCTATCTGGTACGGCCAAAACGCATAGCGGGATAACGACTTCAAGGGGGTGGCGCTTATGAGCTGCTCCCTTTTTTGTGGATTTCTCAGCTGCTGGAGCCTCTGGAGCAATCTAGTTTCATTGGCACTAAACCCCGCGAAGCGTTATCTACCCATCTCTTTTTTGAAGTGTTATTCGAGCGACGTGGGTCTTAGATGTAGGCAATTCAAGACCTCGAAATTACTTACATGGGCTGATATGCCGATTGTTTGCGGTGCTTAACTGACAAGATCCTTTTCTGTCCCAGGTTCGCATGTTGAGGACGCAGAGCGGGGTTGGAAAAGCATGGTCTAACTTGTCTAGTTAAGAGGCGAGAGGCGTTCAGCCGCACTAGTGGGCAAGCGATAAGTGTAATCACGCTTAGAAGTGAAGCGGTGTTTAGCGTTGCGCGGCTTAGCGAAAGGCGCGGACCGTGGTGATGATCCACATTGCAATGGCCATGATGGCGGCACCAGCTATCAGTGAGTACCAGTCAGAGATGTAAAGCCCAAGCCCTAGCTCTGTGGAGATTCGGTGCGTTATCCATAGCAGTGCGGAATTTACCAACAATCGTGATAGTGCGTGGGAGATGAACTTCAGTGGTGTTCCTGCCATGCGCAGAATTGGTCCAACTACCTTGTTTGCAGCAACGAATACGAGGGCGATAATCAGGAATCCCGTTCCCTCTTCCTGGTTAGGGGAGTGGATGGAAATGCCAGGGACCACCTCGGTCACTGCGTAAAGCGCCAAGGCTGTAGTAACCACTGAAACCGCGATGCCGATGAGCCGGAACATGTGCCTCCTTAAAGCGTAAATAGAGGTACATTTTTACACTCTGAACTGTGGTTTTGTTAATTGCTGCGGATCATGTATAGTTTCTCACAGCGCAGGAACACCTGCACTAGCTCCCATCGTCTAGGGGCCTAGGACACTGCCCTTTCACGGCAGCGACACGGGTTCGAATCCCGTTGGGAGTACTCAATCACTTGTGTGATTGGCAATTAAATAAGGCCCTGTGGCGCAGTTGGTTAGCGCGCCGCCCTGTCACGGCGGAGGTCGCGGGTTCAAGTCCCGTCAGGGTCGCAAACAACGGCATCTACTTTAAGTAGGTGCCGTTTTTGCTTTACCTAGGATCTGGGTACACGGTGTCAACGAGGCTTATTTCCAGGTGGAAAAGCTTGAAAAACATGTGTCTGCCTGCCGATTTGTGCAGATAATAGAGTACTGTGTAGAGTCTAAACACGTTGCAGAGAACAACTGCACTGAAAAATAAAAATGGCCCTGTGGCGCAGTTGGTTAGCGCGCCGCCCTGTCACGGCGGAGGTCGCGGGTTCAAGTCCCGTCAGGGTCGCTCGATCACATTGTGGTCAGTGGCGCGGTAGCTCAGTTGGTAGAGCGTCCGCCTGAAAAGTGGAAGGTCACCAGTTCGATCCTGGTCCGTGCCACCACGAAGCCCCGGTTTCTTTGAAAAAAGGAGCCGGGGTTTTTCATTTTCTGGCACAATGGGGCAGGCAAGCCACAAGCAAGAAGGATGTGTTACCACAGCACAATGAATGACAAGTTCACCATTAGAGCCGCAACCAATGACGACGTACCCGCTGTAGCGCTGGTGCTCGCAGAAGCATTCAAAAACGATGCTTCATTTCTGCGAAAGTCAGACAAAGTCAAAGAGAACCCGATCGACATCTTGACTCAGCTGTTTACGTCCCAGCTGGAACAGCACTACATGCCTGAGGGAGTGGTGGACGTAGTTACAGATGGCGCCACTGGTCGAGTTGTGGCTTGCGCGCTGTGGGAGCCACCGGAGGCTTCTAAGTCTCTTTTGACTCAGACCAAGTTGGTGGCGGAGAGCGCTCGGCTCTTTGGCGCTGATGTGGTTTCTAACGTGGTGCGCCAAGTGCGCAATGCGAAGTATCACCCGCAGTTCCCACACTGGTATCTCTACACCATTGCGGCTCTACCGGAGACCCAGGGCGAAGGAATCGGTTCTGCATTGCTTTCTCACGGCTTCGAACGCGTGGGGGATACCCCGATCTTCCTCGAGGCGTCTTCGGCTCGTTCTGCGGCCCTGTACCACTCCATGGGCTTTGTACCGCTGGGCTACATTCCAGACAATGATGACATGGAATCCGAACTAGCTATGTGGCGCCCAGGCCCACTACCAACAGAAGGGAATTAGGAAAATGAGCAACGAGGTAAAGAACAACGAAAGCAAGCAGCGCTACGAGATCTTTGTAGACGGTGAGCTCGCCGGCTTCGCGGCGTACGAGCAGGACGCTGAGGCCAAGGTTCGCGACTTCAACCACACCGTTATCGACGAGAAGTTCCGCGGTCAGGGCCTGTCCAAGCCGCTGATTCAGCAGGCGCTGGATGATACCCGCAACTTCGGTTACCTCATCATTCCTACGTGCTCCGCGGTGAAGGGGTTCATTGAGAAAAACCCTGAATACCAGGACGCTGTCAAGGCATAAGAAAGAAGCCGAGGCCACGTGGCCTCGGCTTTAACTTTTTAAATGTAGTAGTCCGGATCAACCAGCTTGATCTTTTCTTCCGGCTTACGCGGACGGTTTGTTGCTGGAATGCCCGTTGCGATGTGGCACTCAGGAACGTCTTTGGTCACCACGGCGTTGGCGCCCACTGCGGAACCCTTGCCCACGGTAATAGGGCCGAGCACCTTGGCTCCAGCGCCGATGGTGACGTTGTCCTCAAGGGTGGGGTGACGCTTGGTCTGTGTTAGTACCTGGCCACCCAGCGTCACGCCGTGGTAGAGCATGCAGCCGTCGCCGATCTCGGCGGTCTCACCGATGACGACGCCCATGCCGTGGTCGATGAAGAAACGTCGGCCGATGGTGGCGCCGGGGTGAATCTCAATGCCGGTGAGGAAACGAGTGGCTTGGCTCAGGATACGGGCTGGGCCACGGAAGCCACGGGTCCACAGCCAATGTGAGACGCGGTGAGACCAAATAGCATGAAGACCCGAATAAACAATGGCGTTCTCCACGTCACCGCGGGCAGCTGGATCGTGTTCGCGGGCGTTTTTTAGGTCTTCACGGACCATCCGAATAATGCTGAACATCAAGATCTTTCGTTCTGGTGGTTCAAATACTTACTGACAACGTACTCGTTTATACCTACATTGCGCGTTTTCAACCACGGGGAAATGAATTAAATTGGCTAGCCGTGCAAAGAGCCCGGCAAGGATGTACCTTGCCGGGCTGAACGCTCGTGGGCGATTAATCGCGAATGTCTGCGTACAGATCGGTGGAGACGTAGCGCTCACCGAAGTCTGGGATAACGGTAACGATGGTCTTGCCCTCGAACTCTGGGCGAGCAGCCAGCTCGAGTGCAGCAGCTACGTTAGCGCCAGCGGAGATGCCGCCGAGGATGCCTTCTGCCTCAGCGAGCTTGCGAGAGGTCTCGATAGCCTTCTCGTTGCTGACCTGGAGGACTTCGTCGTAGATCTTCTGGTTAAGAACCTCAGGGATGAAGTTTGCGCCCAAGCCCTGGATCTTGTGTGGGCCAGCCTTGCCGGTGTTCAGCAGTGCGGAAGCTGCTGGCTCAACAGCGAAGACGTGAACGTCTTCCTTGTACTTCTTCAGGGTCTCGCCAACACCGGTGACGGTGCCGCCGGTGCCAACACCGGCAACGAAGACGTCGACGTCGCCGTCGGTGTCAGCCCAGATTTCTTCGCCGGTGGTCTGGCGGTGAATCTCAGGGTTTGCGCCGTTTGCGAACTGGCGAGCCATGATGGAGCCCTCACGCTCAGCGAGGATCTCGTTTGCCTTGTCTACTGCACCCTGCATGCCTGCGGAGCCTGGGGTCAGTACGATTTCAGCGCCGTAAGCGCGCAGCAGGACACGGCGCTCAGCGGACATGGTCTCTGGCATGGTCAGAACGACGTGGTAGCCACGTGCTGCGCCAACCAGCGCGAGGGCAATACCGGTGTTGCCGGAGGTTGCCTCAACGATGGTGCCGCCTGGCTTCAGTTCGCCGGATGCCTCGGCTGCGTCGATGATTGCCTTACCAATGCGGTCCTTGACGGAGTTAGCAGGGTTGTAGAACTCCAGCTTTGCTAACACGGTAGCGCCGAGGCCCTCGGTAATACGGTTCAGCTTTACCAATGGGGTGTTGCCAATGGTGTCAAGGATGTTGTCATAGACCTTTGCCATGAGAAGAAAAGCTCCTAGAAATAGATGATTTTTATCTGCACCTCGTGGTGCCATGTCGACCACTGTACATCGCTTGCACGAAAAAAGCTAGACAGCTTGGTCTTTTATAACAGAACAAGTGGTCTATATCTCTTGGGTGTGTCCATGGTGATGGACTTTACTGACCTGCTGTGCGCTTGCATTTTGTGTCTGCCGCGAAGGTGGAACGGGTCAGCTTGGTTCCTTAGGTGAATGAAGAAGTGGCGAGCTTGGCGTGAGAATTCGAGTTAGCTGTGTGAAAAATATTCAAAACTGCTGAGTAATTCCTTTTTGTTTCTAACCATTAATCAGTCCTAAATATTAGCTGAGCTACATCTATAATTTCGTGGCCCGAGGGGCAACGGAGGCTGTCTGCGTAGATAGATGGCGCGCAATCTGTTTTTGCTGTTCGTGGTGGGCGGCTACCTTGCCATCCGTAATATTGTGTTGATAAACAGCATGTTTGCTAGTGGTTATTACCTCCAAAAGGGCGCGTTCGCACGGGGGTAGTCGGGAACTTTTTTGAGGGGTGGGGGAGTTCGGGGCGGTGACTGACTTCAGACCTCCACCCCCGACGCAATCCATTCGGAACTAAAACCAAAACGGCGGAGGGTGGAAATGTGCTTTTGCATACCCCCGCGTTGTGGCTATACTTCCGGCAGAAGTTTGAATCACCCACAAATTAGGTGACTTTCTATCCCGCAGGAGGTATGTCCGTGGAGGCACAGCGCGTCAAGGAAGATGAGGATGCAATCCGCTCTGCATTGGCATCACTGAAGACGGCTACTGGTATCCCGGTAACCATGTACGCGAGCGTACAGCCAGATAATCGACTCCAGATCACTCAGTGGGTTGGACTTCGCACTCCAGCTCTCCAGAACTTGATTATTGAGGCTGGCGTTGGTGTCGGTGGACGCGTTCTTGCCACCCGCCGCCCAGTGGGCGTGAGCGACTACACCCGCGCTAATGTGATTTCCCACGAGATGGACTCTGTCATTCAAGACGAAGGCATGCACTCCATTGTGGCTGTGCCTGTCATTGTTACCCGTGAGGTTCGCGGCGTTCTGTACGTTGGCGTTCACTCCCCAGTGCGTTTGGGCGACAAGGTCATTGAAGAAGTCACCATGACGGCCCGCACCCTTGAGCAGGACTTGGCCGTCAATGCAGCGGCGCGCCGCACCGATGGCGTTCGCGCCGGCGCGAATAAGCAGGGCCGTCTGATGAACGGCGCCGAGTGGGAGCAGATTCGCTCCACCCACTCCAAGCTGCGCATGTTGGCTAACCGCATCGAGCAGGAAGATATTCGCACCGAGCTTGAAGAGCTGTGTGACCAAATGGTTGCGCCGGTTCGCGTCAAGCAGACCACCAAGCTCTCCGCTCGTGAGCTGGATGTTCTTTCCTGCGTGGCGCTGGGTCACACCAACGTCGAGGCCGCTGAGGAGATGGGCATCGGCGCAGAGACAGTGAAGAGCTACCTCCGCTCTGTCATGCGCAAGCTGGGTGCTCATACCCGTTACGAAGCAGTAAACGCAGCACGCCGCATCGGCGCACTGCCGTGATCTAGTAAAAACAAGAATAAAAGGCGGGAGGGCTTTGGCCCTCCCGCCTTTTTAGGATCCTACGGACTAGCGCTCGCCGCCTGGCACCCACTTGATGTCGTCGGAGTTGTTCGCTACGCGACCCAAGATAAACAGCAGGTCAGAAAGCCTATTCAAATACTTCGCCGGAAGCACAGAAGTGGTGTCTGGAACGGCTTCTACCGCAGCCCACGCCGCGCGCTCGGCGCGGCGGCAAATGGTGCGGGAAACGTGAAGCAACGCTGCGGCTGGAGTGCCGCCTGGCAGGATAAAGGAGTCCAGTTTCTCGAGCTTCTCGTTGTAGGCGTCGCAGTCCTGCTCCAAGCGATCGATGTACTCCTGCGTGATGCGCAGTGGCTCGTATCCCAAGTCTGGATTGTCAGGTGTGGCTAGATCGGCGCCCGCGTCGAAGAGTTCATTTTGGACCCTGCGAAGAGTGGCAACGATCTCCTCCGACGGGTTACCCATCGCGAGCACCACGCCAATGGAAGCATTGAGCTCATCGCAATCCGCGTACGCCTGCAAACGTGGATCGTTCTTTGGAACGCGGGAAAAATCACTGAGGGCAGTAGTGCCATCATCGCCGGTGCGGGTATAAATCTTGGTCAAATGTACAGCCATAGCCATAACGGTAGTCCACAAAAATTCGGTACGCTTTGTAACCGTGAAAGATTATTTCCTTGTAACAGGTGGCGCATCCCTCAACGGTTCTGTGAAGGTAGCCGGAGCGAAGAACTCCGTGCTCAAACTCATGGCCGCAGCATTGTTGGCGGAGGGTACTACCACTCTCAAGAACTGCCCGAAAATTCTGGACGTCTCCTACATGAAGGACGTTCTAGAAGGCCTTGGCTGCACAGTAGAGATGGACGATGACGGCGACACAGTCCACATCACCACTCCCGCCACGCTATCTTCCGACGCTGACTTTGATGCGGTCCGACAATTCCGCGCCTCCGTCTGCGTGCTTGGACCTCTCACCGCGCGCTGTGGCCGCGCGGTGGTCGCGCTACCTGGCGGTGACGCGATCGGCAACCGCCCGCTAGACATGCATCAGTCCGGCCTGGAAAAGCTGGGGGCATCCACCCACATCCTGCACGGCTGCGTCGTGGCTGAGGCCGAAACTCTCCGCGGCGCGGAGATTGATCTCGATTTTCCATCAGTGGGCGCGACCGAAAACATCCTCACCGCGGCAGTGCTTGCCGACGGCCGCACCGTTCTCGAAAACGCCGCGCGCGAGCCGGAGATCGTTGACCTGTGCCTCATGCTTAAAGAGATGGGTGCAAAGATTGAGGGCGAAGGTACCTCCACCATCATCATTGATGGCGTGGACAAGCTCCAGCCGACCGTTCACGAAGTAGTAGGTGACCGCATCGTCGCCGGCACATGGGCGTACGCCGCTGCCATGACTCAGGGTGACATTACTGTTGGCGGTATCTCCCCGAAGCACCTTCACCTCCCACTGGAAAAACTGAAAGTTGCCGGCGCGGAAATCGAAACCTACTCCACGGGATTCCGTGTCCGCATGAACAAGCGACCAACCGCAACCGACTACCAGACCCTTCCTTTCCCAGGCTTCCCAACTGACTTGCAACCGATGGCTGTTGGTATCGCCTCCATTGCGGATGGAACGTCGGTTATTACAGAGAACATCTTCGAGGCACGTTTCCGCTTCGTTGATGAGATGGTCCGCCTCGGTGCCGATGCCACCGTTGATGGTCACCATGTAGTACTGCGCGGAGTAGAACACCTTTCCTCTACTCCGGTCTGGTCCTCCGATATTCGTGCCGGCGCCGGACTGGTGTTGGCTGCACTCTGTGCCGAAGAAGGTGAAGTGACTGAAGTCTACGACGTCTTCCATATTGATCGCGGTTATCCGCAGTTTGTAGAACAGCTGCAATCGCTCGGCGCCACCATTGAGCGCAGGAGTGAATCCTAGGCACCTAGAGCCAAGAACCTAAAGGCCGCTTACTAAGCGGCCTTTAGTTGTTTGTAAAAACGTAGTTCTAGCAGGGAATTTGTGTAAATCTGTGGATGTGTGTAACTTATAGCGAGTCGCCGGGACAGCCGCTGGTTGGTTTGGTTGACAGAATGGATTTACTTCCTTGAGTTGACATGGTTCGCTCGTGGGTGTAAGTTTGAAATTCGCTGCTTGAGGCGCCCAGTTGGGTGCTGGGTGGTGATGTGTTGTTTGAGAACTCAATAGTGTGCCAATGTACTTTTTATTTTGTTTTGTTGGCTTTGTGGGGCTTGTTGTTTGGTGTGGCCGGCAAGGGTTGTTGTTTTTTCGCCCTTGTTAATCATGTTGAATTAACGTTAGATGTTCCCGCTTAGTTGTGACGAAGCGTGCAAGAGCAGTTTTTCCTCGTCGGATTGTGTTCTTGTTTTTTCATCTATTATTTTTTGGACAATCATTTGTGAACAATTTTTTGTTGTTTGTGCTGGTTGTTTGTTTTTTTGCCAGTTTTGGTTGGGCTTTTCACGAAGCCTGATAAGGAAATTGTTTTTCTTATTTTTTGTGGAGAGTTTGATCCTGGCTCAGGACGAACGCTGGCGGCGTGCTTAACACATGCAAGTCGAACGGAAAGGCCCAAGCTTGCTTGGGTACTCGAGTGGCGAACGGGTGAGTAACACGTGGGTGATCTGCCCCTAACTTCGGGATAAGCTTGGGAAACTGGGTCTAATACCGGATAGGACCGTGATTTAGTGTTCATGGTGGAAAGTTTTTTCGGTTAGGGATGAGCCCGCGGCCTATCAGCTTGTTGGTGGGGTAATGGCCTACCAAGGCGTCGACGGGTAGCCGGCCTGAGAGGGTGATCGGCCACATTGGGACTGAGATACGGCCCAGACTCCTACGGGAGGCAGCAGTGGGGAATATTGCACAATGGGCGCAAGCCTGATGCAGCGACGCCGCGTGAGGGATGACGGCCTTCGGGTTGTAAACCTCTTTCGACAGGGACGAAGCGTTATGTGACGGTACCTGTATAAGAAGCACCGGCTAACTACGTGCCAGCAGCCGCGGTAATACGTAGGGTGCGAGCGTTGTCCGGATTTACTGGGCGTAAAGAGCTCGTAGGTGGTTTGTCGCGTCGTCTGTGAAATCCCGGGGCTTAACTTCGGGCGTGCAGGCGATACGGGCATAACTTGAGTGCTGTAGGGGAGACTGGAATTCCTGGTGTAGCGGTGGAATGCGCAGATATCAGGAGGAACACCGATGGCGAAGGCAGGTCTCTGGGCAGTAACTGACGCTGAGGAGCGAAAGCATGGGGAGCGAACAGGATTAGATACCCTGGTAGTCCATGCCGTAAACGGTGGGCGCTAGGTGTAGGGGTCTTCCACGACTTCTGTGCCGTAGCTAACGCATTAAGCGCCCCGCCTGGGGAGTACGGCCGCAAGGCTAAAACTCAAAGGAATTGACGGGGGCCCGCACAAGCGGCGGAGCATGTGGATTAATTCGATGCAACGCGAAGAACCTTACCTGGGCTTGACATACACCGGACGGGTGCAGAGATGTATCTTCCCTTTGTGGCTGGTGTACAGGTGGTGCATGGTTGTCGTCAGCTCGTGTCGTGAGATGTTGGGTTAAGTCCCGCAACGAGCGCAACCCTTGTCTTATGTTGCCAGCGCGTTATGGCGGGGACTCATGAGAGACTGCCGGGGTTAACTCGGAGGAAGGTGGGGATGACGTCAAATCATCATGCCCCTTATGTCCAGGGCTTCACACATGCTACAATGGTCGGTACAACGCGCTGCGAGCCTGTGAGGGTGAGCGAATCGCTGAAAGCCGGCCTCAGTTCGGATTGGGGTCTGCAACTCGACCCCATGAAGTCGGAGTCGCTAGTAATCGCAGATCAGCAACGCTGCGGTGAATACGTTCCCGGGCCTTGTACACACCGCCCGTCACGTCATGAAAGTTGGTAACACCCGAAGCCCATGGCCTAACCACATTTTGTGGAGGGAGTGGTCGAAGGTGGGATTGGCGATTGGGACGAAGTCGTAACAAGGTAGCCGTACCGGAAGGTGCGGCTGGATCACCTCCTTTCTAAGGAGCATTATTATTTTCAAGTCCGCATGGTGGTTACCGTGCGGCACATATTTTATCCGGGTGGAGCACACCCAAAGGTGTCATGACTGGGAAACACTGATTGTTTCCGGTGGTGCCTGGTTCAGTTAAGTCTTTTAAAGTCAACGTTATAAAAAGACAAAATAAGTTTGAAGTGGTTGGCATGCTGTTGGGTGTCTGGGGCAACATTGTTTGTTCCTGTGGCCAACGATAATAAGTATCGGCACGGTTTGTGTTGGTGGTTGTTGTGGTTGGTGTGTTGTGTGAGAACTGTATAGTGGACGCGTATTTTTTGCATTTTCATCGTGGTCAAAAATTGTGTTTTTTGATTGTGATGTGTGTGAATATGTTTTTTCTTCATTTTTTTGAGTGAAAAGATTCTATTCTTTTTTGTTCTTAGTGTTTTTTGTTTGTGAGTATCTGTTTGTTGTGTTGTTTGGTTAAGGGCACACGGTGGATGCCTTGGCATGCTGAGCCGATGAAGGACGTGTAAGGCTGCGTTAAGCCTCGGGGAGTTGCCAATAGAGCGTTGATCCGAGGATGTCCGAATGGGGAAACCTGGCCGTGGTTATGTGCGGTTACCCTTCAGTGAATTCATAGCTGTTGTGGGGGTTACGCGGGGAAGTGAAACATCTCAGTACCCGTAGGAGAAGAAAACAATTGTGATTCTGCTAGTAGTGGCGAACGAACGTGGATGAGGCTAAACCATGTGCGTGTGATACCTGGTAGGGGTTGCGTGTGTGGTGTTGTGGGGCATGATCGTCAGTGGGCTACCGACTGCTGGAAAATTGCTTGTTGTGTTAACGGAAGTGGCTTGGAATGGTCTACCGTAGTGGGTGAGAGTCCCGTACGTGAAAGCATGATGGTGTTTTTTGATTGTGTTCCCGAGTAGCAGCGGGCTCGTGGAATCTGCTGTGAATCTGCCGGGACCACCCGGTAAGCCTAAATACTCAGTGTGACCGATAGCGGATGAGTACCGTGAGGGAATGGTGAAAAGTACCCCGGGAGGGGAGTGAAATAGTACCTGAAACCGTGTGCTTACAATCCGTCAGAGCCTCCACTTGTGGGGTGATGGCGTGCCTTTTGAAGAATGAGCCTGCGAGTCAGCGGCATGTCGCGAGGTTAACCCGGGTGGGGTAGCCGTAGCGAAAGCGAATCCTAATGAGGGTGTGTGAGTGGCATGTTCTGGACCCGAAGCGGGGTGATCTACCCATGGCCAGTGTGAAGCAGCAGTAAGATGCTGTGGAGGCGCGAACCCACTTAGGTTGAAAACTGAGGGGATGAGCTGTGGGTAGGGGTGAAAGGCCAATCAAACTCCGTGATAGCTGGTTCTCCCCGAAATGCATTTAGGTGCAGCGTTGTATGTTTCTTGCCGGAGGTAGAGCTACTGGTTGGTTGAGCGGGACCACAATCTTAGCAATGTCAGCCAAACTCCGAATGCCGGTCAAAGTGAGAGTACAGCAGTGAGACTGCGGGGGATAAGCTCCGTTGGTCGAGAGGGAAACAGCCCAGATCGCCGGTTAAGGCCCCTAAGAGTGTACTAAGTGGAAAAGGATGTGGGATCGCGAAGACAGCCAGGAGGTTGGCTTAGAAGCAGCCACCCTTGAAAGAGTGCGTAATAGCTCACTGGTCGAGTGGTTCTGCGCCGACAATGTAGTGGGGCTCAAGTACACCGCCGAAACCGCGGCAATAACACCCTTGGGTGTTGTTGGGTAGGGGAGCGTCGTGCACGACTGTGAAGCACCAGGGTAACCTGCGGGTGTGGAGTGTGTGCGAGTGAGAATGCAGGCATGAGTAACGAATGATAAGTGAAAAACTTATCCGCCGAATGACTAAGGGTTCCTGGGTTAAGCTAATCTTCCCAGGGTGAGTCGGGACCTAAGGCGAGGCCGACAGGCGTAGTCGATGGACAACCAGTTGATATTCTGGTACCCGTGTGTGCGCGCCCAGTGGTGAATCAATGGTACTAACCACCCACACACCTCCACTGCTTTTCTTTGATTAGTTGTGGTGTGTGTGTGCGTGGGACCTTCGTTGGTAGTAGCCAAGTGATGGGGTGACGCAGTGTGGTAGCCGAGCCACTTATTGGATTGTGGTGTAAGCGTGCAGCCCGTGGCATAGGTAAATCCGTGCCACATGAGGGTGAGGCGTGATGCGTACCCATTGTTGGGGATGTTGGTGATCCTGTACTGCCGAGAAAAGCCTCTAGCGAGTGCACATATGGCCCGTACCCATAACCGACACAGGTGGTCAGGTAGAGAATACTAAGGCGATCGGGTGAACTGTGGTTAAGGAACTCGGCAAAATGCCCCCGTAACTTCGGGAGAAGGGGGACCACTGCTGGTGACAGACTGGTTGAGCTGGTGGTGGTCGCAGAGAATAGAGGGAAGCGACTGTTTATTAAAAACACAGGTCCGTGCGAAAACGTGGAAGTTGATGTATACGGACTGACGCCTGCCCGGTGCTGGAAGGTTAAGAGGACCTGTTAGCAACCCTTGTGGTTGCGAAGCGGAGAATTTAAGCCCCAGTAAACGGCGGTGGTAACTATAACCATCCTAAGGTAGCGAAATTCCTTGTCGGGTAAGTTCCGACCTGCACGAATGGCGTAACGACTTCCCTGCTGTCTCAACCACAGGCCCGGTGAAATTGCAGTACGAGTAAAGATGCTCGTTACGCGCGGCAGGACGAAAAGACCCCGGGACCTTCACTATAGCTTGGTATTGGTGTTTGGTTCGGTTTGTGTAGGATAGGTGGGAGACGTTGATTCATCATCGCTAGGTGATGCGGAGTCGCAAGTTGAAATACCACTCTGATCGAATTGAGCATCTCAACCTTGGCCCATGATCTGGGTTGGGGACAGTGCCTGGTGGGTAGTTTAACTGGGGCGGTTGCCTCCTAAAACGTAACGGAGGCGCCCAAAGGTTCCCTCAGCCTGGTTGGCAATCAGGTGTTGAGTGTAAGTGCACAAGGGAGCTTGACTGTGAGAGCGACAGCTCAAGCAGGTACGAAAGTAGGGACTAGTGATCCGGCACCTACGAGTGGAAGTGGTGTCGCTCAACGGATAAAAGGTACCCCGGGGATAACAGGCTGATCTTCCCCAAGAGTCCATATCGACGGGATGGTTTGGCACCTCGATGTCGGCTCGTCGCATCCTGGGGCTGGAGTAGGTCCCAAGGGTTGGGCTGTTCGCCCATTAAAGCGGCACGCGAGCTGGGTTTAGAACGTCGTGAGACAGTTCGGTCTCTATCCGCCGCGCGCGTTGAAACTTGAAAAAGGCTGTCCCTAGTACGAGAGGACCGGGACGGACGTACCTCTAGTGTGCCAGTTGTCCCGCCAGGGGCATAGCTGGTTGGCTACGTACGGAAGGGATAACCGCTGAAAGCATCTAAGCGGGAAGCCTGTTTTAAGATAAGGTTTCATTTGAGGTACCCCACAGACTATGGGGTTGATAGGCCAGACCTGGAAGCACCGCAAGGTGTGAAGGCGACTGGTACTAATTTACCAACAAACAACCAACAACAAACCCACAACATTCTACGAACAAAAACAGTAATAGACTACGCGTCCACTATGCAGTATCTGACACAACACAACACACCCCACCAAGGCGGTTGTGTCCACACTCAGTAATAGATGTGTCGGTGGTTATAGCGTCGGGGCCACGCCCGGTCCCATTCCGAACCCGGAAGCTAAGCCCGACAGCGCTGATGGTACTGCACTCGGGAGGGTGTGGGAGAGTAAGTCACCGCCGACCAAAAACTTAACAACAAACTAAGGCCCTAGAACCTCAAGTTCTAGGGCCTTAGCCGTGTAGCTGGAACTAATTCAGCTTTCAATCGTTCTATGTGTGTAGATAGGAAGAAATAGAAAGAGATTAGTTTATGTCTGCTACTGATTCACGCGGCATTGCTGCGCGTGCAGTGGACCTAGTGAAGACCTATGGCCAGGGCGAAACCCAGGTAAAGGCTCTTGACCACATTAATGTTGAGTTTGCCGCTGAGCAGTTCACCGCGATCATGGGCCCATCAGGTTCCGGTAAGTCGACTTTGATGCACTGTATGGCTGGCCTGGACCAGATCAGCTCAGGCTCCACCTTCATCGGTGATACAGACCTTGGTGTACTCAATGACAAGGAAATGACAAATCTTCGTCGCGACCGGTTGGGTTTCATTTTCCAATCCTTCAACCTCGTTCCCACGTTAACGGCTGAAGAAAACATCACCCTTCCGCTCGACGTAGCCGGCAGGAAAGTTGACAAGGCTTGGTACGAGGAGGTCACCTCGCGTCTTGGCTTGAGTAAGCGTCTTAAGCACCGTCCCGCGGAACTTTCCGGTGGTCAGCAACAACGCGTGGCGTGTGCTCGAGCGCTCGTTGCTCAGCCGGAAATCATCTTCGGCGACGAACCAACGGGCAACCTTGATTCCAACTCCTCCCGCGAGGTCCTGGAGATCCTGCGTACTGCGGTGGATAAGGACAAGCAAACTGTCGTTATCGTGACCCACGATCCTAGAGCTGCTTCCTATGCTGACCGTGTAGTTTTCCTCGCCGACGGCAAGATTGTAGAAGAGCTGTACGAGCCTACTATGGACAAGATTCATGAGGTTATGTCCGGAATTGAGGATATGTAATGACAATGGCTCGGTTGAGCTTGCGTTCCATCGCGGCTCATAAGCTTCGCCTGTTTCTTACCATCCTTGCTGTTGTCCTAGGCACTGCCTTCGTGTCTGGCTCCATGATGTTCACCTCCAGCCTTAACAACGTGTTTGACTCGGCTGTGTCCAATGAACTTGATGGCGTGGATGCCGTTGTGACCTCGGATTCTGGTCCTTTGACATCTGAGCAAATTACGCAGATTACCGATGACCCGAACGTGGATAGAGTGAACATCAACTCCTTCACATCCATCGTGTTGGCTAACCCTGACCGGACGCAGATTGGCGGCAAGTCTGTCTCCGGATCTTTAGTGCCGTGGTATGCGCCGAAAGATGCGGTGAGTGACCCGGTACAGGTAGTGGAGGGCAGCGCACCACGCGGCGTTGAGCAAATTGCCGTGGACAAGGAGCAAGCTGAAAAGAACGGCATCTCCCTAGGCCAGCGTGTTTTGGCTGTCGATCCAGCGGGGCAGCACGAGTTAGAGGTTGTTGGTTTAACAACGGCCGAGTCACGAAACCCGCACGGTGTTTCCGCGTACATGGCCGCTGATGGTTACCAGGAGCTGTACTCCGGCGGCGCCGGCACGCGGACGCTGATGGTCGCAGGCACTAATCCCGATCAGGTAGTGGAGCAACTTAGCAGTGCTTACCCGGATCTAAAGGTGGAGGCCGGTGACGCACTCGCTGAGGAGATCACTGGTCAGATTAAGCAGGCTCTCAGCTTTGTCAACTACTTCCTCATTGCCTTTGGCCTCATTGCCCTGCTGGTAGGTACCTTCATCATCGCTAATACGTTCGCAATGATTGTTGCTCAGCGGATCAAGGAATTCGCCTTGCTGCGCGCACTGGGTGTTTCCCGCACGCAGCTCACCGGTTCCGTGGTTCTTGAGGCCGCTTTTGTGGGTCTCGTTGGTTCAGCTATCGGCGTAGTGGCGGGCTTTGGTCTGGTTCAGGCGCTGCAAGCTATTTTTGCCGCGATGGACATGCCACTAGACAACGCAGGGTTGGGGCTTACTCCTACTAGCATCATCGTGCCAATTATTTTGGGCATGATCGTCACTGTGGTCAGTGCATGGGCTCCTGCCCGCAAGGCTGGCGCGGTGCGTCCGGTGGAGGCGATGCGGTCAACGGAGACCGCTAGTGAATCCTCCCTGAAGGTACGTACCGTTTTAGGTGCTATTGCCATCGTGGCTGGCATCGCCGCAGCTGTAGCTGGCGTGGTGAGCGACTGGGCCACCAAGACTGCTGCCATTAGCGTTGGCGCGGGCGCCTTCCTCGTGATCGTCGGTGTGTTCCTTGCCTCCCCGGCGATTTCCATCCCCGTGGTGGGTGGGATTGGTCGCGCGATCGGCGCGCCGTTTGGTGCTGTAGGAAAGCTCGCAGCAACAAACTCCAAGCGCAATCCGCGCCGCACGGCAACCACGGCTTTCGCCCTGACACTGGGCGTGGCTCTGGTGTCTGTGATCGGCATGCTGTCTTCTACCATGAGCTCATCCATTGAGGATCTTGTAGCCACTGAGGTGAAGTCCGATTACGTCCTTTCCGGACCGCAAAATGGTTCGTTCCCAATCCCGGCTGAAGTTCCAGAAAAGGTAGCCGAAACCCCAGGCGTGGACAACGTGACTACCTTCTCTTACGGCCAAGTCGCAGTCGGTGAGGTTGCGAGCCTGCAGGGGCCGGGTGGGGGATTGACCACCCTCGCCACCGGCAATGCGAGTGACTCCCTGAATATCAAGGACGCCGAAGGCGACTTTGACCTGAACGAGCCGAACAGGCTCGTGGTGAATAAGGACTTTGCCGCGAAGCAGGGCTGGTCCATGGGGCAGACCTTGCCCATCGTCGGCACGCAAGGGGAGCAGGTGGCGAAGGCTAAGATCGTGGGACTGTACGGTGAGAGCCAGCTGATGGGAACCGTCGTATTGTCGGCAGCAACCCTCGAAGGAACCGCCTACGAAGCAGCGCAGAATACCTTTGCCATGCTGGTGGATGGCGAAAGTGAGAACCTGCGAGCTGACCTAGAGAAAACCGTCGCTGATTATCTGGTTGTTCGCGTCCAAACCGCTGAGGAGTTCGCGGGTGAGCAGGTAGCCATGATCAACCAGATGCTCTACATCCTCTACGCACTCCTAGGCTTGAGCGTAATCGTTGCCATCTTGGGCATCATTAACACTCTTGCACTGAATGTGATCGAGCGCCGCCAGGAGATTGGCATGCTCCGCGCAGTGGGTACCGCACGCCGCCAGGTACGCACGATGATCACCGTGGAGAGTGTACAAATCGCTATCTACGGCGCGCTGGTGGGCATAATCGTAGGCGTGGGATTGGGCTGGGCCTTCCTCAAGGTTCTTGCCGGCCAAGGCCTAGATAAGCTGACCATACCGTGGGAGATGCTGGGCCTCATGCTTGTAGCCTCCGCGGTGGTGGGTGTGGTCGCTGCACTGTGGCCTGCTGCTAAGGCATCCCGCACGCCACCACTAGAGGCAATCGCGGACTAACGCGAACCTTGTAACCAAGCCCAGGAAGTCATACTTAAGCAATGACTACCTGGGCTTGTGTGCTTTCCTAGGTTTCACTCACAGGGCTAATTCCGTAACCAGCACACCGTGCGTAATCTTCCACCAAAGCTCACTCCTGAGGTACGTAAAGATCGCATAACGTTTGCAGGATTATTCCGAGCGCTATTGGGCACCAGTATAAAATTATTCGGGTATTTCGGCACAGGCCGAGAGAAAAAGATTGTTGAGAATAAAAGTTAAGGGGTGCTTTCGTGGAATATAGCGTCTTTGATTTGCTCATGGATGTCGGAATGATCTCCATACTGCTGGTGGTAGGCACGTTCATGCGTAGGCACTTCAAGTGGTTCCGAGATCTTTTGATTCCTGCACCAATCACAGCGGGTCTGCTTGGCCTGTTGCTGGGCCCAGAAGTATTGGGAATCATGCCGTTTTCTGATGCGCTCGGAGATTACTCCACGCTACTCATTGCGGTCGTCTTCGCGGCCATGCCGTACTCCATGAGTTTCGCGTCCCGCGACATCTCCAAAGCTAAGAACATGTGGTCCTACTCATCAGGCATGTTCCTGGGGCAGTGGGGACTCTTCGTACTCATCGGTGTCTTGATCTTCGTTCCAGTATTTGGCACCGCGGACTGGTTCGGCATGATTCTTCCTGTCGGATTCGTTGGTGGTTTCGGTACCGCAGCCGCAATCGGTGGTGCGCTGGACTCCATCGGTATTGAAGAAGCAGCATCTCTTGGCTTCACCTCCGCTACGGTGGGCACGTTGGCTGCAATCGTCGGCGGTATCATCTTCGCCAACTGGGGTATCAAGACCGGCCGTACGTCTACGCTGCCGGAAAAGTTGCCATGGGAGCTGCGTTCCGGTGAGATCAGGAAGAAGTCCATGCAGCCATCCATTGGTAATGCAACGACCAATCCGTCCTCCATCGAACCGCTGGCCCTGCACGGTGGATTCATTGCCGTCACTGTGACCATCGCGTACATCATCCAGCAGTTTGTCCAGGATCAGTTCGAGTCCATCTCCATCCCGCTGTTCGCTTTGGCCTTCATAGTGGGCATTGGTGGACGCATCTTCCTCACCGTTATTAAGCGCCCAGAATACCTGGACCAGACGACCGTAAAATCCATCTCCGGTGCCTCAACCGACTTCCTGATCGCCTTCGGTGTGGCATCCATCGTGCCTGCCGCCGTGGCTAGTTACTGGATTCCATTGCTCATCCTCTTCGTCCTCGGCGTGGCGTACTGCACGTTCTTCTTCTTCGTGGTTTCGCCTGCTTTCTTCGGCGAAAAGTGGTTGGAGCGCGGCATCTTCAGCTGGGGCTGGGCAACCGCAGCCGTTGCCACCGGCATTGCCCTCCTCAAGATCGTGGACCCAGAGCTGAAGTCCGGTGCCCTCGACGAATATGGCATCGCCTACGTCGGCTACGCACCAATCGAGATCGCAGTCAACATCTTTGCCCCAATCGCCGTGATCGCCGGCTTTACCCTAGGATTCGGTGCCATCACCATGGTGGCAGCGCTAGTGATCCTCGCCATCCCATTCTTCCTAGGTTGGCTACCAGGCAAAGGCGGACGAGATAGCAAAGGCAAAAAGCAGGCTCCAGCCAGCGCCTAAGCGATGAGGGCAAAAGTCAAGCCCCACAATAACAACCACTGATTGAGCAGTTCCCTAAAGGCCCCGCCTCAAGGCCCCACGGGAACTGCTTCTTTTGTATCCGCAGTTCGCATTAAAGCGCAGGCCACAACCTTCTTCACCTACATTCAGACTGAACAAGCGACGGCGCTGCCTTGGAAGAAAGCCTCAGGAAAGTCACGCAAGCCAGCTTAGGAAACCTGTAGCACACAGACCGGAAAGCAGCGTGATGCCCAAGTAAATGGCGAAGCGCATGTACAGGCGGTCACGCAGCATGTCGCCGAGTTCTTTGGCCAGAGTGGACCATGTGGACAAGGCACCCGCGACACCGACGCCCAAAAAGAACTGCCACAAAGCGGTCAGTTCTGCTTGAGTAACCATTCCAAGGATCCCGCACGCGATAGTATTGGCAGCCAGCGTGCCCACGGGGATGCCTCCCCACTGGGGCGCACGGGCGAGAACGTAGCGGCACATGCCGCCGACCATGCCACCTACAAAGACGATTAGGATGCCCATCTCATGCTCCCCAGCACGTAGGCGGCGATACAGCCGATGATGGTCAACGTTGCTATAAGTAACGCACCGTTACTTATAGCAACTACATAGGCGGAGTAGGACGTGAAACCGCCGAGGAAGCCGGTGCCCCAGAACTTGGGCGGGCGGAAGAAGCCCATGAGGAACGACCCGAGTACGTTGATGCCCAGGATTGCCCAGGGGGAGACGTCGAGAAGCGAACGCAGCACGGCGCCGAGGCCGGCGCCTACTCCCACGGTCAACGCTTCCAACATGGATCACAGTATAAACCCACTTAATTTTGCAGAAGCCGTGCGAGGAAAACGGAAAGGGAGGACAATAGAAAAAGAGTATTGATCGAAGGAGCTTACACATGGCACACGAGCGTGCAGGACAAGTTGCACAAAGCCAAGATTTGATCGACATTGCCGAAGTAGTCACCGCGTACTACACGCGCACCCCGGATGTTTCCAATCCTGACCAGGCCGTTTCTTTTGGAACCTCTGGCCACAGAGGATCCTCGCTGGACACGGCGTTCAATGAGCACCACATTCTTGCCACTACCCAGGCGATCGTGGACTACCGGCGCGCGAACAACATCGGTGGTCCTGTATACATCGGCCGCGATCCGCACGCGCTGTCCGAGCCGGCGATGATCTCCGCCATGGAGGTTCTACTCGCCAATGACGTCACGGTGCTTGTCGACGACCGCGGCCGCTACACGCCAACTCCTGCCGTATCCCACGCGATCCTCGCGCACAACGCGAAGCTTGCCGGTGGCGTCACCGGCACCGACCCTAAGCGCGCCGACGGCATCGTCATCACGCCATCGCACAACCCGCCGCGCGACGGCGGCTTCAAGTACAACCCACCGAACGGCGGCCCAGCCGACACCGACGCGACCGACTGGATCGCCAACCGCGCGAACGAGATCCTCGCGGGTGGCATGAGGGATGTTAAACGCACGAGCGTGTCTGGCGTTCTGGATGAACGTGCCCAGAAGCACAACTACCTCGAGAATTACGTCAATGATCTGCCAAACGTGGTCAACATTGACGCCATCCGTTCATCCGGTCTAAGTATCGGCGCGGACCCCATGGGCGGCGCTTCCGTGGATTACTGGGGTGCAATCGCAGAGACCCACAAGCTCAACCTCACCGTGGTCAATCCACTGGTTGACGCCGCGTGGCGCTTCATGACCTTGGATACAGACGGCAAGATCCGCATGGACTGCTCCAGCCCTAACTCCATGGCCTCCCTGGTACACAACCGCGATAAGTATGACATCGCCACCGGCAACGACGCTGACGCCGACCGCCACGGCATTGTCACCCCTGACGCGGGACTGATGAACCCTAACCACTACCTGGCGGTGGCCATTGACTACCTGTTCGCCCATCGCCCCGGATGGGGCGAGGGAACCGCCGTGGGCAAGACCTTGGTGTCGTCGTCAATGATTGACCGCGTGGTCGCAGACCTAGGCCGAAAGCTGGTCGAGGTCCCCGTGGGCTTCAAGTGGTTCGTACCAGGGCTTATCGACGGCTCCGTAGGCTTCGGCGGTGAGGAGTCCGCAGGCGCGTCCTTCCTCCGCCACGATGGCACCGTCTGGTCCACCGACAAGGACGGCATCATCCTCGACCTCCTAGCCTCAGAAATCACCGCCGTCACCGGCAAAACCCCATCCCAGCGCTACGCTGAGCTGGCTGAGAAGTTCGGTGCGCCGTTCTACGCCCGCACCGACGCCGAGGCCAACCGCGAGCAGAAGGCAATCCTGAAGGCGCTGAGCCCAGAGCAGGTCACGGCCACCACGCTCGCTGGTGAGAACATCACCGCCAAGCTGACCAACGCGCCGGGCAACGGCGCGGCGATCGGCGGCCTCAAGGTCACCACCGAGAACGCATGGTTCGCAGCCCGCCCATCCGGCACTGAGGACAAGTACAAGATCTACGCGGAGTCCTTCCTGGGCGAGGACCACCTGAAGAAGGTCCAAGCAGAGGCACAGGCCCTCGTCTCTGACGTCCTCGGCGGCTAAGAATGATAAAAGTTTCCCCTATCTTTCCTGTGAGAAGGTAGGGGAGCTTTTTTATTAACACAGCATTCGTTACTCTGGAAAATTGTGTCTGACAGTAAACTAAAGCGCCCAATTGGCTCCATTGTGTTGGATGTAGTCAGTTTCGTCGCACGCTTCTACATGGCCTACATCTGGATCAAAGCCGGCTGGTCAAAAATTGGCGACCACATGACGGTAATGCAGTCTGTCCAAGGCTACGAGATCTTCACCGAACAATGGGCAAGCTACATCGCCCGTGTCATCGGCCCACTGGAGATCGCCGGCGGCGTCCTACTCCTGCTGGGTATCTTCCTCAGATTCTCCGGTATCCTGTCCACCATCGTGCTGAGCCTCTTCATCATTGGCATCGCGCAGGCGTGGGCACGTGGAATCGTCACGGACTGCGGCTGCTTCGGCGCCACCGAAGTGGATGGGGACGTGGGCATGAATTACGCCAAGACCATCGCACGCGATGTGTTCTACATCTTCCTCTCCATGTGGACCGTCTTCCGCCCATTCCGCAAATTCGCGCTTCACGCTTAGACAGTCTTAACAACGCACAATCAAAGGAAACCTCTTGTCTACCAAGATCAAAAACCCTAATGAGAAGTCCAACGGCTTCCTCTGGGCTCTGCTCGCCCTCATCGTTATCGTTGCAGTAGTAGTTGGCTACATCGTCATCTCTGGACGCGACGCCAAGAACAATGAATACGCCGACCGGGAACGCGAGGCCGTATCCTTCTCCGCCAACTTTGAGGACAACGCAGTCGTGCTCAAAGCCGACAACGCCGGCGACGACGCCAAGGTAGTAGACCTTTACGAAGACTTCTCCTGCCCTCACTGCAGCTCTCTGGCTGAAGCAACCGACGCCGACATGAAGCAGCTTATCGAAGACGGCAAGGTCATCGTCAACATTCGCTCCCTCAACTTCCTCGACCGTGGCAACGCCGAAGGCTCATCCACCCGCGCCGGCGCCGCCGCCTACACCATCGCGCAGACCGGCGACGCCGAACTGTACTGGAACTACCGCACCCTCCTCATGGAGGAGCAAGACAACATCTACGGCCAGTGGGACAACGCCAAGTTCGGTAATGTTGCCGGCCAGCTCGGCGCACCCGAGGATGTAGTCACCCAGATCACCGACGGCGTCAACATGGGCACCTTCAACTCTGAGGTGGCAGCCGGTAACGCCACCAAGCTGGAAAAGGACGGCGGCTCCGTATCCTCCCCACGCGTATTCGTGGATGGCAAGGAAGTTGAAGACACAATGAACTGGACCAGCAACATCTAATCCGTTCGGTATCCTTCATTGAAAAACCCAGCTTCGCGGCTGGGTTTTTCTGCTATTTACCAGCCGTTTTGCCTATATCCCTTGGTGGGAAGTACTATCTACTCCGTAAGCAATTACGTTTCGGGGCTATGGCGCAGCTGGTAGCGCATCACACTGGCAGTGTGGGGGTCACGGGTTCGAATCCCGTTAGCTCCACCGAATAAGAATCCGCAGGTCAATCACAGCCTGCGGATTCTTTGTATTTGTGCAGGTAGGTTCGCTATTTCAATGGGAGTATCCCGGCTTAGAGCTCGTAGAATGGGCGCAGGCGCCCTCATTTTTGCGGTGCGTAGTGGTGCTTCAGGTGTTTTGCTCCCGCTTAAGGCCTGCGGTGGATTGCTTGACTATGGAATTCTCCGCTACTGAAAAAGAGGCGCCGGTACAGGTGCTGCGATACGGCTCACTGCTCCGACGGCCCCATTAAGCCCTAGCCGCCACCCCAAGACCGGGTATTGAGCTGTTGCGCAACCTGAGCACCTGCGGGAAAATTGCTCCGTATCACCGGAGCGCAGCTCAACTGCGCGTCATGATTCCACGGGAAGTAGGGTTCATGCGAGGAAAACTATTTAGCTCGTCTCTCACCGCATTGGTTGTCAGCTGCTTATTGATTGCTTATTCTGGGCGCCCCACTGATATAACGGCGGTTGTAGGATACGCAGGTCTTATATTTGCGCTCGCCTTAGCGATCTTCGGTTTCTATTACAGGGATAATCGAGATCAGCCGTTGGAAATTGGCCCAGAAGAGAAATCAGCTCTGCGCCAAGAATTTCTTAAAAATGGCGAGGTTAGCGCGATTAAAAGACTTCGGGAAAACCACCCGAATGTAAGTATCGTGGATGCCCGTGACGCACTACGCACCCTCATCAAGTAAAGCGCCGCGAGCATGAGGTCTCGCGGCGCTTGGGGCTAAATAGTTAAGCTTTTTACACTAGGCCCATCCAGTTCCAGTACGTGGCTGAGAAGATGAGTACCAGTACGTAGCCCACCAGGGTCAACGGGATGCCAACTTTGAGGAACTGCTTCGTGGTGAACGTACCCGTTCCATAAGCCAGCATGTTCTGCGGCGCGGAGACGGGCAGAAGGAATCCGAAGGAAATGACGAACTGCTGGATGATGATGAACCCGAGCCCCTGATCAGGGACCGGCAGGGTCGCTGCAAGGGCAATATAGATTGGGATCAATGCCGAAGCCAGCGAGGTAGCAGAAGCAAAGCCCAAGTGGATGACAATGGTAAACGCCGTAACCAGTGCGATGGTGGCAAGGAGAGGGAAGTTCTCAATCCCCAAGGCACCAAAGAGGGAGTTAGACAGCCACTGAGCGGCACCCGTCTTGAGAAGTAGCGATCCGAGCGAAATGCCGATAGCGAAAACGAGAAGAGTACCCCAGTCCACTTTCTGCTCTAGATCCTTCCACGAGTTGAACACTCCAACTCGTGGAATCAACAAGACACCGATAGCTAGGACGGTGATGGTGGCGGAGTCAATAGGCTGGAGAATTCCTTCCGTTGCCCAGAACAACAGCAGCAGAACAGAAACCACAATCAGAACGATTTCTTCCCGCTTGATCCGACCTAGTTCAGCAAGCTGCTGCTTGATGGTATCGCGGCCACCGGCGAGGCGGTCAGTTTCGGGCTTAATGCTCATGCGCATGATGAAGTACAGCGCGATAGACATCAGGATGGACCATGGGGCTGCCCACAGGAACCATTGACCCCACGTGACTTGCACACCCAAGCTCTCCTCAATAAAACCGATAGCCACAAGGTTCTGCGCAGCAGCCGTCTTGATGCCTACGTTCCAAATAGAAATAGACTGAACCGCACAAATGACCAGGAGGGCAGCCAAGTTTGAGGTCTTCGCTGCGCCGAAAGCCGCGATCATGCCGAGCAAAATAGGCAGGATAGCGCCACCGCGGGCAGTAGCGGAAGGAACAAAGAAGGCCAGCACAATAGAGATCATGATCGTGCCGACAAGCACATGGGATGTCTTCTCCCCGGCGATCCTGAGAATGCCCAGTGCTATGCGGCGGTGAAGACCGGTGACTTGCATTGCGGCCGCAAGCATCAAGGCCGCGGCGACCAGCGCCACGGAGGAGCTTGAAAAACCATCTAGGGCTGTCCCCAGGGCTTTGGATGTGCCTGTGACGGTGCTTGGATCTTCCTCGCTGGGCGTGAGCCCAATAAGGATAGCTATCAGAGCAGTCAGGATGATAGCGCTAATAGGGTAGGAGACCGCCTCCGTGACCCACAAGATAACCGCAAAACCCAATAACGCTAGAGCTATGTGGCCTTGCTGTGTGAGAGGAGTTTCACCGGTGCCTTGTAACGGCAGAAGCAAGATACCGATCAGGACGGCGAAAGCCAATCCAAGATATGCCGGTTTGAAGTGACTTATTTCCTTTTTCTTTTCTGCAACGTCAGGAGACACTGCTGTGCTCATGAGGCATGTCCTTTCATCTAAGGAGCTCGGATGGGCGGTGGGTGTAAAACCCTCATAATTTTACGTCCGGCGTGCACAATTTAATGAATCGGTTAAGTGAGAATGACCAGCTCAGATGGGATTGTGTGAGCAAAAGTATATTCAGCTGTCTCGGCTCAGCGTTCCCAGCTGCAGAGTTGCTGATTGAGAACATCCGAACGGCAAAACACGCCACCGCCAAAGGGGGTTATTACTCCTCCGAATGCGCTCAGGAACTGTAACCGAGGTGAGGTTTCCGCCTCACAGGGATGACTGAATCTCAGTTACTGAGCTGAAGCGGATTCGTGAGCTTGTGGGGCGCAGTTAGGCAGAGGTGAAGGATTACATTCAGCGCGCTGCGCTGCTGTAAAGCTCTAGCTGGCTTTGCGCGTGGAGAATCAAAAGGTGACGTGAATCGATACAAAGCACAATCTAGGAGGGGTGCCTGGGCTACTTGTGTGGGCGTTAGATGCAAACTCTATGTTGAAAGGTTAGACTACCCTAACTTACGTGTGCTACGTTGGCGTTGTTTCAGTACTTGGGCAGGATAAGCTCTGACTCCGGATCTCATCATCTGTGAGCAGAGTTGAAAACACCGCTCACCGGCTCATTCGAATAAGGGGATCAACTTGTCCACCACTCATCGTCTTCGTACCTCACTTACCGCGGTCGTTGCACTTGCCGCACTCACCTTGGGCGCCTGCAGTTCCGTCGAAGAAGCAAGCCAAACAAATGGGGGAGCTGCAGACCAGAACACCTCCGCTTCAGAATCTGAAGGTAAGACCGTTATCAAGCATGCCTTTGGTGAGACTGAAATCAACGGCAAACCTCAGCGCATCGCAACCGTTGCATGGGGTAATCACGAAGTGCCGCTGGCGCTAGGAGTTGTTCCCGTTGGCATGTCAAAGGCCACCTGGGGTGACGACAACGGCGATGGCGTCCTTCCTTGGGTAGACGAGAAGTTGAAGGAACTGGGCGGGGAGGCTCCAGAGCTGTTCGATGAAACGGATGGTCTGCCTTTCGAGCAGATTGCGAATACACAACCCGACGTGATTCTGGCTACCTACTCCGGAATTACCCAAGAAGATTACGAGCAGCTCTCAAAGATTGCCCCGACGGTCGCATACCCAGACGTTGCATGGTCCGCGACATACGAGCAGATGATCGAGATGAATTCCAAGGCCATTGGAAAGGAGGAAGAAGGAAAGAAGTACTTGGAGGACATCAATAACCAGATTGATGAGACCTTCGCTAAGTTCCCAGAGCTACAAGGGAAGAAAATTCTGTTCACCGCTTTCGGCCAGGATGACATGTCCGAAGTTGGCTTCTACACAACGCACGATACTCGAGTGAGCTTCCCACTGGCGCATGGCCTGGTTGCCCCTAAGGCCGTAGAAGATGCCAGTGCCAAAACCGATGAATTTTGGACAACGGTGTCCGCAGAGAATCCCGAGATGTTTGACGACGTAGACATCATCGTGTCCTACGGCTCCAATGACGAAGCAGAAAACCAAAAGCTTCTGAAGAAGCTGCAGTCCGACCCACTGATTGGCAAGATCCGTGCGGTAAAGGAGGGCAATGTAGCTTTCCTTGGCGAAGACCCATTGGCCGCGTCCGCTAACCCATCACCGCTTTCCATCCCATCCACGCTGGATGAGTACCTAGCTACGCTGGCGACAGCGGCTAAGTAACAGTTCGTTAAGGATAGGGTAATTCCACGTGAGAAGGGTATTGGTACTTCTTTCGCTAGTGGCCCTGCTGATATTGGCAATAATAGCCTCGATTGTTTTAGGTGCTCGTGACGTACCACTTTCGGCTGTTATTGCCGCGATCTCGGGGGATACGTCCAGCGTCGATGCTTCGGCGGTATCCACGCGCATCCCCCGAGCAGCGCTAGGGGTGGCAGTTGGTTCTGCACTAGCGGTATCAGGAGTAGCAATGCAGGGGGTAACGCGAAATCCACTCGCCGATCCAGGAATTCTTGGAGTACTTTCCGGCGCATCATTAGCCGTCGTCATAGGCTTAGCGTTCTTTGGTCAAATGGCGCAGAGCACCGGAACAATCCTCCTGGCCATTATCGGTGCGGCAATCGCTGCAGCATTCGTTTACTTTGTTGGATCATTAGGGCGAGGCGGCGCAACGCCGCTCAAACTTGCGCTCGCCGGGGCCGCAACATCGGCTGCAATATCGTCACTGATCTCGGCGATTATCCTGCCCCGGAGTGAAGTGATGGATTCCTACCGCTTCTGGCAGATCGGATCGATCGGCGGTGCTGAGTGGTCAACGCTTGTGCGGGCCATTCCCGTATTCGCGGTGGGGCTGATTATCTGCATGGTCAGTGCGGGGCTGCTGAACTCACTCGCGCTGGGCGACGATGTTGCAGCCGGCTTAGGCGTTAACGTCGGCGCCGCACGGCTTGGCATCTCCATTGGCGCAGTCATCTTATGCGGTGTTGCTACGGCCTTGGCTGGTCCAATTGGGTTTGTCGGGCTGATCGTCCCCCACATCATGCGCCACATCGTGGGAACTGATCACCGTTGGTTAATTCCAACTGCTGCTTTAGCGGGAGCCAGCCTCCTACTGTTCTCAGATGCGATTGGGCGGCTACTGGTGCGGCCAGAAGACCTCGATGTGGGCGTAGTCATGCCCTTGTTGGGAGCGCCGCTGTTCATCTGGATTGTGCGTTCACGAAAGTTGCGTGATCTATCATGAGTTCAACGTCACGCGTGCGCAGCGGCGCGGTGCACGCGTCCCAGCCACGTCGGAAACAACACAACGCCGCCGTTGCCGTTGCTCTTTTACTCCTGCTTGTCGCGTTGTGTGTAGTTAGCCTGTTGATAGGCGAGACAAACTACTCGCTGCGGGATGTTGTGAACGTTCTGTCTGGGCAGATCGTCCCTGGGGCCTCGTACGCAATTGGCGAGATCCGCCTACCGCGTCTCGCGCTGGGCGTACTGGTGGGCGTGGCGTTCGGTCTGGCTGGTTGTGTTTTCCAAACGATGTTGCGGAATCAGCTGGCGTCGCCAGACATCATCGGCATCTCAGCAGGTGCGTCCGCAACCGGAGTGGTGGCAATTCTGGTTTTCCGGCTGCCACAAACTCTAGTGAGCCTTTGGGCTTTGGTGGGGGCACTAGCCGTAGCCACTGGCATTTACCTCTTGTCTTACCGGAGAGGATCTTTTGCAGGAACACGCCTCATCCTTGTGGGTATTGGTTTCACGGCGATTCTCCAATCGGTGGTTACATTCGTTCTCTCGCGAGCGGCAGCATGGGATTTGCCCACTGCCACCCGTTGGCTCAACGGTTCCCTCAACGGTGCAACATGGGAACGCGTCATTCCGGTCATGGTTGTGACCATCATTGTTCTGCCGATCGTAGTGCTGCAGCTACGCAACCTAGAGATGCTGCGCCTGGGTGACGATACAGCAGCCGCGCTCGGCGTCCACGTCGGTCGTTCTAGGGTGATACTCATTGTTGGCGCGGTGACACTCATTTCTGTTGCCACCGCTGCGGCTGGGCCGATCGCGTTCGTGGCTTTCATGTCTGGGCCAATCGCAGCACGGCTGATGCGGGGAGGCATATTTATTCCTCTGGTCGCGGCCACTGTTGGCGCAGTGCTGACGGTTGGCGCTGACTTTATCGGCCAGAACCTGCTGGGGGCTCGATATCCAGTGGGCGTGATTACTGGCGTCCTCGGTGCACCCTTCCTCATCTATTTGCTCATCCGTTCCCACCGAAAAGGGATGTGATTATGACTGAAGTATCCGAATTCTCCACGGCTGGGGAAGATAAAACCAAACCCCGCGACGTGAGACAACCTCGCGCCGGGGTCCATGAGTTTGGTGGTCGCGACCTCACACTGGAGTATGACGGTTTTACCGTTTCTAAGGATCTGACGGTCGACATACCCATCGGGAAAGTGACCTCCATCATCGGCGCGAACGGATGCGGTAAATCCACCTTGTTGCGTGCTCTGTCGCGGCTGTTAGCCCCAAAGAATGGGTACGTATATCTGGATGGTGATAAAGCAGATAAGGTTCCGCGCAAGCAATTTGCCCGAACCGTGGGTTTGCTACCCCAGAATCCCATTGCGCCTGAAGGCATTATTGTTTCGGACTTAGTCGAATGCGGCCGCCAGCCATACAGGAGTTTGCTGGGGCGTCTTGATCATGCAGACGACACGATCGTCCGGCGGGCGATGGAAAAAACCTCAACCTATGATTTGGCCGATCGCCCTGTGGATGAGCTTTCCGGCGGCCAGCGCCAGCGGGTGTGGATCGCGATGGTGCTGGCGCAGGATACGGACATTCTTCTCCTAGACGAGCCAACTACCTTCCTAGATATTGCAAACCAGCTAGAAGTCTTAGATGTCATTGCACAGCGCAACCGTGAAGAGGGCACGACCGTGGTGATGGTGTTGCACGATATGAATCTAGCGTCGCGCTATTCCGATCACATTATCGCCGTGAAGGACGGAGCGATTGTTGCCCAGGGTGAACCACAGGATGTTTTCACCGTGGAGGGCATCCGAGAGGTGTTCGGCATCGAATCGCACATTGGTGTCGACCCAGTCTCTGGGGCTCCGCACGTTTTCCCTTTTAGCTCCCAACAAACACCTCAATAGGCCTGCATATGACAACTTATGTACCTGTCCACGCTCAAGTAATGGCTACTCAGCGGATAGGGGACTCTTACGTCCGCATCACATTCGGTGGCCCAGAGATGGCGCAGCTTGGATCTGACTACGCTGTCCTGGACCAGCGCATCAAACTAATCTTCACGGAATCCGGACGCACGCCTGAATTGCCGGTAGAAGGTGACTGGTACCAGAATTGGTTAGCGATGGATGAACGCGAACGTGGCGTGATGCGGACGTACTCAATTCGCGAGCAGCGCATGACCGCCGAAACCACCGAATACGATGTGGATTTCGTGCTACACGGGGATGGAAACGGTGGTCAGGCCGGCCCAGCATCTAGTTGGGCCGATGGGGCCACTGTGGGCGATGAGATTGTTCTGGTGGGGCCTGCTCGTACGAGCAATGGTGCTGCGGGGCATAACGGAATAGCGTTCCTCCCCGGCAACGCCAGCCATGTGTTCATGGTCGGCGATGAAACTGCGGTACCAGCGATCGGAAGAATTCTGAGCGATATCGCACAATCCTCCCCAGAAACAGAAACATTGAAGAGCGGCCTGGTGGTTATTGAGCTCCCATCCGATGCGGATATCAATGATCTCCGAAACGATTTCCATATTCCTACGGGATTCGATGTGGTGTGGCTAGCCCGCAACGGTGCGGCGCGAGGTGAAAAGACACACTTAGCCCTCGCTGAGGGTATTGGCGTGGATCATCGGCCAGAGGCTACCCACCTAGGACCACGTTGTGCGGTACACGGCGGTTGCGACGTGGAAGATCTCGTGTGGGGAGAGCCTAGTCACGTCACGGATAAGCACTACTTCTGGATCGCTGGCGAATCAGGAATCGTCCGCTCGCTTCGGCGGTTGCTTGTTAAACAGTGCGGCTTTAAGAAGGATCAAATCTCTTTCATGGGGTACTGGAAGGATTCGTGCCTCTGCTAGGCGCGAAAACAGTTCAAGGCGCTAGAGGCGGGGTAGTGGTGTCGCTGGGGTGCCTGAGGCGACGGCACCCCTAGCGGCAGGCGGCTACTTAGTAACCGCGCTCGATGTACTCATCAATGCGGGCTGCTTCAGCGCCCACGGTGGTGGCGTCGCCGTGGCCTGGGAGGACCGTGGTTTCAGCAGGTAGCTGGAACACGACGCCGCGCAGGGACTCGATGATCGTCTCGAAGGAGGAGTACTTGCGGCCGGTGGCCCCTGGGCCACCGTTGAAGAGCGTGTCGCCGGAAAGCAACGTGTTCTCCGTCGGCAAGTACAGGACGACGCAGCCCGGGGTGTGGCCCGGGGTGTGCAACACGGTGACCTTCTGCCCCGCGATGTTGAACTCCTGCTGGTCAGACAGCTGGGTGTAGGGTGCGTCGCCGTTGGATTCCTTCCAGAGCATGTCATCGTCCGGGTGGAGGTAGACCTCGCAGCCGAAGCGCTCAGCGGCCGCGGGGGCGAGATCGCAGTGATCATTGTGGGCGTGGGTGAGCACAATACCGCGCACGGTGCGCTCACCTACAGCGCGCTCCACGGCATCCAGGTCGTGCGACGGGTCCACGACATACACATCCTGTGCGTCGCCGATGATGTAGACGTTATTGTCCACATCCCACTCGCCGCCGTCCAAGCAGAACTTGCCACTGGTTACAATTGAATCGATCTGCATGCTTAAATCTCCACCACCGAACGCAGAACCTTGCCCGCCTTCATGGTGTCGAAAGCGCGCTCAACCTCATCAAGCGTAATGCGCTCGGAGACGAACTTCTCCAGCGGGAAACGACCCTGGTTGGCCAGATCCACATACATAGGGAAATCGCGCTCCGGCAGGCAATCGCCATACCACGAGGACTTCAGCGCGCCACCATGGCTAAAGAAATCGATGGCCGGGATATCAAAGCGGCTGGTCTGATTAGGCACACCCACCATGACCATGCGGCCGGCCAAGTCGCGAGAGTAGAACGCCGCCTGGGTGGTGGGCTCGATACCCACGGCGTCAATGGTGACGTCGGCGCCAAAACCGTCAGTGAGATCCTGAACAGCCTTCACGATCTCATCATGGCTCAGCTCCTTGGAATTAATGACGTGCGTTGCGCCAAACTCACGAGCCTGCTCCAGCTTCGAATCATCAATATCCACGGCGATCACCTTGGACGCGCCCGCAAGATGGGCGCCAGCAATAGCTGCCATGCCGACGCCACCACAACCGAAAACGGCAGCGCTCTCACCACGCTTGATGTCCGCGGTATTCACCGCGGCACCCAAACCAGCCATGACACCACAGCCCAGAAGACCCGCCGCAGCAGGGTCAGCATCCTTATCCACCTTGGTGCACTGGCCCTCATGAACCAAGGTCTTCTCCGCAAACGCACCAATACCCAGCGCAGGAGTGAGCTCCGTGCCATCCTCCAACGTCATCTTCTTCGACGCATTGAACGTGGCGAAACAGTACTTAGGCTCACCCTTCTTGCACGCACGGCACTCACCACACACCGCACGCCAGTTGAGAACCACAAAGTCACCTGGCTCCACGTGAGTGACGCGGTCACCCACAGTCTCCACCACGCCCGCTGCCTCGTGACCAAGCAGGAATGGATAAGCATCCTCAATATCGCCATCGCGGTAGGCCAAATCCGTGTGGCACACACCGCAGGCCTGGATCTTCACGATCACATCATTTGGGCCGGGCTCCGGAATCACAATAGTGACGTTCTCAACGGGCTCGCCCTTTGCCATGGACACAATTGCTTTAACAGTCTGATTAGTCATGCCCAAAGCCTACCCACGTTTTCACCTGACTGTTGATAATGAAAACAGATAGGGGAAACTTGCAGGTCAACGGCACGATGATTTAGGCTCATTGACAGTGTGCTTAGGCCCTTTGCGATCCTCTGCCACAGCACAAAGACATCGAAATCCATATCCCAGAGGACGCCACAGTAACGACATAGGGAGTCGTGATCATGGCACAACGCCACATTCGTACTTCAGGCGCAATACTCGCCACTTTCTCTGCCGCAGCGTTAACGCTTTCAGCGTGTGCGGACACGGGCACCATGGGCAAAACCATCACCAACGAGGCCGGCCAGGAACTTCGAGCAACCACCTTCATGTTGTCTTGGGCCCCAGACACCAACCACATTGGTGTATACGTAGCCAAGAACAAGGGCTGGTTTGAAGAAGCAGGCTTAAGCGTCAACATCGTAGCCGTAGCCCAAGCCGGCGCAGAGCAGGCAGTTAACAATGGACTCGCAGACTTCGCACTGTCCAACATGTCCAACGTTGGATCACTTAGCCTTAAAGGCGTAGACCTCAAGCAGGTACTCCAAGTACAACAACGCCCGAGCGCCATCTGGTGTGCGCTCGAGAGCAACGACAATATCACTCGCCCCAAAGACCTAGATGGCAAAACCTTTGCTTCCTTTGGCGCTAACGAGGATTCCGCGATACTCAAGCGCATGATCGAGGCCGATGGCGGCGAGGGCGAGTTCGACTCCGTCACCGTGGGCACCTCCACCTTCCAAATCATGGAGGCAGGTGAGGCGGACTTCGGCGGTTTCTATTCCACCTGGGAGGGGGTCCAGGCATCGCTCAACGGCCCAGATCTGAACTGCTTCCGCGGTGAGGACTACGGCGTGCCGGGCAACCCCAATGAGATCGGAGTCATCACCAAGGCAGACACCGTCGCACAAGACCCAGAATTCGTTCGCGCCTTCGTCCACGCAGCCCAGCGCGGCTACGAGTACGCCTACGAAAACCCAGACGAGGCCGCAGAGATCTTGGTCAAAGAAGCCACCGACGCCAACATCGACCCGCAGTTGGCTAAGGACTCCATGAATCTCATTGTTGATGAGCAGTACTGGGGCGATCCGGCCGCCATTGTCGACGGCTCCTTCGTCCTAGGGCAGGCAGATATCCCCGCGGCGCAGGAGTACTTTGACTTCATCGCTGAAGGCGGTACCTACACCGACGAAAATGACGAAGTTACCTTCACCGCGCCACGCGCTGAGGACTTGGCCACCGACGAGTTCCTTCAGTAGGGGACCATTGCCCGCACCTTCGGCCGTAGCACCTGGGTGCTACGGCTTTTGTTGAGGTGTTATCCGAAAAGTTTACGAGCGGCACCGAGCATGGCTAGCCGGTGCTCGTTTCTTCGGTCTTTGAAACCATACGCGGAAACCCAGTAGGCGAAGGGGCCACGTTTTTCGACATGGCCGTTGAGTCTGCGCCACCAGTCGTCATCATTCTTGCCGTTGTGGTACTTGCACAAAGGCACAATGTTGTCCATGTTGGTCAGCCCGCCGTTCTTGAAGGCGATGACGTGATGCATCTGGCATTCATCGAACGGCACACTGCACCCTGGTGCCACGCAGGTGGGGTTTTCCGCGAAAGCCGCTAAGCGTTGCTTTTCAGTAGCAAAACGCTCATCACGATAGTTATCCAACGCGCCGGCTAGGCGATCGAGGATTGTGTAGATCCCATGGTTGAGCAGGGCCCGCTCCGCGTATTCCTTGCCGGTGAGTTCTGTGCCGTCACTGCAGGCGAGACGGAGGTCATCGCCTTCACCGCGGAGTATCTGGGCGTGTTCTTCCAACGGGATGCTCACCATTGGAATGACAGGCGAAACGGCTACGTTTCCGCCGTTTTCCAGTAGCTTGGCAAAGGCTTCGCCCAAAGCTTGGTTTTTGGTCTTGCTGCTGTCGACTCTTGTGATTTCTTTTGCTACGGGGGTCACTGACTTGGAAATGTCTGCGATGCGTGCCTGAGGGGCAGTGTAGGTCATGGTGCTCATACCGTCACTGCCGCGGCTGATGCGCAGACTCTCAGTGCGCTTGGGCTTAGTTTGTTTGAGCTCGGTAACGCGCTTCTTTGCCAATGCGGCAATTGTGCTAGAAGGTCTCTTCTCCTCGGTCAGGTCGCGCCAGAGTTTCCACTGCTCACGCTCACCTTTGAGTTTTTCCACGTAGCTGCAGATCATCCCCAGTACGGAGAGGGAGAAACCATGGGTTTCGATAGCCTCGAGAGTGCGGCGTTGCTGCATGACGTGCTTGGTTGGGCCAAACAGCCAGTTTGCAGCTGTGATGTATAGCTCGGCCTCGGCCGGGGCGATTGTGGGGAAGTCCCATTTCTTGCGGCCGAAGAATCCTCGCAGCACAACGGCGCCGCTGTCTAAGGCGGTGAGGAAAGCGCTGAACTCTGCGTCAAAATCGGTCATAAACGCAACCGTAAAGGCGTTTACGCGATCGGTAAAGCAACCTCCTCGAAACCCTGTGGAAAACGTCCTTTGGGCGTGGAAGTTATCCACAGATCGGGCCATTGTGCGCGAAAGTATTGAGGCTCAGCTTTGGGTGATCTAGCCTTATCGGGCGGTTCTGTTAGGAGTGATCACCCATGTCTTCGACGGAAGGATCACCTAGCATGACGCGTTCGACGGTATTAACCATCAGCACCAACACGGCGGTCAGCAGGATGATGACCACTGTGGCAGCAAAAATTAGAGGTGTGCGGAAGGAGTTGTAGGCCTGTTGAAGCCAAATGCCTAGCCCCTGCCTAGCGCCCAAATACTCCGCGGTGGCGGCGGTGGCGAACACGTACGCCGCAGATACTCTGATACCGCCAAAGATTTGGCGCGCAGCCACCCGAAGTTTCACATGCCATAGTGTCCACGCAGGTGTTGCGCCTGATGTGAGTGCCACGTCCGAATAGAAGCGCGGGACCGATGCCAGACCGCGGATTGTTGCTACCGCGATGGGGAACATGCCAAAGACGGTAACGATGACGATCTTGCCTGAGATCTCAAAGCCGAACCAGATCAGAAACAAGGGTGCGATAGAGATTAGGGGCATGGTTTGTGCCGCGGATAGCAGTGGGAATAGGGCGGCGTTAACCGTGCGTGAAGAGTAAAGGGCGATGCCCACCAGGATGCCAAGAACCACTGCGAATAGGAAGCCTACAAAGCCTTCGAAAGCTGTGACCGCGGTAGCAGGGCCCAGTGTCGGCCACGTATCAACGATTGCGTGCACAACACTGCTTGGAGCCGCCACGAGGGATTCCTTAACAGCCCCCGATTGCACCCAGAACTCCCACGCGAGAAGCAGAATAAGGATGGCTACAACAGTGGGTAGGAGTCGACCAAGACCGCCCCGAACCCGCGGGCCGGTCTTTTCTTCATCGATAAAGTTTGGGACCTTTTTCACCGTTGTCATTCACCTTGCTTCCTAGAACCACACGCAATTAGCAAGAGTCTCAGTAAGGTGAGGAGCCTGGACGCTAAATGCGCATCCTTCATTGTGGCACGGGCAAGCACAAAACACCGCATCGCGCCAAGAGGAATAACAAAATGCACGGCGGAAGTAGGTCTGCGGTGAGGGCGATAAAGAAGAATCACAGATTTCACTCGGATGTCTGATCTTGGACATGGCGGTGCGTGCTGGCGGGGGCAGACAGTGCTTCCGCAACCTGCGTATTTGCGGAGTAGGGGTAGGGGAATAGGAAAGTTCATCGTCATAGTGTGAGATATGGGGTGAATAAGCGTGCTTTTGGCGGCGCAAAGTCAAGTTTTTTTGAAGGTGATTTTTCCGTTACTTAACAAAGGGGTGCCCATGGCCCACGGTGTTGTTTTGCGACCTGCTCCGGCAGTTGAGCACAAGGTTGATAAAGGTCTTGCTGACGGCAGGCTAGGGTTTTGGCCCCTGATAGTGATTGGGATGTCCAGCACGGCGCCGCTGTATTCTCTGGCGGCAACGCTGGGGTACATCGTAATTGCGGCGGGTGCGCAGGCACCGATCGCTTTGATCGTGGCGTTCATTCCTATGGCGCTGACGGCCATGGCGTATAAAGAGCTCACCACCGCCGTGCCGGACGCTGGAACGGCGTTTACTTGGGCAAGTAAAACCTTCGGTCCGCGTACGGGTTGGTTCACCGGCTGGAGTGTGCTGGTCTCGAGTGTCATTGTGATGGCCGCGCAGTCTGAAGTGGCGTCGCGCTACTTCCTGTACATGATTGGTGATGGTTCACTAGGGAGCAATCAGGCGGTGGTTACCAGCGTGGGCGTGGCCATGATCGCTGCCATGACCTTCATTTCCTACCGCCGCGTGGAGGCAGGCGCCTTAACTCAGTATGCTCTGCTGGGCATGCAATACGCTGCGATTATTGCTTTCTGCTTGGGTCTGTGGAAGCTTATCGACAGTGGCAACTACGCCCTGAAATTTAACTGGCAGTGGTTCAACCCATTTGCCACCGACAACCCCACCGGCTTCCTCCAAGCGGTCCTCTTCGCCATCTTTATTTATTGGGGTTGGGACTCCTGCATGAGTTTGTCAGAGGAATCCAAGGACCCCGTTCGCGGTCCAGGCTTTGCCTCCCTCATGACCACCTGCATGCTGCTCATCACCTACGTGGGCATGACAATCCTGACCATGATGTACGCCGGCATCGGCGGTGAAGGCGTGGGCCTGAGCAATCAGGAATTTGCCGACGACGTTTTCTACAACCTCCGCGGCGACGCGCTCGGCGAGTGGGGATGGCTGCTGGTCTTCGCCGTATTCATCTCCGCGCTCGCCACCTGCCAAACCACCATCCTGCCCGCCGCCCGCGGCATTTTCGCCATGGGAGTGTACAAGGCGCTGCCACTACAATTCGCCTCCGTAAACAAGTATCAAACCCCAGGCTATGCCACATTATTTGTTGGAACAGTATCCGCAGCGTTTTACGTGGGCATGACCATCATCAGTCAGGATGTGCTGGCTGACACTATCGAGGCAACATCTCTGGCAGTGGCGGTGTACTACACCATTACGTCCTTTGCGTGCATCGCATACTTTCGTAAAAGTTTGTTCGATACCCCACGCAACGCACTCAACCGCTTCATACTGCCCGCGATTGGTGGTGTGCTGATGGGTGGGGTTTTTATCACGAGTGCGATCCACATGTTTCAACCCGATTACGGGTACACCACAATCCTGGGCACATCTGGCACTTTTGTGATGGGAGTGGGTTCACTTGCTATGGGCCTAGTGGTGGTGGAAGTAGCTGCGCGCTTGCGCTCCACGAGGCCATTCTTTGCGGGGCAGTCCCTCAACCGTGGCACCGCCGTGAAGGTTCCAGAGGAATCACCGATCTAAACAGTAGTGGTACAAAAAACTAAACTTTGAGGGTGTTTTCTGATCTTTTCCGGCAATTATGGGCTCAAAGTTTAGTTTTTTGTCCTTTTCCCCTAAAAACCCGGAAAACTGGTGATGCCTCCAAAGACCCTGCGCTGATTCTCCTTTATTACGGGGGCCATGTCCTCTCCACGAATCTCACTGATCGTGGACACTGTACTCGCAATGGCAGTAATCAGCTCCTGAGCGATGTCTTCCCCCGCGCCGGAAGGAGGCTCCAGTGGGTAGTCAGACTCCAAGAGGATGCGATCGGCGGGCACCTGTCTGACGTACGCACGCCCACGCTTGGCCTGGAGCATCATCGGATTCACCGAGATCAACCCGCCCATGCGGATCAGTCGAGTAAGTTCATCCGAGGTGCCGGAAAACCAGTGAATGACCTTGGTAATGTGCTCCGGCAGGTCCGCCAAGTGGTCCAATACCGCGCTCGTGGCGCGGACCGAGTGGATCGAGAGAACGCGAGGTTCTTCGGCCTGGGCGACGTCGGAAAGAATACTGCGGAACACGTGCTCTTGGCGCGCTGAGGCGTGGCGCGGGCCGAAGTCAAGGCCGATCTCGCCGATGAGGCGCGCGAGGGGAAGGTTCTCGCGGAAGATCGCGAGTTCTTTTTCAACGTCAGCCTCAGCCACCTGCCACGGGTGGAAGCCTAGCGCGGCGTTGGGGTAATGCTCGACAAACTGCGACGGCAGCAGCGTCTGGGAGACGATGCGGACTTCAGATTCAGCGAGCGTAGAAAGGAAGGACTCTCGCTGGGTGGTGGGGATGAAGTCGAAATGGTAGTGAGTGTCGAGCAGCATGCTACTCCTCAACCGTGAGTGCGGGCTTGCCCATGCGCGGTGGATTAGGCAGTTCCTCCAGGCCAGCTAGGCGGCGGATGACCTTTCCAGCCATCATCTGGCCCATGATCGGCGGCATGTAGCTCATGGAACCTAGAGATTCGCCTTTGGTAGGCCCTGCACCTGGCACCTTGAAAGACTCCTCGTAAGAGTAGAGCACCTCGGTACCGCGGATGCCGCGCTTGCGGGACTCAATGCGTATGACCTTAGAGAGTGGGCAGTTCTGTGTGCGGCGGATGTTCGAAAACTTCAGGTACGCCGGATCCATCTTGTTTGCCGCGCCCATGGAGGAAATGAGGCGGATGCCATTTTCCGCACACCACTGCGCCACCGCCAGCTTCTGAGACACAGTATCAATGCAGTCCAGTACGTAATCTGGGCGCGGGAAGGACTCGAGAGTTTCCGGCACATTATCGACGGTGAGGAAAACTTCTTTGGTGTAGGTCGTGCAGTACGGGTTGATTTCCTCCACCATTTTCTCCATCACCTCGGCCTTCTTGTGCCCCAGCGTTGAAGTGAAAGCAAGTGCTTGGCGGTTGATGTTGGACTCCTCAACCACATCTCGGTCCATCATGATGAGAGTGCCTATGCCACCACGAGCAAGGGCTTCCGCGCAGGACGATCCCACGCCGCCCAAGCCCAACACCATCACCGTAGAATCCTGCAGCTTCTGCAAGCCCTCATTGCCAAAAATGAGACGAAGCCGATCTAGGCGCGGACTCTCAATCACCGTACAAATACCTCCATGAAAGCAGTGAAACGTCAGGCCATCAGTATAGCCAAGGCCGTAGGCACCCCTTTTTGATTCGGCTGGCAGGGACCCAGCGCCAGTGAAACGCCCAGATTAGGTTAATCTCCTAGTATGAAACCTTTCGTTTTAGTTGCCTCACGCGGCGAAGAAGAACCAGCACAAGCGGAATACGAAGCCTTCCGCGACATCATGGGGCTTAACGACGAGCAGCTAATCCGAATTCGCCTCGAGCGCAAGGCCATGCCCGCCATTTCCCCAGATGACATATCCGGCGTGATCGTCAGCGGTAGCCCGTACACCACCAGCGACCCAGTGGAAACTAAGTCCGCTGAGCAGCTGCGCGTGGAGCAGGACATCTTTGACCTGATCGACATGGTGATGGAGCACGACATCCCGTTCTTCGGGGCCTGCTACGGCGTGGGCTCCCTCGGCGTGCACCAGGGCGCGATCATCGATCGCACACACGGCGAGGAGGTCTCGGTCGTGGAAATCTCGCTCACCGACGACGGTCTGGAAGACCCGCTCGTGCAGCGCTCGGGCGTCCCGCAGCAATTCCTGGCCGCGGTGGGGCACAAAGAGGCGGTGTCCCAACTGCCTGCGCAAGCCGTTCTCCTGGCCACCAGCGAAGGCTGCCCCGTCCAAATGTTTCGCATCGGCACCAAGCAGTACGCCACGCAATTCCACCCAGAACTCGATACGCCAAGCTTGATCGCCCGCGCCGGGTTCTACAAAACCGCCGGGTACTTCGATCCCGACGATTACGACGATCTCTGCGCCAGCCTCGAAAACGTGGACTCCGCTACATCCAAGCCACTGCTGCGCGCGTTCAGGGATATGTTCGCCAAGGACTAGAGGACCAAGAAGGAGCTGTTCCCTGTTTGACAGGCATCGCTGCGACTACGAAACCCACAAGGTGAGCGGACTAATCCTTAACGCAAATAGGTAGGCCAGCAGGTCAGTAGCTGAAGTTTTTACTCCTCGGCGCTGAAAGCCTCCAATGCCATAGGGGAACCAGCCACCACAATGAAATCAGAGGTAGTGAGGACATCACCGGTGCTCAGCGGAGTCCACACCCCACTGCTGGTACGCACGGAAACCAACTGCACCCTGTGCTCACGCCAAATAGCATCCAAGTCCACCGGCATGGTTGTCAGGGCGGGCGGTACAGACATCCTAGTGACACCATAGTTAGAGGCAAGCTCCGCGAAATCCTCAAACTTGCCACACAGAAGGTGGGCGACGCGCCTGCCAGTATCTCGCTCCGGGCGGATGATGTGGTGCACCCCAATCTGAGAAAGGATGCGGGCATGCGCCTCTGAGTCAGCTTTAGCCCAAATATCTTTCACGCCCAGTTCCACAATGTTGGAAGCAGTGAGGATGGACGCCTCGAGATCCGAACCGATGGCGATAACAGCACGCTCGATCTCCTCCACACCCAGCTGGCGAAGGGCTTGCGGATCAGTGGAATCCGCGATGACAGATTCGGTCAGATCGACGTCGCGGAGGCGCTTTTCATCAGTATCAATGCCCAACACCTCCACCCCGTGATCACGCAGCTCATTCACCAAAGAGGCTCCGAACCGTCCCAACCCAAGGACCACAACAGGTGTGGTGCTAGGAGGTTTTTTGTTAAAGATGCTAACCAATGATCGGCCTTTCTTCGGGATACCGGTAACGTTTTAACACGCTGCGAGCGGCGAGGGACGCCACCAGCGTGGTGGGGCCAATGCGGCCAAGATACATCAAGAAACACAGCACAAGCTGCGACGGGGTGGATAAAGTGGCCGTTATTCCCGTGGACAAGCCCACCGTCGCAAAAGCACTGAAGACTTCAAAATTCACCTGATCTCCGGTGAACTCGGGATCGAAAACACGAACAGCGCCAATGCCAAAGGCGACAACAACCACGCCCGCGAAAGTGAGGGCGAGTGCCTGCCTCATCACGGTATGCGGGATTCGCCTCCTGGCGATGGTGGTGTCTTCACGGCCCAAGAATTCCGCCGCCATGGCCACAACAAGCACGCACGCCGTGGTGACCTTGATACCGCCAGCCGTACCCGCGGATCCACCACCAATGAACATGAGTACGTTGGTTCCCATCAAAGTAATGGGGTGCGCCTCAGCGTAATCGACTGAGTTGAAGCCGGCTGTGCGCGGAACGGTTCCTTGAAAGAAAGCATTGAGGATTTTCTCTGACACCGTCATTCCCGCCAAGAACCCATCCCACTCAGCGAAAGCAACAAAAACCGCCCCCACAACCAGCAGGAAAATGGTGGCCTTAACGGTCATACGAGTGGTGATAGAGGTATGACCGGTCAGGAGCTCCGCCCACACCGGGTACCCCAAACCGCCACCGATGAGTGCCGCGGCGAGGGGAAGAAGAATCCACGCGTCGTGGGCGAAAGAAATCAGGTTGTCGCTGTGCGTTGAAAAACCAGCGTTGTTGAACGCCGAAATCGAATGAAAAACGCCTTCCCAGGCGGCCCGTGAAAACGAATAATCATAAGTCACGATCAAGCGCGTGCCAATAATAATAGCGATCACCAATTCCGCTGCGACGGTAAACAGGAAAGTGAAAGCTAGCATCTTCCGGATACTGGCGCCCGTAATGGGGCGCCCCTCCGCCGCCACGAACTGGCGGGTTTTCACGCTGATTCTGCCGGAAATTACCAAACCTGACAGTGAAGCCAGAGTCATGATGCCCAAACCACCAAGCTGAATCAGGCCGATGATGATGGCCTGACCAATAGGCGTCCAGTAGGTGGCCGTGTCCACCACGATCAAGCCCGTCAGCGACACCGCGGACGTGGCGGTGAAGAAAGCTGGCATGAAAGGGGTGAAGTGAGATCCCTGCGAGGAAAACGGCAGCATCAGTGCTACCGTTCCAGCCAGAATCAGGAGGAGAAAACCTCCCGCTGTTAGACGGGCTGGACTTATAGAACGCTCCATCGGAGGAATATTAGACCTCCGATGGATGCTTGTCACTATTTTTTGTAAGTGACAACCGTTCCTTCAGCTTCACCAACGAAAATCAGTTCAAGGCGATCGATCTTCTTTCCCAGCGCTTGCTCGACAATCCCCGCGTAGAGGTTCAGCTGAGTGAGGTAGCTTTGGATCATCTCAGGCTTGGTGAACTGGTCCGTCTTGTAGTCAGCGATGACCCAATCCTCACCGTCTTTGTAGAGGACGTCAATGACACCATCTACGGCCACGCCATCGATCTCGGCGATGACTGGAACCTCACGCATCACCTCATCGGCGGCCAGGATTCGTGCGAAGGCATCCGTTGCTCGCAGTGATTCCACAGCGAGGACAATGTCTTTTACTTGTGCCTTGCCCACACCGTGCAGCGGGGCGACGGTGGCAGCAAGCTGCGCAACATCAGAATCTGCATCCAGCAACTCCATAACCCCATGCACCGCGCTACCGAAGGCAGGGCCACCGATGATGGAGTGATTGCCGTGGATGCCTTTCTCAAAACCAGCAGGCACTGCGATCGGGGTAAGCGATTCGCGTACCTTGGCGCCGGTCTGCATTGCGGCCACGGAGCGAGAAGTCTCGCCCTGCGCTCCAGCGGCGTGCTTTTCCGCCGCTATGTCTTCTGAAGAATGATCCAGAGCGTGTGCGATGGTAGTGACCGCCACACGGGGAGCGACCTGCGAAGCCTTCTGCATGAGTAGCTCACGATTTGCAACGGAGTTCTCAAGCTTCTCTACGGGGAGATCCGTGAGACCCACGTGGGCGAACGTCCGGTCCTCAGGGGCTTTGAGCTCAGCTGCATCGATGAAGTCATCACGGGCGTTGACCACGTCAAACAACGGCGCCGAGGTCTGAGCTCCGTGGGCCTTGCCTTTATCGGTCAACACGCATTCGAACGGAATTGCCAGCACCGACTTAGCTCGAGTAGCGGCTACGTAATGCAGGCGCGTTTGCTCGTTCTTGTCTGCAAGCTTGTCCATATTGCTAAACTCTGTGAAATTGTCGGTTTCCACAGGGTCCAATTTAAAATTGGCAAGGCCGGTGCCAGCGGAAACGGACAAGAAGCCTCGGCGTTCCAACGCATTATTCGCACGCGCAGTCATACCGGCCATGATCACCATGGGGAACTCGCGTCCCTTGGATTTGTGAACGGTAAGGATGCGGACTCCCGGAACGGAGTTATCCAAAATTGGGTCACTTGCGCCCTGAGTGTTGAACGCTTGGTCCTGTGCCCAATTCACGAATTCCCTCAGGCCAAGGCCTGAGGTCTTAGCAAAGGAATCCGCCTGAATTAAGAATGCATCAAGGCGTGAGAGATCAACGATACGGCCGTTGGACGCGACTTTCTGGCGCAGTTGGAGGTCCTCAGCAATGTCACGGATGAACTCAGATAGCGGCACCTGGGCAAGCTTGTCGCGCTGCGCGGAGATCCATTTAATCTGCGCGTCTACGTGGCCAAGAGGTGCGACAGTGAAGTGAGTGGCCAAGTCTGTATCACTGACTGCCAATGCAAGACTGCGCAGCGCGGCTACCTGCGTGAACGCATCTGCTGGGTCTGCAATTGCTCTCAAGACTACGAGGAAATCGGTGATGTCCTCAGTGCCGAACAAGCTTTGGGATCCCTCGGAGACGTAGGGGATGCCATTCTTGGTCAATGCGGCCATGATGCGCTTGGCGATGGAGTGTGTAGGAGCGAGGATGGCAATGTCTTCTAACGCGAAGCCCTCGCCAGCTTTCTTGCCTGCATGGTGGCACCAGCCTTCCTCTGGGTTGTCAACGGCTGCCTTAATGAGGCTGACAATGTCAGCATCCTCCAGCGCCTTGGCGGTCGCGCTATCTACACCGTCGGGATGGTCTCCCGAACGCACCAGCACCACACGTCCCGGGTGGTCGGTGTCATTAGGGATCATGTCTTCATAACTAGCCTGTTGAGGCGTGGCGCCGGAGGTTTGCTTGAACAGCTCCCCGAAGGTGAGGTTTACCCAGTTAACTACGCTGCTGGATGAGCGGAAGTTTCGGTGCATCTTCCGCTCGGCCTTGGCCTCGTCCTTAGGGTCGCGAGCAACTGCCAGATCATTCAGCATGGTCTTAGCTCGCATGAAGGACTCAATGTCCGCGCGGCGGAACTTGTAGATGGACTGCTTAGGATCACCCACCGTAAACAGCTTGCCTTCAGATGGATTGTCCGAAGATCCCCGAGCAATGTCCGTGACAATCTGCAGCTGAACTGGATCGGTGTCTTGGAATTCATCTACGAAGATGGCATGGAAGTGATCGTGTAGGGCCTGACGAACGGCCTCATGGTTGGCCAGCAGCTCGGCTGCGAGGAAGACCATGTCATGAAACTCTAAGCGACCCGAGCGCACTCGCTGACGGGCATTGTGCACAGCGATACCAGCCATGACACGGCGCAGATAGGACGTTGCCTCAACAAGGCGGCCGTTGTGAAGTTCCTTAATTTTCTGCTCAGTCTTTTTGAGGCAGTCCTTCATTGCCTTAACTTCAGGTTTGTTACCGCCTCTGCGATGGTCGGCTCCGGACTCAAAGTCCCAATTGGTGATGAGTTCGTCTTCGCTGCTGGCAATTACTTTGTCCATTTCCGCGAGCAGCGGGGCAACGTATGCCTCTACGAACTTGTTGCCGGCAGCGGAGTAGTTCTGGTGGTTGTACGGTGATAACTTAGTGTATAGCTCACGGAGACTGGTCTTGGTGAGCTTCTCAACGCTGATGGGGTGGCGCAGGGTTGGCCTAAGATCACCCCAGTTTTGGTCCATCCACTGAGCGACGTCAGCTATCGCCTGAACCTTGACGCCATTGGCGAGCAGCAACTCAAGGCACTCACGCAGGCGTGCAGGAACAATTCCGCAGTCCAGTTCGCGGAGGAAAGCTTCAGCGTCTGGATCCTCGTCAAGGATTGCGTCGAAAAACTCAAGAGTTGCTTCAGCCGCGGAAACGTGGCCCACTCCTACCTGGAGCTCATTGGTCTTTTCCACCTTTGGAGGGAGTCCTGCTTCAAACGGAAACTGTTTGAGCAACAACAAGCAGAAGGAGTGCAGCGTACCAATCGCAGCACCCGGAAGACCTTCAAGAGCTTTCGTTGCGCGGTCCTGAGCTAGCGTGATGTCACCAAAGGTGCGTGGGTCTGAGAAACCGTTGGGGAGTTCGCCAGTGAGTTGAATTGTGGAGAGAGACCTGCGTAAGCGAGCCGTAAGCTCTGCTGCAGCGGCCTCCGTGAAGGTAATGGCGGCAATGCGGTCAATGCTCACGCCGTCATCAACAATGAGCGTGATAAGACGCTCTACCAGCTGGTGAGTTTTGCCCGATCCAGCACCTGCCTCGACGAATAAGGAACGATCAGTGTTGTGGACGATGTCCTTACGCGCCGCGGCATCTTCTGCAATGAAGTCGGTGTGCGTCATGATTACTTACCTTCCTCTTCGTCGTGGACTTAGGAGAGCGTGAGGGGAACGAGAGCTTGTTCAGCAAAGCCCTCTGCGATGGTGTCGTAGTTGGAATGGCCAAGACGCAGGCGTTCTTCGAAGAGGTAGCGCCTTTCCTGCGGCGTTGCAGGGAATTGGCCGCTGGTAATCATCTCGTGGATGGCAGTCAGCTGATCGAGCAGCGTCTCGTGGACGGCGTCTGTAATCTCAATTTCCTTGAACGGCTCCGTAGCCTGAGGCAGAAAGTGCCAGAACCGCGCTTGGATGACGACGTCTTTACCCTGGAACTGTGTGCCCAAGTTACCAAGCAAACCAGTAGGTGCTTGCGGGGAGATGGCTTGGCGAACGGCCTCGCCGTACAGGGCTAGCTGGAAGCGGTAGGGGGACTGAGAAGTACCAGTTTTATTGGGCTGTGCGCCCGTTGGGAATTCCTGCGTGATCTTATATGGGGTCTTGCTTGACTTGTAGTCAGTAACGCGGAGCTCATAGCGCTCCTTGGCCTGATTAAAGCGGTAGTCGAATCGGTCAATTGAACCAGTGAGCGTGATTCTTTGGCCATTGAGCAGATCGATAGTGAGCGGGACATCGTGTGTCTTTGCGTGGCGGTTGTATCCGAACTTCAACTCTGCACCCAGTGGAATCCATCCGCCGTCTACTGCGTCCGACTTCTCCACCTCGAACCATTCCGTGATGGCCTTGAGTGCATTGTCAGAAAAGCGCCGAGCCACTGACGTGGATATGGTGCCGCTGTGGAGAAGTTTCAACCGGTGGTGGGTGATCTCCATCAGGGTCTCGAACGCCTTGTCCCAGTCGATCTCAGCTGCGGATCGAGGGCGTGGTGAGGCATGAAGCCAGACGCGGTTGGTCCATTCCTCAAAGATGGCGTGGTAGAAGTTGCCAGCCTCTCGTGGCTCTACGTCCATGAGTGCCTCAGGGGACTCGAGCACTCCTTGCCCCAAGACGCGGGAGATGAAGAATGTCAAAGGGGAGTTAGCGAAGTTCTCCAGCGCAGAATTGGAGATGTCTTTTTCAAAGAACTTCTTTCCTAGGTCAGTAGCAATGAAGCCGTTGAATTCATTCGCTTTGCCGCCCTTGCGGGCTGAGGAAATAGTCGCGTAGGTTGAGTCACCGGATACGGCTGCTTTGAGGGTGTCCACTTCCTCAGCATTCAGCGGCGTGAGCTCGCCCGCGGCAACATCCAAGTATGCGGGCCCATGGCGAGTGAACGTGCCGCCTGTCCACAGTGATGGCTCGGCTTTGCCAGATCCGTCTGCGTGGGAGCGCGGGTAAGTGTAAATGACTTCGGCTGCGCTGTTGGCTGCTGCGGTAAATGCCGCTCGACGGTGGCGAAGGAAATCGGCGGAGGTGAGTCTGAGCTGGTGCTGAGTGATGGACGGATCGATGCTGATGCTGCCCGGCAGTGCCTTATCGGTGGCGCCACAAACAAAAGCAACGGAGAGGTTGCGACCTGCGAGTTTGTCTAGCAGCCCTACCTTGAGCAAACCATCTTTAACCTGAGGTTGTGCGGTCTCAAGAAAATTGTGTACGACCTCAACGGCAAGCTCACGTGATACTGGGCCGCTCATGCCGGACAGGAGCGCCAGGAGCTCATCCGCCATCACCTTCTCAGCGCCGATAAAACCGGCAAGATCTTCCTTGATAAGGGCTGCGAGCTGGTCAGACGCCGATTCCCACGAGCTGGAGTCCCAGACTTTAAACAGCTGCTCGCGCAGATGCTTGATCCAGGCGAGGGTCTTATTCCACATCGAGGACTTCTTCTCAGACAGCCCTTCTGGCTCTGGTTGATCCCAGTCTTTGCCGGAATAGTAGGTTTCACTGCTGTTGCGGGTGATGATGTCAAAGGCAACAAGGCTTGGGCTATCCCCGCGCACCTTGCCCGTCTCCAGCAGGTTAACGAGGTCTGTGCGCAGCATCTTCGCGGGGTCAATCCGCAGCAGCAACGCTATGGCGCGTAGGCTCGGATTTTCCAGCCACGTGGTGTTCGTTGGCCCAGAGTAAGGCACCCCAGCTTTATCCAGCGCCTGGGTGATAAACGGTAAGGATTCCTCAGTGCAGGAGCCGATGGCCATCTTATGCAGCGCAACGCCCTGTTCCACCTTGTCCACGATGGTGCGGGCAATAAAGGACGCCTCATCTACCTCAGAAACAAAGGAGTGGTACTGCGCAGTGGAGTCCACGCTGAGAGTGAACACGTGGTCAGGCGAGAGCTGCTCAAGCGCCCACGTTGTGAACGGATCAAAACCGATAGGGCCCGCAACGATGACCGTGCGGGAGGCTAGGGCTTGTGTGGTGGCCTCGACTGCCTCAGGACGAGTGAAGAACTCATGTTTGAGGTTCTCCTCCACCTGCACGGCTAGTTCATACACCACGTGAGGGAGATCCGCACCGCGTGCTGGCTCACGCCACTCGCGCGGCAAGTTAAGCACGGTGGTGATGGAGTTAGTGAGGGATTCTCGGGTGACGGCCTCATTGTTGAGCTGCTTGGAGTGAAAAACGGTTGGGGTGGCGCCATCACTCATCAGCGCTGCAACCTGCGACGCTACCGCGGCGTGGGTGAGAGGCTTGCGCGGGCTGAGGTGCTTGGCACCATGCGTGATAGCCATCTCCAGCGTGACAACCTCAACGCCCAAGTAGGGGCCGAAGGGCGCAATGGCGGAGATGACATCATCGCGTGATTGTGGACCGCACACAATGGTAGTTGGGCCCTGAGCTTTTAGGACCTCAACGAGAGGGGAGGCGTACGGTGAAATGGGCGTCACATGAGTCATGCTTCCCAATCTACAATGACCCTGCGACATCGCCACCGATTAGCCCATTTTTGCTGCTTAGAAGTCTGCTTCGCTTGGGGCAGGGCCGATGCGGTTCGCAGCGTCAACGGCAGCAATCTTGTCCATATGCTCAGGCGTTAGCTCAAAGCTGAAGACGTCGAAGTTAGACGCGATTCGCTCCGGAGTCACGGACTTTGGAATGACCACGTTACCGATCTGCAGGTGCCAGCGGATGATCACCTGCGCTGGCGTCACGCCCAGCTCCCGAGCGATCGTGCCGATCTCCTCATTGTTTAGATCTTGCGCCTGTCCCAGCGGGCCCCATGCCTCAGTAGCAATGCCTCGCTCAGCGTGTAGCGCACGCAGCGCGCTCTGCTGGAAAGTTGGGTGCAGCTCCACCTGGTTGATCACAGGGACCTCGCCGTTGATGGCATCGAGGTGTTGCTGATCAAAGTTGGATACACCGATCGACTTGGCCAGTCCTTGGGCCTTGAGCTCCTGCATGTCATCCCATGCCTTGATGAAGGAATCACCGAATTTCTTGGTGGCTGGCCAGTGGATGAGATACAGATCCACATAGTCCGTTCCCAGTTTCTCCAAGGACTCCGCCAGCGCGGCTGGTGCGTCCTGGTGGCGGTCATTCCATAACTTGGTGGTCAGAAACAGCTCTGAGCGGTCAATGTTCTTAATCGCCGAGCCGACGCCTTCCTCATTGCCGTATACAGCCGCAGTATCGATGTGGCGGTAGCCAACCTCGAGTGCAGTCTCGACAGCAGCCTGGGTCTCTGGGTTAGGGATCTGGAACACGCCAAATCCAAGTTGTGGGATCTCGTTTCCATCATGAAGTTTCATACGTCCCACGGTAGCCATAACTATCCGCCACTTGCTCGCCGCAGGGCTGTGACCTGCGGGGAAAGGGAAACGCCGCGCGCAGGCGGCGGTGGAAGGACGTCGGCAAGCAGCGAGACGGCCTAGGTGAGGGGCCACGTGTGCACCGGCTCACCCGTGGCCTGAAGCTCCAGGTAGCGCCGCAGCATAACGGGTACGGAGTGATTGATGCAGTAGTCCAGCTGCCACGACGCGCCGTTTTGGCGGTGGTTCATGCGGCCGGAAATGACGTTCATGTACTTATCCACCACCTCGGTGGACACCCCTAGCCGCATGAGCCCCTCGCCGGCCTGATCGACGAGGTAGTTATTGACCAGGTCGATCACACTGATCCTGCCAAGAGTAGGCCAGCTCATGATGGAATTGAGGCCATCGCGGGCGCCCGCCTCGAAGTTGCTGTTGGCCTCCGCAAAGGACATCCTCGACCACACCGGGCGAGTCTGATTGGAAAGGTATTCAACGAGGCCATAGTAGAAAGCCGCGTCCGCAACAATATCCACCGGCGTAGGCCCCGCCGGTAGCAGACGGTTCTCGATACGGAAGTGAGAGCTTTCCTCACCGGGCTGGTAAATAGGACGGTTCCAGCGCCAAACCGTACCGTTATGCAGATTCAAGTAATGCAGCGCAGGCGAATCACCCGTCATCATGGGGGTGCCGGAATCGGAGCGATCCTCAGGCAAGAGAGGGGAGAAATAGCGCACGTTTTCCTCAAAGAGGTCAAACACGCTCGTAATCCAACGCTCACCGAACCACACACGTGGGCGCACTCCCTGATTCACCAGTTCCGACGTACGGGTATCAATAGCCTGCTTAAACAGCGGAATGCGGGTCTCGTGCCACAGGCGGTGGCCAGCAAACAACGGCGAATTCGCGCCGGTGGCAACCTGCACGCCGGCAATAGCCTGGGAGGCATTCCACACATCGGCAAACCGCGATGGCTTCACCTGCAGGTGCAGCTGCATGGAGGTACAACCAGACTCCGGCGCAATGTCCTGGAACTGCGCGTGGTAGTGATCTTCACGAGCAATATCAATGTGCACCAACTCGCCGCGCTTTTCCATGATGGTGTTAGACAGCGCGCGGTAGCGGTTCTCACCGGTCATCCACCCCTCGGTGGACAAGAACTCAGTGCTCAGCGTGGGCAAGGTTCCCACCATCGCCACGTGGGAGTCTTCCTGACGTGCGGCCTCGCGCACGGCTGCCAGCCGGTTCTCCAGCTCAGCCTGCAACCCAAGCAGCCCATCGCCGTCAATAGTTTGGGGCGGGAGGTTGAGCTCAACGTTGAATGCGCCAATCTCGGACTGGTACTCATCAGAGAGATGATCCAACACACTGCGCGACGTGGTGGCGGGCTCCATCTGGTCATCGACCAAATTGAGCTCAAGCTCGAGGCCGATGGTGCCCTTATCATCAAAACTGGCGTGCTGAAGGTGATTGTCAAACAACTCCAGATCCTGCATCAACCGCTCACGGTAGCGGGTGCGCTGTTGTGGAGTGTAGGAATCTGAAGATACGTGTTCGCCCATACAGTAAAGACTAATGAAAAACTCACTCCAAGCGGGCGGCAGCGCTGCGCCCCAGCCCCGCTCGGGCCAGCAGCCCCCACTGAGGTTGATTCCGCAGTGGCCTACCCGCACCCCGCCGTGGCCTACCCGCACCCCGCTCAACCCAGCAGCCCCGCCGCGGCGTGTCAACGCCCCGCAATACCCGGCTCTACTCCTCGAACTTCCTAACTAATGGCGTTCAGCGGATGCTGCATCGCGTTCGCCCTAGCGTCCTTTGAGCCAGCACTGGGGGAAAGGGGAGAGGGGCTTAGCGGGCGCCACCGCCACTCGCGGCCCCTGCTGCACCTGCTCCGCCACCAGCGGACGTGCTTGCGGGCGCAAAGCCCTGGGCAGCCTGGGTGGTCATAGAGTTCGCAGCGTAGACCGCAGGATAGAACGCGTAGTTATCGCCCAAGCGTCGCTGCGTTTCCCGCAGAGCGCCGAGGAAGCCGGCCCACATCAAGTGCTTTTCTGGTTGCGGGGCCGCATCGGGGTGCCAGCCGTCGCGCAAGTACTTCCTAAAACCATCCATCTGGTCCACGGTGGCCCGTCCAAGCTCGGTGAGCTCGTACTCATCGCGCGGGAACAATCCGGTCTTGCGCACCTTGATGGTGTAGCCGTGAGTAGCAAGGTAGTCGGTGGAATAGTCCCTCACATTCTCAGACCAGGTTGTGAACTCCGTCCGCTTCTTGGCAAAGAAGTCCTTGATCTCAGACTGTTCAATGAGGTCATCCTCGCCTGCGGCTGCAGTGATCAAGTCCCACAGCTGACGCTCGCAATCATTCTCAAAGGCGGGTGGCTGGGCAATACGCAGGCCGGGTTTTGGCCTCTTCAACATAACGCCAACCTCATACTCCTGCTCAATGAGGTTACGGCCCAGAATCCACTTCAGCAGATAAGCTACAAACTTTTGCTCATCCGTGTGATGGTACAAACCACTCAGCGCCAGCACCTCACCGTCCGGCATGGACGTGGTGTGCTCTATCTTCCACGAAGATGGGGCAAAGCCAGTGGCCTTTGCAGGGCGCTTGCTCAAGTAAGAGCGCAGCCAGAGCAAGAGCGGCGCCCACAATGGCGAGCGCTCCGGCGATGATCGCCGCTATCACACCGGGTGGCGTGGGCTGCGTGCCCTCGTCAGCTTGGGCCTTAATTTCTTCCGCATTCCAAGGCCAGGACGCTGATGTGCCAAAGGTATTGGGAGGCATGATCGCCAGCATGACGGCACGGGAATCAGAATGATAGGTATCCGTACTCATCTTCAGCGCGCCGGGCCGGATTTGTGCCTCGCCCTCAAAGCCGTAACCCTGAAGGTGGGTGTTATCCGCAGTGAAATCGAAGCCCGCATCGTTGCGAACGGTGATCTCCACATTGTTGGTGTCGGTCATACCCTCGTGGAGGAACTGCCAGTAGATGGCCTGCTGCCCATCAGTAAGCGTGCGCACGAAGTTGGTGACTACGTAGCTCACCTCGGACGTATGGGCTCCCTCGGAGCCGATTCCCCATGCGATTTCTAGCCCATCATCGGTGTCCACTATTCCGAACTGCCCAGCCTTTTCCTCCAAGCTGCGGTCTACATCCCACGGCGTGGACTCTTCCATGGGTGTGCCATCCTGGCTGACGGAAACGTCCGTGATCTCGGATTCACCCAAAGCAGCGAATGGGATGTAATGCTCAGTGGCGTCGTTGAAGGTGTACTGGCGCTCATCGGTCACGGTAGCCGAGCCGTCTTTATGGACGGTGACGTCAATGGTGATGCTGTCAATCACGTTATCGGCCGCGTGCGCCGGGGCGGCAAACATTGCGAGCGCAATAGCGATGAGGATGAAGCTTGCGAAGGTTGCCGAAACTCTTCTGATCATGGGGATCCTCCTTGCCAATCAACATACTCATGTGTGCGACAATGGGCAGCATGAATATAGAAGAGCTCATGGAATTTATTCAGTCCCCCGCAGTGCTGGATAGCATCCGCGCCTACGAATCCCAACGCCGCGAACTAGCTGAGCTTGCCGACGACGCCAAGCCCGACAAGCGCACCACGATCTTTGTCAACACCGAAGACTTGGCGTGGGCGTGGATTGGCAATCAGGAGGCCATGGGCCTCCTGCCTTTCGCGCTCGCCCACGCGAGCGCGGAGGTTGATGAGGCCGAGCTTCGCGAGCGAATCGCCGCCCTTGTTGAGGGATGGGAGTTCGTCGACCCGCCGTATGTAGCGTTCCTCGAAGCCGACGGCGGGTTGCGGGCATAAGGCCAAAAGTGTGAGAAAAAACCTTGCATAGAAATCCCACGGGGTAAGCAAAGGGTGGAAGAATGACACTATGGCTGGCAACGAAGAATTCACCGAAGCAATCAATGTTCTCTCCGAGGAACAATCGTACGAACGCCTAGCTACACAGCAGCTGGGCCGTTTAGTAGTGCGCCGCAAGGATGACATGGACATTTTCCCTGTCAACTACGTCATCGATGAAGAGAACAACATTTATTTCCGCACTGCGGAAGGCAACAAGCTATTCACCGTGAATCTCAACCCCGACGTCCTGTTTGAGGCTGACTGTGTTGACGGTGACAAGGCGTGGTCCGTGGTGGTCAAGGGCACCGCAACCTTGGTTAAAGACAACAAGGAAGTTGCTAAGGCTGACTCCCTTGAGCTCAAACCATGGGTTCCAACCCTGAAGTACAACTACGTACGCATTAACGCTAACGAGATCTCCGGCCGCGCCTTCAACCTAGGCGAAGAGCCAGAGCGCTACTAAGTGTCTTCTTTCACCAAACATCCCCGCGAGCCCCAGTCCGCACTAGCTGAGGCCGCGGGGTTGCGCTGGCTGAGGCAGGGCTCAAATTGCGTTGTGGAAGTACTCAGCGCCAGCGAGGACCACATCGAAACGGCCATGGTAGAAAGGGCAGCGCCCACCCCGGGTGCCGCCCGCACCGCGGGTAGGGAACTAGCAGCCATCCACCGCGCCGGAGCTCCGGCATATGGCAGCCCGCCGGAGGGGTGGGACGGGCTCAACTACATCGGCACCCAGACCCAGCCGTGTGAGCCCACTCAACAGTGGGCTCAGTTCTACGTGGAGCAGCGCGTTCTGGTGTTTGTGCAGCGTGCTGTAGACAATGGCAACCTCACGGCTCATGACGCCGCAGTGGTGGGTAAAGCCTGCGATTGGATACTGGATCACGCGGAGGAGTTGGCGCCGGACACGCCAGCGCGCATCCACGGTGATTTGTGGTCGGGCAACCTCATGTTCGGCGTCACTGGGCCTGTGTTCATCGATCCGGCGGCCCACGGTGGTCACCCGGAGACGGACCTTGCCATGCTTGCGCTGTTTGGCGCGCCCTATCTTGATGAGATCATCGCGGGATACCAGGAAGTATCGCCGCTTTCTACGGGCTGGGTGGACCGCATCCCGCTGCACCAACTGCACCCGCTAGCCGTGCACGCGGTGACGCACGGGCCGAGTTACGGGCGCGAACTCGTGCGTGCAGCCCGGCACGTGCTTGAGATCTGAAAGCGCGGTGGGTGATGTGGTTGGGTGATGCGATTGGGTGATGTGGTTGGGTGATGCGGTTGGGTGATGCGGCAAACGGGAGACAACGTTGGTTTAGCATCCGGCAAAACCGCTGGTCGCCACTTCTTGAAAACCGAACGTTGTCTCCCATTTGCCTATCGAAAGCACAATCCCCTCACCGCGCTCGCTCAAGCGGTAAGGGGATCTATGTATCTAGGTGGTTACTTCCACCAGTCATCCTGCGGGGTGACCGGGAGGTGGCGCTTGTGCTGGCCTACCTTCCACAAGTGTTCAATACGCTCGCGGGCGGATTGCTCGACCTTACCGGTGCCCTCAACGTAGTTATCGATCTGCGTGTAGGTGACACCCAGGGCCTCCTCGTCGGGGAGTGCTGGTCGATCATCTTCCAGATCCGCCGTAGGTACCTTCTTCCACGTGGACTCCGGTGCGCCCAGCTCCTTCAGAAGTGCCGCGCCCTGGCGTTTGGATAGGCCGAACAGTGGCAGGACATCTGCTGCGCCGTCCCCAAACTTGGTAAAGAAGGCCGTTACGTTCTCGGCGGCATGATCTGTGCCGATCACCAGCAGCCCCTTTTCGCCAGCGATGGCGTACTGCGCGATCATGCGCTGGCGCGCCTTAATATTGCCGGTGTTGAAGTCTGTGAGTTCCTCCTGGCCCAGTGCGGCGGCAACCTGCTTCTCGGCTGCGTCCGTAGTGTCCTTAATATTGACCGTGATGCTATGGTCTGGCTGAATAAACTCTAGGGCGATCTGGGCATCTGCCTCATCGGCTTGAACGCCGTAGGGCAGGCGCACTGCGTAAAAGTCCGCCTCAATGCCCTCGCCGCGGGCTTTTTCTACCGCCAGCTGCGCGAGGCGGCCGGCGAGTGTGGAATCCTGGCCTCCTGAAATGCCAAGCACAAAGCCCTTGGTATGGGAGGATTTCAAGTAATCCACGAGGAAATCCACGCGGGCGGCGATTTCTTTGGCCGGATCAATGTCCGCATGAGTGTTGAGCTCGGAGATGATCTCGCGCTGGGTGTCGGTAATTTTTGCTGCATCAGACATGTCGCCATTCTAGGCCTATACAACAAAGTTTGGTGTTTTGGGCTTAAGTGTAATAAAGTAATTCCTCGTGTCGTGGCTGGCTTAATGTTTAGCCGCCGCTTGATAATTCACCGTTCTAAAGAAAGGAGCGCCCGATGAAGGTCCGTAAGTCCCTTCGGTCGCTGAAGAACAAGCCGGGCGCTCAGGTTGTGCGTCGTCGTGGCAAGGTCTACGTGATCAACAAGAAGGAGCCTCGTTTCAAGGCTCGCCAGGGCTAATTCCCCTTGGCTTATAAAACCGGTACCGCTTAGGTGGTGCCGGTTTTTTCTGCGTTATGGGCATGGCCGCGGGTGTCGATACTCACACGCTCGGCGTGTCTTTTGTTAGGAAAGCGGGGCGGGTGTGGTGACACCGTGTTCGTAATCATTCCGGTGTCTTGCTTTTGGGGTGGGCTTTGGGATGGTATGCGACCCTAGGGGGCGAGGGTGACGGTGTCTAAATAATGAGAACTGGCTCACAATTATGTGTGCCGAGCTGGGTAAATGCCATGGGTGGAATTAGGCCCGCTTTATCCGGAGTGTCTAGTGCTTACAAGATGTGGGGCCGTAGCAGGTTTTGTACTGGGAATTTCATAGTTGTAACTACTATATGTTGTGGTGGTTGCGTATCTTCAGCACAACGTATAGTGTCTTTTTACGTCGCGAGGAACGCCATGTCGATGCATTGGCGCGGCGCTTAATACCTTGCAAGAAGCTCCAAAAAGCTCCCTCAATCGCCTGATCAAACCTCAAGTAGAAAGAGTTTAAAGAAATGTCTATCACCCTCTACACCAAGCCAGCTTGTGTTCAGTGCAACGCCACTAAGAAGGCACTTGACCGCGCTGGTCTGGATTACCAGATGGTAGACATCTCTCAGGATGATGAGGCGCGTGACTACGTTATGGCTCTTGGATACCTCCAAGCTCCAGTCGTAGAGGTCAACGGAGAGCACTGGTCCGGTTTCCGTCCAGAGCGCATCCAGTCCTTGGTTGCTTAAGTTTGATCAGTATCGCGCCCCGCTAAAGTAGTGGGGCCTTTTTTATGAGGTCAATATGCTCATTGTCTATTTTTCCTCCGCCACCGAAAACACCAAACGCTTTGTGGAAAAGCTCGGGTTCCCTGCCAAGCGCATACCGCTTCACAAGAAGGATCCTGAGTTGCTTGTCGACGAGCCCTACGTGCTCGTGTGCCCCACGTACGGCGGGGGAGTGGGCATCACGGGCCAGACGTCTCGGCCCGTGCCGGGCCAAGTCATTCGATTCCTTAATAATGAGCACAACCGCAGCCTCATCCGCGCCGTGATTGCCGGCGGCAACTCCAACTTCGGGGCGGACTTTGGCAAGGCCGGCGATGTTATCTCCAGCAAGTGCAAAGTCCCGTACGTCTACCGCTTTGAGCTTCTGGGTAATGATGAGGACGTGCGCATTGTGCGCGGCGGGTTGGAGCAGAATGCTCAGAAGCTCGGGCTTGTAAATTAGCGCCCAGTAATGTCTCAGGAACCATCGCCGGAAAGTGGTGGCGAGGGGTCAAACTGGGTACAATCGACCAGAGTTTCTACCCCGTTCTGGGATAGTAATAAACATAAATAATGAGTAAGCGATCAGGTAATCCCCTGATTGTCCCCACCAGGAGGAGCACCTAGTGTCTGAAGCCAAGTTGGGCCGTTCTGTGGCCGAGCCAGCAAATCCAGAGGATCAGCTGGATTACCACGCGTTGAACGCGATGCTGAACCTGTATGACGGTGACGGCAAGATCCAGTTTGATAAGGACCGTGAGGCTGCAAACCAGTACTTTCTGCAGCATGTTAACCAGAACACCGTGTTCTTCCACAACCTGCGGGAGAAGATCGATTACCTGGTAAAGAACAAGTACTACGATCCGCAGGTGCTGGATAAGTACGAGTTCTCCTTTGTGAAGTCTCTGTTCAAGCAGGCTTACGCTCACAAGTTCCGCTTTCAGACGTTCCTCGGTGCGTACAAGTACTACACCTCCTACACCCTGAAGACCTTCGACGGTTCCCGTTACCTCGAGCGCTTTGAAGACCGCGTTTGCATGGTTGCGCTCACCTTGGCCGATGGCGATACCGCGACCGCGGAGCACTTGGTCGAGGAAATCATGACGGGCCGTTTCCAGCCGGCTACTCCTACCTTCTTGAACTCCGGCAAGGCGCAGCGCGGCGAGCCAGTATCGTGCTTCTTGCTCCGCATTGAAGACAACATGGAGTCCATCGGCCGCTCCATTAACTCCGCGCTGCAGCTGTCCAAGCGCGGCGGTGGCGTAGCGTTGCTGCTGAGCAACCTGCGTGAAGCGGGCGCGCCAATTAAGCACATTGAAAACCAGTCATCCGGTGTCATCCCTGTGATGAAGCTGCTGGAGGATTCCTTCTCCTACGCCAACCAGCTGGGTGCTCGCCAGGGTGCGGGTGCGGTGTATCTGAATGCGCACCACCCAGATATTCTGAGCTTCTTGGATACCAAGCGTGAGAACGCGGATGAGAAGATCCGCATTAAGACCCTGTCTTTGGGCATCATCATCCCTGACATCACGTTCCACTTGGCTAAGAAGAACGATGACATGTACCTGTTCTCCCCATACGATGTGGAGCGCGTGTACGGTGTACCGTTCGCTGATCTCTCTATCACCGAGCACTACGAGGAAATGGTTGAGGATCCTCGCATTCGCAAGAAGAAGATCAACGCCCGTGAGTTCTTCCAGACCATTGCTGAGATCCAGTTTGAATCCGGTTACCCGTACATCATGTTCGAGGACACCGTAAACAAGGCCAACCCAATCGACGGCCGAGTAAACATGTCCAACCTGTGCTCCGAGATCCTGCAGGTTAACACCCCGTCCGTATTCAATGACGACCTCACCTACCAGCATGTCGGCGAGGATATCTCCTGCAACTTGGGCTCCATGAACATCGCAATGGCTATGGATTCACCTGACTTTGCTTTGACTGTAGAGACCGCCATCCGCGGTCTGACTGCGGTATCTGAGCAGACCAGCATCGATTCCGTACCGTCCATCCGCAAAGGTAACAATGCCGCGCATGCAATTGGCTTGGGTCAGATGAACCTGCACGGTTACTTGGGTCGAGAGCACATCTTCTACGGTTCGGAAGAAGGCCTGGACTTTACCAATGCTTACTTCGCGGCTGTTCTGTACCAGTGCTTGCGCGCGTCCAATAAGCTCGCTCGCGAGCGCGGCCACGCATTCGAAGGATTTGAAAAGTCCGAGTACGCCTCTGGTGAATACTTTGATCGTTTCAATCCGGAGGACTTCCTGCCAAAGACTGAGAAGGTCAAGGAGCTGTTTGCTAACTCCACCGTTCATACCCCTACCAAGGATGAGTGGGAGCAGCTCAAGCAGGACGTTATGGCTGACGGCATCTACAACCGCTACCTCCAGGCGGTTCCACCAACCGGCTCCATTTCCTACATCAACAACTCCACCTCGTCCATTCACCCAATCGCCTCCAAGATTGAGATCCGCAAGGAAGGCAAGATTGGGCGCGTGTACTACCCAGCACCGCATCTGAACAATGACAACCTCGAGTACTACGAGGACGCGTACGAGATCGGCTACGAAAAAGTCATTGACACCTACGCTGAGGCAACAAAGTACATTGACCAGGGTCTGTCTCTGACCCTGTTCTTCAAGGACACCGTGACCACTCGTGATATCAACCGCGCGCAGATCTATGCGTGGCGCAAGGGTATCAAGACCTTGTACTACATCCGCCTGCGCCAGGTGGCGCTGGAAGGTACTGAGGTAGACGGCTGCGTATCCTGCATGCTGTAAGTGCACAACTAGGTCCCCCGTAACCTACGTAGAATCCGTAGGTTACGGGGGATTAGTTGTGCTGTGATCAACCTATCGCCTGGATCGAAAGCCACGGGAGTTAGTGGTAATCTAGGGTCTCGTAATTATTACCTTTATATATAGGGGAGTGTTGGGATGAGCGGTTACGAGGAATACCTCGCTAATCACCCGAAGCCGGTGAAGGCAATTAACTGGAACACCATTCCGGATGACAAGGACCTCGAGGTCTGGAACCGCCTGACCAACAACTTCTGGCTGCCGGAGAAGGTGCCAGTATCCAATGACATCAAGAGCTGGAACACTCTCAATGACCTTGAGAAGCAAACCACCATGCGTGTGTTTACCGGCCTGACCATGCTGGATACCATCCAAGGCACCATCGGTGCAGTATCCATGGTTCCTGATGCCCTTACTCAGCACGAGGAAGCGGTATACACGAACATTGCGTTCATGGAGTCCGTTCACGCGAAGAGCTACTCCAACATTTTCATGACGCTCGCCTCCACCCGTGAAATCAACGAGGCCTTCCGCTGGTCTGAGGAAAACGAGAACCTTCAGCAGAAGGCCAAGATCGTCATGTCCTACTACGAGGGTGATGATCCACTAAAGCGCAAGGTTGCTTCCACGCTGTTGGAGTCCTTCCTCTTCTACTCCGGCTTCTATCTGCCTATGTACTGGTCCTCCCACGCCAAGCTGACCAATACCGCAGACATTATCCGCCTGATCATCCGTGATGAGGCTGTGCATGGCTACTACATCGGCTACAAGTACCAGCGTGGTCTAGAAATCGAAACCCAAGCTCGCCGCGAGGAGCTCAAGGACTACACCTTCGACCTGCTCTTTGATCTGTATGCGAATGAGTGCCAGTACTCCGAGGATCTCTACGATGACCTAGGCTGGACCGAGGACGTGAAGCGATTCCTGCGTTACAACGCCAACAAGGCGCTGAATAACTTGGGCTACGAGGGGCTGTTCCCAGCCGACGAGACCAAGGTCTCGCCGGCGATCCTCGCCGCGCTAAACCCTGGCGGCGACGAGAACCATGACTTCTTCTCCGGCTCTGGTTCCTCCTATGTGATCGGTAAGGCGGAAAACACCACCGATGAGGACTGGGACTTCTAAATAACGCTCTGTGAGAAAAGCTGGCCATCAGTGAATTAAATGCTGATGGCCAGTTTATTTTTGTGGTTAAGTGCTCGACCAATCGCAGCTTAAGTGACAACTGTGACGGGAGTGATCCCAATACGCGGTAGCCGAAAACTCGCGCGCTCCGACACTTTGATCAACCTTTGGGTTGATACCTGTAGGGGGTAATTGGGGTGCGTAAATAGGGGAACGGGATCTGAAAATGCTCTCAGAAAAGTGTGGTGCGAGTCACGCCATGGGCGGGGAGCTTGGAGTTTGCTTGTAACTATCCCAAGGTTGTTGCCAGTTTCGTTTCAAAAACGGAGGTGAGGTGGATAGAATCAGGTTTATTCCAGCCACAAAAAGGCTGGCATCGACGCTTACCCTGCCATAAGATAAGGCAGTGTAATTTTTGGATGCTTGCGCCCTTTGTTACGTAAGAGCGTGAGTGCCCCCTAGTCAGGAGGATCATATGACCGCTGTGGCGCCACGGCTCGAGGATTACACCGAGCCAACTAGGCCCGCACCTACCGGCGGAGCCCGTAAGGGCACGCTGGCATGGAAGATGCTAACCACCACTGACCACAAGTTGCTGGGCATGATGTACATCGTTATGTCCTTCATCTGGTTCTTCGTTGGTGGCCTGATGGCACTTCTCATTCGTGCTGAGCTTTTCTCACCAGGACTCCAGTTCCTGTCCAACGAGCAGTTCAACCAGCTGTTCACCATGCACGGCACCATCATGCTGCTTGCATTCGGTACCCCAATCGTTTGGGGCTTTGCTAACTACGTTCTGCCACTGCAGATCGGCGCACCTGACGTTGCGTTCCCACGTCTTAACGCATTCGGCTTCTGGATCACCCAGGTTGGTATCGTCGCAATGCTTTGCGGCTTCCTGACCCCAGGTGGTGCAGCAGACTTCGGCTGGACCATGTACCTGCCACTGGCTGACTCCATCCACTCCCCAGGCATCGGCTCTGACTTCTGGATCGTCGGCGTTGGTGCAACTGGTGTTGGTACCGTTGCTTCCGCAGTCAACATGGTTACCACCGTTCTGTGCCTGCGTGCACCTGGCATGACCATGTTCCGTATGCCAATCTTTGTATGGACCATCTTCGTTGCGTCCATCCTGGCTCTGATGATCTTCCCGCTGCTGCTCGCAGCTGCACTGGGTGTTATGTACGATCGCAAGCTTGGTGGCCACATCTACGATCCAGGTAACGGCGGCTCCGTTCTGTGGCAGCACCTGTTCTGGTTCTTCGGTCACCCAGAGGTTTACGTTCTGGCACTGCCATTCTTCGGCATCGTCTCTGAGATCGTTCCAGTATTCTCCCGTAAGCCAATGTTCGGCTACATCGGCCTGGTATTCGCAACCCTGTCCATCGGTACCCTTTCCATGGCAGTGTGGGCACACCACATGTTCGTTACCGGCGCGATCCTGCTGCCATTCTTCTCCTTCATGACCTTCCTGATCTCCGTGCCTACCGGCGTTAAGTTCTTCAACTGGCTGGGCACCATGTGGAAGGGTCACATCACCTGGGAAGCACCAATGGTTTGGGCAGTTGGCTTCTTCGTCACCTTCCTCTTCGGTGGTCTCACCGGCATTATGCTGGCATCCCCACCACTGGACTTCCACATCTCCGATACTTACTTCGTGGTTGCTCACTTCCACTACACCCTCTTCGGTACCGTTGTATTCACCTCTTGCGCAGGCGTTTACTTCTGGTTCCCTAAGATGACCGGTCGTATGCTGGATGACAAGCTGGGCAAGGTTCACTTCTGGCTGACCTTCATCGGCTTCCACGGCACCTTCCTGGTCCAGCACTACCTGGGCAACGAGGGTATGCCACGTCGTTACGCTGACTACCTAGATTCCGACGGCTTCACCACCCTGAACCAGATCTCTACGGTATTCTCCTTCATCCTCGGTGCATCCGTTATTCCATTCATCTGGAACGTATTCAAGTCTTACCGTTACGGCGAGATCGTCACCGTTGATGACCCATGGGGTTACGGCAACTCCCTGGAGTGGGCAACCTCCTGCCCTCCTCCACGCCACAACTTCATCGCTCTGCCACGTATCCGCTCCGAGCGTCCTGCGTTCGAGCTGCACTACCCACACATGGTTGAGCGCATGCGCCGCGAGGCACACGTTGGTCACGGTAATCACGAACCAAAGACCAAGGAGAAGGCTAACGCCTAAAAAGTAGGAAAGATTTTTCCTCACTGACTTACAAACAAGAGGCTCCTCCCGTTGTACGGGGGAGCCTCTTGTTATGTCTAATATTGACGTGCCAGAATAATATGCGTGACCGATCAAAAGAATAAACCCACCGTTGCTTTCAAGGCCGGCTACGAGCCAGCAGTCATCACTGTGAGCGGAAAAGACCGTCCAGGTGTGACAGCAGCATTCTTCCGAGTACTCACCAGCCATGACGTCCAAGTCCTAGATGTTGAGCAATCCCAGTTTCGTGGCTTCCTCTCCCTAGCTGCCTACGTGGGCGTGGACCCGAGTAAGGTGGTGACCCTCCAACAAGGGTTGGAGGAGTCCATGTCCTTCTACGGCCAGTCAGTGGCTGTTGAGGTGAAGGAAGTAGCCCAGACCTCCCGGCCTCGTTCCACCCATGAGCTCGTGGTGCTAGGTGACCCAGTGGAGGCGTCTGCGATTTCGCGCATCGGTCAGGCGCTTGCTGATTTTGACGCGAACATTGACACAATCCGCGGTATCGCTGACTACCCAGTCACTGGCCTCGAGTTCAAGATAACCGTGGCTAACCCTGAAGAGGGCGGTGGCGAGAGCATTAGGAAAGCACTGGCCGCTTTGTCTTCGGAGATCGGTGTAGACATTGCCATCGAGCGTGCGGGCCTGATTCGCCGCTCTAAGCGCCTCATCTGTTTCGATTGCGACTCCACCCTTATCACCGGTGAAGTCATTGAGATGCTGGCGGCCCATGCCGGACGCGAGGCCGAGGTGGCGGCGGTGACCGAGCGCGCCATGCGTGGCGAATTGGACTTTGAGGAGTCTCTGCGCGAGCGTGTCAAGACCCTCGCCGGCTTAGACGCGTCCGTCATTGATGAAGTAGCAAAGGACATTGTGCTCACCCCGGGTGCGCGCACAACCATTCGCACGTTGAAGAAGCTGGGATACAAGGCAGCGGTGGTGTCCGGCGGATTCATTCAGGTGCTCGAAGGCCTCGCGCAGGACCTTGAGCTCGACTACGTTCGCGCTAACACCCTTGAGATTGTGGATGGCAAGCTCACCGGCAATGTGATTGGCAAGATCGTGGACCGCGCCGCTAAGGCTGAGTTCCTCCGCGAGTTTGCTGCGGACTCCGGCCTGCAGATGCATCAGACCATTGCCGTGGGTGACGGCGCCAACGATATTGACATGATCTCCGCCGCAGGATTGGGCGTGGCTTTTAACGCTAAGCCGGCGCTGCGAGAAATAGCTGACACCGCAGTGTCGTCGCCTTTCCTGGATGAGGTGCTACACATGCTGGGCATCACCCGCGATGAGATTGAAGCTGCTGAAGCTGAGGTGCTTGACGAGCGCAATCCTTACCGCCGTGTCCCATTGGAGTATCGTAGCTAGGCGTGACTTTCGACTACGCCCATAAACTCCTCGCTGATGCTGTCCAGCATCGTGGTTGGCTGGGGGAGGACCCGAGCGATCCTTCCTCAGTTCAAGCGATGCAGATCGCTCTGTGTATCCCTAAGAATGATCCGCCGTCGCGCAACGACATCCTCGTTGCGGCGGCACGGGCTGTGGTGGCGGCGTGCTTGAAAGAGGATGGAGACGAGACCTACTACGACGCCCTGAAGAATTGGTACGCGCACCGCATTCGCAAGGTTGCGCGTCGCGCCCGAAACTCAGGCTGGGACAATGTCCAAAAGCTTGCGGGCATCACCGTGGACCACAATGGGGCGCAGGCCCGTGCCTTCCAGCCATCGGCCGTGGGTGCAGTTGATCCTCTGATCCGCAAGCTCCAGATCTCAGGCACTGACCTTCCACACCACGACTGTGAGGCACCGGATCCGAATATCCCAGTAATCTACGTGGACCGGTCCCTTAACATGTCCGCGGGAAAGACCGCCGCCCAGGTAGGCCATGGCTCAATGTTGCTGGCGGGCAGTATGTCCCTAGAGCGCGCTAGGCAGTGGCGCGATCAGGGCTACCCTCTGAGTGTCCGTGAGATCCCGCGCGATGAGTTTGCCGCGTTCGTGGACGCCCTCGGCGCCGTTACCATCCGCGACGCTGGCTACACCGAGATCGCACCGGGGTCCGTCACCGTGGTCGCGCTGGACTGCGCCTAGCGCGCCTACGCTTATCCCGCGACCAGCCTCTTCAGCGCGGCCTTGACGGTGTCCTTGTTGTCGGTGCGCCACATGTCCGGCATGGAGCGCAGGAGGAAGCCGCCGTAGCGTTTCTCCACGACGCGCTTGTCCAGCACAGCGACAACACCTTTGTCTGTGATGCGGCGCTGCAGGCGGCCGGCGCCCTGCGCCATGAGTAGGGCGGCGTGGGTGGCGGCTACTTCCATGAAGCCGTTGCGGCCCTCCGCGTCGGCGGCTTCCTTGCGGGCTTGGAGCAGGGGATCGTCGGGACGCGGGAATGGGATCTTGTCCATGATCACCAGTGAGCAGCTTTTGCCGGGCACGTCTACGCCCTGCCAGAGCGAGAGCGTGCCGAAGAGGCAGGAATTCTCATTCTTGGCGAACTTGTCCACCAGCGCGCCGGTGTTGTCCTCACCTTGGCAGAAGATCTCAAAAGGCAGGCGGGCGCGCAGGTCCTCGGTGGCGGCTTCGGCTGCGCGTCGAGATGAAAACAACCCGAGGGTGCGGCCGCCGGTGGCCATGATGAGGTCATAGATTTCGTCGAAGTATTCCTGCCCAATGCCGTCGCGGCCGGGGAGAGGCAGGTGCCGTGGCGTGTACAGGATGGCGGACTTGCGCGGATCGAACGGGGTGCCCGCGTCGAGGGATCGCCACGTGCCCCTGGGCAGGCCCCATTGTGCGGCCATGGCCTTGAAGTTGCCACCGATGGTGAGTGTGGCCGAGGCCAACACCACTGTGTTTTCAGAGAACAGCTTGGTGGCCAGCAACCCGGCCACCGATAGCGGTGCCACCTTCAACATGGCGCCGCGCCGCATCTCATTGGATGCCCAGACCACGTCGGTCTGCTTGGACGGATCCTCTTCCTCAAAGACTTCCATGATGCGGACGATGGAATCGTGCAGGTCCATCATGTGATTGGACAGGGAAAGACGCTCGGCAAAGCGTTCGGGATCGTTTGCTTCCTCGCCGGCGGGCGGCTTCTGGATGTGCTCGCGGCAGCGCCAGATCGCATCCTTCAGCGCCACAAGGGGGCCGTGCAGTTCCGACGGCATTTCGGTGATGCGGCCCTCAGGCACGCTCTCCATGGCCAGCTCCCAGTCCGCGGAGACCTCCACCAGCTTGTCGTCTTTGCCGTCGGCCCCCAGCTTGCCGGCGCGACGCGCCGCCATCTTCAGGGCGGTGATGCCGATCTCGTTGGTGGCCACGGCCGTGATGCGGCCGTCGAGTTCGTGCGCCTCATCGACGATTACCACGTCATGCTCCGGCAAGATATCCACGTCCGCCAGCGCGTCAATGGCCAGCAGCGCGTGATTGGTGACGATCACGTCCACTTCTTTGGTCTTACGCTTCGCGATCTCCGCGAAGCACTCCTCACCATGCGGGCAGCGCGACGCACCGATGCACTCACGAGCGGTCACGGACACCTGGCGCCACGCCTGATCGGGCACGCCCGGCTCCAGCTCGTCGCGGTCCCCGGTCTCGGTCTCATTGGCCCACTCGTGCACCCGCTTGACGTGCTTGCCCAGCCACGAGAGGTCCTCCTCATCAATGAGCGCGTCCTCCGCGCCCTCGATAGCGCCCGCCGCCACCTTATTCATGCACACGTAGTTGCTGCGGCCCTTCATGATGGCAAAGGTGGGCCGACGCTCCAGCAGTGGCTCCAGGGCGTCTGCAAGGCGCGGGAGATCGCGGTCCACAAGCTGCCGCTGGAGGGCGATGGTAGCCGTGGACACAATCACCGTGGTGTCCGTGGCCTGCGCATGCCGAATGGCGGGCACCAGGTAGGCCAAAGACTTACCGGTGCCCGTGCCTGCCTGCACAGCCAAGTGCATGTTATCTTCCATCGCGGCAGTGACGGCGTCAGCCATCTGCTGCTGCCCCTGACGCGGAGCGCCGCCGAGAGACTCGACGGCGGCAGCGAGAAGATCCTGAGTAGAGTGCGACAGCGGTGACTCCAACTTAGAAACCAACCAGGCGGGTGTGGATCACTGGCTCGCCCTTGGACAGGGACAGTCCCTCCCACGGCAGGGTGATCAGCTGCTTGGCCAGGTACTCGCGGGACTCCTCCAGCGTAGGGAGGCCATCCACAATCTCGCCGTCGCGCATCAGCGGCACGGTGAGCTCAGTGACCTTGGCGTTGCCGGTGTCTGGCTTCTCAGCATCGAATGGGAAGATGATCTCCTCAATAGCGGTGCCCGTGTCACGGTGGGTACGGATACCCCGCTTGCCTCCGCCTACGGACTTCTTGTCCAGAGAGCGCTTAGCAACTGGGTGGCCGTCTACCTCCACCAGCTTGTACACCATGGACGCCGTAGGTGCACCGGAGCCGGTGACCACGGAGGTGCCTACGCCGAAGACGTCCACAGGGTCACCGCGAAGACCCGCAATCACGTACTCATCCAGATCAGAGGACACCACAATCTTGGTGTTCACGGCGCCCAGCTCATCCAGCTGCTGGCGGACCTGGCGCGTCATCACGCCCAAGTCGCCGGAATCAATACGCACGGCACCCAGTTCAGTGCCGCCCACCTCGATGGCGGTCTCCACGCCCTTGGTGATGTCATAGGTATCCACCAGTAGCGTGGTGTCCTTGCCAAAGCACTCCACCTGCGAACGAAACGCTGCTTCCTCATTAGGGGAGCCGTCCTCATTAATGTGCAGCAGGGTCCACGCATGTGCCGCGGTGCCCGCGCCCGGAATGCCGTAGCGGTGAGAGGCCTCCAAGTTAGAGGTGGACGTGAAGCCCGCCAAGTAGGCCGCGCGGGATGCGGTAACCGCCGCGTGCTCGTGGGTGCGGCGAGATCCCATCTCAATGATCGGGCGGCTATCCGCTGCCGTCACCATGCGTGCGGCCGCCGACGCCACAGCGGAGTCAGCATTCATGATGGACAAAATGACGGTTTCCAGGATCACGCCCTCAGCGAAGGTGGAGCGGACCGTAATCAGCGGCGAGTTAGGGAAGTACAGCTCGCCCTCGCGGTAGCCATCAATCTGGCCGGAGAACTTGTAGTTGCGCAGGAACTCTAGCGTCTGATCGTTGAGGAAATCTAGCGTTTTAAGCTGTTCCTCGGTGAACCTAAAGTTCTTCACCGCCTCCAGCACGCGCGCGGTGCCAGCGACCACGCCGTAGCGGCGCTCATTAGGGAGACGACGGGCAAAAACCTCAAAGACGCACTCGCGATGAGCGGTGCCGTCAGCCAGTGCTGACTGCAGCATGGTCAGCTCATAGCGGTCAGTCAGAAGGGCAGTAGATGGGGTGCAATCAGAATTCACCCAACCAAGAATACGCCCCCTAGGCGAAAACTAGCTACTGGCCCCACACGGGGACCGCAGGGCGGCGGCCGGAACCTGCCCTAACAGGCCACGCGCAGCTGCCAACGGGACGAATATAAAGGCCAACAAACGTGGGCCTGGGGCAGGCGCATGCTTCCCACACTCACCGCATTACGGGGCGTGCTGGGCGAAGCGAACAGCCCACCGCGGATCCTTGCGCTTCGCCGGTGCTACTGTGAGGCTGGTGAGAATGCCACTATTATGGTGAGTCATGAGCAATGAGGAACTGATGGATGTGCGGCTAGGGCCGTCGCCGATGGCCACGCCTGAACTCGATGAGAAGATCGAGGTGGATGTCGCCTCGGCGGAGAACCTGCCGTGGATGTGCATCGTCTGGGACGATCCGGTCAACCTCATGAGTTACGTGACGTACGTGTTCCAGACCGTGCTGGGCTACAGCAAGAAGCGCGCCATCGAGCTGATGATGCAGGTCCACACCGAGGGCAAAGCAGTGGTGTCCTCGGGGGAAAAGGACAAAGTTGAAGGCGATGTGAAAAAGCTTCACACCGCAGGCCTGTGGGCAACAATGCAGCAGGCGGGCTAGGGGAAACTAATGCAGGCGTGGAAAAAGAAGAAGTCCCTGATGCGCGGGGCAAAGTTCGTGACCGTGTTTGAGCCCGTAGAGCGCGAGGTGCTGGGCAACTTGGCGTCCATGGTGGCAGAAAAGCTCATTGAGCGCGCCCAGTCAGCTCCCAAGGACGAGCTGGCGGAGATGATGGGCATGTCCGCCGGTCACAAGGATGCGCCGGAGGACCCAGGCCTTGCGCGCCTACTCCCAGACTTCGAACGCGAAGGCGACGAGGAATACGACGGCGACAACTCCCTACTGCGCTCCCTACACGAGACGGACATCACCAAGGCCAAGCTAGAGAACCTCCAGGTCCTAGCGGCAGCCATTGGTCCTGACGGCGGGGTAGAGGTATCCCTCCAGGAGGAGGAAGCTCACGCGTGGCTGGGCGCCCTCAACGACATCCGCCTCTACCTTGCCTCCAGCGAGGTCACCGACGGCCTTGACCGCGACAGCATCGTGGAGTGGTTGGCCTACAACCAAGAGTCCCTGCTCGAAGCAATGATGGGGCCACTGCAGTGAGCCTCGCACGCGTGCCAGGCATCACAGTGGGCCACCAGAGTCTAGGCGACACCGGCTGCACCGTCATCCTCGCCCAAGGCAGCGCCGTGGCCAGCGTGGACGTCCGTGGCGGCGGGCCCGGCACCCGCGAAACCGACCTCCTCGCCCCACACAACACCGTCGAACGCATCCACGCCATCACCCTCACCGGCGGCAGCGCCTTCGGGTTGGCCAGCGCCGACGGCGTCATGGCTGAACTCGAATCCCGCGGCATCGGCTTCAAAGTGCTTGACGACAAAGCCAACTCGCCGATCGTGCCCATCGTGCCCGCGGCCGTGATCTTTGACCTGCTCGTGGGCGATGCCGCGCACCGCCCCACCGCCGCCGACGGTGCGGCGGCCGCAGCCGCCGCGATGGCTGCGCCAGCGGGCGAACCCGAACAGGGCTCCGTAGGGGCCGGGTGCGGTGCCACCGCAGGCGTCCTGCGCGGCGGTTGGGGAGAGGCCTCGGTGAGCGTCGGAAAGTACACCGTGGCCGCCGGAATCGTGGCCAACCCCGTGGGCAGCGTCATCAACCCGCGCACGGGAACGATGTACGGCGACGACACCATCACCGTAGACACCGCAAAATTTGCCGCGCTGGAATCACCCGCCGCCAAACTCAACACCACCATCGGCGTGGTGGCAACAGACGCCCCCATTACCAAAGCACAGGCCAAGCGCATCGCCATGACCGCGCACGACGGAATCGCGGTCGCCGTACGCCCCGCCCACTCACCACTCGACGGCGACACCCTATTCGCCCTCTCCACCGGCGACGGCACCGGCGTGGACACCGAAACAATGACCGCCCTCTCCGCCGCCGCAGCCACCGTGGTGGCCCAAGCAATCGTGGGTGCCGTCGCCCACGCCTCACCCGGATATGGACTCACTGCACTAAGCGAGATCAAATAAGTGACTTACTACTCACCCCAACCCACCTACCCCAACACCCCAGCGCCCCGCCAAAAACGCAGCCGCATCGGAAGTGGAATCACCCACGCCGTGGGATTTCTGCTCATCATCTGGGCCGTGTTCATTGTTAACTACGCCGTCTTCGGCGGACAGCTCAACTACTTCGGCGTCCACCCCCTAGACCTGGGCTCCATCTGGCACATCGCCACCAGCCCACTCCTCCACGGCGGCGTTGAACACATCCTGTCCAACTCCGTACCCGGCATGGTCTTCTGCTTCCTCATCGGCATGAGCGGCAAACGCGTCTTCTGGGAAGTCACCATCATCGCCGGCCTCGTCGGCGGAATCGGCACCTGGCTCTTCGGTGGGATCGGCACCAACCACATCGGCGCCTCCGGCCTCGTCTACGGCTGGCTCGGCTACCTCATCGTGCGCGGCTTCTTCAACCGCCACCCCGGCCAAGCCATCCTCGGCATCGGACTGGCCTTCATGTACGGCGGCCTCATCTGGGGCGTCTTCCCAGGCGCCACCGGCGTGAGCTGGCAAGGCCACCTCTTCGGCGCCATCGGCGGCATCCTTGCAGGAATCTTCATCACCTCCGACGACCCACCAGCCCTCGCCGCCAAAAAACAACAGCGCAAACTAGCCCAGCAACAGCGCCAGCAGAACCAGATCGGCGGCTACGGGCAGACAGGGTACGGTCAGTCCGGCTACGGGCTGGGCGCGCAGCAGGAGCAACGAAACACTAAGCGTTACAGGGGGCCACAATGGTAGACGTGGATCGCAACTCACCAATCGGCATTTTCGACTCCGGCGTGGGCGGGCTTACCGTAGCCCGCTCCATCATGGACCAACTGCCGGGCGAATCGATCATCTACATCGGCGACACGGCCAACGGCCCCTACGGCCCACTGCCCATTAGCCAAGTGCGCTCCCACGCACTCAAGATCGCGGACGAGCTCGTCGAACGCGGCTGCAAGATGATCGTCATCGCCTGCAACACGGCCTCGGCGGCGTGCCTGCGCGACGCCCGCGAGCGTTACGACGTGCCCGTGGTCGAAGTCATCCATCCCGCCGTGAGGCGCGCGGTGGCCACCACGCGCAACGGCAAAGTCGGCGTGATTGGCACCGTAGGCACCGTGAAATCCGGGGCCTACCAAGACCTGTTTGAGGTCAACCCCCACGTCGAGGCCTACGCGCAAGCGTGCCCACGGTTCGTTGACTTCGTCGAGCGCGGCATCACCTCCGGAAGGCAGATCCTCGGCGTGGCCGAGGCGTACGTTGAGCCGCTGCAAGCTGCGGGCGTCGACACGCTCGTGCTGGGATGCACCCACTACCCGCTGCTGTCCGGCGTAATCCAACTGGCCATGGGCGACCACGTGACGCTCGTGTCCTCCGCGGAGGAAACAGCCAAGGATGTGCTGCGCATCCTCAGCCAACAAGACATGCTCGCCGATGACACAGTTACCCCCACCAGGGTCTTCGAATCCACCGGCGATCCAGCCCTATTCAAACAGCTCGCCGCCCGATTTATGGGCCCTAACGTGGTCTAATCACGACCCAACACATGGGGGAGTGTTGCAAATCACACATACGGGGTTGGTGTGGTTTCCTAGGCAATTAGCCACAAAAATGTCCGATTACTACCCACACACGGGACAAAAGTGAAAAAGTAAAAGCATGAAAGTAACCGTTCTTGGATCATCAGGAAGCGTAGGAGCACCAGACAACCCGGCTTCCGGCTACCTCGTGCAACCAGGCAACGGCACCAACGTCATCATGGACATCGGGCCCGGCGTACTAGCCAAACTACAACAAGTAGCCGACCCCGTAGACGCCCACGTCGTCTTCTCCCACATGCACCCAGACCACTGCCTAGACTTCCCAAGCCTCATGGTCTGGCGCCGCTACCACCCAACCGGCGCCGCCAAAGGCCGCAACCTCTGCTTCGGCCCAGCCGACGCCGCCGTACGCATGGGCCGCATCGACGCAGACACCATCGACGACATCGTCGACTTCTCCGACACCTTTGCATTCGGCAAATGGGTACCCGGGCAACCAGAAATCCTCGACGCCCTCACCATCACCCCATTTACCGCCGTACACCCCATCGAGTCCTACTCCCTGCGCATCAAGCACGACCGCACCGGCAAAATCCTCGCCTACTCCGGCGACTCCGGCTGGACCGACCAACTCATCGAATGCGCCCGAGACGCAGACGTCTTCCTCTGCGAAGCCACCTGGTGCGACAACGACGAAGGCAACCCGCCAAACATGCACCTCTCCGGAGCAGAAGCAGGCCGCATCGCACGAGAAGCCGGCGTAGGCAAACTCGTCCTCATCCACATCCCGCCATGGGGCGACGCCGACGCCTGCCTCGCCGCAGCGCGCAGCGAATTCGACGGCGAAGTCTCCGTAGCCTACTCAGGCATGGAGATCGACGTCTAAGCAACGCGTGAAGGGCGAGTGTAGGGGCGCGTGTATGGGCGCGGGGCCTAATCTCGCGCCCACGTCTTGTACCCTTGAGTGCATGACTGATTACGAACGTTTCGATGGCCGCGCAGTGGACCAAATGCGCACCGTCAAGATCACCCGCGGCTTCACCTTCAACCCAGCAGGCTCCGTCCTCGTCGAGTTCGGCAACACCCGCGTCATGTGCACCGCCTCCATCCAATACGGCGTACCCCGCTTCAAGAAGGACTCCGGCGAAGGCTGGCTCACCGCCGAATACTCCATGCTGCCAGCCGCAACCCACGACCGCATGCCACGTGAATCCATGAAAGGCAAGGTCAAAGGCCGCACCCACGAAATCTCCCGCCTCATCGGCCGATCCCTGCGCGCCGCTGTGGATCTGTCACAACTGGGCGAAAACACCATCAACATCGACTGCGACGTCCTCCAAGCCGACGGCGGCACCCGCACCGCATCCATCACCGGCGCCTACGTTGCGCTCGCCGACGCCATCGCAACCCTCAAAGAAGCCGGCGTAGTCCCAGGCGAACCACTGCTGCCACCTGTAGCCGCCGTATCCGTCGGCATCATCGACGGCCACGTCTGCCTCGACCTGCCCTACGCCGAAGACTCCCGCGCCGAAGTAGACATGAACGTAGTCATGACCGACGAAGGCAAATTCGTAGAAATCCAAGGCACCGGCGAACACAACGAATTTGACCGCACCCAGCTCGGAGAAATGCTCGACTACGCCGAAAAAGGTTGCCGCGAACTCATCGAAGCCCAGAAAGCAGCGCTAGGAATCTAACCATGCAGATCCTCGTAGCATCCAACAATGCGAAAAAGCTGCGCGAACTCAAAGTCATCCTCGACGGCGCCGGGCTAGGCGGCGTGGACGTGCTGCCACTGGATGCGGTCGATGCCTACGACGAGCCCGTCGAAAACGGCCGCACCTTCGCCGACAACGCTCTCATCAAAGCCCGCGCCGGCGCCGCCAACACCGGGCTGATCACCATCGCCGACGACTCCGGACTCGCCGTCGAGGAGCTGGGCGGCATGCCGGGAGTCCTATCCGCACGCTGGTGCGGACGCCACGGCGACGACCAAGCCAACAACGACCTCCTGCTAGGTCAGATGGCCGACGTCCCCGACGAACGCCGGCAGGCGGCGTTCGTCTCCGTGTGCGCCCTAGTCACACCGGACGGAACCGAACACGTTGTGGAGGGCCGCTGGGAAGGCCGAATCCTCCGCGCCGAGCAAGGAGAGAACGGCTTCGGATACGACCCGCTGTTTGTGCCAGCGGAAGAAGATGAAGCCGGCACCAGCCGCACAAGTGCCCAGATGGCGCCAGAAGAAAAGAACGCACTCTCGCACCGCGGAAAGGCACTGGCGCAGCTCGTGCCCGTCATCGCGGAACTGGCTCAGTAACTTGGCGCGTGCCTGTAGCCGTAGCACCTTGTGGTGTTACGGCTTGTGTGTTTTGTGGGTGGGGTTAAATGATGGTCTGGAAGCTGGCGTTGGTGATGCAGTCCTGACTCATTGCAATGAATCGAAGCTGATTACTAGCAACGGGATATGGTGCGCAATGGCCAACGCTGGGTTGTCGATTCCATCGGCTATGACGGCTCGATCACTGCCCGTCGGTGTGACGATACTTCTGCCACAGTGACGTTAAAAAGCGATTACCTGGAAAAGCATGCTCAACTCGGTTATTCCGCTACCGGGCATAGTTCCCAAGGCGCAACCGTGGATGTAGCCCGCGTGGTCGCCGGTGTCGGCAACCTCGATAAAGCCGGCGTTTGCGTGCCGATGACCCGAGGACGTGAAGGTAACCTCCTGTACATCGCCGAGACTCAACCGGGAGATACCGAGACCGCGCACGGCAAGGTACGCCAGGTTACTCGGCGTGAGTCCGCCGACTACGCCCGCGACCTCTTAGTATCTGCAGGCGTTCGCGCCCAAGGTGACCGCACACCTCAAGCACTATTTGGGCAGGCCAAACAGGACTGGGAACTGGCCAAACTGGTCAGTCCATGGACTTCCTCGACTCACTAGGTATTAGCACAACGTCAGATGATGCGATGGCGGCCCGTATCCATCAGCAAGCTGCCGCCGACAGTGACTACCACCAGGACAATCGGCTCGATAGCATCCCAGAAGCGAGGGGCCGGAGCTATAACGAAAAATTCGCGCTCAACCGCTCTCGATATTAGGTAAACAATGTTTACCTAATATCGAGAGCGGTGTCGAGAAAAATATCTACACCGTTCCACGACATATGGTAAACATTGTTTACCTCATGATGGAAAGGACTTTTGGTTATGGTTCAAGGCCCCCACCCTTCAGGGCGAGTGGTATCTGTACGGATGCCAGAAGATATCATCGAGCGGCTAGATGTTCTATCCGCCCGCACTGGTCGCAGCCGAGGTTTCTACCTCAAGATGGCAGTGACCGCGATGCTGCCCCGGTTGGAGGAGTACCACTGGGAACACGTCGCTGCGGACTTCGAAGACAAGAGCATTGAAAACGAGTTTTACCGCATCATGCTCGCTGGGCTGTCTGTAGAACATGACGATAAAGAGAAATAAAAAGACTTATCTACCAGCATGTTTAGCATTTAGAGTAAACTGTACAAACTGCATGCCTATAAAACTCAACGATTCTTTAAATATGGGTGAATGCTGAGATACCGCAGGACGCCTTTCGCGTCACACTTTGCGGCATCGCACAGTGTGACGCACGTTTGTAGCAGATATAATTCCTGGTTTCAGAAAATTTTCCTAAGCTCTGCTACCTCTAATTTCAGCACATTGTTGCCTATAGCTGAGAAGTAGAGTCTTTGTCTCCCCTTTTTATCAGGTATCTGTCCGTTTCTTTTCGCTGAGGACGAGAATTTTCTCGGAATGATGTTACGAAGCTCAACATGCATCCAGCAAATAGGAAACCGCTAATCTGCAAGTGAGTAGCCCAATTCCCACCGCCACCGGAAGTAACAAGAAAAATAGTAAACGTTATAGCGGCTAGGCAATGGATAGCAAGACGACTATGTGCACGCAGCCTCTGATCCTTCGGCCATACATTGCCAAGGAACCAGCTCACTACTGTAAGAATAAGATAGAAAATTATTCCAACTAGTATTCCGGGAACTATATAGAGCATGGTTTCCCTTCTTCAGCGGGGAGTTTTGACTCTAGCCAGCAGCTTGTCACCCAGCACACACCTGGAAGAAAGCATGGCTGTGAGTTTACAGGCTTACGCGCACAACGGGCATATCAAATCATAGTCCCGTGTCGAACCCGACCGCGGCGGGCTGGATAGCACCCCAGCATCTGCCAGCGACCGTGACCAACTCCGTGTACTTCTAGGTCGCGAAGTACTCCACGGTTGCGTTGGCGCGACTTCAAAAAGGCCTATCGTCGTAACACCGACGGTTCGAACTCGCCACGGATGTATCGCTTTGAAACAGATGCGTTAGGCCGGTGTGAGTACGTCATGCTCACCACCAAGCAGTACGGTGCCGCCGATAACGACTACGACCAAGATAACTGGATTGACGAAACCCTAGAAAGCGAGGGGCAGCGCTTTAAAGAAAAGCTCCGACTCTTCGTCATAAGGATGAACGCTATTATTTTGACAAATTAGGTGTTCCTACTTTTTGGTGGGCCCCAAAGATTGTCGCGTTCTCGAAAGACTTTCGCTTTTCTTTTGATCCAGATTGCAGTTAGCAGTCCAGAGACCAAAGCTCCGACGAGCCAAGGAATTGCGTCGTCGAAATTTAGCGTGTGCCCCCGTCCCAGAGAAAAAAAGAAAGCGAAGATGGTGGTGACAATAACAAAGAAAAGAATGCTGGCGACAATGAGGCGAACGAGATACTTATTCCTAGAAACCATTGAGATGCTTATTCCTATAAACCGTTACTGTTGAAAAGCGCACAATCCTGCGGAAGTAGCCAAAGCAGCTGCGATCACAACTGGACCACCGATGGCTTTTCCAGCCCCGTTTACGAATGTAGGACCAAGGGCTCGTGCGATGGTGGAAGCAGTTAGTTTCCAATTGTAGGCCTTAATACCAGTTACAGTGGCCGACCACGTACCACTAGTGAAAGCTGTCGCTGGAATCCCTAGAGCACCCCACACTAAGCACTTTGCGTATGAATTTGCATCGTAATTTGTGCCATACCTAGAGCTTCTGAACCAGTTTGGGGGGCGCCTAGGATTGGGGCTGTTGAATGCTTAAGCTACTGCATGAAAATCGCCCAAGCTATCTGCATATCCTTAGCAAGGGCGACGAGGTGACTATACGATCACCTTTCGCCTCTGCATCTATAACGCGCATGCAAACATAAGCTCTTAGCAACTCGCTCCTGAAAGAAAAAACCACCTCCTAGGAGGTGGTTTTTACACTGTGCGCCTGGAGAGACTTGAACTCTCACGCCCTAAGGCACTGGAACCTAAATCCAGCGCGTCTGCCAATTCCGCCACAGGCGCAGTAATTACACAGCATACATTGTTCGCGCCGAACATAAAAACCGGCACACCAACACGGTTACTATCTACAACTTTAGTTGGGTAAGTAGTACAATTCCGGATTGTGAGTTCCGAGAGTGCAATCAAGAAACCACGCCGGTTTAAAGTCAAGGCGTGGCACGTCGTGCTTCTCGTCATAGCGGTGCTGTGCACCTTCGGCCTAGCGTACTGGCAGTGGACTAGGTTCCAGTCTGGTTCCGGCACCTTCCAAAACCTCGGCTACGCATTCCAGTGGCCCCTGTTCGGTGCCTTCTTTGTCTACGCCTACAAGCAGATCTTGGCATATGAGAACGACCGCTATGATGCCATCACGGCGGAGGATGGCGCTGTAGATTCGCAGACGTACGTCGCAAAAGACGTGCAGGATAGTGCGGCGACCAGCATTGATGAGGATTTCCTTCCCCAGCGGCCACAGATCACCGTGGAGGACTTTAACAAGATGAACTCTCCTCAGCGTCGCCGTAACCACCAATAAGACAACCCCAGCAATAGGAAATTTATGACTACCCCTACTTCCCAGCAGGCAGTACACCCCGAGCGTAAGAAGCGCGTCAAGAGCGCGTTGACACTGTTCTCCGTGGCGGCATGGGTCACCGGCGTGTGGCTGCTCCTGCTCGTCGCCCGTATGGTGCTGGAATACATCTTTGGCGTGGACATCCCAACTTGGGCAACGTACATCGGCCAAGTTCACGGCGTCTTCTACATGCTGTACCTGGTGGCAACCCTGAACTTGGGAACTAAGGCACGCTGGGAGCCAACCAAGTGGCTGATCACCGCGCTGGCTGGCACCATCCCGTTCTTGAGCTTCTTCGTCGAGCACTGGCGCCGCAACGAGGTAGTGGCTCAGTTCCAGCTGGACCGCCCATAACGATTAAATCCCCGAGGAATTTTCCTCGGGGATTGTGCTTTTAGTGCTCCTGCCAGCTTGGCTTCTTCTCATCCGTGTACCGGTAGTACTCCAGATTCTCCAGCTTGCTTGCGGCGGCCTCGTCCACGATTACGGTGGCGTGTGGGTGCCACTGCAGTATCGACGCTGGGCAGTGGGCCGACAGTGGGCCCTCTGCCAGGGCCTTCACGGCGTTGGCTTTGCCCTCGCCTGTGGCGAGCAACAGCAAGTGACGGGCACGCTGAATCGTGCCAAGGCCTTGGGTGAGGACATGCTGTGGAACCTCGTCGGCGGAAGCGAAGAAGCGGGCGTTGTCCTTGATGGTCTGCGGGTGCAGTGTCTTCAAGCGGGTGACCGAATTCAAGGAAGAGCTTGGCTCATTAAAGCCGATGTGGCCATTGGTGCCAACGCCCAGGATCTGAATGTCTACGCCGCCAGCCTCAATCATGGCGTCCTCATAAGCCTGCGCGGCTTCTGCTGGGTGTGGGGATGTGCCATCGGGGGACTGGACCAGCTCATCAGGAATATCCACGTGTGACGTGAAGTTCGCGCGGATGAATGAGTAGTAGCTCTGCTCGTGTTCACGAGGCAGCCCTACATACTCATCCAAGAGGAAAGCGCGGCAGTCCTTAAAGCTCAGGCCCTCCTCTTGGTGGCGGCGGATCAGCTCCTTGTAGGTCTCAACTGGGGTAGAGCCAGTGGCCAGGCCCAGCGTCTTGCCGCGCTCCACATACTTCTGGAGGATGTCCGCGGCAAGGTGTGCTACTTCATCGGTGGTCTTGCGGATCAGGATTTCCATGAGTTTCCCTTCAAATTACAATTCTGTTGCGCCAACGAGCACCTGCTCCACGGCGCCGTTAGGGGTGAGTCCGACGAGGTTTGCCTTCTTGCCTACCGCGATGTCGCCGATGGTGTCGTCGCCAAGAACGTGGGCGGCGGTAGTGGACGTAAACTGGACAGACTCCTGGTCATTGTGGCGCGCTGCAAAGCGCATGAACTGCTCGCGCAGTGTGGAGGTGCCGCCAGCGATCGCACCGGAATCGACGCGTGCAACGCGGTCGGTGACGGTGACGTTCAGCTGCCCTAGGCGGTACTGGCCATCCGGCATGCCTGCGGCCTCCATGGCGTCGGTAATAGCAAACGCCTTGTGGTTGAAAGCCAAGTCCACGGTGCCGTCATGAAGATGGACCCCATCTGCAACGAGCTCGAGGCTGACTTCTCCGCGTTTAGCGGCGGCGATCAAAGCGCCCACAGCGCCTGGTTCGCGGTGGTGTACCTGAGGCATGGCGTTGAACAGGTGCGTCGCGGTGACGGTGACACCCAGCTGCATCGCCTGGGTAATGACCTGGGCGGTAGTGGCAAAGTCCGCCTCCGTGTGGCCTAGGGACGCAATTACGTTGTACTTCTTACATACCTCAAGGAGCCCTTCAACATTGGCGGTCTCCGGGGCGAACGTGATGGACCGCATGTGGCCGCCAGCTGCCTCGCAGACCTTGGCAAAGAAATCAGGGTCTCCAGGGACGATGCGGGAAGGATCCTGTGCGCCGCACTTGCACTGGGAAATGAACGGGCCCTCCATGTGAATGCCCGCAACGTAACCGGCCTCAGTGAGTGCGCCAAGAATCTCCGCCTGAGAGCTGAGCTCGTCGCACGTGCCAGATACCATTGACGCTAAAAGGGTAGTAGTGCCTTGACTGCGGTGATAGGAGGCTGCTGTGACACAATCCTCGTAGGTTCCGGTGGGGAAAGCTCCACGGTTGCCACCGTGATTATGAAGATCAACAAAGCCGGGAACCCACGTCAGCGTGTGATCTGAGGTGGCATCGAGTTCCTCAATGGCGGTGATCAGGCCGTCTTCCATTGAGACTCGTGCGTTTTCGAAGGTACGTGAGGCAGTGATGACTTTGCCTTCTACGTAATTAATCTGATTGCCCATCAGCTTTCAACAAGCCTTTCTCGGTGAAATATTTTGTTTTTCTTTACGGGCATTTACGCTCACACCCTATAATACTACAGGTATGATGTATGATGTATCATAACTTATAAATACGCTTCCTTCCACGTTATTTAGTAAAAAATTGCGTTTACTTCCCCAAGAAGAAAGGACCCCAAACCATGAGCACTGCAACACTCGCGCTCGACATTGGTGGGACCAAAATCGCGTACGGAATCATCACAGACGATGACCCCACGCACGTGATCGCCGAGGGCCGCGTTCCTTCCCAGCCCGCCAACGGATCAATCCAGGAACAAGTAAAAGTAGCCGTCCGCGAAGCCGCCGAATCCGCCACCGTCTCAGGGATCACCATTGCCCGCGTCGGCATGGGCGCCCCCGGAGTCATCAACGCTCCAGCAGGGGAAGTAACCTACAACGGTCCCACCATCCCAGGATGGCGAGGAACCAACCTCACGCAGCTAGTTCACGAGGTCATCGACGTCCCCGTAGCCTGCCACAATGACGTAAGAATCTGGGCCTACGGCGAACACCACCTCGGCGCAGGAACTCAGCTTCACGGACGAGTCCTCTACATCGCTCTGGGCACCGGCGTAGGCGGAGCAGTAGTAGACAACGGAGAACTCCTCTCAGGCCCATCAGGGTCCGCGGGCGAAGTATCCGAGCTGGTATGTGCAGACTTCCGCGGATACGCGGACAGGGCGGAAAACATCGCCTGCGGCCCATCCTTGGCGCGCTACTACCAAGTGCTTTCCGCCAACCCAGACGCCGGTCGCATCGAATGGACCTCTCCACAGGACGCCACCATCGACCTCCGCGGCGTGCTGGACAAAGCCGACAACGGTGACGCCCTCGCCAGAAACATCCTCGACGGAAACCTCGCCGGACTGGGCCGCTGTCTCGGGGCCCTGACAAGCGCCTTCGATCTCTCCGGAATAGTCCTGGGCGGTGGCGTCGTAGGAATCGGCGCGCGTATCGTCGAACCCATCGAGCGCGGAATCCGCGAAACCGCACTGGTTCCCAACAAAGACATCCCAGTACTCACCAGCATGCTCACCGGAAACGCACCACTGATCGCCGCAGCGCAATACGCACGAGACAACGTCTAGCGAGGCGACGCCTCGCGCGGCGGCGTTTCCTGCGGCGCTGTTTCGCGTCGCAAAGCCAAGCGTGACAAAGAAAAAGGAGACACCATGACCTACACCTTCACCGCAACCAACCTTGCGGACAAGCGCGCAGAAATCATCGACCTCGTGCGAGGCAAACTCATCGTCTCGTGCCAAGCGCCGGATGGTCACGCCATGCGCGACACCCACACCCTGACCTACGTGGCAAAAGCGTGCGTAGACGGCGGCACACCCGCCATCCGCTGCGGCGGCTACGGCGGGCTGGAGGACATCTCGTCCATTTCCTCCGCCTGCGACGTCCCAATCTTCGGCCTGACCAAAGAAGGCACCGTGGGCGTCTACATCACCCCAACCAAGAAGTCCGTCGCTGACGTCGCACGCGCAGGGGCGGCGGTGGTCTGCGCTGACGCCACATTCCGCGAGCGCCCCGACGGCTCCAGCTTCAAAGACCTGGTTGAGGTGGCACATGAGGAAGGCGTCCTGATCATGGCCGACTGCGCCACCCCTGAGGAAATGAAGGCCGCCTACGATGACGGCGCCGACATCATCTCCACCACACTCGCCGGCTACACCGAGCACCGCGAGAAGACCGCAGGTCCGGACCTGGACTGCCTGCGTGAGGGCATCAAGCTCATCAACGATGACTCCGCCTTCATCATCGGCGAAGGACGCTTCCACACCCCAGCCGACGTAGCCCACGGCATCCTGGCCGGCGCCGACGCAGTCATCGCAGGTACCGCCATCACCGACCCAGGCTGGATCACCAAGCAATTCGGCTCACTCCTCAACTAGCACTCCGCAACGAGTAGCCCTCTAATAGCCAAGGACAGTGCCCACGAACGTTACTGCCGCAACAGCGCCCAGTAGCGCCGCAAAAACCGCAGTGAGCACATAATCCTTGGCGTTTTTGGTGAGCTTTGGCCCGATCACACCACCGACCATGGAGCCGGCGGCAAAGACTGCGATGACACCCCAATCGACGCTGATGTCTGTGCCCACCCTGGACAACAATCCAGAGGCGGAAGCAATGACCATAACCACGAGACTCGTGGATGCAGCATCCTTAATCAGGAAATGAAGAACCAGCATCAACATAGGAACCACGACAAAGCCGCCACCCACACCAAAGAAACCAGTGAGAAAACCTGTCACCGTTGCCGCTAGAAATACAAGCAGCCAGTTGGTTTTCACCACCGGCTCAGGAGCGAGCTTCTCCTTCACCTCACTCGCGGCTTTCTGCTCCGCCACGGCGCGCCTGACCATCGTTGCGGAGATCACGCACAGCAAGGCACAAAAACTCATCATGAGTACCGTGGCGTCCACCCTCGCATTCAGGCGAGAACCCACAAACGATCCAGCCACGGACAGCAAGCCAAACAAGACGCCATCCGGCCAATGCACAGTACCGCTACGCGCATGAGATATCAGTGACACCAACGCGGTCAAGCCCACAATCACCAGCGACCCTGCTGCCGCATCGTGGGGAGACTGCCCAAGTAAATACACGAGCACAGGGACGGACAAAATGCCGCCACCTGCCCCCAAAGCGCCCACAATAACGCCGATGACAATACCAATGAGTGAAGCGAGAACAATCACGGCTTCGTACCTCTGCTCATAATCTCCGCCGCAGGGCGCCCAAAGGTGACAAGGCGCGCCATTTCTAAAACATCGCCACGGATATGGGAATAAAACGAGTAAAACCCCTCGCAGAGATAATTCACACCGTCATCACCACAACGGTCCTTAGGGCAACCACCATGACAGAACTTCCGCACTGGGCACTCCTGACATTTGACGGGCAATTCCGTGTTCTTCTTCCGAGCAAAACGCTGCATCGTGGGAGTCTCAACCAAGCTCGGGAAATCGCTGACGTGGACGTTACCGAGCAACCAATCCGGCTCCACCCAGTGATCACAGGCGTAAACATCGCCATTGAACTCCATCGCCACATTGTTTCCGCACTCAGGGGCATGCACGCACAACGGGTGGATGTTGAACATGGCGGACAGAGCGGCATCAAAATCTGATACGAATACCTCTCCCACGTCGTTGCTGATCCACTCATCGAAAACATCGATGAGGAACTGCCCATACTTCTTAGGCGTCACGCTGCGTTCGGACACGTAGTCACCAGATTGCGTGTACAGGAAACTGCGAGAAGACCAACCATCGTGAGCTGCACCCAATTCCTCCTCGGTAAAGCGCTCTACGATGGGAATGAACTGCATAAAGCTTGCGCGCAATTCATCACGGAAGTACCGGTACACCTCAAGGCCGTGATCCTGATTCGCACTGTTCACAGTGCACAAAATATTGGTGCGCACCCCATGCCGGCGCAGGATCTCGTAACCGCGGATCACCTGGGCGTGCGTCGCGCGATCCGCGCGATTGACACGGTACGTGTCATGAAGCCGTGCAGGGCCGTCAATAGAGACGCCGACCAAAAAATCGTTCTCAGCGAAAAAGGCCGCCCACTCATCGTCGATAAGCGTCGCATTGGTCTGCAACCCGTGGCGCACCCGCTGACCTGGGCGACGATACCGCTTCGCAAAAGCAACCGCGTCACGATAAAAATCAACGCCGCGCATCGTCGGCTCGCCACCCTGCCACAGCAGAGTAACCTCCCCGTCCTCAGACGCCGCTAAGAAATTGCGGACATACGCCTCAAGAGTATCCCGCGACATCAACTGCCGCTTCTCATCGTAAAGAAGATGCTTAGACAAGAAAAAACAATACTTACAGTCAAGATTGCACGCAGCACCAGTAGGTTTAGTAACCACCGACAACGGAATGCGTCTCATCAATCATCTCTCCCCGCACGGAACCTGAGACAGAAAGCCGAAAGCTGCCCACACCGCACCCCGCGCGCTCAGCAACGGCTCAGAATCAGCCTCCTCGACAGTGATCTCACTCAGCAGCTCCGGCATCAGCCGAGAATAAGTTTCCAAGCGAACAAGCTCAGTAAACTCACGAATCCTAGAAGGAACCTCACCACCAATCGTGATGGTCTCCGGGGCAAAAAGCGTGATCGTAGTGGCCAGCGCACGCCCCAAGGCAATCGCCGCATTATTGACCACGCCCACCACATCCGGATCCCGGTCATAGAACCGGCGGACAACCCCATCGAAATCAACCTCGTCACAACGACGGCACAAGCTCTCAATACGAACCAACGTCTCCACACACCCCAGCTGGCCACAGTGACAACGCTTAACACTGCGCGCATCAAGCCCCGCCTCAACATGCCCCAGCTCACAAGCCAAAACGTGAGCAAGACCTACATCATCACTGTGAACAAAACAGCCACCAACACCACCAGAAACCCGCACATACAGATGACGACAGGCCCCATCCGCGCACCGAGCAGCTTCCGAAAGACCAGACATACATACTGTGTTGTCGAACAGAGTAGGCACATCCCAAAAGGACGAAAATATCGCCTGCAACTCACGCAACAACTCATCGTTATAAAAACGGGAATTCCTCTCCGAAACCGGGTGGGCACCAAAAACGATCCTCCGAACGGGAAACGGAACACCCACACCAAGTACCGCCACGGAGTCAGAATTAATCCCAGACATACTCATCTTGAGCCTCAACCGAGAACAAAGATCGTGGCAAATCCGCGCCCAATCCCAACCGGAATACACATGCTCCAGCTCGATCAAGGTACGACCCGCACGGTCAACAACAATAGCCGTAGACCGAGAACGCTCAATGTCCAAGCCAATGGCGTAAGCCATATCATCCCTCAGACTTAGCACCCCCACGGGCTTGCCTCGCTGTGGCCGAGCCTTCGTAGCTACTTGCTCAATAAAACCCTTATCCAGCAAATCAATGAGTGCGCGCCCCAACACTGAACGCGACACCTGCAAAGCAGTACACAGCTCACCACGAGTAGCCGGAGCTGCCGCCAAGAGCTGAACTATCTGATCTGACAACGGGGGAGAAACGGATATCAAAGGAAACCTAGAACTCACGGAATAGCCTTTCCTTAAGGCAATCGGATCGTTGGTTTTCATATTGCCCACTCTTGACCCCAGCGGTGATAAAAGAGAAGAAAATCACCCTGGGGTTCAAGAATCAGCAACCTTGCTCGAGGCTTACTCAGCCATAACTTCATCAAGATCGGAACGAGCCGTATTGACCAGCGGGACATCAAAGTCCGTCATCGCAGCCATCCACTTAGCAAAGGAGTGATCTCCATGCTCGCGCAGCTGCTTGTACAACTCGGTCGCTAGCTCCCTACGTACATCGTCATACACCGGTGAGGTGTAGACGTTATTCATCTCAGATGGGTCATAGCGCAGATCGTAGAGTTCATTAATCGACTCGTGCGAGACAATCAGCTTGAACTCATTGGTACGGATCATTCGCTGTTGAAGAGGGAAGTGATGCCCGTGGAACTCACACACGATATTCTCTCGCCAATCATCAACATCATCCCCGCGGGTCAGATCCACAATGGAACGGCCGTCCTCCACCAAAGAGGTGTCCAAGCCGGCAATATCAAGAACCGTGGCCGGGAGATCGATCAGAGACATGAACTTCTCACTTCGGCCGACCTTGGATACGCCTGGGATGTGGGCGATGAACGGAACATTGTAAATGTCGTCGTACATGGCAGGGCCCTTATCGTTCAGGCGATGGGAACCAGTAAACTCGCCGTGATCCGCGCAGAAGAACACCGCAGTATCGTCCAAGATGCCCAGCTCCTTCGCGGCATCGATGATGCGGCCAATTTCAAAATCGATCATGGCCACATAACCCCAGTACACCGCGATGAGCTTCTTCCACTGCTCATTCGTAAACGATGAGGTAGACCAGTACGTTGCGTAATTCTGCTGGATAGGCGGCTTGCCAATCAGTGAATCACCAAAGCTCTCCGGCAGCGTGACATCGTTAGGGTCGATCAAATCAAACCATTCATCCGGCAGGAAGTACGGCAAATGCGGACCAAAGAAGTGAACATCCAAGCTGAACGGCTTACCAGAATCCTTCCAGTCCTTGGCATATTCGCGCAGCTTCTCAATTGAACGATCCGCGATGAAGCGCTCAAAGGTGGCCTCCTCCGGCTGCTTCAGCCGCGCGGCAATGATGTGGCCGTCGCGGTTGCCTGGAAGCTTGCCGCGCCAGAAGTCATGAGCCTTCACCGGCGGGAGGTTGTTCTCCTCCAACCACGCGACGTACTTCTCGTTCGCCACGGGATTCTCCGCGCCCCAGTAGGAATCATCGTCCATTCCGAACTTATCCGGAAGGTTCGGGCCACAGTGGTACTTTCCGACGATACCCACGTTGTAGCCGTGGTCACGAAGCTCCTGAGTGTAGGTCCACGCATCCAGAGGAATCTCCGTGCCATAAGCGATGTTCCACTCCGGATTGGCGAGAACCTGGTGCTTGATGGGCAGTTTGCCGGTCAGCAAGGAGGCGCGCGCCGGGGTGCAGATCGCGGTTGGGGTGTAGCAATTGGTGAAAGCGAAACCCTCCTCACCGAACTTATCGATCACTGGAGTCTGGGCGTGGGGGTTGCCTAGACAACCGATGGTGTCCGTTCGATGCTGATCCGTCATGATGACGAGGACGTTGCGGACGTTATCAGGGATATCGCGCTTAGTAGCAGACATGGTGCTGGCTTTCTTGGAAGAAAAATCGTTTCAGTGATTACTTGTCTTGAACGAGATTGTTCATATCCTCCAGGTCCTTACCGGAGGTCTCCTGCAAGTACTTCGCGGTGAATGCGACGGCCAAGACACCGAATGCGCAGTAGATCCAGTAGGTAGCTGATGGGGACCATGCGATGAGGTAAGGGAACAGAAGTACCACGAGGAAGTTGACGAAGAAGTCCGCTCCGCTGGCCACGCTCATCGCACCGCCACGAATATTGTTCGGGAACATTTCGCCCATGACGATGGAGAAGATAGGTCCCCACGAGGACGTGAATCCGAGGAGGAAGCAGCACAGTGCACCAACGGCTACGACACCGAGGACCGGGTTCTGAGAGATATCCGGTTGACCGTCGACGGTAGGTGCGATGGTAAAGACCGTTGCCACAACTGCCAAGGAGAGGAAGATCAGGGTGCCGCCGTAGATGAGCATGTTCTTACGGCCAACTTTGTCAACGAGCAAGATACCGGTGGTGACGCCGATGATCTTGAACACGGATAGGACCAGTGTCTGCTGCAGCGCCATGTCTTCGGTGAAACCAACCGCCTCAAAAAGCGTATTGGAGTAGAAGAAGATGCCGTTAGTACCCGTGAGTTGCTGGAAGGCAGCGATTGCGACGCCAACAAGAACAAGGCCGCGCCACTTGGAGTTCATGATCTGGCGGATGGAGAGCTTCTCCACGGTTTCACCAAAGGATTGGCGGATGGTGACCACGCGCTCCTGTGCCTGGTCTGGCTCATCGCCTGTTACTCGTTCGAGGATCTCAGCAGCTTCTTGGTCCCTTCCGACAGAGACCAGGTAACGAGGGCTTTCTGGCATCATGCGGGTCAGGACTAGGTAGAACACCGCAGGAATGAGCAAGCATAGGAACATCCACTGCCATGCTTTGAACCCTAAGGCTAATTCCTGGGTGGAGGAACCTGCGAGCCGGGTTACGACGAAATTAATGATTGCCGCGAACAGTAGACCCAAGATGATGGCGAGTTGTCGGAAAGCGATGAGGCGACCACGGATCTTGGCGGGCGAGATCTCTGCAACGTATCCTGGCGCGATAGTGGTTGCCACACCGAAGCCAATACCGCCGACGATACGGGTCAAGATGAGGAAGAAGTAACCGCCGAGCCATGGGGAGAAGGCGCCTAGAACTGCCTCGAAAAGCAGGAAAAGACCGCCCCACATAAGTGTGGTCTTACGACCTATTTTGTCTGAAATGCGGCCTGCGCCTAGTGCGCCGATGAAACCGCCAAAGATGCCGGCGGCGCCTGCCAAGCCTTTGGCGAAATCACCAAGCTGGAATTCAGTGCCAACGGCATTGATTGCACCGTTGAGGACCATGCCCTCAAAGCCGTAGAAGAATGGGCCCATCGTGGCCATGATTGCGAGAGTTGTCGCGTACTTGACTGCCTTTTGCTGTTTTGGCGTCATCGTTTCAGCAGCGACATTCGAAGCGTTAGACATTGCGTCTCTTTTCCTTGATTACGGATCTCCAGCCTCGCCGTGATGAGGTTGGAGAGCTTCGCCCTTTTCCTGACGCAACGTGCGAGCGTTCTGGCAGGTTAGGGGGCTTTTGTTGTCAAGGTTTAGCTTAGGAATGGATAATTACGCCCGTACTGATGGTCATTAAAACGCTGGCGCTAGAGTTTTGTGGGCACTAGATGGGGGCAATTCTGTGTGTTAAGTCATATGCGGAGGCTCTTCGACTAGTGGTCTGGGGGTACTAAAAAAGGGGTAGAAGCTACCCCTAAGTTGTCGGACGACTGTCGTATTATCTCTAGCGTGCTGCTAGCTGTGCGGCCCTATTTTTGCGCGTTCGCGATGGTGCGCCGAAGCGGCGCGTAGTGTTCGTCGACAAGCTGCTGATAGCGCTCGGTGTTGCCGGCGCGGAGCGCCTGGATCATGGAGGCGTGGGCCTGGATGGTGATGCTGATGTCGCCTGGCATGACCACTTTAAGGCGTGGCATGAGTGCCATGTGGATCTCCCAGAAGGCGTCGGAGAGTTCCTTCATGATGGAGTTGTGGGTGGGCTCGATCAGCTTCTGGTGGAACAGTTTATCCTGCTGGTAGAAAGGCTTTCCCTCCTTGTGGTGGGCGTGCATATCGTCCACGATGGCCATGATTTCTGAGATGTCTTGGCCCTTCCATGCGTCGACAAGCTCGTCGGCGAGGGAATGATCTATAGCGCTGCGAAGCTCCACGATCTCATCGAGGGTGTCGAGCGATTTTTCTGATCCCAAGATCGTGCGCAGGATCATTCCTTTGATGAGTGGCTGCAATGACATGTTGGATACGAACGTGCCGTGGCCGTGGCGTACCTCGATGATGTCGAGCGAGCTCAGTGTGTGAATTGCCTGGCGAATGGAGGTGCGAGATAGCCCCAGTTGTTCGCAGAGGAAGGCTTCGCTGGGGAGCGGGTCTCCGGGGGTAAGGCCTTTGTCTTTAATGAAATTAATGATGCCGTCTTGAGCTTGGCTTGATGCGCTTGCGGTCTTGTTCATGTAAAAAGACTCCTTTGCGGACCTTGGTTACGCCCGATGGTGGATCAATTGAGGGGTGAAGTGGTGGTGCGGGGCGAAGAAGCAACCTAAACTAGATTCATCATACATCATATGACTGTGGCCCCTAATGGCCACCACCGAGAAAGCTGCACATTTGATGAATTACTACATTCAACCTGAGCTTTTAGCCAATTGTCGTGCTCCGGAGCAGACAACGTGGAACATTAATGCAATGCGAGCGGAAGCGGATCGCATGTTTGCTAACGCCCGAGATTGGGGAGCGCGCATCCTCGATGTGGCCGGTATTGAGGTCAGGATGTTCTCCGCTTCCAATCCTGAACGACTGCTCATTGCCCCGCATGGTGGTGGCTACGTGGCTGGGCGTGCCCGCTTTGACGACGAGCGCAACGCCTTCTTGGCTGAGCGTTTCCAGGCGGTGGTGGTCTCGCCGGAGTACCGGCTCGCGCCTGAGCATCCTTTCCCTGCGGGAAAGGAAGATGTGCTCACCGTGGCCCGGTGGGCAATGGGGGAGTTTGCTCATCTTCCAGCGTTCTTTTATGGGGATTCCGCTGGATCAGGTCTCAGCTTTAGTGCTGCATGTGAGCTAGATGGTCTTGCCGGATTGGTGCTGCTGGAACCCTGCTTGGATCCATCGATGGCTTGTGCGTCCTACATAACCCATGCTGACGGGCCGGTATGGACGAAACAGGCTGCGGTGTTTGCGTGGCGGGCGTACGTGGGTGACAGGGAGGCGATTGACGTGATGCCACGCGTGGATGACATAAACCCTGAAGTGTTCCCGCCAACGCTTGTGGTGGTGAATCCGGTAGATCCACTGCGCGATGAGGGGATTGCGCTCGCTACTGGTCTGGTTGATCGTGGGGTGGAGTGCTCCTTGCATATGTGGGAGGGAACTTTCCATGGGGCATTGGCCTACCCAGTGGATTCTTGGCGCGAAATGAACGGCGTTATCGGCAGGTTCTTCTCCCTTCATTCTTAAGGATGCGTGGGATGGCGGGGGTAGTTTTCCTGTTCGGGGAAGTGGATTTTCTGTATGCAAGCGCCTTCATTCGGTTAATTGTATGACGTCATATAATGCGCTTTTGGGCGAGCTGAACTGCGAAAAGATTGAAAACCCTCCGGTTAGGGCGGGGGTAAATTTCTCAGGAACAAAGATTCCGTATGATGTCATACCTATAATAGGGGTTGGTCACATAGGCATAGGAAATGTGATCGAGGTCCAATTTAATTGCGTCAGCTGTTCACCCCTGTAGAAAGGCACATCATGTTGCACTACGCAGTAAGCGGAGATCCCAACGCCCCGTTGGTCGTTTACCTGCATGGTGTGAACAACTCGTCTCTCTGGTGGGCTCCGCTTATTGACAAGCTGGGTGAAGGATTCCACAGCGTCACCGTTGACGCCCTTGGTCACGGCCAGTCCCGCCGCTTTACCGACGCTGAGCTAGAGCGCCCATTTGAGGCAAGCGTTGATCAGGCAGTAGAACTCATCACCTTTGTTAGCGAACTGTTTGGCAAGAAACCACTGCTTGTAGGGCATTCCATGGGCGGTGCCATTGCTACCGCTATCGCCGTACGGCATCCAGATATGGTTCGCGGTCTCGTCCTAGCGGATCCGGCCTGGCTGAATGAAGAGTTTGAGGCTTTCTACCGCGCCCAAGCTCCAGACGCATACCTGCGCGCCAAGCGGTGGGCTGAGGATCCCGCTGGAGCTATCGCGGAGAACGCGGCGAAGCGCCCGTGGAGCATGCGTGAGCACATTAACTGGATTTATGGCCAAGCCAATGTGGACTTAGACCTAGTTGCTACGGGTGAGGTCAGCTTCCAAGACAACTGGCTAGACATGGTGTCCCAGATTTCGGTTCCCACCACTGTTGTGACGAGCGACGGACAGGACTGCATTGTTGGTGCTGAGGGCAAGCGTGAGGTTGATGCTCTGGGCAATCAGAATGTGACCGTGCTGCTATTGCCGGGCGGTGAGCACTCAATTGTCCCAGAGTTCCTTGACCAGTTTGCCGCCGAGATTATCAAGCTTCATAAGTGAATAGGAATTTCCAATATCCCCTTTACAGAGAGGAAGTCATGTTTCAACGTAAGCGTGCACTGACAGCAGTGATTGCTGCTGTCGCTCTGACCCTCAGTGCCTGCGGTGGCTCCGATTCTTCAACTGATTCGGGCGCGGCTGCTGGCGGAGGCTCCGGCAACGGCCAGATCACCATGGGTGTTGCGTATGAGACCACCAACTACCACCCATCCACTACGTCTTCTGCTCTTGCCATGGGTACCAACTGGCATGTGGTTGAGGGCCTCTACGAGTTCGATATGAGCAACTACGAGGTCTACCCTGCGTTGGCAGCTGATGCTCCTACCGCAGTTTCTGACACCGAGATGGAGATCAAGCTTCGTGATGGGGCTAAGTTCTCGAATGGTACTGCTGTCACCACCGCCGACGTTGTGTCTTCCTTCGAGCGTGCGATGACTGAGGGCAACCTGTACGCCACTATGCTTGACTTCATCGATACTGTTGAGGCTAAGGACGACACCACTGTCACCATTAAGCTGAAGGAGCCTTTCTCCTTGGCTGAGCAGCGCCTTGCTATTGTCAAGATCGTTCCTGAGGCAGCTACCGATGATGAGCTGACCTCTATGCCAATCGGTTCCGGCCCATACAAGTACGAGTCCATCACTGACTCCCAGGTCACCGCTGTTCCTAATGAGAACTACAACGGTCCTAAGCCTGCCGGCGCGGAGAAGCTGGTGTGGGATGTTATCAAGGATGACACCGCTCGTACTACCGCTGGTACCTCTGGCACCATCGACGTCATGGAGGCAGTCCCTGCTGCCAACGCTGGAATGCTTGAGGCCGCAGGTATGACTGTCGACGAAGTTGACGGCTTTAACCTCCCATTCTTGCTGTTCAACACTGAGAAGGAGCCTTTCAACGATCCTAAGGTTCGCCAAGCATTCTTCTACGCGATCAACACTCAGCAGCTGATTGATAACAACATGGATGGCAAGGCTAAGGCTGCTAAGTCCTTCCTGCCTGAGTCCCACCCTAACTACCACGAGGCCGCTAACGTCTTTACCTACGATCAGGAAAAGGCAAAGTCTCTGTTGAAGGAGGCTGGCGTTGATGGCCTGAACATCACCCTCCTGACTACTGACCACCCATGGATTTCTGATCTGGCTCCTCAGATTAAGAATGACCTGGAGGCAGTGGGTGTTACCGTCAACCTTCAGACTGAGGCTTCTGCTTCTCTGTACTCCAACCACTTGGATGTTGATAACCCAACCTTCGATGTAGCTATTGCTCCTGGCGATCCTTCCGTATTTGGTAACGACCCAGCATTGCTGATCAACTGGTGGTTTGGTGACAACGTCTGGACCCAGAAGCGTACTTTCTGGCAGCAGAGCGACAAGGCTAAGTACGACGAGCTGCAGTCTCTGATCTCCGACGCCACCAAGCTTGAGGGTGATGAGCAGCAGCAGAAGTGGGACGAGGCATTGGATCTTATTTCTGAAGAAGTTCCAATCTACCCACTGTTCCACCGCACGATGATCACGGCTTACAACGCTAACAAGCTGGAGAACTTCAAGTCCATCGGTACCACCGGCCTGTGGGCCGTGGGTGCTGAGGTGAAGTAGCTACAGCAAAGTTGCTGAAGTAAGTTCATAAAAACTTCTCTGTAGAGATCCCTCACCTTGAGTAGCGTCACTAAAGGTGAGGGGCGGAGGAGAGCTAGAAGCTGGGATGCAATTTCCACACATATTCACCAAAGGGGCGTAGGTGGTAGCTGACTTAACTCGGATGATGCAGTGTCTACCACTTGTCTTGGAAATGTCCTGACAGTCTCCAAGAAATTCAGCTCAACTTGTTAGTCCAGGCAATCTTTGCGCCCCTTTGGGCATCCCTTTCCAATTGAATTCTGGTTACTGTGACGCCTCTTTTTAAAAAGTTAATAGCAAAATTATTGATTGTGAAAGCAGGGCACCACCGCTCTGCATCGTCTCTCAAGGAGTGCGTGTAAGTGAATAACTTGATACGACTCATTGGTCGAAGGCTGATCGCTCTGCCCATTATGGTTTTGGGCGTTACGTTCTTGGTTTTCGTCTTGATGTCTTTGTCCCCTATCGATCCTGCGTATTCTGCGCTCGGTGAGTCTGCTACCCCTGAGCAGCTTGAGGCTTACCGTGAGGCTAATGGTCTTAATGATCCATGGCTGGTTCGATTCTTCTCCTATGTTGGCGGAATGCTCCAGGGTGACCTGGGTACGTATGGTCAGAACAATCAGCTGGTGAGTGAGAAGGTGTTCGCGGCTCTTCCTATTACTATGCAGCTGACGTTCATCGGTCTGATCATTGCTGTTGTGTTTGCTTTCCCTTTGGGCGTGCTGGCTGCTCTGTACCGCGATCGTTGGCCTGATCAGGTTATTCGCCTGATTTCTGTTGTGTGCATCGCGATGCCTTCGTTCTGGTTGGCTATTTTGTTGGTCCTTGTTTTCATGGGCAAGCTTCCAGTTGCTGGTAATTTGCCTGCGCCGACGGAGGATTTTGGCGGCTGGGTTTTGCGTATGCTGTTGCCGTCGTTTGCGTTGGCGGTGCCGGTGATTGGCCAGCTGACTCGTGTGGTACGTACCTCCATGGTGGAGGAGCTGGATCGTGATTATGTCCGCACTGCTTTGGGTGCTGGTATTCCTAAGTCCACCGTTGTTTCCCGCAACGTGCTTCGTAATGCACTGATTACACCAGTGACGGTGCTGGGTTTGCGCGTTGGTTACCTGATGGGTGGCGCGGTTGTTATTGAGATTATTTTCTCCTTGCCTGGCATGGGCCGTGTGCTCATTGATGGCATCACGATGAACTGGGTCACGGTTGTGCAGGGCGCAACGTTGATGGTGGCTATTGCGTTCATCGTGGTCAACATTGTGGTTGACCTCCTGTACATCCTGATCAATCCTCGCATTAGGACGGTGTAATCGATGCGTAATACACTGGCTACCAAACTGTCTGATAAAGATACAGTCCATAGGTTTAAGGGCTGGAAGCGTATGAGCTTGGGCTCTAAGATCGCCACGATTGTGTTGATTCTTGTGGCGTTGTCTGCGATCTTTGCTCCGCTGCTTGCGCCTCATGATCCAACTGCTATTGCGCTGAAGTCTCAGCCGCCGAGTGGTGAGTTTCCGTTCGGTACTGACAACCTGGGCCGCGATGTTTTGTCTCGCCTTCTCTACGGTGGCCGTTACTCCTTGGCTGTGGGTATCTGCGCAACATTGGTTGCGTTGATCATTGGTGCGATCATCGGCTCCATTGCTGCGGTATCTCGTAAGTGGGTTTCTGAGCTGATCATGCGCATCATGGACGTTGTGATGTCCGTGCCTGGTATCGCGCTGGTTGCTGTTACCGTGGTTGTTTTCCGTGATCCTAAGCATCCTGAGTGGATGTTGGGTGTGATCATTGGTTCGATTGCGTTTGTTTACATTCCGCAGCTGACTCGTATTGTTCGTGCGAATGTGATGAGTGAGTACGGTGAGGATTACGTTAATGCGGTTGTTGTTTCCGGTGCGAAGGCTCCGTGGATTCTGATCAAGCATGTGATGCGTAACTGTGCGGCTCCGGTGTTGGTGTTCGCTACTGTGCTGGTTGCTGACGCGATCATTCTTGAGGCTTCTTTGACCTTTATTGGTGCTGGTCTGCAGGAGCCTATTCCTACGTGGGGTAACATTCTTTCTGCTGCTCAGCAGGGTGTTCTGCGTGGTGAGTGGTGGCAGGCTCTGTTCCCTGGTTTGATGATCATGCTGACTGTGTTGAGCCTGAATATCTTGTCTGAGGGTATTACGGACGCTATGGTTGCGGCTCCTAAGGGCCCTGTTGTTGATGATCACGACCCTGCTGCTGCGCGCGAGGCTGACAAGCTGCTGGTTGATCCAGTCAAGGCTTACGAAGTTCAGCATGCTTCTCTGGTTCAGCGCTTGGATGCGTTGCAGGAAGTGGAGACTAAGCGCACTGACCGTTTCGCACCGGCTCCTGGCACTAAGCCATTGCTTGAGGTAAAGGATCTGTGCATTAGGTTCCCACGCCATGGTGATGTGAACGTGGTGGATCACGTGTCCTTCTCTGTTCCTGTGGGTGAGACCATGGGTCTGGTTGGTGAGTCTGGTTGTGGTAAGTCCATCATGGCGCTGACCATCATGGGTCTGCTGGATCCTAAGGCTCAGGTTTCTGGTGAGATTTTCTACCAGGGCAAGGACCTGTTGAAGATGAGCCATGCTGAGCGCAATAAGCTGCTGGGCAATGAGATTGCGATGGTGTACCAGGATGCGCTGTCTTCTTTGAACCCATCGATGCTGATTAGGGCTCAGATGAAGCAGATGACGTCCCGCGGTGGTACTCGTAGCGCGGAGGAGTTGCTGGAGCTGGTTGGTCTGGATCCTAAGCGCACGCTGGATTCCTACCCTCACGAGCTGTCCGGTGGTCAGCGTCAGCGTGTGCTGATTGCTATGGCGTTGACTCGCGATCCTCAGTTGTTGATCGCGGATGAGCCTACGACCGCGTTGGATGTGACGGTTCAGAAGCAGGTTATTGAGCTGATTAAGGATCTGCAGGACAAGCTTGGCTTCGCCATGATCTTCGTCAGCCACGACCTTGCTTTGGTTGCTGAGGTTGCCTACTCCATCACCGTTATGTACGCAGGCCAGGTTATAGAGCAGGGTTCTACTCGCGAGATCCTCACGGATCCTCGTCACGAGTACACCCGCGGCCTGCTGGGTGCTGTGCTGTCCATCGAGGCCGGCTCCGGCCGCCTCCACCAGGTCCCTGGCACGGTGCCTTCACCTGCCGACTTCCCTGAGGGCGATCGCTTTGCTCCTCGTTCCTCGCACCCGTCGGTGGGCATCGAAACACCGCGCGTCATGCGCACGGTGCCTGGCACCTTCCATGTTTACGCTGATCTTCCAGATGAGCTGCACTACGCCGCCGAGCTCGAGCGCGCAGGCAAGCTCACCGGTCCTCAGCTTTCCGACGCCGACTACATCCAGATGGGCATCGATGCCCAAGCTAAGGGGTAAGCAATGTCTACTGAAGATCTCCTTCTGAAGGATCGTCCGCAGCGAGACCCTAACCAGCCGATCATTGAGCTGGACAACGTTCAGGTCCACTTCAAGGCCCGTACTGGTGGTATTTTCCGCCCGCACATTGTCAAGGCTGTGAACGGCGTGAGCTTGAAGCTCATGCCTGGTGAGACCATTGGTTTGGTGGGTGAGTCTGGTTGTGGCAAGTCCACTACCGCAAACGTGATGTGCGGTTTGCAGGCTCCTACCGGTGGCCACGTGTACTTTAACGGCCGCGAGGTGACCAAGCGTACGGCGGCGGACCGTCGCGCGATGGGTCGCGTGGTGTCCGTTGTGTTCCAGGATCCTGCTACTGCGTTGAATTCCCGCATGGTTGTGCGTGACCAGCTGCGCGATCCGCTGGATGTGCACAAGATTGGTACACCTGAGTCGCGTGAAGAGCGTGTTCATGAGCTCATCAAGATGGTGGGTCTGCCGGAGTCTGCTCTGGACGCACTGCCTGGTCAGCTGTCTGGTGGTCAGCGTCAGCGTGTGGCTATTGCCCGTGCGCTTTCTCTGAACCCGGATGCCATCATCGCGGATGAGCCAACATCCGCGCTGGACGTTTCTGTCCGCGCGCAGATTCTGAATCTCCTGACGGATCTGAAGGAACAGCTTGGTTTGTCCATGGTGTTCATTTCTCACGATATTCAGACTGTTCGTTACGTCTCTGACACCATCACTGTGATGTACAAGGGCGAGGTCATGGAGACTGGGCCTGCTCAGCAGGTTTTTGAGAATCCTAAGGACCCATACACCAAGAAACTCTTGGGCGCCGCTCCTTCGCTTCTGCACCCGACGCTCTAATTAGGAAAGGATTGTTCGTTATGTCTTCTACTTTCAAGGGCGTTGTTCCTCCGGTAGTGATTGCTCGTCATGATGACGGCACCCTAGACATGGAGTCGTATGCGCGCAACATCAACCGCATGATTGATGCTGGCGTTCATGGCTTGTTTGTTCTAGGTTCTTCCGGTGAGGGTGCGTTCGTGACCTTCGCTGAGCGTGATGCGATTGTGAAGGAATCCCTCAAGGTTGTTGATGGCCGCGTTCCGGTGATGGTTGGCTGCATTGAGACGCAGACGGCCAAGGTCATTGAGCTGGTTCACCATGCTAAGGAATGTGGCGCGGACGCTGTGGTTGTTACTGCTCCGTTCTACGCTTTGGGTGGCTTGCCTCAGATTGAGGAGCACTTCCGCCTCATTCACGCTGCAGTTCCTGACATGCCAATTTTTGCTTACGACATCCCAGTGTGTGTCCACTCCAAGCTGCCTTCTGCCATGCTGGTCAAGCTGGGCGTTGAGGGCGTGTTGGCTGGTGTGAAGGATTCCTCCGGTGACGACGTGGGATTCCGTAACCTTGTGCTGGAAAACCATGCTGCGGGTCATCCGCTCGCCGTCTTCACTGGCCATGAGGTTGTTGTTGATGGTGCATACCTGTCCGGCGCGGATGGCTCTGTTCCTGGCCTGGGCAATGTTGATCCTGCGGGTTATGTCCGCCAGTGGGATGCCTTCCAGGCTGGTGACTGGGCGCAGGTTAAGCGTGAGCAGGATCGTTTGGCTGATCTCATGTGGGTTGCCCGCCTTGCTACTTCCTGCCAGGGCTTTGGTGCCGGCGTGGGTGGCTTTAAGGTCTCCCTGAAGCTGCTGGGCGTTTTCGAATCCGCGAAGATGCCAGCGCCGGTCCCTCAACTGACTGAGTCTGAGGAGGGCTTGATCAGGGATATCCTTGTTCGCAACGGCCTCCTGTAGTTAAACAGTTGGGAAAATAGATGCCTTGAGCCCCTGCTTCCATCACCTTGGGAGCAGGGGCTCAGCGTTATCCACAGGCAGGGACAAGATTCTAAACTTTGGGCCCATTTTTGCGGTAAATTCCACAGATTTGGCCTCAAAGTTTAGTTTTTCCGAGTGTCTTCGAAAAACCCCATACCCTTAAACCTGCTCACCTTTCTATTAGTCTCTATCAGTGCAATTCGGGGCGGTGTGAGGACACGTTGATTCCCAGTGTTAGTTCATACCGATGACATTGGCCGCAGGAAGGCCGGAGTCCTTCTTCAACAGGGGAAGCTGGTTCGTCTCGCTCCTCAGTGGAGTGTGGATGGTGCGAGGTGGAGGGATGCTTATCCTCGTGATCGTTTTCTGTGGAGCGCTCAGGCTGTAACGCAGAAGTATCGAAACGCCGTTATTACTGGCCGTGCCGCTGCGGTATTGGCGGGCATCCCGCTGTTGGATTACTCCAGGTCTTTTGTGTTCCTGAAACTGAATCCTCAGGCCAGCCCTCATCAGCACATCACGTTTCGGAAGACTTCTCCATCTATAGTGGACAGGGCACAGACTCACTCCTTTGCCGTGATGAACAGCCGAGGGGAGCAGGAGGATCGTGCCTTTCGACTGACTCACCCGGCTGACACGGTGGCGCATATTGCGTTGTTGGATGGCTGTGAGCAGGCTGTGGTTGCTGCTGACTTTCTTCTGCACGAGCGTGTCATTACAGAATCTGAGATGCGGTCTATTGCCCAGGATTACCGCCTAAAACGTAACGTCCGCGTCCTACAGTCGGCGGTGGAACTCATGAGTGGCTCGTCTGAGAGCCCGCGGGAATCGCAACTCCGCCTGGGCCTCCTAGCCCTAGGCGCGGGAGTTTTTTGCGCCCAACCCAAGATCTATCTGGAGGATATTGGTGCTTACTATCGCCCAGATTTTTTATTCGTGGATCAGCTCGTGATCGTGGAGTATGACGGCAAATCTAAATACGAGCAGAATCCGCATGCGGCGGCGATGGCGGACATGGCGCGCCAACATGCCTTGGTCAATGCTGGCTTTACGGTGGTTCGCATCAAAGACTCGATGTTCAAGAACGGCTCGTGGCGTGGCGTTGTGCTGCGGGCGCTGAAGAACACCAAACGCCGGAAACCATGGGGTGCTTTCATCTACGATGACACCACCAGATTCGACTCCAAAGTGTTGCGGAAGTTCCTCAAGGAACAAAAATCTAAACTCTGAGCCGGTTTTTAAAGAAAAATACTCAAAAACACCCACAAAGTTTAGTTTTTTGTCCCTCCACTACACTCGTCCCCATGAGCATCTCCAATCACTTCGACGCTTACCTCGAAGCCCGCGGCCTGAAAGCGGACGTTGAGGTGATCCCGGACCACGCGTGTCAGGAATTCTTGCCCCAGCCCGGCTTGAACGTGCGCGTGGTCAAAGACGAGGATGAACTCTCCAAAGCCGAGGCCGTAGTGCGCGACCTCCTAGGCTAAATACCTCTCAGCACCATCCGGCCCAACCATCCGGCCGAACCGTCCTGCCGAACCGTCCGGGCCAATCATCCGGCCCAACCGTCCGGCCGGACCATCCGGCCTAAATCTGCCCAATGGCGTCTGTGCTTAGGAAAGTTCCCTGAGCACGCGGGCGACGTGTCCGGTGGCGCGTACGTTGTACATGGCTTTCTCAATCACGCCGTCATTGATGATGAAGGTGGAGCGGATGACGCCTTGCACGATCTTGCCGTAGTTCTTTTTCTCGCCGAAGGCGCCGTAGGCCTTCATGACTTCTTTGTTTTCGTCGGACAGTAGTGGGAAGTTCAGTTCTTGTTCTTCGCGGAAGCTGGCGAGTTTTTCTGGTTTGTCTGGGCTGATTCCAACGACGTCGATTCCGGTGTTGTTGAGGTCTGCTAGGGAATCTCTGAAGTCGCATGCCTCCTTGGTGCAGCCGGGGGTGTTGGCGCGTGGGTAGAAGTAGACGATGACGCGTTTGCCTGCGTAGTCGCTTAGGGAGACGTGTTCACCGCGGTCGTCGGTGAGGGTGAATTCGGGGGCTTTTTGGCCTTCTTCCAGACGGATGTTTTCACTCATGGGTTTCATGGTAGCTAAGTTTTGTGCACCACGACGTGCCGAAAAGGTGTTGTTGCGGGTATTGTTATTGGGAGTACTAATTTTGTGAACTTGAATAAGGGAGAATTTTCACCGTGGCACGCAGCATTGATGATATTCAGCGCGACATTGAGCGCACCCGCGCGCAGCTGGCTAGCACCCTTGATCAGATTGCTGATCGTTCCCAGCCGCAGGCGTTGGTAGATAACGCTAAGGGCCAGGCTAATGACATTCTTAAGGATCCTCAGATCCAGAAGATTTTGGCTGGCGTTGGCGCAGCGATTGTCACCCTGATCGTTGTTAGCGCAGCTCGCGGCCGTTCCAAGCGTAAGCAGCTTAAGGAGATTCAGAAGCTTCTGGCTGCTCGTCGTTCCTAGTTTTTGCTTTCAGCGCAACCGCACTTCCTGTTCTGGGGAGTGCGGTTTTTGCTTATCGACGTCACCCAAGGCTCCCGCGCCCAGGGCCCTGCGTCGGCTGGGCCGCCCGCCTCAGGGGCGGCCCCGACGGCACTACCGAGTAACAAAACTAAGCAACTGCAGCCCCCGCCGCTGCCATTTCTTCGAGCGCTGCCTGCCCAGCTTCCTCGGATACGGGGGAGCACAGGCGTTTGATTACCGTGACGCTAAAGCCGTCCTTCACTGCATCGAGGGCGGTGGCGCGGACGCAGTGGTCGGTGGCGATGCCGCAGATGTCTACTTCGTTGATGCCGCGGTCGCGTAGCCATTCGGCTAGACCCACGGCGTCATCGGTGCCGTAGGTGCCTGCGAGTACGCCTTCGAATCCGGAGTAGGCGGCGGTGTAGTGGCCTTTGTGGAAGGCGGCGTCGATGGTGGCGGTGGCTAGGGCGGGGTGTAGGGCGGCGCCGTTGGTGTCGGCTACGCAGTGTACTGGCCAGGTGTCTACATAGTCTGGGTTGTTGGAGAAGTGGGTGCCTGGGTCGATGTGCCAGTCTTGGGTGGTGATGATGCTGGTGTAGTTGGCGCCGTGGGTGAGTAGGTATTGGGCGATGTTGGTGGCGACGTCCGATCCACGCTCCGTGGCGAGTGAGCCACCGGGGCAGAAGTCGTTCTGGACGTCTACGAGGATGAGTGCTTTCATAAGTCCTGATTGTATAGAGGTGGGCGCTGCTGGCCCTACGATTTCATAGGCCACTTGCTCACCACCTCACACCGTCAAACATCCCACCCCACCCCAGGCCACACACGGCCCACCACAGCACACCATCAAGCAGCCCACCCCGCCCCGCCGGCAGCTGGTTGGCCATATTGGGGGTTGTGCACGCTACTGTAGGAGGTTATGAAGAGCCCGATTCCGCAGTATCTTGAGGATATTCTTGACCGCGTTCGTGACAACACTGATGGTGCTGTTGCGGACTATATTCCTGAGTTGGCTGATGCTGACCCGAACCCCTTGGGTGTTGCATTGTGCACAACTAGTGGGCATATGTATTCGGCGGGTGATGCTCAGACGGAGTTCACTATCCAGTCGATTTCTAAGCCGTTCATTTTTGCCCTCGCGCTGCAGGAGCTGGGCTTGGATAAGGTCAAGAATATTGTGGGTATGGAGCCTTCGGGTGAGGCGTTTAATGAGTTGAGTTTGGATGATGATGATCACCGCCCGGTGAATCCGATGATTAATGCGGGTGCTATTGCTGTTACCCAACTCATCAACGGCCCGGAGTCTTTGCCGGAGGATCGCGAGCGCAAGATTGTGGCGTATTTGTCGCAGCTTGCTGGTCGTGATTTGGCGGTTGATCAGGGGGTTAATGATTCTGAGTTGTCTACGGCGGATCGTAATCTTTCGTTGGCGCATATGTTGCGTAGTTATGACGTGATCCAGGATGAGGCCCATGATGCGGTGGGTACGTATGTGACACAGTGCTCGGTGCTGGTGACTGCCGAGGATTTGGCGGTGATGGCGGCGACGTTGGCTAATGGTGGTCGTCAGCCGGTGACGGGGGAGAAGATCCTTGATGCGGATGTGTGCCGTTTGACGTTGGCGGTGATGAGCAGTGCTGGCATGTATGATGGTGCGGGCCGTTGGATGGCTGAGGTGGGCATTCCTGCGAAGTCTGGCGTGGCTGGTGGTTTGATTGGTTCGTTGCCGGGTCAGATTGGTTTGGCCACGTTTTCCCCGCGTCTTGATCCGGAGGGTAATTCGGTGCGTGGTGCGGAGGTTTTCAAGTATTTGAGCCATGACATGGGTTTGCATTTGATGTCTACGGCGGATCGCTACGGTGTTCATGCCATCCGCGAGGTCCGCGAGAAGGGCAATGACATCATCGTTGACCTGCAGGGTTACATTGATTTCAATGCGGCGGAAACAATCCTGCACTCCCTGTCCGACCACGAGCTTGATGTGGACACGGTGGTGTTGAACTTCACGCAGGTGACGGGTTCCAACAAGATGGGTCGCCGCATGCTGAAGGAGGGGCTGTTCCGCTTGCGTCACGACACCCGCAAGATCGCCATCATCGGCGGTGACTTCTTCCATGACCCCACGCTTTCCGACGGCTCCGAGATCCCTCTTCGGGAACGCTAACCCGGGCCCGCCCGAGTTCAGCTGGGTTAAGATTGTTTTCAGATGTCCCTCTCAAGAAGGAAGTGTGTCTGTGAAGCGATACCTCGCAGCAACTGTCGTTTGTGCGCTTACTTTGACTGCCTGCTCAGATAGTGCCGATACGTCTACTACGCAGGAGCCGTCGACGAGCACGATCGCGGTGGAGGAATCCTCGGCCGCGCAGGTGAGCGAGCTCACTACCGCGCCCAGCGAGCGCACCACCACGGCGGGAGAGGCCGCCAGCAAGGACGTCACGCAGGCCATGATGATTGATAACGGTGACCTGATCTTTGTCCTTCCTAATGAGGAGGGCAGCTGCTGGTTCTATAACGAGTCCAAGGCTGGTCACGGCATGTGCACGGTTAACCTGACGAATCCGCCGCTGGTTCCCATGACGCCGGATACCTCAGACCAGGTGCAGCCCGCTAACGCCATTTCGTTTGATGAGGCCCATGGTGTTGGTTACGCGGTGAACGTGGCTATGGGGTCGGTGACGTTGCCGCCTGAAACCAAGAAGCTGAATAAGGGCGAGTTCATCGAGTTTCGTGGAATCCGCTGCGACGCGGTGACGGACACCTCAATTACGTGCAGCTTTAAGGGCCAGGAATTTACTTACGATTCGGGCACTGTCACCCCAGAGCTTGAGTACCTTTATGCCGGGGACGCGTTGCCTACGCAGTAAGAAAATCAAAAGTATCGCATCCCCTTTTGTCCATTAACCCGAGTATTCGCGGAATACCTCCTCTAGGAAGGTCACTGAATGAACAAGAAGTTTGAGAAATTTACCGGCGGCATGAAGCTAGGCATCGCTATGCTAGCAGTCGTAGTCATTCTCGGGATCTACATCAGTACCGCTGATGCTTCCGGATGGGTTCAAGCAGCTTCATTTCTAGCCTTTGCCGCAATCGTAATTTTATTCATCCGTATCACCGGAATTGGGCGAAAATTGTAGCATCAACATAAATGAGTCTCCAGTAGAATTTTCACTGGGGACTCATTCCATTTTGACCCTTAACCCTCTACTTGCTTGAACATGCGAGAAACCGGAGTGAAATTTCACTCCGGTTTCTCATATTGTGCGCCATCAGGGACTCGAACCCCGAACCCACTGATTAAGAGTCAGTTGCTCTACCAATTGAGCTAATGGCGCGTACCGTTGCTCGCTGCAACGAAGAAAAATATAACGCACATGATGGCTACTTGTAAAATCGGCAGGTCAAGAAGTGTTTTAGAGAGGGCTTAAAGAGCTCGGGCTGGGGGCTTGGGTCGGCTAGGTGCCGGCGTGGTCTATGAGGGGCTAGATCCGTAGGGTGGTGATTTTGGAACTCTGTATTTCCGCGATCACTAGGGCCTAAGGGGAGTGGGCGCGCGAAAAAGCCCTCTAGGTTCTTAGCGTTAAAATCTAAGGCCTAGAGGGCTATCGGTGCGCCATCAGGGACTCGAACCCCGAACCCACTGATTAAGAGTCAGTTGCTCTACCAATTGAGCTAATGGCGCGTAAAGCTGCAAGAAGCAACCAGAAAAATATAGCCCACTGACATGCGCTTGTAAAAACGGCATTTCAGGGCGGTGTTTTAATAGGTCTTAGGTTGTGCGGGAATCGGGCACGCTACGCATTCCCCATGCAGCCAAAGCCGACCGGAACAACCAAAGCTGACCGGAACAACCAAAGCCGAGCGGAACAAGCAAAGCTAATCGGATGGCGAGAAACTTCATCCGCGCCCACGGAAAATCCGTGTCTAAGGAAAATCCGTGTCTAAGGACAATCCGTGGCCACGGAAAATCCGTACCTACGAAAATATGCGCAGTTCGTTACCAAGCGTTGGGTGCAAGATAACGCTTCGGCAACACATTTGTGTTTCGCTGTGAAATGTTTGTTGGTGGGGCTTAGGATTAAGGCCGTTCGTGCCTCATTGGGGTCTCGCCTCACTGAGAAGCTCATAGCAAGTCTCATTGGGTGCTTCCGTGGATTGTTCGTGTCTCGTTGGATTGGTGGTTGGTTAGCGTGCGCAGAAGCGGTCTTGTCTTGGTCTCCGTTATTGCCGGTTTGTCCCTGGTGGTGGCTGGTTGCACTATCGATAACGCAGCCTCTCAAGAAACCGAGCAAGAAACCACGCAAGGCCAAACCGCGCAAAGCCAAACAGCGCAAAGCCAGGCGCCGGTCGCCACGGTGGAGGATGGTGATACTGATGTTGATCCGTCTGTTCCGGTTGAGGTGAAGTCTTTGGGCGAGGGGCTCAAGGATGTGGTCATGACTAATGAGGAGGGCTACGAGGTTGAGTCGGAGTTGTCCGCGGATAAGATGACGTGGACGACCGCTGAAACTTTGGGCTACTACCGCACGTACACGATCGTGGCTACGGATGAAAATGGTGAGGAAACCACCATTGAGTTCCAGACTGTGGCTCCGGATTACACTGCGTCCGCGTGGTTTAACGTGATGGACGGTTCCACGGTGGGTGTCGGTCAGACCGTGGGCGTGCGCTTTGACTCGGCGGTCGGTGATCGCCAGGCCGCGCAGGATGCGATCACGATCAAGACCACGCCTGAGGTAGATGGCGCGTTCTACTGGATCAGTGACTATGAGGTGCGTTGGCGCCCGCAGTATCCGTGGGAGTCCGGTACTGAGGTTGAGGTTGAGGCTGATCTGTACGGTACGGACTTGGGTAACGGCATGTATGGTGCGGATGACATTTCCACCAGTTTCACTATTGGTGATCGCATGATTTCCATCGTTGATGATCAGACCAAGACCATGAAGGTGTACCGGAACCAGGAGCTTTTGCGTGAGATTCCTGTGTCTTTGGGCCGTGATGTTGAGCGTTGGGCTACGCCTAATGGGCGCTACATCGTGGGGGATATGCACGAGAGTTTGATCATGGATTCTGAGACTTTCGGCTACGCTCACGAGGATGGTGGCTACCGTACGAAGGTGAATTACGCGACGCAGTTGTCCTACTCGGGCATTTATGTTCACGGCGCACCGTGGTCGGTGTGGGCGCAGGGTAACACCAACACCTCCCATGGTTGCATCAATATGACGGATGCTGATGCGCAGTGGTTTATGAGCATCTCCCAGCGGGGTGACATCGTCCGCGTGAAGAACACCGTCGGCGGGACCTTGCCTGTCTACGATGGTTTGGGTGATTGGAACATGAGTTGGGAGGAATGGTCCGCCGGCAACGTGGACGGCTAATCAACCGTCGGGCATGCTTTCCGACGCCGCATAGGCCACACCAAGTCCCGTGGCCCGTGCCGCTCGGCGGTTTCCGTCGCCAGGCTGAGATAGCAATGAAGCCCTGAGCTTGATTTCTCAAGCTCAGGGCTTCGGCTTTGGGGTGGCTGACGGGGCTCGAACCCGCGACACCCAGGATCACAACCTGGTGCTCTACCAGCTGAACTACAGCCACCATCGCTGCTTAAAGCAGCGAGGACTATATTAGCCCAAATAGCTAGGAATTCAAAAACCGCTGGTAGTTGTCGGTTGCGGCGGCTTTTGCGGCCTCGGCTTCTTCGGTTGAAACATCCGTGCGGAGCATGGCGCGGCGGTAGTAGTCGAGCTCGCGGATGGACTCGATGATGTCTGCCAGTGCGCGGTGGGCGAGGCCCTTGTCTGGCTGGTTGAAGTACACGCGTGGTTCCCAGCGGCGCGCAAGTTCTTTGAGGGAGGAGACGTCGATCATGCGGTAGTGCAGGGCCTTGTCTAGGCGTGGCATGTGTTCGCGGATGAAGGAGCGGTCGGTGGCGATGGAGTTGCCGGCCAGTGGTGCTGGGTGCTCGGGGTCGCAGTGCTTCTCGATGAGGGCGAGGACGGCGTCTTCTGCCTCAGCGAGGGAGACGGTGGAGTTGCGGATTTCTTCGGTCAGGCCGGAGGAGGCGTGCATGTTGGTCACAAAGTCATCCATCTTGGCTAGCTCTTCCTCGGTGGCATGGACTACCAGGTCGACGCCGTCACCGATGATGTTGAGGTCTGCGTCTGTTACTAGCGCTGCCACTTCCACGATGGTGTGGGTGTGGATGTCCAGGCCGGTCATTTCCAAGTCGATCCAGACAAGGCGGTCGTTCTTTGGTGCAACATTTTCGCTCATGACCATCCATTGTAGGTCACATGCTAAACGCTTAGAGTCAACTTGCCTCCCGCTGTTGTTGGCTTCAAGAAGTTCAGGTGCGCGCCTGAAAGGATACCGGTCTTGCTATAGAAAGGGGCCTCATCAACTTGTCTTAATCGCGAGAGTGCTTGAGGATGGCCCCCAATTGGCGAATTCTCTTCTCCTGCCCCTCGTGCGTTGCCTACAATAGGAGGTTCAAAGGCAACGGCGTCATCATAGGAGGAGAAAATGGTAGTTCGTGTACCAGTAAATCCTGATGTCGTTCGCTGGGCTGCGGAACAAGCTCATGATTCTGCCGAACTGTTAGAGGGATACCCCAAAATTCGAGAGTGGATTTCCGGAGATAGTCAGCCTACGTGGCGGCAGCTGAGAAGTTTTGCTTCTCGGGTAGGAACTCCTTACGGGTACTTTCTCCTAGATAGGATTCCTGAGCGTTCGCTCCCAATTGTGGACTTTCGTGACGGTTTCGCCGGTGGCGTAACTGTTTCTCCTGAGTTACATGAAGTCATCAACACGTGCCTTCGTCGTCAGAATTGGTACCAAGAAACCGCCAAGGAATATGGTTACGCGGAGACTGAAGTTGTTGGTATCGCGGGGAATTGGACGACCCGGCAAACTGCGGACCACATGCGTCAGATACTGAGTTTTGAGGTGAATGAGCGTCACGGTTCTGTCGAGGATCAACGTAATGCTCTTATTGCCGCATTCGAGGCTATCGGCGGTCTTGCGATGTTTAACTCCATGGTCGGTGACAACACGCATAGAAAACTTGACCCCGAAGAGTTTCGCGGTTTCTCGTTAGTCTCTCGAATGGCTCCTTTGGTTTTTGTCAATGGGGGTCAGACTATGAACGGCCAGCTGTTTACTTTTGCTCATGAGCTCGCCCACGTGTGGCGAGGTATTGGGGCGTTGGGGAACCAGACACTAGGAGAGCCTTCGGGAAATGACACTGAACAATGGTGTAACGAGGTAGCGGCTGAATTTCTTGTGCCATCGGAGCATTTGAAGGCCCAGTTGATCGATCGCACAGTTTCTCCTTCTTATAGCGAAGATCTAATTGAGCTCATTGAGGAACTGTCTCGGATTTATCGTTGTGGCACGCTTGTAATTCTTGCTGCGCTGAAGCGAATCGGAAAAGTTAGTCGCTCTGACTTTTCAGAGCTGTACGGCCAAGAATTAGACCGACTCAAGTCGATTATTGCCCAACAACGGCAGGTTTCTTCCGGTGGAAATATTAACTACATCCGCCGTTTTCGGATCGGTGAAAGCTTTTCTCGAGCAGTTATTCGCGAACTCAATGCTGGCAAACTGCAGCCGATGTACGCATTGAGTTTGACGGGAATTAAGTCGATGAATTCTCTTGAGCACTATGCAGAGTTTATTAGGGCGAGGAGCTGATGATGTATCTGCTTGATGCAAATATCTTCATGGCTGCTGCTCGAACCTACTATTCATTCGATCTAGCACCGTCATTTTGGACGTGGCTCGAATCGCAACATCAAAATGGCGTGTTCTTCTCCATTGATGCTGTTCGGTAGGAAATCAATCAAGGAAATGACAGATTGGCGCAGTGGGCAGTATCACAGATACCTACAACCTTCTGGCTACAGCCTAGAAAAAACTTCAGCCAATGTCGCTGCGCTGATTAATTGGGCGTTTGATGCATCACAGCATTTTTACGCAGGACGCTAAGGATGAATTTGCTGATTCTGCAGACTTGATGCTGATTGCACAAGCAAAGGATTATGGGGCGCAGATTCTTACTCATGAGGTCTCGAATCCGCAGTCCAAGAAGCGGATTCTATTGCCAGACGCCGCAAGGATATTGGGTGTGCGGTGCCCGAGCCCATGGGAAGTATTTTCCGCCGTAGGGCTCAGGCTGTAGTCCCGTTGTGTGGAGTCCTGTAATAGGACTAACCAAACTGGAAGTTACTCGCCCATCTTCTTGTAGAAGCTTCCCACCAGTGGTGCGAGCAGCGGGGTGGGGACAACCTGGGAGACTATGTTCATGGCCTTGGACAGTGGGCCAGGTACTACGCGGCGTTTGCCGTCGGCCATGGCCTCGAGGGTTTCTTTGGCGCAGGATTCGTAGGTGGTCCACAGGAAGTCTGGCACTACCTTATCGACGATCGACGGGTCCTCAACCTCGGCGTCTCGCACCGGTCCCGGTGCGAGCAGGGTGCAGGTCACGCCGGTGTCGCGGAGCTCGTAGTGCAGGGCTTCGGTGAAGGCGTTCACGCCGGCTTTGGTGAACACGTAGGTGGCGTTGTTGGGGATAGGGATGTTGCCGGCGGCGGAGCCCACGTTGCAGATCGCGCCTATGGCGCGCTCCACCATGCCGGGGAGTACGGCTTCGGTGAGTTCGAATACAGCTGCGGCGTTGAGGTCGAACTGCTTGGTTTCGTAGCTCCAGTCCTGCTTAATAAAGGGGCCAAAGGAGGCAATGCCGGCGGAGTTGATAATGATGTTGATCTCGCGGTCGCGGATTTCCTCCACCAGTTCGCGACGTTGTTCGGCGTCGGCGAGGTCAAGGGCGCGTACTTCCACCGTCACGGCGTGCTTGCGGTTGAGTTCGGCAGCTAGTTCATCAAGGATGTCTTTGCGGCGGGCAACGATGATGAGGTTGTGGCCCATTTTGGCAAGGTCGCGCGCAATGGCCATGCCGATACCCTGGCTGGCGCCGGTGACGAGTGCGCGGGAGTTCATTGATGGTGGAGGCAGTGCCATTGCAAAAAACCTTTCCTAAAGACGATTGATCCCATGCTACTTCACTGGCCCACAAAGGAGAGATTAGTGAGCTAAATGGAAACCAAAGAAAAGGATAAGGCCCAGATTCGTCCGGCTGGTGGTGCACGGGATTCTGGGCCTTCGATGAGATTCCTAATGGAAAATGAGGGGTGTAACGACTCTTAAAAGACGTACCGGCTTAGTGTATTAAAACTTGTAAAGAAAAACTTAAGAAGTTATGAAATTGTTTGGGAAACCTTTCTAAATAATGCCTTTTATGGCCTTTGACTAGGGGTTTTCATCAATTATCGCCGCCAAGGTAGGGGGTTTGAAGCCCGTAGTTTTCTACCCCCTCAGTAGGCCACAGCGTGGCACATTTCACCGCTGGCGCAGGCTGCGCAGGACTGTCACCTCAAACAACCGCCTGGTGTGCGCTGGCGAGCGCTCGGCTGTGCTGATGTGGTTGAGCAGCGCCAAGGATTACGTCCAGGGACTCCCGTTCGTCATCACTCTCACCATCGAGCCAAGCTGGATCGCGATGTAGCGTTACCCGCCCCATCACATTGCCGTCCAGCAGACGGCTACTGCCCGCAGCTAACTAGAAGCAGGCTACGGAGTCTAAGGCCGTGAGGGAGTCATGCCGCCTCTTGCGGCCACCAGCACAAGGTGTAACCGGTGAAGCCGTAGGAAAGGCCAGAAAAGTGGAAGCGATTGAGCAGCTAAGAGGCACATAAGAATCCATGAAGAATCCGCTTAGAAAATTCTTAAGTGGTAGAGCCCAGTCATGCTGGGGTGTTCTAATGGAAATCATCGTGCCTTAAACGAAAGTTGCCTATGACTTCACCAACTCACCCTGACACCCCACTAGATCTTGACGCCATCCTGCTCCCCGGTGCCCGCCTCTCCTTCAAGGGCTACGGCACAGTAAATGGCAAAAACTACCCATCCACCGCGCCGTGGTCGGAGTTTTGTGAACTGTACGGATTCGAGCTGTCTGAGCGCGTCACCAAAACTAAAACGGATGCGCTGATCACCGATGAGCCAGACAACACCAACGGCAAAGAAGCCCAGGCACGGGAGTTTGGCAAGCCGATTATCCCCATGGATGTATTCACTAACTGGGTGGAATCACACCTAGTGGGGGACGCGGTGTATCAGGATCCGCAGGATGCACCCGACATCCAGGAACCCGACCATGCGGCGCCTAAGCCACAACCAGCGCAGAACCTGCCCGAAAATCCCTACTCACTAGATCCAGGTGACCGCGCAGTTCATAAGCCACGGGAACACAAACCGCAGGCACACAAGCCCCAGGTACCCAGCGCCGACGCGCCCACACGCCCCGAGCAGCCACCAGCACACAGGCGCGATAATGCCACACACCCCGCGCCCCAGAGCACCCCAGCACCGCATCCCCAACACCAGCAACCGCCAAGCCTTACCTCATGGTTCATTGCAGCAGGAGTCATGTTTCTTATCGCGGCGGTCCTCGTGGGCGTCGGCTTGGGCTACGGAGTCATGGGCAGCACCCTTGTAGGTGGCACCGCACTGTTCGCTGGCGTCGCCGCGGCAGGCTCCATGCTCACACTGATCGTGATTGGCATCCTCGCAGCACTACGCCGATAGAAAACCGCGGTTCAAGCAACCCAAGTAAAAGGCCGTAGCTGGCACGAACAAAGGAAAGCCAGCGACAAGAAGCCTTTAGCCGTGGCTCAATCGGGCGCCGCAACTCCACCGCGCCGGGAACACCCCCGCAGCAGACACTAAGGGGAAACCCCAAGAGCACACGCAGGATGTAATGCCGCCGGAAGACCCAACAAACACCCAGTGCAATTAACGGAAGTCAGCCGAGCAACAGTAAACGTATGAAAAGCATGATGGCGAATAAAAATCCTGCTAATGCTTGTCACCCCAAAGCGAGCTTCTTAGTCTTTCCAGTATCGGCGTGCGCACACCGTGCGCAAACCCAAAACACCACATCCACATCGCACACCCAAAGGTGAAAGGGGCTAGGGAATATGACTGAGCACAAGCTGTGGGAGATCGCTAAGGCGCTGCACTCGCAGGACTACAAGTTTGTTGATCTCACGCACACATTTGAGCCGGGGCAGCCAAAGTTTGCGGCGCTGCCTGATCAAACTAATGAGACCGTATTCACCGTGAAAAATGACGGTTTTTCCGTCACCAAGTATTCGTTCCCCGGCCAGTGGGGCACACACGTTGATCCACCGGTGCACTTTGTTGAGAATGCTAGAACCTTAGATCAGCTACCGGTGGAGGAGATGATTCTCCCTCTGGTAGTTGTCAACATCGTGGATGAGGTCGCAGCCAATCCAAACTACGCCGTAACGGTCGAGGATCTTCAAGGCTGGGAAGAACGCAATGGCCAGATTCCCGCTAACAGTTTTGTTGCGTTGCGAACAGATTGGTCCAAGCGCTGGGAAGACAATGACATGTACGGCAAGGATGCTGAAGGCCACTGCAACTGCCCCGGCTGGTCACGTGAAGCACTTGAGTTCTTGCTGAAGGAGCGCGGAATCACCGCGATCGGTCACGAAACAACCGATACGGATCCAGGCCCATGGATCGACAAAGGCGAGCTTGCCTGTGAGCTGTATTGGCTCCAGCAGGATCGCTGGCAAATTGAATTAATGACAAATCTGGATCAACTTCCTGAAGCCGGTGGCCTCATTGTGGCTACGTGGCCGAAGCCCGCGGCGGGGGATGGGTTCCCTGCACGCGCGTTCGCGGTGGTGCCGGTTAAATAAGGAAACCCTCCGGCGCCCCAACACCGCACGCGCCCCGCACCCGCGGGGCGAGGCGCTGCCGTGCAGCGCGTGAGATTCTAAAATGCTGTAGCGATAGGTATAAAAGCGGGGTTGCTACGCTTTGAAGTATGACTGATTACATGCTCAAAGCGGAGCTTAGGAAATTCATTGCGGATCGTGACTGGGGCCAGTTCCATACGCCAGAGAACTTAGCCAAGAGCATTAGCATTGAAGCGGCTGAGTTACTCGAAGAGTTTCAATGGGGAAACCCTGAAACCCTTGAAAACGTTCGTCTCGAACTCGCGGATGTGCTGACTTATTGCTACATGCTTGCAGATAAAATCGGTGAAGATCCTGAGTCGCTAATTTTGGAAAAACTTGAGATAACTAGGTCTAAGTATCCCGTGACGGAGTTCAAAGGAAGTAGCCGCAAATACTCAAAGTAAAGATCGTTGGTCTGAATTAACGTTCTTGAATGCTGTCTGCCGTTAATCTATATCTATGCGTCCTGACCTAAAGCCGACGACTTATCTCGAGAAGGTCGACTACACCGAGGCTTCGTTTCAAGAATTCTTGAAGTTGATGGAAAACGATGAGACTCGTTCGAAGTTTGTCCTGGATTACCCCACGGTTTACGTTATCTACACATCACGGAATTCTGAATGGCAAGGACCGAAATACGAGGTTTACATCGGCGAATCCAATTCCATTCGTCAGCGCACTAACAAGCATTTGAAGGGCGATGTAAAACTTGCTCTGGATTACCTACAGAACCCAGAGAATTTCGCTGACCTGTCTTCTGGCGAGAAAGCGAAGCTAACAGCATCTCAGAATTGGTTGAAGCTTCGTGACGAAGATTCAACGATGTTCGTCATTGCAAACACTCTCTTTACTAAGTCAATGAGCCTGGATGTTGAGAACAAACTCCTCCTATACCTCGGCACCAATGAGACTACTGAAGAAGTGAAGTGCCTTAATAGACGTACGAATGACCAGCTGGACTACTTCACTAAAGATCAATTTGATGAAGTTTTCACTGACATCTGGAAGAAGCTCCGCAAACACGATAAGAAGCTCTTCCCGCTTGAAAAGACAATCAAGGATTCTGCTCTTTTCAAGGCTTCACCATTCCATAAACTCACCGAGGAACAAGTTCAGGCTAAGCAACAAATTGTAGACGCCACATTTGATGTGATGCGGAGTCCAGACCTTAGTGAGATTCCAGCTTCTGAGGACGCCAAACTAATCCTCGTCCAAGGGGCCGCGGGCACTGGCAAGACGGTTTTAATGAGTAGCTTGTTCTATGACTTTTACCAGGGAGAAGTCGACCAAATAGATGATGTATTCGATTATCAGGATCTCGATGCCTACCTTTTAGTCAACCATGATGAGCAGCTGAAGGTTTACGAAACGATTGCAGAGAAGCTTGGTATTCACAGCAAGAAGAGGCCTCGTGTCCTGAAACCTACAAGCTTCATCAATAAACACAAAGATGGGGAACGAGTAGACGTAGTTCTTATCGATGAAGCTCACCTTTTGTGGACTCAAGGCAAGCAATCTTACCGTGGTAATAATCAGCTGAAGGATATCCTTAAGCTAGCTCGTGTTGTCATCGCAATCTTTGACCCAATGCAGGCGTTGGCAGGTAATCAGTTCTGGGAGGAATCCCTGATGAAATGGCTGTTTGACGAGGAAAAACATACAATCATTGAGCTGACCCAGCAAATGCGTATCGATTCGGATGGACCCGCTGAGAAGTGGATTCGAACATTTCTTGACAAGGGCGTTGTCACGCCGCTGCCTAAGCCTGGTGAAGACAAGTATGAGATCAGGATCTTTGAAGACCCGACGCTCATGCACGAGGCGATTCGGCCTCTAGCAAATGAGGAAACAACACTCGAAAAAGGCATCTCTCGTCTGATCGCCACCTATGACTGGAAGTTTACGACTGGGCATAAACCGGAAGGTGGCGGTCCTTGGTGCGTAGAGATCGGTGAGTTTTCCAAACCATGGAATAATCAGCGCGACTACACTCGCGAAGAAAAACGCGAAAACAAAATGAAGTCATGGGCAGAAAGGCCACAGACTATCGATGAAGTCGGATCGATCTTCACTATTCAAGGCTTTGACTTGAACTATGCCGCTGTGATCATTGGTCCTTCTGTGCGTATGCGCAACGGAATCTTAGAATTCGACGCAAGTAAGAGCTTCAATCCGAATGTCGTCCGCAAGAGGACGATGTCAGATGGAAGCAAAGTGTCAGTTGCTGAGGATTTGCTACGTAACCAGCTTAACGTTCTTATGACCCGAGGCGTCAGAGGTCTTTACATTTACGCTGTCGACGATGAACTCCGAAAAGCACTACTGGAAGCGCAAGCAACCTCGTAAGTGAGGATTGAAGCTCGCCAGTGCTAGCGCCTGTTCGGGAGGTAAGTATTCAGGGGGAAGGGTTGTTCTGCTGATTGCATGATTGCCATTAGTGCTCGGGCGGTGTTTGCTAAGTTCGGTCGTTTTTATTGCATTTGTTCGGGTACTTACAAAGCATTGTGTTGTGGAGCAAGCGGTGGCGATTGCTGAAAAGCGAGAAAATCTAATTGTTCGGACTTTGATCTCTCTAGTCCGGTAACTAGGGAGAGTCTTTGGCCCCACTATAAAAGGGGGTGCCTCGCTTAAGGGTGTTGAGCTGGCTTTTTGGAAAAAGTTTTAGTTTTGTCTTGCGAACAAGGGGAATATTGGGGAGAGTTGCAGGCATAGTTACTAGTGATCGAACTTGCCGTGAGGCGAGGGGAAGGTTCGCTAGTTCGCCCACACTAAGCCGAAAGTGAGAGCGTTCGAATGGTAAAGCCAGAAACGTTAGATGAGTTGCTAGATCGCGTCATGGAGCGCACGCCGTACCTGTCGTTGTGGATCGAGACGGGCTGTGAAGATGGTGTGCACTGTTTTGAGATGCTCGATGATGGAGTGTGCGTTATTCAGGGCACTGCTGAGAAGAATGACCGCGAGTGGTACGTGGTTCTTGATGCCGGTACTGGGGAGCAGGCTATTACTGACTCCGGTGAGCCGCTGATTGATCGTGTTGCTGGGGCGGCAACAGGCATTATGGAAAGCCGTGAGTCGATTTAGCTCGCGGAGTGTGTTGTGAAGGCTGTCCCGGTTGGGGCAGCCTTTTTGTTTGTAAGGGGGCTGGTGGTGGGGTAGAGGGTCTAGGTGTACCTCACTAACCGAGGGCACGGCGTTAGTCGAGGGTTGCCGCACTGACCAGAAGACAGCACCGACCAGAAGCGCCGCACTGATGAGGCGCGCTGCTGTTATCCAAGGCTGCGCCCCTGTGGAGCCCACGCGCGCCGGGTGCTGGCGCGCGGCAGGCAAGGAGGGCGATTACAAGTGTCCATCAGTGGTATTCAGCAGCAGTAGACTAGCGCAGAGATGTCCCTCGGAAGCGGCCAGCGGGGGCTAGTTGGCAGGGGCGGAAAGGGTGTAGCTGCCAAAAATTTTTTAAGAAAAATGTTTCGGAAACGATACTTCTTTGTATATTGTTGTGACCTGACCCACATAAGAAGGTGACCCAGCGCACATCGGGCTCAAGATGGTGCAGGTTGCTTTCTTAAGATCTTGGAGAGGTATCAACCCTATGTCTGCTTCTACTGCATCACAGAAAGACATTTTGCACTTCGGTGAAGGCCACCGTCGCATGAATTGGAAGAAGCTTGCAGTCACGTTGCTGATTGTTCTTCCCATCCTTGCGGCGATGGTCTTTATGTGGGCGTTGTATGACCCGTCGAAGTCCCTGCGCGAGGTGGATCTTGCGGTGGTGAACCAGGATGCGGGCATCGAGCAGGAGGGTGAGACCACAAACTTCGGTGAGTCCGTGGTTGAGGGCCTGCTGGCGCGTGACTACCTTTCCTTTGCGGAGGTGAGTGAGCAGGAGGCTAAGGATGGTCTGGCTAACGGCACGTACCTGTTTACGGTGACCATCCCGGAGAACTTCTCCAAGGATGTGGCCACGTTGATGGATGAGGAGCCTAAGGCGCCGGAAATTGCCTTCGAGTTCAATGACTTCAACGGCACCAACAGCTCTGTTCTGACCGGCGCGCTGGTGCCGCAGATCAAGACCTCCGTGTCGTCGTCCATCTCTGAGTCCTATGCTGAGCGCCTCATCGGCGGCGTGAATCAGCTCGGCGGTGGCATCAAGGAGGCGGCGGCCGGCTCCAAGCAGCTTGATAGCGGCGCCGGGCAGATCGACGAGGGCCTGTCCCAGTCCTATGACGGCACCGCACAGCTCAACGCTGGCGCGAACCAGTTGCGCGATGGTGCGCAGCAGCTTAACGACGGCACCAAGGAGCTGTCCGCGGGCACCGGCACGCTGGTGGGTGGCACCGCCCAGCTGCGTGACGGTGCGGCCACCCTGGTGGACGGCACCGCCCAGCTTGGTGACGGTGCGGGGCAGATTGATGCCGGCGTCGGCAAGCTCACAGGCATGGCCGTTCCAGCGCTGAAGCAGGCGCAGGACCTGGCGGCGCAGGTTCGCCCCGTCATCCCGATGCTGCGCCAGGTGGGGCTGAACGAGCAGGCCACCAAACTGGAGGGCGTGCTGGGGCAGCTGGATGCCAACAACCCAGACAACTTGGTGTCCCAGCTGCAGACCCTGAAGGAGGGCACCGCGACGCTGCACTACATGCTCACCGACCCCTCCTCTGAGTACCTAGGCGGCATGCTGCGCCTGCAGGACGGCATCGGCCAGGTCCACGACGGCGCCACCCAGCTCAATGACGGCGCCATCAGGCTTGACGACGGCGCCACCCAGCTCAACTCCGGCTCCGGCGAGCTCGCGGCCGGCACCGAGCAGCTGCTTAACGGCCAGAGCCAGCTCAAGGCGGGCTCCGCCCAGCTCAAGGACGGCACCACCGAGCTGTCCATCAAGCTCGGCGAAGGCGCCAAATCTGCGCCGACCATCAGCAACGTGGAGGCCTCCTCCAAGCAGGTAGCGGTACCAATTAAGTACGTTGAGTCCAACGCCAACCCAGTCCAGTTGGTTGTGGATCCAGCCGACCCAACCGTGAAGTCCCTCTCCGGCGGCGCATCCATGCTCATGATCTTGGTGTTCGGCTTCCTACTCATGGCCGTTGCCGCAATGAGCATCCCGCACGTATTTGGCACCAACCGCCGCACCTCCTACGTTGGGCCTACCCTCATCTCCTTCCTCGGACTGGTAGCTGTAGGCCTAGTTATCCTCGCCGTCCTGGCAGTGGGATCCGGCATGGTGGGCTGGAGCCCTCAGTCCAAGTCCGGCATCGCCCTGGCCTTCCTGGGCATGGCAAGTGCCGCCGCGGCAACCAACCAGATGCTGCGCGCACTGCTCGGCCGAGTGACGGGCGCACTAGCGATGCTGGGCCTATTCGCGCTAGGAATGTTCTCCTTCGGCGGTGTGTGGCCACTGCCCACCGTGCCGGGCATCTTCCAGATCCTGCACCCACTGACCCCAATGAAGTACGGCCGCGACGCATTCGTCTACGCCACCCAAGGTGACCTTGGCAGCACCTACGTCACCGCAATCATCGCACTGGCTATCTTCACCGTGGTCCCACTTCTGATCACCCTGACCGTCCGCGCCAACCGCGTGCGCAAGGTCAACCGCGAATTCGAAGCACACCAAGAGGCCACGCAAGACGAGCTCGTCAACGCCTAACGCACATCTTTTCAACTAGTCCATTTCCTTTAAGTAACGCACAAGGGGAGTGGGCTAGTTTTGTGCCGCTTTCTCGCGGAATGATTGTGGCGAGGGTTCCCAGGTAGGGAGCTTCGGGGCGTTGAGATCAGTTCAGTGAAGGCTGGGGAGGCCACCTGAATGATGATCTTGTGGTCTGGTGCCGGCCAAAGGAAAGAGGAGTCGATGAGGGGTCGGAGTGTGCCGGCATGCCTAGGGCTGGGCTGCGGCGGGTGCCACCTGAGTGGACGTGGTGATCGCCTAGCTTCTTGTGTGTTCAATCGCGATTAGCGCTCATCCATCCGACGCCGCGTGGGACGTAACTCGCACTTGCTCACTAGGAGGCAATGCGAGCCCGCCAAAAACTAAACCGGCGGGTTCAGATTTTTATTCTGAACCCGCCGGTTTGTCCATCATGTCCCGACTCATACTGTCAAGTATGACCCGACTGATGACAAAGCGCCCCCAGCAGGATTCGAACCCGCGACCAAAGGGGTAGAAACCCTCTGCTCTGTCCACTGAGCTATGGAGGCCAGCAAACTACAAGATTAGCGCACTCATTGCCCGATCGTAAAAACGCGGGCGGAGTCATTCGCTGGAGTTAATTTCTCGAAAGTCGAAGTACTATATAGACATGGCTCATCTTCGCTAGCGCGGGGCTGGGGTTCGATTCTTAAGGCCCCTGATAGACTTCTCGCCAACGGGAACCATTTCCGGCATGAGCTGGGGTTCAATTCTCAACAACCCTGATAGACTTCTGGCGGCGTCCTCCATGTCAGTCCACGCCGCTGGGGTTCAATTCTCAATAACCCTGATAGACTTCGTGCTTCACGTTCAGCGTTCAGCGCCTTGCTGGGGTTCAATTCTCAATAACCCTGATAGACTTCGTCACCGTATTTAAAGACCTGCCCATGCAGCTGGGGTTCAATTCTCAATAACCCTGATAGACTTCCAAGCCTACGATGACCTGAGTCTCATGTGCTGGGGTTCAATTCTCAATAACCCTGATAGACTTCTTCATCACTGTTTTTTACAGGTGACCAAGCTGGGGTTCAATTCTCAATAACCCTGATAGACTTCGTTGGGACAACAGCCTGCGCAAAAGACTGCTGGGGTTCAATTCTCAATAACCCTGATAGACTTCTGTTCCCGTGGTAGCGCACGCGGTAAATGCTGGGGTTCAATTCTCAATAACCCTGATAGACTTCAGTTCTCAAACATCACGCGGGGTGACCCGCTGGGGTTCAATTCTCAATAACCCTGATAGACTTCCACCGCGTCACCCAGTGACTGCGTGTCAGCTGGGGTTCAATTCTCAATAACCCTGATAGACTTCTTATAACCGTGTTGAATACCAGCTGATTGCTGGGGTTCAATTCTCAATAACCCTGATAGACTTCCTGTCTTGCTGACATGAATGAATCTATAGCTGGGGTTCAATTCTCAATAACCCTGATAGACTTCACCTGACCAATGGCCGCGTCCTCCATGTGCTGGGGTTCAATTCTCAATAACCCTGATAGACTTCTTAGACATGCGGTCAATCTCATCAATAAGCTGGGGTTCAATTCTCAATAACCCTGATAGACTTCTCAGCAACCAGCTCACCACCAACCAGCAGCTGGGGTTCAATTCTCAATAACCCTGATAGACTTCCTAAGCCGAATGCTCGTCGTAGGAATGCGCTGGGGTTCAATTCTCAATAACCCTGATAGACTTCAAACCTCGAATGACCACATTCATCAATAGCTGGGGTTCAATTCTCAATAACCCTGATAGACTTCTATCAATGACTAGAGTGAAGTCAGTGTAGCTGGGGTTCAATTCTCAATAACCCTGATAGACTTCCCTTCCGTGTATTCCTTGGCAGAGTGGAGCTGGGGTTCAATTCTCAATAACCCTGATAGACTTCCTATAAGTGGTGTCTTTCTTCATGACCTGCTGGGGTTCAATTCTCAATAACCCTGATAGACTTCACCCCCGTTTGTAAGGACGTCGGCAATGGCTGGGGTTCAATTCTCAATAACCCTGATAGACTTCCCCACCGCGTCACCTCGCCTACGCCGTAGCTGGGGTTCAATTCTCAATAACCCTGATAGACTTCCGATGCCGAGCGCAGCGAGGATCATCTAGCTGGGGTTCAATTCTCAATAACCCTGATAGACTTCACGTCTGTTAGCTCAAACACTCTCTCGTGCTGGGGTTCAATTCTCAATAACCCTGATAGACTTCTCTAATGAAGCTCAAAATCTACTCACTTGCTGGGGTTCAATTCTCAATAACCCTGATAGACTTCACAAGCCCAGGTTCCCCCGTGCGCCATTGCTGGGGTTCAATTCTCAATAACCCTGATAGACTTCCTCGACATCGACTACCTACCATCAGACAGCTGGGGTTCAATTCTCAATAACCCTGATAGACTTCACCATCTCAGACACCACCTCATCCACACGCTGGGGTTCAATTCTCAATAACCCTGATAGACTTCTCAGAGGCTCTAAAAAACCGGTTTTCACCATAGGAAAACCGGTTTTTGGGCTGTTAAAAAATGGTTAGTTGGGGTGGTAATTCCTCAACATTTTCCTCACTTTGGTTGGAAAAACGAATGGTTTTGGACCACTGGTTGTCCGTGACACAGAGAATTCTTACGTCGCCACCGCGGGGAAGTTCCCTCTTAATGCCCTTCACCAAAGTGGACACCCTACTAGCCAGCGGAAGGTATTGGACATATACGCTGTACTGCGCCATCGCGAAACCGTTATCCAGTAGGTGTTTCCGAAACCGAGTCGCCTCTTTTCGTTCCTTCGCAGTTTTGACCGGGAGATCAAACATCACAACGCTCCACATGGGTTCGCTATCCTTTCGCGGCATCAGAAAGGCCCTTGCCAAGAGGGAACTGATAGCTTAGAAGATTCGCCTTCGGCGTAGAGTCCGAAACTCTGCGCGAAGTCTTGGAAAACTGTGGAGATGCCTTCGCCAGTTTCGAGGAACTGGCAGTCAGCAGCCGCAACAAGAGCAGTTCGAGTTTCCCTACTCAGGGGTAACTCATCGCCAATGTCAAGATGTGCGACAGCATGATCAATTGCTGGCCGGAATGGCTCAATGAGGTCGTCCACCAAGTTGAAAGGATTTGACCTGCCACGATGAAATACACCGATGGAGGCACACAACCCAGAGGCCAAGACGGCTCTGACACCATAACCTCTCAGGACGGAGTAACCATAGTCAAGTGCTGCATTGATCGGATCGGCACCAACACCTCCGTTACGGTGGAAAGCTGAATCGGAAGCAAACTTACTCCAGTACAGGCGGGCAGCCTGAGCCTCAATATTGTCGGGGTCGCCAGACCGGACACGCTGGGCCAAGCTACGCAGCTTGCTAGCAGTGAGTGTGTCCGTGTCCTTAAAGTTGTTGGCTTGCCCTCGCACCTTCGCTTGAACGATCTTTGCCCAAGCGGACTTCATACGTGGAACCGGCATGTGAGCTTGCGCCAGTTGGCGTGCCCCAACACGTGTATGGCTTGACCAAGGAAAAACTGCTGCTTGGGGAACATTTTTCCAATCACAAACCATTACAGCTACGTCGTACTCCGTCAATTTGGTGAGAAGAGCACCTGAAATACTGGTGGACACTCCAACCAAAACAACCGCGATATGGGATAAGGGAACTTCAACGGCAGGTGTGTCATTCTCGGTTGGAACTGCCTTAAGCCGCCCACGCACGTAAGTAAGCGATCCGCTGAATGCGGTGAGATCGAGAATCCTCCAGCCCGGATTCATTGCTACTGCACTTTCCAAGAAATTGGCAGGTGAGCATCGCTGGTCAGACGAACACGTCCTAATGCATCCCTCCTTATAACAACCACGTCTCCAGACGTAAATAGCTTGTTGACTGCAGGCCTCCAGCCTGGTGCGTCGATAATCTTTTTCAGATCATCTTTAGCATTGCTCTTGAGTCCTTCCGCACTCATTTGCAGAGGACGCAGGCGGAGTCTGCTATTGGAGAAGAATCCGTCCAGCCTCCAGCGGCTGATGGTTCCCAGCTCTTGCTGCGTGGTGTACACCTGGCCAGTGTTGAATGCTGTGGTGTCGATGAGAAGCTCGTCATCCACAACTAGCCAACCGAGGTACTCAGCCGTGCCATCGGCAAGAGCAGCACGCAGTTTAGGCTCACACTGGCGCACGGTCATGCTTTGCGGCTTAAGCTCCACGGAGAAAAGATCCTCGTGGCGGTGTTTCAGCAAATCAACGGTGTAGACACGCATCATGGAGAAAACAGGTTTCTTGCCAGAGGTGATCTTGTAAATACGCGCGTGATGGAAGGCGGAACCAAGCTCCACGTAACCGTTGCGCAGCTTCATGGCGCCAGCGGTAACAGGGAAGAACTCCAGCTTGTCATCGGCAGCCAGGGTCTTGCCATTGACCTTGATTGTTCGTGAAGGGTCCGCAGGAAGGCCGTTCTTCGGATCAAAGTCAGGGTGGCGTGTCAGGGCACACCACAAAGCTTCCGTTGCAGCTTTATCGATTGTTGCTGTAGAAAGTTCACTTCCCACGGTGAGGGACCTATCCAAGCTATGGATGCTCTCCTCATGGGCTAGGCCATTTCCTAGGCGCAGGCGCAGGTTAGACATCACTACAATCTCATCTTCTGCAAGAGCAGCATTAAGCAGTTCTGCGAGAGCCTGCATGCGAGTGACCCAGCGGCGCCATTCTGACCTGTGTGCTTCGTCTGCGCCGGTAAACTCCTTCCACTGTTCAGGGCCACCAGTGATGCGTTGCTCCTCGCGCAAGTTAACTCGTTGCGCCAGTACTTCTGCCACGTATGGAGTTGCAAAAGCAACTACTGCAGCATCAACGGCATGGTGGCGTCGGTCGAGGCGGGACTTGCCGTGGCCATCAATGAACACCAATCGACGGGCAATGCCAGATGCATAACGAGCCTCAGCGGTAAGAGCACCCTTGTACACACGCACGCTGGTGCCGTGTACTTGGAATGCTTGGTTAATACGTCCACGAAGTTCGTTAGCCATCCAAGCGACAGATTCTAGCGAGCGAGCATCAATCTCTTCGTCAACGGCGGACCGCTCGAAGCGGGTCACAACCTCAGACCTAAACTTATTGAAGTCCTTTGCGCTTAGGCCTGGATCTGTAATCCAGTGGCGCGTGCGCTCAACTGCTTCCTTTACAGAAACCCCTGGAATGGATGTCTGCTCGGCCCATACAGCGAACGGAATATTGCGCTTTTGCAGATTGCATCGGTGGCATACTGCCACGAGATTTTCTCGCTTATTGGTAGAGCCTTGTCCCGCGCGTGGGACAATATGATCCATTTCGCAGTTGCCGTAGCTAATTGGGCTACCACAATAAGCACACTGGCCATTCTGGCGCTGAACGGATTGGTATCGCCAGAGGTCAGAGCGACGGGGCTTCTCCTTGACACCCAATTTGTGTTGCATTTCCGCGAACAGAGCCATATTGCGCTTATGCCTGTTGGCCTGATCACGTTCTATTTGACGGCTGACGGCCTCGCTAGTGAAAGCTGCTCGAACGTGCTCGATATTCACAGACAGAGGTGGACCCCAAACAGAAACGGCATTTTCTAGCCAGCGAGATACAGCTTTGAGCACGCGGTCAACAGCAGGGTTTCCAACCGGCTCACCCACAGGCGGTGCCGGAGGAGCCCAATCAGGAGCAATTCCGAATTCATCGAGGCGGGCCTGGTAGAGGTCCACGCCTTCATCCAGAATCCTCGAGGTGATGCGCTCCAGCGTGTCTTCGGAATAAGCGGCGCGACCAATAGGTAGATGTAGTGAATCGAGCTTCTGATGATCTTCATCGGTCAGCCCCGCAAAGAATTCCTGAACCTTGGCGCCCGATTCAGAATCGAAGTCGTCAACTTCGGCATTGGCCAAAGCCTTGATCATTGCTCGCTGGTCATTCTTATCAGCTTGCTTCCACCAGCTAATGAGCTCCTTGTGCTTTGACCTGAGTATTGCGCGGTTTGTTCCGTGAACTGGTGGTACTGCACCTGCTCGCTCGCCATCGTCGGTCATTGTTGCTGTGCCAAGTAGTTGGCCACGGTCGATGTTGAGGATTTCCGCAACCTTGAGCCAAGTTGGCTCTTCAGAGTGCTTCAGATTTACTAGGTAATCGAAGACGAGCAGGCGCTCTTCCTTGGTTAGTACGCGTTTCTTGCCCTCTTGCCTGATCCGCAAGTTTCCCAACAGTGCAGCGATGCGGTAACGCTGGAAACTATCCGTCGCTTTCAATGCGCGCTTCTTACCCGGTTGGAGAGGATCCTTTCCAACGCGGCCTTCCGCAGAGCCCTTGGGGGACTCGGCTGCAAAAACCGCGTCGATGAGACCAATTGTCGTCGTGCGGTCCAGCTTTTGGGTCTCGGCAATCTTTAAAATCTCGTTAGCGTGATCGCTCTGCTGCAGACGTGCTGAGAGGACACCGCCATCTCCGCGTAGCTTCTGTGATCCCAAACTGCATAGAGCAATCAACTGCCCGACGGTGACTTCATCTGGAATGGCACGACCAGTAGCCTTGTGGATTTCTTCCTTTACAGTGTTGAAGGCCTCGGATGGGGCAGTGGTGGTGTGCAGCGTGTTGACCTTGGAGTATGGGTTTCTCCAGCCGCGGTGACGTGCGATGTGGCGCATCGCCATAGATATTTTTTCACCGCGCTCTGTCTCATCTTCAACATAGCTAAGCGCCAACTCAGCGCGGACCTTCCATGGCAGGAATGGGTCTTCGTAGTTTTCAAATTCCGTTGTAGGCCAGCCTAGAGACTGAATGTATTTATCCAGTTTCAGCAAACGGCGGCGCTTGTTTCGGTAAAGCCTGCGGGTTCGTCGGGCTACACCTGAGGATGCAAGTCGAGTTACAGCAGATTTGATTTTGTCTGGATCCAGACCTGAATCATGTATCAGAGACGAGGCACTGAGGATGCTAATCGGGAGGTTGTCTTCGTTGACTTCGATGGCTGCGAAACCAATCGAAAAAGATCCGACGTCAATGCCTACCCTGTAATTTCGAGACATGCCAATCCTTTCGTGGAGGGGTATGAAAAAAGCCGGTAACTAAAAAGTCACCGGCTGGAGCAATCAACATCGCAAACGAGGCGATGCTTACTGAGGTTCAATTCTCAACTTAAATATTAAAGCTCAAAATTGTCCCCGGCTACTTTTTAGTCGAATAGTGAGTGAAATCACTTTTGGGGGATGTTGCTTGTTGCAATCGTCCCTAGACTATTCGGAAGTAGCGACACGGAACCGTGCATTAATTAATCAATCGAACATCTGATTCAACGAGTTGCTCTGCGTCGTGGGTCTGGTTAATTAATAGAGTCTACGGGGGCGTTGTTTTGTGGAGCAGATGCTGAGAAATGAACGTGAGGCTGCGTACTGGAAGGTCCCGTGAATTTCGAACGAGGCCAACGTAATCAGGGTTTTCGTAATCCGTTCTCGCCTCAGTTTGCGGTATCGAGTTTGGCTGGTCTCTGCGTTACCCTAGAGGGCATGGCTGAAACTATGACGCAAGAGTCGTCGTCGGGAAAGGCGCGCGGGCCGCAGGGGCATGCGGGCGCTGCGCGTTCGGGGGGTGCGTCGGTGCGTTCCACGTGGCCGCTGTACGTGATGTTGGGGCTGGTCGCGGGCCTGGTGGCCGCGGTGCTGGGCTGGTCTTTTGCGGGCGAGTCGCTGGCGGCGCTGGGCATCCCGGACCCGGGTCCGCTCACGCTGGCGGGCCTGCCGTTCCTGCGGGCGCTGGGGTGGTTTTTGGTATCGCTGGCGGTGGGCAGCTTCCTGGCGTCGTCGTTCCTGCTGGCGCCGCGCACGGATGACCTGCAGTCGGCAACGCTGTCCGCGGACGGTTCCGTCGCGCAGCGCACGGGCTCTTTCGCCCTGTTTGGCTTTGGCCTCATAGGCCTCATGATGGTGCCGTTGGTGCTTTCCGACGTCGCCGGCGAGCCCCTCGCCGGCGTGCTCAGCGTCGATGGCATCGCCACCGCGCTAAGCCAGGTGGCTGACGCGCGCGTGTGGCTGATGGTGGCCGGCATCTCCTTCGTGGTGGGCACGCTGAGCCTGTTTACGTCGCGGTGGATGTGGCAGCCGGTGTGGCTCGTCGGCGCCGTATTGACCACCGCGCCACTGGGGCTGTCGGGCCACTCCGCGGCAGGTGGTGACCATGATTACGGTACTAACTCCCTGTTGTGGCACATTTTGTTCGCCCTGTTGTGGGTGGGCGGCCTGCTGGGCCTGATCGCCCACGCGCGCAGGCTCGGCCCAGATATGGGTGTGGCCGTTGCGCGATACTCCAAGATTGCGTTCATCGCGGCGATCGTGATGGCCGTGACGGGCGTGATCAACGCCAGCATCCGCGTGCGCTTTGAGGACCTGTTCACCGTGGCCTACGGCGGTACGGTGGTGGCCAAGTTTGTGCTCACCATCGTGCTAGCGCTGTTCGGTTGGTACCACCGGAAGAAGACCATCCCGCTGATTAATGCGGCGGGCGGATCCACGCGCCTGTTCGCGCGCGTGGCCATCGTGGAGACAGTATTCATGGCGGCCATCATGGGCGTTGCCACCTCCATGTCGCGCACCCCGCCACCGCCACCGCGTGACATCAAACTGTCGCCCATGATCCTGGAGATGGGCTACGAGGTCACCAAGGAACCAACACTGACCAGCGTGTGGACCGTGTGGCGTTTTGACCTGATGTTCGGCACGCTGGGCATCATCCTTTCCCTCCTCTATATCTGGGGCGTGCTGCGTCTTCGCCGCAACGGGGTGGAGTGGAAGTGGCAGCGCACGGCGTGGTTCCTGCTCGGCTCGATCAGCCTGGCCGTGTGCATGAGCTCCGGCGTGGGCCTGTACATGACGGCCATGTTCTCCATGCACATGGTGGCCCACATGGTGCTGTCCATGGTTATTCCTGTGTTCCTAGTTCTGGGCAACCCCATCGAGCTGGCGCTGAAGGCCATTAAGCCTGGCGCGCCGGGGCGCCCAGGAATGCACGAGTGGATTCAGGCGTTCTTGAAGTCACGCACGCTGGCGTTTGTGATGAAGCCGTGGTTTAACACCATCCAGTTCGTGGTCATCTTCTACCTGCTCTACATCACGCCGTGGTATGACCTCATGGTCTCTGAGCACGCGGGCCACTTGATCATGAACTGGGTCTTCTTGGGCTCTGGTTACCTCTACTACTGGGAGATGATTGGTGGCGATCCTAAGCCGGCGTACAACTCCGTGGTCAAGCGTCTTGCGTGGCTGGTGTTCTCCATGCCATTCCACCTCTACTTTGGCGTGTACCTGATGCAGCTGTCACAGATCCTCGCAGAGGACTTCTACCGTTCGCTGGAGCTGCCGTTCGAGGTGGACCTGATGGCGGACCAGGATGTTGGCGGCGGCATCGCGTGGGCGTCCGGCTCCTTCCCACTGGTGATCGTTTTTGGCACGCTGTTCATGCTGTGGCTGCGCGAGGACCGCGAGGAGACCAAGGCCTTTGATGAGAAGGCCGAGCGCGCCCGCAAGCACCACGAGCAGGCCGTGGCCGCCGGCGAAGCTACGGCGGATGACATCGATGAAGACGATGAGCTTGCCGCATACAACGCTATGCTGGCGCAGCTTTCCGGCGGTGCCACCCACTCCCGCCCATCCCAGGCGCAGTCCGTGAACCGCGCCAAGCGAGAGGCACAGAAGCTATCCAAGGACACCGTCTCTGAGGACGAGCGACAAAAGCGGGCGGATACCTAAGCCTTCATTACCCTAAGGAAGTCACCTGTAGAGCAGAAGACCTGATCTACAGGTGACTTTCTTTGTGCTTCGGCTCATGTACAAGCGGTGGTGTCCTTGGTTAGGCGAGCAGGAGAGGCATTGGTGGCAAGGGTCTAAGCAGCGTGTACGCCCCTTCTTCTTGGGCATGAGCCACCGCGCCTGTGGAAAACGCCTGGCGCAGGTGTGCGGTTATCCACAGAAACGGCACTTTTGCTCGAAGCGGGTGGCGTTGGCGCTTGTACCTTGCCACAGTGGGAGGTGCGCCACCTTAAGGCTCTACGTGGTGGGGCAGTACTTAATCCTTTGTGATCTTTCCTCTTTTACTGGGGCGGGAAAGAAACCTAAGGGAAGGTCACCGAACACCGCCACGTGTGGCGGAGAAAGTGACTCAATCACTATGCACAATACGGTAACGGTCATGGGCAACCTCATTGAGGACCCAGAGCTTACTAAGACCCGCAACAACAACTACGTGACCAAGATGCGCGTGGCCTGTTCGCGCCGAGTGCAGCGCCAGGTGGATCCCGCCAGCGCGGCGCAGGCGCAGCAGAACTTGGCTAACGCCGGCTACAACCCAGAGGGCGCGGGCGCGGTGGAGTGGGTGGACATGGACCACTTCTTCATTGACGTTGAGTGCTGGGGCCAGCTGGCGAGGAACGTGAAGAAGTCCCTGATCAAGGGGCGTCCGATCATGGCCAACGGCTACATGTACACCAGTTCCTGGGAGGATAAGGACGGCAACAAGCGTTCCCGCCCGGTTCTGCGCGCCACCAACGTGGGCCTCGAGCTGTCTTGGTATGTGGCGGGCTCGCGCCGCAGCATTGCCGACGACGAGGTCAGGCTGGACGGGGTGGAGCTGGACACTCCCCACAGCGATGAGGGCTTGGTAGACACCGATCTTTCCGACGTCCCACCGCCGGCAGACACCGCCGGTGACGCCGCGGCGGCGGCCGAGCCTGAGGGCTCCGGTGCCAACGCCGCTGCCAAGGCAGCGGCGAATAAGGAGCCACGTTCGGTGACAACAACCCGTAAGCAGAGCACCAAGGAACCTGCGGCCCCATTCTGATCGTCGGCACGCACAAACGGGAGTGTCCTTTTGAAGGCGCTCCCGTTTGGCTGTGTGGGGGAAATAGTGCAGATCATGTACCCTAGAGGGCTGATAAAAGAAATACTTTCAAACCTTTAAGGGGACTATCAGTGGGCGAGTTCATCTATACGATGAAGAACGTGCGCAAGGCCATTGGTGACAAGGTCATTTTGGACAACGTCACCATGGCGTTCTACCCAGGCGCAAAGATTGGTGTTGTTGGCCCTAACGGTGCCGGTAAGTCATCCATCCTCAAGATCATGGCGGGCCTGGACCAGCCATCTAACGGCGAGGCTTTCCTTGACCCAGGTGCTACCGTGGGCATCCTTTTGCAGGAGCCACCTCTGAATGAGGAGAAGACTGTTCGCGAGAACGTCGAGGAGGGCCTGGGCGGCATCTTTGAGAAGAAGCAGCGCTTCGAGGCCATCGCTGAGGAGATGGCCACCAACTACACCGATGAGCTCATGGAAGAAATGGGCAAGCTGCAGGAGGAGCTCGACGCAGCCGACGCGTGGGAAGTTGACTCCAAGATTGAGCAGGCCATGGAGGCTCTGCGTTGCCCGCCTTCCGACGCGCCGGTGACCAACCTCTCCGGCGGCGAGCGCCGCCGCGTCGCGCTGGCCAAGCTGTTGCTGTCCGAGCCAGACCTCCTTCTTCTTGACGAGCCAACCAACCACCTCGACGCCGAGTCCGTGCAGTGGCTGGAGAAGCACCTCGCTGACTACAAGGGCGCCGTCCTCGCCGTCACCCACGACCGCTACTTCCTCGATCACGTCGCTGGCTGGATCTGTGAGGTTGACCGCGGCAAGCTCTACCCATACGAGGGCAACTACTCCACCTACCTGGAGACCAAGGCGCAGCGCCTTGAGGTTGCAGGAAAGAAGGACCAGAAGCTGCAGAAGCGCCTGAAGGAAGAGCTCGCGTGGGTTCGCTCCGGCGCTAAGGCACGTCAGGCCAAGAACAAGGCTCGTCTGCAGCGCTACGAGGAAATGGCAGCAGAGGCAGAGCAGTACAAGAAGCTCGACTTTGAAGAGATCCAGATCCCAACCCCACCACGCCTGGGCAACCAGGTCGTTGAGGTTAACAACCTGACCAAGGGCTTCGACGGCCGCATCCTGATCAAGGACCTCTCCTTCACCCTGCCACGCAACGGCATCGTGGGCGTGATCGGCCCTAACGGTGTGGGTAAGACCACCCTGTTCAAGACCATCGTCGGCTTGGAGGAGCCAGACTCCGGCGAGGTCAAGGTTGGCCAGACCGTCAAGCTGTCTTACGTTGACCAGAACCGTGAGAACATCGACCCAGAAAAGACCGTATGGGAAGTTGTCTCTGATGGCCTGGACTACATCATCGTTGGCCAGAACGAAATGCCATCGCGTGCGTACCTGTCCGCGTTCGGCTTCAAGGGCCCAGACCAGCAGAAGCCATCCAAGGTTCTCTCCGGTGGCGAGCGCAACCGCCTGAACCTGGCCCTGACCCTGAAGCAGGGCGGCAACCTGATCCTGCTTGACGAGCCAACCAACGACCTCGACGTTGAAACCCTGGGCTCCCTGGAAAACGCACTCCAGAAGTTCCCTGGCTGTGCAGTGGTCATTTCCCACGACCGCTGGTTCCTGGACCGCACCTGTACCCACATCCTCGCATGGGAAGGCAACGTTGCCGAGGGCCAGTGGTTCTGGTTCGAGGGCAACTTCGAGGACTACGAAAAGAACAAGGTTGAGCGCCTCGGCCCAGAGGCCGCACGCCCATCCCGCGTCACCCACCGCAAGCTGACCCGCTAAACCCCAGCCGGGCACAGCTCATACCCCGCCACCAGCACGCACGCTGGTGGCGGGGTTCGGTGTTTTAAGGAGTTATCCACAGGCCCCAATGGCGCCTCGGGGTGAAACCTCGGGGGTTATCCACAGAATCGCCGGTTTTCCTAGGGGCCGCTTTTCTGGTCTTGTGTGTGCGTTTACGGTTGATGCCATGACCGATGATCACGCAGCACTCCAGGACTACCTCACCGCCATGAACAGCGGTGCCATCCTGCTGCGCGCATTCCACGGCCGCAAACACTGGGAGTTTGACACCATCGCCCCACGCGACGCAAAAGAACTCATCGGCACCGCCGCCTGGCTCTACGGCACAACTCGGTACACCATGCAGCAACGCCGCACCGTCGAGGCAGCCATTGAACACGGGTTCTCCCTGTCCGTACTCACCATGATCCGCGCACACGTAGAAAAACTCACCACTGAACGCGAACAATGGGTCCTCTGGCGCGAACTCACCGGAAAGAAGCGCCCCGCAGCAGTCATCAACACACTCGCGTTGAAGCGGGTGAAAGAACTGAAACAACCACCCGCTAAGAGAACAACAGCGATGCGCACCGTCCGTGGTGCAGACGGCATGGGCACTCTCTATTTCACCGCACCCCAAGCACACCTGGCCGACATCAACCGCAGCCTTAAAGAAGCCGTAAAAAGCCTGATGGAAGCGGATAAGGATAAAACCAAGGACCAGGCCCGGGGTGAAGCCTTCGCCGAACTCCTTCGCGGCGACGCAGGTGTGCCCCAAGGTGGCTACACACCACTAGTAGTAGTCCCCGTAGAAGAACACGCCAAAATCATTCGTGGTGAGGGTGACGGTATTAAAGTGGTGTGTTCTGATGGCACCGTCCTATCGGATAAAGAATACCTAGAACGCCTACTAACCGATTATGGGCTGGTTGCTCTTGTGGATGAAGAAGAAGGCACACTCAACATGTTCCGCACACAACGGTTTGCCAACCAGAAACAACGCTATGCGGCGTTCGCGGAAAACCCCACCTGTGTAGCACCAGGATGCACGGTGGCGTTCGATGACTGCCAACTCCACCACGTAGTGGCATGGAAAAACGGTGGCGACACTAACATCAAGAATTTGGTGCCACTATGTGCCTACCACAACGGGATCAACGATGATGACTGGTGGAACAACATCCACGGGCACATTGAAAAACGCGGACCGTTTGCCTACTGGGTATCAGCCTACGGGTTACCGGATAGGAGAAACCAGCACCCGCTTGCCATGCTCGGTGGCTGCAGAAAAATCTTCGGATAAACCCCACCAAAAACACACAACAGCCGTAACACCTAAAGGTGCTACGGCTACAGGCACGCGCCCACCGCCGTTGGTGGTGGGCGTTTATGCGTACACTCGTATGCCATGAGCAATAAATACGTGATGGACCATGATTGGTTAGACAACAGCATTGATGCGCCGGCGACGGTGCGCCTTACCGTCAGTGGTGCTAACGCCCGCGCCGCGGTGCAGGCGTGGTTTGATGAGCTCGCCACGGATCAGCTGGGTGTGCGTGGCCGTGGTGGCTGGATGGTGCAGGAGGTGACCGACGTCGCTAAGTCCACCCCTGATGAAGTGGTGGTGGACATTACGTCCGGTGGTGAGGATGTCGCAGATAGCATCGAGGACGCCACCACGGACGCCTTCGACCTCTTCGACGCCATGGGCTTTGAACTCACCTGGGTTAACCGCCCACGCGTTGAGTCTAGGTAGGCTCACAGCACGTTCCCCCGCGCCGCTATCTCGGTTCGGGGCTATTTTATTCCTGCCACCTCATGGTTTGGGGTGCTAGCGGATCTGCTGCTTTTGCTGAATGGCGTTGTTTCGCGTGTGCTAAATCACCAAAGTGGGGCTAAGGTTGTTAGGGTCGTGCCTGTAGTGCACACCAAGTGGACGAATACTTAAATTTAAGAGGCTGAACAATGACTGATCTCAACCCGCATGTTTTTTCGAGTGTAGTCCCCGTGCGCTGGGGTGATTTTGACCGTTATGGTCACATTACTAATTCTGCTTATGTGGAGTTGGCGCAGGAGGCTCGCATGGAGCACGGTTACGGTCTCTTTGATAAGGCTGGCCTGGAGATGCCGGCGGTAGTGGTGCGCAAGCTTGAGGTGGAGTATTTCCGCCCGATTTTGCCGGGTACGCAGGAGGTTGTTGTAGAAACTTCTGTCACCCATGTGGGCAATTCTTCTCTGGCTACGCGCCAGGAGATTAAGGGCGCTGACCGCAAGGTGGCGTGCGTGGTGGAGGTTGTTTCCGTGGCTGTGGATATTGATTCTGGTCGTGCGCGTCCGTTGAGTGAGGCTGAGCGTGCGGTTCTTGAGGCCGCTGTGGCGCCAACTGTCTAGCGATGTCTCATTTTGATGTAACTTTGCACGCTGCGGCGGGCGTTAAGGCCATGTTGCAGCGTTTTACGCGTACCTCCCCGGATGGGTTGGTGCGTGTGTCGTCGGTGCGCGATGGTGTGGTTGAGGTGTTTATTCAGACGCCGTTTTCTACTCTTGCTTCCCGACGCACCGCCGGCACCGTGTCCCGCTCCGGCTCCGTGGCCCGCGCCGCGGATCTCTTGGCCGCCATGGGCTCTCCTGATTCTGTGTCTGCCAGCCTCACTGCGTGTGACTTTGCGTGGGCTGGCGCGCTGCCGCCGGTGGCCGGTTTTCAGCTTATCGACGAAATCCCCGTCGCCGTCGCTCAGGATCTCGCTACCCAGGGCCAGGCGCTCGCGCGCCAGTTTTCCGGGCCCTTGGGCCCACCGGCGTCGCTTTTGGATCAGACGGTGCTGACGGTGGCCAATGAGGCCACCTCATCTCACGCGGAGATCTCCATGCGGGAGATCTTCACGTGTACTTCCTTAGGCTTCATCCCGGCGATGTTCGCCGAGGACACCTCCGTGCCGCGCCACCTGCGGGTTTCCCAGTGTGGCCGCTGGGTGCGCATTGACGCCCCCTTCGGCAGCGTTTACAGCTCTCGTGGCCTGAGCCTGCTCATTTAGCCGATCCCCAGCGCACCCAGTTTTACGGCGCCTTGTTAATCAGCATCATGGCCACGCGCTCCATGTGGTCGCGCATGGCGCGGCGGTGCGCTGGCGGGAGGGTGGTGTCGTCGATGGTGGCCAGTGAGGCGTCCATGATCTCTAGCCAGCGTTCGGCTTCGGCGGGCCCGATGGGGAAGCGGTTGTGGCGCATGCGTAGGCGTGGGTGGCCGCGGTGTTCGCTGAAGGTTTGCGGCCCGCCCCAGTATTGGGCGAGGAACCAGCGTAGGCGGTCTTCGGCGCCGTCCCAGTCGTCGTCGGGGTACATGGGGCCGATGAGGTCGTCGTTGCGCATGCGGGTGTAGAACTCGTGGACGAGTTTTGTGAAGGTTTCTTCGCCGCCCACGGAGTCGTAGAAGCGTTGTTGCGCGCGGTTTGCTGGTTGCTGTGCGGGGTCGGGTAGCTGCACGGCGTGCTCCTTATTCTGGTCGGTTGGTGGTGGGGACGAAGTTGGGGGCGGGGATTCCTGCTTTGCGGAATTCGCGGATGATGGCGGTGCCTACCTCGCGTTCGACGAACCACTGTTGGCCTGGCAGCACTTCGAGACGGGTGCGGATGATCATGTGGTCCACCTTGATGGCGTTGACGCCGTCGAACTCTGGTTCCTTGAGCAGCAGTTCGGCAATGTCGGGGCGTTCGATGGCTTGTTCCACGGCGCGTTTGACGGCTTCGGTGGCCTCGTTGGTGTCGGCTTTCAGTGAGACAGGGGAGTTGATGACGGCTACGGCGTATTCCTGTGAGGAGTTGCCGATGCGCAGGATTTCGCCGTTTCGGATGTACCACAGGGTGCCGTTGTTGTCGCGCAGGGTGGTTAGTCGCAGGGTGACTTCTTCTACGGTGCCTTCTACTTCGCCCACGTTGATCCAGTCGCCCACGCCGTACTGGTCTTCGATGAGCATGAAGATGCCGGACAGGAAGTCCTTGACCAGGCTTTGCGCGCCGAAGCCCAGGGCCACGCCGGCCACACCGGCGGAGGCGAGCAGTGGTGTCACGTTGACGCCCACGGTGGTCAGGATGGCAATGACTGCCCACACCCACACGAAGATCGCTACTGCGGACTTTCCGACGGAGCTCAGGGTCCTAATGCGCGACTGGCGCCGCTCCTCCTGGGTGGCCACCATCGCCTCGGTGGCTTGGCCGCGCTTGCTGGCGGCGCCCGCGTTGCGGCGCCCTAAGCGCGCCGCCAGGGCGGACTGTACGCGCAGGGATTTGCCAATGTTGATCTTTTCCAGTTTGTTGATGACAAACACCAGGATGGCGTGCAGCAGGATGGCGCCGATGATGGTGAGGATGATCTCGAAAGGCTTTTCCACGAGCCACTGCTGGACCTGGTCGCTGGCGAGCCAGCGCTGGAAGCGGTTGAGTTCTTCCGTCGCTTCTTCAATGCGTTCACCAGCGGTGGGAGCTGGGGTGATGACATTGGTGGGTTTGACGTCAAAAACAGTGGTGGGGGCTTCGTCTTGCGCAACAATCATGGAACCCACCTTAGTAACGCTTAGGGCGTGAGCCAAAAGGAATTTTATTCATCGCGATGTGTGATCCGCGCAACCGTGTGTGGTGCAGGTTTGGCTCTTATGGGCGCGGCGTCTTGGGCCAAAGTGGCGGAAGTCTGTAAGAAATGGACAGCTTGGTCTACTATCTGGGGATAACTTTGTAGCGTTTTATCTGATTGAGGAGTCCCCATGTCTGCTGCTGATCCACGATCCCAAGGGTTTTCCACCAACAGCATCCACGCTGGCTACGAGCCCGACTCCCTGTACGGCCCCATCAACACCCCTATTTACGCTTCCACCACGTTCGCCCAGAACGGTCTCAATGAGCTGCGCGGTGGCTACGAGTACACCCGCTGCGGCAATCCAACCATCACGGCGCTTGAGCAGACGGTGGCTGCGCTGGAGAAGGCCCAGTTTGGTCGCGCGTTCGCATCCGGCATGGCGGCTACTGATGTCCTCCTGCGCGTCCTGCTCAAGCCAGGTGACCACATGATCTTCGGCCATGATGCCTACGGCGGAACCTACCGCCTGATCGATTCCATCTTCTCCCAGTGGGGCATCAATTACACCGTGGTAGACACCACGGACGCCTCCCAGGTGGCAGAGGCTTTGCGCGAGAACACCAAGGTAGTGTGGCTGGAAACGCCATCCAACCCAGGCCTGGCCATCACGGACATCGCCGCCGTGGCTGAGGTTGTCTCCGGCTCGGAAGCCAAGCTGGTGGTGGACAACACCTTCGCGTCCCCGTACCTGCAGAACCCTCTGGAGCTGGGTGCGCACGTAGTTCTGCACTCCACCACCAAGTACTTGGGCGGCCACTCTGACGTTGTGGGCGGCGTTGTCGTCACCAATGACGCCCAGATTGATGAGGATCTGCTGTTCATGCAGGGCGGTGCGGGCCCCATCCCATCCGCGTTCGACGCCTACCTCACCGCCCGCGGCATCAAGACCCTGGCCGTGCGCATGGACCGCCACTGCGACAACGCCGAGGTCATCGCAAAGCACCTGGACGCCCACGAGTTGGTCGCCTCCGTTGCGTACCCAGGCCTTGAGTCCCACCCAGGCCACGAGGTGGCTAAGAAGCAGATGCGCCGCTTTGGCGCCATGATTTCTGTGCGCTTCCATTCTGAGGACGCCGCCCGCGCCTTCTGCCTGAACACCAAGCTCATCTGCTTGGCTGAGTCTTTAGGTGGCGTGGAGTCCCTGTTGGAGCACCCAGCTACCATGACGCACCAGTCCGTCACGGACTCCGAGCTGGAGGTCCCACGTGACTTGGTCCGTATCTCTGTGGGTATCGAGGACATTGAGGATCTCCTCGCAGACATCGACACCGCACTGGAGGCAGTGGCACAGGCGTAGTCCGTTTTGTAGGCTCGAACGCATCACCACAACCGTTTTTGATTGAGGGTTTTCGTTGAGACTCAAGGGACTAGGACTAACCGCCGTGTTGGAAGGCCTCCAGTTGTACTGGAAGTTATGGCTGTCCACGTGGGGCCTTATTGGCCGCGACGAGTTTGATCCCCGCAGCCCGGGCGCAGTGGGCGCAGACCGCGTCATCCGCACCTTCAACCGCCGCGGCCCCCTGCGTGAGCGCGAGGCCGCGGAGAAGTTTGTCCGCCGCCAGCGCCTGCTCAACGACGGCTACTGGCGCTCCCGCATAGGCTTCATGCCCACCGTGTCCCGCTCCACCATCGCCGGCATTGACACCATCCGCTACGGCGATGACGCGGATTCCTCCACTACCCGCGTCCTCTATATCCATGGCGGCGGCTACGCTCATCGCCCTTTCGTGTTCCAGGAGCTCATGGCAGAGGAGCTCGCCCGCAATGCCCAGGCAGAGATATTTATGCCTTTGTACCCGCTGGCCCCCAATCACACCGCCAGCGAGGTCATCCCCATGATGATGAAGGTGTGGGACGAGCTCAACCCAGACGTGGTGATGGGAGACTCCGCCGGCGGCGGCATGGCGCTGGCGCTATCCCAGCTGCGCGCAGCCGAAGGCAAGCCCGGTGCACGCGAGATCATCTTGATTTCCCCGTGGCTAGATCTCACCATGACGGACGAGGCCGCCGCCGCCATTCAGGACAATGACTCCATGCTGGATCTGACCACCATGATCGTGGCCGGCGAGATGTGGGCGGGGGAGTGGGATACCACGGATCACCGCGTGTCGCCCATGTACGGAAGCTTGGAGAACTTGGGCAGGATCTCCGTGTTCACCGGCACCTATGACGTCCTCAACGCGGACGCCCGCAAGCTCTGCCGCATCGCTAGGGAGCGCGGCATTGATGTGGATTATCACGAGGTGGAGGGCATGAACCATGTGTGGCCGGTATTTCCCATTAAGGAAGCTCGCGACGCCCGCAGGGACATAGCCCAGATCATCAAGGCGGCTAACTAGCTGCCCATTTCCTTGCGTCGTTTCAGCGCGATACGCAGGCGCTCCTCGCGGTTGTTAAGTTCTTCCGCCTCGATTTCTTCAAGGAAGTCTTCCTCGGCATCGCTCAAGCCGAGGATAACGCGGCCTCCAATGAGACCGGCACCCGTGCCAAAGATGCCCAAGAAGAGGGGCCAGTTCTGCCCGGTGAGGATCGCCACCACAAAGCAGAACGCCATGAACGCAATGGTGACAGAGTCCGTGATCTTGAGAATCTTGCCCTTGCGGCGCAGCTGCGCTAATTCGGCTTCCGCGCGGTGGTGGGGCAGCCCGCGGATGGCCATTTCGGTGGGGTCCTGAGGGAGGTCGGCCAGGAGATGCTCGATGTCCGCGCGGTAGGTGGCCTCGACCACGCGCCCTGAGCGCTCGTCGAACTCCTGCAGGGTCAGGTATCCGTCAGCAAACGCGTTGCTCAGTACGTCCAGCGCGTGGTTTCGGTCTGCTGTTCCTACTCGCTTGTCCATGCATTGACCTCACTTACTAGTGCTCAGTACGCAACCTAGCACTAGTAAGCGTGGGCGGGCTACTGGGCGGCGTCGAAGCGCTGGTTTGCTAGGGCGCGCTCTACCTCGGCCGTGCGCTCAGAGACCACGCGCTTGAGGCCGCTTGGCAGGGTCTCGTCGGCGAGGAACTTCTTCGCGCGGGCGATGCCCTCCTCGGTGATGTCCCAGCGTGGGTAGGTGCCGGCGAGGATGTCGGCGGCGCCGTCGTTGGACAGCTCGTCCCAGATGGGGCGGGCGATCTCGAAGAAGCGCTCGTTGAAGCGCTGGAGGTGTTGGCCGGAGCCGGTGAAGGTCAGGCCCTCTAGCTTGTGGCGCATGGCCAGGTTGCCCAGGGTGGATGGCAGCGCGGTCACCTCGTCCCACACGCCTGCCTTGGATTCGTCGGTGTTGACTGCGGCGAGCGCGCGCAGTGCGGCTACCTGGCCGAAGGAGGTCTTGTCCTCGGAAAGGAGCTCGTCCACCGCAGCGGCTGGGTTCTGGATGGTGCCGTGCGCGATCAGGGCGGTCAGGGCCCACCACTTGAGGTCAGAGTCAATCTGTAGGCCCTTGAACGGCGCGTTGCCGGCTAGGATCTGATCAAACACGTTGACTGCCGCGGTGTTGAGCGGTGCCTTGGCCAGTGCCTGGATGAAGGCGAGCTGGAAGTCTGAGCCAGGGGCTGCGGTCTGGGCGCCGGCGATGAGCGCATCAGCCAGGATGTCAGCGCCTTCTGCCTTGGCCCACTCTGGATCAGCGTAGGTCTTGAGCGCGCTCACCGCTTGCAGGAGGATGCGGTCAAGCACGGAGATTTCGGTCTCGTAGGCTGCGCCCTTGGCAATCAGTGCGATGAAGTCGCGCGCTTTCATCTGCTGGCTGCGGGTCATCTCCCAGGAGGCGGACCAGCATAGGGTGCGCGCCATGGGGTCCTCAATCTTATCGATGTTGTCCACCACGAAGGCCGCGGAGTCCTCGTCCAGCCCGATGAGGCAGTAGGTGAGGTCATCATCATTGACGATCACCAGGTCAGCCTTTGGCTCTCCGACGAGCTCAGGAACCTCAGTGGTTGCGCCCTCCACGTCCAGTTCGACGCGCTTGGTGCGAACGACAGCTCCGCTGTCGTCCAAGGAGTACAGGCCCACCGCGGTGCGGTGGGTGCGGGTTTCACCCGCACCTGGGGCCGCGCCGGACTGGGCTACGTTGAAGGTTGCGTAGGTGCCGTCGTCGGTAAGCGTGAACTGCGGGGACAGGGTGTTGATGCCGGTGGTCTTGAGCCACTGGTCAGCCCAGCCGGAGAGGTCGCGGCCGGAGGCCTTCTCGAACGCGCCGAGGAGATCATCAAAGGTGGCGTTAGAAAACGCGTGGTTAGCAAAGTGCTGGCGCACGCCCGCGAAGAAGTTCTCGCGGCCCACGTACGCCTGCAGCTGCTTGAGCACGGAGGAACCCTTGGCGTAGGTGATGCCGTCGAAGTTCTGCTCCACCGTCTCGATGTCAGACGCGTCAGTAGAGATGGGGTGCGTGGATGGTAGCTGATCCTGCTGGTAGGCCCAGGACTTCTCTGCGTTAGCGAAGGTCACCCAGGCGTTGGAGTACTCGGTGGCCTCAGCCTGGGAAATAGCGGCGCCCCAGGTTGCGAAGGACTCATTGAGCCACAGGTCATCCCACCACTGCATGGTCACCAAATCGCCGAACCACATGTGCGCCATCTCATGCAGGATGGTGTCGCAGCGGCGCTCGTAGCGAGACTTGGTCACCTTGGAGGTGAATACGTACTCGTCGCGGAAGGTGACGCAGCCGGCGTTTTCCATCGCACCCGCGTTGAACTCCGGCACGAACAGCTGGTCGTACTTGCCAAATGGGTACGCCACGCCAAAGTTCGCGTGGTAGAAGTCAAAGCCCTGCTTGGTCTCAGTGAAGATGGTCTCAGCGTCCAGGTGCTCAAACAGGGACTTGCGGCAGTAAATGGCCAGCGGAATCTCCAGCTCGTGCGGCTGGTCCTCTGGGGTCTCTGGGTGGTGGGTGAGCGTGCCCTGCCAGGTATCGGTCACGGAGGCGTACGGGCCGGCACAGATGGCGATCAGGTACGTGGACAGCGGGTAGTCCACCTCAGACATGTTGACCGTACCGCTACCGGCAGGCGCGCTGGTCCGGCGCTGGGGCGCGTTGGTGATGACCTCCCACTCATCCGGCGCGGTAACAGAAATGGTGTAGGTAGCCTTCAGGTTTGGCTGGTCAAAGCACGCAAAGACACGCTTGGCGTCCGCGGTCTCGAACTGGGTGTACAGGTAAGTCTCATCGTCTGCGGGGTCCGTAAACACGTGCAGGCCCTGGCCGTTGTGGTTGTACTCGCACTCCGCAACCACCTTGAGCTCATGCTGGCCCACTCTGAGATTGTTCAGCGCGATGCCCTTCTTGGAGTCATAGGAGCCCGCCTTAGCGCCCTCCTGGGCGGTAGAAACGGCGGCTGCGGTGATGTCCTCACCGTCGAGCTCAACTAGAGACACGCTGCGCGCGATCAAGTCAATGAACGTGGAGCCCTCCTCTTTCACCTCAAAGGTGACCACGGTGGTGGAGGGGAAGGTCTCCTCGCCCTGTGGTGCGCCGGTGACGTCAATGGCAAAGTCATAATGATTGACGCTCAAAAGGCGTGCTCGGTGGCGGGCTTCGGTGAGGGTCAGATTAGTCGAAGACATTCTTATTCATCCTTCTTTCTAGCTTTCCGCAGTACCTGGATGCGGTCAACGTACGGCTCACCAGAATACCAACGTGGCACAAACAAGGACTGCGCGCATACGCTGGTTGAGGTGCGGGATATCAAACGGGAGATCACCACCGCCCGCGAAAGAAAACTACTAAGGAGAAAAACAATGGCTGACAAAGTCTCATTCTGGTTCGACGTAACGTGCCCATTTGCGTGGGTGACTAGCCGCTGGATTAAGGAAGTAGAAAAGGTACGCGACATTGAGGTCGAGTGGATCCCTATGAGCCTGGCTGTCCTCAACGAAGGCCGCGATCTAGACCCTGAGTACATGGAGCGCATGGTTGCGGCGTGGGGCCCAGCGCGTGTCTTTGCTGCCGTTGCTGACAAGGAGCCAGAGAAGGTAGGCGAGCTCTACACCGCCCTCGGAACGCTCATCCACCCAGGCGGCGAGTCCGGTAAGAAGGAAAAGGGCGCCTACAACGAGCTCATCAAGAAGGCCCTCGCTGAGGTCGGCCTCGATGAGTCCTACGCAGCAGTGGCGGATACCGAGGACGCCGACGCATCCCTCAAGGGCTACCACCAGCAGGCCATGGACGCCGTGGGCGACGAGGTAGGCACCCCAGTGGTCAAGTTCGGCGAGACCGCATTCTTCGGCCCAGTCATCACCCGCATCCCACGCGGCGAAGACGCCGGCAAGCTCTTCGACGCCTCCGTCCAGCTGGCCTCCAACCCATACTTCTTCGAGCTGAAGCGCACGCGCACGGAATTCCCAAAGTTCGACTAAGGTTTCGGCTAAGGTAAAGAGCATGCGCGTATATCTTGGAGCGGACCACGCAGGGTTCGAAACGAAAAATGTAATTAAAGAGCACCTCACCAAGGCTGGCCACGAGGTCATCGACTGCGGTGCCCACACCTACGATGCTGATGACGATTACCCAGCATTCTGTATCGAGGCAGCTAGCCGCGTAGTCAACGACCCAGGCTCCCTGGGCATCGTACTTGGTGGCTCCGGCAACGGCGAGCAGATCGCAGCCAACAAGGTTAAGGGCGCACGCTGCGCACTTGCATGGTCTGAAGAGACCGCACGCCTGGCACGCGAGCACAACAACGCTCAGCTGATCGGCATCGGCGGCCGTATGCACTCCGAGGAAGAAGCACTCAAGATCGTTGATGCTTTCCTTGACCAGGAGTGGAGCAAGGCAGAACGCCACCAGCGCCGCATCGACATCCTCGCTGACTACGAGCGCACCGGTATCGCACCAGAGATCCCAGAATCCTAAACTACGTAGCAACTCAAGCCTCCGCTGTTGTGCTCAGTGCACAACAGCGGAGGCTTTCTTGGCTCCTGTGGCCGCAACGATGGGCCTGGGCTCCTCATCAGTGCAAAAACGGGGGCTCACATCCTGTGAGAATGTGAGCCCCCGAAAAAGAGGTTTTAGAAGTCGAAATCGAAATCGAAGCCGCCGCCGTCAAACATGCCGCCGTCGCCGCCGAAGAAGTCCCCGTCACCGCCGGCGTCACCCATGTCGCCCATGTCGCCGGCCTCGCCCATCTCGCCGGCCTCGCCCATGTCGCCGCCCTCGGCGGCGGCGAGGCCGTCCTCGTAGCCGTCACCGTAACCGGCCTCCCACTGGTCGGCGCCGTAACCAACACCAGCCATGCCGCCGAACAGGGAGCTGAACATCATGAAGGACGCAGCGGTCCACATGCCGGTGGTGAGAGCGGAAGCCCACCACGGGGTGGAGTACCAGCCCGCAGGAACTGGGCGGCCTGCAACCATGCCACCTGGGTAGTAGTTCGGGGTGCGATCTGTAGCCACTGGGGACGCGGTGATTTCTTGGCCCTCGTGGTTGATGGTGCGGGTCTCAGTGACCTTGCCGGCCTTGCGCTGGCCTTCGAGAGGTGGAAGCTCAGGGCCGGCAGGCAGGCCCATGATCTCGCGGGCTGCGTTCATGTAGTGCAGTCCCTCGAGCGCGGATTCACGCGCTAACTCTGCCTGCTTGACCGTCTGGGCGGAAGATAGCGCGGAGTTTGCTGCGGTGAAGCGCTCGGATGCGTCTGCGATCGCCTGCGTGGAAGCGGTGTCTGTACCTGCGATATTAAGGACCTGTCCGCCAAGGCGCTCGGTCCACCTACGGGCATCAGCCATGGCGTCCTCGAAAGAAGCCTGTTCGCGCTTCTTGGTATTGCCGCCTTGGCTGCGCGATACGGCGAAAACCAGGCCGCCAACGACTAGGCCGGCAAGTAACAGTGCTTCCATTTAAAGCCTCCAAGATAAGTGGTTGATTGACCTCTACAATGCCTCAACAATGTGAGGAATCAGCATTACTTTTTCTAACGTTTCCGCCGCCTGTATTGTTCCGCGGGGGAGTAGGAAAGAAAAACGCGAAGCACGTGTTTAGTGCTTCGCGGAATGGCGGTGGATAGAAACTGAGAGTAGGACTCAAACCCTAAGGCTCTTCTGTCGTCTTCTTCGCCTGTGCGCCCTTGGTGCGCTCTTCGACCCATGAACGAATGTCATTGCTATTCCATAGAGTCAGTCCGTGGAGACGCGCTACAGGTTCAGGTGCGCGACCTCGACCTGCATAGCTTGTAAATGTTCCACGAGCCGTACCGGAAAACTGTGCGCACTCAATGGCGGTCCACAGTTCGGTGCCGGTTTTGGCGTCGATAATCATTGGCTTCATGCGAATGATTCTATAAGTCGATTAATAAGCTGCATGCGTTTTCTTGCATTTTTAACCTAAGAAAATGCAAAACTGCGGGCAGATAGGATTGTAGGAAGTGTGCTATTCTCGCTGGTCACACGCTTTTGGGGGTAAATTTAGGTAAAGCCAATCACTCCTATTGATTGCTCTGGAGGGTGTTACTCCTCCATTTTTGATCACCCTGCGCGCGGCTGACGTGGGGTGGTGATTTGCTTGGTTTTGCCGGTGTCGTATACAGTTGGGTTCCAGCACATGCGAAAGCATGCTGTGGGGATGTCGTATAGTGGCTAATACTTCAGTCTTCCAAACTGATAACGCGGGTTCGATTCCCGTCATCCCCTCCACCAGGAGCCCCACTTTCTTTAAGAAAGTGGGGCTCCTTTTTTCTTGCCGACGTCCCCCTGTTCGGCACGGGGTGCCGCGTCGCCGTGCTCCTCACCGTTGGTGGGGTGTGCGGTGTGGAGAAATGGGTTGCTGTCTAAACTTTTAAAAAGTGCCTTTGAGCTGGGAATAGTGTGCCGATTAGGTTTTTTCGTGGAAGTTGTCTAAACTCATATCCCGTACCGCACAGGGGACACCTTGTGAAGCAATGACCCAAACTTGTTCAGGTACATCTTGTAACGGGACGTGGCGCAGCTTGGTAGCGCACCTGTTTTGGGTACAGGGGGTCGCAGGTTCAAATCCTGTCGTCCCGACCAATATCACCCTCACTCAAAGTTATTTGGGTGAGGGTGATACTTGTATATCCAGACTTTTACACTTTTATAAACCACCCAGGAGCGTGACTGACGTTGAAGAGTTCCGCAGAAAAGCTGAGCGCAACCCGCGTCAAGCTGACTGTTGAGGTTCCTTTCGAGGAGCTTAAGCCAGAGATCGATAACGCATACAAGGCACTTGCACAGCAGGTAAACATCCCAGGTTTCCGTAAGGGCAAGGCACCACGCCAGCTGATCGACGCTCGCATCGGTCGCGGCCCAGTACTGGAGCAGGTTGTCAATGACATGCTCCCAACCCGCTACCAGCAGGCGCTGGAGGAGAATGACATCACTCCTCTTGGCCAGCCAGAGATCGACATCACCAAGCTGGAGGATGGCGAGACTGTCGAGTTCACCGCTGAGGTAGACGTCCGCCCAGAGATCGAGGTTCCAGACTTCTCCGAGATCTCCGTTACCGTCCCAGCTCTGCCATCTGACGAAGAGGCTATCGACGCTGAGATCGAGCGCCTCCGTGAGCGCTTCGGTGAGCTCAAGGACACCAAGCGCAAGATGAAGACCGGTGACTTCGCCATCATCGATCTCTCCGCAACCGTTGACGGTGAGGAGATTGAAGAGGCTAACGCTGAGGGTATGTCCTACCAGATTGGTGCAGGTGACCTGATCGACGGCCTGGACACCGCTCTGCGCGGCATGAAGACCGGCGAGGACGCTGAGTTCACCACCACCCTCAAGCAGGGTGAGTACGAGGGCAAGGAAGCTGTAGTTAAGGTTCACGTTCAGCAGTCCAAGGAGCGCAAGCTTCCTGAGCTGGACGAGGACTTCGTACAGATGGCGTCCGAGTTCGACACCGTCGAGGAGCTGCGCGAGTCCCTGGCTGAGCGCGTAGGCGAGCAGGCTAAGGCTAACCAGGCTGCACAGATCCGCGACGCCGTTCTCGATGCTGCACTGGAGAAGGCTACGTTCGAGCTCCCAGAGAAGGTTGTTGAAGAGCAGGCTCACGCTCAGCTGCACCAGACCCTGGGTCAGCTGGCACACGACGACGCTGCACTGAACAAGGCCCTCGAGGCTCAGGGCATGACCCGCGAGCAGTTCGATGCGGACAACAAGGAAGCAGCCGAGAAGGCTGTCCGCACCCAGCTGTTCCTGGACACCGTCGCTGAGCAGGAGAACCCTGAGGTTTCCCAGCAGGAGCTGACTGACCACATCCTGTTCACCGCTCAGTCCTACGGCATGGACCCTAACCAGTTCATCCAGCAGCTGCAGTCCGCTGGCCAGATCGGCCAGCTGTTCTCCGACGTTCGTCGCGGCAAGGCACTCGCAGCAGTGATCACCCGCACCACCGTCAAGGACGAAGAGGGCAACGCAATTGACCCTAACGTCTACTTCGGCATGGACGAGGACGAAGCAGAAGAGGCAACCGAAGAGAAGTAATACTTGTCTTTTGCGGAGGGCTCAACCGGCAACGGTTGAGCCCTCCTTCGCGTGGAAGTCCCTGCTGAACACTGAAATTTCTCCGGCTAACGGGCGTAGGTTTCTGAGCTAAACGCTGTTAGCGAACAGAGCCTATGCGGGGACTTTTCCGTTGGTATGGTGGGTTGCATTGTATAACGCGCGTGAAATTGGGATCTTGGGTTCTAGTCACGCGTAGGAATAGATAACAAGGAGTACGAAAACAATGAGCAATGAGCTACTGGCTTCCGCCGGCGCAGGTATGAACCTGTCCGATTCCGTTTACGAGCGCCTGCTGCGTGAGCGCATTATTTTCCTCGGCACCCAAGTTGATGATGAGATCGCCAACAAGCTGTGCGCCCAGATCTTGCTGCTGTCTGCAGAGGATCCAAACCGCGATATCTCGCTGTACATTAACTCCCCAGGCGGTTCCGTGACCGCTGGCATGGCTATTTATGACACCATGAAGTACTCTCCATGCGACATCGCCACCTACGGTATGGGACTTGCTGCGTCCATGGGCCAGTTCCTGCTATCCGGCGGCACCAAGGGCAAGCGCTACGCTCTGCCTCACGCACGCATTATGATGCACCAGCCATCTGCAGGTGTGGGCGGTACCGCTGCTGACATCGCCATCCAGGCTGAGCAGTTCGCGCAGACCAAGCGTGAGATGGCCGAACTTATTGCTGAGCACACTGGCCAGACTTTCGAGCAGATCACCAAGGACTCTGACCGTGACCGCTGGTTCACCGCTCAAGAGGCCAAGGAATACGGCCTAGTCGACCACGTTATTTCCGCCGCACACGGCCCAATCGCTAACTAAGCACGAGCAGATTTAAAGGAGAATTCACCAATGACTAACGGAATGCAGATGCCGTCTTCTCGCTACGTGCTGCCACAGTTCGTCGAGCAGTCCGCTTTTGGCACCAAGACCACTGACCCATACAACAAGCTGTTTGAAGAGCGCATCATCTTCCTGGCCAACCAGGTCGATGACGTCACCGCTAACGACGTCATGGCGCAGCTGCTAGTTCTAGAGGGCATGGATCCTGATCGCGAGATCACCATGTACATCAACTCCCCAGGTGGCTCATTCACCTCTCTCATGGCAATTTATGACACCATGCAGTACGTCCGCCCAGACGTACGCACCGTCTGCCTCGGCCAGGCTGCGTCCGCGGCTGCAGTACTTCTCGCTGCCGGTGCACCGGGTAAGCGTGCGATGCTGCCTAACGCTCGTGTGCTGATCCACCAGCCAGCAACTGAGGGAGCACGTGGCCAGGTTTCTGATCTGGAGATTCAGGCTAGGGAAATTGAGCGCATGCGAACTCTGATGGATGAGACCTTGGCTCGCCACACTGGTCGCTCCGCAGAGCAGATCCGTATTGATACTGACCGCGATAAGATCCTTACCGCACAGGAGTGCGTGGAGTACGGCATCGTGGACCAGGTCTTCGATTACCGTAAGCAGAGCGCTCAGTAAGAGTTAGTGCTTGAGAACCCGCAACCGTAAGTGGTTGCGGGTTTTTGCGTGAAACTTACAAAAACCGGCAAACGGGAGACAACGTTGCGATAACGCAACCTCGCGAACTGGGGTTTTACGTTCCCAACAGCCAACGTTGTCTCCCGTCCGCCGGGGCTTCTTTCATCTCCTCCCACGGGTGGAGTACGGCATCCTGGACCACGTCTGGGGTTACCACCTCTTTGGTGACCGCAAGCAGATCGTTGGGAAATTGACTGGGTCAGGCAAACGGGAGACAACGTTGCGACAACGCAACCTGGCGAACTGGGGTTTTATATTCCCAACAGCCAACGTTGTCTCCCGTTTGCCCAAACTCCCTAGCTTTGGCCCATCACCCATCGGTTCGAGCACAATTGACCGCCGAGAATCCCAACATCCGGGTGTGGGGTGACAGCAGGTCGGCTGAGTAAGCGCTGGAGATCCCTGAGCCAAGCGCCGGAGGAAAACGACTCTTTATTCACGCGCAGAAATGTAATGCCACAGTTAGCGGCCGCGTGCATCCGGTTCATGTCGTCGAATGCTGCAGTGGCTCTACTGTCGTACTTCGCTTGCCCGTCGTATTCCACGATCAATTGGTTGTCGGGGAAGAAGAAATCAGGCCGGATAAACCTGTTGATGCCGAACAGCACTATCTCCGGCTGGATGAGGAAGCCACTGAGCCCCGCACGCAGCATGGCCAATCGCAGTCGCGTTTCCATGGGGCTTTCTGTTAATCCTTCGGCTAAGTCGGCGGCGAGGATAACGCGCCCCGCATGGGGTTTGCGCTTGTACACGTTCGCCATTTCCGTTAACTCGGCTGGAGTAACGAGCTTGTTGTGTAGGCAATGATCCATTGCTACCACTGCCTCCTCAACGGAGAGGCCGCGCGCCAGCTCGGCTAGGCAGAACGGCAGACTCGTTACCGGCACAGTAAAACCTTCGGCATGGACGTGTGTGACCCGTGACTGCTCGCCACGTGACCACACAACTCGCTGGAGACCATCCTCCTGTGAATGAGCTTTGGACTTGCCAACCATCACCAGCGGGGTAGCGGCTGTAATGCGGATGGGCAGGCCCAGAACGGTGGCCGCGGAGGCTCCAGTGAGTGCCCCTGCGGTGAGCTTGTCGCCCAGTGCTATCGCCCGCAGGCGGTGTTTGTCATAGTTATACAGTCGCGTCCACTTGCTTGTGTGTTCGTAGTATCCGCGGCGCACACGAATCAGGGTGCCGGCAAGGACCTCAGCGGGTAGTCGATTGCGCTGGGTGCTGGTGAGGCTAGCTGATGAAAACAAGAAATCCGGCCTTTCGCTTGAGAACTCTGGTTACTTGAGTTAGAAGCGGAAAGGGCCGGATCGGTTCCCTAAAGGACAAGGAATTTAGTCTTGATTGACCTGCTTGTGCATGAGCGTCATCTCGCTGACTCCGTAGCCTAGGTGCTCGTAGAATCCTTGGAGCTGTTCGTCACTGGGCTCAAACATGAGCTGTACTTTGGACGCTCCGCGGTCAGCGAGCCACTTCTCGGCGACGTCGATGAGCTGGGTTGCAATGCGCTGGCCTTGGCGGATTGGTTTCGTGGCCACGTAGTACAGTGAGCCTCGGTGGCCGTCAAAGCCTACGAGCGCGGTGCCGATGATCTCAGGCTTGCCCACCACGTCCTTTGATAGTTCTTCGTCTTCATCTACGCCTTCTAGGGCGATCAGGATTTCGCTCATTGGGGCGTCGATGGCTTGGGCCGCCTCAGCTTCAGGATCATTCCATGGGCGTGTGAGTTTGCATTCTTCCCAGAGCGCGACAATCTCATCGATCTGGTCAAAGGTGGCTGTCGTGATGATCATGAATTTTAGGGTAGTTGATGTGGGGAACTTCTTGTTCGCTTTCCGGTGGCGTCGGCGGTCAATGTCGCGTGGTTTCGATAGAGTGGGGTACTACCTTTTTGTTGCCTTTTGCTGCGGTCATGCTGTGGCGCAGTGAGGGGTCTACAATGGGTGCGGTTGTAAGTTTGTTGGGCGAGGAAAGAGAAAAGCTTTTCAATGGCACGTATGCAAGAAAGCGCCGATATGCTGAAGTGCTCCTTCTGTGGAAAGAGCCAGAAGCAGGTGAAGAAGCTCATTGCTGGTGGCGGTGTGTATATCTGCGACGAGTGTATTGAGCTCTGCAACGAGATCATTGAAGAAGAGCTGGGTAAGGCCCAGAATGAGCAGAAGGAGCGCGGTGATAAGCTGCCGCGTCCGTCTGAGATCTCAGCATTCTTGGACAAGTACGTTATCGGCCAAGACGATGCCAAGCGCATCCTGAGCGTGGCTGTGTACAACCATTACAAGCGTGTTCGTGCTGAGGAAGCGCGCGCGAAGTCTACCCGCCGTTCTGCGGAGGATGAGACTGAGCTGCAGAAGTCCAATATCTTGATGTTGGGTCCTACGGGTTCCGGTAAGACCTACCTCGCGCAGACTCTGGCTAGGCTTCTCGACGTCCCCTTCGCCATCGCAGACGCCACCTCTCTCACGGAGGCCGGTTATGTAGGCGAGGATGTTGAGAACATCCTCCTCAAGCTGCTGCAAGCAGCAGATTTCGATGTCGAGCGCGCGCAGCGCGGCATCATCTACGTGGATGAGGTGGACAAGATCTCCCGCAAGTCGGACAACCCGTCTATCACTCGGGATGTCTCTGGTGAGGGCGTGCAGCAGGCGCTGTTGAAGATCTTGGAGGGCACGGTCGCATCGATTCCGCCACAGGGCGGGCGCAAGCACCCTAACCAGGACTTCATCCAGCTGGACACCTCCAACATCCTGTTCATTGTGGCTGGTGCATTCGCTGGCTTGGAAAAGGTGATTGAGGACCGCCGTGGCAAGAAGGGCCTTGGATTTGGCGCTGAGCTGCTGGGCAAGGAAGAAAAGGATGAGGTAGACATCTTTAAGGATGTCCTGCCGGAGGATCTGGTTAAGTTTGGTCTCATCCCAGAGTTCATTGGTCGTCTGCCAATCGTGGCAACCGTGGGCAACTTGGATAGGGCTTCATTGGTGAAGGTTCTTACTGAGCCAAAGAACTCCCTGGTCAAGCAATATGAGCGCCTCTTTGACATGGATGGCGTGGTCTTGGAATTCCAGGAGGATGCTCTTGCGGAAATTGCCGATCAGGCTATCGAGCGCAATACTGGCGCCCGTGGCCTGCGCGCCATTATGGAAGAGATCTTGGTGCCGGTCATGTATGACATCCCTGATCGCGAGGACATTTCCCGTGTCGTCATCACCCCGGAGTCCGTGCGTGGTGAATCTGAGCCGGTCCTAGTAGACCGTGATGAGGACGAGAAGATCGCCTAAGTACACACCACAGGGCCGGTGAACGAGCTTTTCGTTCACCGGCCCTTAGTGTGTGCTTATACTTCGAAGATGTCCGATTCCACGTCGTAGCTAGCAGCTTCTTGGTGTTCCTTATCTGGGGCATCGAAACCGACGCCAGCGGTGAGGTAGCTGACAGCGTTGGTGGATTTGAGGTTACTGGTGAGGAAGGTTAGTACGGCGTCTGATGCCATGCGGGCCATGCCTTGGGTGTTTTCTTCATCCAGAGTGTCAAAGTTGTATAGATTGAGCATGGTGTTGCGATTGGATAGGCGGAATACGGCCATGGAGATGACCATGGTGAATACATCCATCGCAGAAATACCGGGGCGGAATGCGCCGGAATCTTGACCTTGCATGAGCAGTTTGTCCAGTTGCAGGATGACTGCGGACTGGTCCAAGATTGGGTTGCCTTCGCCCACTTTGCCGTAGTGGTGGAGGTTTTCTAGAAGCAGCATGCGCACGGCGTCTGGGTTGTTAACGTACGCGGCGAACAGGGCGTCTGTGACTAGGCGGACGCCGTCCACTACGGGGGTACCTGCGGGTACTTCAATGTCTGCGCCTGCTGGGCGTAGGACGGTGATGGCGTGTTCTAGGGTCTGGCGGTAGAGGCCTTTTTTGTCACCGAAGTGGTAGTGGAGCATGCGTTTGCTCATGCCGGATTCTTTAGCAATGGCCTCAAGTTTTGCGTCTGCGAATCCTAAGGCGGCGAACTTGCGCAGTGCGATGTTGAGTACGTCTTTGGTAGCTATGTCGCCACCGTGGCCCAGTTCATCGCGGTTTCCTGGCGCCGGCTGGGAATCCTTTGGCTGGTGTTCTGAGGCTAAAGAATCGGGCTGGCTCAAGATGTGCTCCTAGGTGTAGAAAGCGTGGGGGTTGGTGGGCAGTGTTTGCAGGTTCGCTGTAGTGGGGCGCGCCACGTGGTTGTGGGCACGCTTTGTCTGAAACGTTACAGCTGGAGATAGCTAAGCGGAATTGAATTTCCATATTGTGTGGTAGTTCGCGCCCAACCTCATCATTTCGGGGGTAACGATGTCTGATTACTTTTGTTTTGCATTCTGAGTGCAACCTGTTTTGGTGGCTTTGTGTGGAATCGGGCATCATGGTGGGAATGTGTGAGAATAGTTGAGATAGTGCCCGATTATCGCGCTTTTCCTGTGAAAACTGACACAGTTATTCGTTTTTAATTCCCTTTGACCTGCAAGAATGCAAAGTGCCCGTGCGGGCATTGCGTGGAGAGACTAGGCTGGTGAGTGGTTTCAAGGATGCTCAAGGCTTCTTGGGCTCAGGCAGTGGGCTGAGCTTAATGTATGGGGTCGGCATCAATGTTGACCGAGTCGCCGCTACTTGTACGGCGAGTGATAAAACGTGGCGCTAAAGGCGCAGAATATATAGATGTTTGCACCGGGTCCCACCCACGGACTGCGGTGCAGGAAAAGGAAGAGACTTTTATGAGCAACTCCGTAAAGAAGATTGCCGTTACTGGTGCAGCTGGTCAGATCGCATACTCCCTCCTGTGGCGCATTGCTAATGGTGATGTCTACGGCAAGGATCAGGCTATCGAGCTGCAGCTGCTGGAAATTCCTGAGGCAGTCGGCGCCGCTGAGGGCGTAGCTATGGAGCTCAATGACTCTGCATTCCCATTGCTGAAGAACATCGTTGTTACTGACGACGCCAACAAGGCGTTCGACGGCACCAACGCTGCCTTCCTTGTTGGCGCAAAGCCACGCGGCAAGGGTGAGGAGCGTGCCGATCTGTTGGCAAACAACGGCAAGATCTTTGGCCCACAGGGCCAGGCGTTGAATGACAACGCTGCTGATGACATCCGCGTTCTGGTGGTTGGCAACCCAGCAAACACCAACGCGTTGATTGCTATGCATGCGGCAAAGGACATTCCAAACGAGCGTTTCAACGCCATGATGCGTCTTGATCACAACCGTGCTCTGTCTCAGCTGTCCGCCAAGCTGGATGTAGACATGACCGAGCTGGAGAAGGTTGCTATCTGGGGTAACCACTCTGCAACCCAGTTCCCAGACCTCACCTACGCGACCGCTGCGGGCAAGCCGGTAATGGATCTGATTGATGAGAAGTGGTACACCGAGGAGTTCATCCCACGCGTCGCAAACCGTGGTGCTGAGATCATTGAGGTTCGTGGCAAGTCTTCCGCGGCTTCCGCTGCATCCTCCGCAGTTGATCACATGCATGACTGGATCAATGGCACCGAGTCTTGGGCTTCCGCAGCTATCCCATCCACTGGTGCTTACGGTATCCCAGAGGGCATCATCATCGGCCTCCCAACCGTTGCGCGTGACGGTAAGTGGGAAGTTGTTGAGGGACTTGAGATCAACGAGTTCCAGCAGGCTCGTATTGACGCAAACGTCAAGGAGCTGCAGGGCGAGGCAGACGCTGTTGCAGATCTGCTGAAGTAAACGCTTCTGTTTTATTGGGCCGCACACTCTTCGGGGTGTGCGGCTTTAATTGTCTCCGAAGTCTGTGTGGTGGCCTTCTGGGGTAAGGAGTGCCCCCGTGCGATCAAGGGAGGTGCGTCATTGGGTGATCTAGGGCACAATGGTCACTACGTCGCCAGTATCTAATGATCGATAGATTTTTTAGGTGCGGTGCAGCCAATTAGAGTACGACCAGTAAAGGTGGCCGTTGAGATGTTTTTCCATGACTGCAAGAAGACGAACGAGAACGCGGGAAAGAAGACCGTGTGGAGTCTTAGTACTGCTCTGGCGAGCTGTGTGCTCTTCCTGACGGTGTAGCCACTAGTGATGCGATAAGCCTGTGGATTTAGTGATGCAGGTAACACTTAATCCTATTTTTACGATTTTATGGATATAGGGAGATCTTCGGATACCCATAGCATTCATAACGACGAGGAGGGTTCACCATGACCGCCAACCACCGTGCACGCACCACCGCCTTAGCTTCTGTTCTGGCTCTCTCTGCTGTAGCAGCTGCGGCTTGCTCTGATGCCCAGAGTGACAACCTTGCCGTAACAACTGCCCAAACAGTCGCTGTATCGGCCGCGGAGACAACCAGCGATCCAACAACTGCGCAGTCATCAGTGGCCTCGCCTAGTGTGCCTGATGCAACGGCGACTGCTGCTCCAGCGGCACCAGGCAATAGCTCGGCCCCGCTTCCTGAGGCGAACGCGGCAGCAGGGGAGAGCGGTCTTTTGGAGCTAAGGGATCATCCTGCTGAGATCAGTGAGGTGGGGCAGCGCTTCACTGTGCTGGGTGAGCCGGCCACGTCGTGCGTCGTAGGAGACGGATGGGGCACCCATATTTGGGCGGTTAATGATAACGCTAGCTGTGAATTCGCAGAAGCGGTGTTCAATACCCAGACGGCAGGCCTGAACGCTACTTATGACAACATCAGGCAGAATTTGAAGCCGAGCATTGAGGTGCGCAGTCCTGTCACCTCCGAGATGTACACCATGAACTGTGAGAACGTAGACGTATACGTTCGTTGCACGGGTGGCAACAACGCGGCGGTTTACTTCTACTAGATTCCTCAACTCATCCAGGTCCGCAGCGCGCAACTCGCTGCGGACTTTTCTGCTGTGTGGTGATGGTTTTTGCAGAGGGTTCCGTGAGGCTTCTTGTGGGGGTGGGTGCATGGCCTTTGGGGAGATTGGGTGCTTTGGGGCAGTGTCGCAGTCATGCGTTAGAATGGCTAACCGTGACTGATCTAAATCGTGCGAATAAACTGCCAGCAAGCTGGGTTCCTCAGGACCATGAGTCCTCACTGTATGAGCAGTGGGTGCAAAAGGGTTACTTTGAGGCTGATCCTTCCAGTGATAAGCCACCATTTTCCATTGTTCTGCCACCACCTAACGTGACTGGTCAGCTGCACATGGGTCACGCATTGGACCACACGCTGATTGATGCGATCGTTCGTCGCAAGCGCATGCAGGGCTTCGAGGTGCTGGCCCTTCCTGGCTCTGACCACGCGGGTATTGCTACCCAGACAAAGGTTGAGGCCAAGCTCATGGAAACTGAGGGCAAGAAGCGCTGGGATTATGAGCGTGAGGATTTCATCTCCAAGGTCTGGGAGTGGAAGCACGAGTTTGGCGGCACCATCCAGAACCAGATGCGTGCCATTGGTGATTCCGTTGACTGGTCCCGTGAGCGCTTCACTTTGGATGATGGCCTGTCGGAGGCTGTTCAGACCATCTTCAAGATGCTCTATGACGACGGCATGATTTACCAGGCAAACCGCCTTGTTAACTGGTCTCCTGTCTTGGAAACCGCGGTCTCTGATATCGAGGTCGTGTACAAGGACGTAGAGGGCGAGCTCGTCTCCATCCGTTACGGTTCGCTTAACGACGATGAACCGCACGTCATCGTCGCCACCACCCGCGTCGAGACCATGCTTGGCGACGTCGCCGTGGCCGTCCACCCAGACGACGAGCGCTACGCCGCGCTCGTTGGCACCACGCTGCCGCACCCATTCTTGGAAGACCGCCAGATGATCATCGTGGCGGATGATTACGTAGACCCTGAATTCGGTACCGGTGCTGTGAAGATTACTCCTGCACATGACCCGAACGACTACGCATTGGGCCAGCGCCACAACCTTGAGATGCCAACCATCATGGACCAGACCGGCCACATTGCGGGCACTGGTACCCAGTTCGACGGCATGGACCGCTTTGAGGCGCGCGTGAAGATCCGCGAAGCACTGGCGGAGCAGGGTCGTATTGTTAAGGAGATCCGTCCTTACGTTCACAGTGTCGGACACTCCGAGCGCTCTGGCGAGCCAATCGAGCCACGCCTGTCCCTGCAGTGGTTCGTCAAGGTCGAAGAGTTGGCCAAGATGGCAGGAGACGCCATCCGTGAAGGTGACACCGTCATTCACCCTAAGGCGAGCGAGCCACGCTACTTCGAGTGGGTTGATGACATGCACGACTGGTGTATTTCTCGCCAGCTGTGGTGGGGCCACCGCATCCCAATCTGGTACGGCCCAGTGGATGAGGCTACCGGCGAGCGCGACATCGTCTGCGTAGGACCAAATGAGACCGCACCGGAAGGCTACGTGCAGGATCCAGACGTCCTGGACACCTGGTTCAGCTCCGCGCTGTGGCCATTCAGCACCATGGGCTGGCCGGAGAAGACCCCAGAGTTGGAGAAGTTCTACCCAACCAACGTCTTGGTCACCGCATATGACATCCTCTTCTTCTGGGTTGCTCGCATGATGATGTTCGGCACCTACGCAGCGAAGAAGACTGCGGAGGTTCTGGGTGAGGGCACTGATTCTCGCCCACAGATCCCATTCACTGATCTGTTCCTGCACGGCCTCGTCCGCGATGAGCAGGGACGCAAGATGAGTAAGTCCTTGGGCAACGGCATTGACCCCATGGACTGGGTAGAGCGCTACGGTGCAGACGCACTGCGTTTCACCCTAGCCCGTGGCGCTAACCCTGGTGTGGATCTCCCCGTGGGCGAGGATTCCGCATCTAGCTCCCGTAACTTTGCTACCAAGCTGTTCAACGCCACCAAGTTCGCGTTGATGAACGGCGCGCGCGTAGGTGAGCTGCCTGCTCGCGAGGAACTCACCGATGCGGACAAATGGATTTTGGACCGCTTGGAAGCGCTGCGCGTTTCCGTGGATGACTACTTGGACCGCTACCAGTTCTCCAAGGCCAACGAGGCCCTCTACGCATTCGCGTGGGGCGAGTTCTGCGACTGGTACTTGGAGTACGCGAAGGTACAGATTCCTCGCGATGTAGACGCCGTAACTGACGCGGAGCGTAAGACCGGTGAAAACACCCAGCTGGTTCTCGGCCAAGTCCTTAACGCTGTTTTGCGTATGCTGCACCCAGCAATGCCATTCGTTACTGAGGTCCTGTGGACAGCGCTGACCGATGAAGAATCCCTGTGCGTCGCAGCTTGGCCGGACGCAGAGATGACCAACGGCGGTGCGGAGACTGATGAAGTAGCCGCACGCCGCATCGAGGACACCGAGAAGCTCATCACCGAGATCCGCCGTTTCCGCGCGGATCAGGGAGTGAAGCCTTCCCAGAAGGTTCCTGCTCGCGTGGACTTTGCCGCCGCCGACTTGGCTGGCCAAGAGGCGCTGGTGCGCTCGCTGGCTAAGGTGGACGCACCTGCAGATGACTTCGCGCCGTCGGCAAGCATTGAGGTGCGCCTGTCCCAGGCAACGGTGACGGTGGAACTGGATACATCCGGCACCGTGGACAAGGAGGCTGAGCGTAAGCGCCTGGAGAAGGACCTAGCTACCAACCAAAAGGAGCTGGAGACCACCGGTAAGAAGCTGAGCAATGAGGCATTCCTTTCTAAGGCGCCGGAGGCCGTGGTGGAGAAGATCCGCGCACGCCAGAAGATTGCACAGGAAGAGGTCGAGCGTATTACCGCTCGTCTGGAGGAACTTAAGTAGTGTCTGATCCACACGATGATCACGAGCGCTCCAACTTCGAGGAGGGCCTAAAGGCGGGTTTTGAGCACCCAGCTCAGCCAAAGTCTGATGACGAGCTGCTCGAGGCCGCCATGGCGGAAATTTCCGGCGAAGCAGACGGACTCGCCGGAATGGGCGAAGTGAAGCTAGGTGAGAATGGCCTAGAGTTGCCAGTTGATCTCAGCCACGATGTGGAGGCGCCGGAGCCCCTCACCATCACCTCAGATGACTTGGCTGCGCTCGCGATCGTGGAGGCGGAGCTGGATACCCGCAACTCTGAGGTGGAGATCGACCCCACCTTGGAGCGCGTGGAACTGCTCATGGATCTGCTGGGCAACCCCGAACGTTCCTTCCCCGTCATCCAGGTGGCGGGTACCAACGGCAAGTCCTCCACGGTGCGCATGATCGAATCCATCCTGCGTGCCTTCCACCGCCGTACAGGTCGCATCACCAGCCCGCAGCTGCAAATGGTGACGGAGAACATCGCTATTGACGGCCAGCCCATCCACCCGCGGGACTTCGTGCGGATCTATGAAGAGATTAAGCCGTACATCGAGATGGTGGATGAGAAGTCCGTATCCGGTGGTGGCCCACGGATGTCCAAATTCGAGGTCATCATCTCCATGGCCTATGCCGCGTTCGCGGATGCGCCCGTTGAGGTGGCCGTGATCGAGTGCGGTATGGGCGGTACGTGGGACGCCACTAACGTGGTCAACGCAGACGTGGCAGTGATTACTCCTGTTGGCTTGGACCATCAGGGCATGCTGGGGGAGACCCTCGCGGAGATTGCCGCGCAGAAGGCCGGCATCATCAAGTCCCGCTGGGATGCTGATGATCTGTTGACCCCTCCGGACAACGTCACGATTGTGGCCGAGCAGGAACCAGAAGCCATGGAGGCAATTCTGGAGCGCGCTATCGCCGTGGACTCCGCGGTGGCACGCGCGGGCAGCGAGTTCGGTGTAGCTGCCGCCGGCCAAGCCATCGGTGGACAGCAGCTGACGCTGCGTGGCCTAGGCGGAGAGTACGACGAGATCTTCCTGCCACTGTTTGGCGAACACCAAGCACGCAACGCCGCGGTGGCACTTGCTGCGGTGGAAGCCTTCTTTGGAGCGGGCGCTGGTCGTCAGCTGGACAAGGACATCATCCGTGAGGGACTGGGTACCGTCCACAACCCGGGTCGCCTAGAGCGCGTGCGTTCTACCCCTGCTGTGTTGATTGATGCCGCCCACAACCCACACGGCGCTAAGGCCTTGGCTGGCGCCCTGTCCTCATCCTTCGCGTTTGACCGGCTGATCGGCGTAGTCGGGGTTTTGGGTGACAAGGACGCATCGGGAATTCTCTCGGCGCTGGAACCCGTCTTCAGTGAGGTAGTGATCACGCAGACGCAGTCGCCACGCGCACTGCATGCTGATGATCTGGCCGAGTACGCGCGTGATATCTTCGGAGAAGAACGTGTGCACGTCACCTACAACCTGCCGGGTGCCATCGAGCTGGCCGTAGAGTTGGCCGAGGAAGCAGACATTCAATCCGGCGCGGGTGTCGTCATCACCGGCTCCGTTGTTACCGCTGGTGAGGCACGCACCCTGTTTGGAAAGGAACCGCAGTAGTGGCTCGTAAAAAGGAAGAAAAGCCAGTTGAATACGGCCCACTGGGCCCTGGCCACGCTCCCGTCAAGGACCCTCTCAAGGGCGTGCGTGGCGTCATGTCCGGAACCATGTTCATGCAGGCCATCTCCACCGGCTTGGTGCTCACGGTGATCCTGCGCGTACAAAACGGTCAGCTGTGGACCACCTTCAACTGGGGCTACATCACGGTACTGACCGTAGCCATGGTGATTCTGAGCTTCTGCCAGAAGTTCAAGTGGGCGATTCCAGCAAACTTGGCTATCCAGGTACCGGCGCTGTTGGGCTTCTTCATTCACCCTTCCATGGGTTTTGTCACCATCTTGTTCATCGCGGCGTGGTGGTACTTGCTGTACCTGCGCAAGAACTTAATTGAACGCATGAAGCGTGGGTTGCTCACTACCCAGCACATGTAAGTCGTGTTTTTTCGCCCCGGCATCAGCTTAACGCTCTGGTGCCGGGGTTTTTAGTGGAGAGTAGAAACAGGTACAAAATTCTAATCTTTGAGGGCTTTCTAGGTCCCAAATCTTAAAAATGTGGCCCCAGAGTTTAGTTTTCTGTCCCACGCCTGATTGCCGTGAGGTCTGAAGCAATCGCGAGGAAAAAAATTTCTTGTCCCTTCGATGTGCACCGCCGCCCACGTAGTACATATGCAGCGGGCATTGACTTGCTGAAAGATGAAATTGTGGGAGTCGTTAGGCGTAAAGACGCACGTTAAGCACTAAAAAATGTTCTGGAATTGTGTTCCGTAAAGGGCAATAAATGCCTATTGTTAGACGCGTGAAAGTAACTATCAAACTCGAGATCCATGCTGACATTGCGGATATCGAGGCGCTAGAGAAGCAAGCACTGCACAAGGTTATTAATGAGGTCCTGTGGGATGACCACGAGGACCGTGCAGTTGCTATTGCGGAAGTGTATGAGGACCTTAGGTACGCAGTGGATGAAGTTCTTGATGTGGACGCTGTGTTAGAGAAGGTCGATTCCATGAGTGTTATCGGCTATCACTCGCAGGTGATTCTGGGAGAGTGGACGGGTGACTCCTTTTGCTCACCGGTCCATGGCAGTTAAAGAACTGCTAATTTAGTGAGCACCATGAATGACTTCCTTCACCACCTTTCCCGCGTTGAAGCTTTCGCCACTGATTCGTCGATCCACCAGCAGGCGGAGGACTTTGTTGTAAAAGACAATCCGCTGCCGGTGATGTTTTCCGCGCCCCATGCAGTGGCACAGGTTCGCGATGGCGAAGATAAGTTTGCCGAGCCGGGCACGGGTGCTATGGCGTTGATGCTTGCCGAGGGCGGTTTCCCGGTGATCATCAAAACCCGCAATGATGCCAACGATGCTAACTGGGATGAGCAGTCCTCCTACCGTGATGCGCTGATCGAATACATCGTGGAGGAAAAGGTGGCGGTCCTTTTTGATCTCCACCAGCTCTCACCTGAGCGCGAGCATGACGCCATCATCGGCACCGCCCACGGCAACAACATCTTTGGCCGCGATGACATCACTGAAGAGATCATCGCTTCGTTGGAGCAGGTTGGTCTCAAAAACGTCGTGGTGGATGAGATCTTTACCGCGTCCAAGCCCACCACCGTATCCTCGCACGTGGCGCGCGAGGCGCAGATCCCGTGCTTCCAGATCGAGTTCAACTCCCAATTTTTCCTCGAGCAAGCGCCACGTGCCGACGCAATTGTAGGCGCACTGAAAAAGGTTGCCCTGTATGCAGTAACCGAGGAGGCCCACAGGAGCCAGAATGGCTAACACGTTACGGGGCTGGCTGGTGGTCAACGGCTTCGTCCACACCCCTAAGTTTGAGGAGCTACACCAGTGGCTCCTGCGCAGTGCCCGTGAGCAGGGCGTGGACCTCGAGCTCAAAACCAACGTGGATCTTCACGGCAAGCTGGAGTGGGGCGATCACCCGGACTTCGCATTGTTCTGGGATAAAGACGTAAAACTGTGTAAGCGCATTGAGTCTGAGGGGATCCCTACCTTCAACAATGCTCGCGCCATCGAACTGTGTGATGACAAGGCCAAGACCTACCTAGCCCTGAAAGAGGCGGCGCCCCATATTACACAGCCACTCACGCTGATTACGCCGCACACCTTCCGTGGTGTTAGTTGGGCTGGCACGGCATTTGTTTCGGATGCCATCTCATCGCTGGGGTTGCCATTGGTGGCTAAGGAAGCATTCGGCTCCTTCGGCGCGCAGGTCCACCTCATTAACAGTGAGGTCGAGCTCGTAGCGTTCCTTGATCAGCTGGAGACCAGACCCGCACTGCTGCAGGAGTATGTGGAGGCAACGCATGGCCAAGATACCCGCCTGCAGGTGGTGGGCGGGGAAGTCGTGGCCGCGATTAAGCGCACTGCCCATGACGGTGATTTCCGTGCCAACCTCACCAATGGTGGCACTGCCCAGCCGTACCAGCCAACGCCGGAGGAGGTGGCCATGGCCGTGGACACCTGCGAAGCTTTGGGGCTCACCTTTGCCGGCGTGGATCTCTTATTCGGCGCGGAGGGGCCAGTTCTGTGTGAGGTAAACTCCAACGCGCACTTTGTGAATCTCTCCCGCAGTACGGGCGTGAATGTGGGCGCCAAGATCATCCAGCACGTTGTTAATGAGGTGGGGATGTAGTGGCGAAACTAACGGCGTGGCTGGTCTATGACCAAGAGCGCGCTGAAGTAAACCGCTGGCTGATTGGCCACTACCTTGAGCGCGCACCTCATCATGGGATTGACCTAAAGCTGATGATGGCTAATGACGCTTCCCGCTCCTTGGCCTATGGCTGCGCGCCGGACGTGGCGATCATGCGCTGCATAGATCTCACCCTGCATCAGCACCTCGAGGCCGCAGGCGTGCGCGTGTACAACAGCGCGAAAGTTTCTGAGATCACCAACAACAAGGACACCTGCTACGAGTTCGCGCGCGAATTGGGCGTGCCAGTTCTGGACTACCAAGTGTTGCGCCCAGGTGATGAGGAACCCACCGGCGTGGCCTACCCCGTGGTGGCTAAGCCCCTCGACGGCCACGGCGGCCAGGGCGTGCAGCTGGTGGAAACGCCGGCGGAACTCGAACGTTATCGTCGCGAGCACCCAGGCGATGTCATCGTGCAGGAACTAGCGGACACCCCTGGGAAAGATGTGCGCGTCTACGTCCTGGGCGGCAAGATCCTCGCGGCGGTGGAGCGCACAGCCAGAGGTGGCCAGCTGCGGGCCAACTTCACCCTGGGTGGTTCGGCACGGCTCATCGAACCCACGCCCCTCATGCGGCGGTGGGTTTCTATAATCAACGCTGCGTTACTTATAGACTACGCAGGCATTGACTTCCTGTACCACGCAGGCGGCGTCGTGCTGGGGGAGATCGAGGATGTAGTGGGCGCGCGCATGTTGTACGATCTCACCAACATTGACGTGGTGGATGAGCATCTCGAGCTGATTGCGAGGAAGCATGCTGCGTAATGCGCCTCAAGGCAGCACCGTCAGCGTGAGGCCTCCCTTCCTATGGCCTCCCTCGCTACAGGGAATGGCCGTGGGCGGTCGTTTGTTGTGCTCAGTGCAGTGCTTTAGCTGGTGACGCATAGCTAAGTTGCAAGCAAAGGGAACAGTACGCTTTCCAAGACACAAGGAACAGGTGGCTTAAACCAACGTGAAGTGGATCTATTTCCTTTCGACGCTCACATTCTTAGCGCTCGCCGTAGCTGCAGTCCTCACTGGCCGTGGCTGGGCGTGGGCGATCGTGTTTCTCATCGGTGGGTTCGCAACCTTGGTGTGGGGCTTCGTCATGGTGCGCCTTACCCAGCAACACCTGAGAAGTGGCCAACAACAGCTAGACGGTGACATGCGCAGGCGCTAAATCTCGGGTAGAGTTTTTGTCTATGACTGAACGTACACTGATCCTGATCAAGCCAGACGGCGTCCGCAATGGCCATATTGGCGACGTAATCTCCCGCATCGAGCGCAAGGGTCTGAAGCTGGTAGCTATGGACCTGCGCGTGACTGACCGCGAGACCGCTGAGAAGCACTACGCTGAGCACGCTGACAAGCCATTCTTTGGTGAGCTGGTTGATTTCATCACCTCCGCACCACTGGTTGCAGGCGTTGTTGAGGGCCCACGCGCAATTGAGGCTTGGCGCCAGCTGGCTGGTGGCACTGACCCTGTTGCTAAGGCAACCCCAGGCACCATTCGCGGTGACTTTGCACTCGAGGTTGGCGAGAACGTAGTTCACGGTTCTGATTCCCCAGAGTCCGCTGAGCGCGAGATCTCCATCTGGTTCCCTAACCTCTAAAGATCTAACCTCTAAAGATCCCACCTCTAAGGATCTAATCTCAAAAGGCCTAACCTCTAAGGACCTAACCTCAAAGGTCCTAACTTTTAAAGGATGTGGCTTTCTAGAACCTCATCACCCCGTCACGTGCGTGGCGGGGTTTTGCGTAGGGCGAGGCCATCCATGGGCTTAAGTGGCCGCGGAGGGGCATGCGCACGGCGGACAGCTCCTGCGCCGGAGTCCATCAGATCCAGGATTTAGCGGTGGCCAAGCTGGTTGTAGACGCGCACCCCTGTAGCGGTGAGCTCCGCGTACCACTTGGCCACCTCACGTGGGGATTGGATGGTGCTGGTCTGGGCTAGGCCAGCTGCCTCTAGTTCTTTGATCGCGGCGTGGACGGTGTCAATGTCTACGCCCATGATGTAGGCGATCTTCCACAGCTGGATTTGGGTGCCACAGAATGCCCCAGCCTTCCACATCGCTCGTGCTACCGCTGCATTGCGGGAGGATTCCGCCACCTCGAGGCGTGGTTGGGTCACGCCTTCCAGTTGGTCGCCCTGTAGGAGATGCTCTAGGCGGAACTTGCTGTCACGCGTGTTGAGGGTGAAAAGCCGGCGTATCGCATAGTTGGCTCCGGCTCCTACCACCAGTGCGCCGCTAATAAAGGCGGCCCATTCCGGCAGGGTTGCAATCAGTGGGACGGACACCACGAAGCCGCCGATGAGTGGCAGGAATGCTGTAATGGTGTGGCCCACCATGTAGCGCTTCATGTTCCGGCGCAGGACCTGGTTATCCACCATGTTGGTCTGCAACCCGGTGCGGGATAGTCCTTGTTGGTTGCCTAGAAAAATCATCAGGTAACCAACCACAAGCAGGCAAACGGATAGGACTGGAAAGGATAGGTTCATCGCAACTAGTCCGCCGCCGATCACGAGCGCGCCGGGCAGCGTTTTGTATTGAGGTGGGGGAATTATCCCTGCGCGTCGGTGGTATTCCAGCTGCGCTGCGGCGGGGTCTGTAGGCAGCGGCTGTACGGGGTATTCGTCCCCAGTTTTCTGAACTTCATTGCCGCTCATAGTCGCCACTGTAGTGGGCTGTATCACCCTAGGCAATAGGTTTCTGGGCGAAACTGTCTTATCGTTCACCGCCTGGGGTGAAAGTGTGCGACAATGGGAGGCAGTATTGCTGTATCGCTCCGCCGGACGGGAAGAATCACAATAATTCTCACCGGCGAAGACCGCTGAACATGCAGTACAAGGACAATTTATTAGACTTCACTGCAATAACTTCATAATGGTTTTCCTTCTGGCACAGTGCGGAAGGGAAGCATGTGCTGATTCATTCCCTGTGCGGCAGCTGGCCGCCGTCACCGTTGGTGGTTGCGCCCGGGGCATGATGGTTGCAGTGCACACTCATAGGAGAGACCGTGGCGGAAGAAACCACGAAGCGCCCACGTCGCGCTACTAAACGTTCAGCTAAGGCTGAAGCAACACCTGCTTCTGATGCGCAGGAGAAGGCCACCAAGAAGGCTCCAGCGAAGAAGACCACTAAGCGCAGCACCAAGAAAACAGGGGCCAAGAAATCAACCGCTAAGAACACGCCTGCACAGCAGAGTGCTGATCCTTTCGCCTCCGTGCGGGCGTCTCTTGGTGAGAAGATGCGCGTGCATCAGTTGGCCAAGCAGATTGACCGTCCCACCAAGGAGCTCCTTGTCACTCTCAGTGATCTCGGGGTGAAGAAGACCTCTGCGTCCAACATCACTAGGGATGAGGCCCTCAAGCTTCTCGACACCCTCACGGGCGCAGAGCTCACCGCTCCTGAGAAGCCTAAGGTGGCCAAGAAGGCCGCGAAGAAGGCCGAGTTCTCTGAGGAAGAGAAGCTGCGCCACCGCATTGAGAAGAACGTGGAAAATGAGATCTCCCAGATTGAGGAGAAGGTGGACCGCGAGCTGGGTGGCCGCGTAGATCAGCCTGAGGTGGATGAAGCTAAGCTGCGTCACCGGGTGGAGAAGAACGTTGAGAACGAGATCGCCCAGATCGAGGACAAGGTGGAAGAGGAGATCGAGCAGCGCTTGGTTTCTGGCATCTTGGCGGATGAGGAGGATGATCTTGATTTCTCTGAGGAGCAGGATGATCCGGAGGAGTCTGATGCGCCGGTAGAGGCTAACCGTCCGGCGAAGATGGATCGTTTTGATACTGATGAGCGGGCGGATGAGGATGACTTTGACGTCGTCATCAACCTGGAAGAGGCAGTGGAGCTGGAGAAGGACGCTGAGCTGCTTGAGGACGTAGAAGACGAGATCACCCCAGCGCCGGAGACCACCGGTTTTGCTATGCCGATCTTCATGGCCCCACCTGTCAGCCCAGAGAACCAAGCCAAGGTGGATGCCGCGATCGCTGACGCCTTGGACTCTTTCGACGCCGATGATGCTGAGGATGACGAGGACGCGCCAAAGAAGCGCCGCCGCGGGCGCCGCGGGACCTCCCGCGGCCGCGGTGCGGACGATGACCGCAAGACCGCCAAGCCGGCGCGCGCTAAGGGGCGTCGTCAAGCTGAAGAAAAGGATGAGGAAGTCGAGCAGATTGATGAGCCGATGGCCATCAAGGGCTCCACTCGCCTTGAGGCGCAGCGACGCCGTCGTAACGAGATGCGTGAGGAATCCCGCAAGAAGCGCCATGTGGTCAGTGAGGCGGAGTTCCTTGCCCGCCGTGAATCTGTGACGCGCACCATGGTGGTGCGCGAGCGCGAGCGCGGCGACCACCCAGGTGTTGTCACCCAGGTGGGCGTTCTGGAAGATGACATGCTGGTCGAGCACTTCGTCACCTCTGACACGCAGGCGTCCATGGTGGGCAACATCTACTTGGGCCGCGTGCAGAACGTTCTGCCGTCCATGGAGGCCGCATTCATTGACATCGGTAAGGGCCGCAACGGCGTGCTCTACGCCGGCGAGGTGAACTGGCGTCAGGCGGGCCTGGGTGGCCGCAACCGCAAGATTGAGCAGGCGCTGAAGTCCGGTGACCAGGTACTGGTTCAGGTGTCCAAGGACCCCATCGGGCACAAGGGTGCGCGCCTAACCACCCAGATCTCCCTCGCGGGTCGTTACTTGGTGTACGTTCCAGGTGGTCGCACCGCGGGTATTTCCCGCAAGCTGCCAGCGCCGGAGCGCAAGCGACTCAAGGAGATCCTGCGCAAGGTAGTGCCAGGCGATGGCGGCGTCATCATCCGCACCGCGGCGGAGGGCGTGTCCGAGGAAGCCATTGCGGCTGACGTGGGACGCCTGCACACCCTGTGGGAGCAGATTCAGGAGCGCACCACCAAGGAGAAAGAATCCAAGGGCGCTAAGCCGCAGACCATGTACGAAGAGCCGAACATGCTGGTCAAGGTTGTTCGCGATCTCTTCAATGAGGACTTCACTGAGCTCGTTGTGGACGGCAAGCGCGCGTGGAACACCGTGCACGCGTACATCTCGTCCGTGGCGCCGGAGCTGTCTGATCGCCTGACTCACTATGACCGTGCCGAGCACGATGGCGAGGACGCCTTCAAGGCGTTCCGCGTGGACGAGCAGATCCAGAAGGCGCTGAGCCGCAAGGTCTGGCTGCCGTCCGGCGGTACCTTGGTCATTGACCGCACGGAAGCTATGACCGTCATTGACGTCAACACCGGCAAGTTCACCGGTGCGGGCGGCAACCTGGAGGAGACCGTTACCCGCAACAATCTTGAGGCCGCCGAGGAGATCGTGCGCCAGATGCGCCTGCGTGATCTGGGCGGCATGATCGTGGTCGACTTCATTGACATGGTGCTGCCTGAAAACCAGGATCTTGTGCTGCGTCGTCTGAAGGAGACTCTGGGCCGTGACCGCACGCGCCACCAGATCTCTGAGGTCACCTCCCTTGGCTTGGTCCAGATGACCCGCAAGCGCTTGGGCACTGGCCTGCTGGAGACCTTTGCTACGGACTGCGAGTGCTGTGAGGGCCGTGGCGTGATCATCCACGATGATCCAGTGGAGCACCGCGGGGCTTCGGCTCACGGTGATGCCCGCCGTCACGGGGGCAAGAAGGCAGAGAAGGAAGATCACGGCGTACGCCACCAGGATCCAACCCGTCACCCTGCTGCTGTGGCCATGCACCACAAGGATGAGGCCCAGCCAGCGGAGGATGAGGGACGGAAGAACCAGGACGCGGTGTCTAGCCGTGGTGGCAAGGCTACCCACGATGCCCCAAGCATTGAGGAGCTTGCGGCAGCGGTCGTCATGGCCGAGGCAGAGCCTTCTGAGAGCGTAGAAACGGCCGATCATGAGCAGGCCCCTCAGGGGGAGAAGAAGTCTCGTCGTCGTCGGTCCTCTAAGAAGCAAGCACAGCCGGAAGCTACGGATGCGGCTGCCTCTGTGATAGACATCGTCGACGCCGCGCTCGCACGCGCCGGTGAAGAGGATCCGGATGAGCCATCCGGTGCGGACCACATGCCGCAGATCACCACCTACGAGGAGGCGATGGCTGACTTCGAGTCGAACCCACGTCGCAAGCGCAAGACGCGCGGCAACTCTAAGTCTGATGTGCCACCAAGCAAAGAAGACTTCGAGCAGCCTAGCGATGACACGCCACAGCGTCGCCGCGGCCGGAAGGTAGTAAAGCGTGCCGACGAGGCCCCGGAGGTTGTCGAGGCACACGCTGCATCTGAGGCGCCAGCGGAGACGCCGGCACCTGAGGTGCAGGAGCCACAGCGGGGCCGCCGCCGCGCCGCCCGAAAGCGCGCATCCGCGCGCAGCGAGAAGCCACAGCTGCAGGCAGACAAGGCTGCAGAGCCGTCCGATGCCGAGGCCGGTGAAGGCGCTAAGGCAGAACCTGAGTCTTCGGTAGTGGTCACTCGTGTCTCGCGTGGCGGCCGCCGACGCGTCGTTCGCAAGACCGCCGTCGCGGGTGCCCCAGCTGAAGAATCTTCGCAGCCTGAGCCGAGCGATTCGGCCCAGCCTGAGGAGAAGAAGGCCTCAGGCCGGCGTCGCGCTGTGCGCAGGCGTTCTTCCCGCTCAGCTGAAAAGGCTGTGACGGAAGAAACTGCAGTGGAATCAACGGCGAAGGAAAATAGCACTCGTAGCCGTGGTCGTGGGCGTAGGCGCGCGGTACGGAAGGAAAGTTAATTCTTCCCCGGTTTGTTTTTTGGGTGCTGTTAGGGGTAGTCTTGGACAGTCGCTGTTTTGAAGAGACTATCCCAGCGCGCCCAAATGGCTGTTTGTGCAGCTAGCGTGAGTGGAGATAATCCCAGAGGTGGTGAAACCTCTGGTTCAAAACGCAAAAGTAATCATTTTAAGTCCTACCTCGGCTCTCACCGGCCGGGGATTGAGTATAGAGAAGGGGTAGCCCTCGTATGTACGCGATCGTCAAGACCGGCGGAAAGCAGTACAAGGTTGCTGAAGGTGACCTCGTCAAGGTCGAGAAGATCGAGGGTGAGTCTGGTGCTTCCGTGGCTCTCACCCCGGTTCTGCTCGTAGATGGCGCAAACGTCACCTCTGATGCTGATGCACTTGCTAAGGTAAGTGTCTCCGCTGAGATCGTGGACCAGGTTAAGGGTCCAAAGATCAAGATCCTGAAGTACAAGAACAAGACTGGTTACAAGAAGCGTCAGGGGCACCGCCAGAACCTGACCGTTCTTAAGATCACCGGTATCAAGTAAAAGCCACTGGCTTTTTCCAAAACTAAGCATTCCCGAAGGAGGGAAAACCAATGGCACACAAGAAGGGTGCATCTAGCTCCAGCAACGGTCGTGACTCCAACGCAAAGCGCCTTGGTGTTAAGCGTTTCGGTGGTCAGCAGGTTAACGCAGGTGAGATCCTCGTTCGCCAGCGTGGTACCAAGTTCCACCCAGGTGAGAACGTTGGCCGTGGTGGCGACGACACTCTGTTCGCTCTCGCTGCAGGTTCCGTGCAGTTCGAGATCAAGCGTAACCGTCGCACCGTGAACATCGTTCCTGCAGAGGTTGCAGAGGCCTAAGCCTTTTTCACGCTTTAAAAGAACTCGGCACTCCACACAGATTGTGGAGTGCCGAGTTTCTTTTCTTCTTAGTGTTTCTTAATCTTTTTGGTTCTGTGACAATAAGAGCATGACTCCTCGCCATGCACACCAGCCACAGTGGCCCATTGTTGTGGCCGTCATCTTCACCGTAGTGGGTGTGCTCGCTGCGCTGTTGTTCGCGGTAGCTCTCAAAGCGGACTGGTTGACGCCCCAGTCTCAGCCGCTCTCAGCTCCTGCGCCGTCCAGTTCATCCCGAACACTCGCGCCGGCACCGCCGTCTGCAGTGGAGTCCGCTCAGCCGCAAGAAGAACAAGAAGTAGGCACAGGCGTTCAGGAAATCTTGCAACAGGCCGTGGACGCGGCCGTAAGCCAAGTGGGCGGGGTGGCTGCGATCGCGGTGTCTGATGGTGAGAACGCCACCGTCGCCGGGGATGATTCAGCTTACCCAGCGTGGTCCACCATCAAAGTGCCACTCGCTATAGCGGCGCTGAAGCAGGACCCAAATATGTACTCCCACGCGCAGGCGGCGATCACGGCGTCCGATAACGCTGCAGCGCAAACCCTCAACAGCATTCTCGCCCCTGGTGCGGCGGACTCGGTGTTGGCTGAAGCTGGGGTTGGGGTAAACGTCAATACTGCTGTAGTGCGCCCAGAATTTTCTACCTTCGGGCAGACGCTCTGGTCCGCAAGCCAGGAGGCAACATTCGCTGCCAATCTTGGCTGTGTTCACGGCTCCGCACCCGTCTTGGAACTGATGGGGAACATAAGTCCCAGCCAAGCCTACGGCCTAGGGCAACTGCCTGGTGCCCGTTTTAAAGGTGGCTGGGGCCCAGATACCTCTGGCATGTATCAGGTGCGCCAACTAGGGCTTGTTGCTAACAGCTCCGGCAGCGTTGCTGTAGGGATCACGGCGCTGCCATCGGCGGGTACCTACGAGGCAGGCCAGGCCATGATCAACGCCATGGTCAGCGTCCTGAGCCCCCACCTAGATGCGCTTCCTGCCTCACGGTGTTCTTAATAGGGGTAGAAATAACAACATCCTTTTATTTAGCGGATTCTAGTGGCATTCTTAACTTGTTTTAAGTATTTTCTTATCCCTCAAGGATGCTACTGACCATGTATGAACCAGAGCAGTACCCGCCCACGTCGCAGTACCAGCCCCAACCGCAGATGGTGTATGCGCAGCCGTACCCACAGCCGCCACAGAAGTCTAATGCCGGTCTGATTGCAACGATCATTGGTTCCGTGGTTGTGCTCATCGCCTTTGGCGTTGTGGCGCTTGGCTTTAGTCAGGGATGGTTTGACTCCAGCTCCGAAAGCTCGTCGGACCCAGTGGTGGTCACTGAGTATCAGACCCAAGCTCCTGCGGCCCCAGCGGCATCCTCAGGCACAAAGACGTTCACCAATTACAGTGCGTCTAGTTCGGTGACATCCAACGACTTTGCGCGGGCAGTATTCAATGCGTATGTGGCTGAGGTAAACCGTTCCGGAAACACGTCGCCACGTCTGTCCAGCGTGTATTCACCGGTAACCGGCAAGTGGTACACCATGAACTGCTCCTACTCCGGTGGCACGGCAACGTGTTCCGGTGGCAATAACGCAGTGGTGACCATCTGGTAAAGCAGACTAAACTCAGTAATCCCAGCATGCCGCTTTGGTGTGCTGGGATTTTTGCTTTAGGCGGGCAACACTGTGCCCAGTGCGCCTACTACGGGGTCGTGGTGGGATGATGGATCGCCAAGAAACGCAGGTGTTCCATCTTCGGCGCTGCGCGGAATGCTCCAAGCTGTAGCTGCGGCGTCATTGGTACTGCAACTGATGCGGTTCAACGTGCCTGCGCAGGCGCGTGACATAGCTAGAAACCTTAACACCCCTGAGGTGTGATCGCGTTCATGTGTGAACCCAGGCTAGCAAGCCATGGCAAGGGCGGTGGTGTTATTAGGGCACGTCACGGAAGTGAAGCCAGCCTCGAATCGGGGCCAGATCGCCTTTATGGCAACATGGGTGCGGGAGAAAATGAGGATCTCCCGCGGTGGTGGCGTAGCGCCGTCATCGTATTAGTTCATTAACTGCCATTAATACGGTTACAAAGCTTTAAGGAGAATCATTATGGGAACGTACGTAGTCACCGGCTCAGCGTCCGGAATGGGTGGAGCAGCGGCGAATAAACTGCGCGCCGAAGGCCACACCGTTATTGGCATTGACCTCAAGGAGGCAGAGATCATTGCCGATCTGTCCACCGCACAAGGACGCAGCGAGGCTATCGCTCAAGCACTTCAGCTCAGCGGCGGGGAACTAGATGGTGCGGTCTTGGCTGCCGGCGTTGGCCCTATCCCAGGCAAGGAAAACGCGAAACTGATCCTCGAGGTTAACTACTACGGCATCACTGAGGTGCTCGAAGGCCTGCGCCCAGCACTGGCTAAGAAGGATTCCGCAAAGGTTGTCGTCGTGGGCTCTAACTCCACCACCACCATGCCGCTCGTGCCTGCACCAGCAGTGAAGGCGCTGAAGAAAAATAACGTAGACCGCGCAGTCAAGTGGGTGAGTGTATTTGGGGACAACACCCCATCTATGGCGTACGGTGCCTCCAAGATTGCAGTGACCCAGTGGGCGCGCGCACAGGCTGTTACTGCGCAGTGGGCGGGCGAAGGCATCCATCTCAACGTCATTGCGCCGGGAGCAATTTTGACTCCACTGTTGGAGAAGCAGCTGTCTACTCCTGAGGAGGCCGCGGCAGTCGAAAGCTTCCCAGTACCTATTGGTGGTTACGGAAAGCCAGAAGAGATCGCAGAGTGGATCTACTTCATGCTCTCTGACACTGCCTCCTTCCTGTGCGGCAGTGTCATCACTGTGGACGGCGGTTCTGATGCTTGGTTCCGTGCGAACGATTGGCCAAAGCCAGTACCAGCCACCAAACTGAAGTGGTATAAGGAGCGAATGAAGGAGTTTTCTCCTTACTCCAAGCGGGCTGCCAAGTAACGCCCCACATACGATGAAGAGTTTTGCTCACACTGCCGGTAGAGTGGTGTGAGCAAATTTATTGAGATAGTTAAGGACTGGTTGCGTTCATGGCACGTTTTGTAGACCGCGTGGTGTTGCACCTCAAAGCCGGTGACGGCGGAAATGGTTGTGCATCCATCCACCGTGAGAAATTCAAGCCTTTGGGTGGCCCAGACGGCGGTAATGGTGGCCACGGTGGTGACATCATTCTGGAGGTTTCCTCGCAGGTACACACCCTGCTGGATCTTCACTACCGTCCGCACATTAAGGCGCAGCGCGGTGCTAATGGCGCGGGTGATCACCGTAATGGTGCCCGCGGTGAGGACCTGGTTCTTGAAGTACCAGCCGGCACTGTGGTGATGACCGAGTCTGGTGAGACTCTTGCAGACATGACCAGCGTGGGCATGCAGTTCACCGCAGCGAAGGGCGGCTTCGGTGGCCTAGGTAACGCGGCACTTGCATCGTCCGTGCGTAAGGCACCGGGTTTCGCCTTGAAGGGCGAGCCGGGTGAAGAACATGATGTGGTGCTCGAGTTGAAGTCAATGGCGGACGTTGGCTTGGTGGGCTTCCCATCCGCAGGTAAGTCGTCCTTGATCTCTGTGTTGTCCGCAGCTAAACCAAAGATCGGCGATTACCCGTTTACCACCCTGCAACCAAACCTTGGCGTAGTTGAGGTAGGGCACGATACCTTTACTATCGCCGATGTTCCGGGTTTGATCCCCGGTGCATCAGAGGGCAAGGGCCTAGGCCTGGACTTCCTGCGCCACATCGAGCGCACCGCCGTATTGTGCCACGTGGTTGACTGCGCAACGTTGGAGCCTGGCCGTGACCCGATTTCGGACATTGAGGCGCTGGAGAATGAGCTGGCGGAGTACCAGTCAGCGTTGGACGAGGACACCTCCTTGGGTGATCTGCGCGATCGCCCGCGCATCATCGTGCTGAACAAGGTGGACGTTCCAGAAGCCATGGAGCTGGCGGAATTCCTGAAGGAGGATCTGGAGGAGCAGTTCGGCTGGCCGGTCTTTATCATCTCTGCTGTCGCACGCAAGGGTCTAGATCCACTGCGCTACAAGCTGCTGGAGATTGTGCAGAAGGCGCGTAAGGATCGCCCGAAGCAGAAGGCAGAGCAGAAGATCATTCTGCGCCCGGAGGCGGTAGATGCACGCGGCAAGAAGGGCAAGCAGGCAGACTTCACCATTGTCAAGGATCCGCAGATCGAGGGTGGCTTTATTGTTCAAGGCGAGAAGCCGGAACGCTGGATCGTCCAAACTGACTTCGAAAATGATGAGGCCGTGGGCTACCTCGCTGACCGCCTCAACCGCATGGGTGTAGAAGAGGAGCTCTACAAGAAAGGCGCTCGTGCTGGCTGTGCGGTGACCATCGGCGAAGTCACCTTTGAGTGGGAGCCTATGACGGCTGCGGGCATCGATCCAACGCTGTCTGGCCGTGGCACGGACATGCGTCTGGAGAAGAACACCCGTATCTCCGCTGCGGAGCGTAAGCGTGCCTCTCAGGTTCGCCGCGGCCTCATTGATGAGTACGACTACGGTGACAACCCTGAAGTCACGCGTGAGTCCGCTAACCGCGACCGCTGGCAGGGTTAGCAAACACCAAGAAATGATGCCCCACAGATCGTGCAGGATGTGTGGGGCATTACTCATGCCTCCGTGAACGTTTGGTGGTGATAAAAACGCCGGTGACCTCGCCCAGAGTGAGTCTGCTTTACGCAGCTGAGCGTTATGAAAAGCCTCGGGGTGGCGTGAGAAGCTTGCACGCGCCCACGTAGCGGGATTGACCTGAGCGAGTTTTTCCAAAACCCGTGGCAGTCAGGCTCGTATTGGGATGTAGAAGGCGCAGGTAAAAGTTTTATTCAGCCGATTTTTTGCCGTAACTTCTATGCCGCTGGGTGTGGGGACCCAATGGTTATCTGTGGGCTAAACTCACTGGGCGTTCAACTGATCAGACGTGAGGTATACAGCCTTCTTTTAAGGGGAAGATCACCATATTTTTGTGGTCTCATTTTTAGTTAAAAATGGCCGGTCATGCTTACTATTGACGGGATATGACTACACCGAATTCTTCAGAGACCACCCCACGTGATTCGCAGCAACCGCTTTCTTCCGGTGACCCCGTAGAGGTGAATGACATGCACGAGCAGGCTACCAGCCCAGATACGCCAACTGTGGCGGGCCTTGGTTTGGCTATGAGCCCTTACCCAGGGCACAGCGATGAAGCCGAGTTCCCTGACCTTCCAGACGATATTGATGACAAGGCAGTGGGGTATGATTCCCCGGTTCGTGAGGTCATTCGCAAGGCCAAGCGGGTGGTCGTGAAGATCGGTTCCTCATCCCTGACCAACGATGATTACCGTGTTGATCCGGCGCAGATTGATCGCATTGTTGATGCGCTCCAGGCGCGCATGGAGAAGGGCTCGGACGTTATCGTTGTGTCCTCCGGTGCTGTGGCGGCGGGCATGGGCCCGCTTGGTCTTACGTCTCGCCCAACGGATCTTGCCACCAAGCAGGCCGCGGCGTCTGTGGGGCAGGTCCACTTGGCCCACACATGGGGCATGAGCTTCGCGCGTTATGACCGCCCTATCGGCCAGGTTCTGCTGACCGCTTCTGATGCGGGCCGACGCGACCGCGCCCGCAACGCGCAGCGCACCATCGAGCGTTTGCGTCTGCTGCGCGCGGTGCCCATCGTCAATGAAAATGATACGGTGGCCACCTCGGAGATGCACTTCGGTGACAATGACCGCCTGGCGGCGCTGGTGGCGCACCTGACCAGTGCGGACGCACTGATTCTGCTGTCTGATGTCGATGGCCTGTATGACAAGAACCCATCGGACCCAACGGCTAACTTCGTGCCGGAGGTGCGCGATGGTAATGACCTCAAGGGCGTTATTGCTGGCGACGGCGGCAAGGTGGGCACCGGCGGCATGGCCTCCAAGGTTTCCGCGGCGCGCCTGGCGTCGCGCGGTGGCGTGCCCGTGCTGTTGACGTCGGCAGATAACATTGGCGCCGCGCTGGACTCCGCGTCTGTGGGCACGGCTTTCCATCCTCGGGAGAATCGCCTGTCCGCGTGGAAGTTCTGGGTTCTCTATGCGGCGGATACCTCCGGTATTTTGCGCATTGATGATGGTGCGGCACGTGCGGTGACCTCCGGTGGAAACTCGCTGCTGGCTGTGGGCATTAAGGAGGCCATTGGTGACTTCCGCTCTGGTGAGATCGTGGAGATCATGACCATGGATGGCCAGATCATTGGCCGCGGTGAGGTCTCTTATGACTCAGATACCCTGGTGAGCATGCTGGGTAAGCACACTGATGAATTGCCCGAGGGCATGCAGCGTCCTGTTGTACACGCGGACTACCTGTCTAACTTCGCGTCTAGGGCGTAGCTTAATCGGTAGGGGAGTGCACGGATGAAGATCCATTTTCACCCAGAATACTGGGAAGAAACAGCCCACATTCTGCGCGATGCTGGGCATGAGATGGTCAAGGACATCGCTCATGCAGATGTCTTGCTGTTTAATTCTTTCCCCAAGGACTTTCCGCAGCCCCTGCCCAACAACATCAGGCTCATCCAGTACGCGTTCGCAGGCGTAGACCACCTGCGCAAGGCGGGGATTCTTGCGGAGACCGCGCAGCGCGGCGTCCGGTGGGCTAATGCCGGAGGTTTGTACGCGGACTCGGTAGCGGAGTCCGCGTTGGCGCTCATGCTGTCCGCAGCGCACATGCATCCCCATGTGACTAAGCGCGCGTCGTGGATGTACACCGAGACCGATGAGCGCACGAGGTGGCTCCACGGTGGTAAGAAGGTCCTGCTGATTGGTGCGGGTCGCATTGGTGAGCGGCTGATCGCATTCCTTGAGCCTTTCGGCTGTGAGGTGACGGCGGTAAACAAGTCTGGTCGGGACGTTCCCGGTGCGCACGCCACCTTTAGCTTTGAGGAGTTCGCGTCACATCGGCATCTGGTGGGTGACGCTGACTTCGTGGTGGTGATTGCGCCGCTGACGGATCACACCGAGAACATGATTGGCGCGGAGTTCTTTAAGGATATGAAGGAGTCTGCGATCTTTGTCAACGTCGGCCGCGGCGGAATTGTGCGCACGCAGGCGCTGGTTGAGGCGCTGGAATCTAACCAGATCTTCGCGGCGGGCCTTGATGTGGTAAACCCTGAGCCGCTGCCGGATGATCACCGCCTGTGGGAGTTAGAGAATGTGGTGATTACCCCACACGTGGCTACCACCATGGAGCGCACGCGCACCCTGCTTGGGCCACTGACGGTAGATAATCTTGCGGCGTACGAGGCAGGACAGCCACTGCTGACTGAGGTTGACGCGGCGGCAGGCTATTAAGACTTTGAGAATTTAGAAAAAAACAATTAGAGGAATGTAGTGATGACTGACAAGACCCAACTGGAAGCTCAAGAGCGCGAGCAGGTTCTCAATCTGGCGCGTCAGGCGAAGGACGTTGCGCCTGTGATTGCGGGGCTGACCTCCGCTCAGAAGAACGAGGTTCTCCTCGCTGCGGCAGACACCCTCATTGCCAAAGCTAGTGAGATTATCGCTGCGAATGAGATGGACATCCAGTCCGGCCGGGACAACGGCATGGCTGATTCCCTCATTGACCGCCTGGCGTTGGACGCTGCCCGCATTGAGGGCATCGCGGGTGGTCTGCGCCAGGTGGCTGGGCTCAAGGACCCAGTGGGTGAGGTCGTTGGTGGTTCCGTGATGCCTAACGGCATTCAGATGCGCCAGGTTCGCGTGCCGCTGGGCGTGATGGGCATGGTGTATGAAGCGCGCCCTAACGTCACGGTGGACGCGTTCGGTTTGGCCTTGAAGTCCGGCAACGTCGCGCTTCTGCGCGGTTCCAAGACCGCGGTGAACTCCAACACCAAGCTGGTGGAGATCCTGCAGGAGGTCCTCACCTCCTTCAATCTGCCTAAGGAAACGGTGCAGCTGCTTCCGTGCCAAACCCACTCCTCGGTGCAGGACCTGATCACCGCACGCGGTCTGGTGGATGTTGTTATTCCTCGTGGTGGCGCGGGCCTGATCGAGGCCGTCGTCACCGGCGCGACCGTGCCAACCATTGAGACCGGCACCGGCAACTGCCACTTCTACATCGACCGTGACGCGGACGTGGACCAGGGCATTGAGTTGACGATCAACGGCAAGACCCGCCGCCCATCCGTCTGCAATGCCACGGAAACCGTGCTCATTGATGCCGCGCTTTCTGCCGATAACAAGGCCAAAATCATCACCGCGCTCCAGCGCGCGGGCGTCACCATCCACGGTGACGTCGCTGAGCTGGAGGCCTTCGGCGCCACAGACATTGTCCAGGCAGACGAGGATGACTGGAAGTACGAGTACCTCTCCATGGACATCGCTGCCAAGGTGGTTGATGGGGTAGAGGGCGCGTGCGCCCACATCCGCGAGTTCTCCACCGGCCACACCGAGGGCATCTCCACCACCAACATTGAGACCGCCCAGAAGTTCGCTGATGAGGTGGACTCCGCGGCCGTGATGATCAACGCATCCACCGCTTTTACCGACGGCGAGCAGTACGGCATGGGAGCGGAGATTGGCATCTCCACCCAAAAGCTCCACGCCCGCGGCCCGATGGCGCTTCCGGAGTTGACCACCACCAAGTGGATCCTGCAGGGCACCGGCCAGACCCGCCCATAGGTGCACAACGGGGCGGCGCCCTGGCTGTAGGCGGCACATCTTTTAAGTGGCATGGACCGCCATTGCTGGCGGTCTTTGACGTTGTGGCGAGCCTGCTGCGGGGATGGCGCGCTATGATCGCGTCCCCGTTCTCATGCTCAGGGGGAGCGCGCAGCTGGGTGCTACGTGGCGAATTTCTTAGGGAAAATCGGGCGTGGTTCGGTACTGTTTATTTCCATGACCAGTTCCGTAAACGCAGGTGCCGTGGCGCCTGTGCATCCGCACCCGCATGATGCAACAAAGAACCCGCAACGCATTGGCATTATGGGTGGCACGTTCGACCCGATTCACCATGGTCACTTGGTGGCGGCCAGTGAGGTGGCTGCTAAGTTTGACCTGGAAGAGGTCATCTTTGTTCCCACCGGCCAGCCGTGGCAGAAGGCGGATAAGAAGGTTTCTGACGCGGAGGACCGCTACTTGATGACGGTGATTGCCACCGCATCCAATCCGCGTTTCACGGTCTCCCGCGTGGACATTGACCGTGACGGCCCAACCTATACCATTGATACGCTCAATGATCTGCGTGAGGAATACCCTGACGCGGAGCTGTTCTTCATCACTGGCGCGGATGCGCTGGGCGATATCATGAGCTGGCGTGATTGGGACAAGATGTTTGATCTGGCCACCTTCGTGGGAGTGACTCGGCCGGGCTATGAGCTCAGCGATGATTTCATGCCGGATGAGGAAAAGGCTCGGGTGAAGCTCATCGAGATTCCTGCGATGGCGATCTCATCCACCGGTTGCCGCAACCGCCGCAAGGAGGGTATGCCGGTGTGGTACTTGGTTCCTGATGGAGTAGTGCAATACATCCACAAGCACCACTTGTATGAGGACTAGCGGATTAAAGTAGCACTGTGCTGGGGTGAAATTACGCCTCCGGCCCGTTTCGTGGGAAAATGGGTTTTAAACTGTGCACAGTGCATATTTTATGGCGCGCCGGCGTGTGGCGGGCGTGTGAGAAAAAGACGATAAGACACATTTTTAACGAGGATTTTTGTGACTGCATCTAAAGATACGATCCAGCTTGCTGAGGTCGCCGCAAAGGCAGCAGACGAGAAGATGGCAACCAACATTGCCGTTCTGGACGTCTCTGACGTGATGGCTATCTCCGAGGTGTTCGTGCTGGCATCCGCTGACAACGAGCGCCAGGTGCGCGCGATCGTGGAGGAGGTTGAGGACGAGCTCACCAAGCTGGGCGAGGAGCCAAAGCGCCGCGAGGGCAACCGTGAGAACCGTTGGGTGCTGCTTGATTACGGCATGCTGGTGATCCACATTCAGCGCAACACCGAGCGCGATTTCTACGGCCTTGACCGCCTGTACCGTGACTGCCCACTGCTTGAAGTGGAGGGCATTGAGACGATGACCCGCCCAGAGGACTGGAATGACGATGTAGATGTCCGCACCGTCGAGTCCCTGGATGATATCCCGTTGGCTGATCCGGAGCCTGAAGAGGAAGACTTCTAACATGACCCGCCGCCTGATGATGCTCCGCCATGGGCAGACTACCTACAATGCGACCCGACGCATGCAGGGGCAGCTCGACACCGAGCTTTCCGACGTCGGCATCAAGCAGGCTCAGGCGGCTGCTCGTTATGTAGAGACCCTAAAAATCGGCCACGTAGTGGCCAGTGACCTCCGCCGTGCCCGCGTCACCGCGGAAATCATCGCGGAGAACCTCCACGTCGACCTGACGGTCGACTCCCGCCTGCGGGAGACCAATCTGGGCGAGTGGATGGGCTTGAGCCACGACGAGGTGGACGCCAAGTACCCCGGCGCGCGTGCTATGTGGCGGCATGACGCCACCTGGGCGCCACCGGGTGGCGAATCCCGGGTGGACGTCGCCCAGCGAACTAAAGCGGTGATTGATGAGCTGATGCACTCGTTCACTGACTGGGATGACACCACCGTGTTGGTGGTGGCCCATGGTGGATCCATTTCCGCGGCCACGTCGGCGTTGTTGAACTTGGATGTGTCTCAGTACCCGATGTTCTCTGGGTTGGGGAATACCTGTTGGTCCCAGCTGACCGCGCGGCCGAAGTTCGTCCGCGGTTCTGATGACGCTTTGGATCCGGCTGAGTACACTCCGGCGTCAGCGCGGTTTACTCCAGAGACTATCGACGGCGCCCAGTGGTACTTGGACGGCTGGAACATGGGTGTGGAGCTGGGCATGAGCGTGGCGCACCCAGAAATTGTGCAATCGGATCGCGGAATCAGCAGCAAGTAGGATTAGTAATGGCAGTGCGGATTGTGACGGACTCCTCGGCAGGTTTGCCGCAGGAGGTTGTAGATGAACTCGACATCGCCGTCATTGACCTGCATGTCATGCAGGACGGTGAACAGCGCTCCACCTCCGGTCTCAGTGCCTTGGAGCTCGCCGCTGCGTATGCCCGTCAGCTGGAACGCGGCGGTGATGACGGCGTGGTAGCCCTGCACCTGAGCAAGGAGCTGTCCTCTACGTGGACCGCGGGTATCTCTGCGGCTGCCGTGTTTGAGGACGAGTTGGTGCGCGTGATTGATACCTCCAACGTGGGCATGGCCGTGGGGGCGGCGGCGATGGCGGCCGCCCGTCTTGCTGCCGATGGCGCCAGCCTGGACGAGTGCGCTGCCATGGCTGAGGACACCCTAGCCCGTGCCGAGACCTGGATCTACCTGCACCGTATTGATGACATGGCCAAGTCAGGCCGTATTTCCACTACCACCACCGTGGTGTCCACGGTGCTGGCCACGAAACCGATTTTGCACTTGGCCGGTGGCAAGATCGAGCTGGCTGCCAAAACCCGCACCCAGACCAAGGCGTTCACCAAACTCGTGGACATCATTGCCCACCGAGCGGCGGGGGAACCGGCGTTCGTGGCAATCCAGCAAAACGGGGCGAAGGAAGCAGCCCACATTCTAGAAGCCTTACTGCATGAAGAGCTCGCCCCAGGCTCCAGCATCATGATCACAACGATGGAGAAAGCCTTGGCCGTCCACTGCGGCGCCGGCGCCATCGGTATCTCCGCGGTGTTCTCAGACACGTCAGAAGCCCCAGAAGATCACGAGGACTAGCTCGAGGGGGATATCGTGGTAGCGCCTATTCTTAGGTTGCTGCGCTCGCATTGGTGAGTTATCCACAGCACGACGCGCGTGGCGTAGTGGAGTTATCCACAGATTTTTCGGCCAAGCTGGGCAAACGGAAATAGGGCCTTCAGTCGGCTCATCGGGCTCAATAGCGTTGGGTGCTATGGAGACCGTAAAACAGCGACTCAAAGATCTCACCCGCCCTACTAGCGAGGACGACGTGCTGCGGGTGGACTATCCCGCCCCACGCGTGGAAGTAACAACGCGCGCACTGCTCATGGTCACAGTGGTGGCCGTCATCGGCACGGTAGTCTTCGCCCTTGTTGTGTTCGCGCGCGGTGCATCCGGGCCTGCGCCCGCTCAGATCCCCCACGCTGTAGGGCCTACCAGTCAGAGCGTGGCGCCGAGCGGTGACATCGTGGTGTCTGTGGTTGGTGACGTGGCTAGACCCGGGTTGTACACCTTCGAACCCGGCGCGCGGGTGGCGGACGCCTTGGATGCTGCTGGATCGCACGGGGCGGAGCCACAAGCCCATGCGGCGCGCGCCGGGGTGAATCTGGCGGAGAGGCTGGCTGATGCGCAGCAGGTGTATGTGCCTGCTCAAGGGGAGGCGCCGCCGCAGGCGGGCGCCGGGGGCCCTGGTGTCGCTGGATCTGCCGGTGCGGTGGGGAAGGTGAACGTGAACACGGCGTCGGCAAGCGAGCTGGAGACCTTGGACGGGGTGGGGGCAAAGACTGCTCAGGCAATCATTGCTCACCGGGAAGAAACGGGCGGGTTTAACTCTGTTGAGCAGCTGATGGAGGTCAAGGGCATAGGCCCGGCAAAGTTTGAGTCCATGAAAGAGCAGGTGACCGTGTGAGCGAGCTGCGGCTTATGCCGCCGGCGGTCACAGCGTGGGCCATGGTTGTGGCCGTACTGGTTACCCGTGGCCTGTGGTGGTCTCTTGGCATCGTCGGTGCGGTGTGTGCACTCCTGTGGGGCGTGAACCGAATAGGCAGCCTCCGTGGTGTTCTGCGCGGGCAGGCGTGGTTGTCTGGGGTGATAGGTGGTGCTGCCGCGATGGTGGCCTTCCTGCGGGTGCGGGCCCATGGAAATGTGGCTATTCCAGATGAGCTGGTGGGAACCGTGGTGCACGAAGCCCAGCCCACGGGCCAGGGATTCGTGATGCGACTCGACGTGCCGGGTGTGTATGGCCAGCTGCCCGTCTTCGTCCGGGTGTCCGATAGTGATCGTGCCCCGCAGGGATCCTATGGTGAGCAGGTTCGCATCGCTGGTGAGGCAACGGATACTGAAAGTGCAACGGTGTCACCGTGGTTGTTCATCGCACATGACGTGGAGGTGGTGGGCCCACCTGAGGGATTGCGCGCATGGGTGGTGCATGTCCGCGACACCTTTGAGCAGTCCATACAGGCGGTGATGGGCGGGAAGCTATCCGGCGACGGCGCCGGACTCATGCCGGCGATGGTGCTGGGCGATACCTCCCTGCAGTCGGCTGAAGCGCAGCAGGCATACGTGAACACCGGTTTGGCTCACCTGTCCGCAGTCAGTGGCGGCAACATTGCCATATTGACGTCCGCGGCAGTGGTGGTTCTGGCGCTGCTGGGTGCGCGCCCGGTGGCACAGGCCATAGGGGCCATGGTTGCGCTGATAGTGTTCGTGGCAGTGGTGGGGCTGGAGCCTTCTGTTCTGCGGGCCATGATCACAGGGATGGTGGGGCTGATCGCCGTAGTGTACTCCACGCGCACGCCGCCCATGCACGCGCTGTGCCTCGCGGTGGTACTCGGACTCATGTGGGATTCCTCCCTAGCAACCAACTATGGTTTCGCGCTGTCTGTGGGCGCTACCGCAGGCATCATTGCGCTGTTCCCACTGGTGTTCAAGGCATTCATGCCGCTGAACATGCCGGAGGTTCTTGCCCGCGCCATAGCCTTGACACTGTCCGCTCAGATCCTCACCATGCCCCTCGTGGCAGCAATGGCAGGCCACGTCTCCACGGTGAGCGTGGTGGCCAACCTGCTGGCAGCGGCAGTGGTAGCGCCCATCACCATTCTGGGCATGGCCGCGGTGATCTTCTCGCTGCTGCCCTTCGGGCTTGAGATCCCCCTACTGTATCTGTGCTTACCGCTTACGGAGTGGGTTGCGCTCGTCGCCCGCCTTGGTGCTGCCACCCCAGGCGCCACCATCAACGTACCCGAAGGCTGGCTAGGGATCGCGTGGGTGAGCCTATGCTGCGCGTGGGTTGTAGGCCTCGCACTCATCCAGCGTATGACCTGGGTGCTCAGCGCGCTGGCCACCCTCATGCTGGGACCAACAGTGTGGGGAGTGCTCACGGGTGTAACCAACCCGCACCACGTGGTGGACCAGTCAACGTTAGCAACCTATGAGGTAGGAACAGTGGATGAGATCGACCAGGCACCTGCCGGCACGCAACTGATCATTGTCACGGACCCTTCAGGCGCACCATCAACACGGCCGAATCAGACGTCCACCGGCATTCCCATTCTGTTTCCCAACCGCGACGGGGAAGTACTCATCTACTCAGACGGCACACAGAAGGCAGCGAATGGAATGTTTTAGCGCACAGCCAACTCTGTGGCACGATGGTGAACGTGACTACTAGCCCAACACCTGCCGTGCATTTGATCCTCGGTGAGGAAGAATTCCTCGCCGAGCGAACACGCCTCAACATCATCGCGCAGATCAAACAATCCTCGCCCGAAGGCGACAACATTGTGGTCTCCTCCCTCAAGGCAGGCGAAGTAACGGAAGCAGAGCTCGTTGACCTGCTCTCCCCGTCACTGTTCGGCGAAGACCGCATCGTTGTCTTCAACAACGCCGAAGACGCAGGCAAAGAGCCTATCCAGCACCTACTGCAGGCCGCCATGGACCCAGGCCCAGGCATCTACCTCATCATCCTGCACAAGGGTGGTGGCCGCACCAAAGCCATGGTGGACAAGTTCAAAAAGATCAGCCAGGTCCACGAGGTAGCAAAGCTAAAGGCCAACGAACGTCCACGCTGGGTCACCAACGAATTCCGCGCCCATGGCGTAAGCGTCACCCCAGACGTCACCACAGCGCTGCTGGAAGGCGTGGGATCGGATCTACGCGAACTCGCGTCGGCCGTCGCCCAGCTCGTAGCTGACACCGGTGGCAGAGTAGACACCAACGCAGTCCGCCGCTACTACCAGGGAGTCGCCGAGGTATCCGGCTTCGACATCGCAGACCTAGCGTGCTCCGGCAACGTCCAACGCGCGGTGGCATCCACGCGCCGGGCTTTGCAGTTGGGAATTTCCCCAGTGGCACTGGCTACCGCCTTGGAAATGAAGGTGGCCAGCATTGCCCGGCTGTATTCCACCCGCGGGCGCATTAACGCCAACGCCCTTGCCGGGCAATTAGGCATGCCACCTTTCGCAGTGGAGAAAGCAGCCAAGGTGGCGCGCCGCTGGTCAGGAGAGAACGTGTCCAATGCGGTGATCCTCATGGCGGAGCTCGATGCCGCAGTGAAAGGCCAAGGTGGTGGCGATCCGGAGTTCGCTATCGAGGACGCCGTTCGTCGCATCGCACTCATGGCTGGGTAACCAGCACTCAGCACCCCGTGACAATAGGAGGAAGAAGATGGAGCAAGAATTACAAGAACTGGCCGGCAAGCTATTTGATTTCGCACGCACAGGCCAGACGGCCCAGTTAGCGCAGTACCTCGATCATGGCGTGCCCGTGGATCTGGCGAACCAGAACGGAGACACCTTCGTCATGCTGGCAGCATACAAGGGCCACGCAGAGACGGTGGCTATGCTTGCCGCGCGCGGTGCAGACGTGAACAAGCTCAATGATCGTGGGCAGTCGCCACTGGCCGGTGCGATCTTCAAGAAGGAAGAAGCAGTCATTGAGGCCCTGATTGAGGCAGGTGCCAGCCCTACGGCCGGAACCCCGTCCGCGGTTGATACGGCCACCTTGTTCGGCCAATCAGAGCTTGCAGAGCGTCTGTCGCAACTTGCTTAAGTCCACACCTTACGGGGACAATATGTCCTCGTGACACTAAGCCAACTCGGCACCGTCATGGTGCTCAACTTCGTAGGAATGGCCACACCCGGGCCCGATATCTTCCTCATCACGCGCCTAGCCACCCGCTCCCGGCGCCACGCTTGAGCCTCCGTTTTGGGCATCGCCACCGGCCTCATCGTGTGGGTTACGCTCACCGTACTCGGCGCGGCGGCCCTGCTGTCTGCATACCCGCAAATCCTTGGGCTCGTCCAGCTCATCGGTGGCGCCTGGATCCTGTGGATGGGGTACAAGATGCTGCGCAGTGCTCTGCATCAGTTTAAGTACCCCGGCGTGCTCGCGGAGGAGCCGGATGAGCTCTTTGGTACAGCGTGGAACTGCTACCGCCAAGGACTGATCACCAACCTCTCAAACCCCAAGGTGGTCCTCTACTTCGCGGCGATCATCGTCCCGCTCATGCCGCGCGAGCCAAGCCTAGGCACCGTCATCGCCATCGTTGTGGCCATCGTGATGAGCGCGATCGTCGGATTCGGGGCTCTAGCCACGCTGATCTCCACCAACCGCCTGCGCAGCAAGTTCCTTAAAGCTGGCCCCTACATTGATTTCGTGGCAGGAATCTTCTTCCTCATTGCCGGCTGCGGCCTTATCATCGCCGGTGCATTGGACCTGACCGGAATCACTGGCTAAGAGGCATACAAAAGCCTGTGGCCCCACACGTGATTGTGTGGGGCCACAGGCTTTTAAGCTGCAAGCTATGAAAAGATCCTCTAGATTAGGAGAGCTTGTTCAGAGCGGAAGCCATCTTGGACTTCTTGTTAGCAGCGTTGTTGCGGTGCAGAACGCCCTTGGAAACGGACTTGTCCAGTGCGCGGGAAGCAACGCGAAGCTGCTCAGCAGCTGCATCCTTGTTGCCCTCTGCAACTAGGTTGCGGAACTTGCGGATCTCGGTACGAACAGCGGAGCGAACGTGCTGGTTGCGAACGCGTGCCTTCTCGTTGGTGATGATGCGCTTCTTCTTGGACTTGATGTTTGCCATGTCAAATACCTCTTATCTAGTAAACGTGTATGTCACTGGGAGGACTTCTCATGCACGATCCATCGCGCCCTGATCTGCAGGGTTTGAATGTGGTGATTGTGCTGGCCACTGCGCAAAAAGCGGACCCAAGGTCCTGACCGCCTGGCAGCAGCATCCATCCGCAATGAACGCGAATTGACAACGAGAGGAAATCTTAGCAGGTCACGCACGGGAAAACAAATAGTTTCCTCAGGTGAAAGGGGGTGGGCCTAGACCCAGCCGTAGTCCTTGCGCAGGCGGATGGCAATGCGCTCAAATCGGCCTTGAGGAATCACCGCGCCCTGGCGGCGAATTGCGTGCTCAGGGATACGGATGAGGCGATCTAGGCGTACCCATGCTTGCTCGCCGGATTCCTCCCACGGCCCCGCGCCAATGTCGAGCCAGTGCACGTCATCAGAGTGCTCGTTGTTAGGAGAGGTCAAAAGCCCCAGGATCTCATCGTGGTGGCGGGCAATCACTACCAGGGCGCGCTCGGTTTCTGGGGTGTTTGCTGCGCGGGTGGCATTGGTGCAGGTAGGTGCCCAGAACCAGACCACTTCGCCGGGATCTACTTGGCCGTCCATGTCGGGGGCGTAGAAGATGCCCCGCGGGTTGCGGATGGTTGGCTCTACGGTGAACTCCAGCGGGTGTGGCTTGTTCTGATCAGGTTCTTGCTCAGTGTGGAAGCCAAGGCGGTTGTTGAGCCTTTCCAAGCCCTCAGTGAGCGCATCGGAGCGTTTGTCTTTTTTAGACAGCAGAGATGCAATCTTGGACTTTAGTCCTCGTTTGCCTGCGCTGGCTGCCATGAGATCTTCCTGCCGTAGGTGAACAAATGGTGTTTAACTGTGTGGAACGGGGTGGACTCAAACATCAGGTGGGATTGCTCTAAGCCTTGAGTTACTACCCTAGTCCGTGCTGTTTTTGATTGCACTGGGTTGCAACCAAGAATCTGTACGGCCCCACCAATCCGCGGTGTCCTTCATCCAGTACTAACGGCAGTTCGCTCATTTTCGTTACACGCGGCCGTGTGAGCTGTGTAAATAACAAAAGTTTAGGGGTTTTTAAGGCTTAGCCGATCGCCCAGTGTGAGGTGGTGGTGTGCCCTCATTCTGGGGTGGGGTGGGCAATGTCAAGCGGTGCGATGACGCAAAAGGCGCTGTGGGGTAAAAGCGGTTTGTCCCGATGATTATTGTGCTGGGGTTTTGCGGTAGGGTGTACGGGATACGTATAGAAAGGTATTTTAGGGACTTTCATGGCCAAGAACTTCGCGGAAAAGACGTTTACGGATACTAAGCAGATCCGTAATTTCTGCATCATTGCTCATATTGACCACGGCAAGTCCACGCTCGCGGACCGCATTTTGCAGCTGTCCCAGGTCGTGGATGCGCGCGATATGCGTGACCAGTACTTGGACAATATGGACATCGAGCGTGAGCGTGGCATCACCATCAAGGCGCAGAATGTGCGCCTGCCATGGGTTCCTCGCTCCGGTCCGCACGAGGGCGAAGAGATCGTCATGCAGATGATTGATACGCCGGGCCACGTGGACTTCACCTATGAGGTCTCCCGCGCGCTGGAGGCCTGTGAGGGCGCGATCTTGCTTGTCGACGCCGCCCAGGGCATCGAAGCACAGACGCTCGCAAACCTGTACTTGGCCATGGAGAATGATCTGGAGATCATTCCAGTCCTCAACAAGATCGATCTGCCTGCGGCAGATCCAGATAAGTACTCGCTGGAGATCGCAAACATCATCGGTTGTGAGCCAGAGGACGTTCTTCGTGTCTCAGGCAAGACCGGTGAGGGCGTGGAGGCTCTCCTGGACAAGGTTGCTGAGCAGGTTCCGCCACCAACCACTGATTACTCAGAGGACGCGCCAGCGCGTGCGATGATCTTCGACTCTGTCTATGACACCTACCGTGGTGTTGTTACCTACATTCGTATGATCGACGGCAAGCTCACTCCGCGCCAGAAGCTGCAGATGATGTCCACCGGCGCGGTACACGAGCTGCTGGAAATCGGCATCGTGTCGCCCACACCAAAGAAGTGCGAGGGCCTGGGCCCTGGTGAAGTGGGTTACCTCATCACCGGCGTGAAGGACGTGCGCCAGTCCAAGGTGGGCGATACCGTCACGTGGGCAAGCAACGGTGCAACGGAGCCTTTGCAGGGCTACGAGGAGCCTAAGCCGATGGTGTACTCCGGCCTGTTCCCGATCTCTCAGGCGGACTTCCCGGATCTACGCGATGCACTGGAAAAGCTGCAGCTTAATGATGCCTCCCTGACCTTCGAGCCAGAAACCTCCGTGGCATTGGGCTTCGGCTTCCGCTGCGGATTCCTTGGCCTGCTGCACATGGAGATCACCCGTGACCGCCTAGAGCGCGAGTTTGATTTGGATCTGATCTCCACCGCGCCGTCCGTGAACTACCACGTGGTAGCTGAGGACGGATCAGAGACCCACGTTCATAATCCTTCTGATTGGCCTGGTGGCAAGCTCCGCGAGGTGTGGGAGCCGATTGTGAAGACCACCATTATCGTGCCTTCTGAGTTCGTGGGTACCACCATGGAGCTGTGCCAGTCTAAGCGCGGTCAGATGGGTGGCATGGACTACCTATCTGAGGATCGCGTGGAGTTGCGCTACACCATGCCATTGGGTGAGATCATCTTCGACTTCTTCGATCAGCTGAAGTCTCGCACCAAGGGTTATGCGTCCCTGAACTATGAAGAGGCGGGCGAGCAGGAAGCGGATCTGGTCAAGGTTGATATCCTGCTCAACGGTGATCCGGTGGACGCCTTCTCCGCGATCGTTCACCGCGACTCCGCTCACTGGTACGGCAATAAGATGACGAAGAAGCTTAAAGAGCTCATCCCTCGCCAGCAGTTCGAGGTGCCTATCCAGGCTGCGATCGGCTCCAAGATCATTGCCCGTGAGAACATCCGCGCCATGCGTAAGGACGTTCTGGCAAAGTGCTACGGCGGCGATATTTCCCGTAAGCGCAAGCTGCTGGAGAAGCAGAAGGCCGGTAAGAAGCGCATGAAGACCTTGGGTTCTGTGTCGGTTCCTCAGGAAGCGTTCGTTGCAGCGCTGTCTACTGACGAAGACTAGGCGCACCTTGAAAGGGCCAGGAAGAAAGTCATCTTCCTGGCCCTTTGTACTGAGCGCAATGGTAGGTCAAGCTTACGCCGGCGGCGTGCAGGCGAGGCTATGCTGGTGTGTGCTTGGGCGGGCACGAAAAAGCCCATAGCTCCTGAGTTTGAACTGCTCCCCATTAGTTGGACTGAGAAATCAGATATCTACTGATGGTAAGCAGTTCAGACATACCGTAGGACTTCTTCCAGTCCTGGACGCTGCCGCGTCGCACCAGTCATCCGATCTTCAAACAGAGAAAAGACACCCTCTTTGCGCAACAGTTCAGTCTGCCGCTCCAGGTTTTGATCCTTGGAACTCACACGGGCGTAGGCAACCTTTTCGCCAGACACAACCTCAGGCTGTTCGGAAATATCTAGAGGCAGCGACACATCTGTTCATTTATCCATAAACCCACCCTAGCGAACAGGTGTTTCTGTAGTTCACAATGTGTTCGGTTGGGGTGTACCCTAATGAGACAGTCTCAGTTTCAGAAGCCCTCTCCCTCTACCCCATCATTACCCGGCAACCTGGGGGACGACTTCTGAAATTTTGTTTTCAGTACCCGTCTGCATTGTCTGTCTTTTCCAGAAGCCTCTGCACTGACCCACATTCCTTGCCATCCCGAGAAGGACCGTACCCCGGGTATGGCGAGATGCCCCGCTCAATGACCGGTATACATCGAAAACTGTCACATTAATTATTTTTGGTTCCGTTTACGTGACACAGGTAAAATAACGGGTTGAGTGACAATTTTCGTTCCTGCGCCCTTGGGCAATTGTCGAAGTCAGAAGACGATTACACAAATTTCAGAAGTCGTCTGCACAGGTTCTGCCCGCGGGGTTCCCAACGCCTCGGGCAAGGCCCTGCGACACTCCCCAGGCTCCATACGGCTTCCTGATTCGAGCAGGTGGCGTGGGGCCGTTATGTTTTACGGCAGTCCCAACACACGTAGGACAGCAGTGGTCGTCAGGGCCCACACCACAGCGTCCATTCGTGAACGATGCGCCAGCAGTAGGGCTGCTCCTGCCATGACTCAGAGACCTTGGGCGAAACCGGCAGGTTCTTCTTCCTAGCTAGATGCCCTGTGAGAAATGGGGGTTAGAATCCACTTGCTCAATGTAGGTGACAAAACTTGGGTATTGATCCACGAGCGCGTCAGAGTCATCCATTAGTAAGAGCTCGGACACCTCTTCAAGCATTGCAATATCATCGACTTCTACCACTGTCACTAATAACCACAAGCGTAGGCTATCGTTCCTGTTTCCTTCTTGTTCCACCTCGTACTGGGATAGGAGCATCTCCCGTAAGCCATCGTTTTCGTGCGGTGCAGGCTGCTTTGAGGATGAAAATATCTCCACTCCCGTGAGAGACTTCAGCCTCATCACTCGCTCTGCGAAGTTCTCATATGCGCTGGATATTTTTTCCGGCTCTACGACGAAATAGGTAAGAAAAACAGCTTTATGTCCCATAAGGTGCAAACTATCGTGCAGCCATGAAAAGGCCCTCTGTGGGATATTTAGAAGCGGGCCACGCCTTACAGTGTCGGTAATAATGACCTAAGGGCACAAACTCACCTGCGCGCCTCTCGGCAGAAAGCTCCCCATACCCATGACCAACTACCGTCGCTCCATCATAGTTGTCCGGCGAAGAAACGGACCATATCTTATGAACGTTGCATTTCACCGCCACTAGCTCCATAGCGCGCGATTCATTAGCAAATGTGGCCGGGGAAAACGAGAACATAGCCACAAGTGCAGTAGTGCAGGCAACTAACGTTTTCTTAAACATATTCTGAACCGTCCTGTTAGATGTACCGAAACTCAAGCCAGGCAATGTGCCTAGGTGGCTGGGATCTACCCCTTAATGGGCGAGGGAAACGAACGTGAAAGCCACCTCGTTTATCGTGACATGGCTTGCGAATTTCCTCCATCGATAAAGTGGAAATGTCCCTTTAGCGCCCAAAATTGGGGGTAGTCTCCGGTTGGTCTGTGGTTTTATCCGCTGATATCGCTCGAAGCGACCTCGGAAATACCGCAGTGCCCTCGCATGAGAGCAGAGCTTCAGCTGCCAGCAAGCAGTTTCTGCCCATCCTTGCGCAGCTCCCCAGTGGGAGAGACATGCGGGTAAAGGGTCTGGCGGGTGACCCCGAGTTCCTTGCACAAGGCTGCAACGTTGGTCTCGGGTTGGCCCATCGAGGCCATGGCTAGGCGTACCTTCGCCGGGGTCATCTTAAACGGCCGACCCCCCTTGCGCCCGCGGGCCCGGGCGGATTCCAGGCCGGCCTTCGTCCGCTCGGAGATCAACTCCCCCTCAAATTCGGCCAGTGCGGCGAAGAACCCGAACACCAACTTGCCCTGGGCTGTGGTGGTGTCGACCGCCGCACCCTGACTATCTCGGTTTCAGGAAGCGCGCGCCAGCGGCGCTCCAACTCGTCTAAAGAGACGTCGAGGTCTTTGGTCTGGCGAGTTTTCTTCTGCCCGATGCGCTCAAACGCGGCCTGATCATCGAGACTGTTTTCTTCGCGCCACTTCTCGATTTCATTTGCTCAAGTAGAAAACACCTTGAGCATCTTCGTATCGTCAAGGCCTGCAATCTCAACACAGCCATTCGTCACGTCAGACCACGCAACACCGAACTGCTTCGCAAGCGTTTCACGCAGCGTCGCTTGATAGATCGTTCCTGCCGGGCGCGCCTCGTGATACAGGCTCACTCCATCAAGCGTGCGCCACTTTCCATCGGCACACAGTTGCTTATTTGCCAAATAGAACATGTGAGTGAACATGCGGATCGCCAGCGCGACTTGTCCGGTGCTCATACTTCACGCCGGAGAGCGCTTCAACGCGATCAATCACCATCAGATCGCGGTCGAAATCATCGGCGCGGCGTGTGTATCCGGCGTGCTCGGAAAGATACGAAAGCGCCTCCGACACCGCTTGCGCGTGCGCGGCGTCGACTACCTGGCGCACATTTTCGCTTCCGAACCCCCACAAAACAGACACGCTTTTCGGGGGCGCAAAACGTTAAATCGAACCCCGGCACACCAGTCAATTTTGGCACGCGTCCAAGTTTCTCCCCGCTTGGTGCGAGCGCTTTATTGAACCACTCTCGCACCGATAAAGCGCAAGTGCCCTTTTCTTATTACCACCTGTTGCAGAGTGTCAGCGACGGTCGAAAAGTAGCCCACTTCTGACGGTGGAAAAGTAGCCCAATTGTGCTTGTGGTTTACTTTAGTGCTTTGCCGCGTTCTGCGTTTACGGAAGGCAGGATATCTTCGTGACCGTTGACGCGGTAACTGGTTACCTTGTGTGTGAGAATCTCTGCGTGGTGAACTACGCGGTCAATCATGGCTGCGGCGATTGTTTGCTCACCGAAGCATTCACCCCATCGCGAAAACAGCAGATTCGAAGTCATAATCAGCGACGCTTTCTCATACCTGGTTGATACCAATTGAAAAAACAGGTTGGCCGCTTCAGCCTCGATGGGAATGTATCCGACTTCATCGACGACAAGAAGAGCGTAGCGCCCCAGCTTGGTCAGCAGTTTTGGCAGTTCCCCCCGGTCATGCGCCTGGGTAAGTTTCTGCACCCAGCCAGCAGCGGTGTCAAACAAAACCCTTCAGCCCTGCCTGGCAGCGATTACTCCTAGTCCAATTGCTAAGTGGGTCTTGCCGGTACCAGGTGGGCCGGGGAAGATGACATTGCTTGCCTGGCTTATCCATGCTGAGGTTTCTAGGCGCGCAATTTTTGCCCGGTCGATGCTGGGCTGGATGGTGAAATCGAATTCTTCAATCGTCTTCACCTGAGCAAACCCTGCTCGCTTGATTCGTGCATTGGCTCCGGATTCTTGTCGGGCAGAAGCTTCAACAGATAACACCGCAGCTAAGTACTCTTCAAAGCTCCACCCATCTTCACGAGCTTGTTCGGCGGTTTCGAAATAGGTAGCGCGAATACGAGGAGCTTTTAACACCTTGGAAATGTGGGCTAACTCAGAATCAATCTGGCGATGATTTTTAGTCGTCATGCTGACTGCTCCCATCCTGCGATCTTGTCGTAGATACTCAAGTCAGCAGCTTCAACAGCAATATCGCACGCTCGTGGTTTCGGCGCTGCCAAGCTTTGACGCATCTGTTTAGCCAAGTATTGATGGTCAGGATCGGTTACTGTGACGTTTTTACCCCACACCCGCCGGTGATCGGCAACAATAACTCCAGCGCTATCGGTGATGACGACCCTATGAAGCTCAACGAAAATAGTCACAATTTTTCCGATTGCTGCAGGTGATACCGAATAACGGTTGGAGTCAACAGACACATAGTAGTTCCTTGGCAAGCGCACTTGGCGCCGAAGCCCAGTCTGCGGCGCATAGGGCGGCAGGGCAGACATCGCTTCCTTATCGGCTGCCCACCGATCTACTGGGCGTTGTTTCAACGTGGCGTGGATACGCTTATTAGCAATGCTATCAATCCAGGAATCCAACTGAGCTTGGGCATCGATGGGATCGGTAAACCGCCGTCCCGGAAAGAATGAAGTCTGCAGGTACTCGTTATGGCGTTCAACAATGCCCTTGGTTTCGGGATCTCGTGGCGGTGCTTGGCGGATTTTAAGTCCTAACGTGCCAGAAAATCCAACGACTTGATCCACCAGCCTTTTGTTCCCAATACCCGACTCGTGATCCCATAAAAGGTGCTGGGGCACGACTTGGAAGCGATCGTGGAGCAGCATCCACATCCCAGATACCAAATCGCCCGTGGTCTTAGTCGGCAGCACGCATGCGGCCATAAACCGTGAATACGACGAGACCATCACCAATACCGGAAACTTTGCTGGCACGCCATATCATTGGTGATTCCGTCATCCGGGAACATGAGATCGCATTGAATCTGCTGACCAGCCTTATGGCCCAACACATCAACCGGGTCTTTTGGCATGTATTCAGGCCGGATACGGCGAACATTTTCCCTAAACCAAGACATAGACCCTGTCCAGCCGACTCGTTGAGCTAGCACCGTAGCCGGTAGATCCGGTACATCATCAAGCAAAGCGCGTACATCAAGTTCAAACTCATCAAACGCTGTTTTTTGAGGAGCACGCTGCTTATACGAAGGCGGAGTATTCGAAGCTAAAGCCCGCTCGACGGTTTTCTTCGCGCAGCCAACGGTGCTGGCAATCTTACGAATCGACATACCTTCATTGCGCAAGATTCTGATCTGCGCCCAATCATCCATGGAAATCACCCATCCAATTGTTCTCGGATGGGCTACTTTTCGACCGTCGTTTTTGGGCTACTTTTCAACCGTCACTGACAGTTATCGAAACTCACCCCTTGACTCATATTAAAATCAAATAGACGTTATCAATAAGTCACATGATTCTAGGAGCCACAAAACCCGTGCATATAACAATCGACCCTGAATTTGGCCGAGCCCATCCATTATGGTCGAAAAACGACAATGGAACCAACATTCACATCTACCCATTTAGCAAAGCGCTCATAGAGAGAATATTGCGGTGGACAAAGTACTGGGATGATAATTACCTGCCTTTCAGGCAAATAGATGACACTTTCACTCAAGGTTGGACCCCGGAGGCAGATGTGGACGGGTGGATAAAGGAAGGTATTAAAATTACTGAAAAAATGATTGAAGAAGATCCATCAGTTACTATAGAAAAAAAATTTTTAGACTATAAGAAGGAAAGATGAAAATTAATTACCGCCGGGTTTCAGTATCGATATTCGCTACGTTACTCATAGGCCACTCTGCCACAGCCCCCGCTTCAGCTTCCCCCAGCCTTCCCTCACCTTCAGGATCGGTGGATAACTCTACCCTAAGCAGCTCCTTCAAAATTGCACCTTATAGCTGCACGCCAGAAGATGCTAAGTCGGGAAGATGTGGTCCTACTAACGGAGATATCCGAACTCGAATGGACCAATGCATTAACGGCAGCATTTCACCTAACGACGTGATCGGATCCCCCATGGGGCCACGACTCTTTATGACATGTGGCGCTTACCGACATATCAACGATAGACACAACGCCAATGCCGACAAAGAACACTTCCTAATTTGCCTTTCAAACGTAAATTCAAAGGGTGGATTACAAGATGCAAAAAACCCTTTAGAGAAACATAAATCATGGAAAAATAAGAAGAGTAATGTATGGGGCAATATCATTTTCGATCCATTTAGAGAAACAATAACTACAGCTTTCACTAGCGGTGACGGTAAAGACTGGGGCGGATGCGCACGCTAAATACAAAGCTTATCTTAATCGGGAGCCAACACTAACGTCACCAGTTCCAGGGTGCTGTTGCAAAGTTGGGACAGTAGAAAAAATCGGCGTGAAATAATCAGAGCCATGGGCATCTTCTCCGGTCGGCATTTCCCCGTGACATCATCCTGTGGGCGGTGCGGTGGTACTGCCGCTACGGGGTGAGCTACCGCGATCTCGAAGAAATGATGACCGAGCGGGGTGTGCCAGTCGATCACACCACGATCTACCGCTGGGTGCAGGAATACGCCCCTGAGCTGGATAAGCACACTCGGTGGTACCGGCAGGTACCCGACTGGCAGGCCCGGTTCTGGCGGGTGGATGAGACCTATATTCGGGTCGGCGGCACGTGGTGCTATCTCTACTGGGCTATTACCGCCGGTGGGCAGACCTTGGACTTTTATCTTTCTCCGAAGCGCAATGTCGCGGCGGCCAAGCGTTTCATGGCCAAGAAGCTGCGATCGAATACGACAGCCGGGTCCCCGCGGGTCATCAACACCGACAAAGCACTAGCTCTGGCCAAGACAATATCCGAGCTGAAGGCGGAGGGAATCTGCCCTCAGACGGTGGAGCACCGGAAGGTGAAATACCTGAACAGCGTTCTCGAGGGAGATCATGGCCGACTTAAAAGAATCCTGGGGCCGAAGGGAGCGTTCAAAAACCGAATTTCCGCCTACCGGAGGTTGAAAGGGATGGAAGCGATGCATTCATTACGGAAAGGCCAGGGCACGATGTTTGCCTACGGGCACCTGAACCCAGACGCGGTGATCGTCAGCCGGATATCCGAGACAGTTTAAGCACCCCGGAGCAAGGACAACTAATGTCTTCAGGTTGGGCTTTTCGACCCTGGCCCAACTTTGCAGCAGCACCGTTCAAAGGCTTCGACCACGAGAGCGTCCGATAGTTTGTGTGCGGGGGTGTCCCTATGTTTTTGTCAAGTGTTAGGTTGCCGCTGACGAATACAGATGTGGGGGTAACTTCTAGGCGTGCTTTGGAACCGGCCAGCGTGTGCTGGTCGGCTTTGTCTTTTATCGTTATGCGGCGACTGGGTGTGGTGGGATTTCTCGGAAGAACTCTTTGTTTTTCAGCATTGCGTAGATGACGTTGCATCGGCGTCGTGCCAGGCAGATAACTGCTGCGTTATGGCGTTTACCTTCGGCGCGTTTTCGTTCGTAGTACCGCTTTGAGGGTTCCTGGTTGCGAATAGCCGCGAACGCTGAATAGAACAAAGCGTTTTTTAGTCGTTTGTTTCCTGATCGTGCTGGGAATTCGCCTCTGATTGATGACCCTGATCGTCGTGTCACTGGTGCGATGCCCGCGTAGGCGGCTAGGTGGCCGGCGCTGTCGAAGTCGGAGCCGTCACCGATCGCGAGGAGGATCTGCGCTGCGGTTGTGATGCCGACTTAGGGCATACTCATCAAGACCTCACAAAGAGGGAAATCATCAAGCATCCCCTCAACCTGTTCAGCAATGGTGTCGCGCTGCTCTTTTAAGGCTTTGATGTTTGCAGCTAGTTGGGGAATGACAAGCTCGGCGGCATCGCTTCCAGGCACAATAACTGTTTGCGCTTTCAGTGCTGCAAAAATCTCGTCTACCAGCGGGGTGGGGTCTTTGCGTGTATGTTTGATCATCCAGTTCAGTACTCGGTGGTACCCGGCTCGCTCGTTTTCAGACCCTGGGCCCCTTGTAGTGGATCAGCATATCCAGGATTGGGGTGCGAGTTAGGCTGCTACCCGGAAGAACTTGTTCTAGGTTTGGGTGGATCTGGGTGAGGATGCTACGTAGTCGGTTGATGGTGCGGGTGCAATCGCGGGCGATGTCGTCATCGAAGCCGGAGAGCATCTTTAGCGCGGAAAGCACCTCGCTGTTTCGATCGACTGCACGAAGTGTGTGGGGCATCGTGCGGGCAGTGTTGGCGATGATGAAGGCGTTGCGTTTGTCTGTTTTCGCACGGCCTGGATAGAGATCTGCGGCTTTGCGCATGGCTAGGCCGGGTAGGTATCCGACTTCGCATCCGCAGGCATGGGCTACAGCGATAGGTAGTGCGCCGATAGTGTTGGGTTGGTCGACGACCACGAGCACGGTGCCATGCTCCTGAAGTTGGCGGAAAAGACCTGCTAGCTCAGATTCGAGTTGCGGCAATGGTTTGTCGAAGACCTTGTTGCCGTCGCGGTCTAGAGCGCAGGCATGGTGTCGGGATTTTCCTACGTCTAGGCCGAGGAATATGTCGATGGAATGTTCCTGCGACATGGTGAGCTCCTAGAAAACGAGATGAATGTGTCGTTGTTCCAGTCGCTGGCGTCATGACATTCGTTGCGAGCACCCACGTTACAAAGAGACTTGGATATAGATTCCGGCCGTGTCCCTATCAGCTGTCATCGAACGTCCTGGCACCCGGCGGCAACACCCCCGGATCATGGAAACTACAGGGCAAGTAAGCCATACCGAGACCAGCGACTATCCCTATTATCGGAGATACTCACAAGGTAACGGGTGAAGTTGCTTAGAGAGGGGTGGATCCACTTAAAGGGACTTCGCTCCGATTGCCAAGTTGATGCTGGGGCTGTTGGCTTGATCGTGGAGCTTGAATGGTTCGTCACTCGAGAGCGCTAGGTGGAAGGAACTGCCCGAGCAAAGGAGTACGGATTTTGTTTGAATAGAAATAATTATCGCTAACGTTGAGTTGTGAAATCTACCTACACGTGAATCGATAATCAGGAGATTTGGGGAGTACGGTAGTTGTGGCCATAAAAGAATCTCCTAAACGTTCTATTTTTGATTTTTGAGAAGTTTCATCATAACCGTAAAGGCGAACTGCTTCTCCAATGCATCGGGGGTTCTTTAGGTTAACGGGAAGTACAGCTTGTTTATTTTTAAATTTATCTGGGCGAATAACTAAGAATGCCTTATCATTTTCGAAAGTTATGGATATTGGTGATGGCCCATCAACGTTTAGTTGCTCACTGTATTCAAGAGTTCCGGTCTTGATATTTACGGCAGTTAATCTCCTCTCTTTATCTAGCGAGTAAAGGGTATCTCGAAAAACGGTAGAGAATCTTGCCATCGCTGGAGGGGAGGTAGTAGGAAGCGCTATAGTTTTCTTCACGAAAGTCTTTTCTCCGCGATCCTCTAAAATGAGCGATAAGGGGTTTCCGATTTTGTCTTCGCTGACAATTGCACTTGAGGGGGAATTGCATGACAAATGGTTTTCATGCCCTAGTTCATAGGGAAAATTCCAGATTATATCTGAAGTCTTAATTTCTCCACTGTTACTCCAGGTGACTATTTTTGCAGTTCCATTGCTTCCTACCTTTTCACTGTCTTGAGGGGAGAATTCAATCCACTTTATTGTGCCGTCATTGCAGGCGGTGAGTGCGCTAACGTGTTTTTCCCGGTCAATGCTCCGTACACTGTTTGAACTTACCGCGACCACTTTCCCCGCATCTGAGTTATTTGAATCACCGATGTTAAAGAGGAAGGCTCCTTGACTTTGATCGAGTGAGTTGGTCGAAGCGCTTTGAGTTCCTACTTTCAGGTCAGGCACAGGAAGGAGTTTCTTTTTCTGGAGATCTTGATCGACTAGAAGAATTGAATTCTCATCAGGAGTAGCGAATCCTCCTCCTATCCTAAGGAGTGAGGGGAAATATGTTGGAGCCACAGAAAAGGCGACCCCGCCTGAACCGGATTTGGAAGTCCAGAAAAGGTTGTTTCGATCGCTCGAGGTCAGGCTACCACTGGTTTCAGTTGAGATGCCTATAAAGTCGGAATTTTCAGTTCCAGCGCCTGTGGTTTTTGGTGTAGATGGGAAGTGTTTCCATAGAAAAATTGATCCTGCTGCCAGCAACAATAGTGTCAGCAGAATCGCGGTGGTAGTTCTTTTATTCATTAATTGAACGCAGTTGTGTTATGTGATAGAAGGATGTCCAATGGGTATACCGCGGGTTGGTATGGTTCATAAGGGTACCTTTCGCCAATATCAAGGCCGCCACCGGAAGCATGCTTATAAGCTGCCCAGACTAGTTGAGAACAATTGTAGGAATCTCTATCGATGTTCCCTATTCTTGTGGTTGCAAAATTGCTTTCATATCCCTTTCCCACTTTGCTTTCTGCCCAGCTGGCGGCTTGCTCTCGCGTTGAGTTATCTGTATTGACAGAAAGGTAAGTTGGCTGGCATACACCTAGGCGCTCACTACCTCGTAGTAACTGAACTCCAGAATCAGCTTCTACTGCTTCAACGGTAGATATCTTCCTCGGATCCGCATTTCCTTGGCTTACGAAAATGCCGTTATGTCCGTGGTTGATGATTCTTGCTCGGACAGCTTTTGAATAGAAAACGTCACCTCGATTAGTTCGTTCGTTCCCCGGAGGGGCAAATTCAGATTGATCACAGCTGGCCCCAGGGGTAGATGCGTCATTTAGTGCATAGGTATTGATACTGTTTTGAGCTGGGTTGTACAGGGACGTTGTAAATTCAAGAGATTCTTTGGCTCGTCGGTAAGACTCTTCGAACCCGTCTCGTAGGGGAATCCGATGAGCCTTGAAATCTTCACTGAGTTGTGCGTACAGGCCGTCTATCTGATTCTCTTTTAACCCCAGAATTTCTGCGATTTCAGGTATGGCGATTCGTACCCGTGAAGGCTTCCTCTTTGGAAATTTTGAGTTATCTTGAATCCCTCGTCGCCTTTCGGATCCTCGACAGGATATCCGATAGCTCCTCTTTCGTATCCCTGAGCTGTGCAACTCAGGAGAAAAAGCCCCTAGCTGAAGCGTTTACCTTACGCAGTCAGCTAGGGGCGTGTGCCTTGGAGCTTTAGGCCTCCGGGTTAGGGGCCTGGTTCTCTTCCTGGGCTGGGGTGTTGTCGCCAACCTTGTTATCTACGGCCTCGCGAGCCTTGCTAATCTTGTCAGCCTTGTCCTCGCCCATCTTGGTGGTGGCAGCCTGCTCCGCCTTGTCCAGAACCTTGTCGGTCAGGTTCTCGTTCTTCATAGCTTCCTTAGCCTTGCCTTTAAGGGAATCGAAGAGAGACATATTTTTTCCTTCCAGAAACGTCAGTAAATTCAGGTCACTAGTGTAGTGAAAAACCTGCACCTTATGTGCAAGCGAGGGCGCCCTACACTCCTGCAGGGCGCCCCATCCGTGATGGCTACCTGTTACAGGTTAGGGGTTGGGTTCTCGCCTGGATTGACATCCGTTGGGATCTCAGGAGCATCAGGGTTCATCGCTGGATTCTCCTCGGCTACTACTTCGCCGTCCACGGTATCGCGGGAGGTGTTGCCCAGCTTGCTGTCGATGAAGTTGCGAGCCTGCTTAACCTTGTCAGCCTTTTCTGGGCCGAGCTTGTCCGTAGCAAGCTTTTCTACCTTGTCCAAGATTGGGCCGGTCTTGGTCTCATCGTGAAGGAACTCGTCTACCTTGCCCTTAACGGTGTTAAGGGTGGAAACTACGGTCTCTTTGACCTTGTCAACGTCAATGTTGTTCTTGCCAGAGTTTGGGGTAGTCATAATTGCTAAATCCTTTTCTGCTAATTTTTTCGTTTCATCACCCTTCAACCGTTAAGGGGAAACTCTTAATCCCGCGCTAACGGTCACTGGTGATGCCTTGGTTTCCTTTGTACATAAACCAGCGGCCGTGGTGGGGCGCTGGTAAACCTTTGGTGCAACTTGTTAGCTAATCGTGTTCTAAGTGAAACCATCACGTTGCATCAACGGCGCATTTATGTGGCGCAGCTAACTTTTAAAAGCTCCTGCCGAGGTGTCGTGTTCGGTGGTGATGTCGATTTTCCTAGACGGTAGGCAGGGTGGAGAGCGCTTCAAAAAGCTTGCGGTGGCGGATCTTGATCGGTGCGTAGGCGGTGGTGTTCTCTGGTTCGGGTTCCACCTCAATGATCGCGCGCTCGCGGAGAGGTTCTATGATTGCCCACCCCAGTTCGCGTGCTGCAAAGCACGCGGCCCCGTGGAGACTAGCGTCTGTTGCGGACGTGATGCGAATGGTGCGGCCGGTGATGTCGGCAAGCATGCGCATCCAGGCAAGGCTGCGGGAGCCACCACCGGTGGCGGCCAAGACGGCGTCGCCGGTGATGTTGTGCGACAGGGACAGGCACACACCCTCAAGCACGGCTGCAAATAGATCCTCGTTGGCGGCGTTTGGGTGGATGTCGATGATGGCGGCGCCCATGTCGTCGTCGCGAATGGGGAAGCGCTCGCCATGGATGGAGGGTGTTGCGATCATGCCGGTAGGGCCGCGGTTGCCCTTGAGCATGATGCGGTCAGCGTCCTGGGCGGTGGTGTCACCAAGGAAGCGCTTGCGCGCCCAGTCCGCCACACCGCCCACGGACAACACGGCGGCAATGGATAAAATCTTCCCACCCGGGAGCAGGAGCTGCTGCACTTCAGACACGTCACCGAGACGGTCCATCACTTGCGCGTGCCAGCCGGAAGTGCCAAAGGAAACGTAGTCATCACCAGCGGAAAGACCCACCATGCCGCAGGTTGTGGTGGCGGCGTCGCCAGGTGACAGGATCACGGGTATGCCAGCAGGCACGCCCAGTACATTGTTGTCATGCGTGGTCCCAATACGGCCGGAGCGAATGGTGGGGAGCTTGGACATATCCACGCCAGCCACATCACAAATGCGCTGCGACCATGTGCCCGTGGCGATATCGAGCAGGCCGGTGGTGCTGGCAGTAGTCTCGTCGCAGAGTGTGCCGCATCCCAGCTGGGCGGCAACGTAGCCGGTGGGGGAGAAGAGTAGATGAGCGGTTTTGGAGGACTCGCCCTTATTGGCGAGCTCCCTGGAAAGTCGGAGCCAGCTTGCGGCCGAGGACGTGCCCACCTGGATGTTTCCCGTGATGTCATCCCACTCGGGCAGGGCAGCTTTGATCTCCGCTGCTTCCGCGCGGGCGCGGGTATCGGAGTACAAGATGGCGTTGTCTATTGCTTCGTTGTTGGCGTCGATGCGGATCAGGTCCTGCATCTGTCCGGTCATGGATACCGCGCCGATGCTGGCGTGGGGATTCAGTTCCATTAACTGGGCAATAGAATTCCTAGCGGCGGCGATCCACTCATGTGGGTCCTGCTCCACGCCACCACCTTTGATGGTGTGGGTTTCGTAGCTAGTCAATGCTGTGGCCACCGTGTCGCCGGTGGTGGCAATCAGGGCAGCTTTCGCGCCAGAGGTACCAAAGTCCAAAGCGAGAATGGTGGGCACGTGCCCAGAGGAATAGGCGCTCACAGCGGCTGGTGGTCGGGATGGTGTCGCCTCGTCAGATGTGGAAGCGGTAACGCGTGCCTGTGCCATTGTGCTCTCCCTTGTATAGGCGCCGTGCTGGATTGAGCGCTGCATTTAATTCAGTAACCTATCTACCACGGTACCCATGAGTGGGATTCGAATGTCTCGTGGAAAGGATTTGTAACCGCTTCGTGATTAAGGCCAGCTGAATGCTTGGCTAGCTGCATGCGCCAGCTGAGCGTGAGGCGCTGCGGATCTGCTAATAAAGAGCGCTGGAGGACAATTCTGAACAATGTGGTCTACTAGGGACTTGTATATCTAGACCAAACGGTCTAAAGTTTCGCTTGCTTTAGCAATCAGTCCGCAGAAAACGTGTATATAAACATTTTAAGCTGGTGGGATAACTTATCCGCTATGTTTTCTGTGGCGCGTAACATAGTTGATAATAGAAAGACCTGTCTAGTTCCATGATCGTTTCTGGTTTGATCCTCGGTGCCGTCTTGGGCATCGTCATGCAGCGTGGCCGTTTCTGCGTCACGGGCATGCTGCGCGACATCTTCCTCCTGAAGAGCTGGCGCACCTTTACCGCGCTTCTCATTGTCATCTCCGTCCACGCCGTTGGCCTGTCCGCGCTGCGCACCCTGGGCGTCATTGAGACCCCAGTGGACAACTTCGCGCCTATCGCCGTTGTAGCGGGTGGCTTTATCTTTGGTATCGGCATCGTCCTTGCGGGCGGTTGCGCCTCGGGCACCTGGTACCGCTCGGGTGAGGGCCTAATCGGCTCCTGGTTCGCGCTGCTGTTCTACTGCATCTTTGCGGGCGCTATGAAGACCGGCTCGCTGCAGTGGCTCAATGACGGCCTGCGTGAGCGCACCATCAACGCCACCACCCTGCCGGAGACCTTTGGCATCAGCACCTGGTACTTCGCTCTTGGTCTGTCCGCGCTCACCGCGTACCTGACCTGGTACTTCCTCAAGCGTGAGACCAAGGTGGCCACCCTGTCCAATCAGCAAGGTTGGAAGAAGCCACTGCACGTGTACACCGCTGGCGCACTCGTGGGCATCCTCGGTGTTATCGCATGGCCACTGTCTGCTGCTACCGGCCGTAACAGCGGCCTGGGCATCACCACTCCTTCCGCCAACATTGCCAACTACACCATCACCGGCAACGCTGAGAAGATTGACTGGGGAGTCATGCTGGTGCTGGGCATCTTGATCGGCTCCTTCATCGCGGCCAAGGCAACCGGCGAGTTCCGCCTCCGTGTCCCAGACGCAACCACCGCAGTTCGTTCCATTTTTGGTGGCGCTCTCATGGGCGTGGGCGCTGCGCTGGCCGGCGGCTGCACCGTGGGCAACGGTATGGTGGAGACCTCCTTGTTCTCCTACCAGGGCTGGATTGCACTCCTGTTCATCGCGCTGGGTGTGGGCTTCGCCGCAAAGATCTGGCTCAAGCCATCTACTGCTGGCGCCAAGGCTACCGCTGCTGATGAGACCTACTCCACCGAGCAGTCCGTGGATCAGAGCGTCACTGCCTCCGGTGTTGATCACGAGGCACGCGTCAATCGTGACTTCTCCTTCGCCGTCGCGCCTGCCGGAGTGGCACTGAAGACCAAGGTGTCCAAGCCTGGTCTGCGCCAGATCTCTGAGCGCAAGTACTACCTTGACCAGATGGGTGCCGTGTGCCCATTCCCACTGATTGAGGCCAAGGATGCTATCAACCAGCTGGAGTCCGGTGACGCACTGGAGATCGATTTCGACTGCACCCAGGGCACCGAGACCATTCCACGCTGGGCCGCCGACAACGGCCACGAGGTCACTGACTTCCGCGCGCTCGATGACGCATCCTGGAAGATCACCATCGTCAAGGGCTAACAACCTACGTCACTAGGCACCGTCGCATACCTGGGCGGTGCCTTTTTCTGTGCCATGGTGCACGAGGTTTGTAGGGTGGGGAACTATGAATGCACCTTCCATGAAATCGCGTGCCCGCGGAGTCATGTACGGCCAGGTCATCGGCGATAGCCTGGGTTCCCAGGTGGAGTTCACGTCCGCACCTGATATCGCCTCGCTGTATCCCGGCGGGGTTCGGGAGCTTGCCGACGGCGGTCCGTTTAACCTTTCGGCGGGCCAGCCCACCGACGATTCCGAGATGGCCCTGGCACTGGCCCGCAGCCTCATCGGCTGCGGCGGCTTTGACGCCGCCTGCGTCCGCGCATCCTACACACGCTGGGCTTCCACAAAACCAGCGGACATCGGTATCACCTGCTCTAGGGCCCTCCTGCATGGGCAGTTCAATGAAGCCAGTGAGGCTAATGGGGCCCTGATGCGAATCTCGCCCCTAGCCATTCGCTACGCCGGCGATAGGCAGGCACTTGCGCGCTATTCACTGGCGGACGCCCGGCTTACTCATACCAACCGGTACGTGGGCGTGCTCAATCAGAAGTTTGCCGTGGCACTGGGTACCACCATTGCAGAAGGCCTCGACCGGGTGCAGGCACTGGAACTTCTCACCTTAGGCTTTGAGCGCGAACACATTGCGGACTACTCGCAGTCCATGGGTTGGGTAAAACTCGCATTTAACAACCTCTGCGATATGGTGGATTCTTCGCTTACCTTTGAGGAAGCCTTAGTCGCCACCGTGGGCCGTGGTGGCGATACCGATACCAACGCGGCAATCTGCGGCGCATTCCTGGGAGGAGTCTTAGGAGTGGAGGGCATCCCGCAGCGCTGGCGTGACGTGGTAGACAACTGCCGCCCAGGCCCAGGCACGCTCAGGCCGCGCCCGCAAGAGTACTGGCCAACTGACCTAGCGGGGCTTGCAGATCAGCTACTTGCCAAACAGGAATGCCACGACCAGCATGGCCGGTAGCGCCAAGAACGTGGACAGCAAGATGGTGTCGCGGGCGATGACCTCACCCTTGCGGTAGGTGGCGGCGTAGTTGTACACGTTCTGTGCCGTGGGGAGGGTGGCCAGAACAACCGCGGCGTACAGGTGCTCCGGGGTAAGGCCCATGGCCACGCCCACGAGGAACGCGATCACTGGCATGCCTAGGGTCTTGATAGCCGTTGCCACCAGCGTGGCCTTGCGCTGATCCGGAATGGATAGGGGGCTAGCACTGGACAGCGAAGCGCCAAAAGCCAGCAATACTAGTGGGATGGATGCGCCGCCCAAGATGGAGACAGGCTCCCAGATCACGTCTGGGACGGTAGTTTCGGTCAGCGTGATGACCACGCCGGCCGCGGCGGCAATGACCATGGGGGACAGCACCGCACCCATGATGGCCTTGAGTACCTGTCGCGTGCGGCTGGCGGCATGAGCCTCTGTGATCAGCGCCAAGACAATCGGGGAGAGGAACACCACCTGCACCATGATCAGCGGCGCCACATACGCGGCGTTGCCCAGTGCGTACATGCCCACGGGCAGGCCAATATTGTTGGAATTCACGTACCCGGTGGCGGTGGCACCCATGGTGGTGGTTGCCCTGTCCTGCTTGAAGAACATCCGAGAAAGCAGCACATACAGAAGTGCGGAAAGGATAGCCGCGGTAGTGGACACCGCGATAACCGGCGTAAACAGCTTCTCGGGTTCTGATTCTGCGATTACCTTAAACACCAGCGCCGGCGTAGCCGCAAAGAAGGCCACGCGGTTGAGAGTCAGTCGCTGCTCATCTGTAGAAAGGATGCGCATGCGAGCCAACACGTAGCCTGCCGCGATGACGGTGAAGATGATAGCGAATGCAGTAATAACACCGAACACGAGTGAGCGAGTCCTTTCATAAGTAACGCAGCGTTACTTTAAGTAAGCAGAGTTTGCACGATGACCAAAGATGGCGGTGCCCACGCGCACGGTGGTGGCGCCTTCGGCCACCGCCCACTCAAAGTCACCGCTCATGCCCATTGACAGTTCGTTGCAGGTCATGCCGTCTGGAAGGTTCGGCACCAGCGCATCGCGGAGGGTACGGAGTTTTTCGAAGGACGGGCGCACTACGGTCTCGTCGTTGGAGAATGCGGCCATGGTCATGAGGCCGCGTAGGCGCAGGTTCGTAAGTTGGGCAAGCTCGGGGAGGAATGACTCGACTTGGTCGATCTGAAAGCCACCTTTTTGTTCCTCGCCGGAGGTGTTGACCTGGATGAACACGTCCAGAGTCTTGCCGTCCTCGTTGTCGAGGCGTGAGTTGAGTGCGTTGGCCAAGCGCAGGGAGTCTAGCGCGTGGAACTCGTGGGCGTAGCGTGCGACCTCACGCGCCTTGTTGCGCTGCAGGTGCCCGATCGCAGCCCACGTGACGTCGCCGGATATGTTCTCAGCTTTCTCGGCGAGCTCCTGTGGGCGGTTTTCACCCAGTAGCGTTATGCCAGCGTCCACTGCCTTTTGCACTACCTCAGTGGGGTATGTTTTTGATACCGCAATGAGGCGTACATCTTCAGGTGCGCGTCCCGCGTTACGTGCGGCGGTGGCAATGCGCTCTAGGACGGCGTCGTAGTTTTCACGAAATTGCTCGGGCGTAGTGGGGTGCATAAGTCAGTACTCTACGCCCGAACCGGTGGGAAGCGCACACAGGAGCCACCAGCAGCGATCAGCTCGTGTGAGAAAAGCAGCTGGGTTAAGCAGGCTGTCCCTTGAATGCCTTCATCCAAGACTTCTTAGTTCCGGCACTCAAAATAGAGTTGCGGAAGATACGAGCGCAAGCGAACAGAAGAATCAGCGTAACCACGGCAAAGATTGCCCATGAAGCCATCAGCTCAAACAAGCCGAAGTTGCCGGCGGCATAGTGCAGCGGTGCCATGGTCAGAGAGGTTGGTGGTACCCAGCCCAGCACAGTCATGAATGTGGAGTCCAGATTGTTCGTTCCGAACGCTGGCGCGTAAATGCAGGCAAAAATGAGTAGCAACACTGGCATTTGTGCGCTCTGCAGATCTTCAGAACGGGATACAAGTGAGCCAGAAGCTGCGTAGAGGGTGCCGAAGAAGAACATACCCAAGATGAACATGATCAACAGCAGCGGAAATACTGAGTAGTCGATTTCTACGTCCCTGACCAAACCGGAGGCGGCCATCGCAGCGGTGCCCACTGCAACGACTACGGCAGAACCCACAAAGCCGAAGATCAGGTTGCCTAGAATCTTGCCAGCGAACAGATCCATCGGGCGCACCGTGGACAGGATGATCTCAACGATTCGGGAGGATTTCTCACTGGTGATGCGGCCGCCGACGTTCGCGGAGAACAAGATGATGAAGTACATGAGCACAGAGATACCCAGCAGCGTGGTGGTTACTGCTGCCCAGTAGCTTTCATCTTGCTGCTGGTCACCCGTGGCGGACAAGTCCACCTCGGTGATCTCGGACGGAGTCATAGCGCGTGCAAAGTCTTGTGGATCCACGCCCAGTTCATTCAATCCACGGATAGTGTCGAGCGATGCGATCGCAGCGCCCAGGGCGGCGCTATCGGAGGCGGACACGGAGGAATCGTCGATGATATCGAAGCCTCGATCAGTTCCTGCCAAGGCTACGTCTGCGTCGAACGGAGCTGAATCTTCCCCCATCACGGCGGCCTCAGCCCGCTCACGGGAATCCACGGGCCGGACATCATAATCCTCCAGCTGGAGGGCACCTGCGTCCACATTGTAGACAGCTAGGACCTTTGCGCCATCGCTATCGTCCTTATTCTTGAAATAAGCTGCGAGGAATGATCCGCCCACAATCAGCAGAAGAACAATGATCAAAGAGACAATGACGGATTTGGTTCGCATCAACACGGCGATCTCGCGCTGCGCGATGGTCCACACAGCCTGCCACGAGGAGTATTTAGTCTGATTACGGTTACTCATGGGTCACAACCTCTTTGAAGAGTTCGGTCAGGTCCGGCACCTTGCGGCCGAAGGAATGGACAGGCCCCGCAGCCAATGCTGCGCGCAGAATAGCTTGATCATCCAGAGGGGAATCCTGGTCCACACCGATGAATACTGAGGAGCCTTCTGTGCCTAGCACCTGCGCGCCCTGCGGTAGCCAGCGGTCCGCCGGTTCAGCAGAGTCCACTTCATATACCACTGGGCCAGCGGTACGAAGTTCGTGAACTGTGCCCTCGGCCTTCATACGACCCTTGTGCACAATGCCCACGCGGTCACACAGGCGCTGTACAAGATCCAACTGGTGGGAGGAGAACAACACCGCTGCGCCTTGGGCGGCTTTTTCCTCCAGCATTTCACTCATGACGGATACTGCCACCGGATCAAGACCGGAGAAGGGTTCATCCAGAACCAGAATGTCCGGATCATGAATGAGCGAAGCTGCAAGCTGGACGCGCTGCTGGTTACCCAAGGAGAGAGCCTCCAGTTTGTCATCCTTGCGATCGCCCAGACCCAGCCGCTCTAGCAACTCACCCGCGCTGGACGCTGCTGCTTTGGAGTCCATTCCATACAGCCTTCCAATGAAAGAAAGCTGGTCGGCGATCTTTTCCTTGTCATAGAGTCCGCGCTCCTCCGGCATGTAACCAATGCGGCGACGCAAATCATCATCAATTGGCTTGTCATCCACAAAGACTTCACCCTCATCCGCTGATAAAACGCCAAGCGTGATGCGCATGGTGGTGGACTTACCTGCACCGTTTGAGCCCACGAAACCGTAGATCTCACCCGGTGCCACACTCAAGGACATGTCTGAGAGAGCTTGTACCTGCCCAAACCTCTTACTCAGCCCCTGCACCCTTAGTCCTGGCATAGGCTGCTCACCCTTTCTTTTGGATAGTGATGTTCGCCACCATGGTAAGCATGTATTCGAAATTCCGCATTTTAAGCGAAGAAAATCTGAGGCATTGCTCTGCGCCGAACTCCCTAGAATGGAGCACATGAGTTTTACCCCAACGCTTACGTCCACAAAACCCGTCACTCATTTCGGTCACCGACTCATCGAGCACACCTTTGACATGCCATGGGATCCGTTTTCTTCCACCGACGGTGAAAAGCTCACCATCTTTGCCCGTGAGGTGTTCGCGCCGGGTATGGAGGAGGCGCCGGCCTTGGTCTACCTGCAGGGCGGTCCGGGTTTTCCCGCACCACGGCCTATGGATGAGTCCGGGCTGGTGGGCGAAGCCCTCAAGCACTACCGCCTGATCCTGATTGACCAGCGCGGCACTGGGCGCTCGTGTCGCATTGACCGCATCTCAGATATTGCTGAACTGACTGCAGAGAAACTGTCGATGCTGCGTCAGGAATACATTGTTGAGGACTGCGAGGCGCTGCGCCGCGGGATGGGTATTGAAAAGTGGAGTCTGTATGGGCAAAGCTTCGGTGGTTTTTGCATCACGTCCTATCTGTCCCAGCACCCCGAATCTGTGGAGCATGCTTTCCTCACTGGTGGCTTGCCCACGATCGACAAGTCTGCAGATGATGTCTACCGCTCCACCTTCACCAAGTTGCGTCACCGCCACGATGAGTTCTACCGGGAGTACCCATGGGCGCAGGATCGAATCCGTGAGATCGCTCATCACCTTGATAACTCCCAGGAGGTGTTGCCTACGGGTGAACGGCTGTCCTCGCGGCGATTCCGCATGCTCGGCATCGATCTAGGCCGCGGCGCGGGTTACCACAATCTTGCCTACCTACTAGAGGATCCGTTCCATAGCGTGAAGGGGGAGAAGCGCCTGAAGACCGACTTCCTGGCCACCGCTGGGTCGGCGCTCAGCTACGAGTCTGGTCCGCTGTATGGCGTGATTCATGAGTCCATTTATGGCGGCGTGGGAGGTGCCGGTGCCACCAATTGGGCAGCGCATCGCATCCGCGAAGAATTCGACGGCTTCGGCGAGGCCATTGATCCGCGTACTTCCGAGCGGTACTACCTCACCGGCGAGCACATCTTCCCATGGCAGTTTGACGAGGATCCAGCGCTTGTCCCGTTCAAGAAGCTTGCCAATGATTTGGCGGCACACGAGTGGCAGCGCTCTCCATATGACGCGAATGTTCTAGCTAGCGGTGGCTCAGAAAGCGTCACCGCAGCGGCGTGCGTCTATCTCGATGATATTTTCGTGCCATTTGAGGAGTCCATGGCTACGGCGCGCACCTATCGCGACTGCCGGGTGCATGTAACCAATCAATTCCAGCACGATGGCATCAGGCATGCCGGCGCAGACATACTGGCCACCTTGCGCGCCAAGATCGCTGATCACTAAACCGCAGATAAGGCGCTATTTATAACCTGTTCGGTGATAGTTTTCTCCCCAACCTTGGGGTGAGATGACACCTCTGTCAGACGTCTGACTAGAACTGTGGCGTACGACACGCTATGGTGATCTGTAGCACACACCATGGTGCACAAAACCCCGCGAGGATCCTTCCACCAAAAAGGGCAACACGCGGGGTTTTAGTACGTTGTGGACAAAAATTTCATTCCAGCAAAAGCCGGTGTTGGCTTAGCTTATCGACGCTCACCAACGCCTTCACCCCATGGTCACCCGCGGTGTGCGGGTGACCATGGGGTGAAGGAGACTTCAGGCTTTAGATTCCGATTTCCTCAGCCATGTGGGTCTTGAGCTCGGCGATGCGGGCGTTGGCTTTGTCCCAAGGGATATCGTTGCCAGTTACTTCCTCAACTACCTCCAGGTAGCACTTCACCTTAGGCTCGGTGCCGGATGGGCGAACGATCACGCGATCGTTGCGGTCCGTGATGAAGATCAGGCAGTTAGTAGCAGGAAGGTCGCCTTCCGGCTTGGATAGGTCATGGGATTCAACAACCTTGGCGCCGGCGATCTCTGCCGGTGGGGTAGCACGCAGGCGATCCATTGCCTTGCCCAGGATGGATAGATCCTGAACGCGGAAAGTTAGTGGTGCCGTGTGGTGCAAGCCGTGCGTGCGGGCCAGTTCTTCCAGCACGTCCACCAAGGTCTTGCCTTCATCCTTCAGTGCGGAAGCCATGTGCAGCAACGTCAGGGTTGCGGAGACGCCATCCTTGTCGCGCACGAGCTCCGGCTGGCAGCAGAATCCGATTGCTTCTTCGTAGCCGAAAACGAGGTTCTTGGCGCGAGAGATCCACTTAAAGCCAGTCAGCGTTGCCTCGTAATCAAGGCCGTGTGCGGCAGCGATCTTGCCCAGCAGGCGTCCAGACACAATGGAATTTGCCAGGGTGCCGGTCTTGGTATCGCGTGCAATCCACTCGCCCAGCAGCGCACCGGTTTCATCGCCGGAGAGCTGGCGCATTTCACCGTCATGGCGAACAGCTGCAGCGCAGCGGTCCGCGTCTGGATCCAGCGCGACAATGATGTCCGCGCCAATCTCATCTGCCTTCGCCAGCGCCAAATCGAGTGCGCCGGGTTCTTCCGGATTAGGGAAGGTGACGGTAGGGAAGTCAGGATCAGGGAATGCCTGCTTGGTTACCAAGGTGACGTCATCGAAGCCTGCGGCGGAGAGAACCCTGATCAGGTGGCCGCCACCCACGCCGTGCATAGCGGTTGCTACGACCTTGAGATTGCTTGGGTTGGCTGACTTGCGGATTACTGCGTCAACAACCTTCGATACGTAATCGGTGTCGATGTATTCGATGGATCCATCACCCGTAGCTTGGGCGATTTCATCAGCGAACGGAGCTGCCGCAATTTCGGCTGCGATGCCGGCGTCGACAGGGGCAATAATCTGAGATCCACCGGACTCGCCGCCAAGGTAGACCTTGTAGCCATTGTCGCGAGGTGGGTTATGGGACGCGGTGACCATGACACCGGCGTCCGCGTCCAGAGAGCGTACGGCGAACGCGGTAACAGGGGTTGGCTGCTTGGCGTCCAACACCAGGGCGGTGCCGCCAAGAGCCTTGACCACTGCTGCGGCGTCGCGGTGGAACTGGGCGGAGCCGTAGCGTGCATCGCAGCCAAGTACTACGCGAGGGGTCTCGGTGACGTTCTTCTTCAGCCACTGGACGAGGCCGTAGGTGGCACGGAGAACTACGGCGCGGTTCATGCGGGACTCGCCAGCGCCGATTTCACCGCGTAGGCCTGCGGTGCCGAACTCTAGCGGCCCATTGAATGCGGCCTTGAGGGCATCGATATCATTGGCTGCGATCGCGTCCTCGATCTCCTTCTTGGTGATCGGGTCAGGATCGTGGTCTGCCCACTGCTGTGCTTTAATCAGGAGTTCTTCTGACATGATTTACGCCTCGAATCCCTCAAGCACGGCCTTGGAAGCAGACAGACCCAGGCGGGTGGCGCCAGCCTCAATCATTTCCGCAGCTGCAGCGGCATCGCGGATGCCGCCGGATGCCTTGACGCCCAGGCGTGGGGCAACAGTGTCGCTCATGAGCTTCACGGCGTGCGCGGAAGCGCCGCCAGCCTTGTGGAAGCCGGTGGAGGTCTTGACAAAGTCAGCACCAGCGGCCTCGGAGGCCTTGCAGCATGCGACGATCTCTTCGTCGGTAAGCGCAGCGGATTCGATAATGACCTTCAGCAGCTTGCCTTCGCATGCCTTGCGGACCTGTGCGATTTCGTCCTGAACGAGGTCGAACTTGCCTTCCTTGGCAAAGGAGAGGTTGATGACCATGTCGATCTCGTCCGCGCCGTCCTTCACAGCCTGTGCGGTTTCGAAAGCCTTAACCTCTGCCTTGACTGCGCCGGAAGGGAAGCCCACCACGGTGGCAACCGCTACGCCTTCAGGGGTTTCAACTGGAAGCTGGGATGGGGAAACGCAGATGGAGAAGGTGTGCAGCTCGCCGGCCTCCTGAGCCAGCGCCTTGACCTGCTCTGGGGTTGCTTCAGGTGCGAGCAGGGTATGGTCGATCAGTTGTGCTACATCCGCGCGGGATAGGGAAGTCATCTGTAGTGTCCTTTGGAGTTAAGTGAAGAGTGTGGGATCACCGGCGACCGATGAAAGGGAGAACCGAAAAAGGTTGGCCGCCGGTGAAAGTTTTACTTGTGGGTGGAGTCGATGCGTTCGAAGATGACGGACTCGCGAACCTCAGGTGCGGTATCAGAAATCTTGATGCCTGGGGTCAGGGAATCCAGTGCGCGCTCGAAACGGTCTTCTTCATCAGTGTGCAGGGTGAACAGCTTCTGGCCCTTGGTGACCTTCTCGCCCAAGCCTGCGTGGATCTCGATACCAGCGCCAGCCTGTACTGGATCCTCCTTGCGAGCGCGGCCAGCACCCAGGCGCCAGGAAGCAACGCCTACGGCCAGTGCGTCCATCTCGGAGAGGTAGCCGTCAGCCTCAGCAACAACCTCGTGGGTGTGCTTAGCCTTAGGCAGCTCGGCGCGTGGATCGCCACCCTGGGCCTCGATCATCTTGTTCCAGCAGTCCATGGCGCGGCCGTCCTTGAGGGCCTCATCCAGATCTGGGTCCTTCACGCCGGCCATCTCCAGCATCTCAAAGGCCAGAGCCTTGGTGAGCTCAACAACGTCCTTAGGTCCGCCACCCTGGAGAACCTCAACGGACTCCTCGACCTCGAGTGCGTTACCGATCTTGCGGCCCAGTGGGACAGACATATCGGTGAGCAGGGCTACGGTGTTGGTTCCGGCATCGGTGCCAAGGTCAACCATGGTCTTGGCCAGTTCGCGTGCCATGTTGATGTCCTTCATGAATGCACCAGAGCCCACCTTGACGTCAAGGACCAGGTTAGCGGTGCCTTCTGCGATCTTCTTGCTCATGATCGAGGAAGCGATCAGTGGGATGCAATCCACGGTGGAGGTGATGTCGCGCAGGGCGTAGATCTTCTTGTCTGCTGGGGCAAGGCCTGCACCAGCTGCGCAGATGACGCAGCCTGGGTCCTCGAGGATCTCCATCATGCGCTGGTTGGAGATCTCCGCCTGCCAGCCTGGGATGGATTCCAGCTTGTCCAGGGTGCCACCGGTGTGGCCGAGGCCGCGTCCGGACAGCTGTGGGACAGCTACGCCGTAGGCTGCTACCAGTGGGGCCAGTGGCAGGGTGATCTTGTCGCCAACGCCGCCGGTGGAGTGCTTGTCAGAGGTGACGCGGGACAGGGAAGCGAAGCTCATGGTCTCGCCGGAATTGATCATGGCCTGGGTCCACTGAGCGATCTCGTCACGGTCCATACCGTTGAGGAAGATAGCCATGTTGAGGGCGGCCATCTGCTCGTCACCGACTACGCCGCGGGTGTAGGCATCAATGACCCAGTCGATCTGGTCCTTTTCTAGACGGTTCTTGTCACGCTTGGTGCGGATGACATCTACTACGTCAAACTTCTCAGCCATTGTTCTAACTTCCTTCCCAGCACCCTCTTTTGTGTGGTGCTGACTTCAAGCGGTTATCATCGCGGCGTCTGTAGCTATCTAGTGCCCTAGCAGCGTTTTTGGTCCGTTATTGGGTTTGGAACCTATTAGCTTAACGCCTCAATGTGGTCTGGATCACTTAGCATTCCCCAATGTGGGTAGTGCCATTGTGTAACCCGTTGATTCCGATTATGATCAAGATCAGAACAATTGTCAAGGACTCCAAGAACAAATGTAAATAGGAGAGGATCATGGCACTTTCAGGTGGACACACCGAGCAAGAGCTGCTCGAACGTGCAACCCACGCACAGAAGAGTTCCTACGCGCCATACTCGCAGTTTCGCGTAGGCGCAGCACTGCTGCTGTCCGATGGGCGCATTGTTGAGGGCTGCAACTTTGAGAATGCGAGCTACGGCCTTGCTATCTGTGCTGAGCGCAACGGCGTAGGTACAGCGTTGAGCCAGACGGAACGTGACATCGACGACGCCGGATTCCACATTGAAGCTGTGGCAATTGTTGGCAAGGAGGGCGAGCCATGCTGGCCATGCGGCGCTTGCCGTCAGGTGCTTCGCGAATTCAACTGCAAGACAGTTATTGTTGATCGCGGCGGCGAACCATTGTCTCTCGACTTTGAAGAACTCCTGCCTCATTCCTTCGGCCCTGATTCCCTATAAGGGCTGAAGCTAGAAAGAATCTTGTTGTAAAGGTTAAAGAAAAATGGAAAGACTCCAAGGCCTGCTCGGCATCATCGCCATCTTGGGCATTCTGATTATGTTCTCCCGCGCCCGCGGCCAGATCAAGTGGCGCACCCTCGGTGTCGGCCTCGCGCTGCAGGCTGTCCTCGCCCTGTTGGTCCTGAAGTGGGAGCCAGGCTTCGAAGCCATGAAGGCCGTTGCTGGCGCACTGGAGAAGCTGACTGCGTTCACCAATGAGGGCGTGGAGTTCGTCTTCGGTGATCTGTTCGATCCAGACAACAGCTTCGTATTCGCGTTCAGCGTTCTCCCAGTGATTATTGTTCTGGGTGCACTGATTGGTGCACTGTACTACTTCCGCGTCATCCAGATCTTCGTTGACATTGTTGGTGGCGCACTGGGCAAGCTGCTCGGTACCTCCAAAGTTGAGTCCGTGTGGGCAGCAACCGTTATCTTCTTGGGTCAGTCTGAGGCTCCGCTGGTTATTAAGCCATACGTACCAAAGCTCACCCGCTCTGAGCTGTTCGCGTGCATGACCGGTGGTTTCGCATCCGTAGCAGGCTCCACCCTGATCGGTTACTCCCTGCTGGGTGCTCCGCTTGAGTACCTGCTTGCAGCATCCATCATGAACGCTCCTGGTTCCATCTTGGTTGCTAAGGCCCTGATTCCTGAGACCGAGAAGTCCGAGCTCGATGCGAACGTTCGCAACGTCCGCGACACCGAGTCCAAGAACGTTGTTGACGCAATCGGCCACGGTGCTATGGCTGGTGGCCAGATCGCAATCGCCGTTGGCTGCATGCTGATCGCTTTCATCGCAATCATCGCGATGCTGTCTGCAATCCTGGCTGGCGTTGGCGGCTGGTTCGGCCAAGAGGGCTGGTCCCTTGAGGGTCTGTTCGGCTGGATCTTCTCCCCGGTAGCATGGCTGATTGGTGTTCCATGGTCTGAGGCACCGCTGGTTGGTTCGTTCATCGGTGAGAAGACCATCATCAACGAGTTCGTTGGTTACACTTCCATGGGTGCAAACCTTGAGAACCTGTCTGAGAAGTCTCTGATGATCTCTACCTTCGCTCTCGCTGGCTTCGCTAACATCTCCTCTATCGCAATTCAGATCGGCGCCCTGGGCGGCGTTGCACCTGAGCGCCGCGGTGAGGTAGCTAAGCTCGCACCACTGGCACTGTGCACTGGTTTCGCAACCAACATGCTCAACGCTGCAATTGTTGGCGTGATCGCATTCTCCTAATGAGTTAGGAATCGAGGCGGGGTCTTCTGGCCCCGCCTTTTTGCGTTCCATGTCAAGCGCGGTCTTAAGCGTTTAGATTTTCTGTGGATAACGTCCTTAGGATTCGCCTGATTTTTGGGCTTATCCACAGGGCAAAGGCGAGTGCATTGTTCAGGCTTGCTGTGCTCCATAGCGTGGAGTGCATGAGTAAAACAAAGAAACTGGATAGCACGTATATGGCCGCTCCCATTGACCAAGACACTCTGTGCCTGCTGGAGAATACTTTGCACCGGTTTGGCTTCTGCTATGAACCGGAACAATGGGAAGACGGCGAGCACATCTTCTGCGCGGAAGGATGTGAGGAGATCCGACAGCTCACAGGCGCCACCTTGGGCCTCGAGCCAGGCAACGAGAAAATGGCGGCCATGGACGCGTTCCTCGGGAAGATTGCCAGTGAACAGGATGACTGGTACCTAGACTGCTTTGTCACTTGGTACGAGGACGGTAACGCAGTGGTTAGCCTCCTCGCTAACCGGAGCCCCTACAATGCGCTTACTCGACTCATTCTCACTGAGGAATCGCTTGGCATTATCGATGAGTTTTATGCGCGACGTGCTCAGTCTGCCTGAGAAAGAGCCAGGATCTTTTGTCCGGTGGCGTCGTCCGTAACGAGGTGGGTAACAAGACCCATGGTCAGTGCCGTGGCTATGGCTTGGGCCTTGGTGGTCTCTCCGGCGATGAGGACGCGAATGGGGCGGGTACGCAACTGTTCCAGAGTGATACCCACGGTGCGGTTGTCCACGCTGGGGAGGGCGATCTCGCCATCCGCGGTAAAGAAACGGGAGCATACATCGCCCACTGCTTTTTCGAGCAGCTCGTCAATTTCCGTGTCACTGAGGTAACCGAGATTTAAAAGCAGGTTTTCGCGGCTGACGTCACCAGCGGTGAATACGCACATGTCTGTGGTAGCACCCATTTTCAGTACGTTCGCAATGTGGCGGTCCCGCTCCACAATCTGCTTTGCTTCCGGCGAGTCAAAGATCACCGGAAGGGGCAAGTACTCGGGGCTGCCATTGAAGGCGTGGCAGAAGCGGTTCAGGGTGTCCATGTCATTGGTTGTGCGCTCTGAGTGAGAGTGACCGCCCTTGAGCTGGACAATTTTGACGTCGCTGACACGCTTGACGCGGAGCGCGTGCGCGACCGCGTTCATGGTAGAGCCCCACGACACGCCTACGGACATGTGGTCATCTACAAGCGACTCCACCAGTGAGGCTCCCGTCAGGCCGAGCTCGTGCAGCACTTCCTCGGATCCGGAGCTGGTGGGGTGCGCGATACGTACCTCGGCGAGATTGAATCGTTCAGCCAACTGATCTGCTATCGCGGAGGATCGTTCGCGCGGGTCATTGATCTGAATGGTGACGAAACCGCGGTCCTTGCCGTGCTGAATCATCTTGGAAACGGTGGGGCGAGAGATGCCTAATTCATTGGCAACTTCCTGTTGACTAAGGCCTTGTTCGTAGTACAGCTTTACTGCTGAAAGTGCCATCTCATCGCGTTGTTCCACCCCTTTAATCTACTAAAGTGCAGGACACAATTTCCAAATGTTCGTCAAATATCATTCAGCTTTTGATCAAGTTTTCTGCCGTGCGCACTGTGAGATTTTTGGCGCTGCTTACGGCTGGTGCAAAACGAAGATGGCTCGTCGATGCAACGGGGTGGATATTCTTTGAGGAATACTCAGCTAAGGCTACCGTCGCCCAAATCCAGCACGGTTGTGGCGTCTACTGCAAAACGAAAAGGAAAGGGTCATTGCAGTGTAAAAGCTCCCGTCGCTGGGCGCATACGGGAGCTGTTGAGGTGCGGATGGTTAAATCTTTGCCAGCGGCAGAGCGAGTTCCATCATCTTGGTGAACGCCTTTTCGCGTTCCTCGGAGGTTGTCTCAGCGCCGGTGACGATGTTGTCCGATACGGTGAAGATGCCCATGGCCTCCACCTTGGCGTCTGCTGCTACGGCGTACATGCCAGCGGATTCCATCTCCACAGCCAGGCAGCCCATGTGAGCCCAGCGGTGGATGGCGTCCTTGTCAAAGTTGTAGAAAGCATCAGCGGACAGGATGTTGCCCACGTGAACCTTCAGATCCTGCTCCTTGGCGCGGCGGTAGGTGTCCTCGATGAGGCGGAAAGATCCGGTAGGGGCGTAAGTGCCTGGCAGGTCGTACTGCTCAAGGAAGCGGGAATCCGTGGATGCGGACTGGGCAATGACGATGTCATAAAGATCGAGGTCTTTCTGCATTCCGCCGCAGGATCCTACGCGGATGAGCTTCTTGGCGCCAAAGAAGTGGATGAGCTCGTAAGAGTACAAGGAGATGGATGGGATGCCCATTCCGGATCCCATGACGGAGACTGGGGCTCCTTCGAACTCGCCAGTGAATCCCAGCATGTTGCGCACAGCGTTGAACTGCTTGACATTATCCAGGTATGTCTCTGCAATGAACTTGGCGCGCAGCGGGTCACCTGGTAGTAGGACGGTCTCGGCGATGTCGACGCCCTGCGGGTTAATGTGGGGAGTCTTTACAGTCATGAGCGGTAGTACTTCCTTAGCTTTGGCGGATGGGGCATTGATTCATCCGTTATTCTACCGAGCACGTGGACCGGATACGCCCAAAATATTACAAACGTTCTGGTGATATTTTTCAAAAGTTCCGTGCTTGGATGAGGTTGCCGCCTCTGGCCTGTCTCGGAACCTGATCCGTGAGTACAATATGTGAGCATGGATAAGCATCGTGCTCTTACTGCTGATGAAGTCTTGGCCTTTGATGAGATCAACGCGCACCATAACTCCATGTTCGAACTAGATGAGGAGCATGTTTTAGATTCGTCGCTGCTGCTGATGATCCATGATTCCTAAACCAAAAAACCTCGCCAGTATGTATCCGGCGAGGTTTTGTGGTTTATAGGTCATAAATTGTGTACAGAGGTCCTTGTTTTTATGGTTTGACCTTTTGTTTTGTGCTGTTTTGAATTTCGGTTGGGATTTCAGATCGGTATTTTTCTACCCCCGTTCCAGTTTCTGGGACGGGGTTTGGTTCGCTAGTGGGATGTCAAGACATTCAAAACGACCCCGCTGCGGCATGTGTGACGGTGTGATGGTCAAGAACGGATTCATGCCAGGAACTAGACGCCAACGATGGCGATGCAAGAAGTGTGGAACTAGTGGCCTTCAACGGTACGAAGGCGTAAGGAACAAGCACTTCTTCCGATTCTTCATCCGGTGGCTCACCGAAGGGCTTACTATTGCACACGCTGCTTAACTGGCCGGTGTTTCTCCCAGCACGATCAACCGAGCATGGAAACAGTTCTGGTTTGTCCAAGTCCATCCGCAACCAGATCCGTACAGGATCTACGACCAGATCTACATCGATGGCACGTACTTCGCCAGCGGATGCCTCCTCATCGCAGTATGTGACGATCACGTCATTACCTGGCACTGGTGCAGACGCGAAAACAAGCACGCCTACATGCAACTGTTGTCGCAGATGGCACCGCCGAAGATGGTGATCATCGACGGGCATCGTGGAAGTATTGCTGCAGTTAAGGCATTATGGCCGACTACCAAGATCCAGCGCTGTACGTTCCATATTCGACGCAATGTGCAGGCCTATGTGACCAGGAACCCCAGATACAGCCAAGGTTGTCTGCTGAACAAGCTGGCTGAGAACCTCACTAGGATCAAGACCATTGAGCAAGCTATTGAATGGCAAAAACAGCTCCACAAGTTCCATCAGCTTTACGGCACGTGGCTCAATGAACGAACCTACAGGAAGGATGTTGGTGCAGGTGAGATACCGAGCTTTGCGAGAAACAACAAGCTGTGGTGGTACACCCATTATCGGTATCGCAGTGCGTACAAGCTCCTAGAGAGGCCCCCGCAACAGGGGCATTTGTTTGCCTATCTTGATCCCGAACTCAACAAGCAGACGCTGCAGTCGCTGAAATCAATGACTAACATCGTTGAAGGTCGCAACAGTGGAATCAAAACCTTTCTACGCAGGCATAAAGGGATGCCTGCTGAGCATCAAAGAGCCTTAGCTGATTGGTATCTGCATCTGAATACCCATGATCCTGACGATCCTGTTGCTATAGCCAAGAAGCAAAACTGGGGTGCGACCGCCTACCGCCAAGCATGCACTCACACCCCAGACGAGAACCTCGCCGATCAGGAAACCGGACGACCAGCCCTCTATGACAACCATATCGACTCCGGCTACACACACTCAGTTGGAATCAGGAAAGGACAGATGAAATAGCCCCAAAATCATCCCAGCTATACGATAAAGAAAGATAATACAAACAGGACCTAGACCACGGGGGTGGTTATCTAGATCCTGTACACAATTTATGACCTATAAACCGGTTTTGTTGTACTCAAAGGGTTAGTTAGACGGTGCTGGGGCGTAGGATTCGTTGCCGGCGTTTAAGTCGCGAACCGGAAGCTCGTCGATGGTGAGGGTATCCCCGGTAGACAGTGAGATCTCTAGGTCCACGGTGTTGACGCCAGGCAGGATGGGATCATCGTAGTCCATGATCATCATGTGATCGTGGCCCGGCTTGAGCTCATGGGTGCCGCCCGTGGGAACGGTGTAGCCGTCTTTCTTTTCCTGCATCTTGCCGTCCACTACTTCGTGGAGTTCGAAGCGTGTTGGCTGCTTATCGTTGCCCTCAATGGTGGCCTTGAACGAGGTGATCTGGATGTCCTCGTCCGTGTTGTTGGTGAAGATGCCGAAGATGCCGGTCTTGTTGCGGCCGTTTTCCTCACCCGCTGCAGGCTTTGCCTTCATGAATCCTTCGGTGAAGGTCACACCTTCTTCCTGTGCTTGGGCAGGGGCCGTGGACTCTTGGGCACTTTGCGTTGCTGGTGCAGGTTCCGTGGTACCGGAATCGGAGGAGCAGGCCACGAGGCTTGTAGTGAGTGCGAGGGAGGCAATGATAGCGCCGGTACGGAAAGAGATGTTCATGGATTTTCTCCAGTAGGACAGACTTCTCCCCATAGTGGGAAAAGATGAAAAAGAACGTAGAAAAGGGATCTTTAAGGCGCGCACCTTAGTCTGTTTTCCTTGGCGTCCATATAGGTGGTGGGCTTGGATAGGAAAACCCTGTCCGCGTGAAAGGAGTTTCTAACAAGCGGACGAATAGTAGTCGGAACTGACCAATGAAAAGTTCCTGATTAGTGAAAAAATATCTAAAAAATTTTAAAAGCCCTGATCAGCGTATTGGTCATGGGCGGATCAGGGCGTGGTGGGGCTATTCCTAACGGCCTTCGCCGGTATTGAGGTGTTGCTGCCCAGCCGCAATGGCCTGGTCCAGCGTAGGAACGGCATCGACCAAAGTCTTGGTGTAGTCATTTTCAGGAGTGGACAATACTGTGGCTACGGGGCCAGATTCCACGATGCGGCCCTGGTTCATGACCACCACGTCCGTACACACGCTTCTGACTACGGCGATGTCATGGGAGACAAAGAGCAGGGTGAGATTGTTCTCTGCTACCAGCCGGTCCAGCAGTGCCAGCACCTTCTTGCGCACGCTGACGTCCAGTGCGGACACGGGTTCGTCGGCGAGCAGGATTTCTGGCCGCGGTGCCAGCGCGCGGGCAATGGAGATGCGCTGACGCTGGCCGCCGGAGAATTCGTGCGGCAGACGGTGGCGCATGGACGGTTCCAGACCTACGTCGGTCAAAACTTCATCAATGCGTTGGCTGGCCTCGGATTCTGGTAGGCCGGAGGGCAGGGCTTCCGCGATGATGTCCTCAATAGTCATGCGGGGATTCAAGGAGCCCATTGGGTCTTGGAATACCATCTGCATCCGACCGTTAGCGGTGATCTCACCGGACGTGGGGTGCTCAAGTCCTGCGATCATCTTCAATACGGTGGTCTTACCGGAACCAGACCCGCCCACAATGCCGAGACGCTGCCCCTTGTGCACAGTGAGAGTGACGTCATCCACTGCCACCACCTTCTTGAACTGCTTGTGCACATTTGTTACGCGCACGGCAATCTCATCGGAGCGCGTGGATGGTTGCGGTTCGGGAAGTCGTGCGGCCTCGATCAGTGAGGCGGTGTACTCGTGCTCGGGCGAGCTGAGAACGTCCATGATGGATCCGGACTCCACAATGCGGCCTTGCTTCATCACCATGACGCGCTCACAGGTGCGGGCCACCAAGCCTAAGTCGTGAGTGATAAACAATAGCCCCATGTTTTCCTCGCGGACCAGCTTGAGGATCAGCTCCACGATTGCCTTTTGGCTGGTGACGTCGAGCGCGGTGGTGGGCTCATCGCAGATGAGTAGTTCCGGGGAGTGAGCGAGCGCCATGGCAATGATGACGCGCTGGCGCTGGCCGCCGGACAGCTCGTGGGGATACCGCGCGGCCACATCCTCAGGGAGCTCCACCTTGGCAAGTAGCTGGAAAGCCTGCTTTTTTGCAGCCGCGCGCGAGACCTTGGCATGGATGCGGATAGCTTCCACTATTTGTTTGCCAGCGGTCATCAGCGGGTCCAGCGCCGTCATGGGTTCTTGGAAGACCATGGCAATGCGTTTTCCGCGGATCCGACACAGCTGTTTCTCGCTGGCTGTCGCCAAGTTAACGTCACCCAGGGTGATGTCACCAGTTGAGTTAATGAGCTGCATGATCGACAGCGCTGTTAGCGTCTTGCCGGAGCCGGATTCGCCAATAAGTCCTACGCGCTCACCGGGGGCGATGGAGAAGGAGACGTCCTTGACCACCCCAGCAACGTTGACGCCGGACAGGGTAACAGTGTTCATGAGATGTACTCCTTAAGCATCCGTGCCGGTCTCAACGCGCTGGGTAATGCCGCGCATGCGGGGATCGCCCAGATCGCGCAGGCCGTCGCCCAGCAAGTTAAATCCCAATACCGTGATGGCGATAGCCAAGCCCGGCCACAGTGCTAGCTGCGGTGCTGTGGCCAGCGAGGACTGAGCAGACTGCAACATGCGACCCCAGCTTGGATCAGGAGGCGGGGTGCCAAGACCCAAGAAGGACAGCCCAGCCTCCGCCAGAATCGCGAGCGCGAAGGATACGGAAGCCTGCACGATGATGACGGTGGCAATGTTGGGTAGGACGTGCTTCATCGCAATGAACCACGGGGACTTGCCGGACAGGCGTGCCGCGTCGATGTAGTCGCGCGCCATGATCGATAGGGTAGCGGCGCGCGCCACACGGGCAAACGCTGGCACGCTGGCTACACCAATGGCCACCATGGCGGTCAGCGTTGTGGCGCCAAAGATTGCGGTAAAAACAATAGCCATCAGCAGTGCGGGGAAGGCCAGCAGCAAGTCAGCGCCACGCATGGTGAGGGTCTCCGCGAAGCCACGCTTCATACCAGCCCACATGCCCAGTGGCGTGCCAATCAGTGCGGCCACTGCCACGGCAACCACACCCACGAGCAACGTGATACGGGCACCCACCATGATCTGGCTGAACACATCGCGGCCGTACCGGTCCGTGCCCATGAGGTGCTCTAAGCTCGGTCCCTGCAGGCGAATTGCAGCGTCAGTAAATAGCGGGTCGTGGGGTGTCCACACCATAGATACGAGTGCCATGATGGACACGGCAGCAACGATGACCAGCCCAATCACACCGGTTGCTCCCATGCCGGCAAGGGCGCCACGCAGCTTCGAGGGCTGAGAAATTTGGGTACTCATTAGCGTGCCTCTCCTCGAGTACGTGGGTCAACAATCTGGTAGCTTAGGTCCACAATCGCATTGACGATCACGGCAAACAGAACCAACACCATCACGATCGTCTGAACAGTGGGTAGGTCTCGTGTAGTGACAGCTGTCAGCAACATGGAGCCCAACCCTGGAATGACAAAAACCTTCTCAATGACAACGGCGCCGACAAGCAGGGAGGTCAGCTGCAAACCGGTCACCGTCAGCACGGGTAGCGCTGCGTTGCGCAGACCATGGTTCTTCAATGCGCCCCATACGCTCAGGCCCTTCGCGCGGGCGGTGCGCATAAAGTCCTCATTCATCACATCGAGCACGGCGGAACGAACGTAGCGGGTCATGATGGCGCCCTGCACCAACCCCAACGCACAGGCCGGAAGAATCAACCGGGACACGAAGCCCAGGACATCATCCTCGGGTACCACCCAGCCGCCGGAGGGCAGCCAACCAAGCTGAATAGCAAACAGTGCCACCAACAAAATGCCGGCGAGGAAGCTCGGGATCGCAATACCCACCTGGGAGAGAGCCGTAATGGCTACGCCATCGGCGAACTTGGCGCGCCGGGCTGCCCACATGCCCAGTGGCAGTGCCACCAGCAGTGCGAGCGCCATGCCTGTGCCCACCAAGATCAGGCTTACCTGCAACCGGTCAGTAACCATGGGGGAGATGTCTGTGCCGGACGTCAGCGACGTACCGAAGTTCCCGGTGACAAGGCCACCGATCCAGGAAAGGTACTGCTCGTGCAGCGGCCGGTCGATACCCATGCTGGATTCCAGATCCGCGATGGCCTCATCCGTGGCATTGACACCCAGCGCAATTTCGGCTGGATTACCTGGCACAATGCGCAATGCGATGAAGATGACTACGGAGGCAATGAACAACGTAAGCAGGTAGCGCCCTAGTTGTCTCGCCACCACCGCGGCGAAGCTGGGGGCTTTATGGGTAGCTGTGTTGGCGCTCATTTAGTTGCCGCCTTTCGAGATGCCAGCGAGCCTGAGCTCGTCAGTGACGGTGTTGACCGGCATGCCCTCTACACCGCGGCGCGTGACCACAATGTTGGGGAAGTTGAACAGGGTGTTGGCTGCGGCCTCGTCCATGATCTCGGCCACCGCCTCCTTCATCAAAGTTGGGTACTGATCTTCTGGGGCCCTGTCGGCGTCAGCAAGCAACGCGCGAACGCGCTCGGAGTCGAAGCCCAAGTAGTAGTCAGGGTTGCCAAACAAGGCCGGGATGTCGCGGGCCTCAACGTGGGCGATCAAGGACATGTCATAGTCCTTGCCCTGCATCACCTTTGCCAGCCACACGGCGGGGAACTCGTTCGATTCGATTGCTACTTCGAATCCGATCTCCGTGAGCTGGGAATACAGCATCTCGCTCGAGGCTTGCGCGTAGGGCAGGCTCGGCACGGAGATCGTGATGTGCTTACCCACGGCGCCTGCCTCCTCCATCAGGGCTCGCGCCTTGTCTGGGTCAAAATCGTACTGGGACGCACCGGTGTACCACGGGTCGGTCGGTGGCACCGGCTCGCCGCCGGTGTCCGTGCCGTAGCCGTCCCAGGCGGCGTCGATGATCGCCTGGCGGTCCACGCCGTACATCACCGCTTGGCGCACCCGCACGTCATCAAACGGGGCACGGTTGTTGTTCATGCTCAGCACCACCTCACCGTTGGTGGTGCCCACCTCAGTGGTGAGGTCATCCTGGGCGTTGAGGACGTCAATGAGCTCAGGGTTCTGCAGACCAATCGCAGCATCCACATCACCAGTGCGGACAGCATTCGTGAGAGAGATGGCGTCGTTAAAGTAACGCAGCATTGCTTTAGCATTTTTCGGCGCCTCACCCCAGTAGTTGGTGTTCGCCTTAAAGCTCAGTGCCGTGCCCACAGCCCACTTGTCCAGAACGTAGGGGCCAGTGCCCACTGGGTTTGTGGCGAGTTCATCCACGCCACCTGGCGTCATCATCGCGCCGATGAGCGTGCCCATGTTCCACAGCCACGTGTTGGATCGCTCCGCCAAGGTTACTTTCAGGGTGTATTCATCCACCGCTTCAACGTCCGTCACCTTGCTCATGGGGGCTTTGAGCCCGTTGGTCCACGCATCGGACTGAACGCGTTCGATGGAGAACTTGGCGCTTTCAGCGTTAAAAGGCTCCCCGTTGGAGAAGGTCACGTTCTCTCGGAGATGGAAGACGTATTCCTTTCCGTCTGCACTTTGGTCCCAGCTTGTGGCCAAGAGCGGTTCTATTTCGCCATCCTGGTTGATGCGTACCAAGCCCTCGTAGATGTTGCCCATCATCGCTTGCGGGATTGCTGCGCCCGAGGTGGTGGTGAAGTCGAGGCTGGCTGGGGGTGATGTGGCGCCCACGATCAAGGTGTTCGTGCTTTGGGAACCGTCCGTGACGGTTTCATCTTCAAAACTGCCCACAGCGGTGTGGCCCGCGGAACATGCAGTAAGTGTTAGGCCTACCACTGCCAATGCGGTAGCGACAATGCGGCGGCTCGTGAAACCTTGAGTCGCTCGGGATCCAACCCCTGAATTCAACATAGTCACAAATGGTAAGACCAAAGTTCGGCATTAGGAAACTCAGGGCGCACTTCATGAATGGAGCGGGTGGGGGCTTGGGGTTGATGCGCTTCGCCGGTGGCCAGGTATGCACACTGGGTGGGGTTGCCACGGGGTATGGAACGCGTGGGTGTGGCCTTTGCTGCCCTGTGACTGGAAGCACTGCCTAAAAACTCTTAACAATGAGATGCCTCAGTAGCCTGCCAGCGCAGTGATGAGTGGGCTGAGCATGGCGGAAGTAGTGCGCAAATACTAATACTTTCGTGTTACAAAATGGTAACGAACATGTCTCCCCAATATTACGGTTAGGACTCGTCTTTGTAACTATGCCCGCGCGCCCTACTAGACGTGTCACAAGTTTTCCGAGGTTACACCGTATAACTGGCCCGCCAGTGGGGTATCTGCCCCTCACGAAAATGACTTTGGTGCTACGTGAATTCCAATAACCTCTCAAGGGTTGTCTATTTCTACGTGAAAGAACAAAATGTCCTCAAAGATCAATCGTATTGATGTGGAACCGCAGTCGCGCGGTGAGTCCACGTCGCGTTCGGAGCGCTCCAAGAGCGCCAAGTCCGATCCATTCATCTTTTTCGGCGCGCTCGGCTTCATCCTTGCCTTCGTTGTCATCACCATCATTGCCGGTGATTCCGCGACCGAGTCCTTTACCTCAGTTGCCGGCTGGCTTCTGGAGAACTTTGGCTGGCTCTACATCGGTGGTGCCTCCGTCATCTTCCTGTTCCTGATCGGCATTTTCATGTCTAAGTACGGCCGGATTCGTCTGGGTGATGATGACGACGAACCGGAGCACTCCCTGATTGCATGGTTCTGCATGCTCTTCGCCGGTGGCGTAGGCGCCGTGCTCATGTTCTGGGGTGTGGCTGAACCACTCAACCACGCAGTAAATGTCCCCATGGCTAATGCGGAATCCATGAGCGAAGATGCCATTCATCAGGCATTCGCGTTCACCTTCTACCACTTCGGCCTCCACATGTGGGCCATCATTGCCATGCCAGGTTTGGCCCTCGGCTACTTCATTTACAAGCGCAAGATGCCGCCACGTGTGTCGTCCATCTTCGCGCCCATCCTCGGTGCCAAGATCTACGGAACACCCGGCAAGCTGATTGACGTTCTGTCCATCTTGGCAACCACCTTTGGTATCGCCGTTTCTGTCGGCCTCGGCGTCCTGCAGATCAACGCAGGCCTGAAACACCTGTGGGGCGTTCCAGAAATCTCTTGGGCGCAGCTGATCATCATCACCCTGATCACCGCAGTTGCGGCAGTATCCGTGGCAACGGGCTTGGAAAAGGGCGTTAAGTTCCTCTCCAACCTCAACATTGGCCTCGCGGTTGTACTGATGATCTTCATCTTGCTTACTGGCCCAACCCTGACGCTTCTGCGCTTCACCACTGAGGCTTTCGGCATTTATGCGGGTGCGCTGCCAGAGATGATGTTCTGGGCGGACTCCTTCAATAACAACCCTGGCTGGCAGGGCAAGTGGACAGTCTTCTACTGGGCATGGACCGTCTGCTGGTCTCCGTATGTAGGTATGTTCGTTGCCCGAATCTCGCGTGGTCGCACCGTTCGCGAATACATTGGTGGCGTTCTTCTCCTGCCTACCCTGTTCTGCGTCATCTGGTACTCCATCTTGGGACGCGCAGGCATTGAGATCGAGAGCAATAACCCAGGCGTGTTGTCCGATCCGGTCGTTCGCGACGGTAACGTGCCATTCTCACTGTTTGGCTTCCTGGAGTACTTCCCATGGACGCTGGCAACCTCCATCCTGGCGCTGATCATCGTGGTCCTGTTCTTTGTTACCTCGATTGACTCCGCCGGCATGGTCAATGACATGTTCGCTTCCGGCGAAGAAGACAAGACCCCAGTGATCTACCGCATCATGTGGGCCGTTTCCATTGGCTTGGTTGCTGGCGCGCTGCTGCTGATCTCCCCAGACACCGGCATTGCTACGCTCCAAGAAACCGTCATCATCGTGGCGTTCCCGTTCTTCCTCATCCAGTTCATCATGATGTACTCCTTGCTGAAGGGCATGAGTGATGACTCCGCCGCTGAGCAACGAGTGGTTACCAGGCAGTGGAAGAAGACGGACACTGCAGAGAAGCTGGAGAAGCACGAGGCCAAGGCCGCGCCGGGTTATGACGAGGACGGCAATGCGTTGCCACTGGTCACCCTCGAGCACGATGAGGATGGCAACATTGTCATTCCTGGCAACGTCGTCATCGCGGGCGACATCTCCGTTGAAGGTGACGTAGTAGATGACCCTGAGGAACCTCATGCTCAGCAAGGCCACAAAGTCATCGAACAGTCTGCACCAAAGGATCGTGACTCCTGGAACTAGCTAATAGAAGCTAGTTGGTAGAAAAAATCCACCATCACCTACGGCGAAATCCGCAGGAGATGGTGGAATTTTTTTATCTTCTACTGGTCCGTGGCTTCCAGGTCCCACGCATCAGCCAGGATGTCCATGGTTTCCAAGGTCTGGTCGAAGGTAGGAGTGCGGAAGGAGATCATAAGCTCATCAGCTTGTGCGTGCGCCGCGAACTTATCTAGGTACTCCTTGATTTCAGTCCCCGTTCCTACCGCGGTGTAGCGCATCATGTCCAACAACTGTGCACCGGCGGCGGATGCCATGACCTGGTCCAGCTGCTCCTCGGTTAGATCCTGTCCGCGGCTTGCCATGCGGCGAACCCACTCGCGGCCTACTTCCGCGAAGCGGTCGTGCGCCTCCTGCTGGGTGTGAGCTCCGGTGACGTTGACCGCCGCAATAACGTATGGCTCTGGGTGGGCCGCGCTTGGTTGGAAGTTCTCGCGGTAGTACGACACTGCCTGCGTGAGCATCTGCGGCGCAAAGTGTGATGCAAAGGCGTAAGGAAGGCCCAGCTTTGCCGCCAGCTCAGCGCCGAACATGGATGAGCCCAAGATGTACAGCGGCACGAAGGTGCCGTTGCCGGGTACGGCCTGGACGCCGTCGATAAGCGAATCGTCCTGCGCGAGGTAGTGCTCCAGCTCCACTACATCATCGGGGAAGGAAGCTGCGGCGTGTGGGCTGCGGCGAAGCGCACGCCCAAGAGTCATTTGGTCAGTTCCGGGAGCGCGGCCTAGGCCCAAGTCAATGCGGCCAGGGTAGAGGTGGGCCAGGGTACCAAACTGCTCTGCGATCACGTAAGGGGAGTGGTTGGGCAACATGATGCCGCCAGCGCCAAGGCGGATGTGCTTGGTGTGGGCACCCACATGGGAGATGAGCACAGCTGGTGAGGACGAGGAGATGGTAGGCATGTTGTGGTGCTCGGCGTACCACATGCGCAGGTAACCTCGTGCCTCAGCCTGTTGCGCAAGCTGGACGCTGCGTTTGAAACTGGTGGCTGCGTCTTCCCCTTTGTAGATGGTGGCAAAGTCAAGAACTGAAAGCGGTAGTTTCGACATGGGTTCCTTACATAGCTAATAGATTCTGGTTGCTTCAACAAACAAGCACAGGCGTAAATTCCAACAACGAAAAACCTCCCCGAAGACTGGTCTCACGGGGAGGTAGAACTGGTGAAGCTCTTATATCTCGCGCACGGTGGCGTCTTTTTTGGACGCGGTGACGTCAATGATCAGGCCGATGACGTAGGCCACGGCGACAGGCAGTGTCCATCCGAGGTCAAAGCCGGACAGCGGTGCCCACTCCACCACAGATGGCGCGATCACCATCAGTGCAGAGAAGATTACGGACACCCACGCTGCTAGGCGGAAGCCGTAGATGACGAAGGATTCGTTGCCGGTGATCTTCTGAATGAGAACATCCACCAAGGTGGCTGCCACCACGGTGATGGCGATCGGGTACAGGAAGCCAATGATTGGGCTGGCAATGTCCAGGACCGTCTGCAGGCCAAGGCTGGCTACACCGAAGGAAACAACGGTGAACACAACGAGCCAGATCTTGTAGGGGACCTTAGGCATGAGGCGGTTGAAGAACTCACTGCAGGCAGCGAGCAAACCAACTGAGGTGGTTAGGCAGGCAAGGAGCACGATGAGGCCGAAGGCAACCTGCCCCGGCTTGCCCATCATGTCTTGGGCTGCGGTCGATAGCAGTGCGGCGCCGTCAGGGAAGTTCTGGCCGCCCTCAATGGTGTAGCCGATGTAGCCCAGACCAACGTAGATGACGGCGAGAAGGCCGCCGGCAATAAGTGCAGACGCGGTGGTCATCTTGATCACGGTGCCGGAAGGAATCTTCAGCTGCCGTGCCTCGTTCTCGTTCATGCCGTTGCTGATCGCGTAGGAAACAGCCTCATGGCGAAGCGATGAGATCACCAGGGTGCCAAATGCTAGGGCGGCCAGAGAGTCCATGGTCATGTAGCCATCAAGCAGGCCGAAGACCAGAGGGGACTCAGTGTATGGCTCCATGGGGGTCATCTCAGCACCGGAGAGCATGAAGATAGCCAACGTAATCATCAGCGCCAAGAGGACGAGCAGCGCTGGGGTGAGAACCTTGCCTAGGTTATTAATCAGGTTGGAGGGGTTAAGCGCCAAAGCCATGGATAGGCCAAAGAACAGTACGTTGAAGACGATGGAGGCAAAGGTAGACTCCCACCCGAACACAGGGGAAACGGCGGTGGAGAAGCTTACCGCGCCCGTGCGCGGAATGGCGTACATTGCGCCAATGGCAAGGTAGATGGCAACGGGAAAGCCGACAGCAAAAATCGTGCCGCCGCGGCTACCTAGCGAACGCGCATCGCGGCCAGAGAGCGCAACGGCAATGATGGATACCACGGGCAAAATTACGGCGCCCAATAGGAAACCGGTAATCGCTTGTGGGAAGTGGCTTCCGGCCAACGCTGCTACTACTGGTGGGAAGATGAGGTTGCCGGCGCCGAAGAACATGGAGAACAGCATCAGCGAGATCGCGACGATGGCGCTCGCGGGGACTATCGCTGTCTTAGTGATACGCGTGCCACGGGTGTATGTGGTTTTCATAATTCCTTGTGAACGTAAGTTGTGGGTTCTACTCAGTGAAGCCCTAGGCCGCGCGTTCGGTGTGCGCATGGGAGAAGTTCACCAAGCTCGATGAGGGTCATTGTGCCACAAATGTATGCACCGCTAAAAATGGTTGTGAGCAGGTGCTTTTGTAATAAAAATGAAGAAACCGCCCGTCGCTGCTCCAGCCAAGCAGGCAGTTCACGCTACGGGCGGTAAAAGGCTTCGTTACTTAATAGATTCAGCAAGCTGGGAGACGGCGCGTTCGAGGATCTCGCGGCTGGTGGCAAAGTTCAAGCGAACGAAACCAGCGAACTGCTCGCCAAACCACGCGCCATCATTCATCATGACCTTGGCGTTGTCGAGGAAGAACTGGCTTGGGTTGGTAGCACCACCCGGCAGCGCCACCTCGCGGCAATCCAGCCACAGCAGGTAGGTGGCGTCCATGGGCGGAACCTTGATTCCTGGCAGAGCTTCCGGCAGGGCCTTGGCTAGGTACTCGTAGTTGGACTTGAGATACGCGATCTCTTCCTCCAGGAACTCTACGCCTTCGCGGTAGGCGGTCTCCGCAGCGATAAGGCCGATGGTGGATACGCCATCTTTAGCCACGGGGGACAGTGACTTCCAGTGCTTGACATCGGTTTCGTTAGAGAAAATAATCTGCGCGCACTTCAATCCGGCGGTGTTCCATGCTTTGGAGGTGGCGGTTGCTGTGATGCAGACCTTGGCGGCGGTGTCGGAGACACCGGCGGTGACGGTGTGCTTGCCGGAGTACACCAGCGGTGCGTGGATCTCGTCGACAAGCACGCGGGCATCGTATCGAGCTGCGAGGTCACACAGCTGCACCAGGAAGTCCTCGTCAAAGGTGTAACCCAACGGGTTGAACGGGTTACACAGGATGATGGACCCAGCGCCGTCCTTGAATCCCTGCTCCACGGCGTCCAAATCTAAGCCGCCGGTGGCGTCGATGAAGATTCCTTCGCGCCGGGTTGCGGCCAAAAGGTTCACAAATGGTGGGTAGGCGGGGATGGGGACAATGACCTTGGAGTCAGGCTTGGTAAACCAGGTGACGGCCAGTTCGAGGGCGCGTACCACATCCGGCACGGCGAAGATCCACTCTGGGTTCGCGTCGAAGCCATACCTAGACTGGTAAAAATCCGCGGTGGCGGAAGGCAAGCCGGGGTTATCCGGCTGGTAACCAAAGGTTTCGTTTTCAACGGCTTTGGCAAGTGCCTCTTTCACCGGCGGACAGGTAGCAAAGTCTGATTCCGCCACCCACAGCGGGATAACGTCCTGCGGGTAGCGCGTCCATTTCATGGTGTGACGTGCTTGTAGTTGTTCGTAAGAAGGGAAAGTTAGGCTCATGGATTAAGACACTACTACCGTGAGTTTCCGGCGCCGAAGGCAATGGATTGATCATGCTTTCCGACGCCCCACCGATCCCAACGCTACCTGCGCCTTTTTCGGCCTCGGTGCGGGCAGGGGGTTGGTGAATAAAAATGCGCGCCCTTAGGCGCGCACTAGACCGAGGGGTCTACTTTTTAAATGGAGGAGAATCCGTACTTCTTCAGCTGCTCCTTGTGGGCTTCTACAGAATCCGGATCGGCTTCATTCCACGTGCGTGTGAGGGACAGCAGCTCATCATAGATGCCGCCCGAATGGGCCAGCTGCGCGGGTGAGCCAATCTCATCAACTTCGCCGTTCTTCAGCGTGACAATGGTGTCCACGTCCGCGATGGTGGACAGACGGTGCGCGATGATCAACGTCGTACGGCCAACCATGAGCTGCTCCAAACCGGACTGCACGGCTATCTCACTCTTGGTGTCCAATGCGGAGGTAGCTTCATCCAAAATTAGAACCGGGGCGTCCTTGAGCATGGCGCGGGCTACGGCAACACGCTGTTTCTGTCCGCCAGATAGCCTCAGTCCCTTCTCACCAATGATGGTGTCGTAGCCATCGGGGAAGGCCATGATGAAGTCATGCGCATTCGCCCTCTTCGTTACCGCAATGATCTCCTCGTCAGACGCATCAGGGCGAGCGTAGGCAATGTTTTCCCGGATGGTGCCGGAGAACAGCGCAGGCTCCTGGAACACGACGCCCACGGAAGCGCGCAGTTTCTCCGCACTGAGCTCGGCCACCTCGTGGCCAGCCACTGTGAGCGATCCCGACTGCGGGGCGTAGAGGCCGAGCAGGAGATTAACAATGGTAGATTTTCCGCCACCCGATTCACTCACCAGAGCCACTTTCTGCCCAGCAAAGGCGTCGAAGCTCAAGTTCTTCAGCACCGGTTCGCCGGCTTCGTAAGAGAAGTCCACGTTGTTGAATCGAATCATCGGCACGCGAGAGCCCTCGGCGTGGGAAGGGACCTCCAATGGCAAGACGGCGTCCTCATCCAAGTCCGGGACATCGGTCGACGTGGTTGCTGCCACAATTTGCTTGTTTACGGTTGCCTCGAGAGGCTTCTCCATGACCTCGAAGTAGTCCTTGGAACCGGCAATCGCGCGCTGGAGTTGGTCCACCAGCCAGCTCATCATGGTCATCGGCTGCCGAGCCATGTTCACCAACTGAAGCAGCAACACCATATCGCCCAAGGAGAAGTGACCGTGCAGCGTCCGATAGAACAACAGTAGGTAGATTCCAAAGAACACCACGTCCATCACACCGCCGCGGAGCGTGTCCATCAGGTGCCACCACTTGGACTGATCTCGAGTGTGGTCAATGGTCTTGCCAAAGCGACGGCTAAACATAGCCAGCTCTCGCAGCTCAGTGACAAAAGACTTCACTACCTTGACCTGGGAAACAACCTCCGCGAAGCGGCCACCGGCCAAGTCAATCTGCTCATTCTTTGCAGCCTCGATCTTCTGCCACTTCTTACTGGTCAGCGCTGTCAGCCACATATAAATAGGGATCACCACGGCCAACAACACCGCAAGCGGCCAGTAGTACCACGCAGAGATGCCCAAAACCGCGAGCAACGTGATGATCATGGGGAAGAAATTATTACTCATGGACTGCAGCGTCTGAGTAATGGAGGTGATCGAGCGATCAAGGCGCGCGATGATGGCGCCGGTGACTTGATTATCAAAGTAGCGCTGAGGCATGCCCAGTAGCTGGGCGTAGTAGCGGGTGGAAAGGATCTGGCGCAGGCGTGCAGCAAGTACGTCACCAACGTATCCGCCGATATTGCGCAGGATAGTGTTGGCCAGCTGGGCAACCAGGACGATCGCCGCAAGCCACATGATCCGGGTAGTAGCGGCGCCAAGGTCTCCGTCTCCGGAGACAACGTTCACGATGGTGTCAGTCGCATCCTTCAAAATGAACGGTGTGGCCAGTGCAAGCAAGCTCAACACAATGGCTTGGATGATCACACCCAAGTAGTAAGGCCACAAACTGGAAGCAGAGGACAAAATCTTAGCAATGGATCGCACGCAAGCAGCTTAGTAGTAGCACGTAGAGGACACAAAGCCTCAACCTCCGCCTAAGGCGAGCGCCTTAGCGTGACTTTTAGTGCAAGCGGGGTAGAATTTAGCCGTTACTTGTACGGGCTGGCCTGAGCGATAAAGGCCACATCACTACTTCACCAAAGGGATATCAATGGCGGTTTCTGGCTTCACCATTACTAGAAAGATTGCAGCGAGCATTGTTGCGCTTTCCACCTCGACGCTGTTGCTGACTGCCTGCGGTGATGATAGCGCTGAGGGTGACGCCACCGTCGTTGATGACCTCACCGTCTCACCTACCACCGAGGCTGCGCCTGCCTTCGAAGAAAAAGACGCAGAACCGCAGCGTGATCAGCTCGTGTCTGAGACCGTAGTGGATAACAAGTACAACGTCTCCTACGAGCTGCAGTCCACTGCTTCTAACACGTTGGGTCCGGGCACCGTGGTCTTCGTACTTGTCAAGAACCTGAATGACGTGCCACTGCCCAAGGATGCGCTGGGAACGCCACAGTTTACGTCCAACGGTACAGAGTTTGAATTCGTGGAAGAAGGCTCCATCAAACTCGACTATGACCTAGGTGCCGGGGCGTCAACCAATCTGGCCTTCGCCTTCAACGCCGCCTATGACAACTTCTACGCCGGCGAATTCACCATCGGTAACGTCACGTTCAAGGGTGACATCAACAACTCCTAATTACCTAAAGCACCCAGGCTGCCAGGCTCATTGAGCCTGGCAGCCTGTGCGTTGGTGTGCCTGCGATCGCCACCTACAGCCCCAACTTAAAGGTTGCGCTCAAACCAAGTAGGGTGGAGGGCATGATTTCACACGAGATGGTTGTGCTTTGCAGCGAAGACGGCACCCCAGTGGGCACCGCCCTCAAGTCAGAAGTGCACACCACCGAGACCCCTCTCCACCTGGCTTTCTCTTGCTACGTGTTTAACCAAAAGGGAGAATTCCTCGTCACCCGCCGTGCACTGAGCAAGAAGACGTGGCCCGGAATCTGGACAAATTCTGCCTGTGGGCACCTGGCGCCGGGGGAGTCTGCCCGCGAAGCCGTGGAGCGCCGAGTTCCCTATGAGATTGGTGTCCCGCAAGGGGCATTGGACAACATCGTTTGTGCTTTGCCGGACTTCAGCTACCGCGCTGTGGACTCCCGCGGAATCGTGGAGTGGGAGATTTGCCCGGTATTTGTGGCCACGCTCAAACCGGGTGTTGAGATCAATCCCCGCGACGATGAAGTCGAGCAGCTGGCCTGGACCACCGCTGATGAATTGATTTCCGCAGTGGAGGCAGCGCCCTACGCGTTCTCAGATTGGATGCGGGAACAGCTCAGCCACTCCGAGTTGAAGGATATTCTCCGCGAACGATCAGCCTAAAGCGCCCGCGGAAGCGGGAGGCCACACCGCGTGTGGCCTCACAGCGTGCGCGGAGCCTGGAGTGATGCGCACGCTGTGGACGTCGGCACGCCTCCTAGTATTTCTTGATAGGGAACGCCTCGCGAACATTCTTGAACGGATCGTGGACAAGCAAGGCATGTTCACTGAGTTTTTCGGGTTCAGAACCATCGCCGTTTCGCACAGCGCTTGTAACCTCACCCGCAGGAAAGAGCGTGAGCACAGATTGCTGTTGAGCGTAATTTTTCCACGTCGGCTTGGCGCCACGAGCGAAGTTCACGGCATGGGAATGGACCTCAGCCCGCACTGCTTCACTCGCATCCTTGAATACCTCCCACGAAGTCCCCGCAATTTCCTCCGTGCACCCCATAACCCACGGAATATCGGCGCAGTGATAGACGGGCCTATGCACAGTGCCGGCGTATTCAATGACCCACACACGCCCATCGGACAACCGAGCGGTCTGCTCCACCAAGCGGCGGAAGAAGTTATCCGTAATGAGCTGGCCAAAATAACGCTCACCGGAGGAATCCTCAGCCCCTACGGGTTCATACTTCTTGCCGCCCAGGGTCCGCAGGAAACTCCTGCGCAACGGCCCAGACCACGAGGCCGAATCCAGCTTCACGGCGGGGCCGAAATTGAAGAATTCCTCCCGCGTTGCGGAAATAACAATGGGCACTGCGGTCAGCTCAGTAGCGTCATACGGCGCGGGGCCAAAGGCAAGGTCGTTCCATATCGTCTTCGCGTACTTCTTCTCGCCCTTCTTCAGCTTTGATGGACTAAGCGCTTCCAAGCGGGACTTGGTAATAGGGGTGGAAAGAATGGACCGCAAACGCCCGCGACGCTGGGAAAAGCTCTTGCGCGGGAATCCCGGTGACATGGCCCATACACGCCTGAACGTGCCACGATAGTGGTCCCGGCGTGCCAACCACAGTGCGATGCCTGCCCCGGCAGACTGGCCCATCAAGGTGACGTTGGTGGGGTCACCACCAAATTCCTCAATGTGTTTTTGGATCCACTCCAGCGCATTCTGGCAGTCATCAATACCCCTGTAGTGATGCGGATCTTCATTAGCAAAGGGCACGAATCCCTGGATTCCGAGACGGTAGCTCACGGTGACGGTAATAATGTCATGTCGAGCAAAACCTGAACCAGAAAACCACGGCTCAGTGCGGCTACCGAACTGGTAGGCGCCGCCGTGAATCATGACAACCACGGGAAGATCGGAATTAGCCTTCGCGGTATTGGGCACCGTGATGGACAGCTGCACCGTGGTGTCTGCCTCGTCGCCCTCTGGCTCGACAGTGGTGTCTACTACCTCGCGGTGGCCACGAATCACCTTATAACTAGGGGCTAGAGGCGTTTCAAAGCGAGCGTAGGTCACAAAAGGGAAGTGAACCATTCCGGTAGCTAAGGTTCGCTTCGTTGAGGACTGGGCGGCCGCATCGGCGGCTACGGTAGCTGCCACCGTTGCCGTGGGCGGAAACGGCACAAACTGTCCAATGAAGTTGCCGCTGGCGCTGGTTGCCGAACGCGAAAATTCATGATCCGCGCGGTGGGAAGAATTGTGATCGGGCGTAGACATACCAAAACTCTAACAGCAGCGGATAGTTGCGTGCGCCACACTGGTGCACCCGAGGCGTTATTATGGGGCGTTATGACTCGAGAAAACCCATTGCTGATCACGTCCACCCTCCCGTATCAACTGCCGGATTTTGAGGCCATCACAACTGAGCACTACGAGCCGGCATTCGAGGAGGCCTTCAGGCGCCACCAGGCGGAAATCGAAGAAATCTGCAGTAATGAGCAGCCCCCAACGTGGGAAAATACGGTGGAGGCCTTCGAACGATCCGGCCAAGATCTCGAGCGCGTAGCCAGCGTTTTCTTCAACCTGTACAACACGGATGCAGACGATGACATGAACGCCATCGCATCTTCGGTTGCGCCTAAGCTGGCGGCTCATGAGGATTCCATTTACCTCAACCCCGTCCTGTTCGGCCGTATCAGCGCAGTTGAAGCGCCGGACGATCCTGAGTCCCAGCGCCTCCTCGAGCACTTGACCCGCAGGTTCAAACGCAAGGGCGCTGGGTTGGATGACGCCCAGATGGAAGAGCTCAAGCAGATTAACGCTCGCTTGTCCGTGCTTTCCGACGAATTCGGGCGCAACTTGCTCGCCGATACCAAGCGCCTCGCGGTGGGCTTCAACTCCGCTGAAGAGCTCGAAGGCTTCAGCGAGAAGCGCCTCGCGTCCGCTGCCGCGGACGCCCAGGCGCTGGGACGGGAAGAAAAGTACGTCATTCCGCTGGAGCTACCGAGCGTCCAGGCAGAGCAGGCCAACCTGGAGCGCGCAGAGGCGCGCGAAAAGCTCTACCAGGCGTCGTTGCAGCGCGGCGCCGAGGCCAACGCGCCGCTGGTGATTGAATCCGTCCAACTGCGTGCACGCAAAGCACAGCTGTTGGGCTACGACAACCACGCTGAGTACGTCATCGCAGAAGAGACGGCCGGCAGCGCCCAAGCTGCCAGGGACCTCCTGTTCGATCTAGCGCCAGCCGCAGCAACCAACGCGCACCACGAGCGAAAGCTCCTTGCAGAAGCCGCGGATGGTGAGATCAGCGGTGCAGACTGGCCTTACTGGGAATCCAAGGTGCGGGTACGCGACTACAGCCTTGATGAGGGTGAACTTTCCAAGTACTTCCCACTAACCCAGGTGCTAGAGGACGGCGTATTTTTCGCCGCCAAGCGCCTCTACGGTATTGACGTAGAAAAGCGTGATGATCTTAACGGTTACGCAGACGGCGTAGACGTATGGGAGGTCAAAGATGAAAACGGCGAAGGAATTGGCCTGTTCATCACTGACTACTACGGCCGTCCCTCCAAGCGTGGTGGAGCGTGGATGAGCTCCTTTGTTAACCAGTCTGAACTGCTGGGTACAAAGCCAGTCATCGTGAACGTCATGGGAATCACCAAGCCGGCAGACGGCTCCGATGCACTATTGTCCATAGACTCCCTGCGCACGATCTTCCACGAATTCGGACATGGCCTCCACGGCCTGCTGTCCAAGGTACGGTACCCAAGCTTCTCCGGCACCAACGTTCCGCGCGACTACGTGGAGTTTCCTTCCCAAATCAATGAGAACTGGGCATTCGATCCTGCGGTGGTGAGCAATTACGCCCGCCACGTGGACACTGGTGAACTCATCCCAGATGACATGCTCAAGGCAGTGCAAGCGGCTAGCCAGTTCGGGCAGGGCTTCGGAACCACCGAATACCTAGCATCATCGATCATTGACCTCGCATGGCACTCTCTTACCCCTGAACAAGCAGCAGAGATCACCCCAGATCAGATTGACGCATTCGAGGCAAAGGCCCTAGAAGAGGCGGGCATTGACGTGCACGGCTTGGCACCGCGCTACCGCTCCACCTACTTCAACCACATCTTCGCAGGTGGCTACTCCGCGGGATACTACTCCTACCTGTGGGCAGAAGCACTGGACGCCGACGGTTTTGACTGGTTTGAGGAGGTCGGCGCAGCCGGCGCTGATGAATCAGACGACAAGGCGCGAGAAGCAGGCCAGCGATTCCGAGACCTCATCCTCTCTCGCGGTGGTGCAGATGACTACACCCAGGCATTTGAGACTCTGCGCGGTCGTGCAAAAGACGTTGCCCCACTCCTGCGCCGCCGAGGCCTTGCGGGTGCCGCATAACAGCCACTAAGGAGTAGGGTATAAGGATCCGATACAACCGTTTCACACTTAAGGGAGGCACACCATGACCGCTTTCGCTGGCTGGGTAACCTCCCTTGGTGATTCCTTAAGCCAGTTCCTATCAACGGCACCGTTGTGGATCCAAGCTCCACTCGTGATGGCAGTAGTGATACCCTTGTGTGCGGTATTGGCTGTGATCTGGCTGAGAATCATTGACTTCTTCGGAGCTTTGGTATCTCGAAACCGCAGACCGAAGACCACTCACGGTCCCAAAACTCACCACGCGTCAAAAGATCATCCACGTCAGCGGGTTATAACTGGCGAATTTGACTAGAAAGCAAGCAACAACATGGCAAATCCAGAAGAATTGCGCAAGCTTGATCAGCAACTGCCAAGGCAAAAGCGCAAGTATCCGCAATCGCGAGTTACCCAAGCGCTATATTTTCTTCTCATCCTTGTAGCCGTGGCGTGGCTGGTATCGCTGTTCTAAAAACCAAAAATGGGTGGGTGCGCAGGAATGCTCCTGAGCACCCACCCATTTTGCACGCTGTGCTGGTGGGGTGTGAAGTGCTTAACGGTGGTGGCGCTTCGAGGCCTCTGCCACCCGCTTAAACGTTGTGTTTTCTGCCAACTGCTCGATGGTCACGGCTTCGCCATCGCTGTCACACAGCGGTACACACCAGTTAGGGTATTGCTCCCTTACCGTTCCAGGCTGATTCTGCGCGCGCTTATCCGCAACCATATCTACCAAGGAGGTGCATGTTAATGCAGACGGGGTAGAGGCAATGAAACGGTGAAGGGCAACCAGGAGATCCACTGTGTCTCCGCGTTCATCACGCTGGCGGGTTGTGAAATCACTGAGATTGACGTCCAAACCATGGAAGCAACCCTGTTCCTTCACACGGTTGAGGATTTGTCCCTGCCACGAGAGGTCTTCGCGTTCCTCCTGATCAACGTCCGTGACCAGAATTCCTAGCTGCTCTCGCAACTTGATGTGCTCGCCCTCAAGGTAGCCAGCGGTAGGTGGCAAATCATGAGTACCTACACTGGAAAGCGCTGCCTGACGGTAACCTTCCTTATACCGTGGCCCGCCTTCGGGCTGGGACTCGAACCACAGAATAGAGGTACCCATGATGCCACGGGTGGCCAGCACCTCCTGAACCCAAGGCTCAAAAGTGCCCAAGTCTTCACCGATAACCACAGCGCCCGCGCGTTCAGCCTCTAGGGCCAAAATGCCAACAAAAGCATTGAAATCGTAGTTGACATAGGTGCCAGTGGTTGGTGCCTGCATGCGCGGAATCCAGAACAAACGGAACAAACCGAGGATGTGGTCGACACGAATGCCACCAGAGTGACGCAGCACGGTACGCAGCAAGTCACGCCACGCGATGTAACCTTGTTCGGCCATGCGCTCAGGGTGCCATGGCGGCTGGGACCAGTCCTGGCCCTGCTGATTGTAATTATCAGGCGGAGCTCCCACTGAGGCTTTGGGTGCCAGCACATCCGCCAAGTTTTCCGCGTCGGCTCCTCCAGGGTGCACGCCCACGGCCAAGTCAGCCATGATGCCAATGCTCATACCAGCTTCGATTGCTTTGGACTGTGCGGTTGCTAGCTGCTGATCGCAGATCCACTGCAACCACATGTAGAACAAGGCCACCTCATCTTCATCGATAGGGGTGGAGTGGGCGGGGCGCTCGTTGGCGGTTTCCTTAATCTCTTGCTTAGCGCACCATCGTGCGAAGTCATAGAGGCCCTGGCCCTCGCGGTTGATGTACTCTTGGAATTCTTGCTCGCGGGCGGCATGACGACCGGAGTTGAAAATCTCGCGCAAGACCTGGAGCTTGGCAAAATAAATAGGAGAGCGCTCGATGATCTCAGAAGAGAAATTGAGTGAGCGGAACTCGGAGGCGATCTCCTTTACTTCCTCCTGAATATCTTCAGGCAGATCAAGTAGCTCAGGAATGTCCTCGACGTGGATGTAAATCGGGTTAATGAACCGGCGGGTGGTTGGAAGATAAGGTGAATCTTCAACTGGAGGAAGAGGCTCAGCTGCGTGGAGAGGGTTAATCAGCAAGAAGTCTGCGCCGGCCTCACGAGCCAGTGTTTCAGCGACTTCGCCCAAATCGTGGAAGTCGCCCATACCCCAGGACTTTTCGCTCCGAACAGAGTACAACTGCGCCATGACGCCATGAGTAGGCTTTTCAATCAGCGCGTTAGTGGTGGAAAGACGCTGCGGGGTGACGATCAGGAAAGCTGATGACTGTAGATCATCAGACCTCAGAGTAATCGTATGCCAGCCCTGTGGAAGGTCTGTTGGTAGACGGAAGCTGGCTTCTCCCCATGCAACGCCATCAATTGTCCGAGGTGGTGTCCAGTTTTCGATCTGCTCAGGTACGCGTACCGAGCCATCTTCGAGCGTGATTTGAACATCAGCTGGCAGCCCATCGTGCACGTGAACATTAAAAACGTACGGGTCACCTTCAGTAGCAACGATCGTGGCAGGAAGAGGGCGAGAAAACAGCTCGTCTTGGCGCTGCTGGATCTTCTGCCGGATCAGCTCCTCATCCGGCATGTCTTCCTGCCCTAGGTAAACACCGTACGCGCGCAGAATCTTCACCAACGTGTCATCGGAGACATTGACGTATTCGCCGCCGAAGCCGTTGTAACCAGTTGAAATTGAGTGTGCGGAGGCAAGCTCACGCAATGTATCTGAATAACCCACGTGGCCATTGTGCCAAAGTTAGAAAGGGAAGGACAATGAAAGGGGAGGCCTAGTGGTCAGGGCTTCATATTTTCTAGCGTCTGGCGACACGTCAGGGCTTAAAACATAGGTGGGAAAATATAAAGAGGAAAACGTACTGTATCTCGCGCGGTGCATGACGTGGCTCCGGTACCTAACGGAGGCAAAACGGTCGGGTGGATGAGAATCAGGGCGAGGCCGGGGTGTGGAAAAGTAACCGCGGTCTCGATTGGAGGCGAATTCTGCGTTTATTTGATTGAGAGGCTTGTGCCATGGGAGCGAATGGGAGTTCGTCATCAGAAATGAGACCTAGAGATCCGTGGCTTCGCACCTCACCCTGGGTCAGGGTAACTGAGCGCGGGGGTTGCTGGGGCCTTACCCTTAGAGCCACGATGTGAAGTGAAATGGATCCAAAATTCGTATTTTTATGACACAGGTCACTTGCATTCGAGTGCTTTTAGGGGGAAATGGGGTTAAAAAATGTTAATTTTATTTTAAGGGTAAAAATAAGACTATTTATCTAATATATGCAGTTCAGCGCTAATTAAGTGCACTTGTTTAAGGGTTAGCTTTGCAAGAACTGGTTACTAAAATGGCGCGACTTTGCGCATTAGATCACATTTTGTGGCAGTCTTAACTACAGCGCATACACCCGCTGAATCAGGGTGATTACAAAAGCACACTAGCTTAAGGAGTTGCATCGCAATGCAAGAAGTATCCGCTGAGCCGCTGTACACGATTGGTGAAAATGACACGTGCCTCACTGCACTGCTGGCCACTGTTCATGCACGCCCATATGGCGTTCTCTACACTCGCCCAAAGAACTACGAATGGGTAAACGTCACCGCGAAAGAGTTCATTGATGAAGTTTTCGCGGTGGCTAAGGGATTAATCAATGCAGGAGTGGAACAGGGCGACCGCGTTGTTCTGCTATCTGAAACGCGTTACGAATGGTCTTTGCTTGACTTCGCAATCATGGCGGCCGGTGCGGTGTCCGTGCCGATTTACGGTTCTTCCTCCATTCGCCAGATTGAGTGGATTATTGAGGATTCCGGTGCTGTCTTCGCTATTACTGAAACCCGCGATCACACCGATCTGATGAAGCACCTCGTCATCGGTGAAGATGGTCAGCCTGGTATTCACGGCTCGCCTTCCAAGCTTCGCCGAATTCTGGAGCTCAACTCTTCTGCAATTGAAACCCTCGAGTTCGAGGGTCGCGGAATCCCAGATTCTGCAGTTGAAGAGCGAATTAAGGCAACCAAGTCATCGGATCTCGCATCCCTGGTTTACACCTCCGGTACCACGGGTCGGCCAAAGGGCTGCCGCCTTACCCATGCGAATTGGCTCGCAGAGGTGCGTGGCCTTCTGACAAACCCAATTGGTTCCTTTGCGGTACCTGGAGCACGAGTACTGACCTTCCTGCCATTGGCGCACGTTCTCGCACGCGCAGTTTCCTTGGCTGTTGCTATCGGTGGAGCAACCCAGTCGCACTGGGCTGACTTCTCATCTTTGGGAATTGAATTCCAGCGAACTAGGCCAAACGTGATTTTGGGCGTCCCACGAGTATTTGAAAAGGTGCGCAACTCCGCGGCAGCCAGCGCCTCCGAAGGCTCGCCAATTAAGGAAAAGCTGTTCCTTCAGGCAGAAAAAGTGGCGCAGGAATACTCACGCGCATTGGATACTGCGGAAGGTCCTTCACGTGCACTGAAGCTCAAGCACGCTACCTTTGACAAGCTGGTTTACTCAAAGATTCGCGCCGGAATGGGAGATGCAGTTAAGTACGCAATCTCTGGTGGATCTGCAATTGGCCACGATCTACTTCACTTCTACCGTGGCATCGGCGCACCGGTCTACGAGGGCTATGGCCTGACCGAAACTGCTGCGGCGTGCACCGTTGACTTCGAAGATCAGCGTATTGGTACCGTTGGTCGCCCAGTTGGTGGAGATGCTGTTCGGATTAACGAAGACGGCGAAATTATGGTGAAGGGCCTCACCGTGTTCGACGGTTACTGGAACAACCCTGAAGCCACTGCCGAGGCATTCGACGAGGACGGTTGGTTCAACACCGGCGACTTGGGCGAAATCTTGGACTCCGGTCACTTGGTGATTACCGGCCGTAAGAAGGATCTCATCGTTACCGCCGGTGGCAAGAATGTATCGCCTGGCCCAATGGAAGACATGCTGCGTGGACACCCAATGATTTCGCAGGCGATGGTTGTTGGCGACGGCAAGCCATTCGTTGGCGTTCTCATCACGCTCGATGATGAGGCACTGACGCGTTGGAAGCTCAACCGCAACATCCCAGAGTCTCGAGATGTGAAGGAATTGGCGCACGATCCAGTGCTCCGCGCGGAGATTCAGGATGCGATCAACGAAGTGAACTCGACGGTTTCCTCCGCTGAGGGCATCAAGAAGTTCTACATTCTCGATCAGGATCTCACCGAGGAGGCGGACGAGCTGACGCCTACGATGAAGGTGAAGCGAAACGTTGTTACACGTCGCTACGCCGACGCTATCGACCATATTTACAAGCGTAAGTAGAAAAGGTTAGTAAGGAGCACTTCGCCAAGGCGGAGTGCTCCTTCTTCTATCTCCAGTGGGACGGGGCGGGGGTAAGGGGGATAGCAAGGGGCTTTCTTGGCACAGCAAACTGCTGGGGAAATGCTGCTTGGGTCTCTAGGGCCGGTGTAGCGGGGGAGCTTTATGGGATTGCTTCCGCCGCTTACGGCGAGCCAACGCGACAAGTTTCAATAACTCATTTAGAGTTTTGACTCGTGACAAAGAAACCATGTTGGTTTCGCTCGTAAGGACACTTTAACCACGATTGAAGATGGGACGGGAAGCGATGCAGTTTCAAGATGCAACCATGCGTCACCGTGAACTTACCCAAGAAATCTTCAACATAGGTGATGAAGTGGCTTCCTACATTGAGAATATTGCTGAGGCTGTAGCCGATTGGGATGCTGAGCTGGTAGAAGACTGCCTCGCTGAGTTTGAAGAAATCATCGCGGATGCGAAAGCCGATTCGCGCGCGGTAGTTGCAGAGCTCATTGGCGTACGGCAAGCGCTAACGTCAGGTCTGCGCTCGGGAACTGTTTCCATTGTTGCACCGAGGTGTAAAGAAGTTGCCCGTCCGGTAGTTATCTCATGCGCCGATCTTGACGAACGTTTTCCTATCCAGCGCTCTCCTGTCATGGTGGGCGAGCTCACCCAAGCATTGGATGCGCGCACAGACTTGGTAGGTCAGTATCTGGCCCACATTGTCGAGTGGGAACTCGCAGAAACGGAGCGTGGGGCAAGAGACACTGATGCCGTTAATCTGCCGCTTCTGTACAGTCGTACCTCTGATGCTGTGGTGGCGGCAGCTAACGCATGGATCGAATCAGTAGCGACAGAGCACCCAGCGTACGCGCGCATGATGCGCGGAACTAATCCTCCTACCTTTCTCAATGAACGAGCTCGTATCGATGAGATCGTGGCCCGGGTTGCGGCTAAGAAACGCGAACAGCGCGAGGCAGCTGACGCATCCTAATTATTAGCTTGGTACCAAGCTCGTGTTTTAAGCTTTGTGTCATGTCTTTCAAACCCAACGCTGACGTTTTTGGCGTCTACATCCATGTCCCATTTTGTTCTTCGCGTTGCGGTTACTGTGACTTCAACACCTACACGCCTGGCGAACTAGGAACCTCAGCCTCACCGGCAACCTACCTAGACGCGCTAGAGGTGGAACTCGAACTTGCTGCAGCGACCGGCGACACCCGACCTGCGAACACTGTTTTTATTGGCGGTGGTACACCATCAATGCTTGGTGCTGCAGGCCTGAATCGAATCTTGCGCGCTATCCGCAACACCATCGGAATCAAAGATGGGGCAGAAATCACCACGGAATCCAATCCGGAATCTACGAGTCCAGAATTCTTTGATGAACTCCTCTCCGGCGGATTCAACCGAGTTTCACTGGGAATGCAGTCAGCCTCGTCCGCAGTTTTGAGGATCCTAGAAAGGGCCCACACGCCTGGACGCGCGTTCGATGCGGCAAGAGAAGCAAAAGCATCCGGCTTTGATCATGTGAACCTAGACATGATTTACGGAACCCCAACTGAGACTGACGCAGATGTGTTGCTAACTTTGGACAGCGTTCTTGAAACCGGTGTCGATCACGTCTCCGCCTACTCCCTCATCGTGGAAGACGGGACTCGCATGGCACGAAAAGTCCGCAAGGGAGAACTGCCCGAGCCGGAAGAAGATGTTTACGCCGACCGTTATTGGATGATTGACAAGGCTCTCCGTGAAAATGGTTACGAATGGTATGAGGTCTCCAACTGGTCTAAGCCAGGCGGAGAATGCTTGCACAACCTCGGCTACTGGAGAGACGGTGATTGGTGGGGTGCAGGCCCGGGGGCTCATTCCCATATTGGAAACCGACGCTTTTTCAATGTCAAGCACCCTTCTACTTACGCCAACATCCTCGGGCGTCAAGAATTGCCGATCAAGGAAACTGAGACTCTCACGGATCAGGAAAGGCATGAGGAACTCCTAATGTTGGGGCTAAGGCTTAAAGAGGGGCTCCGAACTTCTCAACTACGCCCTGGTGAAGTAGAAAGAGCAAGGAAATTTGAACAAAAGGGGCTCATGGACGTTGGAGACCGTATTCTGCTGACAGACAAGGGGCGCTTACTGGCTGACGGCATGATCGCTGACATCCTGTTCGGCTGAAATGGCTAATCTAGAGCACAAGGGATTTTGACGAAGGAAGGTGACAGCCCAATGGCTAACTCGACTGATCGAAGGCGTCAAGAGGTTTTGCGCGCTATCGTCGCAGACTACATTGCCTCCCAAGAACCAGTTGGCTCCAAGGCACTACTAGAGCGTCACAATCTCAACGTTTCATCAGCTACGATCCGCAATGACATGGCGGCGCTGGAAAAAGAGGGATACATTGTTTCCCAGCACGCTAGTTCTGGGCGAATCCCTACACACAAGGCTTACCGAGCCATGGTGGATTCCCTTAATGAGGTCAAACCGCTTTCGAAAGCTGAGCGAACGGGAATACTCCGATTTCTGGAAGGCGGCGTGGACCTAGAGGATGTATTAAGGCGTAGCGTTCAGCTGCTTTCTCAAATCACGAGACAGGCGGCGGTAGTGCAGATGCCAAATCTCAATGTCACGCGCGTCAAACACGTTGAGGTGGTTGCGCTTTCTCCTGTCCGTCTCCTCCTCGTTTTGATTACTGACTCTGGGCGTGTTGACCAGAGAAACGTCGAACTCAATGAGATTTGTGAACCAGAGCATGTGCACAAACTCCGAGACGTTTTGAATTCGGTCTTAGATAACAAGACCTTGACGGACGCTTCTGTAGCATTGGCTGAGCTCGCGGATCCTACGAACTCGGTACGTCCTGTAGATCCTGAAATCCAGAGCCATGTATTGCGTGCTGCCACCGTCCTGATTGAGACGTTGGTGCAGCAACCAAACGATCGACTAATTCTAGCTGGCGCGTCCAACCTGTCTAGGGTTGCTCGGGACTTCCCAAAGGGACTGCCACCGATTCTGGAAGCCTTGGAAGAACAGGTTGTCGTCCTTAAACTCCTCGCGAACGTAACTGACTTGGATCATGTCAGTGTTCTTATCGGAGATGAGAATGAAGATGATCAACTTCGCCAGGCCTCGGTAGTGGCAACGGGTTATGGGGCGCAAGGAGAGACCTTGGGCGGTTTGGGTGTTGTTGGCCCAACGTTCATGGACTACTCAGGAACCATGAGCAAAGTACACGCAGTAGCGCAATATGTTTCTCGCGTCCTTAGTGGGCAGTAGAGATCAGAGTTTTAACTTCAGCGGCCACATCTTGAATGCCGCAGGGCGTTATCTTTGCTTCAGTTAGTTGGTGCTTTTTAGCTCCATAAGCTTCACTGACTCCTTGTCCATTTCCTCCACTACTAGCTTTTTCGCTCCTGCGTGGGCAGAGACGATGGTGGGGCTTGGGCATTTATTGCCGCACATCCATTGATGGGTAGTCACAGCGGCGGCTGGCGTGGGTTATTATGCAGTTTTTGCCTATTGGTGACCAAATACTCACTTGGAACATGTGGTGAAAAAGTAGCTAAAAGCAAAGGTAGAGGGCCATTTTTCTGGAGTTCTGACGTCAGACTTTAGTGGGGATGGGGAAATGATGCCTCGAAGCGCCCAATATCATGTGAATGACGGATAATCTGAGAACATGGTTGAAGTCCGAATTCACGGACGTGGTGGCCAAGGTGTTGTCACCGCTTCCGATCTGATTGCAATGGCCGCATTCGCGGAAGGCAAGCATGCTCAGGCATTCCCTTCCTTTGGCTCCGAAAGAACGGGAGCCCCAGTTGTTGCTTATTGCCGAATATCCGATAAGCAGATTCGATCTCGCGAACCTGTTCTGCTTCCTGATCTGGTGATTGTTCAGGACCCCACTTTGCTCCCGATCCTAGATGTGTTCTCAGGCTTGTCGGACAGCGGATACGCCCTGATCAACTCGTCGAAGAGAAGCGCTGAGCTTGGCCTCGCGGAACTCCAGAGCAAGCAGCCCGCGGGGCACTTCATGACTATTCCGGCTACAGATATTGCTCGCCAGCACACGGGGCGCACTGTTCCTAACGCAGTGCTTCTAGGTGGTGTCGCTGCGCTCACGGGTCTCTACCAAATGAAATCCGTTGAAGAAGCCATCATGCAGCGTTTCCCAGGCAAGGTGGGGCAAATGAATGTAGCCGCAGCACAAGCTGCTTTTGACCTAGTAAATACCAAGAAAAGGGAGGCTGCCCACTAATGCTGAAGCAAATCGAAGGCTCACAAGCGATTGCCCAAGCCGTCGCGGCTTGCCGTCCTGACGTCGTTTGCGCTTACCCAATCTCACCGCAGACCCACATTGTCGAAGCTCTTTCCCAGATGTACAAGAAAGGCGAACTAGACAATGGTGAATACGTGAATGTGGAGAGTGAATTCTCTGCGATGAGCGCCTGTATTGGTGCTTCCGCGGCGGGCGCTCGAGCATATACTGCAACGGCGTCCCAAGGATTGTTGTACATGGTGGAAGCCGTCTACAACGCCTCAGGATTGGGATTGCCAATTGTGATGACCGTGGCTAACCGTGCACTTGGCTCACCAATCAACATTTGGAACGACCAATCAGACTCAATGAGTCAGCGAGATTCTGGGTGGTTGCAGCTTTATGCGGTAGACAATCAAGAAGCTGCCGACCTCCACGTGCAAGCTTTCAAAATTGCCGAGGAACTTTCCCTTCCGGTCATGGTGTGCATGGACGGCTTTATCTTGACCCATGCCATGGAGCAGGTTGATGTACCGGACAAAGAAGACGTTGATGCATTCTTGCCACCGTATGAGCCTAGGCAGGTCCTAGACCCTGCCAATCCTATTTCCATCGGCGCAATGGTCGGTCCAGAGGCCTTTACGGAAGTTCGCTACTTGGCGCATCACAAGCAACTGCAGGCTCTAGATGTTATCCCTAGAGTGCAGAAAGAATTTCAGGAGGTCTTTGGGCGAGAATCCGGTGGCTTACTCCATGAGTATCGGACCGAAGATGCAGAAACGATTGTCGTCTGCTTGGGATCAGTAACGGGTACGTTGCGGGATGTCATTGATGAGCGGCGTGAAAAGGGCGAAAAGATTGGTGTTCTTTCATTAGTAGCCTTCAGGCCTTTCCCAACCGTTGCCGTGCGCGAAGCGCTCAAAAACTGCAAGCGTTTCATTGTGCTTGAGAAGGCCTTTTCCGTTGGAATCGGTGGAATTGTGTCTTCCCATATCCGCGCTGCCATGCGCGGTAGGAAATTCATCTGCCATGAATTGATTGCCGGCCTTGGTGGTCGCGACATCACGAAGGCATCGCTGCATGACTATCTGGATAAGGCTATCCAAGATCAAGTTGCAGACACTACGTTCCTTGATCTCGACGAAGACTTGGTTAACGCTGAGCTGAGTCGTGAGGAACAAAACAGGAATTCTGGCGCTGTGCCGGAAAATCTTCTCCGAGATATCCAAGCACGAGTAAATCGCCATGATCTACGCGCACCCTCTAATCCAGCGGAAGCAGGAAGGTAAAGGATAATGACTACAGTTCCACTACCAAACCCGCAGTTCCCCGCAACCGAGATCCCTGGCCGCGAGGAAGCAAAGTTTTATCAAGTTGGTAGCTTCGCTGTCGGTAACAGGCTCGTTGATGAGAAACTGCGTTCCGTGCAGTCTGGAAATGAGCGATTTAACTCGTTGACCTCCGGGCATAGAGCTTGCCAAGGGTGTGGTGAAGCGTTGGGTGCACGGTACGCACTCGATGCCGCCGTGGCTGCCAGTGACAACAAGCTTATTGCTTGTAATGCAACTGGATGTCTGGAAGTGTTCTCCACGCCGTATCCTGAAACCTCGTGGAATCTGCCCTGGATTCACTCTCTGTTTGGCAATGCTCCGGCAGTTGCTACAGGCGTTGCCGCAGCGATGAAAGCGAAGGGTCGCGAAGACATCAGGGTAGTGGCTCAAGGTGGTGATGGAGGCACCGTTGACATCGGATTCGGAGCCCTCTCCGGAATGTTCGAGCGTAACGATGATGTGCTCTATATTTGCTACGACAATGAGGCGTACATGAACACGGGTGTTCAACGCTCCGGTGCGACCCCACCGGCTGCTCGTACAGCAACAACACAGCCGGTAGGTGAAAAACCTGGTAACACCTTTGGTCAGGGCAAGTTCTTGCCTCGCATTGCTATGGCACACGAGATCCCTTACGTGGCAACCGCAACGGTAGCCGATCTTCGTGACTTGGAGTACAAAGTCACCAAGGCAATGCAATTCAGAGGGGCACGGTACATTCACGTACTAGTTCCGTGCCCATTGGGTTGGGGAACTGTTTCCAACCAAACCATCAAGATGGCACGCTTGGCTACGCAAACTGGTTTGTTCCCAGTATTCGAGGCGGAATATGGAGACGTCACCTCTGTGGCTAAGATCAGACGGCCGCAGCCTGTAGAGAACTATCTCAGGCCACAACGCCGGTTCGCGCATCTATTCAAAAAGGGAGCGGATCCGGAAGTTATTACTCGCCTTCAGGCGCTGGCGGATAGAAATATCGCCCGTTACAACCTTATTGATGCTGAAGGGCTTGATGAGTTTATTAAGTCTGATAACCCAAAGCTTGAGGAGAATTGATCATGGCAAACATCGATAATGATCCGCATGCAGTGGGCAATCGCACCCAGTTGCCTTTTGCAATTACTCTGAACGTAGGATCGTCGGCAGCTAACAAGACTGGATCGTGGCGTACTGAGCGACCTCAGTATGTGAATATGCTCCCGCCGTGCAACAAGGCTTGCCCTGCGGGCGAGAATATCCAACAGTGGCTTTTCCACGCGGAGGAGGGTGACTATGAAAGCGCGTGGCGTGAGATCATGCGAAACAATCCTCTTCCAGCGGTCATGGGGCGAGTTTGCTACCACAACTGTCAGACAGCATGTAACCGTGCCCAGGTAGATGAAGCTGTAGGTATCAACGCAATTGAGCGATTCCTTGGTGACAAAGCTATTGAGGAAGGGTGGAGCGTAGAGCCACTCAATGAACCTAGTGGCAAAACAGTTCTTATTATTGGATCAGGCCCCTCGGGTCTATCTGCGGCCTATCATCTCGCACTTGCTGGCCACCAAGTAACTGTGCGCGATCAAGGCGCTAAGCCAGGTGGCATGATGCGTTACGGTATCCCCGCCTACCGCTTGCCACGGCACATTCTGGATGCGGAAATTGACCGTATTGCCAAGCTGGGTGTCCGTTTCGAACAGAACACCAAGGTTGAATCAGTGGAGGATGCGCTCCAAGAGTTTGATGCAGTGTTCACTGCGGTAGGTGCCCAGATTGGGCGCCAAGTCAATGTTCCTGCTGGTGAAGCTGCGAATATTAAAAATGCAGTCGATGTGCTTCGCCAGGTTGAGGATGCGTCGGACGGACTGGGTGACGCCCCATTGCTTGGCCGACGAGTTGTTGTCTACGGTGGCGGAAACACAGCTGTGGATGCTGCTCGAACTGCAAAGAGGCTGGGAGCTACGGAATCAGTCATCCTTTATCGCCGAACACGCGATCGTGCGCCAGCGCACGACTCTGAGATCATTGAGGCAGAGGAAGAGGGCATCACCATGCGCTGGTTGTCAACGGTCAACCACGTTGATGGTGGAACCATCAAGATTGAGAAAATGGTTCTGGATGAGAATGGATTCCCTCAGCCTACTGGTGAGTTTGAGGATCTGGAAGCCGATTCCTTGGTCATGGCGCTGGGCCAAGAATCTGACCTCGGACTATTGGAAAACGTCCAAGGCGTAGAGATTCGAGATGGCGTAGTTGGCGTAGACGATCAAATGATGACCGGCCGCGATGGCATTTTTGCAGGTGGAGATATGGTTCCATCCGAGAAGAATGTAACGGTAGCCATTGGCCACGGTAAGAAAGCAGCACGCAACATCGACGCGTGGTTGAACTCCAGTAGGTACCAGCCTGCGCCCAAGCATGGAGATGCCACCCTCGACCGCATGGAGACGTGGTATTACTCAGATGCGCCGCATCAAGTACGTGCAAAACTCGAGGGTGCGCGCCGGTCGTCCACGTTCGACGAGGTCGTAGTTGGCCTGGATGAAGAGTCTGCTTTGCTAGAAGCTCGGCGATGCATGTCGTGCGGTAACTGTTTCGGTTGTGACAACTGCTTCGGCGTTTGCCCAGACAATGCGGTTATCAAGATTGAATCCGGAAAGTATGACATCAACTTGGATTACTGCAAAGGTTGCGGCGTATGCGCGGAGGAATGCCCGTGCGGCGCAATTAGCATGGTGCCGGAAGAGATTTAGTCACTTCAGGCAGCCTTAAAAGTGGCCACTACGATAAGCGTTTCGTAGTGGCCACTTTTGTGTGCCGTGTGGGGTGTGAACCGCTGCCTGTGATGCTAATCGATGTCAATAAGACTAAATAAACGATAATGAGTAAGATAATCGCTTGTTCGATTCGCCGTGAACCGCGGAACATTAGCGGTTCACTTAGCGTTAGTGGCTATGTAGCTTTAACCAAAGAATAGACAAATTTAAAAGAAAAAGAAGGCTGACTTAAAACCGTGGCTCGTGATTACTATGGAATCCTCGGCGTCGAGCGTGGCGCTAGCGACAATGAGATCAAGAAGGCATACCGCAAACTTGCGCGTAAGTATCACCCAGATGTGAACGATACCGCTGAAGCTGCGGAGAAGTTTAGCGAAATCTCACTGGCGCAAGAGGTTCTTCTCGATCCGCAAAAGCGACAGATCGTCGACGCCGGCGGCGACCCTATGGAACAGGGTGGCGGAGGTGCTAGCGGATTTGGCGCTTCTGGTGGTTTTGGTGACTTCTTTGAAGCCTTCTTCGGCGGTGGTTCCGGGGGAGCGGGACCGCGTTCGCGCGTGCAGCAGGGTAATGACGCTTTATTGCGAACCCGCATTTCGCTCGAAGATGCGTTTAAAGGTGCTAAAAAAGAGGTCACCATCGATACCGCTGTGTTGTGTGATCAGTGCGAGGGCACGGGTTCCAAAACTAAGTCGAAGCCAAATATATGCGGCCAGTGCCACGGTACTGGTGGAATCCAGCAGATGCAGCGATCTTTCCTCGGCAACGTGATGACGACAATGCCGTGCCCAACCTGTGACGGAACAGGTGAAGTTATCCCAGATCCGTGTGGCAATTGTGGCGGCGATGGTCGTGTAGCTAAGCGCCGTGACCTGGTAGTTAACATCCCCGCCGGCATCGGCGACGGCATGCGAATCCGTATGGCTGGCCAGGGTGAAGTAGGCCACGGAGGTGGCCCTGCAGGCGATCTTTACGTAGAGGTGAGTGTTGATCCGCATCCGATCTTCACTCGCGAAGGCGATGACCTCCATCTAGCTGTTTCCGTTCCTATGGTAGAAGCCGCACTGGGCGTTGATTTCAGCGTAAGCACGTTAGATGGTGAGGAACTCAGTGTCTCCATTCCAGCTGGAACTCAGCCAAATGAGATCGTTACCGTTGAAGGCAAGGGTATGCCTCATCTGAGGAAGCAGGGCTTTGGTAACCTGTTCGCCCACGTAGAGGTCAAGGTGCCGACGGACTTGAACGACAAGCAGCGCACGTTGCTGGAGGAGTTCGGCGGGTACGTAGGTGACAAGACGAAGGTGCACGAAGGTGCTGCTGCCGATGAGTCCCTGTTCGGCCGAATCCGTAATCGCTTCCGTCGCTAAAGGTTGATCAGCTGTGTCTTTGCCGGTGTTCGTTTATGACCTTGAATCCTACTTAGAAGGACAAGCAGTAGTTCTTCCTCGTGAAGGCGAAAACGTGACCCTTCGTGGTCCTGAGGGCCGCCATGCTGTGAGCGTTAAACGCATTGGCGTGGGGGAACAAATTGAGCTCATGGATACACGAGGGGCCAAGGCCCTCGTCACAGTCACCTCAGTGGCGGGCAAAGACACGCTGACCGGCACCGTAGATGAAGTCGTCGTAGCGCAAGAACCGCAACCGACCGTTACGGTTGCCCAGGCAATCCCAAAGTCAGAGCGCAGTGAGCTCGCGGTCGATCTGCTCACACAAGGCGGAGCGGACTGCATCATTCCGTGGGAAGCCGCACGGTGCGTATCCAAGTGGCAGGGCAGCAAGCGTTCAAAAGGCGTGCAAAAATGGCGCCAAGCAGCAACTGCTGCTGCAAAGCAGTCACGCCGAGCAACGATCCCTGCGATCCGTAATCCACATGGGACAGCTGAGCTAGTTGAGCTCGTTAACGAATTTGACTCTGTCTTTGTACTGCATGAAGCCGCTGCATCCCCTTTCAAGGACGCTATGGAGCAGGCTGGGATTGCCTCCGCTCAAAAGATCCTGCTCATTATTGGCCCTGAGGGCGGCATTTCCGACGACGAGGCACGGCAGTTCCGCGAAGCCGGTGCCTTGGCAGTGAAACTAGGTCCGGAGGTGCTGCGCACCGCAAGCGCCGGGCTAGCCGCCCTCGCAGCGATCGGAATTTCTACCGGGCGCTGGTAGTTTGAGCGAAAAACGCTGTTAAACTCGAAGAATGACATTCCGGAAGCACGGATTTCGTACCGTGTGCTTTGTTGAAAGTAGTGAAGAAAAATAAACAACGCTCCTGTACCAACCACTCGTATCATTGAGCTGGATCCGGCACATTCGCAAACTATTCTTGGCATCAATGATGAGAACTTAAAGGTGCTTGAGAACCAGCTCGACGCGGACCTTTTTGTTCGTGGTGACCAAATCACGATTAAGGGTGACGAATACGAAGTAGCTCGCGCAGTAAAGGTGCTGAAAGAGCTGCAATCACTTGCTCGGCGAGGACACATAATTAGTCCTGATTCGGTAAAGCATGCTGTCTCGATCGTGACTGTGGAAGCACCGATGAGTGTGTCCAAAGCTTTGGCAAGCGATATCGTCGTGCGCCGTGGAAAAGCAGTGCGACCGAAAACGTACGGCCAAAAAGAGTACGTTGACGCAATTGATGAAAACACAATCACATTTGGTCTTGGGCCTGCCGGTTCCGGTAAAACCTACTTAGCCATGGCCAAGGCGGTTCAAGCGCTCCAGTCAAAGCAAGTACACAGGATTATTCTGACCCGGCCGGCGGTCGAGGCTGGTGAGAAACTGGGATTTCTGCCAGGAACCTTGAATGACAAGATTGATCCGTACTTGCGTCCACTCCACGATGCCTTGCGCGATATGGTCGAACCGGAAGTAATTCCAAAGCTCATGGAGGCGGGAATCGTGGAGGTTGCGCCTCTGGCCTATATGCGCGGGCGTACGCTCAATGATGCTTTTGTGATTTTGGATGAAGCACAGAACACCACCGCGGCTCAGATGAAGATGTTCCTGACCCGATTAGGGTTTGGATCAAAAATGGTTGTGACGGGTGACATTACTCAGGTTGATCTTCCCGGCGGCCAGAAATCTGGACTCCGCTTAGTACGACACATTCTCCGTGGAGTTGAGGGGGTTCATTTCTCCGAGCTATCAAGCCACGATGTGGTGCGTCACCAATTGGTGGGAAGAATTGTCGAGGCTTATGACGATTTTGAGGAGCGCGAGGAAGCCCGCGCTGCCGAACGCAAAGCCAAGCGAGAGACGATTCCTAACGAGCAGGAAAACAACTAGGATCTTCCTGTAATTCAGCTTTTATCATTCCGTTTAGTTTGAGGGCAATAGTGTGAGCATTGAAGTAGTCAATGAATCTGGTTATCCAGGGGTAAACGAAGAGTCGCTAATTGACGTAGCTACTTTCGTTTTAGGCGAGATGGATATTAATCCCGGTGCGGAAGCCACTATTTCCATTGTGGACCTAGATACGATGAGCGATCTGCACGTCAGGTGGATGGACTTGGAAGGCCCAACTGACGTCATGAGTTTCCCCATGGATGAATTGACACCGGGGATGGGCCGTCCTGATGCGGCGCCTCAAGGACCCGCAATTCTAGGCGACATCATCTTGTGTCCCGAGTTTGCCAAGCGTCAAGCAGAAAAGGCCGGGCACGATTTAGGGCACGAGCTTGCGTTGCTCACCACACACGGATGTCTTCATCTGTTGGGTTACGACCATCAAACTCCTGCAGAGGAAAAAGAGATGTTCTCCCTGCAGAACGAGCTTTTGCGTGACTGGTATGAAGACACTAAGCGGCGTGGAATTGAGTACCAACCGAAGCCCACTGGGGCAGGGGCATTCCCATCTGCTGCAGACCGTGCAGAACTAGACAAGCTGGTTCCTGGAGGCGGAACACCGGTGGAGAACCGGATTCCAGTTATCGCGGAACCCCAAGATGATATTCAAACCACGTATATCCAGCGCGATCCACATGCGGACAGCAGTACGGAAAGGGATGTCCGCTAGTGAGCCCAATAATCGCGAGTATCGTCGTTCTCGCAGCACTGTTTCTGTCTGGCCTGACGGGAACGATGGAAGCAGCTCTTTCCTCCGTCTCGCGTGCTCGAGTTGAGGCCATGGTCAAGGAGGAGACGCATCCTTCTGCCAGAACGCTGCTGCGGGTTGCTGAACGTAAAGCAGACCACATCAATCTGCTCGTCCTTGTGCGGACGTTGCTTGATGCTACAGCCGCTGCTTTCGCAGCAGTTGTTGCAATGAACTACATTTCAAATGATGTTTGGGCGTTGGTAGCTGCCATTGCGGGAACCGCGATCATTAGCTTCGCTATCATCGGCGTCTTTGCCCGGACATCGGGTAAAAAGAACCCTTACAGTATTTCATTGGCAACGGCCCCATTCATGTTTGCAACGGTAAAGATTCTCGGCCCGTTCGCTAGGTTGCTGATTTGGGTAGGTAACATCGTTGCTCCGGGACCAGGGTTCAGAGACGGCCCATACAGCACCGAAGTTGAACTCCTTGAGATGGTCGATATAGCTCAGGAACACGGCGTCGTTGAGGTCGAAGAACGGCGTATGATCCAATCTGTTTTTGATCTGGCGTCATCCACCGCCCGTTCCGTGATGGTTCCGCGAACTGAGATGGTGTGGATCGAGTCCGGAAAATCAGCCGGCCAAGCTACGAGCCTGTGCGTGAGGAGCGGACTGTCGCGTATCCCGGTAATTGGTGACAGCGTCGATGACGTTATCGGAATTGTTTACCTCAAGGATCTGGTCCAACGAACCTATTACTCTACTGACGGCGGGCGTAGCGTCACCGTTGATGAGGTTATGCGCCCAGTAGCGTTCGTTCCCGATACCAAGAACCTCGATGCACTCTTGAACGAGATGCAGGCGGAACGAAACCACATGGCAATTCTGGTTGATGAATATGGTGGTGTGGCGGGCTTGCTCACAATCGAAGACATCATCGAGGAAGTAGTCGGTGAAATTGCCGATGAGTACGATGATCGCGAGGTAGCTCCGATTGAACAGTTCGAAGATGACCGTCGTTCTTACCGCGTGCTTGCGCGCTTGACGCTGGAGGACTTGGCCGATCAGGTGAAGGAAGACCACGATGTGGACTTGGAATTCTCCGAAGAAATTCTGGATCAAGTGGAAACCGTAGGCGGTTTGCTTGCTTACGAGGTTGGGCGAGTCCCTCTTCCTGGTACGGAAGTCTCAAGTTCCGGGCTTCGATTGAGGGCTGAAGGCGGGCAAGACCGTCGTGGTCGTATTCGGGTGACTTCGGTTGTCGTAAGACTTCAAGAACCGGACTACAACTTCGATGAGGAAGATTCACAACCCGCTGGGTAGTTTTAGATGTGGTCCTGCTGCTCACTGGTGGCAGGACCACATTTTTTCAATAAGACATGTGCGGTTGTATTCAATTTAATTCATCTAAAGATGGTTTTCACCTTACCTTTTGGGCACCCAGCTAAATTGTTTGCCTAATACCTTGGAATTCGCAGAAGCAGGGGAGCATGATTGTCGCATGAGCATTCTTTCAATTCAGTCACACGTGAGTTACGGCCACGTAGGCAATTCTGCCGCCGTCTTTCCTCTGCAGCGCATTGGTCACGAAGTATGGCCAGTTCATACGGTTAACTTTTCCAATCACACAGGGTACGGCGAGTTCGGGGGAGAGCTCATTCCCGCGGATCAAGTACGCGATGTCATTTCCGGAATCAAGGCTCGTGGAGCATTCCCCGAGGTTGATGCTGTGTTGTCCGGATATCAAGGCGGATCAGATATTGCTGATGTGATCATTGAAACGGTAGCTCAAGTAAAGGATGCAAACCCCAAGGCTCTCTATGCATGTGACCCAGTAATGGGTAATGCTAAGTCTGGATGCCACGTATCAGATTTAATTCCACCGTTGTTGAGGGACAAGGTGGTGCCTGTAGCAGACATCATTACGCCTAATCAGTTCGAATTGGGCTATCTCACCGGTATCGAGGCCTCGGATATATCGTCAACTCTCAAAGCTTGCGAGGCTGCCCGTGCCATGGGTCCAAGTACCATTCTTGTAACGTCAGTTCTGCGTCCTGATCGCCGCGAAGACACCATTGAAATGATTGCGGTCAATGACGAAGGTGCTTGGAAGGTTCAGACACCTTTCATTGATTTCAAACGTAATGGTTCGGGTGATGTCACCGCGGCGCTGTTCACCGGGCACTACATTCGAAGCCATGATGCGGGGGACTCTCTGGCCAAAACTGCCAGCAGCGTATTCCAGCTCATTGAGACGACTTTCCGCGCTGATTCACGTGAACTGTGCGTCATTGAAGCACAAGAGGCTTACGCTCATCCACGGCTTGAGTTTGACGTTGAGAAGATCGCTTAGATAAGCGGTCTGTGATGAACGCTCTGGGGTATGCCATCTTTGATGACGGCATACCCCAGATCTATTAAGGCCCAGTAAGGTCATTTTTCTAGAAACCGCGGACCTGCAAGCTGAGGCGAATCTTGTTCTTTGAAGGCGCTTAGTCCAGATCTTTGGAATTCGAAGCTCTGGGGCAGCACCTAACCAATCAGTCGCGTGAGACACCGGCAGCAGCGGCAAGATTTGCCTTGCAGCGGCATTCAAATGTACGGGACTCTAGGCTTCGCGTGCTGGAGCTGAATTCTCTACTGCAGCAGAACTGGCAACTTATTGGCATCGCGCGACACTGATAGGGAGCCCATTTCTTGGGATAAGTACACCAGAATCAGCTAAACCTTTCCTCCGTCGTGGCTTATAACCACGACGGAGGAAAGGCTTTTCTTTCCACTTGTCCTACCAACAGGACGTGAGATACAGATGAGGAGTCGACCCCTCACCAGCTGACGCAGGCTCTATTTACGCAAGGCGTCGTGCGCCATCGCCAGGTGTAGCAACAAGGAAAGTTGGGCTTGGGAATCCCTTTTCTGATGCCGCGGTATCGATACGTCGAGCAGTTTCCTCGACCTTGTCTTCTGGCACGAGCGTGATGACGCTGCCACCGAATCCACCGCCAGTCATGCGAGCACCAAAGGCACCAGCAGCTTGGAACGCAGATTCCAGCTCAGGAGTTACTACTTCATACTGATCGCGCAGGGACTCGTGGGAGTCAGCCATGAACTGTGAGAAAGCGTGGAAGTCGCCTTGCTCGAGGCTGTGAGCTGCGCTAAGAGTACGGTTGGTTTCTTCCACCACATGCTTTACTCGCTTAGTGGCTTCATCAACATCATGGTGAGTGTCTTTGGCCCACTGATTCGTCTTGCGCACCGCGTCATCAATATCACGAAGAGTTGAGTCTTCACCGCCTAGTGCCTTGGTGACTTCATCAATAAGACCCCTGCGAGATGCGTACTGGCCGTCGTTGAGTGCGTGTGGTGCGTTGGTGTCGGCAATCAGAAGGGCAAGCTTTTCCTTCGCTAGATCAAATGGCACGTGGGTACAAGTATCGGCGTGGAAGTCAATAACGAGAGCCTGGCCCGACTTACCGTAGATGCTTGCGCGCTGATCGAGACCGCCAGTGCTTGCCCCTACGACATCATTTTCCGCCCGCATGCACGCTTCAACGATGCCAGCAAGCTCGTCCTCAGATGGCGCACGCTTGTTCAAGATCTCAAACGCACCCACGGCCGTTGAGCATTCCAGTGCGGCGGAAGAACTAAGTCCAGAGCCTAGAGGAACGTCGGACACAACTGCGATATCGAAACCTTGGACGTGGTTGATGATCCCAGCTTCTTCCATTGCCCAAATTGTTCCCACAATGTACCCAGCCCAGTTGTTGGGGCTAAGCGGTCCCACTTGCGTTACTGGGATCCGGAATTGCATTGCTTCCTCGGCAGACTTGCCCGGCGCTATAGATGTGACGGAGTAGATTCCGTCCCTGCGCGGAGACATGGCTACTGCCGTGAGTTGCTGCAGTGCGAAGGGTATTGAGACGCCGCCGGCATAATCAACGTGGTCACCTATGACATTCACGCGACCAGGGGCTCCCCACACACCGGAGGGCGTTCCATTGAAGGTTGCCTTGAACAGATTTATGGCGTCGGCAGCAAGCTGTTCTGGCGTTCGGGTGTGAATCCATGTAGTCATGTCGTTCACCAGATCTCTTTCATGCGCTGGGCGATCTTCTCAGGGGTTGTGTCATTGATCCAGACGGCTTGAGAAGATTCAGAGCCAGCTAGGTACTTCATGCGGTTGGGGGAGCGCATCAGGCTAAACAACTGGAGATGAAGACGGCCATATGGTCGCAGATCTTCCTCGACAGGTGCTTGGTTCCATCCGGCAATGTACGGTGTTTTTTCTACGCCTTCAAAGAACTTATCTACTGCGGTGTAGAGTTGCTTGAGCACAATGGCGAGATCATCCTTTTCGTCGTCGGTGAGCTCGCTGAAGTCTGCAACCTTACGGTTTGGCCAGACCATGACTTCCAAGGGCCACTTTGCCGCAGCTGGTACGAACACGGTGAAATAATCGGTTTGCTCGATAACGCGGGTGCCCGCAGAAACCTCGGCGTCCAACAAATCCGCAAACAGATCAGCGCCTTTACCCTTGTTAGACTCGTAGGCTTTACAAGCGTCCACAATTGCTTGAGCTCGAGGGGACAGGAACGGGTAGGAGTAAATCTGACCATGCGGGTGTTGGAGGGTTACGCCAATTTCCTCACCACGATTCTCGAACGGAAATACCTGCTTAATCCCTGGAAGCGCTGACAGCGCAGCAGTTCGGTGGGACCACGCTTCAATAACAGTACGAATTCGAGAGACCGCTAGGTCCTTAAAGGACTGGTCTACATGTTCGGTGAAGCAGACTACTTCACAGCGAGCTGCTGCGGGTTTACGCGGGTAGAGTTCTATCCCATCGACGTAGTCGGTCCAGTGAGGATCTTGTACCAAGTCGGCGGCCGACATGGCGAAGCTCGGGAACCGGTTTTCAAAGACAACTACGTCGTAGCTGGGGCTAGGAATCTCCGTTGGCAAGTTACCAGGCGTGGTTGGCGCCAGCGGATTCTCATTAGCAGGCGGCATGAACGTGCGATTCATGCGGTGTGCGGCAAAGGCGGTCCACGTGTTCGTGAGAGGATCCAACCTAATTTCGCTCAGGCTGTGTGCTTGAGGCAGGTCGCGGGAGTCCTCGAGTACGCGATCGGGGTGTTCAGAGTCATCGAAGTAGATGATTTCGCGACCGTCTGCCAATGTGGACGCAGTGACAGTGATCTTTGACGTCATGGGTGTGCGCTCCTACTCGTTGTGCTCTTCGACAACGATTGGTCGAATCTTTGCCCACGCAGCAAAAGCAACGCCCACTACGAGCATGGCAATGCCTGCCCAGAGGTTGTCTGCAGACTCCTTAGCTATACCGGTGTCAGGGTTAACGCCAGGATCTAGGACGAAGCTGCAGATGATGAGGACGATGCCGTAGATACCTATCAGCGCGCCGATCACGTTGCGGATATCGAATGCGCCGGCGAAGTGCTGGCTACTTGCTTGAGGTTGATTACTCATTGCGGTCTTTCCTTACAGGTTTTGGCTGACTTTAAAGCAACGTTGCGTTACTTTAAGCAAATATCACATTCAGTGCGATGACGAGGATCATGCAGAGCATGCCCAGCGGCACGGTCCGGCGGTACCAAGGAAGCGTTTCTTCGGATGCGTCCACGAGGTTTTCCTTTGGTGTGACCGATTTGACGAAGCCAACCAGTTCGTGGTCTGGCTTTGGTGTGGTGGCGAGGGAGACGATGATGGATACCACGATGTCCATGACGAATGCGATGCCTGCGGCGACGAATGCGGTGCCTTGGCCTGGCAGGTTGAAGATGCCTGCTGCTGCGTCGGTGAAGGTGGAGATGTACCAGTAGATGACTGCGGATACGGTACCGGTGATGAGGCCTACCCAGCCGGCGGTTGGGGTCATGCGCTTCCAGAACATACCGAGGATGAAGGTTGCGAACAGTGGTGCGTTGAAGAAGCCGAATAGTGTCTGGAGGTAGTCCATGACGTTGCCGAAGTTGGTTGCCAGCAGTGCGGTGAATACTGCGATCAGTGTTGCAACTACGGTCGCGATTCGGCCGAACTTTAGGTAGTAGCTGTCTTCGCGGTCCTTGACTACGTAGGTTTGCCAGATGTCGTAGGAAATGACGGTGTTGAATGCGGAGATGTTGGCTGCCATGCCTGCCATGAAGGATGCGAGTAGACCTGCGATTGCGACGCCGAGGAGGCCGTTTGGCAGCAGGTCGCGCATGAGCAGCAGGACTGCGTCGTTTGGCTGTGCGGTTGGCTCTGGGCCCATGAGTTCAGCTACGAGCACGGATGCGATCATGCCTGGTACAACAACCAGGAATGGAATGAACATCTTTGGGAATGCGCCGATGATTGGTGTCTTCCGGGCCGCTGATAGGGATTCGGATGCCATGGCGCGCTGAACCTCGACGAAGTTGGTGGTCCAGTAGCCGAAGGAGAGGACGAAGCCTAGGCCGAAGGTGATGCCGATGGCGGAGACGATTGGGTTGTCGAATCCGGAGATTTCTACGCCTGGCCAGGTGTGGAAGTGGGATGCGTTAGAGACTTGTTCCTTGAGTCCGTTCCAGCCACCAACGCGGTTGAGGCCGATCAGGGTCAGTGGGAGGAGTGCAGCGAGGATGACGAAGAACTGCAGTACCTCGTTGTAGATGGCTGCGGATAGACCGCCCAAGGTGATGTAGGAGAGGACGATGATGGCGGCGACGAGCAGGGTGACCCAGAGAGGCCATCCGAGGAGTGCGTTGACGATCTTGGCCAGAAGCAGGAGGTTGACACCTGCAATGAGGAGCTGTGCTAGGGCAAAGGAGATAGCGTTGACTAGGTGTGCGCCGGTGCCGAATCGGCGGCGCATGAACTCTGGAACGGATCGAACCTTGGAGCCGTAGTAGAACGGCATCATGACAATGCCCAAGAACACCATGGCAGGTACGGCGCCGATCCAGAAGTAGTGCATGGTTTGGAAACCGTACTGCACGCCGTTGGCGGACATACCGATGATTTCAACGGCGCCGAGGTTGGCGGAGACGAATGCTAGGCCGGTTACCCATGCTGGTAGACCGCGGCCGGATAGGAAGAAGTCAATAGAGGATGAGACTTTGGCCTTTGCAGCCCAGCCAATTCCTAGGACGAATACGAAGTACAGGGCGATGAGAGCGTAGTCTACAAAGCTCGCATCGAGTCTCAGAGCGGATTCCATGAGAACTCCAATTGGTTGTAATTGTGGAAAGAATCTGTCGCCGCAGTTCGGATGGCTCTGTTAGGTGTGCTACCTCAGTGGCCGTGTTGTGAACCGAGGCAGTGGGTTATGAAGTTGTGGTGCCGATAGCGTGGATCAGGACTGAGAGAGTTAGTCCTTCCCCTTCCATCGGGGACAAATTGATGATGTCGGTCCCAGTGCGCAATGCGTTTGGCGGGCAGGTCATCGGTTCGACTGCCACGGTGCGCCCTCGGCCGGGGTATCCAGTTCCCGTTGCTGGGTCTGGGGTAAAGATTTGGTGCCACTTCAATGTCTCGTCGCAGACCATCTTTACGCCGGTGCCCGTGTTATTCACCAAGGTTGTGACCATGGGGTGTGCTGAGCTGCTGAGGAAGCAGTCATCGAGCTGGACATCGGCCATGGGTAAACCCTCGCTGAGTTGGCGGGAGGTGGTGGTTTGTTCAGGTTCACCGATGGGAATGAGGCGGTCGGCTGATAGCTGTTGCTGCTTGTCAACGTTGACGGTCAGGGTGGTGGTATCTACGTCGGCGCCTTGGGCACTGAGGTAGGTGTGCCATCCAAAACCAAAGGGGACGGTTGATGCACTGCTGTCAGTGTGCGCTTTGAATTGGGCGCTAAGACCGTTGTCGCCCAGCTGGTAGTGCGCTTGAATGGTGATTTCCCACGGCCAGCCTTGCTGTGGATGGATGGTTGTGGTGAGTATGCAGTGGGATGCCTCGTGGGTGAGGACATCCCACACGCTCTCATGAACGAGTCCGTGGATGGCGTGATTTCGCTCGGGTTCTGTAATTGCTAGTTGGTGTTCGATCCCGTCGACGGTGAACAGGCCGTCTTCGGTGCGGTTTGGCCATGGCGCTAAGATGACTCCCGCCGCCAGCGGCGGGAATTGCTTGTCACCGTATGTTTCTACCAGTGCCCGGCCTTGGTAGGTCAGTGCTTTGATGCCTCCACCGAAGGTGGCGATCTCGGCGCTGTAGTCGCCGTGAGCGATGGTCAGTACCTCAGCCTCGTTGATGTGCAGGGCGCTCATTGTTACCGTTTCTGTCGGGTCGAAGCCTGAACCAGATGGTCAACAATCCTGCGCTCCGTGCGCTTTTCCAACGTTCTCAGGCATGGCCGGTGTAGCCGGATTTTTCTTTTTGGCTACTATTGCCGAAGCTACGGTGCCTAAAACAACATGTCAAGGGCACTAAAAGGCTAATGCAAACGATTTCGAACACACTTTGTATACATTTGCAGCCGGAAAAAATTGCTTCTGAGCGGGCAATTGTATGATGAATGATGTCATCCCTGAATAAATTGGCAAAGATGCCCAAATGAAGGTTCCTTGCCCTCTTTTGGGGTGTGTAAAACAAGGGTTGGAAACAGTGCTGGGCGGTCTGCGAGGCCAGCTGGGTAAAGTGTCGCTGCACCACCCGCGCACCCTAAGAGTTGCTCACTACGGCAGTCTGTTCAGCTTCTCACCCCTTTTCGTACAAACGGGTACCAAAAGCAGAACTACCAGTAAGCAACGTTGGCGTGTAGTAGGAAGCCTCGAAGGCGCTGGGGTGTGCTGGCTGCGGGTGTGCATTACACTGAGTAAGTGTTTCTGGCGGTGTCGTATCAAGGTAGGGCAGGGGCGCCGCACAGGGGCTATTACGTGACTGCCCTCGATTTTTCTTAGGAGACTTTTTGTCTTACACCGATACGCCTGATGGTTTCCGCTCGGGCTTCATCTCTTTTGTGGGTCGTCCCAATACTGGCAAGTCCACTCTGACTAACGCGCTGGTGGGGGAGAAGATTGCCATTACGGCTGACCAGCCGGAAACTACGCGCCACCCCATCCGTGGCATTGTGCACCGTGATGATGCCCAGATTATCGTGGTGGACACGCCGGGCCTGCACCGGCCGCGTACGTTGTTGGGCGAGCGCCTGAACGAGGTCGTCAAAGATACCTACGCGGATATGGATCTGATTGGTATCACCATTCCTGCTGATGAGAAGATCGGCCCTGGCGATCGCTGGATTTTGGATGCGGTGAAGAAGGTTGCGCCGAAAACCCCGGTCTTGGGCATCGTCACAAAGGTAGATAAGGTATCCCGCGATCGAGTGGCCGAGCAGTTGGTAGCGCTGCACGAGCTCTTGGGAGGAAAGAGCGAGGTTGTCCCTGTATCAGCAGTGACGGGGGAGCAGCGTGAGGTTCTTCTTGACGTGATCACATCCCTTCTGCCGGAGGGGCCTAAGTTCTACCCGGATGATCACATCACTGATGATGACACCAACAAGCGAATTTCTGAGCTCATCCGCGAGGCCGCTCTCAAGGGTCTGAAGGACGAGCTACCGCACTCGGTGGCCGTTGAGGTCGATGAGATCCTGCCTAATCAGGAGCGCGACAATGTGTTGGACGTCCATGCCGTGTTGTATGTGGAGCGCCCGGGACAGAAAGACATCATCATTGGCAAGGATGGTCGTCGTTTAGGGCGCATTATCCACAACTCTCGCCCCGGCATCATTGAGCTGCTAGGTAAGAATGTCTACCTTGACCTGCGAATTAAGGTGCTCAAGAACTGGCAGTCTGATCCTAAGAGCTTGGGCCGTCTAGGCTTCTAGCCTGGCGCTGGGTCGTTCGACACAGGGCGTTAAGAAGGCACGTATACCATGCGTAGGGAATCCTTCCGTGAGCGCGCTTTCGTGGTGCGTACGTACGATTTTGGCGAGGCGGATCGCATCATCGTTCTGCTGACCAAAACGCGCGGGCTGGTACGTGGAGTAGCCAAGGGTGTTCGCAGGTCTAAGTCCCGTTTTGGGTCTCGGCTGCAGCCGTTTGTGGAACTGGATGTTCAGTTGTATGAAGGCAGGAACCTGGCCTCCATCACCGGCGCGGATACGGTGAATTATTACGCCTCTGGCATTATCGAGGACTTCGCCCGCTACACGGCGGCGTCTACCGTGTTGGAGGCCGTGGAGCGGCTGTCGCTGGCCAGCTACGGCGAGGAGGAGGTCCTCTTTGATCTCACGGCTCGTACCATTAGCAACCTCCAGCATTGTGAGCATCCGATGGTAGAGCTGGACGCCTTCCTGCTGCAAGGCATGGAAATCGCCGGCTGGTCACCGTCGTTGTTTGCGTGCGCCCAGTGCGGTGCGGCTGGCCCGCACCACGCTTTCCATCCGTCGCCTGGCGGGGCGGTGTGCGTGTTGTGCCGCCCGCAGGGGTCGGTGGAAGTTGAGGAAGAGGTCCTGCACATCATGTGGCTGCTGAGCCAGGGCTACCAGAATAAGGCCTATGAATTGCTCAATGACTCGCGTGCCAACGCGGTGCATAAGCTCACTCGGAATCACCTTCAGTGGCATTTGGAGAAATCGCTGGCCAGCCTCAACGTCTTGGATCAGGCATAGGAAGACTGGGATGTGCAGGATGTGGTTGAGCTCTAGTGCCTGACGTCAAAAAGAAAATGATCACAGGGAAGTGCACGTTTTCGTGTGCCCGTGGCAGAATTGGTGTTTGTGACGAACTTGACTCCACCGAACATTCCCGCAGAATTTCTCCCTAAGCACATTGCGCTGGTCATGGACGGCAATGGCCGCTGGGCACAGCAGCGCGGCCTCAAGCGCACCGAAGGCCACAAGGTTGGTGAGGCAGTGCTTCTCGACATGGTCCAGGCCTGCCTGGCCATGGGGGTTCCGTACCTGTCGGCGTATGCATTTTCTACGGAGAATTGGCGCCGAAGCGCCGAAGAGGTCCGTTTCCTCATGGGCTTCAACCGCGACGTCATCCACCGTCAGCGTGACACGCTGCACAAATGGGGAGTCCGCGTGGTCTGGGCGGGCCGTCGCCCGCGCCTGTGGCGCAGCGTCATCAGGGAGCTGAAGGAAACCGAGGAGCTGACCAAGAACAACACCAAGATGACTCTGGTCATGTGCGTTAATTACGGTGGGCGTGCAGAGATCGTTGACTCGGTGCGCGAAATAGGCAAGAAGATTCAGCGTGGTGAACTGAACCCGGAAGATATCACGGAAAAGAACTTCTCCAGCTTCTTGTATGATCCGCGCATGCCGGACGTGGACCTCTTCTTGCGTCCTTCCGGTGAGCAGCGCACCTCTAACTTCTTGCTCTGGCAGTCGGCTTACGCGGAGATGGTGTATCAGAACAAGTTGTTCCCTGACTACACTCCACAGGATCTTTTCGACGCGGTCGAGGAGTACGCCCGTCGCGACCGCCGTTTTGGTGGAACGAAGTAGCACGGTCTACGATCAATCAGTTTCATTCCCCACTTTTGAAAGAGGCAACCTGCGATGAACGCTATCCAGGATTTCCGGGACGCACGTCCTGCTCCAACGCCTAAGCAGATTCGTCGTTGGCAGCAGCACCTTGCAAATGAGCGCGCAGAGGCAGCAGTCTATCGCGAGCTAGCTCGCCGAAAAGAGGGTGAAGAGCGCGAGATTCTCCTCGCCGTCGCTGACGCGGAGGCTCGTCATGAGCAGCATTGGCGTGCCCTTTTAGGAGATCACGTTGGAATGCCTCGCACCCCGGATTTCAATACCCGCTTGATGGGGTTCCTTGCCCGGCGCTTTGGCAGCGTTTTTGCGTTGGCGATGATGCAGACTGCAGAAACTCGTTCTCCCTACGAGGACGATGAAGACGCCACGGAGCAGATGAAAGCAGACGAGGCTATTCACGCGGAGGTTGTTCGGGGGCTTGCGGCTCGCGGGCGGGAGAAAATATCGGGCAATTTCCGCGCTGCAGTTTTCGGCATGAATGACGGCCTAGTGTCTAACCTCGCGCTGGTGTTAGGCGTTATGGCATCCGGTGTGGATCCTCGCATTGTGTTGATCACGGGTGTTTCTGGCCTGCTTGCAGGTGCGCTGAGCATGGGGGCCGGAGAGTATATTTCGGTCAAGAGCCAAAATGAGTTGTTAGAGGCTTCCCGCCCTGATGAGAAAGCCCATGCTGCGGTGCCTCTTCTCGACGTCGACGAGAACGAGCTGGCCTTGGTGTACCGTGCCCGGGGCATGGATGAGGCGGCGGCCGAGGCAAAGGCCGCCGCAAATATCACCGCGGCCAAGGCCGCGCACGAAAAAGGCGAGGATGCCCACGTCGTCGGCATGGTTCATCATGGAGAGGTAGCTGGCCTGGGTGGTGCGTGGAGCGCCGCTATTTTCAGCTTCTTCTGTTTCGCAACTGGTGCTCTCATCCCGATCGTGCCGTTCATCTTCCCCATCAGTACCTCGCTCGCCGGAATCATTGCTCTAGTGTTGGTCGGTGGAGCGCTCATGATCACGGGAGGAATCACCGGTGTTCTCTCAGGCAAAGCACCCATGAAACGAGCTTTGCGCCAGTTAGCAATTGGCATTGGCGCTGCCGGTATTACCTACGCGCTGGGAGCGCTGTTTGGGGTGGCCGCCTGATGGCGTAGGGCGGGCTATCTTTCATACGAAAGCGGGCGGGTGTATCAGCTTTTTCTGATACACCCGTCCGCTTTTACAGCGTTACTTGGAGCACTGTGCACACAAGCCATAGATTTCAGCGTCGTGGCCTGTAATAGAGAATCCGTTCTTGGAAGCTACTTCCTGTGCCCACTTCTCAACTGGGCCTCCATCGATCTCAACTGTCTTTCCGCACATGGTGCATACCAGGTGGTGGTGATGCTCGTCGCTGAGGCAGTGGCGGTAGAGAGTCTCACCATTGGGCATGTGGAGGGCGTCTACGGCGTCGATTTCAGACAAGGACTGGAGAGTGCGGTACACAGTGGTAAGACCAACTCGAAGGTCGCGCTTGGTGAGCTCCGCGTGGATGGTCTTGGCGGAAGCGAAGTTATCGAGGTCACGCAATACTCCTACAACTGCAGAGCGCTGTCGAGTGTTACGAACACCGAGCTTTGGCATCTTATTGTCAGCCGCAGTAGCCATGAGGATGGTCCTTTCTGAAAGAAGGTGGAAAGCAACTCGATAGAGAAGAAAGCTTTCTATTACATAATGATTTTGGATCTAGTCTTTTACTATCGCGTGAATGTGAACTGTAGCCACGGTGTTCCAGCGGAGGCGAATTACAACAATTCCGCCTCATTTTCCCAGTCGCTGCACCGTTTGGCCTCGGTCAATAATCAAAGACGATGCCGGCAATCACCATGATCTGACATTCTATTGATGTGTCAACAACGTCCTTAATGATAATGCAATCCAGTGTGCAAAGTCTAGGCTGGAGGCCGCTAACATCCCATGCGGTAGCTGGGGTGAAGCCGGACCAAAAAATGGTCTCGATTACCGGTCAGGCAGGGGAGGTTGGGTGAAAAGAAAGTATCCCGCCGTGGGGCGCGGCGGGATGAAAGCGGCGTAGTTGGGCTGGTCCTACTCGTCTACGATGTCGAAGCCAATCTTCATCAGCTCGAGTACTCGTGGCTCGGTCAGGCGGTAGATCATCTGACGGCCTACACGTTCGCAATCGATAAGGTCAGACTGCTTTAGAACGCGAAGGTGCTGGCTAATGAGGGGCTGGCTGGACTTGAGCTCATCCACGAGCTCGAATACGTAGTGATCGCGCTCATTGAGTAGGCTCAGGATCTTCAGACGGAGCGGGGAGTTGAGGGCGCGGAAAACGTAAGCAGGCTCGCGGTAGTCACGCTCGAGATCGTAAAAGCTGTATGCCTTGCTCTCAGAGGCTTTGTTATCCATTATGGGTGTTCTCCTTTTGGTCCTCATCAGGGCGTGGTTAGTTGCGGCCCTGGAGGGCTTAAATTTACATTGCGCTCTACCGACTGCCTTGTGGGCAATGGATTCCTAGTCAGTGATGGCCACGGTCGGCGTAGAGAAAATGGGTGAGTGTGCCATGAACTGGCGAATCCTATGGAAAGCTAGGAACTTTCGTTAGATTGATCAATCAATAGTTTACTAATCATATGATTATCCGCAAATTGCGTTATGCGTGACGCCTAGGTGTCACGGCTTTGGAAAAGCCTTGCCAGGGGTGCTTTTATTCGCGTAGCGTGACCGTAAAATTGTTGCTTGAGCTGGTCAATCTGTGGCGAGGAATTTGCGGTCGCCTAACTTTTAGGTCTACAAAACTAGGTTCTTTTCGGTCATGAACTCTCATGCAGACGCGCTCATCGTGACGCATTTATGCTCGACTCCCAAAAGTGACTTAAATCACTCCAGCTCACTGGGGGATGCGCGCAATCTAAAGATGAAGTTCTTTCATTAAAGAGCGCCGATTAATCGCACAAAATAGTACGCAAGCGATGCGTCATGAGAGCTGCAGGGGCATTCTTTCTTGACTCGGGACTGGCCAAAATGGAAGGTGGGGTGTTTGCCAGCTAGACTGACACGAAAGGCTGAGTCCCTTGGGGCTGCCCCACACTCGTGTGCTCTTGGATCCAAGTCCGCGACAATGGGTAGCAAGCGTGCGCTTAGCGTTTACCCGTATCTACTGTCTAGGTTTGCTAGCAGTTCAGGGATGGGGTGGTGCATGCTCTTGGCCTTTGGGTGCCGCAACCAGCGGTACGTCAGACACAGAAAATATTTAAGGAGTTGTCCTAACCTTATGGCTTCGAACAACGTCATCGATGCTGTCGTAAATCTATGTAAGCGCCGCGGCTTGGTTTACCCATGTGGCGAGATCTACGGTGGTACTCGCTCCGCATGGGACTACGGTCCGCTGGGCGTCGAGTTGAAGGAAAACATTAAGCGCCAGTGGTGGCGTTCCATGGTGACCTCGCGTCCAGATGTCGTTGGTGTTGACACCTCCGTCATTCTCCCACGTCAAACATGGGTATCCTCCGGTCACGTTGAGGTGTTCACTGACCCTCTGGTGCAGTCCCTGCACACCGGTAAGCGCTACCGCGCTGACCACCTCATCGAGGCATACGAAGAAAAGCACGGCCACGAGCCAGAAAACGGCTTGGCTGATATTAACGATCCTGAAACCGGCCAGCCTGGTAAATGGACTGAGCCAAAGGCCTTTTCCGGTCTGCTCAAGACCTTCCTCGGCCCCGTTGATGACGAGGAAGGCCTGCACTACCTGCGTCCTGAGACTGCACAGGGCATCTTCGTTAACTTCAAGAATGTGATGACTTCCGCTCGTATGAAGCCACCATTCGGTATCGCGAACATTGGTAAGTCTTTCCGTAACGAGATCACCCCAGGTAACTTCATCTTCCGTACTCGCGAGTTCGAGCAGATGGAGATGGAATTCTTCGTTAAGCCAGGTGAGGACGAAGAGTGGCACCAGTACTGGATTGATGCTCGCTACCAGTGGTACGTAGACTTGGGCGTCAACCCAGACAACCTGCGTCTGTACGAGCACCCTAAGGAGAAGCTTTCCCACTACTCCAAGCGCACCGTTGACGTGGAGTACGCATTCGGTTTTACCGGCTCCAAGTGGGGCGAGCTGGAAGGCGTTGCAAACCGTACTGATTACGATTTGCGCGTTCACTCTGAAGGCTCCGGCGAAGACCTCTCTTACTTCGATCAGGAGACCGGCGAGCGCTGGATCCCTTACGTTATCGAACCTGCAGCAGGACTTGGTCGCTCCATGATGGCATTCCTCGTGGATGCCTACACTGAGGACGAGGCACCTAATGCCAAGGGTGGCGTGGACAAGCGTGTAGTTCTGAAGCTGGATCGCCGCTTGGCGCCAGTAAAGGTAGCTGTACTTCCACTGTCCAAGAAGGAGCCACTGGCGTCTAAGGCACAGGAGCTGGCAGATGAGCTGCGCCAGTTCTGGAACGTAGACTACGACACCTCCGGTGCAATCGGCCGTCGTTACCGTCGCCAAGATGAGATCGGTACTCCGTTCTGCGTCACGGTAGACTTCGACACCTTGGAAGACGGCGCAGTAACTGTCCGCGAACGTGACACCATGGAGCAGGAGCGCGTCAAGATCGAGGATCTGCGCGACTACCTAGCTACCCGTCTGTTGGGCTGCTAACAATGAAGTACACGAGTTGGGACAACCGCCGAAAAATAAACGGCGATATGCACGTTGATCTACTCAACGATTCCGGTGACGTCATCGCAACCACTCCAGTGGATTTCCAAGAAGAAGACACCACCGTTGATGTGCACGGGTCCACGTGGAGCGTGCGTCGCACTGACACCACCGTGGAGGCGAAAACCGACACCGGCAAAAAGTTCGTCTGTGATGCAGGAGAGAAAAAGTTTGGCCGATCCAAGCTTCTGACCATCACCGCCGACAGCCAAATTCGTGCGATCAACGAATCAAAGAGCGACTGGGTGTACGTCACAGCTGACGAGGCTGAAGACAAGCTCGGCCAGTTCTCCGGCGGTAACAACGGAGTGCGCCGTTCCATCACTGAATTCGAACCAGGCAACACCCTGACTGAAGATGACAAGATCTTCCTGTCATTCGTGACCCGCCAGCAGCTAGAGGCCAAGATGAGCTCAGGCATGTGGGTTCTAACACTCAGCTTGCTAATTTTGGCGCCGATCCTAGTGCTCTTGGGAATCGGATTTGCTTAAAGCAACGCAACGTTGCTTTAAAGCCGCTGCGATGACCTTGTGTCGTCTGCAGCGGCTTTTTGGTTTGAAGTAAGTACTCTTGGATCTATCACTGCACACGAAAGGGGCCTAGAGCATGAAGAAGCCGATCACGTTGACGTGGGTGGGGGATCAGCTCATGACCACTAATGGGAAGATCGTTCTTGCCGAGGTCAGCGCCGACATCCTGGAGTTTGGTGATCAACGATTGCTGGTGGAGTCTTCTTTGGGTACTGCCCTGAGCTTTCGTGTTCGGGCGACAGGGGCCGATGGCAGTGTCTTTACTATGCGTAAGGCGTCGATGACGGTGGCTAAGATTGAGGCGGACTGTCAGGGGCGAAAGTACGCGCTCGATCGTATGAATCCGTGGCGTAAGCGCCGGTCCATTAGGGATGCTTCGGGTAGGGAGGTTGCTACCTCGCGTTCACTTGTTGGTGGTCGCCTTGTTCTGGATCTGATAGAGGACATTCCTACTGAAGATTTCGTTTTCATGGCTTTCGGGTTGCTTCTTGTGGATGTTCCTACGCGCAACATGCGTTATTAAGGCCAGCAGGGGAGCGGGGGACCAATTTTCTAAACTTTGTGGGGAATTTCCGGTGTTTTCTCGTGAAAAACGGCGCAAAGTTTAGTTTTTTGTACTTGTCCCTTTTACCTCGCGCAAAAACAAAGCCGACTCTGAGCAAAATTACAAGTTTTGCTCAGAGTCGGTCTTTTGTCTCATCAGCTTATTTAGAATCGGCCGCCGCGGAAGCCACCGCCTCCACCGCCGCTAAAGCCTCCGCCGCCGAATCCGCCACCAAATCCGCCGCCGAAACCGCCACCAAATCCGCCGCCGAATCCGCCACCGCGGGAGGATCCGTTGAGGATTTCGTTGATCACCATGCCTGCGATGATGCCACCGGTGTTGGATGAATTGTAGCGCTGTTGCCTGCGGTTGTAGTCGTCCACGTCGTGCTGCGCAGACTGTGACGCCATCTTTGCGGCGCGCGCTGCTTGGCGTGCTAGTTCAGTTGCCTGCCGGGTGTTTGAGTTCCGCCCTTGGTGTGCCTCGGCGAACAGGCGTTGGGCGTTTGCCAGGTGGGTGCGGGCATCTGACTTCACAAGGCGTCCGCGGGTTTTGATGAAGTCCTCGGCGGCAGTGATCGCTGCTTGGGCGGCTGCCATTTGCTTGTCAAAGATTTGAAGCTGGCGGTTGTGGTCTGCTGTGGTGGTTCGTACTGCGTCGAGCTGTGCGTCGAGTTTTGAGTCCACTTCGGTGAGCAGGTGCCAGGTTCCCAGTGGGTTTGTCTGGGCTACGGTGTGCGCCTCCGCGAGTTGAGTTTTAGCCTTGGCTACTACTGCATCAAGTCCTTGCCAGTCAGCGTGAGTTCCTTGGGACTGGCCTTGGGAACGTAGCTGGGTTGCTTCTTCAATCTCGTCTTGGATTTCCTTGATGAGGGATGGGAGGCCTGCTTTGGCGGCAGTGATGTCGGATTGCGCGTTTTCAATGCCCTTGAGTAGCTTGTCAGCGTTTACTGCGGCTTCTTCTGCCTGGCGCACGGCGTCTACTAGGCCACCCTGCTGGCCTGCAGGTTTGGTGGAGATCGTGCGGCCGAGATTCAGGTTGCGCTCTGCCTCCTCGAGGCTGACTTTGGCCATGGAAATGTTGTCCACGATGGAGGACAACATCGCACTGGAGTATTGAGTTTTCAGGTGCTCCAGCTGGGATTCTGCCTCTGGGATGCGCGCTCGCAAATCGATGGTGGATTGGGTGACGTTGTCCAGCGCGGGTCCTGCGTTCAAAAGCAGGGAGCGCATCTCGGCAAAGTTCTGGGCTTCAGCTTCGAGTGCGTCGTCAGCGACACCACAGGATGAGATGATTTCGACAAGCAGGGCGCGCTTTTCATACTCATCGCGCACGGCGCCGGAGTTGAGGCGTTGATTGGTGGCGAAGGCTTTCTGCAACGTGGTGGTGGAGTGGTTCATCGCGCGGGTGAAGCTGCGAGTGCGTTCGGCACCGAATTCGGCTACTGCGATGTCTAGTTCTTCGCGCGAGTTACGGATGGCCTCGTCTGTGGAGACCAGTTCTTCCTCCGCCAGGCGCTCCAAAACTTCCATCGGCTGATTCATAAGGTCGGAGGTGTTGGATGGCTCGATGGCACGCGCGGATTCGAGTGATGCCTGAGTTTCGTTCTTCTTTTTGCGTCGCGAGTACGCCCATACGCCACCGCCGGCTAGGGCAACTGCACCTGCACCAGCTCCCAACCAGGCGGCGGATTCTCCGTCGGTAGAGGTTGTCAGGCCGCCGGAGTTAGAACCACCGGAGAAGCTCGACTGAGAGGCTGCCTCCGCTAATGCGAGGGCGGAGCCAGCCCAGTCAGGCTCGGAACCAGAAGAAAGCTTGTCGTAAGCGGCGTTGTACATTTCGTCCAGTGCGCCCGCAGGCCACTGGTCGCCCAACTGTACCGCAAACAAGCGGTCTTCTATTGCCATTGCGTAGATGCCGGCGTTTGATGCACTGCCGCCGTTTGCGTCTAACGCTTGGGATGACCATACATCTGAGGACTGTCCATCAAAAGTATCTACGAGAACTATGTAAAGCTTGGTCCGGTGAGCCTGCTCTGCTTGACGCACAGCTGATTCAATCTCTCTAATCTCGTTATTGCTGAGCGCACCTGAGGTGTCCGTTACAGGTGAGGTGTACAGCTCGGGAGCTTCTGCGAGCACGTGCGTTTCTGCAGCGAGTGCGGGAGCGGTGAGTCCTAAAGAAGCAGATGCTGCGAATGGCATCATCGCGGTGGCGCCTGCTGCTAGTGCGATGGCGAGCGGCTTGCGTAGGCGCACAGTCTTGGAGAGAGTTGAATTAGGAGCTGGCTTTTTCATGTACACCACAATAGCCGTCAATGCCCGTCCATGGTGCTCACTATTGGGGTGAAACTCCGCCGTGTTGTCCTTGGTTAGCTGGTGGTGGATAGTGGCTAGGCCTTTTGGGCTGTGATCGGTTATCCACGCGTTGAACTGCGCTATCTTCATCATGTGGGGTGCAGCACTGCACACCCCATGGGGTAACCATCGTTTAATTTTGCGTTAACGTCAGACCTCCTATGTGTAACTTCTGGCAGACTGGAAACATGAAACAGCAAGCTCAGCCTGAAAATACCAGCGCACGATTAATGAAAATCTCGGCGATGGCAGCTGCCGCAGCTCTCATCCCGCCGCTCGCAGTGGCCGTGAGGGGCGGTGTCCGGCCGAGTAACGGAAGGTCCAAAGGGCGCCTCAAATTCCCCACCATTGTGGTGTTGGGAACCGCGCAGTATGACGGGGTTCCGTCGAGGCAGTTCGCTGCGCGACTGCAGTGGGCAGCACATCTGTGGGCGGATAATCGTCAGCAGGATGTGGTCACGCTTGGTGGTAAGCTCCCCGGCGATCGCTACACAGAGGCAGAGGTCGGCCGAGATTACTTGCTGACCACGCACATTGATACGGACCTCCTCCACGAGGTGGCGGAAGGAAATGACACCCTTAGCTCTTTTAAGGCGATGAAGAGGGCCATTGAGTCCGGTCAGTTGCGGGTAAAAGAGCCGTTTCTTGTGATCACGGACCCAAATCATGTGTTGAGGGCAGAACTGATTGCCCGTCACGTGGGGTTCAAGGCGTGGGCATCTGGTACGCCGCATAGTCCAACATCGTTCCCGTCGCGGAAGTGGTGGCGCGCTCTGGTACATGAAACCGGCGGGTTGCTCGTGGTGCTGACCAGAATGGTGGCAGGATCGCAGGTAGCAAATGCTCTGGAGGGCTCTTTGCGTGACGTCCAGTCCACTTTCATTCCATCCCGCAAGGCCCGCCACGATGTGCTCAAGGAACAGAAAGAAGCATCATAAAATTCATGGGACGGTACGTCTACTCAGAGGCTGACGCTTCGCGGCTTTTCGACGAAGGCACCAAAGGCAGTCAGCTGGTCGCCTACGAAGATGATCGCGGGCCGTTTGCCCGCGATCGCGCCCGCGTGCTGCACTCAGCCGGCCTCCGCCGGCTGGCAGACAAAACCCAAGTGGTTGGTCCTCGTGATGGTGACACGCCTCGCACTAGACTGACCCACTCCCTTGAGGTCGCCCAAATCGCTCGTGGGATAGGGGGCGGGCTGGGGTTGAACCCAGACCTGTGCGAGATGGCGGGCTTGACCCATGACATCGGCCACCCGCCTTATGGGCATAACGGGGAGGTTGCGCTGGACAAGGTTGCCGCAGGCTGTGGAGGGTTTGAGGGTAATGCCCAAACACTTCGAATCCTCACTCGGCTTGAGCCAAAGGTCCTCGCCAGCAGTGGCCAGTCTTATGGGCTCAATCTCACCCGTGCCGCCCTAGACGCGGCGTGCAAATACCCCACAACGAAAACCAATCCCGACGGCAGTACCAACCGCAAGTACGGCTGTTATGACGAAGACGCGGCGATCCTGCACTGGATTCGGCAGGGGCACACAGATGGCAGGCCGTCCATGGAAGCCCAAACCATGGACTTTTCTGATGACATCGCCTACTCCGTTCATGATGTGGAAGACGGCATTATCTCGGGCCGCATCAACTTAGGCGTGCTGTGGGACTTTGTGGAACTGGCAGCTCTGGCAGAGAAGGGCTCTCGCGCGTTTGGAGGTACGCCAGACCAGCTCATCGCCGCTGCCGATGGACTAAGAGAACTCGACGTAGTCTCCGCTGCCGCAGACTTTGATGGTTCCCTCCGCGGATACACCAACCTCAAAGCCATGACCTCGCATCTGGTGGGCCGCTACGTCGGTGCAGTAACCCAAGCGACCAAGTCACACCCAGATAACGCAGCGCTGCACGCATCAGGCAAACTGGGGCGAACCACAGGTAATCTCATCATCCCAGATCAAGTCTGGGCGGAGGTCACCCTCCTCAAAGCCATTGCTGTCCTATACGTCATGGACCTGCCAGGCCACCTGGCACGCCAAGATCGCCAGCGTGAACGCATCTACCGCGTCTATGACTATCTCAAAGCTGGCGCGCCGGGATCGTTGGATCCCATGTTTCTACTGTGGTGGGAACAGGCGAATACGGATCACGAGCGCGAACGAGTGATCATTGACCAGATTGCTTCCATGACAGAATCCCGGCTGGAGAGGTTGGCTAAGGAGATCTCAGATCTCTCCGGATTCATGGACTAGTGTGCTAAGGCGCAATCTCTAGTGTGATCTTAAGGTCCGCAAAGATACGGAAGATGATGAGCGAATTCTCCAGCGGAATGTCCCACTGTGAGACGCTTACTTTCTCAATTTTGGCTTCCTGCAACAGGTCAGCCAGCGCATCGGCATTGCCAATTTTTCGGCTGCCGTCAAAGAGCTGTGACGAGATTTGGGAATAGAAGTCGGATAGGGTTTCTACACGTCCCAGAGAAATGTTCGGCTGTGGAGTAGTCATTGATAATTGTGCCTTGAGTCAAAGATCTTAGTTTTCTGCATCTGGGATTTCGCAGAAGCTCTCATAATGGTCATCGGTGTAGAACCACACATCCGGATCAGTTTTGGAACCACCGCCCGTCACAATGCGGCGCTCACCGCGATGGTTTAGACCTGGCGTTTCCACCGTGTATTCGCGGTAGTAATTGCCAGATTCTTGGGGCAGTATGCCCTCGTAGTTTCCAAACCGTGTGCCGTCGCGATCAGGATATTCGAAGGGGCCACCTGCCAGAATGTCATCGACCACCATGTCCGCTTGGTCGGGGAGGGAAGCTACCTCGCATGTCGGTAGCCCACTGCTACTCGTGGATTCGTCCCGCTGTTGCTCAGCCTGCGTCGTGGTGTCGGTGCCAGATCCGTTGCCGGTGCCGGAATCTCCTCCACCTAAATCCAAACCAAAGTACGCTGCGACGATGGCAACAATGGCACCACCAATTGCCGTGGGCCATGATTTGCGGGTTCCCTTAGAGCTCATGTTTTCAATGATCCCATGTGCCCGATTAACCACCAAACCAGAAATGAGCTCGACTCGAGAGCTAAACTAGCTCGGCGTTTGGGGGTATGTTTTGTGAGGCAGAGGCATCGGAAGAAGCGGTTTCCTAGATTTCTGTTCTCCGTCTCACGTGGATATCGCACTAGCCACCGAATTGACCTAATTAGCTGCAGGCGCCGAAATTGCCGTAGAGCGGTGACCGGCCAATACGCAAACCACAAAGGTCGTTAAGGTACGATGCAAGCAGGAAGGTAATGGGTGTAGAAAAGGGCAACCTGCCCATCGTCCATGTGGAGTTGTTTTATGAATAAACCAGAGCAGCAATCAGCTTTCAGGGTTTACCAGGAACGACTCTGGGATAATTTGGGAATTCGCAAGCTGGGAGGGCATCCAACCAACCTGCCCGCACTACTTGACGATCTAGGAGTGAAAGGCAAACCTAAGGCGGAGCAGCGAGCGGCAGTGGAAGAGTGGCTAAGAGACAACGAACCAATTGGGCTGTTGAAGCTTCAGGTTCGCCGACTCGATGGCTTACTCGGATAAGGCCTGATGAAACGATGAAATGAATCAATGCCGTCACCTCCATTTTGGTAGGTGATTTTAGCGCCGCCTAGTCGGTAGGAATTCTGGTTCGGGTCCAGGCGGCCGGACGAACCCCACAGGGACGTTGTTTTCGGTGGGGGTTTGTCATGCCTGAAATGGGTGGAAAACCGCTGAAAAGGAGAACACCAAATGAGCAAGAACACCCTGCCTTGGCTGCGGTTTATTGAAGTCCCAGACGGTGGAGGGCGCGGTGCGTGCCTCGGTGAATTTGGGTCCTGCGGTAGCTCTGCTCGCCTATGAGGTGGAGTCGCTGAAGAAGTAGTTAGCGGAGATCCTGCCGATTAAGAATGTGAAGTACCCAGCTGCGTTGAACACGGTGCATCGGTTTCGTGAAGCGCATCCTGATAGTCCCGTAACTGTCGCACCGGAGATCGAGGATGACTTGAAAACATTGTGACAAGACGCCCTAACTCTTTGGATTATCTAAAGAATTCGGGTTTTATCTATGCCTTTTTGGCGGTGGGGTGGTTGGTGACGGGTGAGCCTGGGCGGTTTGAGTGCCAATGTCGGATTTCGCTTGCGTCCCAGAGTTTCGTGCGTTCGATGCTGCATTTGGGAGTGGGTGCGATTCCTTTTGAGACGCAGCTTGTGAACGTGGACTTGCCGATACCTAAATATTCGGTGACGGCGGATGCTGCCCATAGTTCTTCTCCAGTTGCGGTGTGGAGGACGGTGAGTGGGGTTGTCATGATTGTTTGTTTTGTCGAGAAGCGAGTGCGATTTCGGAGATTACAACGCCTGCTGGGATTACGAGTAGCCAGTTTGGGATGATTGGCGCGCTGAGGATGAATGCTGCGAACATTCCAGCGAAGGCGTAGGTCATTGTTTTTTCCATGATTGTTCCTTGGATACTATGGGGAGGGGAGTTCCCCGCCAGTTGGTGTAGCGGGGAACTTTCCTATTTCATTTTCTTGGGGGTTAGTTCTTGCTTCCAGTCGAGCCCAATCTTGCTGATTGCGAGGAGTAGGCCGGTGATTGCGTGATCACTTGATTATATCGTTCATTGTTTCACCTCCTTTCTGCTACGGCACTCGTAACGCTGCATAGTGTCAAGTCGGAAAAACGATTTATTCGCCGTCGGGCGGTCGGCTCGAGATAGATGCTGTTCCTTCGGGAATTATTGTCAATAGGTGCATAAAATGCGGTGGTGTGGATCACCTGATAAAACCCGCCTCTGCAATTCGATGGCACACAAATGGCACTCCAGCCACCGGAATAGCCGTTTTTACCGCAACCGCCGCGCTAGGTGCAACGCTGTGACCGGCCAATACGCAAACCGCAAAGGTCGTTAAGGTACGATGCAAGCATGTGTGGAATCGTTGGATATGTAGGAACTCTCGGGGTTGCTGGCCGCGATCATGACGCCACCGATGTCGTGATCGAAGGCCTTCGTCGCCTCGAGTACCGCGGATATGACTCCGCTGGTGTCGCCGTTGTTGCGGATGGTGCAATCCACCATCGCAAGAAGGCGGGCAAAGTACAGGCAGTAGTGGATGCTATTGAAGATGCGCCATTGCCGGAGTCCGTAGTAGGAATTGGGCATTCCCGATGGGCAACCCATGGCGGACCTACTGATGTGAATGCGCACCCGCACGTGGTCGGTGGCGGCAAGCTGGCTGTTGTACACAATGGCATCATTGAGAATTTTTCTGATCTGAAGAAGGCTCTTGTGGGCAAGGGCTACCACTTCGTGTCTGAGACGGACACCGAGGTTGCGGGCACCCTGCTGTTCGACATTCTGACCACTGAAGCTGAAGGTGATTTAACCAAGGCAATGCAGATCGCGGCTAACCGGATGGAGGGCGCGTTCGCATTGCTGGCAATTACTCCTGAGGCGCCGGATCGTATTGTTGCGGCCCGCTGCAACTCACCACTGGTCTTGGGTGTGGGGGAGGATGAGAACTTCCTTTCCTCTGACGTTGCGGGCTTTATTAACCACACCCGTAATGCTGTTGAGATTGGTGACAAGCAGATCATTACTTTGACTGCTGATGGGTACGAGATCATCGATTTCGAGGGCAATGAGGCTCAGGGTAAGCCGTTCCCAATTGAGTGGGATGCTGCTGCCGCGGAAAAGGGTGGTTTTGAGTCCTTCATGGACAAAGAAATCCACGACCAGCCTGCTGCTGTACGTGACACCTTGATGAGTCGCTTTGACGAAAACGGCCGTTTGACCTTGGATGAGGTAAACATTGATGAGACTGTTCTGCGCACCGTAGACAAGATCATCGTCATCGCATGTGGAACTGCTGCGTACGCGGGTCAGGTTGCCCGTTACGCAATTGAACACTGGTGCCGTATCCCTACTGAGGTGGAACTGGCTCACGAGTTCCGTTACCGCGATCCGATTGTGGACGAGAAGACACTCGTGGTTGCATTGTCTCAGTCCGGTGAGACCATGGATACGTTGATGGCTGTTCGCCATGCACGCGAGCAGGGTGCCAAGGTTGTTGCTATCTGTAACACCCAGGGGTCGTCTATTCCTCGTGAGGCGGACGCTAACCTCTACACTCATGCCGGTCCAGAAATCTCCGTGGCATCGACTAAGGCCTTCTTGGCGCAGATCACCGCGTCTTACCTGCTTGGACTGTACCTGGCTCAGTTGCGCGGCAACATGTTTGCTGATGAGATCGGGATGATTATCAAAGAGCTCAACGCCATGCCGGACAAGATTCAGGCCGTCATTGATCACGAGGAGCAGACCAAGAAACTGGGCGCTGACATGAAGGACGCTAAGAGCGTTCTGTTCTTGGGGCGTCACGTTGGCTTCCCCGTTGCTCTCGAGGGTGCGCTGAAGCTAAAGGAGATTGCGTATCTGCATGCTGAAGGCTTTGCAGCTGGTGAGCTTAAGCATGGCCCGATCGCTCTTGTAGAGGAGGGACAGCCGGTCTTCGTGATTGTTCCTTCTCCTCGCGGCCGTGATTCCCTGCACTCCAAGGTCGTGTCCAACATTCAGGAAATCCGCGCCCGCGGTGCGGTTACCATCGTTATTGCGGAAGACGGTGACGAGGCCGTGGAGCAGTTCGCAAACCATGTGATCCGGATTCCACAATGCCCAACCCTCCTGCAGCCGCTGGTTGCTACTGTTCCGCTGCAGATCTTCGCGTGCGCCGTAGCCACTGCGAAGGGCTATGACGTTGACCAGCCTCGCAACCTAGCTAAGTCCGTCACCGTAGAGTAGTAGGCGGCGTTACCGCTTAAGCACCTCATGCTCGCTCCCGCTGCGAGGATGAGGTGCTTTTGTTTACGTGGCCGTTATCCACTGTGCGCTGAGGCTACTTGGGGTGCGCGTGCGCGGGGAGCTTTGCGGTAGTCTAAGTTCCATGGCAAAAGGCATCATTCCCAAGCAAGATATCGAGGCAATTCGCGAACGTACGGCGATTGAAGAGATCATTGGTGAATATGTCCAGCTTAAGCCTGCGGGTGTTGATTCCCTCAAGGGTTTGAGCCCCTTCAAGGATGAGAAGACACCGTCATTTCATGTGCGCCCAAACCATGGTTACTTCCACTGCTTTTCCACCGGCGTGGGCGGTGACGTGTTTAAGTTCCTCATGGAGGTTGAGCACTTAAGCTTTCCGGAGGCGGTTGAATACTGCGCGGAGAAAATCGGTTACCACATCAACTACCAGGGTGGCACCACTGGTGGTAGGACTCATGAGCCTGGCACGCGTAAACGCTTGATCGAGGCTAACCGTGCCGCGCACCAGTTTTATCAAGAGCAGCTGTTGACGGCGGAGGCAGCTCCGGCACGCAATTTCCTGCTTGAACGTGGCTTTTCTAAAGAAATCATCATGAAATTTGAGTGCGGTTATGCCCCAGATGGTTGGGATACGATGACCAAGCATTTGTTGCGCAAGGGTTTCGATTTCAAGGAGCTGGAGGGCGCAGGCTTATCCACAATGGGTCGGCGTGGCCCGATTGACCGTTTCCATCGCCGCTTGCTGTGGCCTATTAAGAATCTTTCCGGTGACGTGATTGGTTTTGGCGCCCGCAAGCTATTTGATGATGACAACTTGGGCAAGTACATGAATACGCCGGAAACCATGTTGTACAAGAAGTCCAAGGTGCTTTTCGGCCTTGACATGGCTAAGCGCAATATTGCCCGCAAGCACCAGACAGTGGTCGTGGAGGGCTACACAGATGTGATGGCCATGCACGCCGCAGGCGTGGATACGGCCGTTGCCTCCTGTGGTACGGCATTCGGTGAGGAGCACCTCCAAATGATCCGTCGTCTGATGCTGGACGATAGCTATTTCCGCGGTGAGCTGATTTATACCTTCGACGGTGACGAGGCGGGGCAGAAGGCAGCGTTGAAGGCCTTTGAGGGCGATCAGAAGTTCACGGGGCAGAGTTTTGTATCCGTGGCGCCAGATGGCATGGATCCGTGCGATTTGCGCCTGCACAAGGGCGATGCGGCGGTGCGTGATCTGGTGGCTGATCGCATGCCGATGTTCGAGTTCGTGATCCGCACAATGATCGCCGATTACGCGTTGGACTCCGTGGAGGGGCGCCTGCAGGCGCTGCGCCGAACCGTTCCGGTGGTGGCGGGGATCCATGACAAGGCGCTCCAAAGCGAGTACGCCCGCCTTTTGGCGGGCTGGATTGGATGGCCCAACCCAGCCGAAGTCCTTCAGCAGGTGCGCGAGGAGGCCCGCAACCCCTCGCGCCCTCAGCAACGTCGGCCCGCAAGGCGTGCCGACGACTACAAGGCGGTGCCCGTCAACGCTCCGCAGGCCATGCTGCCCATGCCTAACCGCAAGGACCCCCGCTTGTGGCCGGAGCGCGAGAGTTTGAAGCTCGCCCTTCAACACCCCGGGGTAGTGGCTGACTACTTCGATGGCTTGCAGGCGGAATCCTTTTCTCATGAAGCGTACCGAGCCATCCGAGATGCCATTGAGGCTGTGGGAGGCGTCGCTTCGCACAGTGAGGGCGTGGACTGGCTATCTGCTGTTACGGACAAGGTGCAGGACTTAGTAGGCAAGTCCTTGGTATCTGAGCTCGCAGTGGAGGACATCCTGGCTCCGGAAGGGAAACTATCAGCCTACGCTGACTCAACTCTGTCACGCCTGCAAGAGCAGCAGGTGGGTAACCAGATTGCGGTGCTGAAGTCCAAGCTGCAGCGAATGCGCCCGTCAGACGATGAGCGCACGTATAACGCTTTGTTCGCAGATTTGGTGGCTCTGGAGCAATCTCGGCGTGAACTGCTTAATCGAGCGTTCAGGGTTACACCAGAATTTTAAAAAACTGGGCACACACCTCGAAAGGTGAGTGCCCAGTTTCTCTTATAAAGATTGTTTAGGAAGCTGGTGCTTCTGCTGGAGCCACCGCGGTCTCAACTGGGGCCTCTGTAGCTGCAGAAGAGGTAGCAGGTGCTGGTGCCTCTACGGAGGTAGCGGTGTCTACCTTCAGGTCAGAGTCCTTCTGGTTTGGAGGAGTGCAACCAGCCAGTGCTAGGCCGGCGAGAGCTGCGATTGCGGTAGCTGCGAGTGGCTTACGAAGCATCATAAGGCATGTTCCTTTTCGTGAAATTTTTCATTCCTTCTCAAAAGAGCATACGGCAAATAGCGACAAAGTTCCTAGTTATAGGGGCAATTCAGCTATTTTTGCTAACGCTGGCTGTGGTTTAGTCGTGATCAGGTTCGAGAACGATGGAGCCATCAGCCTGCTTAACGTTCTTAACTTCCTTCATGCGCGGCTGCGGGTCAAGCTTGTTCGCGATGGTACGACGAGTGGTGTTGACTACTTGCTTGGTAACAGGGGATCCCTTAACTGCCTGGTAGCCCTTTTTGATTTGATCGTAGCGCTTTCTGCCTGCCTTAGTGCCAAACACGTAGCCTGCTGCTGCGCCTACAACAAATTGAATCACTGGAACCTAAACCTCATTACGGGGACATCTATCGTGTCCCACTGTAGACGAAATTTGAACACCGGTGGTTTTTACAAAAAACGAAAAAACCCAGTCCGTTAAGGACTGGGTATTATCTGCTCCGCCAACTGGGCTCGAACCAGTGACCCTTCGATTAACAGTCGAATGCTCTGCCAACTGAGCTATGGCGGATTATCAACATCAAGGTTTCTGCTTTCCGTGAGGACCGCGTTCCCTTGGTGCGATGAAAACTATACATGGAAACATTGCAAGAACAAAAGTCGGCAGGTCAGTGGGTGTTTTTCAGCTCGCTTAACGTAAGCGGAATGCTCGAATAACTAGACAAGATGTGAAAGTGAGTTCTTCTGGGGCGATCGCCCGTTAAGATGTGGCTCGTGGCTGATGTTGATCCAACAATTTTGACCCTGTACACGGTATTTGACCTCATTGGTGTCGTTCTCAACGGAATTATTGGGGGCACCATTGCTCGGCAACGAAACTTCGACTTCGTAGGTTTTGCTTTCCTTGCGCTCTTCTCCGCGCTAGGTGGAGGCATGCTTCGTGACGTCCTCATGCAAAGGGGAACGGCGGCTGCGATCGCCAACCCTACGTACTTGTTGCTTGCCGTGGCTGGAGCGCTCATTGCTCTGTTGATTGACCTCAAAGGTAAGGCGTGGGAGCTTTTCAAGGTCCATGGCGATGCTGTGATTCTTGGTGTGTGGGCAGTGACCGGGTGTGTGAAGGCGTTGACTTACGACATGCCGCTACCGTCGGCGGTATTGATGGGAGTCCTCACCGCTGTGGGCGGCGGTATGATTCGCGATATTGCGATGGGGCAGATACCGGCCATCTTCGGTGGTGGCACTCTCTACGCCATCCCAGCCTTCACCGCAGCCACGATGATGGTTATCTTCCATATGGTTGGGCACGACGCCATCGGCATGATTGTGGCGCCTATTGTCGGCGCAGGTTTCGCCATAGTGGCGTACTGGCGCGGCTGGGTTTTGTTCCGCCCAGCAAACTGGGCCCCGATCAATATGACGGCAGCGCAGCTGCGTGCCGTCATTAGGAGGTCGGAACGCAAGGGCTGGAAGGAAGGACGAAAGTCCGTCGAGCCTCTGGAAGGTGAGTTCTAGCAACAATCAGCGCACGGGTTAAGCCATGGCATCTAGTATGGGTGTCATGGCTTTTTCTTCTATCTTTGAATCCTGGCCCGTAAGCAACGTATCGGCAGCGGTCATCACATCTGAGGATGTTGAATTCGTGGGCGACGATGCCTATGTGTATGAGTTGGCTAGTGTGACAAAGCTGCTGGCGGCGTACGGCTTCTTGGTAGCTGTAGAAGAGGGAGTTTTTGAGCTTGATTCCCCATGCGGACCCGAGGAATCAACCGTTCGGCACTTGCTAGCCCACGCATCTGGTGTGGGATTCAAGCAGGGTGATAAGCACAAGGCTGTAGAAGAAAAGCGGGTGTACTCGTCTTACGGTTTCGAAATCTTGGCGGAAGCGGTCGAGGCCGAGACTGGAATGGGTTTTGGCCAGTATCTCAAGGAAGCTGTGTTCGCCCCGTTGGGAATGGGAGACACCATATTGTGGGGCTCTCCTGGGCATGAGGCTCGATCCACCGTGAAGGACCTCGTAGCCTTTGTGCGCGAACTCATGAATCCACAGCTTCTTCACCCATCCACATTGGAGGAAGCCTTTACTGTCCAATTCCCTGAACTGAACGGCATCGTTCCAGGGTATGGCAACCAAAAACCATGCCCGTGGGGATTAGGTTTCGAGATCAAGGGCGATAAATCCCCTCACTGGACAGGGGCTAATATGCCTCAGGATACGGTAGGGCACTTTGGACAATCTGGGACGTATCTGTGGCTGCACCCTGCAACTAAAACTGCAGTAATTGCTCTTACGGACGAACCTTTTGGGGACTGGGCAAAGCCGTTGTGGGCAGAATCCAACGAGGCGATCTTTGATCGGCTCACAACGTAACGTTTCTTCGACGCATCTACTGTGTTGGTAGAGCGCCTTTGGTTGCGTCGTTTTAAAACCCGATTGTGTCAGGAGCAGGCGCTGACACGTAGGGTGCCCGGCTCCTCGGCTAGGTGTTCGCGGTGACATTGTGGAGCGCGAGAATCGCCGCTTCTTTTGGGCCCCGCCCCACATCCCTTAGTAACCCTTTGCCTACACCTGCTCACCGCGCTTTTACCTAGAAGGCGCCAAAACGATCCCTATACGCGTGCGTCTGCGGCTCGACGACCTGCTCTCAGCACTGCGGTGTCACTGCCGAGCGGGGCGGGGTAGGCACATAGGCTTCTATTGCTCCGTTCGTTCATGTGTACTCGTTTCCGCTGCCATCCGACAGCTCCGCCACACGGTGTGCACTGCTCGTTGCGGTGTAGCTGCTACATGTAGCGACCCCATGGGACGTTATCCGCGAAAAGAGCTGTCTCACTGGCCCCGCCACAAAGCAGGTTCTACCGTTGCCCTCAAGTTCAGGTAGAGCTTGAGTAAATGGGGGATAAAGCAGTTATTGAGAGTTGAAGCAGTGAACAGTGTTGCATGAGAATCCGTAAGTGATGGGGTGACACTTTCCCAACTCATGCAGTGTCACCACCAGTGACTCACCGCTAGCAATGACCTACTACGTCGCGGTAGTAGGGCGGGCTAAAGGCAACTGAAACGTGGGGTTGAAGGCATGTCGCGATGCCTTGTCCCCAGTAGGTGAGGATTCCTTTCAGAAAAGAAGAGACGTAACACTCGTTGAGCCGTCTCCGCAGAGGCACGTTGGGGAAGACGAACCTCTCGTCTTGTATCGCCATGCTTGGGCGGTGCTGATGCTTTGCTGGAGGAAGCACATGGAAAACCAACGCATTGCTGTGATGCGTGTTTGCGGGCTCCCGGCACGCCTGCGTGCCAAGGTAGAGAGTTTGCTCGTTGCAGTAGTGAAGTCGGAGCCTTTTATGGCTATCGAGGGCACTGACGTGTTTGATCTTGCTGCTTGTACGCGATGGCGCAAATCGAGCGACAGATCCGGCCGCATAGATTGTCGCGAAGTCATTAATGGATCGGACGATGAACTTGAGCTTTTGCGTAGTCAGCTACAGATGATTGCTGAAGCTAACGAGTGTGAAGCGTGTGTGGATGTCGTGCGTTAACGGCTGTTGGTGCCACCATCTTCAACGAATTTAACGATGTCTGCCACTGTGGAAAAGTCCTGAAAACCAGAGGTATGATCCACTCGAATTCCAAAGGTAGTCTCAGTGCGGACTGCGATCTCGATAACGTCGAGCGATGAGACGGAAAGTTCGTCGCGCAACGACGTCGACGGGCTAATGGATTCTGGATCCGCGGCGGTTACTTTGACGAGGATTTCTTTCACTCGTGAAAAGACGCTGTCATCGTTTTCCGTGGCGGGATCTTCTACGGGGGCCTGTAGCTTAGCCAGCTGTTCCTGCAAACTGGACATGTTTACTTCTCCTTCTGCTGGCAGTACTTTAGCGTTTGATTTTCAAGTTTTTCGTATGCCTTAGATTCAGCGTATTCTGTTTCCATGCAACGCCCAAGTTTCACCCTCAAATCCAGTAGAAAGTATGCGCACCGAATGGCGCAGCGTTTCGAACAATCTGAGAATGATTACTTCGACGAAGTTCATCATGTGGGCAAGATTTGTTACTACGTTGATGGTCCCGTCGATGCGCCCATCACTGTCATCTTTATTCATGGATACACCTTGGCCGCTAAAGCGTGGCATATGCAGGTTGGGCACATTCATGAGCATGCCCGATGCATCATGATGGATTATCGTGGCCACGGAAACGCTAGTGACTTCCGCTCTGAGGAATGCTCTATTGACGGAGCTGCGGATGATGTATGGGCGGTTATCCAAGACGCGAAAGTCAGCGGCCCGATTATCTTGGTAGGGCACTCGCTAGGCGGAATGGTGACGTTCAACCTAGTACGCCGCTACCCTGAGCTGAAGAAAGATCTCAAGGGGGTGGTGGTTGTTTCCACCGCTGTGGATTCCTTTACCACCCAAGGCATGCCACAAATCCTAGCCTCTCCAATAGTCAATAAGGTCTACGAATTGGTGGAGGCCTCACCTGAAGGTGCCGCTAACTTCAAGCAATCTTTGGCTAACATTGTCGCCCCATTTCTTGCGACAACAATGTTCCGCTTTGGCACTCCCAAACAAATCGTCGAGTTCCACGCAGAGCTCATCAACAAAACTCCGTTGAAGACTTTGATGGGATACTTGGACGATCTCCAGCACCACAACGAGCACGATGGCGTCAAGGCACTCATAGGAATTCCTGGAGTTGTGATTGTGGGTGATGGTGACAAAGTAACTCCGTTAGAACAATCAGAACGAATTGTCAGCATCTGGGAGGACGCCGGCCTGCAAGTTGTTCCAGGCGCTGACCATATGGTCCCGCTTGAAACTCCTTGGATAATTGATAAGGCAGTGGACGAACTCATCGCCCGTAGCATCGGCGGAGATTGCAAGAATTCCACTGAGGCTGCTCAGCAATCAGGCACAAATCCCGTGGGAGTAGCTACGCCGATGGCAGGGGAACCGCGCGCAGTGGCTATGAACGATCGATCTCCACGTGACGCCTTTGGTGTAAAGACCGGGCAGTAGGATCGCAAATGGAAGCAGCCGGTGTACCCAGAGTAGTTTCTGGGTACACCGGCTAAATATCTTGGCCCCTTGGGGCGGCTTAATGTCACCGAGTTCTACGCTCTTTAATTGCCCTTGAGTGCTTCATGCGTGTGCGCTGGCCCTAGGAAACATAGTCCCTCATCCGATTACAGGTAAGAAGTAGGGGTGCTGACAATGCCAGTCTGAGGCAGCGTCAGTTTGAGGTGTGTGGGAGCGACCTAGGTTTCTTGAGTGAATTCAGGATAGCCACCGTCCGGGTGACGGAAAACGGGAGAGTGAGACACGGGTTTAAAAAAGTGGTCTCTTTCCCAATCATGACGGGAAAGAGACCACTTAGTGGGCTTTAAGGTTTAAGCCTTGGTGGGGTCAGTGATATTCAATTCAGCTGCTGCTTGTTCTGCAACGAAGCTGTCAATCTTGCCCTCACGGACCAGTGCATTGAGCGCAGCTACAACAACGGATTCAGCATCGATATTGAAGTAGCGGCGTGCTGCTGGGCGGGTGTCGGAGAATCCGAAGCCGTCTGCACCAAGAGTGGTGTAGTCTCCCGGAACGAAACGGCGGATCTGCTCCTGCAGGTCAGAAGCGAAATCGGACACTGCAACGTATGGGCCAGATCCCTTCTTCAACTGCTTCGTGGCGAAAGCCTCGTCAACCTGCTCACCTGGAGTACGCAGCTTCTGCAGCTCCTTGGCGCGGCCCTCGCGGGCTAGCTCAACCCAAGAGGTGACGGAGAAGATGTTCGCGCCGATGTTGTACTTCTCGGCCAAGATTTCCTTGGCGCGGAGTGCCTGCTGCATGCCAATGCCGGATGCGAGGAGGGAGACCTCGTGCTCGCCACCTTCGGCCTTCTCGTACAGGTAAATGCCCTTGTGTAGACCTTCAACGTCCAGATCCTCAGGCTCCGCTGGCTGCGAGATTGGCTCGTTGTAGATGGTCAGGTAGTACATCACATCTTCGCCGCGATTTGGGCCGTACATGCGATCAATACCTTCATGGATAAGGTGGGCAATCTCGTATGCAAACGCCGGATCGTAGGAAACCACAGACGGGTTGGTGGAAGCCAAGATCTGGGAATGTCCATCCATGTGCTGGAGGCCCTCGCCCGTGAGGGTGGTGCGACCTGCCGTAGCGCCGAGGACAAAGCCACGTGCCATCTGATCGGCTGCAGCCCACCAAGAGTCACCGGTGCGCTGGAATCCAAACATGGAGTAGAAGATGTAGAGCGGGATCATTGCCTTGCCGTGGGTGGCGTAGGACGTACCGGCTGCGATGAATGCTGCGGTGGATCCTGCCTCGTTGATGCCCTCATGCATGATCTGACCGTCGGTTGCTTCGCGGTAAGACAGCATCAGATCATGATCTACAGGCACATAGGTTTGGCCGTGTGGGTTGTAGATCTTCAGGGTAGGGAACCAAGAGTCCATACCGAAGGTACGAGCCTCATCTGGGATGATTGGAACGAAGCGCTCGCCTAGATCCTTATCACGCATAAGCTCCTTAAAACCACGGACGACAGCCATGGTCGTGGCAACTTTCTGCTTGCCGGATCCCTTGCGTAGGCCCTTGAGCTTATCCAAACCAGGTACCTGGATTGGTTCGTAGTTGTTCCGGCGTTCTGGGACGAATCCGCCGAGCTCCTTGCGGCGCTCGAGAAGGTACTTAATCTCCTCGGAGTCCTCACCTGGGTGGTAGTAAGGAGGCATGTACGGATCCTTCTCCAGTTCCTCATCGGAGATAGGAATGCCCTGCTTGTCGCGGAACAGCTTCAGATCGTCCAGAGTGAGCTTCTTCATCTGGTGGGTAGCGTTGCGGCCCTCGAAGTTGTGACCCAAGCCGTAGCCCTTAATGGTATGAGCGAGGATGACCGTTGGGCGATCCTTCGTTTCGAGAGCCCTCTTGTATGCTGCATAAATCTTGCGGTAATCGTGACCACCGCGTCGCAGGTTCCAGATTTCCTCATCAGTCCAGTCCTCAACCAGCTTCGCGGTGCGAGGATCCTTGCCAAAGAAGTGCTCACGGACGTATGCGCCGTCGTTAGCCTTGAACGTTTGGAAGTCACCGTCTGGGGTGGTGTTCATGAGCTCAACAAGAGCACCTTCCTTGTCCGCCTCGAAGAGACGATCCCACTCGCGGCCCCAGACCACCTTGATCACAGACCAACCCGCGCCGCGGAAGAAGGACTCGAGTTCCTGAATAATCTTGGTATTACCGCGGACTGGGCCGTCGAGTCGCTGCAAGTTGCAGTTCACGACGAAGGTGAGGTTGTCCAAGTTGTTGAGCGCCGCCATTTGGATCAGGCCGCGGGACTCTGGTTCGTCCATCTCGCCGTCACCGAGGAATGCCCACACGTGTTGATCGGACGTGTCCTTAATGCCGCGGTTGTGGAGATAGCGGTTGAAGCGAGCCTGGTAAATAGCGTCCATCGGCCCCAAGCCCATGGACACAGTTGGGAACTCCCAGAAGTCCTTCATGCCGTGTGGGTGCGGGTAGGAAGGGAGGCCGCCCTGTGGGCGGGACACCTCTTGGCGGAAGCCATCGAGGTCATCTTCGCTTAGTCGACCCTCTAGGAACGCGCGAGCGTACATGCCTGGAGAGGCGTGTCCTTGGAAGAAGACGTGGTCACCGCCGCCTGGATGGTCCTTGCCGCGGAAGAAGTGGTTAAAGCCTACTTCGTAGAGTGGGGCAGCACCTGCGTAGGTGGAGATGTGGCCGCCAACGCCGATGCCTGGTCGCTGAGCGCGGTGCACCATGATTGCTGCGTTCCAGCGGATCATGCGGCGGTAGCGCTTCTCAATCTCCTCATCACCAGGGAACTCTGGCTCCAAGGTGGTAGGGATGGTGTTGACGTAGTCAGTGGACGTCATTGGTGGAAGATCTACGCGCTTTGCAGAAGCGCGTTCCAGCATGCGCAGCATCAGGTAGCGTGCGCGCTCTGGACTGGAGTCCGCCAACATCCCGTCAAAGGATTCGATCCACTCACGGGTTTCTTCGGGGTCTTGATCGTTCAGGTAAGAAGCGACGCCATCGCGAATGAGTGCGAAGTTGGAGTCATCGGTGTGCTTACCAAACTTTTGATCAGCCATGTCACACCTCCGGTGATAGTTAGAAGTATTGAGATTTGAAAGTTCTTAAGCGATTGTGTCGAGGAACTTTATGCCCCTTAAAAAGGGGGAACGTATCCGCGATGCCCCAACGTGGGTGAGAAGGGGCAAACCATTGCCACACTTGGTGTAGCGCTGGTTACCTAGCTAACTTTTGCCAGTCTTTGCAATGTGCGTCATTACAAAGACGTTCGTTAATAAAGGATACGTGGTTGTCTGAGAATTTCCTTTTTGTGAATGTTTTAGGATCGGCGATGATCGCGCTACCTGCGCTTTTATCAATTTCCCTATGTGGGTAGGTGTAAAAGCGGAGTTAAGGTCTGATGTCGATTTTTGTGACCTATGTGGCATAGGGATTCCGTGTGAGTGGTGAATTACATCGTGGTAGTGACACTTGGCTGTATCGCTAGGAGAAGGATTGGACGACTCGATTTGTGAGCCCAGATTTTGATGAGGGGTGAAGCGGGTGAATTTCCTTGTCGGATGTGGATGTGTTGGGGCTGTAAAGCGGTAGAATTTACTGCGATGAACGAATCAGTATCGAAGGGGAAAAAGTCCGCGATGGATATTGCGGAGCTTGTCGGCCGTATGGGTTTCAAAAACGGCATGACTGTCCAAGAGGTTGGCTGGGATGACGATTGTGATAGTCAGATCAGTGAATCCATCGAGGACATCATTGACGATGAGCTGTTGGATGAAGACACAGATGAAATCTGTGACGTAGTGCTCCTGTGGTGGCGCTCCGATGATGGTGACTTGGTAGATGGCCTCGTGGATGCTGTCCGCCCATTGGGTGAGGATGGTCGCGTATGGCTGCTGAGTCCTGGAGCCGGTAAGCAAGGAGCTCTGGAGCCGGGTGTCATTTCAGAGTCAGCGCAGCTGGCTGGAATGGTCCAAACTAAGGCGGAACGCCTAGGGCAATGGCAGGCGGCAATGCTCGTGCCAAGCCGCAGTCTGTAAACCTACAAACAAGCCGTTTAATAATCGCCATGCAGGATAACGAAAATGCGTCCTGTACTGGCGATTTTTCCTCTTTTTGTATTGTGTGTTAATCTTATCCACGTTGTTCAGGACAGCAGGAACCAAGTTCCTAGCTAGAACAATATCTGCGCCTTTAGCTCAGCTGGGAGAGCAGCTGGTTTACACCCAGCAGGTCGGCGGTTCGAGCCCGTCAGGGCGCACAGTTAAAAACCACCTTGCTAGAAATAGCAAGGTGGTTTTTTATGTGAGTAATCCAGTTATTAAAAAGTCCGGTCGAGCTTAGAGCTCGACCGGACTTTCGTATGCCTTAGGTGAACGTTCCACCGCGGCGCTTTTCAAAGTAATTCTTATGGGAATCGCCGTATCGGCTGCGCATTCTCTGGCTGTGGGCCTTTTCGTAATCTTCTTGCGCGGCTTCTGGGCTCTCCTGAGGGTGTTCGGTTACTGGTGATGCAGCTGGCTCGGTGTCATCTGAATCATTCTCACCGTCTTCTCCTGGGCCCGTGGCCACAGGCTGTGTGTTGTTGGCGAGCTCCATCTCTGCTTCTTCTTCCCGCGTACGCTTGCGTTCGCGGATTTCTGAGTACACAAAATAGCCCAAGCCGAGTGGCGCCATAATGCCGAAAGCAATCCACTGGAGGCCATAGGAGAGGTGGTTTCCACGGTCCATCTTGGGCATGGGCATGGCATTGACTACGCCAGTGGAGCTGTCTGTGAGCTGGATGAAGTCTTGCCCCAAATCTAGGCCCGTGATGTCAGAAATCTGGTCAGTATTGATGCCATAGACCTGCTCGTAACCATGGTCGAACATGGGCTCGGTGGCAGGGAAGACTTCGTTGTAGCGCGCGTGGCCGGTGATGGTCACTTCCCCGCGTGGTGGTGCCGGAACATTGGGGACGTCGCCTGGGCTGGTTGGCTCCCAGCCACGGTTGACCAGGAGTAGTTCGCCGCTGTCTAGGCGGAATGGGGTCAGCGATTGGAATACCGGTGTTGATTCCACTGGGCGCATGCGCAGCAGGACCTCTTTGTCTGTAATGAATTCACCGGTGGCGGTGATGCGCATCCACTCCTGGTCATCTTTGATGGCACCGTTGTCATCAAAGATCTCCTCATAAGGGGCGGGGGCAACTTCGAATGCGCGCTCCACGTGCTCGTTGCGGTTCACGAGAGCGTCATCCTTGCCCAACTGCCACGGAGACAGTACCCAAATGGCTAAGTAGGAGAAGGCGATGACCAAGACGGCCGTAAGTATCCAACCTGGGCGTAGGAATGTTTTCCACCCTGAGGTCTGGCGTTGAGATCGCAGCGCAGTTGCCATGTAAGTCTCTGGTTTCCTCACGAAGTAAGCAGCAGGTAAGCGGCTTGGAAAAACTAAGCCAACATAACTAACAGTAGTCTTTAGTCATAGCGCAGCTAAAGAACTACACAAGACTAACGCTCCTTGGGGCTATTTAGTGCCTAGCTGGTGGTTGATCCAATCCAACATCCCGTCCACGGCTGCCTCAATTTGGATGCGGGTGGTGGCGAAGTCCTTTTCGGTGCCATAGTAAGGATCTTTAACCTCGAGATCATCGCCTGCACTGGGGTCGAAGCTGCGGAGCAGCTTGACGCGGTCCTTCTCGTAGCCTTGCCTCATGAGTGCTCTGTAGTGGCCCTGGTCCAGGGCCACGAGGAGATCTGCATCGCGGTGCTCGTCGCCAAGCTGCGTTGCACGGTGCTGGCTGCCGTCGTAACCGGCGCGTGCCAGCTCGTTGACAGCACGGTAATCAGCGCCATCGCCAACGTGCCATCCGCCGGTGCCGCAGGAAGTGATGCGGACTTTGGTGTCCAGGCCGGCATCGGCAACAGCTTTCTTGAGGATGATTTCGCCCATGGGGGAGCGACAAATATTTCCAGTGCAGACAAAAACAATGTGAAGTGGGTTAGTCATAGTAGTCCCTTACAAAAGATTGAGGTGTTTACTGGGTACAGAAATGCTGGGCGACGATCGCACTCAGCTCACGCATGTTATGGGCAAAGTAAGCTGCCTGATCAAACTCTGCTTGGTCACCGTGCCCCCAACCTACTAGCGCGGTGGGGATCCCAAATTTAGCTGCGCCTTCGGTGTCATGGGAGCGGTCACCGATCATGAGAGCTATTTCGCTGGCTGAATCTTCGATCCCGAGGTTCTGTAGAACCCACGCAATGACGTCCGCCTTTGTATCACGATCGATATTGTTAGCACCGCCGATGAAGTCGAAGTAGTGGGCTACACCCAGGTGTTCAAGCATCTGAGCGGCGGTGTCCTCGTTCTTACTGGTGGCCGTGCATAGAGTAAAGCCTTGCTCTTTCCACAGCTTGAGGGATTCCTCCCAGCCGTCAAACAGCCGCGAATTCGACCACCCATCCTCGCTGTAAAACGTTCGGTACAGGCCAAAGACCTCATTGACCTCAGATTCGTTCATACCATAGGAGCGAAGCGTCACCTTCAGCGGCGGACCAGGAAGCTTGCGCAGCACTTCCTCCGAGGGGCGCTGCCATCCGTACTCATCGAGCGCCTTAAACAGGGACTGGCGAATACCTGGGAAAGAGTTAATGATGGTGCCGTCAACGTCAATGAGCAAGACTTTCATGCCCTCTAGTCTGGCAAACAAACCCCCAAATCGCATAGGTGCCGGCCTTGGTTTCTTTCCCGTGGGGCATGCAAGACTACTCCGGCACGTCATGGGCAAGCACCGGGTGAGTAGGGTTCCAGTAGCCTATAAGTAACGCAGCGTTACTTACCGTTACTTACCGTTACTTATAGTCACTTATCGTTACTTAAAACCAAGGATCACAGTATTTATGTCTTCTTACACAGTCGCAGACGTCCGCAAAGTCATGGACACCGCCTACCCGCCACACCTCGCCGAGAGTTGGGATGCGGTGGGTCTCGTGTGTGGTGACCCGTCGGCGAGCGTAAGCAAGGTGGTTCTTGCGCTGGACTGCACCCAGGCAGTGGCAGAGCGAGCTGTGGCTGAGGGGGCTGACATGTTGATAGTGCACCACCCTTTGCTCATGAGGGGCGTTACTTCTGTTGCAGCTGATACCCCTAAGGGAAAGGTCATTCACACGCTCATCACCGGCGGTGTAGCCCTGTTGAGCGCACACACCAACGCTGACTCGGCGCGCCCCGGAGTCAATGACAAGTTGGCAGAGTTGGTGGGGATTCAGGGACCTACGGTGCCCCTAGCTCCCAAGCTCACTGGCCTGGATAAGTGGGGAGTGCAAGTCCCTGCGGAGAGTGCTGCGCAGGTTAAAGAAGCGATCTTTGCCGCCGGTGCGGGCAATGTGGGGGAGTATTCCGAATGTGCGTTTAGCTTTGCTGGTACAGGTGAGTTCACCCCCAGCCACAATGCGAATCCTGCGATTGGTACCGCGGGGAACGCGGAGACGGTGGATGAAATCCGCATTGAGTTCGTGGCGCCAAGTGGAAAACGCAGGGCAATTATGGATGCGCTCAGGCAATCCCATCCGTACGAGGAAGCAGCTTTTGACGTCGTGCGTATGGAATCGACCCAAAAGCTGGAGGAGGCATACGGCTTGGGGCGCGTGGGCAAGCTCCCACAGCCGGTGAGCTTCGGGGACTTTGTTCAGCAGGTAGCAGATGCACTTCCGGAGACCGTCTGGGGAATCCGCGCCGCCGGCGACAAGGACGCAATGGTGGAAAAGATTGCTGTGTCTTCCGGCTCCGGAGATAGCTTCCTCGATGCTGCCACGAAGGCTGGAGTAGACGTATACGTCACCTCAGATCTTCGCCACCATCCAGTGGATGAGCACTTGCGGGCGGGCGGTCCATTCGTGATCGATACTGCTCACTGGGCAAGCGAATACCCGTGGACTGCGCAGTGCCAAGAGATCCTTTCTAAGAATTTAGATGGCCTCGAGGTATCGGTTCTGGACAACCGGACGGATCCGTGGACCATTTCCGCGCACCCTGCTGGAAACTAATTCCTGCCACGGGTGAGGGCAGTGATGGTGGTAGGGTGAATGACCTTGCCACCATTGATAGGACTATCATGGGCGGTCGTGGTTGTTTCGATAGAATGCAACCTTTAAGTCCAAAGAATTTCAGAGAACTCAATGAAGGACATGCACGAATGAAGCTTTCACAAGATCTGCAAAGCGTCCTGCTGGACCTGGCCAATATCGAACGTAACGCCGCATCAGCTACCTCGGCCAAGGTGAGCCCTGAGCAGGAGGAACTGGACAAGCTCCTCGCAGAGCGTGAGCGCATGCACAACGCCGCTGGCTCCGCGCAGCTGGCTGTAGACGACATGGAGCTGGAGATTCTTCGTATCCAAGAGGACGAGCGCAAATTGCGCCGACGTGCCGACGACGACAAGCGCCAGCTAGCCGCCGCCACCGACGAGGAACAGCGCAAGGACCTCACCAAGGACTACTACACGGCAAAGTCACGCATTGGTGATCTTTTGTCTGAGCTCGCAGAGGCTCACAATGAGATCCACGCGCTGCGCCGAAATAATGACATCCATCAGCAGAATCTTAAGGATCTGGACCGCAAGATCGAATCATTGCGCGATCAAGTGGCATCCCTGCCGGAAGACAGGTCCGCTGAAGAGAATGCGGAGCGCGCACAAGCACTGCGGGAACGCATTCCTGCGGATGTGTTGGCGGAATACGACGCGCAGCGTCAGGTTAACGGCGTGGGCGTAGCTCGGTTTAACGGTCGCAGCTGCGACGGCTGTTTCATGGTGCTCCCACCATCCGATATTTCTGCAATCCGCAACGCGCCAGCGGATGAGCTACCTGAATGCCCTGATTGTGGCAGCTTCCTCATCCGCAACTAATCTCACGCAGTTTTCGTCTCCTAGGAATGTTTCCGCAAATACCCCAAAGGTCTAGAAAATCATGAGTGATTCATTCGATCTCTTCTCCGCCTCCGGACAGCCAGCACCAGGTAGCCCAGGCGGTGAAAGCATTGGCAAGGTGATTATCGAGGCCGATGGCGGTTCACGGGGCAATCCCGGCATCGCTGGTTCCGGATCTGTTCTCTACAACGCGGATCGCTCTCAAGTTCTACGCAAAATCAGCTACGTAGTGGGTACCGCCACTAACAATGTGGCTGAATACCATGCCCTATTCAACGGGCTTCGTGCCGCGTATGAGATGGGCGCTCGCGAAGTAGAAGTTTTGATGGACTCCAAGCTTGTGGTGGAGCAGATGTCAGGGCGATGGAAGATTAAGCACCCCGACATGCGTGAACTGGCTGTTAAGTGCCAAGCAATCGCACGCAACTTTGCGTCCATCAGCTACAACTGGGTACCCCGCAAGGAAAACACGGTGGCGGATGGACTTGCTAACACGGCTATGGACGCACTCGCTAAGGGTGCGCCGATAGGCATCCTTGACCTGGGTGATCCCGCTAGCGCGTCGGCCAACTCTTCGGCCTTTGATCCGGAAGCTGACAAAGTTGACAGCCCTAGTGTGGCGCCGTCCCAAGAGGGGGACTCGGACCAACACCAGGCTAGTAGCCCAACCGCGTGGAATGGAGCCACAACCACGCCAACGCGAATCGTGCTTCTGCGCCATGGGCAAACCGAGATGTCTAAGGCCAAGCAGTATTCTGGCAGTTCCAATCCGGACCTCACCGAGTTAGGTGAGCGTCAAGCTCGGGCGGCTGCGAGCCATATCTCCAACACAATGGATGACATTGAGGCCGTCGTGGCATCTCCATTGGGGAGGTGTCAGCAAACCGCGACGTACGTGGCCAATCTCCTAGGCAAGACCGTTGAGACCGATGATGGTCTGAGAGAAATGAGCTTTGGTGACTGGGACGGAATGACCTTCGCCCAAGCTCAAGAAAGCGACCCAGAACTACACTCCAAATGGCTGTTGGATACGAGTGTTGCTACCCCAAACGGTGAATCGCTCGATGCCGCCCACGAGCGCGTGACCAATACTCTCAAGGAGATAATCCGTCGTTATCAAGGCAAGACTGTTTTAGTAGTCAGCCACGTCACACCGATCAAGGCCATCATCCGTGAAGCTGTTGCGGGTCCTGCAGACATTGTTCACCGCCTGCACCTTGACCTGGCGTCAGTTTCCGTCGTCGAGTTCTATGAGGATGGTCCATCGTGCCTGTGTCTCTTTAATGACACATCATTCCTGCAGCCCGTGACAGCGTAGCGCGACGTGCCTTGAGCTTTGCGTGCGCGCCTTGGGGATGCGAGATTTAGCCTCGCGGAATATGCCAATGTTGGTCACCGGTTCGAGTGGGGGTAAAGTGATTGCTTGCGAATGAGCCGCCTGGGTGATCGCGAACAATGCAACGGCACATCTGTGCGCAGGCACTGATTCGAGGAAAGTCCGGACTCCACAGGGCACGGTGGTTGCTAACAGCAACCCGCAGCAATGCGCGGGCAAGTGCAACAGAAAGTAGACCGCCCAGTTAGCTGGGTAAGGGTGAAACGGTGCGGTAAGAGCGCACCAGCATGACCAGGCGACTGGCGTGGCTGGGTAAACCCCACTGGGAGCAAGGCAAGATTCGCGCGCTGGGTAACACCACGCGTGCGTGTGTGGATGCTTGAGGGCTGCCCGCCCGAGTTCACAGGTAGCTGCTTGAGGCCACCAGCAATGGCTGGTCCAGATGGATGGTCACCGCCGCAGTTTTCTGCGGCACAGAATCCGGCTTATAGGGTGACTCATTCGCTCTTTTTCTTTCCCGCCGCAGGTTTTATTACCTGCGGTTTCTGCTATCGCGTGGAAAAACTGGAACAATTGGTGGGCATGAAACTTTATGCAGCCGATCTCAACTTTGACTCCATTGCTGAGGAATTCTCCGTTCGGGTTCCTTTCCCACCTGAGGTTGAAAAGGAAGCGGAGCAGCTCACTGACGCTTACGCTGATTCCCGTGTTGATCGCCGTGATCTGGAAATGGTAACCATTGATCCCGTTGGCTCCATGGACTTGGATCAGGCAGTGCGCATTGAACGGACTGAGACCGGTTACGTGGTCTACTACGCCATCGCGGATGTGGCAGCATTCGTTGGTGGGGATAGTCTTGTGGCTCAAGAATCTCGCAATCGCGGGCAAACAATCTACCTTCCAGACGAGCCTGCGCGCCTGCACCCCGCCCCGCTGAGCGAGGGGGCGGCAAGTTTGCTGCCAGATGTGGACCGCCCGGCGGTTCTGTGGCGCATCTCCCTAGATAGCAGCGGTGAGATTGTAGATGTGAAGTTAGAGCGCGCTCTGGTGCACTCCGTTGCCCGGCTTGACTACGAAACTGCTGAAGCTGACATGGAATCGGGCGCATTGCATCCAGCAATTGAGTTGCTGCCAGAGGTTGGTCAGCTGCGCCAGAAGACAGCGTTGCGCGTAAAGGCAATCAATCTGCGCACACCATCTCAGCGGGTAGGGCGCGATGACGACGGCCACGCGGTTTTGGAGCTCGAACCACGGCTGAAGATGATGGACTACAACTCAGAGATTTCGCTGCTGACGGGTAAGGCAGCGGGACAGATGATGGCAAAGGCAGGTAAGGGAATTCTTCGTACCCTCAAGCCAGCTGAGCAGGAGGACATTGATAGCTTCACTCAGGTAGTGCGTGCGCTGGGGTACGAGGTAGATAACTTCACTGCAGAGAACGTGGGTGCGTTCATCGCTAGCGTGGAGGCGGTAGATCCTAAAGGACAGGCAGTCATGCGCGAAGCACAAAAACTGCTGCGTGGTTCCGGCTACGAGTCACTTTCCGCTCCAGCAACTGAAGACCAAGTACATGCAGGTGTGGGTGGGCATTACTCCCACGTCACCGCACCGCTGCGCCGTTTGGTTGACCGGTACGCTACCGAGTACTGTCTGCATCTTGCCAATGGCAGTGATCTGCCTGCTTGGGTTACTGAGCAGACGGATGAGGTAATCGAAGCCATGAAGCGTACCGGCAGTATTGCAGGCAACGTGGATCGAGCTGCTCTAGATCTTACTGAGGCAGTGGTGCTTGAGCCGTGGATCGGTACAAACTATGAGGCGTACGTTCTGGAGACCAACCAAAAGCGGGAAACCGCGCGACTGTTCATTGAGCACCCTCCAGTGTTCGCAAACTGTGTAGGTGCGCCACCAGCGGGCACCATCACAACGGTGACGTTGATCAAGGCAGACCCTGAGGCACGTGAAGTAGAGTTCGCGTGGCCGGCTGACTAGGTACCCAATAGTGATGAAGGGGCGCAGTTGAGAAACTGCACCCTTTTGGCTTTGCGCGTTAGCTTTCCAGTGGTTCGGACTGCCACTGTTTCTTTTTGTCTTCGGATTTCTTGTGGTTGCGCATTGCTAACACTCCGGCTACTACACCCACAAGGATAGGGATCCACACATTCGTGTAGTCCATGATGAACACTAGCCACCCTGGTGGATCGGGCAGGTTCCAATCTGGCCACCGCGGAGTGGGAAGCGCAATGTCTGGGAAGCGGGGTACAGGTAGAGCTATGTGTGGGAGCTCAATGTCTGGCAGGTCCCAGTCCGGCAAGAATGACAACAACCAATCCAAAATCCTGCCAAAGAAGCCTCCAAAGAGAACCACGAACAAGGCCCAGCCACCTTTACCCAAACCAGCCGCGGACGTGAAGAAAAACCGTTTAACTTGGCTTGACTCGAGAGCTTTGAGGTAGGCCTCGCCACGGGAACCGGCGGGCGGATCGAACTCAATGACTTCATTTCCTCGGCGGAATGAGACTGAGATGACCTCGCCGAAGATGTTGCGCTGAAAGCTGACGGATGGCTTGTCCTTTGGGGGCGGAGCGATCATGCTTTCGAGCTCGCCTAACTTGTCCTTTGGGCGAGCTGCCAGCGGGACGCGGGTGGTGGGGACATCAGCAAGCCGGCGTAGAATTCGCCCATCATGGCTGATCTGGGTGCGCAACGGTGGGTTTTTGATTCGGGCCGTCAAGCGGTGCTTGACTGAATCCCCAACCTCAACGGGCACGTATTCTTTTGGATCGCCTGGCCACTGGGGGTCAGCCTCGTGGAAATCGGCATCATAGCCAAACTGTACTTTGAGATGGCCAAGTTTTGGATGGTGAAGATCCCAGCTTTCAAGCGACATCATTCACCTTTTCAGCCGTTGCCTTGTTACCCAGACGCGCACCTATAGCTGAACCGAGCCAGGCGAGTAGAACCACGGGGATGATGTATACCCATGCACCATCCGGGTAATACAGTATGAAGGAAATGAAGTAGAACAGGCCACCTAAACAGATGAAGGACCAGCTCAACCGAAATTGGAAACCGTCGGCAATGCCAAGAACCAACGGTCCGAGGAAAAGGCAGGCAAAAGATATGTGCACTGCTGCTTGGGGTGCTAGGAAGCCGGGGATTGCGGGAACTAAAACAATGACCACGGCAAGTAGCGCTAGAGTCCAGCCTTGGCGGAAGGTGCGCGATTGCTCCGGTGCGGTGTCATCTTCGGTCACAACAATAGGCGGCTCGTTCATGGTGTATACACTACCACCCTGTTGAAATAGAGATTCAACAGGGTGGGAGGTGTTTGTGAGCTGTGGGCCTAGTTCGCTGGTTCGCCTGGTAGGAGCTCAATCACGCTGAGTCCGTCGGCAGCTAAGTCGTGCGTGAAGTTCGTTGCATGAGCAGACTCGACGATCGCAACGACCGCCGTGGATGCACCGGACTCGCTCGAGCGAGCGCTCAAAGCGCCGCGGCTCAGACACAGCTGAGCGAGGGCCCGCTCAGCGTCACTGACGACGCCAAGCTCGGAGTCCATGTGTTGCTGAGACCTGTTCAAGATCGGGAAGATATCCCCGTGGCGACGGGAACGAATAGCCTGGGAGGTGGACACCGCATCAGCGGTCTCTGCTTCAAGGAAGTTCATCCACATCGATGCCTCTGTAATTTCTGGGACCCCCTCTGGTCCGTTGACCTCGTGGATGGCAGCAAGCCAATCAACAACGCGTGTAGGCGCCTCAGGAAGCAGGCGCAAGGAGGAAGCCGCGAAGGCATGGCCTGCGTCTTCAATAAACTTATGGCGCTCCTTGATGAGCTCACCGTAGCTTTCTTGTGCACCTGCAGTGATGAGGAGTGCGGACGTCCTCGTGCTTGGCCCTACCGGATGAGACGCTTGAGTGATGGACCCATCGGAGTAATCGACAACGTTAAGTGCGTTTGCGTGGCCGCGCAGGGCAGCAGTGTAACGCGCGCGCACGCTCGGGTAATCCGCAAAGTGTTGCGATGCTTGGTAGCAGACGTCGGCGAGCTTGGCGCGCACAGGAGCGACGTTCAGATCATCGATGCCGTGCCCAACGGCCAGTGCAACGGAGACGTCGAGTGCAACGTCGCCGCCAAGACCGGATTTCTCTGGGATAGTGGACGAGATTGCGATGGAGAAGCCTGCGGTATCGCGCGATAGCATTTGCCGGTGCATCATAGTTTGCACCAACCCGCCCAAGTGTTCGGCCACGGTGAAGGAAGTCTTCTCCTTATCCTCACTGAAGGTCGCTACCTTATCCAAGGTGGTTTTGTCCGAGATGCGATCAAATTCACCGGTACGGTGATCGAATGTCTCCATCTCCACCACGACAGCTCGATCATTACGTGGGCTGATTGCTGCAACAGTGCGAAGGTCAGTCAAACTGAGCAAAACCACGCCGCCGTAAGGATCGGTGTGCTCGCCAATGAGTGACCACGACCCCGGTGCGGCGGCGGTAGCCACCGGATCCTCACCAAAGGCTGCGCTGTGAAGATCACAGGCACGCTGGACTAGATCAGATGCGCTATGGATTTCATCAGTCATGCAATTCGCTCCAATACGACAATCGGTGGGGTGAGGGGAGAACAACACCGCAATACTACCGAATAACAGTGAACAGTAAATTCCAGCGGTAGCGGCGCCCCTTAAACATCCTTGCCTGTAACTCTCGATGGCGTAAAAGCCCATTTCGTTACTGAGGTGCACCGCACGGCACGATATAACCCTCTACAATTGGCACCACGACAACACTTCCCATCGAGCTGCTCGTTTGTACACACTGAACGGGTAAACCGCAAGGAGATAACCAATGGCTAATAATGATGACAAGTGGTACTTCAACCAGGAAACCGGACAGGTAGAGCAGGGCAAGGTTTCTAGCTTCGCTCACCGTATGGGGCCGTACGACACCCAGGAAGAAGCGGCCAACGCCCTCAAAATTGCGGAGGCTCGCAATGAAGCCGCAGATGCCTACGATGAGGAAGATGATGACTGGGGTCAGGAAGACTAATCCCGCATAAGCCCATAGCTGCCTAGGCTTGTGAGTAGAGCACACTTGGTCCTTCAACCTATGCAGTTGTGTGCTCTCATCAAGCTTTGAGAGGGATGAGCAGCATGATGTACTGCTCATCCCTCAATTGTGTCCTGTGGGGTTGCGCTGTTACTCGGTGGCGGTTTTCTCGAGCGAATCGGCGGTGTCCTCCACGCTGGATACCTGATCAAGTTCCTCCACGGCTGCGAGTTTTTCGCGTTCGATCCTTGCCTGCTCCTTTGCTCGGCGCTTTTCTTCCTTACGCGCTAGTTTTTGCAGTTTCTTCGCGGCCTCGGCTTCTTTTTCTGCTAGCTTCTTAGCCTTCCGACGAGCCTTTGCAGCCTCCTTGGCCTTGCGCTTGCTGTTCTCAGCTATCTTCTCCTGCAGCTTCTTGTAGGCCTTTTTAATTGCCTTGAAGGCATCGCGGTAGTCCTGTAAGTAGTCCAACGAGAGCTGGTTCTCCTGTTGGAAGAGGACGCCGTAGCCGAAAGTGTCCTCGCCGCGGCGGTGTGCCTTTCGTGCGAGCTCAAGGAGCTTGTCACGAGAAGTGACGGCGTCTTGGAAATCCCCTAACACCTCTTGCATGTTTTTGCAGGCGGAGTACAGCTTGCCCGTGTCCAGATCAGTGGCGTCGCCCACGGCTTCTGCAGCGTAACGCAGTTTCTTAGCTGCTTTGCGCATTGAGTGGAAGCGGTCCTCACGCTCATGAAGAGAGAGGTTCTCATCACCCCAGCTGGTAACCGCATATTCGTGTCTGCGGACCAATCGCTGGTACGCCTTGTCCAAGTGATCGCCCAGAATAGTCTCAGCAGTAGTTTTGCCGCTTTCTGGTTGAATGCTGGCAGGGGCCGGCGTGGAAGCGTTAGGTTCGCTGCTTGCAGGTGCCAGGGGCGGGTTGCTCAAAATTTCATCTAGGTTGTCCAGGAGCTGGAAGTACCGTGGATTGTTAAGTATCTTGACCACGCGCGAATGCTCGAAGCGGTATTTCTTGGTCATGTCCTCGCGCAGGTGCTGCTTGGCATCTTCGTCGAGAGCACCAGTCTTTTCATTATCAAGCAGCTTTAGAAAACGATCTGCAACTACTTCAGCGTCACGCGCCCGTCCCAAGATTCCGGCAAGTACCTTGAGATCGGCTTCAACCTTGGCGTACTCATCGCCGGTGAGAATGCCTTCAAAAGTTTGCATGTGGCTGCGAAGTTCTCGGGTTGCAACGCGCATCTGGTGGATGGAATCCCATTCGTCGCGGCGGACCTTCGGGTCAAATTCGATGAGCTTGTCGCGGTTGCGCTTCAGCGCAGACAGGACGGCGTAAGCAGGGGAGTCTTCATCAAGTTCGGCCATTGTAAACGTGGCGGGTGCGTTGTTGATGGAGTCACCCAATGCCATCACAAGTTTTGATGGAGAATCGGAGGTGTGGGCGCCTTGTTTGATAAGGAGTGACGAGGCTGAGGCGATGATCGTGCCTGCGATCCCGTGGTCCTGAGCAGCCCTAGTTGCTTCGATTTCCCACTCACGCCATGACTGCTCTTTTCCTCCCGGCAAGTAGGACCACGTTGAGACGTGGTCATCGCAGAATTCCGCGACGATCACACCATTCTTATCCGCCATCAGGGTTTCATGACGCTCATTGTCCACGCGGGCGATGGGCTTTAGCTCCTTGCCGCGGACAATGGAAGCGACATTGGTAAGAAGATCTGGTGGAACTATGCCCTCGTCACCGTCAGTTAAATCATGGTGGAGTTCCAAGCGGCCATCGCGTGCAGGAAGCTTGATATGCCAGCCTTCATCCTTTCCACCTACCCGGCGGCGCAGGGTGATCTTGGAACGAGTAAGACGCAGATCTTCGGTGTCGTAGTACACAGCAGACAGCTGGAATATGTTTGACTCAGCTACTTCGTGGACATGGTCAATAGCGGTGAAGTCCGGTACAGACAAGGACTCATCTGTCAGCGCAAACTTAGCTTCAACTTCCAACTGCTGTGAGATACTCATACCTTGTTTTTAGCAGGTTGAACGCGGTTGTGCTCGCATAAGGGTGAATTCACTGGTACGGAGAAGTAAAACTGTTAACGCACAGCGTTCACCGCACGGCTCAAGTCCCGATACGCATCTTCCAGCAGTGACAAGAGGTAGTAGTAATCATCATCAGATTCCGGCTCAAATCTGCCAAATAGTGCCTTGGGGACGGCCCTTCGCCACTGCGTACGGCAGAGGGCAACAGTCGTGTTCACTGCGGAATCCAGTAGCTTTACTACTTCGGGGATGCAGTAATCGATGGGAAGCCTCAGCGGTGCTCCCACCATCTTCTCAATGCATGCGGGTGTCAGGCCCTCCATGGCGCAGTGAAGGAGCAGATCTTCGAGGTTTGCCTCAGCGCAGCGCAAGCGCTGGATCAGGTAGGCCTCTTCCTGTTGGCTGTTTGCATGTGTGGTGGGGTTTTCCGAGCGGCGACGGTAATGAGTGATGTCAGTTATGCTCGCGGTCATTGTTGCTCCTTTCGAAAGCTTGGCTGCCTTTCTGGGTTCAAGAAACATAGAAAGGATGTTCGATTGATTGAACTAAAACACGAGCCTCAGACATGCTTACCCCCGTCGGGGGTGGGAGGCTGGAAGGATATATGCACCTAGGTGCGAATTAGCTGGAAAACCGCTCGTACCCCGCTTCTGTGCGGGGCGGAAAAAGTATCGTGTATGGCATGGAATCTCAGATGGAATATGTGCTGCGCACGATTGATGAACGCGACATCCGCTTCGTACGACTTTGGTTCACTGACATCCTCGGCTATCTCAAGTCAGTTTCAGTGGCGCCGGCTGAACTGGAGTCTGCATTTGAGGAGGGCATTGGCTTCGATGGTTCTGCTATCGAGGGTTTCTCGCGCATGTCGGAGGCGGACACCATTGCGCTGCCAGACCCATCCACTTTCCAGTTGCTGCCGTTTGATGATGACTCTCGTCTGAAAACTGCGCGCCTGTTCTGTGACATTGCTAATCCAGATGGGCAGCCAAACTACTCAGATCCTCGCCAGGTTTTGCGCCGTCAGGTTGAGCTGGCGGCGGATGAAGGCTTTAGCTGCATGATCTCTCCGGAGGTGGAGTTCTACCTAGTAAAGAGCTTGGACACCAACGGTTTGCCGCCGGTTCCAACGGACAATGGCTCTTATTTTGACCAGGCATCTCATAATGACGCGCCTCGTTTCCGTCGCTCTGCCATGTTGGCTCTGGAGGACATGGGCGTTCCGGTTGAGTTCTCTCACCATGAGACTGCGCCGGGCCAGCAGGAGATTGACCTGCGTCATGCTGATGCGCTGCAAATGGCAGACAATATTATGACGCTGCGTTACCTGATGAAGCAGGTAGCAATTGATAATGGTGTAGCTGCAACGTTCATGCCAAAGCCGTTCCGTGATCACGCTGGTTCCGCAATGCACACCCACATGTCCCTCTTCGAGGGAGATATCAACGCGTTCCATGACCCCGATGACGAGTACGCGCTATCTAAGACTGCGAAGCAGTTTGTGGCTGGCATCCTGCATCATGCCAACGAGTTCTCTGCCATTACGAACCAATGGACGAACTCTTACAAGCGCATTCTGTTCGGCAATGAGGCACCAACGGCTGCTACGTGGGGCGTCTCCAACCGTTCTGCACTGGTGCGTATTCCTACCTACCGGATGACTAAGGCTGAGTCACGCCGTGTTGAGGTTCGATCCCCAGATAGCGCCTGCAACCCTTACTTGGCTTACGCAGTTTTGCTGGGCGCCGGATTGAAGGGCATCAAGGAGGGGTATGAAATTCCTGAGCAGGCTGTGGACGATATCGGGGAGCTAACTCGCCGCGAGCGACGTGCAATGGGGTACAAGGATCTCCCCACCAACTTGGATCAAGCGTTGCGCGAAATGGAGCGCTCTGAGTTTGTGGCAGACATCCTCGGTGAGCACGTATTCGAGTTCTTCCTCCGCAACAAGTGGCGTGAGTGGCATGACTACCAGCAGCAAATCACTCCGTGGGAGCTGCGAACCAACCTCGTGTACTAGCAACCAGTCTGTGACCACTGTCCGGACACTTCTTGAGGAATATTCTCACCATCATGGCAGGAACTAATAACACCAAAGGGTTACACCGAAGCAGCATCCCTACGGCAGCTACGCTGGGACTCAACCGCGCCACCGCAGAGGGAGATCTGGAATGGCTGGAGTGGAACAATAGGGAAAGCTTAGATCTTCTATGGGCTCTCACCGGTGCGGCCGATAGGGATCTAGCGCTCAACAACTTGATTCGCTTGATGAACGCCCTTGACGAGGCCCTAGGGTCGCACGCGGAGTTAGACCAAGCGCTGCGCAGTGACGTTTCCCTCCGTGTTCGCCTTTTCGCCATGCTGGGTGGTTCGAGTGTGCTGGGTGACCACTTGGTTGCCAACCCCACGGAGTGGAAACTGCTGCAGAAGGATATTCCCACCAAGGAAGAAATGCTGCGCGAGCTTCTGGGGTGTATTAACGCTGCCCCAGCGGAGGTCCAGCTTTCCCAGGAGGATGCCCAGAATGTGACCTTCCGTGGCGACCGCGCCGGGGAAGGTAAGGACACTGCGTCTGCGGATCTTTCCACCGTGGGTACGTACAAGGCGGCTGAAGCCACCCCGGAGGCGGAGGCTGCCCTCAAGCGCACCTACCGCAACCTGTTAATGCGTATTGCGGCAATTGACTTGGCTGGTACCTACCCAGAGAACTCGCGACGTGTGGGCCAACCTGCCGTTGCATTCAAGGTGATTTCCGCAACGTTGTCAGACCTCGCTGATGCCGCGCTTACCGCAGCTTTGGCTATTGCTGTGCGCAAGGTCTATGACGACGCCCCGGTAGATTCTCATGTGGGCATCTTGGCCATGGGAAAGTGCGGTGCCCGCGAATTAAATTACATTTCTGACGTTGACGTCATCTTCGTCGCTGAGCCAGCAAACGCCAATGCCACCCGCGTAGCCAGTGAGTTCATCAAGGCTGGATGCCGCGGTTTCTTTGAAGTGGACGCAGCATTGCGCCCCGAGGGCAAGGCTGGCGCCCTAGTGAGGACACTCGATTCCCACGTTGCCTACTACAAGCGGTGGGCAGAGACGTGGGAGTTCCAAGCGCTTCTGAAGCATCGCCCCATGACCGGCAACATGCCCTTGGCACAGGAATACTCCCGCCTTCTTTCGCCAATGGTGTGGGAGGCATCCCAGCGTGACTCCTTTGTTGATGACGTGCAGAAGATGCGTGTGCGCGTTCTGGACAACGTGCCAAAAGCGTTGAAGGAGCGAGAGCTCAAACTGGGTGAGGGTGGTCTCCGCGACGTGGAGTTCGCGGTCCAGCTCCTGCAATTGGTACATGGCCGTTCCGATGAATTCTTGCGCACGCTGGCAACTGTGGACGCCCTGCAGGCATTAATAGACGGCGGGTACATTGGCCGTGAGGACGGATCCGACCTCATAGAGGCGTATGAGTTCCTGCGCCTGCTGGAGCACCGTCTCCAGCTGCAAAAGGTAAAACGTACGCACACGTTGCCGGATGAGAAGGACCAGAAGCAGTACCACTGGCTGGCCGGTGCTTCTGGCTTTGTGTCGAGCGAGGGGTCCTCCAAGGTGGAGGAGTTGAATAAGAAGCTACGAAAGACTCGCCACCAGATTTCGTACCTGCATCGCCAGCTGTTCTACCGTCCGCTGCTGAACTCCGTGGTGAACATGAGCGTGGACGCGATCAAACTCAGCCCAGAGGCAGCGAAGCTGCAGCTGGCTGCGCTGGGTTACAAGTTCCCGGATCGTGCATTCGAGCACCTCAGCGCCATGGCCGCCGGCAGCGGTCGAAAAGCAAAAATCCAAGCCATGCTGCTGCCTACGCTCATGGAATGGCTGTCCAAGACCGCAGATCCAGACGCTGGCCTGCTCAACTACCGCAAGCTATCAGAGGCCGCACATGACCGCATTTGGTTCCTACGCATGCTTCGCGACGAAGGCATCGTAGGCAAACGACTCATGCGTATCCTCGGCAACTCACCGTACACCGCGGACCTGATCATCTCCGCACCGGATGTGGTCAAGCAGCTGGGCGACGGCGCGCGTGGCCCAAAGCTTTTAGAAACCCCGGTGACCGCCAGGTGCAAGTCCCTAGTGCGTGCCGCCAGCCGGCACGATAACCCAGACGATGCGATCGCAGTTGCCCGATCCATGCGCCGTGTGGAGCTCGCACGCATTGCCGCAGCTGACTTGCTGCAGATGCTGACCATTAAGGAAGTGTGTCTTGGGCTGTCCTACATTTGGGACGCCGTTCTCGAAGCAGCACTGAGTGTAGAAATCCGCTATTCGCTTCAGCAAGAGGGGCTGGATAAGGCACCCGCCACGATCGCTGTGATTGGTATGGGCCGCCTTGGAGGAGCGGAGCTAGGCTACGGCTCTGACGCGGACGTGATGTTCGTTTGCGAGCCAGCCGAAGGTGTGGAAGAAAATGAAGCTGTGCGCTGGGCTATTGGCATATGTGATCGCATGCGCAAACGCCTGTCCAAACCATCGGGTGACCCACCGCTTGAGGTGGACCTTGGCCTGCGCCCTGAGGGGCGATCCGGTGCGGTCGTGCGCACCTTGGAGTCCTATCAGCAATACTACGAGCGCTGGGGTGAGGTCTGGGAGGTCCAGGCGTTGCTGCGTGCAACGGAAATCGCCGGCGATGAAGACCTAGGCAAACGCTTCCTGCATATGGTGGATAAATTCCGCTACCCATCCGAGGGGGCGAGCGAGAAGGTTATCCGTGAGGTCCGACGCATGAAAGCGCGCGTGGACAACGAGCGCCTGCCACGTGGCGCTGATCGCAACACCCACACCAAGTTGGGGCGCGGTGCGCTGACGGATATCGAGTGGACCGCGCAGCTTCTGACTCTTATGCATGCTCACGAGAACGAGGAGTTGCACAACACCTCCACACTGGATGTGTTAGAGGTTCTCAAGGAGAAAAGTATTCTGCCTGCGAATCAGGTAGATATCCTGCAGACAGCATGGATTAACGCTACCAAGGCGCGTAACGCCATTGTGTTGGTAACGGGTAAACGCATGGATCAGCTGCCACAGCCAGGACCAAAACTTGCTGCTGTGGCGGGTGCAGCCGGGTGGGATCCGCACAATTACCAAGAGTTCCTAGACAACTATTTGAAGTCCACCCGTCGTGCACGCCAAGTGGTCGATGAAGTGTTCTGGGGTGAGCCCATCTCGGATCACTCGGACTTCTCCATCTAGTCTTATGTGGGGCGCGCCCGATGTCTGCCGTGATGGGCGCGCAACGCCACTGACCTTGCTAGCAATTGAATCTGTCAACCTATACGGGCGAATCTTAGGCAGCACACCCTAAAAAACGAGGGGAGGAATGACCCCTCAGGTAAGGTTCACCCGACCCCACTTACGCCACAGCTTTTCGCAGAAAGTACACCATGTCATTGAAGCTCACCCTTGATCTTGAAGATCTCACCGTGGAAAAACTCAACACCTTTGTTCGTGCACTTGAAAGCGCGGGTGCTAGGCCAAGTACCGCAATAAATTTCAAGGACAACACTCTGGTAGCTCGCCTTGATGGTGAACCGGGGCAGCGCACCGGCAATACAGGCCAGCCAGACTCGTACCAAGGGCATTCTGGGGCGTCATTTGACCCAGTTCAACTTGGTGATGCCGCTCTTAATTCGCTGATTGATGCGTTGGTCTCCAAGCGCAACCGCTAACTTGGGAGTGCGCAGATTCCGCACGGCCCCCTCTCGTTCAGGTGAGGAGGGAATTCGGACAAAAAACTAAACTCTGAGCGGTTTTCGGGCACTTTGTCGTTGAAAAAGGCCACAAAGTTTAGTTTTTTGTCCCAAATGCTTAGTCAATTAACTTGCCGTCAACACGGCGAGTGATCGCACCAGCGTCCTTACTAACACGTTGCCTGCGGGTGTGCAGGAAGAAGCTGAGGAACAGGACATACCCCACAGCCCAAGTTACAAATACGGCAATCCAGGCCACACGGAAATCACTCCACGTATAACTGCCGGAGGGAGCAATCTGGTCGAGCAGGATGCCAAGCAGCTGGGCGGCGATCATGGTGGAGACAAAACCGCCCATGTTTGCCAAGCCAGTGGCAGATGCCAAGACCTTGATGTCTACTGCTTCGCGCACAGTATCAAAGCCATAATTGGCTGCTGGAATAACAAGAGTTTGGAATACTAGCAGCGCTACGAGCCACGCCATGGATGGTGGTGAGGCTTGAAGGAAAAACAAAGCAAGCACAGCTATTTGAACGGCTGCCAGTATCAGAGACACTGTGTCGCGACGGCGACCAAAGCGCGACGACAACACACCGTGTAAGGGGCCAAACGCAACCGTGGTGATCGTGACGATGGTCAGCACCATGCCCACTTGTGCCGCGTTTAAGCCCATTCCCAGCGTCATGAGGGGAACACCCCACAACAGTTGGAACAGCCCGAGCGGCATCATGTTTGTCCAGTGGATGAACACCGCTTGCCACACAATCGGATCACGCGTGATCGTTTTCAAAATAGTGACCATGGGCAGCGTGGCCTGCACCGCGCCGGGCTTAGCGGAGACTACCGCTGCCTCATTGACGCCACCATGCACCGTGTCCGTAGTTTCTGCCATCCGACGCAGTCGCCCAGTCTGGCGCGGCAAATGAGGCCGATGGATGCGTGGTTGGTGTGGGGTGTCGGATAGAACCACGGATGCCAATAAAGCCACCAGTAGTCCTACCGCACCCAAGGAGATAAACGCCACCTGCCACCCAGCCACGTGTAGCACGTTGAGGAATGGTACGGCGGACAGAAATTGGCCGGCTTGCCCAAAACCACCGGTGAGTTGGGCAAAGAGCGGTGCTTTCTTGACGGGGAACCACGTTGGGATGAGGCGAAGCACAGACAAGAATGCGGTAGCATCACCGGCGCCAATGAGCACTCGTGCGCCTATGGCAATGTAGTAGCTGCCGGTAAAGCCCAAAATGATCTGCCCAGCGGCCATAATGCATGCGCCGATAATAAGGAGGCGCCTGGCACCGAACTTATCAATGAGCACACCGACTGGGATCTGGGAGGCGGCGTAGACACCCACCTGAACCGCGGTGAAAACAGCCAGCTGGGAGGCATTGATCTGGAAACGGTCGAGAGCTTCGACGCCAGCCACGCCGAAGGACGTGCGGCCAGTCACGGCAATCACATAAATAGCGACGGCAGCGGCCCACACAATTACCGCGCGTTTGCGGATCTTTGGAGACTGGGCCGGCGCGTGTGACATGGTGTTTTTAGTCCCTTGGGTCTAGTGTGATCTTTTCGTATTCCGAAGCACATGGTACCTCTGTAGCTATTCGTAATCGGTGCTACCTCTGCTGTGGCTAAATATTTTTCATTCTGGTGCAGATAATTCGGCCGTGACCAGCTAGGGTAGTAGCGTGCACTACATTTCAACTCGCGATAAGAATCAGACTAAGGCTACCTTCACCGACATCCTCTTGGGAGGCTTGGCGCCGGATGGTGGCCTGTACCTGCCTGAGGAATACCCGCAGCTAGATGATGCCACCCTCAACTCTTGGCGCGCCGTGCTGGCTGAGGAGGGTTACGCGGCTCTAGCCGGAGAAGTCCTTCAATTATTTGTGGATGACATCCCAGTAGAGGATCTGAAGGCTATCGCGCAGCGTGCCTACAATTACCCGAAGTTCTCCTCGGAGGAGATTGTTCCAGTTACCCAGCTGGAGGATCGCCTGTACTTGGGCCACCTCTCTGAGGGGCCAACCGCGGCCTTCAAAGATATGGCAATGCAACTTCTGGGTGAGCTGTTTGAGTATGAGCTCGCCCGCCGTGATCAGGAGCTGAACATCCTGGGCGCTACTTCCGGCGATACGGGCTCGTCCGCCGAATACGCAATGCGCGGCCGGAAGGGCATTCGCGTCTTTATGCTGACCCCGGCGGGGCGCATGACCCCATTCCAGCAGGCGCAGATGTTTGGCCTGGATGATCCGAACATTTTCAACATTGCTCTTGACGGCGTTTTTGATGACTGCCAGGACGTGGTGAAGGCCACCAGCGCGGATGCGGAGTTTAAGTCTAAGTACTCCATCGGCGCAGTTAACTCCATTAACTGGGCTCGCCTGATGGCGCAGGTTGTTTACTACATTTCTTCCTACCTGCGTATTACTGAGGACAACACCGAGAAGATCTCCTTCTGCGTCCCAACCGGCAACTTTGGCGATATCTGCGCGGGGCATATTGCGCGCCAGATGGGTCTTCCTATTGATCGCTTGATTGTAGCCACCAATGAAAATGACGTGCTGGATGAGTTCTTCCGCACCGGCGATTACCGCGTGCGCAGCTCTGCTGACACCTATGAGACGTCCTCGCCGTCTATGGACATTTCTCGTGCGTCGAATTTCGAGCGTTTTGTCTTTGACCTCTTGGGCCGTGACGCCGAGCGTATCAATGACTTGTTTGGCACCAAGGTTAAGGAGGGTGGTTTCTCCTTGACCGAGGATGCGGCGTTTGCTGATGCCAAGGAGAAGTTCGGCTTTGCCTCTGGCAAATCCACGCACGCTGATCGTGTGGAGACCATCCGCGATTGTCACCAGCGTTTGGGCGTGCTTATCGACCCCCACACCGCCGACGGCGTCAAGGTTGCCCGCGATCTCACGGCCGAAATCGGCTCGAAGATTGTGTGCTTAGAAACTGCTCTTCCCGTGAAGTTCGCTGACACCATCATGGAGGCGATTGGTGAGGAAGCACCAATGCCACAGCGTTTCGCGGGCATTATGGAGGCGGACCGCCATGTGGTTGAGCTTCCAAATGATGCTGAGATTGTAAAGGGCTTCATCGAAGCCAACATTGAGGCCAATTAAGCGCAAAGTCACCGTGACACCTGAACACCGTGCAGGTGCCACGGTTTCTTTCTGCCTTTTCTGGCTTCCGGTGCTGTGGAACCATCTGCGTCATAAGCTCACGCGGGTTACCGCCTTCTGGCTCATCCACTTCCAACGGGCGCGCCGCGTTTTTCTTCCCGGTTGGGGCGAGCGAGGCAAGGTGCGCCCTCTGGAGTCTTGGCACTAAGGTTGTGGGAAGTAGTAACCACACGAAGGGCGGTACAACCATGGCACAAGAGCAAGTGTCTAAGCCAGAAGAGTTCTCTGATTTTGACCCAGCAGCTTTCGCCAAGAAGATGATGGAAGAGGCTCAATCAACCAAGGCTAAGGAAGAAGCGCCTTCCACCGAGGCTTCTGAATAAATACTAAGAAGGAACACGTTTTAAGTGCCTACCCCAGATTTTATTGTTAACCTGCGCGAGAAGATTGGCAACGACCACCTTTGGCTGCCAGGCGTTACTGCCGTGGTCATTAAAGACGTCCCACCAGGAGCACCCATTCATGAAGTGCCAAAAGTCCTTCTTGTGAAGCGAGCAGATAACAACGAGTGGACGCCGGTCTGCGGAATCGTTGAAGTGGATGAAGAGCCACACGTGGCAGCGGTGCGGGAAGTTAAAGAGGAAACCGGTCTCGACACCCAGGTTGAGGCTCTGCTGGGCGTAGGCCAAGTCGGTCCAGTGACCTACCCGAATGGTGACGTTACCTCATACATGGACACCGCTATGCGCCTGTCCGTTGTCGGCGATGACACGCCTGTCATTGGAGATGATGAAAGCGTGGACGTGGGGTGGTTCTCCATCATGCAAATGCCACCGATGAAACCACGTTTCCGACTCGTGATTGCTGACGCGGTTGCACAGCTGCGCCGCCCTGAGGGTTTCCGCCCACGCATGGGTTACCAGAAGCGCGACCGACAGCGGTAACGCACAAACTCAATGGAATAGTAGAGCGAGCCGAGGAGCTAGCTCGTCACTGGTGTCTTGTGCTCCCCGCGTTGTGCGCCGGCAAAGAGCACGATCCACATCGCGATGAGGAACGGCCACGTGAACACTGGGATTGGCGTCATGGCGATTAGCGGTTGAATCACAAGCGTAAGCGCTGCGGAAACCACAGCGCCGCCTACTCGCCAGACAAGTGAGCGCCCATTCCAGAACACGGCTCCGATGGCAATAGCGGCGAGTACCGCGGAATAAGAAGCCAAACCGGTGGAGGCCACCACTGGGGAATCAATTGCTGCGGTGGCGGTGACCGCGATCGCAGCACCCAGCAATCCAAACGCCGCGATCATGCGATCGCCCACGGCCAGGGCAACGATGGTGATGATGCCTACGAGGATGCCGTCGGCAAGCATGACCTCACTGAACGCATTGGCAATACCCGCTGCCCACCCAGCTATACCGGATGTCTCCGTGACGGGCCATGCTTCCCACTGGGAACCAATAGGCCCGAATAGCATTCCGGATACGATCACGAATGGGGCAGTAGAGACCGGCAACCCAGCGAACCTCAACGCGGATAAGTCAAAGACGCGCGCAACTGCCTTGTGCACTATCACGGTGGTTAAGGAGCCGACCATGGTGAGTAGGATTGCCATCCACCCGTATCCTGCATACAGTGCTGAAGCTGCACCCACCAATGCCCCGTTGTAGCCCATAAGGCCTTGGCGGACTTCCTCTTTAAAGCCTAGGATCCAAGCTCCTGCAGTTTGGATAGCTGAGCCAAACAGAACCAGAGCACTAAAACGGGGGTCAAGGAATGCCAGTGCAACCAAGATCAGCGCACCACTTAAAGGGTTGTTAATGAAGAATATCTGGGACACACCCCGCAAGACATTCACTACTGCGTTCATTACTCATCACCTCAATTTCACAGATGGACTAGTGGCTGCGTAAGTTCAGCGCAGGTTTATTTAAAACAGTGGAGTGGAACTCATTCACCAAGATGCGCTGTAGTTTGGTGATGGCGCCGGAGCTATGCCCGAGAGTTCTCACCGCAATGCACCGTGGTGAGTGGCCATCCACATCTGATGCTGGAATCTCCCTGCCTGCCAAGGTGATTCCGGAGTAAGTGGAATTCTCAGCCTCAGTTTCTGTAATGAGCTGGTGCAATGTGTCCACAAATTCTTCGGTGATGCGTGGGTCAACAAGGAGCAACTGCCCAGTGTGGGAGAATCCCTCCATGAACCCCATTGATTCTGTGGGCAGCTCAGAAGGCACTACGCGAATTTGATCCACAACAAAAGGGACGATGCCTTGTGCAGTGATGATGCCAATTTCTTGGCGCATACGTAACCCCGTGAAACGAAACTTCTCGCTCTTAGGAGACCACCCAGGTGTAACAACTTCGGACAACACGACCGTAGACGTGGGATGCACGATGACTTGAGTATTCTGGTGGTACTCGCCATCGCGGTAGACAATGAGCGGGTCCGGCAAGTACTCAAAACGTGCGTGTGGCCCCACTTTGACGCGCATCTCCTGCAACGCGGGACCCTGCGGTGTTTGGTAAACCTTGGATGCAGACTGGGTGAGCAGTAGTAGATCAGCGCCGTCGTCTACACGGAGGTCTAGCTGGTATCTGTCACCACCAAAAAACGCTCCACCGGGATTGATAACGGTGTAAGACACCTGACCAGAAGAATCCAAATAATGTGGCCGGATCACCCGCAGTGCACCGCGGTGGAACTGCTCGCGAGCAAAGCTCACGCCGTCATCGCGCCGAGCAATACGCATCGTGAGTTCGCCGGTAGCTTCTTTGTGGCCCATGGTTTTGTCCTTCGGAGGGTTACTCAGCAAGATCGAGCATCAACACGTCGTGACGGATCCAGTCCATCACGGTGTCAAGGCCCTCATCGGTCATCAAGTTCGTCATGGCAAAGGGCTTATCCTTGCGGAAGACCTTGGAGTCGGCTTCCATGACGGAGAGATCAGCGTGGACATGGGGCGCTAGATCGGTTTTGTTGATAACAAATAGATCGGACTTGATCATTCCCTGGCCTGCCTTGCGCGGAATCTTTTCGCCTTGAGCCACGTCGATGATGTAAATGGAGAAATCCACTAGTTCCGGACTGAAGGTTGCAGACAGGTTGTCACCGCCGGATTCGACAAAGATCAACTGAAGATCAGGAAACTTTCCCTTGAGCTCATCAATAGCTGCTTCGTTCATGGATGTGTCTTCGCGTATTGCTGTGTGTGGGCAGCCGCCGGTCTCAATTCCGATGATTCGATCAGTGGGTAGCACGGAGTTCTTTGCCAGGATCTTCGCGTCTTCGATTGTGTAAATGTCATTGGTGATAGCGGCCATGGAGATCTCATCGCTCATGGCTCGCGTGAGGCGTTCGATGAGCTGAGTTTTGCCGGAGCCTACAGGGCCACCGATGCCAATGATGATGGGCGTAGTTTCTAAAGTCATTGTTCTAAGTTCTCTTTTCACGTTGAGTTAGCTCATAAACAATCGGGCACGTTGTCGTTCATGACGCATTTGAGCGATTTCCAAGCCGGGGAAGACGGCGCCGAGATCCCTTTCATCGAGCCCGTCGACAACCTCGACAGCTGTGGTGACCCAGGATTGTGCTGCTCGGATAATGCGCTGGCCAGCGGATTGGCCAAGAGGGATGGCTCGAACAGCGTTCTGTGTCAGCGAGATGATAGTGGCGTACAGGTGCTGCGCGATTGCTTCGGTTTTGCTGATTCCTGACTGGCGAGCAACCAGTGACCACACCAACGCTGGGTGGCCGTGGGCAGTGCCTGTCTTGAGCGCTTTGCTGTATTCCTGGATTTCTGGAAGCGGATAGTTTTCTTCTGCGATGGAGATGAGCCGCTTGGCCTGTGTGATACTGGCGTGCCTCACTTGCTGGGGTAGTGATTGGGCTGTCACCAAGTTATCGATGTTCAACAACTGTTGGATATCTGAGCAATTCCACACCAGACGGATTGCTAACGCATCAGTGAACGTTAGTTGCGTCTGGACGAACATCTCCATCCACTGGGAAAAGGACGCCTCATCACAAATATGCTCAGTGTGCATGTAGGATTCAAAGCCCATGGAATGGCTAAAGGCACCTGTGGGTAGAGCGGAATCGGTTAGCTGCATGCCGATGAGCAGCGCAGCGATGGATGACGGCGTGGCTGTAGGTTCGGAAAACATGGTGTGCTCCATCCACTAGTGCGTGTGTTCGCTGTGGCGGAATGGAACAGGCATGACCCGATCTTGGCGATCAAATGCGATGTTGTGGTGAGTCAGGAAATCCACCACCGTGTGATCGTAGGCCACAACCATGCACTCGCAGCCGTACTCTGAATCAGCGTCAAAAAACTGCGCTTGGAGGTGACGGTTACCTAGGCTGTGGGCTACGAAAGCCATTTGTGTGATGCTATCTGCTGTGATGACCAAAACATCGGTTGGATTGACTGCCACGAGGACAGCGTTGCCGTTGTCTTGGTCGATCACCAATACATCGCCATCGCGTAGATCGGGTGATTTGGGCGGAAGGCGCAAGCCTATTTCATTGCCGTGGTCTGTGGTCAGACGCTGGATCCGTTTTACTAAATCCGAGCTGTCAAGCCAGACTTTCTCCTTGTGCAAACCTGCTACCAGCTCGGGAGATGAGTGAGCGTTGCCCTTGACTTCAGTAATGATCATTGAAAAACCTTTGTGCTCAAATGGGCAAGGGCGCGATCAAGCTTTACCTTTTTTGAACCCTTGTGCCGAGGGACAGAAACGTTTCGCAGCAATATCTGCCCCTCAGGCTTATGTTGATGTGGCCTTTAAAAGAGGAAGTAACGCTGAGCCATAGGCAGCGTTTCCGAAGGCTCCGAAGTGATTAATTCCCCATCAATCGTGACTTCGTAGGTCTCTGGATTGACCGCGATATCTGGGGTCGCGTCATTGAGCTTCAGGTCTTTTTTGGTGAGATCGCGAATGCCGGAGCATACGCGGATTTCTTTCTCCAAGCCAAGCTTTTGCGGGATGCCTTCCTCAACCGCTGCTTTGGACAAAAACGTGATTGAGGATTTGCAGGTAGCCTTGCCGTAGCCACCGAAGGAGTAACGGTAAATGGAGGGCTGTGGGGTAGGGATGGACGCATTGGGGTCTCCCATTGCCACCGATACTACTTGGCCGCCCTTGATGATCAGATCAGGTTTCACACCGAAGAATTTTGGCTGCCACAGGACCAAGTCCGCGAACTTGCCTTCCTCCACGGAGCCGACGGTATCTGCGATTCCCTGAGCGATTGCCGGGTTGATGGTGTACTTGGAAATGTAGCGCCGAATACGGAAGTTATCGCCGTATATGTTTTCATCCTCAGGCAAACTGCCACGCTGCCGCTTCATAGCGTCGGCCACCTGCCAGGTGCGGAGGATGACCTCGCCTACACGCCCCATTGCCTGCGAGTCAGAGGAGGTAATGGAGAAGACTCCCATGTCATGCAGCACATCCTCAGCGGCGATGGTTTCGGTGCGGATGCGGGAGTCCGCGAATGCAACATCCTCAGGGATATCGGCATTCAGGTGGTGGCACACCATCAGCATGTCGAGGTGCTCTTCGATGGTGTTCTTGGTGTACGGCAAGGTCGGGTTTGTGGAAGCCGGTAGAACGTTGGGAAGGCCAGCCAACTTGATGATGTCTGGGGCGTGGCCACCACCTGCTCCTTCAGTGTGGAAGGTGTGAATGACTCGGTCTCCGATTGCCTTCTCAGTGGATTCAACGAATCCTGCCTCGTTGAGGGTATCGGTGTGAATTGCTACTTGGATGTCGTATTCGTCGGCCACTGATAGGGAAGTGTCAATGGTGGCTGGAGTGGTGCCCCAATCCTCATGAATTTTCAAGCCAATAGCGCCAGCTCGTACTTGCTCCGCAAGTACCTCGGGATTGGATCCGTGCCCCTTGCCCAGCAAACCGAAGTTCATAGGGAACGCCTCAAGGGATCGGAGCATGTTCTGGATGTTCCATTCACCCGGAGTGATGGTAGTAGCCTTGGTGGACTCAGATGGGCCAGTGCCGCCGCCGATCATGGTGGTGATACCGGAAACAAGAGCGGTGTTGATCTGATCCGGGCTGATGAAGTGAATATGTGTATCGATGCCACCGGCGGTGAGCACTTTTCCTTCACCAGCGATGATGTCGGTTGCGGCACCAATGGGTATGGTTACACCGTCCATTGTGGATGGGTTTCCAGCTTTGCCAATTCGGAAGATATTTCCGTCACGAATTGCTACGTCAGCCTTGTAAATGCCTGTGTAGTCAATAATGATGACGTTGGTGATGACCAAGTCAGGTACATCTTGATCACGCGTAATCTGGCCGTCCTGTCCCATGCCATCGCGGATGACTTTGCCACCACCGAACACTGCTTCTTCGCCCGGTACGGTGAGGTCCTTTTCCACGGTGGCAAACAATTCTGAATCGGCCAGACGAAAGCTGTCACCGGTGGTTGGTCCGTACAAAGAGGCGTACTGCTCACGACTTAGTGTGAAGCTCATTGTTGTCGCCCTACCTTACTTCGTAGTTCATGCCCGCGTTGGCGAGCTTGTCAGTGGTCAGTTCAAAGGAATCGAGGTTTCCATCAACGAGGTTGCGGAAACCGTGGACTGTACGGGTTCCGCCTAGGTCGATGAGGCGAACGACGGTGGCATCGCCGGGTTCCAAGCGCACGGCGGTTCCAGCTGGGATATCGAGGCGCTTGCCAAGCGCTGCTGCACGATCGAAATCTAGTGCCGCGTTAGTTTCGGCGAAGTGGTAGTGGCTCCCTACCTGTACTGGGCGGTCGCCACGGTTTGTTACTTCAAGTTCAATTGCTTCGCGACCAGCATTGCATTCAACTTCTGCGTCACTCAAAACGTATTCACCTGGGTACATGAGGGGTTTTCCTTCTTCTCGTTAGCGTATTGGGCTGTGGACGGTGACAAGTTTGGTGCCGTCAGGGAATGTAGCTTCCACTTGGACGTCGTCGATCATGTCCGCGACCCCATCCATGACGTCATCCCTATTGAGAATGGTGGTGCCGTAGCTCATGAGCTCCGCTACAGTTTTTCCATCACGGGCGCCTTCTAGGAGTTCGTAGGTGATGATGGCGACAGCTTCCGGGTAGTTGAGTTTGAGGCCTCGGTTCTGGCGGCGGCGCGCTAGATCCGCAGCGACAACAACCATGAGCTTTTCCTGTTCGCGTGGTTGAAGGTACATGGGTTTTCACCTTTTGTGAGACGAGATTATTTTCTATCTATTGTTCGATAGATAAATGTACGCCAAAAAATCGCCCGTTTTCAATAACTTAAGGCGATCTTTTTGGGAGAAGGTTTCTTAAAAGAAAGAAAGCTGCATTTAAAACTATGGATTTTAAATAAATAATCCTGAGGCGTTCTGGTGAACAGGGGGTAAAGAAAAGGGGAGGCTTACTGCAGGGTTGAAATGGCCATGTCTGAATCCTCTGGTTGATCTGCCTGCTTCTGCTGAGGGGTGCGGTTACTGCGGTTATTGGAGAGGATGGAATCTGCACCCACGGTGATCCATAGGGCGATGAGGAATGGCCAGGCGGTCACGGGAAGTCCGGTCGCTGCTAGAACTGGTTGGATTGCAAGGACCAAAACTGCGGACGTAATTGCCCCGGCGAAGCGAGTTTTCATTGAGCGGTCTGCCCAGAACACTCCGCCCACGGCCATGGAAGCCAAAACCGTGCAATAGGTAAATAGTCCCGTTGATGCCTCCATGGTTCCGTAAAGCAGAGGAGTGCCAACAGCGCCAACAAGGGCTCCGGTGGCAATGAATAGCGCGTTGGTTCGGTTAAAAACTACGGCGGCGATGAGCAGCAAGGTTCCTATTAGCCAGCCGTCGGTGAAGAATACTTCCGCGATGCCATTAAGGGCGGTGAACGTGATACCTAACGCGCCTTCGGCCGTGGTGAGTTCCCATTCGGTTTTCATTGTGCCGGTTAGGGCGAAGACTGGAGTTGCGATGATGGCGAATGGTGTAGAGGCTACTGGCAAATGAAGGCCTTTTAGCCATGGGCTTTCAAAAAGCAGTGTAAAGGCTTTGAAAAGAATTGCGCAGGCAATGCCGCCGAGTATGGCAAAGGCTACAGTCCGCAGGGTGTAGCCGGAATAAACGGCTGAGATGGCTGCGAACAGTGCGCCGTTAAAGCCTGCGATTCCTGAAGCTACTATCTCTCGGTCGCCGGCGAGCCTGGCTGTGACGGTGCTGGAGGCGCAGCCAATCAGGACAATGGCTGCGAAACGAGGATCGAAAATCGCGAGGATCGCAGTGAGTATTGCGCCAAAAAGGGCGTGGCTGGTGAAGAAAATCTGAGAGATTCCGCGAAAGGTGTACCGCACTGCGTTCATGATCTTTATTGTGCCATCTTTTTCATATGTGCTTCAAATAGTTTACAAATGTTCCCATTAGTTTCTGGAATCTGTATCCTTGTAAAAAGTGGCGATTATTACAGCTGCGACGGCAACTAAACGCTTACCTGCGTTAATAATGGGGCTAATACTTTTGATTTCGGCTTAAGGTAGTTCCTACTGTCTTTAAGCTGCAATTTCGAGCTGTCCATTCGGGGTTACGGTTTCCTATTTCATGCAATCGGTCGTAAATTATGCGATATGAACGCAGTTTTAATAGCCGTGCTGATCATGCTGATCCTGGCGGTTCTACGTGTCCACGTTGTTCTTGCATTGTTTATTGGTGCTCTCGCCGGTGGCCTTATATCGGGCATCGGCCTTGATGCAACGATGGTTGCATTCCAGGATGGCCTGTCCGGTGGTGCAAAGATTGCATTGAGCTACGCGCTGCTGGGTGCTTTTGCAATGGCCGTCGCAAGCTCTGGCCTTCCTGACCTTTTGGCTAAATTCATCATGGCCAAGATTGGTAAGGACCCAGACAACAATTCTGCGCTTGCTACCAAAGTCGTGGCGACCACCAAGTGGTTCATGATTGCTGGCATATTGGCAATGGCTATCATGTCGCAGAACTTGATTCCGGTGCATATTGCCTTCATTCCGCTGATCATTCCACCACTCTTAGCAGTGATGAATAAGCTCCGATTGGACCGCCGTCTGGTTGCCTGTGTCATGACGTTCGGTTTGGTGACAACGTACATGTGGTTACCAGTGGGCTTTGGTTCCATCTTCTTGAATGAGATTCTGCTTGGCAACATCGAATTTGCGGGTTTGGATACTTCTGGCATCAACATCATCAGTGTCATGACCATTCCGGCGTTGGGTATGGTTGCGGGTCTGTTGATTGCAGTGTTTATCACCTACCGCAAGCCGCGTGATTACCAGACGGCCGCCATTATCGAGGACGATAAGCCAAAAGAGATTTCCAAATTCAAGATTTATGTTGCACTGGTAGCCATTGTTGCCACGTTTGCCGTACAGGTGGTTATGCAGTCCTTGGGTACGGAAGCGGACTCTCTGCTGATTGGCGCGCTCGTTGGCCTCTCAATCTTCATGCTCACTGGCGCCGTGAACTGGAAAGAAGCGGATGACGTATTCACTCAGGGCATGAAGATGATGGCCATGATTGGCTTCATCATGATTACAGCGCAGGGCTTCGCTGCAGTCATGAATGCTTCCGGAGAAGTGGAAAGTCTGGTCAATAGCTCTGCTGAGATCTTTGGCCAGAACAAAGCTGCCGCTGCGTTTGTCATGCTGCTCGTTGGCCTGGTCGTCACCATGGGTATTGGTTCCTCTTTCTCCACGCTGCCGATCATCGCCACCATTTACGTCCCGTTGTGTGCCACCCTCGGGTTCAGCCCAGCAGCAACCGTAGCAATCATCGGTGCAGCTGGCGCCCTAGGCGACGCTGGTTCCCCAGCTTCGGATTCCACACTGGGCCCAACTGCAGGTCTTAATGCGGATGGTCAGCATGACCACATTCGCGACTCGGTCATTCCAACTTTCCTGCACTACAACATTCCTCTCATGATTTCCGGCTGGATTGCTGCGATGGTGCTCTAAGCATGCATTAGTTGTTAACGCTGATCTCTGATGTGAACATCTATTAGAGATCAGCGTTTCTTTATGGCCTGTGTACGATGTGAGCATGACATTTGCCTGGCCGATAACTCTTAGCGAATTACACGACGGTGATCTCACCCTGCTTCCGTGGAACAGGGTAAACGAGATCCCCGAGGTTATGGATGACCTCATTGTGGCCAGCAATGATCAGCGCATGCAGCGCTACACCCACGTACCAGAGGGCTACACGGCTTCCATGGCGAAAAGTTTTCTGGGAGAGGATGAAGCTGTGCGATGGGCCTTGGTGGAGGACGGGCGTTATTGCGGAAATATTGGGCTGCGCCTTGACCACCTTGACTTTGCGCACGTCTCTGTTGGCTATGCAACAGCCCCGTGGGCACGGGGCAAGGGGTTGATGACGAGGGCACTGCGCCTAGTGCGGGACTATGCGTTTGCCCACGGCGTTTTCCGTTTTCAAGTTAAAGCAGAGGTGAACAACGTGGCGTCGCGCCATGTCGCGGAATCTGCGGGGTTTATATTCGAAGGCGTCCAACGCGGTGGTGAGATCCTCCGTGGTAAGGCGAATGATCTGGCAGTGTACGCGCTGTTAGCCACGGATAAAGTCTCCGATTAATTCGACATTTAGTTGCGTCTTCGCCCTTACACATTGTCTTGGTGCGCAGTACAATAACCTTTTCTAAATAAAAACAGTTGGCAGTGGCCGCAGATTTACCACGCTCGCAGTAGTACTAGGGGACAGAATGCCGAAGTTGAAGCTTAATGGCCAGATGGTGTGCCAGACGCCCGAGCAGCGCGAGGCAGTGTTGAAACACCTTGATGAGCATGTGAAACTCACTCGTTCGGAATCCGGCTGCCTTGAATTCTCAATTGAAGAAACCAAGGATCCTTTGGTTTTTCAAGTCAATGAGATGTTTGCCAGCGAAGGCGATTTTCAAGCACACCGCGCTCGCACAGAGTCCACAGAGTGGGCGGAAGCCACCAAGGGAATCAAGCGCAAGTACAACATCAGTATGGTGAAGGTTGGCCGCTAACCTTTTTGCTGGAGGGTTAAGCGTTCTGTTTTAGATCGTATTTCCGCACTGAAAGAGGGATGGCTGCACCGTGGCAGAGGTAACTCGAGACAAAGATATTTTTATCAAAACCCCCAAAGGCATAGCGGTGATGGCTCCCTTGATCATCGGCGTAATGGTGATCATCATTTGCGCACTCATCGGCATTCAATCAAGCAGTTCAGCGCCCGTGTTCTTCATCCTGATAGCGGCCATCGCAATCGTATGGTTGCTACGGACCAAAATTTGGTTTGCTATTGGCTCTCGCTCCGTTGTGGTCCGTGCTCCTATGTGGCGTAGGGAAATCCCATTCGGAGATATCGCGGAAGTAGAGGTCCATCCCGATCATGGAACCAATTTCGGTGCCATTAATTGGCCCGTCACCACCAATAAGAAAGAGAACCTCACTCGTTTGAACCTAGGCGGTGAAGCCAAAGTGGTTCTGCGAATTGTGGAAGGTGCTCGAGGAACTGGCCCTGCAGGTGGGAAAGTAGTTGCCAGTGAACTGCGCGATCTTGAGTTCGTTACCTCGACGCTGCAGAATGCTGAGGAAATTGCCACCAAAGTAAGGGCGAAACAGCAATCGTATTTAGACGCGCGTTAAAGGATTCTAAGCAAAAGGCCTTGGCTTTCCACAAGGGGAGCCAAGGCCTTAAAGCTGCGATTAAACGCTCAGCGGGTTGGTGCGAGGAGTCACTGCGATTGGTAGGGAGGTCTCGCCCATGAGATCAGCGTCCACTGCGGCTGCGCATGCGCGGCCCTCAGCGATTGCCCACACGATCAGGGACTGGCCACGGCCGTTGTCGCCTGCTACGTAGACTTTTGGTTTGAAGCCTGGGAACAGTGGCTTGATCTGGGCGCGGTACTCGGAGTCGCGCACCATGCGGTTGCGCTCGTCGAATGCAACGCCCAGCTCGTGAACAACGCCACCGCGTTCAGCGCCTGTGAAGCCCAGTGCGATCAGAACGAGATCGGCTTCGAGGTCAAAATCGGTGTCCTCCATAGGGACGCGGCGGCCGTCGACCACCTTGACCTCGTTGCCACGAAGGGAAGTCACCTTGCCGTCCTCGCCGTGGAAGGACACTGTGTTGACAGAGTAAGTGCGGGCACCGAGCTCGTCGCCTGGGGCGCGCTTTGCAAGACCCAGGGCTTCGATTTCGGCTGCGGACTCGTTACCAGTGACAACGTACTCGCCTTCTTCATGGGCAGTAGCAGTGCGGTAGATCAATGGGTACATCGGCCATGGGGTGGACGCCGCACGGTGTTTGGTAGCACGCGGGCGAATGTCGAACTGGGTGACAGATGCCGCGCCCTGGCGCAGCGCGGTGCCGAAGCAGTCGGTGCCGGTGTCACCGCCACCGATAATGACTACCTTCTTGTTTTTCGCGGTAATCGCCGGGACGTCAGTGTCTCCTTCGCAGACCCGGTTCTGCAGGTTCAGGTAGTCCATTGCTGGGTAGATTCCGTCCAGCTCGCGTCCCTCAACCGGCAGATCGCGTGGAACTGGAGTACCGGTGGCAAGAATGACGGCATCGTAGCCGGCCAGGTCAGCCGCGGTAGGGGAGACACCAGTTCGAAACTCGGTGCCCTCGGCTTCCATCTGCTCTAGGCGGCGGTCGATCCACTTGTTTTCCATTTTGTACTCAGGTACGCCGTAGCGCATGAGCCCACCGATGCGGTCATCGCGCTCGTAGACGGTGACCTTGTGGCCAGCGCGGGTCAGCTGTTGCGCAGCGGCCAGGCCTGCAGGGCCGGAGCCCACAACCGCAACTTTCATGCCGGTGTCCATGGATGGCTTGACTGGGGTGACCCACCCCTCTTCGAAGCCGCGCTCGGCGATGGCGAGTTCAACGTTCTTGATGGTGACGGCGTCGTCGTTAATGCCGAGGACACAAGCGCCCTCACATGGCGCTGGACACAGGCGGCCGGTGAACTCCGGGAAGTTGTTGGTGGCGTGGAGACGATCCCATGCTTCTTTCCAGCGGTCTTGGCGGACTAGGTCGTTCCACTCAGGGATGATGTTGCCCAGAGGGCAGCCTTCGTGGCAGAAGGGAACACCGCAGTCCATGCAGCGAGATGCTTGCCGCTTGAGCTGGCCCTGAGGCGCATCCTCGTAGACTTCCTTCCAGTCCATCAGGCGAAGGGGCACAGGGCGGTGCGCTGGCTCTTCGCGGTCATACTTCATAAAGCCTTGTGGATCAGCCATTAGTTCACTGCCTCCATAATTGCTGCGTTTACGTCGCGGCCTTCCGCGGTCGCGAGATCAATAACATCAAGTACCTTGCGGTACGGAGCTGGGAGAATCTTGCGCATCTCCTGCGGCTTGTAGGCCACCTTTTGACCAGTGCGTTTCTCAAACTCGGCAAAGAGCTCGGTCAGCTTCTCAATGTCTGCGTCATCCAACTCTTCAATGCCGTTGGCAACGTCTGGGTTGAGCTTGTTTTCAAAGTTATCCTGAGGCGCGATGTAAGCCACGCCGCCGGACATACCGGCGCCGAAGTTGTCACCGATCTCACCGAGGATGACTACGGTGCCGCCGGTCATGTATTCGCAGCCGTGGTTGCCCACACCCATCACCATTGCGGTGGCGCCGGAGTTACGGACACAGAAGCGTTCGCCCACGGAGCCAGCGATGTAAAGTTCGCCCGAGGTGGCGCCGTACGCGGTGACGTTACCGGCGATGATATCTGGGTTGTTTTTCAGCTGCTTGGGTGCGGACTCGGATGGGCGGACCACAATGCGGCCGCCGGACAGACCCTTGCCTACGAAGTCGTTGGCGTCGCCTACCAGATCCAGAGTCATTCCCGCCGGCACGAAAGCACCAAAGGAGTTACCCGCAGAACCGGTGAACGTCAGGTGCAGGGTGTCTGATGGCAGTCCCGCCCCGCCAGCTGCGCGGGTGACGCGGGAACCAGTCATAGTGCCAACACAGCGGTTGATGTTGCTGATGGGGTAGGACAGGTGAACCTGTGGGTCCTCACCCGCGGTCATCCACTCTGGTGCGTTAGCGGAGTTCTTTGCCGCCGCAGCATCGATGGTGAGCTGGGTGTCGCGGATGATCTGGTTGTCCAGAGCGTTTTCCAGTGAATGCTCCTGGGTTTTGGTGCATCGCAAGTTTTGGTTTCTGAAGAATGGAGACTCGACGCGCTCGAAGATGGAGGACAGATCCAACTTGCCTGCGCGGTCAGTAGCAGGATCGTCGGTCATCTTGAGAACCTGGGACTGGCCAACTGCCTCATCAATGGAGCGGAAGCCCAACTGGGCTAGGTACTCGCGGACCTCTTGGGCGATGAAGGTGAAGAAGTTAACTACGTGCTCTGCACGGCCAGTGAACTTCTTGCGCAAGTCAGGGTTCTGGGTGGCGATGCCAACTGGGCAGGTGTCCAGGTGACAGACGCGCATCATGACGCAACCCTCTACAACAAGTGGTGCGGTTGCGAAGCCGAATTCCTCAGCACCGAGCAGCGCCGCTATGACGACGTCGCGGCCGGTCTTGAGCTGGCCGTCACACTGAACGCGGATGCGGTCACGCAGGCCGTTGAGCAGAAGGGTTTGCTGGGCCTCTGCGAGGCCCAGCTCCCACGCCCCACCAGCGTGTTTGAGCGAAGTGAGCGGGGATGCGCCGGTACCACCGTCGTGACCGGAGATGAGCACAACGTCTGCGTGAGCTTTGGATACACCGGCGGCAACGGCACCGATGCCCTGCTCTGCAACCAGCTTCACGTGGATGCGAGCGTCTGGGTTGGCGTTTTTCAGGTCATGGATCAGCTGGGCCAGGTCCTCAATGGAGTAAATATCGTGGTGAGGGGGAGGGGAGATCAGGCCCACGCCTGGGGTGGTGATGCGAACCTCAGCAACCCATGGGTACACCTTGTTTGGTGGCAGCTGGCCACCTTCACCAGGCTTTGCGCCCTGAGCCATCTTGATCTGGATGTCGGTGCAGTTAGTGAGGTAGTGGCTGGTCACGCCGAATCGGCCAGAAGCGACCTGCTTGATCGCGGAGCGGCGCCAGTCACCGTTTTTGTCTACTTCAAAACGCTTGGCGTCTTCGCCGCCCTCACCAGAGTTGGACATGCCGCCCAAGCGATTCATAGCGATTGCCAGAACCTCGTGGGCTTCGGCGGAGATGGATCCGTAGGACATAGCGCCAGTAGAGAAACGTTTGACAATGTCCGCAACGGATTCAACCTCATCAATGGAAATCGGTTCGCGATCTGGAGCAAATTCGAACAGACCGCGGATGGTTGCCAAGCGCTTCGACTGGTCATCTACCTTGCGGGTGTAGTCCTTAAAGATCGCGTACTGGCCGGTGCGGGTAGCGTGCTGCAGCTTGAAGATGGTCTCTGGGTTGAACAGGTGGTATTCGCCCTCACGGCGCCACTTGTACTCGCCACCCAAATCCAGCTCGCGGTGAGCGTTTTCTTCCGGGCGTGGAAGGAACGCCTGACGGTGGCGCGCCTCAACGTCCGCTGCAATGTCTTCCAGATCAATGCCGGAGATCGGGGATGGGATTCCACCGAAGTACTCGTCCAATAGATCTTGGTGTAGGCCGGTGACGTCAGCCAGTTGAGCGCCGCGGTAGGACGCCACGGTAGCAATGCCCATCTTGGCCATAACCTTGAGAATGCCGGTGGTGGCAGCTTTGTTGTAGTTGGTGCAGGCCTCGTCTAGGGTGAGATCGCCCAACTGCCCCTTCATGCGGAGCTCATCAATGGTCTCAAACGCCATGTATGGGTTGATCGCGTCTGCACCGTAGGCAATCAGCATTGCCAAGTGGTGGACCTCGCGGGCGTCGCCGGCCTCAACCACGAGGGAAGCGCGGGTGCGGGTGCGCTCGCGAACCATGTGCTGGTGAACCGCTGAGGTCAGCAGCAGGGTAGGGATGGGCGCAAAGCGTTCGTTGGACTCGCGGTCAGAAAGGACAATCAGGGATTTGCCCTCGCGGACGGCGTCAGAAACCTCACGCAGAACACGGTCGATAGCCTCGCGCATTCCCTTGCCGTGGTGGGCCACTGGGTACAGGCCAGAGATGACGGCGGCGCCGAAGGATTCCCACTCGCCACCGTCGTTGGCGTGAATCAGAGTAGCCAACTCGTGGTTGTCAATGATGGGGGAGTTTAAGTGGATGCGGCGCGCAGCCTCTGGTGTTGGGCTGAGAACGTCGCTCTGCCCGCCCAGGAGGGTGAACATGCTGGTGACCGGCTTCTCGCGGATGGAGTCTAGCGGCGGGTTGGTGACCTGCGCGAAGCGTTGTGCGAAGAAGTCGAACAGCATGCGCGGCCGGCTAGACAGTGCCGCGATGGGGGTATCGGAACCCATAGAACCAATCGCTTCGGTGGCGGTGAGTGCCATGGGGCGGATGATGATGTCTACGTCTTCTTCGGTGATGCCGAACACGCGTTGGCGAAGAACCGCACGCTTGTGGGGCATGTACTCGTAGCGAGTTTGCGGGAGGTTCTCGATGTGAACGAAGTTTTCATCAATCCAGTCACCGTAAGGCTCAGCGGTGGCCAGCTTCTCCTTGATTTCTTCGTCCTCAATGATGCGCCCATTGGCGGTATCTACCAAAAACATGCGGCCTGGCTGAACGCGGGTGCGTTTGACTACCTTGCCTGGATCAATGTCTAGGACACCTGCTTCCGACGCCATCACGACGAGGCCGTCATCGGTGATCCAGATTCGGCCAGGGCGCAGACCGTTACGGTCAAGGGTGGCACCCACCAGGGTGCCGTCAGTGAATGCGACGGCCGCCGGGCCGTCCCACGGCTCCATCAGGCAGGAATGGTACTCGTAGAAGTCGCGCAGCTTTGGATCGATGTTGTCTGCGTGCTCCCATGCCTGCGGGATAGTCATCATGACTGCGTGTGGCAGGCTACGGCCACCCAAGTGCAGGAGCTCTAGGGCCTCGTCGAAACGCGCAGTGTCAGAGCCGGTGGGGGTACAAATGGGCAGAACACGGTCCAGTGCGCCCAGCTCCTTGGACTCGATGAGTGATTCGCGCGCACGCATCCAGTTCTCATTGCCACGCACGGTGTTGATCTCACCGTTGTGCGCAACAAGGCGGTATGGGTGCGCCAGCGGCCATGCTGGGAATGTGTTGGTGGAGAAGCGGGAGTGTACCAATGCAATTGCAGTCTCCATGCGAGGATCCTGCAGATCAACAAAGAACTGGCTGAGCTGTGGGGTTGTGAGCATGCCCTTGTACACGACAGTGCGTGCGGATAGGGATGGGAAATAAACGGTGTCCTGGCCGTTCTTGGTGCCTAGTTCGCGCTCGCAGCGTTTGCGAATAAAGAACATGACGCGGTCAAGATCGATGTCCTTCTTGCCGGAGGCAGAAAGGAAGATCTGAGCGAAGGTAGGCATGGCGTCTTTCGCCATCTCCCCCAACATGGATGGATCAGTTGGTACGTCGCGCCAGCCGAGTACCTCCGCGCCCTCTTCCTGGGCGATGGCCTCGATCTCTCGACGTGCGTCCAACATTGCCATGCGCTGACGAGGCAGGAACGCAATACCGGTGGCGTAGGAGCCAGCCTCTGGCAGATCGAAGTCAACGATCTCGCGGTAGAAGCCGTCTGGCACCTGCATAAGGATGCCGGCACCGTCACCCGTGTTCTTCTCTGCGCCTGCGGCACCACGGTGGTCAAGGTTGACCAACGCCTTGAGCGCTTTATCGACGAGGTCACGGGTTGCGCGGCCGTGCATGTCTGCTACGAATGCGACACCACAAGCGTCGTGTTCAAAGCCGGGATTGTAGAGTCCCTGTCTTTTCATTTCCCCTCCGTCAAGCTGCGGTTAGTTTCGTTGTAGGCCTTAATCGGGTTAATTCTATCTATTAATCAACAGGTAACAAATTAATTAAAGAATTCCTACACCCAGTCCGGAGACTGCGAAGTCAAGATAACGCCGATAACCTGCGCCTTCTTTTCCGATCTCGCTGAGGAGGAAAGTGGGATTGGGTGTATCCAAATTGCTGATCTTTAGGGCTCGAACGAAAACACGAACCGTTGGTGAATGCCTCTTAATATCACCGTAAATGACCTTTCTGGTGCCCGCTGGTGAACAACCCTAAATCTTGCGGTAGGGACTTGCTGGGTATCCCTCAGGTGCTTATAGCTAAGCCCGCTGAACGCGGCTGTATCTGCACCAACAAGTCATCTTTGACTATCCCTGTGGAAGCCGGTGCATAGAACGCCGGTGTGCAGGGATTGCCGTGGAAGTCCCCTGAATGGGAAGTTGTCTACCAGCCACCACGTTCCACGATTGAATCCCGTAATGACCTGTTGAAGTCCGCGCGTAACAACGGTTTGGGTGATTCCACCGCTCGCCTTATGCGCGGGTGGGCTGCTCAACTTTTCCACATTGCTCTTGGTGTTGTGGGTGTGAATTTTGGGCTGATTTCTCGTTGGCTACGCAAGGGCGACAGCAACGATGACTGGACTGACCCAACCCCGCCACCAGACCCAACGAACCTAGAAGATCTTTCCCTGCGTGAGCTTGCAGATGTGAACGCGCCACCGCTGGCTGCGTAACTGATTATGTGCACCCCTTGTGTGGTGCTAGGACTCCCCAAGTGTGGTGAGGTGTGCGGGTGTGAACCCCTTGAGACTGTTACGGGCACCGTGGCGGGCGTGTGGATGGTTTGACGTACCCCGTGGACGCCTTTGGCGGCCAAGTGGCGGACTGTGGCTGATTAGGTGCACCCAAGACAAAAATGACCCCCGCGGCTGGCTGATTTCTACCAGTGGCGGGGGTTCTTTGCACCCTGAATAAGGGGGCTAAATTACTGCTAAGGGAGGATTTCGGGGTTTTCCGAACAGTTGGCGGAGGATTTCCGAACTCCCCTCAGGGTCTAACAGTCGAAGTACATTTCAAACTCCTGAGGAGTTGGGCGCAGACGCACAGGCGCGATCTCGTGGTCGTACTTGAGCTTGATGTAGGTATCAATCAAGTCCTCGGAGAATACACCGGTGTCAGAGAGGAACTCGTTGTCCTCTTCCAGTGCCTTCAGGGATGCCTCAAGGGAGGTTGGTGCCTGAGGGATGGATGCTGCCTCCTCTGGTGGGAGCTCGTAGAGGTCCTTATCTACTGGGGCATGTGGCTCGATGCGGTTCTTAATGCCATCCAGGCCAGCCAGCATCATTGCGGCGAAGCCGAAGTATGGGTTACCTGATGGGTCCGGAGCGCGGAACTCAATGCGCTTGGCCTTAGGGTTAGAACCAGTGATAGGAATGCGGATCGCAGCGGAGCGGTTACGCTGGGAGTAAACAAGGTTGATTGGAGCCTCGAAGCCAGGAACCAAGCGGTGGTAGGAGTTCAGGGTTGGGTTGGTAAACGCCAGAACCGCACCCGCGTGGTGCAGGATGCCGCCAATGTAGTAGCGGGCGAGGTCGGACAGGCCTGCGTAACCAGCCTCATCGTGGAACAGTGGCTTGCCGTCCTTCCATAGGGACTGGTGAGCGTGCATGCCGGAACCATTGTCGCCTGCCAATGGCTTAGGCATGAAGGTAACGGCCTTGCCGTACTGGCGAGCGGTGTTCTTGATGATGTACTTGAAGGACTGCAGGTCATCTGCAGCGTGGAGCAGGGTATTGAACTTGTAGTTGATCTCCTGCTGGCCGCCGGTGCCTACCTCGTGGTGGAAACGCTCGATCTCGAAGCCAGCGTGTGCCAGGTTCAGGGTCATCGCATCGCGAACTTCCTGAGTCTGGTCGTATGGGGCAACAGGGAAGTAACCGCCCTTGACGCGGGTCTTTGCGCCAAGGTTAGGGGTGCCATCAAGGTTGGTTTCCTTGCCGCGGTTCCACCAGCCCTCATCGGAATCGACTTCGTAGAAGCCGGAGTTGATTTCGGTGGAGTAGCGGACCTTGTCAAAGAGGTAGAACTCTGCCTCAGCGCCGAAGAAGCAGGTATCTGCGATGCCGGTGGAAGCGAGGTACTCCTCAGCCTTCAGTGCGACGGTGCGTGGGTCGCGGGAGAATGGCTCGTAGGTGAATGGGTCAGAGACGAAGAACTTGATGTTCAGGGTCTTGGTCTTGCGGAAAGGGTCCAGCTTAGCGGTGGCCAAGTCTGGGATCAGAGTCATATCGGACTCGTCGATGGTGGTGAAGCCGCGAACGGAGGAGCCGTCGAATGCGAGGCCTTCCTTGACTACATCCTCATCGAACATGGAAGCTGGGATGGTGAAGTGCTGCTCGATACCTGGGACGTCGGTGAAGCGAACGTCAACGAACTCAACGCCTTCATCCTTGATAAACTTAGTTACTTCTTCGGCAGTCTTAAAAGCCACGATGACTCCTAGTGGGTAAAAGATTTCAGTGGGCTGACTTAATTGAGAACCTTAGCAAGACCTCGAAAATAGTAAACCCTGTTGGTCTATAGAAATTCTAGCAGATATGACGATACATTATTTTCTATAGACTGACCAAAAATTAAATGCACATGTGGTTCTTGTCACCGGCTGGGGTGGTGTAGGGGAGAGAAATTCGTCGCAAAACGCCATGAAAGTTATGTGCATCTACAACTTTTGGATAGATTGGAACACATGGCAAACGCAAAGAGAAGTTGGATTGACGGTCCAGAGATTCCTGCCGAGTTTGACGGCGAGGCACCAGCAAAGTGGCCTGGTGAGAAAATGGGTCTTCCACAGAGCGGACCAGGTTCACTCGCATCCGTCGCACGCCGTTCCGGAGGTGTCGCCATTGACTGGCTGATCTGCTGGATCGTAGGTGCGTTCATTCACATGTTCACCCTGCAGTTGGGTGGAACGTCCACTATTACTCTGATGCTTTTCATTCTGCTTGGAATCGTCAGCGTTACTCTGTTTGCTCGCACGCCGGGTCAGGCGCTGCTGGGCATGGGCGTGGCACGCATTGATAAACGCGATGAGCGCGTGGGCTTCGTTCGCGCAGCCGCCCGCACTATCTTCACCATCTTCGTGCTGCCAGCCGCAATGGTGGATACTGATGGCCGCGGTATGCATGACCGTGCAACAGGCACCGCGGTGGTTATGGGCTAACCTGCCGCACCTCAGAAAAGGAGCTACTTCCCATCAGGAAGTAGCTCCTTTCCTATATCTCTTAGCCAATCCGCACAGAACCGCTATTCCGTTCCTCGAATAATGGATGGGCGTGTGGGGGTGAGATTCGGATCTGTAGCAGGTGCTCATTGGGGCGCGCTTCGTGGCGTCTGTCGTTGTAGTGCGCTGGATATGGTTGAGGCTAAGGGCTAGAAGGCGGCGTAGAGCGCACACATCCGAAGTAGTTGGTGCATTGCTTCACGGGTGGAGATAAGAAAAGGCTGCTGATCAATTTGATCAGCAGCCTAGATAAAGTTTCTAGCAGCGCGGGGAACGGGCTTACTTACCCTTGCGCTCGGCGCTACGACGAGCGCGGCGGTTCATGCCGGAAACCTTGCCTCCACGTGGCAGTGGTCCCTTTGGCAGGCCCTGCTGGGCATTGGCAACGTTATCCATCGCCTCGACGCGTGCAGCGATCTGGTAGACCTCATCCTTCTTGTACACACGAGGAAGCTTAACCAAGCTGGTCTGCAGCTTCTTTAGAGGAACCTGCCCCTCGCCGTCGCCCACAAAGATACGCTCAACAGGGACGCCAGGAGCCAAACGGTTGAGGCGCTTTTGCTGCTGATCCATCAGAGGCTTGAGACGGCGTGGCTCACCCTCACCAACAAGTACGAAACCACACACGCCGATGACGCGGTGAACGAGGTCCATATTGGTGGTCATGGCAACGCCGGTCTTGGTGCGCCAAGCAACTGCGAAGTTGGACTTCATGTTCTCAAGAGCCCAACCAGCAGCGCCGCGTTCACCGGAGGCCCGGTCATATACGCTCGCTTGCAGACGGCGAGAGAACAGGAACATGGCCAAGGTTGCACCCAACAGCAAACCAATGACGAGCATGAACCATTCGCCACCCCACAAGAGGCCAATGAGGAAGAACAAGACGCCCATACCCAAGAATGCCAGCAGCATGATTGGAATGAGCTTCTTGTCCTGCTTGCGCTGGATGTTGAATGCCTGCCAAATCTGGCCGCGGGTTTCCTTGCGTTGAGCGCGCTTAGCGGCGCGCTGTTCCTTCTGTGCAGCCTTAGCTGCTTGTTTCTTCGCATCTGCCATGGCAACTACATTAGCGCCCTCATTGTCAATTGTTAAAAACTGGGGGCACGTTTTTCAGTGTTTAGATACCGAAACTACAAAAACACCGCAATGAGAATAGTTAGTCTGATACTCATTGCGGTGTTAGTGCCTGTAGCTCTAGCGGCTAGCTGTAACAGGGGTGTCTTGGGACTCGCCGTACTTGTCAAGCAAGGTGGTGGCTTCCTGAGCGGTAGAACCCTCGGTGGTCTCCGCGAGGTGCTTGAGATTCTCCGGCAGGGATTCGCCACGAGCCTCTAGCGCCTGGGCGTAAAGGCGGCCAGCGCGGTAAGAAGAGCGAACCAGTGGTCCAGACATGACGGCACCAAAACCAAGTTCCTTGGCAAATTCGGCGTGCTCCACAAATTCCTCCGGCTTTACCCAGCGGTCGATTGGGTGGAACCTAGGGCCAGGGCGAAGGTACTGGGTGATGGTGATGATGTCGCAGCCGGCAGAGTACAGGTCCTTCAAGGCTTCGTGGACTTCTTCAATGGTTTCGCCCATACCGAGGATGAGATTGGACTTAGTAATCAGGCCAAAGTCACGTGCTTGGCGGATGACGTCAAGGGATCGGTCGTAGCGGAACGCTGGGCGGATGCGCTTGAAAATGCGTGGGACTGTCTCGAGATTGTGAGCGAATACTTCTGGTCGGGCCTCGAACACTTCCTCAAGGAGGTCTGGCTTGCCGGAGAAGTCAGGAACGAGGTTCTCAACGCCGGTGTGTGGGTTGAGCTCATGGATCTGGCGAACAACCTCTGCGTAGAGCCATGCGCCCTCGTCATCAAGGTCATCACGGGTAACGCCGGTGATAGTGGAGTAGTTCAACCCCATCTCCCTGACGGACTCAGCAACACGGCGTGGCTCATCTCGGTCTAGGGGCTCCGGCTTTGCGGAGTTGATTTGGCAGAAGTCACAGCGGCGGGAGCAGTTAGCGCCACCGATCAAGAACGTTGCCTCGCGGGATTCCCAACATTCGTGGATGTTAGGGCAACCGGCCTCCTGGCAGACGGTGTGCAAGGAAGCCCCAGACACGCGTTTTTTCATGTCCTGGTACTGCGGGCCGGTTTTGACGGCAGTGCGGATCCAACGTGGTTTAACTTCAATCGGGGTCTCGGAGTTGCGAGCCTCGATGCGAAGCATCTTTCTTCCCTCAGGTTTCACAGTCACAAACTGCACAGTACCTAAAACTCACAGCTCATGCGCCAGCAGAGCTGTGAGGGTTTCTAACCAATATGTCTTAAGGTGACTGGACTAACAGTTGTACCAGCTCAAAAAGGGTGGGGCGATCAGTTGCATGCTCGTTGAATACAACGAATAAATTTCGCCTCTTTTGCCCCCTTTTGATGGGTTAGTAGCCATCCGTCATCTACGGCGATTAAGGGGCTAGATTACTGATTTTTTTAGGACCTTTGTTTCGCTTAACTGCTGTTGGCCCTAGCTATTTTTATCGGCTGCTGGCTTTCGCTGGGATCCCTTGGACAGCTTTTTTAGTCGATTGGTGATCTTGGTGGGATCTTCTGCAACGTCAAAGCTGTGGTCGCTTACTTTGAGGCGGCCCTCGAGTGCTTCTTTTAAAGCATCAAGAACAGGGTCGATCATTTCCTCAACGGTGACGTCCTTGCCAAGCTCTTGGCTCATGGTGGTCACGCCGGCGTCTGAGATGCCACAAGGCACGATGTAGTTGTAGTAGTCAAGTGTGTTGTTACAGTTCAAGGACAGCCCATGCATGGTTACCCCATGAGTGATGCGGATGCCCAGTGCTGCTACCTTGCGGTGCTGAGCGCCGTTTTCACCCGGGATCCACACGCCGGAGCGACCATCGATGCGGCCAGCGCCAGGTAACCCAGCCTCACGAATTGCGTGGATAAGTGCTTCCTCTACCCGACGGACGTAGTCCACCACATCAATGGGATCAGCTAACTTGATGATGGGGTAAACCACCAACTGCCCTTCGCCATGCCAGGTGATGCGGCCGCCACGGTCAACCGTGATTACTGGAAGATCGTTGGTGGGCATATCTTCCGGCTGTGTGCGCTTACCGGCGGTGTACACGCTCGGGTGTTGAAGTACCAAGATGGTGTCTGGGATCTCGTCAGCAGCGCGTTGTGCCGCTAGATCTGCCTGCAGGTCCCACGCCTCCTGGTAATCGATGGTACCCAGCATGCGGATGTCTAGCTCGTCCTTGCTGGCGCGGATGGATTGGTCGGCGGGAAAGAACGGATCGCGTGGTGCATTCATATTGTAAGAATCTACTCCGTAAACGGGGGTTGTCTTAAAAATGGCTGACCAAAATATTCATCCTTGATAGTCCACCGTGGTGGTTGCAGATCACGTTGAGTGGGCTCTGCGTTGAAGAGCACTTCTTTACGACGCCCGCACGGCGGGCACGGGAACCTGTGGCCCTGCCCCAGCGGGCACGGTGGGGCGTCGGAAAGCCCGAAAGTCATAAAGACTTTCGGGCCCTGATAAATACCGCGAAGCTTACTCGACGCCGTTTGCCTCGGCGTATTCAGCAGCAGTCATGAGCTCACCGAGGCCGGAAACCTCGACCTCATAAAGCCATCCTTCACCGAAAGGATCGGTGTTAACGAGGGAGTAGTCGTCTTCGAGGGCCTCGTTGATAGCGGTAACGGTGCCAGAAACAGGGGAGTAGATGTCAGAAACGCTCTTGGTGGATTCAACCTCACCGCAGGATTCGCCAGCCTCAACTTGGTCGCCAACGGCAGGAAGTTCCGCAAAAACAACCTCGCCCAAACGCTCAGCGGCAACGGAGGTGATGCCTACCTTGACGGTCTTGCCCTCAGCCTCAGCGGCAGGAGCATCGATCCATTCATGCTCTTCGGAGTAGGAGTAGTTCTCTGGCAAGGACATAGAGTTTCCCTTTCTTCTTGGGATAAAAGTGATGACTTAACTTTAATAGATTGCGATTACTTTTCGCGCTTGTAGAAAGGAATTTCTACAACCGTGAACGGGTAACGGCGACCGCGAATATCAGCCTCAAGTGCGGTACCCGGATCAGAAACCGCAGCATCCACATAGGCAAGAGCGATTGGGTGGCCAAGCGTTGGGCTTGGCTGGCCGGAGGTGACCTCGCCGACTTCGTTGCCCTCGGCGTCGATAAGCAGGTTGCCATGGCGTGCGGCGCGACGCTGATCTGAAACCAAGCCCACGAGGACCCGTTGTGGCTTTCCTTCCTCCGCGATGCGCGCTAGCGCATCCTTGCCTACAAAGTCGCCTTCCTTCTTCTTGCCAATGAGCACGCCCAAACCAGCAGCAATTGGGGTGAGCTCGCGGGAGAGCTCATTTCCGTAGAGGGGCATGCCTGCCTCAAGGCGCAGGGAGTCACGGGCGGCAAGGCCGGCAGGCTTTAGTCCAAACTCTTCTCCAGCTTCCTCGGCAGCCTTCCAGATCTTTGGTGCTTCCTCGTTGGTGGAGTAGATTTCGAATCCATCCTCACCTGTGTAACCGGTGCGGGCCAAGAGCACTTCGATGCCAGCCACGGTGGCGGGGGTGCAGGCGTAGTACCTAACGCCCTTGACGTCCTCATGCTGATCCTCCGGGGTGAGCTTGAGCATAATAGCCTCAGCGTTAGGCCCCTGAACCGCGATGAGTGCGGTCTCGGCGGATTCGTCAGTAACCGTCACGTCAAAGTTTTCGGAACGGTTGGACAACTCGTCCGCAACAACCTTAGCGTTGCCGGCGTTTGGAACCACCAAGTACTCGTCGTCAGCTAAGCGGTAGCTGATGAGGTCATCAATGATGCCACCGTTTTCGTCCACGATCATGGAGTATTTAGCGCGGCCTACGGCCAGCGCAGAGAGGTGAGAGATGAGTGCGTAGTCTAGGAACTCGCCTGCCTGTGCACCCTTGACGCGGACCTCGCCCATGTGTGAGAGGTCGAACAGGCCAGCAGTGCCACGGACTGCTCGGTGCTCATCCAGCTCATTGCCGTATTTCAGTGGCATGTTCCACTCACCGAACGGAGTGAAGCTTGCACCAAGTGCTTCATGCTCGGCATGAAGCGGGGACTTACGTAGTTCAGTCATATTTTTCCTTTACTGACAAGTGAGTGGGGTGGATTACTGCTCGGTAGCGTCGAATTCGAAGGCCTCAGGAGGCGGGCAAGAGCAAGCGAAGTTACGGTCGCCGTAGGCTTCATCCAGACGGCGCACCGGTGGGAAGTACTTGGATCCACCACGCAGCGCTGGGATTGGGTAAGCAGCCTTCTCACGGGAGAAGGTGTATCCGAACTCATCGCGGCTGACAGACTCAGCGGTAAACGGTGCATGGTGAAGAACTGACTCTGCGTAGTCGACGTTGCCACTAGCAATCTCATCGATCTCAGCCTTAATGGCGCGCATTGCCTCAATGAAGCGGTCCAGCTCGCCCTTGTCCTCGGACTCGGTTGGTTCCACCATCAAGGTGCCCGACACTGGGAAAGAGAGGGTGGGCGCGTGGAAGCCGTAGTCAATCAGACGCTTAGCTACATCGGCTGCCGTTACTCCGGTCTCATCGGTGATCTTGCGCAGATCCAAGATGCACTCGTGAGCAACAAGACCATTCTCACCGGAGTACAAAACTGGGAAGTAATCATTCAGCCCCTTGGCCAAGTAGTTGGCATTCAATACGGCGTGGGAGGTAGCATCTGCCAGACCTCGGCCACCCATCATCTGGATGTATGCCCAAGAGATGGGAAGCACACCCGCGGAACCGAACAAGGTAGACGAAATTGGGATACCGATGCCACCTGCTTGATCCTCCCTGTCCGCGTCAACAGCAGCATTGGGATCAGTAGGTAGGAATGGCACCAAATGCTCTGCCACTGCAACTGGACCAACACCAGGGCCACCACCTCCGTGAGGAATGGTGAAGGTCTTGTGCAGGTTCAGGTGGGATACGTCACCACCAAACTGGCCAGGCTGCGCAATGCCGGCCAGAGCATTCAGGTTAGCGCCATCGATGTACACCTGGCCTCCAGCTGCGTGGACCTTAGCACACACGTCACGGACGGTGTCCTCGTATACGCCGTGTGTGGATGGGTAGGTGATCATGATGCCAGCGATGTTCTCACCGTGCTTCTCAAGCTTGGCATCCAAATCCTTCACGTCAATGGAGCCGTCAGCAGCGGTGGCTACCACTACCACGCGCAGGTTAGCCAGCGTAGCGGATGCGGCGTTAGTTCCGTGTGCGGACTGCGGGATCAAGATGATGTCACGCTGATCGTCGCCATGTGACTCGTGGTAGTGGCGGATAGCGAGCAGTCCGGCGAGCTCGCCCTGGGAACCGGCGTTTGGCTGAACCGATACTTTAGCGTAACCGGTGACCTTTGCCAGCCAGTCTTCCAACTCAGCAATCAGCTCGCGCCAACCTTGGGTGAACTTCTCTGGAGCGTATGGGTGAATACCCGCGAACTCTGGCCACGTAATTGGCTCCATGCCGGTGGTTGGGTTCAGCTTCATGGTGCACGAACCCAATGGGATCATGGTGCGGTCTAGTGCTAGGTCCTTGTCCTTCAGGGAGCGCAAGTAGCGCAGCATCTGAGTCTCGGAGTGAACGGAAGAGAAGATCGCATGGCTCAGCGTTGCTTCCTCACGAACGAACGCCTCAGGGATGCGTGGCATGGCAGTGCATTCCTGTGGAACAGTGGCGTTAAATGCCTCCGCCAGTACCTTCACGTCTTCTGCGGTTGCGGATTCACCAAAGGAGACGACAACCTTGTCACTACCGATGGTGCGCACTAAGTAACCCTTGTCCGCCAGGCCGTCAGCGATGTCTTTCGCACCCGACACCTGCACCGCGACAGTGTCAAAGAACTCAGTATGGAGCAGCTGGGCATCAGGTGCGGCCTCGATAGCGCAGGCGAAGTCGCAGGCCAGGGAGTTGATGCGCTGAGCAATAGCCTTCAGCCCAGAAGGGCCGTGCCAGACAGCGTACATGGAAGCGCACACTGCCAGCAGAGCTTGGGCGGTGCAGATGTTGGACGTCGCGCGCTCACGGCGAATGTGTTGCTCGCGTGTCTGTAACGCCAAGCGGTAGGCTGGGCGGCCTTCAGCGTCCACGGATACGCCAACGATGCGACCCGGCATCTGGCGCTTGATCTTGTCCGTCACAGACATGAACGCTGCATGCGGTCCGCCGAAGAACAATGGAACGCCAAAGCGCTGGGACGAACCAATGGCGATGTCTGCTCCTAGTGATCCAGGCGACGCCAAAAGCTGCAGAGCCAGTAGGTCGCACGCCACAGTGGCCAAAGCGCCACGGGAGTGGATGTCCTCAATAGCTTGGCGGATATCGGCGATATCGCCCTCGGTGCCAGGGTAGGCCAGCACTACACCAACCAGGTCCTCGCCAACGAGCCCGCCGGTGACGTCAGTGACTTCTACCTCAAGGTCAATGGCCGTGGCGCGTGCACGGGCAACGGCGATGACCTGAGGATGCAGACGCTCGTCGAGAACAACGCGACGGCCCTTCTTGTTGGAGCGGCTCATGAGTCCGACAGCCTCAGCAGCGGCGGAAGCCTCATCTAGCAGGGAAGCGTTTGCAACCGGCAGGCCGGTGAGCTCACTCACCATGGTCTGGAAGTTCAGCAGGGCCTCAAGACGACCTTGGGAGATCTCAGGCTGGTATGGGGTGTACGCGGTGTACCAACCCGGATCCTCCACCACGTTGCGACGAATCACCGGCGGTGTCACGGTGTCGTAGAAGCCTTGGCCGTAGAAAGACTTCAAAACAACATTCTTCTTTGCGTAGCCACGCAGCTTAGCTGTGGCATCAGCCTCACTCAATGGCTCGATAGCAGGCGTATTATCCGCGCGAATGGCGGCAGGAACTGCTGCAGCAACAAGTTCCTCGATGGAGGAGTAGCCGACGCTCGCCAGCATTTCCTCGCTTTCACTCGCATCAGGGCCAAGGTGGCGTGGGAGGTAATCTACAGGCGATCCGATGTGCGTCATTGAGGTGGTGTACTCCTTGCAGCCGAAAATGGATTACGGAATACAGCCAAGTTTAGTGGTCTAGGCCACGTAAAATCACGCCTTCGATTCATTGTTTCTTAACAGATTTATTTAACCTCAGTAACTTGAATGTGCAACCTTGGGAAACGCCCCGAATCATCCAACTGGTTATAGCTTTATGGGGGAGCCATGGGTGTAAGGAAAATGCTCAGTTGAACTCTCTAGCGAACACGCTAACCTGCGTGTTTCATCATAAACAAGGGCCCGCTACCAAGTGGTAGCGGGCCCTGCGTCTAGAGCGGTGGTATTAATGCCACGTGCTCAATGTTTAAACCTCGAGCTCATCCTCGAAAGCTGCGGTCTCCAGACGATCCTTGATGGTCGCGGTGAAGCGGCCTGCATCTGCGCCGTCTACGATCTGGTGATCGTAGGTGAATGGCAGGTAGCACATCTGGCGAATGGCGATTGCGTCTGCACCGTTCTCGGTAACAACAACTGGGCGCTTCTGAATTGCGCCGGTGCCCAAGATGCCAGCCTGTGGTGGAACCAAAACTGGGGTATCGGACAGTGCACCCTCGGAACCAATGTTGGTAATGGTGAAGGTAGCACCGGTCAGATCGTTTGGCTTCAGCTTGTTGTTGCGTGCTCGGTCAGCCAGATCAGCAATTGCCTGAGCAATCTCCACGAGGGACAGATCCTGTGCCTTGTGGATTACTGGGGTCAACAGGCCTCGCTCGGTGTCAACAGCGATAGCGACGTTGACGTCTGCGTGGTAGGTCATTTCCTTGGTCTCAGCGTTGTAGGACGCGTTGACGTTAGGGTGGGAGACCAGTGCCTCAACCGTTGCCTTGACGAAGAATGGCAGGTAGGTGAGGTTAACTCCGTGCTTGTCCTGGAATGCAGGCTTGTTAGCCTTGCGCAGTTCAGCAATGCGGGTGACGTCTACTTCCTGCAGGTGGGTGAGCTGTGCAGAGGTCTGAAGCGCCTCAACCATCTTGGCAGCGGTGATCTCGCGGATTCGGTTGACCTTAGCGGTGGTGCCGATCAGCTCAGCCTTCTCTGGATCAACACCCTTGGTGGACCAGTTAGCGCGTGCGTCACCGGATGCGGAAGATACGGTCTCAGGTGCCTCACCTTCGCCTGCTGCAGCCAGAACGTCTTGCTTACGGATACGTCCACCAACGCCTGTGCCTTCAACCTTGGTCAGGTCAACACCGTGCTTGTCAGCGAGCTTGCGTACCAGTGGGGTGACGTATGGCATGTTGCCGGAGCCACCCTCGACCTTGGTGGAGCCCTCAGATACCTTTGGCTCAGAGGATTCCTTTGCCTTGACCTCGGATGGGGTGGTGCCCTCGTCAGCCTTACGGGATTCTGCAGCGGACTCAACACCAGCCTTGGACTTTTCTTCCTCGGTTGGTTCTTGATCGTCCTCATCCTTTGGCTGAACGTTCATTGGATCATCGGTGTGAGGATCATCCTTGGAATCGTCAGCTGCTGCCTGCTCATCTTCATCGCCATCGGTGTCAGCCTCAGCGTCTGCGTCACCGATGCGAGCAATGACGTCGCCTACGTCTACGGTGTCATCCTCGTCTGCGAGGATTTCGAGGATGGTGCCAGCTACTGGTGAAGGAACTTCGGTGTCGACCTTGTCGGTGGAGACCTCGAGTAGAGCCTCGTCTACCTCAACGGTGTCGCCGACCTTCTTCAGCCAGGAAGTGATGGTGCCTTCGGTGACGGACTCGCCAAGCTCTGGCATGACAACGTCAGTTGCCTTGCCGGAGGATGCAGGCTTCTTCTCAGCCTTTGGCTCCTCCTTCTTCTCTTCCTTTGGTGCTTCCTTCTCTTCTGGTGCATCCTCGGATGCCTCAGAATCCTCGGAGCCAGCGGCGTCAGGGTCACCGATGCGGACAATGACGTCGCCTACGTCTACGGTGTCATCCTCGTCTGCGAGGATTTCGAGGATGGTGCCAGCTACTGGTGAAGGGACCTCGGTGTCGACCTTGTCGGTGGAGACCTCGAGTAGAGCCTCGTCTACCTCAACGGTGTCGCCGACCTTCTTCAGCCAGGTAGTGATGGTGCCTTCGGTGACGGACTCGCCGAGCTCTGGCATGACAACGTCAGTTGCCTTGCCGGAGGATGCAGGCTTCTTCTCAGCCTTTGGCTCCTCATCAGCGGAATCATCGCTCGACTCAGCCTCATCGTCAGCAGAAGCACCTTCTTCGTTGGAGTCGCCTGCTGATTCTCCTTCTTCGCCGATGATTGCGATGACATCGCCGACATCGACGGTGTCGTCTTCCTCGGCGCGGATCTCAAGCAAGACACCAGCTACTGGGGAAGGAACCTCGGTATCAACCTTGTCGGTGGAAACCTCAAGCAATGGCTCATCAACGGAGACGGTGTCACCAATGGACTTCAGCCATGTGGTGATAGTGCCTTCGGTTACTGATTCGCCCAGCTCAGGCATGACAACGGAGTGCGCCATGTTTATTAGACTCCTTGGAAACTTGTCGTAGATACGTTAATACCTCCCTAGCGTACCGGTTCACGGGAATTTATGTAGATTTCCGAAGGGGCAGTTACCTACTTTTGCCCCTAGAATGTGGGACGTTTTTAGTCCCTTCGTAAGAAAAAGACTCCACGTTGAACGTGCACACTGCTTGAGTCTCAGGGGCGTCAGCGTGCCCCGAGGCGCGATCCGTAGGGCATAAGAAACGGCCATGATGAGATTTCGCCTCATCATGGCCGTGAGCCTTGTACGGAGTACTACTTCTTCTTAGCTGCTAAATCAGCCAGAACCTTCAGGAAGGTGCGGACCGGTACGCCGGATGCACGCTTAGGGGTGTAACCGTAGGCAGCGCCAGTGTTGTAGGAAGGGCCAGCAATATCGACATGCGCCCACTCGATTCCCTCGCCAACGAAGCACTCTAGGTAGGCGCCCGCGGCGCTCATGCCCGCAGAGCGGGACCCGGTGACGTTGCGGATATCAGCAACAGGGGACTTGACGGCTTCAGCGACTTCCTCAGGGATCGGCATGGCCCATGCGTTCTCGCCAACCTCACGGCCGGTCGCAGCGACACGGTCGCGGAACTTCTCCGAGCCCATGACACCGGAGGTACGGTCACCCAGAGCAACCATCTGCGCACCAGTGAGCGTTGCGACCTCGAGGAGGTAGTCTGGCTCGTCCTCCGAAGCCCGTGCGATGGCGTCTGAGAGCACCAGACGGCCTTCGGCGTCTGTGTTGAGGATCTCAGAGGTCTTGCCACCGTAATGGGTGATTACGTCACCAGGGCGGTAGGCATTGCCGCCAGGCATATTCTCCGCCAGTGGGAGGGTGGCTGTGATGTTGATTGCTAAGCCAAGGCGGGCGGCGCCGATGATAGTGGCAACCATCGCGGCAGATCCGCCCATGTCAGAAATCATGTTGTCCATCTGGGCGCCTGGCTTGAGAGAGATACCGCCCGTGTCGAAGGTGATGCCCTTACCTACCAGAGCGACATGCTTCTTAGCCTTCTTGCCCTTGTAGGTAATGCGGACCAGGCGTGGCTTGCGGGCAGAGCCCATACCCACGGCCAAGATACCGCCGAAGCCCTGTTTAGCTAGTTGCTTCTCGTCCAGAATCTCCACCTTGAGCTTTGCTGCAACAGCCTCGTCGGCAATCGCATTGGCGTAGGACTCTGGGTAAAGGTGTGAAGAAGGGGTGTTGACAAAGTTACGTGCGAGGATCACGGACTCAGCAGTAATAACTGCTGTTTCGAACTCATCCTTGGACCCCTTGCGATCGTCCAAGAAAAGTACTCGACCAAGTGCTGGATCAGCCTTGTCCTCGCTTCGGACGCCACGGTAGTTATAGGAGCCCAAAACAAAGCCCTCTACTGCTGGTGCCAGGCCGAAGGTGCCCACGGTGGTTACTACGGTGCCCACACCTGCCAAGGAACGCGCAGCGGCGCCAGTCGCGCGACGCAGAGTTTCATCATTGAGCTTCTCGTTCTCTCCGAGGCCAACAGCCACGATAAAGTCACAGTTCAAGCCCTCAATTGCGGGGATGCGGGTGATTTCGCCAGCGTTGCCCTTTGCGCCTACCGCAGCGAGCAGTTCCCACATGCCAACTTCAACAGCTTCATCAAACAGGCCGGTGGCAGCTAGTTCCAGGCCATCCTCGCCCTTGAATACAGGAATAACGAGTGCGTCATAATCCTTAGGTAGCTTTTTGATTAGTTCTGCGGTGGTGACATTTCCTTTAATAGGCACGGTGTTCTTGGTGCTCACGTGTTCTTGACCTCCATTGGGTTATTGAGATTTAAGTTCATTCGGGACGTCTATGAATAAAAAGTCCGTAAAAGAACAACACTTCTACCCTAAAACAAAGTTTCTGCTCTTGTCTTTGCCCGTGTCAGGTGTACTTTGTATTGCATGGCTAACGTTGAATTCAAGATTGAGCAGTCTTCTAACCCCACCCCTGCTGAGCGTGTGGCAGAGATCCTGGCTAACCCAGGCTTTGGTAGGTACTTCACTGACCACATGGTCACCATCGAGTGGTCCACGGACCAAGGATGGCATGACGCTAAGGTAGTTCCTTACCAGAATCTCTCCATCGATCCTGCTACCTCCGTACTTCACTACGGGCAGGCAATCTTCGAAGGCATTAAGGCCTACCGTCACGCAGACGGAACCATTAAAACTTTCCGCCCAGAGGCTAACGCAGAGCGTATGCAGCGTTCCGCAGAGCGCATGGCAATGCCACAGCTGCCAACGGAACTGTTTGTGGAGTCCCTTCGCCAACTCGTCACGATTGACAAGGCGTGGGTTCCAGCTGCCGGAGGCGAAGAAGCCCTCTACTTACGCCCATTCATGATTTCCACCGAGGAGTCTCTGGGTGTTCACCCATCAGCTACTTACAAGTACGTTGTTATCGCATCGCCTGCAGGCGCATACTTCTCAGGTGGCATCCAGCCGGTATCTGTATGGCTGTGTGAAGATTACGTTCGCGCTTGCCCAGGTGGCACCGGTGCCGCCAAGTTTGCTGGCAACTACGCGGCCTCCCTGCTAGCCCAAGCTCAAGCTTCCGAAAAAGGTTGCGACCAGGTTGTATGGCTGGATGCTATCGAGCGTAACTACATTGAAGAAATGGGTGGCATGAACCTCTTCTTCGTTATGGGTGAGGGCGACGACGCCCACATTGTTACACCGCAGCTATCCGGCTCCTTGCTGCCGGGCATTACCCGAGACTCCCTGCTCCAGGTAGCCAAGGACTCCGGATACACCACCGAGGAGCGCTTGGTCTCGAAGAAGGAATGGGAAGAAGCCGCCACCTCAGGCGAGATGAGCGAGGCCTTCGCCTGTGGTACCGCTGCCGTCATTACCCCAGTTGGCTCTGTCAAGGGTAATGGCATTGACTTCACAGTCAACAACAATGAGGCAGGGACCATCACCATGGCGTTGCGTGAAAAACTCACCGGCATCCAGCGCGGTAGCGTCGAAGATACCCATGGCTGGCTCACCACCCTTGTAGAGGCATAATCACGCTAAACAAAGACTAGAGGCCCCCAATCACCATGTGAATGGGGGCCTTCGCGCACAATGCAAGGGGTACTAGGATTCTTTCTCAGCAGAGGGGATAGATGAAGCTTGAGGCCTAGGGCCCAGATCATTAAGAAGATCAGCCGCCATCCGCAACAACGGCACTGCCGATAACGCACCAACACCACCGCCGACGTTAATGCGCAGCAGACTAATGGCCTCCAAATTCAAGTACTGCAACGCCAATGCATGTGCCGGTTCCATGGTGAGCTGCCCTGCTTGCATCCACTTGCGCGCGCCGGGCGCCATCCTGTCGGCCATGATTGCGGCTGCGGTCGAGGTGACCCCGTCTATCACCACGGGGGTGCGTCGGCAAGCAGCCTGCGCGATGAAGCCAGCCATCGCCACCATGTCTGGTGACGTGACCTTACGCGCTACCGTAAAAATGTCCGCGTGCGCTCCGCGGACGCGGAACATTGCGTCGCGCACCGCAGCAACCTTGCGCTTCCACCCTTCGTCGTCAATGCCTGAGCCACGTCCGACAACAACCACGGGTTCAGTATTGGAATAAATACCAGAAATGACAGCCGCTGCGGTGGTGCTGCCTACACCGATATCGCCCACCAGAAGCAAGTCAGCGCCGGAATCGATCTCCTGGTCAGCAATTCTCATGCCAATCTCCAGTGATCGCCGAAATTCGTCCTCGCTCATAGCATCTTCGATGTCGATGGAGCCACAACTTTTCGAAACTCTCTCGTCACCGAACACATCATGATCGAGAGAGATATCCACAATGCGAACTGGTACATCCACGACCCGAGCGGCGGTAGAAGTAGGAGATGAGCCGCTGTTAATGGCTTCCACCATGGAAACAGACGCGCCCTCTTCCAGAGCCGAGACACCTTTGCTTGCTACACCATGATCGCCAGCGAATACCACTAACTTGGGGTTTTCAATTCGGTGAGGTGGCATGCAGTCATAGCAGGCCGCCAACCACGCGCCTAGTCCTACGAGGCGCCCCAAAGCATCCTTGTTATGGCCGGAAGCTAAAACCAGATCTCGTACCTCACCCTCACGGCCGAATGCTGGTGCTTGAACCTGCGGGAAAAAATCTGTTGGCTGCATGAAGTTGCCTTGCCTACCTTTATTGCACATCGAGCTAAGGGATACCGCCGTCAATTCTATGTTCCCCACGCAATCTCAATCCACTCTGAGTCACCGCAGCAAGGAAAAAGGGCCAGGAGCGGTGATCTGGATCATCGCTCCTGGCCCTGAGAGTTGAATAACTTAGTTGACTTTGTCTCCGATGTTTACGCGAGGCTTAGGGGTGCGCCACTTTCGTGGTTGGGTAGCTCGACCATACGCGTAGAAGCCCATTGAGAATCCACGCTCAGAAGTGTTAGGGAACTTTTCACGGGTTGCCTTCGAGGCAGCCTTGCCTAGCCATACTCCTTCTACGAAGAAGATAAACATGATCACCATGGCGATCATGGAAACGATACCTCCGAAGGTTGGGTACGCCTGTCCAAACAGGAGGAATACCAGCAAAATGATGGCGAACGGCATGACCCAGTTGTTTAAATAGCGACGAGAGTCAACAAAATCGCGGATGAAACGTCGTTCTTCGCCTTTATCGCGCGGCAGCAAGTAGCGTTCTTCACCGCGGTCCATGGCAGCTTGTGCCTGCCGGGAGCGCTCACGGCGTTCCTGTTTCTCCTTGGCTTTATACTGCTTCCATTCTGCGGACGACATGGAGTTCTTGAGCTCTTTACGAGCCTTCCGGGTCTCGCCATAAGTAGCGCCTGGCGCAAAGCGGGACTCAAAGGAGCCACTGTGCTGCTGAGCCTGCTTACGAGAAGGGGTAGCGTGGCCCTTCTTTGGGGTGTACGCCTTAGAAAGCTTCGCGTGAGAAGTTGTGTTGTCTGGCTGATCAGCAGAGTCAGTGGTTGGCCTAGATGTGGACACAGTAAGTGGCTTCCTCGGGGTTAAATTCAGTAACTTTCCACGCCCGAAAACGCATGGAGTTAAAAACACCGTGACCTTCGGGCTTTTCACCACAATAGGCTACCAACAACACGTCAAAACCCCTATTTGGCACACCATTAAGTCATAGGTACGGCAACTTCCGGAACGACTAAGAAGAGAAATGGAATAAACAAGGGTACCGCTGACGTTTTAGCTCAAGAAGCACGAGTGAAACCTTGCATCGTGTCCTTACCCGAGAGTTCCAAGGACATGATGCACGTGAGAGCGTGCACCAAAAGCTGCTAGAGTTGTGGCATTTATTGCGACACTTCACAAGTGCCGACATACCTGAACAAGACTTTTACCAAAGGAGTTGTAAAGATGACTGCACCTTCCACCAACACTGGAGTCATCCTGACCGATGCTGCCGCTGCAAAGGCTAAGGCGCTTTTGGATCAGGAAGGTCGTGACGACCTCGCACTGCGTATTGCAGTACAGCCAGGTGGCTGCGCAGGTCTGCGTTACCAGCTCTACTTTGATGATCGCACCCTCGACGGTGACAAGGCCGATGAAGTTGGTGGCGTTCGCTTGGTAGTGGACAAGATGAGCGTTCCTTACCTCACCGGTGCTCGCATTGACTTTGCAGACACCATCGAAGCACAGGGCTTCACCATTGATAACCCTAACGCTTCCGGTTCCTGCGCTTGTGGTGATTCCTTCAACTAAACACTCGGCAAAAACAAAAGGTTCAGCATCTAAAGATGCTGAACCTTTTGTGCATTCAGGAGGGGGTGGGGAAGCGGGTTTACCGCTTCCTCAACGAACGCCTAATGGCAGTTACAGGTAGACAGGGTAGTCCCGATCTTCAATGCCTGGATCGATGCGGTGTTCGACGAAGATTCCGTGCCACACCATGAACGCCAGAACGGTCCACAAACGACGGGAGTGGTCTGATACACCATCACGGTGCTCATTCAGCATCTCCAGAACGGCTTTCTTGTTAAAGATGGATTCGGTCTGAGAATCATTGATGGTGTCTTGAGCCCAACCAAACAACTCATCGCCGGCAAGCCAGTGACGCATTGGTACTGGGAAGCCCAACTTCTTGCGGTGAAGTACGTGTGGAGGAACGATCTGCTCCATAGCCTTGCGCAATGCGTACTTGGTGGTGCCGTTGGCAATCTTCAGCTCATGAGGAATCGTTTCAGCGACCTCGAAGACAACCTTGTCAAGGAATGGAACGCGAAGCTCCAGTGAGTGAGCCATGTTGATTTTGTCTGCCTTGACGAGGATGTCGCCTCGCATCCACGTGAATAGGTCCAGGTGCTGCATGCGAGCAACGACATCCATATTCTGAGAGTGTGCGTAGATAGGAGCAGTAACCTCGCGGTGATCCCACTCGCGCTTAGCCCACGGCAGTACTCGCTGGATCTGATCAAAATTGAAGGAACGCGCATTGCCGTAGTAGCGATCCTCCATGGTCATGGAGCCGCGCTCCAGCAAGGATTTGCCCTTAACGCCATCCGGCAGCACCTTCGATAGTTGGCCCAATCCCTTACGTAAAGGAGATGGAATCTTGTCAAACGGTGCTAGAGACAAAGGCTCCTTGTAAATGGTGTAACCACCGAAGAGCTCATCTGCGCCCTCGCCGGAGAGAACAACCTTGACATGCTTGCGTGCTTCCTGAGCAACGAAGAACAGAGGCACTAGGGAAGGATCCGCTACCGGATCATCTAGGTACCACATGATCTTTGGAATTGCGTTCGCGTATTCCTCAGGAGACACAATCTTTACAATGTGCTCGACACCGATGGCTTCCGCGGATTCCGCTGCTACGTCAACCTCTGAGTAGCCCTCACGCTCAAATCCAGTGGTGAACGTGAGCAAGTTAGGGTTGTGGCGCTTGGCCAAGGTAGCGATAGCGGTGGAGTCAATGCCACCTGACAGGAATGATCCAACAGTGACGTCCGCACGCATGTGCTTCTCGACGGAGTCTTCCAATGCCCGAGCAATGCGGTCGAACAACTCCTGTTCCTTACCCTTTGGAACGGGCTTCACATTGAACTGCGGCTTGAAATAACGGTGTTCTTCGAGCTCGCCGCCAGGGGAGACGAAAGCATAGCTTCCTGATTCAAGGCGGCGAATTTGCTTGTGAAGGCTTTCCGGCTCAGGAACATACTGAAGATCCACGTAGTGCTCGATGGCCCGGAAATCAAGATCCAGTCCTAGACCCATGTCTTCAGCGAGGGACAAGATGCACTTTTTCTCTGAAGAAAATGCAGTGCCCTGGTTAGTGGTTGCATAGTAGAGCGGCTTAATACCGAACTGATCGCGCGCTAGGAAAAGCTTCTGCTCCTTGGTGTCCCAGATGGCAATGCCGAACATGCCACGCAGATGATTGACAACATCTGCGCCCCAGTGGTGGAAGCCGACAACGATTGGCTCGCCATCACCGGAGGTATTAAAGGAGTAACCAAGATCGCCGAGTTCTTTGCGGAGTTCAAGATAGTTGTATATCTCTCCATTGAATGTCATGGCATAGCGGTCAGGCTCGCCATCTGGGCCCCATCGCAATGGCTGATGGGAATGTTCTAAGTCAATGATGGAAAGACGGTTAAAGCCGAAGATGGCTGAATCATCATGCCAAGATCCGGCCTCGTCTGGGCCGCGGTGGCGCATGCAAGGCAGCGCTTTCTCGATAGAAGTTACAAAGCGTTGTGCTTCAGAGTTGGCGCTTAGAAAGCCTAGAAGACCGCACATGTACGGGAATCCTCCTAAGGATTTAGTAATAGACGTATTGAGCAGGCTCTACATCAAAGCGATGCCCCAATCTAAACTGTCAGAAACGACAGCGATCTTTTGCACAACACTACAGCACAAAGCAGTAACTGCCTGTAACGGCAACCTGCTCAAGATGACCCATCAAAACTGGGTGAGAGTTAATAGGTGAAACACAGCCCTCGTTGTTGGTTAAGTAAAACTCGGCCCTAAGCGGGGCCCTTAGGGGTGGGGGTGACCGTCGCTCAGGTTGTGGGTATCCATAAGGTTGATACGGAACATCCCAATTGTGAAATGGGTAACAGCATTCATTGGAGTGTATTTCTAAACGTGCAAGTTACTGGCATTTCAGCAAATTGCAACGTGCTCAACCGCTGTTTATAGGCTCTGAGAGGATTTTTAAAAGTTAAGGAAAACGGCCAAAAGTGCGCTATTCTGCCTAATTAGACGTGGACTCTTCTATAACGGTGCCAATAATCAACCGAGATATCGGCTACCGGAATGGGAAGTTCGAAGAAATCTAGTGTTTTACAGGAAAGGCAGACGCGCGTGGAACAGCAGCACAAGCGTGGCTTTGGTCGCAAGGCACTGCTAGGCGGTGTCCTCGGTACCGGTGCACTCGCTCTTGCAGGATGTGACGTTGACGCCCCAGGTGGCGCAATCGGTGACTTTCTCGCATTCGGTTGGCCAAAGGGTGTAACTCCAGAGGCAACCGCAATGTACAACTTCTGGTCTTGGACCTGGGTTGCCGCTTGGGTTATCGGTATCGTTATGTGGGTTCTCTTCCTTTGGGGCAGCTTCTCTTGGAGCGCCAAGAAGGCGGAGAAGGCCGGCAAGGATGAATTCCCTCGCCAGACTCAGTACAACATTCCTTTGGAGCTTGTACTCACCATCGTCCCAATCGTTATTGTCATGGTTCTGTTCTTCTTCACCGTTCAGACCCAGGACAAGGTAACCGCTATGGACAAGGATCCAGAGGTAGTCGTTGACGTAACGGCATACCAGTGGAACTGGAAGTTCGGTTACCAGAAGGTATCCGCTGATCTTTCTCCAAACGGTTCTGACTACAACGGCGTAGATCAGGATCGTCAGGACATTGCAGAGGCATCTACCTACGACGAGCCAGGATCCGTCAAGCACGAGAACCCAGTTAATGGTCGTTCTAAGTCTGACGTTTCATACCTCCGTTTCAACCAGATTGAGACCTTGGGAACCACTGAAGAGATTCCAGTACTGGTTCTTCCAACCAACACCCCAATTCAGTTCGATCTAGCATCTGCTGACGTATCCCACGCGTTCTGGGTACCAGAGTTCCTCTTCAAGCGTGACGCTTACGCTCACCCAGAAGAGAACAAACAGAACCGCTCCTTCCAGATTGAGGCAATCGAGGAAGAAGGCGCTTACGTTGGTCGCTGTGCAGAAATGTGTGGTACCTACCACGCAATGATGAACTTCGAGATTCGCGCAGTATCTCGAGAGAAGTTCCAGCAGTACATGGAGATTCGTGATGCTAACCCAGGCATGACTAACTCTGATGCACTGTCCCAGATCGGTGAGGAGCCATACGCAACCTCTACCGCTCCATTCAACTCTGACCGCAAGACTGGCGTAGATAACAACTACGTCGACAACAACGCTTAAAAGGGAGAGGAGTATTTAGCATGAATGCAACCGCGAAAATCATGTACGGCTTCGCTGCCTTCCTAGGCATTGTTTCCGTGTTCTACATCTTCATTACCCTCAACGTTCAAGATGCTGGCAACCTGTACTTGGAGGGCGCCGGAAGCTTTAACTACGAGTGGGCCGGCGGCGTAGCAATGATCCTGGCTACCATCTTCGCTCTCATGCTAGGTGGATACCTCCAGATCACCGACCGTCACGCTGACGTTCTTCCTGAAGACTGGGAGGAAGCTGAGATCTCTGACGGTGCAGGTACCCTGGGCTTCTTCAGCCCTCACTCCATCTGGCCTTTCGCAATGTCCTTGGCAGTGCTGGTTTTGGGCCTCGGTGTCATCTACCTCCACTGGTGGCTGATTGCGTTCGGCGCTGTCCTCCTCATCTGGACTACCACGATGCTCAACCTGCAGTACGGCATGCCTAAGGAAAAGCACTAGAATTCCTATCCTCTCCTCGGCGGAGAAACAGCCGAGAATAGGGCCACGCGTCTTGTAAAGGGTCACTCCTAAAAGGAGTGGCCCTTTTGGCATGTCTGCAGCCCGTCGGATGATGAAATAGAAAAGTTCCCAGAGCAACAAAATTTTTTTACGTGGGTGGAAAGTGGGTGGCTTGAGGATAAAACCGCAGGTCAACTTGGGGCATACGAAAGTTGTAAGTGGGGATGAGAAGGCTTTATCTTACTGTGAGATAGTCCACACTTGAGTTTGTGATTTGTAAGTAGCAGATTCTTTCTCGTGCGTTCAGTTTTTCGCGGTGTATTCCCGAAATTGCTAAGGCCGGTAAAGTCTGGGCCTTTTGACCTGCAAAAACAGTGCGTCGGAAAAAGAGGGGAAAAAGTTCCCGGCAACGAGGAAAAAGATTTCGGAAGATCCCTTACATATATCTGTCAAAACACGGTATTTTGAGCCGAAAAAAAAACGGGGTAAACGACGTGACTAAGAGCGTTCAAACAGTCATACTAGAAAGCGTGACGAGCGCAATTGGAAATAAAGATATGGCAGCACCACAACGTGTTGCGGCACTGAACCGTCCAAATATGGTCAGTGTCGGCACGATTGTGTTCCTGTCTCAGGAATTGATGTTCTTCGCCGGCCTGTTCGCGATGTACTTCGTGTCACGCGCTAATGGTGTAGGTAATGGATCATGGGCAGAGGGAACAGAGCACCTCAACGTCCCTTACGCACTTGTGATCACCGTGATCCTTGTGTCTTCTTCCTTTACCGCACAAAAGGGCGTGTACGCGGCAGAGCGCGGTGATGTATTCGGAGTTCGCCGTTGGTTTGGTATCACCATTCTCCTCGGCGCGATCTTCTTGCTTGGTCAGTCGTATGAGTACTACGAACTCATTCACCACGGCATGACCATCCCAAGCAGTGTCTACGGCTCCGTATTCTTCATTACCACGGGCTTCCACGCAGCACACGTGCTTGCTGGTGTCCTGGCTTTCGTAGTTGTATTGCTGCGAATCGGTAAGGCGAAGTTCACCCCGGCACAGGCAACCGCGGCAATGGTTGTGTCCTACTACTGGCACTTCGTTGACGTCGTTTGGATCGCCCTGTTCATCACTGTTTACTTCATTCAGTAGGCCGTAAAGGCCTTAGCGGTCTTTACGCTTTGGCCTACAGCCCTTCACTTTCCGTAACGAGACATAAGGGAAATGATGGAAATTAACCCACACACCCCGGAAGCAGTTGATACTGCTTCGGCTAAGAATGCGAAGAAGGTAAAAAGCCGTCGCAAGGTACGCCGTACCGTTGCTGGTGCTATGGCCCTGGCATTCGGCCTAACCGGTGCTGGCGTTTTCGTCAGCGCAGTTACCCCTGATGCTCAGGTAGCTACCGCTCAGCGTGATGAGCAAGCGTTGATCCAAGAAGGCAAGGACCTTTACGACGTCGCCTGCATCACCTGCCACGGCGCTAACCTTCAGGGTGTTCAGGATCGTGGCCCTTCGTTGATCGGTGTTGGTTCTGGCGCTGTGTACTTCCAGGTACACTCCGGCCGCATGCCAATGCTGCGCAACGAAGCTCAGGCACAGCGCAAGCCTGCCCGCTACAACGAGTCTCAGACTCTTGCACTTGCTGCATACGTTGAGGCTAATGGTGGCGGACCTGGCATCGTTAAGAATGAGGACGGCACCGTCGCCCTCGAGACCCTGCGTGGTAAGAACTACGACGGTCAGATTGACCCACTCGACGTTGCACGTGGATCTGATCTCTTCCGTTTGAATTGTGCATCCTGCCACAACTTCACTGGCCGTGGTGGCGCACTATCCTCCGGCAAGTTCGCACCACCTCTGGATCCTGCAAACGAGCAGGAGATCTACCAGGCTATGCTTACCGGTCCTCAGAACATGCCTAAGTTCTCCGACCGTCAGCTAACCGCTGATGAGAAGAAGGACATCATCGCATTCATCAAGGAGACCAAGGAATCACCTTCTCCAGGTGGTTGGGGCCTCGGCGGCCTCGGCCCAGTAGCTGAGGGTATGTTCATGTGGCTCTGCGGCATTGTTCTTGTCATCGCTGCAGCTCTCTGGATTGGATCACGTTCATGAGTAACAATGAGATGAAATACACCGACAAAGAGCTCAACGCAATGAGCAATGACGAGCTTGCGCGCCTCGGCACCGAGCTTGATGGCGTTACCGTTGCATACCGCAAGGAGCGCTTCCCAATTGCCAATGACCCTGCTGAAAAGCGCGCTGCACGCACCGTCGGCGTCTGGCTGGTTATCGCAATTGTCGCTGCCCTCGGATTCCTGGCTACTTACCTGTTCTGGCCATGGAACTACAAGGCACACGGCGATGAGGGACAGTGGATTTACACCCTGTACACCCCATTGCTCGGCTTGACCTCTGGTTTGGCCATCCTCTCTCTGGGTATTGCTGTAGTTCTCTACATCAAGACCATCGTCCCTGAAGAGATTGCAGTTCAGCGTCGTCACGACGGCCCTTCCGAAGAGGTGGACCGCCGTACCATCGTCGCACTTCTCAACGACTCTTGGGAAACCTCCACTCTTGGTCGCCGTAAGGTGCTGAAGTCCCTTCTCGGTGTAGGCGGCGTACTGGCTGGCTTGGTAATCGTCGCTCCGCTGGGTGGCATGGTGAAGAACCCATGGAAGGCCGGCAAGCTCGGTATCCAGGGTGACGGTACTCTCTGGCACTCCGGTTGGACTCTTACCAAGAACGGTGAGAAGATCTACCTCGGTCGCGACACCGGCGCTATTGCTGAAGAGCACGATGGACACTGGACTACCCAGGGCATTTCCCGTTTGGTTCGTGTTCGCCCTGAGGATCTGGCTGCAGCTTCCATGGAGACTGTTTTCCCACTCCCTGAGAGCTTGGTAAACGATGGTGATCGTTACGACGAGACCCGTGTCGTTTACGAGGAGCACATGCACTCCGTACACGGTCCTCGTAACCCTGTCATGCTCATCCGCCTTCGTTCCCGCGACGCGGAGAAGGTTGTTGAGCGCCAGGGTCAGGAAGACTTCCACTACGGCGATTACTACGCATTCTCTAAAATCTGTACGCACATCGGTTGCCCAACCTCTCTCTACGAGGCTCAGACCAACCGCATTCTGTGCCCTTGCCACCAGTCGCAGTTCGACGCTTTGCACTACGGTAAGCCGGTCTTCGGACCAGCTGCGCGTGCTTTGCCACAGCTGCCAATTACCGTTGACGAAGAGGGTTACCTCATCGCCGCAGGCGACTTCCGTGAGCCTGTTGGAGCAGCATTCTGGGAGCGTAAGTCATAATGAGCACTAAACTCGCCGAAATCGGCAACAACATTGATTCTCGGTACACCGCTGCTTCCGGCATTCGCCGGCAGATCAACAAGGTGTTCCCAACTCACTGGTCTTTCATGCTCGGTGAGATCGCACTGTACAGCTTCCTCATTCTGCTGCTGACCGGTGTTTACCTGACCCTGTTCTTCGATCCTTCGATCACCAAGGTCATCTACAAAGGTGATTACCTTCCACTTAACGGTGTTGAAATGTCTCGTGCATACGAGACCGCACTGAACATTTCCTTCGAGGTTCGCGGCGGCCTGTTCGTTCGTCAGATGCACCACTGGGCTGCACTGATGTTCATGGTCTCCATGTGTGTACACATGGCGCGTATCTTCTTCACCGGCGCATTCCGTCGCCCACGTGAAGCAAACTGGATCATCGGTTCCTTCCTGCTCCTGCTGGGCATGGTCGAAGGCTTCATGGGTTACTCCCTGCCTGACGATCTGCTCTCCGGCGTCGGTCTGCGAATCATGTCCGCAATTATCGTTGGTATCCCAATTGTTGGTACCTGGCTGCACTGGTTGATCTTCGGTGGAGACTTCCCATCTGAGATCATGCTTGATCGCTTCTACATCGCTCACGTTCTGATCATCCCAGCAATCATCCTGGCGCTGATCGCTGCTCACCTGGCTCTGGTTTGGTACCAGAAGCACACCCAGTTCCCTGGACCAGGTCGCACCGAAAACAACGTTGTAGGCGTTCGCATTCTGCCATTGTTCGGCCTGAAGGCTGCCGCATTTGGTTTGGTTACCGCTGGTGTTCTTGCGCTCATGGCGGGTCTGACCACCATTAACGCAATTTGGGTTCTTGGCCCATACAACCCATCTCAGGTCTCTGCTGGTTCTCAGCCAGATATTTACATGCTCTGGACTGACGGTGCAGCACGTGTCATGCCTGCGTGGGAGCTCTACCTCGGTAACTACACCATCCCTGGTGCATTCTGGGTAGCCCTGATGTGTGGCATCATGGTTGTCCTCTTGGTTGCCTACCCATTCCTTGAGAAGGCTGTTACTAAGGACGATGCTCATCACAACCTGCTGCAGCGTCCTCGCGACGTACCAGTTCGTACGGCAATCGGCGCTATGGCGATCATGTTCTACTTCCTCGTTACCCTCTCTGGTGGTAACGACCACGTAGCACACTTCTTCCAGATCTCCCTTAACGCTATGACTTGGGTTGGTCGCATCGGCTTGATCATCCTGCCACCTCTGACCTACTTCATCACCTACCGCATCTGCCTGGGTCTCCAGCGCTCCGATCGCGAGGTACTGGAGCACGGTATTGAGACCGGTATCATCAAGACCATGCCTAACGGTGCATTCGTTGAAATCCACCAGCCTCTCGGCCCAGTGGATGAGCACGGTCACCCAATTCCGCTGCCTTACGGCGGTGCAGCGGTTCCAAAGCAGATGAACCAGCTCGGCTTCTCCGGCCACCCAGGTCGTGGCGGTGCATTCAAGGCGGATTCCCCAGAGATCGCTCGCCGCGCAGCTGAGATTGAGCATGCTAACCACGCTGAGGAAGCAGAGATGCTCCGCAACCTCAACGAGGCTAACCGTGCAAAAGACCAGGAGAATGGTCTTAAGGGTCTGAGCTAATCAGACTCTGCTCCAAGTAGCGCTCACATAAGTCCCACCGAAGTTTGCTTCGGTGGGACTCGCTGCTTGTTTAGCACTTTTAACTTAAGCCCCATTGAGCGCTTCTGTAACTCATTTGGGTGCTAAGCACGATGCGCGCTCCCCACTGAATATGGGGAGCGCGCATTTTGCCGTATTTACAGGTAAAGGCGCGGAGCTACTTTGGCAGTCTTCCTCCCCTCGTAGGGTTTGAGTCGATCCATTTCGCTGTAGTTTGGTGGCTTTTGCTGCCGGCGTCACCCAGACGTTCGGGTCACTGGCCGGCTGGCCCCTGAGCGCCGCTTAGTTGGCAAAGCTTGTGTCTTGTTTTAACCGGCAGTGGTTCTCTCGTCTTCGGACGTCGAGGATGCAGACCACACTCTGGTAGTAAAGAAGCTGATCGTAAGAACAGGAACTGTTTAATTAAAAGTTCTGGTTCCCACACAGAAAAGTGAATCGCTTCTGTATTAGAGGGGAAGAATTCTGACTACCAAGACGAGGCAAAGTCTTGAGCAGAGGTGCCAACGTTAATGTTGTCGATGGAATTTGCCGCGTGGAGTTCGCTGGACGCTGCGATTTACGGCGGTCTTAGAATTTAGTCTTTGAAAACTGCTGTAACGACTGCGTCTTGGTGGACTAGCCCCATTCCATTGCTACATATTAGCTACCCAGAAATGAAGCAAACCCATCCATATGGGAGTACCGAGATATTTCGCTTTGCTAACCGCACGTACGCCTTGATGAGCAAGAGTATGCGCTTTACGGAAGCGCCGCGCGAGATGCGTACTCGCACGTGACTTCGCGCAGCCGCACGAGGCTGATGCTCTGCTTGATAATTCAGGTGTGTTAGGCGTTTATGCGTCATAGGATTCTTCAAGTTCCGGCGAGGAGCCTAGGTGCCTATCGTAGTGACGCTCGTTGACGAGTGGTGGGGTAGACAGCCGCCAGCGGCACGAGCTTGCAGTTGCGTTGGAGGCGTTCCTGCGCTTCTGTGCTATTCCCGCGACATCTTCTCCTATTAACCATGCGGTCAGGGGAGAGGTGGTGGAATCTCAAGATTGGTTTTTGCTTCTTTTTCTTCACGCTCTATAGCCTCGCGAGAATGCCCGCCTAGTTGATGAACTCTAACGAAGAGTTTATTCACGCTCTTCACAGAGTCTGTTTCAAGGGCCACAATCCCTAGCGATGAATTCGCACATAACTCATCAAGTATCTTCGGCACTGATTGTTTTCAACAAAGTTGTAAGTCACTGGCAAGAGGAGCGTTATGGTAATGGATTTGTACTATCTACAAGGGGCGGCTTAATTAATGGGGCGGCGTTCTTGTAGCTATGTAGATCCTTTGCGTAGTAAGTCACGGTTACAGGTTTTAACGCTCCTCGTTCTTCTCGTCTTGTCCTAGCGAGCCAGGCTTCGCTGAGAAGATTCTTTTTCTCGACGCAGAATAATTCCGCCTTGATAGGAAAGGGATGGCAAAGGCACCCTTCCGGTGGGAAGTCCCACGGCCACCAAGGTGTCGCCTTATTGGTGTTTAAGTCCTGTAGATACTTGGAATGTTCGGACGGTGTGAGAATGCGGCTCCGGTATTTGTTTTCTTAGCCATTCCTGTTTGGCGCAGACTCAACGATGTTCATCAGCCGTAGCCTTAAAATGCCTTAATCCGCATGACCGAAAGCCAGTCGGGTAACTCTGACATGGTTGATCACTGTCCTTGGGGAGCCTCCTTCTTCATGCGCCCGCCTGCGCCCTCCGTTGGGAGAAGTAGAGTCGGGCTCCAGAAGATTTATCTTGGGGTGAGTGAAGGCGCCTTGGTGGTATCCGTCATAGGAGTTATGGCATTCGCGTGAGCGCGAGTTGACGTTCGCCCTGGTTTTTGTCGTGCCTTCTTTCCACATCCGGTTTGCCAGTCACTAGTGCGCCGTTATCAAAAGCGATCGATCGTTATGTACTAGCAATGAGGTGATTCGCAGGCTCTCATTGGGCAGTAGCCACGTCCTACATAAAGGCAGCACGTGGATAAGGGAATTGTTACCTGAGTGTTCTAGACGGTCATTGGTTAAAACAGGAGTCTCGTTTCCAAGTTGTGAAAATTGACCTGTTATCTGACTGCCGTGAACGGCAGAGCGGCGGTAGCTCAGCTATAGATAGGCAGCGGCAGAGTTGGTCTAGTGGCTAATGTGGCGCGTGGTAGGGGAGTTGTTACTCCGTCACTGGTTATCTTTCTGTTATTTTTCGCCAAAATAATTGCCAAATGGCCCTAGGTTAATGTCATAACTGGATAATGTGCCATATGTCACAAAATATTTTTGCGACGCACTTGTTATGTGCCTGCGATGGAAAAATATGCACGGGCTCGCCGGTAGACGCGTTGAGTAATGCCAGTTTACGGGGTGTTTACCTTCATATTATGTGGTGCACTAATATTTGCGGCCTGAGGTGGAACGTCTTCTGGTTTTATCGGCAAATGGCGAATAACAGGTTGATAACGGTACGGAAACGGTTGGACTAGTGGACAGGACTTGTTGTGATTTCGTAACCTAACTGAGACAAAAACAACGACCGCAGCAGTCGTTGCGTCCAGAAGAAAATCGAAAAGTCGAGTCAGTTCTCAAAAAGGCACCGCATACCGCGGGTTTTAATGGGAGCTGAGCCGTTAAGTCAAAGTTTCGGTGTGTGAGAAACTTTTTTTGGCAGTAACGCTCACTGCGAATGGAGAGTTACAAACTTCCCCGCCAGGCTTACACGGTAGGCACACACAAAGTTTGGAGATTCATTCGTGGCTAAGCACCGTCGCCGTAACCAGAACACCGTACGCACCACCGCAACGGCTTCCGCAGCTGTTGTAGGCGCTACCGCTGCTCTGGCCGTTCCGGCACAAGCTGCTGAGGTTGTGGTACCTAACACTGGCCTCTCTTTCCAGGTTAATGGCATTGAGAATGTGCCTAATATCCAGCACGTTCCTAACATTGAGCAGTGGATTCCATCCTTGGCTCAGCAGGGTAAGACCGCAAACTACTCCGCAGTAGTTCGCACTCCAGCTGCGGCAAAGCCTGCAGTAAAGCCTGCGGTAAAGTCTGTGGGTCAGCGTATCGTTGACGCTGCTCGTTCCAAGATTGGCTCCCCTTACGTTTGGGGCGCAGCAGGTCCTAACGCGTTCGACTGCTCTGGTCTCACCACTTGGGCGTACGCACAGGTTGGTAAGGCTATTCCTCGTACCTCCTACGCTCAGGCTGCAGAGGGTACCCCAGTTTCCCGTGAAAACCTGCAGCCAGGTGACATCGTTGCCTTCTACTCTGGCGCATCCCACGTGGGCATTTACGCTGGTAATGGACGCATCATTCACGCACTAAACTCCGGCACCCCGCTGTCCGAGGACAGCATCGACTACATGCCGTTCCACTCCGCAGTTCGTTTCTAATTGGACAGCTAGACGGAATGCATTAACAACGCCCGCGTCTCCACGTATCGTGGCGGCGCGGGCGTTGACATTATGTTAAGAATTACACCAATACCATTTATCGCTGGCTGGTACTTACACTGGTCATTGGGCTTTTTCGCGCTTTAGGGCTATAGTATCTTCAAAGAATTGGCAGCCTCGAGCCAAGTACTTCCTCGGTCAACATTTCTACGCTTCAAAAGGGGTTAATTGTGGCTTCTCATGTCCACAAGTATCGTTACGCTCGTGTGATTTCTGGCTTTGTTGCTGCTGCGACCATCTTCGTTATGTCGCCAGTGGCTAGTGCTGACGAGGTTGATGATTTGCTGGCACGCATGGAGGAAGTCTCGCGTCAGGCAAGCGCCAAGAATGAAGAAGTCAAAACTCTGCAGGATGAGATTGCTCAGTCAGAAAAACGGCTCGCGAATCTCGAGCGTACGGTAGCGCAGGCCACTGAGGTTGCGAACAAAGCGAAGGAAGCGGAGAAGAATTACCGATCCGAAGTAAACCGCATCGCTGATGCTAAGTACCGCACCTCAACTGTAGATCCCATCACCAGCGCTATTGGTGCTGAGAATCCTCAGAACGCCATTGACCGCGCCGCGTACTTGGGCACTCTTTCTGCTAATACAGAAGCAGCACTCCGGCGTCTGCAAGAGGCAACTAAGGATGCCGCGGATAAGCAGTCTAGCGCCTCCCGGGCCGTAGCTGAGCAGAAGTTCAAGCGTGTGGTCATGCAGAAGGAAAAAGCTAAGTTCGAGCAGGAAAAAGCTGATCTGGATAATCGCATTGACCAGATCATGCGTCAGGTTGAAGCTCTCACACCAGAGCAGCGCAGGCGCTGGGTAGAGAAGAATGGTCCGGTGGAAGGCTACAACATTGACATGATCGCCGGTGGTTCTGCGGCCGCGAACAGCGCTGTGGGTGCGGCCCTGAGCAAGGTAGGAGCTCCTTACGGTTGGGGTGCAGCTGGCCCAGACGTATTTGACTGCTCTGGCTTGGTCTACTGGGCTTACCAGCAGCAGGGGATTACTATTCCTCGTACATCTCAAGCGCAGATGGCTGGTGGAACTCCAGTAAGCATGGATCAGCTGCAGCCAGGTGACGTAATCGGCTACTACCCAGGAGCAACCCACGTTGGTATCTATGTGGGCAACGGTATGCTTGCTCACGCTTCTGATTACGGTATTCCTCTGCAAGTTGTACCTGTGGATTCCATGCCTGTCTATGGTGCTCGCCGTTATAGCTAGGCGCGTTACGTTCCTTGGGCGCTCTCCTTCCAGCAGGTAAGGAGAGCGCCTTTCGTGCCACTGGGGTTGTGAGCAGTATTAGGTGATAGGTTTTTAGGTTATGACTAAGACGCTTCTGGTGACTAATGATTTTCCACCCACGTTGGGTGGTATCCAGTCGTACCTGCGCGATTACATTGCTACTTACCCAGCAGAGGACATTGTGGTGTTTGCGTCTACCCAGGATGTTGACGCGGCGCGCGCATGGGATGAGCACGTTCCATATGAAGTCATCCGAGCTGGCGTGAAGGTTATGTTGCCAACGCCCAGTATCGTCCGTCAGATGCAGCACATCATCTCGTCTCGTGGCATTGAGACTGTTTGGTTCGGTGCCGCAGCGCCGCTAGCGGTGATGGCCAAGGCCGCCAAGGCTGCGGGAGCTAAGAAGGTGGTGGCGTCGACGCATGGGCATGAGGTTGGGTGGTCTATGCTTCCTGGTGCGCGCCAGGTCCTTGGGCTCATCGGTAGGCATACAGATATCGTCACCTATATTGCGGATTACACTTTGCGTCGTTTTGGGCCAGCTTTTGGCGATGTAACTTTTGAACACCTTCCTTCGGGCGTGGACGTTGACCGTTTCACCCCAGCCGATGAAATCCAGCGGGCTGAACTCCGCCGTAAGCTCGCTTGGGATCCTCATGCCAAAGTAGTCGTTTGCATTTCCAGGTTGGTGCCCCGCAAAGGGCAAGATCTGCTGATTAAGGCGTGGCCGGACGTGATAGCGGCTCATCCGGACGCACGCCTGCATTTTATTGGCGGTGGCCACTACGAAAGCAGGCTAAAGGAGCTCGCCGCTCCGCATCAAGACTCCATCCGCTTTGCTGGTCGGGTGAGCGAGGATGAAATGCTTGCTTCGTTGCAGGCGGCAGATGTCTTCGCTATGCCTGCGCGTACTCGTGGGGGTGGATTGGACGTTGAAGGCCTAGGCATCGTGTACCTAGAGGCGCAGGCGTGTGGTATTCCGGTGCTTGCGGGTGATTCCGGAGGGGCGCCAGAAACCGTTACTGATGAATCTGGCGTGGTGATTTCGGGGCGGGATGTGTCTGCGTGCTCACGCACGCTCATTTCTTTGCTTGCCGACCCCGCGCGGGCCCGCGCGATGGGCGTCGCCGGGCGAGCTCACGTTGAGCAGAACTGGACGTGGGAGATTATGGGTAAGCGTCTTCGTCGCATCCTGTCCATTTAGGTCAACAGAGTGCAGAGCGTTATAATTCTGGTCTAAGTGTTAACCATTCTGACAAGTCTGAATGAGTTTTTTATTGAAGAGGGTGTATTTGTGACATTGGGGCAAGCCGAGGGAAATCGCAACCTCGATGTCACCGTAGGTTTTGACATTGGTGGAACCAATATGCGTGCGGCCGCGGTTGACGCATCCGGCACCATTATCCACACCACCGCAATTCCAACTCCCCACACTGATGAAGCCCTTGACCACGGCATCATCGAGCTCGTTGAGCAGATGAAGCAGCGCTTTACGGTGAAAGCGGTGGGGTTGGCTATCGCCGGTTTCATTGACCCAGCGTGCGAAATTGTACGTTTTGCGCCACATCTTCCTTGGCGTGATAAGCCAGTCCGTAAAGAGCTCGAGCAGCTCTTAGGTATTCCGGTGCGTATTGAGCATGACGCGAACTCTGCGGCGTGGGGAGAGTACCGTTTCGGCGCTGCTCGCGGTCACGAAAACTGGGTACTTTTTGCTTTGGGTACTGGTATCGGTGCAACTCTTATGGAGAAAGGCGACATTTACCGCGGTGCCTTTGGAACGGCCCCAGAGTTCGGCCACCTCACGGTGGTGCGTAACGGACGTCCGTGCGCGTGTGGAAAGAGGGGCTGTCTTGAGCGCTACTGCTCCGGTACTGCGCTGGTGGAGACAGCCATGGAGATGCTTGAACGTCATCCCAACGAACTCTCTTGTTTGCGCAGCGCCGCCGAGGCGGGGGATATCACGGGTAAGCACATTGCTCAGTGTGCCCGCCAAGGGGACGAGCTGGCGTTGCGGGTTGTAGATGATTTTGCCTCCTGGCTAGGTGTTGGTCTATCCATGGTGGCTGATGTCCTTGACCCGGGCCTGATCGCCATTGCTGGTGGCGTTAGTACAGCTAGTGACCTCTACCTAGACAAAGCTATCTCGGAAATGAAGGCAAACATGGTTGGTTCAGGACACAGGCCAACCCCAAAGGTTATATGCGCAGAACTTGGTGCTGACGCGGGTATGATTGGCGTTGCGGATTTAGCGCGACAGATCAGCTAAAAACGCATAATTTTGTTGTGCACTCCCGCTCAGTGCGCTGTAAGAATGCGGGCGGGGTAAGAATCTTATCTACAAAGGCGAGAACATAATGACTATCAACAACAAGTGGTACCGGTTTTACAAGTACGTTCTCATCGGCCCCTTCCTTCGCGTGTACAACCGTCCGTGGATCGAAGGCGCAGACAAGATCCCAGCCACCGGTTCCGCAATTCTGGTCTCCAATCACCAAGCCGTGATGGATTCCTTCTACCTTCCGTTGTTGTGTCCTCGCGAGCTCGTTTTCCCTGCCAAAAAGGAATACTTTACGTCTCCTGGTATCAAGGGACGTTTTAAGCGCTTCTTCTTCGAGTCCGTCAATCAGATCCCAGTTGACCGAGACGACAAGAATGCCGGTGACTCTATTCTGGCAGCAGCAAAGAAGGTGTTCGATGCGGGGGAGCTCTTTGGCATTTACCCAGAGGGAACTCGCTCTCCTGATGGGCGAATCTACAAAGGTAAAACGGGCATGGCCCGAATTGCTTTGGAAACCGGCGAGACCGTTATCCCAGTAGCCATGATTGACACCCGCAAAGCCAACCCAATTGGATCAGTATTCCCACGGCCAGTGAAGGTGGGCGTTCGTATTGGTGATCCGATTGATCCACTGGAATTTGTTAAAAACAAGGGCTTGGATCCTAAATCTCACGAGGCCGCCCGCGTCCTCACTGACCACGTCATGCGACTGCTGGCAGAACTTGCTGAACAACCGTATGTGGACATGTACGCTGCGGATGTGAAGAAGTCTCTGGAGGCAGGACACGGTTACCCAGAGGGGGCCGAGTAACAGCGGGGACTATTCCTTTGCCTGCCGCTCCGTGGCGCAATCGGGGCTAATTAGTTGTCTAACCTGCCTTTTCCATTTATTTTCAAGAAGGAAGCAGTGTATTCTTTTCAGCTGTTGGAATGTTATTAATGTCCGCGCAGCGGGAATATAAAAATTCATAGGTTGAAGGGATAAAGAGCATGCCACAACGGATGCCCTGGCCGGACGTAGCTCGAGGTATCTCCATCTTGGGAGTTATCGTCTTGCATGTCGGTCTTACTGTCCCGAACGGTGAAAGCACCGGCATCTACCAATTCAATGACAACCTCTTGCCACTGCGCATGCCGTTGTTTTTCATGATCTCCGGCTTCTTTGCCCTCAAGGTCATGAATATGTCACTGAACGATGTATTGGCAAAGCGCATCTGGTTCTTGGCAGTACCTTACCTTTTGTGGGGTCCAGCTGAGCTCTGGTTCAAATCCCTCGAGCGTGCTTACGGTACGGGTGAGGGAATGCCGGACTCTGCTTTCTACATGGACCAGATCCTCAACGGTCGCAGCATGTATTGGTTCCTACATGCACTGATTGCTTTCACCATCGTGTTGTGGGCGTGTCGTTTCGTCCCTGTTTGGGCGCGATACGCGCTTGTAGTAGCCATGATCTTAGCTCCTGGGCTATTGAGCATGGACTGGACTGCCACCCATTTTCCGTTGGCAGCTGGGCTTCTTAATAATGAAGCGTTGCCATATGTGTCCAAGTATCTCACGTATCTGCCTATTTTCCTCTTGGGTGCGTTCTGCAGGCCCGGTATTACAAAGTTTGCGGAGAAAGCTCGAAACCCGTTGACTATTGCAGCAGCAGGCGTAGCCCTGTACGCCGGCCGAACGATTCTGGAATGGGACACTGAGTACTGGGACGGAACCATTCAAGCCATTGGATCGCTTCTGCATCTGCCTGCAGCCATCGTGGCGTCCGTGTTGCTGGCTAAACTCCCCTTCATCGGTAGCGGCTTGCAAATCATAGGTCGAAATACTTTGCCGATCTACTTGGGGCATCAGATTGGCCTCACAGCGTTGTTTGGCTTTATTTTCGCTTACGCGGACTTCGCTTTCGAGGTCGATGCCACCACGTTCTTGGATCGCCCGACATTCTGGGTTTTCTATGGAATCTTGGCGTGCCTCATGGGTGGCCTGTTCCTCCATCACCTTCAGAAGGTCCCATACCTAGGTTGGACTATAAAGCCTCCGGCGCTGTCTCAGCTCAAGGAGGTTTTGCCTAATGCTTCTAGGCATAAAGCTCAACAGGAGCCTTCTGTTTCTGCGCACGCAAAGTAGTAGGATCAATTTTTATTATGCGTAAAAGAGCACTCATAGCAGCATTGCTGATTATCTTGTACCTCATTTTGGCCTTTGTGGAATTCCACCGAGAGGTGATCGCCCCAATATTCTGCTTGGCTATTGCACTAGTGATGTTTTGGCCGATGCCTAGGGATAAGCAACCACCTAGTGAGCTTCCTGAGCACAAGCACAGTTAAAATTTTGGCTCCCCTATGGTTTAGGCTGTAGGGGACTAATTTTTTCAGGAAGTAGGGTAGGCATGCGGTTTTTCTACGACACCGAGTTCATTGAGGATGGTCACACTATAGACCTGGTTTCCATCGGTATCGTGTCAGAGGATGGCCGTGAGTACTATGCGGTGTCCACTGATGCGGATCATTCGAAGGCTAATAAGTGGGTGCGTGAGAATGTGTTGAACCAGCTGCCCAACCCAAGTGATGCGGCGTGGAAATCCAACGCAACGATTCGCGAGGAAGTTTTTGAGTTTCTCACTCAAGACGCTGGATTCCCCGAGTTGTGGGCATGGGTAGGCGCATACGATCACGTTGTTCTTGCCCAGTTATGGGGTGACATGTCTGGTCTGCCCCGCGAGCTTCCGCGCTACACGCGCGAGCTTCGCCAGTACTGGGAGATGGCAGGCCGTCCGAAGCTACCCGAGCTGCCGGAAGGCAATCATGACGCCATTGTGGATGCCCGCCACAACGTGGAAAAGTTCAAGGTTTGCGCAAAGGTTTTACCGCTCGGGCACCGAAATAAAGTCCAGCGTTAATTCTTTTCAATTCATATCATTTCATTAGCCCTGTTTAACGTGCTAGAAATAGGGGTGTGAGTTGGACAGTAGATATCCCTAGAGAAGTTCTCCCAGACCTGCCTCCGCTGCCGGGGGAGATGAACGATCGTTTCCAAGACATCATCAAGCGTGATGCGAAGCAGCAGCCTTCGTGGGACCCAGAGTTGGCGTCTCAGGTTCGCAAGATTCTGGAGTCAGTTCCACCAATCGTGGTGGCCCCTGAAGTGCGTGAGCTTAAAAAACGTCTTGCGGATGTGGCTCTGGGCAAGGCGTTCCTGCTACAGGGCGGCGACTGTGCTGAGACGTTTGAGTCCAACACCGAGCCACACATCCGAGCAAACATTAAGACGCTCCTTCAGATGGCAGTTGTGTTGACGTATGGCGCGTCCACTCCAGTGGTGAAAATGGCTCGTATTGCTGGTCAGTACGCTAAGCCACGTTCTTCTGACCTGGATGAAAATGGCTTGCCTAACTACCGCGGTGACATTGTCAACGGTGTGGAGGCTACAGAGGAATCTCGTAAGCACGACCCAGCACGCATGATTCGTGCCTATGCTAACGCGTCTGCTGCGATGAACTTGGTGCGTGCACTCACTAATTCCGGCACAGCTGATCTGTCTCGGCTAAATGAGTGGAACCGCGAGTTCGTAGCCAACTCTCCAGCAGGTGCTCGTTATGAGGCCCTGTCCCAGGAGATCGAGCGCGGACTGCAGTTCATGAACGCCTGTGGCGTCTCTGATGAGTCCTTGCGTACTGCAGATATCTACGCTTCCCACGAGGCTTTGTTGGTGGATTACGAGCGCGCTATGCTGCGTCTTGCTGAGACCGATGAGGGCGAGCTGGAGCTATATGATCTATCCGCGCACCAGCTGTGGATTGGTGAGCGTACCCGCGGAATCGATGATTTCCACGTGAACTTCGCTTCCCTGATCGCTAACCCTGTGGGGATTAAGATCGGCCCAAGCATCACTCCTGATGAAGCGGTTGCTTACGCTGAGAAGCTTGATCCTAATCGCGAGCCAGGCCGTCTTACTATCGTTGCTCGTATGGGGCACGATAAGGTGCGCGATGTCCTTCCTGGTATCGTGCGGGCTGTCGAGGATGCCGGCCACAAGGTCATTTGGCAGTCCGACCCAATGCATGGCAACACTTTCACCGCTTCTAACGGCTACAAGACTCGCCACTTTGACAAGGTGATCGATGAGGTTCAGGGCTTCTTCGAAGTACACCGTGCGCTGGGCACCCACCCAGGTGGCATTCACATTGAGCTCACTGGTGAGGACGTCACCGAGTGCCTTGGCGGCGCCGAGGACATCACGGACTTGGACCTGCCTGGCCGTTACGAATCCGCCTGTGATCCACGACTGAACACCCAGCAGTCCTTGGAGCTGGCGTTCCTAGTGGCAGAGATGCTGCGTAATTAACTCCAACTCAAACCTGAAAGCCGCGTTCGTATGCGAACGCGGCTTTGGTTTATCCTCCGATGAGTCGTAGTTGGACTGTTGTCCCAGCTTCACGGTCTCCGGTGAGAGGGGACTGGGTAATGACTAGAGCATCAGCTGATGATCGGCCGGAGATTACCTCGTAATCGAACCCTGCGTCCCGCAGGATTTCCCGTGCCTCACTGTATCGTTTCCCTACGACGTAGGGAACGTCCACGTTGCCTGCTAAAACGATCGTGATGTCCGTCTGCGACGGGTCCACCAAGCTTCCGGCCTCAGGGGATGTGCCAACTACGTCGTCGATGTTTTTTGCGCTTTCTGTTGTGGAACGCGTGACATCGCCTACACGCAAGCCGGCGTCGGCGAGCTTCCTTTTGGCTTGGCTCTCGCTATCACCAACTACGTCGGGAATCTCTACAGCGGTTGAGACCTTGAGTATTACGGTGGATCCCTTGGGTAGAGAAGTCCCGGCTGGCGGTTCCGTGGCAAACACATCGCCGGATTCTTCGTCTGGGGAGAATCCGTGTTCCACAGTGACTACGAGTCCTAGGCCCTCGAGCTGTTTACGGGCCTTCTCTTCGCTTGTACCACTGAGGTGAGGCATGTTTACTGGGGCCGCTCCCTTGGAAGTAAATACAGTTACGTTGCTTCCAACCGGAACGGTATCACCTGGTTTAGGTTCAACTCTGACGACGTCTCCCTCGTCCACGGTGTCTGAATACTCTTCACCGCCGGGCACCATGGTGAGGGTTCGTTCCTCAAGCGCGGCTTTCATGGCCGCAACGCTGGGTGTGGATGGAATTTCTGGCACGGTGGGCTGCCCAAGCGAGACTAAGAGAGTGATGTTGTCTCCTTTGACAGCCCGTTCACCAAAACCCGGCTGGGTACCTACCAACTGGTTTGGGGCGACATTATCGCTGTACACGCCTTCTTTAATGACGCCAAACCCCGCGTCTTCCACAACCGCCACGGCTTGAACTTCATCCATGCCTAGCACTTGGGGGATTTCACCATAGCGTCCAGATCCAAACCACCACGCCCCAATGGCTACAGCTGTAGTAAACAGCGCTACCGTGATAAGCCAGGCGATGAAACCAGTTTTATTTCGGTTGGAAACCTTAGGTTCTTGCCGTGCCACCCGCGCCGGTTGTGCTGGACGCCGCTGAGGTGCTGGAGGGGATGAGGAAACGGGGATAGGACTAGGCGCGCGGCTTGGCACCTGCGGGGGCACAGGGGGCGTGGGAACGCCAAATTGCCGTGTTTCCGGCGAACCCAAACTTGGTAGACCGTGTTCTTCCTCGCGATTGGCACGCCGGTCAGCGGCCTCTTTTTCAAAGACTCGGGTTGATGGCTCGTCAAGATCTGCGAAGAGCCCCTCGGCCTGGTGATTGTTCGCGTCCGGTGAGATGTCGGTGGTGAAAAGCTCTGTATTGTGGGCGTGCTCGTTGAGACCTTCGGAAGCTCTGTGCGCCGCAGAGTTCTTTGGCACCGGTACGGTGAAGCTTGGAAGGCGCAGCTGACTAGCTGCGTCATTGAGCGCGGTGAGGAACTCGCCGGCATCTTCAAAGCGATCCTGCGGATCGCGTGCGGTGGCGATAGCCACCAGCTCATCAAAGGCGCGTGGCACACCACCGATCCGAGTGGATGGCGCGGGAACATCGCGGTCTAAGCGAGCGTAGGCGTGCGCTAGCTGGGAATCTCCGTCGAAGGGCCGTTCGCCGGTGAGGAGTTCGAACAGGAGAATGCCGGCGGAATAAACGTCGGAAGCCGGGGTGATGTCGTCGCCAGTGACCTGTTCAGGGGACAGGTAGCTGACCGTACCTACGATTTGGTTGCTTGTGGCAGCTGATGCTGATGCTGCGCGTACTAGGCCAAAGTCCGCCAGTTTCACCTGGTGATCACCATTGATCAAAACATTGTCTGGCTTGATATCACGGTGGACCATGCCCTTTGCGTGCGCAGCCTCGAGACCCGTAAGAACTGCCTTCATGACAGCGGTTGCGGCATGCGGTGGCATAGGCCCACGCTCAGCAAGAAGTTCGCGCAAAGTTCCGCCTGTAATGAGTTCCATGATGAGGAAGACGTTCTCGCCATCAGATGAGAAGTCATACACTCCCACTAAGTTTGGGTGGGAGAGCTTTGCCATGGACCTCGCCTCGCGGCGGAAGCGTTGGCGGAAAACGGGATCGTTCACGTACTTCTGGTGCATGACCTTGGCGGCCACGTAGCGCCCCAAACGCAGGTCGACGCTGCGGTAGACAGTGGACATGCCTCCGCTGGCGATGGGCGCCTCAATGGAGTAGCGGCCCTCGAGAATATCTCCGACCTGAATGGAACTCATGACCTACAGTATGGTGCACTCATGGACAATTGTGCTAACCCCCTCACCGGTAGTTCTCTACAGGCGAACCGAAAAATCGGCTACATTAAGTAGATGTGAGTAACAAACCAGCACCAAGGTCTGTCCTGCCCGCCGACGAGCCACTGTTGACCGTCCCCGAATACGCCGAGCGCCTTGGCGTCCCAGTGACACGCGTCTTTGACATGATCGGTGAACACAAGCTGATCTTCGTCCTCGATGAGAAGATCAAGAAAATCCCTGAGGCCTTCCTCTCTGAAAAGGGCTCAACCAACAAGTTCGTGCCAGGTGTCATCGCGCTGCTTTCCGACGGTGGCTACAGCGACGCCGAAATCCTCCGGTATCTCTTCACCAAAGACGAATCCCTCCCAGGGCGTCCCATCGATGCGCTCCACGGTCACCTCGCCCGTGAGGTCATGCGTCGCGCGCAAGCCTCCGGCTTCTAAGTTATCCACAGGCGCCTATGGCGCCTCGGGGTGAAACCTCTAGGGTTATCCACAGAATCGCCGGTTTTCCTAGGGGCCGCTGTTCTTGCCTTGTGTGTGCGTTTACGGTTGATGCCATGACCGATGAACACGCAGCACTCCAGGATTACCTCACCGCCCTAAACAGCGGTGCCATTCTGCTGCGAGCATTCCACGGCCGCAAACACTGGGAGTTCGACACGATCTCCCCACGCGACGCACAAGAACTCATCGGCACCGCCTCTTGGTTGTATGGCACCACCCGCTACCGTCTCCAGCAACGCCGCACCCTCGAAGCAGCCGTTGAACACGGGTTCTCCCTCTCCGTACTCACCATGATCCGCCGGCACGTCGAAAAACTCACCTCTGAACGCGAACAATGGGTACTCTGGCGCGAACTCACCGAAAAGAAACGCCCCGCAGCGGTGATCAACACACTCGCCCTCAAGCGCGTAAAAGAACTCACACAACCACCCGCTAAGAGAACAACAGCAATGCGTATTGTGCGTGGGGCAGACGGCATGGGCACCCTGTACTTCACCGCACCCCAAGCACAACTCGCCGACATCAACCGCAGCCTCAAAGAGTCTGTTGCCACCATCATGGAACACGACTCCGACAAAACGAAGAATCAGGCCCGGGGTGAAGCCTTCGCCGAACTCCTTCGCAGCGAAGGCGGTGTGCCCCAAGGTGGTTACACACCACTAGTAGTAGTCCCCGTAGAAGAACACGCCAAAATCATTCGTGGTGAGGGTGACGGTATCAAGGTGGTGTGTTCTGATGGCACCGTCCTAACAGATAAAGAATACCTAGAACGCCTACTAGCAGACTATGGGCTATATGCTCTGGTGGATGAAGAAGAAGGCACCCTCAACATGTTCCGCACACAACGGTTTGCCAACCAGAAACAACGGTTTGCGGCGTTCGCGGAAAACCCCACCTGCGTAGCACCAGGATGCACGGTGGCGTTCGATGACTGCCAACTCCACCACGTAGTGGCATGGAAAAACGGTGGCGACACCAACATCAAGAATTTGGTGCCACTGTGTGCCTACCACAACGGGATCAACGATGATGACTGGTGGAACAACATCCACGGGCATATTGAAAAACGCGGACCCTTCGCGTACTGGGTATCTGCTTATGGGTTACCGGATAGAAGAAACCAGCACCCGCTCGCCATGCTCGGCGGCTGCAGAAAAATCTTCGGATAACCCCACCCAAAACACACAACAGCCGCACAACCTATAAGGTTATGCGGCTACAGGTGCGGGCTATTGCATGATCTTGCCGGGTATCCGGGGAGTTTTATCGTTGAAGATCCATTGCACGCACCACCATGCGGCAATGAAGGATAGTGTCATCCACACGACATTGTAGAGCTGATGATTGCCGCTGCCAGTAAAAGCTAAGGCGATGATGATGGACAAACCGGTCGTGAGTTTCTGCAGCCATACAGGCGGTTTAAAAGTACCCACGAGGGAAATAATCGATGCGTAGTACCACGGCAAGGTCACGGAATTGAAGACAAACGCCACGGCGTAGGCTGCTGCCGTGCCACGAACGGCGCTGATGGGTGTCTTTCTAAAGAACCACCAGCAGGCGATCATCCCTAGTCCCATTATAGCCATGGAGATGGAGCGCACGACGGTGATGACTTCATTGTAAGGAAACGCGTCGGTCCATACGCCGCTGACCGCGCTTAGTACTCCGGTGACCAAACTTGGGAAAGCAAGTGGGTTGATCACTTTGCTATTTCCCGTAAGTTCAGCAATCCAGCCCCAACTGGTGCCGGACAAGAAAGTAATAACCGCCAGCACAATGACTGTAACGGCAGCTCCACCGAAGGCGTAGCCCAAGAATGCGCCTAGTGCAGACTTGCCTTTGTTGCGTGCATGAGCCACCGCAATCCACACGACAAAAGGTAGGGCGAATGCCGCAGTCGCCTTTAGGGACATGCCCACGGCGATGATAGCGATTCCCAGCACGACCTTCTGGCGTAGTGCTAATAGGATGCCCACGCTTACAAGGCCGACCATTATCGACTCATTGTGCATACCACCAATCAAGTGGATGATCATTACGGGATTCATAACGCCCAGCCATAGCGCTAGCTTGGGGTTGCTATTCAGTTGCTGCGCGATGCGTGGAACAGCCCAGACTATAGCCGCGAAGCCTAGCAGTGATATGAGCTTGAAAAGGTATACACCGATGGTGACGTTCTCACCAGCGATCCGAGTTACTCCCTCACCGATCCACAGGTGCAGCGGGCCATAGGGAGTGGTGGTGTTGCGCCAGTCGTGTGAGACCTCCACTAGGTAAGGGCCGGTGGTAGTAGCGGCACCTTGTGTGTATGGGTCAAAACCTTCTCTCAGAAGCGCACCTTGCACGAGATAGGAGTACACGTCGCGGGACATGATAGGTGCGGCCAGTGCCAGGGGAACTACCCAGAGGCATAGCGTGCGGGTCAGCTCACTAACTGTGGTGGCAGCGTCGCTAATGAGGCGTTTTCCCTGAACGACCCACGCCAAAATGAGGAGAATGGTGCCTGTCCACAGGACCACATTGCTGATTGCAGCGCCGTGACCAAATGACATGAACTCAAGACCCAGGTACTCCAATACACCTCCGCGGCTGCGCGTGGCGCCGCCACCAAATGATCCAAGCAGGATGAGTGTACCGGCGATGAGGCCAATAATGGCAGGCGACGGTGTACGAGCAGTAGTGCGGGTGGGGGTGGATAAGTCTGTCATAGTTTAGGTGCGTCGTGCGGTGGCTTTGTGGGCGAGCGCCAATAAGTTTTGCTTGGCTCCTTCGGCGAGTTCAACGTCGCCTAGGTGGGCGAGGCCTGAGGCTGTTAGATCCTCAATGAGTGCCTCGACTTCATCGGCAGCACCGGTGGATTTAATTGCATCCGCCAAGTTGGCGATATCAGCGGTCGAGGAAACGGTGCCTACGCCTGACCGGATGAGTTCAGCGGTGGAGTCGTCTGCAGACTGAAGCGCTAGCGCGATCAGGACGGTTCGCTTACCTTCGCGGAGGTCGTCGCCCGCCGGCTTGCCGGTGACCGCCGGGTCACCGAAGACGCCGAGGAGGTCGTCGCGGAGCTGGAAGGCGATACCAATGTCACGGCCGTAGGCACGTAATGCCTCGATAGTGTCTGCATTTGCCCCCGCTAACGCTGCGCCGATGTGAAGCGGTCGCTCGATGGTGTACGCGGCGGTTTTGAAACGGTTCACATTCTGTGCCAGTTCAAGAGACTCGGTGCCGGCGGCCTCGTTGTGGATGTCCAGAAGCTGTCCACCGATCACCTCGGTGCGCATCGCGCGCCACGGTTCAAACGCGCGTGCAATGGCCTCTGCTTCAAGGCCACAGCCGTGGAACATGTCGTCTGCCCATACCATTGCCATGTCGCCGGCGAGGATGCAGGTGGAAGCGCCAAAGTGCTCGCTGGACCCGTTGTAGTCACGTTCAGCGTGGAGACGTTCGGCTCGGCGGTGGACTGTGGGCGCGCCCCGGCGGGTGTCGGAGGAGTCTATGTAATCGTCGTGGATCAGTGCGCACGCTTGGATAAGCTCCAGAGAGCTAATGGCATCGAGTACTTGGGCTGGATTATATTCACGCTTTTCCCATCCGCCGGCGGCGCCAAATCCGCACCACGCGAACAGTGGTCGGATTCGTTTGCCACCGTTGAGGGTGAAGTCCTCAAGGAACTGTACGGCTTCCGTTACTGGACCGCCGATAGCTGCAACTTCAGGGCTTCTAGCTGCAAAGAATTCCCGTAGGGAGTCTTCAACCTTGGTGGGGATCTCTCCGAGAGAATACGGTGCGTGGGTGATCTCTGGTGGCTTTTGGGTCACGTTCTTACAGTTCCTTCAAGGTTGTTTTTGTGCACACGGGCGAAGCAGTTTTCAGCCTAATCGTCACTTTATGCAGTGGGCGAGAAATATGCATTTCTCTCTTTTTGCTTCTCCTAAATAAAATACCCGCCATGGAGTCATCTGCCGCTCACGCCGCGTATCAGCGCGCCATTACGGATGTTATTAATTCCCCTGCCCCGGGCAGGGTGCCCTTTTCTGTTGAGTTTATGCCGCCGCGTAATGACGCTGCCGAGCAGCGCTTGTGGAAGGCTGCGGAGACGTTCCATGACCTTGGTGCTGCATTCGTTTCTGTCACGTATGGTGCGGGTGGATCTACTCGGGAGCGCACCGCGCGAGTCGCCCGGGAGTTGGCTCGGCACCCGCTTACTACGTTGGTTCATCTGACCCTTGTCGATCACACGGTAGAAGAGCTGGAGGATATTCTTCGGGATTACGCTGCGAACGGGCTGTCCAATCTTCTCGCGTTGCGCGGTGACCCTCCCGGCGGAGACCCCCTGGGGGAGTGGATTCCCACTGACGGCGGTTTGCATTACGCGCGTGAGCTAATTGAGCTGGCGAAGTCCATGCCTGAAACTCGGCATTTTGAAATAGGCATTGCTTCTTTTCCTGAGGGGCACTTCCGCGCTCGCAGTCTTGAGGCTGATACGCAACACACGCTCGAAAAACTGCGCGCTGGTGCTGACTTTTCCATTACGCAGATGTTCTTTGATATTGAGTATTACCTGCGCCTTCGTGACCGTCTCGTTGCGGCTGATCCCGAACACGGTGCTAAACCCATCATCCCGGGAATTATGCCAATCACTAGTCTCCGCAGTGTGCGTCGTCAGGTAGAGCTTTCCGACGCTCACCTGCCCGCAGGGCTCATGGAGCGCCTGCAGGCAGCCGCAGCAGGTGATGAGGAGGCCAATGCGGCAGCTATCCGTAAGGTGGGCATTGAAATCAGCACGGAAATGGCTGATCGTCTCATTGCTGAGGGGGCTCCAGATTTGCACTTCATGACTTTGAACAACGCGCGCGCCACGCAGGAAGTTCTGCATAACTTGGGTATGGCTCCGGCTTGGGGGACCGAGCACGGTCACGACGCCGTTCGCTAATTACTGCTGTGTAGAACCGCAAAGTGGCGGGGATCGCCTAGGAACTGGAACCCGCGGAGGAAGTCTTTGAAGCCTAGGCTTCGGTATAGGGCGAAGGCATTGTTGGCCTCGCCCTCTACTTCTGGGGTTGATAGGAGAATGTGAGGGTGGCTGGTCTGGGTAATTAGCTCGTGAAAGAGATTCCTGCCTATGCCTTGACCCTGAAAATTGGGGGCGACATGGATTTCGGCCAGCTCGAAGAAGTTGGATAAAACGCTGCGATCTTCTTCGTTTGGTCCGCCTTTCTCGTACAACCCGCGTGCAATCTGCCGCGTCCACCAGTGTTCAGGGTCGCCGGAAAAGCCGTATGCGATTCCCAGCAGGTACTCACCGTCGTGAGCGCAGGCCGCTTTAAATCCTGCTCTTAATGAATCACTGATCCACACTTTCTTCCTCGACTCCAGCATGTCGGGGGAGTAGTCCATTGCGCGCAGGTATAGCTCAACTGACACGGGAGCTAATTGGCAGAACTCCCTAGCGTTTAGGGGCTGAAAATGAACATTCACAGTTTTCCATCCAACCAGTTAAGGCTGTGATCTGTCTGTACAACATGGTGGCTGTCACAGTTGCAGGGAAAAATCGAACGAGTGTTCTAATTATGGTTCGCAATGTCGCCAAGGCATCTTAGAGTACGAACCAACGCAAGCGCACACGGCGCCTTGTGCAGATCGAATCTTCATGAGGAGGGAGATTAGCCATCATGTCCAATGTAGTTTCAGCAACAACCAAGTTCAGGGGACGTTCAACCAAGCGTGAGGAGTTTATCTCCAAGGCTGACGCCCTCCTTGCGGAGGCTCGAGCGCAACATGCCGCGGGTAATCATGATGTAGCACTGGAAAGTGCTTATCGCGCGGCTTTGCGTACCGCTGGTGCTCGAATTGCAGCCTCTAAGGTTGCCAAGCGTGTTCGCAAACCTCAGGGAGCTTGGGAGCAGCTCAAGCTTGTTGATGAAGATGGCAAGCAGTGGGCGGAGGTTTTTGAGGCCTTTTCCCGCACACGTTCACGGGTAGCTTCAGGGCTGGATTTCAATGTGGAACCGCTGATTGTGGCTCGCCTTATTGTCCATGTGGAAGAGTTTCTTGCGGAAGTTGAAAAGGAAGCGGGTTGGTTGCCTGCCGCGGCCTAAAAAGCCTCGTAAGGGGGAGGCTGAAGAGTGAAATTACCCTATTCAGATGGAATGGGAACTTTGCTACTATCGTTGGAGTTGTTAGGTAGAGAGGGAAGACCTTTCTCTCCACACTAAGTAACAAAGTGGTAGTCAGTTTTTGTCCTGGTGCACTTACTTAGTCCAAAACTTACGCTTCAAACGATGTAGCAAAGGGGAGGCCACCGTGGCGCTTTCAGAGCAGGAGCAGCGGGCACTGCGCGAGATCGAGCGTTCGCTCATGAACGATGATCCCAAGTTTGGTGCGGCCGTTTCTGGTGATGGATTTGGTGGTGGCGGGGCTTTGACGCTTCGCGGAATTGCTGTCATTGTCATCGGTTTGGTGATGCTCGTTAGTGGTGTGGCACTCAGTCAGGTGTCCCTTTGGTTTGTTGTCCTATCCATTGCTGGTTTTTTGGTCATGCTGGCTGGGGCTATTTGGATGTTGCGTAGTATGCCTTCGGATGGGGTAAGGCGGGAAAGCGCATCCCTAGGTAGTGGAAAGGCCAAGGCTAAGAATGGCAATGGGATTGCTAACCGTATGGAAGATAATTTCCGCAAGCGTTTTGAGCAGTAGAACCTAGGTTTTAGGCCGGTATCGCGAAAGCGATACCGGCCTTTTGTTGTTTGCCCCACTTTTCACCACTCTCCCCACTTCTCCCCACCTTTTCTCTTGGTCCTGATTGGTTGATGGTGAGAATTTTGGTGTTATTGCTGGTTAATAGCCTTTATTGTGAACCTTGCTTATGAGAGTGTTGACCGTGTTTTTAGTTACTTAGTGGGTCTTTTGTTGCTGCTGTGGTTTGTTTTCTTGTTAATTGTAGGAAATTTCCCCACCTAGTATATTCCCTGTTCAGAGGGTGAAAAGGGGTAAAAAATTCAGTGTTTTTTGGCTCTGGGTGTTTAAAGTGGGGGAAAGTGGGGTAAAGTGGTCAGCAGGCAACAGGTGATTGGGATAAGCATGAGTATTTCAATCCTTGATGCACGACCTTTTTGGAAGATCGCTTTTCATGCACAGGGATTGGAGGTAGGGGCGAGATGTTTCTTGGCACCTACACTCCAAAACTTGATGACAAGGGACGATTGACGCTTCCTGCCAAGTTCCGCGAAGACTTGGCGGGTGGACTCATGGTTACCAAGGGGCAGGACCATTCGTTGGCTGTGTATCCACGCGAGGAATTCGCGGCTAGGGCACGGAAAGCGGCGGCTGTTTCGAGGACGAATCCTGAGGCGCGTGCGTTTATTCGTAACTTGGCAGCTAGTGCGGATGAGCAGCGACCAGACGGTCAGGGACGCATCAAATTGTCTCCAGCGCACCGCGAATACGCTGGGTTGACAAAAGAGTGTGTCGTGATTGGCTCGGTTGATTTTCTGGAAATCTGGGACGCGGAGTCCTGGAAGGCTTACCAGGCGGAGACGGAAGCTTCCTTCTCGTCTGCGGATGGTGCCATGCTTGATCAGCTGCTGTAGTGGCAGCACGCGTGCTTAAAGGTGTGCGTAGGAACTCCGTTCGGAGAGTTTAGGGATCTGGTGTACTTCCCCGATATCAGATCCCTTTCTCCAACGGGGCTCTGTGCACACCTTCGTTGTATCTGCACCTCACGTTTGTGGCTCTACCTCTTTTGATGGAAAGGATGGACTCTTAATGACTTCTTCTGAGTCGGTCGATTCTGTGAGCTATGACCTCGAGGAAAACCACGGTCATGTTCCCGTGATGCGTGCTCGGATGGCCGCCCTCATTGCGCCCTGCGTGGAGCGAATGGGGGAGGATGCAGTGATTATTGATGGCACGTTGGGTGCCGGTGGCCACTCGGAGTTCTTCCTGGAGAGCTTTCCCCAGGCCAAGGTTATTGGTCTTGATCGAGACACTAAATCATTGGGAGAAGCCCGCGAGCGCCTCGCTCGTTTTGGTGATCGCTTCCTCGGTATCCACACCCGGTTTGATCACTACGCCCCGTTGGTGGAGGAGTTGGCAGCTGAGGGTGACGCCATCGCCGAGTGCGCGTTAGCTAACGGAATCGCAGGGGCGCTGTTTGATCTGGGCGTGTCCTCTATGCAGTTGGATCAGGTCGAGCGTGGTTTCGCTTACTCGGTGGATTCGCCACTGGATATGCGGATGGATCCTTCCTCCGGTCTCACTGCTGCGGACGTGCTGAACACCTACTCCCATGGTGAGATTGCTCGAATCTTGAAAACTTACGGCGATGAGCGCTTTGCCGGCAAGATTGCTTCAGCGATCGTACGCGAGCGGGAAAAGGCTCCGTTCGAGACGTCTGCGCGTTTGGTGGACTTGCTCTACAGCACCATTCCGGCGGCTACGCGCCGCACGGGTGGACATCCTGCTAAGCGTACGTTCCAAGCGCTGCGCGTTGAGGTCAATAAGGAGCTCGAGTCGATCGAGCAGGTGCTCCCAGTGATTACGCAGCAGCTGGCTCCTGGTGGTAGGGCGGTGTTCATGTCTTATCAGTCACTGGAGGACAAGATCGTGAAGGCGTTCTTTAAGGACCTGACCACATCAAAGACTCCGCCTGGCCTCCCGATCGATCTGCCGGGTACTGCCCCTAAGTTCAAACTCATTACTAGGGGTGCGGAGAAGGCTAATCAAGACGAGATCGCTGAGAATCCTAGGGCCGCATCGGTCAGGGTTCGCGCCATTGAAGCTCTATAAGTACATACGAACTGCACAGACATTCAATTACTACCGAGGAAGCTACCTATCATGACAATGACGGATCGCCTGGATAGGCAGAAGCAGCGTTCGTACTCCTCACGTGACTACTCCGCGCAGCGCCCAGAGCGTGCTGCGCGTGCATCTCGTACTTCGCAACCTGTTCTTCCTCGCCGTACTGAGCGCGTACTGCCACGCTCCGGTGTGAGCGTCACTACCACGTCTGCTTCGGGTAATCGTCTGTCTCACCGCGGTCGTCGTTTGCGCACCAACATCAAGAAGATTGATCCGCGCACGCTGCGCTTCGTAGTGCTTACGACCCTGACATTGGTGGTGGGCATTTTCGTATCGATGTTTCTGTCGGGTGTCACTGCCCAGCAAACCTTCGAGATGAAGGATCTAAAGGCCCAAGAAACCACTTTGTTGAACCAGGTTGAAACACTGAATCGGGACCTAGAAAGCGTTTCATCTTCTTCAGAGATTGCTCGTCGTGCGTCTGAAATGAAGATGGTTGTCCCGGAGCAGCCTGGCATCTTGGTAACAAATTCCAAGGGCGACACAGTAGAGCAGCGACCGGCCGGTGACGTTACCCGTCCTATAGTTGATGTGAATGGTCAGCGTGTCCGTTCCAATGTTGCTTCGTCTGATCCAAAAAAGACTGATGAAGTAGTGGACGACCTACACGCTGTGCCAGGTACCGGTAACCACAACCCAGCTCCGGGTTATGTAGGTGCACCGTACGCTGCAACTGCACAGTCAAATGAGGGTGGAAACGAGTAGTGACCGGACCGCGAAATGGTCGTGAATTCCCGGGGCGTGATCATGCGTCCCGGGTTTCGGCGCGTGAAACGAGCAGGCGCCGTGAACGCGAAAGTGAACTCGGCCTAGCCCGCAGAGTAAATAAGCCAACAAACCCCGCCTCAAATAGGGCCACGAGTTTCAATCGCATCAAGGTCGCGAGCATTATTGCTATCTGCCTTGCGGTCGCAATTATTGGCCGCATGGTGTTCGTTCAAGCACTTTGGGGTGATGAGCTCAAGCTCGCCGCTTCTGAGCAGCGGTCTGCTACTTACACAGATCCTGCTCGTCGCGGTGAGATCCTAGATCGGACGGGCAAGAAGCTGGCGTACACATTTGAGGCGCGCTCGTTGACTGCTTCTCCTGTGGTGTTGCGTGCGGAGTTGCCGTGGGTCATTGAGCAGGAGATGATCAACGAGGGTGCGGATGAGACGATGTCGTACCAGGAGATCAAGCAGGCCGCACAGGATCGTGTACCAGAGCGCCTTGAGTACTATGCCAATGAGATCACTCGTATCATCAGCGAGTCCTCTAACTCTGAGCAGGAAATTCGCCCTCAAGAGCTCGTAGACAAGCTCAATTCTGATACTACGTACACCGTTTTGGTGCGAAACGTTGATCCGGATCTGGCGCAGCAAATTGGTGAGAAGTTCTGGGGTATTACGCCTGAGCTACAGAAGGTCCGCCAGTACCCGAACGGTGCGGTGGCTAGCCCTGTGATTGGCAAGATCAATCAGGACGGCATGGGGCAGTTTGGCTTTGAGGTGGCCAATGAGCGTTTGCTTGCGGGTACAGACGGCCGAGCTAGGTACGAGGTATCTGCAGACGGCCAAGAGATTCCTGGCTCCTTGCGTGATCAAGTGCCAGCGCAGGACGGTAAGGACGTAACTCTTACCCTTGATCTGGATTTGCAGACCTACGTGCAGCAGCAGATTGAGCAGGCGGTGGCTAACTCGAAGGCTAAGAGCGGTGAGGCAGTGGTGCTTGACTCCGCCACCGGCCAAATTTTAGCGATGGCGAACTCTGGCTCCATTAACCCAATGGGCAATATTGAGCAGCAGGTTGAGCGCGGCAAGGATTTCACCAACACGGCAATTTCTTCTCCATTTGAACCTGGTTCTGTGGCCAAGATTATTACCGCTGCTGGTGTGATCGAGGACGGTAAGTCCACTCCTGATGAGGTGCTCCAGGTTCCAGGTTCCATCGATATGGCTGGCGTTTCGGTGAAGGATGCTTGGGATCATGGTGTTGTTCCGTATACCACCACCGGTGTTTTTGGTAAGTCCTCTAACGTGGGTACGTTGATGCTTGCCCAGCGCTTGGGTGAAGATCGCTACGCTGATCTGCTCAACAAGTTTGGTGTGGGGCAAGCAACTGGTGTGGAGCTTCCCGGAGAGTCTGCTGGTCTTTTGCCAGCGCGACAGCAGTGGTCTGGTGGAACGTGGGCAAACTTGCCTATCGGCCAAGGCATGAGTTGGACGGTGCTGCAAATGGCCAGCGTCTATCAGGCATTGGCCAATGACGGCGTCCGTATTGAGCCACGCCTGATCAAGGAAGTCAAGGATCAGGATGGCAACGTCATCGATCAGCCTGATCCAAAGCAGGTCGAGGTGGTTTCACCAGAAACCGCCCGCACTGTTGTAGACATGTTCCAGTCTGTTGTGCAGTCGGATCCAACGGGCGTGCAGCAGGGAACTGGTGCGAATGGCGCGGTGGAGGGCTACCAGATTTCGGGTAAGACCGGCACTGCGCAGCAGGTGGATCCAAATACCGGCGCCTACTCTAATTCGGCTTACTGGATTACGTTCGCGGGTATTGCTCCCGCGGATGATCCGCGTTACGTGATCGCCATCCAGCTGGACCAGCCACAGCGTGGCGTTCACGGTGAAGGTGGTCAGTCCGCCGCGCCGTTGTTTGCAGATATTGCTAGTTGGCTCCTCAACCGTGACAATGTTCCACTGTCTCCTCCGAAGGAAGGCAAGTTGATTTTGGAAGCTACCGAATAGCTGCATGGGATATTCCCCGCCTGTGATAACTGAATAGACAGAAGTTTCAACACAATCCAAGGAGTAGTCAACGTGGCAGTAACTCTTTCCAAGCTTGCAGAGATTTCCGGTGGTGAGCTCATTGCCGGTGAGCAAGGAACTGATCTTGAGGTAACTGATATCACCTTGGATTCCAATGAGGTAACCCAAGGCGCTATGTTCGCGGCATTGCCAGGCACTCGCCAGCATGGCGCAATGTTTGCGGCTGGTACCAGCGCTACTGCTATTTTGACTGACCACGCGGGCAAAGAGATCCTCGATGCTGCCGGAGAGAAGCGACCAATTCTGGTGGTGGAAGATATCCGCGCGGTATTAGGAAAAGTAGCTGCGGAGATTTTTGATCACCCATCCAAGAAGCTGACGATCATTGGCATTACCGGTACGAGTGGCAAGACTACAACCAGCTACCTGGTGGAAGCAGGATTGCTTGCAGAGGGCAAGAAGGTTGGACTCATCGGCACTACCGGAACCCGCATCAATGCGAAGCCGGTACCAACTAAACTTACTACCCCTGAGGCACCAAAACTTCAGGCTCTGTTCGCCCGCATGGTGGAAGAGGGCGTCACACACGTGGTTATGGAAGTGTCCTCCCATGCGCTGATGCTGGGCCGTGTTACCGGTACGCACTTCGCTGCTGCGGGCTTTACCAACTTGAGCCAAGACCACTTAGATTTCCATGACACGATGGATGAGTACTTCGAGGCTAAGGCTCTGTTCTTTGACCCTCGAAGCCCAATTCATGCTCAGCAGTCTGTCGTCTGTATCGACGACTCTTGGGGCGAGAAAATGGCTGAGCGTACAGGTGGTGATGGGGTTCTTACCACGGTGGCCACCGAAAAACAGGCTGACGTCATGGCGTCCGAGGTTGTGGCGTTTGATACTGGAGCACAAACCTTCACACTCACCATCGACGGCACATCTGCCACGGTTAACCTTCCGCTCCCAGGCGCATTCAATGTAGCTAATGCCACCTTAGCTGCTGCGTTGGCTCACGTGACGGGCAGTGATGTTGCTGCATTTATTAAAGGCATGGAGTCCGTGGGCGTTCCTGGACGCATGGAGCGTATCGACGCCGGCCAGGATTTCCTGGCGGTGGTGGACTACGCCCACAAACCGGCCGCCGTGGCGGCCGTTCTGAATACCCTGCGCGGCCAGGTATCTGGCCGAGTGGGTGTGGTCGTTGGTGCCGGTGGTGACCGAGACAATTCTAAGCGCCCAATAATGGGCGCGGAAGCTGTCAAGGGCGCGGATTTTGTTGTCATCACTGATGACAACCCACGCACGGAGGATCCGGCAACCATCCGCAGTCAGGTCATGGCCGGCGCGTTGGAGGCGCAGAAGAAGGTTGAGCACGAGGTGGAGATCCTCGAGGTTGGGGATCGTCGAGAAGCAATCGAAGCCGCGATGCGCTGGGCGCAAGCAGGAGATGGTGTGGTCGTTGCTGGCAAGGGCCACGAAGTGGGCCAGTTAATTGGCGATGTGAATCACCACTTTGATGATCGTGAGGAAGTGCGAGCTGCCATTGGCAAGATTGCGAGGGAGAAATAAATGATCACGCTATCTCTTTCCCAGATTGCGCAGATCACCGGCGGAAAGGTCCACGGTGATCCGGACATTGAGGTTACTGGTGGTGTTGAATTTGACTCCCGCAGGATCGAGCAGGGAGGGTTGTTCATTGCCCTAGCGGGGGCGAAGGTGGACGGGCATACGTTTGCTGCGCAGACTATTGAAAATGGCGCTGCTGGAGTGCTTGCCTTCCGTGACGTGGATGCCCCTAGCGTGATTGTTCCTCCAGTTGAAAAGAATGCCGCCGCGGCAAAAAGTTACGCTCTTGAGCACGACACCGATGGTGCCGTAGAAGCGGTCCTCGCGGCCATGGGTAAGCTGGCTCGTCACGTGGTGGATACGCTGGTGGCCGAACACGACATGCTCGTTGTGGGCGTGACTGGTTCGGCGGGAAAGACCTCCACCAAGGACATTATGGCGTCAATCTTCTCTGCGGCGGGTGAGACTATTGCTCCGCCTGGGTCCTTCAACAACGAGATCGGTCACCCGTACACGGCACTGAAGTGCGATGAAACCACCCAGTTCTTGATTGCTGAAATGTCGGCTCGCGGGCTAGGCCACGTGGCACACTTGGCGCGGATCGCGCCCCCTCGAATTGGCGTGGTGCTGAACGTGGGATCGGCACACATCGGGGAGTTCGGCTCGCGTGAAGTCATTGCGCAGGCCAAGGGTGAGTTGGTTGAGGCACTGCCTTCGGCTGACAATGGTGGCGTGGCCGTTTTGAATCTCGACGACGACGTCGTGGCTGGCATGGCCCCACGCACCTCGGCCAAGATTCTGTACTTTTCTGCAGTGGGCGATGAGCGCGCGCAGGTGCGCGCAACTAACATCAGCTTGGACGCGCAGGCCCGGCCACATTTCACCTTGCACGTTGAGGGGCAAGATCCACGGCAAGTCACCCTGGGTATTTATGGTCTTCACCAGGTGGACAACGCCCTAGCCGCGATTGCCGCAGGTGTGGGAGCAGGACTGGATCTGGACCTCATCGTCGCTGCGGTGCAGGGACACACTAACGTCTCTGCGCACCGGATGGATGTGCAGTCGCGCGCCGATGGAGCGACGATCATCAATGATGCCTACAACGCCAACCCAGAATCCATGCGTGCGGGATTGAACGCACTGGTTGCTACAGCCACGGGACGTGACGGTGCGCGCAGCTTCGCGGTGCTGGGGCCGATGGGAGAGCTGGGTGATGACGGTGTGGCACAGCATGAGAAGCTAGCCCAAGTCATTGCTGAACTCGGCGTGGATAGGCTTGTCGCTGTGGGGGATAACGAGTACTCCAAGGCCCTTGCATCTGCCGCGACGAAGCTCGGCACCGAGACCTCCCTCGCAAAAGACAACGATGCAGCCGCTAGTATTGTGGCAGGTGAGTTGAAAGAGGCAGATGTAGTGCTTGTGAAAGCATCTAACTCTTTCAGGCTCTGGGAAGTGGCGGAAAAACTTCTCACGTAAAAACGGCTAGAATTCTTACTTTCCGTACTTAGTTTTCCGAGTATGCAGTCGATTGCATAGCTGATGCACAAAAGAATACAAACAACAGTGAACCAACTTGAACTACTAGAACAGCAGGTGAGGAACTAATGACCCAAATCATCATGGCCGGAGTCATTGGTTTACTCGTGTCCATTTTCACCACCCCCGTCCTGATTCGCCGCTTCTCCGCGGAGGGAATTGGTCAGGAGATTCGTGAGGACGGCCCAAAGTCACACCTCCGCAAACGCGGTACGCCAACCATGGGTGGTATCGCCATCCTTGCGGGTATCACCGTTGCCTATGTGGTCGTAGGTATCGTGGGCGAGGTCACGGGTAACGGTGGTTTCACGGCCTCCGGCGTGCTCGTTCTCGGCCTTACCCTAGCTCTGGGCGGTTTGGGTTTTGCGGATGACTTCATCAAGCTGTACAAAGGTCGCAACCTAGGCCTGAACAAGAAGGCAAAACTGATTGGTCAGTTTGCCGCTGCAATGCTGTTCGGATACCTGATCCTACAGTTCCCAGATGAGAACGGGCTGACACCAGGCTCCACCCACCTGTCATTTATCCGTGACATTGATACGGTAGACCTTGCGCTAGGTGGCGGAGTAGTGGGGCTTATCTTGTTCCTGCTCTTCATGTACATTCTGATTTCCGCGTGGTCTAACGCGGTGAACCTCACCGACGGCCTCGACGGGCTCGCTGCTGGTGCAACCTCGCTCGTCATGGGCGCATACGCCTTGATTACTTTCTGGCAGTTCCGCAACGCCTGCACCGCTGGCGCCGCACCTGGTTGCTACGACGTGCGAGACCCACTGGATTTGGCGGTCCTTTCTGCCGCCGGTTTGGGTGCATGCCTCGGCTTCCTGTGGTGGAACGCGGCCCCTGCAAAAATCTTTATGGGTGACACCGGCTCCCTCGCATTGGGCGGCCTAGTGGCAGGCCTGTCCGTCGCGTCCCGCACCGAACTTCTGATGGTGATCATCGGAGCGCTGTTCGTGATCGAGGCGGCCTCTGTTGTGGTCCAGGTGATTGGCTACCGCACTAAGAAGATCCGCATCCTCCGCATGGCGCCTATTCACCACCACTTCGAAAATGGTGGCTGGGCGGAGACCACAGTTGTTATCCGTTTTTGGTTGGTGGCGGCTCTTGCTGCGCTAATCGGCATCTCAGCCTTCTATGGTGAATGGCTGTCTTTCGTAGGAGTGTAGGTTCATGACTAACTTGGTTGACGCTTTCACAGAGCTCGGTGGGAAGGTCCTTGTCACTGGAGCCGGTATCTCCGGAGTGGGTGTGGCCCGCTTACTGTCGGACTTGGGCGTTGACGTCACTATCGCTGACTCCTCCGATACCGCCCTGTCACGCGCTGCGGAGGCAACGGGTGTGGGTACCATCCTGGTTGGTGATGCCTTAGAGGTAGTGGGAGAGTACTCGATCATCGTTACCTCGCCGGGTTGGCGCCCGGACAGCGAGCTGTTCATTGCCGCGGGTAGCGCGGGTGTGCCGGTTATTGGCGACGTGGAATTATGCTACCGCCTAGATGCTGCAGAGGTTTTTGGGCCTAAGCGGTTCTGGATGGTGGTTACGGGAACAAACGGTAAGACCACTACCACTGCCATGCTAGCGTCCATGATGACACACGGCGGTCATAAGGCAGAGGCCGTGGGTAACATTGGCATTTCCGTTGCAGATGCGCTTGTTTCCCAAGACCGCGTCGACACACTGGTAGCGGAGCTGTCCAGCTTTCAGTTGCACTGGTCTAGCGAGCTCACACCTGATGTGGGCGTGCTGTTGAACTTAGCGGATGACCACATTGACTGGCACGGTAGCTTCGGCGCGTACGCAGAAGCCAAGGCTAAGGTGCTCAAGGCACCAAAGGCAGTGGCGGGGATTGATGACGAGCACGTGCGCGCCCAAATCGAGCGCCTTGGTGTAGCACCCATTGGCTTCACGTTGAACCAGCCAAAAGAGGGCCAGTTTGGAGTCAAAGACGGTGAGCTTATCGACGCGGCCACTACCGCCGCACCGGTTGCGGTGGCTCCGGCCGAGGGCATTCAGCCCCCAGGCCCCGCCGGCATCTACGATGCCTTGGCAGCATCGGCCGCAGCGCGCGCTGCGGGCGTCGGAAGCGAAGCCATTGCGAGCGCCCTCCGAGGTTTTGAGGTGGCTGGTCACCGCGGTCAGGTGGTAGCAGCCTGGGACGGCAATGTAGCTATCGATAATTCCAAGGCCACGAACCCTCACGCGGCAGACACCGCTTTGGCTGGGCATGACAGTGTCATCTGGGTAGCCGGTGGCCAACTCAAGGGCGCTGAGGTTGATGATCTTATCCGGACCCACGCTCACCGCCTCAAGGCTGTTGCGCTTTTGGGTGTTGATCGCGACATTATTGCTGATTCCGTGGCACGCTGGGCGCCGGAAGCAGTGGTGTTTGCCACGGACTCCACCGATCCGAAGCAGGCCATGGAAGAGGTAGTGGATTTTGCCGTGGCGCAGGCCAGTGGCAATGACGCCGTCATTCTAGCGCCTGCTGCAGCCAGCTTAGATATGTACACCGGCATGGGGCAGCGAGGCATGATGTTTGCTGAAGCCGTCCAACAACGCGTTAACTAAATACTTCTTTTCACAACTTCTTCTCGCTTGGCACACTGGGCGAAAAGCACCACTACACACCTTTTTGTAAGGGGATACGGCTATGACGAACCCACCGCAGCTGCCGAATACGCCACGCAGTCGTCGGCGCAGTGTTGATGATGCTCCCACAATCAAGCAAGACGCTGTGCAGTCACGCATTCCGCAGCGCAAGCGCACCTTCTTGCATAATGTTGGGGAAAAATTCGCACGGATGCATGTAGCGCCCCTCGCAAACTACATCATGATCCTGATGCTGGTAGCCATGCTTACCGTCCTCGGAGTAGTCATGGCTATGTCCTCGTCCATGAGCATGTCCATCGTGGAAACCAGCTCCGCGTGGGCGCAGGCATCGAGGCAAGCAATGATGGTGGGTCTTGGTCTGATAGTGATGTGGGTAGCTATGAAAACCAAGCTCGTTACCGTGCGCCGCTACTCCGGCATGTTGCTGGGAGTATCCATCTTATTGCTGGTAGCCGTCCTCATTCCTGGTATCGGTACTGGCTTAGCAGAAACCGGATCGCAGTCGTGGATCGTCCTCGGCCCGATCCGCCTGCAGCCCAGTGAGATTGCGCGTATCGCGATCGCTGTATGGGGTGCAGCTTATTTGTCTGAACGCACCAAGGACGCCGCTGAACGTCGCAAAAAGTTCATCACGTACGGCGTGGTGGCCATGGTCATGACCCTGCTCATCTTCTTCGAACGCGACATGGGTATGGGTATTTCATTCTTCCTGGTTGCCTTCGTCCTGGGTATCTTCGCAGGCATGCCCATCAAGGTGATGCTTTACACTGCGGCCGTTGGTGCAGCTGGTTTGTTGACCCTGATGCTGGCAGGCGGCTTCCGCTCCGCGCGCTTCACTGTGTACTTTGATGCTCTCTTTGGGCACTTCGAGGACACGAAGGGCACCGCGTTCCAGAGCTACCAAGGATTCCTGTCGCTGGCGGACGGCGAGCTGTTCGGTATGGGCCTTGGCCAGTCCCGCGCCAAGTGGTTCTACCTGCCGGAGGCAAAGAATGACTTCATCTTCGCCATTGTGGGCGAGGAGCTTGGGGTGGTAGGCGCATCACTAGTAGTCATCATGTTTTGCTTGCTGGGCTTCTTTGGCCTGCGCACTGCACGCTACGGCGCTAACCAATTCACTACGCTTATGGCAGCGACCCTGACTACCGCCATCGTTCTCCAAGCATTCATCAACATGGGTTACGTGGTAGGACTGTTCCCAGTTACCGGTATTCAGTTACCGCTACTATCCTCCGGCGGTACCTCAGCGATCATCACCTTAGGTGCGATGGGATTGCTCGCTAACTGTGCGCGCCATGAACCACAGGCCATTTCTTACATGGCCAGTTACGGTCGACCAAGTGTGGACCACATGTTGTTCCTCGCAGAGCCTACACTTGACGACGTCGACCCCCGCCCGCAGCACCCAGGCGTCCGTGAATCACGCGGGGTTCGCGGGACACGCCCAGCGGGATACGATCGCGCTGAGACGGTGCAATCGCGGCCCGCGCCACGACCACAGTCCACCGGTTCCATCCGCGTGGTATCTCACGGCCGTGACACCAAGACCCAATCACGCACTCAGCACAGCCACGCTCATCGCCCGCAGCGGGCGGACTACCGTGGTCGGCAACAAGGAACTGGACACGGAACGAATTCACGTGATGATAGGAGACGACGCTAGATGACTCTTAACGTAGTAGTAGCCGGAGGTGGCACTGCAGGCCACATTGAACCGGCAATGGCGGTCGCTGAAGAACTCCGCGACCGCAGCCATAATGTTATTGCGTTGGGCACAGCTAGAGGTTTGGAAACAGACATTGTTCCTGCGCGCGGATTTGAGCTCAAGCTGATCAAGCCAGTGCCAGTACCGCGCAAACCAAGCGTGGAGCTTTTAAAGCTTCCAGCCAAACTGGCATCCACCATAAAGGAGACCAAGGAGATCCTCGCCGAGCACAACACTGACGTGCTCATTGGCTTCGGTGGATACGTGTCCGCACCTGCCTACCTCGCGGCCCGGGCTCTGGGTATACCATTCTTTGTTCACGAGGCAAATGCCCGCGCAGGTATGGCCAATAAATTGGGTGTCGCTCTTGGTGGCATTGGGTTGAACTCCGTTGCGGATTCTGGGCTCAAAGGTGAGATTGTGGGTATCCCGCTGCGTAAGACGCTGTACGGCAACCAAGAACAACTTGCAGCTCGCGCTAAGGACCTATGGAATCTCGACGACAGCCGCAAAACCATCCTGATCACCGGCGGTTCCCAAGGTGCGCAGAGCGTGAACAAGGCAGTAGCCGGAGCAGTGGATCAGCTGACGGATGCGGGATATCAGATCATCCATGCATATGGAAAGAAGAATCAAGCACCGCACGCCAAGGCGTTTTATCACCCCGTGCCTTATATCGAAGATATGGGTGCCGCATATGCGGTAGCGGACCTGTATGTGGGCCGCTCAGGCGCCATGACGGTAGCTGAAACCACTGCGGCGAACGTGCCTGCAATCTACGTTCCATTGCCACACGGCAACGGTGAGCAAGGCCTGAACGCCAAATCTATCGTGAACGCCGGCGGCGCTGAGATTGTGAATGACCACGACTTGAACCCTGTGCTGCTGGTAGAGAAGGTCACGGACATTCTCGAGAACAAACACCAAACCATGGCAGATGCCACGAAGCTATCCGGCTTGGGTAACGCCGCGGTAGTCATTGCAAATAAGCTTGAAGAAGCAGCCCGCAAGTAGAACACGTCCTTGGAAAGATGCAGACAATGACCGAACAGATTTCAATCGACCTCTCCCGCGTTCACCTCATTGGTATCGGCGGTGCTGGTATGTCCGGTGTCGCCCGCATTCTGCTGGCACGCGGCGCGACCGTGTCCGGCTCTGACATGAAGGACTCCCGACCACTGCTGGCGTTGCGTTCCATGGGCGCAAAGATTGCGGTGGGGCACGCCGCGGAGAATCTCACCATGACAGGTGAGCTGCCGACCGTGGTCGTAACCTCATTCGCTGCGATCCCTCAGGACAACCCTGAGTTGGTGGCAGCGAAGGAAAACAACATCCCCATCATCCGTCGCTCCGACCTGCTGGGGGAACTGCTCGAAGGTCACACTCAGGTGTTGATTGCTGGCACTCACGGCAAGACCTCCACCACCTCCATGACCGTGGTGGCCATGCAGGCGGCCGGCATGGATCCAAGCTTCGCTATTGGCGGCCAACTTAATAAGGCCGGTACCAATGCCCACCATGGCACCGGCGAGTGCTTCGTGGCTGAGGCCGATGAATCTGACGCGTCTCTTCTGCGTTACAACCCACATGTTGCGGTGGTTACCAATATTGAGCCGGATCACCTTGACTTCTTCAAAACTCCAGAGGCCTACTTCCAAGTATTTGAGGATTTCGCTGATCGCCTTACTGATACCGGGCATCTCGTGGTGTGCCTTGACGACGACACCGCGGCCCAGCTCGGCGAGCGTGTCAAAGACCGCGTCACGGTCTCCGGCTATGGCACCGCCGAAGCCGCCGCCAAGCACCCCGATATCACCGCCGCTACCGTGGTCTCCACCGAAATCCATGATCAGGCAACCCGCGTGACCGCGAAGGTTTTCGATGAAGAGATCAGCTTCGATCTGCAGATCCCAGGTGATCATATGGTGCTTAACGCACTTGCGTCCCTGACTGCAGGCGTCATTGCTGGTGGAAACTTGGAGAAGCTGGCGGAGGGAATCTCAGACTTCTCGGGCGTCCGCCGTCGTTTTGAGTTCCGTGGCCGCATTGAGGCTGAGAAGTACGCCGGTGCTGAGGTCTATGATGACTACGCCCACCACCCAACAGAGGTCACCGCGGTACTGAAGGCAGCGCAGGAGAAGATCGAAGCGCGAGGCAAGGGCAGAGTAGTGGTTGCTTTCCAGCCACATCTGTACTCCCGCACGATGGAATTTGCCAAGGAATTTGCCCAGGCACTTTCGATCGCTGATGAAGTGGTGGTGTTGGATATCTTTGGCGCCCGCGAGAAAACCGTGGAGGGTGTGGATTCCCGCATCATTACGGACCACGTGACCAAGCCTGTGATCTTTGAGCCAGACTTCTCAGCAGTGCCAGACCGTATCGCTGAGATAGCTAAGCCAAACGACATCATCATGACCATGGGTGCAGGTTCAGTCACCATGCTAGCTAACGAGATCTTGATAAAACTAGAGGGCGCCGTCTAAGCGCGGCTTTGAGAGAAAGGTTCCGGAGTAAGGCATGAGTGTGAAAAAGGGCCTAGCGCTAGTGGTAGGCATCATCATGGCGGCTGCGCTGGCCTTTGGTATCTGCTATGCCTTCCCTGTTTTCAAAGTCAACCACTTTGAAATACAGGGCCTGGCGCAATCCACGGCGAAAGAAGTAGAAGATGCAACCGGCATCGACCGTGGCTCCAACTTAGTGCGTGTTTCCCCGCAGTCCGCGGCCATGGGAGTAGCGAAGTTGCCGTGGGTGGATAGTGTGTCTGTGAATACCTCGCTACCGGGCACTGTCAACGTCAGTATCACTGAGGTAGAAGCGCAGGCATTTGTGCAGCGTTCAGATGGGGACCACCTCATTGACGAGGATGGCCGAGCTTTCGTTATCCAACCTGCACCTGCGGGCCTGATAAAGATCACCGGCAGCAATGAGGATGACCAGAGGGCCTTCCAAGGCGTGATCACCCTCATTAAGGCTCTGGAAAAGGACACGCGCGACAAGATCGTTGAGATCGATGTGCCACGGCGCAACGAGATGACTATTGTCACCAAAGACGGAAAGCGAATCTACTGGGGATCAGTGGACAACGCCAAAGATAAAGCTATTACCTTGAAGTATGCGTTGGAGCGTGGGGAAGCTAACCTGGACATCTCCGGTGCGCCGGTGATAGCCGTCAAAAACTAATAACAAGACCGAGTGCTCATGCGCTCGGTCTTTTCTCCACTCTTGGACGTGTTTTCATCCGGCTCGAAAAGCTATCTCACTAAGCACTCAGTTTCGAACGATTAGCCCCAACGTCCCAGTACTTCAGGTTTGTGCGTCAGAGACGATTCACACAAGGTGGATTGCGCTAAGAAAAGTGCGTCGCATGGAATTATTTTTCGCACTATTTTTAGCCTTATTTTGCCCATTTTTAAGCCGTTGGGGGAGGGTGCCCTAACACTTAAGGGCAAGGTAGAGGGGCGTGGTGTTTGCGCATGTCAAACCCTAAAGTTGAGGTTGAGAGTACCGACACGCCGCCAAAAATGTGCCGCACTTTTTCAACTTTTTCACTCATGATTGAAGGCGACAGAAATTGCCGCTTGGATACTGGTCGTTATACCGGCTGCAATTTCCTCTTTTTACGTACTTCCCCAATCTTTACGAAAGGCGAGTCTTTTAATGACTTCCCCAGATAACTACCTCGCCGTTATCAAGGTCGTCGGTGTCGGCGGCGGTGGTGTTAACGCTGTTAACCGAATGATCGAAGAAGGCCTCAAGGGTGTCGAATTCATTGCAGTAAACACCGACTCCCAGGCTCTGATGTTCTCCGACGCAGACGTCAAGCTTGACATCGGCCGCGAAGCCACCCGCGGCCTTGGTGCTGGTGCTAACCCTGAGGTTGGCCGCCAATCAGCAGAAGACCACAAGTCTGAAATCGAAGAGACCCTCAAGGGCGCAGACATGGTCTTCGTTACCGCGGGCGAAGGCGGCGGTACTGGTACTGGCGCAGCCCCAGTAGTTGCTGGCATTGCTAAGAAGATGGGGGCACTCACCGTTGGTGTCGTTACTCGCCCATTCAAGTTCGAGGGCCAGAAGCGTACCCGCCAAGCACTTCAGGGCATCGAGTCTCTGAAGGAAGTCTGTGACACCCTGATCGTTATCCCTAATGACCGCCTCCTGCAGTTGGGCGATGCCTCGCTGACCATGATGAACGCCTTCCGTGCAGCGGATCAGGTACTCCACAACGGTGTGCAGGGTATTACTGACCTGATCACCATCCCTGGCCTCATTAACGTTGACTTCGCGGACGTTCGCTCCGTCATGGCTGACGCTGGCTCTGCGCTCATGGGTGTTGGCTCCGCACGCGGTGACAACCGAGTCATGACCGCAGCTCAGGAAGCAATCAACTCTCCACTGCTGGAGTCCACTATGGAGGGCGCAAAGGGAGTGCTTCTCTCCATTGCTGGTGGCTCTGATCTTGGTCTTCAGGAAGTTAACGATGCCGCCTCCATGGTTGAGGAGAAGGCTGACGAGGACGTTAACCTCATTTTCGGAACCATTTTCGACGACAACTTGGGCGACGAGGTTCGCGTTACCGTCATTGCAACAGGTTTCGACGCCAACAAGAACGCTGCGCCTGCGGCGCAGCCAGCAGCTGAGGAGGCTCGCCCAGAGTCCAACCCAACGCCAGCACCGTCTCAAGACTCTGGCTCACTGTTTGGTAACGATGAGGGCGGCCGTCACCGTCTAGAGGACGAGCGCGACCGCTACGCTGCAGAGCGCGAGCGTGAACTCGACCGCCGCGATTACCGCGACGAGCGTCGCGACTCTCGCGACGGCCGTGGTGGCCTGTTCACCAACCGTGATCGTGATGATCGCCGCGATTCTTACCGCGACAACCGCCGCGGTGGCGTGGACGACCTGGACGTTCCAGACTTTCTGCGCTAGGCCATGACGAATCTCGACGAGCGCCCTGTGCGCAAGGTCTTCACCACCCGCTTCGGTGGTGAGTCCAAGCCACCGTACGAATCCTTCAATCTAGGTGACCATGTTGGGGATGACCCCGCCGCAGTGGCGGCCAACCGCGCGCGGTTGGCCAACGCTGTGGGGTTGAATGGATCCCAGATCGTGTGGATGGAGCAGCTCCACACGAACACGGTGACTGTCGTCGACAAGCCGCAGGCTGAACCGGTGGAGGCCACCGACGCCGTGGTCACCACCCAGCGAGGGCTTGCCCTGGCGGTGGTCGTGGCGGATTGCGTGCCGGTACTACTTTCAGATACCGATGCCGGCGTCATCGCTGCAGTGCATGCTGGCCGCCCGGGCGCCCGAAACGGGATTGTCAAGAAAACTGTGGAAAAGATGGTCGAGCTTGGGGCTACGCCTATCAATATCCACGCCCTACTGGGGCCTGCAGCATCAGGCAAGAACTACGAGGTTCCCCCACAGATGGCCGACGATGTAGAAGCGCATCTGCCGGGCAGCAAAACTAAAACGACCAAGGGAACCACGGGTGTTGATATTCGCGCCGGGTTGGTACGCCAACTACTGAGTCTAGGGGTGCGCTCCATTGATGCGGACCCACGGTGCACTATCGAGTCTAAGGAATTCTTCTCCTACCGTAGGGAAGGTGTCACTGGACGCCAAGCCGGATTGATTTGGCTTCCGGAAAACTAACTAAATAACACGCCGTGTCGAATCTAAAACCCGCTTCATGCAGCACGTATGGTTGGGGAAACGATCACAAAGAAAAGCGTAACAACGGTTAAAATCAGTCACACTTTTCACACAAATTAACTTCCGTTTGCATGTGGCGGGGAACCGGCACGGCGCACCAACACACAAATCTTGAAGGGACGCATCATGTCATTTGTAAAGAAGACGAAAGCATTCTTTGGCCTGGAGCCATTCGAAGGTGGCCCAGACGAGGCATACTTTGACGAGCCACGTTATGACGGCAACGTTGCGTACGCGCCACGCTACGATGAGCCACATAGCTACACCGCAGGCTCCTCCTACGGCCACGACGATGAGCGAAACTACGCTCCAACTATCGTTCCTGTCGTTGTTGAATCTTTCTCCGATGCAACCGCAATTGGCAAGCCGGTTCGCGACGGTGACGCAGTAGTGTTCGACCTCAACAACCTCGGCCACGATGAAGCGAAGCGCATTGTGGACTTCGCAGCTGGCCTGTGTTTTGCCCTGTACTGTGGCATGCAGAAGCTGGACAACGGCATCTTCGCCGTAGTACCAAAGAACTCGACCATTAGCTCTGACGAGCTAAAGCGCGCTGCCGGTCAGATCTAAAGCAATCCCACAGGAAACTTAATTAAAGCCCCGTTCGTTATCTTCCATGTTGCGTCCGTAATCCTTGGAAGGTTTACGGACGGGGCTTTAAGCTTAACCTCAAAAAACAAGAGCTTCTTGGTTAGGAAAACATTTCTATGTCGACAGTTCTAGCGATTGCCTACTGGGCGATTCAGCTATACGTCCTGGCTCTCATTGGCCGCATCCTGGTGGAAATGATCCACGCTTTCTCCCGTAATTTCCGTGCTCCACGCTGGTTTATAGTGATCTCGGAGTTTTTGTTCGTCATCACCGACCCACCAGTTAAGGCGCTGCGCAAGGTTATTCCACCGCTGCAGATGGGTGGGGTAGCGCTGGATTTGAGCGTTCTGGTGCTCTTTTTTGGCCTGCAGGTGCTCCAAATTGTTGTCCGCCTAGCTATGATTTAATTTTTCTACGGTCGCTTTCCTTTAAAACACCTCATACTTTTGGGGTAGGAGGGCGACTTTTCTGCATTCAGAGGGAAAGAAATTTTTCCCTTGTGCGATAGGAAAGTTGCAGCCCTGGGTTTCCAAGAAAAAGGGTTTCATAGGGCCTCTACCAGTGTTAACATCTAGCGTGCAATGCAAAATTGTGCGGACCCAATGACAGTGACAGGGCAGCGTTCCTAGGAAATGGGCCGTAACCTTGTTGGAATGGTTATGGCCTTTCATGTCATACTATGTGTAAGTATCAGATAGTGTTATTAGAGATAGACAAGCGTGTAAACAACAAGAATTCACACGCTGAAAGAATCTTGAAGGGATAAGCTCCATGCCGTTGACTCAGGCAGACGTGCGTAACATCGCTTTTAATAAGCCACCTATTGGCAAGCGCGGCTACGCCGAGGATGAGGTAGATCAGTTCCTCGATCTCATTGAGGAAAGCTTGGAAGAGCTCCAAGATGAGAACGATGACCTCCGCCAGCAGGTTGAGGACCTTACCGCTGAACTGGAGAAGGCTAAGGCCGGTGAGAAGGCTGATAAGCCAACTACCGGTTCCGCACCAGTTGCTGCTGGCACGTCTGTAGACGAGGCCGCAATCCGCAAGGATATCGAGGCGAAGCTGAAGGCTGAGTACGACGCTAAGCTGGCTGACGCCAAGAAGGCGCAAGAAAAGGCTGAGGCTGACGCATCGAAGGCGCGCCAAGAAGCTGAGGACGCTAAGGCTGAGGCTAAGAAGGCTGCAGCTTCCGCTGACGCAAACAACAAGCCACAGGCCGCTGCTGCTGTAGCACCTGCTGCTGCCGGTGCGGCATCCGGTGTCGCCACCGCTGAGACTCACATGCAGGCAGCTAAGGTACTTGGCCTTGCACAGGAGATGGCAGATCGCCTCACCTCCGAGGCACAGTCTGAGTCCAAGTCCATGCTGGATGAGGCACGTGCTGCAGCTGAAAAGCAGATCGCAGACGCAGACCTGAAGTCCAAGGAAACCCTTGAGGATGCGCGAGTTCGCTCTGAGAAGCAGCTGGCTGACGCTGATTACCGCGCCAAGACCCTCGTTTCTGAGGCCGAGAAGAAGTCTGAGCAGACCATCAACGATGCCAACTCTCGCGCCGAGGCCCAGATCAAGCAGGCTGAGGACAAGGCAAACGCTCTGCAGGCAGATGCGGAACGTAAGCACACCGAGATCATGGCTACTGTGAAGCAGCAGCAGACCGCACTTGAGACCCGTATTGCTGAGCTGCGTACCTTCGAGCGCGAGTACCGTACTCGCCTGAAGACTCTTCTGCAGTCCCAGCTGGATGAGCTCGAGTCCCGTGGCACCACTGCTCCAGTCGCTAACGGTGAAGTCGACAACAAGTAACATCACCACCTTGGAAAGGCCAAGCACTATCACGTGCTTGGCCCTTTTCTGTTGCTAGTATTACGCCTGCAACTGAAATAGAATGTGTCCTGTTGCTTGTTCATTCTTTTCCGAAAGGCTCCCTCGCCATGTTGATTCTTGCTATCTTGAGCGCCTTTGTGGGCTTTTTCATGCTGGTGCTGGCGGTCTCAACGGGGGAGACTTTGTGGCTGATGATCCTAGGGGTGGCTGTATTGGTCGGAATTCTTGCTCTCTGGGCAGACACAAAAGCGAAGAAGAAAGCAAAGAAGTAGCGTGATTTGACCCCTGTCGTTATAATCAAACGACAAGGCACTGATCCGGCAATCACCGGGGAGCCGCCGGAAGAACAGGGTAGGAACTCTTAGTAGAACCGGCCGGGTAAGACCGTCATCTCCTTCACCAATGAAGCGGGGCAGGATCATCTGCCCAAGCAGGGTGGTACCGCGCGATTATTGCGTCCCTGCAGCGAAACCAAAAATGCCAGCCCTAATGCTGGCTGGCTTGTGAAGGAGTATCTATTCCATGACTAACGTTGGTGGCGTTTACCCACGCGTTGACATGACTGGCGGATCCAATCGCTTTCCAGACATGGAGCAGGAAGTCCTGTCCTACTGGAAGAACGATGAAACGTTCCAGGCATCTCTGCAGAACCGTTCTGAGGCTGACGAGTATGTGTTCTACGATGGTCCACCGTTTGCTAATGGCTTGCCGCACTACGGCCACCTGCTGACCGGCTACGTCAAGGACATCATCCCTCGCTACCAAACCATGAAGGGCAACCTCGTTGGTCGCGTTTTTGGCTGGGACTGCCACGGTCTGCCCGCTGAGTTGGAGGCTGAAAAGCAGCTAGGCATCAAGGACCGCGCGGAAATCGATTCAATGGGCCTCGAAGCCTTCAACGAGTACTGTGCGAAGTCCGTTCTCGAGTACACCCAAGAGTGGAAAGATTACGTCACTCGCCAAGCACGTTGGGTGGATTTTGACAACGGCTACAAGACTATGGACCAGGACTTCATGGAGTCCGTCATGTGGGCTTTCAAGACGTTGTATGACAAGGGACTGATCTACCAGGGCTTCCGCGTGCTCCCTTACTCTTGGGCTGAGCACACCCCGCTGTCCAACCAGGAAACCCGTCTGGATGATTCTTACAAGATGCGTCAGGACCCAACCCTGACCGTCACATTCCCAGTTACTGGTGCCCTTGAGGGCTCGCCTGCGGCGGAGATCTTTACTAACCACGAAGCTATGGGTCAGGTCTCCCTGCTGGCATGGACTACCACCCCATGGACCCTGCCATCTAACCTTGCGCTAGCGGTAAACCCTGAGGTTGAGTATGCAGCAGTCAAGGTTGGGGCAGGCTCCGCGTTCGAAGGCCAAGTATTCCTGCTGGCGAACAACCTGATCGGTGCATATGCTAAGGAGCTTGGCGAGGATCACCAAGTTCTGTGCACCTTCCCAGGCGAGAAGCTGGTGGGTATCACTTACCAGCCTATCTTCGACTACTTCGCGGACCACGAGAACGCATTCCAAGTCATCGCTGCCGAGTACGTCACCACCGAAGACGGCACCGGTATCGTCCACCAGGCACCTGCCTTCGGTGAGGACGATATGAATACCTGCAAGAACTATGGCATTGAGGTTGTCATCCCAGTTGATCTGGACGGCAAGTTCACCGCGCAAGTTCCAGAATACGAAGGCCAACTGGTCTTTGATGCCAACAAGGACATCATCAAAGACCTGAAGGCAAAGGGGCGCGTTGTCCGCCACCAGACCATTGAGCACTCCTACCCACACTCTTGGCGTTCCGGTGAGCCATTGATCTACATGGCTCTGCCTTCGTGGTTCGTTGAGGTCACCGCCATCCGTGATCGCATGGTTGAGCTCAACCAGGAGATCGACTGGATGCCATCCCACATCCGCGACGGCCAGTTCGGCAAGTGGTTGGAAGGCGCGCGCGATTGGAACATCTCCCGAAACCGCTACTGGGGTTCCCCAATCCCAGTGTGGGTTTCAGATGATGACCGTTACCCACGCGTAGACGTATACGGATCTTTGGAGGAGCTGGAGCGTGACTTTGGCAAGCGCCCTGCGTCCCTTCACCGTCCAGACATCGATGAGCTGACTCGCCCTAACCCAGACGACCCAACCGGCAAGTCCACCATGCGCCGTGTTCCAGAGGTGCTGGATTGTTGGTTCGAGTCCGGCTCGATGCCGTTCGCACAGAAGCACTACCCGTTCGAGAACAAGGAGTGGTTCGATACCCACTCCCCAGCAGACTTCATCGTGGAGTACTCCGGCCAGACCCGTGGCTGGTTCTACACCTTGCATGTCCTAGCTACCGCCTTGTTTGATCGCCCAGCCTTCAAGAAGGTTGTCGCTCACGGTATCGTGCTCGGTGATGACGGACTGAAGATGTCCAAGTCTAAGGGCAATTACCCTAATGTGAACGAGGTCTTTGATCGCGATGGCTCTGATGCCATGCGCTGGTTCCTCATGAGCTCCCCAATTTTGCGCGGCGGTAACCTGATTGTCACCGAGCAGGGCATCCGCGAGGGCGTGCGCCAGGCGCTGCTGCCAATGTGGAACGCGTACAGCTTCCTGAATCTGTACTCATCCAAGGAAGCCACCTGGTCAACCGAGTCTACCGACGTGCTCGACCGCTACATCTTGGCGAAGCTACACGATCTGGTTGCTAACGTGAACGAGGCACTGGACAACACTGATATCGCTAAGGCCTGTGACGAGGTCCGCTGGTTCGCTGACGCCCTGACCAACTGGTACGTGCGCCGCTCCCGCGATCGATTCTGGGCAGGCGATGATAAGTGCCCAGAGGCCTTCAACACCCTCTACACCGTGTTGGAGACCCTGACCCGCGTCACCGCGCCTTTGCTGCCAATGGTCTCCGAGGTTATCTGGCGTGGTCTTACCGGTGAGCGCTCCGTACACTTGGCGGACTTCCCTAAAGCTGAGGACTTCCCGGCGGATCCTGAGCTGGTTCGCACCATGGATGAGATCCGTGGCGTCTGCTCCGCAACCTCGTCCATCCGTAAGGCTCACAAGCTGCGCAACCGCTTGCCATTGCCAAACCTCACGGTGGCGTTGCCTGACTCTGAGCGCTTGACTGAGTTCACCTCCATCATCCGTGACGAGGTCAACGTGAAGGACGTTGAGCTGACCTCGGATGTGGATTCCGTTGGTAAGTTCGAGGTTGTTGTCAATGCCAAGCTTGCTGGTCCTCGCTTAGGAAAGGATGTTCAGCGAGTAATCAAGGCTGTCAAGACTGGCAACTACGAGCGTAAGGACGATGGCACCGTTGTAGCTGACGGCGTTGTGCTTAACGACGGCGAGTACACCGAACGCCTCGTGGCTGCAAACCCTGAGTCCACCGCTCAGATCGATGGCGTGGATGGACTGGTTGTCCTCGACATGAACGTCACCGAGGATCTCGAGGCTGAGGGCTGGGCAGCGGACGTCGTCCGTGGCCTACAGGACGCCCGTAAGGCTTCTGATTTCGAAGTTTCCGACAGAATCAGCGCGACGGTCTACGTTCCAGCAGATAAGCAGGAGTGGGCAGACCGCCACGCTGACTACATCGCTGGCGAGGTGCTGGCAACCTCCTTCACGGTCCTCACTGAGGGCGAAGGAGCGCACAAGGTAGTCACCGGCGTTACTGCTGATGTAGCGAAGGCATAATAGCCACCGCCGAACCCACGCACGAACCGTGCGTGGGTTTTCGCATGTTCGGCCAAAGCTTAGCTACCCTTAGTAACTATGCAGCGCTGGGTTCTTCACATCGATATGGATGCTTTTTATGCGTCCTGTGAGCAGCTCACCCGGCCTACTTTGCGTGGGCGCCCCGTGCTCGTGGGTGGCGTTAGCGGTAGGGGAGTAGTTGCCGGCGCATCGTATGAGGCCCGAAAGCTGGGAGCAAAATCAGCCATGCCTATGTTCATGGCCAAGAAGATGATCGGATTCCGTGGCGTGGTAGTGGCACCTCGGTTTCCCATCTACAAAACGGCCTCACGCAGGGTGTTCAAAATTTTGAACGAGGTAGCTGGAGTGGTGGAGCAAGTATCCGTTGACGAGGGGTTCATGGAGCCACCAGAACTTCAAGGGGCGAGCCCGGAGGAAGTAAACGAGTGGGCACAAGAACTCCGCGCAAGGATCCGCGAGGAAACCGGCCTTCCTTCCTCCGTGGGCGCGGGTGCGGGCAAGCAGTTCGCGAAGATCGGTTCCGGCCTAGCTAAACCTGATGGCGTGTTCGTTGCACCATCGGATAAACACGAGGAGATTTTTCACCCTCTCAAGGTGGGGGAGCTGTGGGGCGTGGGCCCCGTAACTGCTCAGAAGCTGGCACAGATTGGTGTTGAGACCATTGGTGACTTGGCCCATCTCAGCGAGAAGGAGATAGATATAACGTTGGGTGCTACCGTTGGTCGTCCACTCTGGATGATGGCCCGCGGGGTGGACAACCGGGAGGTGGCGCCACGTGCTATCGCAAAGCAAATCTCTGCTGAACACACCTACCCTCAGGATCTCAGAACTAAGGATGAAGTTGACGCGGCTATCGATCGTGCAGCGCGGGGCGCGCACAAGCGCTTGCTTGTCGACGGTCGCGGCGCCCGCACTATCTCCGTGAAGCTGCGCATGGCGGATTTCCACATCGAATCGCGTTCCATTACCTTGCCGTATGCCACTAGTGAATTCGATACGCTGAAGGCTTCCGCCATGTCACTGGCTCGTTACCCTGATGAGTTGGGCCCTATCCGCTTGGTGGGTGTGGGGTTTTCTGGATTAGAAGTGGCCCGACAAGATGTGCTGTTTCCGGAGTTAGACCTCAAGGTGCGCCGAGTGGAGAAGGAAAAAGACGATGACTTCGAGGTAGGCGTGCGCAGCGTTAGCAGCACAGAATCCGCCGTAGAACATACCGACGACCCCCTTGCGACGATGACCAGTTATCAGGGCAGGTTCCGTGTGACCCAGGACGTCGAACACCCAGAATTTGGCCACGGCTGGGTCCAAGGAATGGGACATGGCAAGGTTACCGTGCGGTTTGAAACTCGAACCACTCTAAAGTCTGCGGTCAAGACATTTGACATCGATGACAATGAACTCACTGCCGCTAGTCCGCTTGGTAGCTTGGATTGGGATCTCAGTGAGGAAGAAATTGCATACGGCGAGGCATCGGAGAAGAAGTAGGATTCCGTGCCAGCGCCTGTAGCCGTAGCACCTTGTGGTGTTACGGCTGTTGTGTGTTTTTGGGTGGGGTTATCCGAAGATTTTTCTGCTGGCTCCGAGCATGGCGAGTGGGTGTTGGTTTCGTCGATCCGGTAACCCGTAGGCTGATACCCAGTAGGCAAAGGGTCCGCGTTTTTCTATGTGGCCGTGGATGTTGTTCCACCAGTCATCATCGTTGATCCCGTTGTGGTAGGCGCATAGTGGCACCAAATTCTTGATGTTGGTGTCGCCACCGTTTTTCCACGCCACTACGTGGTGGAGTTGGCAGTCATCGAACGCCACTGTGCATCCTGGTGCTACGCAGGTGGGGTTTTCCGCGAACGCCGCTAGGCGTTGTTTCTGGTTGGCGAACCGTTGTGTGCGGAACATGTTGAGGGTGCCTTCTTCTTCATCCACAAGGGCAACCAGGCCGTAGTCTGCTAGTAGGCGTTCTAGGTATTCTTTATCCGTTAGGACGGTGCCGTCAGAACACACCACTTTAATGCCGTCACCTTTACCGCGGATGATCTTGGCGTGTTCTTCAACGGGGACGACTACTAGTGGTGTGTAACCGCCTTGGGGCACGTGAGCGTCGCCGCGAAGGAGTTCGGCGAAGGCTTCACCCCGGGCTTGGTCCTTGGTCAGGTCCTTATCCGCCTCCATGAGTGTTGTCACGGTTTCTGTGAGGCTGCGGTTGATGTCGGCGAGTTGTGCTTGGGGTGCGGTGAAATACATGGTGCCCATGCCGTCTGCACCACGCACAATACGCATTGCTGTTTCTCTCTTAGCGGGTGGTTGTTTAAGTTCTTTTACGCGCTTGAGGGCGAGTGTGTTGATCACCGCGGCAGGGCGTTTCTTGTTGGTGAGTTCGCGCCAGAGTACCCATTGTTCGCGTTCAGTGGTGAGTTTTTCTACGTGTGCGCGGATCATGGTGAGCACGGATAAGGAGAACCCGTGGGTGATGGCTGCTTCCAGTGTTTTGCGTTGTTGCATGGTGTACCGAGTCTTGCCATACAACCAGGAGGCGGTGCCGATGAGTTCTTTCGCGTCGCGTGGGGAGATGGTGTCGAACTCCCAGTGTTTGCGGCCGTGGAATGCGCGCAGCACAACAGCACCGCTTCCCATGGCGGTGAGGTAATCCTGGAGTGCTGCGTGATCATCGGTCATGGCATCAACCGTAAACCCGAACACACGGCCAACAAAGGGAATGCACCGAAAACCGGCGATTCTGTGGATATCCCCCGAGGTTTCATCCCGAGGCGCCATGGGAGCCTGTGGATAAAGTGCAAAGAGAAAGCCCTCGCTCCTTATTGAGCGAGGGCTTGGGCCTAAGGCCTTTAGAACAGCGTGGCTGGGTGAACACCCGAGGCGATGGAAATGGCGAGCATGACGCGGGCTTGGCCCGCGCGGAAGTAGGTAGATCCGATAGCTCCCTTGGCAGCAAGAGTAGCGCCGCCTCCAGCACCGCCGTAAGAACCGTGGACGTCACCGCGTGGAACGCGGGTGGTGACCACAACAGGGATGCCCTTGTCTAGGGCATCGGAGACACCAGCCGCCAAAGCGGTACCGATGTTGCCCGCCCCCATGGCCTCGATAACGAGGCCCTGTGCGCCTGCCGCGATGGCGGCGTCGATAAGCGTGCGGGACGCGCCTGGGTAGGCTGGGATGATTTCGACATTGATGTCTGCGAGCGGGTGAAAGACGACGGGATCGGCACGCAGTGGTTCTTCGGGGCCGTTGGTTGCGAAAGCAAGTGTGTCGGTCGTGTGCCACTTGACGCAGCCACGGGCCGGTATGACGGCGCGACCAAATACAATGAGGCATCCAATACCGCGGGCGGAAGTGTCGGAGGCGATCATGCACGCTTCGAACAGGTTCTGGAATCCGTCTGACTCTGGGTGGTCGAAAGACAGCTGAGAGCCGGTGAAAACTACTGGGCGATCATCATGGTGGAAGGTGTCCACCGCGATCGCAGTCTCCTCCATGGAGTCAGTGCCATGAGTAACCACCACGCCAAGGACCTCTGGATCCTCCAGCGCGTCATGGCAGGCGGTAACAATTTCATCGATGTCTGCGAAAGTCATGGAAGAGGAATCAAGCCTGTTGATTTCACGGACTTCAATGTTTAACGTGCCCTCAAATCGCTCTGCGACCGGAGCGATCAACTGCTCGCCTTGAACGGTGGGGATCAACGCTCCATCGGGATCGGTGGTACAGGAGATTGTGCCACCGGTGGTGAGAACGACGATTTTCTTGAGGTTTTCGCCCTGCGTTTCTTCAGAATTCATGTACCTAGATTGCCACACTAAAGGGTCGTTTTTGTACTTTTAGTCCCCGCGCCCGTCGAGCGCAGCACGAGCACCGAGAACGCGGATCGAATGCCCGAAGATACGCTGGGGTGATGTGGCGTTTAGCACTATAGAGCTGCGGCGCGCATCCTCAAGGCGTATTTGTGAGTATGCTGTGTGCAATGTTCATTCTTAGGGTTTTAAGTATATGTGTGCTGGAGTAGTAAACCGCTAGCCTGCGCCCTGATAATAGTGGTCTCAGTGACACCATGCTCTAGAATGGTTCCGAATGAAAGTAGCGAGTGATCAATACTTGTGAAGCAGTAAAAGAGGAGAAGAATGTCAGTCAAACTTTCTAAGTTGGTAACCGCAGCCGCTGCTGCGACCGTTGCGCTCACCCTGACCGCATGTTCCAGCGACGATGAGAGCTCCAATGACGGCGCAACTACCACTGAGGAATCCGCAGCAGTAGCTAACTCCGACGCACCTGCTCCTCTGCCATCCGCTGAGGAACTCAACGGTGTACTGGCCAAAGCCACGGATCCAAAGGCTTCCGTAGAGGAAAAGGTTAAGACCGTTCAGGGTGGTGAAACTGCGCCAGAGCTGTTTGAGGTAATGACTGCTTCCAAGGCTGAGTCCGGAGCTGACTTCCAAGTTGTTCAGCCTATCCTTCCTGGCTACTCCAATGATTCCGTTCTGGCTACAGTTAACTTCACCCTGCCGGATCAGGCACCAGAACCAGCGAACAACGTTGAATTCGTATTCGAAGACGGCGTATGGAAGCTGTCCCGTTCTTGGGCTTGTACCCTGATCACCAACACCGTTACCCCTGAGCAAGTTCCAGCAATGTGTAGTGAGGATACCGCTGCTCCGGCTCCTGCAGCTCCGGCTGCCCCTGCGCCAGAGGGCGCACCTGCTGCTCCAGCAGCTCCGGCTGCTCCTGCAGCGCCTGCTTCCTAAAGCCTGTGGCTGTAAGCTTTACAACAATGAAAATCCTTGGGGTAAGCACCCCGAGGATTTTTTCGCATCAGGCCGGTTTCGAACATTTTGCGCGCGTGGCGGGGTAAGTTGAAATTGTGTTTCGTCGAGTAGTTTCTTCCATTGCCGCCGTGGCGCTGTTAGCAACCGCGGTTCCAGCCGCCCCCGCTGTAGCTCAACTGCCACGTATTCCAGCCGTGCCAACGTCGTCTGATCCTCTAGACACTCCTCAGGCACGCAAGGTGATTAATTATGCCTGGAAGGCGATCCCTAAGAATGTGCGCAACCAGATTAAACTGCCGCCAGGAAGCTCGCAGTACATTGACCGGCCTGCAGCCAAGAAGCCAAAGGCTAAGGCGCCGGTGAATTTTCAGCCTGTTATTGATCGCGCGGTGGCGCGATTTGGTGGCACGGCCGCCATTGCTTTCTCCGACGGTAAAACGTTTAGGGTGTGGGGCGATGACGCGCCACATTACTCGTATTCCACGGTGAAGGTGCCTATTTCCGTAGCTGCACTGCGTCACAACCGTGCCAACATGGGTAAAGTTCGCGCTGCCATCACCTACTCAGATAACGCGGCGGCCACGACGATGCGCAGTTCCGTCCCCGCAGGCAGTGTTGATCGCGTGGTGAACGAGGCTGGTTCACGCACGGCTGCCCCAGTAACGGGTTGGTGGGGTAACACGCCATGGTCTACCTCCCAGCAGGCCAAGTTTGTGGCTAATTTACCGTGCGTGGCAGGTGCCAAGGCGGTTGTTGATTTGATGGGCCAGGTTGTCCCTGAGCAGCGGTGGGGCGTTGGCCGTATTCCAGGCGCCAAAATCAAGGGTGGTTGGGCTCCACGCGACGGTCGCTGGATGTTTCGGCAGATGGCCCGCATTCCAACCAAACACGGTGTAGTTGCAGTGGCCCTGACAGCACGCCCTGGTTCGGGCGGCTACGGCGACGCACAGGCAATGATCAACATGTTGGCGGATGGAATCAGCCAGCAGCTATCTGCAATTCCAGCAGCTACCTGCCAAGGGTAAAAGCTAAAAGACAAAGCCCGGTGAGCACAGGAGGTGTGTGCTCACCGGGCCTTGGTATGTGTTGTTACTTGTAGGTCACCTTGGTGGTGGAGTCTTGTACCACGCGGGTGGAGGTGTTGTTCTCACCGTAGACCACGCGGGTGGTGTAGTGAATGGATCCGGCTACTGGGATTGGCTTGGAGAGGTTTACCGTAACCTTGCCCTCGCTGGTGGTGTTTGCGTTGAGGACCTGGAGGGTCTTTTCTTCCTCTCCTTCGGTGAAGGGGATAGCACCCATGGAAGGCCGCTGGGAGATTGAGACGTCCAACTCGACGTTATCTCCATCAATAGCGGAGACCGTGTAAGTGACTGTCTGCAGCATGGTGGAGGCGCCGGAGGTTCGGTTATCCACGGTCCAGGATCCGCCCACTCCTACTGGCTCGGTAGGGAAAATAACAAAGGTGGGAACCATACCCGTGAATACCGATTCCACGGTGGCGCGGCCTTCGTCTGAGGCCTGTGTTGGGGCGGCAAAGTTTACGGAGGAGATCTGACCGTTATTATTGGCAAACCAGCCGAAGCGGAATCCCCGTACTGATTCCAATTCCTGGTTCACCTGTGGCTCCTCAGCGATTGCATCGCCTAGTTTTACGGTGACGGATCGCTGGGAATCAGAGTTGGTAGGTTCTGCAGTTTCGGCTTCCATTGGGGCTGTGATTCCCATCAAGTCCTCCGCGAGGGTGGGAGTGTTCTCAACCGCTGCGCCTTCTAGAACCTCTTGGGTCATGCCTGTTGCGTACTCCACGGTAACGTTCTGTGCCTCAGCGCCGAGGTCCTTGTATTCCAGCAGCACTGGGTCGGCGCCGGCTTCTACCACCGTGACGCGCGCGGGATCCACTGACGCACCAACGGGCTGGTCAACGGGCACACTTGGTTCACTGGAACAGCCCGCGAGCAGGAGGGCGGCGGTGGCGGATACGGCGGCAAAGGAAAGGCGGGAGAAGTTTTTCACGCCCTAAAGACTACCGGTTGGGTGTGTGGGGTTGGTAGTTTGTGCGGAACTTTTGGAATGATAGATACCGTGACTGAAGCAGTGAGGAAACGAAAAGGACAATTCGTATCGTTGATGGCAGCGATCATCGTGGTCGTTGCCATCATTGATCAGCTGACCAAAATCCTGATGCTGAACATTCTCAAGGATGGCCCCATCTATGTGATCGGAGATTGGTTTCGTTTCCGCCTGCTGTTCAACCCCGGCGCGGCGTTTTCCATGGGAGAGAACTCCACGTGGTTGTTTACCTGCATTCAGATTGCGTTTGTGGTGGGTATTTCGATTGCCGCACCGCGTATTGAACACCGGATTACCGCGGTCGGTTTGGCGCTGATTGCTGGTGGTGCGTTGGGCAATTTGATTGATCGTTTGTTTCGCGCGCCGGAGTTTTTTGTAGGGCACGTGGTGGATTTCATTTCCGTGGGTGATTTTGCGGTGTTCAATATCGCGGATTCAGCGATCACTTGCGGCGTGGCAGTCTTTATCATCGGCATGCTGTTGGAGGAACGAGAGGAGCGTAAGAATGCGTGAGCAGCGGATGCTTCCGGTTCCTGAGGGGCTTGCTGGCATGCGTGTCGACGCCGCCCTGACCAAGCTTTTGGGCGTTTCCCGCACGGTTGCGGCGGAACTCGCGCTCAATGGTGACGTGACTATCGACGGCAAGACGGTGGGCAAGTCAGATCGTCTCTCTGAAGGCGACTGGTTGGATGTGACCCTTCCGGAGCCGGAGGCTCCGTTGGTTCCTAAAGAGGAGCTGGTCGAGGGCATGGAGATCCTGTACTCCGATGATGACGTGATTGCTGTCGACAAGCCGGTGGGCGTAGCTGCGCACCCTACCGTTGGCTGGGACGGCCCTACGGTGGTGGGCGGCCTTGCGGCCGCAGGTTTCCGCATTTCTACCTCCGGCCCCCCGGAGCGCAAAGGCATCGTGCAGCGCCTGGACGTGGGCACGTCTGGCGTGATGGTAGTGGCGGCGTCGGAACGCGCTTACACGGTTCTTAAGCGTGCGTTCAAGGAACGAACCGTATCCAAAACCTATCATGCGCTGGTGCAAGGGCACATGGATCCGCTACAGGGAACCATTGAGGCACCCATTGGCAGGCACCCATCAGCGGGGTGGCGCTTCGCTGTGACCTCGGATGGTAAGCACGCGGTGACCCACTACGAAACCATCGAGGCCTTTGCGGAGGCATCGTTGCTGGAGATTCACCTGGAGACCGGCCGCACGCACCAGATCCGCGTGCACACATCCGCTATGAAACATCCGTGCATTGGTGATCCCATGTACGGCACGTCTGCGAACAAGATAAATGAGAAACTCGGCCTAACCCGTCAGTGGCTGCATGCGGTGTCCTTGGGGTTCCACCATCCGGCCGACGGTCGCTGGATGGAGATCACCTCACCGTATCCAGCAGATCTGCAGCATGCACTCGACGTGTTGCGCCAGGGATAGATAATGGATCGCGTTGACAAAACTCGTTACGCAGTTGCGCTGGTGGCGGTGTTGGCGATCATTGGCCTGATTATGGTTATGGCTCAATCCGATCGCACCTCCAAGCCCATGGCTATCAACGGTGACCAGTTGGGCATGGATTCCTCTGAGTCCGTGGATGACTACCTGGCCCGTGCCTCCGCTTCCGTGGCGAACGCTGGCGCTCCTGCCTATGCGCTGGTGACATTCCAACGAGCCTTGAGCCCTCAGGCCGCTGGGTTTTTGCTAGACCATGCCGATCTTGACCGCGTGGGTGCTGCGCTGACTGATCGATACCTGCCGATTGCCCTGCCGGAACCCACCCAGGGCCTTGGCCGAGCAGATGTGCTCGAACAACAGCTGAGAAACAATGGGGATCCTGCACACATTGAGGCCGTCGTTGTTCGTGATGACGGCGAGACACTGCGCGCGCTGGCCCAAGCAGACGGTGTCTTCGCGGTTGAAGCTCTTCCGGCTGACGCTGCGTGGGGCCGTTTTGGCATTCGCCCAGTGTTTCGGGGCTAAGCTGCAGCCTCTGGGTGTTCGCTGCGTGTTCGGCTGATGCGGCGAAAGCGTCGGCGTGTTAGGACAACGTCTGCGATGTACAGGGCCACGGATATCCAAATAATGACAAAGCCCAGCCACCGAACGGGTTCTAACTGTTCTTCGAACAAGAACACGGCCATGAGCATCTGAATTGTGGGCGTTAGATACTGCATGATCCCGATGGTGGACAGCGGAATCACTTTGGTGGCCATGCCAAAGAAAATCAGTGGCAGAGCAGTCACTAATCCCGCGGACATTAACAACAGGGAGTGGGACACTGAGATGTGCCCGAAAGTGCCAACGCCTCGCGCCTCCAGATAGAGCAAATATCCTAGCGCCACTGGTAGCACAACGAGCGTTTCCGCTGTGAGGGAAGCGGTGGCGGAGAGCCTAATGCGCTTTTTCACTAGCCCATAGAAACCAAAGGAAAACGCCAGTGACAACGCCAAGAATGGGAAGTTTCCGCCAACGAAGGTCAACACGAGGACCGCAATTCCGGCCAACGCCACGGATGCTGCCTGCAGCCTGCTCAGACTCTCACCAAGGAAGATAACTCCCAAAAGGACACTCACGAGTGGATTGATGAAGTAGCCCAGCGCAGCCTCAGCGACGTGCCCGTTATTGACAGACCACACGTACACCAGCCAGTTCACCGCGACCAGCACGCCGGCAAGCGCAACGAGCATCCACTCTTTTGCTGTGCATTGCTTAACTTCTTTCCACTTGCGGGTCAGCATCACCACCAGAACCATAAACACAGCGGTCCACACGATCCGGTGTCCGATAATCTCCACTGGCGTGGAAGGCTCAAGCAGTGGGAAGAAAAGCGGGAACACACCCCACATCAAATAGGCGAGCAGACAATACAGCATCCACTCATGCTAAACCCCCGCGCCCATGCAGGAGAAATGTATCAGCTAATCAGTGAAAAATTATTCCTGAACTGCGCTATCGTGCGGATGGCGGCGAAGGTGGCCACATGTGATCAATGCCCTGACATGCGTACGTGCGAAGGGACTATGTGGTGCTCTAGACTCTGTGGGCATGGCGAAAAAATCTTCCTTTGTTCATCTGCATAACCACACCGAGTATTCGATGCTGGACGGCATGGCAAAGGTGGACATGCTGTCAGCGGAAGTGGCCCGCCAAGGCATGCCCGCTGTGGGCATGACAGACCACGGCAACATGTATGGATCTGATGCCTTCTACAGAGCCATGAAAGCCGCTGGGGTCAAGCCGATCATTGGTATTGAGACCTACATGGCGCCCGAGTCCCGTTTTAACAAAAAGCGCATCCGCTGGGGTGACCCGCACCAGAAGGGCGATGACGTCTCTGGTGGCGGAGCCTACCTTCACCAGACCATGTTGGCGGAAACCGTCGAGGGTCTGCACAACCTGTTCTACCTCTCATCCATGGCATCCTACGAGGGGCAGTTGGGTAAGTATCCCCGCATGGACGCGGAGCTAATCGCTGAACACGCCACCGGCATCATCGCTACCACCGGTTGCCCATCAGGTGATGTGCAAACCCGCCTGCGCCTAGGCCAGTTTGATGAGGCGCTCGAGGCCGCCGCAATGTGGCAGGATATCTACGGCAAGGACAATTACTTCCTTGAGCTGATGGATCACGGACTTGAGATTGAAAACCGCGTGCGCAGCGAGCTGTTGGAGATCGGCCGCAAACTCGACCTGCCACCACTGGTAACTAATGACTGCCACTATGTCCTAGAGTCCCAAGCGAAAGCACACGAGGCGATGTTGTGCGTTCAGACCGGTAAGACCCTGTCTGATCCGGACCGCTTCAAGTTCGACGGCACGGGTTACTACATCAAAACCGCAGAGCAAATGCGCGAGCTGTGGGATGATATCGTCCCCGACGGTTGTGATAACACGCTGCTGATCGCTGAGCGCGTGCAGGACTACAGCGAGATTTGGGAGCCACACCCACACGACCGCATGCCTATCGCAGACGTACCGGAAGGGTACACGCCTACCACGTGGCTGCGCGAGGAAGTAATGCGTGGCCTGCAGGATCGTTTCCCCGGAGCTGAGGTTCCACAGGAATACATCGAGCGCGCCAACTTCGAGATCGACGTCATTGACATGAAGGGCTACCCGTCCTACTTCCTCATCGTGGCGGAGCTCATCAAGCACGCGCGATCCATCGGCATCCGCGTAGGACCAGGCCGTGGTTCGGCGGCGGGCGCACTGGTGGCGTATGCGCTGACCATTACCAACATCGACCCCATTGAACACGGCCTTCTGTTCGAGAGGTTCCTGAACCCAGAGCGACCATCTGCGCCGGATATTGATATCGACTTTGACGATCGTCGCCGTGGCGAAATGATCCGCTACGCCTCCGACCGCTGGGGCGCAGACAAGATCGCCCAGGTGATTACCTTCGGTACGGTCAAGACCAAGCAAGCTCTGAAAGACTCTGCGCGCGTGCAGTACGGCCAGCCGGGCTACCAGATCGCGGACCGCATCACCAAAGCCCTGCCACCTGCCATCATGGCCAAGGACATTCCGCTGTCCGGCATTATGGACCCAGACCATGCCCGCTACCACGAGGCAGGCGAAGTCCGTGCGCTGATTGAGCAGGACCCAGATGTCAACAAAATCTATGAGACCGCTCGTGGCCTGGAAGGCGTTGTCCGACAGGCAGGCGTGCATGCCTGTGCGGTGATTATGGCCTCTGTGCCACTATTGGACTGCATCCCTATGTGGAAGCGTCCTGCTGATGGTGCACTGATCACGGGCTGGCCGTATCCGGCATGTGAGGAAATCGGCCTTCTGAAGATGGACTTCCTGGGTCTTAGAAACCTCACTGTGATCGGTGACGCGCTGGAAAACATCAAGATCAACCGCAACGAAGAATTCAATCTCGAAGCGCTCGATACTGATGACCCTAAGGTGTACGAGCTGCTGTCACGCGGCGAGACACTGGGTGTGTTCCAGCTGGACTCTGGTGGCATGCAGGAGCTGCTCAAGCGCATGCAGCCAACGGGCTTTAACGATATTGTCGCGTCGCTGGCGCTGTATCGTCCTGGACCAATGGGCGTGAACGCGCACATGGACTACGCGGATCGTAAGAATGGCCGCAAACCAATTGTGCCTATCCACCCTGAGCTGGAGGAGGTCCTCCAAGACATTCTCGACGAGACCTACGGCTTGATCGTCTACCAGGAGCAGATCATGGCGATCTCTCGTAAGGTGGCTAACTACACCGCTGGTGAAGCAGACGGCTTCCGTAAAGCGATGGGCAAGAAGAAGCCCGAAGTGCTGGCCAAGGAATTTGAGAAGTTCTGGGGTGGCATGAAGGCCAACGGTTACTCCCGTGATGCCTGTGACACTCTGTGGGGCGTCATCGAGCCGTTCGCGTCCTACGCGTTCAACAAGTCTCACGCGGCAGGCTACGGTTTGGTGTCCTACTGGACTGCTTACCTCAAGGCGAACTACACCGCCGAGTACATGGCGGCGCTACTCACCTCCGTGGCTGACCGCAAGGACAAGTCTGCCATCTACCTATCGGACTGCCGCCACTTGGGTATTTCTGTGCTCTCGCCGGACGTGAATGAGTCCCTGTACAACTTCCTGCCAGTCGGAAAAGATATCCGCTTTGGACTAGGCGCTGTGCGAAATGTGGGTGAGGACGTGGTCAATTCCATCGTTGAAGCCCGCGAAAGCAAGGGCCTGTTCAAGGACTTCTCCGACTACCTAGACAAGATTGATACCGTTGCCTGCAACAAGCGTGTGACGGATTCCTTGATCAAGGCGGGCGCGTTTGACTCCATGGGCCACCCACGCAAGGGCTTAGTTCTCGTGGCAGAGGACGCAGTGGACGCCGTCATATCCACCAAGAAGGCCGCAGACAAGGGCCAGTTTGATCTGTTCGCGGGCTTTGGTGGGGAAGAGTCCCCCGTGGACAACGTCTTTGCCGTCCAGGTTCCCGACGCGGAGTTTGACCGCAAGCAGCAGTTGGCGCTCGAGCGCGACATGATTGGTCTTTACGTCTCCGGCCACCCGTTGGACGGATTCGAGGAAGCCCTCGATGCGCAGACTGATACCCCGCTCACCACCATCTTGTCGGGCGAGCTTCGCAATGGTGCGGAGGTGACCATCGGTGGAATTATCTCCGGCGTGGACCGCCGCGTGTCCAAGAAGGATGGCTCGCCATGGGCGATCGTTACCATTGAGGATCACCACGGCGCGTCCGTGGAACTTCTGGTCTTTGCTAAGGTCTACTCCTTGGTGGCGCAGCACATTGTGGAGGACAATATCATCGTGGCCAAAGCGCACGTGTCCATCCGCGATGAGCGCATGAGTCTGTTTTGTGATTTCCTCGATCCCGCTGAGCTTGGCCCCGGCAACGGTGCTGGCCTGCCGCTGCGCCTGACCATGCGCACTGAGCAGTGCACCAAGCCAAATATTGCCAAGCTTAAAGAAGTGCTACTGCGCAACAAGGGCGAATCGGATGTGTACCTCAACCTCGTCTGTGGTGAGGAAACCTCCATGATGATCTTGGGCGACCATTTGCGCGTAAATAAGTCCGCTAGCCTGATGGGGGACCTTAAGGCCACCATGGGGCCGGGTATTCTCGGTTAAAAAGTGAACCTCAGGCACTCTTGACGCTCACACGTCGAGGGTGCCTGAGGCATTGGGTCTTAATGTATTCGGACGCTCTGGTAAGACAGGGCCCCTTTGCCAAAGGGATTGTACCTGCCCCGCACCCTGCGTCAGCTTATCGACGCCCAGCCGAACCCAAGCAGTGAGATCATCAAGGCCACCGAGGCACGTCTCACCGCGTTGCACAGGGAGGTCATTCGGCTTAAGACCGCACTGTTTACGGACCGGCTCGCAGAAACCGAAAGTAGGAAGGACGCGCTGCGCACAGAATTTGGACGCCTCTAGGGTGCCGAGAAGGCGGCCTTAGTGCGTTGGGGGACGGTTGAGTTTTTGGCGAGCTCCTCAATTGCGGAAGCCACGCCTGCTAAGAAATCGCTGGCAGGATAGGAGCCGAAAACTGTGAGGGGAGTAGGTCTCATCCGCTTGACACTGCGCCTCACGGCCTAGGGATTCGGCATTCAGCGAGCATCTCCAGCGGATTCTGATCAGGCCTATATTTCTTACAACTGCACAGGCTAAGCGCGAACTATCCCATTGGGTGAGATGATTTCTCCCCCATTTGTTTCACCTCGTAGAAACACGTTAGGTGCTTTGTACGGGTTTGCAGACTAAGATGTGTGCTCATGAATAATCGCGTAAATGTAGAGCAGAATGTAGCTAGTGACTTTGAAGTTCACGCTTCCGATATTCAGGTGGCACAGGCCCGAATTTCTGCCTACATTGCGCCCACCCCGTTGCAGTACTGCCCGCGCCTGTCTGAGATCACAGGTGCTGAGGTGTATCTGAAGCGTGAGGATTTGCAGGACGTGCGTTCCTACAAGATCCGTGGCGCCGTGAACGCAATCTCCCAGCTCTCCCCAGAGCAGCGCGAGGCGGGCATCGTGGCGGCGTCGGCAGGCAACCACGCCCAGGGCGTGGCCTTCGCGTGCCGCTCCATGGGCATTGACGGCCGGATCTACGTTCCGGCGGCAACGCCGAAGCAAAAGCGCGACCGCATCTTGGTGCACGGCGGTGATCGCGTGGAGCTGGTGGTTACTGGAGCCAGCTTTGACGAGGCCAACGCCGCGGCACACGCCGACGCGGACAAGACCGGCGCCACCATGGTGGAGCCTTTCGACGCCCGCGAGACCGTGATCGGCCAGGGTACCGTGGCCGCAGAAATCCTTTCCCAGCTGTCCAGCATGGGCAAGTCCTTGGACACCATCGTGGTGCCCGTCGGCGGCGGTGGATTGCTGTCCGGAAACCTGAGTTACTTGGCTGATATGTCCCCGCGCACTGCTGTGGTGGGCGTCGAGCCGCAAGGCGCGCCAAGCATGCGCGAGGCGCTCAAGGCCGGAGGCCCCGTCACGTTGGAGACGGTGGACAGCTTCGTGGACGGCGCGGCGGTGAAGCGCCTTGGCACCATTAACTACGCGATCATCGAGCGCCACCAGGGGCGCCTGCACAACATTGAAGTCTCCGAGGGGTCTGTCTGCACGGAGATGCTGGATTTGTACCAGAACGAGGGCATTATCGCTGAGCCAGCCGGCGCTTTGAGCGTGGCTGGGCTCAAGGAACTCAAGCTACAGCCAGGCTCTGTGGTGGTCTGCATCATTTCCGGCGGCAACAATGATGTGTTGCGTTACTCCGAGATCATGGAGCGATCCCTCGTCCACCGCGGTCTGAAACACTACTTCCTCGTGGGCTTCCCGCAAGAGCCGGGTGCGCTGCGCCACTTCCTCAATGAGATCTTGGGTCCGGATGATGACATCACTCTATTCGAGTACCTCAAGCGCAACAACCGCGAAACCGGAACCGCGCTGGTGGGTCTGCAGCTAGGCAAGGCTGAAGATTTGGCAGGACTACTGGAACGCATGGAATCCTCTCGCATCGACTGCCGCCGCCTAGAGCCAGAGACAGCCGAATACCAGTACCTGGTGCGCAACTAACGCATGGGCAACCAAACCAGTTACGCGCGCCCGCGTGCAGGCGTGCGCTTTCAGCACGACCTAGAGATCAAGCGCTCCAAGTTTCTTACCTTCATCAAGCGTGCAACCACCGAGGAGCAAGCCCGCGAGTTGATCGCTGAGCTCAAACGCGAGTATCCCGACGCCCGCCACCATTGCAGTGCTTTCATCCTGCACGTAGAGGGCTCTAATCCTATTGAACGCTCCAATGATGACGGGGAGCCGTCAGGCACCGCGGGCACCCCAATGCTGGATGTGCTCCGCGGCAGCGGAATCCTCGACATCGTAGCCGTCACAGTGCGTTACTTCGGTGGCATCAAGCTGGGCGCGGGTGGGCTCGTCCACGCTTACTCTGACTCCGTTTCCCAGGCTCTCGAAGTCGTAGAGACCGTCACGCGTTCGCGCAAGGAGCTATACACGGTGGACCTCTCCCACGCAGATGCCGGAAGGATTGAGGCAGACATGCGCGCTCGTGGCATCGATGTAGTGGACACTGCCTACGGTCAGCAGGTGACCTACACCCTCGCGGTGGATCCTGGGGAACGTGCTCAATTGGAGGATACTGTCGCCGTACTAACAGCCGGCGCAGCGCAGGTTAAAGAGGCTGGGATTAATTGGGTAGAATAAGCCACTATGACAATGCAACCTCGCCCTCGTAACCCGATTGAACAGCGTAAGCAAGACGTCCGCAAGTACACCCGCAACGCAGCCATCTGCGCTGGCGGTGGTGTAGTAGGCGGGGCCTTACTGTCAATCATTGCCGGGTCATTCTCATGGTTAATTCTTGGATTGGTCATTGCCGTTGCTGGCGGCGGCTATTACTGGTCCAAGGTTCAAAAGATTGTGAACCACAAGGACAACTACTAAGGCTATGAGCCAGCACAACATTGTCGATCAGTCCACTGGTCCCGTACGTATTGACGCGTGGGTATGGGCTGTTCGGCTGATGAAAACCCGTAGTCTAGCGGCAGAGGGCTGCAAGGCTGGCCACGTCAAACTCAACGGCCAAGCTGTTAAGCCGTCTCAGCAAGTGGTTCCAGGAGACCGAGTACGGGTGTGGGTCGACCACCATGAACGAGATGTTGAAGTGGTGGCCACCATTCGCAAGCGTGTGGGCGCAGCCATTGCGCGCACTTGCTACGTGGACCACTCGCCGCCACCTCCGCCCAAAGAAATCCTCATGTCCATGCCACGGCGTGACCGTGGTGCAGGCCGCCCTACAAAGAAGGAGCGGCGCGAAATCGACCGTCTGCAGGGCCGGCGCCGTTAGCGCACGTTTAGAGCCCCTGTTCTTCGGCCTTCACAATCTGCTCTAACCTGCGCTTGAGCTTGTAGGGGCGCTGGCGCGAGCGCGTTCCTAGACGCTTGGTCTTTCCTATGTGCGCTCCACGGTAGCGGTGGAGGAGCAGATCATCCACAATGCGCACCTGCCCCGGTGGGAATCTGTAATTGAACGCCTTGCGGATGAACTCAATGTCCTCTGGGTTTAAGATCATGCGCAGGGTTTCAGCTTTTGTGATGTCGTGGGCATTGAGCAGCTCGTGCAGAAATGCGTAGTCTTCGGTTCGAGACTGTGGGAATTGGTTGCCAGCCAGCATGGCGATGATGCCGGGGAGGGTTTCTGGGGTGATGGTGATTTCGTCATCATCTTCGGGGTGGGGCTCCTGAATGGCGGCGATCATGTCAAACTGCTGGTCAGCTAGCTCAATTAATCCCGCTGCGAGTGTGAATGCACGGTCTATCCGTGGATCTAGGCGCCCTTGGGAACGTTTGTAACGAATGTCGTGCTCAAACTCAGCCCACGCATGCTGCAGGACGGTGCGGATCTGCACCTCGAATTGGAAGCCCACGTACTCATCGAGCTCCGGTGTGCGTTCGTCAACTTCCAAAATGAGGTGGAGTGAACCGTAGCCGAAGCCACCGGACACGCGCGTTTCCTGCGCCTTGTCCACGGATCGGATGATCTTGAAAACATCATCTAATGCGTCCACGATTTGCGGGATTTCCGTGGAGTGAAAGGTGGTGATCCTAACGCCCATGAGGTCGTGAATATCGGTCCATGGGTTGGGGTACATGAGCTCGCCGTCAGCGGTGCGCTTCTTGGCCTTGGCTTTGAAAGACTGCCAGCGCTTCAATCGCACGCTGACGCGGTCAAAAGTCAAGCCGGCATCAGCAAGTACGTCCTCGATTGCTTCGGAAAAATCATCTTCGACTTCCGGATGCAGTGCTGCGAATTCCCGGTAAAGCTTGTTCAGCTTGGAGATGGGGGCTTGTTGCACGCGGGATCCTTTCAGCCATCTTGAGGACAATCCTCAACCATCATAGCCCCGCCCAGGGGCCCTATGCAGCAGCGCCCAGCACGTCCCTGCGGGTTGACATATGGCGCGCAGAAACAGGGCGTGTGATGAGGCGTGGAATGGGGAATCCTTTGTCGAAAACTACCGGCTGTGGACTAAGAACCTGGACGTTGGGGTGTTTGATGAAGTGATCATAGACCCATCTATCTAACGCCGTGGGGTGAGGGGTGTCTTGGTGGACAAAGAGGAGGTTTTCTGTAGGAGCGTGGAAGTGAACAGGTCTCGAGAACAGCTTTTCAAAATGCTCATTGAGCGCCCGGAAGGTGGCGGGGTGCGCCAGCCACGCGGTGGCGGGAACGTCGTTGCCAATGCGGATTTGGTACCCACGGGTGTCTGCGCGCCGGGTGGCGTGCGAGCTGGGGCGAATGTCAATAGCAATACCCTGCGCGGTATGAGCGCGGTTGAGGAGATTATCCGCGGCGTAGTTCCATGCCTCGCGCAGACTCAGTCCTGAGAGAGCAACGGCGGTGTGCGTCATGGTGACGTTGCCGTAGCGTAGGCCTACGCAGAGATCTTTGGACAACGCGATGTGGGCGTTCGCGTGCCCGAAGTCAGGTGAACTAAGCCCCCGTGTGCTCGCCCATGTCATGGGCTTGAGAGTGGGGGTGAGGAGGTTGGTGTCAAAAGGGATGCTGTTGGTCATGGATACTAACCCTGTCCAGTAAGTGAAATACGTTCTTCACTTACTATTGGACGGGTAAAACGCATGAGCGGTTCCCAATAACTTTAAAAAGGCGGTTGCTCGTCCTTGTCTAAGCCGAGAACACTGAAGAGCTCATCGGCAGTGAGGAAGGTGATTTCTTGTCCTTTTTCACGCAGCTCTTCGGCGCGCTTTTGCTTGCTGGTCACACTGGTCCAGGGGCCGATTACGAGCATGGTGGTTTTCTTGGTTACGTTTTTGCCGATGGTGGCTCCGCGTTCGGCCATCATCTTCCACAGCATGCCTTTATCAAACGGCTCGAAGTCACCGGTGAGTGTGACGTTTTGTTCGAAGAACATGCCCTGTGGGTCGGCGTCATGGTTCGCTTCCGGCGCCACATCTGGGGTAGCTACTTTAGCCCATGGGGCGTTGCTGGTGCGTTTTTTACTTTGTTCGCCCTTGGGCTCTGGCTCGGTCACCTCTGCGGTGGTCGCGCTTGGCTTCTTGAGCACAGGGTATACCCGATCCTCGCGGAGCTCACCCGTGGCGAAGCCTCGGTCGTCAAAGAAGTCGGTGAAACTACCAGTGAACTGTGCGGACTTGGCCAAACCTACGATGATTTTGGCGCACGCCTCCGCGTCGGCGCCGGCGTCGTGGTGCTTGGTCACCTCATAGCCGAAGTGCCGTGCAACGGTGGGCAGGCGGTGATTGTCAATACCTAGCTTCGCGGCTCGTGCTAGCGCTAGGGAGCAGCCGAAGACGAACGATGGTGGGCTGATGTTGCTGGCGAGGCAGGCGCGAAGGAAAGCGGTCATGTCGAACTGTGCGTTGTGGGCTACCACTGGCTGGCTTCCGATTTCTGCAACTACCTCGGGCAGGACATCAGCAAAGCGGGGGCTGTTGGCCACGTCTTGCGCGGTGATGCCGTGGATTGAGATGTTGAACTCGTCAAAATGCTCAATCGGCTCAGGTGGTTGGCACAGCCACGTCTTCGTTTCGGTGCAGTTACCGTCAACCACGTGAGTGATGCCTATTTGGCAAATGGAGCCCCAGTCATCGTTAGCTGTTTCCACGTCCACGGCCACGAAGTTCATGCCGAGAATTGTTGGAGCCACAGGTGCCTCGCCGCGCAGTGCAGCCTCTATTTGGGAAACGAAGCTGCGCTGGGTGTCGGCGTTGTTGGGGCTGAAAGATATGGTGACGGTGTTTCCATCGATCAGGGACAGGGTACTTACGCCAGGAAGGTATGAGGTGGGTTTGGATACCGTAGACACGCCGGTGATGTCACCAACGCTTATTGTTGTGACATCCTTGCCCAATGCGCCTGCGAGCAGGGTAGGGGTGATCGTCACGGAATCCGCGTTGACATCAAGGGTTGCTCCATGTGCGCCGATGGAACCTACTGGCATTGGAACGGTGTCCTTTCACAATGGGGATGCGTAAAACGTGTTCTAGCCTACCTTGACCACCCGCCAGGCAGAGAAATACCCCTTCGCACATCCGCGCGAAGGGGTATAAGGAACGCATCGTTGCTTTTACTTATTGTACTCGCTGGATGCGTAGTCATCTGAGCCGGTTGTGTCCTTGGTGTCCTCGTCAGAATCGGTCGGCTGGTCGATCTGTCGGAGGATCAAAACGGCGCGTGCAGGGACGGTAATGGTGCCCTCTGCCTGGATGACCTGCTCTTCCTTTGGGTAGCCGGTTGGCTCGTCGGTATCAACGATGAGCTTCCATGCGTGGCCGAAAGTAGCGGTTGGTAGGGTGAACTCGATGTCCTCGTGGTGCGCGTTGAACATGAGGAGGAAGGAGTCGTCCTCAATGCGCTGGCCGCGGGAGTCCGGCTCAACAATGGCGTGTCCATTCAGGTAGACCATGAGGGCCTTGCCAAAGGCGAAGTCCCAGTCATCCTGGGTCATCACGGTGCCGGATGGAACCAGCCACGCGATGTCGCGGTCCTTTTCGTCCGCACCCAGTGGGCCACCAGCCAGGAAGCGGCGTCGGCGGAATACTGGGTGGTTGCGGCGGATGCGGATCAAGCGCTTGGTGAACTCAAGCAGGTCAGTGTGCTCCGCGGCATCGTTCCAGTCCATCCAGGACAGTTCGTTGTCCTGGCAGTAGACATTGTTGTTGCCGTTTTGGGTACGGGCGATTTCATCACCGTGGGCGATCATTGGGGTGCCCTGGGAAAGGAGAAGGGTGGTGAGGAAGTTGCGTCGCTGACGTGCACGCAGGCGCAGTACTTCGGGGTCGTCGGTTGGGCCTTCGACGCCACAGTTCCACGAGCGGTTATGAGATTCGCCGTCGCGAGAGCCTTCCTGATTCTCCTCGTTGTGCTTCTCGTTGTAGGAGACGAGGTCGTTCAGGGTGAAGCCGTCGTGTGCAGTGATGAAGTTGATCGACGCGGTTGGGCGACGACCGTTGTTGGAGTACAGGTCGGAAGATCCGGTGAGGCGGGATGCGAATTCGCCCAAGGTTGCAGGCTCTCCACGCCAGAAGTCGCGGACGGTGTCGCGGTACTTGCCGTTCCACTCGGACCACAGTGGTGGGAAGTTGCCCACCTGGTAGCCGCCTTCGCCGATATCCCATGGCTCGGCAATGAGCTTGACTTGTGATACCACTGGGTCCTGCTGGACCAGGTCGAAGAAGGTAGCAAGGCGGTCGACGTCGTGGAACTCGCGTGCCAAGGTGGATGCGAGGTCGAAGCGGAAGCCGTCCACGTGCATCTCTGTTACCCAGTAGCGCAGGGAGTCCATGATCATCTGCAGTGGGTGTGGGTCGCGCACGTTCAGGGAGTTACCGGTGCCGGTGTAGTCCATGTAGTGGACCTTGTCGTCATCGACCAAGCGGTAGTACGCCTCATTGTCAATGCCGCGGAAGGCGATGGTTGGGCCCATGTGGTTACCCTCAGCGGTGTGGTTGTACACAACATCCAAGATGACTTCGATGCCAGCCTCATGGAATGCGCGCACCATGCCCTTGAATTCGGCGACGGCGCCATCCGGTTCAGTGGCAGCGGCGTAGTCAGCCTGAGGTGCGAAGAAACCGAAGGTGTTGTATCCCCAGTAGTTGCGCAGACCCAGATCGCGCAGGCGGTCATCCTGCAGGAACTGGTGTACCGGAAGAAGCTCGATCGCGGTGACGCCCAGGTCCTTCAGGTAGTTAATGATGGACGGATGCGCCAAACCTGCGTAGGTGCCACGGAGGGATTCCGGCACGTCCGGGTGGGTCATGGTCATGCCCTTAACGTGAGCCTCGTAGATGACGGTCTCGTTGTAAGGAACGTGTGGTGGGCGGTCAGAACCCCAGTCAAAGAATGGGTTGACCACAACAGATAGCATGGTGTGCCCCAGGGAGTCCTCAGTGTTGCGACCGTCAGGGTCCTCTGGGTTGTTGATGTCGTAGCTGAACAGTGAGGCGTGGCCATCGAATTCGCCGTCAAAGGCGCGTGCGTATGGGTCTACGAGCAGATTGGATGGGTCACAGCGTTTGCCATTGTGGGGATCGTATGGTCCGTGTACGCGGTAGCCGTAACGCTGGCCAGGTAAAACACCTGGAAGGTAGGCGTGCCAGATGTGGTGATCGACCTCGGTGAGTTCGACGCGCTCCTCATTGCCGTCGGCGTCAATCAAGCAGAGTTCAATCTTGTCAGCGACGTAGGAGAAGATAGCGAAGTTGGTACCTGCGCCATCGTAGGTGGAACCCAGTGGGTAAGCCTCACCAGGCCACACCATGCGGGAGTTCGAAGAAGAATGAGTCATGGTTAGGCATCTTAGTCAATCAGAACTTAATAGGGCGCAATCTAAACCTCACGGCACGGGAAATATTCAGATTTCTGGCGAGGTGGAAGGCGTGCGCGGGAGTCTTCGGCTGAGCCTTCAAGTTACGAATATGAGCTGGTGAGCGCGCATATCAAGGAGCCGGCCTAGATGCTGTGGGTAAGAGGGTCCTCATGTTTTTGCTTTGTTGTAGGCAAAGCTGCGGAGTTTCAATGATCGACTAGAAAAGATCAAGTGCTAGGTCACTTTGTGGGTTTGACGCTCGAAATCAGCCTTACACCTGCATAGAATTGAGCGCTCTCATCAACTGTGTCGAGCCCTTCGATCTCGCGTAGCTGCGTGCTTGCCTGCTCTGTTGCTAGCGCTCCCACCATGAAATGCAGCAGCACATACGCCACGTCGTCCGCGCCGAAGCGGTGCACTAGGGTGTTTCTCAGGCTTTCCGACGACAACCCCGCCGTTACCACCTCAGCGCCGTCCCTGTAGGAAAGCACCACCTCGCGGAATAGGGCTGCGGCTCGGGTAAGATCCGCGCCCTCGGCGCGGCTTAAGAATTCCTCAGCGATGGCCCCGGCCATCGCCTGAATCAGGGCCTGCTTGTTCTTGATGTGCCAGTACAGGGCGCCCGGCGCGACCTGGAGCTTCGTGGCAAGCCGTCGCATGGAGACGTCGCCAAGCCCAAACTCGTTGAGAATCTCAAGGCTGGCGGACACGATGGCGTCACGAGATAACTGCACATGGATTACTCTAGCGCTTTTGGGTCACTAGCCCACTTGCCGTAGGAAGCTGGGAGCCCCTTTCAGATAATTCACAGGATAGTGCTATAACTAGTGCATTAACTTCACAATTAAAGTGTGTAAGAATTGAGCTCGTTACGAGCTCTGTCTTCGACAGAGCTCGAAAGACAATAGCTGTCTTGAACACGTTGAGAATGAAAGAAAACCTGAGGAGAATTCCCATCATGAGCCTGACCCGCCGTCGCGCTGACTACAGGAAGGCTGCAGTTGCAGTTGTATCCGCTTCTGTGCTTGCTCTTGCAGCTTGCGGCTCTGAGGAGGAAGGTAACTCTACTGCAGAAACTGTTACTAGCTCCGCCTCGTCTTCTTCCACGGTGGCATCGTCTTCTGTAACGTCAACCAGCTCCACCACGGTGGAAACCGAAGAACCTACTGCTGCACCTGCACCTGCGCCTGTTGAGGAGCCAGCGCAGGAGCAGCCGGAAGCAGGCGCACAGGATGCTGAATCAGACATTGCGGCGCAGGCCGAGCAGCTACCAATGGAGACTTTCGTGCAGACACCAATTGAGGGTGGTCAAGCCGCGTCTCCTGAAGACGCGGAGGCAATTACCGCGTTGATCAACGGCATTAACGATGAAACAACACTCCGTGGTTTCATGGGCTACATTCCAAACCATGCCTGCTCCCGAGCGATGGCAAATGCACAGGACCTGGATATCAACCAGATCCCAGACATCAACTTGGCTGACTTCCCAGAGTTCCAGAATGCTAAGGCATCCATCGATTCGGTCGATAACATCGTGGTCAATGGTGATCAGGCTTCAGCAAGCGTGACCACCAGCCACAATGGCGTATCTGAGACTGGTGTGCAGCGCTTCTTGCGTGAAGGCGACCGCTGGACATTCTGTGACTAGTCTTTAGATTGGACAAACTTTTAGGCTACCGCCCATCGCGGTAGCCTTTTGGTTGTCTTTGTGTATTGCTCAACCTCGTGACAACGGAATAAGGAGACCCAAGCTCATGGCGCGATCTGTCACCCTGCCTCGTTTCAGCCCCACAGTGGGGTCGTACGCAGGTGTCGTGCTGGCATCGCTGCTTTCATTCCTAGGCGCAGGCATTATATGGGCCCTGTTGCGCCCTGCCTACACCGCGACGGTGGTTGAACAGGGGACTCAGATCGAGTTGGGCACGGAGGCAAACGTTGAGTTCACCGCTTACGGCCTTTTTGTCATCGCGAGCTTTGTCATTGGGTGCGCTGTGGCTGTGATGGCGTACGTACGCGCGCCGCATACGCGTAGCCTGTGGATGCTGCTATGGGTTGGGCTCTGGGTATTTTTGGGTGCGCAGCTGTTCATCTACGCCGGTGAGTGGGTTTCGCGCCTTGTGAACGATGTCAGCGAGACAGGCTCACTCGCAGATGGCGAATCCGTCTCTTATGTGCCTGCTTTCACGCCGGGGATTGTGGCCCATGCGGTGGCGCCTTTTTGGGCAGTCTTGGTTTACTGGTGCTGCATAGTGGTCGGTTCGGACGCGGAAGACATGCATACAGGCTCAGGCAACGACACCGAAAGGGAAGAAGACACCTCCGTGGCCACTAGCTAGGCCACCGTACAACTGAGGTGCCCGTCAGTTCCTGGCTTATGTGCTCTATTGCGGTGAGCACACGATGGATGCCAAGGGACAAATTGTGAATGATCTGCTCGTCGTTAATGCCCGGTGCACAGTTGGCATCGTGGGTGACGTACACCTGCAGGATGTCATCAGCGATAGTTCGACACACCGCTTTTGATTCTTGGTGTTTTTCGTTGAATTCATTGCACACTAAGAATGTGCGCATGAACATGGTGGCAGGATCTAGGTCTGTATCCCAGTAGCCCGCTACTTCCAAGCTCTGTCCAGACTCAACCGCGAAACTAAAACGAACGTTGTTGAGGTTGAGCACGAATCCGTCACCGATCTGATCTGGCTCGTTGATGCCTAGTTCGGCTAAGCCTGCCCGAATCCGCTCTAGCGTGAGTTTTTCTGGCGCCTGCTTGGTGATCACCATTTCATTGTCATCAAAGTTAATGGTTTCTGCCTTTTTCGGTCGTTGCAGCTCGGGGAACGATTCCCCGAAGAACGCCGAAGCTCTTGCGGTGCTACCAAAGGAGTCAGACAGAAAATCGCCAATCTGCTTCTGTGTGGCGCCGCGATCTACTGACAAAGCACAGAAGAAGTTCAAACGGATGGCGCCGTCACCGTTGAAGTTGAGGTACGCGCCGGGGCGGACGTAACCGTTGTTCCATTCGGAAACTTTCTCCGCCAGCTCGTTAATTCGAGACAAGTCCGTGGATCCAGCCATAGTAGACTCCACCGTTAAGTTTCGGGAGAAGCCGTCCTGGAAGGACACGAGTGTGTCGTACGTTGCGAAGGTAAGCTCGATGCGGTCACCCTGCTTAGAGTTCGTGACCCTGAACGCGTAGTCCAGCTCGCCTAAGCATGTCACAAGCAGGTTGTGGTCGACAGCCAGCGGGGTGGTGTTCTCAAAGTCTGGGTAATCCTTGCCCACGTTTACCTAGCGCCGTCCTTTCCTGCCTGTGCTGCTGGTACCTCAATCATCCTACGTGGTTTCGCACTCAGTGAAACCAAGGGTGCATTTAATTCCATGTGCCTCATAAACATCCGCGTTTGGCTATCGCAGGTGCGATTGGGGCTCTATACTGTTTGGGTGCTGTAATTCGGCCTGAGTTCAGACGAAATTTTTAAGCCAGGATGTGGGAATTTTATGTTAAATGTGATTGACCTCCGCGGGCATGATGCCACCACGAGTGAGCTGCGCCGGAAGTTGCCACGCGGTGGCACGGATATTGACTCCGTGCTGCCTGTAGTTGCTCCGCTGGTGGAGACCATTCGTATCCATGGCGCATCAGCAGCCTTGGACTATGGTTCCAAGTTTGACGGCTGCACGCCTGATTCCATCAAGGTGCCGGCTGATGTGATCAAGGAGGCCGTAGACGGCCTGGATCCTGAGGTTCGTGCGGCCTTGGAGGAGTCGATTAGCCGCGTGCGTAAGGTTCATGCGGATCAGCTACCGAAGACCCACACCACCGAACTCACCGCGGGTGGCACAGTCACCGAAAAGTTCCTGCCGGTGGAGCGCGTGGGCCTGTACGTGCCAGGCGGTAATGCCGTATATCCGTCCAGCGTGATCATGAACGTGGTTCCGGCGCAGGAAGCGGGCGTGGATACGCTCGTGGTGGCGTCGCCACCGCAGAAAAACTTTGGCGGTTGGCCGCACCCAACCATCCTTGCTGCATGTTACCTGCTGGGAGTAGACGAGGTTTGGGCCGTGGGTGGAGGCCAAGCAATTGCTCTCATGGCCTACGGTGATGATGAGGCGGGCCTAGAGCCGGTTGATATGATCACTGGCCCAGGCAACATTTACGTCACCGCCGCCAAGCGCCTAGTGCGCTCCGTGGTGGGCATCGACTCTGAGGCGGGGCCTACTGAAATCGCAATCCTCGCTGATAACACCGCGGATCCAGTCTGGGTTGCCTATGACCTGATCTCTCAGGCGGAGCACGATGTTATGGCAGCATCCGTGCTCATCACCGATTCGGAAGAACTTGCTACGGCCGTCAATCGCGAAGTGGAGGCGCGGTACGCCGTGACCCGTAACGCTGACCGTGTGGCCCAGGCACTCACCGGACAACAGTCCGGCATTGTGCTTGTCGACGACCTAGAGGTAGCCATCAAGGTCGCTGACGCTTACGCAGCCGAGCACCTTGAGATCCACACCGAGAACGCACCGGCTGTCGCCGAGCGCATCCGCCACGCCGGCGCCATCTTCGTGGGCGGTTTCTCCCCAGTCCCACTGGGTGACTACTCCGCAGGATCCAACCACGTGCTGCCAACCTCCGGCTCCGCCCGCTACTCTTCTGGACTGTCCACCCACACCTTCCTGCGTGCCGTTAACCTCATCAACTACGACGAGGCGGCACTCAAGGAGATCTCCGGCACCGTCATAGCACTCGCTGATGCAGAAGACCTCCCAGCCCACGGTGAAGCCATCCGTGCCCGCTTTGAAGACCTCGGTGCAGGCGCCTAGCTGCAAGGAAACGAACAAAGAACCCCAATGAGCAATATCTCACTAAATGACCTCCCGCTGCGCGACGAACTGCGCGGTGAACACGCCTACGGCGCGCCACAACTTGACGTAGCCGTACGCCTGAACACCAACGAAAACCCCTACCCACCATCAAACGCACTGGTGGAAGAACTCGCACACCGCGTGGCACAGGAGGCGCTCAACCTCAATCGATACCCAGAGCGCGACTGCGTAGAACTGCGCGAGGCACTGGCCAAGTACATGACCAAGCAAACTGGCGTGCAACTGACCAAGGACAATCTCTGGGCAGCTAATGGCTCTAACGAAGTCCTTCAGCAGCTGTTGCAGGCCTTTGGCGGGCCTGGGCGCAAGGTGCTGGGCTTCCAGCCTTCCTACTCGATGCACCCAATCCTGTCTAAGGGGACCCAGACTGAGTTCATTAACTGCCCGCGCGGTGAAGACTTTCGCATCGACATGGATGCAGCACTAGCCGCGATTGACGAGCACACCCCAGACGTCATCTTTGTGACTACCCCCAACAACCCGACTGGCGATGTCACCCCACTCGAAAACATCAAGCGCCTTATTGAGGCCGCGCCAGGCATCGTGATCGTAGACGAGGCTTACGCGGAGTTCTCCGAGTCCCCATCTGCTGTGGAACTGCTTGCAGATTACCCAACCAAGTTGGTGGTCTCTCGCACCATGAGCAAGGCGTTCGACTTTGCCGGTGGCCGTCTTGGTTACTTCGTGGCGGATCCTGCTTTCATCGAAGCGGTCATGCTCGTTCGCCTGCCGTATCACTTGTCCGTCCTGTCCCAGACCGCCGCGATCGTTGCGCTGCAGCACTCCCACGACACCCTAGCCACCGTGGACACACTCATCGCTGAGCGCAAGCGCGTCCAAGCACAGCTGGAGAAACTGGGCTACTACGTGGTGGATTCTGAGTCGAACTTCCTATTCTTTGGCAAGTTCGCCGATCAGGCGGTGACGTGGCAGAAGTTCTTGGACGAGGGAGTGCTGATTCGTGATGTGGGTGTGCCGGGCTACCTCCGTGTCACCATTGGCCTACCAGATGAAAATGACGCTTTCGTGGCTGCGGCCGCTAAGCTGGCAGAAACTAGCATTGTGTAAGTAGGGAATGTACGTGAGCAACACAGATCGCATTGGCAGAGTAACCCGCACTACCAGCGAGTCAGACATCACCGTTGAGATCAACTTGGACGGCACCGGCCAGGTAGACATTAACACTGGTCTACCATTCTTTGACCACATGCTTACAGCGTTTGGCGTCCATGGCGCGTTTGATCTAAAGGTGCACGCCAAGGGTGACATCCAGATTGACGCACACCACACGGTGGAGGACACCGCGATTGTGATGGGTCAGGCTCTGCTGCAGGCAGTGGGAGACAAGAAGGGCATCAAGCGCTTCGGGTCATTCCTTCTGCCTATGGACGAGACCCTCGTGGAGGCAGTCATCGATTTCTCTGGTCGCCCATACTTTGTCATGAATGGCGAGCCTGACCACATGGTTACATCCGTAATTGGCGGACATTACGCCACCGTGATCAATGAGCACTTCTTTGAAACTTTGGCGTACAACTCTCGCACCACGTTGCACGTGAACTGCCGCTATGGCCGCGATCCGCACCACATCACTGAGGCCGAATACAAGGCCGTGGCTCGTGCCATCCGTGAGGCAGTGTCAGCAGACGACAAGCTCACCGGCATCCCATCTACCAAGGGAGCCCTGTAAGCCATGACCGAAGCACTCATCCTCGCCCAAGACAAGGCCACTGACACCTCTGGCTTCTGGCTGGTGTACTTGATCTTCATCTTCGCTGGCCTTTTCGCCGGTGGTACCTGGTCTATGTACAAGAACGGCAGCACCATTGGCGTGATCATCCTGGGTGCGCTGACTGCCATCGCGCTCATGGCCGGCGTTGCATGGATCGTTGGCCTAGTGGGCTAGAAGCCTACTAGGCGCGTGCCTGTAGCCGTAGCACCTTGTGGTGTTACGGCTGTTGTGTGTTTTTGGTGGGCTTTATCCGAAGATTTTTCTGCAGCCACCGAGCATGGCGAGCGGGTGTTGGTTTCTTCGATCCGGTAACCCGTAAGCGGATACCCAGTAGGCAAACGGCCCACGTTTTTCAATATGGCCGTGGATTGTGTTCCACCAGTCATCATCATTGATCCCATTGTGGTAGGCACACAGCGGCACCAGGTTGGTGATGTTGGTGTCGCCTCCGTTTTTCCATGCCACTACGTGGTGCAACTGGCAGTCATCGAACGCTACCGTGCAGCCTGGTGCGACACAGGTGGGGTTTTCCGCGAACGCCGCAAACCGTTGTTTCTGGTTGGCAAACCGCTGTGTGCGGAACATATTCAGTGTGCCTTCTTCTTCATCCACCAGAGCAACCAGCCCATAGTCCATAAGTAGGCGTTCTAGGTATTCTTTATCCGATAGGACGGTGCCATCAGAACACACCACCTTGATGCCGTCACCCTCGCCGCGGATGATCTTGGCGTGTTCTTCTACGGGAACAACCACCAGTGGTGTGTAACCACCCTGGGGCACATTGGCGTCGCCACGGAGGAGTTCGGCGAAGGCTTCACCACGGGCCTGATTCTTCGTTTTGTCGGAGTCGTGTTCCATGATGCTGGCAACAGCTTTATCCAGTGAACGGTTGATGTCGGCGAGTTGTGCTTGTGGTGCGGTGAAATAGAGGGTGCCCATGCCGTCTGCACCACGGACGGTGCGCATCGCTGTTGTTCTCTTAGCGGGCGTTTGTGTGAGTTCTTTCACCCGCTTCAGGGCGAGTGTGTTGATCACCGCGGCAGGGCGTTTCTTGTTGGTGAGTTCGCGCCAGAGTACCCATTGTTCGCGTTCAGAAGAAAGTTTTTCTACGTGCCGGCGGATCATGGTGAGTACGGACAGGGAGAACCCGTGGGCAATGGCGGCTTCCCGTGTCTTGCGTTGCTGCATCGTGTACCGAGTCTTGCCATACAACCAAGAGGCGGTACCAATCAACTCTTTTGCGTCGCGTGGGGCGATGGTGTCGAAGTGCCAGTGTTTGCGGCCGTGGAATGAGCGCAGCAGGATGGCACCGCTTCCCATGGCGGTGAGGTAATCCTTGAGTGCTGCGTGTTCATCGGTCATGGCACCAACGCTAAACACAAAAATGCGTGAAGAAAACTAGGGCTTAAAAACCCTGTGGATAACCCAAACTGGGAGCGAAACTTATCCACAGATTCGGGCTTTCAGCGCAGAAGTCAGCCATTGGACCCACGCGTGGGTGTACGCTGTCCACCCACGCGTGAGAAGCCTGAATTGTACGCGGTTTTGTAGCGTTCCTCACCTTTGGCTAGTGCTGGCTGAAATATTGCCTGTGAGCTGTTACGTTGGTTGGTCTGGCCACTTTCTGGCGGCTGGCTTTCATATGTGAGCGACGATGATGAAGGGTTGGTGATTTCATGGAACACAACGCGGCCAAGACAACGGGGCTGGGTACGGCAACGGAGGAAGACTTCAAGCCTCCGGTGGACCGTGAGAAAATCAGCATCTTTGACGTCCCCGGTATGAAGGCGTTAATGATTGGTGCCGCGCTGGGCATTGGCACGTACGCGGTCCTGCTGCCGGTGGTGCCGCTGGGGGTTATCGCCGCTGGCGGCTCGCAGTCATTGGCGGGTACCGCCACGGCGGTGTTCATGGCGGCGTGTGTGCTGTCGCAAATTTCAACGGCGACGGTGGTGCGCGCGGTGGGCTACCGGGTGACCATCTTCGCAGCGTCCTTACTGTTGGGAGTTCCGGCGCTTGGGCATATCTGGTTAACAGATCCCACGAGCACGCTGGTCATTTCGGCAATTCGTGGCGTCGGTTTCGGGGCTATCTGTGTGGCGCAGTATGCGCTTGCTGGACAGTTGGCGCCGGAGGGCACACTGGGCCGAGTATCAGGAATGATTGGGCTGGGCACTGGTGCTGCGCAGATGGTTTTGCTGCCAGCTGGATTGGCGATCACAGATTCATCCATGGGTTTTGCGGGCGCCTACGTGCTGTGCGCGGTGCTGGCTGTGGTTGGCTGCGTAATGGCGTTGTTTTGTCCTGATCCCAAGCCAACGGCGTTGGACGAGGACGTGGAGATGAACCCGCAGGATGAGGTTCGTGTGCACGTGGATGTCGCTACCGGTAAGGAGCTTACGCCCAAGCAGGTAGCGCGTATCAAGGGCGCACGTCTGTCGGCCAAGGCGAAGGACTCAGCGCTGCACCCGGTTGCGACAGCCAAGAAGGTGGCCCGCGGGGTAGTACGTGCGCCACTAAAGACTGCGCAGAAAGCTCAGCAGATCCGTCCAGGCCGTGTGGTTAAACGTATCTACCGTAGACCGCGTCCCGACGGCCTCGTTGTCACAGTAATCCCAGCGCTCGTGCTGTGCTCCGGTGCCATGGCTTACGGTGCGGTGTCGAGCTTCCTGCCGGCGTCGGTCCGCGAGGCCGACGCGGCGCTGGGCGCGACACTGGCGGGTGTGATGCTGTCGATCGTCGGTGGTGCTCAGATGCTGGTGCGCTTCGTGATTGGGCAGATCTCTGACAAGTTGGGCCGCATTGGTGTGTTCATGATCCCCGGAGTGGTATCGGCCATGGTGGGCATGGCTCTATTCGTTGCCGCCATTACTGTTGGTGGTCTGAGCCTTCCTGTGGTTATCGCCCTAGTGACGGGCGCGATCCTGTTTGGCGCAGGATTCGGCATGATTCAGAACGACTCTATGCTGGAGATGTTCCTGCGCGTGCCACGTGACAAGGTTGCCAGCGCATCCACGATCTGGAATGCGTCGATCGATTCGGGTACCGGTATCGGTTCCATGGTGCTGGGTGTGGTGGCCACGAGCTTTGGCTTCGTGGGTGCTTTCATCGGAGGCGCGGCGCTTCTCATCATTGGTCTGCTTGCGGAAGTCTACGAACGCGTGACCAAGAAGCAGCACGAACGATAGAGGATAGGGGTAGCGCGTTCATTATTTTATGTAACGGCGCTAGGATTATTCCTCATGAAGACAGTAGCGCTGCTTGACTATGGCTCCGGTAATCTCCGCTCTGCCCACCGCGCTTTGGAGCGCGTGGGTGCGGAGGTGACTGTGACTAACGACCCCGAGATTTGTACCAACGCGGATGGCATGTTGGTGCCGGGCGTGGGCGCATACGATGCCTGCATGCGCGGCCTGAAGAAGGTCATGGGGGATCGAATGATCGGGCAGCGGCTCGCGGGATCGCGGCCAGTTATGGGCATTTGCGTGGGGCAGCAAATCATGTTCGAGCGAGGCGTAGAACACGGCATTGATACCCAGGGTTGTGGTCAGTGGCCTGGTGTTGTGGAGAAGCTGCAGACCAACGTCTTGCCACACATGGGCTGGAACACCGTGGATTCCCCAGCGGAAAGCGAGATGTTTGCTGGCCTCGATAGTGATACTCGTTTCTACTTCGTCCACTCCTACGCCGTTCGTCAGTGGGAATTCGAGCCAGACGGGCTGACCACCCCGCCGGCCGTGACGTGGGCGCAGCATGAAAACGACCGTTTCGTTGCAGCCGTGGAAAACGGTGCACTGTGGGCTACCCAGTTCCACCCTGAGAAGTCTGGTGATGCAGGCCTGCACTTGTTGGAAAACTGGTTGAAGCAGCTTTAACAACCACAAAAGTGTATAAGGTAGGAAACTATGACTTTCACTCTTCTTCCCGCAGTAGATGTTGTTGACGGACAAGCCGTCCGCCTAGATAAGGGCGAGGCTGGCACGGAGAAGTCCTACGGCTCCCCGCTGGAGGCCGCGCTGCAGTGGCAGGAGCAGGGCGCCACGTGGCTGCACTTCGTAGACTTAGACGCTGCTTTTGGTCGTGGCTCTAACCATGAGGTGATGGCGGAGATCACCAAGAAGCTAGACATCAATGTTGAGCTTACCGGTGGTATTCGCGATGATGCTTCTCTTGAGCGTGCGTTGGCTACGGGCGCGAAGCGCGTCAACATTGGTACTGCTGCACTGGAGAATCCAGAGTGGATTGGCAAGGTCCTAGCCCAATATGGTGACCAGATCGCGGTGGATATTGCGGTCAAGGAAATCGATGGTGAGTGGCGCACTCGCGGCAATGGATGGGTATCCGATGGCGGAGATCTCTGGGAAGTACTGGAGCGCCTTGATTCCCAGGGGTGCAAGCGTTTCGTGGTTACGGATGTATCCAAGGACGGCACACTGGCGGGCCCTAACATTGAGCTGCTGCGCGACGTCTCCGCGGCTACAGATGCGGCGGTGACGGCGTCTGGTGGTATATCTACGCTGGAGGATGTGATCGAGGTGGCCAAGTACCAGGACGAGGGCATTGACTCCGTGATTATTGGTAAGGCCCTGTACGAAGGTCGCTTCACCCTGACTGAGGCGCTCGCTGCACTATGAGTGATCTGCGCGAACTCTACAACATGGCCGAGGCGGTGATGGACACCGCAGAAGCCATGTTTCTCGAAGGCTTAGGTGCTGATCCTGCGCATATGAAGTCCCAGCGTGACTTCGCTACCGCGGTAGATCTGGAGATTGAGCGTTTCTTCCGTGAAGCGCTGCTCACCGTCACAGATATCCCTGTGATCGGGGAGGAGTACGGTGGCGATAAGGGGCGCATGTACTGGATCGTGGATCCTATTGACGGCACCACCAACTTTGCCGCTGGTAACCCAATGAGTTCCATTCTGATGTCGCTGATTCTGGATGGTGAACCTGTCATAGGTTTGACGTCCGTGCCGGTGACTCGCCAGCGTTTTGGTGCCTTCAAGGGTTCGCCGCTGTTTGTCAACGGTAAGGCGCAGCCACCGGTGAAGGAGCGCCCGCGCGTTGCCTCGCACGTTGGATTCTCATCCGTGTCTGCACCTGGTTCCTCTAGGATCAGGCAGGGCCTGCTCAATGAGCTGACGAAGACAAACCTGCGCCCGCGTATCACGGGATCTGTGGGTGTGGATCTTGCGTACACTGCTGCTGGAATTTTTGGTGGTGCAATCAGCTTCAGCCCATACCTATGGGACAACGCTGCGGGCGTAGTTTTGTGCCGAGCCGCAGGAGCTACGGTAACTGATCTCAACGGCAACGACTGGGCCATTGATTCCGGTGGAGTAGTAGTGGGGGCGCCGGTATCGCACACCACTATCCGTAATACCGTGGAAACCTTGAAAAAGATGGGCGTCTAGAAAAGGAAGAAAAATGCCTGTAGCTATTCGTGTTATCCCCTGCCTAGACGTTGATCAAGGCCGAGTGGTCAAGGGAGTCAACTTCCTCGGCTTACGTGACGCCGGTGACCCAGTGGAATTGGCGGCGCGTTACGACGCCGAGGGCGCCGATGAGCTGACGTTCCTGGACGTCTCCGCGTCCAAGGATGGCCGCGGCACCATGTTGGAGGTCGTGCGCCGTACGGCTGAGCAAGTATTCATCCCGTTGACCGTGGGCGGTGGCGTGCGTAGCGAGGAGGATGTGGACCAGCTTTTGCGCGCAGGCGCGGACAAGGTAAGCGTCAATACCTCAGCCATCGCACGCCCGGAGCTGCTACGTGAGCTGTCCCAGCGCTTCGGTGCGCAGTGCATTGTTCTTTCGGTGGATGCGCGTCGCGTACCAGAAGGCGGCCAACCGCAGCCTTCCGGCTTTGAGGTCACCACACACGGCGGTACTAAATCAGCCGGCATTGATGCCATCGAGTGGGCAAAGAAGGGCGAGGAGCTAGGAGTAGGAGAAATCCTTTTGAACTCCATGGACGGTGACGGTACCAAGGCGGGCTTCGACATCGAACTCATCGAAAAAGTGCGCGAGGCCGTGTCCATTCCAGTAATCGCCTCCGGCGGTGCCGGGCAGGCTGACCATTTCCCACCAGCTGTTGAGGCTGGTGCTAACGCTGTGCTTGCGGCATCAATCTTCCACTTTGGGGAGGTGTCCATAGCTGAAGTGAAAAAGGCCATGGCGGATGCAGGACAGGAAGTGCGCCTGTCATGAGCGAGAAGAACGATCCATCAACCTACAATCTCGACCCTGACATTGAAGCCCGCGTCAAGTTTAATGACGCTGGACTTGTACCCGCTGTGGTTCAGAGCGAGCACGGCGAGGTCCTTATGATGGCGTGGATGGACTCCCACGCACTGGCGTACACGTTGGCTGAAAAGCGCGGCACCTATTACTCTCGTTCTCGGAGCGAGTATTGGATCAAGGGCCTTACTTCTGGGCACACCCAACAGGTCACGGGTGTGGCACTGGACTGCGATGGTGACACCGTTTTAGTTACCGTGATCCAAGAAGGCGGCGCCTGTCATACCGGTGACCGCACCTGCTTTGACGCAGACGTATTACTTTAAGCAACGAAAGCGAGCAGCAGATTATGGCGAAACCACACGTAGTTGGCAGCCTCATGGTGGGCGCGGGTGCGCTCATGGTGTGGGCATCCTCTCGCATGGCGTGGCTGAAGGTCACCGCCTTTGATGATAAGTCTGGTGAGAAGGCCGTGGACGTGGTGGGTGCTCTGTGGTCTAACGAGACAACTGCTGTTGCACTGGTGTTGGCTGTGTCGTGCCTGGCATGCCTTGTTCTCAAGCGCCTTGGTCGCAGGATCGTAGCAATTTTGGCCGCCATTGTGGCCGCTTGGGGAGAGTGGGCGCCGCTGAAGCTCATGACCTCCGAGCCAGATGCAGCTCGCGCGCTCAGTCTTTTAAGTTCTGACAACGCATCTTCCAAGCAATCTGAGGGAGCTCTGCTATCTTCGTGGGCACAGATAACGGAGATGAGCATTCAGATCCCCGCGGGTGTAGTTGCGCTGCTGGGGTGTGCGCTAGCCCTGTTCGGCGCGGTGATTGTGGCTAAGAACCCTGGCAAAGACCCGGAAGTAAAAACCAAATACCAGCGTAAGCAGGAGCGCGAGGCCACCATCATTGAAGATCTGGACCATGAGCCGGATTCTGGCCGTGTACTCTGGGACGCGATTGATGCTGATATTGACCCCACGGATAGGCAGCAGGGTTAGCTCGCGGTTTTCGCATCGTGCGTCGGGTTGACTAGCCTTAAGCACAAGCTAACATTCGCACTAGCAATTGGGATTGTCTGCACATGGCTTCAGTTTTCGACACACTCGTCGCCGGCGTCAAGGAGGACGTCGCTGCGCGCGAAGCCATTGTGCCTTTTCAAGACATCAAGGCCCGCTCGCGACAGTGTGATCCGCCGCGTGATGCTATGGCGGCTCTGCTCAAACCGGGCTGTTCCGTAGTAGCTGAACTCAAGCGTGCGGATACTGACGGTCGCGCGATTGCTGATATTTCCTCCCCGCAGTACTTGGCTCGCGAGTTCGAGGCGGGCGGTGCGGACATTGTGGCCTGTCACTCAGACCACCGCAACTTTCGGGGTTCGCTGGAAGAGATGGATGAGGTAAAGCATTCCGTCTCGGTACCGGTGATGTGTTCTGACTTCATTGTAGATCCCTACCAAATCCATGAAGCTCGCTGCTTTGGCGCAGACATGTTGCCACTGCGCGTGGCCATCTTGGGCTACGACCGTCTGAGTGCGCTCATTGACCGTGTGGAATCGCTGGGAATGGCGGCCTTGGTTGAGGTGCGCACACCGGAGGAGGCTACGTTGGCGGTGAAGGCTGGTGCGCGCATCATTGGTGTGAATGCGCGTGACTTCGACACGATGGAACTCGACCGTGAGATCTTTGGCCAGATTGCTCCTGGGCTACCTTCGGAAATCATTAAGGTGGCGTTGTCCGGCGTGCGCTCCGGGCGCGATTTGATCAACTACGCGTCCGTGGGCGCAGACGCCGTGGTGGTGGGGGAATCGCTGGTAACCGCGGCCTCTCCGCGTCTGTCAACCCGCGCACTGGTGGCAGCAGGGCAGCACCCGTCGTGCCCATCACGTGATTAGGTCGCCTGCGTGGGCTAGTCTGTAGTGCATGACTGTCTCTACCTTGGCTTACATTCCGTCGCCGCCGCAGGGCGTGTGGCACCTTGGCCCTATCCCTATCCGCGCCTATGCGTTGTGCATTATTGCCGGTATCCTCGCCGCGATCTGGGTTGGATCTAAGCGCTACCAGGCCCGCGGAGGCGATAACGAGGTAGTGCTGGACGCAGCCATTATCGCGGTGCCAGCCGGCATCATTGGCGGCCGCATTTACCACGTAATCACGGACAACCAGAAGTATTTCTGCGAGGACTGCAATCCGGTAGACGCGCTGAAGATCACCAATGGTGGTCTGGGCATCTGGGGCGCGGTGGTCTTGGGCACACTGGCGGTGTATGCGTACCTGAAGTTTAAGAAGATCCCATTTGCGCCGTTCGCGGACGCTATGGCGCCGGGTGTGATCCTAGCCCAGGGTATCGGACGCCTGGGCAACTACTTTAACCAGGAGCTCTATGGTGAGACCACCACCGTCCCGTGGGGGTTGGAGATCTACCGCCGCGTTAACGAGGATGGCCGTCTCTCCCCAGTAAACGGTGTATCCACTGGAGAGGTCTTGGATGTGGTTCACCCGACCTTCCTCTATGAGCTGGTGTGGAACGTTGCCATTTTTGCGATCATCATCCTCGTGGACAAGAAGCTGCGCTTGGGACATGGACGCGTGTTCGCTTTGTACGTGGCGGGTTACACCTTGGGTCGTTTCTTTATTGAGAACATGCGTACCGACGAGGCCACGATGGTCTTTGGCTTCCGTATCAACGCCATCGTCGCGGTGGTCGTGTTCATTGCTGCTGTCATTACCTTCTTCGCGCTCCCAAAGGGGCGCGAAGACGCCACGCAGGTGCGTGGCGGAGCACGGGCGACCAACGAGTCTGAGGGCCTTGAGACGCAGGAGCAGGTAGCCTCAAACGGTCTAGGAAATCGTCGTCAAGAATAGTGTGACCAAAAACGCGTGGGAAAACGGGTTGTGATTCAGATTGTTGAATCATGCCCGTTTTTGTCTGTTTATGTCGCTTTATGTGGTTATCGTTGGTGCTGCCATCGTTTGCAGACGGTGTTTTCGGGCACGTTGGAGTAGCAGGATGCGTCTAATGCGGTTAGGGTGGAAGCCATGAATCGTCGCACAAAGATTGTTTGTACTCTTGGCCCAGCTGTGGCTAGCCAAGACGCCATCCAGCGCTTGGTCATGGACGGCATGAACGTTGCTCGCCTCAACATGTCTCACGGTGATCACGCAGACCATGAGCAGAACTACCGTTGGGTTCGTGAAGCTACCGATCGCACGGGCAAAGCCGTAGGCATTCTGGCGGACTTGCAGGGGCCAAAGATTCGCCTGGGGCGCTTTATTGACGGCGCAACGGTGTGGGAGAACGGCGAGACCGTCCGCATCACTGTTGACGATATCGAAGGTACCCACGACCGCGTATCTACCACCTACAAGAACTTGGCAAAGGACGCCAAGCCGGGTGACCGCCTCTTGGTCGATGACGGCAAGGTAGCCCTCATCTGCGTAGAGGTTGACGGCAATGACGTTGTATGTGAGGTTGTTGAAGGCGGCCCAGTCTCCAACAACAAGGGTGTGTCCCTGCCGGGCATGGACATCTCCGTCCCAGCGCTGAGTGAGAAGGATATTCGTGACCTCCGCTTCGCCCTCAACTTGGGCGTCGATTTCATCGCGCTGTCCTTCGTGCGCTCCCCACAGGACGTTGAACTTGTGCGAGCCATCATGGATGAGGAAGGCCGTCGCGTTCCTGTCATTGCAAAGCTAGAGAAGCCAGAGGCAGTGGACGCACTAGAGTCCATCGTGTTGGCATTCGACGGCATCATGGTCGCTCGTGGTGACCTAGGCGTGGAGCTGCCACTGGAGCAAGTCCCACTGGTTCAGAAGCGCGCAATCCAGATCGCACGTGAGAATGCAAAGCCAGTAATCGTGGCAACCCAGATGTTGGACTCCATGATTGAGAATTCTCGCCCAACCCGCGCGGAGGCTTCCGACGTGGCCAACGCTGTGCTCGACGGAGCTGACGCTGTCATGCTCTCCGGTGAGACCTCCGTGGGCGTAGATCCTCACAACGTTGTGCGAACCATGAGCCGCATCGTGTCCTACGCCGAGACCGACGGCGAGGTACCAGACCTAGCCCACATCCCACGCACCAAGCGTGGCGTGATTTCGTACTCCGCGCGCGACATTGCTGAGCGTCTCAACGCCAAGGCACTAGTGGCGTACACCACTTCTGGTGACACTGCTAAGCGCCTCGCCCGCCTGCACTCCTATCTTCCACTTCTGGCATTCACCCCGAACCAGGAAGTCCGCTCCCAGTTGGCCCTGACTTGGGGTTGTGAGACCTTCCTGGTGGATCAGGTGCACAACACGGATGAGATTAACGTCCAGATTGATGAGTACCTCCTCGACGCCGATGGCTACCACCGCGATGACATGGTAGTTATCGTTGCTGGTACCCCTCCAGGTGTTTCCGGCAACACCAACATGATCCATGTCCACCTGCTTGGTGAGGATACTTCTCAGCCGAAGTAGTCGGGTAACCACACCAAAACCCTAGGCACATTGAACGGTGCCTAGGGTTTTTGCGTCCCTGGGAGCTGGAAGTGTTAAGAAAACGCTGCGGCGAGCCCTCATCCTTAGCACTACCAGATTGCTGGTAGTGTGCACCGCGATGATCTTCAGCCAAGCATTGCGGCTGTTACCCAGGCCTGCAGGCTGATTCCTCCCATGGACTCGCTTGCTCGTCAGTGTGCACCGGCCATTAGCTTTCCGCGGTCCCCAGAAAACTGGAACTTCACTCATGCGCTGCTGCTCGAACTGTGGGTACTAGCCCCGTGCATTAATGAGACGGTGGCGCTCCTTGATGGAGAACTTCTGCCACCAGCGCCAATGGCTTAGCTTGCCTGCGAGCTGTCGTGCAAGTACGTTCCAGCTGCCTGAAGGCCTAAGTCTGGGTGTGCTCCTATTTGAGGTGAGAGCTGTTTTCTCGTTCCCACGATCCCACTGGTCTGCTTAGTCTCGGTGATTGAGACAAGTCAGCAGTAAAGCGGGCTGCGTGGCCCACAGGCTGGTAGTAAAAAAGGCGCTGATTCCCAGGGGGATCAGCGCCTTTTTAGTGGCTAGAGGCTAGTCAACCTTGGTGGCTTCCAACTTCCAAACCTCACGGGCGTAGTCGCCAATGGTGCGGTCAGAGGAGAAGCGACCGGACTCGCAGATGTTGACCCAGCACATGCGTGCCCAGTGCAGGCGATCGGCATAGAAGTCCTCGGCCATCTTATCGCGGGCTTCGCGGTATGCCGCGAAATCTCCCAAGACATAGTAGACATCTGGGGTTTCCCAACCGCCGCCGTCCAGAAGGGAGGAGCGGAGGTCATGGAACAGACCGGTGTTATTGTCATCCACAGTGCCGTTAACCAAGGCGTCCATAACGCGCTTGAGGCCCGGGGTGGACTCCATGGTCTGAGTTGGGTTGTAGTGCGCCTTGAGCTCTGGGAGCTCCTCGTTCTTCGCACCGAAGATGTAGGCGTTTTCATCACCAACAGAGTCCAAGATCTCAACGTTCGCACCGTCTAGGGTGCCCAGGGTGAGGGCGCCGTTCATCATGAACTTCATATTGGAGGTACCAGAAGCCTCCTTGCCTGCGGTGGAGATCTGCTCAGAGACGTCTGCTGCTGGAATGATGCGCTCGGCAGGGGAGACGTTGTAGTTCTCCACGAAGACTACGGTGATGTACTTGGATACCTCTGGGTCATTGTTGACCAGGTCTCCAATAGCGTTGATCAGCTTAATGATGGCCTTCGCACGGACATAGCCTGGTGCTGCCTTGGCGCCGAAGATGAAGGTGCGCTTTGGAACGTCGGTGTAGCCGTCTTCCTTAATGCGGAAGTACAGGTCCAGGATGTAGAGCGCGTTCATCAGCTGGCGTTTGTACTCGTGCAGTCGCTTGATCTGGACGTCGTAGATGGACTCTGGGTCGACCTCTAGGCCCTGGCGGTCCTTGATCCACGTTGCAAAGTCAGCCTTGTTGGCATCCTTGATGTCCAGCAGCTTCTGCATCACTGTGTCGTCATCAGCATAAGTGCGCAGCTCCTTGAGCTTATCCAGGTTGGTTACCCACTCGTCGTCACCGGAGAGTTCGGTGAGAAGATCGGACAGGCGCGGATTGCACATCTTTAGCCAGCGACGTGGGGTCACGCCGTTGGTCTTGTTGTTGAACTTCTCAGGCCACAGTTCGTGCCACTCGGAGAGCGTGTCAGCCTTGATGATCTCAGTGTGCAGCGCTGCAACGCCGTTGATGGAGTAGGCAGCGTAGCAGGCGATCCATGCCATGCGTACGGTGCCGTCCTGGACTGGCGCCATGTAGTTGATGCGGTTTTCATCCAGACCCTTTTCGCGCATCTCTTCGCGGAAGCGGCGGTCGATTTCCACCACGATCTCGAAGACGCGACCGAACAGCTGCTGGAAAATCGAGCACTGCCACTGTTCAAGCGCTTCAGCCAAGACGGTGTGGTTCGTGTAGGCGAAGGTCTTGGACACGATGTTCCAAGCGTCATCCCAACCCATGCCGTGCTCGTCGAGCAGCAGACGCATCAGCTCTGGGATAGCCAGAACAGGGTGAGTGTCATTGAGCTGGATGCAGTTGTACTTGTGGAAGTCCGTTAGATCCTTGCCATGGTGGGCGATGTAGTTATCGATCATGCCCTGCAAAGAGGCGGAGACGAAGAAGTACTGCTGGCGAACACGCAAAACCTTGCCAGCGTAAGTAGTGTCGTTCGGGTACAGAACGCGGCAAATATCCATGACGCGTTCGCGCTCAATAATGGCGTCGGTAAAGCGCTGGGAGTTGAATGCCTCGTAGTCGAACTCTTCCAGTGGTTCCGCCTTCCACAGGCGTAGGGTGCCTACGTTGCCGGTGCCGTAACCGGTGATCGGCATGTCATAAGGAATAGCGCGCACAACCATGTCGTCAAAGCGGACGATGCGCTGCTCCTGCTCGCGGCGAACGGTGAATGGGTAGCCGTCCTCCTTCCATGCGTCAGGGGACTCGGACTGGAATCCGTTGTCGAAAGACTGGCGGAACAGGCCATAACGGTACAGGAGGCCGTAGCCGGTGACTGGGTAGTCATGGGTGACAGCGGAGTCGAGGAAGCAGGCCGCGAGGCGGCCGAGGCCGCCGTTGCCGAGCGCCGCATCGTTTTCGGCCTCGAGGACGTCGGCAAGCTCATTGCCATTGGCGCGCACGGCGTCTTCAGCCTCAGACACCAAGTTTAGGTTGGTGAGGTTGTTCAACAGGGCGCGGCCCATCAGAAACTCGGCGGAGAAGTAATGCTGCTGACGGGTGGCATTGTATGCCTTGGTGGTCTTTTCCCAATTGTCAGCCAGCTGTTCCATAACTGCAGAGGAAAGGCCGAACCAGAATTTACGATCAGTAGCGCTCTCTGGGGCGGAACCAGCGGCGGCACGAACGTGACCGCCTACAGTAACGCCGAGCGCTGGGAGGTTAGAGGAATTACTCATCGGTGAAAGTGTCTCCTGACGTTCGGTGAAGTAATTGCGAGGTTAATTTCGTACCTGCCCAGCATACTGGCACTTGATAGTAATTACACAGGGAAAACACCTTTACCGGCACCCAAAAGCCCAAATCCTGTGGTTGTAAAGCCAATTGCGCCTGTTCACGTTGGGATTCTGTCCGCAATCGTTTTTTACGTCACGCTTTGGGGTGATGCGTTCAATCGACGGGCTGAAAGTGGACAGTTGGCACTTAACAGGTGCAAGTTCCTATACTCGACCGCGTGCTCGTAGCTGATCTTGATCCCGTAATCGAAAACCTCTACCGCTGGTCAGATGTATCAGGTGTGCTTCTGATGGGCGTGATCGGCGGCACCATAGCGCGCCACCGTGGATATGACATAGTGGGCTTTTTCTTCATCGCTATGTTTTCCGCACTTGGTGGTGGCATGATCCGCGATGTTTTGATCAACCGAGGCACCGTGGCGGCAATGAGTTCGCCGGAATACCTGTACCTGGCCTTCGCCGGTGCGCTGATCGCCCGCTTTGTGTACTTCAAGGGAAAAATATGGGAGCACTTCCAAGCACATGGTGATGCCATCGTCTCCGGCCTATGGGCTGCAACGGGAACCGTGAAGGCATTGAGTTACGGTCTGCCCTTCATTCCGTGCGTGATGATGGGTGTGTTCACAGCAACCGGCGGCTCGATGATCCGTGACGTTGTCACTGGGCGCGTCCCGCAAATCTTTGGTGGAAATCAGCCCATTGTTATTCCAGCAGTAGCGTGTGCGCTCATTGTGCTGGGTGCTCAGCAGATGGATGTCCTTGCTTGGGGCATGGTATTCGGACCGATCGCCAGTATCTTCCTCACCTTGTTGGGATACTGGGCCGGTTGGCGCGTGGATGCCCGCGAGGATTGGGCGCCAGTAAACGATACCGCGGCCCAGCTGGCAGTACTGGCCAAGAAGGCCGAGGCTAAGTCCCGGAATGTGGGACGGAAACTAGAACCTATGAAAATCCGTTCGTGGCGTCACCGTCAGATGGAGAAAGCGCTGCAGCGCCGTATTGAGGCGGAAGTTCGCGCAGGTAAACGCCGCAGCGAGGCGATGGCAGACGCGGACGAGTTCTTGGAAGAGTTCAGCGTGGAGCTCGCGGAGATTGCGAAGGCAGAAAACGCTGCGGCCGAGGTTGAAGCACGCAAGGAAGAAGAATCCGGAATTGGTGTGGACCTGACAGGTGACTCTTACGATGATTATGACGAGTCCCGCCTCGAAACCACGACTGACGTACAAGTTGAGGATCACCGCAAGATGCTCGACCTGATCTTGGCGGACGAGAAACTCACCGATGAGCTGGTGTCCAAACTGATGAAGAAATACGAGGAAAAGTCACTCTAAGGCAAGGCCTCACAAACCCTTAGTCACGGTAACCCTCATTGCCCAGGTAGGTTAGCAGCGCCGCTACCGGCGCCCAGGTGCAGGACCGTACAGTTGGCTCGTAATCGGGGATGAAGTCACCGCCATGGTTGACGGGAATGGTCTTTTCCACAGTGTCTTGCTGGACTGCTCGCTCCCAGCGTTCACGCGGGGTGCAACCAACAGTCCAGAACAAGTAAGGTGCACGGAAAGCTTCAGGGATGTTGGAGAAGTCTTCCGAGGCAGTCCATGGCTTCGCGTCTAGAGAGTCTTTACCAAACACATCATCGAAGCGGGGGCGTACTCGTGAGAACACTTCAGGGGTGTTAAAGGTGAGCGGGCCTGGGGCAAAGTAGGTAAATTTTGGCTCGATGCGCATGTTTGAGGCCTGGCATTCGGCGCGAGCCACGCGTTCGATGGCGGAGTAGAGTTTGGTCTTTACCTTTTCCGAGTAGGTTCGGCAGTTGATCACGATGCGTGCCTCGCCGGGAATGGTGTTGTTGGACTTACCTGATTGCAGTGTGCCTACAGACACCACCGCAAAGTCCTGCGGGGAGATTTCACGGCCCACGATGCCCTGTAGGCGGATGACAATCATGGCAGCCGCGTAGGTGGGGTCGATTGAGTTGTGGGGCATGGATCCGTGGGCGGATTGTCCGGTCACCATGATCTCAATGGAGTCACACGCGGCCAGAGCAGGGCCAGGCTTAGACATCACGGCGCCGGCAGGTCCGGCAACGATGTGCTGGCCGAAGCAGACGTCGGGGCAGGGGATAAGTCGCATGAGACCGTCTTCCACCATGGCCTGCGCGCCGGTGCCGTTTTCCTCTGACGGCTGGAACAAGGCAACGAAGGTGCCAGACCACGCGTCTCGGTGGGCATCCATGATTGCGCATGCACCCAGCGCGCCAGTGACGTGCATGTCGTGGCCACAGGCGTGCATGACATGCGTCTTGATGTCGTCGATCTCCACAATTTCCTTGGAGGCGAAGTCCACGTTGGATAGTTCCTTGACGGGGAGGCCGTCGAAATCTGCGCGGAATAGGGCTGTGGGGCCATCGCCGTTGCGGAAGATGGCCACGATGCCGTGGCCACCTATACCGGTTGTGACTTCACAGTCGAATCGGCCCAGTTGGCGCTTGATAAACTGGGCCGTCTTGACCTCCCGGCCGGAGAGTTCCGGATGGGCGTGAAGATGCCGGTAAATGTCCCACTGCCATGACAGGTCGACAGGTGACTGGGACATTAATTCGGCGATACTCATGCTCAATAGGATAGAACAAAACGCCTTGACGAGGTTACTTCTGGAGAAGTGGGTTGTACTTCAACGAGTTGCGTTCCGCTTGGCATTCGGTGGCGATGCGGATGGATGGGGCGATTTTACCGGCGTCGCGCAGCGAGTACATGGCGGTCACTACCTTGTCCCGAATATCCCACGGTGACAGAGTGTTGATGTAGATCTTGGTACCCCCTTCAAATCCGGCGAGGTTGGAGATGCGCCATTTGATCATGATGCGCCACGGCATAGGCGTGTCCACGTCGATGGGCTTGTGGTGCCATTCCTCGTTGCATGGGACCTCTGGGCCGGTGGCGGCGTGGCAGGCATGAAGGATGTCACTCATGCCACGGATTTCTTCCGCGGTCTGCAACCACGGTTCGGGGGTAGGAGACTTGGAGAAGATCTCCAGCGTTGGGTACCGGTGGCCAAATCCCGCGAAGCAGATAGCGTGATCATTCTCCGCAATGATCAAATTGCGTCGCGAGGCGTAGTCCACGGCCCACTCGTTATAAATGTTGGGATTCTTACGTACAAGCGCGATCTCAGACTCGTTTTGCACGCCGCGGTCATCGATGGCTACGAGTTGTTTGTGCAGGTGATCAAAGGACGCGCCGGCAGGTTTCAGCCAGTTTTGGAACACAGCGACGTAGCGGGCGTAGCGATTTCGCGAGTACAGCATACGGATGGAATCAGCGGTGAAACCGATCAGTGCGGCGTGCTCGTCAGGGGTGAGTGTACCGGAGCTGGCTAGTTGGTTTGACTGCGTGGCGCCGTCCACAAAGTGCCTGCGGCCAATGATGAGGTCGTGGCCGCCACCGAAGAAGGCTTTGGCCTGCTCGATGAGCTCGTCCTCTGGGGCCTCATCCGTCTTGCCCGCAGCTTTGCGCTTAGTTCGAATGGTCTTGAGCACGTGCTCGCGGCCCTCATCGGAAGCAAGATACTGCTGGCGCCACTGCTCTACTTCCGCATCCATGCGGAAATCGAAGTTCTTCTCCCAGAAATCGTAGGAGAGGATCTCAAACAGATTAGCTACGCGGCGAAACTCAGGGACTTCGACGCCCTGATCTTCCAAGAGAACGCGACGCTTGATAGCGTAGTTGTCACCCAGGCGATCAAATTCGCTGTCGACCGGCCCACTGGCATGCACAACGCGAGCTTTCTCCGGAGGTGTCTCCAGTGTGCGGGCGGAACAGAAGGAACATGTATTCGCATGATCTGCTGCACTGATTGGTTTTACGTCTTCCGCAGGTGTAGACAGTGGGCGATTACCTCTGCCCGGCACAGTCCACACCTCAGTGCCGGAGAACGGGTTTACCTGTTTAACTGTTCCGTCGGCCTGAATCTGGATAGGAGTGGGGCGGGAGTAAATAGACTGGCTCATAACTTTCTAGGTTATTAGCTAAGGTTGCACTATGCCTATTATTCGTTTTGACGTCCTGATCGATGCAGCGCACGCAGCCAAGATGACTGAGCGCTTTGACCAGCTCAGCGCCCTCATGATACGCGACGGTGTCATGTCTTCCGCAGACACAACATGGCACGACGCCCCCGCAGTGGACCCTAGTATCGAAGGCGAGCTGCGCAAGGTGTTTGTGGATGAGCGCGAGGAAGATGACGTAAACGCCGAGGAACTGGTGAAGGCCTACGCCATGAACCGGTGGGATGTACAGGTAGACGGCGCTACCAAGTCCATCAATGAGATCACCATGACCTACGCGCGCCTACTCACTCCGCCGGCGAAGCTTCCCAATGATCACGTGGCTATGGAAAACGAGGAAGCATTTGAGATTACGTCTCCATTCCCGTGGACAGTGGAGATTCTGCGCTAGTTAGTTACGTCCATGATCGCGCGGTAGCCGGCATCCTCCAGCGCCTGTTGGACGTTGGCCTTAGGGTTGTCAAACTTTTCCAGTTCAAGGCCCACCGCGTTGCTCGGTAGGTCACCGGAGAGTGCTCCCGCAACCACCACAACGCTGGTGCTGTTTCCCGCGAGTTCCAAAACATGGCCCACAACCTTGCCGCTCAGTGACTGAGAATCAAACGATCCCTCGCCAGTGATCACAAGGTCAGCCTCCGCCACTAAATCCGGCAGTCCCATGCTTTGCGCCACCACCTGCGCGCCGGGGAGCAAATGTACGTGGTCAGCGTTGCCGTGCAGCATGGTCGATAGCCACACGATCGACACTGGCAGCGCGCCCGCCGCACCCATGCCACTTAGTTGAGGGTCCACACCGGTGACCTCCACCAGTGCGGAAATGCCGTTACTCAGCGCCTTGACATCCAACTCGCTCGCACCCTTCTGCGGGCCAAATACCTCGGCCGCGTCTAACGCTGATGTGGTCACGTCGCACAGCAGTACCCACTCAACGGCAGCAGCGGGGATGTTCAACTGCGCGGTATCGATGTTCGCAACGTCCTTAAGTGCTGCGCCACCCTGGCGCAGTGGGAGGCCAGCCTGGTCCATGGGGGTGGCACCCAGTGCCACAAGAATTCCGGTGCCTCCGTCGAAGGTTGCGGAACCGCCCAGACAAAGAACCACGCGGGTGGCGCCGCGGGTCTGTGCGTCGGCAATGAGAACGCCGGTGCCGTAGGTATCGGCGGTTAGAGGCTGGAGGTTGTCTGCCACCGCGGGCAGCCCGGATGCGGCGGCCACATCAATGTAAGCGGTGGTGGTTGCGGGGTCGTAGATGTACTCCGCGTTGGTGAGTCCACCGTTCGCGTTCACCGTAGGCAGGGTTATCATCTGGCCTGTGAAGGTGGCAGCGGTGCCTTCGCCGCCGTCGGCCATGGGAACAAGGGAGATGTCGGCGGTGTCGGCAATACCGCGCTCCTTGAGTGCCCTCATCACGCCGTTGCCCAAGTACTGTGCAGCCTCCTTGTTGGTGGCTGTGCCTTTAAAAGAATCTGGTGCAATAACAATGCGCATGGGCGTGGATGGTCCTTTAGGGTAGTTGTCGCGAAACTAGTGTGGGGTTCATTATTTCATGCCAAGCCGGTGTGTTTTGAATGCGTGCGCGATCCGAACTCTAGGGGTGGCAGGTAATTTAATGCATGGGGGTGGGCTAAATCACATTCTTCACCCTAGCGTTTGTTTCCTGCTATAAGGGTGGGGATCAAGGGGGCTGAGTGTGGTCCTTGGGGTAAACCCGCAGGCCGCTCATATTTGGAAAGTATTGAAGGAACTAGAAAATATGCGGAGTTCCTTGGGTGGAGAAGCGCAGGGCAGAGCTAGAACAGTCCTACTGCACTTGTGCTGCGGTTATGTACTCACCCCGATTAAGGGGGTTGCTAGGTTGTGGAATATACAACGCACCATATCCTTTGATGGCAAGAAGCCGTACAATCGCTTCGGTAAATCAATACCCCGAAGAGTGCCTACGCACCTTAACCGCACAGCGGCACCAGGTTTAGTGCTTAAACCAGTGGAGCGCGCTCGGGGTTGCGGTGTCTGATCTATGTGTCCAGGAAGGGTTCCCATGACCACTATTGAAGAGCAGGTAGCTGGCTACTATGACCTCGTTTTGCAGCGTAATGCTGGCGAGCCAGAGTTTCACCAGGCAGTTGCTGAGGTTCTAGACTCCCTAAAGATTGTTCTGGAAAAGGACTCCCACTACGCGGATCAGGGCCTGATCCAGCGTCTGTGTGAGCCTGAGCGTCAGCTCATCTTCCGTGTTCCATGGACCGATGATAACGGCGTAGTCCACGTCAACCGTGGTTTCCGCGTTCAGTTCAACTCAGCGCTCGGTCCTTACAAGGGCGGTCTGCGCTTCCACCCATCCGTCAATGTGGGCATCATCAAGTTCCTCGGCTTCGAGCAGATCTTCAAGAACTCGCTGACCGGTCTGCCTATTGGTGGCGGTAAGGGCGGCTCTGACTTTGATCCTAAGGGCAAGTCTGACGCTGAAATCATGCGCTTCTGCCAGTCCTTCATGACGGAACTGCACCGCCACATCGGCGAGTACCGCGACGTTCCAGCGGGTGACATTGGCGTTGGCGGTCGCGAGATCGGTTACCTGTTTGGTCAGTACCGTCGCCTTGCCAACCAGCACGAGTCTGGTGTCTTGACTGGTAAGGGTCTGACCTGGGGCGGCTCCTTGGTCCGTACTGAGGCAACCGGCTACGGCACTGTCTACTTCACCCAGGAAATGATGAAGGCCCATGGGGAGACCCTAGAGGGCGCCAAGGTAATTGTTTCCGGTTCCGGCAATGTTGCTATCTACGCAATCCAGAAGGCCCAGGAACTAGGCGCAACCGTTGTCGGTTTCTCTGACTCTTCCGGTTGGGTATCTACCCCTGATGGTGTTGATGTGGACAAGCTCAAGGACATCAAGGAAGTCCGCCGCGAGCGCGTATCCGTCTATGCAGAGGAAGTAGAGGGAGCGCAGTTCCACACCGATGGCTCCATCTGGGACCTCAAGTGTGATGTTGCTCTTCCATGTGCTACCCAAAACGAGCTGGACGGCGACCACGCCAAGACCCTGGCAAGCAATGGCTGCCGCTTCGTTGCTGAGGGTGCGAACATGCCATCTACTCCAAGCGCTATTGAAGTGTTCAAGAAGGAAGGCATTCATTTCGCGCCGGGCAAGGCTTCCAATGCAGGTGGCGTTGCTACCTCCGCACTGGAAATGCAGCAGAATGCCTCTCGTGATTCTTGGACCTTCGAGTACACCGACGAGCGTCTGCAGGAGATCATGATCAACATCTTCAAGACCTGCGAGAAGACCGCAAAGGAATATGGTCACGAGGGTGACTACGTTGTAGGTGCTAACATCGCCGGCTTCAAGAAGGTTGCCGACGCAATGCTGGCACAGGGTGTCATCTAAAACCTCCTTAGTCGCATACTAGGGCGCTGCATGTTCGCGACGAACATGCAGCGCCTTTTTCGTGCAAAGTTATTCCTGTGATCGGAGGGGCACAATCGCACAAATGTGAAATGCCAGTATCCTTGAGTGCCATGTACCGCGTTTTTGAAGCCCTAGATGAACTCATTACCCACGTAGAACAGGCCTATGGTGTGCCAATGACCTCCAACTGCATGGTCCCACGCCAGGAAATGCTGGCGCTTTTGGATGACGTGCGTAATGCTCTGCCCACTGAAATGGATGACGCTCAGGATGTGCTTGACAAGCGCGACCTGATTATCCGCGGCGCTGAAGACCGCGCTTATGAGATCGTGGATGAGGCGGAGCGCGAAGCTAAAGAGCTTTCTGATCGTTCTCGTGAGGATGCAGACAATATGCTGCGTGATAGTGAGAACCGAGCCAACGCCACCGTTGCTAAGGCGCAAGATGAGGCACACCGCATTGTGGAGGATGCCCGCCGCGAAGCAACCCAGACTGTTGAGCGCGCCAAGAGCGAATCTGATCGTCTGATAGCGTCTGGAAATGATCAGTACCAGCGCAGCATTGAGGAAGGTCAGGCCGAGCAGGATCGCCTCGTTTCTGAGTCTGAGGTAGTTCGCCGTGCGAACGAGGAAGCCCACCGCGTTGTGGACTCCGCCCATGCGGATTCGAACCGTCTGCGCTCGGAGTGCGACAGGTTCGTGGACACCAAACTTGCCGAGTTCGAGGAATCCCTGTCTCAGACGCTTCGCATGATTTCCCGTGATCGCAATGCTTTGCGACGCGGCGCCGGCGCCCAAGGTGGTTCCAGTGCGCACGCTGATCGCGGCGAGGGCCGCGACTATGACAGGGACTAGCAAAAACTAGTAGTATTTGCCTCGTGAAGAATATCGATAACGAGGCGAATCCATTCGTCTTTGATGTAGGAAACGTTGTGCGCACCGGCGCTGCTGACTATGTGAGCAAAACCGGTGCGTCACCGGTACGAATTGGCCCTGAGATGATCGCCATCGCAGAGGGCAGTGAAGTTGAAGTTGACGCCAGCTTGACTCCTCTCGGCGAAGCCGTCATGGTTGATGCCACAATCAAGGCGACGCTTACGGGCGAGTGCGTCCGTTGCTTGGCACCACTCGAGCGTCCAACTCAGATTCAGATCAACCAAATCTTTGCGGTGAGTGAGGACTTCATCACCGGCGACGAAGCAGATTCAGAAGAAGACGAACTGCCAACGATCGAGGATGACATGGCTGATCTAACTCAGTCCGTCATCGATGAGGCCGGCCTGAATCTTCCTTTTAACCCCACCTGTGAAGGTGAGTGCGAGAATGCTGGTGATGACGGCGATCACGTACCTTCACCGGACGGTATTTCCGGGGAGGAAGAAAAGGTGGATCCTCGTTGGGCAGGACTGGAGAAGTTCCTGTGAGCAAAAAGAAGCGGATCACCGGTACTGAAGCCCTCAAAGCTGCCTTCGACAGTCTTGACACCGCCCCTCTGCAGGAAGCATTTGGTGTTGAAATCCCGCGAGAGCTCTTAGTTCTCGCATTAACTCACCGTTCCTTTGCCAACGAGAACGGCAACCTTCCCAATAATGAGCGCCTTGAGTTTCTGGGCGACGCCGTGCTGGGGCTCTCTGTGGCGGGGAAGCTGTACGAGCAGTACCCCACCCGTCCAGAATCCGACATCTCGAAGATGCGCGCGTCCATTGTGTCTCGTTATGGCTTAAGTGACATCGCTCGTGAAATCGGCCTAGGTAAATACATCCTTTTGGGCCGGGGAGAGAAGGCTACCGACGGAGCCGATAAGGACTCAATTCTCGCAGACACCACCGAGGCTCTCTTGGGTGCGGTGTATCTGGCACACGGCTTTGAGGTTGCCCGCGACACGGTGCTGCGATTGTTCCAACACAAGATCGACATTGCTTCTGCAAGTGGCCTTCACCAAGACTGGAAAACCACCCTGCAGGAACGGCTAGCAGAACGCAAGTTGTCCATGCCACAGTACACGGCAACCTCCACTGGCCCTGAGCACGCGCAAACGTTCACCGCGCAGGTGCATGTGGGGGAGAAGCTGCTTGGCCAGGGCGTGGGCTCTAACAAGAAAATTGCTGAGCAGGCTGCAGCCCGAATTGCGGTGCAGTTCCTCTCCGAGAACCGTACCTTCCGTGGTTAGGTCACAGTGCCTGAGCTACCAGAAGTAGAAACGGTCCGCACAGGCCTCGACGCCCACGTGGTGGGAAAGAAAATCACCACCGTGGGCGTTCACCATGCTCGCGCTATTCGCAACGTGCCGGGCGGAGAGCATGAGGTGATCGGGAGGTTGGAAGGGCGCCGGATTGTCGGCACTGATCGCCGCGGCAAGTTCATGTGGCTGCTGTTAGACGATGATCAAGCATTGCTTGTTCATCTAGGGATGAGTGGGCAAATGCTCATCAAATCCGGTGCGCAACGTTTTGGCCCTGACTGCACTGACAAGAACCTCACCCACCTACGTATCCATGCGAGTTTGGATGATCTCAGCGAGCTGTGGTTCGTGGATCAGCGCACTTTTGGTTACTGGTGGCCATGCGAACTAGTGGAATCCTTAGGCCACTGGGTTCCGGAACATGTAGCCCATATTGCGGTGGACCTGATCGATCCTGCGCTGGACCTCGACGTCCTAGCTCGCCGGATCAAGTCCAAGAAACTAGCAATGAAAACGCTGCTGCTTAATCAGGAAATAGTGTCTGGCATAGGAAACATCTACGCCGATGAGATGCTCTGGCAGGCACGAATCCATCCCCGTCAGCGTGCCGATAGGGTAGCAGTGACGAGGATCCATGACCTTCTCATCGCAGGCCAGGAAGTCATGCACCGCGCGCTTGCGCAAGGTGGCACGAGTTTTGATGATTTGTACGTCAACGTCAACGGTCAGTCCGGATACTTCGATCGCTCGCTCAATGCCTACGGTCAGCACGGTAAGCCCTGCCCACGCTGTGGCACGGAGATAAGGCGGGAGAAGTTCCACAACCGTTCTAGCCACTTCTGCCCGCAGTGCCAGAAAGCTAGATAAGCCACACCGCGCTAGCCTGTGGCCGTAACCCCCTTAGGGAGTTACGGCCCTTCTGTTCTCCTTTTCCGGTAGCTTTGCCACGGAGCAAGCCGTTCTCGCCGATGATCGCGTCCTTGATGAACCAGGCCGTATAAGCAAAATTGAGAAGCTGGAGCCTACAGCTGAAAACGCCATCGCAGATGGCGTTGCCTCCGAACCGGTTGCCGCGCAGCGTGCGTCGCTTAAGGCGGGACGCTGATGGCGTCGGAAAGCCCCAACTTGCCGAGTGCGACAAGGATGCTGAGATCATCGGGCCTATTGCCGGAGTCAATCTTTGATGGCGGTCCTAACGCGCCAACGCCTCAGCGAGGTAAAAACGGACGTCACCATCTCTCGCACAAGGCCACAAGTTAGTGTGAAGCGGATCTAAGGCGGTGCAAACAGGGGGTAGATATCACTCGCGGAGGGCCAGCCTATTCGGAGTTACATAAAGTGCGACTGTAGTCTCATGCACATGGAAAGTATCGAAACGTTTGTAACGTCGACGATTAATGACAATCTTTGGATGGTAATCCCATTCCTATTGATTGGCGCCGGCGTGTACTTCGGTGTCCGCACCGTGGTAGTGCAGCTACGCTTGCTGCCTGACATGTTCCGTTCCGTCGTGGAAAAAGGCGAGAAGCCAGAAAACGGAAAGACCGATGCAGACGGTATCTCTGCGTTCAAGGCTTTCACCATCTCCGCGGCATCTCGCGTGGGTACCGGTAACGTCGCCGGTGTGGCGGTGGCCATTACCATGGGCGGCCCAGGCGCCGTGTTCTGGATGTGGATGATCGCTATCCTCGGTGGCGCCACAGCCTTCGTCGAATCCACCTTGGGCCAGCTGTACAAGACCAAGGACTCTGACGGCGCCTACCGTGGTGGCCCTGCCTACTACATGACCCGTGGCCTCAACGCTCCGTGGCTCGCCGTCATCTTCGGTATCGCCATCACGTTAACGTACGGCTTTGTGTACAACGCCATTCAGGCGAACTCCATCGTCGAAGCAATGGGAACCTCCCTTGACTCCGCGGACTCCTTCCAAGTGAAGGCAATCACCGGTGGCGTACTGGCACTACTGACCGGTATCATCATCTTCGGTGGGCTGAAGCGCATTTCTAACTTCACTCAGGTCATCGTGCCTGTGATGGCTGTCTTGTACATCGGCGTAGGTATCCTCGTCATCATCCTGCGCATTGATCAGGTTCCAGGCATGATTGCGGAAATCTTCTCCCACGCTTTAGGCTTCAAGGAAATCGCTGGCGCTACCTTGGGCGCTGCCTTCACGCATGGCATGCGACGTGGCCTGTTCTCCAACGAGGCTGGTCAGGGCTCCGTTCCTAATGCCGCAGCAACTGCACAGGTCTCCCACCCAGTGAAGCAGGGCTTGGTTCAGACCCTGGGCGTATACTTCGATACCATCATCGTTTGCAGTGTGACCGCGTTCATCATCCTGCTCGAGCCACCTAAGTACGGTGAAGAGGTTCAAGGCGTATCCCTGACCCAGCAATCCCTCGCCGGTGAGGTGGGCGAATGGGGCATCCACTTCGTCACCATCATTCTCTTCTTCCTGGCGTTCTCCTCCGTGATCGGCAACTACTACTTGGCGCAAGCCAACCTGGAGTACTTCACCGAAAACAAGGGCGTCATGACCCTATTCCGCATCTTCGTGATGCTGTGCGTCTTCGGTGGAGCTATCGGCTCCGTCCCACTGGTTTGGGCACTAGGCGACACCATGGCAGCAACCATGGTATTCATCAACCTGATAGCGATCGTCCCATTGGGCGGCGTTGCCGTGAAACTGCTGAAGAACTACTCCCAGCAGAAAGCTAAGGGACTTGATCCTGTTTTCCACCGCGATATGCTCCCTGAGCTGAAGAACATTGAGTGCTGGGACGGTAGCGACCCAGTAACTCGACGCGGCGGCCAGGTCGTTCGCGAAGTATAAGCGACGCCCAGTTCCCGAAAAACAACTCATCGTTCACGTTGCTTTAAGTAACGCAGCGTTACTTAAAGGAACGTGAACGTACTTTGCCAGACCCGCACACCTGAAATATGGTGTGCGGGTCTTCATTGATTTCCCGCTACTGTCCCTGTCGGCTTGGGCCCAATCAAGTTTTTGGCCTAGGTCAATGTGGATTCTTTCCACTTTCTACCGCCTGCGAACGGCTGGGCGCCGGCTGAGCAGCTACACTCTAGAGGCATCCAGGCGGTTCGGCCGCATCGGTTTTCAGTTCTGTGTGGGGGAAGGATCGATTTGATGGGCGATAGTGTGCGTCTTACTGCGTTTGTTCACGGCCACGTGCAGGGCGTTGGGTTTCGGTGGTGGACCACCAAGCAGGCCAAGGAGCTTGGTCTTCATGGCAGAGCCACCAATAAGGCTGATGGCAGAGTAGAGGTGGTTGCGGAAGGCGATAAGGCCAGTTGCGAGCAGTTGCTTCACCGGTTGGGGGATCCCTCCAATGCATCAAGGCCTGGGCGAGTTGACGCCGTGGTTGAGCTGTGGGGCGAGCCAAAGGGTATCGAGGGTTTTCGTCAGCAATAGATTCACGGTGGGGTTTGCTAAACTTCCACTCTGTGTATTTGAAGTCTCTCACGCTTAAAGGTTTTAAGTCCTTTGCGTCTGCGACGACCCTAAAATTTGAGCCAGGAATCTGCGCGGTGGTGGGCCCCAATGGGTCTGGTAAGTCCAATGTGGTCGATGCGCTGGCGTGGGTGATGGGCGAGCAGGGCGCCAAGACTTTGCGTGGTGGCAAGATGGAGGACGTCATCTTCGCCGGTGCGGGTGAGCGAAAGCCACTTGGCCGCGCTGAGGTCACGCTCACTATCGATAATTCTGACGGCGCGCTGCCAATCGACTACCGCGAGGTTTCCGTCACCCGACGCATGTTCCGTGACGGTGCCAGCGAGTATGAGATCAACGGTACTCGCGCCCGCCTGATGGATATCCAAGAGCTCTTAAGTGACTCCGGCATTGGCCGTGAGATGCATGTGATTGTAGGGCAGGGCCGTCTGGCCCAGATCTTGGAGTCTCGGCCGGAGGATCGCCGCGCGTTTATTGAGGAAGCCGCCGGCGTGCTTAAGCACAGGCGTCGTAAAGAAAAGGCCCAGCGCAAGCTGGTGAGCATGCAGGCTAACCTGGACCGCCTCAATGACCTTACTGCAGAGCTGCGTCGCCAGCTCAAGCCACTGGCGCGCCAAGCGGAGGCCGCGAAGCGCGCGGCCACGGTACAGGCGGATCTGCGCGATGCACGCCTGAAGTTGGCAGGTCACCAGCTGGTGGAGTTGCGGGAGAAACTGGGGAGTGCGGAGTCCCAGGCACGCATCCTTGCAGAGCAGGTGGAGACCGTTACGGAGCAGCTTGAAGAGGCCACTGGTATCCAGATGCAGCTGGAGGCGGAACTGGGGCAGATCTCCCCGCAGGCGGACAAGGCGCAGCAGCTATGGTTCACGCTCTCATCCCTGGCGGAGCGCGTGGCAGCTACCAGACGCATCGCGGAGGACCGCGCGGGGTCGTTTGCTCTGGTGGCCTACCAAGGCCCCGATCCCGACGATCTTCAGGCACGCGCGGAGCGTGCTGACGAAGAACTTGTCGAACTCACCGAGGCCGTCGAGATTGCGGCCGAACGTCTAGAAACCATTCGGGAGCAGGTGTTCGAGTGCGAGGAGCGCGCCAAGGACGCGGATAGGGAACACCTTGCGCAGGTGCGCGCCATCGCGGATCGTCGTGAAGGCGTGGTCCGCCTCTTAGCAGCTCAGGAGTCACTGCAAACGCAGGTCAGTAGTGCGGAGGCGGAGATCGCGCGTCACGCTGAGCAACTGGAGGAAACCCGGGCGCGTGCGAATGCGGCAGAGAAAGAGCTGCGTGAGGTAGCGGCCAAGATTGACAACGCCAAGGCAGACACCGAGCCACTTCGTGAGGCACACGTGCGAGCAGCAGCGGAGTCCGATGCCGCAGAGAAGCGTCTTGATCAGCTGCGTGACACTCAGCGCGATCACGAGCGCAAGGTTTCCGCACTACAAGCTCGTATTGACACTCTGGCTGCCACCATGCCGGTGGCAGATTCCGCTGAGACTCTCACACAGGTGCTGGGGGAGAGTCCGGCACGGCTGGCAGATCAGGTCACCGTAGACACAAACTATGACGTGGCCCTTGCGACGGCACTGGGGGCGGTGGCTGAGGCTTTGGTGGCGGACATAAGCAAGCTCGACGGCTTGGATTCCGCAGGGGTCAATCGTACGGTAATTCTCGACTCCGCGGCTGTGGAGTCGAGTTGGCGTATGGACGTGGATCTGTCTCAGTTCACCCCGCAGCCGCAGTGGTTGCTCGATCACGTGCACACCGCCCCGGAGATCTCCGCTGCCATCAACCGCTTGCTGGCGGATGTTGTCGTGGTTGCAGACCAGAAGCAGGCGCGCGCCATAGTCGATAGTGATCCGCGCTTGCGCGCGGTAACGTCCGACGGTTTCCTCGCCGGAGAGGGATGGGTTGCCTTTGGCCGCGGCGCGTCCAGCGCGGTGGAGGTATCTACTCAGATCGCACAAGCAAAGGAAGAACTCGAGGCGGAATCGCTGCAGCTGCAGGAGCTGTCCGGTACGTTCGAAGGCGCCAAGCAGGCGGCCACTGAAGCGCGTGTCAATTCCGCTCGCGCTACCGCGGTGTTGCGTGATCAAGAATCGCTTGTTCAGTCACTTGAGCGTGACGCTAAGCGCGTTGAGTCTCAGCGCGATGCCAATATAAAGGAGCACGAGCGCCAAGCATCGCGCGCCACGGACTCTGATCTGCGCCTAGCCAAGCTCAAGGAGGAGCTCGCGGAAACGTTGGATCGTCTGGCACGCGTGGATCAGGATCCAGATGACGCACAGGAGCCGTCGACGGCCAAGCGTGACCAAGCCGCCCAGGAGCTGGCTCAGGTCAAGGCCATGGAGATGGAAGCGCGGCTGAGCCTGCGCTCGGCCGAGGAGAAGGCTGCGCAGCAGCAGGGCAAGGGCGATGCGCTGCGCAGGCAGGCGCAGCATGAGCGCCAGGCGAAGGCACGTCATGAGCAGGCGATGCAGCGTCGCAAGCGCCAAGCTGACGTGGCACATGTCGTGGCCAAGAACGCCCGCGACCTGAGTGCACGCGTGGCTGACGCCATCGAGCGCGCTACCAGAGATCGCGACGAGAAGCAGGCGCGCAAGCAGTCACTTACCGCACGCAACTCTCAAGCCAAGGATCAGGTGAATGCGCTGCGCAACCAGCTCAATCGCCTGAGCGACAATGCTCACTCTTTGGAAATCGCCCACCAGCAGCAGGTGGTGCGCATGGAGGAAGCCCAGACCAAGATCACGGAGCAGCTAGGTGTTCCTGTAGAAGATCTCTTGCGAGACTACACACCAAGCGAGGATTTCGACCTGGCTGAGGAAAAGGCACGCTTGAAGCAGGCGGAGAAGGACCTCAATGCTCTGGGCAAGGTCAATCCGTTGGCGCTGGAGGAATTCAAGGCTCTGGAAGAACGCTACGAGTATCTTTCCACCCAACTGGCTGACGTGGAACAAGCCCGCAAGGATCTCGGTGGCGTGATTGATGACGTAGACGCCAAAATCCTGCAGCTATTCACGGACGCGTGGAAGGACGTAGAGCGGGAGTTTCCCAAGGTATTTAGCACCCTGTTCCCAGGTGGAGAGGGGCGGTTAGTCCTGACCGAGCCTGATGACATGCTGGCTACTGGTATTGAGGTGGAAGCACGCCCGCCGGGCAAGAAAGTTAAGCGCTTGTCCCTACTCTCAGGTGGGGAAAAGTCTCTGACCGCGCTAGCTATGCTGGTGGCTATCTTCCGCGCGCGCCCGTCGCCGTTCTACGTGATGGATGAGGTGGAGGCAGCTCTTGATGATGTCAACTTGCGTCGCCTCATCGCCCTATTTGAGCAGTTGCGTCAGGACTCGCAGTTGATCGTGATCACGCACCAGAAGCCCACCATGGACGTGGCCAACGTGCTCTACGGCGTGACCATGCGGGGCGACGGCGTCACGCGCGTCATCTCACAGCGCATGTCACCTGCCAGTGCGCAGCTGAGCACTAACGTGCCAGGCGTGCCGGATGAGGCACACGGTGGGGACGTGTAAGCACACATCACATCAGACGTTGCCCTCGTCAAAATGGCGTACTGCTTTTGTTAGTGATTCATGGTAGAAAAGAATGTTCATGCGGGAATTCCGGCGAACAATGTGGTGTGAGGAATCGAGATAAAGTACAGGTCACTGGAGCCTTTGCGCGGTGTGACCAACGCTAAATCGATCTAGCCTGTGTTCGAAGGTTTTCTACGGTGGATGCGCATACAATGTGTGGCGTTGTATGCACCGGGGAATTTTTGAGGAGTGTTTGAGGCAATAATGAGTTCGAACCAGCAACCAATCGCGGATATGACAGACAGCTTGTTGGGGTGGGCGTCCAAGGTTGAGCTGGAGCTAGCACAGCAACTGGCCCAAGTCGATAGCGTTGCGGACCTGAACTTCTCCAGTGACTCCCTAGAGCGGATCGAGCGTTTCTACGGGCTGTTTTTGTCTCGCCAGTTGGCTGCGGGCGCAAGCTTAAAGAACTTGGTGGATATCACCCGCGCGTTGGCTACGTTCACCATGACCACCCGTGCGGGCCGGTTAACGGACTTCTCCAATTTCGCTGCGGAATACGCTGGTGGTCTAGGCCTTCAGGTTCCAGAAGACGAACTCATTGAGGTGATTACTCAGACTGCCGCGGCGGCTAAGGAGGCCTACGGTTTCGCGCTTCCAGATGCTCAGGCAGCGGGGGAAACACTAGGCCTGATTCCGGAAATCGCTTTCTTCCCTGTGCAGGCGGGGCTCATCAACTCATGCGTTCCAACGTTGCTGGAACTCATCGACGGCATTTCCCTCGATGCTGACGTCCTGGCAGAGGATGTTGCTGCCCAGATTGCGCAGACTCAAACTCCGCAGTATTTCGCGTTTACTTTGGATCAAAACCCAGAGCTGGCCAAGAAGATTATTGAGGGTGTGCTCGCCATTCGAGCATTCAGCCTCAAACACCCCACCAGCTGGTTCGACCGTAACCGTAGTTTCCTCACCCCTCAGTTGCCTTCGGCGCTGGCGGAGGGCGTAGCCGCTGAGCTTCGTGAACGACCAGTAGGTACCGTAGACCGCGAGTCCGCAGTGGGCGTGGCTAATCGTGAGTTGCGCCCTCGCCTCATTCTCGATTCCAAGCGTAAGAAGATCTGCCTCCGCCTGCCGGAGCAGCGGGTGCCTCAGCTTGCAGATGGTCAACTGGGTGAGGTCACCTGGCGTGTTTCCATCGATGCAACCACCAAGGTCTACCGCACCGGCGTGGCGTGGGGCGATACGTCTGGCTACGCAGAGAAGCTAGACATCACCCTGGATCACGCCGTGCGCGAGCTCACCGTCCAAGACGTCACCAATGGCATTACGTGGACTGTCCCAGTAGTGATGAATGATGAAGCCCTGGTCATCTTCACCGCAGGTGGCTCCAATGTGACGGACAAGGTCAGTCTCCACCACCAGACCATTAACGCGCTTGTCCCACGGGACGCACGCATCGAAGACACCGTGGCGGGAGTACAGCTCCTGCCACTTGCAAGCTTCGCCGTAGAAGGCTGGGACGGGTGGATCTGCCATACCCTGGATGTATCGAATGCAGTGTCCTTGGCCGCTATTGCCCCAGGTGAGCAAGTATCCATCGAGGACGTGCGCGCTATTGATCCGCGCCAGCGCGTGATGTTTAAGGATCCGGCCGAGCCCATTGAACATCTGCGTTCCCTGTCTGGACTACCGGTGTTCAACGAGTCGCTACTTGCAGAATTCCCACCAACTCCTTCTGGTCAGACTGAAACGTGGTACCTTGCCATCTCATCCTTCGGTGGCGTTGCCAGCCAGGGCGAGGAAATCACGCAGCCGGAGCCACTGGAGGTTCCAAAGGAAGGTGGCGTATTCCAAGTCTTTGACCCTGAGCTTTACGACGCCCCATGGGTGGGCGAGTACTTGGTTCGCATGCGTGGCCCACGAAACGAGTCCTTCCGTCACGAATTTTCGATTGTTGAGGGAGCGTCCGCGGTGATCGACATCGCCGGCGCGTGTCGATCCTTCCGTATTCCAACCGGAGGTGGTTTGAGCGAGGCTACCCTCACGCTAAAGCCAACCACCAAGGACTTCCATACCGATAAGAAGTCCGTGACTGTGGGTGCGCAAGAATCCGGTGCTGACATCGTGGTACTGACGGATGAAGGAGATCAGCTTCCCATCCGCTTTACCCCTCCGCGTCTCACTTTCGAGCTGCCGCTGAACACGGAACCGCCGGTGTGGCGAGCATCTCGTATGGTCGTTCGCTCCCGAACCATTGATGGCGCGGGTACCCTTCGCATCCGCGCGGCCGGCGAGCTGATTGATCCGCGTGTCTCCCTGCGCAACAACCATGGTGCGCCGGTGAAAACTAACAAGCTCACCGTCGATGTGGATGGCATCACGTACTTGGCGCCGATGTCTGGGATTGCGACCTCTGCAGCCACCATGCCGCAGGGCCGCATCGACCTAGAGTGGACCGACCCGCGCACAGACAAGCGCATCTCCGTTGCGCTGGCGGATATCCGCTCCCACATCAATGTCTCCGTTGCGCTCGTTCCAGATGAAGTAGAGCAGCCGGAGGTAGATGAGGAAGCAACTCCAGCACCAAAGGTCAAGCCTGTGGGCAAGAAGCTTGCTGTTTCTTTCGCTAACGCATTGGGGCAGTCCGTGACAGAATCCGTGGGCGATGTTGACGCGTGGATTTGGCCGCTGTCCGCACCGTGGCAGCCAGCCACGAAGGTGGCGGTGGAAGACCGTACCATCGAATTGCCCGAGGAGTTCGTGGGCGCTGGTGACTTGGCCATCCAGCTGCACACGCCGGACTCGTTCATGACCCTGCGCGCACCGGTAGCGCCTGGAGAGTCTGCATTCGTGATCCCGCAGCGCGGTTTCTTTGCAGAGCAGGACGACGCGCTGGCGGGACTGTCCGCGTTCATTGCGGGCGAGTCAGAAGACATCCCCGCTGATGACTCCATCATGCCGCTGTTGTGGGATCTGTTGGTGACCGGTAGCGTCCACCCATCTGCTGCATCCGCCCTATTTAAGGTCTTCCGCGCCAACCCAGACGCCGCCCTTAATAGCTTGTCCAACTCGCTCGTGCCGTCCGATAAACAGCCCGGTCGGATCGTGGCCTCTGCGCTGGCTCGCTGCGAATTCACCGGACGTGCCAAGAGCGACTTGGAGGGAGACGAGCATCGCGAGGATTACCACCGCGCGGCGTGGATCGGCGCGCTGGAGCTCATGAGCGATATCGACCGGTTGTACACGGAGGCCTCGGAAAGCACAGACGATGCCGCTACCCCTGCTGAGGAACTGGCTGCCGCGGTGGTGACTCCCCGCAAGGCCAAGGCTGTGCGACGCACGCCGATGAGCATGGCAGAGGCCATAGAATCCGAGGAAACCATTCCGCAGGAATCCTCGAACTTGGTGGAAGAGCTGCTTGGGGAACTGTCCACGTTGGCCGGTGATAACCTTCTCGCAATCCTGCGTACCGGACGTGATGAGACGCTGGATTCTGCCTGCATTGACCGTTCTACTGTGGCACTGGCCTCCATGGAGGAGACTCAGCAGCGACAGGTGCTGGATATGCTCTTTGGTCAAGGAAACATCGTGCCCGGGGCCATTTTGGATGACGGCTCTCGCTTGCTCGCTGTATTTGAGACCTTCACCCAGCGTGAAAAGCTCAAGCAGCTGCTGACCTCTACCAGCTTGATTCAGCCAGCTGTCACCCTGTTGCGCACCCTTCGTTCCACCAACCGGACGCTATATGCAATGGCGCGTGTGCGCTTTGACAAGCTCGACGGCGTGGATACCGATGCGAAGGATAATGTCTGGTCACTAACTCCGGTGGTCTCGCTGATCCTTGCCCTGGCTGCGCGTATGCATGCCCATGGCATGATTACGTCCACTAAAACTCTGGACTCCGTCACCGCCGGGTGGGCCAAGCTCGCGGACATCGTGCCAGACCTTGTGACCAGTGACCTCGTGGCAGCTGAGGCCATGGTGTTGTCTGTGAAGCATCAGGGCATTGTCTAAGAGATAGACGGAAGCACCAATAAGTTAAATTTCGCTCTGAAAACGGCGCGTAACCGGGCTTATTGGTGCTTTCATGTGACCTCTGGCGGTAGAAAGTTCTCTAACAGCTTGCCAACATTTGGATCATGAAAGGTGTAAAAAGCCAGTAAGTTTGCAAGACTGTAAAGCATGATCGAAACCCCATTGCTCATAGGCATAATCGCCCTCGTCCTTGTACTGCTCTTGATTCTTCTTGTGGTCTTTGGCCTCAAGCGCAAGAAGTCTAAGACGGTCAGCTTTACTCCTAAGGAACAAGTCCCACAAAAGGAGCTCACCCAAGAGCAAAAGTCTGGCAATTACCAGGCCAAAGGTGGCTTTAACTTTGCCCCAGCAACTACCTCCAAGGAAAAGGAGCCCGTTCTCCTTGATGGTCAGGAGCCGCAGGCAAACGCGGATGCATCACGCGCTGACTCCGCAACCGCCAAGGCGCAACAGCAGCTGGATCGGAGTATCGCTCCAGACCCAGTGGAAAAGGACAAGCCTCTGATTAACGAGCCAGTTACCCCTGAGCCGGATAAGGCGCCGCGTGGTGTGAATAATACGGCTAAGGAAGAAGCCCAGCTTGTGACTAACGAGGTCAAGGTTGGTGATGCCAACAAGGTACCGAGCACCCCAACGATCGCACCTGAGACCGCAACTAGTGAAGTTCCGCCTCGCACTCCTACCTCCATTCCGGATCCAGAGCCTAAGCCAGTTACCGAGCTAAAAGTTGACGAAGTTGCTCAGGCAGACGAGACCTCATCCACCCAGAACTGCGGCGGGCGGTGTCGTCGCCGGTGGGGTAGGCGGAGCAAGCATTGCCGCAGTAGCATCAGCTGAGAAGAACGATAAGCAAGTCGCGGAGGCCAAGGACGCCGAGTCCCAGCAGGTCTCATCCCCAGAGGCAATCGTCGATTCGGACTCGCCGTCGGGCAGCACCGCTGAGTCTGAGGCCACTAAGGATGCGGAAGCTGCCAGGGTGGAGCGAGAGGCTGCCAAGGTACAGGCGCAGGAGTCAGAACCAAATCTTGACGATGAGTTCGCCGAACTTGAGGAGTTTGGCGAAGATCCGGATGCAGCCGACGAGGCTGAATATGAGCGCCCTGAGGAAACCGAACTAACCCATGAAGCGGCGCAGGCTGTTAGTGAAGTGGACTCTCAAGCCCAGGCAGATGCACTCGAGCACGTGGAACAGGAAGCACCCGAGGGTGACAACGCGCAGACGCAAGCACATGAGGCCGACCTAGGCGAGCATGACACCGACACCGTACCTGACGCTGGCGATGAGCACACCGACGCGGTAGACACCGTTGATCCTGAGGCAACCGAGGCTGCAGTCGCGGCGGCAACCATTGAGGAGGCCGTTGAGCAAGCCCTAGATAAGGTTGATACGGAAAGCGTCGCCTCTGATTCGACCGGAGGCGCAGTCTGCTGCCGTTGCAGCAAATATTGAGGACATTGACCCTGCTGCAGGTCGCATCGGTCGCTTGCGTGGACGTTTGTCCAAGTCCCAGAACGTGTTTGGTCAGTCCGTGTTGGGTATGCTGTCGGCCGGTGACCTCGATGAGGACGCATGGGAAGAGATCGAAGACGAGCTTTTGCAGGCTGACCTTGGGGCAAATATCACTATGGCCGTCACGGATGAGCTGCGCGAGAAGATCGCTGAACGTGGCGTTTCCTCTGAAGCTGAGGCGCGAGCAATGCTGCGTGAGACCTTGATTGAGGCATGCCACCCTGAGCTAGACCGCTCCATCAAGGCCATGCCGTTTGAGGGCAAACCAGCCGTCATCCTGGTAGTGGGAGTCAACGGTACCGGTAAGACCACCACCACGGGCAAGCTTGCCCGTGTGCTTGTGTCCATGGGGCACAACGTGGTTCTGGGTGCGGCTGATACCTTCCGTGCCGCCGCTGCCGACCAGCTTGAGACGTGGGGCCGTCGTGTAGGGGCAAAGACGGTTCGCGGAAAGGAAGGCGCCGATCCAGCATCCGTAGCCTTCGACGCCGTTGCTGAGGGTGTTGCCACCGGTGCAGACGTGGTTCTCATCGATACCGCCGGCCGTCTGCATAATTCCAACAACCTGATGGATCAGTTGGGCAAGGTGAAGCGCGTTGTGGAAAAGAAGGCGGTTGTTGATGAGGTTCTGCTGGTTCTGGACGCCACCACCGGCCAGAATGGCATGCTGCAGGCCAAGGCCTTCCGTGAGGTAGTCAACATCACCGGCGTAGTCTTGACCAAGCTGGATGGATCCGCCAAAGGTGGCATCGTATTCCGCGTCCAAGAGGAACTGGGAGTCCCAGTTAAGCTCGTTGGATTGGGCGAGGGCGCGGACCACTTGGCACCGTTTGAGGTTGAGGGATTCGTAGACGCTCTGCTAGGCACCAGCACTCAGTAAGGTCGTAAAACTCAACAGATAAGGACCGGCGTAGTTCACCATGTGGTGAACTACGCCGGTCCTTGCGTGGGGCAGGTGTTTACTTCTTTGGAATTCCCGCTGCCCACAGTGCTGCGGCAATGAGGCCTGGTTGGCCGAACAGCCTGATGAGGCGCTTGCGATCGGTGTCTAGGCCGAAGCCGTCCTTGCGTTCAGCGTACTGGCCGATATTGCCTGGGAAAATTGCGGTGTAGAATGCCGCCAAAGCGGTGCCGGTGAGCTTGCGGTGCTTGGGTAGAGCGAGCAATGATGCGCCGAGTGCGATTTCGGCAACACCGGAACCCACTACTACTAGGTCATCGTCCACAGGAATCCAGCTAGGAACCTGAGCTTGGAATTCCTCCCTGGCAGTGGTGAGGTGGGTAATGCCAGCAAACGTCATGAACGAGCCCAAAATGATGCGAGCTGCGGTTTGAGATGTGCGAGTAGAAGACATAGTTTAACTCCTTGGTTGTGAACGGTGTGGTCACTGGAGTTAGTGATCACCTTGTCTCGACCCACCCTACACAATTTTGATAGCGTGCAACTGATTGCTGGATGTGGACGGATAAAGAACAGATACCTAGGAACAGTATTACCCCAGTGTTGAGATGGTTCACCGTCGTAGCGGTCAAGTTCGGCGTATGCTGGCCTGCATGAGCTTGAATACTGTGCAGAAAAACCGTGTCAAAACCATTAGCGCCACTTCGGCTGCTGTGGTCACCACCGCAACGGTGGGTTCGCTAGCTACTAATCCCAATACGCTGTGGTACAAGTCCAGGCTGAAGCCAGATTTCCAGCCACCAGTGTGGTTGTTCCCAGTTGCATGGACGGCGCTATACCTCGACATTGCGATTGTGGTGGGTTCCAGCTTGGCCGATCTGGAGGAGCGTAGGGAGGCGGACAAGTTCCAGAGCCTCGCCATCGCTACCGTGGTCAATTTGGTACTGAATGCTGGCTGGTCGTTGTTGTTCTTCAAGTCCAAGAAGGCCGGCCTGGCCACGTTCCAGGCAGCAGCACTGGCTGTTTCCAGTGCAGATCTGGTTCGCAGGTGTGTAGATGTTGACTCCAAGCGTGGCTGGTTCTTGGCGCCGTATGCTGGTTGGACGGCGTTCGCAACGCTGCTGACGGGTGCTATCTGGTTTAAGAACCGTAAGCGTGTGTGGAAGTAAAAGTATGGCCTGATGAGGCCGTGGTGCCGTCTCCCTTAGAAGTTACGGGAGGCGGCGTTTGCTGTCTTTGTGCACGTTGCACAGTGTGGCGTGAGAGTCCTTTGGTGGTTCGGTCCGGCCAGTCGTTCATCCTCGGGATGTAGTCAAAAAGTGGTGGGGAAGTAACCCCGCTTGCCCTATGAATGGATCTTTCTACGCTGTGTGTGGGGGTAGTCAAGCCTGAGTACTGCGCGGGAAAGTACTTAAAGGTCATCAGTAAAAGTGCACCTCAATTGTTTCGATAGCCCTATAGGTATGGGGGTGGAGACGGTGCGATTATTTTCTATAGCTTTATAGGAAATTAAATCTATCGGTCTATAGTTAGTCACTAGACTTGGATAGGTCCGGCACTGATAGAGGGTCTGTGTATACGGGCTCACGAACTCGGTGAGGACGGGACTATCCCAGTATCCCCTCGCAAGATGGAACCGTTAGGCCATCGGAAAGAGGAGTAAGAACTCTTCACACGTACAAAAAGGAGCACCCCATGACTGCTGATGAAGTAATTCAGGCATCGGGCAATGCCAGCTGGATGCTGATCTCCGCGTCCCTGGTTTTGCTGATGACTCCGGCACTTGCTTTCTTCTACGGAGGCATGTCACGTAAAAAGTCTGTCCTGAACATGATGATGATGTCCTTCGGCGCCTTGGGCGTTGTGTCGGTCATTTACATTTTGTGGGGCTGGTCCATGTCCTATGGTTCATCCATTGGCGGTGTATTCGCGAACCCATTTGAGCAGTTCGGCCTAAAGGACCAGATTGTGGATGCCGATGGTAACTACGTTGTAGGCGCTTCTGGCTACGCCAACATTATCGATGTCGGATTCCAGCTGACCTTTGCCGTCATCTCCACCGCAATCATCTCCGGTGCCCTAGCAGAGCGCGTTAAGTTCGGATCGTGGTTGCTGTTCGCCGGCTTGTGGGCCACGTTCGTTTACTTCCCGCTGGCGCACATGGTGTGGGGCGGTGGCCTCTTGCATGCTGAAGAGCGTGGATTCAGTGCGTGGATGTTTGGGGCAACCGACGGCGAGGCCAACATCGCGCCAATCGACTTCGCCGGCGGAACCGTCGTGCACATTTCTGCTGGTATTACGGCCCTCGTGCTGGCGATTGTTGTGGGCAAGCGCAAGACCTTCCCGCGTGTTGCGCACCGCCCACACAATCTGCCCTTCGTGATGCTGGGCGCGGCACTACTGTGGTTCGGCTGGTTCGGCTTCAACGGAGGTTCTGCGTTTGCGGCAGATGGCCTTGCTGGCCTCGCTTGGGTGAACACCACGGCTGCGACCGCAGCCGCGATGCTCGGCTGGTTGCTTACGGAAAGGATCCGAGACGGCCGTGCAACCTCCTTGGGCGCGGCGTCCGGTATCGTCGCCGGCCTGGTTGCCATCACTCCAGCCGCGGGTGCACTGACGCCCGTAACCTCACTGATCCTCGGCGCAATCGGCGGCGTTCTGGCAGCACTCGGTGTCGGGTTGAAGTTTAAGTTCGGATTCGATGACTCACTTGATGTTGTGGGCGTCCACTTGGTTGCTGGTTTGTGGGGCACCATCGGGGTTGGTCTCTTGGCTGACGGCTCCGGTGCCTTCACTGGTGGCGGTGCTGACGGGTGGAAACTGTTCATCGTGCAGGTTGTCATCGCTGTTGTTGCCATGATCTTCGCTGGTGTGGTTGCGTTTGTACTTGCCATCATTGTCAAGGTGACCCTCGGGTGGCGTGTGGATGACGAGGAAGAACACAACGGTGTCGACTTCCACGAGCACGGTGAGACCGCATACGACAACGCTGGTCCTGACATCCGCTAACTGTCTTCCGGAGGAAAGGTAGAAAAAGGGGAGACCGGGTCAGCGCCGTCTTCCCAGCTGAAAAGCCCCAATGCAAAACGATCATGGGGCTCAGCTGAAAAAGCTAGAATAGACGCAAGTTTTTTAATACAAATTAAGTGAACACCGTTTGGGAGTGCGCAAGGGCACCAAGGCTGGTGGAGGAACTTTCTTCATTACATTTGGGAAGGCCGGAAAATGAAGCTCGTAACCGCAATTGTTAAGCCATTTACTCTCTCGGACGTCAAGGATGCCCTGGAGCAGATTGGTGTCCACGGCATGACTGTTACAGAGGCGCAGGGTTTTGGACAGCAGAAGGGCCACTCTGAGGTGTACCGAGGCGCTGAGTACGCTGTGGACTTTGTTCCAAAGGTGAAAATTGAGATCGTCATTGATGATTCCCTTCTGGAGGACGCGGTCAACGCTATCGTGGGCGCAGCCCAGACTGGCAAGATCGGTGACGGCAAGGTGTGGGTCACTACCGTGGATGAGCTGGTGCGTGTTCGTACCGGTGAGCGTGGTACTGACGCTATCTAAACAGTTGATCAGGAGACACCTTGGGTATTAACCCCAGGGTGTTTTCTAATTCTTGAGGAGTAGAACATGAGTGACCGGCTCCAGACCCAGCACAAAGCGTCGCCAGCCTCGTTGCGAGAGCGCACGACGGCCAAGGCCTTGGAGCTGCTGGAAAAACTCGACCTGCCCGAGGGGACGGCATTGGCAGCAACGGGCTCGCTGGCGCGTGGGGAGATGAGTCCCAAGTCTGATCTGGATCTCCTTCTTATTCACGAGCCTGACTTCGATGCCTCCCAAGTAAAAGATCTCTGGTACCCAGTGTGGGATGCCAAGATGCGCCTCGATTACGCCGTACGCACCCCAGGTGAGTGCGCGGACATCATCAGTGCGGATGTCACCTCGGCGCTCGCGTTGCTAGACATCAAACACATCCGCGGCAACGCCGAGCTATCGGAGCAGGCGCGCCGGCTGGTGTTGGAAACTTGGCGTAGGGAAGCAAAGAGAAACTTCAACCACCTGGTGGACGCGGCAATTGCTCGCTGGCGTCGGTCCGGTTCAGTGGTGGCGATGACCCACCCGGACCTCAAGCACGGACGTGGTGGCCTGCGCGACATCGACCTAGTTAATGCACTGGCGTTCGCCAATCTTGTGGATAGGGCTCAACTAGACACGGAACGCGCCCTTCTTAACGACGTCCGCACGCTGTTGCACGTGCACGCAGGTCGCGCACGCGATCAGCTGGATCCCGAGTTCGCCGTCGACGTTGCTGAGGACCTAGGTTTCACTGACCGTTACGAGCTCTCGCGTGCCATCGCCGCCGCCGCTGCGAAAGTGGATGATGCAGTCACGCAGGCGCTGACCATCGCGCGCAACCAGATGCCTCGCCACACTGGGCTCCGTCGGGCGGCTCGCCGCCCGATTGACGTGGACGTTGTGGAGGTCGGTGGGGAACTAGTCCTCAGCAAGAACCCAGACATGACTGACCCAGGTCTACTGTTGCGGGTATCTGCGGCCAGCGCCCGCCACGGGCTTCCGGTGACGTCTGCCACCTGGAAGCGTCTTAAAGAACTACCACCGCTTCCTAGCAAGTTCACCCGTACCATTGCGGCGGACTTCCTCACTACGTTGAGCTCTGCCACGCAGTCTACGTCGGTTGTGCAAGAAATGGACGAGCATGGATTTTGGACCCAACTTGTGCCGGAGTGGGACCACATTCGCGGAATGATGCCACGCGAACCCATTCACATCCAAACAATTGACCGTCACAGCTTGGCAGTGGTGGCCAATTGCGCGGAGAAGTCCATCACCGTGGCGCGTCCGGATTTGCTGTTGTTGGCAGCGCTGTACCACGACGTGGGCAAGGGACATAACCGACCGCACGAAGAAGTAGGAGCCGAGTTTGTAGAGCGCATGGCCAAACGGATGGGGCTCAATGCCCACGACGTGAATGTGGTGCGCACCGTGGTGGCGCAGCACACGCTTCTGCCCGATGTATGTAGGACGATGGATCCAACCGGTGATGACGCCTTAGAGAAAATCTTGGAGGCCACCGGCTACAACCTGCTCACCATAGATTTGCTGGAGGCGCTGGTCGAGGCGGACTCCAAGGGAACCGGCCCCGGCGTGTGGACCAAGAACCTAGAACGTGGCCTTCGTATTCTGTGCGGCCGTGCGCGTGAGCGTCTGAGCGTGATTATTCCAGAGCCGCCGTGCATCAATGTTGCAGAGGAAATCGAGGTGAACGTCCTAGATGACGAAAAGCTCGACATATTCCCAGATCAGGTCTACGCGGAGGTGAAATGGAAGGGGGCTAATGAGAAAGACGTGAACAAGCTACTAGCTCTCATGGCAGCTAAGAACTGGAACATTGAGCAGGGGGCCATCCGTGTGAGCCCGAACGATTCGGCGGATGACGGGGCCACAACAGCGAAGGCTCGATTTGTGGTGTACAACCACATGGGTTCAGGCTTCAACGAGCAAGAAGTGATTCAAGGGCACCGATCGGGCCGCTTCTCCACACTGCCAGAGCTATCCCGTGGCATGGCGGCAACCTTTTGGAGCGGGGATTTGCTCGAGGTACGAGCTACGGACCGAAAAGGCGCGCTGGGAAAACTCATTAATGTCCTGCCGGATGTGGAATGGATGACCATGTCTAACCCTGGTGCCACCATGATTGTGCAGATCAAGCTGGCGGAGGGTTTTAATCGATCCGCGGTGGAGCGCGATGTGGTCCAAGCCCTGACTAAGGCTTAACGGCACGCGCGCTACTTAAAAAAACGCCTGAAAGTATGACACAATGGAACGTTGATAAAAGTTAGAAAAACTTCTGCCTCCGCGCACATGATCAAGGAGAATTCTCTTACGTGTTTGAGTCACTGTCAGATCGTCTAGGCCAAGCCCTTGGTGGTCTGCGATCCAAGGGCAAAGTAACCGAAGCCGACATCAACGCGGTATCCCGCGAGATCCGCCTAGCTCTGCTGGAGGCGGACGTTTCGCTTACCGTCGTCCGCGGTTTTGTTAAGCGCATCAAGGAACGCGCCCTCGGTGCTGAGGTATCCAAGGCGCTTAACCCAGCGGAGCAGGTGATCAAGATTGTTGATCAGGAGCTCACGGCCATCTTGGGCGGTGAGACTCGCCGCCTGACGCTTGCTAAGAACCCACCAACCGTGATCATGTTGGCTGGTCTGCAGGGTGCTGGTAAGACCACCTTGGCCGGTAAGCTGGCTAAGTGGTTGTCTGATCAAGGCCACACCCCAATGCTGGTGGCCTGTGACCTCCAGCGTCCAGGCGCTGTTCAGCAGCTGCAGATTGTCGGTGAGCGTGCCGGTGTCAAGACGTTCGCGCCGGACCCCGGTACCTCTATCGATTCCCTTGAGCATGAAATGGGCACCTCCCACGGTGATCCCGTTGCAGTGGCGCAGCAGAGCATTGAGGAAGCGAAGCGTACCCAGCATGATGTAGTCATCGTAGATACCGCGGGCCGCTTGGGCATCGATGAGACTCTGATGACCCAGGCTCGCAACATCCGTGACGCCGTCAACCCTGATGAAGTCCTCTTTGTTATTGACGCCATGATTGGTCAGGATGCCGTCAACACCGCGGAAGCATTCCGTGATGGCGTTGACTTCACCGGCGTTGTTTTGACCAAGCTCGATGGTGACGCCCGTGGCGGTGCCGCGCTGTCTATCCGTGAGGTTACTGGCAAGCCAATTATGTTCGCCTCCACCGGCGAGAAGCTCACGGACTTTGACGTCTTCCATCCGGAGCGCATGTCCAGCCGAATCCTCGGTATGGGTGACATGCTCACTTTGATCGAGCAGGCGGAAAAGAACCTGGACCAAGAGCAGGCCATGGAGGCCGCTCAGAAGCTGGGCACCGGCGAGCTGACCCTGGATGACTTCCTCAATCAAATGCTCATGATCCGCAACATGGGCCCACTGGGCAACATCCTGAAGATGCTTCCGGGTGGCAAGGCTATGAGCCAGATGGCGGACATGGTGGATGAGAAGCACTTGGACCGCATCCAAGCCATCATCCGCGGCATGACCCCCGAAGAACGCAACAATCCTAAGATCCTGAACGCATCCCGACGCAAGCGCATCGCTAACGGCTCCGGCGTCACCGTGGCTGAGGTAAACCAGCTGGTGGAGCGTTTCTTTGATGCGAAGAAGATGATGGGACAGATGGCCGGTCAGATGGGCATGGGCGGTATGGGGCGCTCCGCCACCAAGAAGAAGCCAAAGGGCCGCAAGGGCAAGAACGGCAAGCGCAAGCCAGCGAAGAACCGTAACAGGCCAAACACCCCTGGTTTCCCAGGCGCGGCTAACGGAATGCCGGGCATGCCAAACATGGCCGAGCTGCAGAAGATGCAGGAGCAGATGGAAGCCATGGGCGGAATGCCGGGCATGGGCGGACTGGGCAAGATCCCAGGTATGCCGAAGCTACCGAAGGGCATGGAGAACATTGACCTAAATAACCTTGACTTTGGCAAAGGCAACGGCGGTAGCAAGTAGCCGGTAGCCCCGCAGCACTGCCCACCCCACGACCACGTGGGGTGGGCAGTGCCATGTAGCCTCCGCGCAGACAGGAAAAGGACGCCGAAAACCGAGGGCACTGCCGCAATCGGGACGTAATTGCGATCATGTACATTGTTGAGAATCGTAGCGAAAACGATCACGTGCGCCACCGGCCGTCACCCCAACATCTATGGTGGTGAGTGCTGTAGGTAAAGTAAAACGCCGCACGGAAGAACTTCCGTGCGGCGTTTCTTTCATATGCCTTACAACGGGAAAGCAGTAATTCCGCCAGCACGTGGTGCAGGTGGCAGCATGTCCTGAACCATTGAGTCAGGGGATGCGGGATCTACGGGCTGATTACCAATCAGTTCACCTGTATTCGGATCAATCTGCGGTGCGCCGTAATCCAGCCATAATTGCTCAAGCTCGGACTGGTAGTTGGTAGACCACGAATCAATGTGCTGCTCATTGAGGTGCAGATTCTCCGGAACCTGTTGCTGCTGAGGGACTCTATCGAGGAAGGGCTGGAGGTAGTCGCGCAGCAGCGGGGCAGCAGACACAGCGAACGCGTTCGTGATGTGGTGCATGTCGCGGTAGACCATGGTGTTACCAATAACAACAGGACAGTTATCGTCTGGACCACAGAACCAATCCTGAGTGTCCACCGCAATCATGTTCGGCCACTGGGCCAAGACGGCAGCGGCAGGATCTACGGGCTGATAGACGGTCTCACGTGCGCGGCCACACTCTGCGGCGTCCTTGGTGGCAACGTAGCATTCATCAAATTCGTAACCCTTGCCGTTTTCATCAAATCCCCATGGGTTATCACGAAGGCCGAGGAACGGGATGTTGTGTTCTGCGAGCACTTCCCAGAACCCAACGTAGCCTGCAGGGACAACATCTTTGCCGGTGCCCCTCTCTCCGCCAGGTCGCGTGGTATTAGAGACCACCAAGTCCGGCTTGTCCTGAATAATGCGCTCAATGACCATCTGGCCCCACTCCGCGCAGACTGGGGTGACGTCTGTATCAGGGCCAGTCTCAATAGGGCAGTCCTGGCGCAGCATTGGCACCACCTTGAATCCCATCTCGTGGCCTAGTTTTTCAAAGCCGGAGGCCCACTGTTCCGAGTGAGAACCACCAACCATGTAGATCGTGAAGTCCGCATCGAGATCACCGATAGCGCATGGTACGGATGGATCCCGCGGGGAGAATTCGTCGAGTCGGTTAGCTGGTTGATCTTTGCCTACGAAGCAGATCTTTTGGGCGAATGGTGGCATCATGGAACCGACCAACACAGGATCCGGCTTCACTGGCATTCCGGATGGGGCTTTAACACCGAAGTTGGCCATCACGCCTGGATAGAACGTTGGGTTCAAGTTGGTATCAGTTTCGTTTGCTACTACGGAATTCCACCAAGGCTGGATGCACATCATTGCGGCAACGCAGGCCGCAACAACTACGCCACCAACAGCGCGGAACCCGCCGGCGCGGGTACGCATATCTGCCAAACCCTTGTGTACCGGCATGTCATCAACCATTGGACGCTTGCGGTGTTGACGTAGTGGTTGTTCGATGAACTTGTGCGTCAGCTGAGCCAAGATGAGGGAGATCGCGATGATGATGACTCCCAGCCACCATGGTGGAGTATCTACCCCAAGAGCGGAGGTTGACAGGATCAACAGTGGCCAGTGCCACAGGTACAGCGAGTAGGCGATATCGCCCAGCCAACGTGCTTTCTTTGAGGCCATCACACCGGAAATGCGGCCACCACCGAACAGGATGATAAGCATTGCGCCGCCGAGTGGCAGTAAGGAAAGTGGGCCTGGGAACGCCAAGGAGTTGGAGATGACAATGCCGGTCAGAAGCAGCGCGAGCAGGCCGAGCGCCGTGAGGACGTCGGAAAGCCGACGCGACAGCGTTGGCACCTTGTGCGCGTAGATAGCCAGCACCGCGCCGAGCGTGAGCTCCCAAGCGCGCGACCACGTGGAGTAGTAGTTGTCACCAGTGCCGTAGAGGCCGTGGCGGGAGGCGTAGGCAAAAGACGCGATGGTGGCCACGATCAGAATCGGGCCAGCGATCTGGTTGACCGTAGGGAACCTCGTGGAGGACGAGGCTGGTCGCAGCTTCATAACCAGCGCCAAGAGTGTGGCAAATAGGATGCCCATCAAGTAGAACTGCCCCTGCACCGCCATGGACCACATGTGCTGCAGTGGGGATGTCTCCGCTGATGCCGCGGCGTAGTCAGCGTCCTGAGCCGCCAGCTCCCAGTTCTGGTAGTACAGCAGGGTAGCGGTGATCTGCTGGGTGAGCTCCTGCCTCAGAAGCTGTGGGGTGACAAAATAGACTAGGAGGAAAGTTACGCCGATGACCAGCGCGAGCGCTGGGACCAACCGGCGAATGGTACGCCAGATCGGCCACCAAGGATTCAAAGACGCATTCTCTTTAGCTGCGTATCGCAGCTGCGAACCCAGGAAGAAGTAACCGGATAGCAACAGGAACACGTCAACGCCGCCAGATACGCGGCCCACGAAGACGTGGAATATGACCACAAGGGCGATAGCAATGCCGCGGAGCCCGTCAAGGTCATAGCGGTACCGGAAATTACGCGGGGAATCTTTAGCCATAGATAAACGTTTCAAAATCTCAACAAGTGCCAAGGGTGTGGCAACACGACAACGAGACTGTACTCTTGCACACAACGGCTCAGTGGATCCCTTGTGTAGCTCGTAGTTCAAGTTCTACTTGGCCGGATATCAGCAGTGAGCTATTTATATATTCGGTCATAGCTCGAATCAGACTACTCCTCCGAGCTGACAAGGGGATGGGGACTCACCGTCCGTGGGTGAATTTGGCAAAGCTCAGATAAACCCCGTATGATGTCAAAGGTTGTGTGTGAATAAGAACACTCGCCGCAACTAATTTCATATTTATTCTGCGTAACACCGCAACCGACCACGGTCGAACGGTCTACGTCACACGCAGACTAAATCCAAGGGCTGAACCGGCGAACACACGGTGATGGTGTTCGTGTCATGTACTGCCCAGTGACTAGATAAGGACTATTAATCATGGCTGTAAAGATCAAGCTGCAGCGTCTTGGCAAGATCCGTACCCCTCACTACCGCGTAGTTATCGCTGACGCACGTACCCGTCGCGATGGCAAGGTTATCGAGAACATCGGTATCTACGAGCCAAAGCAGGACCCATCCGTAATCAAGATCGATTCCGAGCGCGCACAGTACTGGCTGGGCGTTGGCGCACAGCCAACCGAGCCTGTTCTGGCACTGCTGAAGGTTACCGGCGACTGGCAGAAGTTCAAGGGCCTCGAGGGTGCAGAGGGCACCCTGAAGGTAGCTGAGCCTAAGCCATCCAAGCTTGAGCTGTTCAACCAGGCACTGGCTGAGGCTAACGAGGGCCCAACTGCTGAGGCTATCACCGAGAAGAAGCGCAAGGCTAAGGAAGAAGCAGAGGCTAAGGCTGCTGCTGAGGCTGAGGCAGCTAAGAAGGCTGAAGAAGAGGCTGCTAAGGCTGAAGAGGCTTCCGAGGAAGCACCTGCTGAGGAGTCTGCTGAGTAATTCGGCCAGCTACTAGCTTAAAGCTCTCAACCCGGCACCACCCATCGGTGGTGCCGGGTTTTGTAGATTTACCGGGTTTTGTAGATTTACCGGGTTTTGAAGATTTATAGGCCCCGGCTGTCCGCGCAAGCCCCAAGCAAAACGGATGGGAACAAGCGCGGAAATGCACCACACCAAAAAGACCTCAGTCAAAAAAGGACTCACTAGAAAGCAGGCATGTTAGGAGACGCCTACATGCAAAGGCGTCGTGGAAGTCCTTAGCTATTGGCACTTTTGCTGCTAACCATGGCGGCGTACCCTGACGGCAGAAAAGCGGTAGAGACCGTTGTGCTTCCAGGTGTGGATGCGGCGCAGTAGGCAGGAGCGCCACACCAGTAGGCGCAACGCGCTTACCTGATACACCAGCTCAAAAGCCAACGCTTAGGGCAGCGTGCCCGTAGCTGAAGAGGGGTGGGCCAAGTCGCGCGCAGCTGAAGAGGGGTGGGCAGCAAAGTGTTGGACGTTGTCCTAGCGCCGAATCAGCTAGGGCCTTTAGGGCTGATTCTGCTCCTCGCCGTTTGGAGCGAGGCCTAATTGCGCACTGAGTTTCGGGCTAATGATACTCCACAGTGCTGGCTTAAGGCTGCTGGCATATGGCTCAGAGATATGGTTCTGATCCCGGTAAACCACCACGTTGCCGATCACCGGTGGGCAGGAGTCGCCTGGGCAGAACCAGCCTGAGGTATCGATAAAGTCAACCAGTGGGTAGGCATTCACTAACGCGTCCGTTGGGTCTTGTTCAGAGTAGACCTGAGAGCGCGGCATGGTGCAGCGTTGGATGTCATCAGTGAGCGCTAGGCACATGGACAAATCAGACATCCTGCCATTTTCCGTGGCCCACGGGTTGTCGCGCAGGGCAATGGTGGGGAGGTTAGCGGTTGCTAGTTGATCCCAGAACTTGGTGTAGGACACGGGGACGATGTCAAGACCAAAACCGTCGGCTTGTTCAGGGCGAGTGGAGGTGCTGATCACCAAGTCAGGCTGCATAGCGATAACGCGGTCAGTTGCCAGCTGGCTCCACTGGGTACACTTGGGATCCACATTTGGGTCTTCAATCATGATGGCGCAATCTTGGCGCACCAGCGGGACCAGCTTGAAGCCATGTTCTTGGCCCAGCTCGTTAAGTGGTGTGAACCACTGTTCAGCGTGTGAGCCGCCGACGAGTGCTACGGTGACGTCAGAGTTTACGTCACCATACACGCACGGTTCACCGTTGCTTTTAACATCCGAGAAGAAATCACCTGGGGTGTCTCGTGCCACCATGCAACCGTCCTCGGTGGGCAGTGGGTGCATCTTGCCCACCAGAGTTGGGTCCGGCTGGTACGGCAAGTCCGGCACTGTGGCGCCGTTAAGGGCGAGCGCGCCAGGATAATCCACTGAGTTGGAGGTTTGGGAGCTACGCTGCGCATCGGTCACCCGGGCTTCAAAGCGCGGCTGCATGCTCAACAGAAGTACGGCTACCACCGCGACACCCACGCCAGCGAAAGCACGCCCCTTTGGTGCACTGGTGGAACGTAGTTGCTTAAGCGCCGTGGCCGCAGGCTTTTCGGTGGAGACGGGACGCTTGCGGTGCTGGGCGAGAGGCTTTTCCACCCAGCGATGTGTGAAGTGGGCCAGACCAAGGGAAACAGCAATGATGGCCGCACCTAGGAGGACTGAAGGGCGATCCTGCTGTAGGTATGCGGTAGCAACAATGAGCAGTGGCCAGTGCCAGAGGTAAAGGGAATAAGCAATGTTACCGAGCCAGCGAAAGACGCCGCGGGACATTACTGCAGACACTGGGTTTCCCGCTGATGAGCCACCAATGATCACCAGTGCGGCGCCAGCCAGTGGCAGGAGGGTGAGCGGGCCGGGGAAAGCGGTGGTCTTCGTGATAACGAATCCGGTGATGCAAATCATGAACAGGCCCGCCACGGAAGCAATCACTGACATCCGTGAGGTGAGCTTGATACGGGAGCCGTAGATGGCCAGTACCGCGCCGAGGGTGAGCTCCCACGTGCGAGAGAAGGTGGAGTAGTAGTTTTGTGGGGTGCCAAAAAGGCCGTAGCGCGATGAGTAGATGAACGACGCCACGGTCACTGCGATCAGAATCGGACCTGCGACGCGGAAAACAAACTGCTGACCGTCAAATGAGACCTTGTAGTGCCGAGATGATGAGACGATCGCCTCACGTCGGCGGCGGACGGCCTTCCACGCCGCAGCTAGGATGAGGGCGAATACGATGCCTGCGATATAGAACTGACCTTGAACTGCCATGGACCACAAATGCTGCAGCGGCGATGTGCTTGCTGAGGCCGCCGTGTAATCCGCATTCTGGACTGACAATTCCCAGTTTTGGTAATACAAAACGCTGGCGGTGAATTGTTTATAGAGTTCACCGGTTCCGAGGTTTCGGGCGACGAAGACAACCAGCAGGGCCGTCACCCCAAGAGTGAGAAACAGCGCCGGTACTAGGCGACGGATAGTGCGCCAAATTGGCCACCACGGGTTCAATGACGCATTATCCTTGCCTGCATAGCGCAGCTGGGAGCCAAGGAAGAAGTATCCGGATAGTAGGAGGAAGACGTCCACACCACCAGATACGCGGCCAACGAAGACATGGAAGATCACAACGAGAGCAATGGCTATGCCGCGCAGGCCGTCAAGATCGTAACGGTACGCACGCGTTGGCGTAGTCGGTTGCGAACGCCCAGGCATAGTATCAGGATCAGAACTAAGCGAAGGCGACGAAAAGCGAAGTTTCATGAAGTGACCTCGTTAGGGCGGCGGCTCTTGATCGGAAATGAACGAACACCTGCCCTTTGAGGTTGGTAGGTGTTGTCTTAATGCAATAACCCTAAACCCTCCGCTCGGTATCATTACTGTGACTCTCCCTAAATTTGCAGGAAAAGTGCACTAAACTCGCCATTGGAGCCACCCCTTGAAGGGTAATGTCCGCTCACTCTACTACTAAAAACTTAGGCTAACGGCTGCACGCAACGTCGTGTGATGAGTGGAAAGATTCATAGGCAGCTGAGAAGAACTAAGGGGAGCACACCAAGCAGCGAAAGCTAAATCCACTGTTAAAGCGATATAGCGAAGCTGGGTGCTCTATCTTCCAGATCGTGGGATTAGGGTTGGAAAACGCGCAGTCCACCGGTGGCCGGCAGTGGAGGGGCAGTTCCTTCAGGTTCTCCTTCTTCTCCTTCAGGCCCAAAAATGGAATCAGAAACCTCGGAAGCAGGGTCTGAAACCTCAAAACCAGGCTCAGCAACGGCAGAAGTAGACGGTTCGAGGGTGGCAGTGCCCGGGGCTTTCTTCCCTACGAGTGGTGCTAGGTGTTCCCACAGGAGTGGCTCGAGGCTGCGGGAATAGGCCGCTGAGATGTGGTGATAATCGCGGTAGACAACCACATTGCCAATGACCGGTGGGCAGGTGCCATTGGGGCAGAACCAGTCCGCGGTATCAACAAAGGTCATGTTGGGGAACCACTGTTCGTATATGTCGGTGGGTGGCACCGCTGCGTAGATGGAATCGCGGTCCATGGAGCAGCGCTCCACGTCGCCGGTGGAAGCTAAACACTTAGACTTATCTTCCGGCTTGTCTTGGTAGGTGCCCCACGGATTATCACGCAGCCCAAGTACTGGGATGCCGTAAGCAGCCATCTGATTCCAGAAACCTACATAGCCCTCCGGGACCATGTCTTGTGTGAAGCCTTGAGCATCGCCTGGGCGGGTAGAGGAGGTAACCACGAGATCCGGATCCATGTTCGCGATGCGTTGCACGGCAAGCTGGCTCCACGTTGCACAGTCTTCAGAGACGCGGGAGTAGTCACCAATGACCAGCGGGCAGCCCATACGTGCCACCAGTTCCAAGCGGAAGCCGTGCTTTTTGCCCAATATGTCCAGCACGTCAGCCCATTGTTCGGCGTGTGAACCGCCGGCTAGAAGCACAAGGAAGTCCGAGTCTTTGTCACCATACACACACGGTTTACCGTCCTTGGTGAACTCAGTGAAGTGATCTGCCGGAAGTTTGTTGTGGATAAAGCAGTGGTCCGCGGATGTGACGGCAGCAATCTTGCCCACCAGATTAGGATCGGGGATCGGTGCTATGCCGGTTGGAACCTCGGCCCCTAGAAGGGCGCCCGCGCCAGGATACATTTCGGGGTTGTTCGTGGCAGGATCGCGGGCGGCGTCCTCGGCGGCGGCAATTTCCGCCGCAAGGTCGTCCTCATAGCGTGGCCCGAGGGAAAGGAGGGTTCCCGCCAAGAATAAGAGTGCAACCATAGCGATTCCGCGAACCTTTGGTGCACCGTGCTTGAATGTGTTTTTTGTGGCGGACAGGAAGGCGCGATCGCCACGCACGGGGCGGGCGCGTTTTTGGGCCAACGGTTTTTCCACCAAGATGTTGGTGACGTGCGCCAAAAGGAGCGAGACCACTACGATGGCCACGCCCAGCCCAAATGAGGGGGTTGGTTGGTCAAAGTACACTGTGGCCACGATCAGTAACGGCCAGTGCCACAGGTACAGCGAGTAAGCGATAGTGCCTAGCCAGCGGATAACGCCACGTGATAAGAGGCGGGAGAGTGGATTGTCAGACGCACCGCCGATGATCACTAACGCAGCGCCACCGAGTGGCAGCAGTGTTAGCGGGCCAGGGAACGCAGCGGTTTCGGTGATGACGAACCCTGTTGCAAAAATTGCGACCAAACCAGCAAGTACGAGGAGCAGACCTACTACGCGACCAACGTTAAGGCGAGTGAAGTAGATAGCTAGTACCCCGCCAAGAGTGAGCTCCCATGCGCGGGAGAAAGTGGAGTAGTAATTCGACGGCGTACCCACAAGCCCAAACCGCGCAGCATAGGCAAAAGAGGCTACAGTCACGGCAATCAGCAAGGGGCCGGCTACCCGGTACATGAAACGCTGGCCGTCTAGATTCAGTTTAAGCTCGGGCTCAACATCCATCTTGTCCTTCCGCTTGCTGCGAATCCACCGCCAGATTCCGCCTAGAAGCAGGGCAAACACGATGCCAGACACATAAAACTGTCCCTGCACGGCCATGGACCATAGGTGCTGAAGGGGAGATGTTTCCGAGGATGCTGCGGCGTAGTCCAGATCCTGCCTAGACAGCTCCCAGTTCTGGTAGTAGAAGACGCTCGCAGTGAACTGCTTATACAGCTCCGACGTCTCCAATGTGGGCACAAGAAACTTCACCAGGGCAGCGGTGGCACCCAACGTAACAAGGAGTGCCGGCGCTAAGCGCCGGATGGTGCGCCAGACAGGCCATAAGGGGTTAAGCGAGGCGTTGTCACGCCCCGCGTAGCGTAGCTGTGAACCAAGAAAGAAGTACCCAGAGAGTAGGAGGAATACGTCTACGCCACCGGATACGCGGCCCACGAAAATGTGGAAGATGACTACGAGTGCGATCGCAATGCCGCGCAGTCCATCCACATCGTGGCGGTAGCTCGTGCGTGGGATTGTTGTTGCGTGGGAAGTGTCAGAAGTCATGGCAGTACGCAAATCGGAAAGCGGTGGGGTAGTAGGGCGGGACTACTCGAATAAGGCAGTAGACCACTATTCGTCGAGTGTTGATCGTACCGTAAGTATTATCGACGAATCTTAAGACACGATGAGCCCGGAAGAGCGCAGAAAGTCACGGTTGAAGAATGTGGCACAGATTCCGATATGCTCTAATCCATGGAATTAATGATTGGTCGTGTGGTGAAATCCCACGGAATCCGTGGCGAAGTAGTGGTTGAGCTGACAACTGATGAGCCGGAGATCCGTTTTGCCCTTGGTGAGGTTCTTCACGGTAAGCAGGGCAAGAAAGAGCACGAACTCACGATCAAATCCACCCGAATGCACCAGGGGCGCATGCTGATCAAGTTTGAGGAAATCCCTGACCGGACACAGGCGGATTCCTTACGCGGCACTAAGTTCTGGGCGGCACCGTTGGAAAATGATGAGGGCGAAGAAGGCTTCTATGACCATGAGCTAGAGGGCTTGAAGATCATTCACAACGGCGAGGCAGTCGGTGTGGTCACCGGTGTCATGCACGGCCCAGCCGGTGAGATTCTTGAAGTTCTCTTGAACGATAAGAAAGAGGCACTGATCCCATTCGTACACGCCATCGTCCCTGAAGTAGATTTGGACGCTGGTACTGCCACCATCACTCCACCTGAAGGGCTGCTGGATCTGTAAATGGAGCACAACCCAAACGACGCGCAAAACCCAAAACTACGTCTTGACGTAGTAACCATCTTTCCGGAGTACTTAGAGCCGTTGAGGCACTCTCTTTTGGGGAAAGCCATAGAAAAGAATATTCTCGCCGTGGGCGTGCACGATCTGCGTCAGTGGACCCATGATGTTCACCAGGCCGTGGATGACAAACCCTTCGGTGGTGGCCCTGGTATGGTGATGAAGCCGGAGGTCTGGGGACCGGCTCTTGATGACGTCGCACATCAATCTGGCCCCGTTGCTCAAGCCCGTAACCTTGATTCCTCGGTTCCGCACGCAAATAAGCTGCGTCACGATGAGCTCAATGAAGTGGAGCAACAAGCGTACGACGCTCGCGACGCTCATCCTGATGAGGACGCGAGCCTTCCGCTGTTGATCGTGCCAACGCCGGCAGGCAAGCCTTTCACACAGTCTGATGCACAGGCATGGAGCAATGAATCCCATATTGCCTTCGCCTGCGGCAGGTATGAAGGCATTGACCAGCGCGTGGTGGAGGATGCGAAGAACCGCTACCGCGTGCGCGAAGTCTCCATCGGTGATTACGTTCTAATCGGCGGTGAAGTAGCGGTACTGGTTATCGCTGAAGCCATTGTCCGTCTCATCCCGGGCGTTCTGGGAAACCGGAAATCCCACGAAGAAGATTCCTTCTCCGACGGCCTCTTGGAGGGGCCATGTTACACCAAGCCACGCGAATGGCGTGGTCTGGAAGTGCCCGATGTATTGTTCTCCGGCAATCACGCCAAGGTCGACCGCTGGCGCCGCGACCAAGCGCTAAAGCGCACCCTGCAGGTCCGCCCCGAGCTTCTTGAGGGCGCCGAGTTGGACAAGCATGACAGGCGCTTTGTAGAGGAGCTCTCTCAAGACGAAAACGCTGAGCAGGCGTAGACTTCCTACGAGCAACCTAGTGCACCAATCAAAACGGGAGCAAGCAATGCGCGCAGTCACCACAGACCTCAACGTCCTCATCAATGAGAAGGAGGCACCAGAGATCGCCCAAAGACTTGGCGAGAATTTACGGGAGTCGGGATACTTCCCATCAAGCGTTGAGGTGCAGTTGATCAGCATGGCCTGCGAGCCTGACAACATGCTGATGACTCAGTACGAACAGATCAACGGCCGTCCGCCGATTACGGAAGACCTTCACCGCGTTGTGATCAATGGTGAAACCGACTTAGACGCCAAGGATGCCACCAAAGCGGTGGTGGCCCTACTTCCTCAGGAAGCTCTCTACTACGGCACCACCTTCGACGGGACCGTGGAACTTGGTGGTGCGCCTGCGTGTGCATGGCGGCCTTAAACATCTCCTTACAAAAAGCGACTGGCCTGAATACTCAGGTTTCCCAGAGGCTAGTCAAACTGTTTTCCTCTGTGTCGACTGTGGGATCAGACGATACTGAACTGGTGGAAAAATTAGGAAGTGTCCATCGCGCTTAAGTGTTTCCACGCTTTCACCAAAAGCGGGCATTTCTGGCCTATTTCGTCAGCCGCCAATTCTCTAAGCTCAGCACTGCATGTTCAGCTTCGGCAACTGCGCCTGGCGTCTCTCCGGTTTGTATAACAGCTTGCATTCAGAACAGGCGCTCAGCAGCTACCGATTTGTTCAAATCAAGAAAATTAGGTGTGAACTATCGTAGCCCGTCGCGTTGCACCTTTTGCCACATCCAAGTTTCGAAAATCGACGCTGCATTCATATGCAGACGTCTATAAAACCACGTTTGGCAAAGATCTGCGCATTTCAAACTTAAAAAGGTACGTTTTTCCTTGGAGATTCAGGCATAAGGGACGGAGCCACCCAAAGGATGTTTAACTGGTGACGCAGAAGATGCAATTTCTATCTGATCGGTCCCGACGATGGGCCCTGTGGTGTCTAGTTTTTCCACAACTAGATTAGATAAGAAAAACTGCTGCCGGTTCAGTCAATCACAATTCCGCTGAGCAGTTCGTCTGTGATCAATGAAGTGAGGCTATATGAAAATCTAACGTTGCCATAGGCGAAGACGCTATGGCAGACCTTTCATTGTTCAGACTCGTGCAAGAGCTGATTACTACCTGTTTGACAGCCGTATGTTGGTGAAATTCTACTGGCGGCATCGTCGGTGGACTTGTCGCTCAAAAACAATATCTGTCCGAGGCAGTGATGACCTAGGTCCTGTGCTTGGAAAACATTGTAAATGCTTGCCTGAGGTTGTGGAGCTTCTAAGGGCAACGAGCAAAATTTAGGTCGACTAGCACACAATATCGTTTCTTTATGATCCGCTTCATTCCGGTGAGTGTATTGGTGAAGTCTTTGATATCCAGCGAGTAGGACGAAGAAGAGTCACCTCGTTGATAACAACGGATGCATGGCTTTGCAAACCAGAACGACAAATACAGCCAGCCCAGTGTGTCCTGAACTCTGATCGAGATGAAAACAGAAGGAGGAAAGCCACGAAATCAGGCATGCCTTTTATGTCCCGTGAATCGTATTTTCTCCATTTTGACTAGCTGTGGGTTATGCAGACGATAAGATCATCTGGTGCCTACAGTTATGAAATCCCTCGCCGTACTCACCACCCTTGCTATAGGTGGTGGGGTTACCTATAACGTTGCTAACGGAGGTCCTGATGCCACCGTCACCAAAATTGTCGATGGTGACACCATCGAAGCTAATGTCGACGGAACCAATAAAAGAATCCGCCTCCTAAACATTGATACCCCTGAGATGGGTAAAGAATGCCTCGCCCAAGAAGCGAAAGATTACCTTGCCAGCCGACTGCCTATTGGTACCGAGATCACCCTTGAATACGACGAGGATAGAACCGATAAATACGGACGTGACCTCGCAGCCATCTTCGTAGATGATTCGTTCATCAATAAAGACGTAGTTGCAGCTGGTTTCGCCACTGCAATGAAAGTTGGAAAGAACACTAAATACTATTACGAAATAAAGTCCGTCGAAGCAATTCAACAGGGACAGCGCAATGGAATCTTTGGGGTTCCAGATGAGTGTCTAATTCCTGATCAGCAAGCTGCTTCAAAGTGGCAAGCAGCCAACGAAGCCATACTCGCCCTCGAGGGTCTTGACCTAAATGATCCCAGCAATATCGGAAAAGCAAACGCTTACTTCGATGTCATCGCAGCGGCTATTCAAGCGCTCAAAACTGCAAAGAACAACCGCAGTGAATTCCACCGTGCAGTTTACCCTGACGTTATTACTCAAGAAATCGGTAAACTACAAGAAAAACTAGACGCTGCCAAGAAGAAAATCCGGCAAACCGAAAGGGAAGAACAAGAGCGCAAAAAAGAAGAATCAGAACGCGAAGCGGAGCGCCAGAGAATCGAGAAAGAACAAAACGAGTTCGTTGAGCGCGTCGCCGAGTTGGAGAGATTGAGACCTGAGAATGGCCAAGCCGTACCAGCGCCATCCCCTAATCCAGCGCCAGCTGTTCCTGTACCGGATCCGAATCCTGTTGCGGAGTTAGCACCAGCGCCAGCTGCTCCCGCAGTTGACTCCTACACTGGATGTCGTGCTTATGGTGGCAACTATGCTTTGACCAGCATAGACGACAAGGGCCGAGCTTACGCCAAGATTGACTGCAACACGAAGGTCCAGATCGGATAGCCTAGTTTGGGGAAGCCGCACCTTTTTCATCAAGCTTAAACGTTGGTTCGGTTCAAGCTGATCTATGCAGATACTTTTTCTACAGAGTTTTAGCAGCAAGTAACCATCTCTTGAATTAGCGGATAGTGTTAGCCATTCGTTTCGCTCTTACTGTCCTGTTGTTCCTGATGACAATCAGCGTGGAATAGGCATCATCTTGAATGTATGTCGCTCATCTAGCAAGCTACGTAGATTCAACTACAATCGCTTAAATGACTTCACCACGTATTGCCCAGAAGATCGCTGAAGAATTAAGCCACGATTTAACCAATTCCGCTCAGTCGCCGGTGAAAGCCAGCCAGGTTGAGGCGGCGCTGAAGTTGCTGGCAGAGGGCAATACTGTCCCATTCATCGCCCGTTACCGCAAGGAGGTCACGGGTGGTCTGGATGACGCGCAGCTGCGCGCGATTGAGGAGCGCTCCAACTACCTCAAGGAGCTGGAGGAGCGAAAGCTCACGGTGATTGAGGCAATCCAGGAGCAGGGCAAGCTTACCGACGACCTCAAGGCCATGATCCTTGGCACCGAAACCAAGGCCCGCCTAGAGGACCTGTACTTGCCGTTCAAAAAGCGCCGCAAGACTAAAGCAGATATCGCCCGCGAGGCGGGCCTCGAGCCACTGCTCGATACGTTGCTTGCCGACGCCACCAAGGATCCAGAAACCGCAGCCGCAGACTTCCTCACCGAGGGCTTCGAGGACGCCAAGAAGGCGCTGGATGGCGCCCGCGCCATCCTCATTGACCAGTTCAGTCTTGACGCAAACCTGAAACAGGATACTCGCGACCAGATGTTCAAAGAGGGCACCATGCAGGCTACCGTGGTGGAAGGCAAGGAGCAGGAGGGCGCGAAGTACAAGGACTATTTCGAGTTTGCTGAGCCTTTCCAGAATCTCCCATCACACCGGATTCTGGCACTGCTGCGCGGCGAGGCGGAGGGTGTCCTGCACCTCAACTTGGATGCTGGCGATGAAGAAATCTACAAGGGCATGATCGCCCGCACCATCCAAGACCACGCCGAGGAAAACAACACACGTATTCAGACGGAGTCAGATTGGGTACAGCAAGCAATCCGCTGGGGCTGGCGCACCAAGCTGTACATCTCTGCGAGCCTAGACACCCGCACTCGCCTGAAGGAGTTTGCTGAGGAAGGTGCGCTGCAGGTCTTTGCTAAGAACTTGAAAGACGTCCTGCTTGCCGCGCCTGCTGGCCAGCGCGCCACCTTGGGACTAGACCCGGGCTACCGCAACGGTGTCAAGTGTGCGGTAGTAGATGAAACGGGCAAGGTCCTCGACACCCTCATCGTCTACCCACACCAGCCACAGAACCAGTGGTCTCAGGCCAAGGAGAAGCTGGCTACAGCGGTTGCAACCTACGGCGTTGATCTGCTGGCTATCGGCAATGGTACTGCGTCTCGTGAGACGGAGAAGCTTGCAAACGAAGTTGCAGACCTGATTAAGCAGGCTGGCGGCAAGCGCCCAACGCCAGTGGTGGTTTCTGAGTCCGGCGCGTCGGTATATTCCGCGTCTGCGTACGCCAGCCAAGAATTCCCAGACATGGATGTGTCCCTGCGAGGCGCAGTTTCCATTGCACGCCGTCTGCAGGATCCACTTGCTGAGCTGGTCAAGATTGATCCGAAAGCGATTGGTGTGGGGCAGTACCAGCACGATGTGAATCAAACTAACCTCGCAAAGACGCTGGACGCCGTGGTGGAGGACGCAGTAAACGCAGTGGGCGTGGATCTCAACACCGCGTCCGTGCCACTACTGAATCGTGTGGCGGGCATTAATGACACTCTCGCGCACAACATCGTGGCCTACCGCGATGAGAACGGTAGCTTCGCTTCCCGTAAGGATCTGAGCAAGGTACCTCGCCTTGGCCCTAAGGCATTTGAGCAGTGCGCCGGCTTCCTGCGTATCAATGGTGGTGTGGATCCGCTGGATGGCTCGGCCGTACACCCTGAGGCGTATTCGGTGGTAAAGAAGATCGCAGCAAAGACAGGGCTGAGCACCAAGGACCTGATCGGTAATACGCCCGTGATAGCCAAGCTCAACCCAGCGGATTTCGCCGATGAGAAATTTGGCGTCCCAACCGTTACGGACATCCTTGCAGAGCTGGATAAGCCTGGCCGTGATCCGCGACCAGAGTTCAAGACCGCCACCTTCAAGGAGGGTGTGGAGAAGATCTCTGACTTGAAGGAAGGCATGATCTTGGAAGGCACCGTCACCAACGTCGCCGCATTTGGCGCTTTTGTTGACGTGGGAGTCCACCAAGACGGCCTCGTGCACGTTTCTGCGCTGAGCGACAAGTTTGTCACCGACCCCCACGAGGTTGTCCGTTCCGGTCAGGTGGTCAAGGTGAAGGTCATGGAAGTAGACGTCCACCGTCAGCGCATCGGTCTATCCATGCGTTTGACGGACGAACCTGGTCATCCGAACAAGCCACAGCGCCGCGACAATCAAAGGCAGCGCAACAACCGCGGCAATCGCAGCAACCAGCGTGCTAACGCCAGCGGAGGCTCACTCGCCGATGCACTTAAGAAAGCCGGCTTCGGTCGTTAGGAACTCGATAGAGAATAAAGGTTAGCTCCACGCCACCCACTTTCAATTAGGTGGCGTGGAGCCATATAAAGCTGTGCTTTATGGATCCTAGTTCAGAACGGTAGACACCGGTTCCAGCGAGAGCAGGCAGGACTCGGAATCGAACTGGCCTAGTTTTGCTGTGAATGTTCCGCCGTGGCCAATGGTGATTTCAGAGGCGTCGCCTGAGGTGATGATCATGTCGGCAGCGGAAGGAACGACATACTGGAAGCTTGGCCCCATCGGAGTGGCAGCTGGATCGAAAACGCCAGGGTTTACCAAGATGCGCTGGCCACCGTTATCGGATGGGGCGACGTTAGCCACGTAACCATCAAACTGAATGGTTTTACCAGCATTGGCGGCGGCGTAATCGATGAGTGTCTGAGAACAATTGTCATTTGTGTTTACTAAGGCTGCGAACTCTGGGTCAGTGTCTATGGTGATCACGTCAGCAGGGATTGCAGGCTCAGCCGCATCGGATGATGGGGCAGCGGAAGCGGTTGCCTCTGTCGAAGGAGCTGCAGAAGAAACGGATGTAGCAGGGGCAGTGTTGGAGGTGTCGACAGTGGTTGCCTCCGTTACTACCGAAGAAGTAAGAGTGCTGGCTTCCTCGGCGGTCTCTGATCCGCAAGCCGCTACGGTAAGTGCGGTGGTGGTAGCGAGTGTGAAGTACAACAGAGTGCGTTTGATCATGCTGGCAATCTTAAGCCCAAAGCACCTAGATACCAATACCCTCGCATTCCCTAAGATCCTATTTTGCTCTGCATCACCCTGCTAACTGGCAGCTACGGATCGTGAGACGGAAGGAACAAACAACTTAGAGGGAAAAACAACTTCGCAACTAAGTGCGGGAGGTTTACAATCACCTCCATGACCGAAAGCATCCAGACAGCAGCAACCGATACACACGCAGAATCAGCTCAGCATGCGCCGCTTGTAACCACCACCATTGCGCAGTACCGCGAGGAATTGGCAAAGAGGTTGGCGCAAAACCCGATGGCGCCAGTGGTGCTCGTGCCAACCATGGGCGCGCTGCATGCAGGCCATATCAGCTTGGTGGAGAAGGCTCAGGACGTTGCCGAGGATGCCATTGTTGTTGTCAGCATCTTTGTAAATCCGCTGCAGTTTGCAGAAGGTGAAGACCTCGATGCCTACCCGCGCACTCTGGATAAAGACGTAGAAAAGCTCAGCGACACCACCGCACAGCTAGTCTTCGCGCCAAGCCCACGCGAGATGTATCCTGCGGGTCCACGGACAATGATCCATCCAGGCGAGACAGGTACGATCCTAGAAGGTGAGTCCCGTCCAACCCACTTCGCTGGTGTGCTCACCGTGGTAAACAAACTATTCCAAATCTCCACCTGCACCCATGCGGTGTTTGGTGAGAAGGACTACCAGCAACTGCTGTTAATCAAGCAGATGGTGCGCGATCTCAACATGGACATTGACATCATCGGTGCGCCGATCGTACGAGAGGAGTCCGGTCTAGCGAAGTCTTCCCGCAACCAATACCTCTCCGCAGAGCAGGCCGCACTAGCCACCACACTTAGCCGCGCCCTCAACGAGGCAGCCAAGCACACCACCCAGGCCGATGTGTTGGCCACCGCGGAAATGGTCTTAGCAGAACATCCCGAGATCAAGGTGGACTATCTTGCATTAAAGTCCTCCGAGCTTTCCGACCCCGCCCCAGGCGCCAACCGCCTGCTGGTCGCAGCGCGCGTAGGCACAACACGGCTCATCGACAACGTGGCAGTAACTCTCAACTAACAGATCAGCCACTTACAACGTAGGAGCACCCTATGAATAGACACGGAACCAGTTTCGGACTGGGGTAGTGAGCGGGGCTCATGTGTGAAGGATAGGCAGCTTCCAACGTGGTTAGGTGGTTGTTAGGGCGCTGACCGTGGTGAATAGGAAGCGCCTCAGGTTTTGGAACGCGAGTTGCCTGCGAGCTGGCGCATGATTTCAAACAGAAAACCGCACCATCACAGTTTTACCTGAGAGAGGATGCGGTGTACGAAGCGAGAATTAGGGGACAGGGATCGGTGCTGTAAATACCTAGAACCTTGTAACTGAGCTACCCAGCAAACGTGTGCTCGTCCCCAGGAAACTCCCGTTCCACAACAGCCCTCTTGTACTCAGCTGCCGCAGTACGTAGTTCGGAGCCGGCATCGCCAAATGCTCGGACGAACTTTGGCACGCGCGCGCCGGGGAACATTTGCAGCATGTCATGCCACACAAGTACCTGCGCATCGCACTGGTTTCCCGCACCAATGCCGATGGTGGGGACTGGGCAGGATTTGGTAATAGCAGCAGCGAGGTCCGCTGGCACCATTTCAAATACGACCATGTCAGCGCCAGCTTCGACTACGGCGTCGACGTCGGCGCGCAACGCATCAGCCCCCTCGCCACGGCCCTGTACCTTGAAGCCACCGAGGCTATTGACAGATTGAGGGGTGAAACCAACGTGCGCGCATACAGCTAAACCGGCGTTTTTAAGCGCACGGATACGTGATGCCATGCGCACACCACCCTCAAGCTTGACTACATGAGCTCCGGTGCGCTGGATCAGCTCGCACGCAGTGCGGACTGCCTGCTCATCAGAGGCTTCGTAAGTGCCAAACGGCATATCAATCACCACCAGTGCGTTACCGGCACCGCGAACAACTGCTGCGCCGAGCATGCTGATTTCATCGATGCTGATGGACGTAGTGGACTCATATCCAAGCATCACGTTCGCAGCGGAGTCGCCAACTAGTAGGCATTCAACACCAGTGGAGGAAAACGCCTGTGCAGTAGGGAAGTCGTAAGCGGTCAGCATGGTCCAAGGACGATCACCTTTAAGCGCTTGCAGGTCAGCAACACGGATCTGCTTAGAAGGAACAAGATAACCAACAGTTGATTCAGAAGAAGCCATGGGAAACTAAACCTTTTGAAACTAACAACAGAAAACACGGGAATATGCTCAGTCCCGAACTTTAAGACAATTTGATCAATGTGGAGATATCTTAGGGCACTATCGTGACAAAGTGTGAGGTTTTGCTAAGAGATTAAAAATTAAGTCTGAGCAATTCTGCACGTCACAGTGCGGTGGGGAATCGATCGATGAAACTACAACTTTAGTTTGATACACGGTTAGAATCGCAGTATGGCGAGACGCGGTAAAAAATCTTCACTCGTGCGCGACGGTTGGGTCACGGATCAGCACGGTTCGTGGCCAATGGGGTTTGTCCCCCTTGCAGTAGGTCTTGTAGTCGCGTCACAGGGCAACCGCCTTGAACCCGCGCACGCGCTACTCGTTGTCGCGTGGACTGCTGGATTCTTTTTCTTCGCAGTAGTGGAGAAGTATTTGAAGTTCCGCCTCAAAAAGCGTTATCGACCAGCTACCGTCACGTATGCAGTGCTGGTGACAGTATTCAGTGTGATTCTTGCGATTGTGAAACCTCATCTTTTGTGGTGGGCTATCCCATTCGTCCCGTTGGTCCTCGTAAGTTTTGAACGGGCTTGGGCTAAGAGGGAACGCGAGCTTATCTCCCGTGTGGTAGCCATTTTGACGGCGGTGCTTATCCTTGCGGTGGCAGACAACCTTGGCACCGTTCACCCCTTCTTCGAATCGGGAGCGGTAAGTAATAAAGCATGGCTATTTACCGCATTGATAGGCGCCTATTTCATTGGCACCGTCCCGTTGGTGAAGACTCTCATCCGTGAGCGTGGTAAGCAGAACTGGATCATCGCCAGCGTTAGTTACCACGCCATAGTCACTGTGTTTATGGCATGGCTCGCTGCTCAAAGTTTCACAACTTGGCCTCACGTTATAGTCTGGGTGCTCGCGACAGCGCGTGCTTGGTTTATGCCTGCTTATGCGAACAAGACTGGTAAACCGTGGAAGCCTGCCCAAGTGGGCGGACTAGAGGTTGTGTTCACGCTGCTGATAGTTGTCACACTGCCGTGGTGAACGGTGAGATATTCAGGGGGCAGAGATCGGCGGTTAAAATGCCTGTTTGGTTTGTCAAAACCGGTTGATCATGAAATAATGTTCTGGTTGTCTGTCTACAAAGGAAACTCCACAGTGGGAATCGCAGTAGATGGTCGCGTTCATGTGTAGTGGATACGAACCAGCAGAGCGCCCTTTGAAAAGGGGAAATGCCGCTAGGGTCCTCTTTCCTAGAAAATAGAAGGATTGTTTTAATGAACATTCTCGATAAGGTTAACGCAGCTTCCCTGCGTGACGACATCCCAGATTTCCGTGCCGGCGATACCCTTGACGTTCACGTAAAGGTTATTGAAGGTAACAAGACCCGTACCCAGCTGTTCAAGGGCGTTGTTATCCGTCGCCAGGGTGCAGGTATTTCTGAGACCTTCACCGTCCGTAAGGTTTCTTTCGGTATCGGTGTTGAGCGTACCTTCCCAGTTCACACTCCAAACATTGAGAAGATCGAGGTCGTTACCCGCGGTGACGTTCGTCGTGCGAAGCTGTACTACCTGCGCGACCTGCGCGGTAAGGCTGCGAAGATCAAGGAAAAGCGCTAATACCGCTTCTCTCAGATTAAGTAGCTGCCTGTAAAAGGTTCTCAAGGTCCTACGGAATGTACTCCGTAGGACTTTTTTAATGCCAAAATTTTCTCGCCGACACCTTCGCGACGGCATCCGGCTCAGGTTGCTCGGTGGGGGAGCCACCCTAGCGGGTGGGGCTGGTGGATTGACCTTTAACACACATACGGGGATGCGGACATTTTTTAGGAACATTTAGAGTAGTAAATTGCGTCGGCGTTGATTGATGCTTAATCCGCCGTATTCAAGTTTGATTCTTCGTTCGTTATAGAAGTCAACATAGTCATGAATTGCGTGCTCTAACTCGTCGCGATGGCGCCATTTACGCCCGTAAAACATCTCATTCTTCATTCGACCGAACAATCCCTCGCACGCCGAATTGTCCGGTGAACATCCTTTCTTCGACATCGAACGAACAAAGCCGATGTCCCGGGAGGCTTGGATCCAACTGTTACCTCGGTAATGGCAACCCCGATCGGAATGAATCACTAATTTTGTTGGGTCTGCAGGGCCATCACTTTCAATCGCCTGAGCTAGGCAATCGTCAACAAGTTTCTGATTGGGATGGTGGCTCGTCGTTGCTCCTACAATCTTTCCGTCGAAACAATCCACCAACGCTGAAAAGTATATTTTTCCGTCATCAGCAGGGAATTCTGAAATATCTGTCAACCACAGTAACCCAGGCTTATCAGCATGAAAATTCCGTTTAACCAAGTTCGGCGGTGCATCTGAAATCTCACCGCGATATGACGAATAACCACGCTTTTTCTTAACGTAGCGCACCGTTAACCCTTCGGCAGAAATGATTCGACGTACAACTTTCTCACTGACCTTAATGCCTAAGTTTTTCAGCTGAATCCATACGCGACGATATCCGTAACTGAATCCGGAATCTTCTACGATTTCGGTAATTTTTTCGGTCAGCTCCGCATATTTTGAAGGGGTCTTGAGCACTTTGAGCTGGTAGTAGAAGCTAGATGAGGATAGTCCGACGATATCGAGCAGCAGTGAAATTGGGAACGTAGACCGTAACGCATCGACCACAATGGCTTTAAACCTGTTACTGAGGTTGGTCGGGTCGATGCTGTCGTCTTTTTTTATTTCTTCCAGCTCTTTCTCTAACACAGCCTTTTCTACCGATAGGCGCGCTGCCAGCTTCTTAAGTTCCGTCGCATCGTCTGGAAGTGACTTTTCAAAGGCTTTGTGAGTTACGATACCTGCTGACTGTTTGCGTTCAGTTGCACTCATCAACCCCCACTTTCCTTCTTCGCGGAATCGTTGAGCCCAAGCATAGACGCTCATTTTCGAGTTCAGCGACAACTCGGCTGCAACGGCATCAGGAGACATGCCGGAGACAAAGAGCTCGACAGCTTTAAGCTTTGTCGCAAATGGGTAGCGTTTCAAACTTGTACGCCGAATAGGGGCTGCTGGGGGTTCAGAACGTTCCCTAATCCAGCGATGGAGCGTCCAACGGCCTGGGTAGCCCAACTCCCGGACAGTCTTTGTAACAGATTGAGTTCTGTCGAATACTTCTAATGCCTTAAGTCGTTGGGCATCCGTGTATCGAATATTAGTCATGCGGAAAATCCTCCAGGATTTCGTCCGCATCCCCTACAGGTTTATAGGTCATAAATTGTGTACAGAGGTCCTTGTTTTTATGGTTTGACCTTTTGTTTTGTGCTGTTTTGAATTTCGGTTGGGATTTCTGATCGGTATTTTTCTACCCCCGTTCCAGTTTCTGGGACGGGGTTTGGTTCGCTAATGGGATGTCAAGACATTCAAAACGACCCCGCTGCGGCATGTGTGACGGTGTGATGGTCAAAAACGGATACGTCCCAGGTGCCAGGCGTCAACGATGGCGTTGCAAGGGAGATGACATAGTCACGGAGATATCCCTGCTATACGGAAGTCAAAGATAAAACAAACAGGACCTAGACCACGGGGGTGGTTATCTAGATCCTGTACACAATTTATGACCTATAAACCCACATACACACCTTTGAGACCCAATAAGAATGAGGCGTGAATATGGACTTTTTCGTAGGTCCGAGGGAACTCTCCGTTAGTGAGCTGCAACGTCGAGGAAAAATCCACTGTAACTGGTACGATTTTCTCTCGTGAATGAATCAACGAATCGTAACGGCGCTATTCCACCAACCGACTCTCAAGTTTTGCGTGCAAACGCAGAGGGTGCAGAAAAGAAATCCGCACCGTGGTACGTGGAAATCCCCGTTGTCATCGTTATCACGTTGATTCTGATGATGCTCCTGCATACCTTTATCGGTCGTATTTACATGATCCCAAGCCAGTCCATGGAACCAACGCTTCATGGATGTGAGGGTTGCACAGGAGACCGCATCTTCGTTCAAAAGGTCAGCTACTACTTCGAGGATCCACAGCCAGGTGACGTCGTAGTGTTTAAGGGAACTGACTCCTGGAATGCCGGATTCGTATCTCAGCGATCTGACAACGCCATGATCCGAGGCCTTCAGAACGTTGGTTCGATGGTGGGTATCGTCGCTCCCGACGAGAACAACCTTGTCAAGCGCATTGTTGCTAAGGGAGGGCAGACGATCCAGTGCCTTGAGGGTGATCCGGGAATCATGGTTGACGGTAAGCAAATCGATTCCTCCTTTACTTTGAATCCACCGGCATACCCTGTTGATCCAAATACGGGATCAGATGCTTGTGGTGGCTTTTACTTCGGGCCAGTTACTGTCCCAGAAGATAGCTATTTCATGATGGGCGACAACCGCACCAACTCAGCGGACTCCCGTTACCACATCTCCGATGAATTCCAGGGCGCTATTCCTCGAGAGAACATTCAAGGCAAGGTCCTCGCAATCTTTTTCCCGATTAATCGCTTTGGTGGGGTAGAACACAAGGATCTAGGCGTTTAGAAACCAGTTGTGACAAACTATTTGTAAGTGCTTTCGAGTCGCACTTTTGCGGGTCGTTCCTATTCCACACGGGAACGGCCCGTTCGCAGGTTCGAAGGTATAAATGCACCAGTGATTGCGTAAGGCATGTAATGGGCGGAATAAGGAAGCTAAAGCAGCTTCGTACTTATGAAGTGTATTTGGAAAAACGTGGGCTTGGCCCTGTTGCCGGAGTTGATGAAGCAGGCCGAGGGGCATGTGCTGGCCCTATAACCATTGCTGCGTGCATACTGCCGCCTAACCCGATCAATGAGCTGAATGCTCTCACAGATTCCAAGAAGTTGACTCCTGCTCGCCGAGCAGAGCTGTTTCCAATTATTAAAGACAAAGCTCTCGCTTGGAGCATCCTTCACATTAGCGCACAGGAAATTGATCACCTGGGGATTCAGCACGCGAACATTTCTGGGATGAGAAGAGTAGTAGCCCAGTTAGACGTTGAGCCAGCGTACGTACTCACGGATGCAATGCGCGTGGATGGTATTCCTGCTTCAATGCTTCCCGTAATCGGTGGTGACGGAATGTCGCGTTGTATCGCAGCTGCTAGTGTTTTGGCAAAAGAGTCACGAGACCAATTGATGACGAAACTAGGGGCGACTTTTCCAGGTTATGGTCTAGAGTCTCACAAAGGATACGGAACCAAGGTTCACATGGATGCGGTGCGCCAACATGGTGGAACGCCTGAGCATCGCTATAGTTATGCCAACGTGTTTAAAGCCCACGAAGAGTGGCTGACGAATAAAAACGACTGAACAAAGAACATTCTCTAGGAGAGTTGCGGTATGAGTGCTGAAGAACTCGAAAACTACGAGGCCGAGGTAGAGCTTTCTCTCTACCGAGAATACCGCGACATTATCAGCCAATTCTCATATGTGGTGGAGACCGAACGCCGCTTCTACCTCGCTAACGCTGTAGAACTCATTCCGCATACGGAAAATGGGGAGGTTTACTACGAAGTTCGTATGTCGGATGCCTGGGTATGGGACATGTACCGATCGGCACGGTTTGTTCGCTACGTGCGTGTGATTACGTACAAGGATGTAAATATTGAGGAATTGGACAAACCTGACTTTGTGGTTCCAGACTAAAAAGCAGCGCAGACACACCCGCTGACCCGATTTGTCGATGTAGCCATTCGGCGGGGTATAATCATCGGGTCGAATGCGATTGAAGCTTATTTTGCATCGGCATTTTTTAGGGGCTATAGCTCAGTCGGTTAGAGCCGTGGACTCATAATCCATTGGTCCCGGGTTCGAGCCCCGGTGGCCCCACATATAAGAGCGGAGCTTGGCGGGTGATTACCGCAAGCTCCGCTCCTTCCTTCTGTGGTGAAAATTGCCTACATCTGAACCAGCCCAACGGTGGCCAGTCATCCCGTGCTCGAGATGGTCGCAGATGAGGCCGGCCGGTTGATCAGGCCTTCTGCTGGCTGTGGTGCCTTGAGAGAGATGCGCTGCAGAAAGGCCATCTTTGGTTATTCCTACTCACCGTTGTAATAAAGCCGGATTGGTTCCGATATACCAACTCGAGAGTTAAAAGATTACTGTTTGATCGCGAGCTCTGGGTATCGGACCAGCAGACATTTTATTCCGTTGTATGCGTAGCAGATGGGTTTTCACAGAATCTCCGCTGCGAGTGGTCACTCAGCTGATGGATATTCGGATAGCGTACTTGTCATTCGTCATCGGCGTTGCCCCACGGAATTGGACGCGGGGCGAGTTTGGCTGCCACCAGTACTGGCGACACTAGCACGTAAGGGCCATAGTCCATGGTTGCTTGGTACACATGTGTAACCGGAGATGCGATCGGAAACTGGTTCCTGGATTCGGCCGTAGGAGTCGGACATTGTAGATTGCTGGCATCCACTCATGCGTTCACCGATTGCACTGGAGATCATCAATGACCTTGCCCAGGGTTGTAGAAGGGTGTTCCGAGATTTCGAGCTGATTCAACTAGTCATTGTCTAGTTGTGAAAAGAAGTTCGGAAACCTAGCGAGTTATCCACAGATTTCGCGTATTCAGTCGCATGAGGTCCTCGGCTTATTCTGCCAGCCGTACTATCAAGGAAATAATGTTGTGATGCCGATGCTGCTCAACTGAAGCATTCCAGCATGTTTGCTTTTTAGATTCGGGGCGGAGTTAGGAACTTAACTCCCATGACACACCAACAGCCGCTAGCAGAGAAGGGGAAAGAGAGTAGGAAACAAGCGCAACGCCGATTGCCGATGAGTAGACAAGAACTTGGGCAACGCGGAGAAGAAATAGCAGTTGAGTATTTGTGCGCGCGCGGATACAAGATTATCGACAGAAACGCACGATTCACCGTCGGCGAAGCGGACATTATCGCTTCTCTGGGCAGCTTACTCGTATTTGTGGAAGTAAAAACTCGGAAGAACTCTGGATTTGGGTTGGCTGAGGCGGTATTGCCTCGGAAGATGGCGCGAATGCGCAGGGCTGCAGGGGCCTGGTTGGCTTCGGACTCTGGATCTTCTTGGGAATCCGTGCGCTTTGACGTAATTACAGTGTTAATCGAATCGGGCGGTTCGCCGGAAATTACTCACTATGAGGCGGTGGATCGTGGGGCTTGCTAGGACGATGACGGCAACGATTGTGGGCGTAGAAGCCCAAATCGTTACAGTGGAAGCCAATGTTGGAGCAGGGCTACCTGGAACCTACATCGGTGGTTTAGCCGATTCGGCAATCAAAGAATCAGTTGACCGCATGAAGACGGCCACGCAGAATTCGTCACTGGCATGGCCTAAGACCAAGGTTATCGTGAATCTCACACCGGCGAGTGTGCGAAAAACTGGCACCCAGATGGATTTAGCAATGTGCATGGCCATCATTGCAGCCGGAAACAAAGAGACATTTGGATTACTCAGCAGGACGCTACTGTTGGGCGAAGTTGGCCTCGACGGCTCAATCAGGGGAACCTCAGGAGTCTTGCCGTCATTGCTTGCTGCCCGCTCTCAGGGCATTCGCTTTGCCGTGGTACCCGCAGACAACGCTGCAGAGGTTGAGATCGTTGAAGGAATTGAAGTCTACGTCGCAAGCAGCATTGAAGACACTTATTTATGGCTAAGTGGGCAGCCGAAGTTGCTGCGAGTGAGCGAGCATCTGGATATGTGGGGCAAATCGGCTGATTCGTTATCCGGATTATCTGACGATTCGCATGTACTGGATATGAGCGATGTTGTTGGACAGGAAGATGCAAAGTTTGCCGCCGAGGTAGCTGCCGCGGGTGGTCATAACTTCATGATGATCGGGCCACCGGGTTCGGGTAAGAGTTTGATCGCCGAGCGACTGCCTTCGATCCTCCCAGAGTTAACCAAAGAGGAACAGTTGTCAGTGATGGCCATCCACTCGGTGCTGGGTAAGGCCGGATCAAGTTTTATTTGTGATCCGCCGTTTGTGGCACCGCACCATTCGGTGACCAAAGCAGCACTGCTGGGTGGGGGAACTGTCCCAGTGCCTGGCGCAGTAAGTAAGGCGCACCACGGAGTTTTATTTCTCGACGAGGTCAGTGAAATAAATGCACAAATACTGGATAGTTTGCGCATGCCATTGGAACAACGATGCGTCCGGATTGTGCGGTCACATCGATCAGTAGTGTTTCCCGCTGAATTCCAGCTCGTGTTGGCTGCTAACCCGTGCAGATGCGGTGCGGAGGAAGTCATGGACTGCCGCTGTACCCCTGTCGTTCGCCAGCGGTATTTATCCAATCTATCTGGTCCTCTACGAGATCGTATCGATATCTTCGTCCGGACCAAGTCGAAGGGGCCATTGTTGAACGCTGATGGCGGGGAGTCTTCACAGGTAATTGCGGCGCGTGTAGCTGAGGCGCGGGCGCGGGCACTTGCGCGGTGGTCTGCCGCCGGTTTTGGTGAAGTCACTAATGCGGCGATGAATTCCCACATCTTGCGACGCGAGTTCGCTCCCGATGATGAAGGCATGGCGTACTTGGGGGCGTTGCTTAGCGCCGGTGATCTGAGCCAGCGAGGTGTCGATCGGGCAATCAAGCTTTCCTGGACTTTGGCTGACCTCGACGGAGCAACGCGACCTTCGCTTGAGCATGTGGCCCGCGCATACGAGCTGCGTGAGGATCCTATGGTAGGCAATCTTGTGTCGTCGGAAGAGATGAGTTCACTCTCCTTGGTAGAGAACGCTTCGGAGGATGTGGCATGAAGATTGATGATCGGCTTCGTGCGTGGGCGTATTTATCGCGAGTCTTCGAGGGGCCTTCTCGGGCGTTGCAGGGGTTGCTGGATTCGGAATCAGGTGATGTTGAAAAGATTGCATATGGGATTCGTCATCAGTCGGAGTGGCTCGGGCCGGTAATTGGCGAGACATCATCGCGGTACACGTGGGACTGTGTGGATGATGACCTATCGGTCATTGACTCACTGGGTGGTCGGTTGATCACCCCTGATAGTTCAGAGTGGCCCTCGGAATTGTTTGCTTCGGCCTTCGGCTTTGCAGCTTCTGGCAACTCGCCTCATATTCGCAGTTACCAATCAGATGCGGTGGCCCCGCATGCGTTGTGGGTCATTGGTGAGAACTTGTCCTCCGTGGTTGCACAATCGGTTGCAGTAGTAGGTACGCGAGCAGTATCCAGCTACGGTACTGCTGTCACCCGAGACATCGTGGGTGGTTTGGTATCGCATCAATGGAGCATCGTCTCAGGCGGTGCGCTCGGTGTAGATACGGTGGCGCATGCTGAGACGCTTCGATCGGGTGGCCGCACAGTTGTGGTAGCCGCGTGCGGTCTGGATAGGAATTACCCATCGCGCAATAAAACGCTTTTCAGGCATATTGCGACATCCGGAGGTGTGCTGGTGTCCGAATACCCGCAAGGAATTCCACCGCACAGGCACAGGTTTCTTACCCGCAACCGCTTAGTGGCAGCGCTGTCTTCCGGCGTCGTGGTCATCGAAGCAGGTTGGCGCTCCGGTGCCCTTAACACATTGTCTTGGGCCTCGGGCCTCGGCAGAGTGGCGATGGCGGTGCCTGGGCCTGTTAATAACCAAGGCTCCGTGGGTTGCCATGAGCGTATTCGTAACAACGAAGCAGAGATGGTTTGTAATGCTGACGAAGTGCGTTCTCTAGTGTCAGCATTAGGTAGCGTGGATCCCTCGTTGGACCTCGAAATTCGGTTTTCCAGTGGGCCTCTGTCAGCGCTTACACGCAATGAGATGCGCGTATATGACGGGGTAGGAAAGACCCCGACGTCCACAACGGACATAGCGATTTCAGCGGGGTTGCCAATGCCACTGTGCATGCACATTCTTATTCACCTGGAGAAAGCCGGCCTGGTAGTTCGGACAGGTTCAAACTGGGAGATTGTAGAACTCAAGTAGCTAGTTGGGATGCATTCGTAATTTCAGGGATAGTCGTTATCAGCAAGGTCTGTGTTGGCGTTGAACGTCCGTGGATTATGTTTGGTTAGCTTCATTGATCGACTTTATGGGTTGCGTCCGCTAGCGTGGTGTATCTGTAGCCCGCGGTAGGCCTTGTGCCGGTGCACAATGAGGCGACCATCGCGGGTACCTTTCGAATCAACTCTTACCTATCCTCGAAAGGAAGTACCCTGCGATGGCCGCTGACCCCAATCATATCGATCCGACCGCGTATGTCGAAGAGCTACTGACTCAAGCATCCCCAGACCTGATGCGCCAAATGCTCACTGACTTCATCAACCAGATTCTCTCCGCCCAGGCAGACACCGTCTGCGGGGCAGATTATGCAACAGTGTCGCCGGATCGTACAAACACCCGCAATGGTTACCGTCACCGACAGCTAGATACCCGCGTCGGCAGTGTATTGATGTGGCAATCCCGAAGCTACGCACCGGCTCATTTTTCCCCGACTGGCTGCTAGAGCGCCGCAGCCGCACCGAACGCGCCCTGACCACAGTTATCGCCACCTGCTACCTCAAGGGGGTCTCCACCCGCAGGATGAACGACCTAGTCGCCACACTCGGTATCAACAACCTATCGAAATCACAGGTCAGCGAGATGGCCAAAGAGCTTGACACGATGGTCGAACAATTCCGTACCAGACCATTGGACCAGGGCCCGTATTACTACCTCTCCTGTGACGCGTTGACGATGAAAGTGCGGGAAGGCGGCCGAGTCGTCAAAGCCAGCGTGCTACTGGCCACAGGTGTCAACGCTGACGGCTACCGCGAACTGCTTGGCATGCAGGTTGCTACAGCGGAATCTACCGCGTCGTGGACGGGTTTCTTCCGCGACCTCATCGCCCGTGGCCTCACCGGGGTATTCCTGGTCACCAGCGATGCCCATCTTGGTATTCAAGCAGCCGTGGGTGATTGCCTGCCGCAGGCTAGTTGGCAGCGGTGCCGCACCCACTTCGCGAAGAACCTATCAGCCCAGGTACCGAAGACCCAGTGGCCGACCCTATCAGCAATGTTTCACACGATCTTCCAGCAACCCGATGCCACCAACGTGTGTGGGTCCAGGCCAGGGATGTGGTGGAGTTCTGCCAGCACAAGTTCCCGAACGTGGCAGACTACCTCGAGGAGTGTCTCGACGAGCTGTTGGCGTTTACCGCTGCGCCGAAAGCGGTGTGGAGCAAAATCTGGTCAAATAACCCCACTGAACGGCTCAATAGAGAGATCCGCCGGCGTAGCGATGTCGTAGGAATCTTCCCAAACCGAGACGCTGTAGTGCGCCTTGTTGGGGCGGTTTTGGCCGAACAGCACGATGACTGGATCCAACAGAAACGTTATATGTCACTGGCCAGCCTGACACAGACCAAAGAGATCATCGCCGCTGGGGTCATCGACGAGGACCGCGACAACAACCAGGAAAACGCCGCGTGAATACCCTCACCCCCCATCCCCGAGACGGCCCCTAAACCACCGCCATGAAACTAACCCCAGATTCGAAATACAGATACACCACTACCCAGGACTTGACCACTTTATGTAGTCGACCGGTAGGTGTGACTAAACTTGCTTAGTGATATGACTAGCCAGATGAACGCTGCTATTGAGGAGTTCGCCCACTACCTGGAAAAGGTGGTCGGGCGTTCTCCTGCTACAGTGCGCGGATACCAGTCTGATCTGCGTCTTTTCGCTGAAGGAGCGCCTGAGCTATCAGATTTTACAGTGGACAATCTGAGGGCCTGGTTGGCGCAAGCTGTCGAGGATGGAAAATCGCGTGCAACCCTGGCGCGCAGAACAGCAGCGGCGCGTCAGTTTTCATCGTGGTTGGCAAGGCACGGATACATCACCTCGGATCCGGCAGCAAAGCTCGTAACACCAAAAGCTGCAAAGCACTTGCCTAAGGTGTTGTCAGCTTCGCAGGCTTCTGATCTTATGCATGCATCTGGTGCTACCAATGAGCCCGAATACTTGCGTGACTGCGCGATTCTAGAATTGCTGTACGCCACCGGAATCCGTGTCAGTGAGTTATGCGCACTGAAAGAATCATCTATTGATTTCCCGCACCGAACCTTGAGAGTTGTAGGTAAGGGCAACAAAGAGCGGGTGGTGCCTTTTGGAAAGAAGGCGCAGGAGGCATTGTCTGCTTGGTTAGATTCTGGCAGGGGATTTCTAGCTACCCCATCGTCAGGTTCCTGGGTTTTTCTTGGTGCGCGTGGTGGCCGAATTGACCCGCGCCAGGTACGTCGAATTGTAGAACGAGCTGGTCACGAAGTCCGTGTTGACGGTTTAGGGCCACACGCGCTGCGTCACTCGGCGGCGACTCACATTCTGGATGGTGGGGGAGACCTCCGAGTAGTGCAGGAACTTTTAGGGCACTCGTCTCTTCAAACAACGCAGATCTACACCCACGTCAGTGCGCAGCGTCTGGCGGATGCTTTCAAAAATGCTCACCCACGGGCTTAAGCCTAATCACTGGATATTCCAATAAGCTCAGAGGGTTTTCGTATTCATCCTTACCTGTAAGCAACCCCCAATGTAACCCTGGGTGACCATCTGTGCTCGGGGCTAAGTAACCGATTGGCTGTCCTTCGGTGACATCGTCGCCTTTACGAACAAAGGCATGAACGGGTTGGTATGTCGTTCTCTTTCCTGGTTCGTGATCAATGCTGACTACAGGTGTTCCAGCAACTTTTCCTGCAAAAGCAACCGTGCCATCGCCTGCGGAATAGATGATCTCACCCACCTGTGCCTTCAAATCAACACCTCTGTGACCGCTCAGCCAGTTTTCAACAGGTTTGTCAAAGGGGCGCAAAATCGCGCCGGGGTAATCCGTAGCTGTGGTTGGGCTCACGAAGGCAAGTGCCGAGGTAGGTGAAGCGAAGGATAGTAAGTAACCGAAAAGGCAGAGAGATAATGGCAATCTTGGTTTAAGCAGTCTTCTTCCGCTTTGGGGCATTGATCGAGCAGCACGAAGGTTGTTAGTTACGCTCAGGTGTCTGCGAATACTCATGACATAAACGTAAGAGAAGTTACGAAGTCGGGACAGAGCGCGGAGCACAAATCCGCAGTTCTGTGGATAACTCAATGCGCTGTTTTAACAAAACTCACAAGAGTTGGGCTAGTTCCATAACAAGTCGCGTTTATTTGAGGACTAACGCCCTTCGAGATCTTTTAAAAGCTGGTGACGCTTTCATGACTATTTGTCCGTTATTTTCCTCACATGGGGACGGTTCACCGAGGGGTAAAAACGTGAATGGCGGTTGGTCCTTCGAAAGTGGTACTTGTCCAGCGGGAAATGATTTTTATTTTTGGTGGAATCCGGTTAGGATAGTCGATTGCAGTGTGTTGAATGCCTTGGACGTAGGCAACGGATACCTAATTAGCGGACATAAATCGCCAAGATGGTGGACTTCTTAATCCGCTAATGAGAGATTTATTGTCTGCTCGTTTCAGTTTTAAATTGGCTGAGATGCAGACGCACTGACTTCGCGCGGTTATCCAATGACTGACTTCACAAATTGTTTTGGTGGTTCGTCTGGTCCGCCTAGTCCGACTTGGTCCTCGAATTATTTCTTGGTGTTGGACAAGGTGATGATCGCCAGGGTGTAGAGAGAACCTACACATAACCAACGTATAGATATTGGAAAAACCTAAAGAGAAAGGGAGACCCATGGCAGTTGTAACCATGCGTGAGCTTCTCGATTCTGGTGTTCACTTCGGTCACCAGACCCGCCGTTGGAACCCAAAGATGCGTCGTTTCATCTTGACCGACCGTAACGGCATCTACATCATCGACCTCGAGCAGACCCTGACCTACATCGATCAGGCTTTCGAGTTTGTTAAGGAAACCGTTGCACACGGTGGAACCGTACTCTACGTCGGCACCAAGAAGCAGGCTCAGGAAGCTGTTGCTAAGGAAGCTGAGCGCGTAGGTATGCCATACGTCAACCACCGTTGGCTGGGCGGTATGCTGACCAACTTCCAGACCGTTTCCAAGCGTCTGCACCGTATGAAGGAACTGCAGGCAATGGACGCGGCTGAGAATGGCTACGAGGGCCGCACCAAGAAGGAAATCCTTATGCTGACCCGTGAGCGCACCAAGCTCGAGCGCGTTCTCGGCGGCATCGCGGACATGTCCAAGGTTCCTTCTGTTCTGTGGGTAGTAGACACCAACAAGGAGCACATCGCTGTTAACGAGGCTCACAAGCTCAACATCCCAGTTGTAGCTATCCTCGATACCAACTGTGATCCAGACCTGGTTGACTACGCGGTTCCTGGTAATGACGATTCCATCCGCTCCATCGAGGTCCTGACCCGCGTAATCTCCACCGCAGTTATCGAGGGCAAGAAGGCTCGCGAAGAGCGTCAGCTCGCAGCTGCGAAGGAAGCAGCAGGCGATGCAAACAAGGGCGCAGAGGCTGAGAAGTCTGAGGCTCCAGCTGAGGAAGCACCAGCAGCTGAAGAGAAGGCTGCAGAGTAAAATTCCTTTTCTCTTCTGCGGTTAATTGAATATCGCAAAGGAATAAGAGTTACTCCTTCACAAGCCCCTGTGCTAGCAAATTCGTACTGTATACATTTCCCATAGTGATGATGTTTGTGCGTTTCCTGCACAGGGGCTTTGTAAATCTTCGGAAGCCTAGTAGGGCTTTAAACCCATCGCTTCTAACGCTCTCGTGCTTTCCGCGCGGTTTTAGTCTTGATCTCGCGTGTAGTGCTTTGGTTCTGCACAGGATTTCAAAAACCGTTAGGCTGGACGAGGCAAAAATTCACTAAAGAATTTCCCCAATAATTCAAGGAGGGTCGCCCCCAAATGGCGAACTACACCGCTGCAGATGTTAAGAAGCTGCGTGAGATCACCGGTTCCGGCATGCTCGATTGTAAGAAGGCACTGGCTGAGACCGATGGTGACTTCGACAAGGCAGTCGAGCTCCTGCGCATCAAGGGCGCAAAGGATGTCGGCAAGCGCGCAGAGCGCAACGCAACCGAGGGCCTGATTGCTGTTTCTGGCAACACCATGGTTGAGGTCAACGCCGAGACTGACTTCGTTGCTAAGAACGCAGAGTTCAAGGAACTCGCACAGAAGATTGCTGATGCAGCCGCTGCTGCTAAGGCTAACACCCCAGAGGAACTGGCTGCTGCTGACGTTGACGGTCGCCCAGCTTCTGAGGTTCTTCAGGAACTGTCCGCAAAGATCGGTGAGAAGCTCGAGCTGCGTCGCGCTGTGACCGTGGAAGGCGAGAATGTTTCCGTCTACCTGCACCACCGTTCCGCAGACCTGCCACCAGCTGTGGGTGTCATGGTTGCATACACCGGCGAGGGTGAAGCTGCTGAATCTGCTGCTCACGCTGCTGCAATGCAGGTTGCTGCTCTCAAGGCTAGCTACCTAACCCGCGAGGACGTTCCTGCAGAGGTTGTTGAGAAGGAGCGCTCCATCGCTGAGCAGATCACCCGTGAAGAGGGCAAGCCAGAGAAGGCTATCCCTAAGATCGTTGAGGGTCGTCTGAACGGCTTCTACAAGGACGTAGTTCTTCTTGAGCAGCCTTCCGTTGCGGATAACAAGAAGTCCGTTAAGCAGGTTATGGATGAGGCAGGCGTTACCCTGACCGCATTCGAGCGCTTTGAGGTTGGCCAGCACTAATTAAACATCCTTCCGATTACGTGGTGACTTACTATTCGGCCACCTCGCAATTCGGTGCTGGAATTGAACGCGGTTTTGCTAAGTGTAGGAATTACTTAGCAAAGCCGCGCTTTTTTCATCTTTGGGTATTTTAGCTGTGTTCGGGCACGGGGGAGTGCGTACCACTAAACGTCTAAAACAAGGTAAACTAAGCGTTTGAATTATGAGCTTGTAAAACCGAGACATAATGAATAAACCACACGTAGCAAACCTTAGAAAGGTTTTTAACACCATGGCAGAAGCTGTCTCCGATACTGCAGATAAACGAACCGGATACAAGCGTGTAATGCTTAAGCTTGGCGGCGAGATGTTCGGTGGAGGTTCTGTTGGTATCGATCCAGATGTAGTATCCAATGTTGCAAAGCAGATTGCACAGGTTTCCGAGTCTGGCGCAGAGGTAGCTGTGGTAATCGGTGGCGGCAATTTCTTCCGCGGTGCTGAACTGCAACAGCGTGGCCTAGACCGAAACCGTTCTGACTACATGGGCATGCTGGGCACAGTAATGAACTGCCTTGCGCTTCAAGATTTCCTGGAGCAGCTTGGCGTTGACTGCCGTGTGCAGACTTCCATCAACATGGCGCAGGTTGCTGAACCTTACCTTCCCCTTCGTGCAAAGCGTCACTTGGAGAAGGGGCGTGTAGTGATCTTCGGCTGTGGCATGGGCATGCCTTACTTCTCCACTGACACTACAGCGGCACAGCGCGCCCTCGAATGCGATTGTGAAGTGCTATTGATGGCTAAGGCAGTTGATGGTGTCTACTCTGATGATCCTCGCACCAACCCTGATGCAAAGCTCTACTCGGAGATTTCCCCTCGCGAGGTTATTGAACAGGGCTTGAAGGTTGCTGACGCTACGGCATTCTCGCTGTGCATGGATAATGATATGCCAATCCTAGTTTTCAACCTCTTAGAAGAGGGCAACATTGCTCGTGCCGTATCCGGTGAGCAGATTGGCACCTTGGTCCAGTCCTAGCGGACTCCCGAAGGATCACGCTGCCAATCGGTCTTAACAATCTTCCGCGTGAGCGGATTACAATAAATTTATTTTTAGAGGAATGAGATCTCAATGATCGATGAAGTACTGTTCGAAGCTGAAGAGCACATGGCTACGTCTGTAGAGCGTACCCGAAATGAGCTGGTAACTATCCGTACCGGCCGCGCGAACGCTGCGATGTTCAACAATGTAATTGCTGATTACTACGGCGTTCCGACACCGATTACGCAAATGGCTACCATCTCTGTTCCTGAGGCTCGCATGCTGCTGATTAAGCCTTACGAGCAGGGCATGATGGGTGAGATCGAGAACGCTATTCGTAACTCCGACCTAGGTGTTAATCCCACCAATGACGGCCAGGTTCTGCGCGTTACTGTTCCACAGCTGACTGAGGAGCGTCGTAAGGAATTGGTCAAGGTTGCTAAGAGCAAGGGCGAGGACGGCAAGATCGCAATCCGCAACGTTCGTCGTAAAGGCATGGATGCCCTGAAGAAGATCCAGAAGGACGGCGATGCCGGCGAGGATGAAGTTCAGGCAGCAGAAAAAGAGCTCGATAAGGTTACCCAGAAGTACGTCGGTGAAGTTGATGATCTGGTGGCCAAGAAGGAATCTGAGCTAATGGAAGTCTAGATCTTCCTATAAAGATCTAGAGAGCTTCCGCTAATGGGAGCTTCTCAGAGGAAGGGGAAAACGGAAAGCTTCCTTCCTTTGATGGGCGCTGAATCACGGAATTAAAGTGGTTTGCGCCCATAATCTCTGTAACAAGGTGTAAACCAATACCACCAAGGCAAGGAGCGTTCACACGCAATGGATTCGAAACCGCCTCGGTTAGATCACATCATCAAACCGAAGAACTCGGCTGGACGTGATCTCAAAACTGCTGTACCTGTGGGCATTGGTCTCGCAGCATTGGTGCTGATCTGCATCTTCCTTGGTGCGTTGACTTGGTATGCGCTTGTTGCAGTGGCTGTCTTTCTTGGGACGTGGGAGGTCCATCGAAGGCTTTCTGAACGAGGGTACGTAGTACAGCGCCGAGTCGTGCTGGTTGGCGGACAGTTCATGATCTGGATGAGTCTTCCATTCGGCGCTAAGGGATTGGTAGCTGGCTTCGTAACTTCAGTTCTAGCAGTGATGTTCACTCGTTTGTTCCATCACGGCAGGAATACTCATCCTAAGAACTACCTCCGAGATTCTGCAATGGCTATCTTTGTCTTAGCCTGGATCCCGCTCTTCGGCTCTTTTGCCGCAATGCTTTCCCAAGTCGAGACTGAAGAAGTATCAGCCGCATTCTTTATCATCACCTTTATGGTGTGTGTTGTAGCCTCCGATACGGGCGGTTATGTTGCGGGCGTAATGTTCGGATCTCACCCTATGGCACCAGCTGTTAGCCCCAAAAAATCGTGGGAAGGTTTTGCAGGCTCGATGGTCGCAGGTGTGGTGGTATGCGTGCTAATGGTGCATTTCCTCCTGCGTCAGCCTTTCTACTGGGGCATCCTGCTTGGTATTGGTTTGGTAATCTGCGCGACACTGGGCGATTTGGTGGAGTCGCAGTTTAAGCGTGAGCTTGGCATCAAGGATATGTCGCGAATGATCCCAGGGCATGGGGGATTGATGGATCGATTGGACGGCATGCTTCCTGCAGCTATGGTCACGTGGGTCATCTTGAGCTTCATCACTATGGCCTGAAAATGAGAAAACCGGCTTAGAAGCATCTGTTAGCTTCTAAGCCGGTTATTTGTCGCTTTTACTTACCGCGCTTAATTTGGCGACGCAGCTGCATCATGCGCACACCGCCCACCATAGCCATGATGAGGCCACCGGCAACAGCAGCGAGCAAGAAGCCAACACCTGCAGGGACAGCGAACTCCCAAGCAAAGAAGGAAAGAGTGACGCTCTGTTGGTTCTGCAAAATGAAGACCAAAAGAAGGATCAGGAGAAGCGCACCGATGATCAGTGCAGCCCAAGCGCCACCTGCAAAGGACTTTTTGACTGCTTTCTTCTCGCTTACACGCGCATCGGATGGGGTGGTGTAGCCATCTTGACCTTCCGGACGTGCAGGAGCGTTGTCAACAGTGGAATTGTAATCCGGCGTCGTTGCAGAGACCGCTTCGTTGTTCAGTGGATCTGGGGTGTAATTCTTATCCATAAGATCCATTCAACTTTACCGGCAGCTAAACTGCCAATTTTGTTACCCCATTGTTATTCATGAGACTCGGTTCTCAATAATCGAGTCACGAATGCTTCGATGTGTAATTCTCTGGTCGCACATGGAACAATAGAACTCACTATGGCTGAATCATCTACACCTATTCCTTTGAACTTCGGTGCTGGTCGCCGCAGGATGCCTCCCAAGCATTTTGCGGATCTCACCAAGGAAGAACGCATTGAGGCTTTCGCAGAGCTAGGTCTTCCGAAATTCCGCGCCAACCAAGTGGCTAAACACTACTACGGTCACCTTAATGCTGATCCAATGACCATGACGGATCTTCCTGCGGATAAGCGCGAAGCAGTTAAGGAAAAACTGTTCCCAGCTATGATGACTCCACTTCGTGACGTGGAAGCTGATGACGGGGAAACTCAGAAAACCCTGTGGAAGTTGCATGATGGTACATTGCTTGAGTCCGTCTTAATGCGCTACCCAGATCGTGCGACACTTTGCATATCTTCCCAAGCCGGTTGTGGCATGGCTTGCCCGTTCTGTGCTACCGGCCAGGGCGGTTTGGACCGTAACCTATCTACAGGTGAGATCGTTGACCAAGTTCGCAATGCTGCTGCCACTATGCAAGCTGAAGGCGGTCGTCTGACTAACATTGTGTTCATGGGAATGGGCGAGCCACTGGCGAACTACAAACGAGTAGTTTCAGCCGTTCGCCAGATAACCCAGCCAGTTCCGGACGGATTCGGAATTTCCCAGCGCAACGTTACTGTTTCTACTGTCGGACTTGCACCCGCGATTCGAAAGCTTGCAGATGAGGATATGTCTGTAACTCTTGCAATATCCTTACACACTCCTGATGACGAGCTGCGTGATGAGCTTGTTCCTGTGAACAACCGTTGGTCTGTGTCTGAGGTCTTGGATGCGGCTCGTTACTACGCTGACAAGTCAGGGCGGCGCGTGTCTGTTGAGTATGCGCTTATTCGTGACATTAATGATCATGGGTGGCGAGCTGACATGTTGGGAAAGAAACTTCACAAGGCTTTGGGATCCAAGGTTCACGTCAATCTGATTCCGCTCAACCCAACACCTGGATCAAAGTGGGATGCTTCTCCTAAAGATCGTCAGGATGAGTTCGTTCGCCGTGTTATTGCGCAGGGCGTGCCATGTACGGTTCGTGATACTAAGGGTCAGGAAATAGCCGCAGCATGTGGTCAGCTAGCGGCTGAAGAGAAGTAAATATGAGACCTGCTAATGCGGGGCGGTTCACCTTTGACGAACGGCCCCGCATTGACAGGTTTTGGCTAAAATAATTGCAAAAAACTCGGACCACCATTAAGTGGTCCGAGTCAATAGGCTTGGCAAAACTCTACGCCTGAGGAGTGTTGCGAAGGTGTGCCACGCGACTTGGCTCGATGTTCAGAGCGCGCAGCTGAGAATCAGTTAGTTCAGCGTAAGGGCCGGTAGCTGTGGACTGCAGGTAGATCCAATCCGGCTCCTTGTGGCCAACTGGCTTGTTGTGAGCAGTTACCTTCTTAACCTGGCGGCCCTTTGGCTGGAACAAGTGAAGCAACAGGCCCACTGCAATCAGTGCGGCAAAGACGAAGAGGTAAATCGTTTCAACGTGCCCCTTGTGGTTACCAAAGTTGTATGCCAGCAGGAACAGGACGGAAATCCAGCCAGCAATCTGGATAGCGTTTCGTCCAAGTCCGTGCCAACCCCAAGCAGCCGAAGGCTCGTCTAGGGTGGAAACGCCGTTGTGGACCTCGGGGGCGATCTCGTGGGAACCAGCCACGTCCTTCTCCTTATTTTTATCTCCGCGCTCTTGCATGAGTTCGCCGAGATGAGAACTCTATGAGCGCGGGTGAATTTAAACGTTCGATATAACCGCTATTTTTTCACATACACACGGCAAATGCGACATTGTTGGCACTTCGAATTGTGGCATTGATCGCGTTCTTCCATTAAAAGGGGTTGGGATGCAAGAAAAATCACGAAAATTGCGGGCTGAAATCGGCCTTCATCATCCGAAAGTTGTTACCCGTTCGGGGGAGTAAGTCTGATTTCTGACTAGGCGCAAATTCTTTTGTTACAGCATCTTGCGGGTGTCACTGGGCTCATGATTAAGGCGCCAAAGGGATAATGAAAAACGTGAATACCTCAAACTCCCAGTACCCAATCATTTCAGAAACTACCGGCGCCAGTTTGCACCTTGGTGAAAGCGCCCAGAATTCCGGTCGCCGAACGATCTTGATCCTTGGTTCCACCGGATCAATCGGAACTCAAGCTCTTGAGGTTGTAGCTGACAATCCTGACAAGTTCGAAGTAGTGGGTATCGCTGCTGGTGGGCGTAATCCGCAGTTAATTATTCAGCAGGCTAAGGCCTTAGGACTAAGCGCGGATAAGGTTGCTGTAGCAAACGATGATGCTGCCAAAGAAGTATCCGCAGCCTTGGGCGGAATAGTCCGTTCAGGCAAGGACTCAGCAACCCAGCTTGTTGAGGACGTTCCAGCTCACACGGTCCTAAATGGTTTGGTCGGATCCCTAGGACTTAACGCAACTATTGCGACCATAAAGTCTGGGGCATACCTTGCGTTGGCTAACAAGGAGTCGCTTGTTGCGGGTGGTCGTTTGGTTACTGAGATGGCGGCTCCAGGGCAGATTATCCCAGTGGATTCTGAGCATTCTGCCATGGCGCAGTCTTTGAGGTCGGGTACTCGTTTTGAAGTGGATAGATTTGTACTGACAGCTTCTGGCGGGCCGTTCCGAGGATGGACCCGAGAAGAGATGATGGATGTGACCCCAGCGCAAGCGGCTGCCCACCCAACGTGGTCTATGGGGCAAATGAATACTTTGAATTCCGCTACCTTGGTGAATAAGGGACTGGAGCTCATTGAAGCTACGCTGCTGTTCGACATTCCTGCGGATCGTATTGACGTGACAGTACACCCGCAGTCGATCGTCCACTCAATGGTGACGTTTGTAGACGGAGGAACCATTGCCCAGGCATCTCCGCCATCCATGAAACTGCCGATTTCACTGGCGATGTACTGGCCGCATCGTGTCCCGAGAGCTCAAAACTGTCTCAACTTCAGTGAAGCCTCCACGTGGGAGTTTATGCCAGTCGATGACGAAGCATTTCCGGCGGTTCAGCTGGCGCGGGATGTTGCTACTAAGGGAGGTACCTTCCCTGCGGTCTACAACGCTGCCAATGAACAAGCCGCTGACTCCTTCCTCAAGGGAGGAATCAGATTCCCTGAGATCGTTGACGTGGTAGCTGACGTTGTGTCCCGTGCTGATTCCTTTGCTAAGCCTGCCTCGAGTGTTGAGGATGTACTGGCAGTCGAAGGAGAGGCACGTCGCCTAGCGGACGAGCTCGTGGCCAAGCTCACCTAAATCGGAGAAACAAAAAGGTCCACCTGCCCGTTAATCTTTTACAACTGGGTTAGGCCACTCAGGCCGTCTCCTAAAGACTTAAGCTTTCAAACCGTTACCTGTTCTCTAAGGCTCAAATTTACTTTTTGCGTGTTAGCGGGCAGAGATTCTAGGACAATTGCATTCGTGGGTTCCTATTTCTTAGGTGTATTTCTTTTCGCTGTAGGCATCGCAGTCACTATTGCTCTCCATGAGTTTGGGCATTTTTCCACTGCGCGCATCTTTGGTATGCGTGTTCGCCGTTTCTTCATTGGATTTGGCCCAACGGTGATTTCCTTCACCCGAGGCAAAACCCAGTATGGATTCAAGGCTGTACCTCTAGGTGGTTTTTGTGACATCGCCGGTATGACAAACCAAGATGAGGTTACTCCTGAAGAAGCTCCCGTAGCGATGCGCAATAAGCCTGCTTGGCAGCGGATTATTGTTTTGTTGGGTGGCATCATCATGAACTTGATTGTTGCCTTCGTTGTTCTGTACGGCGTAGCGATCACCTCTGGTTTGCCAAACACCGATGTGGATACCACTCCTAAAGTAGGCGAGCTGAGTTGTGTACCGCTCAGGCAGATTGATGCGCAAACCTTGGCAGAGTGCTCAGGTAAAGGGCCTGCGGATGAAGCTGGTTTGAAAGTCGGAGACACTATTGCCAGAGTGGATGATAATCAGCTTGTGAGCTTCGTGGAGCTCCGCGATTATGTAATTACTAGGCCAGGCCAGACGGTGACGCTTCACGTTGATCGTGACGGCAAAGAGTTAGCGATCCCAGTCGAGGTAGCTTCTGCGACCCGCTTGGATGCGAAGGGGAATGAAGTAGAAATTGGCGCGATTGGAGTTTCGAATGCTCCGGTCGAGAACCCCATTATTGCCTACAATCCCGTTAGCGCTCTTGGTGGCACTTTTAATTACACCGGAGAAGTCATTAAAGCGTCAGCTGAAGGACTTGCAGCTTTCCCTGCGAAGATTCCGGGCGTTCTGGCGTCGATTTTCGGAGCAGAGCGCGACATCAATGGCCCCATGAGTGTCGTGGGTGTTTCTCGTGTTGGCGGCGAGCTCGTTGAACGCGATATGTGGTCTAGCTTCTTTATGATGTTGGCAAGCCTTAACGTTTTCCTCGCGCTCTTCAACTTGATTCCATTGCCGCCATTGGACGGTGGTCACATTGCGGTTGTCCTGTACGAGAAAGCTCGTGACTTCTTCCGCAAACTCCGTGGTCTGCAACCTGGAGGTCCCGCGGATTACACCAAGCTCATGCCAATTACTCTAGGTGTAGCCAGCATTTTGCTAGCGGTTGGTCTTCTGGTGATAATCGCGGATGTTGTGAACCCAATCCGGTTGTTCGGCTAGTTTGCACACGGTCCCGTGAAAAGGATTGCGTGCAGAGAGTCGAAGGATGTCACTGGTTTAGGGCCGGTGATAGACTCGTGAAAGAAAATGTCTGACAATTTTTCATACGCAGGCCGATTTGACGGTGCTGCGGGTAAAGAGGAGTAAAAAAGTGTCTACCCCAATTGGTCTCGGACTGCCAGATGCACCCCCTCCAGTTCTGGCTCCGCGTCGTAAGACTCGCCAGCTCATGGTTGGCAACGTAGGTGTGGGTTCAGACTACCCAGTAACCGTTCAGTCGATGACGACGACCAAAACCCACGACGTCAACGCAACGCTTCAGCAAATCGCTCAGCTGACCGCGACTGGCTGTGACATTGTTCGTGTGGCCTGTCCAAAGACGGTGGATGCTGAGGCTTTGCCGATCATCGCCAAGAAATCCCCAATTCCCGTTATTGCAGACATTCATTTCCAGCCAAAGTACATCTTCGCGGCCATTGATGCCGGCTGTGCTGCAGTGCGCGTGAATCCAGGCAATATCAAGGAATTCGATGGTCGTGTGAAAGAAGTTGCCAAGGCTGCTGCTGATGCAAACGTCCCGATCCGTATTGGAGTTAACGCTGGTTCCTTGGATAAGCGCCTCCTTGAAAAGTATGGTAAAGCAACCCCAGAAGCTCTCGTCGAGTCAGCAGTGTGGGAGGCAGGCCTGTTTGAAGAGCATGGTTTTGGTGACATCGCCATCTCAGTGAAACACAACGATCCTGTAATCATGGTTGAGGCCTACCGTCAATTGGCGGCGAAAACTGACTACCCATTGCACTTGGGTGTTACTGAGGCTGGGCCGAAGTTCCAAGGCACAATTAAATCCGCTGTAGCATTTGGATCCCTGCTAGCAGATGGTATCGGTGACACCATTCGTGTTTCCCTTTCTGCTGATCCTGTAGAGGAAATTAAGGTCGGCGACCAGATTTTGCAGTCGCTTAACCTCCGCGAACGCGGATTGGAAATCGTTTCTTGCCCATCTTGTGGTCGCGCTCAGGTTGATGTGTACAAGCTTGCTGAGGAAGTAACTGCTGCACTTGATGGTATGGATATTCCGCTGCGTGTAGCCGTTATGGGCTGCGTCGTTAACGGTCCAGGTGAGGCACGCGACGCTGACCTAGGCGTTGCGTCCGGAAATGGCAAGGGGCAGATCTTTGTTAAGGGAGAGGTTGTCAAGACCGTTCCCGAAGCACAGATCGTGGAAACCCTGATCGAGGAGGCTCTCCGCATCTGTGAGGAAGAAGGGATTGAGGTCAAGGAAGGCACAGCCGCCAAGGTTTCAATTACCAAGTAGTTTGGCCTGATCGTTTACGTACATAAGCCACCGCTGGAGATTCCATTTACTCTCTGGCGGTGGCTTTGCTATATGCAGGGAGTGGCAACACTTATGCCTGCTTAAGCGGTGTTAAGTTGTTCTCCATGAAGAAACAACTGTCGCTGTTACTCACCACTTCAGTGGTGTGCTCGGGCCTTGTTGCCTGTACTCCAAAGCCAGCTTCAGTTGATCCCGTGGTAGAGGATTTCTTAAACTCCATTGAGAATCGGGACGTTGAGACGGCGAGCTCCTTGACTGATAGTTCCGCCCTTGCCTCGGTGGCAATAAATGATACTTGGACCGGGCTCCAAGCAGAAGGACTCGATGCTCAACTGGACTCGGTGGATTTGAACGATACCGTTGCCACGGCTACCTACACCATGAACTGGGACCTCCCGCGGAATCGTGATCTAAGCTACCAAGCTTCCATGACCCTCACTCGATTCGGTGATGATTGGACCATCAGTTGGCACCCATCGGTTCTACATCCTGAGCTCAGTACGAGTCAGCACCTTGAATTGCGCGCTATAAACGCGGAGCGCGCCAGTGTTGTCTCCTCAGACGGTGCTGATATTCTCGTTCCGGGAACCGTTTATCGGCTTCTTGTAGACCTCGACCAAGTTACTGACCTCAATCCCACAGTCAATCGGATTGTGACGGTGGTCAACGCTGCTCATGAGCGCGATTCCCAGGTGCAGCGACTTAATGCTGAAGAACTCAGCAGAAATCTCAAAGATGCGTCCGGTCGTTTTTCGGTCATGACTATCAACGAACGTGAGGGCGTAAACGTCAAGAACGAGTTGGCAAACACTCCTGGCATCATCATGAATCCCGAAGCGGCTATGGTGAATATTGACCCAGACTTCGCGCCAGATATTATCTCCCGAGTCGCCCTAGTAGTAGAAGAAGAACTGGAGGGTGCTAACGGTTGGGAAATAGCTACTGTCACTCCCGATGGCGTAGCAATGAAGACGCTAGAGCGTCATGAAGCCGAGGAGGCTCCCGCAGTTCGGATAAGCCTGGATCACGATGTCCAGCAGGCCGCTGAGGAGGCAGTGAACCTTCGGCGAGATATGCAGACGATGCTGGTGGCGATTCGTCCATCTACCGGTGAAATTCTTGCAGTCGCACAATCTGACCTAGCTGATCGCGAAGGAGATCTAGCGTTGAGCGGCCAGTATCCTCCGGGCTCGACGTTCAAGATTATCTCCGCAGGATTGGGGATAGAGGATCAGGGATTAACCCCAGATTCAATTGTTCCTTGTCCCGGCTCAATGAACCTGTACGGCCGTACGGTGAACAACTACAACCAGTTCTCACTCGGTAACGTGCCACTTGAACTTGCTTTCGCACGATCTTGTAACACCACATTTGCCGATATATCTACCAAGGCAGATCCTGGGGAGCTGAAGGAAATAGGTAGGTCGTTCGGATTAGGGATGAATTACGAGATTCCCGGTATTAACACTGTCACAGGTTCGATCCCTGAAGGCGAAACTCCGCTGGAGCGCACTGAGGCTGGCTATGGTCAGGGTTTAACTCTGGCGAGTCCCTTTGGCATGGCATTGGTATCAGCAACTGTGGCTGCGGGTAAGACTCCAAATCCGACCTTCATTAGCGGCCATGAAACTAAGGAAAGCGGTGACGCAAAGCCACTAAAGAAAGAAACAATTGATCAACTGCGCCGAGTTATGCGCGCAGTGGTTCTCCCCGGCGGTACCGCGGGTGGCATGCGTGCAGGTGGGGAGATTTACGGTAAGACCGGTGAAGCTGAAATTACCGGTGGTTCCCACGCCTGGTTCACTGGGTACCGTGATGACATTGCCTGGGCTACGCTTGTCGTCCTTGGCGGCGGTTCTGAAGCTGCGGTGGCCGTAACCGATGAGTTTTTAGTCCGTTTAGATGAGCTGGACAAAGGGAAATAAAAGGCATTGCGAGCTCGTCGCCGAAGTGCATAGGCGAGTAACCTTTCCGAGCTTTATTGGGCTACCATTGCAGACATGTCTACAACCCGTGCACCACTAGTCCCTGGCAAAGCAACCCCTATCCGCGAAGTACCGCACCACATTGAGCGTCCCGAGTATGTGTGGAAGCCAGAGGTGCAGGAAAACATTGGCGAGCCATGGATCCAGACGCCTGAAACTATTGAAGCAATGCGTGAGGCCTCCAAGATTGCCGCTAATGCACTTAAAGTTGCGGGCGAGGCTGTTGCCCCGGGTGTTACTACTGATGAGATTGACCGTATCGCCCACGAATACATGCTCGATCATGGTGCTTACCCTTCCACTCTCGGCTACTTAGACTTCCCTAAGTCTTGCTGCGTTTCCATGAACGAGATCATCTGTCATGGTATCCCGGATACCACAGTTATCGAGGACGGTGACATCGTCAACATCGACGTGACGGCTTACAAGAATGGCGTCCACGGTGACACAAATGCTACGTTCCTGGCTGGTAACGTATCCGAGGAGCACCGCCTCCTCGTTGAGCGCACCGAGGCAGCAATGATGCGTGCAATCAAAGCGGCGAAGCCTGGCCGCGAAATTAACGTTATTGGCCGTGTGATCGAGTCTTATGCCAAGCGTTTTGGTTACAACGTTGTTCGCGACTTCACTGGCCACGGAGTAGGGCCTACCTTCCACAATGGCCTAGTAGTACTTCATTACGATTCTGATGCCTACAAGACGATCCTAGAGCCAGGCATGACACTCACAATTGAGCCGATGATTAATCTAGGTGAACTGGATTACACAATCTGGGACAACGGCTGGACTGTTCAGAACACTGATTACAAGTTCACAGCGCAGTTTGAACACACGCTCGTTATCACCGACGACGGAAATGAAATTCTCACACTCGCTGACTAAAAAATAGGGAAGAAGTGGGACTGGTCAGTCGACGGTTTTTTAAATCTAAATAGAGATCCGTTGACTCTGGCAGAGTGCATTTTCGAAACCTGTAGTAGTTTGAGCAGCTGATAATTTTGAGTTATCGGGTGCCCAAGGCTTAGGCAGCTCATGCTGAGGGCTGGCCGTCAGCATGATCCATTGAGAACTTTTCTGTTTCAATGCGTTCCTAAGTAGCAGGAAACCGGCTGGAGTTACCAGCCGGTTTCAGAGGGTAAGCAGAATGCTGCAGCGAAGTGATTAGTCGAATTCTAGCCCGAGAAGTGCGTTCTCAATGAGCTCAGGCAGCGCAGGGTGGATCCAGTACTGATCAGTAGCCACGCTGCGTACATCAAGGTTGAAAGCCATGACGGTGATCAGCTGCTGAATGAGCGTCGAAGCTTGTGGGCCCATAAGGTGGGCGCCCAACAGCTTCCCCGAGGTTTTATCCGCAATCAGTTTACAAATTCCGGTGGAGTCTTCCATGGCCCAGCCGAAGGCAACATCGCCGTAGTTTTGAACCTTAACGGTAACGTTGTGGCCAGCAGCGCGAGCTTGGTCCTCGGTGAGACCCACGGTGGCAATTTGGGGATGTGTAAAGACAGCTGCCGGCACGAGATCGTGAGGCAGTTTTTTCAAATTGTCGGAATTGAGCAGGTTGTGTTTTATGGCACGCATCTCGGCATTGGCCACATGCTTGAGCTGGTACGGTGAGGATACATCGCCCAGTGCCCATACCCCTTCAGCGGTAGTGCGGCCAAATTCGTCAGTCTGGATCCGCTTGTCTGAAGTCATCTCAATGCCGGCAGAACCAAGGTCCATCTGATCGCCGTTAGGGGTACGACCAGTTGCTACCAAAAGTAGATCAGCTGTGATGCTTTCGCCGTTGTCGAGGGTAAGAGAGACGGGGCTGGTCTCGTTTTGATGTGATTCGCCAGAGTTTCCAGAGGTTGCTTGCTGTGACGCTCCGGTGATATTTACACCGAGCTTACAGTTAACGTGCTTGGCGAACTCTTCGGTAAAACGAGTCGATATTTCTGCGTCGTTCTGGTGCAGGAGCTTCTCAGAGCGGTTAATGAGGGTGACGTCTACACCCAAGGCTTGGAAAATGTTTGCAAACTCCACAGCAATGAAGCCACCGCCCATAACAATCATGGATTTAGGAAGCTCTGGAATGCGCATGATGTCTTCGTTGGTGTAGTACTTTACGCCAGATTCGGCGATCACTGGTGGGATGAATGGTCGTGCGCCAGCGGCGATGACAATCTGATCGCCAGAGATTACTTTTTCCGTCGCGCCTTGGCCTGTCCTAATAGTTTTTGGTGCGATGAAGACGGCATGCTGATCAAAGACGGAAATGTTCGGCGTCTCATCACCTCGGCGGTAGTCCTCGCCTCCTTGAGCGATAGCATGGACGCGCTTGGTGAAAACGCGTTCTTGGATGCTAGGCCAATCCACTCCCGTGATCTCAGAAGAGATGCCATACTTGCCGGAATCTTTGATTGTCTGTGCAACCTCGGCGGCATAAACAAACATTTTGGTAGGGATACAGCCAACGTTCAGGCATGTGCCTCCGAACGTACCTTTTTCCACGATCGCGATTTTCTTGTCATCGAACTCCGGGCCCGGGATGGAGTTTCCCGACCCTGTGCCAATGATGATGAGATCGAAATGCTCATCAACATGTGCGGTGGGTGTGGAGTCTTGAGCGGTAGAAAGTGGAGGAGTATCGGTCACTGAAATTGTCCTTGAGTTTATGGAATTGGTTAAGAATGTAAGAATCGATGAGTTAATGCCCAACCGGGTGAAGGGTAAAGATGCAGCGCATGTGATCTCTCGCTGCGCATTACTCAGTCGTCCCGGTAGGTGTAACCGTTTTACCAATCAGTTTCTTCCTAGATGAGTGAAGAAAGGGCGGTACTTTAGGAAGACGGCGCGTCATTATCAAGCAAAAGTGAAAGCCAAGACGTGCATGCTTGGAAAGCGAAGCTGCGGGCGACGTCTCCGGACAGGAAAACATCATGCATGGCATCAGGAATGGTGCGGACGGTGGAACTACGGGAGAGCTTCGGTGCCCAGCGTTGTATATGCTCTACCCATAGGACGCTGTCAGAATACATTGCCTCAGGGGCGAAGTCGCGACCTTTGTACGACTTATCCGAGCACAGAGTCAAGGTTGGAACACCGCAATCAATTCGGTCTTGGTGGATCTGCCGTTGAGAGATCAAGACGGTGCGCATCCATCCCATGTATTTGGGTTGACCTTTAATAGGCTTCCACTGAAGGTTGAAGTTCCAAAAACCCTGTTCGCTGTGGTGTACTGATTTGCCGTATGCGCCCAGAGCACCTATTGGTAGGACAACGTGTGGGTACTTCTTCCCCAGAAAGCTCATAGCAGCGTTGAACGCGAGGGTTGCAGGGCGTGGGGCCATCAGGTCGAGCCACGGGCTATTAAAGATCGCGCCAGGGATTCTTCCGTGTTCAGGTTTGTGGCCCTTTCGGAGGTAATCGAGCCAGAGGGCTACGATCAAGCCGCCTGTGGAGTGTCCCATAGGGATGATTTGCTCGTGATCCTTCGAAATGACGTTGAACGCAATGTTCAGTTCCTCGAAATAGAGACTTAAATCTGTGATGTAGTGGAATGACTGACCTTCGCGCCACGATCGGCCACACTTGCGGAGATCAACTGCGAAAAAGTCGTAACCGTGGTCATTAAAATGTTCGGCTACATGGGATTGGAAAAAGTAGTCCGTCATGCCGTGGACGTACAAGATTGCAGGCCGAGTGCCGTTCGGCTTAGAACTTTGCTCGTCTTCGCTGCGGCCAACATACTTCACCAGCGTAGCAACGATATCTGATTCGCCGTCTGGATCCTCACCCAATGCGAGCTCAGCGCACTGGAAGTTGTTCCCCAAGTGATCCTGCGTCCAAGTTAGCGAAGCTGGGGCAAACGCCTCACTGATGGGATCGGAGCTTAGGCGCTCTGGTTCTGTGGAGGCGTTGGCGTCCTGCTTGTCTGCGGAAGCGGATCGATCGGTAGTACTCATAACTATCCAGCATAACGTGATAAACGGGCGAGGTGAACATTGTGAAAGCCTCGGGCTTGGCTGGTTCACCTTTGCCCGCACTGGTATTAACTTTTGGCGTTGCTGGTGCTATCTCACCCCCCTAAACGCGTTGCAACCGCGAGCAGCGGTGACGTGTGGGGCGGTGGTGCGTCGGAAAGAAATAAAATCCATGTGGATTGTTGGCTTGATCCCCTGAGGGGGTGAACTGGGGAGGGGAACTAAGGCGCAGGCTGTGATGAATTGCAGCTATATTGTCAGCAAACTTTGTGGGAACTTTGAGAGTGAAGTTGCAAATGTGCAGCCTAAAACATGGAGGGGGTGGTGTGTGGGGGTGTGGATATGAACTTTTGTCCTTGGGAAACTCGCTACGCGTAATAATTACACTCGATGTATTTATTCAAGGCGTAGACTGAAACGGTGATGAACCATGGGCTTAGTTCTGGGCGCAACGGGTTATAAGACAACTACCATATAACCTGTGCCAGAATTCGGGCCTGAGTGCACTGATAATGCACATTATTTCGATCCCTTCCGGGGAGCGGACAAGTGTTCACATACTTACCGGGAAACAAAGACGCGTAAAACGCAAGGAAGTTTGAAATGTCAGATTCCAAGAACACCGTAACGACAGTCACCGACGAGGTAGACGTCGCCCTAATCGGTGCGGGCATCATGAGCGCTACTCTTGGCGCAATGCTTCGCACTTTGGAGCCTGAATGGTCTCAGGTAATCTTCGAGCGACTCGATTCCCCGGCGGAAGAGTCATCTTCCCCATGGAATAACGCTGGTACCGGCCACTCCGCGCTCTGCGAGCTCAACTACACCCCAGAAGTCAACGGCAAGATTGACATCACTAAGGCACTGGGTGTTAATGAGAAGTTCCAAGTTTCCCGTCAGTTCTGGTCCCACCAAGTCAACGCGGGCGTGCTGTCAGATCCGGCTGAGTGGATCAACCCAGTTCCACACGTTTCCTTCGGCCGTGGCGAGGATCAGGTTGGTTACATCAAGCGCCGCTACGAGGCTCTGAAGGATCACCCTCTGTTCCCTAACATGCAGTACAGCGACGACCGCGCTGTTCTTGAAGAGCGCATTCCACTGATGGCGGAAGGTCGTTCCGAATTCGAGAAGACTGCGATTTCTTGGACCGACGCTGGTACTGACATCAACTACGGCTCCCAGGCCAAGCAGTTCCTCGCAGCCGCCGAGGCCGGTGGAACCGAGATCCGCTACGGCACCGAAGTAGTAGATATCACTAAGGACGGCGCAAAGTGGAAGATCGAAACTAAGAACGTCCACACCGGTGACAAGTCTGTCGTACGCGCGAACTTCGTATTCGTTGGTGCTGGTGGCATGGCACTGCCATTGCTGCAGAAGGCTGGCATCCCAGAGATCCGTGGCTACGGTGGATTCCCGGTATCCGGTCAGTGGCTGCGATGCACCAACAAGGAAATCATTGATCGTCACGCTGCGAAGGTTTACGGTAAGGCCTCCGTCGGTGCACCTCCAATGTCTGTTCCTCACCTGGATACCCGTGTCATTGACGGGGAGAAGGGTCTTTTGTTCGGTCCTTACGCCGGCTGGACCCCTAAGTTCTTGAAGAAGGGATCTTGGCTGGATCTGCCAAAGTCTTTGAAGGTCACCAACCTGCCATCCATGCTTGCTATTGGTGTGCAGGAGCTGGGCCTGACTAAGTACCTGATCACCGAGGTTCTGAAGGATCAGGCTGCACGTATGGAATCTCTGCGTGAGTACATGCCAAACGCAAAGGATGAGGACTGGGAGCTCGTACACGCTGGTCAGCGCGTTCAGGTCATTAAGCCAATTGTGGGCCCACGCTTTGCTTCCCTTGAGTTCGGTACTGCACTGATCAACTCCAACGATGGCTCCATCGCTGGTCTCCTCGGTGCGTCCCCAGGCGCGTCGATTGCACCTGCCGCTCTTCTTGAGCTGCTTGAGCGTTGCTTCGGTTCCCGCATGGTTGCTTGGTCTGACAAGATCAAGGAAATGGTTCCTTCTTACGGCGTTAAGCTGGCTTCCAACCCAGCTCTGTTCAAGGAGATGTGGGACTACACCCAGGAAACCCTGAAGCTGGAGCGTTAAAGCTTAGTTTTAGCTTTGAAAAGTGTGGAGAGGCAACGAACAGAGATGTTCGTTGCCTCTCCTTCTCTTTGTAGAAGGCTAGGTGGATCCCTACCGGTGCTGTTCTTTTTGAGTAGGATCGGTGGGGATATATTTTTATATGGCTTACTTGCGGAGTGTGCTTTTGGGTAGGTGATCGTATTGAACGCGGGATATTGCGTGGTAGACACCCCGTTCGGGCCATTTGGCATCCTTACTAGAGGTACGGAATTCGGATCGCCAGTACTGGCGTCAGGTTGGGTTTCGTCTCCGGCTGATCTGCGCCCGCTGATCGCTGAAGGCATCAGGCCCGCCGTTGCAGATATTGAGCCGGTGGAGATGAACAAGGCCGGCCGCGCCGTACAGGCGTACTTCTCCGGCGACGCCTCCTTATTAGGCAAGGTTGAGGTTTTAACGCACGGAACCGAGTTTCGTAAACTTGGTTGGGGTGCCATGAAGCAGATTAAGGCTGGACAGACCATGAGCTACGCCGACTTTGCTGCGATGATGGGCAACCCTGATGCGGTGCGCGCCGCCGCCTCCGTATGCTCGTCCAACCCTGCGGTGCTCTTTGTCCCATGTCACCGCGTGGTTACATCCTCCGGCGACGTAGGCAACTACCGCTATGGTTCTGAAATCAAAGCAGACCTTTTGGATATGGAACGCGGTCTCGTGCAAGACGCCAAGGAGTAGGAGCAACCCTACTAATTAGGTGCGGCTAGTTAGGTGCCACAGAACGTGCGGAAGCTTTCAGTGAATTCCTCTGGCGCCGGCCAGCGGTATTGATCATCCTCTGGGGTGGCGGGGTCAGTAACGCTTTGTTGCTCATGTTGAGGTGTGAAGGGATTGGTTACGCGCTGCAGGAGTTGATTGAATCGCTCTAAGGAACCTTCCTCCGCAGCCTTAATCGCTTGATCAACTAAGTGATTGCGCGGAATGTAAATCGGATTGATGGTCTGCATCTCTTGGTGGGCAGGGTTGAGTGATTGCCACTGCTCTGCCCAGCCTCGGAGCATGCTGGTTGTCGCTATGTGCGCTTGGTACCCGTTGTTCTCAGATCGAGGATCCTCACTGAGGAATCTCATTGCTGTGGTGAGGTCAAGCTTCTCTTCGGTGAGGATATCAGTGAGGCTGTCTGCCAGCTCTGAAAAGATTGGGTTCTTTCTATGATCTGAAACGCCCAGTGCGTGCGCCATCTCATCCAGCCACGCGTGGCGGTAGATAACAGGGAAGCGGTTCATGGTTTCTTGGGCATGCTCGAGGCCAACGGCATCAATGATTGCCTCAGCGAAGCGTGCAAGGTTCCAACCAATAATGACCGGCTGATTCGCGTACGCGTATCGCCCCTGAGTGTCAATAGAAGAAAACACCGTCTTTGGGTCAAAGTGATCCATGAAAGCACACGGACCATAGTCAATCGTTTCGCCGGAGATGGTGGTGTTGTCCGTATTCATTACCCCGTGAATGAAACCGAGTCGCATCCACTTGGCCACCAGCCTTGCCTGTTTCTCAACGACTTTGGTGAAAAACTCCTGAGGTGTGCTGCCAGGGTAGTGGCGCTCGATTGCGTAACCCAGGAGGTTCCTCGGTGTTCCTTGATCCTTGATGGCTCCGTACTGGAATGTGCCCACGCGGATGTGGCTGGATGCGGTGCGCACTAGCATCGCACCTGTTTCCAACTTATTCCTGATAACCCTCTTGCCTGTGGTGAGCACACCAAGGCTGCGGGTAGTAGGAACGCTGAGAGCATGCATGGCCTCGCTGAACAAATATTCACGCAGCATTGGGCCCAGCGTTGCTTGACCATCGCCTTGGCGTGAGTACGGTGTACGGCCTGATCCCTTGAGGTGGACGTCGATCAATTGGTTAGTTCCTGGTGCTTTTACCTCACCCAGAAGCAGTGCGCGACCATCGCCCATCGTTGGATTAAACTGGCCAAACTGGTGGCCCGAATACGCCATAGCGAAGCCTGTGCCGTGTAGCTCGATGTCTTCCTGTGCAAGATCCAGTTTGTGGGCTAGATCATCGTTAAAAATGTGCCAGCTGAGCTGCGGGAAATCCTCTGCTTGCCATGGCCTGCCGTAGTGTGGCAGTGCAGTAGCGAAGTTATCCGTAAGTTTCTGCGTTCCGGTGCCACTGCTGTCGGCTGGCGAGTACTGATCTCGTGCACGCTGGTTCATGGGAGCCAGCCTACGTTGAACAGAAGCTTCTTGCCATGAAAATGCTGGTGGGGACGGTGTCGGTTTACAGTTACCCAAATCTGGGGCATTCTTGATGCTATGAATACGAGCATTCATCCAGTAGTTTTGATCGGCGGCGGTCCGGGTGCGTGGGATCTCGTCACCGTCCGCGGCATGCATGCGCTGCAGGACGCTGAGGTTATCTTGGCGGACCACTTGGGGCCAAGCGCCGAATTGGACAAACTATGCGATGTTTCCACCAAGGAGATCGTGGACGTATCGAAGCTGCCGTACGGTAAGCAGGTAGCGCAGTCCAAGATCAATGAGATGCTCGTGGAGTACGCTCTGGCTGGCAAGAAGGTAGTCCGTCTTAAGGGCGGTGACCCATACGTGTTCGGCCGCGGTTATGAGGAACTAGAGGAATTAGCTACGCACGGCATTGCTTGTGAAGTCATCCCCGGCGTGACTTCTGGTGTAGCGGTCCCAGCGCTCGCTGGTGTACCTATTACCCTCCGCGGAGTTGTCCATAACTTCAGCATCATCTCCGGCCATCTGCCACCAGGGCATCCAAAATCACTCAATGACTTTGATGCCCTAGCTAAAACCGGAGGAACCCTTGCCGTGATCATGGGTGTGAAGAATGCTGGGGCGATCGCTGCTGCCCTCATCGAGGGCGGATTGGCAGATTCGACGCCGGTCGCGGTGATCCAGGAAGGCACCATGGAAGGAGAGCGCCACTTCCGGTGCGACCTCGGATCCCTTGGAGAATCGATGGTTGCGTGGGAGGTTAAGCCCCCAGCTGTGTACGTGATTGGCCAGGTTGCGGGTGTCCACGAATGAGCCTTTAGTGCAGAAGTGATCCTCGGGCTTGGGGTTGATGGACAAGGATGTTTTTGGTTGCTCACGGGTTTCGAGGTCTAGAACTGCTGCGAAGTTAAACCAATAACATGCGATTAGCGCCGCCGGAATATCCGGTGGCGCCTTAGGTATCCCAAGCAACGTTGCGTTCCTTATACAACCAATATGAGTTCGCGGGCTTTAGAACCTGACTGCTCCTCAATGGTGAATCCCAACTCACGGGCGAGGTCAATGAGCTCCTGCTTAGAGGTTGGTTCGACATCTGCGCTGGCAAGTTCGCGGGCGAGAACGCCCTTGTAGTGCTTGTTAAAGTGGCTGACTACCTTGCGGGAGCCGTCGGGCTGGACAGACTCCACGCGCACCGTGATGGCGTCCTTAACCTTGCCCAGCTGCTGGTAAGCGCCGGAGCGCAAGTCCACAATCAAGGTGTTCTCGTTCTCTAAAGCCTTCGTGACTTCCTTGCCGTAGCGAGACTTCAGCGTCGGCGCTTCCTTGGGGTCCTGGCCTTTGTGCGGCAATTTGCTGCCACCGGACAGGCGGTAAAAAGGGATCATGTCATTGGCCTTAACCACGCCGAATAGAGCGGAGCCAATGGCGATCTTGTTTTTAGCTTCGTTGCTGAGGGTTTCGGCCTGGAGGGCGTCGTAAAGGACACCGGTGTAGCGGAAGATCGCGGGCATGGTGGGGGAGGAGAAAACCTGGGTGTTCTCTACGGCCTGATCAATGAGCTTCTCTGAGATTTTGAGTACGTTGAGTGCCTCCTCGGGGGCCAGAGCGGCGAGGTCAGTGGCTATTTCCGTACGCACCTCGGTGAGGTTGGGGAAGGACAGGGAGCTGAAATCGAGGGCGGGGCCGTCGCCGTTAGGTGCTTTTGTCTCTGAAGGCGGCAAAACAATGATCATGTGTTACAGGTTAGCGCGCCAATTAAGGGTAATATGGCTTTCCATGATTACACGCCTATCTCATCTCTTCCTTCGCACCCTGCGCGAAGACCCAGCAGACGCAGAAGTACCAAGCCATAAGCTGCTGGTGCGCGCCGGATACATCCGCCGCGCCGCACCCGGCGTTTACACCTGGCTGCCACTGGGCCTGCGCACACTGAACAAGATCGAAAATGTTGTTCGTGAAGAAATGAACGCCATCGGCGCACAAGAACTGCTGTTCCCAGCACTGCTGCCACGCGAGGCGTACGAAGCAACCAATCGCTGGACCGAATACGGCGACAACCTGTTCCGCCTGAAGGACCGCAAGGGTGCTGACATGCTGCTCGGCCCAACTCACGAAGAAATGTTCGCCGGCGCGGTGAAGGACCTGTACTCCTCGTACAAGGACTTCCCAGTTACCCTGTACCAGATCCAGACCAAGTACCGCGACGAGGAGCGCCCACGTGCAGGTATCCTACGCGGCCGTGAGTTCGTGATGAAGGATTCTTACTCCTTCGACATGACCGATGAGGGTTTGGAAGAGTCCTACCAGGCGCACCGCGGCGCGTACCAGCGAATCTTCGACCGTCTGGGCGTCAAGTACGCCATCTGTGCGGCAACGTCCGGCGCAATGGGTGGCTCCGCGTCCGAGGAATTTTTGGCTATTTCCCCTAATGGTGAGGACACCTTCGTCTCTGCCACTGAGGGCTCCTATGCCGCAAATGTTGAGGCAGTAGTTACCCAGCCTGGCGAGGTCCGCTCCATTGAGGGCCTGCCAGAGGCAGTGGAGCACGACACCCCAGCGTCCGAAACCATTGCTGCATTGGTGGACTGGGCGAATTCTGCCGGCGTTACTATTGACGGCGCTGCTGTTAGCGCCGCCGATACCCTGAAGTGCATCGTGGTCAAGGTTAAGGAGCCAGGCGCTGAGGAATGGGAGCTGACCGGTATTCTGATCCCAGGTGACCGCGAAGTAGACATGAAGCGCCTTGAGGCCTCCCTCGAGCCAGCTGAGGTTGAGCTGGCAGTGGAGGCTGACTTCGCCGCTAACCCATTCCTGGTCAAGGGCTATGTTGGCCCACGAGGTCTCGCTGCAAACGGCGTCCGTGTACTGGCTGACCCTCGCGTATCCGAGGGATCTTCGTGGATCACCGGCGCTGATAAGCCACAGCGCCATGTTGTTGGCCTCGTTGCCGGACGCGACTTCCACGTTGATGGCTACATCGAGGCAGCGGAGATCAAGGAGGGTGACCCAGCGCCTAACGGTCAGGGTGTGCTAACCCTCGAGCGCGGTATTGAGATCGGCCACATCTTCCAGCTTGGTCGCAAGTACACCGAGGCACTGGACGTTCAGATCTTGGACGAGAACGGAAAGCGTGCCGTCCCAACCATGGGATCCTACGGCATTGGCGTATCCCGCCTGATGGCTGTCCTCGCCGAGCAGCGTTACGACGAACAAGGTTTGAACTGGCCAAAGGAGGTTGCTCCTTTCGATGTCCACGTTGTTGTTGCAAACAAGGATTCCGAGGCTATTGCTGCCGGTGATGAACTGGTAGCGAACCTAGATTCCCTAGGAATTGACGTGCTCTTCGATGACCGCCCTAAGGTGGGGCCAGGAGTCAAGTTCAAGGATGCTGAGTTGCTCGGTATGCCAATCACTGTAGTGCTTGGCCGTGGCTTCAAGGACGGCGTCATTGAAGTCCGCGTTCGTGGCGGTGAAACCTTCAACGTTGAAGCTGCGACTGCTGCTGAAGAGGTGGCGAAGCTCGTTCGGGGTTAAGACCTAGCGCTGCCCTCTAAAGCGATGTTGCTAGTGCGACACTGCTTTTGAATGCGCCGGCCAGCCGACACCCTTGGGGTGTTAGTTGGCCGGCTTTTGCGTGCTCTGTCGCCTCCTTGAGCGCAACGGCGCGCTAATTGCTGCTCCACTTGCGAAAGTCAGTGTTCCCCAAGGCATGGGAACAAGATCCCTTATCTAGCTGTTAAAGATAGTTAGAGTTCCTATTCCGGCCATTCCACGAGAGAGTTTGTAAGTGAGTACACCCGAGAACCCTGTTTCTACCCGCGCTGGCGATGAGCAACGTGGACGGCTGTCCGGTTTCATTGGAGGCTTTGCGGGCGCTACGTTGATATTTTTGGTATCCGTACTACTCGTAGCGGGCGGAGTTATTTTCGCATTATTCAAGTGGGGTCCACTGGGCGACAAGGCTACTATTGACTCGACCACAGTGGCTGGGTCATTTGACTCCATTGCTGAGCTTTCCGCAGAAGAGTACAACTTCACCAACGTTGGTAAGTACAACGAAGAAGGCCGCGAATTCGCGGGATGGAACATTCCATTCACTGGCAAGGACTTTCTCCTCACCTATAACGGCGCCGTTAAGGCTGGCGTGAAGGATATGAGTGACATCGATGTCTCATTTGATGAGGGGGCATCTACTGTTGTCTTATCCGTGCCAAAGGTGGAAGTTACCTCAACCCGCATCGATCCGGACTCCATCACTGTCTACGATCAGTCCATGAACCCGTTCAACCAATTTGAGGTTTCTGATCTCTCCAAGTTCCTCGCCTCGGAGGAAAAAGCTGCCTCCGATAAAGCAGTGAGTTTAGGATTGCTCGATCGAGCATCTGAGCGCGTATCTGATCTGCTCACGGCTCAGGTGAGCGCATTAATAGAGGGAACGGACAAGGAAGCGTATGACGTCCGCGTGGAGTGGCAGTAAAATGTCACGTTCTTGTTTCAGGTTCTACAACGCAGGGTAGCCGCTGCCAGCGCAGGTGCTGTGAGGCGGTGTGAAGCCGTGGAATTAGTGTCAGAGATGGTCTCCTCACCACTTTCGGTGCAGTGAAGACTGCTTAACCAGAGTGTGTCTCTGCCAAGCGCAGTGTGAGTCCTCGTTGGCAGCGTCCTCATGGCGGGCGTGAAGTTAGGCAGGGTACCTCAGAGGCGATTCTCCTTAGTAGCTCGGCCAGGGCCGGAGCGTTGGCCACAGGTAATTTCAAATCAAAGATGAAATGCTGGGGCATTGTGGTGGGTCAGTGTAGCACCGTGCAGCTAGACAAGCCTGCCAGGCTGGGGTCGGCTACGCGTCCACGTTTTGGCGTCCCCATCTAGTTGAAATGACATGAACAGGTTACGTTCACGGACGGGGTAGAGCTAGTCATAGCAATTGCCTTGGGCTGATGAGTGCTCGTGCTACGCTGCGGCTGATGAGCAGATCCACGTGGTGTCATCTTTGCCTTAATTGCTGTCAGTTTCGTTTGTGGTGGGTGCACCTAATTCTCTAGTGCAGAGTAGCCTAGTGCTAATGTTGGTGGCACATTCTCAGGGCGAGGTGAAATTCCTCACCGGCGGTGAAACTCCTATGGTGGAGGCGAGTCCGCGAGCGCCTGCATTATCTTTCGCAGGGACAGCAGATACCGGTTAAAACCCGGAACCGACGGTCATAGTCCGGATGATAGAGAAAGGTTCACGCAGGAGTGGAAACTATTACTTCCGTGCTGGGCAGCTTTCTGACTGCTCAGCTCACTATCGGTGGCGTACCAATTCTGGTCCGCGAAATTGTTGGCAATCTCTTTGGGTTGGCTAGTGCCTACTTTGGTCTCAAACGCATGGTGTGGGCATGGCCTATCGGGATCATCGGCAACGCACTCCTTCTCACTGTCTTCCTTGGCGGTGTCTTTAATACCCCGCAAAACCTAGATCTTTACGGTCAGGCGGGGCGCCAGGTCATGTTCATGACTGTGTCCATGTACGGCTGGGTTAAGTGGGCGCAACACTCGCGTGCTGGAACAGATGCGTCGGGCGCTGCCGTGGAACCGCGCTGGGCTACTGGTCGCGAGCGGTTGTTGCTTGTGGTCGTCGCCGTTGTAGGGACGATTGCGTGTGCGTTCATTTTTAAAGCGCTCGGCTCGTGGGGCCCGTGGGCAGACGCGTGGATCTTCACCGGATCCCTGTTAGCAACGTGGGGCATGGCGCGCGGCTGGACCGAGTTCTGGCTCATATGGATCGCCGTGGATTTCGTAGGTGTTCCACTATTGTTCAAGGGCGGTTATTATCCTTCGGCGGCGCTTTACTTGGTCTATGGAGCGTTCGTGACGTGGGGCTTCATTACCTGGCTGCGCATTCAACGCGAGGCTCCAGCAGCGCAGGTGTTACAAGGAGCGCCTGCTAACGTGATGCTCAGCGAACAGAAAGTGCGTTCCTGGTAAGTCTCAAATTTACCGTGATCGTGCGAGGGAGTAATGAGAATGTCTCCCCGCCGATCGCGGTTTTGCCTTTCCCAGCAGTGTGGGGAACCGATGGGGCCCTGTGCCTTCTCTCTGTTGAGGCAGAATACTCCGGCTAAGAGCGGAAGGATGCCATCCTGCACGGTGTCAGCTTGTAGGCGGCAGCGTACCTTTCTTGAGTATGCGGAACGCAGTTAATTAGTTCGGAGGGGACTGCGAAGTTGCTTTTGAAACTTTGGCTACTTGATCGAGCTCGAATTGCGATGACGGGCTCCTCGATCGTGAAAGGTGCTGGCCCTAGTTTGCGGGCACTTTCTGAGGCATCTGCAGCTTGTGCCTAGGTTTTCCCAGCGTGCCGTAGTGTGTAGCGAAGGGTGTCGATGAGCCGACCAATCCTAGGTGGCGGTGTGCTGATATCCGTATGGTCCGGTGGGGACTCAGAGAAGCTGGTCGCAAGCATTCTTCCCATTGCAGGTATTAACCGCTGCCTTACCTCACTGGGTCTTGGCTGACGCAGAGCTCTACGGGGAGCAACGGATACTGCCACGGATGGACTACCTGCACGCAGGAATTTTCTAGCTGTGCGCATCGATCCACGATGGGACACTTCACGTGTCATGTCAATATCCATCGGGTTGCGCTGACGTGTCCGAAGCAGAGCACTTCACGGAAATCCTAAAGAAACGAGGCTTCAGCTGGACACTCTGCGAGCGGCGGCACGTAAAGAGCCCAGTTCATTCACTAGGAATGAACTGGGCTCTGTTAGTTTCTACGCGTGTGTACTACACACCGAGTTCGGCGCGGCGCTTTTCTTCCTCAGACACTTTCTCCTTGGACGGGTTGCCTGGCCACCAGAACTTTTCTCCTAGTAGCTGCATAAGCGAAGGCATGAGGACGGTACGCACAACGAAGGTGTCCAGCAGGACGCCCACAAAGATGATCACACCGATCTGAGCCAGCGCGACGAGTGGAAGAATACCCAGCGCGGCGAAAACGGACGCCAACAGGATGCCTGCGGAGGTGATGACGCCACCGGTGGTAGAGAGCGCCGTGATGACGTGACCACGCATGCCGTCTTCCGGATCGGTCTTTGCCGCCTCACGGGCTCGGGTGACGAGGAAGATGTTGTAGTCAATGCCCAGAGCCACCAAGAATACGAAGGAATACAGCGGGGTGGTCTCAGCCAGGGAATCGAATCCCAGGAACTGGGTGAAGACAAACCAGCCGATACCCAGCGCTGCAAGATTGGTGGCGATCACGGTGGCTACCATGACAATAGGTGCCACAACGGCACGCAGCAGGAAGCCCAGCAGGACGGTAACGAGTACCAGAACCAGTGGGAAGATGATCATGCGGTCGTCGGCAGCAAAATCGGTTTTATCCAGCAACTCAGCGTCTGGACCGCCCACCTTCGCGTCGGTCCCCTCGAGCGCAGCGCGGAACTCTGGGGTCTCCAGTCCGGTGGCGGAAAGAACGGTGTAGCCGTCGCCTTCCCCAGCAGGGTTTACAGTAGCACCGGCTTCCTCAAGGACAGTGGTGACATTTTCCGGATCCTTGGTGATGATGTTTGCAGGTGTTGCTCCCTGGTCAGGGAAGTAACGCTCCAAATCTGCAGCCGCGGAAATGGACTCTGGAGTGTCCAGGAACTGTTCCTCCTGGCTCAGTCCGACCTTCATGCCAAGGCCGCCAAGCGAGGCGATGGCAAGAACAATGAAGGACACGATCGCAAGTACGACTGGCTTCTTGACCATGGTGTGAGCAACCTTGTCCCAGAGCTTGTGCTCAACCTTGTCACCGTAGTTGGGTTTCTGTGGCCAGAAAATCCAACGGTCGAAAGCAACAAGTGCACCAGGAAGTGCAAACAGAACGAACAGCATGGCAATAAGGACGCCGTATGCGGAAGACAAGCCTAGACCCCGAGTCGCTGGGGTTGCTGACAGCAGCAAGCAAGCAACGCCGATAGCAACGGTGAATGCAGACGCCACAACTGCATGTGCAGTTGGTTTCCAAGCTGCCGCCATGGCAGCGAAGCGGGACTTGTAGTTTGTCAACTCGTCACGGTAGCGAGAGATAAGGAGCAGGGCGTAGTTGGTGCCAGCACCAAAGACCAAAACGGACAGGATACCGGACGTGGAGTCATCCCAGCCCATCCCCAGTCCATCGAGGATGTAGGCGAAGCTGGTTGCTGCTAGACGGTCAGCAATAGCGATAACGAACAAAGGGATGAGCCACAGTACAGGGGAGCGGTAGGTCACAATGAGGAGGACCGCAACAATGCCCGCGGTCAGTGCTAGAAGGGTGAAGTTAGCGCCCTCGAACACGTTGGCTAGGTCCGCCGCAATAGCTGCAGGCCCGGTCACTTGAGTGGTGTAGTCCTGACCGAGCTCATTGGCCAGGTTTTCGCGGAGATCGTTAACGAAACCAGCGGATTCCTGCTGGCTTCCCTGATCAATTTGGACTGGAGCCAAGAACGCGTTGCCATCCTCGGACGGTATAACCGCTTTAGTGCCGGTAATTTCTTGGATGCGTGGCATGTCAGCCATGTCCACACCCTCATCGTTGGAAATGAGCACGAGAGCGAGGTTGCCGCCCTCATCTGGCATGTTCTCCATGACCTCAGCCACAGCTGCGGAGTCTGAGCCCTTTGGCAGACCGATCAGCTTGGAGCTCGGGGTGTCCAATGAGCCAATGCTCATCAGGGCTCCACCAACGATGAGCATGATGAGTGCGATCAGGCGGGAATGCTTAATCCAGCCGATCTTTTCTTCGCCCTTGTTTTCTTCATCGGGCTTCTTAGTCTTGAGGGTGCTTGATCCCACAGTGTCTGCCTTGTCGTAGATAGATAATGTGCAGTAATTACTAGGAAGTATCGCCTGCCGAAAATAGTGCTCCGCACGCAATACTAGATACAGCCATGGTGTCACAGAACAAGGTTGCACACAACCGTGAGATTGTGGGGTTTGTGGTGATCTGATCCTATTCAGTATGTGATTTCGTAAGTAACGTTGCTGCCGGTGTGGGTGTCATCGTACGGATTCAGCGGTCTTCGCTGCGTTGCCGGCAGTGACGAGGGACTGGTACCGCCAAGAAGCAGTAGTGGCGCTTGCGGCAGCGTTTTCCCAAAAAGTGCGGTCATCGGTGGCAAGTTCCCGCAGGAAAACCTCCGCTGCGGCTTGGTTGGTGGGTTGAGTGTACTGCTCTAGGGAGTAAGCGGCGTCACCGGCAGGTGGTGCCTGCACGTCGTTTAATTCCGCAGTGTGGAACGCCTCGGAGGATGAGAGGGCGGATTCCAGGGTCTCTATGCGATGCTGTCGAGTATCGATCATTGCCTGAATACGTTCACGGGTGGGCTGATCCGCAAAAGAAACGGCAACGCCTAGACCATATTTGGCCGCAAGCTCATGTTCTAAGGCCTTGGTGGCGAACTCGGCATCCTTGAGAAGATCTTCTTTTGATGCCTCGGTGTTTGTAGCTTCCGAGAGGTCTGCGGCGTGGATGGGCGGAATCGCGTGACCCGTCGCAGCTAAGTTGGTGAACAGTGGAACTACCACGCCCATTGACTCCTGTGGGACAGTGGCAATGCTATCGAGAATGAACTGTGCCGGGTTAGCGCCCGGAGGGGCGACGCCCTCCTGGCTGGTCAATGGATCGCGGCATGATTCTGGTGTGGTGCCGTCGTCAAGCTTGCCACACAGGCGATAGATCTCATTCTCAATTGCCGTGGCGTCTTCGGTGCGCCCGTCGGCGGTGGCGGAACGCAAAAGTGAGACGAGTGTGGGGTCAGGCTCCGGCGTTGCACGTAGGCTGCAGCCACCCAAGGCGAAGGTTACTGTAAGGAGAGCGGGCAGAATCACGGAGCGAGAGATAGTCACGGTGAAGCATTCTATACCTGAAAATGGGTAGGATGTTCCCATGGCATTTCCAACTGAAGAACAACTGACCGACGCAGTGGACGAAATTCTCGGCCACTACGGGCTTGACTTAGAAGGCATAAAGATTTCTCGTGCGGGTAAGAAATCTGTTGTCGCTATCTCCGTGGACTGTGATAGTCACGTGAACTCAGATACGTTGGAGAAGCTCTCAGGCGATTTGTCGAAGCACTTTGATGAGCTAGAGGATGCCGGCACCCTCAACTTTGGCCCGGGTTACACCCTCGAGGTGGGAACCCCTGGTGTGGATCTTCCGCTGACGCAGCCACGTCACTGGCGCCGCAACGCTGGCCGCTTGGTGGCCGTGCGCGATGAGGTGGGCAAGAAGAGCATTTGGCGTGTGGGATCGCTCGATGGGGCACAGGAAAATGTGATCTTGATCGGCAAAGAGGGTAAAAAGCAGGTGGTTCAGCCTGTATCACTGGAAAAAGTGTCTGGCGCCGTGGTAGAAATTGAATTCGCAAAAGCACCGGCAGTAGAGGCTGATCTCGCTGCCATGTCGTACGAAGAAGCCGTGGAATACGGCGAGAGGATCAAATAAGTGAATATCGACGTCCATGCACTCAAGGCGATTGAAGAGCAGGCAGGTATTGAGGTAGAAGACCTCTTGGGCACCATTGCAAATGCTCTGCTGTATGCCTACCTCGATTACAAGGAAAACCCAAAGTCTGAGGGCCGCAAGTCCCGCGTCGATATTGATGCGAACACTGGTGAAGTGACCGTCATTGTTTCCGAACTCGATGAGGACGGCAACGTCACTTCTGAATACGATGACACCCCAGAAAACTTCTCCCGCGTAGGCGCGTCCGCTGTACGCGACGCAATCGTGCGTCGTATGCGCGAGCAGTCCACTTCCCAAGCGTATGACTCCTACTCTCAGTACGAGGGCACTGTTGTGTCCGGTCTGGTGCAGGCAGATGCGCAGGCGAATGCGCGCGGAATTGTAGTTGTTCACCTGGGCACGGAAATCGAGGGCCAAGACGGCATCCTCCTGCCAGCAGAGCAGATCCCAGGAGAGAAGCTCGTCCACGGTGATCGTGTGAAGACCTACGTGGTGGGAGTGAACCGTAACAACCCTCGCCAGCTACAGATCAATTTGTCACGCACCCATCCAGAACTGGTCCGCCGCCTATTCGAGCTGGAAGTCCCAGAGGTTGCGGACGGCTCTGTTGAAATCGTGTCCATCGCCCGTGAGGCTGGCCACCGCTCTAAGATCGCGGTGCGCGCTACCAAGAAGTCTGTTAATGCAAAGGGCGCGTGCATCGGACCGCGCGGTCAGCGAGTGAACAACGTCATGTCTGCGCTTGGTGGTGAGAAGATCGACATCATTGATTACTCTGAGGACCCTGCAGTCTACGTAGGTAACGCACTAGCTCCCTCCAAGGTCGTTCACGTTGAGGTGATCAGCGAGGAGGAACAGACAGCACGTGTCACCGTTCCGGACTACCAGCTTTCCTTGGCAATTGGTAAGGAGGGCCAGAATGCCCGACTTGCTGCCCGCCTCACCGGCTGGAAGATCGACATCCGTTCCGATTCCGCAGCAGATTAAGCTGCGTCATTAATTGAAAGGCCTAGTTCTGAGGGGACTAGGCCTTTTAGTGTTGGTTGCCGTTTCTAGCTTTAGTGACCTCAATGGCGCTCCAAGTTCCTAGGCCGGTTAGAAAGTTACTCTGCGCGGCCGGTTTTTTACCCCGATGCGTGTTCGAGTCCGAAAGTGGATAAAACGGCAGCATGTAGCGTACACTGGGTCAGTGGCCTAAGAGCTAGGAATTTTAAGCTGCCTACGTCACTCGATCGTTGCGGGATGGTGGCGCTTAATTTTTGGTTCGAGGTGATCGTGCGGGGCTTGAGAAGCTCAGCGATGGAACTAATACGTCGATGTGGAAAGCATGGGTGGAAACATCAAGCGAGTTAGCAGCAGCTCATCCGTTTGTGGCCCGAGCGAACCAATTCGTACCTCCATCGCGACGGGCAAGAAGTACCCACAATCACAGCTTTTGCGCGTGGTTGTCTGCCAAGACGATCCCGCGATAATCCTGCCGGACCCGCAGCGCAGGCTGCCTGGGCGTGGCGCTTGGATTGAACCGAATATTTCCAGCCTTGAGCTAGCAGTGCAGCGTCGAGCTTTTGTGCGTGCGCTGCGCAGGGTGTCCACGCCAGTGGATACAGGTCAAGTACGCAAGTACCTAGAGGAGCTGTCCTTCAAGGAGGAGAGCTAGTCATCATGACCCCGATAATTATAAGGAAGACTACAACACTGATGAGCACACGATGAAGCAGCATCAGCGATGAACGTCAAGTACATCTTGGCGGAGAAGTCGAACTACTGAAGCGCTCGGGCTTTCTGGGCGCGATCAGCGTTCGAACTTTATCTCCGCTTGAAACATATAGGAGAAAAGTGCCCGGAAAGCTACGTGTACATGAGCTCGCTAAGCAGCTTGGTGTAACCAGCAAGGAACTACTCGCTACCCTCAAGGAGCAGGGTGAGTTCGTCAAGACCGCATCGTCTACCATTGAACCTCCAGTGGTCAAGAAGATGAAGGCGCACTATGAGTCCATCGGCGGTGGCGAGAAGCCAGCCGAGAAGGACGAGAAGAAGACTTCCGCAGCGGACACAAAGAAGCCAGCTGCTAAGCCAGCAGCGCCTAAGCCTGCTGCAAAGCCGGCTGCGCCAAAACCTGGAGCTGCGCAAAAGGCCAAGCCAGCAGCGCCAAAGCCACAAGCTGCTAAGCCGACCCCAGGGGCGGCTAAGCCAGCAGCCCCAACGTTTGCTAAGCCTGGTGAGGCAGCAAAGCCTGCTGCGCCAAAGCCACAGGCTGCAAAGCCTCAGGCAGGCGAAGGCGCAAAGCCAGCTGCACCAACTCCAGGTGCTATGCCACGCCCACAAGCCCGCCCAGGTGCGAAGCCAGGTGGCCGCCCACGCGTGGCAAATAACCCATTCTCCACCGGCGGCGGTGAGCGCACTCCTCGCCCAGGTGGTGGCCCACGACCAGGCGGACGTCCTGGCGGACAGGGACAAGGCGGCGAAGGCCGAGGTCCACGCCCAGGCGGACGCGGTGGCGCAGGCCGTCCAGGAGCACGTCCAGGTGATAACGGCCAAGGTCGCGGACCACGCCCAGGTCAAGGCCAGGGTGGACAGCGTCAGGATCGTGGCGCCCAGGGTGGACAAGCGCGTCAGGATGGCGGGCGTCGTCCAAGCCCAGCGATGATGCCTAACCACCCAAGCCCAGGCCAGATGCCTTCCCGTTCCGCGGGCGGCCCTGGTGGCGGCCGCGGACGTGGCAACGGTGGCGCAAATGGCGGAGGCCCAGGTGGCTTCGGCGGCGGTCGCCCAGGTGGCGGCGGTGGCCGTGGCGGACGTCGTGGTGGCACCGCTGGTGCTTTCGGTCGCCCAGGTGGCGCGCCACGCAAGGGGCGTAAGTCGAAGCGCCAGAAGCGCAACGAGTACGAGGCAATGCAGGCACCTAACGTCGTCGGCGGCGTACGTCTGCCAGATGGCAAGGGTGCAACCGTTCGCCTCGCTCAGGGAGCGTCTCTGTCCGACTTCGCTGAGAAGATCGGCGCAGATGCAGCAGCGTTGGTTCAGGCACTCTTCAACTTGGGTGAGATGGTTACCGCAACGGCTTCCGTAAGCGCGGAGACCCTCGAGCTACTGGGCGACGAGATGAACTACAAGGTCGAGGTCGTCTCTCCTGAGGACGAGGATCGCGAGCTGCTTGAGTCCTTCGATCTGCAATTCGGCGACGATGAGGGCGGCGAGGAAGAACTTGCTGCGCGTCCTCCAGTTGTTACCGTCATGGGTCACGTTGACCACGGTAAGACCCGACTGCTCGATACCATCCGAAAGACCAACGTTGGTTCCGATGAGGCTGGCGGCATTACGCAGGGCATCGGTGCCTACCAGGTTGAGGTGGAGCATGAGGGCGAGCACCGCAAGATCACGTTCCTGGATACCCCAGGCCACGAGGCCTTCACCGCAATGCGTGCACGTGGTGCTAAGTCAACGGACATCGCAGTTCTGGTTGTTGCCGCAGATGACGGCGTTATGCCACAGACAGTTGAGGCAATCAACCACGCTAAGGCCGCAGACGTGCCAATCGTGGTTGCCGTGAACAAGATTGATAAGCCAGGTGCATCCCCTGAGAAGATCCGTGGTCAGCTCACCGAGTACGGCCTCGTTCCTGAGGAATATGGCGGCGAGGACCTCTTTGTTGACATCTCTGCTAAGCAGGGCATCAACATTGAGGGCCTGCTCGAGGCAGTTCTGCTGACCGCAGATGCTTCCTTGGACCTGCGTGCGAACCCAGATATGGACGCACAGGGTGTTGCTATTGAGGCTCATCTTGACCGTGGTCGAGGCCCAGTGGCTACCGTTATCGTTCAACGCGGTACTCTGCGTGTTGGCGATTCCGTTGTTGCCGGTGACGCATACGGACGTGTGCGCCGCATGGTCGACGAGTGGGGCAATGACGTGGAAGAAGCGGGCCCATCCCGCCCAGTCCAGATGCAGGGCCTGAACGGCGTACCTGGTGCAGGTGACAACTTGCTCGTGGTTGAAGATGACCGCGTGGCTCGTCAGATCGCTAACCAGCGCAACGCTCGTAAGCGCAATGCACTGGCCGCCAAGACCCGCAAGCGCGTATCCCTCGAGGACCTGGATTCTGTGCTCAAGGAAACTTCTACCTTGAACCTGATCCTGAAGGGCGACAATGCTGGTTCCGTGGAAGCACTGGAAGAAGCTCTGCTGAAGATCGAGGTTGATGATGAAGTAGAGCTCAACATCATCGATCGCGGTGTAGGTGCTGTCACCCAGACCAACGTTTCCCTCGCGGCTGCATCTGACGCAGTTATCATCGCGTTCAACGTTCGTGCCGAGGGTAAGGCCACCGAGGAGGCTAACGCTGAGGGCGTAGACGTTCGCTACTACACCGTCATCTACCGTGCCCTCGAAGATGTGGAGCAGGCTCTCAAGGGCATGCTCAAGCCAATCTACGAGGAGCGAGAAGTTGGCCGTGCAGAGATTCGTGCGATCTTCAAGGCTTCCGCTGTTGGCCTGATCGCAGGTTGCATGGTGGAGACCGGTAAGGTTCGTCGCAATGCAACCGTCCGACTGTTGCGCGATGGCTCTGTGGTCACAGACAAGGCGACCATCGATTCTCTCCGTCGTGAGAAGGACGATGTTACTGAGGTATCTGCTGGTTACGAATGCGGTATGGTGCTGTCTTACCCTGACATTCAGGTAGGTGACATCATCGAGGTATTCGAGCAGGTTGAGGTTCCTCGCGATTAGGATCTGCATCCGCAGTTTAAGGTGCTACCGCGCTCAGTGAGGCCATGGTAGCTGCTAAACCCGGCTTCTGCCCCGGATAGGGGAGTAGCCGGGTTTTCTGTATCATTACCAGTGTTAGTTTTTAGTGAGATTAAAGGGGAAAAATGTCTGACAAAGCACGCGCAGGCCGCCTAGCAAAGCGCATTCAGCAGATCGTCGCGTCTGCAATTGAGCTACAGATCAAGGATCGTCGCTTGGAGTACGTGACAATTACAGATACCCGCCTGACAGGTGATCTCCACGATGCCACGGTGTACTACACCGTGCGTGGCAAGAACATTAATGAAGATCCGGACTTAGAAGCCGCTGCGGAGGCTTTGCATCGTGCCAAGGGCCAGCTGCGCAAGATTGTTGGAGATCAGCTTAATGTGCGTTTTACCCCCACGCTTGCCTTTGAGTACGACTCCGTCCCAGAAGCCTCCGCGCACATGGAGGATCTTCTAGCACGCGCCCGCGCTCGCGATGAGGAATTAGCCAAGATGCGTGAAGGCGCACAACCAGTGGGAGACCCTAATCCTTACAAGACGGTTGAAGAGGACTAGTCCCTCTCAGTCGAAACAGCATAGTGAGTGAAATGGGGAGTCTCAGAAAAAGGGAACTCCCCGTTTTTCGCATTGTGAAATTTCGTTAGAATTTTCTGCACCGCGATCACAATTAAGGCACAATAAATGACAGCGCATACAAGTCAAGGGGATGACCATGAGCATTATTAACTCGCCAACGTACGGGGAGCATGTGGGCGAAGAACTCATCAAATCCTTCGTTGAAGCGACAGAGTTGCTGGATAATGCCCGTACCGTCAACGTGATTGGCCACATCAACCCAGACGCCGACGCCATTGGCAGCGTGTGTGCAGTTCTCAACGTCCTGAATCAGCTGGGTAAAGTCGGTCACGGTCTCATTGGTCAAGATCACCCCATTGACCAAGGGCTGCGTAGTATTCCAGGTGCAGACGCCATTTCCTTGGCGCATGAGCTACCGGAGGCCGATCTTCACATCGTAGTGGACTGTGGCGCGTCCTCGCGCACGGGTTACCTAGAGGAGGCACTGCTGGCGGATCCGTCGGCGGTGATTGTGGTGGATCACCATGAAACCAACCCCGGTTTTGGTGGCGTGGACATGATTGACCGGAAAGCCGCTGCAACCACGTGCGTGCTGCGCGAGTGGTTTCGGCACTTCGATATCGAACTCACCCAGGATCTGGCGCACGCACTGTATGCGGGGCTAGCCACTGATACCTCCGGCTTCCGCTGGGGCAGGCCCAAGATGCACTCTACAGCCCTGGAGTTGGTAAACACCGGACTTGATATTCCTACAATTTCAGCGCAACTGTTTGATGACGGCAGCGTTTCAGATCTCATTATGATCGGCCGCGTTCTGCGCAAGCTGCGCACCTATAATCTTGGTGGCCTAACCATAGTGGTCGCTATGGCTAAACACCGTCGCATTGAGGGGCACAGGCACGCGGCGGTTGAGCGCATAGCTGGCATGATTCGCGGAGCCGATGACGGTGATATCTACGTGGTATTCAAGGAATACACGCCGGGCGAGTTTACAGTGTCGTTGCGTGCCGATAACTATAACGTGGCTCAAGTGGCCAAGGCGCTAGGTGGAGGCGGGCACCTCTCAGCATCGGGATACACTACATATGGTGACGAAGAATCGGTTACCCGCGAGATTCTGGATACAATTGCGCAATTCTACTGATGTAGTTGCGTGATGTGCCAGCATTTCGGGTGGTTGGCATGCTTTGTTGGATCCGTTCACTAGTTCAACTAACGTCGTGACGGTGACTGAAACAGTATCTGCCCGACGCGTCTTAGCCCTAGCCATCCCTGCCCTCGGTGTTCTGGTAGCCATGCCGCTGTTCCTCCTTATTGACACCGCAGCCGTGGGCAGGCTGGGCGGCATCTCTCTGGCTGCGCTGGGTACGGCTGCCACGATCTTCTCAACCGTTTCTACCCAGTTGACCTTCCTTTCCTACGGAACTACTGCCCGCAGTGCGCGGCTGTTTGGAGCTGGCAAGCGCAAAGAGGCGGTTGCGGAAGGTGTTCAGGCCACGTGGATCGCAATTTTTGTGGGCAGTGCACTAGCACTAATTATTCTGGTGGGTGCGCCGTGGTTTAGCCTGTGGCTGTCCGGGTCTCATGAGGTGGCTGAGCATGCGACCACATGGTTACGCATTGCTGCGTTCGCTATTCCGATGGCGCTCATTGATATGGCCGGTAACGGTTGGTTGCGCGGAATCCAGAACACGCGTCTGCCACTGTACTTCACCTTGGCTGGCGTGATCCCAGGTGCGGCGTTGATTCCCTTTATGGTGTCGCATTTTGGTTTGCAAGGCTCGGCGTGGGCAACGCTGATCTGTATGGCCATCACGTCAACCTTGTTCCTGGTTTGCCTCATTCGCGCGCATGAAGGATCGTGGGCACCCAAGTTTGTCGTGATGAAGAAGCAGCTGGCTATGGGGCGAGACCTCATCCTGCGCTCATTATCTTTCCAAGTCTCCTTCATTTCCGCGGCTGCCGTAGCAGGTCGCTTCGGTGCGGACTCGCTGGCTGCACACCAAGTGATGTTGCAGTTGTGGAACTTCCTAACTCTTGTGCTGGATGCGCTCGCAATTGCAGCACAAACGCTCACTGGTGCAGCGCTGGGAGCTGGCTCCGTGGCCACTGCGCGTAGTGTGGGCGTGAAAACTGTGGCCTACACGTCAGCCATTTCCTTGGGGTTGGCGGCCATCTTCGGAGCTGGTTATCACGTGATCCCGCGGATGTTTACTGATGATGGCAGCGTGCTGGCTACCATAGCCGGGCCGTGGTGGATCCTCGTAGCGCTGATTCTCATCGGTGGTGTGGTCTTTGCCCTTGATGGGGTGCTACTGGGTGCATCGGACGCAGCGTATTTGCGCAATATTTCCTTGGGTGCTGCGCTGGTTGGCTTTTTGCCTGGGGTGTGGTTGGCGCTGGCGCTGGATGCAGGACTGATTGGCGTATGGTGTGGCCTCGGGATGTTCATCGTGTTGCGGCTGGTGGCGGTGCTGTGGCGATTCCAGTCCATGAAGTGGGCACGGGTAGAGTAAGGCACATACAATTATTGTGCTGCAGATATGAAGGAGGATCGCCGTGACCCAAACGCTGTGGGCAGTTGCTGATCTCCACGCTGCCGTTAAGAACAACACCCCCGCATCGACGAGATCCAGCCCAAGGATCCATCGGACTGGTTGATCGTTGCTGGCGATGTCGCAGAACGCACAGAACTGGTGCTAGAGGTCCTCAATAAGCTGAGAAAACGCTTCGCCCGAGTGATCTGGGTGCCAGGTAATCACGAGTTGTTCTCCAAATCCACGGATCGCTGCCGAGGGCGCGAGAAGTACACAGAACTCGTGGAGGGCTGCCGCAAGATTGACGTTCTCACCCCAGAAGATCCGTACCCAGTTTTTGGTGGGGTCACCATCGTTCCGCTGTTTACTTTGTATGACTACTCATTTCGCCACCCTGGCCTCACCGTTGAGCAAGCCGTGCAGGCAGCGCGCGATAAGCAGATCATGCTCACCGACGAGTTCGCTATCGCACCTTTCGTAGATATCCGCGCGTGGTGTTGGGACCGCTTGGCCTACTCCATTAAGCGACTGTCTCGCATTACTGGACCCACAATCTTGATCAATCACTGGCCACTGGTGGTGGAGCCAGTAAATCAGCTGTACTTGAAGGAGATCGGCCTGTGGTGTGGCACCCGCCATACCCGCACGTGGGCGCAGCGCTATGATGCGCAGGCGGTGGTGTACGGCCACCTGCACATGCCAGGTGAAGTAGTAGTAGACGGTGTCAAGCACGTGGAAGTCTCACTGGGTTATCCGCGTGAATGGGAACAACATACTGAAGATCGCCTGTGGCCGTACCCAGTCATGGAGGTGGGCTAGATGGTTCTCGACGCCTCCTTGTTTCCCGCATATTCCCAATTCAGCTTCATAAGAGCGGATCGTCTCCACGATGACCTCGGCCACTTTCAGAACCTCCATCCGCTGGAGCGTGCTTTGGTTGCCCACGCAGTGACCATGCGCAAGGCTGAGTTTGGTGACGCCCGCTGGTGTGCACACGAGGCTCTGAAGAAACTTGGCCGCGACACAGGCGAACCCATCCTTCGTGGCGAGCGTGGAATGCCACTGTGGCCCGCTGCAGTGTCAGGTTCCCTCACCCATACCGAGGGCTTTCGAGCTGCTGTAGTGGCGCCCCGGTTAATTGTGCGGTCTATGGGGTTGGATGCTGAAGTGGCGGAGCCACTACCCGACGGTGTGCTCGCCTCCATTGCCCGGGCGAGCGAGCTACCGCAGATCGAGCGGTTGCGAGCCCGTGGCATCGAGTGCGCCGACCGACTCTTGTTCTGTGCAAAAGAGGCCACCTATAAAGCATGGTTTCCTCTTACACACCGCTGGTTAGGATTCGAGCAGGCTGAGATCGACCTACGTGATGACGGCACGTTCGTCTCCTACCTACTTGTGAGACCAACGCCGGTGCCGTTCATTGAGGGCAAGTGGGCCGTAAACGACGGCTACGTGGTCGCCACCACAGCAGTGACCTAAACATCCAGTCAATTCTCAAACCAGAAACCGAAGAGCCTGTGAAAACAGGCGGGCTTTCTCGTTATGTTCAGGTCAAGCGAGCAAAGCCTCTACAGTGTGGACGGCCTAGCCACGAACACGGTGGACAACCGCTTTCCCTTCTCTTTAACCAATGCAACGGCCTCACCCTGAGGGGAAACGGCAACGTGTACATCCTTTAAGCCACGTGGTTCCAGCCACTTACCCATAGCCAGCGCTTTGGCCTCAGCGTCAGTAACGTTCAAACGAGGGTAGGAGCGAATCAGCGCCTCATCCAAGCTCAAGCTCATCATCGGGTTTTCTGTCAGATCCTCCAGAGTGCGGGCATCCGCCAGCGTGAATGGACCGACCTCTGTGCGGCGCAGCGCGGTGAGATGCCCGCCCACACCCAGAGCCTCGCCTAGATCCCTAGCTAGGGAACGGATGTAGGTGCCGGAAGAACAGGCTACGGATACATCTAGGTCATAGAACTCGAAAGCCTCTCCGGTCTCGGGATCTAGCTCACTCACGCGACGTCGGTCATGCACAACAAAACTCATCACGGTCACCGGGCGCGCCGGGATCTCCACATCCTTACCTTCACGGACGAGTTGGTGGGCGCGCTTGCCGTTAATTTTGATAGCAGAAACCTTGGCGGGTTTCTGCAGGATCTCGCCGGTCAGTGCCGCGATCTCAGCGTCTAGCTCCTCATCGTTTACTTTAGCTGCGGAGGTGCAGGAAATGACCGTGCCCTCTGCATCATCGGTATCCGTGGCTGCGCCTAGGCGAATGGTTGCGTCGTACGCTTTGGTGGAGGCCACCATGTGAGCGAGGAACTTGGTTCCTCGCTCAATTCCCACTACCAACACACCCGTGGCCATGGGGTCTAGGGTGCCTGCGTGGCCCACTTTGCGGGTGCCAAAGATACGTCGCAGTTTGCCCACTACATCGTGGGAGGTCATGCCCTGTGGTTTGTCCACCACAACCAGACCGGAGTTCGCTAAAGGATCGCTCATAACTCAACAGTCTAGGTGTAGATCCCCCGAAGATTCCCAACTGGTCGCTTAAATTGCGTAAATTAGTAAGGCGTGGATATCTGGCAAGGATTTGAAGACGTACCTGAAACGCTCAAAGGCTCGGTTGTAACCATCGGTGTGTTCGATGGCATTCACCGAGGGCACAAGACGCTCATTAACCACGCCGTGACGCGAGCACGCGCACTTGACGTGCCTAGTCTTTTGCTCACTTTTAACCCGCACCCGTTAGCAATTCTGCGACCGGAGATCATGCCACCCATGCTGGGCACAATGCGTGAGCGCGCGGACCTAGCCCGTGGCTTGGGCGTGGATAACATGTTGGCGCTGAACTTTAACGCGTCCATGGCCAGCCTCTCCCCAGAGGAATTTTTCAGCCAGGTGTTGGTGGATACGTTGCACGCCAAGGAAGTAGTGGTGGGTGAAAACTTCACCTTTGGTCATAAGGCGCAGGGAACAACCCAGACTCTGCGAGAGTTGGGGGAGAAGTACGGCGTTGCGGTGACGGTGAAGGAGCTGCTGGCGGAAAACGGTGAGGTCATTTGTTCTACCCTGATCCGCAATAGCTTAAAGGAAAGCAACATTCAGAAAGCTAACTGGGCCTTGGGGCGCAAGCATTCCGTTAAAGGTGAGGTTGTCCGTGGTGCTGGCCGTGGTGGCAGGGAGTTGGGCTTTCCCACTGCCAATTTGTACTTCCCAGACTCGGTAGCCTTGCCCGCCGACGGCGTCTACGCCGGCTGGCTTCGCGTCAAGCGTGTGGGTGCTTCCGCACCCATAGAAGGCAATATGGATTATGACACCCGATACCTAGCTGCGATCTCGGTGGGCCATAACCCTACCTTCGGGGATGAACGCCGTTCCGTTGAGTCCTTCGTATTGGATCACCACGCAGACTTGTATGGTCACACGGTGATCGTGGAGTTCGTTGACTTCGTGCGTGGCATGGAGAAGTTCAATGGTGTGGATGAACTGCTCGAGGCTATGGCGCGCGACGTAGAAAAGACACGCGAAATCCTGGCAAAAGACGCGGAATCATCCGGTATTGAACTTCCATAAACTAGGCTGTTAGCAAAAATAAAACCTGCTTTTAGGAGACCTCGTGACTAAGAAAGTCATCCTTGACCTTGATACCGGCATTGATGATGCCCTCGCGCTCGCATACGCACTTGGCTCCCCAGAGCTTGATGTCATCGGTGTAACCGCAACGTACGGCAACGTGCTGGTGGCGGACGGCGTACGTAATGACTTAGCGCTGTTAGAGCTGTTTGGCCGCGCGGACATCCCAGTGTTTGCTGGCGTGGAGCACGCACGTGCGAAGGAGTCTTTCGAGGTATTGGAGATCTCCGCATTCGTCCATGGAAAGAACGGCATTGGTGAAGCCGAGATCGCGGACGCTGCAGCGTCTGTCCAAGAGCAATCCGCGGTGGACTTCCTTGTGGAATCTGTAAAGAAGTACGGCGATGACCTGATCATTATCCCAACTGGCGCCATGACCAACATCGCCGCTGCGATCGATGCTGACCCAAGTTTCGCCGACAATGCCCACATCGTTTTCATGGGCGGCGCCCTCACCGTTCCTGGCAACGTAGCTCCATGGGCTGAAGCGAATATTAACCAGGATCCAGAGGCTGCGGACATCATGGTGCGCAAGGCCGCGGACATCACCATGATTGGTTTGGACGTTACCCTCCAGACCCTGCTTACCTACGAGGAAACTAAGAAGTGGCGCGAGCTGGGCACCCCGCAGGCGCAGTTCCTCGCGGATGCCACGGATTACTACATCAAGGTGTACGATGCCATCGAGCCACACTTGGGTGGCTGCGGCCTGCATGACCCACTAGCTGTGGGCGTGGCTGTAGATCCAAGCTTGGTCACCACCATTCCGATCAACCTCAAGGTTGATACAGAGGGGGAGACTCGCGGCCGCACCATCGGCGATGAGACTAGGCTTAACGACGCGACCAAGAACGTAAAGGTTGCTGTGGCCGTGGACGTGCAGCGCTTCCTTGGGGAGTTCATGACCCGTATCGGTCGTGTCGCAGCGGGGGAAAACTAACACAAAGCAAGATTTGTGTGTTAAAGTTTCGAAGGTTTCTGTAACTGCGGTCCACAGCAGTTCTTAACTGAATTTGTGCGTAGCATGAATTGCCCGATGTTTAGTGTGGACTGAAATAACATTTAGGAGTACTACTCATGGCTTTGTCCACTGAGCAGAAGAAGTCCATCCTCGCTGAGTACGGTCTGCACGAGACCGACACCGGCTCCCCAGAGGCACAGGTTGCACTGCTGACCTCTCGCATCAACACCCTGACCGAGCACCTGAAGTTCCACAAGCACGATCACCACTCTCGTCGTGGTCTGCTGCTTCTCGTTGGTCGTCGCCGCGGTCTGCTGAAGTACCTGGCTGACAACAACGTTGAGCGTTACCGTGACCTCATCGCTCGCCTGGGTCTGCGTCGATAAGACACAGCTTGAAGCGAACATAACCCGCATCACAGCATTAATTGCTGGTGGTGCGGGTTTTTTCATGTAGGATAGGGGACTGTTGCAAATTCCAGTATGAATTGAACGATTTTAGACGGCACCGATGACCGTCGAAGAGGGCTAACGTCTGAAATAGAGGAGACGTAAATTTGAGCAACGCAAGTAAGTACATCGAGTTTCTTGAAGATCCTGAATTCGGTGTTACCGAAGCCATCGCCACCATCGACAACGGTGATTTTGGCACCCGCACCATTCGCTTTGAAACCGGTCAGCTCGCACGCCAAGCGGACGGATCTGTCACCACCTACCTAGATGATGACACTATGCTGCTAGCCACCACCACGGCTTCCAATCAGCCACGTGAGGGTTTTGACTTCTTCCCACTAACCGTGGATGTTGAAGAGCGTATGTACGCAGCTGGTCGTATTCCGGGCTCATTCTTCCGCCGTGAAGGCCGACCATCCACCGAAGCTATCCTTGCATGCCGTCTCATTGACCGCCCATTGCGTCCTACCTTCGTTAAGGGGCTGCGCAATGAGGTTCAGGTAGTTGTGACTGTTCTGTCCATGAACCCAGAGGATTACTACGACGTCGTAGCTATTAACGGTGCTTCCGCAGCTACTCAGCTGTCCGGCCTGCCAGTCTCTGGTGCTGTTGGTGGCGTACGCATGGCGCTCGTTGCTGATGACAAGCACCCAGAAGGTACGTGGATTGCGTTCCCAACCCATGAGCAGCACGAGAAGGCACTGTTTGAGCTCGTCGTAGCGGGCCGTATCGTAAGCAAGAAAAAAGGCAAGAAGACCGTTGACGATGTCGCAATCATGATGGTTGAGGCGGGCGCCACCGAGGGCGTTGTTGAGAAGGTTAAGTCTGGTCAGCCTGCACCTACCGAGAAGATCGTATCCGAAGGCCTTGAGGCTGCGAAGCCATTCATCGAGGTTTTGTGTCGTGCACAGGCAGGTCTTGCTGAGCGCGCCGCTAAGGAGACCCAGGAATTCCCACTATTCCCTGCATACAGCGAGGTCATCTACGACGCAGTAGAAAAGAAGGCGTCCAAGAAGTTGGCCAAGCTTCTCACCATCAAGGCTAAGCAGGATCGTGACGAAGCCACCAACGAATACATGGATGAGATCGAGGAAGCATTGCTTCCAAGTTTCGAAGGAAACGAGAACGCATCCAAGGAAATTCGTGCAGCATACAACGCTGTAATGAAGAAGATCGTCCGAAACAAGATTCTCACTGAGGAATTCCGCATCGACGGTCGTGGAGTCACCGACATCCGTGACTTGGGTGTAGAGGTTGATCTCATCCCACGTGCACACGGCTCCTCCTTGTTCGAGCGTGGCGAGACCCAGATCATGGGCGTCACCACCTTGGACATGCTCAAGATGGAGCAGCAGATTGACTCCCTGAGCCCAACCACCTCTAAGCGTTACATCCACCACTACAACTTCCCGCCATACTCCACTGGCGAGACCGGTCGCGTTGGATCTCCTAAGCGCCGAGAGATCGGCCACGGTGCGCTTGCAGAGCGTGCCCTGGTTCCAGTTATCCCAACTCGTGAGGATTTCCCTTACGCAATTCGCCAGGTCTCTGAGGCACTGGGCTCCAACGGCTCCACCTCCATGGGCTCTGTCTGTGCATCCACCTTGTCCCTGTACAACGCTGGTGTTCCACTGAAGGCACCTGTTGCTGGTATCGCTATGGGCCTCGTTTCTGACGAGGTTGACGGCGAGACCCGTTACGTTGCACTGACTGACATCCTGGGCGCTGAGGATGCGTTCGGCGATATGGACTTCAAGGTCGCAGGTACCTCTGAATTCATCACCGCACTGCAGCTGGACACCAAGCTGGACGGCATTCCTTCCGAGGTCCTGTCCGCAGCCCTGTCCCAGGCTCGCGATGCACGCCTGACCATTCTGGACACCATGGCTGAGGTTATCGACGGCCCAGATGAGATGAGCCCACTTGCTCCTCGCATCACCGCGATCACCATCCCAGTCAACAAGATCGGTGAGGTTATTGGCCCTAAGGGCAAGAACATCAACCAGCTGGTAGAAGAGACCGGCGCTGATATCTCCATTGAGGAAGACGGCACCGTCTACGTTTCCGCTACCACCGGTGAGGCTGCTGAAGCTGCGATTGAGAAGATCAACGCGATTGCTAACCCACAGCTGCCAAAGGTTGGCGAGCGCTTCCTGGGCACCGTTGTGAAGACCACCGCCTTCGGCGCGTTCGTCTCTCTGGTACCTGGACGCGACGGCCTGGTTCACATCTCCAAGCTCGGTGGCGGCAAGCGCATCGACAAAGTTGAGGATGTAGTCAAGGTTGGTGACAAGATCGAGGTTGAGATTCTCGATATCGACAACCGCGGAAAGATTTCCCTTGGTCTAGTAAAGGACGAAGAGAACTAAACTTCCCAGTTGACTTAAGCTGCTAGGTCTTTAAAGGCCTAGCAGCTTTTTGCGTGTGAACAACTTTTATGGCTAGCTCACCGCCATGAGCAGCGGTGCCATGTTGCTGCGCCTATCCCACAGCCGCAAGTACTGGGACTTTGACACCATCTCCCCACACGTCGCGAAAGAACTCACCGCCACATGGCTCTATGGCATGACTCGGTACACCAGTCACCAACGCAAATCACGCAACGCAGCCATGGAACATGGGTTCTGCCTGTCCGTGCTCACCACGGTCCACGGGCGCGTAGAAAACGCGGACCGTTTGCGTACTGGGTGTCTGTTTATGGGCTACCTGCTAGAAGAAATCAGCACCCGCTCGCCATGCTCGGTGCCAGCAGAAAACCTTCGGATAAACCCCACAACAAACAACAGCCACACAACCTTGCACGTTATGCGGCTATAGGTACGGGCCGAGTGACCAACTAGACACTGTATGTGTCATGGTTTCCGTTTACACGCGTGATGTATCAATTAGAGTTGATAGGAAATCCAATATCCCTACCTAAAAGGTGCCCTCATGAAGAAGTTCATCGTTCCGGCGGCCGTAATTGCACTGGCCCTTGCCGGATGTAGCGATTCCTCCAGCTCTGAGCCAGTGACGGAAACCGCCACTGAGTCCGTGATGGTCACGGCAACTGAAACTGAGACGGAAACTGTTTCAGCAGCGCCAGAATCTTCCTCCAGGGAAGCTTCAAAATCTTCGGAACCCGCTGCAGAGGATGCCCTCGCTGACGTACCGGTCACGGTGACGGAGACGGGTTTCGTTCTTGGTGACGAAGCCGCTAAAAACAACGTAACTATTTACCAAGACTTCAACTGCCCACACTGCGTGAATCTGCATGCGGCGATGGATGAGGAAGGATCCGTTGCCGAGTGGCTAGAGGATGGGGCCTCCGTCACCGTGGTTCCCGTCAACTACCTAGGCCCTCGTACTACCCACAATTTCTCCGGTAGGGCAGCGAACGCCCTTGCCATGGTGGCTAACAACTACCCAGAGCGTTTCCTTGCAGCGCAGGCGGAGCTTTACAAGATCCGTCCGGAGAAGACCACCTCTGAGCTTGACGATGCCGCGCTCGAAGAGGCTCTCCTCGCCGCTGGTATTGAGTTGACTGACGCCGATAAGACGGCGATTGAAAAGCTTGAGTACAAGGATTGGGTAGATGCAGCCACTGCCGCAGCAGCGGAGAAGGGCGTCAACTACATCCCACAGGTCTGGGTCAACGACGAGTTGAAGGAAACCCCTGAGGATGCCGAAGACGGCGATGTCCTAGATATGGTGAAGTTCTAACCAACGTCCCCCTTCAAGCCCCTAAGGAAAAACGCAGGGCGATCGCTGTGCCTTGGGGGCTTTGATGCTGCCTTTGGTGAAGTCGATTTTCTAATAAACTGGGTGACATGTTTGTGGCGCACTGTGAGTACGGTTATCCCAGCGGCAGCGGTGACGTGGTCCTAGGATCCATCGACCGAGAGTTCGAGGCACCTTCGTTTGTTAGCTTGAAAGGCGTCAACGGCTCCGGTAAGTCCACGCTGCTTGAGACTATGGGTGGCCGGCTCGCACCGCTGAGTGGGCAAGTGACTATCGACGGAGCTGACGTCGCGTCCAAGGCTGCCGCCGGGCGCGTCCACAGCGTGAGCGCACCTGTGTTCATCCCAGATCTCACCGTCGGCGAGCACATCGACTTGGTCATGAAAAACGCAGAAGCCCACGCCGCAGAAACGTTAGAGGTGTGGCGCGTGAATGAGCTAAGAAAATTCGCCCCGCGAATGTTGTCCTCGGGGCAGCTTCAACGCCTGTTTCTCGCGCTGAGCTTTATCAATCCCAGCGAGGTTATGCTCTTGGACGAGCCAGAACGCCACCTGGATCAAGAGTGGACTGGCTTCCTCGCGGATGAATTGTCGTTGCTAGCTCACTCAGGTCGCGTGGTAATCGTCGCTAGTCATGATGACGTGATTCACTCCCGCGCTGATGAGGTGTTGGGTATTGGTTAAAGCACTTTCCCGTCTAGGCGATCTCATCTATGGCCTGATCATCATCGGACTCATTGCGGGCTTCGGGTGGGCTGCGCTGCAAGCGCTTGGCCTTGTTGCTGAAGACCTTTCGCTTGCACGTGAGATGCCTTTAATGGTGGCGGCAGTTGCGCTGGTGGTGCTTCTGGTGTGTGTAGTCGTGCTCCTGGAAAAGGCTTTTCCATTCGTGGGCTTTAGTGAGCGGGCCTGGCTGTATAAGTACCAACCGGCGGGGAAGTGGCCTGCATTCACGGGGTCCATGGTAGGGCAGATCATGGGTGTATTCCCTATAGCGGGCGCACTGACCTTCCTTGTTTTCCCTCAGCCAGTAGCCGTGTTCGTAGGTGCGCTCATCGCTGCCGGAGCTCGCATTGCTGTAGGTCTTTCGCGCGAGCAACAGCTTTACTCGCAGCTGTCTAACGGCAGGCGTCGTGACGCCACCCTAGCCCTCATCTACGTTGATGACGCCGATACCTCCAGTAATGCCCTCGCTGCTCTGTGGGGTATGGAACCAACTGCCAAGCCCGCTACTGCAAGCCAGGCTGTCATAGGTCTGCGCAGACTAGTACGCAGAAGCTATTTGCTGCTCATCGCCCTAGCTGTCGTTGCTGCCACCGTGATTGCAGCAGTACACCTCGGTGGGCTGGCGCTGGTGCCGTTCGCGGTGTCGTGGTCACTGCTCGCGGCGGGGGTCTACCGCGCAGTGAGCTTGAATAGCCTTGCGTCGATGGTGGAGAGCTCCCACCTAGTGGAGTTAGGTTTCCTCACAGCTTGGGCTGCACTGGGAGGTGTTATCGCAACCTTGGTCTTCGGTGGGGCGTTGTCACTGCCTTTCCTCGCACTGTTTGTAGTCATGGTGGTGGTGACCGGCTGGTGGCGCGGGCAACCTCGCACGGCGCAACATTCGGTAGTGTATGACCCAAATACTGGTGCGATCGTGCCGGTGGGATTGCTGCGCTACTACTCGTGTGCTTGGCCAGCGTTAGTTACAGGCGCGGTTGCGCTTGCCTACGTCTTGTAAAGGCTGTCTCCCTAAAGCCTGCTGTGTAGTCGCGTTTTGTTTAAAACCACGCGGCGAAAAGGGCTCCAAAGGGCCTCGAATTCGAAAAGTTGCTAGGTTGCGCCCTCATTTATTTGCGGAGCAAAAATATCTCTTAACGGGTAATTTCGTGCTGGTAGGCGGGTGTGGCTTGGGTAAATTGTAAAAATAGTTGTGACGCAAGTCTCATTTGCAATGTTTTTCGTCTACGATAGTGCGCATGTTGCAAGCAAAGTGTGAATTCGGATACCCAGAGCACAAGCTGGGTGAAATTGATTACGTGTTTGTCCCTGGTGTTATTACGTGCATCACGGGATTGCAGGGCTCGGGTAAGACCTCCCTGCTCAAGACCTTGGCGGGTGTTATCGCGCCGCTGAGTGGTGAGATTACTTTTCAAGGCAAGACGCTGGACGCAGTGCGAGATCAGATCCAGCTGATCGGTACGCCGGTATTAGATAACAAGCTAACGGTAGAAGATCACTTTAATCGCCTGGTTGAGTCCGGTGATGTGAGCCGTGAGAGCGCAGACAAGGCGATTGACACTTGGCTGCTGGAGGGATTCCTTGACACGAAGCCAGACGATCTCACTATCGAGCGGACCCAACGAGTCCATCTGGCGCTGAGCCTGCTTACCCCAGGCAAGGTCGTGCTGTTAGATCAGCCAGCGCGGGATTTGGAAGAGGAGTGGAACGAGATCGTCGTAAAGGAGCTGCGTAGCTTTGCTGCAGAAGGTATAACCGTGATTGTCGCAAGTGAGGATGATGTGGTGATGGCTTCAGCCGAACGCACGCTGGATCTTGGTTCGCCAGATACCCCAACTGTGGTTGGAATTTAGGCCGTTTCTTGAGTGTTAATTGCCCGCTGCCATTAGTAGAATGGTGGGCGCTTTGAAGCGCACATGCTTTTTCCAAGGCATGTGCCTTTTGCTTTGTAACCAATTAACCGTGTCAATGCTGGGGGCTGAATTTTAGGCAGATGGCTCAAGATAGAAACTTTCAAGTTGATTTGGCGGGCATGGTTGAGCTGTTGTCCCGCAATCTGTATTCAGGCCCGCGTATTTTCGTCCGTGAGCTCCTGCAGAACGCTGTGGACGCCATCACCGCGCGCCGCGAGGACGATCCATCAGCGCCCGGCCGCGTGGACATCACGATCGACGGCGCGAACCTGAAGTTTAAAGACACCGGCCGTGGCCTGACCTTGGCGCAGACCAGCGAGCTGCTGGCCACAATCGGCGCGTCCAGCAAGCGCGATGAGTTCGGCTTCCACCGCGAGGATTACCTGGGCCAGTTTGGTATTGGCCTGCTCAGCGCGTTCATGGTGTCAGACACCATCACCGTCTACTCCCGCAGCGTGGATGCCCTTGATCAACCTGTGCGGTGGATTGGTCACAGCAACGGCACGTGGAGTACTGAGGCGATTTCAGAAGAAGAGGTGCCTGCGGAGCTTTCTGGCCCTGGCTCGCTGGTGGAGCTACATGCCCAGGACTTTGACTTTGCCCGCGTGCCTGAGCTTGTTCATTATTTCGGCCGATTCCTCGATGTGGACATCACCATCAACGGTCAGCCGCAGAACTATGGTGCGGCTCCGTGGGAGATGACGGATGAAGGCCAGCGCGAGTGGTGCAAAGTAAACTTCGGTTTCGAACCGTTTGACGTCGTTGAGCTGCATGACCTGATCGGTGGGGTGCGTGGCGTGGCCTTTATCCAGCCGCGTGGCGCGCACCCAGGCCAGTCGGTTAGGCACATGGTGTTCCTGCGCCGCATGTTGTTGGGTGATCGCATCACCGAGATCCTGCCGGAGTGGGCGTATTTCGCCCGCGTGGTCATTGACGTGGAGAATCTTAAACCCACGGCCTCACGTGAGCAGCTCGCGGATGATGAGCTGCTCGCGGAGGTCCGCGAGCGCTTGGGGGAGCAGCTGCGCGATTGGTTGGTGCGGCTTAGTGAACTCTCGCCGCATGAGTTCGCCCAGTTTGTAGATCTGCACCGGGTGGGCCTGAAGTCTCTTGCGCTTATCGACGAGCCCACTCGCCGGCTCGTGGCACGCACCGTGCCCGTGCCCACCACGGTGGGCGAGAAGACCTTCGACGAGGTCCTCGCCGAATACGGCAGCATTCGTTTCGCCCGCACCGTCACGGCGTACGAGTCCATCGCGGCCGTGGCCGCGGCGCGCAACCTGTGCGTGGTCAACGCCGGCTATGCCTTCGACGCGGAGCTCATTGAACTGCTGAAACTGGATTACCCGGACGCCATCATCGCAGAGATGGACGCCGGCACCCTCCTCGATAGCCTAGAAGAACCCACCGCCACCCAGCGCATGCAGTTGATGGATGCGGTCTCCGCCTGCGAGGAGGCAATCCGGGGACAGATGGTACAAGTAACGTTGCGTTCCTTTAAGCCATCCGACATGCCGAGTTTGTTCCTTCATGAATCCGCTGCCGCCGCCCAGCGTATCAGCGAGGAAGCCGCTGGTATTGATGATCCGTTGGCGAGCCTTGTGGGGATGGTGAACGCCAGCGCCCAGCGCAAGCCTATCCGCCACCAGTTGATTCTCAACGCGGATTCGCCCATGATCCATCAGCTGGCCGCGGCGGAGCCTTCGCCTGTGCTTACTGCTGCTTTCCGTGGCTTGTATGTCCAGGCGCTGTTGGCGGCGCGTCACGATTTGGACCAACAGGCTCGCGGCTGGTCCACGTCTTTGTTTAGTACCCTGATCAACAATTCTCTGTAGGAGCCTTTGTCGTGAATGATGACAAGCTGGAAGAACTCATGGGCCGCGCCCACGCGATGGGGTATAACGGGTCCGCTGCTGGGTTGTGGGCTGAGGCGGCGCAGTTGGCGCGTGAGCTAGGCAAGCTGGAGGAGGAGGTATTTTGCCTTCTAAATTTGGTTACCAGTTATCACTCCCAGAATAAGCTGCCTCAGGTGTTGGCGCCGTTTGTGCAGGTGCGCAAGATTTATCGGGAGCATCCAGAGGTGTTCACCGAGGACCTGCTGTACGGTTTTGCTTGGGCGTACCGGCACACTTACGGCGCGATGAGTAACATTCCGGAGGTGCCGGTGGCGCAGTTGGCGGAGATGCTCGAGGCGTCGCACGAGTTCTACAAGACCATTGGTGATTCCCGTCGCGCGTTGTTCCAGCGAGACTATGACTTCGCTCGCATGGTTGGTGACACGGACATGGCGGAGCAGGCGCACAATAACTGGCAGAACGCGGAGCTTACCCACCTGTCTAACTGCCCAGCGTGTGACCCGGAAGTAGAGGTGGCTTATCTCATTGATAAGGAGGAGTATGAGAAAGCCATTGAGCTTGGGGAGAGATCCATTGAGTCGGGCGAAATGACGTGTGCGTCGCAGCCGTACTCCATGCAGGCGCTGCTCATGGGTGCGTACCTGAAGGTTGGTAACCCCGACAAGGCGTGGGACACTCATGTGCGTACCTATCGCTACATTCAGACCTCCCCGGCGCGTTCGTGGCTGCTGCCGGCTCATATGCGTTTGATGGCTAAGCTAGCCGCGGGTGGGCGCGCCGGTTGCGCCAAGCGTGGGCTAGACATGTTCATCCGCCACCTGCCGTGGTGGATGGAGTCGGAGGATCCGGTGTTCTTGTTGGAGATCGCTAAAGCCAGCGCCATGGTCTGTGCGGTTAATGACCCAGATCAGGTGCTGCCCATCACGCTTCCTGGTTCCCAGCTGCCGTGGCAGCCCGAGCAAACTATTGAGAATCCAACGGTCAAGGCAGCTTTTGATTGGTGCATGTTCGTAGCCCGCGGCATTGCCAAGCGTTTCGACGCCCGCCCAGGCCTTGACGGCGGCACCGCCGCCCGGGACCTAGAGCAGGCCATCGCTGATGTGAACGCCGTGGCACCGGATGCCTATGTGACGTCGGCAAGCGTGGACGATGACATGGTCATTGACGTCTCCGGCTTGATGACGGAGATCGAGGACACCCTCAAACAGGCGGCCGAACCGGCCCGCGCGGAGCCCGCGCGAGAGTCGGTGGCCTTTGCGTTTGGTCGTTACAGCGCGGCCTTGAGCGTGGACGAGCTCATTGAACTCCACCGGCAGACCGGTCATAACGAGAGTGGATACCTTGAGCTCGCCGCGGAAAAGGGGCTGTCCGCTGACCGTTACTACACGTTGGTGGCCGGTGACAGTGCTACTGAGCTGGCGCGTGCAGACGCCGCTCTCCACAACGATGATGCCACTTTAGCGGTGCAACTGTATCGCGACCTCCTTGCCCAAGATCCTCATTCCCACTCGGATCCGGTATTCACCCGCATTGCTGCGTTGGTAGGGGTGGCTCGCTGCGGTCAGGACAATGCCATCACATACCTGCGTGAGGCCATCAACACCGCAGCCGCTGCAGGACTTCGCGGAAAGCATGTGACGGTAGCACTGGAGCTCATTGATGTTCTCAAGCGGGCTGGCCGGACCTCAGAAATTGCCGCCGTGGCAGAGAACGCATTGATGAATGTGGACCAGATCAAGACCACGCCGGTGTACTCGGATGCGATTGTGCGTCTAAGGCAGGAGTACCTTGAGGTGCTCACCGGTGAAGATGACCTCTATACCGCCGCCCAGCAAGCGGTGGAGATCTCTGAACGGCAGGGAGATCCGGAGCAGCAGGCGAATTGGCTCAGCGAGGCCGCGATACGTTACTTCGCCGCGCGCGAATTTGATGAGTTCCACTGGCTTTTAACACAAGCCTTGCGGATGCTGAAGGATGTGCCGTTGGGCATTACGGAAGCTCAGATCCGCACGTGGTACGGCGTGTGTATTGCTCGTCAACCGTGGCAGCTGTCCGCAGGTGACATCGAGCAGATCCGCACTATTTTTGCTGACGGACGTCACCGAGCGAAGACCTACTGCCAATCGCAGGAGTTCGCACGCTTCATTGTGGCGGATTTGCTGGTCAATGAAGCGAGTGCCCTAGCTTTAGCAGAGCGCCCTGATCTTGCGGACGAGGCGGCTGCGGAGGCTATCAACGAGAAGCTTGAGCTTGGGTTACACGAAGAGGTTGCGATGATTTACGTTCAGCAGGCGGGCTGGAACGCTTTTGACCCCGAGCGAGCCAGAGAGTTCTTGGCTAAGGGTGAGTCCCATGCCGTCTTTAACCAATCGATGACTCCGGAGCTTGCTCAGTTGATCGCCGAGGTTCGTCACCAACTCGGCTGAGCGGAAATAACGGCGCTTCGCTGCCCACGGTTGCAGCGAAACGCCCTACACTTGGGTGGATAACATAGTAGAAGGAGATTTTCATGACCATCAAAGTTGGAGTCATCGGTGCTAAAGGCCGTGTAGGTCAAGCTATCTGCGAAGGTGTCAATGCTGCAGATGACCTCGAGCTGGTTGCAGAAGTCGATCGCGATGACTCTCTAGAACTGCTGAAGGAGAACGGCGCAGAGGTGATCGTGGACTTCACCACCCCTGGCGTGGTTATGGACAACCTCGAGTACTGCCTCACCAATGGCATCCACGCCGTTGTGGGCACCACCGGCTTTACCCCAGAGCGCCTGGCACAGGTGGAAGAATGGACTAAGCAGGGCGGTGGCCACGCTCTGATCGCGCCTAACTTCGCCATCTCCGCCGTGCTTACTATGCAGTTTGCTAAGCAGGCTGCAAAGTTCTTTGAGTCGGCTGAGGTAGTGGAATACCACCACCCAAACAAGCTGGATGCGCCATCCGGCACTGCTATCCATACGGCTGAGGGCATCGCGGCCGCACGCAAGGAAGCTGGAATGGACGCCATTCCCGATGCAACCGATCAGACCTTGGACGGCGCACGCGGTGCTGACGTTGATGGCGTCAAGGTCCACGCTGTGCGCATGACGGGCATGGTGGCACACGAAGAGGTAATCTTCGGTAGCCAGGGACAGTCTCTGACGATCCGCCAGGATTCTTACGACCGTACCTCGTTTGTGCCAGGCGTTCTGGTGGGCGTGCGCAACATTGCCCAGCACGAGGGCCTGACCGTGGGTCTAGAGCACTATCTGGATATCTAGTATGGCCAAGCAGTCCCAACTATCCGTCCAGCTGCTGGGCTACACCCACTTTGAGCCACCGGAAGACGTCGCATGGGAGACGGACGCCACCGGTGCAGAGGCCTTGGTGGAGTTTGCCGGCCGCGCTTGTTACGAGAGCTTTGACAAGCCCAACCCTCGCACCGCCACTAATGAGGCGTACATTCGCCACATCATGGAAGTCGGGCACAATGCTCTGCTGGAGCATCCTACGGCCACGATCTACATCCGTGGCCTATCGCGCGCGGCCAGCCACGAGTTGGTTCGCCACCGTCACTTCTCCTTTTCCCAACTGTCCCAGCGTTTTGTTCATCAGAACGAGGCGGAGGTGGTGATCCCGCCGTTGATCGCGCAGGATGAGGAGCTTCATCGCATCTTCACGGATGCGGTGGACGAGTCTCGCTTCATTTACAACGACCTGTTGGATGCTTTGGAGGAGAAGCTTGCCGACGAACCCAATGCCCTGCTTCGAAAGAAGCAGGCCCGACAAGCGGCCCGCGCGATCCTCCCGAACGCCACGGAGACCCGCATTGTGGTCACTGGTAACTTCCGAGCTTGGCGGCACTTCATTGCTGCCCGCGCCACGGAGCATGCCGATGTTGAGCTGCGTCAGCTGGCCGTGGAGTGCCTAAAGCTACTGCAGGACAAGGCCCCTGTGGTCTTTGGGGACTTTGATATAGCAACGCTTTCTGATGGCTCGCAGATGGCAACAAGCCCGTACGTCACAGATTTCTAGCCTCCTGAAAGGCCGTTTTGACCCCGCTACCTTTTCCTTAGGTAGCGGGGTTTAGTCATGTGCGCCTGTATGTACCGATGGTGGGTCGGGGGATGGTGGGGACAAAAACTGGGAAACTTGTCTGATGTGTGGCAATATATCTTCATTCACTACGTGAGATATGAAGTCTCATAAAGTGGGATTTCCGGGCTGAATAATCGGCCAGAGACACCTTAATTCTCTTGATAGGTGCCCGTAACTGCTCGCTGGCTCGGAACAAATAGGTATCTCAAGCGAGACAAGGAGAATAAAGCCGTGTCCGATAAGGTTCACGCGCAGGGCGCTGCTACGCTGCCTGCCCCGCCTCAAGGAGTGGAGTACGTCACCAGCTCCGCAACAGACTTGCCGGTTGGTGTCAATGATCAGCGCACCATGACGCTGACAAAGAAAATCATCCTCGCCGCCATTGCCATCATCGCAGCAATTGCCTGGGGTATCTTGGCGTTTAGCCGTGGCGAGGACATCAATGCTGTGTGGTTGGTACTCGCAGCGGTGGGTTCCTACATCATCGCCTTTACTACATACGCCCGCTACATCGAGCTGAAGGTAGTGAAGCCCCGCGCGGATCGCGCAACGCCCGCTGAATACGACAACGATGGCAAAGACTTCATGCCCACAGACCGCCGTGTGCTGTTTGGTCACCACTTCGCTGCGATTGCGGGCGCTGGCCCACTTGTGGGCCCAATCCTCGCAGCGCAGATGGGTTATCTGCCGAGCACCCTGTGGATTATCATCGGCGTGATCTTGGCTGGCGCAGTGCAGGACTACCTCACTCTGTGGATTTCTACCCGACGTCGGGGTCGCTCTCTTGGCGCGATGCTCAAGGATGAGGTTGGCTCGTTCGGTGGTGCCATTGGCATGTTCGCCATCGCCACTATCATGATTCTGCTCATCGCAGTTTTGGGTCTTGTCGTGGTTAACTCCTTAGCAGAGTCTCCATGGGGTGTGTTCTCCATCGCCATGACAATCCCAATCGCGTTGTTCATGGGTATTTACATGCGCTTCCTGCGCCCAGGCGCAGTGATGGAAACCTCGCTGATTGGTGTTGTGTTGCTCGTTCTGGCCATCGCTGGAGGCGGCTGGGTAGCGGAAACCTCGTGGGGACAAGACTGGTTCACCCTGTCTAAGGAAGCCCTCGCATGGTGCCTGATTATCTACGGCATCGTTGCGGCTATCCTTCCGGTTTGGCTCCTTCTGGCGCCACGTGACTACCTATCTACCTTCATGAAGATCGGCGTTATCGCACTGCTGGCTGTGGGCATTCTTATTGATCGTCCAACCATCCAGATGCCCGCCGTTACCCACTTCGCGCTGGACGGAACGGGCCCAGTGTTCGCGGGCAACCTCTTCCCATTCCTGTTCATTACGATTGCATGTGGTGCGCTGTCGGGCTTCCACGCGCTCGTATCTTCGGGTACCACGCCAAAGATGGTGGAGAAGGAAGCACAGATGCGCATGATTGGCTACGGCTCCATGCTTATCGAGTCCTTCGTGGCAATGATGGCCCTAGTAGCAGCGGTCATCATTGACCAGCACCTGTACTTTGCCATGAACGCACCTGCTGCTGTTACTGGTGGCACCCCTGAGCTGGCTGCACAGTACGTCAATGGGCTCGGCCTGCGCGGTGCGGACATTGATCCAAGCGTACTCAGTGGTGCAGCTGCAGCCATCGGCGAGGAGTCCATTATCTCCCGCACCGGAGGCGCCCCAACTTTCGCCTTCGGTATGTCTCAGATCCTGACGGACATCTTTGGCAATGACACCTTGCAGGCGTTCTGGTATCACTTCGCCATTATGTTTGAGGCGCTGTTTATCCTCACCACAATTGACGCCGGTACCCGTGTCGCCCGCTTCCTGCTGTCTGACACCTTTGGTGCCGTGCCGGGAATGAGCAAGTTTAAGGATCCGCACTGGAAGCCAGGCGCATGGATTGCCACCTTGGTTGTTTGTGGCGGATGGGGCGCCATTTTGCTGATGGGAGTTACTGATCCACTTGGTGGCATTAACATGCTCTTCCCGCTATTTGGAATCGCAAACCAGCTGCTGGCAGCCATCGCACTCTCGTTGATTCTGGTGGTAGTGGTAAAGAAGCGCGGGCTGAAGTACGCCTGGATCCCAGGTATTCCATTGGTCTGGGACGTTGTGGTAACTTTCTACGCTTCTTTCCAGAAGATCTTCTCGTCCATTCCATCTATTGGTTACTGGGCTCAGCATTCCCAGTTCAAGGATGCCAAGGCGCAAGGGCTGACAGAGTTTGGAACGGCCAAAACTCCAGAAGCAATCGACGCCGTCATCCGCAACACCGCGGTGCAGGGCTCGCTGTCCATTCTCTATGCAATCTTGGTGGGCATCGTCGTTGCAGTCTGCATTATCGCTACTGTCAAGGCTGCAAAGCAGCACGCAGCAGGTCAGACACCCGAGACCAGCGAGGAACCGTTTATCCCATCCGCTTACTTCGCGCCAACTGGGCTCACTGCTACAGACGCCGAGAAGCCACTAGTAGCTGCATGGGATGCGCGCAACCCTGGCGCGCACGTAGGACATTAAAATGAATCCGCTTGTTTCAGTATGGAATGCGCTCAAGGGGGCCTGGTGGTGGCTTGGTGGAGTAGTAGGAGATCATGACTATGACAACTACGTCAGACACCTGACCACACATCACCCAGACGCTGAGATTCCTACCAAAAAGGAGTATTGGCGTGCGCGCTATGACCACCAAGAAAGCAGCCCAGCGTCGCGCTGTTGCTAGCGTGTAACTGACAGCCGCAGGAATTTTCTTCTTCCCGAAAATCCCTGCGGCTTTATGCTGTCGTCCGCTTTCTTTGACGTTATATAGGGCAGCAGAGTAATTCGTAATATAGGGCAGCAGAGTAATTCGTATACTAGGCGGGCCATTCTGGGAAGCGCATTTCGTGGTGGGGCTTACTTGAGTGTGCTGCGGAACGTAATGGGGAGTTCGCACACGCGTGCCTGATCGTGCAGTCCGTTCGAGATGCATCTGGCGTTAACACGAACCAAATCTGGGCAGAAAAATCGTCGGCAGGTCGTGCTCGCTGCGTCTGGACAGCCTTTAAGTAACGTCGCTGTCCTTTAGTCGCTTCCTCTTCATCCGCATCGGAAAACATAATTTGATGCGCAACTCTAGTATGTGTATCGGTAAAGGTTTCAGCTAGTAGTTGCTGGGAGTCGCTATAGTCTCAAAAATTTGCGGCTGTTTATTATTTCCAGGGGTGTAAGGTGCGCTTTGGCCGTTAAGCAATGTAACCTTACCTACCATGAGCACAGGTCTAACAGCGAACGCAGGAGCAGAGTACTTCGGTACAGTCTCCGTCGCCATGGTGACTCCTTTTGACGCCAATGGTGATCTTGATATTGCTGCCGGCAAGAAGCTTGCACAGCACCTCGTTGATAACGGGTGTGACGCATTGGTACTTGCCGGCACCACCGGTGAATCCCCAACCACCACGCTGAAGGAAAAACTTGACCTGCTCAAGGCTGTACGTGAACAGGTGGGGGAGCACATCAAGCTTGTAGCTGGTGTTGGCACCAATAACACCGCCACGACAGTCGAGAATGCAAAAGCAGCCGCTGAGGCGGGTGCTGATGCGCTACTGGTAGTCACTCCTTACTACTCCAAGCCGAGCCAGGAGGGTGTTTACCAGCATTTCGTTGCAACTTCTGAGGCAACTGATCTTCCCATTTGCGCCTACGATATTCCGGGGCGTTCGGCTATCCCAGTGGATCCCGATACGATCCGCCGGATCGCGGAGCTTGAAACCGTGAAGGCGATGAAGGACGCAAAGGGTGATGTTGCTGCGGCCACGACGCTGATTAAAGAGACTGGACTTGCGTGGTACTCCGGCGATGACCCATTGAACCTTCCGTGGCTTTCTGTGGGTGCTACCGGTTTCATTTCCGTCATTGGGCATGCGGCTCCTCAGCAGTTGCGCGATATGCGTGAAAGTTTCATTAGCGGTGATCTTGACAAGGCTCGAGACATCAACGCTAGTTTGTCCCCACTGGTGGCGGCCCAAGGACGCTTGGGTGGCGTGGCTTTTGCAAAGGCTGCGCTCCGTCTCCAGGGTATTGAAGTTGGCGATCCACGGCTGCCGATTGTCGCTCCGAACGAGCAAGAGGTAGAGCAGCTACGCCACGACTTAGAAAAAGCTGGAGTTTTATAAATGACTGAATCCCGCACCAGGTCCAGGAAGGCTACCCGAAAGGCGGGCCCACCTGAGGCAGCGGAGGCACCTACTTTCCAGGCGCCAGAACAACAACCAAAGAATGACTCCACTCAGGCTAACGGCAACGCCGACGCCAACAAGGGTGGACGAAACAGCAACCGCGGAAATAGAAGTAACCGTAGTGGCAACGGCCGCAACAATAACCGGGGAGCTAAGAACAATAACCGCAACAACGGCGGAAACAACAACCGTGGTCGCCGCAACGTGGTGAAGTCCATGCAGGGCGCGGACCTCACGGAGCGCCTGCCGCAGCCTCCAAAGGCACCAAAGAACGGTCTGCGTATCTACGCACTGGGTGGTATTTCTGAGATCGGTCGCAACATGACCGTCTTCGAATACAACAACCGCCTGCTGCTCGTTGACGCCGGTGTACTGTTCCCATCCTCTGGTGAGCCAGGCGTGGATCTTATCCTGCCTGATTTTGGCCCTATTGAGGATCACCTTGATCGCGTTGAGGCCTTGGTTGTTACTCACGGCCACGAGGACCACATCGGCGCTATCCCTTGGCTGCTGAAGCTTCGTGGTGACATCCCGATTATCGCGTCCAAGTTCACCCTCGCTCTCATCGCTGCAAAGTGCCGTGAGCACCGCCAGCGTCCAAAGTTGATCGAGGTGAATGAGAAGTCCAACGAGAATCGCGGGCCGTTCAATATCCGTTTCTGGGCAGTGAACCACTCCATCCCAGACTGTCTTGGCCTTGCTATCAAGACCGGCGCGGGCTTGGTCATTCACACCGGTGACATCAAGCTGGACCAGACCCCAACTGACGGTCGCCCGACAGACCTCCCAGCCCTGTCTCGTTTCGGTGACGAGGGCGTAGACCTGATGCTGTGTGACTCCACTAACGCCACCACCCCTGGTGTATCTGGGTCTGAAGCAGAGCTGGCGCCAACCATCAAGCGTCTCGTCATGGAAGCAAAGCAGCGTGTTATTTTCGCGTCGTTTGCGTCCAATGTTTACCGCGTGCAATCCGCTGTGGACGCCGCCGTTGCTGCAGGACGCAAGGTTGCGTTTAATGGTCGCTCCATGATCCGTAACATGGAAATTGCGGAGAAAATGGGATACCTGAAGGCGCCTCGCGGCACCATTATCTCTATGGATGACGCCGCTAAGATGGCACCGCACAAGGTGATGCTGATTACCACAGGTACCCAGGGTGAGCCGATGGCTGCGCTGAGCCGAATGGCACGCCGTGAGCACCGTCAGATCACCGTCCGTGACGGTGACCTGATCATCCTGTCGTCTTCGCTGGTTCCGGGCAACGAGGAGGCCGTGTTCGGAGTCATCAACATGCTTGCGCAGATTGGCGCAACCGTGATTACTGGTCGCGATGCGAAGGTTCACACCTCCGGCCACGGTTACTCTGGAGAGCTTCTGTTCCTGTACAACGCGGCGCGGCCTAAGAACGCAATGCCTGTGCACGGTGAGTGGCGTCACCTACGCGCCAACAAGGAGCTGGCAATCTCCACTGGCGTCGAGCGTGACCGTGTCGTCTTGGCGCAAAACGGTGTCGTTGTTGACTTGGTTGATGGTCGTGCATCTGTTGTCGGACAGATCCCAATTGGTAATCTCTACGTTGACGGCTCCACCATGGGTGATATCGATGCAGAGGTTCTCGAGGAGCGCACCTCTTTGGGTGAGGGTGGCTTGATTGCCATCACTGCTGTGATCGATAACCGCACCGGTCGTTTGCTGGAACGCCCATCTGTCCAGGCAAAGGGCTTCTCGGACGATGCTGTTGCGATGATGCCAGAGGTCACTGAGCTTGTTGAGACCATCATGAATGATCTTGCAGCTGAGGGTGAGAATGATCCGTACCGTATGGTTGGCCAGGTTCGCCGTCGAGTATCCCGCTTCGTGGAGCAGAAGTGGCGTCGTAAGCCAATGATCATGCCAACGGTGGTGCCAACTACGTCACCTGATCATCAGGCGGTCGATGATGAGGACGTCCGTCAGTCCCGCCCAAGTCTCTAAGCCGTAAAGTAGGTTAAGCGCTCAACACCATCTGGTGTTGAGCGCTTAATGCATTCTGTGGTGACCAGCAAAGGGCTAGTACACTTAAAACTATGACTTTCTCATCTCGCCACCGTGATCGCCTCCGTGAATTGTTGTTGGAAAAGGGACAGGACCACCCAACCTTGTGCGAGGGTTGGACTAACAAGGACATGGCCGTACATCTGTTCTTGCGCGAAAATAAACCTCGTGCAGCGGCAGGCATGTTTATTCCAGCGTTCAAGTCCCAACTTGAAGCGGAGGAGCGAAAGCTTGAAGCTACTCCGTATGAGGACATTGTCGCTCAGTGGGGTAGTGGTCCTAAGGGGCTTAATCCGGCTAGGGTTTTCGATCGGTTCATGAACGCTGCGGAGCATTTCGTCCATGCAGAGGACGTCCGGCGCGGTACCTGGGATAAAGATAGGCTCGCGGAGCACCTAGCTGAGGAAGGCTATGGTGTGTTCGAGGAAGATGAGGAATCCCTCATGAAGATTCTCAAGATCTTCGGCAAGGGGATGCTTGCAGCCTCCAAGGGATCAGTGGTCTTTGAAGTAACCGGCGGTCGCCCGATCAATGTGGTGGATAAGCGCGGTGTGAGCAAGGACGGTCAAGATGTGGCTCGAGTTAAAGGACGGCCGGGCGAGATTTTGCTGTGGCTTTACGGCCGTGACATGGCTGAGGTGGAAGTCCACGATCCCCGCCAGCGCATCAAAATAACAAGTGTCTAGACTAGACTAATGTTATTTGATAAAAATCACTCTTAAACCAGTGTTTCAAGTGTGATGGATGTGATTGAAGTGGCTAAGCTGTAGGCCATGACTGTCAGAAGCACGTCCACCACAAACGCCAGACCTAGGCGCGGATCAACCCGAGGCTCAACCACAACCCCTGGCTCACGACGATCCACGTCTGGGGCCTCTGGACCAGGTGGAAGAAGCAGGAGAGGAGCTTCCACAGTGGCCTACCCTTCAAACTCCGCGCGACGCGCTGCCGACACCTCAAACGAGAGGACCGGCAGCGCTTTCCGTGCTGTAGGAGGTGGCATCACATCCGCGTTCGGCGCAACCGCACGCGGTTTAGGAGCAGTGACTCGTGGCATCGGCGCGCTGATGCCACGTCATGACTACGCCGGTGACATGGCTGAGGATGACCTCTACACCGAGCACGATAACTACGCTGCGTATGAGGACGATGATCAACCAGACCGCCGCACGTCGCGAAGCAAGGCCCGCAAGAGCCGTGATGAGGTGGATGAACAGCCGATGGCTAAGCGCCCTCGCCGTCGTAAGCCTGCAGTAGACGACGCGGATGACCGTGAGGACGAAACCCCCGAGCACACGGGCATGCTGAAACGAAACCGCGACAAGAACCGCGACTTTGATATGCACACCCGCTACGAGCAGGTAGAGCCAGGTCGCCTCGACGCTCCTGCGCTGGCTCTCATTGCCCTTGCGGTGGTTTTGGGTGCTTCAGTGTGGCTCAACATTGCCGGCCCCATTGGTGCTGCCATCGCATTAGCAGCACACGCTGTTGTCGGCGCTGGCGCGCTGATCCTGCCGGTTCTCTTAGTGGCTTTGGCAGTGGTCTTGATGCTCGGGTACGTTCCACACGTCGAGTCCCGTGGGCGCGTTGGATTAGGTACGGGCCTGATCGTGATTGCCATGCTCGGCCTGATCCACCTGTTCGCGGGCAACCCGAGCGATTGGCCGGCACGTCGTGAAGCAGGCGGCGCTATCGGCGCCTACGTTGGTGGGCCGCTGGCTGCGGGTTTCACTGTCTACCTAGCTATCCTGCTTTTGGTCATCGTGATCGTGTACGGTGCGCAGAAAATCACTGGCATTTCATTTCGCGAGCTAGTGGATGCTGTAAAGGATCTCATCTACGGTCCCGTGGTGGACGATGATGAGGAAGCTGATGAAAACGATCAGTACGGGCACGTTGATCGCCAGATTTCTTCTCGCGCTGAGGAGGGTTTTGCTGAGCCCGACCGTTTCCACCGCGAGTCCACCCGAGCGATCAGCACTGAGGAGCCACGCCGTAAGCAACAGCGCGCAGGTAACATGAAGTCCAAGCTGACAAAATCTCGCACCCCTATGGACAATTACCCAGTGGATGATGACGCCACCGCCGTCATCCCTCGTGGTGAGGAAACTTCGCTTTTCGACGCTCAACCAAACCCTAAACCGAAACCAGCTCAGTCGGCGCCTGCATCAGCACGCGCACCGCGAAGCATCACGGACACTGATGAATTGCCGGTGGTCAAGGAACCGCGGCCGCGTCCGGCACGCTCTGCAGCCTCCGGCGTCGCTCAGGCAGTCGATACGGCTGCAAAGGTTGCAGGTGCTGCGGCGGCCGGCGCTGCCGCGAGTGCAGCAGGGGCTGCGCAGGGTGTTACTAAGCCGGCCAAGGATGTGATAGAAGCCGGCCGCAACCTTGCAGAGGGTGCTGCGGCGGTCCGACAGGCGTCCACGGCTACGCCAGCTGTTCCGCAACAAACACCGCCACAACCGCAGCAAGCTCAGGTGATTCAGCCACAATCCACTTACGAACTGCCAAGCACAGCTCTGCTCACTGCAGGTGCCGCCCCGAAGACACATTCCGCGGCTAATGATCGCATGATCGCGGCAATCAGTGATGTGTTCGAGGAATTCAAGGTAGATGCTCATGTCACTGGGTTTAGCCGAGGCCCGACAGTAACTCGCTACGAGATTGAACTGGGCCCTGGTGTGAAAGTATCTAAGATCACCAACCTGCAGTCCAACTTGGCGTATGCCGTGGCCAATGACAATATTCGATTGCTCACCCCGATCCCCGGCAAGTCCGCCGTGGGCATCGAGGTACCTAACACAGACCGTGAGATGGTTCGCTTGGCGGACGTACTCAACGACGCGGAGTCTAAGAACGATCCAGATCCAATGTTGATCGGTCTAGGCAAAGACATTGAGGGCGATTTCGTATCCCATTCCGTGCAGAAGATGCCACACCTTCTGGTCGCCGGTTCCACCGGTTCCGGTAAGTCCGCGTTTGTGAACTCGCTGCTAGTTTCTTTGCTCACCCGCGCAACGCCTGATGATGTGCGCCTGATTCTGGTGGACCCAAAGATGGTGGAACTTACGCCGTACGAGGGTATTCCACACCTGATCACGCCTATCATTACCCAGCCAAAGAAGGCCGCTGCCGCTTTGCAGTGGTTGGTTGAGGAAATGGAACAGCGCTACATGGACATGAAAAACGCCCGTGTACGTCACATCAAAGACTTCAACCGCAAGGTGCGCACAGGCGAGATTCAGACCCCTGCGGGATCCCAGCGTGAGTACCGTCCATACCCATTCATCGTGTGTGTCGTGGACGAGTTGGCTGACCTGATGATGACCGCGCCTAAGGAGATCGAGGACTCGATCGTCCGCATCACCCAGAAGGCGCGCGCCGCTGGTATACACCTCGTGCTGGCAACGCAGCGTCCGTCCGTGGACGTGGTTACCGGCCTGATCAAGACCAACGTGCCATCGCGTCTCGCATTCGCTACCTCATCGCTCACAGACTCCCGAGTCATCTTGGACCAAGCGGGTGCTGAAAAGCTCATTGGTATGGGCGATGGTCTCTTTATTCCGCAAGGCGGTCGCGCCATCCGCATCCAAGGTGCTTTTGTCTCCGATGAGGAGATTCAAGCAGTGGTCGATGCGGCCAAGCAGCAGGGTGAGCCCAACTATACCGAGGGTGTTACGGAGGACAAGCAGTCCGATGCCAAGAAGGACATCGACGATGACATTGGCAAGGACATGGATGATCTCCTCGAGGCCGTAGAACTGGTGGTCACCTCCCAGCTAGGCTCTACATCCATGCTGCAGCGTAAGTTGCGCATCGGCTTTGCTAAGGCAGGTCGTTTGATGGATCTCATGGAGTCTCGTGGCGTGGTCGGTCCGTCCGAAGGTTCCAAGGCCCGCGAGGTGTTGGTGAAGCCGGAGGAGCTGGATACAACGATCTGGATGATCAAGGGCGCCGATCCTGCTACCGCGCCAAAGGAGGAGGATCCTGAGGCCCCCGCCGCAGATGTAAGCAGCACTACGCAGCAGGCCACTTACAACCCGTCGAACAATGCCTTCTAATTAAAAACGCACCTACCAGCCGCTGAACCTTTGGTTCAGCGGCTGGCGTTTTTGTGCGGCGGTCTAATGAGCAGGCAGCGTGCTCCGAATAGGTGATCCCAGAGCCCAAAAATTACGCGCGAGAGTCGGCAAATTTAACGAGATTGTGTAAAGTGGTGTCTCGTTATGGAGGGGAGTACCCCAAATCTACGATGCTGGTCGTCAACACGGCAAAGAAACCATGAGGTAAGTGGTTACCTTTCCCGGTCGCATCGGTCCACATTTTTGATGTGGGCGGGGGAGACCTCCGGTTCATCCGCTTTTTCCGAATGAGACCGGAGGTCTTTTTTATGGAAGTAAACCTTACTGTTTGGCTGATCACGGGTGTCGTGATCCTTGGCTTTTTCATTTTCGACTTTTTCTCCCACGTACGTACCCCGCATGAACCAACTCTGAAAGAGTCTGCTTGGTGGTCTCTGTTCTACGTGGTCCTCGCTTGCCTGTTTGGCGTATTCCTATGGTTTACATGGGGCGAGCCGGGCAATCCGCACCAGCACGGCCTAGAGTTCTTCACTGGCTACATCACTGAAAAGGCACTGTCGGTAGACAACCTGTTTGTGTTCGCGCTGATCATGAGCTCGTTCAAGATTCCGCGCAAGTACCAGCAGAAGGTACTGCTCATCGGTATCGCGCTAGCGCTGATCTTCCGTCTGGTGTTCATTCTCCTGGGCGCTGCTGCTATTAACGCGTGGGCGTGGGTGTTCTACCTGTTTGGCATCTTCCTCATCTACACCGCCGTCAAGCTCATCATTGATGAGATCAAGGACGAGCCTGAGACCGACCCTAATGACATGCGCGTTATTAAGTGGCTGCGCAAGGTTGTCCCAGTGACGCCTAACTACGACAAGGACCGACTGTTCAGCAAACACAACGCTAAGTTTGCCGTCACCCCACTGTTCGTAGCGCTGATGTCCATTGGCATGGTCGATGTCATGTTCGCGCTGGACTCTATCCCAGCTATCTACGGCATCACCTCTGAGCCATACATCGTATTCACCACCAACGCGTTTGCGCTGCTGGGTCTCCGCCAGATGTACTTCTTGCTCGACGGTCTCCTGGACCGCCTCGTTTACCTGCCATACGGCCTAGGCGCTATTTTGGGCTTCATCGGCGTGAAGCTGATTCTGCATGCGCTGCACGAGAACAACCTGCCGTTCGTCAATGGCGGTGAAGCAGTACACGTTGTCGAGATCCCAACCGTCGTATCGCTGCTTGTGATCATCGGTATCCTGACGATCGCGGTCGTTGCATCCCTGATCAAGACCAAGCGGGATGAAGCACAAGGCGCAATCCAAGTGCACAAGTCCCCAGCAAAGATGCGTTTTGATGATGACAACACCACCGATGACAGTGGCGACCTCCCCGAGACGGAAGCACACTCCAATCGCAAGGGAACCAAACGCTAAATAAAAACAAATAATCCGGCGCCGCGAAGTTGCGGCGCCGGATTATTTTTGCCTTAATGAGGGCATAAAGAGAGCCCCCTGACAGAATCGAACTGTCGACCTTTTCCTTACCATGGAAACGCTCTGCCGACTGAGCTAAGGGGGCGATTGTCTTTCGACTTGCTAAAGATTAACCAATGAGGCACCACTTTAACAACTTAGCAGGTCAAGGCTCTATTTTAGGCCTCGTAACCAAATACGTTGAGCACCGGATTCCATGTTTGGAACGTGCGGCCCGTAAGGGCCGATTCGGTGTGGAACGGATCCTGATCCATGAGCGCCTGTGCATCTGCGATGGTGGCGTCGTCGGCAAGCGAGATGACGATGAGCGCGCCTCCGTCACCGTCAGTAAACGGTCCAGATCCTATGAGCTTGCCGTCCTTTTTAAGTTCACCAAGGAACTCTCGGTGGCGCGGGCGGATCTCGGTGATCTTCGAGGAATCCGCGGGGTAGCTGTATGTAACTGCAAAGATGGTCATTCCTTAAGCTTAGGAAATCTTTCATCAAATTGGGGCGCGCTTGGCAGCTAGCTTAGGCGAGCGGGTACAGTGGGTTAGCGTGAATCAGCAACACCATCCAGAGTCCCAGCGAAGCGCTCCGAGCAACTTCAACCTGCCCAATGTGCTCACTAGCCTGCGCATCATTGTCATTCCGCTTTTTGCGTGGCTGGTGCTTAAAGGTGACAATCAACACACCGGCTGGATGTGGTGGGCATTTATCTGCTTCGCTGCGTTGATGATTACGGACAAACTGGACGGTGACATAGCCCGCAAGCGCAATCTGATCACTGACTTCGGAAAGATTGCTGATCCGATTGCTGACAAGGCGCTTATGGCCACCGCACTCATCTGCTTGAACGTAGTGGGTGCTCTGCCGTGGTGGATCACCATCGTGATTTTGGTGCGTGAGCTAGGAATTACTTTCTGGCGCATGATTGAGCTGCGTCAAGGCAATGTTGTACCGGCGTCCAAGGGGGGAAAGCTCAAAACTGTACTGCAGTCCTTTGCCGTCGCCCTTTACTTGCTGCCATTGCCAATCTGGGCCGCTATTCCGGTGTTCATCGTCATGTTGATTGCGGTTGCAGTAACCGTGGTCACGGGTGTTCAGTATCTTCTCGACGCCCGCAAGTTGAAGCAGCAATAATGGTTGCCCGCCGATCGTATCGGCGGGTTTTTTCAATGGAACGGGAGGCCGTAGTGCTAGACCAACAGCACCTAGCAGCAGCCGTGGTAGACGCGCTTATCGCGCGTGGGGAAACCGTCAGCACGTGTGAGTCGCTCACCGCGGGATTGCTCAGTGCTGCCATCGCCGGAATCCCAGGTGCCAGTGCCGCTTTAGAGGGCGGTCTGATTACCTACAGTGAGTCGCAGAAACGCGAGCTGGCGGGAGTCCCTGCCAGCGTAATTGATTCTTTCGGGGTAGTGAGTAAGCAGTGCTCCGAAGCGATGGCTCTGGGAGCTCGCGAGCGGTGTCGGACCACTTGGGCTGTGGCGCTGACCGGCGTCGCTGGCCCCACCCAGCAAGACGGCCACCCAGTCGGGGAAGTGTGGATTGCTGTAGCAGGGCCTAGCGGAGTAGCACACGTTGGGCGTGTTGAGCCCGATGGGCCAGTCGATGAAAAGAAACCGTTAGGGGAATGCGGGCGTAACGAGATCCGCAACCGATGTGTTACTTATGCCCTAAAAGTACTGCTCGATGTGCTTTCAGCACCAGGGCTGAGCAGCGAATAAGATCTGGTTGCACAAAATGTGGCTTTAACTGACGTGCTATTATTCGAGCAGGAAATGAAGGTTGAGTTAAATCCGCGCAACTTTTCTGCGCTTCTGGGAACAAAATAAGGAAAAGGTGCGTTTAACTAAACGATGATGAAATATACAGCTGTTTTAGAAAAGCCGATCGCTTCAGAGAAGACATCGACTCCAGAGCCGCTGCTGCGTGAAGCACTGGGTGCTGCACTGCGCTCATTCCGTGCAGACAAAGGAATTACCCTCCGCGAACTCGCAGAAGCATCTCGTGTTTCTCCCGGTTACCTCTCTGAGCTGGAACGCGGACGCAAGGAAGTGTCCTCCGAGCTCCTTGCATCTGTATGCCATGCTCTGGGAACCAGCGTTTCGAATGTTCTGATTGAGGCAGCGGGCTCCATGGTAGTTCGCAATGCTGAAGCTGATCTGGCTCGCGTCTAGTTATCCGCCTCCACCTGACACATCAATGCTTGAGGTTGGTGGAGAGTAAAGGTGTGATGTCGGTGTTCGGTGCGGAAGTAGGTTTCCTCCCCACATACGGGGAGTAGACCTGCTTCCTTTCTTTTAAGAGCCGACGTCTCCCACGACATACCGATCACTGCGTTATGATGGCAGTCATCGCCTAGTTCACTGTGCTAGGCCAGTTAAAAACTTAGTAAAAACCCTCTCTATCTGAAAGGCCACCAAAGAAATGGCGAACCCATTTGTCAAGGCATGGAAGTACCTGATGGCACTCTTCGATTCCAAGATCGAAGAAAACGCAGACCCGAAGGTACAGATCCAGCAGGCGATTGAAGATGCGCAGCGCCAGCACCAAGAACTGTCCCAGCAGGCTGCGGCAGTTATCGGTAACCAGCGTCAGCTGGAGATGCAGCTGAACCGTCGTCTCGCTGAGATTGAAAAACTGGGCGCAAACACCCGTCAGGCTATCCAGCTGGCAGACAAGGCACGCGCAGAGGGCGATACTAAGAAGGCTACCGAGTACGAGAACGCCGCTGAAGCATTCGCAGCACAGCTCGTCACCGCAGAACAAGGTGTGGAAGACACCAAGAAGCTGCACGATCAAGCTCTCATGCAGGCTGAATCTGCAAAGAAGGCAGTAGAGCGTAACTCCATGGTGCTGCAGCAGAAAGTTGCTGAGCGCACCAAGCTGCTCTCCCAGCTGGAGCAGGCAAAGATGCAGGAAAAGGTTGCAGAGTCTCTTCAGTCCATGAACTCGATCACCAACCGCGACACCCCAAGTTTGGACCAGGTCCGCGAGAAGATCGAGCGTCGTTACGCCAACGCGCTAGGTTCTGCGGAGTTGGCAGAGAATTCCGTTGAAAACCGCATGGCTGAGATCGAGCAGGCAGGGGTGCAGCTGGCAGGACATTCTCGTCTTGAGCAGATCCGCGCCGAGATGAATGCCGGTGAGCTGGGCAAGGGTGCTTCTACTTCTCAGCAGTCCATCGAGCAGGCGCCACAGTCTAATTCTGACGTTGCGCAGCCATCTGCTTCCGACGACGCCGTGGCCCAGAAATTGCGCGAGCTGCGGGGCGAGTAACTTTTCCAATGCCGGAATAGGCTAGTAGGAAATATATAAGGACTATCTCCTTCATTCTGAGGAGGTAGTCCTTTTGCTGTTTTACAGTTCGTCTATGCCTCTAGCTATGAGGGCATCGGCCATCTTTTCCGCCCTTTTGAGTGAGCGCACTAAAACGGGGACACCAAAGGCGCGAATTGAAAAGTGTGCACCGCGCGCCTTGCGGGCATCGAGCACCTCACTGACCGTAGCGAGCATCAACGGGAGCAGCCTCAAGGTGAGAGAGATGGCTAGGCTGATCTTGGCTGAGGGAATACCTACTGAGTCAAGCGGCTTAAGCCCTTTAGACACCGCGTCAATGGTATCTTCAAGCCGCGTCGTCAACGTAACAACGATGGCGGCGAGAAGGCCCACCAAAATGCTTCCGACAACCTCGTAAGCGAAAACGAAACTGTTGTGCCACCATTGGAACGCGCCCAGCACAAGCAGCAATGGCAAGACTGGCCAAATCTGGTTCCACGCCGTCCTAGCTGGAATTCGTGCAATAACAAAGAGCGCAGTCACGAAAACGAGCGAGGCCGATACTAAAGTAACGGTGTGCAGAAGCACCATTGTCAGAAGAATAAACACTATAAGCCACGCGATCTTAACCCCTGCGGGCGCGCGGTGCAGAACGGAATTACCAGGAACATAGACACCTAGTGGCACTTCCTGGATCATGGTGCGCTGCTTTCCATCAAACCCACGTATTCGCGTGTAACTTCGGGTGGTGCACCGTCAGCGGCAACCTCGTTCTGGTGGATAAGAATGGCGCGATCAAAATCCTGGATGAAGTCTAAGTCATGCGTAACAGTAATTAGCTGCTGGGGGAGAGACTTAAAAACTTCGGCGATCATGAGCCTGTTGCGCATATCAAGCAGAGTTGTTGGCTCGTCGGCGATGATCACATCTGGGCGCACCGCCAGCACCGACGCCAGCGCCAAGAGCTGCTTCTGCCCACCGGACAAAGTGTGGGGAGAGTCGTCAATGTGGCTGTCTAGCTCGTACTGGCGCAGTATTTCTCGGGCTTTTTCCTTGCGCTCAGCTTTGGATAGTCCGAGTCTGCGGAGAGAAAATGACACGTCCTCTCCAACAGTGGGCATGATGATTTGATTGTCTGCATCAGAGAAGACAAAGCCCACTTTCTGCCGAACTTGCTTCCCAGCTTTTGCCACATCCAAGCCGTCAACCGTTACCGTTCCTTGAGACGGATCTTGGAGTCCGTTGATCAGCCGTACCAGAGTGGACTTACCGCCACCATTGGCCCCAATGATCGCAATGCGATCTTGTGTGAGCTCCAAGTTGATGTCTCTTAAAACGCTACGCTCGTCAAAATTCACATAGACATTCTGGAACTGAATCTTTGGCATTGTGAGATCCTTGGCTACGGCGTGGAGAGCAGACTCGTTAGATCTTAGCGCTTCTTGCCTATCAAGTGAGGGAACGCTGAATGCACGCCGTGAGCTATGACAACGGCGACGCCAGTCTTGACCATATCTGGCAAGAGAAATGGGATCTGGGCGGCGAATGCAGGGGCCCAATCTAATTGCGCTCTTAGATGGAGCCCAACAATTCCGCAAAGATACTGAATAGCCATACCTGCGATGCCGGCTAGAGCGAATGCGGAGAATCGTTGTGCGGAGCTGCGCGGGGCCAGGTAAGCGATCGTGCCCACCACGGCCACGGAGATGAGATAACCAACGACGTAGCCGATCGTAGATCCCGCTAATGCAGCCAACGTTGAACGGCCACCAGCGAGTACGGGGAGGCCAAACAAGCCCAGGAGTAAGAACAATCCCGTAGCTAGAAACCCACGCCTAGCCCCTAAAACGAGGCCAGTAAGGATTATCGCAGCGTTCTGGAGAACGATAGGTACCCCGGCGGTGCCTACCGGAATAGAGACAAAAGCAAGGACGATGAGTAAAGCCGCGAATACAGCGATGTAGGCGAGGTCCAGTGCCTTTGAACGCTCGGTAGAAACGGTGCTCATGGTGGTCAAGCTTATAATTGAACAGTGTTCAGGTCAATCGATCTAGGGTGAGTATGATTGACCCCATGCGACTTACGGAATTCGACCAGCTTGTCACGGATGAATTTGGCAACCAGAAAGCACAGTGGATTAAAGACTCGCACGTGATTTTAGAGCTAGGTGGGACTGCGCGTGAGCTTATTGAAAAGGGTGTTAACCCGAGCGATGTATGGCGAGGGCTCTGTGATGATTTCGATGTGCCTGAGGAGCGCAGGCTAGGTAGGGATGTATGAGCCTGACGGAGCTTAAGTCTACGGAGAGAAGCTGTAGGGCTTTGGTGCTGAAGCCGCGATGTAGTGATTTAAAAATGTTATTTCGAACAAACTTGAGTTTCGAACATTTGTGCGTGTAACTTGGTGTGTATTGTCGAGAGGTGGCGTTAAGATTGCCGCTAGTTGATTGCATACGGGAACCGAATGGTTCTAAAAACAGTCCAACTAAGTTGAGGCGTTGCTACCAAAAAGCTTCAGGTAATTCGCGGACAATGGAATCCGGCTCCGCGCCCTAAAAAGTAGAACATTTATCAAAAGGAATTAGAACTTACTATGGCTGCTAAGAAAAAGGCACAATCAGGCCCAGCAACTGGTGATGACCGCAAGAAAGCACTTGATGCTGCGCTGCAGATGATTGAGAAGGACTTTGGTAAAGGTGCAGTCATGCGCTTGGGGGATGATAATCGTCCACCTATCCAAGCAATTTCTTCTGGAAACACGGCAATTGACGTGGCGCTTGGCATTGGCGGTTTCCCCCGTGGTCGTGTTGTTGAAGTTTACGGCCCAGAATCCTCTGGTAAGACTACCGTCGCGCTACACGCTATCGCTCAAGCGCAGAAGGGCGGAGGTATTGCCGCGTTTATTGATGCGGAGCACGCCCTTGACCCTGATTACGCTCGTAAACTTGGCGTTGATACAGACGCGCTACTTGTATCTCAGCCGGACACTGGTGAACAGGCACTAGAGATCGCAGATATGCTGATCCGTTCGGGTGCCATTGACATCATCGTCATTGACTCCGTCGCAGCCCTCACCCCTAAGGCGGAAATCGAGGGTGAGATGGGTGATAGCCACGTCGGCCTGCAGGCCCGCCTGATGAGCCAAGCGCTACGTAAAATGACCGGTGCGCTCTACAACTCCGGCACGACTGCAATCTTTATTAACCAGCTCCGTGAGAAGATTGGCGTGATGTTTGGGTCACCGGAAACTACAACCGGTGGTAAGGCCCTAAAGTTCTACGCATCCGTTCGTTGTGATGTTCGCCGTATTCAGACTCTTAAAGACGGCCAAGATGCCATTGGCAACCGTACTCGTCTGAAGGTGGTAAAAAACAAGGTTTCCCCGCCGTTCAAGATTGCTGAGTTCGACATTATGTACGGTGAGGGTATCTCACGCGAGTCCTCCATCATTGACCTGGCGGTAGAGAACGGGATTGTAAAGAAGTCCGGTTCTTGGTTTACCTATGAGGGGGATCAGCTGGGGCAAGGTAAAGAGAAAGTGCGCTTATACCTGAAGGATTCTCCCGAACTTGCAGACGAGATTGAGGACAAAATCTTCCGCAAGCTTTCCATTGGCAAGTACGCGGGACAGTCTGATGAGCTCACTGATGACCCGGTGGATATGGTTCCTAACATCGACTTCGATGATGAGGACGACGAGTAAAATCGCGCCCTACGAGTTTGATAACCGTGGCGATCTAAACATACGCTTTCCCATTAGTTTGTGACACAACACAATGACTACTCAAGAAGAAAAAATTCTCCAGCTCAAGCAAGCTTTAGAAAATTTTGATTCCAACAGCAGTGAACTGTTTGATCGCAAGCTGGAAGAGGATAAGGCGGAAGTTAGGCGCCGCGGTTTGTTATTGCTTGATCAGCGAGCCCGATCACGCTCGGAGTTGCGGCAACGCCTTATCGCCTTAGAGTTTGAAGATGCTCTGGTGGATATGGTTTTGGATGACTTCGAAGCCTCAAAGCTGCTCGATGATGAGATGTTTGCTTTTGAATGGGTGCGCCAGCGTCACCAGCGTCGAGGGAAATCGCGAACAGTTCTAGACCGGGAGCTAAAGGATAAGGGGATTGCTCAGTCAATAAGATCTTCAGCCTTGGAGCAGATCACCGCCGAATCTGAGGAAGATATAGCTCGCGGTTTGGCAGAAAAGAAAGCCCGCACCATTAAAGCTAAACCGGCTGGGCGTGCTGATTACGATAAGGCCTTGCGCAGGGTAGTGGGAGTCCTAGCTCGGCGTGGGTTCAACCAATCAATGAGCCTGCACATTGCCAAGAAGGCACTTGATGATCGGATTAACACCCTGTAGGCGCAGATCCCCGTTGAGCCGGATCCTGAGGCAACGTTGAGTCGTGATGTACGACCCTCAACACGGGACTTACGTTCGTTGTTTACCCAATTGCGGTGTGTGAAAGAACACCAGTGTTGTGGTTGAGGCGGTGACTAGGGAACTACGGTGTTCTCCGCTAAGATGTGACCTCGTGTCTACCCGAATTTCAGTGCAAGAACAGTTGAATGAAAACCCAAGCGATCTCTCCATCGACGGAGCTCGCACTTACGAGGTAAAGACTTTCGGCTGCCAGATGAACGTTCACGATTCTGAGCGTCTAGCTGGCCTGCTCGAAGACGCCGGCTACACCCCAGCTCCTGAGGGAATTGAGCCTGATTTGGTGGTATTTAATACCTGTGCTGTCCGTGAAAACGCCGATAAGCGCCTCTACGGGACCCTTGGCCAGCTGCGTACTGTCAAGGAGAACCAACCCGGTATGCAGATTGCCGTTGGCGGCTGTCTCGCACAGAAGGACAAGCAAACCGTTGTAGATAAGGCGCCTTGGGTAGATGTTGTTTTCGGTACCCACAACATCGGCTCGCTGCCTGCGCTTTTGGACCGCGCGGCGCACAATGAGAAAGCTCAGGTGGAGATTGTTGATTCTCTTGAGCAATTCCCATCCGTGCTCCCGGCAAAACGTGAGTCTGCTTATGCCGGCTGGGTATCAGTATCCGTAGGCTGTAACAACACCTGCACCTTCTGCATTGTCCCATCCTTGCGCGGTAAAGAGCAGGATCGCCGTCCAGGAGACATCTTGGCTGAGGTGAAGGCGCTTGTTGAACAGGGCGTTTCCGAGGTGACACTGCTGGGACAAAACGTCAATGCCTACGGCGTGAACTTTGTTGACCCAGACATGGAACGTGATAGGTCCGCCTTCTCCAAACTGTTGCGTGCTTGCGGTGAGATCGAGGGCCTCGAGCGTGTTCGTTTCACAAGCCCACATCCAGCTGAGTTTACTTCCGATGTCATTGACGCAATGGCGGAAACTCCAAACGTGTGTCCGCAGTTGCACATGCCACTGCAGTCTGGTTCAGACAAGGTGCTTAAAGAGATGCGTCGTTCCTACCGCTCCAAGAAGTTCTTGGCGATCCTGGATGAGGTCCGCACCAAGATTCCTCATGCGTCTATTACTACTGACATCATTGTTGGCTTCCCTGGCGAGACTGAGGAAGACTTCCAAGCAACCCTTGATGTGGTAGAAAAGGCGCGTTTCACCTCTGCATATACTTTCCAGTATTCACCTCGCCCAGGTACTCCTGCAGCGGAGTACGAGAACCAGATTCCTAAAGAAGTGGTTCAGGAACGCTACGAGCGACTGCTCGCGCTTCAGGAACGGGTTTGTTTGGAGGAGAACGAGAAACTTATCGGGTCTGAGGTCGAGTTGCTCGTTCAGGCTGGCGGCGGCCGCAAGAACAACAAAACGCACCGCATGACCGGACGTGCACGCGACGGTCGCTTGGTCCACTTTAAGCCAGAGGGTGAGCTTGACGGAGAGATCCGCCCAGGTGACGTTGTCACCACCACCGTTACCAAGGCCGCGCCTTTCTTCCTCGTTGCCGATGCGGGCGTCAAGACTCACCGACGTACCAAGGCTGGAGATATGAGTGAGGCAGGTAAGGTGCCAACTACGGCGCCGGTGGGCGTTGGTCTTGGCTTGCCAAAGATCGGCAGGCCAGCATCCGCTCCAACCGGTGAAGGCTGCGGTTGCTCCTAAACGCTGTATGACTGCGACTAGACTCTGAGTAACGCATACCAAGGAATAGGAAAACTCATGGCTGACTACAAGCAGGAATCCGTGACTGTGGCTGAACTTGCCGCTGCGGAGAAGAAAGCCGCTAGGTCCATTAGCATCAAAAACGGATACGGGATCGCGCTGATCATCGCGTTTGTGATTTTCGTCGTGGGCATGTTCCTCCCACACGCGGGTGAGGTTCGAGGCTATGAGGCGATTTTTGGCCTAGAGGCCGCCTCAGAGGCCGACATTCGTCTTGCCGAGCGCGTGTTTGTCATCCTTGGTTTTGCTGCGGTAGTTGTATTTAACGGACTCGCAATCCTGACCCGCCGCACAGTAGTAGCCTCCATCGCGTACATTTTGTCTGGTATGTCTTTGTTCAGCTCGCTTTTCGGGCTGTGGATGCGGATCCAGCATCAACAAGTTGATGGCGCACCGGGTGTAGGCGTCGGTATCATTTTTGAGCTTATTGCCGTTATCTTGCTAGTGATCAGCTACTCCATTCTGATCTTCCGTCGCACGGAGGAGCAGAAGGACTTGGCTGAACAGCGCGCGCAACACGAAAATCTTGATGCTGTTGGCTACGCCCAACGTTCGGCCATGGTGACCAAGCAGAATAACGTGGGCGATTACAACCCGTTACTGGTGGATGACCGCCGTAAGAGGGCCACTGAGCGCCATCAGAATCGTTAGTGAAACTCATTCGAAGGTCTTAAAAATCGGCGCAGGCCCCACAGGTCTGCGCCGTTTTCCTTTTCTTAGTTAAAAACCTTCTGGTAAACGATGGTGCTAGCGCCTCCATCAAAGGCAAGTTTCCTATTCACTGCCAACATGGCGAAGTTGTTGCTTGCACAGTCACAGTAGAACTTCTTAACCTCTGGCCATAGGTGTTTGGCGCGCGCCAGCCCAGTTTTCTTGATGAGTAATCCCGCGCCCTGTCCTCGGTAATTGCGGTGTACAAGCGTGAAGGTCTGTTCCGCCACTGTTTTGTCGCTATAGGCGGGACGGGCGATGTCAGTAATAGCGACTGCCTGCCCGTTTTTGATGAGCACGGTAGAGATAATCTCATCGCCTCGGTCAAGCGTGATGTCACGCGCAGTAGTAACGCGCTCCGCTGTCCACTTTTTGGGGGTGTGGACCAATTCTCCGGTGGGAACGTCTGTGTCTCCTTGATTGAACAATTCAAGGACTGATTCCAATAGGTGCTCTGGAACATCGTGTTCGCGGTAGGAGAGGACATCGAATCCATCGCGAAGTTCGGCAGTTTCGCCGGCGACAAAACTGCGAGGCTCCACCGCACTAGCTGGGATGAAACCGTGGACGTCCTCATACACTTGGCTAAAGCCTTCTGCAGAAAGCACGTTAGTGAGGGCCTCGTGCAGGGTAGAGGTTTCAACGGGACAGCGCAGCCAGAACTGGATAGCGGGACGATTCAGCCGCATGCCAAGGGCAATGCTAGCTTCAACCAGCTCGCGGAGAATGCCAATGACCGCCTCATCCACTTTCTCATCCGGTAGCGGAAGAACTTCCGCGTCTAGGATGACCTCGCAGCATAATACTTCACGGTTGGTGTCCAGCGGTGCGGTGGCATGCACAAAACCGAGTGTGCTTGGAAGAGGATCCTCGGCTTCGGTGGCGGACTGTGCCACAGTGGCGGGCATTAACCCCATAGCGTTGCGGGCAGGTTCGTCGCATAGACCAAGGATGATGGTGTCCTTAACTGGGGTCCCCTTGAGCTCCTCGATCAGGGAATCAGCCGACTCACTTAGTAATGGATCCCCAGTGAGATCTTGGGTTTGCATGTTTGCGGAAAACAGAAACTGCCTAAGGAAACTGCTGGGTTCTTGGCCCTCGTATGGGCGGTCAACGGTGACGATCTGCCTGGGTGCATTCATGAATTGCGAGTTTACCTAAACCCCACGCAGGTTGAGTGCACAAGCCAAAAGCCGTGGGCACACTTCCAGGGCAACACCGCCGCCAACCGCAGCTGCTAAAGCAAGATCGCCACTGTTGGCTCGAGCGCGCCATGCGAAAGCCCGAGTGCGTTGCGTCATGATGTCTCTTCTTTACATGCTAAAAGCATCGGTTCTGGTAAATAGGCCTGAGAACGCGACTCGACCGTGCAGAAGGAGTCTAAGCGCACTGACCACTCAGTAGCAGCTCAAGGCCCGAAAATGACGCTAGATGGGAGAGGGGCTTGTGCTCAGCGCTTTAAAAAATGAAGCGTCCTGCAGACAACAGCTGATCGTTGTCTACAGGACGCCGGTTGAGGCCAATATCTAATGATTAGCGGTTTTCAACAGCGGAGGAAGCGGCGTTTGCCCACTCCTGCCACTGCGCTGCCTGGGCGCGTAGATCCGCAGCTTTCTTGGAGTCACCCTTGGCTTCGGCGGCCTTGGCCTGCTCGGTGAACTCATCTACCTTTGCTTGGAACTGAGCAGCGCGTGCCTGAGCTTCTGGGTCGGTGCGGCGCCACTCAGAGTTGGCTGCCTCATCAACGCGTGCTTCTAGCCTCTTGATCTTATCCTCGTACTCGCGAACCTTGTTTCGTGGAACGTATCCGATCTCTTCCCACTTTTCCTGCAACTCACGCAACTTGGTCCGAGCACCCTCTAGATCTTTGTCGGGATCGATCTGAGAGTCATACTCAGCGATGAGCGCGTCCTTGGCCTTCGCGTTCTCATCGAACTCGCGATCGCGCTCCTCATTGAGTGCGTTTCGGGCATTAAAGAAGTAATCCTGTGCACCTTTGAATGCTGCCCATAGCTTGTCATCAACATCGCGCGGTGCTCGGCCAGCCTGCTTCCATTCGGCCATCAGGTCACGGAAAGCGCGTGCAGTGTCATTCCAATCGGTGGACTCCTTCAAGGCCTCAGCCTTTTCTACCAATTCTTCTTTCACCCGCTTTGCCTTCGCGCGAGAGCGATCCAGCTCCGCGAAGTGCGAACCACGGCGTCGGTTGAAGGAATCGCGTGCGCGGGAGTAGCGCTTCCATAGTGCATCATCAGTCTTACGATCGATGCCACGGATGGTCTTCCACTCTTCTAGGATCTCACGGATTCGGTCACCAGCAAGTTTCCAGTCGGTGGAATTCTCTGCTATTTCCTCCGCCTCAGCGGCCAATGCTTCCTTACGTGCGATGGCTTGCTCGCGACGAGCCTGCTTTTGTTCCTTAGCCTTCAAGTCTGCGTCATCTGCGTTATCAATGATGGCACCGAGGCGCTTGTCTAACGCGTCTATATCACCAACGACGGCGGCTTCGGGTAGCGTCTCGCGAATTTCAGTGGCCTTTTCCTTAATGTGCTGTGCATCAGAGGGGTGGCTGACGAGACGAGCTTCTAGCAGACCAATCTCGGTGGCAAGGTCATCATATCGAGCACCGTAATGTGCCAAACCTTCTGCTGGGGTTCCCGCCTGCCAGTTGCCTACCAGACGCTCACCGTTGGCGGTTGTGACGTAGACATTGCCTTCGTCATCGTAGCGACCAAACTTGGATGGATCGCTGCTTGTGCGGGCAGGGGAAGGGGCCGGACGGTGGCCTGCTGGGGCACTTGGCTTTACACCAGGGCGTGCGCCTGGCTTTGGGCCTGGCTTTGGGCCTGGCTTTGGTGCAGAAGGAGTGCTCATGTGAATTACCTTGCCTAAAAAATCATCCCGCGCGACGCGGGTGCCGAAAAAATTAGCTAGTGACACATTCTGCTCGAAAGGTTTCCCTAAAGGCACACATATGTCATCTAAAAACATACTCGGTTGGCGAGGGTTGCGTATAGGGTTTGTTCACCGTTCTGGGGTGACGGGGCGTTAAGATGGTGTGCGTTAAACATTCAGATTTATATGGCAAAGGGAGATTGAACATCACAGCCGTATCCGCGCCCTCGGTAGATCAGGCGCCACTCGAACCATCTCAATGTGCGTTGCTCGTAATTCCATCTTCACCTGCGCTGGTTCATGAACTCGCCCCAGCCCATCAACCGTCGCATGAACTGATTACGGCCATTAGGCGGGCTGTGAACTCGATTCGTCCGGAGCGGATTGAATTGGTGGTGCACGAGGACTCTAGTTACCGTACTGAAATCGATGGATCATTCGCCGCGTGGGGAGCACCCCACGTCACCGTATCTGCCGGGCACCAGCTGGGGGAGCTAGTGGCACGCTACGCGCTGGGCGAACACGAGCACCTCATTACCGACGTTCGGCAGGAGGTAGACACGCTGGCTGCTGGTGTGCTGACCGTCGTTGTTGCAGATGGCTCCGCAGGGCTCACGGACCGAGCGCCGCTGGCGCTCGTGAGCGGTGCAATCGAAGCCGACGCCTGGTGCCGCAGGCTGGTGGCAGGAGACTGCGACGGTTCAGCGGACGCCGCCTGGCTCTCAGACCGTGGTGTGATGGACCCAGTGCCGTGGTGCCAGCTTGCGGAGATCGTCGGAAAGCGTGAAGTAGAGGGCGAATTGTTAGCCCATGACACCACCTTGGGTGTCGGACGCTATGTAGGCCTTGTGAGAGGTGAAGCATGATGGCTATTCGCCCCATTGCAGTGGTCGGCCCAACAGCCAGCGGCAAGTCTGCTCTGAGTATTGCCTTGGCCAAGCATTTCGACGGTGAAGTAGTGAACGTGGATTCCATGCAGATGTATCGCGGCATGGACATCGGCACCGCCAAGCTCACCGAAGCCGAACGCGAGGGTATCCCGCATCATCAACTCGATGTATTGGACGTAACTGAAACCGCAAGCGTGGCCACCTATCAGACAAACGCCGTGGCGGATGTGGAAGATATCATGGCACGCGGAAAGACGCCGATCATCGTGGGCGGCTCTATGCTCTATGCCCAGGCACTGTTGGATAATTGGCAGTTCCCACCTACAGATCCTGAAGTGCGTGCACGCTGGGAAAAAAGGCTCCAAGAGTTGGGTATTGATGCCCTCCACGCGCAGCTGAAGCAAGTGGACCCAGCCGCAGCCGAGATCATTGAGGACAAAGATCCTCGTCGCACCGTGCGGGCCTTGGAGGTAATCGAACTAACGGGCCAGCCGTTCAAGGCCAGCCAACCGCCCAAGGACGCTCCGCCTCGCTGGGACACCATTATCCTTGGCCTGCGTACAACACCCGAGTGGCTCAACCCCCGTATTGAGCAGCGCACCAGAATGATGTTCGACCAAGGCTTGATTGACGAAGTTAAAGACTTGGTGGACAACCGCGGCCTGATCGCTGAATCCACCGCCGGCCGTGCCATTGGCTACGCCCAAGTACTTCAATCAATGGCAGGCGAACTTACCTGGGACGAGGTTTTCGAACGCACCGTTACCGGAACACGGCGCTACGTTCGCCGCCAGCGCAGCTGGTTCAATCGGGATAAACGTATTCATTGGCTCGACGCCAAGGACGACACCTTGGCCCAAGCACTCGCCGTCATCAAAGGAGAACTCCATGACTAAATTAAATTTCACTAAAGGCCACGGCACTGAAAACGACTTCGTCATCCTCCACGACGAGAATGCTGAGCTTAGCCTCACGCCCGAGTTCGTTGCCCAGCTGTGCGATCGCCGCGCAGGAATTGGCGGTGATGGTCTGCTCCGAGTAGCCACTGCCGGTGCGCTGAAACAAGCTGGTGTACTTGAATCTGTGGAGGAGGGCATTGATGATGACGACTACTTCATGGACTATTACAACGCCGACGGATCCATCGCCGAGATGTGCGGCAACGGCACTCGCGTCTTCGCTCACTTTGTACGATCCCGTGGCCTCGTTGCTTCTGACGAGTTCGTGGTAGGAACGCGCGCCGGGGCAAAGCCTGTGGTGGTGAGCGACTGCGATACATCTAATGCAACCGTTTCCGTGGGCATGGGGCCCGCAGAGGTCACCGGAGTGTCAAGCGCTTTCATAGATGAGGAAAAGTTCGCAGGCTTGGGCGTGGACATGGGTAACCCACATCTTGCGTGTGTAGTCCCTGACCTCACTGCTGGGGATTTGGCCGACCTTGATCTAGTAGAACCGAAGTTTGATGCTGAATTCTTCCCGCAGGGCGTCAACGTTGAAATCCTCACCCCGCTAGAGGATGGCGCCGTACATATGCGCGTCTATGAGCGTGGTTGTGGCGAGACCCGATCCTGTGGAACCGGCACTGTAGCCGCAGCCCGCAGCGCATTAGCAGATGCTGGCCACGTTGACGGCACTGTCACCGTTCATGTGCCAGGTGGCACGGTGGAAGTTACTATTGATGGCGATGAATCAACCCTCACGGGGCCGTCAAAGATTGTGTTTGAAGGAACAATCGATATCGAGGGACACGAGCAGCTCCAGTAATCGCCTGCATTGTAGCTTTGCCCCAGTTCATCTGGAACCCCGAAACTGTTGTGCGGAATAAGACATTCACGAAGACTCCCTGCTTCATCCAGAAGTAGGGAGAACTTCCTCTCTGGAATTAGTCCACGTTCTCTCCGCCTGATCAGGAACATACCGGTGACAGGAAAAGTTGGCTGTTTTACCGGCAGGCTACTACGCGGAAGTGAGCGGAGACTAGCTAAAAGAACATGTTGGCCAACTCGGCCCTGATACGTTCGTTCAATGGAACGATCTCATTATCGTCTTCGCACAGCGGTGTGAGGATGTCTGTGAGGAAACCACCACTGAAAATGCTGGCTGCGTTAACGACCTTGGAATCGGGGCCGGTGGTATGTGCAGTTGTGGCGTTGCCATCGATAGAATCTTGAGGTTGCTCTTGGGCTAGGGCTTGATCATTCAGTGGGCACGCTGTGGTGTCCACAGTGAAGGTGGTTCCTTCTGAAAGAATAAAGGTGTTGCCTTCTTTACGGGGGTTGAGATCCACAAACTGAGTGAGTGCAGTTTGTGCGTGGGCAATTGCCTCCAGTGGAGAGTTATGGCTGCCGGTAGCGTGCTTTAGTACACGGTCGAGACCACTGAGGCGTTGTTTCCAACTTACTTTGTCGTACGCCTCTTGGATGTCAGCTGTAGTGCATAGCCCTAGTTTGAGGGCGCTGCATAGCGTGACAAAAGCAGCACCAGGGCCGTGCATCCTGTGCACATCCAGGATGGCGCGTGCAACGGTGGTGACAGGTAGGGAGTCAACTATCGTTTCATCTTCTTCTGTCACCGGCGCATCGTAGTGGCGAATTCCAGTGTCAAAGCCTCGGGTGGCGGGGCAGCGGTGTAGTTCTACTTCGGTTGGTGCGTGATCGTAAATCCACAGTCCATGCCACAGAGCTGCGGAGTGGCCCACAATTACTGCGTTGTGAAAATCGCCAGCGTTAGCTGCTGTGGAAAGTAGGTGCTGGTGCCACGGTAGTGCGTTGTGGAACTGGGCGAAGTCCATGAATGAGGACCGGCTGAGGCGGATGATCCGCTGAGAGCCAGCTGCTTCGGCTAGCGAAGACGCGGCATCGGTGAGATGGTGTTGCTTGCGGAGACGGATGATGCCGAACTCGTCAGTAGTAAAGGAGTCAGCGTGAGGAGCCTGGAAAGCCGGATTGCCCATGAGATTACCTTTCAAATTCTGTTGAGACCTGGGTGAGGAGAATGTTCCAAGCCTCGAGAGATAAGTGGAAGTAATTGCGTCTCATCTTAAAAGTCAAAGCGGTGCCGTTCAGGGGATTAAGTGACCTGGGCAACACAGAGGCGTGGCCGCGTTAGTTTTCTGAGAATTTCCGTTCACTGCTGAACTGCATTTCTAAGAATTTGCATTCGCATTCTGAAAATTTGATTTGAAAACTCTTAATGGCGCTAGTTTCCACCAACCTGGGGGTAATTAGGCAGGCAAAAAGGATTTACTCAGATCCCAATTCCAACGCCGCACGCCGTGCTGCAACCCATGCTTGTTCAAGTTGGTCAGAGCGCCGGTCGGCGATAGATAGGAGAGACTCAAGCTGGCCCACGCTGAGCTCGCCTGCCAGCTTTGCGTGGACGCGGTTGATGAAACGCTTGCTGGTGGATTCTAAGTAGTGGAATTCCTCGATGTCCTTGTTTGTGGAATCGGTGTTGAGGAGGGCTGGGCGGTGTAGGGTTCGATCAGCGATCGCGTCAGCGTCACCGGAGTACTTGAAATGTTCGAACGCGGCCAAAGTGGTCTCAATATCTTGCAGAGACAGCTCAATGGATAAGCGTAGTGCTTCGGCTTCCCGGTTTCGTGGTTGGAAAAAGATAAAAAGTGCGGAAAAACCTATGAGGAGCAGTGCTAGGACTACACCCCACATTTTCAGAAGAATAATGAGTACGATGCACAGAATGAGCAGCGCTGCCAACAGGACTCGTGGCCTATTAGGCTGCGGAGAGATGTTATCTAGTTCCGGCATATCAGGTGCCAATCTAACACAATAGCGCTGTGGGGGATGTGATAATGAGCAGCCCCACAGCGCATCGATCGTGCTGTGAGCTAGCTTTTTAATATGGCTTGTGGTTGGGGCTGTGGCCTAAATATTAGTGCCCACCGCAACCGCAGCTTCCGGAACCGCAGCCACCACCATCGCCACCGCATCCTTGTGGCGCGATGAGGGACCCTGCCATCAGCGCCTTGCCTGTGATGACGGAGTTCTTGGCTGGAAGTACACCGGAATCTGGGATGCACAGATCAAACGCGAAAGAGCCGTCTACTGTTGCGTGAATGAATCGATCACCAGTCAGTGCGTTGGTTCTAAAGTCGGCTTCTAGCACTCGGGCGGTGAACGTGGCGGAGGCATCTGGGACGACCGCGCCGTTGCCAATGGCCTTTGCGCCGTGTGACTCTAGGATGCCAACTGGGCCATCGTGGGTTGCTTCGTAGGCTTCAACGGATTCGAAATATTCGTGCTCGGTCACGAGGGCGGTCATGGCCAACTGCTGCCAACGCTGCTCTGGTTCGTCGACAAGCAGCGGTCCCTGTGCCAAGTTGCAGGTCACGCTCGTGACTGGCTGGCCGTTGTAGTCGACAATGTCGCACAGCGCCAGCACGTCATTCAACATAGACACATGGGCAAAGCACTGTACTTGGGAGGCAAAGCCAGCGAAAGTAGCGAAAGGCTCAACCGCGAGGATGTTGATCTGTGCGCCGGAGGAATCTGCGTATTGGATAAGCTGGCCTCCGCGGACTTCGCCGGTCACGGACAGCTTATTGGTAGCGATAGCCGCCTCCACGGCGTCCTGCCACTTGTCAAAATTCATGCCTAGGCTACGAAGATCTTCACTCATACTGCGCGATTCTACATCTTCTCGTGGCGATTCCTTATATCACACGGTCGAGGGGAATATAGCCACATGACAAAGCGCTATAGGCAATGGATAATTCCAAGGAGACGACGATGGCTAGTCCGCAGGTAAGGACGGTACAACGTCCACTTTCCACCGTTAAGGCACGTTGGGTGGCTCCTACTATAAACTGGGGCGATGTATTCTCATTTACCTTCTTATCCGCGCACGTGCGCATCAATTTAATTGAGGAATGAACAACTTTTGAGCAAAGCTTTTAACACCCCTGAGTCACGCGCAAACAACGATGATTTGCTGGCACAGGCTTTTGCTGACCACCTTCCGACGGTGCCTGAAGGCGGCCGGGATGCAGAAGGTAAGGACCTTTCGGGTCTCTTGCATCCGGAAGCCGATGAGATGGCCGCGACATCACCAACCGTGGGTGAATTGGATTTGGAGGCTCGTTCCTCCCTTCGCCGTCTCACTCGTGGTTCGGAAATCCGCGCAACTGATCAGGATGACGGATATGACGTTGAGTACCGAAAGCTTCGCCTTGAGCGGGTGATCTTGGTTGGAGTATGGACCGAGGGCACCACCGCAGAGATTGAGGCAACCATGGATGAGCTTGCGGCTCTTGCCGAGACCGCGGGCTCTGAGGTGGTGGAAATGCTCTACCAGAAGCGCGACAGACCAGACCCTGGTACTTACATTGGTTCCGGTAAGGTGGCCGAGCTAAAGGATATCGTCGCTGCTACCGGTGTTGACACGGTGGTGTGCGACGGTGAGCTTTCTCCTGGCCAGATGATTGCGCTGGAGAAGGCTCTGGACGTGAAGGTCATTGACCGAACCATGCTGATTCTCGACATCTTCGCACAGCACGCGAAGAGCAGGGAAGGTAAGGCGCAGGTATCGCTGGCGCAGATGGAGTACCTGATCACCCGTGTGCGTGGCTGGGGTGGAGCCTTGAGCCGTCAGGCTGGTGGCCGCGCTGGATCCAATGGTGGCGTGGGCCTGCGTGGTCCCGGTGAGACCAAGATTGAGGCAGATCGCCGTCGCCTTCGAACGGATATGGCAAAGCTACGCAAGGAAATATCGGGGATGAAGACTGCGCGCGAGGTCAAGCGGCAGTCCCGCCGTGAATCAACCATCGCGCAGATTGCTATCGCTGGTTACACTAACGCCGGCAAGTCTTCGTTGATCAATGCCATGACCGGTGCAGGCGTGCTGGTGGAAGACGCCTTGTTCGCGACCTTGGACCCCACAACTCGTCGCGCCGAACTTGCCGACGGCCGCGCTGTGGTCTTTACCGACACCGTGGGCTTTGTCCGTCACCTTCCAACTCAGTTGGTGGAAGCGTTCCGCTCGACCTTGGAGGAAGTGGTTGAAGCAGACTTGGTCCTGCATGTAGTAGACGGTTCTGATCCATTTCCGCTCAAGCAGATCGAGGCCGTCAACAGTGTTATTGGTGATATCGTTCGCGAGCTTAAGGTTGAAGCGCCACCGGAGATCATCGTGGTGAACAAGATCGACGCAGCTGATCCGCTAGTTTTAGCGGAACTGCGCCACGCGTTGGATGACGTGGTGTTCGTCTCTGCGCATACTGGTGAGGGAATTCCTGAGCTTGAAGCCCGCGTCGAACTGTTCCTCAACTCCCTTGATGCGCACGTTGAACTACTCATCCCATTCACCCGAGGTGATATCGTTTCTCGTCTGCACGAGTACGGAACCGTACTAGCTGAAGAGTATGTAGCGGAAGGAACCCGTGTGGATGTGCGCCTGCCACAGCAGTTGGCTGATGAGCTCCGCGAGTTTCAGATCTAACTAGACAGGAAAACACTTAGTGTCGCTCTTAGTGTCTGTCTCGACTGGAAAAAGTTAGCCATCCTTTCTCCATGGTGGGGCTAATCCAAGATGCGGATTCTGCGAGGCGTACAGGCTTCGCGTCAGTTACGCCCAACTCCTAAAACACCGCCCCCATTTTCTAAAGGTTTATAGAAATTGGGGGTGGTGCTTTGGTCTTACAAGGTGGTTTGGTAAATAATAAGGGTTCGTGAGCACTACTTCCTGGGGTTGGACCCTTCACGGCGATGGCAAGACCATCAAGCCAGGTGCGGTAGTAGCACCTGATGAGCGACTCAGCTGGGGCCGAACCATCGGCATCGGTATGCAGCACGTGGTGGCCATGTTCGGCGCCACCTTGCTGGTGCCAACTATCACCGGCTTCCCAGTAAACACCACGCTCTTCTTCTCAGGCGTGGGCACTGCTTTATTTCTTCTTTTCACGCGCAACCGTCTGCCTTCCTACTTAGGATCATCATTCGCGTTCATTGCGCCACTGATGGCTTCCCAGCAGTACGGTATCGCAGCGCAGTCTGGTTCCATTCTTGTTACCGGTATTGCGCTGGCGATTGTGGGCTTCATCGTGAAGGCTGCCGGCCGTAAGGTAATCGACGCGGTCATGCCACCTGCGGTAACCGGCGCCATTGTTGCCCTGATCGGCTTTAATCTGGCACCTACTGCGGCCAGCAACTTCCAGTCGCAGCCAATGGTTGCGATCATCACTTTGATTGCAATCCTGCTGGCCACAGTCGCAGGCCGCGGAATGATTTCCCGCTTGGGCATCCTGATTGGTGTAGTTGTTGGCTGGGTATTCGCCGCGCTGACCGGCAACCTGGCCGATGGCGCGGGTGAGACTATCGCGGCCGCGCCATGGATTGGCTTGCCGGAGTTCCACACCCCAGAGTTCAACTTCTCCGCCATCGCAGTGGCCCTGCCTGTGCTGGTGGTGCTCATCGCAGAGAACGTGGGCCACGTGAAATCCGTTTCTGAGATGACTAAGCGTGATATGGATGACCTAGCTGGCACCGCGCTGATCGCTGACGGTGTAGCAACTGCACTGGCTGGCTTGGGTGGTGGCTCCGGCACTACCACCTACGCCGAAAATGTCGGCGTGATGGCTGCTACGCGCGTGTATTCCACCCTCGCGTACTGGGTGGCGGCTCTTACTGCAATCGCGCTGGCGTTCATTCCTAAGTTTGGCGCTCTGATCTTTACCATCCCAACCGGTGTTTTGGGTGGCGCTTGTCTGGTGCTTTACGGCCTGATCGGTATGCTGGGAATCCGTATTTGGCAGGACAACAAGGTCAACTTCACCAACCCCGTGAACCTCACCATCGCGGGCATCGGTCTTGTTGCCGGTATCGGTAATCTCACCATTGCCATCTTTGGGACTGAACTAGAGGGCATCGCGTGGGGCTCTCTCGGTGTTATCATCCTTTACCCAATCCTCAAGTGGCTCTACGTCAACTTGGGAGAAGGTAAGAACGCGAAGTTCTACGACTAACCTTCACGCTTCTTAGCGCGGTGCACTCGCATCGCGCTTTTTATTTTGCGTGACAGCTATTCCTACGGCCGTGACTGCGACACCAACTAGCAGCGCGCCCATCCACGCCATGGGGTATGCTTGGGTGCCGACGACAGCAAAGACACCGCCGTGTGGTAGCAACGTTCCTGCACCGTAGCCTGCTGAGATCGCGGCGCTGGCAGCGCCGCCTGCTCGCATTGCCCACGCTGCGCGTGGTCGGTAAGCAATGAACTCAAGCACCGGCTCCGTGATGAATAATAAGCCAGAAATAACCGTTGATTTCTTTTTGGTAGCGATACCCAGCGCAATCGGTGCCACCATTCCTGAAACCATCGTCGCCGCCATCAGCACGAATGCTGATGGGGTAGCAGTGCTCAGTCCTACCACAGCGATACCGTAGGCTACCTTGTTAATACGGCCACCAAAATCCCAGTTCACGGCCACACTAAGGGCAATTGCTACGCCCACGGTGACGGCGGTGGGAACGTTAAGGTAAGCAGCAAGGGCGGTGTCATAAAGGAAACCAAGGCTTGACGAAGCACCGTAGAATGCAAGAGCAGTAATTGTGACGGCAACAGGGATGACCACTATAGGCACCGCGGGGGACACCGATGGTGGCGCCTTCCACCGCTGAAGTGCGCGGGCCACGATACCTGCCAGAACACCGGCCACAAGACCGCCAAGAAATCCCGTGCCCAGTACAACCGCCAGCACCCCCAGCACCAAGCCGGGCGTGCTCCCAACGCGAGGGGATAGTGACGAAGCCACGGCCATGGCCATAACCGCTGGGGAGCCAAGCAGCCCCAGGAGCCCTACAGCGACAAGCATGTCTGCTGGTGTCTCAACCTGAGCAAGAGCCGTTCCAAGAAACTGGACTTGGTCATTGCCGCTGGAAAGAAGTTGGAGCGACGATAAGCCAGACTGAGTGGCGGGGCTTACCAACCGTCCGAGGCTGAGGGCCACCCCGGCAATCATCAGTACCGGTATGAGTGCAGATACTCCGGACAGCAGTGCTTGGCCAATCCTCAGTCCCCTGGTAAAGCTTTCCCCATTATGTGACTGCTTTTCCACCAGCTCGAGTGCCCGTGCTAGGACCGCAGTTGGATCGTCCACGGCCGCGCGCGCGTCCACTCTCAGCACCGGTAACCCATCTAATCGGTGCTCGCCCGCTATGCCCACGGAACTGGCAATAATGGCAACCTCTGCGCGGGCGATGTCTTCGTTCGACACAACGCTATTGTCTGTCGCCCCCTGCGTCTCTACGGCAAGACTAATATTTGATTGCTTCGCCGCTTTCTTTAGCGCGTCAGCTGCCAAATATGTGTGCGCAACCCCTGTGGGACAGGAGGTAATCGCCACAATGCTTCGCCGCCTAACGGGAGCATCCTCGATCTGTTTTACTTGCGATGAATCAGCCTTGGGTTTGGGCGCTAGCGCCGAGCGAACGAGCTGAGTGACTTCTTCTCCGTCACGAGCATCCCTGATCTTGTTGGCGAGGTCTGCACGTACCACCGCTCGGGCTAGTGACGACAAGATTCTCATGTGAGATTTATCGGCTCCGTCGGGAATGGCGATGAAGAAGACAATATCGGCGTTGCCGTCGGGCCCACCAAAATCCACTGGATTCTCCAGCCTGAGAATAACCACAGCTGGGCTGCTCACGCCGGTGGACCGGCAGTGCGGGATGGCAATCTGGCCCGCCATGCCAGTAGGCGACTGCTCTTGGCGAGCTAAAGCGTCTCGGAGGAGCGTGGTAGGGGCGGTGCACAGACCAGCAGAGACCAAATCCACAACCGCTGCGTCGAGGACTCCTTCAACCGAGTGGGTAGTTTCCTTTAAGTAACGCAACGTTACTTGTAACGCTGATGACTCGTTGCCCATAGGAACACCACTTTCGCCACGGTTAATTAATCGATTTCGGTAATAATCGTATCAGCGATGTTGATGAGTTCTGGGTCTGGAATGGTGGTGCCTGGAAGGCTCACTGCAGCGGTGCCGTAGGCTACGCCACGTGCCAAAGATGTGGGCAAATCTTCGCCATTATTGCGGCCCATAATGAACCCAGCCAAGGTGCAGTCACCTGCGCCGACGGTGGACACTACCTGTGGTGCAGGGGCCACAGCGTGCCAAGAAGAATCTTCTGTGACGATCAGGGCCCCGGCGGCGCCCAGAGTAACGAGGATCATTTCCGCGCCAGCGGTAATCAGGTTGCGTGCGGCGGTCACTGCCAGCAAGAAGTCGCCTTCGAGCGCTTTCTGCTCTAGCAGGTGAGGATCAATGTGTGCCAACTGGCCAAGCTCAGTGCTATTAGGCTTCAGAAGAGTTGGTCTGACATCCTTGCTGAGCTGATCACCCAAAGCGATGAGAGCCTTGTCTGAGGTGTCAACCGCAATGTTTACGTCCTTATTGGACGCGCGGATAAGCGATACTAGATGGCCGTACCACGTTGGTTCCACTCCGGGCGGCAAGGAACCTGCGAGAACAACCCATGAGCAGTCTTGCGACAAAGCCACCAAAATTTGTTCAATCTTGCGTTGATTTTCCGGAAGGAGGGCAGACCCCGAGCCATTGAATTTGGTGGTAGTACCGTCTGGCTCTGTAATCGAAGTATTTACACGAGTTGAACCAGATACCGAATATGTTTGGTAGGGAATACCAGTCTCATTCATCAGTTGGTGGATGATGTCGGTGGGGTTCGCTGGGAAAAAGGCCAGATTATCCACGTTGGCCAAAGTACAGGCATGGGAGACATTGATTCCCTTGCCACCCGCCACGATGGTGGTTAGCTGCAGACGGTGAACTTCACCACGAGTGAGTTCTCCGGAAAGTTGGAGCGTTGAGTCAATGCTCGGATTCGCAGTAAAAGTTAGAATCATGGGATCACCAAGCTCGTTGTGGAATTCTTCATCGCATCCCTAAATGATTGTGGCGCAAAGCGGTCCGTTACAACAACGTTTACGGATTCCAGTTCAGCAAACCGCACGATAGAGTCCACGCCAATTTTTGCAGAATCGCACAGCGCTACAGATTTAAGCGAACTCTGAATCATTTTGGCTTTGATGTCCGCCTCTTTGGGATCAGAAGTAGTGAATCCACCATGAACGCTCAACCCTGATGTTCCAATAAACGCCACATCGGCGCGAAGCTGGTCCATCTCATGCACGGCTTGGTCGCCTACAATCGCCTGGGTGCGAGCTTTGACAACACCGCCGATGACATTCACGTTTGGAACTCCGGCTGTAGCTAAGGTGACTGCAACGTTGGGGGAAGTCGTGACAATGGACCAGTTCTGTCCCAAGAAACTGTTTGCTAGCACATGGGAAAAGGCCTCTGTGGTCGATCCGGCGTCAATGAAAATCGAAGATTCTGGACTGGGGATCTCCGCGAGAGCGGCCTGAGCGATTGATTGCTTTCTGCGTTGTGACTGATGGACGGGTAGTCCGTCATCCTCGTAGGCTAGGCGCTCCGGGTGTGCAAAGGACTGCAGAGAAACTGCTCCGCCATGGACACGTTGAACGAGTCCTCTGGCCTCTAGCGCCCGTAAATCACGCCTGATGGTCTCGGGAGTTACGTCAAACTGTGTTGACAGATCGCTGACGCTGCAGCGTCCGTAGCTGTGAGTGAGGGTGGCAATGGCGACTTGGCGATCGCTTACTTCAGCGAATGTTGCCACCACGGCCTCCTAATTCAGTGATTGAGTCAGGTTCACCCCAACGTAAAAAGTCGGGTGAGACTCAGCAATTGGTAAAAATTAAACAAAAACAACTGAATACCCAATTTATGTTGTTTTCTTTTTGATCGCAACATCATTTGTTGGATTTATCCGATGTTTCAGGCAAAACCAAAAACACGCAAAAACCAATCGCTTCTCAAATGCAGGGGTGGTTGGGATAGAAGGATTACCTAGTCTGCTATCACAACTTCAACGCCGGCGTCGCGCAGTGCTGAAACAAAAGAGTCTGGGGCGTTGGAATCCGTGATCACCGCATCTATATCGGTGATGGCGCCAAAGCTGACCAAGTAATCCGTCCCCATTTTGGTCGAGTCGCACAGGACTACCACCTTGCGAGCATTGGAAATCATCGCTGATTTGATAGCGGCTTCCTGCGAATCCGCGGTGGATAGGCCGTGGTCTAGAGTCAGAGCGTTGGTGCCAATAAAGGCTACGTCCGCTCGCATCAGGGCCAGCGTACGCAGTGCGGTATCACCCACAACTGCTTGCGTAATCGCACGTACACTACCGCCAAGCAGCTGAATTTCATCTAAACCGGAATTAGCCAAGGCAAGAGCGATCGACAGTGAATTTGTCACAATAGACCATTGCTTTGCATTGGGCTGCAAAGTAAGGAGATCTGCTAGCGCGGCTGTAGTGGTGCCGGCATCAAGGAACATGCCGCCGCCTGGTTTGGGAAGGAACTTGCATGCTGCTTGGGCGATGGAGTTCTTGGCTCCGGACGCTGATCTTGCGCGGGCGTCGAGGGTAAACTCTGCGGTCTGAAAGGTTTGGTTTGCTACTGCGCCACCGTGCACGCGGTGAACAACTCCCTCGCGATCAAGTACCGCTAAATCGCGGCGGATGGTTTCCGCAGTCACATCGAAACGTTCCGCAAGCTCAGTGACGTTTACGCGTCCCTCGACAGCCGTGAGGGAGGCAATTTGCCTGCGGCGTTCCTCTGAATACATGACTTCGAAACCATCCTTTTTATCTACGTGGGTAACGTGCGCCATGGCTTGATAACGGAAAACAACACTGGGTGGGTGGGGGATGTCCGAATCAGGGCAGAGGGCGTACGGTTAATGTCTCTTATTGTGTCACGTGTGGGTGAGGTTTGTCTGTTTTGACAACGTGGTTTCGGTAGTGATCGGGCATCCTTGGGTTCTAGAAAGGCGTAAAACCACAGGAAAAACTTCCGCAAAGCATTTGTATTCGGCTAAAAACCAACACAAATGTGAGATTGTCCCCGATAACCCATCTTGCCCCTATAAGGGGTGAGGAAACGCGGAGTCGGCCAGGATTCGTACGAATCCTGGCCGACTAGAGTTTGTTGGGCGTCAGAGCTTACGCATTACTGAGACCACCTTGCCCATGATCTCGGCGTGGGTACCGTCGATGGGGTCGAAGGAATCATTATGTGGCAGCAGCCATACACCGGAGTTGTCGCGGTGGAACTCCTTAACGGTGGCTTCTCCGTCAATCATTGCCGCGGCGAACTCGCCCTGCTCTACTACTGGCTGGGATCGAACTACTACCCAGTCACCGTTCAGAATTCCGGCGTCACGCATTGACTCTCCAACTACCTGGAGCATAAAAAGCTCTCCATCGCCAACGATGTCGGCTGGTAGAGGGAGATAAGTATCAATGTTTTCCTCGGCAAGAATTGGCGATCCGGCGGCAATGGAGCCAACGACAGGAATAAAGTTAGCGGAGGAAGAAATCTCTGCAATTTCCGGTGCAGGTGATACTGTGTCCGGAGTTTTTACCGTCTTCTTTCCTGGTTTTTGTTTTTCCTCTGGAAGGGTGCGAACATCCACGGCCCGTGGCTTGTTGGGGTCGCGGCGCAAGTAGCCCTTCTTTTCAAGTTCCTTTAGTTGGTAGGCGACGGAAGACGTGGATTGCAGGCCTGCTGCATCTCCGATCTCGCGAATGCTGGGCGGATAACCGCGAAGCACAACCGCATCACGAATTACTTCTAGGATTCTGCGCTGCCGTTCGGTTAGTCGGGCGTTGGGTTTGCTGGTCTTCTTTTCTTTGGCTGCCATGGGTAGACGTTCCTTTTACTGCGTCACAGATTTTTTCCTGTGCTGCTATGGGCTTTTTAATGAACGATGGGAAGGTGGGATCTTCTGACGGCGAAACTGGAGCTACTGCTTCACCGGCGCGCTAATGTTGCGCACTGTAGGTGTTCGAACCGCCTTCTTAAGTTATTGGTTCTACCTTAGCGTAATTTGTTCGAAAACGGGACAAGCGTTCGAAAAAATTTTGAAACTCTTGACAATGTTCGAAAACTGTTCGATAATTCGAACAGTTGAACGAAATTCGAACACTTAGGCGATTGAAACTGATAGTGATGGTGCCATCAGTAAGTACTGTGGCTGCAGGTTGGCAGTAGAACTGCAACGCCTAAAACTGAGAGGATAAAATGACTATCGTATCTCCTATTAACCCTAATGCTTCTTACTCTTCCCGCGGGCGCAATCACGCAATGGTCGTTCCTAGTGCTTCCACGTGGGATGGTGGCCTTCCGTTAGAGAACTCCCATACACTTCCACATCCACGCACGTTGCGTAGGAGCGAAGCGCGTGTGGTGGAAGATACGGGAGGTAATGAAATTCGGAAGGATGCTAGGGCATCCGTTATCCTCGGCGCTTTATTTGGTCTAACGCTTACTTTTGGAGTGGCTATGGGAGCCCAGGATGAATCTTTTGAGCAGCCGCCAGTGAATTCCTTTTCTGCCGGTGTTTCTTCTGTTGGGCAGTAAGCTCTAACACACGTGAGGCCGTTTTCTCTGGAATAAATAGGCCTTACGGGCACTGTTAGTATGTGCTTAGTTGTAGTTCATACCGGCGCCACAAGGAGCACTCTTTCATGCACTGTCCGTTCTGTCACCATGGTCATTCCAAGGTTATTGACTCTCGCATTGTTGAGGCTGGCTCCGCCATTAGACGTAGACGCGAATGCGATGAATGTTCGGGCCGTTTTACTACGCTAGAGAAAGCACAGCTACTGGTAATCAAGCGCAACGGTATATCTGAGCCATTCTCTCGTGAGAAAGTTATCGTGGGTGTGCGTCGCGCTTGTCAGGGCCGTGATGTGCCGGAAGACGCGCTTAAACGCCTAGCCCAAGACGTAGAGGAGACGGTGCGCCAGAAGGGGAGCTCACAGATCAACGCCAATGACATTGGTTTGGCAATTCTGGATCCCCTGCGGGAGCTGGACGAGGTCGCGTATCTGCGCTTTGCGTCTGTTTACAAATCTTTTGAAAGCGCGGATGACTTCGAATCTGAGATTCGTCTGATGAGACGCCGAGAGCGCCAAGAGAGTTAGGCTTTAACAAAAATCTCTAGGCTTTGAGGGCGCTGATAGCTTTAGATATCTTGCGCTCAGATACGGACTGTGCAGTGCCCAGACGCTGTGCAAACAGGCTCACGCGGAGCTCTTGAATGAGCCACTGGATGTCCTTTACCGCGCGAGCGTTGGCACGCTTGTTGGGTAGGGAGTTGATTTTGTCACGCAGTTGCCGCTCCAAATTATTCACGGTCATTTGGCGCTGTTCGTCCTTGGCAGGCTCACGACCCATGTCCTCCAGCCTTATCTTCATGGCCTGAATATAGCGAGGTAGATGCTTAAGGCGCGCCGACCCGTGAATGGAAACAGCGTGTTTTGGTAGAAGAAAGTCCAGTTGGCGTTTCATATCATCAATGGCTGGGCCATCCCAGTCTTTGAGCTCATTGCGTATGTCCACGTACGAAACCAAGCCTGGAGCCAGAGCTACAACCGTTTGACGAACTCGCCCAGGAACTAGAGGGCGAATGGTGCTGACTAGTTTCTGAAATCCTTCTGGGCTGCGGGTAGGCCCTCCATGTTCGATCATGAGATCACGGATTGCGGCTACGCGCGCATCATCTACCAGGCCCTGCGAACCGCGGTGAGGGTAGTTTTCCACGCCCACTCGTTGCTTAATGGGCAGTCCGTTGAGCATTTTTTGGGTGTTAACGGTGATCTCGCGCATGAGCAGCGTGAGAGTGGCCTGCATCATCGATGCGTCTGCTTCCGCCTTGGTTGGCATTGCTTTGACAGCCACACCATCCTTGGTAGCTACGAGTGCCGGGTAGGTGGTGATACTTTGTCCATCAACCTTGGTTACTACCTTGTCCTTGATCTCCCCTAGGGTATCCGGTGTCCATTCCTTTGCAGTCTCATGTTCTACTGCACGCGATACCTTTGATACGGACGACTTAATCTGACCGGCGCGTCGGTGCTTAAGCTTTTCCAAGTCGCGGTCGGCATCCACAACGTTGCCACGTTTATCAATGGCGGCGAAGCGTACGCGTAAGTGATCAGGCAGCTCGGCCTCGTTGAAGTCTTCTGCGTTGATGCCTTTGCCACCAATCTTTCGCAGGTTATCTGCAATCTGGTGCAGAAGTGGCCCCTCCGAAGGATCGAGGAGTGGCAACACGCGTTCAGCATAGTTTGGAGCAGGAACTACCGTGCGTCGCAGTGCCTTAGGAAGGGTTCGGATGAGCTCAGTGACTAGCTCCAAACGAACACCCGGAACCAACCACTCAAAGCCGTCTGTATCCAGGCCAGCAAGTAGAGGGATAGGGACATTGACGGTCACGCCGTCGTCAGCTGTTCCCGGCTCAAAGCGGTAGGTAAGCTCCAACTCCACGGAACCCTTTTTCCATGTGTCTGGGAACTGCTCCTCAGTGACCTGCCCTGCCTCGTCGCTGAGCAATTTATCAGGATCAAAGTCGAGCAGGTGTGGATGCTTCTGTTTCGTGCGGTTCCACCATCGGTCGAAATTGTTGCCGGTAGTGATGTTGTTTGGCAGCTTGGAGTCATAGAAGTTGAAGAGCGTTTCTTCATCTACTAGGAGGTCGCGACGACGCGCCTTGGCCTCAACTTCTGAAGCCTCGGCGAGCTTTTGTTGGTTGAGTTTGTAGAACTTGTGGTGGGTAGTCCACTCACCCTCTATCAGTGCGTGGCGAATGAACATCTCACGGGCTGCAACTGGATCTACCTTGTGGAACGGGACTACACGGTCCGCCACAACCGGCACTCCCAGCAGCGTAGAACGCTGGTAGACCATGGCGCCCACGCGTTTGGTGGACCAGTGGGGTTCGGAGTATTGGTGTCTGAGTAGGTCACCTGCCAGCCTCTCCACCCACCGTGGATCAATGGCGGCAACGTCGCGTGCCCACAGCCTGGAAGTCTCTACGAGCTCCGCGGCCATCACGAATTGTGGCGGCTTCTTTGCCAGAAAGCTACCAGGGAAAATCATGAAGTGAGTGTTGCGTGCACCTATAAACTCCTTGGAGTTGCCATCACGTAGTCCAATTTGAGAGAGCAAGCCAGAAAGCAGCGCTTGGTGCATCGCGTCCGCGTCAGGTTCAGTGACGTTGTCTTTTGGATCTGTCCAACCTAGCTGATCGCCAATGTTTTTGAGTTGGCGAACCAAGTCCCACCATTCGCGTATGCGCATATAGTGCAAGTATTCGCGCTGTACTAATTTCTTAAAAGCGTTGCCGGACAGTTCGTTGCGCTGGGTTTTGAGATAATCCCACAGCTTGATGTAGCTCAGGAAATCACTCGTCGTGTCTTTGAAGCGTGCGTGCAGCTGATCCGCATGGGCTTGGTGTTCAAGGGGGCGCTCGCGCACGTCCTGAATGGTCAGAGCAGCAACGACGACGTAAATCGCGCCCAGGACTCCTAGTCGCTCACCCTCCACAAGCATCCGCGCCATGCGCGGATCCACTGGGATCCGTGCGATTGTGCGACCTGTTTCCGTGAGCTTCGGGGTGCCGTCGGCAAGCGTCTCATTATCCAGCGCCCCGAGCTCATGGAGAAGCAGTACGCCGTCTCGGATGGCTCGGGTATCTGGCTTCTGGATGAATGGGAAATCCTCAATATCGCCGAGGCGTAGGCTAGCCATTTGGAGGATGACGCTGGCTAGATTGGTGCGCAGGATCTCAGGATCCGTGAATTCAGGGCGGGAGAGGAAGTTTTCCTCGGAGTACAGGCGGATGGCAATGCCGTCGGCTACGCGCCCACAGCGGCCAGAACGTTGGTTTGCGCTTGCCTGAGAGATTTCCTCGATGGGCAGGCGTTGTACCTTTGTTCGGTTGGAATAACGCGAGATACGTGCGGTGCCGGTATCTACAACGTAGTGGATACTGGGGACCGTCAGCGAAGTCTCCGCAATGTTGGTGGACAAAACAATTCGGCGGCCGGAGTGTGGCGTGAATACGCGATGCTGTTCTTGGTTGGAAAGTCGACCGTAGAGTGGGGTGACTTCCACGCCTTTCCACTTTTGCCCCTCAATGGCTTCACGGGCTTCGCGGATGTCGGCTTCACCAGCAAAGAAGCACAGGATGTCGCCGTCGCCTTCGTTCATCAGCTCCTTAAGAGCGGCAATGAGTCCGTCAATAGGGTCTATATCCTTGAGTTTCTCACCGTTTTCGGCCACTAGCGGGCGGTAGCGGACTTCCACTGGGTAGGTGCGACCGGAGACCTCGATAATAGGCGCAGGGGTGCCGTCTTTATCTGCAAAGTGCTCAGCAAAGCGTTCCGGATCAATGGTCGCGGAGGTAATGATCACCTTGAGATCTGGGCGCTTAGGAAGCAGTTGTTTGAGGTAACCCAGGAGGAAGTCAATGTTAAGGCTTCGCTCGTGTGCTTCGTCGATGATAATCGTGTCGTAGGCGTTGAGGTAGCGATCGCGTTGCATCTCGGCGAGCAGGATGCCATCGGTCATCAGTTTCACCGCAGTGGTATCAGACACCTGATCATCGAAGCGGATGGCGTAGCCAACGGACTCGCCGATGTCCTGGCCCAACTCGGAAGCAATGCGTTCCGCAACGGTGCGCGCAGCAAGACGACGCGGTTGCGTGTGGCCAATGCGGCCGGTGATGCCGCGGCCTAGCTCTAAGCAAATCTTGGGCAACTGAGTGGTCTTACCGGAGCCGGTTTCACCGGCCACGATGACCACCTGGTTGTTGGCAATGGCCTCTTTAATGTCGTCTTTTCGGTGGGAGACAGGTAACTGTTCGGGGTAAGTGATGTGAGGTAACGCTGCCTTGCGCTTGACTAGAGAAGCGATTGATTTCTCAATGTCCTTATTAATCTGCGCCAGCGCGTTCGAGGACTTAGCCTTGCTCAAGCGCTTGCGAAACCACCGTACGTCGCTGCCGGCCACGCTACCTAGCTTGGCGTACAGCTCCTTCTTTGTTGGCCCTTCACCAGCATTCTTATGGCGCTGGTGGTGGCGTGGCTGAGAAGGACGAGTTTTAGCAGTATTGGCTGAGGAGTCAGTCGCAGGTTGTTTAGTCATAATCAGCGATTAAGTCTAGTGAGTTTTTTAGGTAACAGCGAACGGCGGTGAACCGTAGCCAGATTATATTCATGGAGAGTAATATGTGCTTATCCTCGTGAGGCTGCGGCGAATGGACGGAAGTGAGCTTATCCAGATGCTCGTGACTGTGGTTCGCTGTAGGCTCGGAGGTGAGCTGGCAAGCGGCTCACTAGCCATCGTTAAAGCAGGAGAACTACTACAGTGACTAACCCATACGATCCAAGTAACGGCGATTCAAGGGATGACAACTTTAATCCCTACCCGCCATCCCAACACCCTGAAGATCGGCCGGATTTTGGCACGAACCCGTACGGTGATCGGGGGAGCTCCCTGCCGCAGTACGGCGATTATTCATCACCATCCACCGATTCAGCTTCGCCACACTCATCATTTAATGCCTACGGGGTAGACAGTCATGGCTTGCACCCAACGGCCGGATGGCCAATGTATCAAGGCGAGCCAACAGGAGTGCCCATCGGCGCAGCAATTACCTACGGCTTCAAAGAAACTTTTAAAAATGGCCTGTTTTGGATCCTCGGAACGTTTATATATTTTGTCGTCACCGTCGTTCTTTCCGCTGTGGAGGGGCAGCTTTCTCAAACCAGTGGTGCAGGAGCTTTGATTGCCCTTATCTCCGCAGCATTCTCCCTGGCTATTGGCATCTGTGCTTACAGGCTGGCGTTTAACGCGCTAGATGGTGAAAAGCTCAGTATTGGTGGCACAGTTAAGGGGTACAGCTTCCCCCGAGCACTCCTAGTAGCAATTCTTGCTGGCTTGCTCAGTTTCGCTGCTATGCTGCCTGGCCTTATCCTACTCATCGGTTCAGCGTCAGATCTCCTGTTAGCTACCGATACTCTTGCGGCAGATGCTAACTCGGATGCCGTCCTATCCCAAGTAAGCTGGGGTGGATTCTTCGGCGGAATGGCCTTGATGCTTCTTGGAAGTACCTTGATCTCTCCATTTATCTCAGCTATCCAGCTGTTTGCGATTGACCGCGACGCGAGTGTAGCGCAGAGCTTCTCGCAGGGCTTCAAAGTTGTCGGTGCACACTATCTGCCGTTGCTGGGGTTCTATATCGTGGCAACAGTGATCTGTATGATCGGTATTCTTTTCACGCTGGGCATTGGCTTGCTCATCATGCTGCCATTCCTCATTAATGCAACGTGTTACGTATTCCGCTCCATTACTGGTGGTGTGCGACCAGTCGCACATTAGTGCTTGGGCTGGATAAATGGCTCCGCAGTCTAATTGATCTGCGGAGCCATACTTGTTCGCTAACTACGCGTCGTTGCGCACCAGCTTGTGAAAGGACGCCCCAACGAGGGTTCCAAGCTTTTGATATTCGTCCGCGCGTGAACTGGAGCCTCGAAAGACCATGCCTACCTGCCGGGCGGCTGTAACGCCGCGACCGAAGGTGGCGACCGAAATCCCTGGTCGGTTCGTTTCAATAGCGAGTGCGGACTCGGGCACCAGCGCGGCACCCATTCCAGCGCTTACGAGCTGAATCACGGTAGTAAGCGACGCGGCCCGAGTCTCGCCCATCGGTGAGTTCTCAGGGTTTACCTCAACTTGGCGGCACAGGTTCACAACTTGATCGTGCAGGCAGTGCCCGTCATCTAACAGGAGCAAATCAACGTCGCGCAGGTGAATAAGCTGCAAGTCCGTGCGCTGCGCGAAGGCGTGGTCATCAGGAACTACCATGACGAAATTTTCTGAGTAAAGAGGAAGCTCAATGAGGCCTGGAGTCTCAGATGGCAATGCCATCACAGCACAATCCAGTTGGCCATCGCGCAGGGACTGAATAAGGTACTTAGTCTGGTCTTCAACTATGCGAAGCTCTAATTCCGGATAGTCATCTTTCACCATGGAAATGAGGCCAGGCAGGATGTAGGGAGCGATCGTCGGGATTACACCCAGGGTTAGTGGGCCTGCTAGTGTGCCGGATGCGCCCTGAGCATGTGCCATAAACGCGTCTGCTGCCTCAAGTGTTGCTTTTGCATAGGGGAGCAGTGACTCACCGGCAGCCGTCACAATCACGCGGCGAGTAGAGCGCTCAATTAACTGGACGTCCAAGCCAGCTTCGAGTGCAACGAGTGCCTGTGAGAGGGAAGGCTGGGAGATGTTCAGCTTCGCTGCTGCGGTGCCGAAGTGCTTGTTCTCGGCGATAGTAACGAAGGTCCGCAGCTGCGCCAGCGTTGGTCGGTACTCCTTATTGCTCATAGCTTATTACTATAGTTGCTCACTGAGTGAACATTATTATCGTCGCTGAGCTGTGACGATAGGGGAAACCTTTAGTTTAGTTATTACCTTTCACGGGTAAGCGAAAACGGCAGCTCACACACAGTGAGCTGCCGTTGCACGCTACTAACCCCAATAGTGGGGATACACGCAATCTCTACGTTCTTAACTCTGACTGAACTCTAGTCGAGAGAACCTGACATCCCCGGCTTCATCTGAAGCATCCAAGTCAATAACACCATCAAACGCGAAAGCATTGTCGCCTTCCGGATCCGCCAAGATCTGGCGAACTGCCCACAGGCGCTTATTTCCATTGACCTCTTTAATAATGCGGAAATATTCAGGGCCACGCGCCGAAGGAGATGTATCGATGTCGTTGTATTCGTCAAAGTAATCATCCATGGCTGCGCCCCAATCGGGACGATCTTCCAAGTACTCGAAGGCTAGATCTAGCTCATCTTCTTTCTCAAGGCCAAACAATTGAACAATGCGGAACAGACTGTTACGTACCATGACTTGGAAGGCGCGCATGTTAGCTGTGAGTGCGTTGGGATCTTCCACACCAAAGGCCAGCTCGCGGGCGAGAGTTTCTTTGTCAATAGGCTGATCAGGATCTGCCATCTGTGCCCATTCATCCACTAGGGACGAATCAACTTGACGGACCAACTCACCCAGCCATGTAATGATGTCCTCGAGTTCTTCGGTACGGTAATCCTCTGGGACCGTATGGGTAAGTGTTCTCCAGGCATCTGTGAGGTAGCGCAGTACCACGCCCTCGGCGCGAGCCAAGCCGTATGTGGCAATGAGATCACTAAAAGTCATGCCATTTTCCAGCATGTCGCGTACCACTGACTTGGGGCTCAGGTGAAACTCCTTAGCCCATGGGTGACCTGTTGCGTATACCTGATACGCGTTCTCCAGCAGATCGTGGAGTGGCATCGGCCAGGTGATGTCTTCCACGATGTTCATGCGTTCGGTGTAGTCAACACCATCCGCTTTGAGAGCAGCGATTTCTTCACCACGTGCGGCCTTCTGCTGCGCAATCAGCAAAGGACGAGGATCATCCAAGATGGATTCGAAAATGCTGATGACGTCCAGAGTGAAAGAATCAGATTGCTTATCCAGAAGTTCCAGAGCTGCCAGTGCAAATGGCGCTAGGGGCTGGTTTAACGCAAAGTCCCGCGACAGTTCCTGTGTGAGGCTGTAACGTCGGCCAGCTTCATCAGGCTGGTCCAGCCGCACGATAATTCCGGCGTTGACCAGACCGCGAAAGAGCTCCAATGCCTTGAGAATGTCTGCGTTTTGCTTGTCCCTTGAGTCATGGTTGTCTCGCAGCAATTTCTTCATGTGGTCGTAGCCATCGCCCGGTCGGGCAATCACGTTGAGCAACATGGAATTTGATACTCGGAACTGGCTGGTAAGTGGCTCGGATTCTGCGTTGATCAGGCGCTCGTAGGTCTTCTCAGTCCACGTTACCTCTCCGTCGCGGGCAGACTTCTTGCGGATCTTTTTAAGCTTTTTAGGGTCACTGCCGGCCCGCTCGCGGGCACGCCAGTTTTCGATCTCGTGCTCCGTGGCTTGGATGATAACGTGCCCCACGGAGTCGTAGCCAGCTCGGCCTGCTCGACCCGCGATCTGGTGGAATTCACGGGAGGCGAGGATGCGCTGCTTGGTGCCGTCGAATTTTGCGAGACCGGTAAACAGCACGGTGCGGATAGGCACATTAATGCCCACACCTAGGGTGTCTGTTCCGCAGATGACCTTGAGGAGGCCAGTCTGGGAAAGCTTCTCTACCAACCTCCTGTACTTAGGCAGCATTCCAGCGTGGTGGACGCCGATTCCGCGGCGGAGCAGCTTGGAAAGGGTTTTGCCAAAGGTGGTGGTGAACTTGAAGTCGCCGATTTCATCAGCGATCTTCTGTTTATCCTCATCGCTTATGATTTTGATGCTCGTGAGCGCGGAGGCACGCTCGACTGCTTCACGTTGGGTGAAGTGCACCACGTACACAGGTGCTTTGTTTGTTTTCAGCAGTTCCTCAATGGTTTCGTGCACGGGGGTGTACACAAAGGTGAAATCTAGGGGCACGGGGCGCTTTGCGTCGCTGCCAACTAAGGACGTAGTGCGTCCCGTACGGTGTGTGAGGTCTTCCTCTAGTTTTTCAGTGTGCCCCAACGTTGCAGACATAAGGAGGAACTGCGCTGTGGGTAGTTCAAGCAGTGGAACCTGCCATGCCCAGCCGCGGTCTGGCTCAGAGTAGTAGTGGAACTCATCCATTACTACCTGGTCAATGTCGGCTCGTGCACCGTCGCGAAGTGCGATGTTGGCCACGATCTCAGCGGTGGCGCAAATAATAGGTGCAGACCCGTTGACGGTGGCGTCACCGGTCATCATGCCCACATTTTCTGGCCCAAAGATATCGCACAGCGCGAAGAACTTTTCGCTCACCAACGCTTTGATCGGGGCGGTGTAGAAGCTGCGCTGGCCTCGGGCCATAGCCATGAAGTGTGCCGCGATAGCTACCATGGACTTTCCGGAGCCCGTAGGAGTGGCCAAAATGACGTTATCACCGGCCAAGATCCCTAACGCTGCTTCTTCTTGGGCAGGGTAGAGGGTGATGTTCTTCTCCCTGGTCCAAGCTAGGAACGAATCAAAAATGGACTCGTCTACTAAGGACTCGGGTACTTCTTCTAAATCAGGCAGCATCTGGGAAAGATTCACACTGTACTACCCTAGTGGAAAAACCCGCCCACACGTGCACTCTCATTGCGGCACGTATAGGCGAGCACTAATAAACCTTAGTCCTTGGGGTCCGTAGGATCCTCGGAGTCATCCTGTGGAGGGGTTACCTCTGATTCATGGTCAGACACCTCAGCATCCAGAATGTTTTCATCCAACCCAGCTAGGAACTGCTCAAACTCCACCCCAAGCTCCTCACCACTTGGTAAAGCGGATTCACCTGGTAGGACTGCCTGAGGGTTACGCTCCTTATAGCGTTCCAGTTCTTCGTCGTATTGACGCTCCAGCATGCCAACCACGTGCTGAATTTCAGGGGAACCCTGCACCTGCTCGTCAATCTGTTCTGCAATGCGGGCTGCGTCCTCCTCTAGCGCGCCAAGAGGGAACTCCAAATCAGCGGTGGTGGCGACGGAACGAAGCAAGTTCAAGGTGGCTTCTGGGTACGTGGATGCCGCCAAGTAATGCGGCACGTGAGCAGTGTAACCAGCAACGTTCAGACCGCGTTTGTTGAGTAGGCGCTCCAAGTGGAGCGCCGCGGAACCTGGAACGGTGATCTTGGTGTCCAACGTAAACTGACTGTTGATCAGCTTGGCGTCATTGCCGTGTGCGCTGATAACCATTGGGCGGGTGTGTGGCACCGCCATAGGAGCGGAGTACAAGCAGATGGTTTGAGCCACACCAAACTTTTCTACTAAGTCAGCCACAGCTTCCGTGAAGCCATCCCAGCGCAAATCAGGTTCAGGGCCTGAAAGTAGAAGGAAAGGCTTTTGGTTGGTATCTCGGATTACGTCAATGGCGAGACGTAAATCCTCTCCCTCAACTACTTCGTTGTGGTCAATCAGTACGGCTGGCCTACGGGACCGGTAGTCCATGAGCTCATCATTATTAAACGATGCTACCGGCGCGTTATCAAGGGCAGCGCGCAGGTGATCAGCGCTGGCGTCTACAGCGTGCCCCGCATCAGCATAGCCTTGGAGTGCAACCACGAGTGTAGGTCCGGTGGCGCCCTTGTCAGAGATCTTTGGCGCAGGGAACTCAAGTTCATACATGTGCTGGGATTCTTGTGACATGTTTTCCTCCTACCGTGTGATAAACGCATTGCCAAGAGTAATGGCTTTCCACATTACCGTGTTTTGGATTGTGTGCTTTGCTCATTACACGGCTGCGATGCCTTTTAAAACGCCAGCAGGTGGATATTTGTTCCATCCGCAATAAAACCTGTGGATAGAACTTCTGCTACTAGCGCAGTTATACACAAAACCGCGGTTTTGGAGGAAGCGTCTTATCAACCGTACGCTCGGGGTGATTGATTGGGTCTATGACCAAAAATAATCATTCTCAGCAAGGGGCAGCCGCACATGGTCTGTTCACACCATCGACGATACTCACTAACCTCCCGGGCATTCTTGGATACTACCCAACGGATTCTCTGGTGTTCGTTTGTCTCTATGACTCCACTGACACCACCCAGCCAGATTCTGATTCGGTAACCACCACGATGACCATAGGCCCCGTTTTCCGCCTAGACATTCTGGAAATGCATCGAATTCCGGACATCGCAGATGCCATGGAATCCGTTGCTCCAGACCTAGTGATGATGTTCGTAGTTACCTCAAACCGCTCTGGGCTCGCAGAAGCACTGCCTGATTATCTCATGCACGCCGTGTCATGTGAGATGATGCCAGTGCTGGGGTGTTGGTGTGTGGATGAGATATCAACTGGAGCCAAGTACACGTTGCTATTTGGCAACGAAGAGTTCCATAAGCTTGGGCTCGACGGTGTGTTCAGCCAGGGCAGCCCGTTCCGCGATGGCACGGTGGGTGAAATCACGGAGTCAGTGACAATGCGAGAGTTAGTGAAGACAGGGGAACTGCCCGAGCTCACGCGGGCAGAGGCATACTCATTTTTTGATCGCACCACTAAGGCCCTAGAACCCATGACCATTTACAAGCTGAACGAACTCACCGGCATCAGAGCCAATCAGCTAGGCGAGCTGGTTAGCAATAATGCCCACATGATGGATGAGGCCAGGCAGGCGTTGCTTTGCCGGTTGAAAGAGTGCGAGGGCTTTAGCGCGGAGGAGCTTATGGAAGATGAGGATGCCATCGAGTTCTTTGGTACCTACTTTCGCGTGCTTAGGCTGCGTGATGTCATAATCATGGCCAGCTTTGGTATGGAAGATACAGTGCGCAACATCAGCTTGGCGGTGGCGCGGACTCTTCCAGACCAAGCCCGTGCCAACGCTTTGTGCTGCTACGCGTTGTGCATTTTGGGCTCACCTACCTCGCATCGCCTCATGCCGGCGCTGTCTGCGGCCCAGAAAGAAGAGCCGGGGCACCGCCTGAGTCAATTGATGACGGTGGGATACACACGAGGTGGCTCCGAATTGCTTGCGGAGGTCATGTACAAGGGCGCGGTCATGGACATGGCCGACGGTGACCCGAGCGCCGTTAGCTTTGCCGCACGTAGCGTCTACGATTTTATTGTGCGCGGCGGCAGTGAACTCAAAGCCAATCTTCTGCCACAGCTGTTGGAACTTCTTGACGTTGACGTCACCGACCCGTTACCGGGCCTGTGTGCCTTGATTGACCAAGGGCACGAGAACGCGGCATAGGAAAAGGACCTTGATTTTCCCAAGGTCCTTAAACGTTTGTACCCTACTTGGCGCTGTGTGCCTTATCTCCAAGCTGGGAAGTAAAGGCCCATGCATCCTCCACGATGGTTCGAAGGTCGGTGCGGGTTGGCTTCCAACCTAGCTCCTTCATGGCTTTTTCGGAAGAAGCTATCAACACTGCTGGGTCGCCTGCTCGCCGTGGCGCAACCTCAGCCGGAATTTCGTGACCGGTAACTTCACGGCAGGTCTCAATTACTTCTTTCACAGAGTAGCCCTCGCCGGAGCCCAAGTTGAAGATTCGGTGCTTTCCTGGAGTATTGGATTCAAGCGCGAGAAGGTGTGCATCGGCCAAATCGCGGATGTGGATGTAGTCACGGACGTTGGTGCCATCCTTAGTTGGCCAGTCATCACCAAACATCATGATCTTGTCGCGGTGGCCCAAGGCTACCTGTAGGACGAGAGGAATAAGGTGGGTTTCTACCTCACGGTTCTCACCAATGTTTCCGTATGCACCAGCTACGTTGAAGTAACGCAAGCTAGTTGCGCCCAGTCCAAACGCGTTGGCATAGGAGGTGATGGCGTAGTCAATGGCCAGCTTTGATGCGCCGTAAGGGTTGGTAGGTTGAGTAGGGAAGTCCTCCGTAATAGGAACTTCCTTTGGCTCGCCATACGTTGCGGCCGTGGATGAAAACACCAAATTGTTCACGCCGTGCGCACGCATAGCGTCTAGCAGCGCCAGAGTGGTGACGAGGTTGTGTTGCCAGTATTCATCGGGCTTCTGGACGGATTCGCCAACGAGAGAACGAGCGGCGAAGTGAATGACACCCTCAAAGCCACCCTGCGCGAGAACCTCAGAAGCTTTGTCTCGGACATCGCCTTCGACGATGGTTGCCTGATTTGGAACAGCTTCGCGGTTTCCGGTGGAGAAGTTATCGATGATGGTGACGTCGTGTCCCTGCTCTACCAATACCGCTGCGCAGACCGATCCAACATATCCAGCGCCACCGGTTACAAGAAGTTTCATTCTTCCTCCAAAATACTTCCTACTTAAGCAACACCGTTAGCTACTACGCACGGTGTGAGAATTTCACTGGGGCGGGCGCAGTGTTGTGAGGGAAGCCTGCGGTACGTCCCTGACAGGCTATTTACAGCAGCTCTACGCGGATTGCGTGGGCCAGATCGTACATGAGCTCTACCTCGTGGGTGCCGGTGTACAGCACAACCCGCTCGATGTCGTTTTCAATCTCTACCTCGCTGCCCACCTGGACTCCTGCTGTCAGAAGCAGATCAAATTGTTCCACATCCACCTGCAAGATCTCGTTGATTTGGGCAATGCGAGCCTTAACGCGCTCACCGGACTGAATATCAGTTGCACGAATGCCCAAAGCGGTGGTGGTCTCAGGCACACCCAGATCCGCCAATCCTGGAATTGGGTTTCCAAAAGGGGAGGAATCGACGCCTGGGAGAACCTCTACTAGGCGGCGCTCAACTTCCTCACTCATAACATGTTCCCACCGGCAGGCTTCTTCATGGACCTTAGCCACGTCGAGGCCAATGACGTCCGTAAGGAGCCTTTCCGCAAGACGGTGCTTGCGCATAACTTGGGTGGCGAGTTCACGACCCTGCTCTGTCATGTGGAGTGATCGGTCAGGTTCAACCCTGACTAGTCCGTCACGTTCCATGCGTGAAACGGTCTGGCTCACGGTTGGGCCAGACTGTTCCAATCGTTCTGCGATACGGGCACGGAGAGGGGTGATACCTTCTTCTTCAAGTTCGTAGATGGTGCGCAGATACATCTCAGTGGTATCGACCAAATCCTTCACGGCACAATGGACCTTTCTGCTTTGTAGAACGTGCTCTTGAACAGAGTCTACATCTAATGGTGAGTAACAGTGGTGAATCAACACGAAGGGCGTGAAGTCGACTGAAACTTCACGCCCTCGTACGGTTTTTCTACAGTGCGTACTCTCGCAACTTGTCAGCGCGGGAACCGTCGCGCAGCTTTGCCATCACCTCGCGCTCAATTTGGCGAACACGCTCACGGGAGAGACCGAATTGACGGCCGATCTGATCCAAGGTGCGAGGAACGCCGTCATCCAATCCGTAACGCATGCGGATGACGTCTTGCTCGCGCTGTTCGAGGGTGTCAAGTACGTCACGAATATCTGAGTGACGTAGGGACGCTACTACAGCGGCCTCAGCGTCAGCTGCCTCAGAATCCTCGATGAAATCTCCTAATGGAGCTTCTTCGTCTGCACCCACTGGCATATCCAAGCTCACCGGATCACGGGATTGACGTAGCAGCATCTCAATCTTGGACTCATCAATGCCGGACTCTTCTGCGAGCTCATCATTGGTGGCCTCGCGACCCAAGTGCTGATACATCTCACGCTTGATCCGGGAGAGCTTGTTTACCTGCTCTACTAGGTGCACTGGGAGGCGGATAGTGCGGGACTGGTCCGCCATGCCTCGGGTGATAGCCTGGCGGATCCACCACGTGGCATAAGTGGAGAACTTGTACCCCTTGGCGTAGTCAAACTTTTCCATTGCGCGGATGAGACCCAAGTTCCCTTCTTGGATGAGATCCAACAGTGGCATTCCGCGGCCTGTGTACCGCTTAGCCAAGGACACAACTAGGCGAAGGTTGGCTTCCAAGAGGTGGGAGCGAGCCTTACGGCCTTCCTTCACTAAAACCTTTAGATCACGCTTCATAGCACGAGTGAGTGGTTCCTCGGAATGCTTCAGTAAGTGCTCGGCATAGAGCCCTACTTCAATTGCCTGAGATAGCTCAACCTCGTCTTCAGCGGTAAGGAGTGCTGTTTTACCAATTCCATTCAGGTAAACACGCACTAGGTCAGCAGAAGGATTGTCGTTAGTGTGCCCTCGACGGCTTCCGCGATCCACTTCTTCAGTCTCGACCGCTGTGGCCTGGTTACTAGCCATCCGATGACCTCCTCATGGTGTTTAAGGTTTCTACCCTCTTGTAACGCCATTGTTGATACTTTAGTTCCGAGAATCACAAAAAAATGAGCGCCTGGGGGTGAGTGAAGGGGGCAAGGGTTACTAATTAGCCTCTACCAAAACGGTAAAAGGTCCTTCGTTGACACTGGCTACCTTCATCATTGCTCCAAAACGGCCTTCTTCAACGGTGATTCCACGCTGCCTCAAGTTCTGGGCAATCTTTTCGATCACTGGTTCCGCAATGTCACCTTTGGCTGCATCAGACCACGAGGGCCGGCGGCCCTTGGCTGTTTTACCCATTAACGTAAATTGGCTTACTAGGAGCACGGGTGCCCCAGCGTCCACAACCGACTTCTCTCCATCGAGAATGCGTAGCTCGGCAATCTTGCGGGCAACGGTTTCCCACGCGGTATCGGAGTCTTGTGCGCCCACGCCTACCAGTGCGAGGATGCCTCCGGTTTCCGGACAATGAATCTGGCCCACGACTTCGCCATCTACGGTGACACTGGCTTCGCTAACTCGGGTGAGAACTGCTTTCATCGGAAATCTCCTATTGCAAAATCATCTAGTTCTGGCTCAGCAGCTCGGCTGGAAGTAACAATCCGTGGCGTACTAAGTCCACTATTGGGGCGATTACGGCTTGTAAAAGATCTTCCTCGTCAACTCCCTTGCTCATCGAGTAGAGTTCCACTACTTCAGCAAGACTCATGCCCTGCGGGTGAAGACCCGCCACAATGGTTGCAATGTGTTCGTCCACCTCATGGCTAAAGCACGGGCCCTCGGTTCGGCTAAGGCGGATGGCAAACGGTGTAAAACCCATCCCAATAGAAGCATCTGGAATAGCGATCTCTTCCTTTGCCACGCCTGGGCGCAGAGCGTACTGGGAAGAAAGAATATCCTCCTTTGTGGCATCTCGAAGCCATCCGGTTCGCAGGAAGTATTCTTCGATCTCCTCGCCTAGGGTGCCCACTATGTTCCCTGCAAGATCTTCAGCCACTATCTCGCTTGGGGTATCGTCATCCAATTTCTGAATAGCTACGTAGCCAAAACCGATTCCGGATACCTTGTTGTCGGCAAAATGCTGTAACCAAGCCTGGGTGCGTTCAGCGGCTTCGGGGCTGCGAGGATCGATACTCTCGTCTTTGAGCCAAGTGCCCACGTACAACGCAGGATCTGCAATGTCACGCTGCAGAACCCATGCTGCTACACCGTGGCTCGGTATCCAAGACGCTACCCGCTGCTGCCACGATTGACCTTCCTGGTGGATCCACGCACCCAAAATATGTGCGGTGCCTCCCTCATTGAGGTAATCAGGTGATTGGGAGACAACCATCTCGGTGGCTCCATCAAGATTCAACCCTGAGTCGCGGTAGACGTGACCGACCTCCGGCAGGCCTACGACAAACGGCGGATTAGAAACGATCCGGTCAAACCGCTCACCACTAGCCGGCTCGAACCAAGATCCCTCGCGAAGAGATACGGACGCATGGCCGGAAGCGTCATCTTCACCAACTAAGGTGGCCTCCGCCAGATCCAGAGCGCGCGGATGTACATCAGTAGCAACAATCCGCTGAGCGCAGCGCAATTGACCCAGCGTCTGGATTCCGGATCCAGTACCCACATCGAGCACAGATTCCACTGGGGTTGTTGCAGAGGTGGATAAAAGCGACAAACTAGCTGCCCCTACACCTAAGACATGATCTGCTCCCGGCACGTGTCCAAGGACCATGGAAGCATCCATATCTGAGAACACGATGCGGTTAACGCCATTAATTACATGTGGGCGCACATCCATCAACGCATGAAGCTGCGACTCGTCAACTACGCCACTGGCTATACCTGGCTGGCCAATGTTGCCAATACGTGTGCCAACATAACCCACAACACCGGCGTCGATGATCTTGCGTGTCAGCGCAGCGCCCAACACGTCATCGACCAAAGAGCGGTCAGTGGGCAAGTGCAGCAAGAAGAGACGAATCAAGACTGACAGAGGAGCATTTTCGCGGCCGCGCAGCGAAAAACTAACAGCCCCTGGCTCACCACGAAATAATGCATCATTGGCGTGAGGCCCCAAAAATGAAGCTACTCCCGCGGCAGTAAAGCCGTGCCTCACCAATGCTTCCTTAAGATCCTGAGCAACCAGGCCCAGCTGAGTACGGGTGGGCTCCACTGCCACCATCACCAACACCAACCTCTCACCGCATACGCGGTTTTAGTACAACATTGGGTTTAAGAGTATGCCAGCAACGGGTCTCGAAACTAACTTCCACGGCGTTTTCCACTTAATCGCTACACAGCGTGCTGAAAACGGCACAAAGCTTAATTACCTTCCGAACCGAAAACTCAGGAGAACATCCCGCGCGAGTTTTTATACTCAATACCGGAATCATCATCTGACTGAGGAGGTGTTGGGCGCGCCGGGCGCTCCGCGAATCGGTATTGCTCCCTAATGAGATCAATCGCCTTACCATCCTCGTCAGTAAGAGGCCCAGGTGGTAGTGCCTGAGCGTTACCAGCGTCTAATTGATGGTTGAAGTAGTCGCGCTGAGCCTGCGGCTTGTACACGATTGGGGCGCGGGGATCGCGTGCTTCACCATGGGCGTTACCTACCACCACCGCAATCCATGGCATTGGTACTGAGATCACGAACAAGACAACTGCGAGCCAAATATAACCTAGCCACCACGCTAGGGCTGATCCCAGTAGGAGGGGAATGCGGGACCCTTGCAGCCAGTTGTATTGGACTTCGCGTTTGTGGAGGTTTTGTTCAGGTGATTTGGTGACATTAGTTACGAGCGCAACATTTGCTTTGCGCTTAAACTTGGACAAACGCGATTTCCTAGAATCCACCTCTTGCGGGGCTTCCTGGGCGTCGTAGACGGTTTCGTCATACTTTTCGCCGTCGCGTTCAAACTTGCCTGTCATATTTCCCAAGCCTAGACCGGATATGTGCCGAATGCGATAAGTTGCGCCATAATGGTTGAGGTGAGTACAACGACAAAAACTATTGAACGCCCAGATGTGCGCGAGGATCGTGGCACGAGTGATGACACACCGAAGTTCTTCCACTATGTGAAGAAGAACCAGATTGTGGATTCGGCTGTTAGCGGAAAAATGGTCGTTGCTCTTTGCGGCGAGGCCTTCCCTGTGACCAAACAAGCCAAGCCGGGTTCCCCTGTGTGCCCAGACTGCGAGCGAATCTACAGGGGTCTGCGTAAGAAGTGAGTGGTGACCTTCGCGCCTGGCAGCGCAAGGCTCTGACCAAGTACCTGATGAACAAGCCCAAGGATTTCCTTGCGGTGGCGACTCCAGGTGCCGGTAAGACTACTTTCGCGCTGCGCGTGGCTACAGAATTAACAACTAATCGGACAGTTGATCGCGTCATCGTTGTTGTGCCAACTGAGCACCTAAAGGTGCAGTGGGCTGCGTCGGCAGCGCGAGTTGGGCTTTCGCTAGATCCGCACTTCAAGAATACGGATGCGGTCAACCCTCAGTACGACGGTGTGGTTGTCACCTATGCCCAAGTGGCAATGCACCCGTTCAAGCATTATCAAGTGGCTACGTCAAAGCGCACTTTGGTAATTATGGATGAGATCCACCACGGTGGCGACGCGAAGAGCTGGGGCGACGGCATTCGCGAGGCTTATCGTGATGCTGAGCGTCGCCTAGCACTCACGGGTACCCCGTTTCGTTCCGATGACGCAGCTATCCCGTTCGTGCGCTATGAGGAAGATGGTGAGGGGCACCTGGTGTCCCAGTCTGATCACACCTATGGCTACTCTGATGCGCTTAACGACGGCGTCGTCAGACCCGTAGTTTTCCTAGCGTACTCAGGCGAAGCACGCTGGCGAACCAGTGCCGGCGAGGAATATGCGGCTCGCCTGGGCGAGCCGCTCAATGCCGAGCAGACTGCGCGCGCGTGGAAAACCGCGCTGGATCCAAAGGGCGATTGGATTCCTGCGGTGCTCACCGCAGCTCATAAGCGCTTAATGAAGCTGCGGACCCACATCCCTGACGCTGGAGGGCTCGTCATTGCAACTGACAAGACGACAGCACGCGCTTACGCGCGCATTCTGGAGACCCTGTCATCTACCCCTGTTGCGGTGATTCTGTCTGATGAAGCTGGAGCATCCGAGCGCATTGATGAATTCTCCGCGTCCGAGGACGAGTGGATGGTGGCCGTCCGCATGGTGTCTGAGGGTGTGGACGTGCCTCGGCTTGCCGTGGGTGTTTATGCGACGAGCTCTTCTACGCCGCTATTCTTTGCTCAGGCCATTGGTCGCTTTGTGCGTTCTCGAAAAAAGGGTGAGACCGCGTCCGTTTTCCTTCCCTCCGTCCCAGTGCTGCTGGATCTCGCCGCCAAGCTGGAGAACTCCCGTGACCACGTTTTGGGTAAACCAGATCGACCGAAAGAAGGGTGGGATGATGATCTTCTTGCGGCAGCTAATAAAGAGGAGACTGAAAAAGACGATCTTCCAGCGTACGAGTCCTTAGGTGCTGAGGCCGAACTTGACTCGTTGATCTTTGACGGTTCATCTTTTGGTACAGGAACTATAGCAGGCTCCGCTGAGGAAGAGGAGTACTTGGGACTTCCTGGGCTTCTTGACGCTGATCAGATGCGCACGCTTCTACGCAAGCGACAAAGTGAGCAGCTTGACGCTAGGGAAGCGGCTGAAAAGAAACGGCGGAAAGAAGAAGCACAGCGCAAAGCGGATGAACTCCATCAGCAACCGCAGGTGGCCAGCCAGGAAATTCCTCAGTTGCGTAAGCAGCTTAACGCCCTCGTCTCCATCCATGCGTCGCGCACCGGCCGCCCCCATGGTGCTATTCATACTGAAGTGCGCCAGAAATGCGGTGGTCCGCCAACCGCCATGTGTTCCGCCGAGCAACTTAAAGAACGCATCGCTTACTTGAAGCGGTTCTAGGACTTAAGGTCCCCGCGTTGACGGGTCTTAAGTAACGTAGGAGAGTGGGGAACACGGCTTACTTCCCTCCGGTCCGTTACGGCAGATTCGTATAGGCTAGGGAGCGAAACCAACCGAAAGGCGCAAAGATTATGACTAACCCACGCGAACCCTACAACTCCCAAGATCCACAGGCGCCTCGGGAGGAAGGAAATCTGCCGGACTACGGTGGGCTCGATCCCAACCAGCAGGACCCTGCGGGCGGTGTTCCATCCTACGGCCAGTACCCAACTCAAGGGCAGAACGTGCAGGCCTACGGCGGTGTACCTCAGTACGGGCAATACGACTCGCCGTTTGCGGTAGAGGACACCCGTAAGAACGGCGTGGCTATTGCAGCACTCGTCTTTGCTCTCCTCGCGCTTGTCATGCTCATTTCCGTGGCATTGAGCATTTTTGCTTTCATACCAGGCCTCATTGGCGTGATCCTCTCCTTTGTGGCACTGTCCAAGGCCAAGAAGATCGCGGGTAATGGGCGCCGTAAGGGAATGTCCATCGCAGCGCTGGTGGTTTCCATTCTGGTCACCGTCTTCTCAGGCGTCATAGTTGGTCTGGGCGTTGTCGTTGGCCTTGATCTTTGGCAAGCCTGCCAGGGGCTCAACGAAGCTCAGTTAACCGAATGTGTGAACGACTACGTGAACGAGCGTGTGAACACCCAGCAGTAAGACTTAGGCAAACGGCCCATGATCAACGTTTGTTGATCATGGGCCGTTAGTTACTGGGTAATCGCTCAATCGTATAACCAAGCTTCCACTAAGCGTCCCAGCGGAATGGAATCCACACGAAACTAAAGCCTATGCCAGAGGCTGCAACCTCATATACGCGAAGCCCGCACCAACGCCATGTTGGTGCGGGCCTTTGTACGTCCTAGCAATCCTAGTCCAAGTAGTCGCGCAGTACTTGAGAGCGCGATGGATGGCGCAGTTTGGACATCGTCTTGGATTCGATCTGGCGGATGCGTTCGCGGGTAACGCCGTAGACCTGGCCGATTTCGTCTAAAGTGCGTGGCATGCCGTCAGTTAGGCCGAAGCGCAGCTTAACCACGCCGGCTTCACGCTCGGAAAGCGTGTGGAGAACGTCCTGCAGCTGGTCCTGCAGCAGGGTGAAGGAGACGGCGTCCACCGCAATGACAGCCTCGGAGTCCTCGATGAAGTCACCCAGTTGGGAATCGCCCTCGTCGCCAATGGTCTGGTCAAGAGAGATTGGCTCACGAGCGTACTGCTGGATCTCCAGTACCTTCTCCTCGGTGATGTCCATTTCCTTAGCCAGTTCCTGTGGCGTTGGCTCTCGGCCAAGATCCTGCAGGAGCTCACGCTGGATGCGACCGAGTTTGTTGATGACCTCAACCATGTGAACCGGAATACGGATGGTACGTGCTTGGTCTGCCATGGCTCGGGTGATGGCCTGGCGAATCCACCACGTGGCGTAAGTCGAGAACTTGTAGCCCTTTGTGTAGTCGAACTTCTCAACTGCACGGATCAGACCCAAGTTTCCTTCTTGGATCAGATCCAGGAAGGCCATACCGCGACCGGTGTAGCGCTTCGCAAGAGAAACCACCAGACGCAAGTTTGCTTCCAAGAGGTGGTTCTTTGCCTTGCGGCCATCGCGGGCGATAGCCCTTAGGTCACGCTTAACTGCAGGGGTGAGCTTTGCTTCCTTGTCGCCGGCGTTGAAGGCTTCTTCCATTTGTTCCATACGGAAGGTGGCGTACAAGCCCGCCTCGATGCGCTTTGCTAGGGAAACCTCCTGCTCAGCGTTCAGCAGGGCAACCTTACCAATCTGCTTGAGGTAGGCGCGAACGGAGTCCGCAGACGTAGTGAGCTCGGCGTCTTTGCGCGCCTGACGTAAAGCGGCGGATTCGTCCTCGTCCCAGACAGAGGAGCCGTCGTCTTCATCGTCATCGTCTGCAGAAGAATCGTCGGAGTCATCGTCATCGTAGTCGTCAGAGTCGTCTTCTAGACCTGGTTCGATGTCATCGTTGTAATCATCATCCATGTCATCATCGATGTCAGGGTTGAAGTCGTCGTTGTCATCGTCCTGAGGATCTAGATTGACGTCGAGATCATCATCAGGAGTGATGTTCTCATCCTTGACTGGAGCCTTGGCCTTGGCAGCCGACTTGCGAGCAGTTTTCTTTGCTGCCTTCTTGGCAGTCTTCTTCACTGCCTTCTTGGCCGTCTTTTTTGCTGCTTTCTTAGCGGTCTTCTTAGCTGCCTTCTTGGCTGGAGCCTTCGCAGGTGCTTCATCTCCTGCACCTACTTCCGAGGCTGCAGTAACTTCAGTTGCAGTCAGATTGGGCACGTCAGCCGCTTTAGCTGCGACGCGAGGAGCCGCCTTGCGGGCTGACTTCTTTGCTGTCTTCTTTACTGCTTTGCGGGTAGGTGCGGATGCCGAAGATTCTGGGTTATCGGTGGCTGCCACGTACGCCCTTTCGCTTTGGGAAAATGAAACTACACAATCGAACACTAAACAACCGAGCACGAGCTAAAAGATCGCGGGCGGATAATTCTTGGTTGAGAGGGACTAAAAATCATGCACCGCCTTCAAAGCCAAGAGCTATAAAGGCGGGCAATCATTTTCAGTTCTCCCAAACCACCTTGCGCCAAAAAAATTCCAAATATTTGAGATTTTTTCTTGCGTAGATAGCTGATCTACGAGCAGTGGAGTGAAATTATCTCGTCTGAAACCTCGGCAGTGCCGATCTTGGTGGCCTCAGATAAGCCCCCAAGAAAGTCCTTTTACCTGCAGCGATACATGCTCCTAGCATTAATCACTTCTGTAAACAAGACCTTTGTCTCGATCAATCTGCCATTATAAAACATTTCACTGCGTCGTGCTGTTTTGACTGGCAGGAGATTCTACAATTTCTTCTCTACGGCTCGTGGTGGATGAGTGCACGTTAAGGTTTGACTCCGGCCTGGATGGCCATCGCGGCGCCCACAATACCAGCGCGGTTACGCAGGACGGCCGGGACAACTTCTGTCCTGCAGTTGAGGTACTCGCCCCACTTGTCGAATTTACGGCTTACTCCACCGCCCACAATGATGAGATCGGGCCAGAAGAGGTTCTCATACATGGTGAGAACTTTAGAGACGCGAGTGGAAGCCCACTTTTTGTAGGAAAGCTCCTCGCGTTCGCGAACGGAGGATGCCCCAACGTGTTCGGCTTCTTCGCCACCTACTTCCATATGCCCGAGCTCAGTGTTGGGTACAAGGGTGCCGTTGACAAACAGTGCCGAACCAATTCCAGTACCCAAAGTAAGTAGCAAGACTACGCCGTCATTGGCACGTGGCTCGCCAAAGGCGAGCTCGGCCACACCGGCGGCGTCGGCGTCGTTAAGCACTGAGATCTCGCGTTCAGGAAGATAACGTTGAAAAAGTTCGGCAGCGTCTGTGCCGATCCATGACTTATCGATGTTCGCAGCAGTTTTAACAACTTGGTGGGAGACTACAGCTGGGAGGGTTACTCCTACGGGGCCGTCCCACTGTGCAAGGCGAAGGATTTCAACGATGGTCTCAGCCACTGCATCTGGGGTAGCGGGTTGAGGCGTGGCGATTTTAATGCGCTCACCTATGAACTCACCGGTGTCAAGGTTAACTTTCGCGCCCTTGATGCCTGATCCGCCAACGTCAATTCCAAAACCAATGTTCGTCATGGTTTTCCATGGTAGCTATTTTTTCGTCTCAGGTTGAGTAGTCGATGCGTCATCGTGGCGGTCTCCCTACAATAGAGAGGACCTTACAGTGACACTTGACTGCACGGAGGAAGATATCATGTACCGCTCTCATAGCTTGTCCAGTTACCAATTGCCTCATTTTATAGCTGATGTGGCGGTGGAGGCGGGCTCTCGCGATGGGGCATCGCTGGCCCGGTTTGCGGTAGAGACCGCGATTGAAGCGGCCGCCGCGATTATAGAGAAGCGCAACGAACTCGGAGATCTACGGGAATACTCCCAGACTAAATCCTCCAGTGTGGATCCAGTGACGGTAGTGGACTCTCTAGCTGAGGACCTCATTTCAGAGCGCATCGCCTCTAGGCGCGCGGGCGATGGAATCATTGGCGAGGAGGGATCTTTTGCTACGTCGGTCAGTGGCGTGACCTGGGTGGTGGATCCCATTGACGGCACGGTGAACTTTATCTACGGAATCCCCAATTTCGCGGTCTCTATCGCTGCAGCTATCGACGGAGAGGTTGTCGCTGGTGCGGTGGTTAACGTGGCTACGGGTGATTTGTTTGTCGCTGCCCGTGGGCACGGTGCCCACAAGGTCACCGCGGCGGGGCAGTTGGCCCGCCTTGAGACCACCAAGGAAACCGACTTGACCCAAGCACTGGTGGCCACGGGGTTCTCGTATAGTGCTTCCCGACGCGCCCAGCAGGCAGACATACTAGGCAGCGTGCTCCCCACGGTGCGTGACATCCGCCGCCTTGGCAGCGCGGCGCTGGACTTGTGCGCACTCGCCGAAGGAATGGTGGATTGTTACTACGAACACGGCCTGAATAGTTGGGACTATGCTGCAGGGCGAATCATTGCTGAAGAAGCAGGTGCCCACGTGGTTGCCCCCGCTCTGAGTGTCAGTGGTAATGAGGGTAGGTTGATTTGGGCCTCCACGCCCGGGGTGGTCGATCAATTTCGCCAGCTTATTAGCGGTTTTCCGGAACCCTTGGTCAAGTAAACTGGGCGTGATTTAAACCATGGTCGCGGCATCAATGGTATGGGGTAGGGACACGCATTTTTTCAAATGTTATGACTTTTGACGATGTGTGCTTTAATATGCGCGTTGACAACCATTTACTTCGCCGGTTAGCCCTCCTAGGAACATGTCGAATGAACCCAGTGGTACGAACCCGGTGAAGCCCTTTTCTCATCCTTGAAGCCATACGTTTAGAACCATAAGGAGCTGTGTCTCATGGCAACCGATTACGATGCGCCTCGTCGCCGTGCAGAGGACGAAATCGAAACTGATTCCCTCGAGGGGTTGAAGGCCCAAGAGGCAACTAATGACATGGACGATGACGGCGAAATCGTTGAAGCCTACGACATTCCAGCTGATGACCTCTCTGGTGAGGAACTGAATGTGACGGTTGTCCCACGTCGCTCTGATGAGTTCACCTGCTCCATCTGCTTCCTCGTGCAGTCCAATAAGCGAATCTCGCACACTGAGGACAATGGTGACCCAGTCTGCCTAGACTGCGCCTAAAACATGTGAAAAGGAAAAACCTCCAACTACGCTCGAGCTAAAGGAAGTAGTTGGAGGTTTTTTAAATTGGCCAGTTAGCTTTGTAGTGTTTTGATAGCTTCTTCCGCTTGGTGAGGAAGGAAAGCCTTGAGAATGGCCTCTGGGTTCTTAGTGGATACAAGCCAGTAAGGGGTAGGGTCATTGGGATCGTCCAGAACTAGCATTACCATTTCCTTTACCCAACTGCGGGAGCGCACATATGCCGCCGGGTCGAGCTGTCGACCCATAGCATTGCGCTTTGCGGATTCTGGCACGGCGAGGGAACGGGAAACTACATCGCTAGGTAGGTTAGCTTGTCCTGCCACCAGCCAACGTGTGCCATCTGGATCTTCTTCCACAGTCACGGTGGCGTTAGACATAGTAAACAACACCCACAGGGCAATTAGGCTCAAAACAATTGCTGGGACGTAGAGCCATAGATCTGAGCGGTTGAGCGCAAATTGAGCAGTAAGTAGGGCCACTAGGGCAAAAGCTAGAAGCCACCAGTACCACGGCACCCATTGGCGTTCTGAGTACAGAATCCTGGCTGAGCTTGGTGATGGGGTGTTCTCAGGTTGTGCAGTCACAATTGTTCATTGTACGTCACTTAAGTTCGTTTCCAAGTCGCCAAAATGCACTAAGGTGGTGCAGGCAAAACAACTCGTGAAAGAAAGCGCCGTTAGACATGACTGATAACAGCATTAGCTCAGTAAAAATTCGCCGACTGGATAGGGACCTGCCGCTACCTCGGCGTGCACACCGTGGTGACGCAGGCGCGGACCTGTACTCTGCAGAAACTGTAACGATCGAGCCAGGTGAGAGGGTATTGGTTGGTACCGGGATTGCCCTTGCGCTTCCGCTGGGCACTGTTGGCCTGATCCATCCGCGTTCTGGTCGTGCCAACAAAGAAGGCTTGAGCATTGTCAACACCCCAGGAACCGTGGACGCAGATTACCGCGGAGAAATAAAGGTCTGCCTCATTAACCTTGACCCTCGAACCCCGATACAGATCAATAGGGGAGAGCGCATTGCTCAGCTGGTCATTCAAAAAGTTGAACTCCTCGACTTCGAAGAAGTAGACGAGCTGGATGAAACCGTTCGTGGAGAAGGCGGATACGGCTCCACTGGCGTTAATTAGCTCAGAAGCACGTTGATGTCCACCGTGGCGTTTCGTCTAAGCGCAAAAACCCCAGCGCACCTAAACTGGTAACAAAAGCAACAATCAGTAGATATAAAGGATTTATCAAGAAAATGGCAATGTGGCCTTTTGGTAAGAAGAAGGACTCTGGGAAACCAGAGGAACCAATCGCGGATCCCAGTGCTCAGGGCCCTAGCGCTAATACCACTGACGCAACGCCAGACCTCGCTGTGTCTGGAGAAGATCAGTCTGGAAGCTTCTTCGAAGAAGGAGAACCAGATCCAATCCACGATGCGGTGAATGGTAACACCGGCCCATTTGACGGTGATCAAGTAGATTTCAAAGACTTTGATTTCTCTGATTTCTCCGCAGGTGTTCTTAACTTGGGTTCTCTCTTGGTTCCTCTTCCAAAGGGATCTGAGGTACAGGTGGAGATGGGGCCAGACGGGCCGAAGATGCTCCACATTCTTACTAAACATGGACGTGTTACCCCAGTAGCGTTCGCCGCGCCTACGTCTGCGGGCCAGTGGAAGGAAGCTACCAAGGACATCATCGAAGGGATGAAGCGCGACGGCCTCAATGTTGAGATCGAGCGAGGACCTTGGGGACGTGAGCTGGTTGGAACCATGGACAATGGTGGCGGTGTAGTTCGGATCATCGGTGTCGATGGCCCTCGATGGATGCTTCGCATGACCATGGCTGCGCCGAAGGAATCTGCCGAGAAGATGGCAGAGGTTGTACGCGAAATCACTGCGCGTACATTTGTTAACCGCGGAAGCCAGCCAATCCTCGCGGGTAATTCTTTGCCCGTTGCTCTGCCTAAGCCGCTAGCTGAGCAGGTTCAGCAAGAGATGGCGCGCCGTCAGAAGGCGGCGCAAGACAACGCCCAGCCAGCGCCGGATAGCGAGCCATCTTAAATTTTAGGCTTCACCAAGACCCCGGACCTTGGGTGCGGGGTCTTTGCTCTGGAGTAATACAGCGAGGCGTGGCAGTGGTGCTGTATTGAGCGGGCATACTAGAGTTTCACTATTCGCACATTTACGTTACGTACCGTAAAGAAAGGGCGCGTCAATCCCATGAGTCGTGATCCCCGCTCTGGAACGCAACCGGGTGTTGAGAGCAATCCGGGAAAAGAGCAGGAACTGAACCACCAGTCTTTGCTTGATCAGATGGGTGGGCTTTCCGGCTTGGTGTCGACCACACTTCCCATCTTGGTATTCCTCCCAGCAAACAACATGTGGGGTTTGAGTGGCGCGGTCCTTGCCTCACTTGGCGTGGCCGTGATCATCTTCCTGTGGCGCCTAGTGCGGAAGGAAAACCTGCAGCCAGCCCTCTCCGGGCTGATGGGCGTGGCAATCTGTGCCGGAATCGCCTGGATTATGGGGGATGCCAAAGGATACTTCCTCTACGGTATATGGATGTCGCTGATTTACGCGGTGGTATTCGTGATCTCCATTGTTGTCCGGTGGCCACTGGTGGGCGTGATCTGGAAGGGCATCAACGGTGACGGCATGGGCTGGCGCCAAGTAGGCGGTGCACGGGCGGCCTACGCATGGGCCACTGCTGCTTGGGCAGTGGTATTCTGTGCTCGCTTTGTGGTTCAGAACTTTCTATATAACGCCGATGACACCTCGGCGCTGTGGATCGCTCGCATGCTCATGGGCTGGCCTCTTACAGGACTCGTTACCTTGTTCACCGTGCTCATGGTGAAGAAGGCCAGCAGATCAATCGACCACGTCAGCGCGGACAGGGACGTGAAACAACCCAATTCTGGTATCCCAGCTTCCCAAGACTCGTAACCCGCCACATATAAAACTGAAAGAAGTGCGCAGCCATAATGGATCAAGGCACCCATGAAAATCATTCCGACACGTTAAGTAAGGGGCACACCTGCGATGTTGTCGTGGAGCGTATGGCTCATGGCGGTGAAGGCATCGCTGTCATCAACAAGCGTGTCGTGTTCATAAAGGGAGCCTTCCCTGGCGACCACGTACGAGCACGAATCACTCAGCTAAAGAAGAGTTTTGCCCGTGCTGAGCTAGTTGAGGTCATTGAGCCTTCTCCTCTCCGAGGAGCAAGCAGGTGCCGAGCCGCGGCTGCTGGTGGCGGTTGCTGTGACTTTCACGAGCTCACGCTCGATGCCGAGTTAGAGCTGAAGCGTAAGGTGCTCATTGATCAACTCCAGCGGGTAGGCAAGCTGGAGAAGCTGCCGGAGATTAGCACAATTGATTTGCAACCACACAGCCATTGGCGTACCCGCCTGCGCTTGGGTGTTGACGAACATGGCAAGGCAGGCGTACGTAAGGCGTCGTCCACTGATATCGTCACTGATGAACAGTGTGCCCAGGCTGCACCGGAACTGTACAACGGTGTTGTAGGGGTAGACGCGCCTCGTTTCACACCGGGCGCAGAAGTAGTCTCTGTCCTCGACGATGACGGTGAACACCACGTGGTCGAGATTAAGAAAGCACCTCGTGGCAGGCGCGGTGAGAGAGTGACCAAGGTCCACCGTGGTAGCGGTGTAGTCAGGCAAGCCGTCGACGGAGAGCACTTCGAGCTTCCTGCGACTGCTTTCTGGCAGGCGCACATTCACGCTGCTTCGGCGTACAGTCAGCAGATTCAAGCGTGGGTCAAAGAGCTGGGCCCTGAGTCCAACGCCCCAGTGGGATGGGATCTCTACGGCGGTGTGGGCGCTTTTGTGCCGGCGTTACTCAAAGCCCTGGGTCCACAAAGTAAGGTTCACTCCGTGGAAGCGTCCAAGCACGCCGCCGAATGTGGCTCGCGAGCTCTCATCAACGTGGCAGACCAGGTAGTCTTTCACACCGATACAGTGGAGAAGGCGCTTGCGTATCTTCCATCTGCTGATGTGGTAGTGCTAGATCCTCCCCGAGTAGGAGCAGGCCAAGATGTAGTTTCCGCCATTGCGAAAAAGGCTCCCCCTGCAGTCATCCACATAGGCTGTGATCCGGCGACTTTTGCCCGTGACGCCCATGCGTGGGTATCTAACGGGTACGCACTGGAAAAACTCACAGTTTTCAACGCGTTCCCCGGGACACACCATATGGAAACTATCGGACTGTTTATTTACGCACGTGGATAAAGGGTGTGATTGTCTCCCGATAAATCAACGGGGACGTCTGGATAAGATTGCGCGCTAAATAGGGGTAGTATTGAACGGAAGTGTTCATTCACGTGCCTAATTGTGGGTGATCCTCGCGCAATCAACGCGCTGGGTAGGAAGCCTTTCGGTCTGTTGATACAAGACGTGAGAGTAGTTGTACCTAGCGGCTGTAAAAGCTAGCGCACAAGACAAGGAAAGGTTTTAGAAAACTCTCATCATGAGCATTCTGAGTCGAGTTAATTCCCCTGCAGATTTAAAAGGGTTGTCTGTTGCGGAGCTTGAGACGTTAGCGCGTGAAATTCGGGAATTTCTAGTTGAGAAGGTGTCCGCTACCGGTGGTCACCTAGGCCCTAATCTTGGAGTGGTTGAGCTGACCACCGCTATCCACAGGGTATTCAATTCCCCAACGGATCCGGTAATTTTTGACACCTCACATCAATCGTATGTGCATAAGATTCTCACGGGTAGGCGCGACAAGTTTGACAATCTTCGTCAAAAAGACGGCATCTCCGGCTACACTGCCCGTGGTGAGAGCGAGCACGACTGGACAGAGTCATCGCATGCCTCCGCGGCCCTAAGCTACGCAGATGGTCTGGCTAAAGCCTTCCAAATCAAAGGTGAGAATAACCGTAAGGTAGTGGCCGTTGTAGGCGATGGTGCACTCACCGGCGGCATGTGCTGGGAAGCGCTCAATAACATTGCTTCAGGCAAGGATCGCGATGTCGTGGTGGTTGTCAATGACAACGGCCGTTCCTATTCACCAACCATCGGCGGTTTTGCGGAAAACATGGCCGAGCTGCGCATGCAGCCCTTCTATGACCGTGTCATGGATAAGGGCAAGAACACCCTCAAATCCATGGGATGGGTAGGCGAGCGCACCTTCGAGGCCCTTCATGCGATCAAGGAAGGTGTTAAGCACACCGTCTTACCAACGGAGATGTTTCCTGAGCTGGGGATGAAGTACATCGGTCCTGTGGACGGCCATGACATCGAATCCCTAATAGAGGCGCTGGAGTACGCGAAGGAGTATCACGGTCCTCTCATCGTTCATGTCGTGACGGAGAAGGGACGCGGCTACGCGCCAGCTGAAAACGACGTGGCCGAGTTGATGCACTCCACGGGAGTCATCAACCCTAAAACTGGTGAACCGGTTGGCACCTCATCTCCTGGTTGGACTGCGGTGTTTAGCAAGGAAATGCTTCAGCTGGGTGCCGAGCGCGAGGACATCGTTGCCATCACCGCAGCTATGGCAGGCCCGACAGGGTTGTCCGCCTTCGGCGAGCAATTCCCAGAGCGCTTCTTTGACGTCGGAATTGCCGAGCAGCATGCTATGACTTCTGCTGCTGGTTTGGCTCTGGGCGGTCTACACCCGGTGGTGGCCATCTACTCCACCTTCCTCAACCGTGCATTCGACCAGCTGCTGATGGACGTCTCCTTGCTGAACCTTCCAGTCACCTTGGTACTGGATCGGGCTGGAGTGACGGGCAGTGACGGCGCCTCTCACAACGGCGTGTGGGACATGGCGATTTGCGGCATCGTTCCGGGCATTCACGTGGCTGCACCTCGCGATGGCGAACAGCTCAAGGAGCTGTTCCGGGAGGCCGTAGAAATCACCTCTCCAACGGTGCTTCGATTCCCTAAGGGAGACCTGCCGGACGTCATTGAGGCTCAAGAACGTCTTAATGACGGCGTTGAGATCATCCGTTACAGTGATACCGAGGACAGCGACGACGCACCAAGCATCCTATTGGTGGCCGCAGGCATTATGGTTTCTACCGCTCTCAAGGCTGCTGAGAAGCTAGAAGCAGACGGTTTTTCCGTAACCGTTGTGGACCCACGCTGGGTTATGCCTGTAGCCCCAAGCGTTGTGGCTATGGCTGATGATCACGATCTGGTGGTCACTATTGAAGACGGCATCATCCACGGTGGTGTGGGATCTATGGTGGTTGAGGCGCTGAATGCCTCCAGCGTGGATACTCCAGTACGTAACTTGGCATTCCCCGAAACATTCCCCATGCACCAATCGCGCAGCGAACTGCTCGCAGAGGTAGGTCTTGACACCCTTGGCGTTACCTCAAGCATAGAAGCGTGGGTTAACGAGCTCTTCCTAAGCGAACAAGAAGGCTAAACAAAGAAATGACCGGTTCTTTTCGAACCGGTCATTTTTATAGCCCCAGCGCTGTGGCGATGATGGGAGCGACAATCTCTTTTTGCCAACTTCGGACCTCGTGACTATCCAACGCTGCGTTCAGATCACTTTCTCCGCGCAACGGGGAGCCCTCGTGGTGCGCCCATAAGATCTCGCGGAGCGTCGCCGGTTTCATCAGCTTCTCCAGCGGTACGGTGTAGCGATCACTAACCTCCTGCAAGGATGCGCTGACTGCTTCAAGAGCGGAGAAGGCTTCTGGGTTGAGGTGCGCCCAATCTTTTCTAGCGGGTGCGTCGTCTGGGCGTCGCCGTGATGGGCGCGGCCACGACTGTGGTGGTGTCTTCAGAGTTTGGTTGATAACTCTTATCCATCGGTCGGGCTGCTTGATGTAGCTACCATTTTTCTTAGACACGCTTAGGAGATGGGCACGCGTACGTGGCGTGGCAATAGCGATCTCTACCATGATCCGATCGGAGAGGATTTTCGATGACGCCACGTCTTGTCGAGCTGCAAGCTTGTCTCTGTGATGCCACAGGGCTTTGAGGACCGCTAGTTGATTAGGCTTGCGCACTTTGGAAATCCTCTTGGTGTCACGCCACGTCTTCTTTGGGTGTGGATCCCCTTGAGAAAACTCGTGACGGATGTGCTCACATTCTTGGTCAAACCAGTGCCGGGTCCCGTTCTGTTCAAGAACAGGCACGAGTGCGTGTTTCAGCTCGATGAGCAGCTCCACGTCCAGTGCAGCGTAGACGAGCCAGTCCGCGGGAAGTGGCCGTGTAGACCAGTCTGCGGCACCATAACCCTTCTTCAGGGTGTGGCCCAAGAAATTCTCCACCATGGAAGCAAGATTCACGCGTTCGACGCCACAGAACCGGCCTGCTAATTCTGTGTCGAACAGGTAGCTCGGGGCAAGTCCCAGCTCATACAAACAGCCAAGGTCTGTGGTCGCGGCGTGGATGATCCACTCTTCAGTGTTCACCACAGGACCCAAAATATGGGGAATATCGTCTCGCAGATTAACGGGGTCAATGAGTATGATGCCCGTTCCGGAGCGTTTGATCTGGATTAAGAATGCGCGCTCGTCGTACCGAAAACCAGAGGCTCTTTCGGTGTCGACGGCAATGGGGCCGCTGCCAGCGGCCAACCTTGTCGCGGCGTCGTCAAGCTCCGTGACAGTAGTGACGAGCGGAGGGACACCGCCGCGGGGCATGTTTAAGATTTCCGGCATCTCTTCTCGACTTCCTTGTCAAAATGAAAGCCGCCACGAGTTAAGGTGGCGGCTAGTAATTCGGCTTGGCTGACTTCCCTAAAGCCGAGTGTTAAATGCGTTAGGAGCGCAGCTGGGTGACACCCTCGGGTGGCAAGCCAGCAACGTTGGCTAGGACGTGAGCAAAGGCCTCGACGTGGGCGGCCAGCTCGTTATCTGTAGCTGTCCAGGAAGCGCGCATCTCAATCTGATACGCACGCGGCGGACCGCCGATCTCACCAAAACGGACTGATGCCGTTGACGTAACGGTTCCGCCTAGGTTGGTAAACTCGGCGCCTTCTTGGCTTAGGCCTTCATTGAGCCATTCCCAAGCAACGTCAGGCAGCATCGGGTCATTCGCTACGGCATCTTCCATATCAGCCTGAATGTAGGCCACCAGGCGCATGGAGCCATCCCACGTTTCATCAGAGCTTGGGTCATGCAGAAGGATCAGGCGCCCGAAGGCGTCACCGTGAGCGTCTGGAGAGACCTCATCCTCATCGTGGGTTACTTCTAGGCCGATGGCATGGCTAAATGGTGCTAGACGCTGTGGTGGGCGGATGGTGCCCAAGGAAATCTCCGCGCGTAGATTTGCTTCGTGCATGGATTCCACTGCACGGGAGAATTCTTGCGGCAGAGCTACGTCTTCGTCCACAGCACGCGGCTGTGATATCGGAGTTGCATGGGAATCAGTCACATGCCTAGCTAACTATGAGGTGGGAACGTTGTCTGGTAGGCGCGCCGGAAAAAGATGAAGGGGGGATTAATCAATAGTCCCCGCGGCGGGGGTGAGGTGGGGTCGAGTGTGATATTCCACTTTTAACGTAGAGGGCGTGTTTTTGAGTGGGAAAACCGTTGGTCTACAACTTAAGATGGATAAGGACCAAATGTGGCGAAGGTATACCATGTGCTTTTTCGCCACATGGATTATCTTAAGCCAGCTGGAAGTGCTGGAGAAAAGGACTAATTGTGGCTGCAGAACTCAATTATGACGAGCTCAACAAGGTTCAGCGTTACTCTCAGTGGGTATCCTTCAAGGCGATCCCTGGTGCGTTGGGAACGGATCGCGCTGAGATCATTGCTCAGGCGCAGGAGTACTTCTCCACGTTGGAAACCGAGGGGCTTGTTACGGTTCGTGGTATCTATGACCTCACCGGTTGCCGTGCAGACGCTGACTTCATGATCTGGTGGCATGCGCAGGAATGGGAACAAATTCAGAAGGCTCTCGCAGACTTCCGCCGCGAGACCACCCTAGGCCAACTGGTTGAGATCTTCTGGATTGGCAACGGCCTGCATCGCCCGAGCGAATTCAACAAGACCCACCTGCCTTCCTTCATTATGGGTGAGGAGCCAGAGAAGTGGATCAGTGTGTACCCGTTCGTTCGTTCCTACGATTGGTACATCATGGATCCAAAGGACCGCTCCCGCATCCTGCGAGAGCACGGCATGGCTGCCGTTGACTTCCCAGACGTACGCGCTAATACCGTGACCGCCTTCGCGATGGGGGACTACGAGTGGATGCTGGCATTTGAGGCGCCTGAATTGCACCGCATTGTGGACCTTATGCACAAGATGCGCTACACCGAGGCACGTCTGCACGTGCGTGAGGAAATCCCATTCCTCACGGGCCGTCGTGTTGATGATGTGGCAGAACTGATTGCTATTCTGCCGTAACACAAAATTTTAGCCCCAGTTCACGATCCGTGAACTGGGGCTTATTTTTACTCTTGGACTGGTTTTTCTTCCAGTGTCAGGCAAATTGAGTTGATGCAGTACCGCAAGTCTGTGGGCGTGGCGTAGCCTTCGCCGGCAAAGACATGACCCAAGTGGGACTCGCAGTTAGCGCACAACACCTCGGTGCGGGTCATGCCTAGGGAGTTGTCTTCGCGTTCTATGATGCGATCTCCCGCTAGTGGGGAGAAGAATGACGGCCAGCCACAGTGTGACTCAAACTTCTCCGTAGAGCGGAATAACTCAGCCCCACAAGCTCGACATGAATAAACACCTTCGGTGGTGGTGTTGGTGTATTTGCCAATGTGTGGTGGTTCGGTTCCAGCCTGCCTCAGCACTCGGTATTCCTCTGAGTTCAGGCGCTCGCGCCACTGGGCATCGCTAAACAGCTTGAAATCTTGTTTGTCAGTCATGCCTGCAGTGTACCTAGTTGGCCGCAGGCGCGTTATAACGCCTGTGTGGGGGATACATTATGGGGCTCGGATGGTGCCGTTGTTGCTTTCTTAGGCTGCATAACAAGCCAGACAATAGCGGCCATGGATATGGAGATAACGATCAGTGCCCAGCCCGCGGTTGCTTGGAAGAATCCAAACCAACGACCGTAGTCGCGCCATCGCTCAGAAGACCAACTATCTGGAGAGAGGCAAAGATAGATGCCCGCCCAAGCAATCGGGTTGTGCATGGCGGACATGCGCAGTACCACGGTGAATATTAATGGGAACAGCATCATGGAGTAGTACATCTGGCCCAGAGAGGAGATCAGGAATACGCCGGACAACAGCAGCCCAGTGGTAGAGCAAGCCCACAACAATGGATCGGTTTTGTGAATTTTCAACAGAGCCAGAACGCCAATAGCTACGATGATCGCAAATATTCCCAGTAGGGCGTAGGTAATGGTGTTAGAGAAGTCGAAGTAGACGGCCATTCCTCGTAAGGACGAGTTCGAGTAATCACGGACGATACCCAAATACGGAGTGGTACGGGTGAGATAATCACCTGCGCCAGGTACTAGCGGCCACGCCACCAGGTTCGCAATCACGGGAACGGTCACGCCAGCTGCGATGGTGGTCCACTGCTTGCGAACGAGCGGTAGGAAGAGCAAAGGCAGGAACAAAGGCTTGACCAAGATCGCGAGGCCAATGATGATGCCTGCGACAATATTCTTGCGGTTGAGCAAGGCCCATAGGAATCCAACTACTGCCAACAAAAGTACGCCGTTAATATTGCCAAAGATCAACGTATTGCGAACGGCCTCGGTGAGATAAGCTGCCACCACTGATGCGGGCCAGACAAACGACTTCAGACTGAATCCAAACAACCGGGTGAGCAATCCCAGTGCTGCAATGATCGCTAGCGCATTGATCAAGATGAAGATGAGTCGCCCAAGGAACACAGAGTCCCCAAAGCCCATGGGGGAGAGTAAGAGTGTTGCTCCTGGGTTGTACAGGTAGTGCGGATCCACGAAATCATAATTTTCGTTGTACACAGGTACACCATCGAGGAAGCGGCGCAATGCGTTGTGCACCGTGGTGAAGTCATCAGTTACCGAACCGTTGATCGCGAGGATGAAAACCCTGTGAATAAACAGGAAGATCGCAATAGGCCAAAGAATTACATTGCCTAGGTGATCAAAGGTTGTGCGACGTTTGAGGTTCTGGGTCTCAAACGTGCGTAGGTCTGCGCGCTTATCCGCCTTGGTGGTGTGTGCAGATGCCTCAACGGGATCTGGCGATAGGGCTGTGGGTTGGCTCATGATAACCAGACTAACTGAACCCTAGGGTGTCATTCGTCTCACACACCGCGCGCTACGAGCGAACGTAACGGATGAAAACTACTCCGTCATCGGTGACCACAACGTTGTCTGTGAGGAAGCTAATTTGCGCCTGTTTCTGGTTCTCCGTGCAATTATCGGCCGAGGTAGAAGACGGTACCAACGTGTGTAAGGTGGGAGTCACTATTGAGGGGTCTATTGTGTGGTGAAATACGTCCACCATGTCTTGTAGGAAGAAACTACGCAAAGTAGTGGGGCCGCCTTCGAGCAGAATCCTGTTGTAACCACGGTCTTGAAGGCTGCGGACGATGTGGGGCGGATCTGAAGTATCGCAGTAAATGACGCCTTGGCATACATGTTCTAGCTTGTCGGCTTTATCCGCACTCGCGGGAGGGGTAATGATCAGCGGGGGAACAACCGTATCCACGAAGATCTTGGATTTGGGCGTGAATGGTAAAGAGGTAGACAAGATGCCAATAGGCGGGGTGTCCTCCTGTCCGCGGGCCAAACGTGAAGTGCGGTAGAACTCATCCAATTTCACGCCCCCGTACTGCTCCTGAAGAATTGTCCCTGATCCCGCAACTACCACGTCGGCCCACGCACGAAGATGCATAAGGAGCTTAAAGTCCAACTCATTGCCCAGTCCCCCGGACACTCCATCCAATGAGGTTGAACCATTAATGGAGCTCACTGCGATTGCGCGAACTTCCTTTTGCTGGGAGGTCGGACCGAGGATGAGATCCAAAATGTACCGATGGGGCACAGTTTCAGAATCCTCATTCACGCCAGACTTCTCAACGCCAAGCTGCCTATACCGCATTTCTGATCACCTCACATGAACCTCAACTGGACTACTGATCCTGATATTATCCGCATTCTGTTCGAACAGTTTCCACGGAATACTTCTTGGTAAAGGGCAATGAGTAAACAGAGGCCTCCATCTGCTCTGGTGGGCAACAGCTACGCGAATGCTTCTTGGCGGTAAAGGCGCGCCGGGTCTAGGGGTTGGGGAGAGGCGGCTGCCATAGTGCTGAGTGTCGGTCGCTAAACTACATCGCTGTAATCCGAGATAATGGTTCCTTACCTGCAGATTTGTATTAAACAGTACGAGTGGGCTAAAGTTTTGTTTCGCACCACAACGGTGCATGCGGATGTAGCGCAGTTGGTAGCGCATCACCTTGCCAAGGTGAGGGTCGCGAGTTCGAGTCTCGTCATCCGCTCCACGTCATTTTTTGACGTAATTTTGCGCGTTTAGCTCAGCGGGAGAGCGCTTCCCTGACACGGAAGAGGTCACTGGTTCAATCCCAGTATCGCGCACAAGAGCATCAATCACTGCTCTTTAAAAAATAAGGATTATGCGGATGTAGCGCAGTTGGTAGCGCATCACCTTGCCAAGGTGAGGGTCGCGAGTTCGAGTCTCGTCATCCGCTCAAGGTATGTTTTAAACGTATCGGAGGCGGTAACGCCGCGGTGGAATGGCCGAGTGGTGAGGCAACGGTCTGCAAAACCGTGCACACGGGTTCGATTCCCGTTTCCACCTCGCAGCAATGCGCGTTTAGCTCAGCGGGAGAGCGCTTCCCTGACACGGAAGAGGTCACTGGTTCAATCCCAGTATCGCGCACCAGAGCAATCGGTTCTTGCTCTTAAATCTAAAGAATCATGCGGATGTAGCGCAGTTGGTAGCGCATCACCTTGCCAAGGTGAGGGTCGCGAGTTCGAGTCTCGTCATCCGCTCCACTGGGGAGAGGCAGTAGCCTCTCCCTTTTTGTATTGCTCAGCTAAGTGGTGTGGTTCACACTTAATTGTCGGAACTTTTGCTTGATGTGACACGACTACTTAATCAGTCACCGTTAGAAGGCACAGCGCGGTGGCTTTTGCCTAATCAACAGTGCTACGGTGTGCTCCTACACCCGTTTATCCTTATCTATCAAGGAGTCCTTTAATGGAATCTCTGAAGCTTAACCGAGTTGGCGCAGCCCTTTTCGCATCTGCTTCCGTACTGGTAGCCGCGGGCGTTGGTGTGGCACCAGCGTGGGCACATGATGCCGTGGTCGGTGGCAGCCCAGCAGACGGTCAGGTGGTGGAGCAGTTCCCATCTTCGATCACTTTGGACTTTTCCGGAGTTCCTAAAGAAGGGTTCAACACCATGTCCGTGTTGAACCAAGACCAGGAAATTCTCTTCACTGGTGAGCCTGTGGTGGAAGGGCAGTCGATCACTATCGATGTGCCAGAGGACCTAGATCCAGGCGCAGGTGAGTACACCGTTGGTTTCCAGATCACTTCCTCGGACGGCCATGCCACCCGTGGCAAGACCACCTTCACCGTGGAAGGTGATCCCACCGAAACTGGGAATTCTGCGGATCTAGCGTCGGAAAGCGATCGGGAAGCCCATAGCGCTGAGAATCAGAACCCTTCCAACAATGCAACAACCGAAGAATCCTTCGACTCAGCTGCTGCCGTTATCGGTTCGTTAGCGGCAGTCTTGGCCGTAGGTGCTGTGATTGTGCTGTTGATTCGACGTAACAAAATGGGCCAGTAAGCCCATCCCACAGTAGTATTCGAACCCTGTTCAGCAGAGTTTTAGTCAAGAAAGCGAAGCTCACATGAAGTCTCAAACCACACTTGCCAAGGTAGTCATCAGCACCGTTGCTGTTTCTGCGCTGGCGCTGGCCGGATGTTCAAACTCCCAAACTGATTCCACCGAGAAGGTAGAAACGGCAACCTCAGTTGCGGCGCCTGCAGAGGCTTCTGCTGGGGCTACCAGTGAGGCGGCAGCGGTAGAAGGCGTCGCGTTCGCCAACTCCTACGTGAGGGCAATGGATGAAGGCGCCATGATGACCGCTATTTTCGGTGAACTTATCAACAACACCGATGCAGAAGTTCAGGTCCAATCTTTCACCGCCACCATCGATGCAGATTCCTTCGAACTGCATGAGGTCGTGGATGGCCAGATGCGGATGAAGGAAGACGGCTTTACCATCCCAGCGGGTGAGACCCTCGTGCTACAGCCTGGTCATGAGCACATGATGGTCATGGGTGTTAAGACTCCGGTCAAGGCCGGTGAAACCGTAGACCTCACTATCACTCTCGGTGACGGCACCACCGTCGACGTCCCAGAGGTTCCAGTTCGCAGTGTGGGCGCTGGCGATGAGAACTACGGAGACCTTGAGAGCGGCGAGATGGGACACACTGAACATTCAGAGCATGCAGAGCACGCTGGTATGAGTTCCGAAGCACCTTCAATGTAATCAACGTGACTTTGATTTCACTCGAACTAACATGAACTGATAGCCGTTAGTCTGGAAAGCGACACCAGTCTGACGGCTATTTCTTTTTATTGGAGGAATGATTCCATGGTCGCCATAAGGCGTAACCGTTCGGCAGAGAATCCGGAACCAGAGCAGAGCAGGCACAGCCAAAGAAAGACCGTCACACGCCGTGGTTTCCTTCTCGGCTCTGGCGTACTTGCCTCCGCCGGCGCACTAGCTGCTTGTGCCGATGAGGCCGACGACAACGGGGTAGTAGCGGGGGATGGCGGGCCGCTGCAGGCTGATAACCCAAATAAGAATGCATCCCAGATCGGGCAAGAGACCGTGGCTTTTGATGATGTCCACCAGGCGGGCATTTACACCAAGGCTCCCGGATTCTTGAACATGGTGGCCTTCGACTTTCGTGCTGGAGTAGGTAGGGAAGAGGTCAAGAACTTGCTTCGTCTGTGGACGGAAGACGCCCGGAGGCTAACGCAGGGACAAAACCCGTTGGGCTCCCTAGAGCCTGAGATGACTACCAAACCAGCAAACCTCACTGTCACCTGTGGTTTCGGCTCTCGCTTTTTCGATGTAGTGGGCAAAGTGGACCAGAAGCCCGAGTGGATTGATGCGATGCCTAAGTTTGATAAGGACAAGCTGGATCCGCAGTGGGGGCAGTCGGACTTGGTCTTGCAGATTTGTTGCGATGATCCTGTGACCCTAGCGTTTGCCACCCGGCATATGACCCGAGCGGGCCAGCAGTACGTGGAGACTAAATGGTTGCAGCAGGGATTCCTCAATGCCCAAGGTGTGCGTGCCCAGGGTGAGACACCGCGAAATCTGTTTGGGCAGAAAGATGGCACCATCAATCCGGCTACTGAAAAAGACTACGACGAACAGGTCTGGATTAAAGAGGGCGACGATTCCCCTGCCTGGATGCGTGAGGGCACCGCGATGGTTGTTCGTCGCATAGAGATGAACCTAGACACCTGGGAAATGCTCGATCGTGACTCCCGCGAAGTAACCATCGGTCGTACCTTGGACGAGGGAGAGCCACTGTCCGGTGGACACGAATTTGATGACCCAGACTTTGAGGCCCGTGATGAGTTTGGTCTGCCAAAGGTAGATCCAAACTCCCATGTTGCTCTCAGTTTTCCAGAAAACAATGACACCTCCCAGCGCATGCTTCGCCGAGCTTTCAATTACAATGACGCTCCCGTGCCTGGTTCTGGCAAGCTCACCAACGCTGGCCTAGTGTGGTGCGCGTTCCAAAAGGATCCACGCACCGCATTTATCACCGTGCAACAGAGGCTTAACGACGGCGACCGCCTAAACGAGTGGATCACGCACATTGGCTCCGCCATGTTCGCTGTTCCGCCGGGAACGGCTACCGACGGCAGCCGTGACGCATACTGGGGTGCTTCACTTCTGGAATCCTAGGGATTCGTTGTAGACTGATCGTCAATGTCACGAAGCACGCTTCTTACGTGGGAGCGTGCTTCATTCATGAAATGTCATGGATGATCGCAGAGAAATCCGCGCGTGGCCAAACAACTTTTGTAAAGCACAGTGCGTCCAGGTATGACGTAGGGTGCGCGAGCGCAGTAAAGGAGCGCATGTACACATGGCACACGAACCAGTAGCTCACGTTCAAGAGTTTGACGCTTTCACGGTTGCCGCTGGCACCCCAGTGGGCGCGGCAATGCGTGAGTTGGACTTGCCAAACAAGGGCGAGAACGCCATCGTCTGCGTGAAAGACGCAGAGGGCAACTTGAAGGATTTGTCCTTCATCCCTGAAACAGACTCTGAGTTCACCCCGGTGGCTGCTAATACGGAAAACGGTCGCGCGGTCATCCGACACTCTTGTGCTCACGTTCTAGCGCAGGCTGTTCAGGCGGAGTTCCCAGGCACCAAGCTGGGTATTGGACCTGCTATCGATTCCGGTTTCTACTACGACTTCCAGGTCGATGAGCCTTTCACCCCTGAGGATCTGAAGACGCTGGAAAAGCGAATGAAGAAGATCATCAAACAGGGACAGAAGTTCGTTCGTGGTGTGTATGAATCCCCGGAAGCAGCTGCTGAGGATTTGAAGGATGAGCCATTCAAGCTCGAACTGATCCAGGACAAAGGTAACGTCGATCCTGATTCCGATGAAGCAACTGAGGTAGGCGCAGGCGAGCTCACCTACTACGCTAACGTCAACCCACGCACCGACGAGGTGGAGTGGCACGATCTTTGCCGTGGCCCACACATCCCAACCACTAAGTACATCCCAGCCTTTGCCCTCACCCGTTCCTCCGCGGCCTACTGGCGCGGTGACCAATCCAATGCTGGCCTCCAGCGCATTTACGGTACAGCATGGGAGTCCAAGGAGGCGCTCGAGGAATACCAGCACATGCTGGCTGAGGCTGAAAAGCGCGATCACCGTCGTCTGGGTCAAGAATTGGACCTGTTCAGTTTCCCAGATGAAATCGGATCCGGTTTTCCTGTTTTCCATCCAGATGGTGGCATCATCCGCATGGAGATGGAGGAGCACTCCCGCCGTCGCCACATCCAGTCCGGCTACTCTTTTGTGAACACCCCGCACATCACCAAGGGCGACCTATTTGCCAAGTCTGGACACTTGGACTTCTACGCTGATGGCATGTTCCCCCCGATGCAGCTGGACGGCGAGTACGACGAGGACGGCAATTGCACCAAGCAGCCTCAGGACTACTACGCCAAGCCAATGAACTGCCCGTTCCACAACCTAATCTTCGCATCTCGCGGCCGTTCCTACCGTGAATTGCCGCTGCGTTTGTTCGAGTTCGGTACCGTTTACCGCTACGAGAAGTCCGGCGTTATCCACGGCCTGACTCGCGCCCGTGGATTCACTCAGGACGATGCTCACATTTATTGCACCGAGGACCAGCTGGAAGAGGAGCTGACCTCCGTACTGGACTTCATCATCTCTTTGCTGAAGGACTACGGCTTGGATGACTTCTACTTGGAGCTGTCCACCAAGGACCCAAACAAGTTTGTAGGTTCTGACGAGATTTGGGAGCGTTCCACGGACATCCTCCAGCGCGTTGCAGATAAGTCTGGTCTAGATCTGGTCCCAGACCCAGCAGGCGCAGCTTTCTACGGGCCTAAGATCTCCGTCCAGGCGCGCGATGCAATTGGGCGTACCTGGCAGATGTCAACTGTTCAGCTGGACTTCAACCTGCCAGAACGCTTTAACCTTGAGTACACCGCAAGCGATGGAACCAAGAAGCGCCCAATCATGATCCACCGCGCATTGTTCGGCTCCATCGAGCGGTTCTTTGGTGTCTTGCTTGAGCACTACGCTGGCGCGTTCCCAGCATGGCTGGCGCCGCACCAAGTTGTAGGAATTCCTGTGGCCGAAGCGTTTTCCGAGCACCTCGAGGCCGTAGCTTCCAAGCTGCGTGAGCATGGCGTTCGCGTTGACGTTGATACTTCCGATGATCGTATGCAGAAGAAGATTCGTAACCACACCCAAGCTCGCGTACCGTTCATGCTTCTTGCCGGTGCCCGTGACGTTGAAGCAAACGCTGTATCGTTCCGTTTCTTGGATGGAACTCAAGTAAATGGTGTGGATGTTGATGAAGCTGTCAAGATCATCACCGAATGGATAGCATCCCGCTCCAATGAGCAGCCAACTAAGGAAAATATTGAGGCTAAGCGTAGCTAATTGAGGTTAGTGACTAACTAAGTCCACTGATAACGGCGTTACCCATGGGTAACGCCGTTATCTTTCTTTAACTGCGATTCAAAGCTGCATACAGCCCAAAAGGCGGTAGAGTCTTAACCGTTCAGTGCGCCTAGCTTCACCCAGAGGGTGCAGCGGGTGCCGTTAAACTCCACAAAGCTACATAAGGTTTATTCAAGCGTGAGTACAAACGAGTTCATCCAGGACCAACTGTCTGGCAGTTATGTCGATTCTGGGGTTGGTGTGCCTGATCGTCTTGTCCGGCTTTGGGCCCCGTACCGCATGAACTACATCACTAACAAGGTTGGGGATGACGCCACCAGCAAGGGTGCTTCTACGAAGAAAGATCGCAAGAACCCGTTCATTGAGATCCCAAAGATGAGTGATGAAGATGGGCTCATTGTTGCACGCGGTGAACTTGTGTACGCAGTGCTGAATCTTTTCCCATATAACTCGGGTCATCTCATGGTGGTTCCATACCGTGAGGAAGCCAACTCTGGAGAACCTCACCCTTCAGGAGTCCAGTGAGCTGATGCTGTTTGCGCAGACCGCCATTAGGGTGCTCAAGAAAGTTTCGCGTCCAGACGCGGTTAACGTGGGTTTCAATTTGGGTAAGGCATCAGGCGGATCCGTAGGCCAGCATTTACATATGCACATCGTGCCGCGATGGACGGGTGATGCTAATTTCATGACTATTGTGGACGGCACGAAAGTTCTGCCGCAGCTGTTGAAAGACACCCGGTCGCTTCTTGCAGGCACGTGGGCGGATATGGACGATGCACCAGGGGAAGCTCATGCTTAGTGTGAAAGGACGCAGGCCAGTTTCGGTTGTCGTGGAACCAGTGGCAAAGGCACTGTTGAAAGCTGGGCTCACCCCAAACGTCGTCACAGTCCTAGGGGCCTTCATTGCCATGGCAGTAGCTGTGTTGTTGATACCGACGGGTCATTTAGTTTTGGCGGCCGTGCTTACTGGACTTTTCGCTGCTCTAGATATGATCGACGGCACCATGGCGAGGTTGAGTGGTGGCGGAACCAAGTTTGGTGCCACTCTGGACGCCACCTGTGACAGGCTTACCGATGGTGTACTGTTCTCGGCTATTACGTGGTGGCTAATTTTCTCCCATAACGCTCACCCTGCGCTGATTGCGGCTTCAATGTCGGTGATCTTTACCTCTCAGGTAATTTCCTACGTCAAAGCCCGTGGCGAGGCAAGTGGATTCACGATGGTTGGCGGGCTTATTGAACGTCCGGAGCGTCTAATCTTGGGATTGGTGGGTATAGGCCTGACGGGTCTTGGTGTGCCTTACGCGATTGAGATCGCGATGTGGCTGCTTGCGCTTGGATCTGTTTTCACTGTTGTACAGAGGCTGATGATCGCGTCTAAGTCTGAGTTGGCTCAGGATAAGATCGCTGCGCCAAAGGGAGCCAAGGAATTTTCTGCTGAGGTTAAGTAGCGCCATGAATAAAGACACTCTCGTAGCATACGGTTACTTGGCTGGTTGGAAAATTATTGGTGCTCTACCCGAGCCACTGGTGCGTGCAGTGTTTTTCCGCGGTGCCGAATGGGCATCTGATGGAGGCGCAGGGATGCCGCAATTGCGGAAAAATCTGGCGCGAGTTGTGGGGCCGGAAAACGTTACTAGGGAATTGATTACCGCGTCCATGCGCTCCTACGCTAGATACTGGTTGGAAGCATTCCGGCTGCCTCGAATCGCCGGTGATGAGCGGCTTATGAGGCAACTGGATACGAGCGTGGTGGGTGTAGAGAATCTAGTCAGGGCACTAGACAAAAGTAAGGGTGTGGTCCTTGTTCTCCCTCATACGGGAAATTGGGACATGGCTGGAATGTACTTGGTAAATCGATTCCAGAAATTCACAACTGTGGCCGAGCGCCTTAAGCCGGAAATCCTCTTCGAAGCGTTTGTGGAGTTCCGCAATAGCCTGGGATTTGAAGTGCTAGCCCACCAAGGTGGGCAGACGCCGCCCTTTGAGCGCCTACGAGAGGTTGTAGAATCCGGCGGAATAGTCTGCCTGCTTGGTGAACGTGATTTAAAGGCCACTGGAGTTGAAGTTGAGTTTTTTGGGGAAACAACGAGGATGCCTACGGGCGCTGCTCGTCTAGCGATCGAAGCTGGTGCCGAGCTGCTGGTTGTTCACACCTGGTTTACCGAGAAACAAGCCCGCGGGGCCTTTGGTTGGAAAAAGAAGCTCTACGGATGGGGCTTCAGTGTTTCGGAGCCCGTGAAGGAGACGAGTGTGGCCTCGGCGGTTCAGGAAATCGCGAAGCGCATGGAAACAAATATCAAAGCTCATCCAGAGGACTGGCATATGCTTCAGCCTCTCTGGCTGAAAGATCTTGATCCCTCGCGGTACCAACAGGGAACACAATCGTGAAGCGGGTACAATCAAGGAAACTTAACTACTGGCTGACGGGAATATAAAAGAGATGCGTGTAGGAATCGTCTGTCCCTACTCTTTTGATGAGCCGGGCGGGGTTCAAGCCCACATCATTGATTTGGGATACAAATTGATCTCTTTGGGGCACCAGGTCCAGGTGATAGGCCCGTGCCGTGAGGACACCGAGGTGCCGGATTTTGTGGTTAAGGGTGGCGGGAGCATCCCGCTACCGTACAACGGTTCGGTGGCGAGGCTTTCTTTTAGTCCTCGGACTTTCGCCCACGTGCGGGCGTTCATACGTGACGGTCACTTTGACGTGTTGCACATTCATGAGCCAAATTCCCCGAGTTACTCCATGGCGGCGCTGCGCGTAGCGCAAGGCCCAATCGTGGCCACCTACCACGCGTCGTCAAGCGGATCCAAGCTTTTGAAGGCAGCGTTACCAATGCTGCGCTCCTCGCTGGAAAAGGTTCGTGGCGGCATTGCCGTGAGCGAGATGGCTCGGCGCTGGCAGGTAGAGCAGCTCGGCGGTGATCCAGTGCTGATTCCTAACGGCGTAGATACGAGACTGTTTGCGCAGGCAGCCACCACGCGGGCCTTTAGCGATCGTGGAGACAGGCCGATCGAGTTGGTGTTTCTGGGGCGAATCGAGGAACCGAGAAAAGGCCTCGACATTCTCCTCAAAGCCTTGGACTTTGTGGATCATCGCGTGCATTTGACCGTCATTGGCGGCGGGGAGCCTAAACCCTATCCTGGAGTTACGTACGTAGGTCGAGTATCTGATGAGGAAAAAGCTCGGATCTTGGGTCAGGCAGATATCTACGTCGCACCTAATACTGGAGGCGAAAGTTTTGGCATCGTTCTGGTGGAAGCCATGGCGGCGGGATGCGCTGTGGTGGCCTCAGACCTCGAAGCGTTCGCGGCCGTATGTGACGCTGACTCCGAGCACCCAGCAGGAGTGCTGTTTGAAAATCGCAACAGCGTCGATTTGGCGCGAAAGCTTAATGAGTTGATTAGCTCGCCAGAAAAGCGCGAATTGATCACCATTGCTGGCACACAGCGCGCGGAGATCTATGACTGGGATCGCGTAGTCCAAGAGATCCTCCGGGTTTATGACACAGTTGCTAATGGTGACATAGTTACGGTTGACTGATTCACATGTCATCAGTGCTTCTCATTATCTGCGCGGTACTCATCACAGTGGCCGTGTTGTGGGCTTACCAAACCGCTCAGCGCCTCAACCGGCTGCATATCAGAACTGATTCCTCGTTGCTCGCTCTGCAAGCGGCGTTGGATAAGCGCGCAGCTTTAGTAGCAGCGCTTGATCCCCAGATGCAGCCAGCAGCGCACGCCGCAGAGTCTGTGACCTTAAGATATGCCACCTTTGCTTATCGAGCTGAAAAGGAACGAGCTATTTCCGCTCACATTGCCAACATGGGGGATAAGGCACCAGCCCGCATCGTGGATGCTGAAGCACGGCTCCAGCTGGCTCATCGCTTTTACAATGAGGCGGTGGCTGATACCCGAGCTTTGCGGACGAGGCCGTTGGTTCGCATCCTTCGGTTAGGTGGCACTGCAAAGCTTCCGGAATTCTTCGAGTTCACGGAATTCTAGCGTGACAAAACGCGCCTACGAACCCTAAGGACGGTTCGTAGGCGCGTTTGCTATGGGTGCTTTCTATTTCGCTCGGTCTTTATTCTCATCGCGCGCTACTTTCAGTAGCCACACACCGCTGGTGATAAAGGTGCACACCATCAATGCGTTGCGAAGCGCAAGGGCGTAGACGCCGGTATTGGTCCCGGAAGGTAACACAACGATGGAGTTGTAGTAGAACGGATACACAATAGTTCCCAACGCAGCCATTGCGAGGGTGAGGCCTGCGATGGCCCATAGTAGTCGTGCGCGGGGCAACAGGATCAGTGCAATCGCGATAAGTGGGCCTACCCACACGATGTACTGCGGAGAGAAAACCTTGTTGGACACGATCAGCGCGAAGACCATGAAGATCATCCACACGATCGTCACGCGGGCTGACCACGTGTGGGTGAAAAGCCTCCAGACCGCCCACCCGAAAGCAAACATAACGGTCACTGTCATGAGTAAGGACGTGGCACTAGCTGCCGCTTCAACGCCAGGTCCGAAAACCTCGAAAGCCTTGAAATCGGTATATGTCACCGAGTAGTCACCACTAGGGTTTGTTACAGCTTGGAATGTGAACGGTGTCGCCAGGATAGATTCCACCTGGAGGCCACGATCACCTTGATACGTTAGTGGAGAGGTGATGCGCGAGATGCCGCCGTAGCTGGCTACCACCGCGCACAATGCGACTAAAGTGCCCACAAAGGCCAAGATCGCGTTCCATGTTGGCTTGGAGCGGAAATTACGCACTAGTCCGGCTGCTAGTACACCGGGCCACAGCTTCATGGTGGTGGCAATCGCCAAGAGGCTGGCTGCAACGCGCGGGTGCCCAACCACGCAGTAGGCAGCTAAGCCGACCACAATGCCGGGGAAAATATCTAGGCGCATGACCAGGACGTGAAGGGCGCAGACGCCGAACGCAATCCAGAACCAAGCAGCGGGTAAAGAGCGTGAGTCTTGCCGCCGCATCAGGAACCCCATGAATAGCGCATCGAGGATCAGGCACATTACCACAAAGCCGATGCGGAAAGAATCCTCTGAGCTTTGCATCAAGCCCTGGAGAACCTGAATAGGCCAGATTCCTACGGCTGGGTATTCTTGCAACGCTGTGGGCTCTATCCCGGTGACGCCCCGGTAATAGTAGGAGACATCGCCAAAAGGCCCAGTGTCCTCCGCGATGAGGCGGATCATCAGCGCACGAGATACCACCCACGCAAACCACGTGAGCACGACTCGATTCTGGAAGAGGTTGGCAGGGGTGGCTTTCCGACGCTCTTCAGCACTGCTGGTGCTCGGCGTCACAGCCGCCGTGGCGGCTGGCCGAAGGGGATTCGGGTTGGATGTCACGAATGCACAGCGTACCAATCACATGGTGCTCAGCACCAAAAAGTCCCAACCAAGCACGCTTGGTTGGGACTGGAGAAAATCGACTATTGCCCTTCGATAACAGCTTCCACGTCTACCGGTGGGCCCAGATAAAGCAGGATACAAAACACGATCACCACGATGCTCAACAAGATGACAGCTGTGCGGGCAGTGTGTTTCATGAGCTGTGAAAGCAGCTTGTCACCCAATGTCTGTGGCTGAGTAGGGTCAGCTGCGGTCATTCGCCAGTTGCCTTCTAATTTGCCGTTCTTGTCTGCGAAAATCATGAAAGGAAGCGCCGCGAATGGGATCGCTGAAACGGCCAAACCTGCGATGCCCCAGCCAATGGACCAACGGTTATTAAGCCAGATGACGATGGTGACCACCACAAAACAGAGGAAGCCAAATCCGTGAATGCCGCCGGCAATAGGGGTGATTGCATCCGTGGTGCCGGAATATTTCATGATCATTGAGAAGATCAGAAATGCCCACGTAAACATTTCTAGGGTGGCAACAACTGTGTGTGCTTTCTTAGGGGTCATGTCCTAGGAGCTTAAACGCAAGAGCTCATACGGCAAAACGCTAGATCATATTGAAGCAAAGCGCAGCGGATGTGCGTATTGTATAAACAGCTAGAACCGTATTTAGATGGCTGAATGGAAAGGTAAGCACCAGGGTATGGGCTCTATTCGTGAAATTCTGGACCTAGAGAAGATTGATTCCAACATTTACCGTGGGCCAGCAATCAAGTCCGCCTTCAAGCGTACTTTCGGCGGACAGGTAGCAGCGCAGACACTCGTCGCCGCGACTCGAACCGTTGACTCGAAGCTTAGGGTCCACTCCCTCCACGGTTATTTTGTGGGTGCAGGTGATTCCAGTAAGCCAACGCTTTTTATGGTGGACCGTATCAGGGATGGCAAGTCATTCGTCTCTCGTCAGGTAACTGCGGTTCAGGATGGCCACCCACTCTTTATCATGCAAGCGAGCTTCCATCGCACAGATGATGTAGGCCCAGAGCATTCAGACATTATGAGAAGGGTTCCGCCACCAGAGGACCTAGTCCTTGATGAGTCAACGATGTCACCCAACAGTCGAGCTCTGCTGCAGGAGTGGACTGACTGGGACATTCGTATGGTTCCGCAGGACCAGTTCGAACACAATAAGTACACGGTGAGCCAACAGGTGGTGTGGTTCCGTTCGAAGGCAAAGCTGCCTGAAGATGACACGTTCCACGTGTGCACTTTGGCTTACATGTCAGATATGACTTTGCTTCACTCATCCTTGGTTCCTCACCCAGATCATCCAGTGCAGATGGCGTCCTTGGATCACGCCATGTGGTTCCTCCGTCCATTCCGTGCAGATGAGTGGTTGTTGTATGACCAGATCTCGCCGTCCGCGCACGCTGGTAGGGCGCTGACCCACGGCCGCATATTTAACCGCCAAGGTGAACTCGTTGCGGTCACTACTCAAGAAGGTCTCACCCGAACCCTGCGTGAGGATGCCGTGAGTATTCCAATGGATACTCTCAAGCCTGGGCAGTAGGCAGCAGGCGTCAATAATTCGAGTTTCAACACGTCTGCCGTATAATTGGCCAAGTTGTATCGGTGGCACTTAAGTCAGCGTGTCCGTTACCGAGCACGCAGTGTGACGACGTAACGATGCGCCACCGTGATCACTGAACCATACTTCTGAATTTATGTAATCGAGAAAGGGAGCCGATGTCAGGCCACTCTAAATGGGCAACCACCAAGCACAAGAAGGCTGCGAACGATGCAAAGCGTTCCAAGCTGTGGGCGAAGCTGATCAAGGATATTGAAGTTGCAGCGCGTACCGGTGGTGGAGACCCAGCAGGTAACCCGACTCTTGATGACATGATCAAGAAGGCTAAGAAGGCCTCCGTGCCAGGCGACAACATCGAGCGCGCACGCAAGCGCGGCTCCGGTGAGGAAGCCGGCGGTGCTGACTGGCAGAACATTATGTACGAGGGCTACGGTCCAAACGGCGTTGCCATGCTGATTGAGTGTCTTACTGACAACCGTAACCGTGCGGCCTCTGAGGTCCGCACCGCGATGACCAAGAACAACGGCAACATGGCGGAGTCTGGTGCCGTTTCCTACATGTTTAACCGCAAGGGCGTCGTAACCGTCAAGCAGGGTGAGCTTAGTGAAGACGACGTGCTCATGGCTGTTCTGGATGCTGGGGCTGAAGAGGTTGAGGCCGCAGGAGACATGTTTGAAATCATTTCCGCTCCAAGCGATATCCAAGCTATCAAGGAAGCTCTTGGAGAAGCCGATATTGAGGTAGAACAGGCAGAGTCTGATTTCCGTGCAGACGTTTTAGTTGCTCTCACTGCTGATGACGCGCGTAAGATCTTCAAGTTGATCGACGCTTTGGAAGATTCTGATGATGTGCAGAACGTGTACACCAACATGGATCTTTCTGACGAGGTACTGGCTGAGCTCGAGAACGATTAATTCAGACAAATTGAAGGCCCAGTGGTTTTACGGCTGCTGGGCCTTAGCTCTGAAGGGGTAGTCGAAAAAGTGTGCTAAGTTTGTGAGAAATGTTGCACACGAGCCTAGTGCTTGCACCACTTGAGGAGAGCTTAAATGAACACAGAAGGTCTAAGAGTCATGGGTATTGACCCGGGGCTGACCCGCTGTGGTTTATCTGTGGTCCAAGCCGGAAAGGGTAGGGCGGTCCTCCCCGTAGCTGTAGGAGTGGTACGAACTCCTCCGAGTGATGAACTTTCGCAGCGCCTACTGGAACTGAGTGAGGCCGTCAACGAATGGATGGATGAGTACAAGCCAGATGTAGTGGCAATCGAGCGTATTTTTGAACGTGGCAATGTCTCTACTGTCATGCACACCGCTCACGGAGTAGGCGTCTTGGTTTTGGCCGCCGCCCAGCGGGGCATTGATGTGCACATGTACACACCCAGTGAGGTCAAGAAGGCTATTTCGGGAAATGGTCGTGCTGATAAGAAACAAATGACCGCTATGATCACTCGTATCCTCGGCCTGACTGAAGCTCCTAAACCAGCAGACGCGGCGGACGCCCTGGCCCTAGCGGTGTGCCACTGCTGGCGCGCTCCAATGCTCGCCCGCCACAGGGAGAATGAGAAGCTGGCAGCTGTACAACGCAAGAAACAGCTAGGACTCCTTGGTGCTGCCAAACAGCAGATTCAGCGACAGCCGGACCCAAGTGCGGTACGCCGAAGCGCAATGAACTCCACTAAGTAACCAGACATCGAAGACGCCAGAATCATTCAACAGGAAAGAACAAACAATGATCGCATCGCTTCGCGGAACAGTCATCACAATATCGCTCGACTCCGCAGTCATTGAGTGCGCTGGAGTAGGGTATTTGGTCAAAGCAGCGCCTAATACGCTGGCCCAACTAGCTCGTGGTGAAGAGACTTTCATTCTCACCACCATGGTTGTGAAGGAAGACTCACAGACTCTCTATGGATTCTTAGATGACTCAACCCGAGAGATGTTTGCCCTTTTGCAGACAGTTTCTGGCCTCGGTCCGCGTCTAGCGCTGGCGGCTCAGTCCGTCTACACAACGCAAGAACTAGCTGGAGCCATTTCCAGTTCAGATGCCAAAACATTGCAGAAAATTCCAGGCGTGGGTAAGCGCATGGCCGAACGTATGGTGGTCGATCTGAAGGATAAGGTGGCTGGTTACGTAAGTCCTGGCGGGTCTACCCATGAGGTTGCTTCACCTCAGGTTGACCTTAGCGGTCACATCGCAGAGCAAGTCATCGAAGCCCTGACGGGTCTTGGTTTCACCGAGAAAATGGCAGAACCAGCTGTGTCGCAGGTCCTGTCTGAGAACCCAGATATTCAGACGTCCCAAGCTCTTCGAGCTGCGTTGAGTATCTTGGGAACCAGAAAGTAGTCTGTCGCGTCTAAACTTCATGAAACGCAACAGTATGGTTACCGGTAAGGCCAGAATCTCCGTGGGCGCGATGCCTCAAAGAGCTTCAGGGCTAATTATTTATGGCGTACAGCCGAGAGCAGTGAGGGTGTGCAGATAGCATGGCTAGTGTAGAGAAAACAGAGTTCAGCACTCCTGAACCACCTCAATCATCATTGCGCGACAAAGATGCTGCAATTGATGCAAACAAGCAGCCTACTGATCTTGATACCGAGACCACTCTGCGACCCCGCAGTCTTGACGAGTTCATTGGTCAGCCCAAAGTTCGTGACCAGCTTGATCTTGTACTCACCGGCGCCAAAAAACGTGGCGTGACTCCAGACCATGTATTGTTGTCTGGCCCCCCAGGCCTAGGCAAGACCACCATGGCCATGATCATTGCTTATGAGCTAGGCACGTCTCTACGCATGACGTCAGGACCAGCATTGGAACGTGCAGGTGACCTCGCAGCGATGTTGTCCAACTTGATGGAGGGAGACGTTCTCTTCATTGATGAAATTCACCGTATGGCTCGCCCGGCGGAGGAAATGCTTTACATGGCCATGGAGGATTTCCGTATCGATGTCATCGTCGGTAAAGGTCCTGGCGCCACTTCGATTCCTCTTGAACTCGCGCCGTTTACTTTGGTGGGGGCTACCACTCGGTCAGGCATGCTTACGGGCCCACTGCGTGACCGCTTCGGATTCACCGCGCAGATGGAGTTCTATGACACTGCAGACCTCACCAAGGTGGTATCCCGCGCCGCAAAAATTCTAGGAGTATCCATTGATCATGATGCGGCCGTGGAAATTGCGTCTCGAAGCCGAGGTACACCGCGTATTGCCAACCGTCTCCTTCGCCGCGTCCGAGACTTCGCTGAAGTCCACTCAGACGGTCATATTGATTTAGGCGCGGCTCAGGCTGCGCTGATTGTATTCGATGTCGACGAGATGGGCTTGGACCGTCTCGACCGTGCAGTGCTCGAGGCCTTGGTCAAGTCTCATGGTGGTGGGCCAGTTGGTGTGAGTACCTTGGCTATTGCCGTAGGCGAAGAAGCATCAACAGTGGAAGAGGTGTGCGAACCGTACTTAGTACGTGCCGGCATGATCACACGTACAGGCCGTGGTCGTGTAGCCACTGCAGCCGCCTGGCGTCACGTCGGTTTGGAGCCTCCGGAAGGAACTATGGGAACGCTTCTCTAACCCGTGGTTTAGCCAGCAAGAGGTTCTATGGCAGACTGTGGAGCATGGGTAACGCAATTCTTCTAATTCTGCTATTGGTGATTCTGGTAGTGCCTTCTCTCATGCTGCAACGCAAGCAGAAGCGGCACATGGATGAAATTCGCACGATGCAGGAAAGCTTGGTCTTGGGCGATCGTGTTGTGACCACCGCCGGCATCTACGGTGTTGTCCGCGGTATTACTGCTGATACCGTAGATTTGGAAATCTCTCGCGGAGTCAACGTTACTTTCGAGAAGATGGCAATTATCAAGAAGGTTAATGTCACGGAAGAGTCTCATGTAGCAGCACCAGACGCTGACGACCATCCAGAAAACGTCTAATCATCTATATATCTACGTCAAGCTAGGCCGGGCAGCTGCCCCGCCTAGCTTTTTAATGTGACAAGCCAGCGGTACCGCGTCAGAGTTAGGCTTCATAGCGGCGCGGAATTCCCAGATAGTGCTCGATAAGTTTATGGCAACACACAGTAAACTAGTTGCTCTAATCCAGCCGTTATGTCGTAGGATTAGCCGATGTGTGTGTGTTTCGTGCCGGTGGCATGAAACCAACTCAGATCATCGACCGATTACAGTAGTGGTCGGCGTGCCCTGAGTCATTGCAAGCATTTCCCCTAGTTCTTTCTTGGCTGGGGGAAGTGAATATCTATACAGGAGAACTCCAATGCCTTCGAAAACGCGTGGCAAGGGTTCGCAGTGGCAGTCAAAGCCAAAGAAGGCTGTTGGTCTTTTCGCCTTGATCTTGATCATCGTGTACGGACTCATCTTCTTGACCGGTGACAAATCTGCGACCCCGAAGCTTGGCATTGATCTTCAAGGCGGTACCCGCGTTACCTTGGTTCCTCAAGGTGAACAACCAACTGAAGATCAGCTCACTCAAGCTCGAAACATTCTTGAAAACCGTGTCAACGGCCTAGGTGTTTCTGGCGCCGAGGTCGTAGTTGATGGTGACACCCTGGTGATTACCGTGCCTGGTGAGGATACACAGCAGGCACGTGCATTGGGTGCTACCTCGCAGCTGCTGTTCCGTCCCGTAGCTCAGCCACAGACGCCGGATGCTGCGGTACTTCTACCTGCTGTCAAGGAAATGGCTAACCGTTGGGTAGAAGTAGGTGCTCTTACTCCGGAGGCTGCTAACCAGTCACTTAACGGAGTAACCACTGCATTGAATCAGCAAGCACAGCAGGCTGATCCCGAAGCAGAGGAAAAGAAGGCACCTACCGTTACAGCGAAGGCGCCATCCGAGCCTGCGAACTCACTTGAGCAAGAAGAGCGCCGCAATGCGGTGATTGACGTCCTCAAGGAAGATCGACAGTCTACAGATCCAATTAAGCAGTTCGCAGCTTCCAGCCTGTTGCAATGTACTTCCGGCCAACCGGATCCACTGCAGGGCACGGATGATCCGCGTCTGCCACTGGTTACCTGTGACACCACTAGCGGTGCCCCTTATGTACTGGACCCATCACCACTACTCATCGGAGAAACTGATGAGGAAAATGGTAAGCGACTGACTGGCGACGAAATTGACACCAACCGTCCGATTCAGGGCGGCATGAACCCACAAACCTCTCAGATGGAGATCTCTTTCTCATTCAAATCTGAGGGCGGCGAGCAGGGCAGTGCCACTTGGGCGAAGCTAACGCAGGATTACCTCCAGCAGCAGGTTGCAATTACCCTTGACTCGCAGATCATTTCAGCTCCAGTAATCCAGGGAGCAACTCCAGTTGGCTCTGCTACGGCTATCACCGGTTCGTTCACCCAAGAGGAGGCGAATGAGCTGGCTAACAACCTGCGCTATGGTGCGCTGCCTCTGAGCTTCGCAGGCGAGAACGGCGAGTCCGGCGGTACTACAACCACCGTTCCAGCGTCCTTGGGCGTTGCTTCCCTTGAAGCTGGTTTAATTGCTGGATTGGTTGGTCTGGTTGCCATCGCTATTTACTCCCTGTTCTTCTACCGTTACTTTGGTTTCATCTCACTTGCATCTCTGATCCTTTCTTTCGTCCTGGTGTACGGTTCCCTCGTTCTCCTCGGACGTTGGATTGGTTATTCGTTGGATCTCGCGGGTATCGCCGGTTTGGTAATCGGTATCGGTGCGACTGCCGACTCCTTCGTGGTCCTTTATGAGCGAATTAAGGATGAAGTTCGTGAAGGCCGAACTTTCCGTTCTGCGGTGCCTCGCGGTTGGGATCGTGCTAAGGCGACCATTGTTACCGGTAACGCTGTGACCCTGATTGCCTCAGTGATTATTTACTTCCTCGCCGTGGGTGAGGTTAAGGGCTTCGCCTTCACGCTTGGTTTGACCACCGTATTCGACCTTTTGGTAACCTTCTTGCTCACTGCACCATTGGTTATCCTTGCTTCCCGCAAGCCGTGGACCGCCAAGCCATCCGCCAACGGCATGGGTAAGGTCTTTGACATTGCTCAGCGAGAGCGATCTGCAGTTGCCAAAGTTTCCGCAGAGGATCCATCACCCATTGAAGGAGGTAAGTAACGATGAGCACGTCTACTCCCGCTACTACCGCTAAGAGTTCCTTAGGCACGAAGCTGCTTACTGGAGAAGGTGGCTTGGACTTCGTTGGGAAGCGCAAGATCTGGTACAGCATCACTGCCGCTCTTATTGTGGCTTCGTTGCTGGGCATTGTCCTGCGCGGTTTCAGCCTTGGCATCGATTTCGTCGGTGGAACCAAGATGAACATGCCGGCTGCGGACCTTCAAACAGAGCAAGTGGAGCAAACCTTCATCGAGGCCACTGGCGTAGAGCCTGAACTGGTTCAGATTGTCGGCTCTGGTGATACCCGTATCCTGGAAATCAATTCTGAGCGCCTGACTGATCAGCAGATCAGTGATGCGCGCGCGTCCCTTTACGAGGAGTACGAGCCCAAGGATGCAGCAGGAAACGCTACTCCTGACGCAATTGGTGATTCCACGGTGTCTGAGTCATGGGGTTCTACTATTACCGAGCGTATGCTCATCTCCTTGGTAGTCTTCCTAGTTGCTGTATTCGTCTACATTGCTCTTCGCCTTCAGCGCACGATGGCTGTTGCCGCCATGGCCGCGCTTTTGGTCGACCTCATTCTGATTGCGGGCTTCTACGCGATCTTCGGTTTCGAGGTAACGCCTGCAACTGTGATCGGTATGCTCACTGTTTTGGCGTTCTCTCTATATGACTCCGTGATTGTGTTCGATAAGGTCCGGGAGAATACGGATGGATACCTTTCCAATAGGACGGTGAAGTTCGAAGAACACGCCAATGATGCCATCAATCAAACTGTCATGCGTTCCATCTCTACATCGGTAATCTCAGCGCTACCTATCATTGCGCTGATAGTAATTGCCGTATGGCTGATGGGTGTGGGTACGCTGAAAGACTTGGCACTCATTCAGTTGGTCGGTGTGATCGAGGGCATTCTTTCGTCAGTATTCTTGGCTACTCCGTTCTTGGTAGACCTCAAAAACCGCACCAAGGAAACTAAGAAGCACAATGATCAGGTGGACGCCTACCGCGGTGGAGCAGCCGATGGGGCAAGTCCTGCGGGCACCACGGAGAACGAAGCTACTGCCGTTGATAACGGTGTAGCTAAGGAAACCGTGGTCGCATCAGGTGACAAGCGAACCGTTGAATCGCCAAGAGTTTCTGCCCATGGCCAAAATTCCACGGGTGCAACATGGCGACCTGGACGAAACTAACCCTCTAGGTCTTGGACCCATAGTTCACTTAGACTTCTCCCCGCCGTTTCCTTGAAACCGCGGGGAGATCGCTATTATCGGCAAGGTTGTTAACTGATGTGCTACCATTTGGTTCTTGCTTATATACTTTGACGTAATTACTAGCTTGATCACACGATCAATTGCCAGCAAGTAACACTGATCAAATTGGAATGAGAAGCTTCGACGTGAATAATTTAGGTTCCACTGCTAAAAGGAACTCCGTGGCGCGACGAGGTCGCAGTTCTTGGGGCAAAATTGTTTCTGCGGTGGTGTCATCAGCGTTGTTAGTTAGCGCGTGTTCCTCGCAGCAAGGCGAAACCGTCGAGCGATCAGAGGGGTACTTCGGTTACGCTGTTGACGATGTACTCGTCACCACGAATGCTGGCTCTGCAGTTGGCGCCTCGACGAACGCACAGGTTCTGTCCGGTCGCTTGTATCCATCGTCCCACGTAACTGGGCCTAAAGGCCAGTTAATTCCCAACTCCGATTTCGTCTCCACTCAAGTGCTGCCAGGTGCTAACACTCGCGTTATTTATAAGATTTCGCCCGAGGCCAAATACTCCGATGGCGCATTGATCACGTGTGATTCTTTCCTCTTGGCTTTCACTGCTGGCGTGATGCCGACCGTTTTTAATTCCTATCTGCCGTTGATGGATCAAGTAGAACGTGTTGAGTGCCGGCCAAATTCTGCTCAAGCTACCGTCGTTTTCAAGGAAGGCTTCGGCCAGCGATGGCGCCACCTCTTTAGCCCCGGCACCTTGTTGCCGGCTCATCCGATTGCGAAAAAGGTTGGTATGTCCATGGAGCAGCTAAATAACGCTTTGCAGAACCGCGACGAAGCTGCGCTGGAACCGGTGGCTAACGTATGGCGGGATGGTTTCAACCTGGACAAGTTCGATCCAGATCTCCAAGTTTCTTCCGGTCCTTACAAGGTCACTGGGGTTGGTGACAAGGGCCAAGTAATGATGGAACGCAATGAGAACTATTGGGGTGCTCCGGCTACCGTAGAGCGGATTGCTGTGTGGCCGCGTGGAACAGATTTGAAAGAGTTAAAAGATAGCGGCGAACTCCACATAGTGGAGGTCGGATCCATGAACGATGTGGATTGGTTCGATCGCAACGATCCCAACAACGTTTTTGACATCATTAATGAGCAGGGAGTACTTACTGAACACTTAAAGCTTGCCACCGCGGGTGTGTTCTACGATTCTGCAAACCGTAGGGCATTTGCGGCTTGTGTAGATCAAGCCAAAGTCGCGGAGGCCTCAGCGGAAGCGTCGGGGACTGAGGTTCGCCCAATCGCCACTCGAATCCTGCGTCACGGCGATCCGATAGCCCAGAGGGTCGCAGATGTCGCACGTAGGCAATTGCCACCGCGTCCGAGCGATGCAGCCTTGATGGCAGGACAGACTGTGCGTATCGGCTACTCCGGCCCTGATGCGCGAAAGGGCAAGATGGTTGAAGCTATCAAGGCCAGCTGTGAACCAGTGGGCATTACCATCGTGGATGCATCTGAGACTGCCTCCAGCATTGGCGATCTTTCCAGCACTAGTGTCACAGAATGGGGTTATGAAACCTACAAGGAAGGATCCATCGATGCCTTCCTTGGTGCAGTTGATCCCCTCTATGACTTCGGAACCGTGGCACCGCAATCTACTAATGGTGAGGAAATCCGCGCATCGGAACGTCAATCGTGGGTGGATTTGTTTACAGTTCCGTTAGCAACGCAACCGCGCATCTTCGTTGTGGACAGGAACGTTGGAAACGTCATTCCGAACTCCGATTTCACAGGTATTGGATGGAACCTTGACCGTTGGGAGTACGCAAGTTCTGGCGAGTCTGAATCCTAGAGGTTTCCCTAACGGGGGAGTACCGGACGCTTTTTAGCGCGATTTACCCTTAAACCGGTACTCTATTGCATGGAACTTAGCCCGTTGACAATAAAGCTTTGTAAAGCTTATTGACCAACTGTTTGAAAGACTTTCACTACACATGAGTACACACCCAGCTTCAGAGACATCCAGCACGCGTTATTTTGAGGATGCCCGAGCTGCACTGGCAGCTAAGACTCGTCTGGTACCAGATTTCCCTGAGAAGGGCATTCTTTTTGAGGACCTCACTCCCGTGTTGGCAGATGGCGATGCTTTCGCTCGTGTCGTGGATGCTTTAGCTGATGCTGCGCAGCGTATGGGTGCTGACATGATCGGTGGATTGGACGCTCGCGGATTCCTCCTTGGCTCTGCAGTTGCATACAAACTGGGGACCGGCATTCTCGCGATTCGCAAAAAAGGTAAGCTTCCACCTCCTGTTCATACGCAGGAGTACACCTTGGAGTACGGAACCGCTGCTTTAGAGCTCCCAGCTGACTGCTTAGAGCTTGAGGGTAAAAAGGTCGTTCTGGTCGACGACGTGTTGGCTACTGGAGGCACGCTTTTAGCCGCCCGCAAGCTTATTGAGAATTGTGGCGGGCAGGTTTCCGGCTATGCCGTAGTACTTGAAGTTGAGGGCCTAAAAGGCCGGGATAAACTCTCGGATGCTGAGGTGTTTGTGGTTAACGCGCCATCCGTCATCGAGACTAATTAGGCAAGAGATCTTCTTGAGGCTCCCCACAGCTTGCATGCTTGGTGGGGAGCCTTGCTCTGTGTGATGGAGACAATAGGTGATGCTCGCTAAAGCGTATGCGAGACGGACTAAAATCTAGTTATTCGGAATGTGATCAGCGTTTGCTTTTCCGTACGTCACGGGCTGTTTTAGTCATCTAAGTGATCTAAGTCGCTTTTTTGGTTGATACGTCCGTATTATAGAAGCGGCAGAAGCTGATGCTTACATCATCGCATTCATTACGTAGCGAACTGGGTGCTGTGAAGTGGTGGATACACGATACGTGTATGTACTTCGATACAGCACGTTTACTTTTTGAGGAGCCGACTATGCCGCAGGATAAGACTAAACAAAACAATCCAATGCGGAGCATGTCGGCACGCCTTGCCCGCAGTCTGACAAGCAACCGCGTGAAGATCAACCCGGTGCTGGAGCCACTGCTTAGCATTCATCGAGAGTTCCATCCAAAAGCTGATCCAGTAGTCTTGGAGCGCGCTTACGCTACTGCTGAACGGTTGCACGAAGGTGTGTATCGCAAATCTGGGGACCCATACATTACGCACCCATTGGCGGTTGCTACCATTGCCGCTGAGATTGGTATGGACACCACCACGTTGATCGCGGCGCTGCTGCATGACACGGTGGAGGATACTGACTACTCTTTAGACGATCTCACGCGTGATTTTGGTGAGGAAGTTGCGCGCCTTGTTGACGGCGTGACCAAGTTGGACAAGGTTGCACTCGGCGCAGCTGCAGAGGCGGAAACAATCCGGAAGATGATTGTGGCCATGAGCCAGGATCCGCGCGTTCTGGTCATTAAAGTCGCTGACCGATTGCACAACATGCGCACCATGCGATTCCTCCCGCCGGAGAAGCAAGCTAAGAAGGCTAAGCAGACTCTCGAAGTTATTGCGCCACTAGCTCACCGTCTTGGTATGGCAAGTGTGAAGTGGGAGCTGGAAGATCTCTCCTTCGCCATTTTGTACCCGAAGAAGTATCAGGAAATTGTTCGCTTGGTAGCAGACCGAGCGCCTTCGCGTGATCGCTACCTACGCGAGATCACGACTCAGCTCCAGAATGCACTCAAGGAGGTCCACATTGATGCTCAGGTCATGGGACGCCCAAAGCACTACTGGTCCATCTACCAGAAGATGATTGTTAGAGGTAAGGATTTTGCTGAGATCTTTGACCTCATTGGAATCAGAGTTTTGGTAGATACTCCAACCAATTGTTACGCAGCGATTGGTGTTGTGCATTCGATCTTTTCGGCAATGCCAGGGCGCTTCAAGGACTATATATCCAGCCCTAAGTTCGGTGTATACCAGTCTTTGCACACTACGGTGATGACGGACGGTGGAAAGCCTCTTGAAGTTCAAGTGCGAACTCATGAGATGCACTACAACGCTGAATTCGGCATCGCGGCACACTGGCGCTACAAGGAGACTAAGGGCAACAACTCCGGTGAGCAAGCCGAGATTGATCAGATGGCTTGGATGCGGCAGCTCCTAGACTGGCAAAAGGAAGCAGCGGATCCGAACGAATTCTTGGATTCCTTGCGCTACGATTTAACGTCCAAGCAGATCTTCGTGTTCACCCCGAAGGGGGATGTGGTGAACCTACCGGTTAACTCGACGCCGGTGGACTTTGCGTACTCGGTTCATACTGAAGTAGGTAACCGCTGTATTGGCGCGAAAGTGAACGGGAAGCTGGTTGCTCTAGAGACAAAGCTGAAGTCGGGCGATCGTATTGAGATCTTCACCTCCAAGGACCCTAACGCCGGCCCTTCGCGCGACTGGCAGGATTTTGTGGTCTCGCCGCGAGCTAAGGCGAAGATTCGCCAGTGGTTTGCTAAGGAGCGCCGTGAGGAGTACCTCGACGCCGGTCGTGATGCGCTAGCTGCTGAGGTGCAGCGTGGCGGCCTTCCAATGCATAGGTTGTTTACTGCTTCGTCGATGAAGTCCGTAGCTACTGAGCTTCACTATCCGGACATTGATGCGCTGTACACTGCAATTGGTTCAGGCAGTGTTTCTGCTTCCCACGTGGCCAATAGACTGATGGCTGCTTTCGGCGATGCAGATGAGGCTGAAGACGATCTGGTATCGCGCACGCCGTTTAGTGAGCTGGTAAGCGCCAAGCCAATTTCTAACTCTGGTGACGCTAATGGGGTCCTGGTTGAAGGTAGCCCTGATGTGATGGCGAAGCTAGCTAAGTGCTGCATGCCGGTGCCAGGCGATGAGATCTTTGGTTTTGTAACTCGAGGCGGCGGTGTTTCCGTTCACCGCACGGACTGCACCAACGCGGAGAAACTTAAGCAGGAGCCGGAGCGTCTCATCTCCGTCGCTTGGGCGAGTGAGGCCGGGGGTTCTGTCTTCGCCGCTACCTTGCAACTCGAAGCCCTTGATCGTGATGGCCTCCTCATGGAGTTGACCCGCGTTATCAATGAGCAGCGTGTACAAGTCACAGCTATGAACTCCCACGCCAGTGAGGATCACGTTGCCACAGTCCGCTTCACTTTCTCAGTATCTGACACGAAGCAGCTTGGCTCTCTCATGACTCAATTGCGAAATACCGAAGGCGTCTTTGATGTCTACCGTGTCACGTCCGGTGGCTAAAGCTTAACGACGAGGCGCCATGACCTCACCGAGTTGAGGTCATGGCGCCTGTTAGCGTCCACGCCGATTAGGCCGCCGGGTTACGTGGTACCCACTAGCACACCTTGTGTTGGTACCCGGCATACGGCGGTTCCGTACATTAATGCTGGGAATAGACTGCGCTAGTAAACTCATTACGTTATTTCTGACACGAGTTTTTGTTTTCCCAGAACGTATCATTAACGGTGTTTGTCAATACCGACGCGACAGCATTACGCCAGAACAATTTACTGGAATCGCCCATTCATAAGCTCTAGGTCAGTCTGCAGTAAGTATCTGAGATGGGATACGTTTCCATTGAGTACGTGACGTTGTTTGAATGTGGGCTTGTATCGTGGGGATATTCGTCAAAAACGGGCGAGGTAGGCTACCGCCATGTGGTTGACGGTTTGTTTTCTATCGGCTGCCTTTTTACCTCAAACAGGACGGCTGGCAGTCGCTGCGGCCCGGGTTACTTACTTGGGGCTTCGAACGGCGCGGTGATCTCTGATAGTGCAGATCATTCAACGCTGCGTGTCTAGCGCTGGTACATCATTGGTAAACTTCGCCCTACTGCGCGTGCTTTTACACATGGCCAAGCAGTACAACGTCTTTCCGGCCCCTGCTCACCGAAACACGCTGTGGGGACACGCATTTGGCCACCTAAGCCGTCTTATTCGACCTTTATGCCAGTCCTGAAGTCGGGAGAACAAAAAAGAATGACCACGCACAGCGTGGCCATTTATTGAAGTTTTAGCGTTTTTACATTGGGAGATCGCCAGCGTGCAGATCCACACCAATACTAGTGTTGACGAGTTTTAGTCACCTGTAAGAAAGGTGCACGTGCAGTTGGTTTCGCCAGGATGCTAAAAACCTAGGGAAGGTAGTCTTATTTGAACAGATCTTGGATCTTACCCACTAGAGCAACTACGGTGCCCAAAATGGTAACGATAGATGAGACGAGTGCAACCCACTCGGTGATCTCTTTAAGGACCGAGGCAGCATCCTTACCCTCTGATTCAGAGGATGAACCGCTGGCATTGTCAGCCTGGGGCGTCTTGGTTGCCGGAGTCTCGGTGGCGGTTGCCGGAGCTTCGGTGGTGGTTGCTGGAGCCTGGGCCGCGGTAGTTTCTGCAGCGGATGTGGTAACAGACTCGTTTTCAGTCTGGGCCAAAGCTGGAGTTGTGAGAGAACCTGCGGTTAGCGCGGTGGCGGTAACAACTGCGATGAGACCCTTGCGTGGGAAAAGCTTCATTGTCTTATCCTTCAAAACGATGAGTGAAATACTTTGCTAATACTAGTTAAATTTCACCATTTACACAATCAACTAGTTCACGACTAATTTTCACATAACCTGCTGGAATGCGGTGAATGCGCACACGATCGTTAATTGAAAAATTTGCCTCAAAAACAGTTTGTTTGTGTAAGAAATTCTTAAGATAGTGGGCTGGTTTTTGATGCGGATGCTGGAAATAATGCTTACTCATTCAGGAGTGGTGGAACTCAGTGGGTAATCGAGGTGTCCAATGGAAGATAAAAATAAGCTCTGGTGACAACTTGTGTCACCAGAGCTTGTGAGTCGACTGTTGGAGTTAGTTAACTACAGCCTTTTCAATCTTTACTTCCTCCGCAGGAGCGCCGTCCGATGCGCTTCCCTCGATACCTGCAGCCGCGATCTCATCAAGGACTTCCAAGCCCTTGTCGTTGATCTTGCCAAAGTAGGTGTAAGCCGGTGGCAGTGGGGTGTCCTGGTAGTTCAAGAAGAACTGGGAGCCGTTTGTGTCCGCACCGGCGTTGGCCATCGCAATGGTGCCACGTGGGTACACAACTGGCTGTTGCGCGTCAGGGTTCTCATCAGTTGGGTATTCATTGGCAAATTGAAAGCCGGGGCCGCCAGCGCCGGTGCCGGAAGGATCACCGCACTGCAGAACGAAAATTCCTTGGTTGGTCAGGCGGTGGCAGACGGTGTCGTCGTAGTAGCCCTCAGCAACAAAGTGCTCAATTGCGTTGGTGGTACAAGGAGCAACCGCGCGGTCTAGTTCAAGCGGAATATCACCCCTGTTGGTTTCTAGGGTTACGCTCACAGTACCTTCGGTGGAGATATCGGAAGTCTTAGGCTTTGACACTTCCTTAGCTGCCTCGCCAGCATCTTCATAAGTGCACTCAACCGTCTTGGCCAATGGGGTAGCACGCTGCAGGGACAACGGCTCTTGGGTGACTTCCTCGACATTAGTGGTCTCAGAAGCAACAACATCTTCCTGATCTTCGCCCTGGTTGGTGGCGTACACGATGCCACCAACCATGACAGCGATAGCCGCAGCCGCAGCTGCTGCGACGGTCATTGGCTTCCTTTTCTCTGCGCGTTCGCGGGATTTGATTTCCTTCTCTAGGGAGTTCATAGCGTCTTTGCGACGCTGTTCGTTCGTGCTCACCTTAAATATCCACCTAACTGGCAATCTTTCGCTGCGCAAGAATTCACACAAAAGGGATGAACGCTCGCCATGTTTACTAATCCGCCACATTCTAGCGTGAAATCTACCTCAGCAATGAATTAGCAGTGGCCTAGCCAAGATAGCGGCATTCTCCACGTGAAGCAGAGAAAAATTGTGGCGAAAGCTGTCCATAGGCACCTATGGTGGTGAGTATGGCTAAAACGAATTTTAAAGGTAACCCTGCAACCACTTCCGGTGATCTGCCAGCCGTAGGAGAAAAACTCCCAGATTTCACCTTCGTTGGTACCGACCTGTCAGACGTCAAGCTCTCCGATTTCGATGGCAAGCGCGTTGTTTTGAACATCTTCCCATCTATCGATACCGGTGTATGTCAGAACTCCGTTCGCCAGTTCAACGAAGAAGCTTCTGCGCTGGAAAACACTGCCGTAGTATGCGTATCCAAGGACCTTCCTTTCGCACTCGACCGTTTCTGCGGTGCTGAGGGCATTGAGAACGTAACCACCGCCTCTGCTTTCCGCTCCGATGTAGACTTCGGGCTCAAGCTGCAGGATGATTGCCCACTAGAAGGTTTGCTTGCACGTGCTGTCATTGTTGCCGATGAGAACCACGTGGTCACCTACACCCAGCTTGTTGATGAGATTGGTACAGAGCCTGACTACAAGGCAGCTATAGAAGCCGCGCAGTAGTAGCTCATGAGTTGGCTGGGTCCTGACAGGACTCGGCCCTTTTTTATATGCAAAGGAAAAGGGGACGGACATGGAGATAATGGGTTTTGCGGCTGGGCCGTATCAAACCAATTGTTACCTCGTTGTAGAAGGAAAACACGTGACCGTGGTGGATCCAGGTATGCATACAGCTGAGGCCATCAATGGATACTTAGTGGAAAACGATCTAGAGCTGGATCAGATTATTCTTACGCATGGTCACATCGACCATACGCGTGACGCGGGTACGTTGGCGGCTCAGCACCATGTGCCCGTGTTCATTCACCAATCAGATGCTTTCATGCTTAAAGACGGCGCAGGGGTGTCCGCAGAGTCACAGGTGCTTTTCGACGCCTTCAACATGACTCCAATCGGGGACCTTCGGTTTTATGGTGACGGTGACTGTGTCACCATGGCTGGTCAAGAGTTTGAAATCAGGCATGCTCCCGGCCACTCGCCGGGGAGCGTCCTGCTGGTAGGGCAGGAGTACTGCTTCGTGGGCGATGTGGTGTTTAAAGGATCCATCGGCCGAACGGACCTGCCGCAGTCGTCGCCAAGTGATATGAATGCGACGTTGACGAATGTGGTGTTGGAATTGGACGATACACTCATGCTGCTCCCGGGCCACGGTCCTACCACTTCCATGCGTGCAGAGCGTACGACCAACCCGTACTTGCTACAGGCTGCGCGAAACTAGTTGCGTTGGGTGCTTTTGCACTAAGCTTGTTATTCGTGACTGAGAAAAAGAAGCTGCAAAAGATTTCCGCACCGAAGGGTATTCCTGAGTATTTTCCGCCGGCATCGCCGGAGTTCATTGCTGTTAGGGATACCTTCGCGCATCAGGCCCACCTGGCGGGCTACGAACACATTGAGCTTCCAGTTTTTGAAGACACCACCTTGTTCGCACGTGGCGTTGGCGAGTCCACGGACGTAGTATCCAAGGAAATGTACACCTTCGCTGACCGCGGTGGTCGGTCCGTGACGCTGCGTCCAGAAGGTACGGCAGGCGTCATGCGCGCCGTCATTGAGCACAACATGGATCGTGGCCAGCTACCGGTCAAGCTCAACTACTACGGTCCTTTCTTCCGCTACGAGCGACCTCAAGCTGGTCGCTACCGTCAGCTCCAGCAAGTAGGCATTGAAGCTATTGGTGTAGACGATCCCGCGTTGGACGCTGAAGTAATTGCCACGGCGGATCGCAGCCTCAAGGCTATTGGCCTTAGCGGCTACCGACTCGAGCTGACGTCCTTAGGTGATAACACCTGCCGTCCGCAGTACCGAGACATGCTGCAGGAATTCTTATTCAAGCTGCCTTTGGATGAGGAGACTCGCCACCGTGCCGAAATCAACCCACTGCGTGTGTTGGATGATAAACGCCCTGAGGTCAAGGAAATGACCGCGGATGCCCCGTTGATGTTGGATCACCTGTCGGACGAGGCCAAGGCACACTTCGAGACCGTGACTGGTCTGTTGGACGATATCGGCGTGGAGTATGTCATCAATCCCCGCATGGTCCGTGGTTTGGATTACTACACCAAAACTTGTTTTGAGTTTGTTCACGATGGCTTGGGCGCGCAGTCCGGTATTGGTGGCGGCGGCCGCTATGACGGCCTGATGGCACAGCTCGGTGGTCAGGATCTATCCGGTATTGGCTACGCGCTTGGTGTTGACCGCTGCTTGCTGGCGCTTGAAGCAGAGAAGAAGGCCATGACGGATGGGTCCCGCGTGGACGTTTACGGCGTAGCCATGGGCGCTGATGCCAAACGCGCAATGATCAAGATCATTGAGCAACTTCGCAGTTCCGGCATCAAGGCAGACATGGCTTTTGGTGATCGTGGTCTCAAGGGTGCGATGAAGGGCGCTGATCGAGCTGGTGCAAAGGTTGCGCTGGTATTGGGCGACCGTGAACTCGAGAACGGGACCATCGCAGTCAAGGATTTGCGTGCGCACCACCAAGAAGACGTGGCGCTGGATAGCCTTGGTTCGGTTATCAAGCAGAAGCTGCAGGTCTCTTAGCTTCTCCGAAGAACGGTCACCAGCTTTAGCTGGTGGCCGTTCTAGCATTCAGTGAGGTTAACTGGGAACCCTAGGTTCACAGCCAAACCGCCGGTGGCGGTTTCTTTATACTTGGTGAGCATGTCGCGGCCGGTTTCTGCCATGGTCTTGATGACGTCGTCAAGCGAAACTAGGTGCTGGCTGCTGGACAGGCAAGCCATGCGAGCCGCGTTGATGGATTTTACTGCGCCTATAGCGTTGCGCTCGATGCACGGAACCTGGACCAAACCACCAACGGGATCACAGGTAAGGCCTAGGTTGTGCTCCAAGGCAATCTCCGCTGCATGTTCCACTTGGTGGGGCGTTGCGCCCAAGATCTGTGCGAGTCCTGCTGCGGCCATGGCGGATGCTGAACCCACTTCACCTTGGCACCCAACTTCTGCGCCAGAGATCGAGGCATTGCGTTTGATAATCATGGCCACGGCGGCCGCAGCGAGGAGGAATTCTCGGTGGGTGGTTGCGTCGAATTCATCGCGGAAATCGCGCGCGTAGTGCAAAACCGCTGGAATGATTCCGGCAGCACCGTTGGTAGGGGCCGTGACAACACGTCCGCCGGCCGCATTTTCCTCATTCACGGCTAACGCATAGAGGTTGACCCACTCCATAGCCCACAGTGGATCATCGTCTTTTCTGTGGAGGTGTGAGTTCACATACTCAAAGAGCTCCGGTGCGCGACGGCGAACGTTAAGGCCGCCGGGCAACGTTCCGGTAGTGGAGATACCAGCCTTGACGCAGCCAGACATGGTTTCCCACACTTTGTCCAGATGTTCCTCTATTACTTCGGCACTGCCATGTTCAGCAACCTCGTTGGCCATCACGATGTCGGGAATGCTCATGCCGGTTTCATCTGCGATGGCGAGCAGTTGCTGAGCATTGTTGAACTGATAGGGGTGACTAGCCCTGCGCTTCTGAGTGGATGCACCCGCCCCCAGATCTTTGTCGCGGCTCTGAGAGGTGAACTCTTCATGGTCAAGCACGAAACCACCGCCGACTGAGTAGTAGCGATGCGGGTTTCGTTCACTGCCCCAAGATTCTGGGAGGTTGTCCATCCTGCTGTCATCAGTAACCCAAAAACTCAGGGCGTTGGGGTGCTCATCAAGGGGCTGAGGATCTGAGAAAAACTGGTACTTAAGACAACCTAGCGGACCGCTGATAGTTCCACGGGTGGGAATCTCAGAACCGTAAGCGGGCTCTAAGTCACTGGGGACGGTGGTCGGTTCATAGCCGGCGAGGCCGAGAATGACGGCACGATCAGTACCATGGCCTTTACCGGTTGCGGCCAGCGATCCGTGGATAACGAAATTGATTGTTGCATCCTCGCTGCGATCGTGGAGGGTTTTCTCAGCAAATCGCTTCGCCGCGCGCATGGGGCCTACGGTATGCGACGAGGACGGGCCAATACCAATGCTGAAAAGATCGATCGCAGAAATGAACAAATGCTTCTCCTCTTAACTTGAAACTTGACCCAAGTATAGGGAGGAGAAGCTGCGACTGGGGGAGTTGGTTGGTGAAGAATTATAGACCCGATAGTTTAGGATCACTTAATCTAGAAGTCGCTTATCTATCAGCGCAGGTGACCGATGTTTGGGGCAGAGTTAGCCAACCAGTAACGATCCCAGTTCCCGAGCTGCTCGCTTTAACCGGTCCGAGAGCGCCTCTGATAGGTTGTCGAGGTCATCATCTTTAGAGATGAAAATACCTGTTGGCACGATAGCGCTACGCAAGTACGCGAACAGCGGGCGTACAGCGTACTCCAACACAAGAGCGTGACGTTGCGAACCTGCAGTAGCTGCGATAATCACCGGAGTGTTCACCAAAGCCGTAGGGGAGAAGACGTCAAAGAACATTTTGAACAGTCCGGAGTAGCTGGACTGAAAGACAGGAGTAACGGCAATGATGGCATCTGCCCCCGCAACGGTATCAACTGTCTGTTTCAGTGCAGGTGTGAGACTTCCGTTACCGGTCATGGCGTCGGCTAAATCATGCGCTAAGTCTTTGAGCTCAACGGTGTAGATAGCGGCGTCGTCATCGTTTGCCTGGAGTTCTGCTTTCACCGCGTTACCTATCGCACTGCCAACCCTCGTGGTACGAGATGGTGAGGATAAGCCAGCAGAGATAACAATGATCGTACGCATAATCACCCAGTGTATCGGAAAGGGAAAACACCCAATAATCCACCATTGGATCAGGAAAGGGAACGCTGTGCAATAAAGCTCTGCACCTTTGGGTATGAGTCCACGGGCTAGCCTGCATGAAATTGCTGGGTTAAGGACGATCTTTGGTGTTGAAATTGATCCAGAATGGCGGTGAACAACGTCAGCACATAAGTATCACCGCACATCGCTAAGTGGGCCAGCGCCTGTTGTTCGCTGGCTGAGCAATCACTCATGGCGCAATCTCTTAAGTGAGTTTTCACACGCCACCTTCTACCGTTGAGTCTATTGCAGGGTGAAGGCATGTGCGCTGTAGAGGTTGCGCCCTGAGATTTGCACGCGCATGCCCTTTAGCGGGGATAATAAAACCCATGGATTCTGCGCACTTGAAGCAAACTTTGGACAAGGTCAAGCCCGTTAAAGTTAATGTGCTTGCGGCTAAATCCATCCTGGCCGTGTTTGACGCGGATCCGGGAGACATGCGCCTAGGGCCGCGGGTGAGCTTGGGGGACAACACGGGTAGTTTTTATCTCTTTGACCCGCAAACCATAACCTGGCCGCCAGCCCTCTTTCTTCGCGCTGAGTTTGATCGGCGACCAGACGACAACGACGGCTACTTCCCGCCACACCAGGCGTACGATACGAAGGACGTTGCTCTAGGCGTTCTTCGTAAATACGTAGATCAAGCGGAACAAGCACTGGCTTTGGCTGATGACGCGAGAAGGCTTCAGCGTGGGGTGCTATCCCGATTGAGCGCGAGTTTCGGCTTTGGGCCATCTGTAAAACAAATGGAATCAAGTGCGTCAACGCTACATGATCTCTTGTTTTCACCAGAATTTGAGGCCGTGGAGCACAAAGCAACGGCAATCATTGGTCGTGCACAGAGAGCTCACGCTGCGCAGAGCAACGGCGTAGCCCTTTTTGAAGGCGCCCATGGAATTGATCCACACTACGTTCGGGCCGCTCAGAACCATATTCTCAGTAGTTTAGGGCTGTCCGGTGCCGTGCTGGATACCCTTGATCGCAAGTACGTTGTTCCGGCGCACGAGCTTGTTCGAGAAATACACCAACACCCATACTCAATCAGCAAACTGCATGCTGAGGCCCAACACTTGCTTCGTCAGATTGCGGTAAGTAAGGCTAATGCTCTGGTGCAAACGATGCCGATCGAGAAGCTTAAGGAAGTCACGAAAGATCGACTCCGCTTCAACGGACTCGATGATATTGGTGTGCGCACGGTAGCAGATGTTTTGCACCAGTCTGTAGAGCGTCTCACGCAGGTACCAGGCATTGGTGAGCAAACTGCACTCAGGATGAAAGCAGCAGCTCAAACTCTTTTTTCGGAAGCATCTGCACTGCCCGTTAAGACCATTGGAGACTCCAAAGATCCAACGACGATGGGGCTGCTCAACGTACTCGCTAGTTTCGGTGCCGCCCACCAGATCACGCTCGAGCAATCAGAGCGCCGCGACCGGTTGATCTCTTATTTTTCCGAGTTCCCTCAACAACTGTCCATGACCGGCGGGCCCTTCCTCGTGGTCAAAGTAGGCGATTCTTATTTTGACCAATTTGTGGAAGATATCGCATGGGCTCAGGCCACCCCGAGAACGTTCTTGCCCAGCCGTAGTGTGGATCTACCGGACGATCTTTGGGCGGACTACCTAGCGAACCCCGCGCACTACCAGACGCTCTTAGCTAACCTCATGGCATCCGGCGGTCTTGGCAAAGGCGAAGACACTGGGTTCGGGCTTAATGGAGGCACTTTAACTGCTATCCGCTCGTTTAGCTTGGACCTTTCCGCCATGAAGGACATTCAGCTCCGCGGTTATCAGAGCTTTGGCGCTAAATATTGTCTGGTCCAAAAGAAGGTGATTTTGGGTGACGAGATGGGTTTGGGCAAAACGGTTCAGGCCCTAGCAGCAGCCGCGCACATCAGCGCCACGTATTCCCAAAAGGAATTCGGCCATTACTTGAGCGAGCTGTTGCCCTTCTCCGACGCCGAAGAATCAAAGTCAAACCCAGCAACCAAGATCCACGAGCTGGATTACTCGTATTCCGATGCCAACGATGATTTGTCATCAGCGAAGGGTGTGCATGCACCGGCTGAAGCGCCGATCATTGCAATTGTGCCGGCTTCGCTTATCGTCAACTGGAAACGAGAAGTGGAGAAGTTTACAACTCTCACTGTGCACGTGGGCCACGGAAATCAGAAAGACGACGCCATATCGATGTGGCGCGAGCAGGGCGGAGTGCTCATCGTTACCTATGAGGGGGTACGCTCCACCGAGCTTGGGGCTTGCAGCCTGCTCATCGTCGATGAAGCACACATGATTAAGAATCCGCAGGCACAGCGGTCTCAAGCGGTGGCGCGTTTAATTGGCTTATCCCAGCGGGCCATATTGATGACCGGCACTCCGTTAGAAAACCGTGTTAGTGAGTTCGCTCAGCTAGTTTCCTATATCAACCCGGAACTGCTGGGGGATGGCGAAAAAATGCGGCCGAAGGATTTCCGGGCGTTGATCGCGCCCGTATATTTGCGGCGTAACCAAGTGGATGTTCTAGATGAGCTCCCGGAAAAACTAGAGCACTTGGAATGGGTAGAGCTTAGCCCTGAGGACCAGAAGAATTACGTTGCCGCTATCGAAAGACGAAACTGGATGCAGGCGCGTCGAGCAGCCATGATGGCACCAACGCCGCTATCTGCAAAAATCGAGCGGATGCGAGAAATCATCCAAGAGGCAACAGAAGACGGCCGCAATGTGTTGATCTTCAGTTACTTCAGGGACGTTTTGGATCGTTTGAATGGCGAATTTGCGGCGCAGTGCGTTGGGATTATCAACGGTGACGTTCCGCCCGTGAAGAGACAGCACCTAGTCGACCAGCTTGGTAAAGCAGGAAATGTGTTACTTGCTCAGATCGGTGCCGGTGGAGTTGGTCTTAATATCCAAAAGGCCTCTGTGGTGATACTTGCTGAGGTTCAGGTAAAACCCACGATTGAAGATCAGGCTATTGCTCGTGCGCATAGGCTTGGCCAAGTGAGCGTTGTTAACGTGTATCGCCTGATTGGTGACGAAACTGTTGATGAGCGGCTGTTGGAGATCACAAGCCGCAAGCGTGCAATCTTTGACCGCTTTGCTCGTGAATCGAATGCGGCGGACATACCAGACGCAGTTGATATCTCAGAGTCTGACTTGGCAAAGCAGATCATTGAACAAGAGCGATTGCGCCTTGGCCTGGATGACAGACTGGAAGTTGAGGAAAAGAAAGAAGCACCGCTTACGGATTTACCGTAGGCAGTGCTCCTGAGGTGTGGAACTACTGACTCTTAGGAGTTGTAGACATCACGACCAAGAGTGTCGCAAGCGCTCATCTTTCCCTCGCGGTAACCGGTGAGAAATGCGTTTTGACGCTGTTCAGAGGTTCCGTGAGTGAAGGTGTCTGGGCGTACCTCGCCGGTCGCACGCTCTTGGATGTTATCGTCGCCAACCGCACGGGCGGCGGTGATGGCATCGCGAACCTGATCCTCGGTAACCTCCTCAATCCACTTGGTCTCGCCGGAAGAAGCATAGTTAGCCCACATACCCGCGTAGCAGTCAGCTTGAAGCTCGATGCGTACGGCACCAGAATCGGCTCCTGGATCGTTGTAGTTGGACAGGCTTAGGGTGCCTTCCAATTTCTGGATGTGGTGGGCGAACTCGTGTGCCACGATGTACATCTGCGCAAATGGTGTGTTCTCGCCACCGTATTGGGTGAGAGAGTCGAAGAACGTTGGCTCGAAGTACGTACCATTATCACCGGGGCAATAGAACGGGCCGGTCTGGTTAGATGCGGTGCCGCACGCAGACTGGGTTGTACCGTCGAACACCACTACTTCTGGGCGCTGATATTCGATGTTGGCCTGCTTTGGTAACTCTTCGGTCCAGAAGTCATCAACGGATAAAGCGGTGTATTCGATACGGCAGTCGGTGTACTCGTTTGCTGTGTCGCTGGTATCGCAGTGATCAAGGGAACCGGAGAACTCGCCGGAGCCCTGGCTTTGGCCGCCCCCGACAATTTGACCGACTTCTGCTGGGTTGCCGCCTAGCAACAGGAACAGGCCCACGAGGATCAGTGAGCCAATGCCACCGCCAGCTGCGATACGGCCACCGCGGCCACCACCACTTGTGTATGCGCGGTTTGAGGGTTTCTTCATACCTGAGCGAAATGTCATGCCAAAATCATGCCATAAAAATATGGGCAATAGTTGGCGAGCCTTAGAGATAACTGAGATTTCGAATCCTCGGGAATTGGCCTAAATCCCTGAGGGGAATCTCATGTCTCAGCAAGTTTGCAGCGCTGCGAAGATATTTCGTCAACACGCAACAAGCTTGCGTATACGGTGCAGCGGTTGCTGCTGGGGCGGTGTGTCTCCTGAGTGTGGGCTAATCGTAAGACTGTCTCCCTGACAGAACGGTTCCTAGCAGACGGGGTCATGAGATGGAGATCACTACGTAGACGTCATTGAGGGGGTGCTGCGGACCGCAGGTTTAAGGTTTTCCCGCGGAGCGGGGTAGGATATTTGCCCTAGAACTCTTAGTTGAACACCACGCTTGTGAAAAACGTCTCAGGAATTTACTCCTGTAACTTTTTTACGGCAGTTGTACTCAACAGAAGAATGTTTGTTGCATCAGGAAATCTGCTCCCAAAAAGCGGATAGTAATGTGGCTACATTGACATGATTTCAACGTTCATTGAAAGGAATTGGTGCACGTGCTGCGCACTCATCTCGCCGGCGAGCTCCGTAAGGACATCGCAGGCCAGACCGTAACCCTTACTGGTTGGGTATCCCGCCGTCGTGATCACGGTGGCGTGATCTTCATCGATCTGCGTGATTCCTCTGGTATCGCACAGGTCGTCTTCCGTGAGAATGAAGTAGCTGAGCAGGCACACCACCTGCGCAGTGAGTTCTGCGTCAAGGTCACCGGAGTTGTGGAGCCTCGCCCAGAGGGCTCCGAAAATCCAAACCTTGCATCCGGCGAGATCGAGGTTAACGTAACTGAACTCGAGGTACTTAACGAGGCTGCAGCCCTGCCGTTCCAGATTGATGATGCTTCGCAGTCTGGTGAGGTTGGCGAGGAAGCCCGCCTGCGTTACCGATACCTCGATCTGCGTCGTCCAGCCCAGTCCAACGCCCTGCGCCTGCGTTCGAAGGCAAACCAGGCTGCTCGCCGAGTACTCGATTCCCACGACTTCGTTGAGATCGAGACCCCAACCCTCACCCGTTCCACCCCAGAGGGTGCCCGTGACTTCTTGGTGCCTGCGCGCCTTAAGCCAGGCTCTTGGTACGCTCTTCCTCAGTCGCCACAGCTGTTCAAGCAACTGTTGATGGTTGCTGGTATGGAGCGCTACTACCAGATCGCTCGCTGCTACCGTGACGAAGACTTCCGCGCTGACCGCCAGCCAGAGTTCACCCAGCTCGATATCGAAATGAGCTTCGTGGATCAGGAAGACGTTATTGCGCTTGCAGAGGAGATCGTTGCCGAGCTGTGGAAGCTGATCGGCTACGAAATCACCACCCCAATTCCTCGCATGACCTACGCCGAGGCAATGAAGAAGTATGGCTCTGACAAGCCTGACCTGCGCTTCGACATCGAAATTGTCGAGTGCACTGAGTTTTTCAAGGACACCACCTTCCGCGTATTCCAGAACGAGTACGTTGGTGCCGTTGTGATGGAGGGTGGCGCATCGCAGCCACGCCGTCAGTTCGACGCATGGCAGGAATGGGCCAAGCAGCGTGGCGCTAAGGGACTTGCTTACATCACCGTTGGTGAAAACGGCGAGCTGGGTGGCCCAGTTGCAAAGAACATCACCGACGCCGAGCGCGAGGGAATTGCAGCTCACGTTGGCGCAAAGCCAGGAGATGCGATCTTCTTCGCTGCTGGTGACACCAAGAGCTCCCGTGCCTTGCTGGGTGCTGCCCGTGGTGCAATCGCTGAAAAGTTGGGCCTGATCAAGGAAGGCGACTGGGCCTTCACGTGGATCGTCGACGCACCACTGTTCGAGCCTGCTGCAGATGCAACCGCTTCTGGCGATGTTGCTCTGGGGCACTCCAAGTGGACCGCTGTTCACCACGCATTCACCTCGCCTAAGCCAGAGTGGATCGACAACTTTGAAGAAAACCCTGGTGAGGCTACCGCTTACGCTTACGACATTGTCTGCAACGGCAACGAGATCGGTGGAGGTTCCATCCGTATTCACCGCCACGACGTCCAAAAGCGTGTCTTTGATGTGATGGGTATCGGCGAGGAAGAAGCTCAGGAGAAATTTGGCTTCCTGCTGGATGCATTCGCATTCGGTGCGCCACCTCATGGCGGCATCGCATTTGGTTGGGACCGTATTGTGTCTCTGCTGGGTGGATTCGACTCCATCCGCGACGTTATCGCTTTCCCGAAGTCTGGTGGCGGTGTAGACCCTCTGACTGACGCACCAGCTCCTATCCCAGCGCAGCAGCGCAAGGAGACTGGCGTGGACTTTAAGCCTAAGAAGGTCGAAGGTAAGCAGGCCTAAAAGGTTTAGCGCACAAGGTTCGGCTCGCGGTGGATCATTTCAGATCTGCCGCGAGCCTTTTGTTTGGCAAACTCAATGCTGGCTGTCAATTCTGAAGGATAGCTGCCATTATCCGGCAAAGACGCTATTAAGGTGTGTGTCTTAGCTAAACCACAGTCTTTCTGTTTACACTTAGGTGTTAAAGTTCGCGCTTACCCCACATTATTTGTCTTAACTGGATCCGGTTGTGCAGGTTTGGTTAGTTCAAAGGGGACGCACCCTGACCATAAAGTGGTGGGGACTAAGGAAAGGAGCTAAAGGTCGTGGCTACGAACGAACCGTTCACTCAGAATAATGAGGGGGCGTCGATGATGGACGAGGTATTAGCGTCTGCAGATGTGGCTAAGACAAGCTTCCTTAACATGAATCCTGACTTGGCAGGTACTGAAGTCACAGAATCTGTGATCGCAGACATTGTGGAAACCGCTGAGCAACTGCTGTCACAACGGTTTGGTGGCTCGCAGAAGCTTACTGAAATCAAACAGCTCAGTGGCTCGGGTGGTGCGGTTGTGTTGCGCGCTCGCGTGGCTCCATCGCCGTTCCTTCAACAGCGCAGTGTTGTGCTCAAACACATGCCACCCACAGGGTTTGCTTTTGACCAGTCCACGCTCATGCGTGAGATCGTTGCCTACCAGTTCACCACGTCTTTGTCCGAGGATTCTCGCCCTGGGCCTGTGTTGTTGGCACACGATGTAGAAAAGAAGCTACTAGTCATCACTGACTCCGGTGACGGTGACACTTTCGCTGAGTTGTTGGAAACACGCAACGAAGATCTCCGTGTAGCGATTTTGCGTAATTTGGGTGAAGCGATTGGCAAGATGCATGCTGCGACGTTCAACAAAGAGCAGGATTTCCAGATCCTTCTCAAAAGAATTCTTACCAAACACCCCGGCGGGATAACCGTTTATGATTTCCGGGAACGCCTGCTCGTAGCTTCGATCAAAATTGGTGAGCATATTCTTCGCAATGCTGGTTTCACCATCAACCCAATTGTGAGCGACTTCGCGTCTGATGCCTCTCGCCGGTTGATGAGTGGCCACCATCGCGCGTTCACCCCGTTTGATCTTTCGCCAGACAACATCATTGTTTCTGAGCGCACTCATTTCCTTGATTACGAGTGGGCGGGCTTCCGTGACGTTACGTTTGATATCGCCTGTGTCATTGCTGGTTTCCCGCAGTTCCCGTTCACGCGTCCGATTAGCGATGACGAGGCGGACGTATTCATCGAGGCGTGGGTACAAGAAGTCTCGGCCATATGGCCAAATGTGAATAACTCAACGCGGCGCAGTGCGCGTATCGTTACGGCGATGGTGGGCTGGGCTATGTCCAGTCTGGCCATGATGCATTTAGGAGTCGATGGTGATGCCTTCAATGAACTCCTCGACGCGGATTTCGAGGTTAACTCAGAAAACGCAGAGCGCATCGCTGAGAGCTTGACCCCAATCACTCAGCAGATCTTCTCAGATCAGCGTGCCAATGTCAGTGAGGAATGCCTGACAATTCGGGAAGACCTCCGGGAGACTTTTGAAGCTATGGCACGGTTTGCGTCACGTCACGAAGATGCCCGCTTTGCGGACGTTGCAGCATTCGCAAGCGAGGTCACGGCGCACCTTATGGCAAAGCGTTAATCCATGGATGGATTATTCAACGTCCCAGGGGATACGGAAAGTACTGATCAGCACGAGGTTTTCTTTGCTGGCGCGCACTCTCCGCTGGCCGCACGTATGCGCCCGCGCAATCTTGATGAGGTGGTGGGGCAGGATCATCTGCTAGGGCCCGGAAAGCCTTTACGACGACTCGTCGAAGGCTCCGGCGAGGCGTCCGTAATCCTGTACGGCCCGCCGGGTACGGGAAAGACCACCATCGCGTCTTTGGTGAGCTCCGCAACTGGGTATAACTTCGTGGGTCTCTCGGCCCTTAACTCAGGTGTTAAAGAAGTCCGAGCTGTGATTAATAAGGCAAGGACCGATCTTATTCACGGCACTCGCACGGTCCTGTTCATTGATGAGGTCCACCGCTTTTCTAAGACCCAGCAAGATGCGCTGTTGGCGGCAGTAGAGAATCGAACTGTCCTCCTGGTTGCGGCAACAACTGAGAATCCTAGTTTCTCAGTCGTTGCACCCCTTTTGTCCCGCTCTTTATTGTTGCAGTTGCGTGCTTTGGACGATGCCTCAATTAAGAAAGTTCTAGAGCGAGCCATAGAGTCTGAACGCGGTCTGGGCGGAAAAATTAGTGTCACAGATGAGGCGCTTGACCAGTTAGTTGTTCTAGCCGGTGGGGATGCCCGACGAGCGTTGACATATTTGGAAGCCACCAGTGAGGCCGTCAGGAGCGGCGGCGAGCTGAACCTAGAAATAGTTAAGGCCAACATTGATAGGGCAGTGGTTCGCTATGATCGTGACGGTGACCAGCATTATGACGTCACTAGTGCTTTCATTAAGTCAATTCGCGGCTCTGACGTTGACGCAGCCCTCCATTATTTGGCCCGCATGGTGGATGCGGGAGAAGATCCTCGTTTCATTGCGCGCCGGCTTATTGTGCATGCGGCAGAGGATATTGGAATGGCTGATCCGCAGGCGTTGCGAGTCGCCGTTGCGGCTGCTGAGGCAGCTCAGTTGATTGGAATGCCAGAAGCTCGCATCCCACTCGCTGAGGCGACTATTTATCTAGCTACCGCGCCTAAGTCCAATGCTGTGATCAATGCTATTGACTCCGCGTTGGCGGACGTGCGAGCCGGAAAGCTCGGGCCGGTGCCACCACATTTGCGCGATGGTCACTATGAGGGTGCGAAGAAGATGGGCAACGCGGTGGGGTACAAGTATCCGCACGACGATCCCCGTGGTGTGGTGCAGCAGCAGTACATTCCAGATAACCTCAGGGATGCTGTTTATTATGAGCCCACACAGCACGGAGGGGAGAAACGGATTAGTGAGTTTCTCGGACGCCTAAGGCGCATGATTCGTGGGGCATAGAGTTTCGCTCAGACGGTGATGCTTGGCCGCAGCAATCGTTGTCCAGGAGCAGGAGATCTGTCTAAGCAGGCGCTTCAACCTGGGAAGTGCAGAACACTTTGTCCTCATCGCCGCAAGGGGTACTGGTGCCAGTAAACGGTTACGCGTTGGGTGCGTATTCATACGCCGTAGTGGATGAAGCCGATAACCTTGGTGCACTCATCGTCACTGTCACTAAGCCATAACCTTGATAACTTGATTTCGGTTAAGGCCTGTGGCCTATCTGCGGGAAGCTTCAGTCTTCAGCTGGAAGAGGGTAGAGTATATGCGCGGTGGCGGTGGGCGTAGCTTAATTTCGAGGGCATCTACCTCCAGTTACTGAGTCGGTTTTAGCCCACGCCTACTTACCCCTTATTATTCCCATAGCAACTATTTCTACAGAGCCATTAAGGACCCCCTAGCCGTGCAGACACATGAGATCCGCGAACGCTTTACAAACCACTTTGTAAAGGCAGGTCACGAGGCAGTGCCAAGTGCCTCCCTCATTCTTGATGATCCAAACCTGCTTTTTGTCAACGCCGGCATGGTTCCATTTAAGCCTTACTTTTTGGGTCAGCAGACACCACCTTTTGCCAACGGTACCGCTACCTCAATCCAGAAGTGCGTCCGAACGCTCGACATTGAAGAGGTGGGCATCACTACCCGCCACAACACCTTCTTCCAGATGGCAGGTAACTTCTCCTTTGGTCAGTACTTCAAGGAAGGTGCCATCAAGAATGCTTGGGCGCTGCTGACCAATTCCGTGGAAGACGGCGGTTACGGACTCGATCCAGAGCGCCTGTGGGTAACCGTCTACTTGGATGATGACGAGGCAGCAGACATCTGGGAAAACGTGGTGGGTGTTCCAGCCGAGCGCATTCAGCGTCTTGGCATGGCTGATAACTACTGGTCCATGGGTGTTCCTGGTCCGTGCGGCCCTTGCTCTGAGATCTACTACGACCGCGGCCCAAAGCACGGCAAGGAGGGTGGCCCAATCGAGGATGACACCCGTTACCTTGAGATCTGGAACCTCGTGTTCATGGAGAAGGAGCGCGGGGCAGGTATTGGCAAGGACAACTTCGAGATCGTGGGTGACTTGCCAAAGAAGAACATTGATACCGGTATGGGTGTTGAGCGCGTCGCCTGCATCCTTCAGAACGTTGACAATGTGTACGAGACTGACTTGCTACGTCCAGTTATTGACGCAGCGCAGAAGCTCACTTCAGCTAAATACGGTGCCAAGCACGAAGACGACATCCGCTTCCGTGTAATCGCGGACCACTCCCGTACCGCCATGATGCTGATTCTGGATGGCGTTACCCCTGGCAATGAGGGCCGTGGATACATTCTGCGTCGATTGTTGCGCCGTATCATCCGTTCCGCCCGCCTTCTGGGGGCTACCGGTGCCACGATGGAAACATTCATGAATACCATCATGGACACCATGACCCCGTCCTACCCAGAAATCGCTGAAAACCGTGAGCGCATCCTGCGTGTTGCTGTGACCGAGGAAAACACTTTCCTACGCACTCTGGAATCTGGTACTGCTCTCTTTGAGGAAGCTGCGTCCGAGATCAAATCCTCAGGTAAAAAGGTGGTTGACGGTTCCAAGGCATTCGCTTTGCACGATACTTACGGCTTCCCAATTGATCTCACGCTGGAGATGGCCGCGGAGGCAGGCCTCGAGGTTGATACTGAGGGGTTTGACAAGCTGATGGCGGAGCAACGCGCACGCGCCAAGGCTGACTCCCAGGCTAAGAAGCACGGTCACGCGGACCTGTCCATCTACCGCGAGTTCGTGGATGAACACCCGACAGAGTTTACCGGCTACACAGAGCTTGAGACTGAGGCTAAGGTTCTGGGCCTGCTTGGTGACGGAGAGCTGCTGAACGAGGCAACCACCGGTTCCGAGGTAGAAGTCATCTTGGACGTTTCCCCGCTCTACGCTGAGTCCGGTGGCCAGATCGGTGACCGTGGCCTTATCACCATGGGTGATACCGTCCTGCGCATCAATGACGTACAGAAGATTGGTAAGAAGCTGTGGGTTCACAAGGCAACGGTTGAGTCTGGTGGACTTGCTGTGGGAGACAATGTTCTGGCGTCTGTGGACAGTAAGTGGCGCCACGCTGCCCGCCAGGCGCACACCGCAACTCACTTGATCCACGCTGCGTTGCGCGATGTTCTGGGGCCAACTGCGGTGCAGGCTGGCTCCATGAACAAGCCGGGTTATCTGCGTTTTGACTTCAACTGGACTGATCAGCTTACTGCTGAGCAGCTGCAGCGAATTGAGTCCATCACTAATGAGGCCGTGGATACTGACTGGCGCGTTAACACCATTGAGACTTCCCTTGAAGAAGCTAAGGCCATGGGAGCTATGGCCTTGTTTGGTGAGAACTACGGCGACATGGTCCGTGTGGTTGAAATTGGTGGCCCATTCTCCATGGAGCTGTGCGGTGGCACTCACGTGGCTCACTCTTCCCAGATTGGTCCAGTAACTATCTTGGGTGAGGCTTCCGTAGGCTCTGGTGTTCGTCGTATCGAGGCGTACACGGGTCTCGATTCCTTCCGCTACCTGTCGAAGGAGCGTGCGCTGGTAGAAGGCCTAGCTACGGCACTCAAGGCTCCTTCTGAACAAGTTCCTGATCGCGTCGCTCAGCTTACGCAGAAGCTCAAGGAAGCAGAAAAGCAAATCGCTGCGTTGCACAAGCAGCAGCTTGCGGCGCAGACTGCGGACTTTGTCAGCAAGGCAAAGGATGTGAACGGTTTCCAAGTAGTTGCACTCACGTTGCCAGCGGGCGTTTCTGGCGGGGACCTGCGAACCATGGCTATGGATATTCGAGGACGAATGGGAGACCAGGAAGCGGTGATTGTTCTGGGATCCCAGAATGACGATAAGTTCCCATTCATCGCTGCGGCAACCAAGGCTGCAGTAGCTCGTGGAGTCAAAGCTGGCGACATCGTCAAGACTTTTGGTCAGTACGTTGGTGGCCGTGGTGGCGGTAAGCCGGACATGGCGCAGGGTTCTGGCTCTGATGCGACGGGTGCCGACCGCGGTTTCAACGCAGTCGAAGACCTCCTTCGTGCACTCTAATGGCTAAGCCAACCCCCGATACCCCGGGAGTAAATGACCCGGGGCGAGGTCGCCGCCTAGGCGTAGATGTGGGCACCGTGCGCGTGGGCCTATCAATTTCAGATAGTGACGCGCGTATGGCCATGCCACTGGAAACGGTTGCTCGAGAAACCGGTTTGAAGGATTCAGATAAGGCCGATATTGATCGTCTTGGTGAGCTTATTGAGGAGTACAACGTAGTTGAGGTCGTCGTTGGCCTTCCTCGTGATCTCCAAGCTAATGGGTCGAAGAGCGTCAAACACGCGAAGGATTTTGGGTTCCGTATTGGTAGAAGAATGGCGAAGCTTGGCCGGGAAGTGCCGGTAAAGTACGCTGATGAACGCTTGACCACCGTCGTGGCAACGCAGGCATTAAGGGCGTCTGGTGTTAGCGAAAAAGACGGCCGTAAGGTTATTGATCAGATAGCAGCGGTGGAAATTCTTCAGTCGTGGCTTGATGGTAGAAACAACTACCTCGAGGCCTTGAATGGTGAATAAACAGTAAGTCAAAGGGGCAATGAGCCCCTTTTTCTCATTTTTTGCGGCGTTTCGTAGGTCGATTTCACTGTTAGAAGCTCAGCCTCGGGTACGCTTAAACGGACTCTATTTAGTTCGAGTGGCCGCCTGCCCCCAGCCTTTCCGGGGCGTGCTGGTCCGAAAGGTTTACACACTGATGCGGATGGAATCCAAGTATGTAAAGCGACGCCAACGAGGGCTCGCTGTCCTAATAGCTGCCCTTGTTTTGATTGTTGGTGCCGTAATCTACATTGGCATATCTCTGGCAAACCGCACCCCGTCTGATTACGAAGGAAGCGGCAACGGAGTGATCCAGTTGGTTGAGATTCCAGAGGGTTCCTCCCTGTCTGAGCTTGGTCCTGAACTCGCAGAGCGGGGAATCGTGGGCTCCAATAACGCTTTCCAGAGCGCAGCGTTTTCCAACCCTAACGCGGGCAGCGTTAAGCCTGGTTTCTACCGCCTGCAGGAGGAAATGAGCGCACAGTCTGCTGTTGAAGCTCTTCTTAACCCAGCAAATCAGGTAGACATGCTCGATATCCAGGGTGGCTCCACCCTCATGGACGTGGTGGTAGTCGGCGGCGACACCCGCCTTGGCATCTACTCCCAGATCAGCAATGTTACGTGTGGAGACGGCTCAGTAAACTGCGTTAGCGCAGAGGAACTGCAGCGAGTTGGTGGAACCGCTGATCCAGCAAGCCTTGGTGTTCCGGCGTGGGCTGTGGAAGCAATTAAGGCCCGCGGAAACGATCCTAAGCGTCTAGAGGGCATGATTATCCCAGGCCAGTACGTAGTGGATCCAGGAGCTGGTGCAGAAGAGATCCTTCGTGATCTGATTACCCGTTCTGCTGAAAAGTTTGCTTCCACTGACATTGAGAACCGTTCGCAGGCAGTAGGGCTTTCCCCGTATGAGCTGGTTACCGCTGCGTCCCTTGTTGAGCGCGAAGCACCGTACGATGACTTCGACAAGGTGGCACGTGTGATCCTCAATCGTCTTGATCAGCCTATGCGCTTAGAGTTTGACTCCACCGTGAACTACGGTCTTAAGGACGTTGAGGTAGCTACTAGGGATGAGGACCGCGAACGTGTGACCCCGTGGAACACCTACGCAAAGGACGGCTTGCCGGATACCCCAATTTCTGCTGCATCGATGCGTGCTATTGAGGCGCTGGAAAACCCTGCGGAAGGAGAATGGCTCTTCTTCGTCACCGTTGATAAGGACGGTCGTACGGTATTCACCAACACCTTCGAAGAGCATCAGAACGCTACTCAGGAATCCATCAACAACGGAGTTCTGGACTCCAACCGCTAAAGATGTCAGACACAAGCACCCCAACCATGACCGGTTGGGGTGTCGTCAGTTTAGGAAGAAGAATTGTTATGAGCTCCGTTACGCACCGTGCTGCAGTCCTAGGCAGTCCCATCGAGCACTCACTCTCACCAATCCTCCACAACGCTGGATACGAAGCAGCAGGATTAAAGGGATGGCAATATGTGGCTATCGAGTGTGATGCTGAGTTGCTCCCTAAGGTTGTGGGCGAGGCTGATGAGTCTTACGCTGGTTTTTCCGTCACTATGCCAGCCAAGTTTGCAGCTCTTGAGTTTGCGGATTCTGTAAGCGAGAGGGCGAGCCTCATCGGAGCCGCGAACACCCTCGTTCGCACCGAATCGGGATGGACAGCTGATAACACTGACTGTGAAGGTGTACTTGGCGCCCTAGCGGAGCTGTTTCCTCATGGGCTTCCGGAAGGATTCAGTGCCGTTGTCATTGGCGGTGGAGGAACTGCTCGCCCAGCACTATGGGCGTTGGGTGAGCTCCAATCTGGGGACATTACTGTGTTTAATCGTTCAGACAAATACGAGGAATTAGTTGGTCTGGCTTCGAGAAACGGCGCAGCCTTTGTCATGCACAATTATGATGATCACGAAGTCATCGAATCCGTATGTCAGCGCGCGGACGTGATCATTTCCACTGTTCCATCCGCCGTGATCGCGGGATTTGAAAAATGCTTCGCTCACGCCCCCGTCTTCGATGTGATCTATGACCCGTGGCCAACGCCGCTTACCCTGATCGCTCGAGAGAATGGTTTTTCGAGCGTAGGTGGCCACGTCATGCTGGCGTGTCAAGCGTATAGTCAATTCGAGCAGTTCACCGGTATTCCAGCGCCACGCACCGCTATGCGAGAAGCTCTGGAATCCTCGCTCTAAGGTGGGGTATACACAGACCTGGCTAATAACGAGTGACGAAGGTCTGATTGGATAGTTAAACTGGCTGTAGTCCAAGGTAGCTTTCGCTCACAAAGTTACTTGGGCGACGTTTACTGTAACGGGGCGCAATCTCTAAGGCACAGAAGATGATTGCATACTTTCTCATGCTCGTTATCGTGGCAACTTACCTCGTTCTGAGCTATTACGACTACACCCAGTTTCGCCTTCCCAACAGTTTGATCTTCCTAGCCACAATGGCGACAGGGGCGCTCTTAGCGGCAATGGGAAATCCAATCCATTTCTTTGCACTCATACTATGGCCGGTCCTATACCTCGTGATGTGGCACGTAGGGGTGAAGATAGGTGGTGGTGACGTGAAATTAGCGCTCAGTACTGGCGCGCTAGCCTCAACGGCTGGGATATTTGGCGTACTGGGGGCTATTGCTTTAGCGAATGTGCTGAGTGTGTGCGCCATTGTAAGTGGCCGCGAAACAGTCGCGCACGGCCCGCATATGATGATTGCCGCGGTAGCCATCCTCGCTACCTCACTGATGTAGCCCCTTAATTGTTGTCACACTCCTGAATTTTTGGATTTAGCGAAGATTATTTTTCATGGGGGTACGCCATTTCTCGGTTAAATAGGAGAATTTTGTGAAGTTCATGGAATAATTGCGATCATGCTTCGTTGGACTACCGCAGGGGAGTCGCACGGCCAGGCACTTGTTGCCATGATTGAGCACATGCCGGCTGGCGTTCCCGTAACTCGTGAAGAAATTTCCTCCCAGCTTGCTCGCCGCCGCCTTGGTTACGGCCGTGGCGCTCGAATGAAGTTTGAGGCTGATGAGGTCACCTTACTCGGCGGAGTTCGCCACGGATTGACCTTGGGCAGCCCGATCGCAATCATGGTTGGTAACACCGAGTGGCCAAAATGGACCACTATCATGTCCGCGGACCCAGTGGACATGGAGGATGAGGAAACAGCTGCCGCCATGAATTCTGGTCGCGGTGCCAAGCTCACTCGTCCGCGCCCAGGCCATGCTGACTTCTCAGGCATGGTCAAGTATGACTTTGATGAGGCTCGCCCAGTTCTCGAGCGTTCATCAGCCCGTGAGACTGCGGCGCGCGTCGCAGCAGGCACAGTGGCGCGTAGCTTCTTGCGTGAGACTCTCGGCGTTGAGGTGCTGTCTCACGTGATCTCCATCGGGCGTTCTGAGGTTTTCGAGTCTGAGGACCCAACGTTCGCTGACGTTGGTGCTATCGATGAGTCACCAGTTCGCGCGTTCAACAAGGATGCTGAGGCATCCATGATTGCTGAGATTGAGTCCGCCAAGAAGCAGGGTGACACCCTTGGTGGCATCGTTGAGGTGCTCGTGCACGGCCTGCCAATCGGCTTAGGATCGCACGTATCTGGTGATGACCGCTTGGACTCCCAGTTGGCTGCTGCTGTGATGGGTATTCAAGCTATCAAGGGAGTCGAAATTGGTGACGGTTTCGAGGAGGCCCGTCGACGCGGTTCCGAGGCCCATGATGAGATTGTTCGGAAAGGCGACAGGATCACCCGCCTAAGCAACCGTGCTGGCGGTGTAGAGGGCGGCATGACCAACGGAGAAACCCTCCGCGTTCGCGCAGCTATGAAACCAATCTCCACGGTCCCGCGTGCGCTCAAGACTGTTGACATGGCCACAGGTAAGGCCGCTACGGGCATTCACCAACGCTCAGATGTGTGTGCAGTTCCAGCTGCCGCTGTGGTGGCAGAATCTATGGTTGCCCTGGTGCTGGCGCGAGCTGTGCTGGCAAAGTTCGGTGGGGATAACCTCGCTGAGACAAAGCGCAATGTAGCTTCATATTTTGAGTACGTTGAGTCTAAGCTCGACTTCGATAACGAGTAACTCATACCCTGAAAGGTTGCTTGGAATGATTGCGGAGGAAAGGTTCGCAACTGCAGCTAGTACCCCTGAGGCTGCAGAGCTTACTGAAAACGCTGTAGTGGCTGAGGACCCAGCAGAGGCTATGGTGGCACCCAAACGCCGGCGTAAGCCGGTCGTGGTCTTGGTTGGCCCGCCAGGAGCGGGAAAGTCAACCATCGGACGTCGTCTATCGAGTGCGCTGCACACGGAATTGGTCGATTCAGACGCGCTGATCGAGGAATCGGAGGGCAAGAGCTGCGGCGAAGTCTTCTCTACCCTCGGTGAGCCAGCTTTTCGAGAATTAGAAGCAGAGCAGGTGGCAAAGGCTCTCGAATCTCGGGGAGTAGTAAGTCTGGGTGGAGGAGCGGTCCTCACCGATTCCACCCGCGAGAAGCTTAAGAACCACACCGTTGTGTGGGTGGACGTTTCGCCCGAGGAGGGGGCAAAACGTACTGCGGCCGAAGCAACACGACCAGTATTAGCCGCAGCAGACCCAGTGGAGCATTACCGCCAGCTGGTGGAGAAGCGTAAGCCTCTGTACAAGGAGGTATCCAAATTCCGTGCGCGAACCGATAACAAGAGCCCTCAGAAGGTTGTTGCAGACATTCTAGGGTTCTTAGAAACCGGCGTTTAACCACACATCGTCTTTCCGTAAAGGAGCAAGCTGTGACCACAATCAACGTTAATGGAGCATCCCCATACGATGTTGTCATTGACAAGAACCTAGGGCAGAAGGTGGCATCTTTCGCCTCTGCGCTGTCAGCCCGCAAAGCCTTGATTGTAACCCAGCCAACGGTGGAGCATTACGCCCGTAATTTGGCGCAGCTGCTTTCCAGCGAGTCGCTGGAAGCCCATATCCACGTAGTACCCGATGCAGAGCATGGCAAGACCCTCGACGTGTGTGGTGCAGCTTGGGACAAGCTAGGAGAGCTTAAGTTCTCGCGTTCCGATATCGTCATCGGGCTCGGTGGTGGCGCGGCCACGGACTTGGCGGGGTTCATCGCAGCGTCGTGGATGCGAGGTGTTAAGGTCATCCAAATACCAACGACTTTGCTGGCAATGGTTGACGCTGCGGTAGGAGGAAAGACCGGAATTAATACCGCAGCCGGCAAGAACCTAGTGGGTGCATTCCACGAGCCAGCCGGGGTGTTTATTGATTTGGACTTCCTTGAGACACTGCCCAAGGAAGAGATCATTGCGGGATCTGCTGAGATCATCAAGACCGGTTTTATCCAAGATCCTAAGATTCTTGAACTTTATGAGGCAGATCCCGCGGCGTGTTTGGAGCCTTCGGGGCACCTGCCGGAGCTGATTGCTCGTTCCGTAACGGTGAAAGCAGCAGTGGTTGGAGTTGATCTCAAGGAATCCGGATTGCGTGAGATCCTCAATTACGGACACACTTTTGGGCATGCCATTGAGCTCCGTGAAAACTACACGTGGCGCCACGGCCATGCAGTAGCGGTGGGCATGATGTTCATTGCCGCTCTTTCCCATGCCCGCGGTTTGATTGATGAGGATCTTCTCAAGCGTCACCGTGAGATCATTTCCTCCGTTGGGTTGCCTATCGATTACGAGGGTGGGCATTTTGAAGAGCTGTATTCTGCTATGACGGTGGACAAGAAGAATAAGGGTGGCCACATTCGTTTTGTTGCTATCAACTCTGTGGGCGACCCAACTCGTATTGAGGACGCCAATGACGCCGAGATCCGCGCGGCCTATGAGGCTATTAGCGCTTAAGGAAACACCCCATGCATATTCTTGTTCTCAACGGCCCCAACCTTAATCGGCTGGGTAAGCGCCAGCCGGAAGTATACGGTTCAACTACGCTTGCCGACGTCGAATCCATGATCAAAAACAAGGCTGAAGCCTTGTCTGTCACCGTGGACTGCAAGCAGTCCAATCATGAAGGTGAACTCATTGAATGGGTGCATGAAGCTGCGGATAATGGGTGGCCCGTGATTATTAATCCAGGTGGTTTCACGCATACCTCCGTTGCCCTGCGTGATGCCTTGGCCGAAGTATCGGACGGTGCAGGTTTTGTGGAGGTTCATATTTCCAATGTGCACGCGCGTGAAGAGTTCCGCCACCACAGCTATCTTTCCCCCATCGCGCGCGGTGTCATAGCAGGACTAGGAATCAAGGGTTACCTACTGGCCTTGGAGTACTTCGCATCCTAGGTTTCATATGTATCCTTGTTCCTTGGAATACCCACAGGAATAACTAAGGAGTACAAGCTATGGCTTTGTCTGATACCCGATTTGAGACGCGTCGAAGGGCGCTCGCGTCAAAGCTGGCCGCACAGCGGGTAGACACCATGCTGATTACCCACCTGACCCATGTGCGGTACTTTTCCGGTTTTTCTGGATCCAACGCTGCATTGACCATCTCTAAGGATTTGTCAGCCACCATTTCCACTGATGGCCGATACACCACTCAGATCGCCTCAGAGGTTCCGGACATTGAGTGCGTTGAAGCTCGGTCGTGTGCACCTGAGCTGCTGCGCCGAATTGAGAGACCAGCGCGCGTTGGTTTCGAGGCCGATTACGTTTCCGTAGCCGAGTTAAAGAAGCTGCAGGAGGCCTTGAATGAGGACGTGCAGCTGGTACCGGTTTCCGGTGTCATTGAAGAGCTCCGCTTGATCAAGGATGACTTTGAAAAGGATCGCTTGCGTGAGGTCGCAACGCTTGCAAACAATGCCTTAGCTGACTTGATCGCGGCGGGAGAACTAGCTGTAGGCCGCACTGAGAGCGAGGTTGCTGCCGATCTTGAATACCGGATGCGCAAGGCTGGCTCTGAGCGCGTGTCCTTCGACACGATTGTTGCTTCTGGTCCTAATTCTGCGAAGCCACACCACGGTGCGAGCAACCGTGTCATTGAACATGGTGACTTAGTCACCATTGATTTCGGTGCTCACCTTGCCGGTTACAACTCTGACACCACTCGTACCTTCGTAATGGGTGAAGCAACCGATTTTGCGGCAGAGATTTACAACATCGTTCTTAAGGCGCAGCTAGCTGGTGTCGAAGCAGCTGTGCCAGGTGCCAAGCTCGCCGATGTTGACGCGGCATGCCGAGACATCATCACCAAAGCCGGCTACGGAGACTACTTCGTCCACTCCACGGGGCATGGATTAGGGTTGGACGTGCACGAGGCACCGGGCGCTGCCAAGACGGGCGTTGGTGAGCTCGTTGAAGGCATGACGCTAACGATCGAGCCAGGCATTTATGTTCCAGAAAAGGGTGGCGTACGCATTGAAGATTCTCTCATCATCACTGCAGGTGCACCGGAGAACATGACGGCACTGAGCAAGGATCTCACCATCATTGGCTAGCATGGCGAAAATGCGTCATGGCGGGTGTGTTTGCTAGAATCAACACGCTTATTTTTGGTAACCATTTATTCGATACCCACAAGGGAGATTTACCCGTGGCATCTACCACTGATTTCAAGAACGGTCTCGTTCTCAAGATCGATAACAAGCTGCAGCAGATTATCGAGTTCCAGCACGTCAAGCCTGGCAAGGGCCCAGCTTTCGTACGTACCAAGCTGAAGGACGTTGTCTCCGGCAAGGTTACCGACAAGACCTTCAACGCTGGCGTCAAGGTTGAGACTGCAACCGTTGACCGCCGCGACATGACTTACCTTTACCACGACGGCACCTCCTACGTTGTCATGGATGAGAAGACCTACGAGCAGATTGAGCTTGAGGAGCACCTCTTTGGCGACGCCGCACGCTTCCTGCTAGAGAACACCACCGTTCAGGTTTCTTTCCATGACGGTGAGCCACTGTTCGCTGAGCTGCCAATCTCCATGGATCTCAAGGTCCAGCACACTGATCCTGGCCTGCAGGGTGACCGCTCCACCGGTGGAACCAAGCCAGCAACCCTTGAGACTGGCGCCGAGATCCAGGTTCCACTCTTCATTGAGACCGGCAACGTTCTTAAGGTAGACACCCGCGATGGCTCCTACCTCTCTCGCGTAAACAGCTAACGTGAACGCAAGCAGGAAATCTAGCGGAGTCGATTACAAGCGTCACGGCTCCCGGTACAAGGCGCGCCGTCGTGCTGTAGACGTAATTTTTGAAGCAGAACAGCGTGACGTTGACCCTGTAGCAGTAGTTGCAGATCGTATTGAGTTGTCCCGCGTGGATGATAACGCGGTAGCTCCGGTAAACGCATACACCACTGTCATCGTTGAGGGTGTGGCGGCTGAACTCGATCGCATTGACCAGACCATCAGCGTTCATCTTGATCCGACCTGGCCTCTCGAACGCATTGCTAACGTGGACCGCGCGATTCTCCGCGTGGCTGTGTGGGAGATGCTCTTCAATGAGGACGTGCCGCTCAAGACTGCACTCGTTGATGCCGTGGAGATTGCATCGGAGTACTCCACTGATGATTCACCTAAGTACATCAATGCGGTTCTTGACGCCATCTTGAACAACATTGATGCCCTGCGTGAATCCGCGCCGGAAATCGATGCAGAGTCCGATGGCCTGATCTCACCTGAGAATCTTGAACAAGACGATTCCGGTTTGGATGAGCTTCTGTCGGCAGAGGACATCGAGTTTGAGGAAGTGGACGAGGAAGAGTAACTTATCGTCCTGATCGGCCCAGCACCATGGTGTTGGGCCTTTTTCACTACTATGGGCACACATGAGTAGTTTTGATATAACGGACGCCTTAGCGTTGAAGGCTGGCTCAAGTTTCCAACTCTCCGAGGTAGATCCAACCGAAACGCCGGGTTTTACTGGGGGAAAGAAGGATTTAGACCAAGCCTTCGCTGAGATCGACGATGAGCTTGAAGAGCTGCAGGAAAAACTCTACGCAAATTTCCGTGCAGGCAATGAGGTGGGCTCCGTTTTACTGATTCTCCAAGGAATGGATACCTCCGGCAAGGGTGGCGTCATTCGCCACGTTGTTGGTGCATTAGACCCACAGGGTGTTCATCTTGCTGCGTTTGGTGCACCAACTGAGGAGGAACTTCGGCATGATTTTCTCTGGCGTATCAAGAAGCAACTGCCTAGCAACGGTTTCATTGGTGTCTTTGATCGCTCCCACTACGAAGATGTGTTAATCGCTCGAGTTGAAGAACTGGCACCACTGGAAGAAATTGAAACGCGCTACCAGCAGATCCGCGAGTTTGAAAAGGATCTCGTCGACTCTGGGGCCCACATCATTAAGGTGATGCTGCACATCTCTAAGGATTTTCAGTACGATAACCTCACCGAACGCCTTGAACGCGAGGACAAGTTCTGGAAATACGATCCGTCCGATCTAGATGCTCGAAGGAAATGGGACGAGTATCAGCAGGCTTACCAGATTGCTATCGCTGAAACTTCAACAGATGAGGCGCCGTGGTATGTCATTCCAGGAGACAACAAGAAATACGCTCGCATGGTGGTGAAGCACCTATTGCTGGAGACTCTCCGTGCCATGAACCTTGCATGGCCTAAAGCGGACTTTGATGTTGAGGAACAAAAGAAAGAGCTAGAGAAGCTTAAGTAGTTTCGAGGCAAACTTCGGCAGCAACATTGCCGAAGGCCAGGCTGCACTCCTGGGGCGATATTCCCAATACTTGAGCCACCAAGCTGCGCGATGATGCATGTGTGCGGGCAACATTGGTGTGGGAATCCATGAGGCTTTCTGCAATTGACTGGATGCTGAGAGGCCACAGGTTTTCGGCGACAATACCGGAATACGGGCTAAATCTGTAGCTAAAAAGTTGGTATATGCTTCGCATCGGAAAGCAGCTCGCAGATTATTCTGCGAGCTGCTGAGGTACTTGGGAGAAGCTTTTTTATTGAGCTAGTTCCTTTTGTACCACGTCAATCCGGTCTAGTGTAGCTAGAACATTATCGATAGCCCGGGCAGTTGTTTCTGCTAGTTGCGTATCAGTCATGCCTGCAACGATGGAGGATTCGACTTCGGCGCGGGTGGCTAAGTTTGGGCCCTTGTCCATGATTACTGCCGTGGCGTACATAGTGCCCCCATTTACTTCGTTACACGCCATGTAGTAAGTGGGGTCCGCATCGAGTGACGGGGAGGTGGTTGGCCTTTCACCTCGAACGATCAGCACAGAGTGAAGGACCGCGAACATGCACTGAGTTCCGTTGAGGTTTGCCGCGGCTACGCCAGATTCTGCGTTGAGAATGTCGAGTTCAACGTTAAACTGCTTCATTACCTGAGCGAGTCGCTCGATAGTGACAAGGTTAGGGCCAAGTGTGCTGTTAGTCATTATTTGGGTCCTCCCAGTTCTTCAGTTCTGGCCATGAAACCTCGTAGTGGTTCCAGATGGATACGTAGGCGTCAATGGTTGAGACGATGAAGGCACCTAGCTGGTTGGTGCTCAACCCGTCGCGGCAGCGAAGAGTGCGACGGGCGGCGAATTCCAGTTGTCCGCTGGCATTCTCGTAGAAGTGTGCACCTGGCAGGATTTGATTGAGGTTCCACTCGTTGGTCATAGCAAGAGCTCGTGCAGCAAACTCGGTGCTGGCATGGCCGCGCCACAGGGAGGTGGAGATTAAGTAGTCATCCTCAACGGTGAAGATGATTGATTGGTTGATAAAGCCCGTGCGAGCAATTTCGCGGTGTTCGGCGTTGCCTGTGGGGGAGTGCTCAGCTGGGACTTCGATTGTTTCCACCACATGCTCCAGACCTTCATCGTGCAAGATTGCTGCAATGCGGTCTACGGTAACTGGGCCGTAATCGGTTTGTCTTTGCTGAAAATTTTCGTCAACCGGTGGTTGAGTCATTGGTATCGTTCCTTGGATAGTGCGAACTACTCTCCATGGAACGATACCAAAATCAGCGATCCTAGCCTTTTTCGAACAGCAATTCCGTGCCCACCTCATGGGCTAGAGCTTGCGAAATGTGGGGGTACCGGAAAGTGTGTCCACGTTCCATGATCTTCCTCGGCAGGACCATTTGATCGGCGAGGGCAAGCTCTTCGGCTCCTTGCTTACCCAGCAAGATTTGTGGCCCAGTGGCCGGTATGGGCAACACTGCGGGACGACGCAAGACCTTAGCCAGGGTGTCCGTCATCTCAGCATTGGTCACTGGGTTCGGTGCTGTTGCGTTTACCGGCCCTTCCAGGGCCGGGTCAAACAGCGAGCGGATGTAAATATCTGTGAGATCATCAATAGCTATCCAAGATAAGTTAGCTCTGCCTCCGTCTAGTTTGCCTCCTAAACCGGTAGAAAAAAGTGCCCTGAACAGCGGCAGTACGCCACCGCGGCCGGAGAACACCACGCCTGTGCGTACATTGACCACTCGTTTGCCTGCCTCGGACGCAGGCAGCGTGGCGCATTCCCAATCGTTAACAATTTTGGCGAGAACGCCTTCGCCCTTGTGAGACTGTTCAGTCAATTCCTCATCACCCCGGTTGTGGCCGTAGAAACCGATTGCGCTCGCACCCACCATGACATCGCAGCTCTCGCTGTGTGCTACCAGCCTCGCAAGCTTCTCGGTAGGGGGAATGCGAGAATCGTACAAGGCCTTTTTGTGGGCCTCGTTGAAGCGCCCAAAGATTGGCTCGCCAGCTAAGTGAACGAGTGCGTCTACGCCATCCAGCAGCGTTGGGGAAGGATCCGCTGGATCCCACACCCGCTGGTGTGCTTTTAATGAGCGGCCCGGTTGAGGGCGAACGAGTGAAATGACTTGGTGCCCGAGCGTCTGGAGCTGCGCAACCAGCGCTTTGCCTACGGTGCCTCGGGAGCCGGTGACGGCGACCGTAAGCGGCGTCGCGTCGTCGTCGATAAGCGGAACGGAACCTGCACACTGGTGGTTTAATCGCTTGGCAAAGCCCAAATCCTGAATGAGCTGCTGCTGGCGGTATGCGAACGTGGGCGCAATCAAGGCACTAGGTATGCGGGTCATGACCTGATCGGTGATGGAAGTGCCCTCAGTGTGGTCATCAAACGTGTGGATGTGGCGCCACGGAGTGAGTGCGCGGATGGGAGATTTCACGCAAACGTCGGTGAACTTCCGGCCATCTTCGTAACCAGAAAGGTCATGGCGTGCTACCCAACGAAGGCCTGCAGGCAGGTCAAAGATAGTGGTTCCGTCCGCAAGACTGGAGGCTGCGACGCGTGGAGTCATGGGGAAAAACGGCGGGCTCAAGCGTGTGATAGCCCCAGGTCGTGTGTGCCACTTCCATACGATGGGGCGCGGCGCTGGGATGAGATGTGTGGATTTCAGGCCCATGAGGCGAACGTCCTTTGTGCTATAGCGACTTCATGGAAAACACCCACGGTAGCACCGAAGAGAATCCCGCGACTGTCCAAATGGGGGAAAGTGGCAATTTTCCCTTCCCGCACGGGGGTTGCGGTGCTAAGCTTCTGCCCAGCGAAACGTGCGGGAGCAAAATCGTACGGAGCCCGCGCGTTTCAGTGCAACAATTACATACACGTGAGTTTTCCTTTAACGGACCGCACAGAGAGGCGGGGAAGGAGGTCACGATGAGCGAGACTTATAACGAGACAACCACTGAGCTGCTCAGTTCAGAGGATGTTTCGCGTACTGTCGCACGCATCGCGCACCAGATTATTGAAAAGACCGCGCTTGATTCTGATCAATCAGGCACCGTGGTTTTATTAGGCATTCCATCAGGTGGCGTCCCACTCGCTGCCCGGCTGGCAGCCAAGATTGAAGAATTTACCTCCGTTAAGGTCCCTACAGGAAGCCTTGATATCACCCTGTACCGGGATGACCTTCGGAATAAACCGCACCGCGCACTGCACCCCACCCGCATCCCAGCAGGCGGAATAGATGGCGCCACCGTCATCTTGGTAGATGACGTGCTGTACTCAGGCCGTACTATCCGCGCTGGCCTTGATGCGCTGCGCGACGTTGGCCGGCCAGAACAGGTTCAGTTAGCAGTTCTGGTAGATCGAGGACACCGTCAGCTCCCAATCCGCGCTGACTATGTGGGCAAGAACATCCCAACGTCCCGCGGTGAGGATGTTGAGGTGCTCAGTGGAGATATTGATGGCCGCGATGCCGTCATTCTGACCCGAAAGGGAGAGTAGGCAATTATGAAGCACCTACTATCAATCGCAGACCTAAGTCGTGACGAGATCGTTGGCTTGATGGACGAAGCGGATCGTTTTCGTGAGGCGCTGGAAGGTAGGGAGCTTAAAAAGCTGCCTACTCTGCGGGGCCGAACAATCTTCACTTTGTTCTATGAGAACTCCACCCGTACTCGCTCTTCTTTCGAGACCGCGGGTAAATGGATGAGCGCTGACGTCATTAATATTTCAGCGTCATCATCGTCCGTAAAAAAGGGTGAGTCGCTCAAGGATACGGGTCTTACGCTCGCAGCCATTGGCGCTGATGCAATCATCATGCGCCATCCATCCTCCGGTGCTGCTCAGCAACTCGCTGAGTGGGTGGCGCCAAACGGCAACGGTCCTTCCGTTATTAACGCCGGTGACGGCTCCCATCAGCACCCAACTCAGGCTTTGCTCGACGCTGTGACCATGCGTCAGCGAATCGGAGATGTCAAAGATAAAAAGGTGGTGATCGTAGGCGATTGCCTGCACTCCCGTGTGGTTCGCTCCAACGTGGATTTACTCTCCACCCTTGGTGCCGAGGTAGTACTGATAGCTCCACCAACCTTGCTACCAACCGGTGTTGAAAATTGGCCGGTTCGCTACGGCTACGACATGGATGCAGAGATCGCGGACGCGGATGTAGTGATGATGTTGCGAGTCCAGCAAGAACGCATGCATGGAGGCTTCTTCCCGTCCCACCGCGAGTACGCCACCCTGTACGGGATGAGCAAAGACCGAGAGAAGATGCTCAAGGATTCCGCAATCATCATGCACCCAGGTCCAATGCTTCGAGGCATGGAAATCAATTACGCCGTAGCTGATGCGCCTCGCACCGCAGTCCTGCAGCAAGTAAATAACGGCGTGCACACCCGCATGGCAGTCCTGTTCACCCTCATTGCAGGTAGCGATACCAGGGGCTTCTAGGCCGGAAGAGATTGAGAGATAAAAGCATATGACTAGTACTTCAATTCCAGCTGACTACCCAGCAACCGGTGAGCTCGGTAAAGCAGAACCTGGAACCCTGCTGATAACGAACGTTCGTCCTTACGGCGAAGGTGAGGAGATTTCGGTCCTTGTAGAAGATGGGGTGATTAAGGAAGTCGGAACCTCTGTTACTACAGCCGACCGGATCGTTGACGGCAACGGTGGCGTGCTGCTTCCGGGATTCGTGGACATGCACGTTCACCTGCGTGAGCCTGGCCGTGAGGACACTGAAACTATCCTCACTGGTTCTCGCGCCGCTGCCCGCGGTGGCTTTACCGCCGTTTTTACAATGGCGAACACCATGCCAGTCATGGACCAACCAGTGATTGCAGAGTCCGTCTGGTTCAAGGGGCAAAACATCGGCTTGTGCGACGTCCACCCGGTAGGCTCCATCACCAAGGGCCTGGAGGGCAAGGAGCTCACCGAGTTCGGCATGATGGCGCGTTCTGAGGCCAAGGTCCGAATGTTCTCCGATGACGGCAAATGTGTGGACAACCCATTGCTTATGCGGCGTGCGATCGAATATGCAAAGGGTCTGGATGTGCTGTTGGCGCAGCACTGCGAGGACCCGCGCCTAACCGAAGGGGCCGTGGCACACGAAGGAGAGATGGCCGCGAAACTTGGCTTACGAGGCTGGCCGCGTGTTGCCGAGGAATCCATTGTGGCACGCGACGCTATCTTGGCACGTGACTACGGTAACCGCGTGCACATCTGTCACGCATCCACTGAGGGGACTGTCGAGCTACTGCGCTGGGCCAAGTCTCACGACATTCCGATGACGGCCGAAGTCACCCCACACCACCTGTTGCTCACTGATGAACGCCTGGAAACCTACGACGGCGTGAACCGCGTGAACCCACCTTTGCGTGAACAGAAGGACACGATCGCTCTTCGCGACGCACTGTTGGATGGCACGATTGACTGTGTGGCAACTGATCACGCGCCCCACGGATCGGAAGATAAGTGCTGCGAGTTCGAGGTAGCAAAGCCTGGCATGCTCGGGCTCGAGACGTCCATGTCCATCATTGCCAAGATCTTCGTTGCTTCCGGTCTTGCGGACTGGCGCTTCGTGGCAAAGGTTATGAGTGAGAGGCCAGCGCAAATCCTGCGCCTTCCTGGTCACGGACGGCCAATCGAGGCAGGCGAGCCCGCTAACCTCACCATCGTAAGCGAGGGCAGTGAGTGGACAGTGCGCGGTGAGGAGCTTGCATCCAAGAGTGATAACACTCCATACGAGGGGATGAGCTTCGACGCCAAAGTAACCGCAACCATCCTGCGAGGACGTATAACGTGCGAAAACGGCGAGGCAGCTCCCGCTCGTACGGAAGCTTAGGCATCGTCGCAGCCACTGTATATAATTGTAAAAACAAATAATATGCAGTCTTGGCGAAAGACCAGACAAAAAATTCAACACAGTAGAACGTGAAACTGCAGGCTAAACCTGCGAACAAAAATGAAAGGCGACGTGACGTGACGTCCACTCAACGATCAGAAGCGGTATTGGTACTTGCTGATGGCAAGATTTTCCGCGGTACGTCCTTCGGGGCGACCGGTAGCACCCTTGGTGAGGCCGTGTTTACTACTGCGATGACGGGATACCAAGAGACCTTGACGGATCCTTCCTACCACCGCCAAATTGTTGTTTGCACCGCACCGCAGATTGGTAACACCGGCTGGAACGACGAGGATGGCGAATCCCACGGTGACAAGATCTGGGTCGCGGGCCTAGTGATCCGTGATCTTTCCAACCGTGTTTCTAACTGGCGTGCTGAGCGCTCCTTGGAAGATGAAATGGTGGCCCAGGGGATCGTCGGCATCGCTAACGTGGACTCCCGTGCCATTGTGCGACACCTACGCAATTTCGGCTCTGTTGCAGCCGGAATTTTCTCAGGTGAGGATGCGGGCAAATCAGACGAGGAACTTGTAGAAATCGTCAAAGCACAGCCTTCAATGAAGGGTGCTGACCTCGCGCAGGAAGTCTCGACTGGCGAGACGTACGAGGTTCCAGCGGAGGGCGATGAGAAATACACCGTCGTAGCCTTTGACATGGGTATTAAGACCAACACCCCTCGCAACTTTGCGCGCCGTGGGATTAAGACGGTGGTGGTTCCAGCAAACACTCCGTTCAGCGAGCTTAAGAAGCACAACCCAGACGGCGTGTTTATTTCCAACGGCCCTGGCGACCCAGCTACGGCGGACACCATGGTGGACATTGTCAAGGATGTGCTGGAGGCCAAAATTCCTCTCTTCGGTATCTGCTTCGGTAACCAGATTCTGGGCCGAGCACTTGGTCTTGAAACCTTCAAGATGAAGTTTGGCCACCGAGGCATCAACGTGCCAGTGCTTAATCACTTGACGGGCAAAATCGATATCACTGCCCAGAACCACGGCTTCGCGCTCAAGGGCGAGGCACTCAAAGAGTTTGATACTCCTTACGGTAGCGCTCATGTAACCCATACCTGTCTGAACGATGACACGGTAGAAGGTGTGGCACTGACCAACGGGCTGGCATTCTCCGTCCAGTACCACCCTGAGGCAGCTGCAGGCCCACACGACGCCAACCCATTATTTGACCAGTTCATTGAGCTGATCGAGTCAGAAGCTAGCAAGAAGTAGAAGTAGCCAGGAAAGCAAGGAAAGTATTTAATATGCCAAAGCGCGAAGATCTTAAGCACGTCCTGGTTATCGGTTCCGGCCCGATTGTTATTGGCCAGGCCTGCGAGTTCGACTACTCCGGTACACAAGCATGCCGAGTTCTCAAAGAGGAAGGCCTGCGTGTCACCCTCATCAACTCCAATCCAGCGACCATCATGACGGACCCAGAGTTCGCTGATCACACCTACGTCGAGCCAATCCAGCCTGAATATATTGAGAAGATCTTTGAAAAAGAGATCGAACAAGGACACCCCATTGATGCGGTGTTGGCAACCCTTGGTGGGCAGACTGCACTGAACGCAGCTATCGCACTGGATCGTCGGGGTTCCCTAGAAAAATATGGTGTAGAGCTTATCGGCGCTGACATTGACGCCATTGAGCGTGGCGAGGACCGTCAGAAGTTCAAGGACATCGTTGCAAAAATTGGCGGTGAATCTGCACGTTCCCGTGTCTGCCACAACATGGAAGAAGTTCATGAGACCGTTGGAGAACTCGGCCTGCCGGTTGTTGTACGCCCTTCCTTTACCATGGGTGGCCTTGGCTCCGGTCTCGCCTTTAACGAAGATGATTTGGAGCGCATCGCCGGCGGCGGCCTCGCAGCATCGCCTGAGGCAAATGTACTGATTGAGGAATCCATCCTTGGTTGGAAGGAATACGAGCTCGAGCTCATGCGCGACGGAGCGGACAACGTAGTGGTCATCTGTTCCATTGAGAACGTGGATGCCCTTGGTGTTCACACTGGTGACTCCGTGACCGTAGCGCCAGCAATGACGCTGACTGACCGCGAATACCAGAAGATGCGTAACCAGGGCATCGCCATTATTCGCGAGGTGGGTGTTGACACTGGTGGCTGTAACATCCAGTTCGCGTTGAACCCTGCTGACGGCCGTCTCATCACTATCGAGATGAACCCACGCGTGTCTCGTTCTTCCGCGCTAGCCTCCAAGGCAACAGGTTTCCCCATTGCGAAGATCGCTGCGAAGCTGGCAATCGGCTACACCTTGGACGAGATCACCAATGACATCACTGGTGTCACCCCAGCAGCATTCGAGCCTACCCTGGACTACGTCGTAGTAAAGGCTCCTCGCTTTGCGTTTGAAAAGTTCACCGGTGCTGACGATACCCTCACCACCACCATGAAGTCCGTGGGTGAGGCGATGAGTCTCGGCCGCAACTACATTGCGGCACTAGGCAAGGTAATGCGCTCCCTTGAGAACAAGCAGGCAGGATTCTGGACCACTTCTGACGAGTACTTTGCGGGTGAGCGAGCAACTGACGTCGCCGCTGTACTCGAGGATCTCAAACGCCCAACCGAGGGCCGCATGTACGATGTTGAACTCGCACTCCGCCTTGGTGCAACCGTTGAGGAAGTGCACGAGGCCTCCGGTATCGACCCTTGGTTCCTGGAAGAACTGGCAACCCTAGTTCAGTTCCGCACAGAACTCGAAGAGGCACCAACCCTTGATGAGAAGCTACTACGTAAGGCAAAGTGGTTCGGTCTTTCTGACAAGCAGATCGCAGCTTTGCGTCCGGAGATTACGGGCGAAGATGGCGTGCGCCGCCTGCGTTGGTCCCTTGGCATCCGCCCAGTATTCAAGACTGTGGATACCTGTGCAGCTGAGTTCGAAGCAACAACTCCGTACCACTACTCCTCCTACGAGCTCGATCCAGCCGCGGAATCCGAGGTGAGTGAGCAAAAAGAGAATGATAAGATCATTATCTTAGGCTCCGGCCCAAACCGCATTGGCCAGGGCATCGAATTCGACTACAGCTGCGTACACGCAGCACTGGAATTGTCCCGAGTGGGTTATGAAACTGTCATGGTCAACTGCAACCCAGAGACCGTTTCCACAGATTACGACACCGCGGACCGCCTGTACTTTGAACCGTTGACGTTCGAGGACGTCATGGAGATCTACCACGCCGAGTGTCAGTCCGGAACGGTGGCTGGCGTTATTGTCCAGCTTGGTGGCCAGACCCCGCTGGGGCTAGCGGAGAAGCTACGCGACGCAGGCGTGCCTGTCATCGGCACTACTCCAGAGGCGATTAACCTAGCTGAGGATCGTGGTGAGTTTGGCGAGGTTCTACGGCAGGCAGGGCTCCCAGCTCCTGCTTTTGGCACTGCGACCTCCTTCAAAGAGGCAAAGGAAGTTGCAGAGGGGATTGGTTACCCCGTGCTCGTTCGTCCTTCCTACGTGCTCGGCGGACGCGGCATGGAAATTGTGTACGATGAGAGCTCCCTAGAGGACTACATCAACCGTGCAACTGAGATCACCTCCGATCACCCTGTGCTCGTGGACCGTTTCCTTGACTCTGCCATCGAGATCGACGTTGATGCGCTCTGCGATGGTGAGAACGTGTACCTCGCAGGCGTAATGGAGCACATCGAGGAAGCTGGCATTCACTCCGGTGACTCATCCTGTGCTCTGCCACCGATGACCCTCGGCCCAGAGGATATTGAGAAGGTTCGCAAATCCACGGAGGCTCTTGCTCACGGTATTGGTGTAAAGGGCCTGATGAACGTCCAGTACGCGCTCAAGGATGACATCCTGTACGTCATTGAGGCTAATCCTCGCGCATCCCGTACCGTGCCTTTCGTTTCCAAGGCGACCGGTGTGCATCTTGCCAAGGCAGCTTCGCGCATCATGACTGGATCCACCATCCCTGAACTCCAAGCTGAGGGCATGATCCCAACCGATTACGACGGTGGATCCCTGCCACTGGATGCACCAATCGCGGTGAAGGAAGCTGTGTTGCCGTTTAACCGCTTCCGACGCCCGGATGGCACGATGCTGGACACTTTGCTCTCCCCAGAAATGAAGTCCACCGGTGAGGTCATGGGCTTGGCAGACAACTTCGGGGCTGCTTACGCAAAGGCCGAAGAAGGTGCTTTCGGTGCTCTTCCAAAGGAAGGCAATGTTTTCGTATCCGTCGCCAACCGCGACAAGCGAACCTTGATCTTCCCCATCCAGCGCTTGGCCACTATGGGCTTCAAGATTCACGCGACCGCTGGTACGGCAGCTATGCTGCGCCGCAATGGTGTCGAGTGCGAAACCGTGGCTAAGCACTCCGAGGAAGTAGAGGGCAAGAAGGGTGATCGCCGCACAATCGTTGACTTGATCAACGCTGGAGAAATTGATCTGATCCTCAACACTCCAGCCGGCTCATCCGGTGCACGTAACGATGGTTACGCTATTCGCGCGGCTGCCGTTAACGCAGGTATCTCAACCGTAACAACCGTTCAGGGTGTCACTGCGGCGGTGCAGGGTATCGAGGCTCTGCGTAAAGATAACCTAACGGTTCGTGCTCTCCAAGAGCTGGAGCACGCGCCAAGCAGGAAGTAACTCACCACCATGAACGCCGCTGGAGATCAGTCAGTCTCCAGCGGCGTTTGTGCAAAAGCGAGTGAGAACCAGCACCGAAAAATAGGACACCGGAGCAAAACTAAAAAGGAAGAAAAATGGAGTTCACCACGCCTACTTTCGGCGACAAATTGGTAGAGGCGGGTAGGGCACACGGCCGTCTGTGTGCTGGCATCGACCCACACGCGGCACTGCTGAAGAAGTGGGGGTTAAACATTGATCTGAATGGTCTGAAGAAATTTACAGAGACCTGTGTAGAGGCGTTCGCAGGCAATGTGGCGCTAGTTAAGCCTCAGGTGGCTTTTTATGAGGCCTTTGGCTCTCGAGGGTTCGCGATATTGGAAGATGCCCTCGTGGCTCTCAACGCTGCCGGCACATTGGTCGTGGCCGACGCTAAGCGCGGAGATATTGGATCCACCATGGCTGGTTACGCGCAAGCGTGGTTGGATAGCCAATCGCCGTTGGCAACAGATTCAGTGACTGTGTCCCCATACCTAGGGTATGGATCTCTCGAGCCTGCGCTGAGTGCTGCAAACAACCGGGGAAAGGGAATCTTTGTTCTAGCTGCTACATCCAACCCAGAGGCGCTGGAGCTTCAACAGCACCGTAATGCCAATGGTGCAACCATTTCCCAACAAATTGTCGATTTTGCGTCTTCAACGAACAAGATCTATAAGGACGCAGGCCACTATGGGAACGTGGGTGTTGTGGTGGGAGCGACTTTGGAAAACCCGCCAGTTCTCAGTGAACTCAACGGTCCAATTTTGCTGCCGGGAGTAGGTGCACAAGGGGCTACGCCTGCTGACGTGGCGCGGATTACCCAAGGTGTGGAAGAACTAGCTTTTGCCAACATTTCACGAGCAATCTTGGGGCAGGGGCCAACCGTGTCTGAGCTCCGATCTGCCGCTCTAGCTGCCGCGGAAGAATTCGGGTAAAAATCGAGGTCAGGCAGTGTTTTTGTGGTTAAAGTAGAAATTTAGCAGCCGCCTCGCCTGACCTGCGTTTTTACTCAGAAAAACACCCATTACCTAGACTTTTGCAACTTGGTGTTATTATTGGTCGGAATCAATAGTTCACAGATGGTTCAACACCCGATTTCTCAATGTGCGTGAACATCTCTCATAATGTTGTTCGGTACTTTCTGGACTGGGATCCTGCGCAGTTAGGCAACACTGTAATGTGGTTCTCAGTTCCAGTCGGAATTCGTGTTGATATCCCAACCGTGGAAATTCTGTGTATCGTTGATCCTCGGTGTTTAAAGCGCCGCAAACGTAATTATAAAAATCTTTTGAATCGGAGGAACCCCGTGGCCCTTCCAAAGTTGACTGACGAGCAGCGCAAGGAAGCCCTCGCGAAGGCTGCAGAGGCACGCAAGGCACGTGCGGAGCTGAAGGAACAGCTCAAGCGCGGTGACATCACCCTGAAGGAAGTTTTGGCTAAGGCTTCCAGCGACGAGATCATTGGCAAGACCAAGGTTTCCGCACTGCTCGAGTCCCTGCCAAAGGTAGGCAAGGTGAAGGCTAAGGAGATCATGGACGAGCTCGAGATCGCACAGACCCGTCGTCTGCGTGGCCTAGGTGACCGTCAGCGCCGTGCTCTCCTCGAGCGCTTCGGCTTCTCTGAGGACTAATCCATGTCAGGCGATAACCAAAAGGGCAAGCTAGTAGTTCTGCTAGGCCCATCTGCCGTAGGAAAGTCCACGGTGGTTAATCGCCTCCGCGAAGAAGTGCCAAATCTTTACTTTTCCGTCTCCATGACCACCAGGGATCCGCGTCCCGGTGAGGTAGACGGAAGGGATTACTTCTTCGTGTCTCCAGAGGAGTTCCAGCGCCGCATAGACAATGGTGAAATGCTCGAGTGGGCAGACATCCATGGTGGATTGCAGCGCTCTGGAACCCCAGCGGGTCCTGTAGATCAGGCTCTTAATGAAGGACGTCCGGTTCTGGTTGAGGTTGATCTGGTTGGTGCCCGCAACGTCGTAGCAGTCAAACCTGACTGTGAGACTTGCTTCTTGGCCCCGCCTTCGTGGGAAGTCTTGGTGGAACGCCTAACTGGGCGTGGCACCGAGTCAGAGGAAGTAATTCAGCGGCGTCTGGAGACCGCCAAGACTGAGCTCGCGGCCCAAGACGAGTTCAAGCACGTGGTAGTAAATCACGATGTGGAAGAAGCCGTGGCGGAGATTCGTGATATTCTTCTTGGTCAAAAATAACCCAACGCTTTAGAAAAGGTGACTGTGAGTAACGTGAGCAACGTGACCGACAGCAATGATGGCGTATTTGATCCGCCAACCGGCATTACTGCACCTCCGATCGATGAGCTGCTCAAGCGCGTGTCCTCCAAGTATGCACTGGTGATTTTCGCAGCTAAGCGGGCGCGCCAGATTAACAGCTTCTACCAGCAGGCCGACGAAGGTGTATTCGAATTTGTCGGTCCTCTGGTCACCCCAGAGGCTCAGGAGAAGCCACTGTCCATCGCACTGCGTGAGATTGAACAGGGCCTCCTGGACCACGAGGAGGGCTAAAACACCTCCTTCCTGAATCCTTTAGGAAGCATTGACCTTCATCCGCCTGAAGCACTTTCGAGGCTTTTGGGTAGGGTGGAGGTCATTAGTCTTTCCTTGACCTTTCAATGTTTGGAGAAAATGAACTGTGTCTGATCAGCCGCGCCGCGTAGTCGTTGGAGTGTCGGGTGGAATTGCCGCCTATAAGGCGTGCCACCTCATTCGCAACTTCAAAGAAAATGGTGATGACGTTCGCGTAGTACCGACAGAAAACGCGTTAAAGTTCGTAGGTAAAGCCACCTTCGAGGCGCTTTCGGGCAATCCAGTTTCGACGGATGTGTTTGACGCGGTTGATCAGGTTCAGCATGTGCACGTGGGGCAAACAGCTGACTTGATAGTGGTGGCTCCGGCTACCGCTGATTTTATGGCGCGAGTAGTAGCTGGCCGGGGGGATGACCTTCTGACCTCCACGCTATTGGTGGCTACGTGCCCCGTGGTGCTGGCTCCCGCTATGCACACGGAGATGTGGGAAAACCCTGCTACTCAGGCAAACGTTAGAACTCTAAGGGATCGGGGTATCACGGTTCTTGAACCAGCTCATGGCAGGCTGACTGGTGCAGATACCGGCCCTGGTCGTTTGCCCGAGCCTGAGCAGATTGCAGAACTAGCTCGCAGTGTGTGTGAGGGCTTTGACCTTCCTTACGATCTGGCGGATAAGAAGGTAGTGATATCCGCTGGTGGAACACAGGAAGACATTGACCCAGTTCGTTTTATCGGCAACCGTTCCTCTGGAAAACAGGGGTACGCGTTGGCAGAAGTAGCAGTCCATCGCGGCGCTCAGGTCACTCTCGTGTCCGGAGCCACCGATTCCCTTCACGTGCCGAGCGGAGCCAAGGTCGTGAATGTGCAGTCCACTAGCGAAATGGCTCAGGCGATGTATGAGCACTCCAAGAATGCCGATGTGGTCATTATGTCGGCAGCGGTAGCGGATTATCGCCCAGCGGCTGCGGCGACGTCCAAGTTGAAAAAGGGTGAAGATGACGAGTCTCTAAACACCTTACGCCTGGTGGAAAATGAAGACATTCTAAAAAACTTGGTGGGCATGCGTGATAGTGGCGAGCTGAAGGATGGCGTGAAGATCGTCGGCTTTGCTGCGGAGACGGGTGATGATACCCATTCTGCACTGGAATTTGCACGAATAAAGCTGGCTAGAAAAGGTTGTGACTTTTTGATGTGCAACGACGTTTCTTCTGGTCAGGTTTTTGGTCGTTCGCGCAACCGAGGCGTGTTGTTATCCAACGCTGGGGTAGAGGTGGAAATTTCTGACGGTCCAAAGCTTCAGGTTGCCGCACAGATCCTTCAGGCCGTGGCAGAGCAACTGAGTGATTAAAGTGGTTGACCCCAAGGAGGCTTTCCCGTGCGGAGAGCCTCTTTTTGATATGCCAGGTGTGTAGGATGTTGCCAAATTAGACAGCTTGGTCTATATTTGTGTGAGTCTAAACGGACATGGCATTTAATGCTCAACTAACCGAACAAACCGAACTTCTTTTAAGGACACAACTGTGACACAGAACTCCCAGGCGACCAATTTCCGCCTCTTCACTAGTGAATCCGTAACTGAGGGTCACCCAGACAAGATTTGCGACGCTATCTCGGACAGTATCCTTGACGCCCTGCTCGCTATCGACCCGAGTGCGCGCGTGGCTGTCGAAACTCTGGTGACCACCGGCCAGGTGCATGTCGTAGGTGAGGTACGGACCTCCGGTTATGTAGAGATCCCAAAGATCGTACGTGACAAGCTGCTTGAGATTGGATTTGTCTCTTCAGAGGTTGGCTTCGACGGGCGCACTTGTGGCGTCAATATTGCTATTGGTGAGCAGTCGGCTGAGATTGGCTCCGGCGTAGACAACTCTCAAGAGGTGCGTTCCGGCGCAACTACTGATGAGTCTGATCAGGCTGGCGCGGGCGACCAAGGCCTAATGTTCGGTTATGCAACTAACGAGACCGAGGAGTTCATGCCACTTCCTATCGCTTTGGCTCACCGTTTGTCTCGTCGCCTTACGCAGGTCCGCAAAGAAGGCATTGTCGACCACCTGCGTCCAGATGGTAAGACCCAGGTCACCCTCGCATATGATGAGCATAATAAGCCAGTTGCAGTCGACACCATTGTTATCTCCACCCAGCATGATCCTGACGTAACTCAAGAGTGGTTGGCTGAACAACTGCGCGAGCACGTTGTCAATTGGGTATTCCAAGATGCAGGTATTGCAGACACCCTTGTTGCTGACGGGGATTACAATCTCCTCATTAACCCATCCGGTTCCTTTGTTCTGGGTGGCCCTATGGGTGACGCTGGCCTTACTGGTCGCAAGATTATCGTGGACACTTACGGTGGCATGGCCCGTCACGGAGGCGGCGCTTTCTCCGGCAAAGATCCTAGTAAGGTTGACCGTTCCGCCGCGTATGCAATGCGTTGGGTAGCCAAGAACATCGTTGCAGCGGGCTTGGCAGAACGCGCCGAGGTTCAGGTAGCGTACGCGATCGGCCGTGCTAAGCCAGTCGGATTGTACGTTGAAACTTTTGGAACTGCTGCTGAAGGCCTGAGCGATACCAAGATTCAAGAAGCAGTGAGTGCTGTGTTTGATCTTCGGCCAACTGCCATCATTCGTGATCTTGATCTGCTGCGCCCAATCTACGCTCCAACTGCTGCCTATGGTCACTTCGGTCGTACCGACTTGGATCTGCCTTGGGAGAGGCTCGATAGGGTAGATGCCCTTCGCGCTCACCTCGGTTTGTAATTGCCAATCCTTACAGGTAAACGCTCCATTCTGACGAATGTCGCTTGCGTTTATTAAGATGTAGACCATGCCTAAGACCCGCGAACCAGCACCAACCTTGCCGGTAGCGCGGGTCTTGCCATTGCTGGGTATTTCTCACCTAGATCGCGCATTCGATTACCGGGTTGACTCTGACCAAGATGCCTCGGCTAAGCCTGGTGTCCGCGTTCGTATCAAATTCGCCGGCCGTCTAGTTGACGGGATCATACTGGACCGAACGAGCGAATCTGATCACAGGGGCAATCTATCGTGGATACACAACGTTGTATCGGAGGAAGTTGTTTATCCCGCTACCATGCGCAAAGCAATCGAGTCACTAGCCTTAAGGTACGCGGGTGTGACAAGTGACCTGATTAGGTTGGCCATTCCTCCGCGTCACGCAAAGGCAGAAGAATCTGAAACTTCCACTCCGTGGGATCAACTGGGAGAGGTGAGCGAGCCAGATCTCTCCTCATGGTCCGCGTATGTCCATGGCGAGGCGTTTGTGGACGCGGTCATTGAAGGCAATCAGGCTCGAGCTGCATGGCAAATTGCGCCGGGTGACGATTGGTCCCTAGCTTTGGCTTCTCTTGCGGTAAAGGTAGTCAAGGACGGCGGTGGCGCTCTGATCGTTGTTCCAAATCAAAAGGACGTGGATCAGCTTTCAGTAGCGCTCAGAACTATGGTGTCGGCTAAGCAAGTCACTGAATTGACGGCGTCGCTAGGACCCCAAGCCCGATACAGGCGTTATTTGTCCATAATTCATGGTCAAGGTCGCCTCGTCATAGGTACACGCAGCGCAGCTTTCGCACCGGTGGAAAACTTGAAGCTCATGGTCATCAAAGACGATGGTGATGAAAATCTGGTGGAGCAGCGCGCACCGTATCCGCATGCGCGTGAGGTGTTGACTACCCGCGCTGCTATGGAGAAATCATCATTGATCATTGCGGGTTCCACTCGAACTGCTGAAACTCAATTGCTAGTGGAGTCAGGATGGATTCATAGCCTTATTGCAGGCAGGGAGGCCATCCGAGCCCGAATGCCATACATCCATGCGGTCGCTGACTCAGACCAAGCGTTGGAACGCGATCCTCTGGCTCGGGTGGCTCGAATCCCGTCCGAGGCCTTTAGAGCATTGCGAGCAGGACTAGATCGTGGCCAGCCGGTGATTCTTCAGGTACCGCGTAAAGGTTATGTGCCCTCAATGGCTTGCGGAGTGTGTCGAGCTCCAGCAAGGTGCAGACAGTGTAATGGTCCAATCGGTTTGCCTCCGGCGCACAACAATGAGCCGGTCACGCCTACTTGTGGTTGGTGTGGCAGGTTAGAAACACATTTCAATTGCCCCAACTGCGGTAACCATCGGTTGCGTTCAGTGGTTATTGGCGCAGGGCGCACTGCGGAGGAAATAGGTCGTGCCTTTTCCAATACCAAGGTGATCACGTCGGGTGGTAACAAGGTCATTCATGAAATCCCTAATGAGCCGTCTATCGTAGTGGCAACTCCAGGCGCAGAGCCGCTCATCGAGGGCGGCGGTAAATATGGTGCAGCGGTATTGGTGGATACGTGGTCGTTGCTTACCCGTGCCGATTTGAGGGCTACCGAGGATGTCCTTGCGAAGTGGATGCATGTGTCAACCTTGGTGAATTCAGGGGCAAAGGGCGGTGAGGTGGTTATCGTCGCAGACCCGAGCTTGAGAGTAGTTCAGCACCTGATCCGTTGGGATCCCGTTGGAGCCGCTGAGGCGGAGTTAGCTGATCGTAGGGAAGTGCGGTTCCCCCCAGCAGTCGCCATGGCAGCGATCGATGGTGCCGCCCAGAGCCTAGACGCGTTCATTGATTCCGCGGACTTACCGGAACACGCGGAAATTCTCGGCCCAGTAGACCTGCCACCAGGAGTCAAGTTGCCTGGTGAATACGACGATCAGGAGCACGGCCCAGCACAACGCATGTTGATCAGGACCCCCTTGGGGCCCAGGGGACAGCTGGGGCAAGCGCTCAAGGCCGCGCAGGTACGTCGCGCAACACGGAAAGATACCTTGCCGTTGCGTGTTCAAATAGACCCCATCCGAGTGGGATAAAGCCACTTGGTAGGGGTAGGGTAAGAAAGATTGTGCCTACTATTCAACGTTGTAAGGAAGCTCATAAGTGACCATCCGCGAAATTCGTCTTTTCGGAGATCCAGTACTCACCTCACAAGCAGAAGAGGTGAAGGATTTTGATGCCAAACTGGAGAAGCTAGTAGCAGACATGCTTGAGACCATGGATGCAGCTGGGGGAGTGGGTTTGGCAGCTAACCAGATTGGCGTACTCAAGCGAGTGTTTGTTTTTGATTGTTCCCATGTGGAGGACGGGCTTCGAGGCCACATTATCAATCCGGTGTGGGAAGCAATCGGAGAGGAGACCCAAACCGGGCCGGAGGGTTGTTTGTCTATCCCGGATATCACCGAGGACACTACTCGTTGGCAAACGGTGAGAGTTACCGGCAAAGATATGGAGGGCAATCCGATCTCCATGGTTGCATCTGGTTTGATGGCTCGCTGTATTCAGCATGAGACGGACCATCTGGATGGCATTCTGTTCTTAAAACGCCTCGATAAGGATTCTCGTAAGCAGGCAATGAGCCACATTCGCCAATCGGAATGGTTCAACCAGTAATAGCTTCATCATCAAGATAATTTAAGGATCTACTTTCATGCGATTGTTGTTTGCCGGAACCCCCGAACCAGCTGTCGTGGCACTGCAGAAGCTTCTGGAATCTGACCACGAGGTCGTGGCGGTCCTCACGCGTCCCGACGCCCCTAAGGGGCGCGGTCGTTCACTGCACCCATCGCCAGTGGCGGCACTTGCAGCCGAGCACGGCATTGAAGTGCTCAAACCCAGCACTCTTAAGGCGGGTACTGAAGACGGACAGGCGTTCCGCAAGCGTCTCAAGGAACTCAACGTAGACTGTGCGCCTGTAGTGGCATACGGCAACTTGCTACCGCAGGACGTGCTGGACATGGTGCCCCAAGGATTCATCAATCTGCATTTCTCCTTATTGCCAGCATGGCGGGGAGCGGGACCCGTTCAAGCTGCGATCGCTGCAGGTGATACGGAAACCGGTGCTACCACTTTCCGTATTGATGCTGGCCTTGATACCGGTGACATACTCGGCGTGGTAAAGGACCAGATTAGTCAGACTGATACCGCGGATGATCTTCTGACTCGTTTGGCCTACTCAGGTGCAGACTTACTGGTTGAGACCGTGGACGGGCTCGAGTCCGGAAACATTACTCCGCGGCCACAGGAAGGTGAGGCTTCTCACGCGGCGAAGATTCTGGTTGCTGATGCACAGGTTGACTTCGGTGACGAAGCCGAGGTTCTGTCACGCAAGCTGCGTGCGGTAACCCCAGCACCTGGTGGGTGGGCAATGATGGGGGACCAGCGATTTAAGCTGAAGCCAGTGACCGTAGTCCCACCGGAACAACTGGAAGGCGTCCACCTAGCTCCAGGTGAACTTCTGATTGAGAAGAAACGCGTGCTGGTGGGTACCGGTTCTACTCCTGTGCAATTGAGCATGATTCAGGCACCAGGTAAGAAAATGATGCAAGCAACTGACTGGGCTCGCGGCCAGAAAGACACTGAGGGGTTAAAGTTCGCATGAGTTTGAACAGTAGTACAGGCGGATTCCGCTCACGTAGTCAAAAAAAGAACTCTGGGCCAAGGACCAACGGATCACGGCAGCGCCAGCCACAGTCTAAGCGCTCCAACAATCGCGGTGGCGACCGCACACCTCAGCGTAGTGAACTGCGTGAGATCTTTGCTGGTATCGACCTGCCTCGGGCGGTAGCTTTTGACGTGGTATACCGCGTGGAAGTAGACGGAACCTACGCTAACTTGGCGCTTCCACGCCTGTTAAAGGAGGAAGGGATCAAGGGCCGCGATGCGGCGTTCGCAACGGAGCTAACATACGGCACGTTGCGCACCTTGGGTGTTGTCGACGCTGTGATCGACGACTGCTCATCCCGTGGAATTAGCGAGATTCATGCGGGCGTTCTGACCGCGCTTCGGCTGGGAACTTATCAGCTTATGTTCACCCGGGTGGAGTCACACGCGGCCGTCGATACGTCCGTGCGCTTGGTGGAGGCTATCGGTCAGGAAAAGGCTAAAGGCTTTACTAACGGTATTTTGCGCACCATTTCCCGCACCAAGCCGAATCAGTGGATAGACAAACTTTCTCCTGAGGATCCTCTCGCTGCTGTTGCGTGGCGCAACGCGCATCCGGAGTGGATCGCTCGGAGCTTTGAGCAGGTTGTGGGCACTGAGGAGTTGGAGGCAGCATTAGCTGCTGACTCTTTGCGCCCAAAGGTACACCTAGTTGCTCGCCCAGGTGAGATCAGTGCGGAGGAGCTTGCCCTGATCACCGGTGGCGAGGAGGGGACTTACTCGCCGTATGCGGTATACCTAAACTCTGGTGACCCAGGGCAGATCGAACCGGTTCGTCAAGGTCTTGCCGCGGTACAGGATGAAGGTAGCCAGCTGATCGCTCGGGCAGTGGTCGAGGCACCACTGGTCGGTGAGGATTCCGGCAGGTGGTTGGATCTGTGTGCTGGCCCAGGTGGAAAAGCTGCCTTCCTTGGTTCCATGGCACAGATAGATGGTGCCCACGTTGACGCAGTAGAAGTAGCGGAGCACCGGGCGACGCTGATTTCCCGAAGCGTTGAGAAGCTTCCGGTGACCGTCCATCATGCCGACGGGCGTAAACCTGGACTCGAACCAGGCTTTGACCGTGTACTAGTGGATGCGCCGTGTTCCGGTTTGGGTGCGCTGCGTCGTCGCCCAGAGGCAAGGTGGCGCAAGAAAGAAAGCGACATCGCGGAACTAAATGAACTGCAAACACAGTTGTTGAAGTCTGCATTAAATCTCGTCCGCCGCGGCGGAGTGGTTGTCTATTCCACCTGTTCGCCGGATCTCCGCGAAACGCGGGGGATAGTGGACGCGGTCCTCGCGGCCGACGCGTCTGTGGAGGAACTAGACGCGCACTCCTTGGTACCAAATATGGACAATACGGGTGACGAGAAGTCAGTGCAGATGTGGCCCCACCGCCATGGCACGGACGCAATGTTCTTCGCAGTCTTGCGGAAAAAGTAGCTTGTGGCCGTGGGCATATGGCCCGCAGACCTAGGCTGCTGTGTCGCTAATGATGAAAACGTGGGCATTGGTTATACAATGTTTGCCATGACTGCAGAATTTCAGCGCCCAATTATCTCCCCATCCATTTTGGCGTGCGATTTCGCACAGCTCGATCGTGAACTCGAGGCCGTGTCCAACGCGGACTGGATCCATGTAGATGTCATGGACGGTCACTTCGTTCCAAATCTGAGTTTTGGAGCTGACATCACCGCTGCGGCATACCGCCACACGGACAAGCCACTGGATGTGCACTTGATGATTGAAAACCCTGAGAAGTGGGTTGATAACTACATCAAGGCTGGTGCTTCCTGCGTAATCTTCCATGTCGAGGCAACTGACAAGCATGTTGAACTAGCGCGCTACTTGCGCGAGAAGGGCGTGCGAGCTGGTTTCTCCCTCAAGCCTGGCACCCCGATTGAGCCCTACCTAGAGGATCTCCATGAGTTTGACCTGGCTTTGGTGATGAGTGTTGAACCGGGCTTTGGCGGACAAAAGTTCATGTCTGACCAGCTGGAGAAGGTGCGCACCTTACGCAAATACATTGACGACAACAACTTGGACGTGCTGATTGAGATCGACGGCGGCATCTCCGCGTCGACCATCAAAGAGGCGGCTGAAGCTGGTTGTGACGCCTTCGTAGCAGGCTCTGCCGTTTACGGTGCGGACGTTCCACGTGATGCGGTAGATGAGCTTCGTCGTCTAGCTACTGTGGACTAATTGTGAGTTTAGAGCTCATCAATAGGCTCTACGCGGATCACTCCGGCACGCCTTTCATAGACGTGCCGGATTATTTGTCTGGGATAGAGCACGCAGGTCTGGAATACTTAGTCGGCCGTGATTATCAAGAGAATCTGCAGAGAATACGATCCGATTTTGGCGAGGATGTGTATTTCGCGGCTATCGCGGCGCTAACAGCGGGACACGCAGTGAAGGGGAGAACGAGCCCGAATCCACCCGTCGGCGCGTGCGTATTGCTTGGTGGGACCTCCCGCACCGTAGCCGCGGTCGGTGCTACCCAGCCTGCCGGTGGCCCTCATGCGGAGGTGATGGCGCTTCGCGCCGCAGGGGATAAGGCGCGAGGCGGGACTGCCGTGGTGACCTTGGAGCCATGCAATCACACCGGCCGAACGGGGCCATGTTCTCAGGCGCTGATTGACGCTGGTGTAGCTCGGGTCTTTTACCTCACCGGAGACCCAAACCCGCAAGCTACTGGTGGTGCAGAGTTTCTCAAGGATCACGGAGTGGAAGTGCACTGCGCACAGATTACTCCTGCCGCATTGGAACCGTGGTTGGTTGCACTTGCTCACGAACGCCCAGCAGTGACGGTGAAGTGGGCGCACACTTTAGATGGGTTCATCGCTGCCCAAGATAGAACAAGCAAATGGATAACCGGCGAGGTAGCGCGGGAGTTCGTTCACTACGATCGTGCCCGGCGCGATGCTGTCATCGTGGGTACGGGAACGGCTCTAGAAGACAATCCGCGGCTGAACGCGCGCACGCCCAATGGTGGAGAATACGCCCACCAGCCGCTGCGCGTTGTAGTAGGTACGCGCAACCTTCACGAGGATTCTTTCTTGACGCACGCTATGGTTGACCCAGATGAGGTTCAGCTGGGTAGTGGTGCAGTGATTCAATGTGCGACTGTAGATGGAGCGTTGTCTACCTTGTGGCGTCTGGGAGCGCGCGACGTGGTGGTTGAGGGTGGTTCCACACTCTTTGCTTCCTTGTTTGAGGAGGGGCTTGTTGACTTTATTGATGATTACCATGCCCCTGCAGTGCTAGGTGCGGGAGTACCGTTAATAGGGAAAAGTCTGGCACCAACGATCAGTCAGATTAAACGCTTTGCCCCGCTTCATGGGATCTCGTTGGGTGAAGATTTTTTGTGGCGATTGAAGAAGAAGTGAGTAAGAAAATGTTTACCGGAATCGTTGAAGAAATTGGTACCGTTTCGCGTCTAGAGCAGTTGGGGGATTCGGTGCGCCTAGTGATTGGCGCTAAGAAGGTAGTCGCCGATGCCACGTTAGGGTGTTCCATCGCGGTCAACGGTGTTTGCTTGACTGTGACAGAGTTTACTGAGGATTCCTTTAGTGCTGACGTAATGCAGGAGTCTTTGGACCGTACCTCCCTGGGGTCCTTGACCCCAGGTGAGAAGGTGAACTTGGAGCGGGCCTTGTTAGCGTCGGCCCGCCTAGGTGGGCACATCATGCAAGGTCACGTTGACGGTACCGCAGAGCTGATGTCGCGCACACCATCTGAACACTGGGATGTACTGCGTTTTAGCCTCGATCCTAAGCTGTCGCCTTACGTAGTGGAAAAGGGATCAATAGCATTAAACGGAACGTCGCTTACGGTATCTGCTGTGGGGGAAGACTACTTGGAGGTGTCGCTGATCCCCACCACCCTTCGAGATACCACTCATGGCGAGCTAGAGGTGGGGCAGAAGGTCAATGTTGAGGTGGACGTTTTGGCCAAGTATGTAGAAAAGATGATGAGCCGCTAGGAAGCGGACTAAGGTAAAACAGCGTGAATAACCCTGAGCAAGACAATGACATCACACTAGACAGCGTGGAGGAAGCCGTTGAGGCTATAGCCCGAGGCGAGGCTGTTGTAGTTATAGATAATGAAGACCGCGAGAATGAAGGCGACCTGATCTTCGCGGCGGAAAAAGCAACCCCAGAGTTGGTGGCCTTCATGGTCCGTTACTCTTCTGGTTACATTTGCGCCTCGCTAACGCAGTCTGAGCTAGATCGCCTGCGCCTTCCAGCAATGACGGCCAAGAATGAGGACGCGCGCGACACCGCGTATCGCGTGACTGTGGATGCGGCAACGGGGACGACGGGCATATCTGCTACTTCGCGTGCTGAAACCTTGAACCGTCTCGCGGACCCAAGCTTCGGTCCTGAGGACTTCACCCGCCCAGGCCACGTGGTTCCTTTGTGTGCACGCGACGGTGGAGTTTTGGCCCGTGATGGCCACACTGAGGCTGCCGTGGACTTGGCGCGATTGGCTGGGTTAGCGCCTGTGGGTGTGTTGTGTGAGCTGGTGAGTGAGGACGACCCAACAGACATGGCGCGCAGTCCAGAATTGCGCCGGTTCAGCAATGAGCATGGGTTAAAAATGATCAGTATCGAGCAGTTGCGCCACTGGCGGTTGGAGAATGAGAAGCTCATCTCCCGAGAGGCGGAAACATCCCTACCAACAGACCACGGAGAATTCCGTGCGTTTGGCTACAGGTCCACGCTCGATGGTATCGAACATGTTGCCTTGGTTAAAGGAGATATCGCAGCCACGGGTGGCCAGGAGGTGCTCGTCCGTGTCCATTCTGAATGCTTGACTGGTGATGTCTTCTCGTCCCAACGGTGCGACTGCGGCCAGCAACTCAACGAGGCGCTGAATCAGATTGAGAAGGCTGGAAGAGGCGTGTTGGTGTACATGCGAGGTCAGGAGGGGCGCGGAATTGGCATTACTGCGAAACTTAAGGCGTACGCTCTCCAAGACACCGGCATCGACACCGTGGATGCTAACGTGCAGTTGGGGCATCCAGTGGATGCTCGGGACTACACCATGGCTGCACAGATTTTGAAGGACCTTGGTATTGGGAAGGTAGCGTTGATGACTAACAACCCAGCTAAGGTGGAGCAGATGGAATCTTTGGGGATTGAAGTTAGCCATCGGGTGAGCGTTCCCATAACTGTCAATGGCCACAATGTGGCGTATTTACGCACGAAACGCGATCGCATGAACCATGAGCTACCGTGGGTAGCTGAATACGACGCTAACCAATCCTGAAACCTATGAAGGACAACGATTCATGAGCAAAGAGGGACTACCACAGGTATCAGATGTAGACGGCACTGGGTTAAAGGTGGCGGTGGTGTCGAGCATGTGGAATGAACACATCTGTGAACAGCTGCACCGTCGTGCCGTGGAAACGGGCGAAAGCCATGGTGCAACCGTGTCATCTTACCGAGTAGTTGGTGCACTGGAGCTGCCAGTAGTTGTGCAGAAGTTAGCCCGCACTCACGATGCCGTAGTGGCCTTGGGCTGCGTTATTCGTGGTGGTACACCACATTTTGACTACGTGTGTGACTCCGTTACCGCTGGGCTAACCAGAATAGCTTTGGACGAGGGAACGCCTGTGGGTAATGGCGTATTAACTACCGATACCGAGCAACAGGCCATTGATCGAGCTGGCTTCGAGCAGTCAGTAGAGGACAAGGGTGCAGAATCCATGATCGCCGCGCTGCACACTGCTCGTGTTCTGAGCAGCATTGAGTAATTACTGTCACACAGTTTGGGTGCGGTACGGATACGTTATATGACCAACTAAAGGCGTAGGGTTAGTATCTAACTTACGTATAGTTGTTGGCTTGACCACCGTGTCGAACGGTGAAACGACGAATAAGCAGGAAAAGAGATGGAAAACAGCAACCCAACCCGCGGTATTAGCGAAGCTGAGATGCATGCTTACGTGGCTGCTGACGCAGCCATGACCTCCACGAAACCGTGGGTCATTGATGTCACCAGCAAGAGAATGAAGTTATACGCAATCTTGATGGCTGTGGCCACACTGGCGGTTCACATTTTCCTAGCGATCGTCGTTAACGTGGGAGACACCGGCACCACCGTGACTCGCATTGACCAGTGGGGTTACCTAGGTGTAGGCATTGTGCTGGCCGTAGTCTTCTACCTAGGAATCTCTCGTCCGCGCGTTCGCGCAAATGAAGATGGCGTTGACATCCGCAATTTCATTGGTTCGCGCTTCTACCCATGGCAAGTCATTTACGGTCTCTACTTCCCAGAAGGCGCACGCATGCCACGCCTGGAACTTCCTGAGTTCGAGTACGTGCCAATGTGGGGATTGCAAGCTGCAGACGGAAAACAGACCATTGAGGCTGTGGCCAAATTCCGTGAACTTGAAGCAAAGTACATGCCAGAGGATTAAATCTTTTTATCGTGGCTGACCCAACAACTTACCGCCCAGCACCTGGAACCATTCCAACGGATCCAGGTGTTTATAAATTCCGGGATCCATCGGGACAAGTCATTTACGTGGGCAAAGCAATTAGCCTGCGTTCTCGACTGTCGAACTACTTCCAAGACCTGTCTCAGCTGCATCCACGCACACGGCAGATGGTCACAACCGCCTCCAGTGTGGAGTGGACCGTAGTGTCCTCTGAAGTGGAGGCGTTGCAGCTTGAATACACCTGGATTAAGAAGTTTGACCCCAAGTTCAACGTCAAATATCGGGATGATAAAACTTACCCAGTTTTAGCAGTCAGTGTAGGCGAACGAATACCGCGGGCCTTCTTCTACCGAGGCCCTAGGCGCAAAACCGTTCGGTACTTTGGCCCGTATTCCCATGCGTGGGCGGTGCGGGAAACGCTCGATCTTCTCACTCGAGTATTTCCTATGCGCACCTGCTCTAAGGGAGTGTATAACAGGCATGAACAGCTAGGGCGTCCTTGCCTTCTTGGATACATAGACAAGTGCGCAGCTCCCTGCGTGGGGAGGGTAAGCGAGGCGGAGCATCGCGAGATCGTCAATGGTTTTTGCTCCTTTATGTCGGGGAACACCGACGCAGTCACCCGTGATTTGACCAAACAAATGGAAGCAGCCGCCGAAGATTTGGACTTCGAACGTGCGGCACGCCTGCGGGACGATCTAGCAGCGGTTAAAAAGATCACAGAGCAGCAAGCAGTTGTGTTGGGCGATGGCACCGATGCCGATGTGGTCGCAGTAGCAGCGGACGAGCTAGAAGCTGCAATCCAGATGTTCCACGTTCGTGCGGGTCGAATTAAAGGCCAACGTGGCTGGGTGGTGGAAAGAACCGGCTCCAGCGAGGAAGAACTTGCAGATTTGCTGCAGAATTTCCTTATCCAGTTCTACTCGGACTCCGTTGAGCAGGAGCGCCTGGCTACCTCTAGTGAGGTCAAGGCAATGGGTGAGGTAAAGCGCAGAGGTGTGGATCAGTTCTCCCATTCTGGCAAGGCGCCTGCTGGAACGGATGCGCGCCTAACTTCGCGTGCTACGTCCGTGGTTCCTAAAGAGGTTCTGGTGGATATTGCACCTACCAGCATTGACGACGTCGCCCAGGCGCTCGGCCAGCTGCGGGGCTCGCACGTTGACGTCCGTGTTCCGCAGCGCGGTGACAAACGCGCGTTATCAGAAACCGTGAAGAAGAACGCGACTGAGGCGCTGCGTCAGCACAAGATCAAACGTGTTGGTGATATAACCACACGCTCAGCAGCACTAAAGCAGCTGCAAGACGCGCTGTTTCTAGACGAGGCGCCGCTGCGCATTGAATGTACGGACATTTCTCACATCCAGGGAACGGATGTGGTTGCCAGTTTGGTCGTCTTTGAAGATGGGTTGCCCAAAAAGAGCGATTATCGCAGGTACAAGATCAGGGAAGCAGCTGGAGACGGCCACTCGAATGACGTGGCCTCCATTGCGGAAGTGGTTCGGCGTAGATTCAGCAGGCATCAAGAGGACAAGTTAGCGGTTCCCGAAGCCGAAGAATTTGATGGTTCCACGTTTAGTGACGAGTCCGCTGAGCTCACTAACAGCAAAACGGAAAAGAGACGCTTTGCCTATCCACCGCAGCTGTTCATCGTGGACGGTGGACTTCCGCAGGTTAATGCCGCCCAAGAAGTATTTGATGAATTGGGCGTCAATGACGTGATGCTCATCGGTATTGCCAAAAGGCTGGAAGAAGTCTGGATTCCTGGTGATGAGGATCCTCTGATCCTTCCCCGTAACTCGCAGGCGCTGTTCCTCATCCAACAGTTACGCGACGAGGCCCACCGCTTCGCCATTACCTTCCACCGTGCGCAACGATCCAAACGCATGCGCACATCTGAACTGGATTCCATCAAGGGCTTAGGGCCAACTAGGCGTAAGGATCTAGTTAAGCATTTCGGTTCTGTAAAGAACCTCAAGGAGGCCTCCGTAGAGGAAATTGCTCAAGTAAAGGGCTTTGGCAGCTCCCTCGCGCAAGCGGTGTTCGACGGCCTGCACAAGGAAAAATGACATCAGCCACGTGTGAGGGAAAACAGCGTTACACTTGGTTGGTATGAACAGGACTCTGAAAGACAGCGTAGAAGCACTGGCAGACGCTACTTCCAATCACGGGGATGGGAAGTTCCCCACAGTCATCATCACCGGTTTGTCTGGCGCTGGCCTCAGCTCTGCAGCCCGTGTTTTGGAAGATATGGGGTGGTACGTAGTACAAAATCTTCCACCGCAGCTTCTCAAGAGTTTTGTTGAGGTGTGCAACAACGCTGACGCCCCAACAGACAAGGTGGCCATAGTCTCTGACGTTAGGTCCCTCGAATTCCACGGAACGCTTGATACAGTAATTAGCTCATTGAGCAAAGAGGGAATTAAGCCACTCGTGCTGTTCCTGGACGCCAGGGATGATGTGCTTATTAAGCGCTTTGACAACCTTCGCCGAGTGCATCCGCTGCAGGGAAGTTCAACCCTACTCACCGGCATCACGCGAGAGCGTTCGATCATGGGCTCAGTAAAAGAGTCTGCGGATGTCATCATTGATACGTCGGACCTGTCTGTACACGATCTGCGGCGGGCAATCGAGCCAAACTTCTCCACGCTCGCTAGCTCAAAGATGCATGTCACCTTCCAATCCTTTGGATTCAAGCATGGCACGCCCAGTGACACGGATTTGATGTTTGATGTGCGTTTCCTGCCTAACCCATACTGGGTTCCTGAACTTCGGCCATTCCGCGGCGTAGACAAGCCGGTGTCGGATTATGTGTTGGGGCAGGAAGGTGCGGAAAAATTCCTTGCGAACTTTGAGCGACTCTTTGAGGACATGCACCCTGGCTTTCAACACGAGGGCAAGAAGTTTGTGACGGTTTCCGTAGGCTGTACCGGAGGACACCATCGTTCAGTGGCTATTGCAGAAGAGCTTGGCCGTAGGTTCCGTGAAAAAGGCGAAATGGATATCACTGTCAACCACCGTGATATCAACGTTTTCTAAAATAAAAGCTTTATATTCCCACCACTAAGGGCTATCACTGAGCGAGACGCATCCAGGTCTTGCGGTCATAAAAAGGGCACGGATTCCATTTTGAACACCAACACCACTGAACCAATGGTGCAGCATCTACCTCCAAGCGAACTACCGGACTTAACCTCTGACTGTTCGGGTGGGCTGCATAGGATTGTCAGTCTGGGAGGCGGACACGGCCTCTTTCAGACCTTGCGCGCGGTAAGAAAACTTGACCATGAATCAATTACCGCAGTAGTAACCGTTGCTGACGATGGCGGTTCATCCGGTCGTATCCGCCATGAATTAGCACAAATCCCACCTGGGGATTTACGCATGGCGCTCTCCGCCTTGGCACCCGATGATGAAGAGGGGCGCATGTGGGAGTCTGTTTTGCAGCACCGCTTTGGTGGCCATGGTGCGTTGGCTGGCCATGCAGTGGGTAATCTCCTCATCGCAGGTCTCTACGATATTCTCCAAGACGAAGCTAAAGCGCTTGACACTGTGGCTAAACTCATTCGCGCCCAAGGCAGAGTTCTACCAATGTGCGATGAGCCCCTAGATATCGCCGCTGATGTCGCAGGTTTAGATGATGATCCACGGATTATTCGTCAAGTCCGTGGGCAGGTAGCGGTGGCTTCCACTACCGGTACGGTTCGGCGCGTCAAGCTGATTCCAGAACAACCTCAGCCACACCCTGAGGTCTGTAAAGCGATTCTTGATGCTGACGTGGTGACACTGGGCCCAGGCTCATGGTTTTCATCAGTCATTCCGCACTTGCTGGTCCCCGGCATTGTTGACGCTCTCAAGGAGACTCGTGCAAAGCGGATTGTGGTACTCAACCTTTCTGCTGAGCCGGGAGAAACTTCCGGATTCTCTGCGGAACGACACATTCACATTTTGCAGCAGCATGCCCAAAATTTGCAGGTAGATGTTGTTCTTGCCGATGCTGAAACTGTCCCCAATTCTTCTGATCGTCGCCATTTAGAGAACTCCGCCAAGAACTTGGGCGCTGAGATTGCTTTCTACGATCTGCGCGAGGTGCGGGAAAACGGCATGGCAACAGAGAGGCATTGTCCGGTTAAGCTGGCGTCGGCCCTAAAGGAGCTTGTCTAACTTACAGGCCGGATAAGCTTCTTGCTTACAGAATTTAGCTCCCAATCAAGTATTGTTAGTGGCCGGCAATGAAATTCTGACGTTTCTGCAAAGGATAGATACTTAACGTGCGCGTTTCTTCACTCACCACCCAGGTTAAGAAAGAGCTGACCAAGGTTACGGTCGGCCACACCAGCGCACGTTACGCTGAGCTAGCTTCAATTATTCGGTTCGCTGGGAAAATGGATGTCGCTTCCCAAAAGCTGATCGTAGAAATGGAGCTAGATCATGAGGACGTGGTGAAACGGGCGTCCAATGAGATACAGGACTTGTTTGGGCTAGAGTGCTCCGTCATGGATCTGGGTGCTTCAGCTACGCGGAAGTCCCCCCGTTACCTCATTCGAGTATCACAAGGTGCGGATACGTTGGTGCGAAAGTTGGGGTTGGTGACCCGCTCCGGCCATCGGGTCATTGGTCTACCTCCGCAGATCATCACCGGCACTATTGAGGACGCTGAGGCGGCTTGGCGTGGTGCCTTTATGGCTGCTGGTCAGCTTTCCGACCCAGGCCGGGCCTCAGGACTTGAGGTTTCCTGCCCGTGCCAAGAAGCATCCCTAGCGCTCGTGGGCTGCGCCCGTCGTCTTGGCCTTTCGGCCAAGACTAAAGAAACCCGCGGGGTGGAGAAAGTGACCCTACGTGATGGGGACGCCGTTGGTGCTTTGCTGACCCGTATGGGTGCGCACTCCTCGCGTCTGCAGTGGGATAAAAAGCGTTTGTCGCGCGAGACCAAGACCTCGGGTAACCACCGATTGGCGAACTTCGATGACGCCAACCTCAGGCGTTCGGCACGGGCAGCGGTTGCAGCGGCTGCGCGCGTGGAGCGTGCCATGGCCATCTTGGGCGACGATGTACCTGATCACTTGGCTGAAGCTGGACAGTTGCGTGTTCAGTACCGTGAAGCTTCCCTGGAAGAACTTGGTCGCTACGCAGATCCTCAGATGACCAAGGATGCCGTGGCGGGCCGAATTCGCCGACTGCTTTCTATGGCGGATAAGCGGGCGGAAGAGTTGGGTATCCCAGACACGCAAGTGGCGGTTACTGACGAGATTTTGAACGACATTTAGACCAAAGTTCACTAAGTTTTAGCCCCTTACGCTGGAGTGTTTCCAGCGTACGGGGCTAAAACGTTGATTTGTGAATAAAACCACAGTTGCAAAATAGTGCCAAGAAAAGGGGAGCGGGGGTGAGGTGTTGGTGTGGGGATATCTCCCCGTAAAGGGGTGAGTGGTCTCGATGCCCTGCGGAAACAAACGGACATAAACGCAACCAATCTCAAAAAGTTGAAGGGTGTACCCCCAAACGTGATCACCTCCTGTAACGGTGCACTTTAACTGGCACTTTGTTGATCCTGCAGGTTCGCAGAATGGCCGGTACACTAGAAGACGATGTTGAGGATTGAGCTTCCCCTTCCAAGCTAAGCAACATGGATGTGGGAAATCACCCCGCCGCGTACACGCGGACTCAACTACAAATGAACTCTACTTTGAGGAGACTTTTACAGTGACTATTAAGGTTGGCATCAACGGCTTCGGTCGCATCGGCCGTAACTTCTTCCGCGCTATCTCTGAGCGTGGCGCTGACATCGAGGTTGTTGCAATCAACGATCTGACTGACAACAAGACTCTGTCCCACCTGCTGAAGTACGACTCCATCCTGGGTCGTCTGGGCAAGGACGTTGAGTTTGATGATGAGTCCATCACCGTTGATGGCCACAAGATGGTCGTTACCGCTGAGAAGGATCCAGCTAACTTGAAGTGGGGCGAGCTCGGTGTAGACATCGTTATCGAGTCCACCGGTTTCTTCACTGACGCTAACGCTGCCAAGGCTCACATTGACGCCGGCGCAAAGAAGGTCATCATCTCCGCTCCAGCGAAGAACGAGGACGCTACCTTCGTTGTTGGCGTAAACCACACCGACTACGATCCAGAGAAGCACACCATCATCTCCAACGCTTCCTGCACCACCAACTGCTTGGCTCCAATGGCTAAGGTTCTGAACGACAAGTTCGGCATCGTCAACGGCCTGATGACTACCGTTCACGCATACACCGGTGACCAGCGCCTGCACGATGCTCCTCACAAGGACCTGCGTCGCGCTCGTGCAGCTGCACAGAACATCGTTCCTACCTCCACCGGTGCTGCTAAGGCAGTTGCACTCGTTCTCCCAGAGCTCGAGGGCAAGCTGGATGGCTACGCACTGCGCGTTCCTACCATCACCGGCTCTGCAACTGACCTGACCTTCGTTGCTGAGAAGGAAGTTTCTGTTGAGGCTGTTAACGCAGCTATCAAGGAGGCAGCAGCTGAGGGCCCACTGAAGGGCGTCCTGGCATACACCGAGGATCCAATCGTCTCCACCGACATCGTGACCGATCCTCACGCTTCCATCTTCGACTCTGGCCTGACCAAGGTTTCCGGCCAGCAGGTCAAGGTTGTTTCTTGGTACGACAATGAGTGGGGCTACTCCAACCAGCTCGTTACCATCACCGAGTACGTTGGCGAGCGCCTCTAATATCTGAGGGTAAGTAAAGCCTTTGGCCCAGTTATCTTTTTTACAAGGTAGCTGGGCCATCCTTATTTGCAGTATCTCTGCACACGCGCGTAAAGAAGCCTAAAATAAATACGTGAGCGTGTGCTCTGGAAACGCGCCCTGAACTTGCTCAGGGTTAAAACTTCATTACTCCTGTTTCCCATTCGAAATGAAAGCTAGGTAACAATGTCCGTTAAGACTTTGCAGGATCTCATCGATGAGGGCGTTGAGGGTCGCCACGTACTCGTACGCTCTGACTTCAATGTCCCACTGAATGATGACGGCGTTATCACTGACGCAGGGCGCATTAAGGCATCTCTGCCAACGATCAAGGCACTGATTGAAGCAGGCGCACGCGTCATCCTCACCGCGCACCTAGGTCGTCCAAAGGGCGAGGTCAATGAGAAGTACTCGCTTGCGCCAGTCGCTGAGGCCCTTTCAGAGGAACTTGACCAGTACGTCGCTCTAGCCGGCGATGTCGTGGGGGAGGACGCACACGAGCGTGCTAACGGCCTCAACGACGGCGATGTCCTTCTCCTCGAGAATGTTCGATTCGACCCACGCGAGACCAGCAAGGATGAGGCTGAGCGTGGAGAGTTTGCTGACCAGCTTGTCGCTCTGACCGCTGAAAACGGCGCTTTCGTTTCTGATGGATTTGGCGTTGTACACCGCGCTCAGACCTCTGTGTACGACGTAGCGAAGCGCTTGCCGCACTACGCAGGAAAGCTCGTACAGACCGAGATTGAAGTTTTGAAGAAGGCTGTGGACAACCCAGAGCGCCCGTACGCTGTTGTCCTCGGTGGAGCTAAGGTCTCTGACAAGCTTGGCGTCATTGAAGCACTGGTAACAAAGGCGGACAAGATCATCATCGGTGGTGGCATGTGCTACACCTTCCTTGCTGCGCAGGGCATTAATGTCCAGAAGTCTTTGCTCCAGGAGGAGCAAATTGATAACTGCAAGAAGCTGCTTGAAGAATATGGTGAGAAGCTCGTACTGCCGGTTGATCTGATCGCTTGTGACTCCTTTGCCGCAGACGCTGAGCACAAGGAAGTTGAGCTGGATGGAATTCCTGAGGGTTGGATGTCTCTCGACATCGGACCAAAGTCCGTTGAAGAGTTCGCCAACGTGCTTAAGGGTGCTAAGACAATCTTCTGGAACGGGCCAATGGGCGTGTTCGAGTTCGAGAACTTCGCTGCAGGTACCCGTGGCGTAGCAGAAGCAATTATTGAAGCAACCTCCAATGGGGCATTCTCTGTTGTAGGTGGTGGCGACTCTGCAGCTGCAGTCCGCACTCTTGGTCTGCCGGAGGACGGCTTCAGCCACATTTCTACTGGCGGTGGCGCATCCCTTGAGTACCTGGAAGGAAAGGAACTGCCAGGCGTTAAGGTTCTGGAGTCCTAAACCCTCATTAAAAACCACGGGTGTTTAGAGTCGATGGCTCTGAGCACCCGTGGAGATACCTTTTATTCGCACACCCCGTGGAATGAGTATTGATTCCACGATTGAAAGGAATACACAAACTTATGGCACGCAAGCCACTGATTGCTGGTAACTGGAAGATGAATCTGGATCACCAGCAGGCAATTGCAACCGTTCAAAAACTCGCTTTCGCACTGCCTAAGGAGTACTACGAGAAGGTAGACGTTGCCGTAACTGTGCCGTTCACCGATATTCGCTCCGTTCAGACCGTAGTGGAAGGCGACAAGCTGGAGATCACTTACGGTGCACAAGATGTTTCAGTTCATGAGTCCGGTGCATACACCGGTGAAGTTTCCGCACAGATGCTGTCCAAGCTGGGCTGCACGTGGGTTGTCGTAGGACACTCCGAACGTCGCGAATACCACAACGAGACGGACGAACTGGTTGCCGCCAAGGCTAAGGCCGCACTGGGCAAGGGTATGAGCCCAATCGTTTGCGTTGGAGAGCCATTGGAAATCCGTGAGCAAGGCACTCACGTCGATTACGTCGTCGAGCAAACTCGCAACTCACTCGCCGGCCTCTCCACCGAGGACCTCTCCAACACGGTAATCGCCTACGAGCCTGTGTGGGCTATCGGAACCGGTAAGGTAGCTTCTGCGGCCGACGCACAGGAAGTTTGTGCGGCAATCCGCAAGCTCATCGTAGAGCTCGCTGGGGAAGACGTGGCAGCTGGCATTCGCATCCTTTACGGTGGTTCTGTTAAGGCAGACACCGTTGGTGAGATTGTTGGTCAGGAGGACGTAGACGGCGGTCTCGTCGGCGGAGCTTCCCTTGATGGTGAGGATTTTGCGAAGCTCGCAGCGAACGCGGCCGGTGGCCCTTTCTAATGCTTCACCTTAACTAATCAACCGCCTTGGATCTATGGAGTTCCAAGGCGGTTTTCTTGGTTGCAAAGTCGTTCCCAGCAGTTCGGCACCGGAACATGGCGTGTCACTATACTGGGGGACTGACTATAGACGGAAAGAGGAAAAATGCAGATCGATGATTCCTTGGCAATAGTCCAAGATGACATCCGTTACTTAGGCGCGCTTCTAGGCAACGTGATTCGCGATCAAGAAGGCGAAGACGTATTTAATGATGTTGAAAGCGCCCGCCAGATGGCATTCAAGGTTGCCAAGGGCGAGGCGAAGATGGAGGATCTAGCTACGATGCTAGATACCCTGAGCAATCAGGAATCCAATCACGTAGCTCGGTCCTTCAGCCACTTTGCACTGCTTGCCAATCTGGTAGAAGACATGGCTGATGCACGAAAACGTGTTAAGGATCTTGAGGCTGGCAAACCTGCATCGGAAGCCAGCTTGGAACATACGTGGTCATTGCTTAAAGAGCACGGTACGGAAACCGAGGCAGTCAGGGAGGTAGTGTCGCGTGCTGAGATCGCTCCAGTCCTGACCGCTCATCCTACTGAAACCCGTCGGCGCACGGTGTTCGATGCGCAGGAAAATATCACTGCGCTGATGAAGCGACGCCGGATTATCCTCAACGCTGATGAAAATGCTCTTACCAAGTCTCGCTTAGATAAGGTTGAGCGCGAGATCCTGCGTTATCTCACCATTCTCTGGCAGACAGCCCTGATTCGTGTTGCTCGCCCTCGTATTGAAGACGAGATCGAAGTTGGATTGCGCTATTACAATCTCAGCTTGCTTAAAGCTATTCCCCGCATCAACGCAAAGGTCCTCGATGGGGCGAAGGAGAACTATGGGATCGACTCCATTTCTAACGCAGCCATCAAGCCTGGTTCCTGGATCGGCGGAGATCACGACGGCAATCCTTTCGTAACTGCTGATACCCTTCACTACGCAACCAGCCGCGCCGCGGAGACTGTCCTCAAGTACTACGTTGAATGCGTTCACGAACTGGAAAGTGAACTCAGTCTTTCGGACCGTATGACAAGCGTTACTGCTGAGCTGGAAGAGCTCGCAGACCGAGGCTTAAACGATGTTCCTAGTCGCGTGGACGAGCCATACCGCCGCGCTATTCACGGTATCCGTGGCCGTCTCATGTCGACCATCGCACGAAAGATTGGAGATTCCAGCGTAGTAGGTGAGTGGTACAAGGAGCACGATCCTTATGAATCCCCAGAACAATTCCTGGCGGACCTAGACATCGTTGACGCTTCTTTGCGTAATAGCCATGACGAGCTTTTGGCAGATGATCGCTTGAGGGATCTTCGTTCTGCCGTTCAAGCCTTTGGTTTCCACCTTTACTCAATGGACTTGCGTCAGAATTCTGAGAGCTTTGAGGACATTCTCACGGAACTCTTTTCCGCGGCTCATGTCCACAGCGACTATCGCAACGCCAGTGAGGAAGAAAAGATTGAAATCCTTACAGCTGAGCTTGCTAGCCCGCGCCCGCTAATACCCAAACGGGGTCTCAACTTTAGCGAAGCGACTCAGCGCGAACTGGACCTCATTGCAGAAGCCAAAAGAGCAGTGGATGCCTTTGGCCCACGTATGATTCCACACATCATTGTGTCCATGTGCCAGTCCGTTTCAGACATCTTGGAGCCAATGATCCTCCTTAAGGAATTCGGTTTGATTGAGGCTAACGGTGAGAAGCCAACTGGCCACATGGATGTGGCGCCTCTATTTGAAACTATCGAAGACCTGGAAAACGGGGCGCAGATCCTTCAGGACCTCCTTGAGGTTCCTTCGTACCGTAATTACCTCCAGCAGCGCGGAGACTTGCAGGAGATCATGTTGGGATACTCTGATTCCAACAAGGATGGTGGCTATTTCGCCGCTAACTGGGCTCTATACGCTGCAGAAACAGATCTCGTAAAGTGGAGCGAACGTAACAATATCGAAATACGCTTGTTCCACGGACGCGGTGGAACTGTAGGTCGAGGTGGCGGTCCCTCCTACGACGCTATTTTGGCTCAGCCCCATGGTGCGGTGGACGCTACGGTACGTATCACCGAGCAGGGTGAAATCATCTCTGCTAAATACGGAACAATGCCTTCTGCTTTGCGCAACCTAGAAGCTCTAGTAGCTGCCACCATGGAGGCTACATTGCTACCCGTTGATGCTCTCGATGAAGATCGCCATGAGGCCTACGAGATCATGAGCGTGTTAGCTAAGACAAGCCAGCGCAAGTATTCCGAGTTGATGCACGAAGACCCAGGATTTATTGAGTACTTCACCTCTTCGACGCCACTCGCGGAAATCGGCGCACTGAACATTGGATCTCGGCCAAGTTCACGTAAGCAAACCAAGACTATTTCCGATTTGCGTGCTATTCCGTGGGTTCTAAGCTGGTCCCAGTCCCGTGTAATGTTGCCAGGTTGGTACGGCATGGGTACAGCGTTAGCTGATTGGATCGGTGAAGGCGAGGATTCTGGTAGAAAGCTGGATCAGCTCCGCGATCTTCACAACAACTGGCCTTTCTTTAAATCTGTTCTATCAAACATGGCACAGGTGATGAGCAAGGTTGAGCTGAAACTAGCCGAAATGTACTCCCATTTGGTTGAAGATCGGGAAGTAGCCGAACGCATTTACGGAGCGATCCGTGAAGAGTATGAGCTAACCAAGAGCATGTATCTGAAGATAACTGGGTTCGAAGGGTTACTCGATGATAATCCACGGTTGGAGCGTTCAGTTAGGTCGAGGTTCCCTTACTTACTGCCCCTAAACGTCATTCAGATTGCAATGTTGCGTAAGTTCCGTGCTGGTGATGAAGACCGCCTAGTCGGACAGAATATTCGGTTGACGATGAACGGTCTATCCACCGCTTTGCGTAACTCCGGCTAGAGGGGTACCTCCCGAGATAGCCCGTGGCAGTTATCTGAATAGGGCAAAAGTCGTGTATAGTCTGCACGGAGTAACACTGTGTTGGCTATACACACTCAGAATTTTTACAACGTAACTTACATAAGGATTACCATGGCACTCGCACTGCAGATCGTACTGGTCATCGCATCGATCATCATGACCCTCTTCGTGCTGCTGCACCGCGGTAAGGGTGGTGGCCTCTCGAGCCTCTTTGGCGGCGGCGTTCAGTCAAACCTTTCCGGTTCAACCGTTGTGGAGAAAAACCTCGACCGTGTAACCATTTTCGCTGGTTTGATCTGGCTGGCGTGCATTATTGGTCTAAACCTGATTCAGGCATACGCTTAATAAGGCGACAACAAGAGCCCAACCGTTTGCGGTTGGGCTCTTGTTTTCGTAGGAGAAGAGGACCTAGTTCTTTGAACTAGGTCCTTAGTTTTTAACGTTTAAGCTAGGCGCTCGCGCATTGATTCGAGGAGGTCCTCCCAGGCCTGAACGAACTTATCTACGCCCTCTTTCTCCAGCTTTGCGAATACATCACCGAAATCGACGCCCACAGCGCTGATTGCTTCAAAGACCTTTTCAGCCTCTTCGCTGGTGCCGCTGAGAGTATCACCGTTGACGTCATCAGCTTCGAGCAGTGCGTCGATGGTGGCTTCCGGCATGGTGTTGACCGTGTTAGGGCCTGCCAGCTCGGAAACGTACAGGGTAGGAGAGTAGTCAGGGTTCTTCACGCCCGTGGAAGCCCACAGTGGACGCTGCAGATTAGCGCCGTCAGGAAGATCTGCATCGGCGAACATATCCTTGAAAACTTGGTAAGCACGACGAGCGTTAGCTACTCCTGCCTTACCGCGCAGGGAGAGCGCATCTTCAGTGCCAATAGCTTCCAGGCGCTGATCTACTTCCGTGTCCAGTCGAGAGACAAAGAAGGAAGCTACAGAGTGAATCTTGGATACATCGTGGCCGTTTTGGGCTGCGCGGTTGATTCCATCAATGTAGGCCAAGATAACTTCACGGTAGCGGGCAACAGAGAAGATGAGGGTGACGTTAACGCTGATGCCGTCTGCAAGAGCGTCGGTGATTGCAGGCAAGGAGCCAGGAGTAGCCGGAATCTTGATCATCAAATTAGGGCGATCAATCTTCTTCCATAGCTCACGAGCTTGAGTGATGGTAGCGTCACGATCCTCAGAGAATCGTGGATCGACTTCGATGGAAACGCGACCATCGTAACCGTTGCTTTCGACGTATGCGTCTGCGAGGATATCGCAAGCGTCACGTACATCGTCAATGCTCATGGCGTAGACAGCCTCATCAACGGAGGCGCCTTCAGACTTCAGCTTCGCAATCTGTTCATCGTAGTCGTTGCCCTTGCTCATAGCACCAGCAAAGATAGCTGGGTTGGTGGTTACGCCGACGATGGACTTGGAGGTTAGCAGCTCCTTTAAGTTGCCAGACACCAGACGTTGGCGGGACAAGTCATCCAACCAGGTTGATGTTCCGACCTTGGCCAAGGAATCTACTGCATTCATATAAAAAGACCACTTTCTATTAGTGAATTCTTCGGGATGAGACACCGTTAGTGACTCCATTGTTTACCCCTAATGAGCCTAGCGCATTATCCACAATGACGTATTTAATGCGCCGGTATATGTATACAACAAAAGGGCCCGCATGATGTTCATGCGGGCCCTGGTTTGACGGATTAAGCGTTCAGAGACTCTTTTGCTGCTGCGATTACAGCGTCCGTGGTAATTCCGAACTCATCAAACAGCTTCTGGTATGGTGCGGATGCGCCGAAGTGCTCGAGAGAAACTGCACGACCTCGGGTACCAAGTAGCTGGTACCAAGGCATTGCGATACCAGCCTCAACAGAAACACGCGCGGTGACTGCTGCTGGGAGGATTTCCTCGCGGTAAGCCTCGTCTTGCTCAAGGAACCAATCCAAGCAAGGCACAGAAACAACTCGCGCGGCGGTGCCCTCTTCTTCGAGCTTCTTAGCTGCTTCCACAGCCAACTGAACTTCTGATCCGGTGGCCATCAGGATTACGTCAGGGGTCTGCTTAGAGCCCTCTACCAGTACGTAAGCGCCACGAACGACACCTTCGGTAGCCTTCTCCTTGGTACCCTCTAGAACAGGAACGTTCTGGCGGGTCAATGCCAATCCCTTAGGTCCTTCTTTGTACATGATGGCTGCACGCCAAGCGGCGATGGTCTCGTTTGCATCCGCTGGGCGAACGATAGACAGGCCTGGGATGGCGCGCAGGGCAGCAAGCTGCTCAACTGGTTGGTGGGTTGGGCCGTCTTCACCAAGACCAATGGAGTCATGGGTCCAGACGTAGTAAGCCTCAGTCTCCATGAGGGCTGCCAAACGAACAGCTGGACGCATGTATTCGGAGAAGATCAGGAAGGTGCCACCGTAAGGGCGGGTGCCACCATGAAGTGCGATTCCGTTCATAATGGAGCCCATTGCGTGCTCACGGATGCCGAAGTGCATGTTTCGACCGTGTGGGTGAGCGGTCCAGGTTTCAGTGGTGATTTCCTCTGGGCCAAAGGACTTCTCGCCCTTGATAATGGTGTTGTTGGAACCAGCGAGGTCAGCAGAACCGCCCCACAGTTCAGGGAGTGTCTTGCCGAATGCCTGCAGTGCTGCTTCGGAAGCCTTACGGGTAGCAACAGACTCACCAGGTTCGAATGTAGGAGCTTCCGCATCCCAACCCTCTGGAAGCTTGCGGTCACGCAGGCGCTCGAAGAGCTCCTTGTGCTCAGGGTACTTGGTAGCCCACGCGTCGTACTTCTTATCCCACTCCGCACGAACTTTCTTTGCGCGCTCGCCGAGTTTACGGGTGTGTTCGATCACTGCGTCATCGACGTCGAAGTGCTTTGCAGGATCAAATCCGATGGCTTCCTTGGTTGCTGCGACCTCGTCCTCACCAAGCGCAGCGCCGTGTACCGAACCGGAATTCATCTTGTTAGGGGCTGGGTAACCGATGATAGTGCGTACACGGATGAAGGTTGGGCGAGTGGTGTCAGCCTTAGCTTCCTCTACTGCTTTCTCGAAGGCAACGATGTCCTCGCCACCTTCGATCTCAATAACCTGCCAACCGTAAGCCTTGTAGCGTGCAACTACATCCTCGTTGAACGCGATATCGGTCTGCTCTTCAATGGAGATACGGTTGTCATCCCAGAAGACGATCAGGTTGCCCAACTTGTGGGTGCCCGCAAGCGAGGAAGCCTCGGAGGTAACGCCTTCCTGGAGATCGCCGTCGGAAGCGATTACGTAGATGTTGTGATCGAATGGAGACTCGCCTGCAGGGGTCTCTGGATCGAAGAGTGCGCGTTCGCGGCGAGCAGCCATTGCCATGCCAACTGCAGAAGCCAAACCTTGGCCGAGTGGGCCGGTTGTAATTTCGACACCCTTGGTGTGGCGGTACTCAGGGTGGCCAGGAGTCAGGGAACCCCAGGTGCGCAGAGCCTTTAGATCGTCCAACTCGAGGCCAAAGCCACCCAAGTACAGCTGAATGTATTGGGTCAAGGAGCTGTGGCCACATGACAATACGAAACGGTCGCGGCCCGCCCACATATCATCGTTCGGATCGAGAGTCATGACGCGCTGGTACAGGGTGTACGCCAGTGGTGCCAGGGACATCGCGGTGCCTGGGTGGCCGGAGCCGCACTTCTGAACTGCATCAGCAGCCAAGATGCGAGCGGTGTTTACAGCCTTGGTGTCTACCTCGGTCCAATCCGCTGGGTAGTTAGGGGTAGTAAGAGCCTGAAGCTCAGGAGTCAAAGTCACGAAATTCCGTCCTTGAATAACTGTGGTCTTTTCTGGTGATGTTTAGTGGCAGGTCTATTGCCACAACCAGATGCTTCCTTTGAACATTCTACGTCTACTTGTCATCTTATGGCGATCTCACCGCGATGTAGCGACCACTTATTAATAATCGATTTCTTCCAGTTTTCCTAGTTAGAAGTTGTGAGTGGGGTTGGGAGTGTCTAAATTGGGATCGCCACTCTAAGGGGATAACATGGGGGAGCTTAAGAATTAGATGTCGATTGTTAGAGTTTTGCTTTAGCTTTTCTCATCACTACCATGAAGGTATTGTTCAAACTTTTGTTTAGTCCGTTGGAACTTTCGATTGGTTTGAACCGACTATTGTCTGTAAGCGTATATGCACCTGCTGGAATTACTTCCCGCGGGCTGAAAAAGAAAAATAGTAACTGGAGGAAATTCCTTGGATGTAATCAAGGCTTACATAGCATTGACCAAGCCACGGGTTATTGAGCTTCTTCTCGTTGCTACGATTCCGGCGATGCTTCAAGCCGAGCGTGGGGAATCTAACATTCTGCTCATCCTGCTAACCGTTATCGGTGGTTGGATGGGGGCTGCTGCCGCTAACACATTCAATATGGTTGCAGATTCCGACATCGACCAGAAGATGGGACGCACTCGCGCTCGTCCACTTGTCCGCCACACTGTCACAAACAAACAGGCAACTATCTTTGCATGGGCTCTGACCGTAATAAGTTTCCTGTGGCTCTGGTTGCTGTGCAATTCCCTCCTCGCTGCGTTGTTCGTTATGGCCACCATCGCTTTTTACATCTTCGTTTACACGAAGGTATTAAAGCGTCGTACGCATATGAATATCGTGTGGGGCGGTGCTGCTGGTTGCATGCCGGTTGTAGTTGGTTGGGCCGTTATTACTGATAACCTCCCTGAGGGCGTTCCACATCAGTGGTGGCAGGCAATCGTGCTCTTCCTTATCATTTTCTTCTGGACTCCACCCCATACTTGGGCGCTTGCAATGAAGTACAAAGATGATTACGCCCGAGCTGGTGTGCCTATGCTACCCGTAGTGCGCAAGCCTCATGAAGTAACTCATCAAATTGTTTGGTATACGGTAGCTACCGTCATTGTCACTTTCCTCCTGATTCCAGCAGCAGGGTGGGTCTACGCCGCAACTGCGATTATCACCGGTGTTTGGTTCCTCATCATGGCTGTAAAACTTCACAAGGGCGTGAAGGATGGAGCAAAGGTGAAACCGCTTAAGCTGTTCATTCTTTCGAACAATTACCTTGCAGCTCTGTTTATTGGTCTTTCCGTAGACGCGCTATTGAACCTAGAAACCATCGGCTCGATGCTTGGATGGAGCGCAACGCTCTTCTAATCCACACTCCGCACCTGATCTTGGCCATCCCATTTCCGGGGTGGCTTCTTCCATGTAGAAACCATCTGAGAAGCACTTACTATAGAGGAAAACCCTCCAAGTTCCAGATAACGAGTTTCCTACAAGTTCTTACAGCTGAGCCTGTTCACGTGCTGCTGGAGTACTAATTTTCCGCTTGAAGGATGGGCGTTGAATTGGCTCTTGAACCCGTACCACCGTTTGCAAATCGAGGGCGGTGTCTGGCAGGGAGGAGAGTATCCGATAGTTTGTGTGCGGGGTTGGTTTACGCGTAGTCCGCGAATCGGTCTGGGTATGCCACAGCTAGTTAGTTGACGGCTTGTTTCCAGCCATTGGCCTTCGCTCCTTGAACATACCCGTTGCACTCAACGGCGCGCTCGGCTTGCTTCGCGCGTTTGGCAGCGCGTTTGTCTTCGATGTTGCACATCATCAGCCAAAGCGTCTTCAGTGCTGCTGTATCGTTCGGGAACCGGCCCCGGTTTCGGGTAGCTTTGCGCAGCTCAGCATTGAGTGACTCGATCGAATTCGTGGTGTACAACACCTTGCGCGCCGCTGGCGGGAACTGCAGAAACGGCACGAACCGTTCCCACGCATCACGCCAGACCTTCACCGACTGCGGATACTTCTGGCCAAGCTCAGAGGTTTCGAACGCATCTAAGCTGGCACGGGCGGTATCTTCGTTTGCGGCCGTGTAGATCGCACGTAGCGCGCTGGAGACGGGTTTTCGCTCCTGATAGGACCCACCGGTTCGCCGCCCTGATCAGGTGCACGATGCAGGTCTGCACCATCGAATTTGGCCAGGTTGCCTCCACGGCTTCCGGTAGGCCTTTAAGCCCATCACAGCAGACGATGAAGACATCCTGGACGCCACGGTTGGCTAGATCTGCGCACACAGATGCCCACAAGGCGGCACCTTCATTATCAGCAATCCACAAGCCCAGGATCTGCTTGATACCGTCCATGTCGATGCCCACCGCCATGTAGCACGCCTTGTTGACTACACGGTGGCCATCGCGGATCTTCACGCGTAGCGCATCAAGGAAGATTACTGGGTAGAACTCGTCGAGCTGACGGTTCTGCCAGATCATGACCACGTCTAAGACGACATCGGTAATCGTGCTGATCGTATCCGGGCTCATATCTACCCCAGGGTGGACCCAAGATGGTGCTGAATATCACGCACTGTCATCCCACCGGCGTACGGCGAGATGATCATGTCATCGAGCTCTGTCAGCCGGCGTGAGCCCTTGGGCACCATCTGGGGAGTAAACGTGCCGGAATGATCCCTGGGCACGGTCCTTCCAACGCGCCGTGCCCAGAATTGACGGTCTTGGTGTACGACTCGTTGCGGTGGTTACTACCCTGTGTTGGTTAAACCTGGGCCTTCATCTTCCGGTCGGAATGACCGTAGCCCAAATGGGCATCCATTTCCGCCTGCAGACCAGCGTTAATCGACGCCTGCAACAGGCCTTTGACCAGGTCGCTGGCGTCATCGGTGGACGTCGATAACCCGCCAATCAGCTTGGCGAGCTCAGGATTTTCCATCAGCTTCTCGCTGATCTCGGTGACCTTGTCCTGGTCATGGTTTTTCTTCGTTGTCACCGTTGTCGTTATCGGTGAAACTCCTTTTTGGATCAGAGCCTCACACACAAATTTCCTGACATCCTCTACGGAAACAGGTTTAGCCGGAAAACCCATCAGCACACCGTAAATTGTTACCCCTTTGAGGGTAACAGTTTTTACTAGGCTTTTACTTTACCGCTCTGCTTAGCTGTCTGTAGAATTCCGGCTTTTCTGGATTTCGTGAATTTTACGAACGGCTATGACAGTCGTTACTAGCCAAGCTAAACCAATCACTACGGTCGCATACGAAAATTCAGACGCAAGAATTCCTCCCAAACCTATACAAACAAGAATGAAGCTCGCGACTGCTAAAGTCATGTCCCTTTTCTGCTGGGCAGTCATCGTTTCACATCCAATTCCGAAATTAGAGATTTAAAAAGATATCGTGCAAATTAGAGATTTAAAAAGATATCGTAAAGGTATCTTTGAGGTTAACTCTTACCGATCGTAGCGCACTCATACGAGGCCATCGCCGCAGTGCCGCCCGCTACCGCAAATGCCGGCCACGCACTTACGTCACCCGTCAGAGGGATACTTGCTATCGAGCCAATTGTTGCGATTGTACCAAAGACGCATCCAGCCACGCCTTGAGTAACAACAGGAACACGTACTCCTTCGACAAGTGAATTAGAATAGGAAGCTGTGATGATTTTACCATCAATCCTGTAAGAGACTTGGTCTACTGAGCCGTCAGAAAGCGGGGACGATGATCGAAGCTTTACTTCGCTGCCGTCTTTATTGGCGATAGTGATAGAACCATCGTTATTTTCAGTGATAGTTCCATTTTCCACGGAAAATACCATGCCATTGTTGGTTGCTTTTTTGATATGGACTTTTGTGAAGGTCTCATTCACAACTTTTACTGTGGCATGAGTGGTTAGATCGCTAGCGTTGGCGGTAAAAGCTTCCGGTCCACAAATGACGCCAGAAGTGACGACAGTTGAAATTAGTGCAGCCGTTAGAGCCGCGTTTTTACCTAGGAGCATCTGAGAACCTTCCGGGCTGGTAGTGGACAACTTCAGATGATGCTGGTAGTGGACAACTTCAGAAGATACCGTCGACGCCAGGTTATGGCAAGGGTATTTGTTCTTTGATTAGATTGATTGTGTATGGGGGAATAGGGGTGTCATCACCGATAGCGCTGGAGTTATTGTTGCCGATCACCAGCGGGTGTGGGGGTAAAACGTCACAGTAACCGATCCTGACCATCAACGCTTGGCTAAACAGATGCGTCAAAGCTTGGCAGCGCCGAAACCACGAGCGTGCGATATTGCTGTTGAAGCTGCTGACTTGAGTATCTACGACAAGATTGCAGGATGGGAGCAGTCAGCATGACGACTAAAGATCATCGCCAGATTGATTCTGAGTTATCCCACATTTCCAAGGTGTTAAAAGCTCCTCGTATTCGCGCTACCTATTTCGAAACCGCCGAACAAGCTCGTGAAGATGGGTGGAGCTTTGAAGGGTAATTAGCTGCGGTGTTATCTGTTGAAACTTCTGCCCGACAAGAATCCGGAGCCAATGCACGAATCAAGCGAGCAGGGTTTGCTCAGGTGAAGACGATTGAAGAATTCGATTTCACCATCCCACCCAGCATCGACCGGGCAAAAATTGCGCGCCTAGAAACCTCAGCATGGATAAGCCAGGCAAACAATGTCATCTTCCTCGGCCCACCTGGTACCGGCAAGACCCACTTAGCAATTGGACTAGGAGTAATCGCTGCCAGGCAGGGCTACAGGGTTTTGTTTGACACCGCTGCTGGCTGGGTGCAGAAACTTACCCAGGCGCATGACCGGGGAAACTGCCAAAACTGCTGACCAAGCTGGGGCGCTACGATCTTCTTGTCGTCGATGAAGTCGGATACATTCCCATCGAGGCTGAAGCGGCCAACCTGTTTTTTCAATTGGTATCAACCAGGTATGAGAAAGCGTCGCTGATTATGACTTCGAATCTGCCGTTTTCGCGATGGGGTGAATGCTTCGGTGACCAAACAATCGCCGCAGCCATGATCGACCGCGTAGTCCACCACGCAGAGATTCTCACACACAAGGGAACCAGTTACCGCATCAACGGTCACGAAGATATCCTGCCTTCCGTAAACGCAGAACGCGGCAAAGCACTAAAGTAAACCACAAGCACAATTGGGCTACTTTTCCACCGTCAGAAGTGGGCTACTTTTCGACCGTCGCTGACAGGCATATGTTCATCTAGCTAAAGGGAGAAGTTTCGCTCAACGGAAATTACGAATGTGCCTAGGATGTCAAGGAAATAATCGCTCTTTTAACGGATAAAGTTTGTATCCCAGAATCTTAAGCATGGAACGGCGGTGTGGCTGCATCAAGAACACTCTGCAGAATCAATAGGAGCCACCGGGTGGGATAAATAATGCCACTTGCATATAGCGTCTTGGAATGGACCTGTTTACGGAAGCCAGATGTACGCTTGTCTTGATCAGGCGTCATCATCAAGACGGCTTCCACGCTTGATTAGGTCACGGTGGATCCTTCTTTAATAACCTCTGATCGACACCTAAAAGCTGGGGAGGACGCGATGAGCAGATTTTGTGCCTCCAGCCGTGATTGTGCACTAATTCAACAGCTGAGGCGGCACAGGCGCATTGAAGGCCGGACTGTCAGCATTACTCGGTTTCCCGGACGTCTCGTGATCAAATTTGACGTGAATTACTCTTTAATTACGTGGGTGCGGCAAATAAAGAGAGACCGTAGGTTTGTACGGTCTCAGAAAAACTAGCGAATCTACTATGCGGACTGCTTTTCCTTCAGAATAGTCTCACGCTTTCTGTCGCCTTCCACTGATCCAGTAACCAGATTGGAGCCACCCTCGCGAACGAGTCCAGTGGACCACAGTAGGGAGCTGAAAGCCACAACGAACGAGCAAAGACCAATGTGGATTGGCACTGTCCAGCGTGGGACGCCTAAGCGGTACTGCATAATGCCAACGCCGGCTTGGATGATGATGAAGAGCAGCAACACAAGCCCGAAACGCTTGCTCTTAGGCGGCGCTTGCATCAGGTATAGGGAAGCGACAAGGAGGATGGTGAGCGCCAAGTAGCCGTACATGGTGTAGGCGTGAACGTGGGCGATCCAGTCAATGTCAACATCCAATCGGCCTTCCAGACCTGCTAGGTCGTCACCAGCGTGAGGCCCTGCACCGGTCACCATCGTTCCAGTAATCAGTACGGCTACCAAAAGCAGTGCGGATACAGCAGCGAGGGCGCGCAGTGAGGAATCGAAAGGTCGCTTTTGTACGCCATCGTCGTCTTCACCAATGCGCATGAAGAGTATTGCTGCAAGCCAAACCAAAATCATGGACGGAAGGAAGTGTAGTGCCACGACCCACCACTTAAGATCCATCCAGACGGAAATACCTCCGATAACGGCTTGGACGATGATGCCGAGGCCTTGGATGACGGTGTGAACGACAATTTCCTTGCGTCGCGCTGCAGCAATGACAGAAACGAACAGGGCGATCACCACGGCCACTAATACGAAGGTGAGCAGGCGGTTGCCAAACTCAATAGCCTGGTGGATAGCTGGCGCAGCTCCAGCAACTGGGGTGAAAGAACCCGGGTGGCATTGCGGCCAGGTGTCGCAGCCTAGGCCAGAGCCAGTGACACGCACGATTGAGCCGGTGACGGTGATACCGCCTTGAGCAATCAGCAGAATCAATGCGATGATGCGCTGTGTTCTCATCGTTGGAGCAAAGTTCTTTAGGATTCCGGATCTATTGTTGTCCGTTGATGCAGTAGTCACGGAAACTAACCCTACCGCGTACTTTTGAGATTATCCACGCATTTTAGGCGTGTCTGCAGTGGCGTTTGCCACGGTTTTAAGAACAACGGATGATTCGGGTTTAAACCTTTTGGCGAGCATCAAAATCCAACTAAATACCGCTCGCTCCGAATAGAGAGAAGTTCTCAATTAAAGCGGAACCACTTGGTGGCTGCGATGCCCCCAATAGCTAACCAGCCTGCAAGAATTACTATCTGACACAGCGGAACGGCTCCGCTAAGAGCAACATCAAGCCCTTCCGCTAGGGCTACGCTTGGAATCAGCTGTGTGACCAAGCTCGGATCCCCCTCGACTCGGAAGAGTACGAAAGCGGCAGCACCCACGAACGCGACCCAGATCAGGTTGGCAACTCCTAAAACCAACTCAGAGGAGAATGTTCCACCGAGCAACATACCCAGTGAAGTAAAAGCAGCTACGCCAACTAGGAATACTAACCAGCCGCCAAAGAACGAAAGAATAGACACTCTCCAACCGAGTATGAAGGATAAGCCTGTAAGCAGGACGAACTGGAGAACGCTCACGGTGACTACACCGATGATCTTTCCCACAATGATCGTCCAAGCAGGGACTCCGGATGCGCCGGTGCGCTTTAGCGCACCGTACCTGCGGTCGAAAGCCAAGGAAATCGATTGCCCTGTGAAACCGGAACTCATTGCCGCGATGGCGAGCATGAGCGGCAACGAGGTGCTTACAGGATCGGCGTCGTCGATAAGCGGAAGGAAATAAATCGCTAGCAACGCTCCGATCGGAATGATGAAACTCAAAAGCGCCTGCTCGCCGTGGCGGAGGAAAAGCTTAGCTTCGACGAATCCTTGGGAAACGAGCATACGTTGCACTGTTGCGCGCCTCGGGTTGGGTGCGAAAGTGCCTGGTGCGAAGCTGTCGGAGGGCTCGACATGACCGCGGGTGTTGTTCATCAAATCCGACCTTTCAGCTTCTGAGGTTTCGACCTGTGATGGAAAGGAATACCTGTTCCAAACTATGGTTGGTAGTGGACAAATTATTAATTTGAACACCCTGGGCTAGGGCTTCATCAGCAATTGCCGAAATTATTTGAGGCGTTGGCTCTTGCTGAAGGACATAGCTTAAAGGATGCACAGCCTTTATGTGCAGGCCTGCGCGCGCGGCACGCTCAGTTGAAAATGGCGTCGATGTAGAAAACGAAATTTCGTTCGGGGTCTTGTACCTGTCACGCAGTTCGGCAGTAGTGCCTGATGCGACGACTACACCATGGTCGATGATGACAACGTTGTCAGCTAGCGCTTCAGCTTCATCCATGAGATGGGTGGTCAAAACTACGGTTACGCCATCTGAGCGTAGATGTTCAATCATTTTCCACACTAGAAGGCGAGACTGTGCATCCATGCCTGCCGTGGGTTCATCCAAGAACACCAATTCGGGTCTACCAATGAGAGCAAGCGCTAGAGATAATCGTTGTTGTTGGCCACCAGAGAGACGGCGGTAAGTTGTCTTTTCCAAATCCTTGAGCCCAAGAATGGTCATAAGCCACTCTGGATCTAGGGGATCCTCATTGTAAGAGGCTGCGAGCCTGAGCATTTCTCCGACCCTGATGCCTGAGTAGCTGCCCCCGCCCTGGAGCATAATTCCTACGCGACGCCTGATCTCATCCGCATGGGAGTTTGGATCAAGCCCTAATACACGAACCGAGCCTGAGGTAGCTTGCGTAAAGCCTTCGCAGATTTCAATGGTTGTTGTCTTACCCGCCCCATTAGGGCCTAAGAATGCGAGAATTGTGCCGGGACTAACCGTCAAACTAATGCCGTTGACGGCAGTCTTGGAACCATACACCTTCACCAAGTCCTTGATTTCCAGTGCTGGCGTGGCGCTTTGAGTCTGACTCACTGTTGTCCTTGCGTTTAACTGAGTTTTAGGCGGTACAAATCGCTTAGTTTATCCGAGTGATATTACTTCTATTGCGTGCGACCCAAGCAATCGCCACAATGATTGCGAATGCGATAGCAGAGCCCACGTAGATACTAGCTATAGTTGCTGGCGGTAATCCTAAGCCGCGGGGCAGTACGAAAAAGGAAATTATTGTGGAGTAAACCGTCACAGTAATTCGGAAAATAGATCTGTTTGCCCACGCCGACAATGGCAGAATTGCCCACAGGGCGTACCAAGGGTGGACCACGGGGAAGCACAACACCAGTATGAATGTAGCGACACCCAATCCACCGATTGCTGAGATAGTGCCGCGGTAAGTTCCCAAAAGCATGCGGATCATAAAAGCGCCGGCCAATGCAAGAATAGCCAAGCGGGTAATGCTGAGGATAGCTTCCGTGTGGTCACCGAGGCCGAGCATCATGGAAATCGCACCAGCAATAACGCCCACTGATGTGCTCAGTGACATCCAGCTTCGAATAGTAACAGCGCCACCTTGGCCGGTGATCCATCCAAGGCCGATGCCAGTTACAAGGGTTACCACCGCAACACTGATTAAAAGAATAATGATCTGGATGAAAGCAGCCTGAACAACCGGTAGGGCTGAGGACCAGTACGTGCATTTATTTGCAGCTCTTCGCTGTCTGCGGTGATATATTGCGCGGGCGATTGCCATTCCGGTAAAACCGAGGCCGATAAAGCCTGTAACCTTTACCATGCCTGCGCAACTGATCAGGAATCCACTGGCCCCAATCCACCACCAGGAAGCCCGATCAAAGCCGTGCAGATTGATCCTATCCACGCCTCGTAGGCCGAGTTCAAGCCCCACTAGGAGTAGGCCGAGCAGAACTGATTCGTTATGGATGCCCGCTACAAGGTGAAGGATTGTCAGAGGATTAAGTACCCCCAGCCACAGAGCTGGTTGTGGCGCAACTTTGCAGCGTCTAGATAAATGGACCAATGCCCAAGCACAGGCGATGATCCCTAGTAGGGAGAGTATTCGATGTCCTAAAACGGCAAGTGCGATGTGGTCGTTGGTGATCGTACTGATGACCGCTGCTAAGCCGAGAGAGACCGGCCCATAAGGCGAAGGGGAATGGGCCCAGATGAAAGGCACACTTCGGGCTAGCTCGTTGGATGAGCCGAGGATGTCTACTGGCCCTCCGGAATAGGGATCCAACCCCTGCCGCACGATGTTGCCGTTAGCAATGTAAGAGTAAATATCTTGGGTAAACATCGGGGCTGTTGCAAGTAGTGGGAGAGTCCAGGCCAATAGGGTCCGGTTTAGCATTCCCACAGGGATGAGGGGTGTATGTCGCTGAGTCTTGAGAAATAAGGCTCCCGTATAGGGGGCAATAAGTATCCAAGCAAGCACAAGCAATCCGACACCAACAAAGCACAGCATTGTAGATGTTTGGAGCATTCGTCCCATGAAAGAGCCGAACGGGTAAGACAGGTAGGGATTCTCAACTACTGGCAGTGCACCTGCGCCTAGGCCGCCCAAAGCAAGCAGGAGTGCGCCAACGGTGCCTATAAATCGGAAGTAGGCAAACCGGGAAATAGAAGTATGGGGTAGCCGGCTGGCGTTCTTGAAGTCGGCGGGTTTAGCTGATGGTTGAGGTGAATCAGAGTCCTCTTGGTGGAGGTAAGCGGACCTTGATCCGGCGGTGCCGAAACGGGGAAGCTCGTTACGTAGCTCCCCAAATTGTTTACGCGGATCGATTTTCACAATTCATCAGTGTACTTTCATCAGCTCAAAATGACCGGCAATGGCGCGGGGCTGGCGCACGAGTTCATGGAGGTTCGCCTTCTGTGGGGCGATTTCTACTGATCGCACAAAACTAAGAGTCCGCCCCTTAATCCATGATTAAACCTATGGATAATTCTGACCAAACTAAAGTTGGATAGGTGAGCCTAAGATGGCTTCGATTGGTGTTGGTTACGGTGATCTTTGGCGTTAACAAATTAGTTAAAGGCGCAGGTAGGGAGGTTAAAATGGGGTGTTAAGGTAACCGACGTTGCCGTAGGTTATTTTCTCAACCTTTTTGTCCATCATTACACGTACTCAATTGCCAGTTTCGCGCTGGCGCGTTAGGTGGACAACGCCGAGAATTTAAGGAACACTAGTGTGGTCTAAAGGTGTACATTTGGCCGAAGAAGGTAGGAGGTGACAGAAAGAGAGATGACGTCATTCGAAGAAAAGCGCCGCGATGGCGCGAGCAAGGCGGAAACACGTTCTACAGACGGTGAGACTCGTAGACAAATTATGCAGGTCCTCCTACAGCAAGGGCCTATCACTGCCAATAACGTTGCGAAATCGCTTGGCTTGTCAGCTACTGGTATTCGCCGGCACCTAGACGTTCTCGTGCACGATGGATTCGCTGAATTGGCGCCAGTGCGCAGGATTGGCAACGACAAATCACGCGGTCGCCCAGCAAAGGCTTTCCGTTTGACGGATGCCGGCCGCGCACAGTTTGGGCACAATTACGATTCTTTGGCCGTAGCTGCTCTTCAAACCCTCAGGGAAACCGGCGGAGATGAAGCGGTCATGGCTTTTGCTAGAGCTAGGGCCAATAAGATTATCGCGAGCATTGATATTGATAAGCAGGCCTTAGATGAGAAGGATCCTGCAGCAATGCAAGACGTGGCTAAAAAAGTCGTTGACGCATTCAGTGAAAACGGTTACGCGGCCACGGTGAGTGACAATTCTGCTGGAGTTCAGATTTGTCAGCATCATTGCCCAATCTCAGGTGTGGCAGCACAATTCCCAGAATTGTGTGAAGCAGAGCACGAGGCCATTGCAGATCTTATGGGCCAGCATGTTCAGCCTTTGGCGTCCATTGCTGATGGCCATGGAATTTGCACGACAAATATCCCAATTACTCCTATTTATAGAAATACCCAACAAAGTTCCCAGGAAAGGAGCGGATCATGACTCAGGCGATGAAGGACACGCAAGCTAGCGTTCCAACCACTGATGACGAGATTATTGAGTCTATCGGCCCGTACAACTACGGTTGGCACGACTCCGATGCTGCCGGCGCAGCTGCTCGTCGCGGTCTGAATGAAGATGTCGTTCGAGATATTTCCGCGAAGAAGAATGAGCCAGAATGGATGCTGCAGCAGCGTTTGAAGGCTCTTTCTACTTTTGAGAAAAAGCCACTACCAACATGGGGCGCTGACCTCTCGGAGATTGACTTCGATAACATCAAGTACTTCGTACGCTCCACTGAGAAGCAAGCTCAGACTTGGGACGATCTTCCAGAGGACATCAAGAACACCTACGATAAGTTGGGTATTCCGGAAGCTGAGAAGCAGCGCCTCGTTGCTGGTGTAGCCGCACAATACGAGTCCGAGGTTGTTTACCACCAGATCCGAGAAGATCTAGAGGCTCAGGGCGTCATCTTCCTTGACACCGATACCGCGCTCAAGGAGCACGAAGAGCTCTTTAAGGAATACTTCGGTACCGTTATCCCAGCAGGCGACAATAAGTTTTCTGCATTGAACTCCGCTGTATGGTCCGGTGGCTCCTTCATCTACGTCCCAAAGGGTGTCCACGTCGACATTCCTCTGCAGGCCTATTTCCGCATTAATACAGAGAACATGGGTCAGTTCGAGCGAACCCTGATCATCGTTGATGAAGATGCATACGTTCACTACGTAGAAGGCTGTACAGCACCTATCTACAAGTCTGATTCGCTGCACTCCGCAGTTGTTGAGATCATTGTGAAGAAGGGCGGTCGTTGCCGTTACACCACCATTCAGAACTGGTCTAACAACGTCTACAACCTGGTAACTAAGCGCACTAAGTGCGAAGAGGGTGCAACCATGGAATGGGTCGATGGCAACATCGGTTCCAAGGTGACCATGAAGTACCCAGCTGTATGGATGACTGGTCCACACGCTAAGGGTGAGGTTCTCTCCGTAGCTTTCGCAGGCGAAGGTCAGTTCCAAGACACCGGCGCAAAGATGGTCCACATGGCACCTAACACTTCCTCCAACATCGTGTCCAAGTCTGTGGCGCGTGGCGGCGGTCGTGCAGCTTACCGAGGCCTCGTCCGTATCAATGCGAACGCGAAGCACTCCACCTCCAACGTCGAGTGTGACGCACTTCTGGTAGACAACATCTCCCGATCAGATACGTACCCTTACAATGACATCCGTAACGAGTATGTATCCCTTGGTCACGAAGCAACCGTGTCCCAGGTTTCTGAGGAGCAGCTGTTCTACCTCATGTCCCGTGGTATCGAGGAAGACGAAGCAATGGCGATGATCGTTCGTGGCTTTGTTGAGCCAATCGCCAAGGAGCTCCCAATGGAGTACGCCCTCGAACTTAACCGCCTAATTGAACTGCAGATGGAAGGATCGGTTGGTTAACAAATGACCGCAACTCCACAAAACGCCACTGTCCACAACACCAAGGGCGATTTGTTCTCTTCCACCAACGTTGAGGACTTCACCGTTCCACACGGCAAGGACGAGGTCTGGCGCTTCGTACCTTTGCGACGTCTCCGTGGCTTGCACGACGGTACGTTCGCGGAAGCCGTCACCGCTGACATCGAGGTCGACATTCCAGCTAACGCCGAAGGCGTTAGCGTTGAAGAGGTATCAAAGGATAGCGAGCTCGTTGGCCGTTCTGGCGCTCCGATTGACCGCGTTGGTGCGCAGGCCTTCACCTCCACCGAGAAGGCAACCGTCGTTCGTATTTCCAAGGACACCGTTAACAAGGAGCCAGTAACCGTTAAGGTCACTGGCAAGGGTGCAGACGTTACCTCTTTCGCTCATATCGTCATTGATATCGAGCGTGGAGCTGAGGCAACTGTTGACCTGCGCTACGTTGGATCCGGAACTCACGCTGACAATGTTGAGTTTGTTATCGGTGATAACGCACGACTCAATGTTATCGTTGACGCTTCTTGGGACGATGACGCAGTCCATCTCTCCGGCCAGCAGGCCATCCTGGGCCGTGACTCCGTCCTTCGCCACGCAGCAGCAGTGTTTGGTGGTGACGTTGTCCGCATGGTTCCTCGCGTGAAATTCACCGCAGCGGGTGGCGACGCAGAAATGCTTGGCGTTTACTTCGCTGATGATGGACAGTTCTTTGAGCAGCGACTACTGGTTGACCACGCTGTAGCAAACTGTCGTTCCAATGTTTTGTACAAGGGTGCTCTGCAGGCTGATCCATCTTCTGATAAGCCAGAAGCACGCACCGCTTGGGTAGGTGACGTACTTATTCGCGCTGAGTCTGAAGGAACCGATACCTACGAGGCAAACCGCAACCTTGTTCTCACTGAAGGCGCACGTGCAGACGCTGTTCCAAACCTTGAGATCGAGACCGGCAACATCGTTGGGGCAGGCCACGCAGCTACCGTTGGTCGATTCGATGACGAGCAGGAGTTCTACCTACTCTCCCGTGGTATTCCTCCTGAAGAGGCACGCCGCTTGATCGTTCGTGGCTTCTTCTCCGAAGTCATTGGACGCATCCCTGTGGAAGAGATTCGCCAAGAACTCGAAACCCGTGTTGGCCGTGAGCTAGAGACCCTTCAGGCTCGCCAAGGCTAAAACCAAAAGAATTGTCCACTCTTTTACCCGAAAGACTTTTGAATTCAATGAGCACTCTCGAGATTAAGAACCTGCACGCGCAGGTCATCCCAGCGGATGAGAACGCTGAACCAAAGCCTATCCTTAAGGGCGTCAACCTCACCATTAACTCCGGCGAGATTCACGCAATCATGGGTCCTAACGGCTCCGGTAAGTCCACCTTGGCCTACACCCTCGCCGGACACCCACGCTACGAAATCACCGACGGCGAAGTCTTGCTCGACGGCGAAAACATCCTGGAAATGGAAGTTGACGAGCGCGCACGTGCAGGTCTGTTCCTGGCGATGCAGTACCCAACTGAGATCCCAGGTGTATCCATGGCGAACTTCCTGCGCTCTGCTGCCACTGCCGTTCGCGGTGAGGCACCTAAGCTACGCGAATGGGTTAAGGAAGTTAAGGAAGCGCAGGACAAGCTGTCAATCGACAAGTCATTCTCCGACCGCTCCGTGAATGAGGGCTTCTCTGGTGGCGAGAAGAAGCGCCACGAGGTACTTCAGCTAGACCTGCTGCGCCCTAAGTTCGCTGTTATGGATGAGACTGACTCTGGTCTGGACGTTGACGCGCTTCGCGTTGTTTCCGAAGGCATCAACAACTACCAGGAGGAAACCAACGGCGGCATCCTCATGATTACTCACTACAAGCGTATTCTGAACTACGTTAAGCCTGACTACGTTCACGTTTTTGCTAACGGCCAGATCATCACCTCTGGTGGCCCTGAGTTGGCTGATCAGCTCGAAGAAAACGGTTACGACCAGTTCCTTAAGTAAAGCGGTTCAGCCTACCCAGTGAGTCTAGTTGGACCACGATAAAGGTATATAGTGCGCTAGCGGTCACTCTTAGGAAGCGTGGACTGCTAGCGCACTGCGCGTTATCTCAAACATTTAAACTTTTCCTCCACATACCAAAGGAGCAGGCATGAGCACTGACCAGGGATCTTCATTTCTCTTAAACGACGGCACCCTTGACGTTGAGGCATTGCGTGCGGAATTTCCTATTTTGTCGCGGACTGTCCGCGATGGGAAAAAGCTCGTTTACTTGGATTCTGGAGCGACCTCGCAGCGCCCAATGCGTGTATGGAAGGCGGAAGAGCACTTTGTGATGCATACCAATGCTCCTGTGCATCGCGGTGCGTACCAGCTAGCTGAAGAGGCAACTGATGCCTACGAGATCGCCCGCAATGATATCGCGAGCTTTGTGGGCGCAAAGAACGACGAGATAGCGTTCACCAAGAACGCAACTGAAGCTTTAAACCTTGTTGCTTACACCTTGGGGGATAAACGCGCTGGCGATCTAGCGGTATCTGAGGGTGACACCGTGGTTGTCACCGAGCTCGAGCATCATGCCAATCTTGTCCCTTGGCAAGAATTGTGTGAACGTACCGGCGCAACGTTGAAGTGGTTTTCCACTACCGAGGACGGTCGCATTGACGTAGACTCCCTCGAACTGGATGAATCCGTGAAGGTGGTAGCTTTCACACACCAGTCCAACGTAACTGGTGCAGTCGCGCCGGTTGAGGAGATTGTTAAGCGAGCGCGGGCGGTGGATGCACTCGTAGTTCTCGATGCTTGTCAGTCCGTACCTCACATGCCGGTTAATTTCCGTGAGCTTGACGTTGACTTTGCCGCGTTTTCTGGGCATAAAATGTGCGGGCCAAATGGAGTAGGTGTCCTTTACGGTAAGCAGGAACTCTTGGGTAAGCTGCCACCATTCCTCACTGGCGGCTCTATGATTGAGGTCGTCAAGATGGAAGGTTCTACCTTTGCCCCAGCACCGCTGCGTTTTGAGGCCGGAACACAGATGACATCACAGGTGGTGGGCCTAGGCGCTGCTGTGAAGTTTTTGTCTGAGATCGGAATGCGCAACATTGCTGACCATGAAAACAAGCTCACCGCGTATGCGTTGAGGAAGCTCACGGAGATTGACGGTCTCACGATCCTTGGCCCGGAGGTTGCCGTTAATCGCGGTGGGGCTATTAGCTTTGTGGTTGATGGTATTCACCCGCATGATCTAGGCCAAGTGTTGGACGACCATGGTGTGTGCATCCGTGTTGGTCACCACTGTGCGTGGCCAATCCACCGAAGCAAAGGTATTCAAGCCACTGCTCGTGCTTCGTTCTACTTCTACAACACCGAAGAAGAAATAGATGCGCTAGTTGAGGCTATTAGGAATGCAAAGCGCTTCTTTGGCGTTTAAACAAGAGACGGCAACTACAAGGTAGGCTTGAGCCCACAGCATTACCCGCTTTTACAAAGGATTGTTTGAAGCACTGTGAATCTTGAATCGATGTATCAGGAAGTTATCCTGGACCACTATAAAAACCCCCAACACAAAGGTCTACGTGATGCCTTCGATTCTGAAGTCCATCATGTGAACCCATCCTGTGGTGACGAAATCACCCTTCGAGTTCTCATCAGCGATGACGGCTCGAAGGTGGAGGACGTTTCTTACGATGCGACCGGCTGCTCGATCAGTCAGGCATCTGCGTCCGTTATGGCTGAGGAGATTCTCGGCCAGAGCGTTGAAGTGGCCATGAAGAAACTAGCTGACTTCGAGGAAATGATTACCTCGCGTGGCCAGTACGAGGGTGATGAGGACTTAATTGGTGATGGCATCGCTTTCACCGGTGTGTCCCAGTACCCAGCACGCGTTAAGTGTGCACTCTTGGGTTGGAAAGCATTCCAAGCCGCAACTTCCGAAGCATTGGAGAAAAAATGAGTGAAGAAAATTCCCCAATCAATGAGGACACTCCTGCAGTAGAGCAGAATGAACAAGTGACTTCCTCATTTGATTCCGCTGAACCAGCGGCAGCCTCTCGTCCACCACAAAGTGACGAGGATCTAGCCAAGGCAAGTGACGTAGAAGAGTACATGCGTGACGTTATTGACCCAGAATTGGGCATTAACGTTATTGACTTGGGTCTTGTATACGAAATCTGGATCGAGAACGGCAACGAAGCGCACATCAACATGACCCTCACTTCTCCTGCATGTCCGTTGACGGACGTGCTAGAGGAGCAAGCTGAGCAAGCGGTTGTTGGCTCTGGCGTTGTTGACAAACTGGTTCTCAACTGGGTTTGGATGCCGCCATGGGGTCCACAGATGATCACAGAAGAAGGTCGCGAACAATTGCGCGCCCTTGGTTTCTCAGTCTAGGTAACTTTAGCCTTGGTTGTTTGGCCCTCGTCAAGAATCGTTTGACGAGGGCTTTCCTGTATCTTCTCAATGCCAGTTTTCCAGCATTTTCTTGATATAGTGGGCGCTTGTGATTGTGACCCAAGACTTAGAAGTACGTGTAGGCGCCCGAACTCTCCTGACTGCTCCTGGTCAACACCTTCGAGTGCAACCGGGTGATCGCATTGGTCTTGTCGGTCGCAACGGTGCGGGTAAAACCACTACCATGCGCATCCTATCCGGTGAGACTGAACCTTATGGTGGTTCGATCATGCGATCAGGAGAAATTGGTTATCTCCCGCAGGACTCTCGTGAGGGAAACATCGAGCAGACCGCGCGTGATCGTGTCCTTTCTGCCCGAGGCTTGGACTCCATCATGCGCAATATGGATCGTCAGCAGGAAATTATGGAGACTACTGAGAATCCAACCATGCGCGATAAGGCCATTAAGAAGTATTCTCGCCTCGAGGAGCGTTACCACCAGCTCGGTGGTTATGAGGCCAATGCTGAGTGCTCTCAGATCTGTGACAATTTGGGCTTGCCTGCGCGCATTCTGGACCAGCCACTCAAGACATTGTCCGGTGGTCAGCGCCGCCGAGTTGAACTCGCTCAGATTCTTTTCGCTGCGTCGGCGGGGTCTGGAAAATCTTCTACAACGTTGCTTTTGGACGAACCCACTAACCATTTGGACGCTGACTCCATAAGTTGGCTGCGTGGGTTCCTGGCCAAACACGAGGGTGGCCTCATTATGATTTCACACGATGTGGAGCTGCTCGACGCCGTCTGTAACAAAATATGGTTCCTTGACGCAGTGCGCGCCGAAGCTGATGTCTACAACATGGGGTTTGCCAAGTACAAGGATGCTCGCGCCACAGACGAAGCACGCCGACGTCGCGAACGCGCGAACGCGGAGAAGAAGGCCAGCGCCCTACGCGACCAAGCGGCGCGCTTGGGCGCCAAGGCAACCAAGGCTGCCGCGGCAAAGCAGATGCTCGCCCGCGCAGATAAGATGATGGGTTCGCTGGATGAAGTCCGGAAGGCAGACCGTGTCGCCCATATTTCTTTCCCCGAGCCTGCTCCGTGTGGCAAGACGCCTTTGAACGCTACCGGTTTGACCAAAATGTATGGCTCGTTGGAGGTTTTCGCCGGAGTTGATTTGGCCATTGATAAGGGCTCTCGTGTGGTTGTGCTGGGCTTTAACGGTGCGGGTAAGACCACACTGCTGAAGCTCTTGGCAGGTGTTGAGAGAACAGATGGTGAGGGTGGAATCGTCACAGGCCACGGGCTCAAGATAGGTTACTTCGCTCAGGAGCATGACACTATCGATCCCGAAAAGACCGTGTGGGAAAACACCATCGAGGCGTGTCCAGAGGCGGGTGAGCAAGACCTTCGAGGACTGCTAGGAGCATTCATGTTCCAAGGTGAGCAGTTGGATCAGCCAGCGGGTACCTTGTCTGGCGGCGAGAAGACGCGTCTAGCATTGGCTGCCTTGGTGTCTTCTCGAGCCAATGTATTGCTTCTGGACGAGCCAACAAACAACCTTGATCCGCAGTCACGCGAGCAAGTATTGGATGCACTGCGTACGTACACGGGTGCCGTCGTGTTGGTGACGCACGATCCGGGCGCGGTTCGCGCCCTCGAACCCGAGCGGGTGATCGTGCTGCCCGACGGTGACGAGGACTTGTGGAGCGATGAGTACATGGAGATCGTGGAACTAGCGTAACGTCGTTAAGAGAGAACACCTTCACGATTAAGGAGAACCTGTGGCCCCTAAGCATAAGCAGTGGAGTGAGCTATCTGACTCCCAGAAGCGTTTGATTGGCGGAATAAGCGTTGCTGATCTTGTAGCTAAGGCAAGTGCTCTGCGCTCCCTGTACAAGACGGACGCTAAGGATATCCGAGGCCCAAAGTGGCTATGGGCAATCATCATCATCGTGGTCAACACCGCGGGCCCAGCTGCCTTCTATACAGTTGGCCGCAAATAGGAAAGAAACCATCGCGAAAGTGGCTTTTAGGAAGTCCTGTGTTTTACTTAGAACATGGGACTTTCTGCTGCTATCGGTCTAGCCACCTCCGCTGGTCTTAACGCGTACATCCCGTTGCTGGTGTACGGGGTCTTGGCCCGCTACACGGATTACGTCAATCTTCCTGAAGGTTGGATGTGGCTGACGGATCCAATCTTGTTGGCAATAGTGGGCATCTTACTCATCATCGAAATAATTGCAGATAAGATTCCTGCTGTTGATTCAGCCAATGACATCATTCAAACGCTAGTGCGTCCAACATCAGGTGGAATAATATTCGCTTCCGCATTCGCGGAGGAAAACCTTGTTAGTTCCTCCGCCATATTCCAACAGACTCAAACGTGGGTATGGATTGCAGTTGGTTTTGTGGTTGCTCTAGTAATGCACCTTGTCAAGACGACGGCCAGGCCAGTCGTTAACGCTGGCACAGTGGGCACCGGAACGCCGGTGGTTTCAACAGCTGAGGACGTGGTGTCCGCATCTTTGGCAGCTGCGGCAATCTTTGCACCTTTCCTCGTCTTCATTATCCTGGCCGCATTCCTTGTGCCTGTCATGTGGCTTATCACCAAAATGCGTGGCCGTCGCAGCAAGCACAAAGGCGACACGATAGTCCACTAAAAAAGGGCGACTTCCCAAGAACATGGGAAGTCGCCCTTTAGGCTGCTGCCTAGTTGCGGAATCCGTGAACTGGGGCAGGGATGTGGCCACCACGGTGGATGAACTCAGAGTTATCAACAGTGGACACTGGAATCACAGGCGCGTAACCGAGAAGGCCTCCGAAGTTGACCTCATCACCAGGTTTAGTTCCTGGTACTGGGATTACGCGTACAGCGGTGGTCTTGTGGTTCATCACGCCGATCGCTGCCTCGTCTGCGATCATGCCGGATATTAGCTCAGCGGATGTGTCTCCTGGGATAGCAACCATATCCAAGCCAACGGAGCAAATTGCAGTCATTGCCTCAAGCTTGTCAATGGAGATATTCCCGGCGCGGACAGAGTCAATCATTCCCTTGTCTTCTGAGACGGGGATGAAGGAACCAGACAAGCCGCCAACCCGGGAGCAGGCCATCATTCCGCCCTTCTTTACCGCATCATTGAGAAGTGCAAGAGCAGCAGTGGTTCCGTGGGTACCTACCTGCTTAAGTCCCATGTGCTCCATGATGTGAGCTACAGAATCGCCCAATTCTGCAGTTGGGGCAAGGGATAGATCTACGATGCCGAAAGGCACACCAAGGCGGTCAGAAGCCATGGTACCTACCAGTTGACCCGCACGGGTGATCTTGAACGCTGCCTTCTTAATTGCCTCAGCGACCTCATCAAGGCTGTGGCCGTCGAGGTCGCCCAGCGCACGGTTGACTACACCTGGGCCAGACACACCAACGCTTACAACACAGTCAGGTTCTTCCACACCGTGGAATGCGCCGGCCATGAAAGGGTTATCTCCAACGGCGTTAGCAAAGACGACGAGCTTTGCACAGGCGATTGCCGATCGATCCTTTGTTAACTCTGCAGCTTCTTTGACTACTTCACCCATGGTGCGAACCGCATCCATGTTGATGCCTGCTCGAGACGAGCCAATGTTGACGGAGGAGCAGACTACGTCGGTTTCCGTAAGCGCTTCCGGAATGGAACGAATCAAGGCAACGTCACCTGGAGTCATTCCCTTTTCCACAAGCGCGGAGTAACCTCCAATGAAATTTACGCCTACTTCCTTTGCTGCCCTGTCTAACGCCTTGGCAATCTCTACGGGAGATCCTTCGACTGACTGTGCAATGAGGGAGACTGGGGTAACGGAGATACGCTTATTTACAATGGGGATACCGAGTTCACGCTCGATACCTTCACACGTAGATACGTGATTTGCGGCTAGCCGAGTGATCTTGGAGTAGACGGCGTCACAGGTCTCGGCCATAGATCCACGAACACAGTCGAGCAAGCTAATGCCCATTGTCACGGTGCGGATGTCAAGTCGGTACTGTTCAATCATCTCGATAGTTTCGAGAATATTGCCGGTTGAATGCTGGATAGTCATATCAGAAGAAGTCTTTTCGTTTCTGGAAGTTCCTCGGTGATTATGCGCGAAGAACTCACCTCACAGCTAAAGCGAGGTTAGTGAAAAAGGGAACCAAACGATGGGGTGCCTAGATGGTGTTCATGGCATCAAAAATCGCCTGAGATTGAATCCTGATAACCAGTTTCTCCCTCTCACTAACTTCATCCATTCGTTCTTGGATGGAAGCGATATCCGTCTTGGATTCGTCAAAAGCGACGTGGAGGATCATGGTGAAGTAATCATCCATGAGAGTTTGCGACACGTTGTGGATATTTACGTCCATCTCGGCACAAGCAGTTGATACAGCAGCAATAATTCCGGTGTGATCAACACCGGTTACGGTCATAATGGCAAACATAGAGTTCATGGTACTTGCTAATGTTGCAAAAACCGCTTTTGACGCTTCTGAGTACTAAGCTTAATTGGTCACTGAGAACAAAACGGAAGAAGAAATCGCGTGGAAAAGATGGAGTCATCTTTGACTTATCCCGATCAACTACAACTTGCGACCATTAAAATGGCTGGTGGCTTTTCCAGCACGCAGCTCGGTTTAGGGACCGGATGGAACATCAGGAATGAACGCGAAGTCATCGGCCATGGCATTGGCGCGTTTGAGTCCGCTAGTTCCGCTCTCATTAGTTTTAACGTTCATCGCGCAGCCGGAATGAGCGTGAACGAAGAAGGCACACTCGTCCAATTGTCACTAGGGCCAACCTTGAATCCGGTTTCCGTTCTGTGCAAATCTAGCGGAATCCCAGGGGAGGACCTTCAACGTCACAGCGCTAACAACGGTCAAGTTTTTCCCGGCGTCCTCAACACAATAATGGTGTACGGCACTCTTCCCCGTCACATTGAAAGTGGGGAAGAAGCCTTTCTGGTATACATGGATTCCGAAGAACGGGTCTACTCCCAGATTGTGGCTTTTTCTCGTCATCAGTGGCTAGTAGCAAAGCTATGTGACCCGCTTGCGCGTAAGGGCCAAGATTTTATTACTAGACGCTACTTCAATGCACTCGCCTTAGCCACCGAGGGTAGGTTGTCTTAGGCCGCCTCACAGTAGGAAACAAAGTTAGCAAGCAAGCTATGGGCTACGGAGGTGTCTACCGCGGAAACCTCCGCGACGATGGATTCGTAGTCCTCTAGCTTGAAGTAGCCGTAGTCCTTGTAAAAGTCCATGCGTGTCTTCATCGCAGCGCCGTTCATCTCCAGATGAAATTGGCTAGCCCACACGTTCTTCCCATAACGCAATAGCTGGAACGGGCAGGTGGGGCCGGTTGCTAGGACTTCCACCCGCGCGGTTACACTCCCTATAGCTTCTGTGTGGCCTGTGAGCGCGTCGAAGTGGCTAGGAAGATTCTTGCACAACACGTCTTGTTTGCCTTTTTGAGTTAGCTCCACCGAACTAACTCCGGAATCTTCAGCCCATTGATGGTTAACTTCGCCCCCAACGAAGTCGGCTAACCAACTAGCTCCAAAGCAAATTAGGAAAACTGGCTTGCCGCACTCTACCAGCGTCTTTAGCAGAATGTTCACATGCTTTTGGTAAGGCGAATAAGCTTCGGGATCTGCTTCATTGGTGACGTTCAGGGAACTCCCGCCAACAATGATGCCTGAGTACTCCTGTAGATTTGGGAGTTCGAAAGACTCGTCTAAAACAACCAGGTGATCAAGGTTTTCTTCGGGCATCTGCGTTGCGCGTAAGACATCGTTGTACTCTGCAACAGCCACACTGGAACCTATTCCATGCGTGCGAAGTGAAACCATGAGAATTTTAGACATAACCGATATTCTATACCGCTTGGTCTAGGTTGCGGAAACTGCCCAGTTCATACCTTTTCAAGTGCACAGCAAAGGGGCCACATCAAGATGACGTGGCCCCTTGGCTAACAGCTAATCAAGTAATTAGGACTTGATCATCTGACGCAGAACGTACTGCAGAATACCGCCGTGGCGGAAGTAGTCAGCCTCACCCGGGGTGTCGATACGAACCTTGGCATCGAACTCAACGGTGGTGCCGTCTTCCTTGGTTGCGACAACCTTAACGGTCTCAGGGGTTACACCGTTGTTGAGCTCTTCGATGCCAGTGATATCGAAGGTCTCATGACCGGTGAGGCCCAGGGACTCGTGGGACTCGCCCTCAGGGAACTGCAATGGGATAACGCCCATGCCGATGAGGTTGGAGCGGTGGATGCGCTCGAAGGACTCGGTAATAACTGCCTTAACGCCCAGGAGGTTGGTGCCCTTAGCAGCCCAGTCGCGGGAAGAACCGGTGCCGTACTCCTTACCAGCCAGAACGACCAGTGGAATGCCAGCAGCCTTGTAGTTCTCGCAAGCATCGTAGATGAATGCCTGAGGTGCGCCTTCCTGAGTGAAGTCCAGGGTGTAGCCACCGGTAACATCAACCAGCTGGTTAGCAAGGCGGATGTTTGCGAAGGTACCACGCATCATTACCTCGTGGTTGCCACGGCGGGAGCCCAGGGAGTTGTAGTCGTTGCGAGCAACGCCGTTCGCATCGAGGTACTGAGCAGCTGGGGTACCAGGCTTGATGGAGGAAGCAGGGGAGATGTGGTCGGTGGTGACGGAATCGCCCAGCTTAGCAAGAACGCGAGCGCCCTTGATATCGGTTACAGCCTCTGGCTCCAGTGGCATGCCATCGAAGTATGGAGCCTTGCGGATGTAAGTGGAATCCTCGTTCCAAGCAAAGGTCTTGCCGGTAGGGATATCCAGCTCCTGCCACTCCTTGTCGCCCTTGAATACATCGGCGTAGTCAGCTTCGTAGAGCTCACGGGAGATGCAACCAGCAATGGTCTCCTCGATCTCCTCGGTGGATGGCCAGATGTCCTTCAGGAAGACGTCGTTGCCGTTCTTGTCCTGACCCAGTGCATCGGTTTCGAAGTCGAAGTCCATGGTGCCAGCAATTGCGTATGCAATTACCAGTGGTGGAGAAGCCAAGTAGTTCATCTTGACATCTGGGGAAATACGACCCTCGAAGTTACGGTTACCGGAGAGAACAGCGGTAGCGGTCAGGTCGTGCTCGTTGATAGCTGCAGAAACCTCAGCTGGGAGCGGACCGGAGTTACCGATGCAGGAAGCACAGCCGAAACCGGAGAGGTAGAAGCCCATAGCCTCAAGGTCCTTCCAGAGATCAGCGCGCTTGAAGTAGCCGTCAACGACCTGGGAACCTGGTGCACAAATGGTCTTGACCCATGGCTTTGCCTTCAGGCCGAGTTCATTTGCCTTGCGTGCCAGCAGGCCAGCACCGATAAGAACGGATGGGTTAGAGGTGTTGGTGCAGGAGGTGATGGAAGCGATTGCCACCATGCCGTGGTCAATGGTGTACTCGCCACCGTTGCCGGACTGCACAACAACTGGCTTGGACTCGCGTCCCTCAGCGCCAGCAGCAGCGGACTCGCCGTTGCCTGCGAAGGATGCATTGTAGGCATCGCCTTCAACTGGGGTTGCCTTGATTGGCTCAGCGGAGGTTCCGCCGGTGTTGTAATCAGGCAGCTGCTTGCGGAAGGTTTCCTTTGCCTCGGTCAGCAGGATGCGGTCCTGAGGACGCTTTGGACCTGCGATGGAAGGAACAACAGTGGACAGGTCCAGCTCGAGGTACTCGGAGTACTCAGCTTCTGGAGCGTCCTGCTCCAGCCACATGCCCTGAGCCTTTGCGTAAGCCTCAACAAGAGCGATCTGCTCTTCTGGGCGGCCGGTGAGGTGCATGTACTTGGTGGTCTCTTCGTCAATAGGGAAGATTGCACAAGTGGAGCCGAACTCTGGGGACATGTTACCGATGGTTGCGCGGTTAGCCAGAGGAATGGACTTAACACCGTTTCCGTAGAACTCAACGAACTTCTGAACTACGCCGTGCTTACGGAGCATGTCGGTGATGGTCAAAACGACGTCAGTTGCGGTAACGCCCGCTGGGATCTCACCGGTGAGCTTGAAGCCAACTACCTTAGGGATCAGCATGGAAACTGGCTGGCCAAGCATTGCTGCCTCGGCCTCAATGCCGCCAACGCCCCAACCGAGAATGCCGAGACCGTTCTCCATGGTGGTGTGGGAGTCAGTACCAATACAGGTATCTGGGTAGGCAAGACCTTCGTTGTCGAAAACAACGCGAGCGAGGTACTCGATGTTTACCTGGTGGACAATACCGGTTCCAGGAGGAACAACGCGGAAATTGGAGAAGTTCTCAGCACCCCAACGCAGGAACTGGTAGCGCTCCTCGTTACGCTCGTACTCGATATCAACGTTGGTCTTCAGTGCGTCAGCAGAGCCGAAAGCCTCGATGATAACGGAGTGGTCAATAACCATTTCTGCTGGGTTGAGAGGGTTGACCTTATCTGGGTCGCCGCCCAGAGTCTTGACAGCCTCACGCATGGTTGCGAGGTCTACCACACATGGAACACCGGTGAAGTCCTGCATGAGGACGCGAGCTGGGGTGAACTGGATCTCGATGGAAGGCTCAGCCTTTGGATCCCAGTTAGCAATAGCTTTGATGTGTTCGGTGGTGATGTTAGCGCCATCCTCCGTACGCAGAAGGTTTTCGCCGAGAACCTTCAGGGAGTAAGGCAGCTTCTCCATGCCCTCGACAGCGTTGAGTGCGTAGTAGTCGTAAGACTTGTCGCCAACCTCAAGCTTCTGCTTGGCATTGAAGGAGTTCTTGCTTTCAGACACAGTGAGCTCCACTTCGTTAAATATGGGTGATCAGAGATAAATACTGTTCACACGCGCTTGCTGATAGTGTCCAAGGCCCACAGGGGCCTGATGTAATACTGACCGGCAAGTAGCGTAGTTAGTTCTGCCGCCGAAGGCATGCTCAAGGCATGTCAACGTCGCCTGACGCCCATATTATCAGTAGGAATGCCTATTGGTATGTTTTACACCCCCACGCTGAAGAAATGTTTTCACCACATTAATGCAGCCTAACTATGATTTTTTCGCAGCGGATCACGGTGACCATTTAGAAAGCAACTGTTGGTTACATTCTCAGACGAACATCTGGGTTGGAACCAGTTAAGGAATAGACCGTCTTTTGCCCCCGTTGGCTCCCCCGAAGTAGTGCACGGTCCACACGGTGACTAGTTTTCCATCGTGGAGTTTCACTCCCGTGGGGCTCATGGTTTCGCTGTACAGTCACTAGGGACCGAATCAAATATTAAAAAGTGAGGAACAGTAGCGTGATTCCAGCCGATGTTGATATGGGGGATCTCACTAAGCAGCTGGCGGACGATCAAGTCGCACTCGAAAGCCCTAACTCTCAGCTGCATGGTGATCTGCTGTCTGTTGTGCAGGATTTATCTTCATCAGAATTTGGAACTGTGGGAATCGCGGTGCTTGATGAAACGCCTCAGCAGACAGCGGACCTGCGGGACATTGCCCAAGTTTTGCTTGACGAGTCGACTCTTGAGTCCGTTATTGTCCGAGCACCTTCCTCGGGTGCGATTGTTAGTGACGTGCATTCACGAGCTGATATTGAATCTGCCCAATGGGATTTTCTTGCCAATCCAGATTATGCCGAGGCGACCAGGACCCTTGGTGACCATATCCTAAACAATCCCGTCAACGATCACCTCTTAAGTCTGCTTTTGATCGCACTGACCGTGGTAGGTGTTGTGGCGTCAATAGTGGTGACTTTCATCTTCGCCCGAAGGTAAAAGCCTTCATTAGGGTGTGTTAATCACTAGCTTCGGGGATTAGAAAAGCCCGGCTGTGTTTACGGCGTGTAACACAGCCGGGCTTTCGCTATGTGGCCGCCAAATAACGAGCTGAGAACTTCCCTTACGGCCAATCCAAGCACCTCTTGTGTGCTACACCGCAGATGGAAATATAAAGTACACGGGCTAGACGTTTAGATTTAGACTAAAAGGTCTAGTGTCAAAGCTAGACCTAATTGGGTCAAACCAGAGAATCCTCAAGGTTTAAAAAGTGGCATAAATCACAATAATGTACGGCGTGTCATTTTATCGCAGGTCACGATATAAAAGTGGTGGTAGTGATCCTGTTATACGACTGTGATTAATGAGATAAAGAAGCGACAAAGTGAAAAAAGTACTCTAAGGTTCCAATTGTCGACTTACGGGTCGATTCTAGAAACTTGATTTTCACCTTTAACAGTTTTTCGGCTTAGGTTCGACATTAGATCACCTCAGACCTATTTCGGGCATGTGGGGAAGCACGCATCGAGATACGAGGATGATCGGAGTTTCATCTAGCTGTTGAGGCTCAGGTGGTGATGAAGCGAATGGGGTCTACCTGTGGGTCATTCCGACTATCACCGTTAACCCATGGGGTCAGAAGACCACGGAGTTGAGGGTTACTTTCGTGTAACCGTCACCCACCCACATGCTTCGATGTGCCCGTGGGTGATTGGAGTATCTGTGCGTAGCTTTACCCTTGGGCGCAAGCGTGCCCTCTACACAACGCGCAACGCTGTTGCGTTCGCGCTGTGTACAACACTGGCGGCAAGCCATGTGACCGTTTCGGCGCAACCTTCCGCACCTGATGAGCAAGGCCAGGTGTCTGACGCCAACACCTCGGCGGGATCTTCTGAGACTTCAGTGGCGGAACTGATTGCTGCCTTGAGTGAATCTGATTCCCGTGTCGCAACACTCGAGCTTGAAATGGGGAAACTGCGGGAGGCAGTCAACAAAGCTCTGGTTGACCTTAGAGACGCACAAGCGCGCGCCGAACAGGCGCGCCAAGGAGTTTCGTCGGCACGCAAGGAGCTCGACAAAACTCAAGCCCAGATTGAGAAGGCCCAAGAGAAGCTCAACGAAATCTCGCGAGCTGCTTATCGCAATGGGGCATCTTCGCCGGGAATTGCCGGTGTCTCTGGCAACGGTAGCTCCGAGGACGCCCTAGCCCGTCGTACTTACTTGCGCATTTCCGCAGAAAAGCAACGGGAAGCTATTGATAAGCTGGATCGTCTTCGAACGCAGCAAGCTAATAAGGAATCAAAGTTACGACAAGCTCGTAATCATGCTGAGGCGCAAGAAGCTGAAGCTATCGATGCGCAGGAAAGCGCACAACGCGCCATCGACGAGAACGCTGCGCAGCTGTCAGCACAGCAGCGAGAGCACCAGTCGCTCGTTAGCCAGCGTGACAAGGCGCAGAGCGAGCTCGACTCTGTCCGTGGTCCAGCCGCTTCATCCGGATCTGAGCGTGAAGCATACGAATCTGCCCGTGCACAGCATAAGGCTAAAGAACGTGAGGCTCAGCGAGCGACGGCTACGGCTCAAGAGGCGAAGAAAGCCCAGGAGAAGGCAGAAAAGGCCGCGGACGAGGCCGCTAAACGCGTTAAGCGGGAGAACCAGCCCTCGGCTTCGCAAGCTACCTCGCAGGAAGTCGCTAATCAGGAAGCCCAGCGACAAGCGCAAGCGCAGCGTGACGCGGAAGCCGCGGCGAAATTGGCCGAGGAAGCTAGGAAGAAAGCAGAACAGGAAGCAGAGAATGAACGCAAAGCCCAAAAAGCTCGCGACGCTGCTCTAGCTACTTCATCCGCGGCGGCTGCTGCTCTCGTAGCGGTATCACAGCCTGAGCATGCCACACTGGATGATCCATATTTGAACTTGCTGTCCAGTGCCGCAGAGGCATTTGTAAATGCTGAGCGCAGTACCGGAGGGGAAGCCGGTACTGCCACTCAGCAGCCAATAGCAGCGGTTCAGAACCCTGAGGGTTCAGCGCAGGAGCCGGAGCAAGAGGGATCCGGTTTGAATCTCGACTTGGTAACCCTAGATACGAATGAGTCTGTGACCGAGGAAGTATCCAAGGTGGTGGCTAATGTTTCGTCGAATCAGAAAGTCGAAGCTGCGATCGCACGTGCCATGAGCCAGGTTGGTGTCCCATATGTGTGGGGTGGCGGCGACGCGAACGGTCCAACCCGAGGACTTAACGACGGTGGCTTGGCCGCAGCTCATGGCGATCACAAGAAGGTCGGCTTTGACTGTTCTGGTCTTGTTCTCTACGCGTTTGCCGGCGCGGGTATATCCTTGGCGCACTACACCGGTTACCAGTACAACGCTGGTAAGCACGTTAGCCCAAGCGAGATGCAACGTGGCGATTTGATCTTCTACGGACCTGGCGGATCCCAACACGTAGCAATCTACTTGGGTAACGGACAAATGATTGAAGCGCCGAACTCTGGTTCCACGGTGTCTGTCGTTCCAGTTCGTTACTCGGGAATGTCTGAATACGCCGTGCGACTGGTTTAACAAACTTGCCTAGTGAGCGACAAATGTCGTTGGTTAGGCGTTTCCCAAGGCAAACCCCAGTGCTTGCTCTGTGTTACGCACAGAACAGAGTATGTACTGGGGTTTTACCTTTGCCAGAAACGCTACGAAGCCGTTTCTGCGAGCTTCTTTGGTGCTGGCAATTATTATTGCTAATTTTATACACATGACTAATGGCGATTTCACTCGTACCACTACTGCTCAAACAGAATCCATCAACTGGAACATTGAGGACGTAGACGCGTTGCTCGTACTGTCCTTTGGTGGTCCTGAAGGAGTGGATGATGTTCGCCCATTCCTTGAGAACGTTACGGCAGGTAGGGGTATCCCGCCAGAGCGCCTAGATGAGGTTGGTGAGCACTACTACCACTTTGGCGGTAAGAGTCCTCTTAATGATCTCAATCGTGAGATCATCGCCAACATAGAGAAAGAACTTGCATCCCGCGGTCTTGAGATACCTGTCTACTTTGGCAACAGGAACTGGAAGCCATTCGCAGCTGAAGCAGCGGAACAAATGGCTAAAGACGGAGTAAAGAAGGCACTCGTTTTTGGTACTTCCTCTTGGGGAGGCTATTCAGGCTGTCGTCAGTATTCGGAAGATATTGAAGCTATGATCAAGCACCTGGCAGATAATGATCTGCCAGCGATTGACTTCTTCAAGATCCGGCAGTTCTTCGACCATCCAGACTTTATTAAAGAGAATATTGACGCAGTGGAAGATGCTTTCAAGCAGTTCGACGGCGTCGATCGCGATGATATTCGGCTCGTGTTTACCGCACACTCCATCCCGTTGGTTGCTGATAAGGCCGCGGGAATCGACGCTGATGGGCCACTATACTCCAGGCAGGTTGCTGAAGCCTCTCGTCTTGTCGCCGAGGGCGTGGGTGTTTCGGATTACGATGTTGTTTGGCAATCAGAATCCGGCAATGGTCGTATTCCTTGGCTGCGCCCAGACATTTGTGATCACACGGAGGAATTGGCTGCCAAAGGCGTCAAAAACATTTTATGCTGCAGTATTGGCTTCATCTCGGACCACATGGAAGTGGTGTGGGACCTCGACCATGAGCTAGTAGATGTAGCAACCGAGAACGGAATCAAGGTTGTTCGTTCTGAGACCGTAGGTCACCGTCCGGAGTTTGCAGAGATGGTTGTTGACCTTATGTTCGAATCTCTCGATCCAGCCACAGCAAAGCATGTGGGTACGGTGCCTTCCAAGGGGTGTTCACTCAATGGTGCGCCGTGTGAGGTTGGGTGTTGCGAACCAATGAAGCGCCCTGGCAAATAAGGTTTTACTTAGAAAAAGCGTGGTTCGGTTCATGAACCAAGCTTTTTTAGTACCGTGCCCAGTCTGCAAGCGCGTAAGCGACAGCACTCATCCGCGCATACCTGATGGGGCGCCCAAGCCCCAGTAATTCAGGGTCGATGCGGTGATCCGACATGCGATCAATGACTGTTTCCACAATCGCAGAGACACGATCCGCCCGAGCTATCAGCTTTTCCGCCCGTGCCGGCATGGCGGAAGGCAGGCCCGGAGTTTCGTAAAAATCACTCAGGGTGCCAACCGTAAGGCGAGGGTTTGTAAGCGCATCAGTGGTGTAGCCTGCGTTTTCAACGAACTGTGCGGCCTTGTTGGTGGCCTCTACCAGCATCTGGTCTGCTTCACCCGGCATCAAGAAGGGCGTTGCTGGAGCGAACCCATTCATATCAAAGATATGCCAAGACGTAGCCTTACCTTGTGGCACAGGTACGTAAATTCGGTAGCGTTTGAATTCCAGACTATGAATTACTAGGGCCCCGCCGGCGGCGACCGACGGTTGATAGGCGTCACTGTCTGGAGGAATAGCCACGGGGTCTCCTGAACCACCTAAAAGGAGAGTTATTGCTGGCTGCTTGGCGCCGGAGCTGATGAGGGGTTGGCAGTACTTTCGCATATCGCCAAGAATCTCTACAAGGCTCTCTCGGCCGCCGTGAGCAAAGTTTTCTCCACCCAACTCGGTTAAAGCGTAGTCAGCATCATCGAAGGATTCCTTGCCGTATAGCCAGGAGCCTAACCATAATGCAGTGTTCTGGAGCGGAGAGTATACGTGGTTGCGAAAATTCATAACGCGGGCAAGCCTAATCCATGAGGTCCTCGTAGCCCGTTAGGCTTAACCGTTATGAGTTTTAGTGATCCTTATGGTGGCGATATTCTTTCTGGCCATTCTCGCAATAAAAAGCCCGAGTACCCAAAGATTCCAGCTGAAAAAGACCTCGTGGTGGAAGTGTTGGCTGATGGTTTTGTAGGCGCGGTGATTAGTTTTGAGCGCACTTACGATGGCGATTTTGTACGACTCGAGGATCGTTACGGTACTGAACGGCTTTTTAAAATGCGCGAAGGTGCATTTCTTATCGACGGCCAACGGGTGACTCTCGTTCGCCACGTGCCCAAGCAGGCTCCACGTAAATCCAACTCAGGATCTCGACGCGTTGACAACGTGGTCGCCAAAGTGGCAGCGCCGTCTCGAATTTGGGTGGAGGGCGTCCATGATGCTGCAATCGTGGAAAAAATTTGGGGTCATGACCTCCGTGTAGAAGGCGTTGTCGTGGAATACCTGGAGGGGCTGGACAATCTGGAGGCGCGCCTTAAGGAATTCAAACCCGAGCCAGGGCGCAGAGTGGGAGTTTTGGCAGATCACCTAGTTACTGGATCTAAGGAAATGCGACTAACGCAATCTGTTGGGCCCAACGTATTGGTCACAGGTCACCCCTATATTGATATCTGGGCTGCAGTTAAACCAGAGCGAGTGGGGATCTCAGCGTGGCCCGAAGTGCCGTACGGAGAAGACTGGAAAACCGGGGTTTGCCGGCGCGTAGGGTGGTCCGATCCAAAGGAAGGATGGAATAGGGTATATCGCGCAGTTAACTCCTTCCGCGACGTGGATTCCACGCTCATTGGTGCTGTAGAACGCCTAGTAGATTTCGTGACAACACCTGAATTAAGTAAGGAAGACCTTCTGTAGGCGAGTTGGGCTTTCCGCACACAATATTGTTAGGAGCTAATGAAAAACTAAGCCAGTTTCACTAAGGTGGGATTCGTGGGAGCTTTAGTTTGGTTAATCGCAGCATTCGCCTTGGCGGGTGCTGAACTCTTCGTGGGTGAAATGACTCTACTCATGCTCGCTGGTGGCGCTGTGGCAGCAGCGGGATTAGGCCTAGTTGGCTTACCACTGTGGGCGGAAATAGCGGTATTTACAGTCGTGAGCCTCGGCTTGCTGGTTTTGGTAAAGCCTGCGTTAAAAAAGAAGATGATGAATCCGCCCACGTACGATGAATCACCTAAGGCCCTAGTTGGATCGTATGCAGTAGTGGTAGAGGATGTGAACGCCCACGAGGGTATGGTCCGTCTTGACGGAAGCTTGTGGTCCGCCCGCGCCATGCTCGAATCAAAAGTCTTCCACGAAGGGGAGAGGGTCCAAGTCATCAACATCGATGGCACGACAGCAGTCGTGTGGAAAGAAAACTAACGTATGACTTCACTCATTTTTCTAATGATACTGGTGCTCTTTGTAGCCACCGTAGTAATTAAATCAATCGCGCTTATTCCTCAAGGCGAGGCTGCGGTCATTGAGCGACTGGGCCGCTACACCCGAACGGTCTCGGGAGGCCTTACATTCCTTATTCCATTCGTTGACCGAGTGCGAGCCAAAGTAGATACTCGTGAACGAGTTGTCTCCTTTCCGCCACAGGCGGTTATTACTCAAGATAACTTGACCGTCGCAATTGACATCGTCGTTACTTTCCAGATCAACGAGGCCGAAAAGGCCATCTACGGCGTGGATAACTACATCGTGGGCGTTGAGCAGATTTCGGTGGCAACCCTTCGTGACGTAGTGGGCGGTATGACGTTGGAGGAAACTCTGACTTCCCGTGATGTCATTAACCGTCGTCTCCGCGGAGAACTCGACGCCGCTACTACTAAGTGGGGTCTTCGCATTGCCCGCGTGGAGCTCAAAGCGATTGATCCGCCACCATCCATCCAGCAGTCTATGGAAATGCAAATGAAGGCAGATCGTGAAAAACGAGCCATGATCCTGACTGCTGAGGGACGTCGCGAATCAGATATCCGTACCGCGGAAGGTGAACGCCAAGCTAAGATTTTGCAGGCGGAGGGTGAGAAGCACGCGTCCATCCTCGCAGCGGAAGCAGAGCGCCAAGCAACCATTCTTCGCGCTGAAGGCGAGCGTGCCGCTAAGTACCTTGCAGCTCAGGGCGAGGCTCGCGCCATTCAAAAGGTGAACGCTGCGATCCGCTCGTCCAAGATCACTCCAGAAGTATTGGCCTACCAATACCTTGAAAAGCTACCGAAGATGGCTGAGGGCCAGGCTTCCACCATGTGGATGATTCCAAGCCAGTTTGGCGATTCCCTTGAAGAGTTCGCCCGTGCACTCGCCAAGAAGGGTGACGACGGCGTGTTCCGCTACGAGCCAGCTGACGTGGATGAATCCGACCACGAAGTTCTGAATAAGGATGAAGGAGAAGACTGGTTCAATACGGAATCGAATCCGGAAATCCAAGCCGCTGTTGCCGCAGCTAACGCCGTAGCAAATCAGCCAGTTGAGGATCCAATGGATGTAGCAAAGGCCAAAGCTAAGCAACAGAGCTCGTCCACTGAGCCAGCGGGCATCCCAGAGCAAAAACAGATCGCGGCCGAGCGTGAACCGTCGCCCATTAATGAAGAGTTGATGAGTGACGCAGACAAATCTATTGCCCAGCCGAATCCATACGAGCAGCAGTAGATCAGGAATACTCTTGTACAAGTAAGTGCCCGAGGTGCGAACTCACCTCGGGCACTTCCTTTCGTATTCACGATTCCACGCGTGAAACCCGTCGCAGCAGGCTGATGGCCAGATGGTAACCAGCTAGTTCCGCTTGCCACCCAGCTGCTTGGAGGCGCTGACTCATAGCTTGTTTGGAAATGCCGAGTTCTTGGGCCGCCTCATTCTGATTGAGACCTGAACGAACCAGAGACGTAGCTTCTCTTCCCTCCGCAGTGCGCTTAGCTAGTATGTGGGAGATCATCGTGAACACAGATTGAATATCGTTTCCCCAACCTACATTTTTACGATTGTTGATCTTTACCCCAGCCTTGACGGAACCGGATCGTGCGTGTGCCCCTAAGGTGCTGGCAGCGAATTTGAAGGCTTTTTCCGTCACCACGTCTTCCTCGTCCAGAAGGGTATCTGTTGCTTCGTCGTCGATAAAAACAACACAAGCAACTGCCCAATCGCCTGCAGATAAAAGAGCCATGATGGTATCGCAGACGCCTTGGGGGGTTTCGATAGCGGCTACGATTTCCTCTACGCCGATAACTTCGAAGTTGCCACCACCTGGAAGTGTTGATAAAGCTTCAGCAGATTTCTGGACAAACTCGGCTCGACGACGTGCGCGACCGCGGTAACGAGCTTGAACTACGAACATTCCTGAAAAGCCTCTTTCTATGGCGTTATTGCAGAGCTGAAGGTGGTTCCTCAACCATAACCCATGATAACCATAGTCTACTGTTCATCCTTGACTGGCAGTTTCGTGTCGAGTGCCAACCCTCCGAAGCCGATGACCATGAGTACCAAGGCGGAGACGATGTAGAAGGGATCCGTGTCTCCGGTCAGTGTGTTGCCCAGTAGAACGGTAGCGATTGTGCCGGGTGCGGAGCCTACAAGCGTGGCAACGGTGAAGCCGATTAATGGAACGCTTGTTAAAGCGGCAACGTAATTCAAAATTGAGAAAGGTACAGCCGCGATCATGCGCAGCGAAGTGATAGCTAACCAACCGCGTTCACGTAAACGGTGGTTAATTCTGGCGACCGCAGGATGAGTTAATCGTGGCGCCATCCAGTCGCCTAGGAAGTGACGGATGATCGTCAGTGAGATAGCTGCTGACACCGTCGTGGCCATCAGTGCAATGAAGATGCCTAACAGGGGGCCAAATAGCACCCCGGAACTAAGTGTTAGAAGTGTCCGGGGAATGGGAAATTGGGTGATCAGTACGTAAAGCACCGTGAATATCACCGGGAAAACCGGCCCCAGTTCATCTGACCAGTATCGAAACTGTTGAAGTGATGGTATATCAACGAACAAGGTTGTTAGGACAAATGCGATTAGCGTGCATGTGACCAATAGCTTTTTACCTAGATTCCACCCCTTTATGGCACTTATCACATCGCCAAATAGGCGCAGAAAGAAATCAAATACGCTGCTCACGGTTAATAACTTTAGTATCGGTGAAATCCTTTGCGAACATCGGCTCGAAGCAACGGTAAAAACAGGGAGTGGGGACTAGTATTAGTAGCGTTGTGAGGTTTCTGTCGGGCTAGCCAATTTGGGTTAGCCGAATGATTACCAAGCTAACAGAATAACTGATAACTTCTGGCGCTCTTTTTGCTTACTTTTTGCTTCCATGCAGTCTGCGACGAGAGTGTCACCAATGCGAGGGGAGTGGGTTAACTCGTGAGTGATGCACGAACTGACCTAACCGAAGATTTCTCCGCGCGACAGGAATCCTGGTACAAGGCTGTCGCCGGAGTTTTCGCGCGCGTAACCAAAAAGGATGTCGCGGATATTCCGCTTGACGTCTGGCGCAAGCTGATTAAGACCACGTACGACGGCATTGACGTCAATCCGCTATATACCCGCGAGGATGAGTTCGCTGAGGCATCTGTTCCAGGTGAGTTCCCATTCACTCGCGGACTAAAGGGTGCTGGCGAGAATGAAAAGCCTGGTTGGGGAGTAACCGAGTCATTCGGCCCAAGTGCTTCCAATGAGGAAGTTCTCACCGCTCTCGAGAACGGCACCACCGACCTCGTTATTTATGGCAATGAAGGCCTAGAGGAGCTTCTCAAGGGCGTGTACCTTGAGATGGCTCCAGTTCGCCTAAACGCAGGTAGTGCTACCAAGGATGTGGCCGAGAAGCTCTTCGCGCTTATCGACGCATCCGGCAAGGCTCCAGCTCGCGCCGAGCTCGGCGCGTCCCCACTGTCTTCCGCGGTGGATGGTTCCGCCACAGTAGATCTCTCTACAGCGGTTGAGTTGGCAAAGGCTTCTTCGGAGCGTGAGAATACCCGCGCAATTCTGGTGGATGCCGTTTCATTCTCTAACCAAGGTGCATCTGATGCTGAGGAAATCGGCCTCGCTCTCGCTGCTGGTGTTGAGTACCTGCGTGAGCTGACCGACGCTGGCCTTTCAGTTGAGCAGGCCCTGGATCAGTTGTCGTTCCGCTACGCAGTCACGGATGATCAGTTCGGTCAGATTGCTAAGCTGCGTGCAGCCCGCACTCTTTGGGCCCGCGTCGCGGAGGTCGTTGGCGCTCCAGAGCATGGCTCTGCTCCTCAGCACGCTCTTACTGCCCCAGTAATGTTCTCCCAGCGCGATCCTTGGGTAAATATGCTCCGCAACACCGTTGCTGCTTTTGCTGGTGGCGTCGGTGGTGCAACTGACGTCGAGGTTCTCGTTTTTGACTGGGCGATTTCTGGCGGTCTGCCAAACGTTTCTCGCAAGTTCGCCCACCGTATCTCCCGCAATACCAACCTCTTGCTGCTGGAAGAGTCTCACCTCGGCCATGTAGTCGATCCTGCGGGTGGCTCCTACTACGTAGAAGACCTGACCGGCAAGGTTGCGGAGAAGGCATGGGCTGTATTCACCGACATCGAGTCCAAGGGTGGCTTCACTGCCGCTGTGGAGTCTGGTGCGGTAAAGGCTCTGCTGGATGAGACCCATGAGGCTGTCCGTAACGATATTGCCCACAGGGTAAAGCAGCTCACCGCTATCAACGAGTTCCCGAATCTTGCGGAAGCTCCGCTGCCTGCTGATCTGCGGGTTGAGCCAAGCAACGTTCGTCGTTGGGCAGCTGAATTTGAGGCTCTGCGTAATCGTTCTGACGCTTTCCTTGAGGTTAAGGGTAAGCGCCCTCAGATTGCTCTGATTCCACTTGGCCCACTGGCAAAGCACAATGTGCGCACCGGTTTCGCAACCAATTTGCTGGCAACTGGTGGTATTGAAGCACTGAACCCAGGTCAGGTTACTCCTGGTACTGAAGAATTTAAGCAAGCCGCTGAAGCCTCCAAGATCGTTGTCGTATGTGGCACCGACCAGGAGTACGCGGCTTCCGGTGCTGAAGCCGTTGCAGCTCTGCGTGACGCAGGTGTTGAGGAAATCCTTCTCGCTGGTGCACCTGGCACGGTAGACGTTGATGGCTACCTGAACCTCAAGATCGATGCGGCGAAGACCCTTTCCGAGCTGCTCGAGAAGTTGGGAGCATAATAAAAATGACTACTATTCCAAATTTCGCTGATGTCGCTGTTTCTACTGAAACTGCGTCAGTAGGAGAAGCTAACAACCTGCGTGAGCAGGTGTGGAGCACTCCTGAAGGAATTGACGTCTCCCGCGTCTTCACTCGCGGTGATCGCAACGACAACGTCGATGCCGGTCAGCTGGATTCCTTCCCAGGTATGGCCCCCTTCATGCGTGGCCCATACCCAACCATGTACACCAACCAGCCTTGGACCATTCGCCAGTACGCAGGTTTCTCCACTGCAGCTGAGTCCAACGCGTTCTACCGTCGTAACCTTGCCGCCGGCCAAAAGGGCCTGTCGGTCGCATTCGACCTCGCAACCCACCGTGGTTACGATTCCGACAACGAGCGCGTAACAGGCGACGTCGGTATGGCTGGTGTAGCCATCGACTCCATCCTCGATATGCGTCAGCTGTTCGAGGGCATCGACTTGGGTAGTGTTTCCGTTTCGATGACCATGAACGGTGCAGTTCTGCCAATTCTGGCGCTCTACATCGTTGCCGCTGAAGAGCAGGGTGTAGCTCCTGAGCAGCTGGCCGGAACCATTCAGAACGATATTCTGAAGGAGTTCATGGTTCGTAACACTTACATCTATCCGCCAAAGCCTTCGATGCGAATCATCTCCAATATCTTCGAGTACACCTCTCTGAAGATGCCACGATTCAACTCGATCTCTATCTCTGGCTACCACATTCAGGAAGCCGGTGCTACCGCGGACCTCGAGCTCGCCTACACGCTGGCTGACGGTATTGAGTACATCCGTGCTGGTAAGGAAGTTGGATTGGACGTCGACAAGTTCGCGCCGCGTCTGTCCTTCTTCTGGGGCATTTCCATGAACACGTTTATGGAAATCGCAAAGCTACGTGCCGGCCGTCTTCTGTGGAGTGAGCTGGTTGCTAAGTTCGATCCAAAGAACCCTAAGTCCCAGTCTTTGCGTACTCACTCCCAGACTTCTGGTTGGTCCCTAACGGCGCAGGATGTTTACAACAACGTTCCTCGTACAGCCATTGAGGCGATGGGAGCCACCCAGGGCCACACCCAGTCTCTGCACACCAATGCACTGGACGAGGCACTCGCACTGCCAACTGACTTCTCTGCTCGTATTGCACGTAACACCCAGCTGTTGCTTCAGCAGGAGTCCGGCACCGTACGCCCAGTCGATCCTTGGGCAGGTTCCTACTACATCGAGTGGTTGACTCAAGAGCTCGCTGATCGTGCTCGCAAGCACATCGACGAGGTCGAGGCTGCAGGCGGTATGGCACAGGCAACCATCGAGGGCATTCCGAAGCTGCGCATCGAGGAGTCGGCTGCACGTACTCAGGCTCGTATTGACTCGGGCCGCCAGGCACTCATCGGCGTTAACAAGTACGTCGTTGAGGAGGACGAGCAGATTGAAGTTCTCAAGGTTGAGAACTCCAAAGTTCGTGCAGAACAGATCGCTAAACTTGAGCAGCTGCGCGCTGAGCGCGATGAGGAAGCAGTTCAGGCAGCCTTGAAGGCTCTGACCGAGGCTGCACGCCTTGAGAACAAGGAACCAGGAAACCTTGAGCAGAACCTTCTCAAGCTTTCCGTTGATGCTGCTCGTGCTAAGGCTACTGTTGGTGAAATCTCTGACGCTCTAGAAGAGGTCTTTGGTCGCCACGAAGCTGAAATCCGCACCTTGTCCGGTGTTTACAAGGACGAGATTGGTAAGGAAGGCACCGTGAATAACGTTGAGAAGGCAATCGCACTTGCCGATGCTTTCGAGGCTGAAGAGGGTCGCCGTCCACGTATCTTCATTGCGAAGATGGGCCAGGACGGTCACGACCGTGGACAGAAGGTTGTCGCCTCTGGCTATGCGGACCTCGGCATGGACGTCGATGTCGGACCTCTGTTCCAAACCCCAGCTGAGGCAGCTCAGGCTGCTGTTGACGCCGACGTACACATGGTTGGCGTATCTTCCCTCGCCGCAGGCCACCTCTACTTGGTACCTGCTCTGAAGGAAGAGCTGGCTAAGCTTGGCCGCGAAGACATTCTGATCACCGTTGGTGGCGTTATCCCACCTGGAGATTTCCAGGAGCTTTACGATGCTGGCGCTGCAGCGATCTACCCACCAGGATCCGTCATTGCTGAATCTGCAATTGACTGCATCCAGAAGATTGCAGCAAACCTCGGTATCGATCTCAACGTTGAAGACTAGTCTTCTAGTGCTTTGACACCTACAACACCGGCCACAGGTTTTCCTTGCGGCCGGTGTTGCCATAATTCTGATTTTCTTTATTTCTTTTAGGTGATGACTTCCCATGGCAGAGAACAACTTCCTTGAACACTCACTGGGCTCCTTAATTACTACCTCCGGTACCGATCTCGGCGATGCCACTGCGGTAAAGCCTGAGGTAGTGAAACGCGTTCGTCAGCGTATCGATGTTGATGCCCTGTTTGAGGGAGTGCGATCCCACAATCGCACCATGATGTCTAAGGCCATCACGCTCTTGGAATCCACTGCACCTGCTCACCGGGTTTTGGCTCAGGAGTTATTGGTCAGGCTTCTCCCGTTCAGCGGAAAAGCACTGCGAGTAGGCATTACCGGTGTTCCAGGCGTGGGCAAGTCAACTTTTATTGAAGCGGTTGGCATGAAGTTAATCAAGGAAGGACATAAGGTGGCTGTGTTGGCCATTGATCCTTCTTCTTCCCGCACCCGCGGTTCAATTCTTGGTGACAAGACCCGCATGGCTAAGCTCTCCCGTGAACCTAATGCGTTCATCCGCCCTTCGCCTTCAGCGGGCACCCTGGGTGGTGTAGCAAAAGCTACACGTGAATCCATGGTTGTGTTCGAAGCTGCTGGTTATGACGTAATTCTGGTGGAAACAGTAGGTGTCGGCCAAAATGAGGTTGCAGTCTCTCAGATGGTCGATACATTTACCTTCCTAGCCCTTGCCGGCGCTGGTGACCAGCTTCAGGGCATTAAGAAGGGCGTCCTGGAGATGGCTGATCTTGTGGCCATCAATAAGGCTGATGGTCCTAACGAAAAACCAGCTAAACGGGCTGCTCGCGAATTGGCTGCAGCTATGCGCATGGTGCGGGCCGAGAACGCTGACTGGCACCCGCCAACAATCACCATGTCTGCAGTGGAGGGGCACGGTGTAGATGAGTTTTGGGACATCGTGGAGAAGCACCATGAGGCAATGGTTGCTTCGGGAAGTTTTGAGCGCACACGCCGCGAACAGCAGGTTCAATGGATGTGGTCCATGGTTCACGAAACCTTGTTGCAGCGTCTCAACGGTGATCCGGATGTCATTGCGACCCGCAAACTTGTAGAGTCGCAACTGCGCGATGCGCAGATCACGCCGACACTAGCTGCGCAGCGTATTCTTAACGCGTTTGATAAGGTCGAAGGCCAGAATGAGGCATAATTAATCTCATAACTAGTCCCTAAGCACGCCCAACTGTGTGCTTAGGGGCTCTCTGCGTCTTAGCTGGGTATCCGGCAGTAGACCCACGTTCCAATCTACAGTGGCGCCCAAAGGGGTTAACCATCACCACGGGTGAGGGCGATAGTCTTTGAGGAAACATCCGTACAAATCTACGCCGTTTTCGCCCTGAACAATTGGGTCGTACACCCGTGCCGCACCATCCACTAGGTCTAGTGGGGCCTTGAAGCCCTCTGCAGCGAGGCGTTGTTTGGTACCGTGCGGACGCTCATCGGTAATCCATCCAGTATCAACACTAGTAACTAGGACCCCGTGTTCGAACATTTCCGTGGCGGTAGTTCTCGTAAGCATGTTGAGAGCTGCTTTGGCCATGTTGGTGTGTGGGTGACCGGGACCCTTATACCCGCGGCCGAATACTCCCTCCATCGCGGAAACGTTGACCACGTATTTACGGCGGGCTTCGGCGGTGACTAGAGCTGGGCGAAGACGGTTGAACAGAATAAATGGAGCAGTGGCATTGCAAAGTTGAACTTCGAGCATTTCTACCGGATCGATTTCACCTACTTTTGCCACCCACGAATTATGGTCAACCGTGTCTGGGATTAGGCCACCGGCGTCAATGCCTAGTGCATCGCTGCCAGCCTCTAATGCCATGCTCGCAATCTCCTGGGCAGTTTTCGGGGAGCTGCCTACTCTAGCTGAATCTTCATTGTGCAGCGCGAGTGTGTATTGGGTTCCGATAGCCTCTGGGTGCTGGTGTGCTGTGTTTCCTAGCACAAGCATCGGAACATCGTTCTGTGACCCGGTTAGGGGTTCAGCCTCGGCTCGAACGAGGTGTGTGTAGGCTCCGGAAGTCCGACGCACTGTTTGGGCTGCGTTGTTGATCAATATGTCCAAAGGTTTCTCGGCTACAGCGTCAGCGAGTTCAACCACTCGTTGTGGGTTGCGCAAGTCAATGCCTACCACGTGGAGACGGTCAATCCAGTCCTCATGATCAGGAACTGCAGTGAAGCGTCGGACGGCATCTTTTGGGAACCGCGTCGTGATAGTGAGATCGGCGCCATCGCGTAGAAGCTTCAAAGCTATGTACATGCCAATTTTTGCTCGGCCGCCGGTAAGGAGGGCTCGTCTTCCCGTGAGATTGACGCGTGCGTTTCGGCGTTGCCGGTTATCCTGTGCGCAGTCGGGACAAAGCTGATGATGGAAGCTGTCGATGAGTGTGTATGGTTTTTTGCACACGTAGCAATTGTGGGGACGCCTGAGTTTTCCTGCAAAGCCATGAGGAGTGGCCACTGCACCGACTTCTAAGGAAACTGGCTTTTGTCCTGCTGGAGCGATGAGCAATCCATTGGTTTCGTCGTCCACCCGGCGCGGGTTAGCTGTTGCCGTTGCGGCTAGAACATCAGCGTCTTTCTGACGACGCCTTTGCTTGGCCTCTTTACGCCGAGTTTTCTTTACTTCCTTGAACATCTTAGATACGCCAGCTTGTAATGCACGGGCATCGGGATGAGAAGGGGATAAATGCCCCGCTTGGTCTAGCACTTTGAGTGCGATAGCTAGATCTGCTTTGGTGATCGGAGAAGGCGTAGTGTTCTGCTCGTCCATTGTGCAAATCCTTGCGGGGTAGAAGTGGCTATGGTACGACGAAAGGCCCTAACCTTTGGTTAGGACCTTTACTTCTGTGCCCGAGGGGGGACTTGAACCCCCACGTCCATTAGTAGGACACTAGCACCTCAAGCTAGCGCGTCTGCCATTCCGCCACCCGGGCCGGGTGTTCTAAGCCGTTCGGCTTGGACTTGAATAACTATAAGTGTTGCGGTCTTCTCAATGCAAATCAGCAGGAAAACGCCCCTTTTTAATAGCTTTTCAGGGTGAGAGCACCGCTGTTATCGGATGCCTCTGCGCGCTCGTTGTGGGGCATTCTCATGTGATTTTCTAAATCCGCTAAACAATTAAGGTGGAAAACGTGTTAGAGCCTGCACACAGAATGATTACCTAGCGGTGGTTTATCCCCAGCAATCCACCAGATGGGCGCGACAGTATTTCGCCCCAAAGCTGGAAATCCGAAGAGGCTTCAAGGTGGGACGCCAAGAAGGCGTACCCTTAGCCATTGTGCTCCAAGATGTGACCATTGCACTTGGTGATGCTGTGGCGTCTTTTGGTGCTCTGGTCATCGGCAGAGTGATCGATGATCTCATCCACGGCGACGTTGTTGCCGCCGTGGTTATGATCTTGGTCTTCTCAGTCATTCTGGCCTTTCAGTTCCTTGCGGAAGCCACGCCAGATGGTTTTCAAAGCTATGGATATGCGCGCGTTGTCCATACCACCGAGCGCGTGCTGGCTAAAGGCGCTGGCAAAATGTCGCCGTGAACGGTGTTGAATATGGTCGGTGCGGATGTGGAGACCGTCGTGAAGTCCAGTAGCGATGGTTGGGTACGTCGCCGGGGCTGTCGTCTGGCTATGGTGATCTCGCCGTGGATCGCGCTCATGGTGCCGCTGGGCGGCACCGTAGTAGCTGCGGCCGCATGGTTGACCGCTAAACCTTTCACCAAGGTTTCTGGGCGGCGTCGTCAAGCGGAAGTTGACGTCGCGTCCCTAGCCGCCGATGTGGCCCAGGGTTCCCGCGTAGTGAAGGGGGCTTGGCGCCGGGGAGGTCACTACTGCACGGTTTAACCAGTTCACAGAGAACGTATTGATCTTCCTTCTGCGCGACAGCAGAATCCACGGTGTGGTGGCCCTCGTTCGAGCGCCGGAGGTAAGACACCAGAAGGCCTTGGCACGCGTTGTACTTAGCCGGCTGCCGATGCTGATTCTTGATGAGGCGACCGCTGAAGCAGGTTCTTTTGTAACGGTCACGCTGGAGAAGGCAGCTACTAAAGTCACGGAGGCCATGACCGCTTTGGTTGGTGCTCACCGCTTAGAGTGAGCAATGACTGCCGATCGCAACCTAGTGATGGATCAAGGTGCCCTCGTTGAAGATGGAAACCATGATGTGCTGATGGCTCAGCATGGGAGATATGCGTAACTCTTCACAGTATGAAGTGGCAGTGGTCACATAAATCGGGTAGAAAAGTAATCATGACTTTCTACAATTCTGACAAGTTTCCAGGTCCTGATCCTTACGCACCATTGAAGGATCTCCCTACCTTCGATCTCACTTCAACTGACCTTCAGAATGGCCAGAAGATTGCAGAAGACCACGTTGCACCTCACAACGTTTCTCCTCACCTGAAATGGGACAATTTGCCTGAGGGGACCAAATCCATTGCAGTAACCTGTTTAGATCCCGATGCCCCAACTGGATCTGGATATTGGCACTGGGCTGCTTTCAACATTCCAGCTTCCGTTACCGAGCTGCCCACCGGCGCCGGTGACGAGACCTTGGGTGGCATTGCAGGCGCCGTCACCCTCAAAGGCGATTCAGGGGCACGCGCATACTACGGCCCGCAGCCACCAGAGGGACACGGCCCTCACCGCTACTTGTTCGCCGTCCACGCTGTGGATGTAGAGAAGCTGGACATCCCTGACGACGCCACCCCAACAGTCCTAGGCTTTAACCTGTACTTCCATTCCCTGGCACGCACCATTCTGTGGGGTTGGTACGAGAATGAGTAACCGCAGGGATGCGGAAGTTCCCGTGCACATCCCTGTGGGATTGCGAGTGGGCGGTGCCTTCATTGCCATTGGCGTAGTACTGTTTATTTTTGCCGCTATTGAGGTAATGAGAAGTGGCTTTATGAGCTTTTTTACCGTAGACGTCCGCTTCATCATGATCGTCGTTGCCGCGGCTGTGCTAGGTGCATTTGCCACTATTAATCGCAATCAGGAAGCGAGCAAAGTTCAAGTCGTTGCTCTGATTGCTGCCTTCGTTCTTGCAATTGGCTCTCGTTTTGTTCCCAACGAGCCCGTTACGGAAATCCAGCATTGGTGGCTGATGGCTTACGCGGGACTTGCTTTCATCTGCGGTCTGGTGATCCGCAAAGCCTACACTAGATAAAGTTAGGCCATTAAGACGCCCTCCATGCTTCAGCATGGAGGGCGTTTGAATTGAAAAACGTGGCTCTTAGTCCAGAGTCCACGGCAGTTGTGAACCTACAGCTTGGGAAATATTGCTGAGGTTGTGCGCACGCAGCTGCTGAGCAATTCCTATGTGGATGTCACGTATCCAGTCAGGACCACCGTAGATGAGGGCAGTGTATCCCTGTAGGAGGGTCGCTCCAGCAGCAATACGTTCCCAAGCTTGTTGCGGTGTGGAAATTCCACCAACGCCAACCAAGACGATGCCTTTGTCTCCAACTCGGGTATGCAGCCTCTTAAGAACCTCGAGCGCACGATCATGAACAGGTGCACCCGATATGCCGCCAGCGCCCATGCGTTTTACTTCACTCGCATCGGTTTTCAGCCCTTCGCGGGAAATAGTGGTATTGGTGGCGACGATACCTGCCAGTCCTAGCTCTACGGCTAGGTCCGCTACATCGTCAATGTCTTCGTTGGAGAGATCGGGAGCGATCTTGACAAGAACCGGGGTATCTGTTGCTTCCTGAACAGCAGCGAGGATTGGCCTTAGGGAATCCACCGCCTGGAGATCACGAAGTCCGGGGGTGTTCGGGGAGGAAACATTCACAACCAAGTAGTTAGCAAGGTTGCCGAGCAGCGATGCTGACTTGCGGTAGTCGGCCACAGCCTCGTTAGCTGGGGTGACCTTAGTTTTGCCAATGTTGATACCAATAATGTCCTGGGACTTCCTGCCTTTGAGGTTCTCAGCCACCACCGCAGCGCCGGCATTGTTGAAACCCATGCGGTTCAGGATCGCCTTGTCTGCAGGCAAGCGGAATAGGCGAGGCTGCTCGTTACCCGGTTGGCCTTCGGCAGTCACGGTGCCCAGTTCGGCGTAACCAAAGCCCACTGCAGTCCAGGCATCGGGTGCTGCACCATTCTTATCAAAGCCAGCTGCGAGGCCTAGTGGTCGCGGGAACGTGACTCCAAAAACTTCCTGGGAAAGGATCGGATCGTGTACGGCGACTACTTTGGATAGAGCGCGGTTTACAGCAGTTGCCTTCTGCAGCCCGCCCAAACCTTTGTTGATGATGGTGTGGATTTGTTCGGGATCCAACTTAAACATCACTTTGAGAAGGCCTTGGTAACCTTTTATGCGGATGTCGCGGAAATCTGGTGCCATGTGGATTTCGCCTTTACTTTTCAAGTTTTGTTTATCAGATAAGGACTTTACACGCCGTAGCGGGAGTGTTTGCGGTTGTTAGCGCCTGTTTTGTTCTCCACGGCTGAAACAACGGTTGGCCATCACGCCTACTAGCACCAGGCGGCGCCGATATCGCCCCTGAAAAGGCGCAACGCCGCTCATCATGAGCGGCGTTGCGGCAATTGCGGTTTCTACTTGATCACTTGCAGTCCGTCGCCACTTGCAGCGGCGAGGACCTTGGAGCCATCAGGCATGACGGCGACGCTTCGAACGTTGGCGATCGTATTAAAGCGTTCGGTTTCCGTCATGGAAGATGCTGCCACGTCCCATCCGACTAACTGGTTTTCAGCCGTTGAGGCAACCCAAGCTGTGCGGTTTTCAGAATCCCACGCAACTCCCCACGGGCTTTCATCTACAGGGACTGTTTTCTGGAGACGGACGACGTCATCAGCAAAGTAAATCATCAGCTGGCTTCCCAGCGTGTCAGTTGCAAGAGCCATTCCCTTTTCAGCAGGCGCAATATGGCCTACACCCATGCCCACGCGAAGAATCGCGCCGGCTTCCGGTTCTTTCCATTTTAAGTCTTGAATGATGGTGTACCGAGAATTGGTGCGCAGGACGGCATCTTCTCTCCCGTCAACGGGGACTGCAATCATCTCGGTGCTGTCATACTCTGTAGAGAATTCCTTCTCTTCGCCGTTGTGGATCCGCAGAGCGCGTTTATCATCCTTCACGCCTGCAATGATGGTTCCGTCAGAAGTTTTTACGGCGGTAGAAACATCCTCAGAGGTGGGGATTACTTCTCTTTCGGTTCCGCTACTTGCCTCGAAAATGTGCACGCCGTCAGGGCAGGCGAGCACAAACTCATCGGTTGTAGCTGTCACATCGCCACATTCACCGTTGATGTTGTTTACCTGTACGTCACCTGATGTGAAGGCATCAAGGGTTCCAACTACTAGGTGTTCCCCGCTGCGTACCGCGAGTGTTTCGCCAGCACGCTCCATATCCGACACCTTCGCATAAGCTTCATCGAGTTCAATCACTTTACCGGCAGGATCGGTTGCCGCCGGTGAAGAAACAGCCTGGGCGCTTCCCATTGAGCTTTCATCCATGTCAGAAGTGGTAGGGCCTTGACATGCCACCAGAGTGGCTGCACAACCTAAACCAGCGATAGAAACCAGAGACTTCTTCATCAAACGCGCGCTATTCACATTTGAAAACACTACCAGCCACACACAAGTAGTTTGCTGTAGACGTAAGTGTTACTGAACAAAATTTGAGCCTTACAGCACGAAGTCCTTCCTACGCCACATGGCTTCGATCACATCGCAATCAAAAAGAACCGAAAACATCTGTCTCAATGACCGCTCCATAAAGAGTGGAGTAGTAGGGTAGTGCGGGTGATCAATCAAACAACATTGCTGGCGCAGGCCACAGCTACCACTGAGGGCATGACATGGGTACAAACCATTGTGCTGTCCTTAGTGCAAGGCTTGACTGAATTTCTCCCAATCAGCTCCTCTGGCCATTTGCGCATTGTTTCTGAATTGTTCTGGGGTCAAGACGCGGGTGCTTCCTTTACTGCAGTTGTTCAGCTTGGTACAGAAGCTGCTGTTTTGGTGTACTTCGCCAAAGACATTTGGCGCATCCTCACCGGTTGGTTCCGTGGATTGTTTGATAAGCAGCAACGCGGCTTTGATTACCGCATGGGCTGGATGGTGATCATCGGAACTCTCCCTGTGGGCATCATTGGGTTCTTGGGCAAAGACATCATCCGTGATGCTCTGAGAAACTTGTGGATCACAGCAGCTATGTTGATCCTGTTCTCTTTTGTCTTCATCGCAGCGGAGAAATTTGGCAACAAGAAGCGCAACTTTGAGGATCTAACCATGAAGGACGCGGTCATTATGGGCTTTGCTCAGTGTCTTGCGCTCATTCCTGGCGTGTCCCGTTCCGGCGGCACCATTTCCGCTGGTTTATTCCTAGGCCTCAACCGTGAGGTGGCGGCACGTTTTAGCTTCCTGCTGGCTATCCCAGCTGTGCTGGCATCTGGCCTATTCTCCCTCCCTGACGCATTCAACCCAGAGGCAGGTCAGGCAGCTTCTGGCCTCCAATTGCTGGTAGGTACTGGTATCTCCTTCGTGGTGGGTTATGCGGCAATTGCTTGGCTGCTGAAGTTTGTTTCCAACCACTCCTTCTCGTGGTTCGCTGCTTACCGCATCCCAGTAGGTATTGCCGTCATGGTCCTCCTTGCGATGGGAATCCTCCAGCCAATGTAAAACTTTTAACAAGGGCTCCGGTCACTTTGCAGATCAAAGGTGGCTGGAGCTTTTTGCATGTCAAGGCTATCTTCACCAATTGAAGGTGGCGTTCGCTTTGGAGGCGCGGCGGGTTTTAGGGTTAAAGTGGTGGCATGAAATCGTGGCCTATTCCTGAAGTCCCCCACATCGCTGGAGAAGCGATTGAACTCAAACTGTTTGATACTGCCGATCAGGCCGTAAAGCCGGTTGACACCAGTGTCTTGACTGATGATGGAACCGTGGGAATGTATGTGTGCGGTATTACTCCGTACGACTCCACTCACCTAGGCCATGCCGCTACTTACTTGACTTTTGATCTGATTTATCGTCAATTGTTGGCCAATGGTCATGACGTAACGTTCGTGCAAAACATCACTGATGTGGACGATCCATTGTTCGAGCGTGCAGACCGCGACGGAGTTGACTGGCGCGAGCTGGGCACCAGCCAGATCGATCTGTTCCGTTCTGACATGGAAGATTTGTCTGTGTTGCCTCCTAAGCACTACATAGGCGTCATGGAGTCTATTGATGATGTGATCAATTTAGTCCAGAAGCTGCTTGATAACGGCAGCGCTTACGTTGTAGATAGTGACGAGTATCCGGACATCTACGCGTCGATCAACGCAACCGAGCAGTTTGGCTATGAGTCCAATTATGATCGCGCGACGATGGAGAAGTACTTCGCTGAACGTGGAGGCGATCCGGAGCGTGCAGGCAAACGCGATCCTCTGGATGCGCTGATCTGGCGTGCCGCCCGTGAGGGGGAGCCGCAGTGGGATGCGCCATTCGGTGCTGGCCGCCCTGGGTGGCACATCGAGTGCTCTGCCATCGCTGAAACTAGGTTGGGTACTCCGTTTGCGATTCAGGGTGGCGGAAGTGATCTGATTTTCCCTCACCATGAGTTCTCGGCAGCGCACTCTGAGGCTGTCCACCATGAGCGCATGGCTGGCCACTACGTTCACACCGGCATGATCGGGCTTGACGGCACCAAGATGAGTAAGTCCTTGGGGAACCTTGTGTTCGTGTCAAAGCTCACGGCCGCTGGCCACGACCCTTCGGCTATTCGCTTGGGAGTTTTCGCTAGCCACTATCGCACGGATCGTAACTGGTCTGATCAAGTGCTTGCCGACGCCGAACAGCGCCTCACCGCGTGGCGCCGCGCTGCACGCGCGGAACAGGACCAGGCCCGTGTGGATACAGTAATCGCGGACGTACGCGCTCATCTCGCCAATGATTTGGATACGCCAGCCGCCTTGGCGGCGCTGGATGCGTGGGCAGATGAGGTATTGGCGGACGGTGGTGACGTCGATAAGCAGGGCGGCGTTTCAACCGAAATCGCAAACGCCGTCGACGCGCTGTTGGGCGTGAAGCTGGCATGAGGGGCAATGAGATTCGCGCCGCCTACGAGACACGCATCAATGAACTAGTTAGCGACTGGGAAATGTTCGCCACCGGCGCGTACCTCTCAGAGGGCGAGGCGGAAAATTGGTGTGAACCCCTAGATGCTAACCGCATCCCAGCTGTTCATGAGGCGCTGAACGACTTTCTCATCGCGTCGTTGGACAACCCCAATGATCCCCAGCGTGCACGCGCCGAACTGCTCGAGCTGTACAAAAAGCTCCATGAAATCAACAACGAAGATACCGTCCCCGTGGTCGAGCAGGAAGAAATCGATGACCTTGAGAACGTGCTTCGCGATTTCTACCAAGACACGGGCTTGTCACAGGACGTGATCTCGGCACTGCCTGCGTACGAAGACTATCTCGACGCCCTCGACCAAGACGAAAGCTACTAGCGTTTTTCTTCCCGTTTCCCGCCCCCTGCCCCCGGGCGCATGTGAGTTCTGGACAAGGGAGAGGGGACGGCTTCAGGGTGAAAAATTCACCGCATCCCGAACAGGCCAGCACGCCGAATGTTGTGTCGAGCCCCAGGCCTACTAGCGGGCAACAAAGAGAATCCTCACTAGGGCGCTTTCCTCGACCTGATAGATCGCAGGCTAAAAGCGGCTGAGCCCGTGTCCTGGGTAATCCCATCAGGATGGTTTTCCGCTAGTCCACTTCACGCTAATGCTGCTTGTGACAGGGGAATCTGTGTGCCTGTCAGAATAAATATATTCAATGTTGCGTTAATAATTCAGATCACAGTATCAAACGTACTAAGCTGTCTATTCGATGAAGACCAACGGTATTGAATTCAAGTCAGCTTTCCTCGACGCGGCTAAAGAGCGCGTCCTCATCGGCGATGGCGCCATGGGCACTCAGCTCCAAGGCTTCGACTTAGACATAGAGAAGGATTTCCTTGGCCTTGAAGGCTGCAATGAAATCCTCAATCACACCCGCCCAGACGTTCTCGAGCAGATCCACGAGGCGTACTTCACCGCGGGCGCGGATTTAGTTGAAACCAACACTTTTGGCTGCAATCTGCCGAACTTAGGCGACTATGGAATTGCGGACCGCTGTCGCGAGCTGTCTTTTAAGGGCGTAAAGATCGCCCGCGACGTGGCCGACCGCATGGGGCCAGGCCGCGAAGGGATGCGCCGTTTCGTGGTGGGCTCAATGGGACCGGGTACCAAACTGCCGTCCCTCGGGCACGCGCCGTTTAATGACCTGAAGTCTTACTACACTGAAGCAGCGCTAGGTATGGTCGAGGGCGGAGCCGACGCCATCTTGGTCGAAACTGCTCAGGATCTCCTGCAGGTTAAGGCCGCAGTCCTTGGCGTGAAAGAAGCATTCGCGCAGTTAGGCGTGGCGGTTCCGATTATCGTGCACGTTACGGTCGAAACCACCGGAACTATGTTGCTGGGCTCTGAGATCGGTGCAGCATTGACTGCTATTCAAAACCTCGGCGTAGATATGATCGGCCTCAACTGCGCCACCGGCCCAGATGAAATGAGTGAACATCTGCGGTACCTATCCCAGAACGCAGAGATCCCTGTGTCAGTGATGCCCAACGCTGGCTTGCCGGTTCTGGGCAAGAATGGCGCAGAATACCCTCTAAGCGCCGAGGATCTTGGCGTAGCTCTGCGCGGATTCGTTCAGGACTACGGCCTCTCCATGGTTGGCGGTTGCTGCGGCACCACACCGGCGCACATCTCCGCTGTGCACGACGCTGTTGTTGGCCAAAATCCTGCGAAGCGCAAAGAGCGCCACGTTGAGCCAGAGGACGCAGTGTCCTCCCTGTACACCAGCGTAAATCTCACGCAGGACACGGGTATTACCATGATCGGCGAGCGCACCAACGCCAATGGATCCAAGGCGTTCCGGGAAGCAATGATTGCAGGCGATCTGGAAAAGTGTGTGGACATTGCCAAGCAGCAGACTCGCGATGGCGCCCACATGCTCGATCTGTGTGTGGACTATGTTGGCCGAGACGGCACCGAGGACATGGCAAAACTTGCTAGCCTTCTGGCGACCTCATCCACGCTGCCGATCATGATCGACTCCACTGAGCCTGACGTAATCCGTGTTGGCCTGGAGCACCTTGGCGGTCGCTGCGCGGTGAACTCTGTGAACTTTGAAGACGGTGACGGACCAGAGTCCCGCTACCAGCGCATCATGAGAGAGGTCGTAAAGCACGGCGCAGCCGTGGTCGCGTTGACGATCGATGAGGAAGGCCAAGCACGTACATGCGATAAAAAGGTGGAGATTGCCGAACGTCTTATTGCAGACATCACACAGACGTGGGGATTGGATGAGTCTGACATCATCGTCGATACCTTAACCTTCCCGATCTCCACGGGCCAAGAAGAGACCCGCCGCGACGGCATCGAAACAATCGAGGCGATCCGTGAGCTGAAGAAACGCCACCCGCGCGTCCACACCACCCTGGGTCTTTCAAACATCTCCTTCGGATTGAACGCAGCGGCGCGCCAAGTTCTCAACTCCGTATTCCTGAACGAGTGTATTGAGGCTGGTTTGGATTCCGCCATCGCGCACTCATCAAAGATCATCCCCATGAACCGCATCGATGAACGCCAGCGTGAAGTAGCTCTCGACATGGTCTACGACCGCCGCACCGACGATTACGATCCACTGCAGACCTTCATGGACTTATTCGAGGGCGTGTCAGCTGCGTCTGCGAAGGACGCACGAGCGGAAGCACTCGCCGCGATGCCACTGTTTGAGCGAATCGCACAACGCGTGATTGACGGAGAAAAGAACGGCATTGAGGCTGATCTCGACGCGGGAATGAAGGAAAAAACGCCGCTGCAAATTGTCAACGAGGATCTGCTCGAGGGCATGAAGACGGTTGGCGATCTCTTCGGATCCGGCCAAATGCAACTGCCATTCGTTCTCCAGTCCGCGGAAACAATGAAGCATGCCGTGGCGTATCTGGAAGACTTCATGGAAGCCGCCGATGATTCCGGCGGCAAGGGCACCATGGTGCTCGCCACCGTGAAGGGTGACGTTCACGACATCGGCAAGAACTTGGTGGATATCATCATGTCCAACAACGGATACAACGTGGTCAATATTGGCATCAAGCAGCCCATCTCCAACATCTTGGAAGCCGCCAAGGAACACAACGCAGATGCGATTGGTATGTCCGGCCTGTTGGTCAAATCCACCGTCATCATGAAGGAAAATCTCCAGGAAATGAATGCATCCGGAGATTCCCACTACCCGGTAGTACTAGGTGGAGCTGCACTAACTAGGGCCTACGTGGAGGACGACCTAACCGAGGTCTACGACGGTGACGTCCGCTACGCCAAGGACGCATTCGAAACCCTCCGGCTCATGGGCGAATTCATGGCCATCAAAAACGGTGACGGCGTTGACGCATCCTCACCCGAGGCGATCGCCGAGGCTGAGAAGAAAGCTGAGCGTAAAGCGCGCCGAGAGCGCAGCAAGAAAATCGCAGCGGAACGAAAGGCGGCTCAGGAACCCGTAGAGGTTCCGGACCGCAGCGACGTCTCCGAGGATGTTGCCTTAGGCACACCGCCGTTTTGGGGTACCCGAATTGTCAAGGGTGTTGCACTCAACGAATACATCTCACTCCTGGATGAACGAGCCCTCTTCATGGGCAGGTGGGGCCTCAAGGCCACCCGCGGTGGCGAAGGACCGTCCTATGAAGAGCTCGTGGAAACGGACGGCCGCCCGCGCCTGCGCTACTGGCTTGACCGTCTCAAGAGCGAAGGAATCTTAGATCACGCGGCAATCGTCTACGGCTATTTCCCGGCCGTATCCGAGGGCGATGACGTAGTAATCTTGGCGGAGCCAAAACCTGACGCGGAAGAGATCGCTCGCTTTGCGTTCCCTCGTCAGCAGCGCGGAAAGTTCCTCTGTATCGCGGACTTCATCCGCTCCCGTGCCAAAGCTCTGGAGACGAACACGGTTGACGTGTTCCCAATGCAGTTGGTGACCATGGGTAACCCGATTGCAGAATTCGCCAATGAACTGTTTGCAGCTGACAACTACCGCGAGTACTTGGAGGTCCACGGAGTAGGCGTTCAGCTCACCGAGGCTCTTGCCGAGTACTGGCATGCCCGTGTCCGCTCGGAGATCTCATTGGACAACGGTACACATGCTGGCGACGAAGACTCTGCGGACCCAGAGCGCTTCTTCGACCTTGACTACCGCGGTGCGCGCTTTAGTTTCGGTTACGGCTCATGCCCGAACCTAGAGGATCGCATCACACTAGTGAAGCTTCTTGAGCCCGAGCGCATTGGCGTGTCCTTGTCTGAGGAACTGCAGCTACACCCAGAGCAGTCCACGGATGCTTTCGTGCTGTACCACCCTGAGGCGAAGTACTTTAACGTCTAATAAGCCAAACGGGTTCGGAAGCTCAATGTAGCTGCCGAACCCGTTTTTCGATGCATCCGGCTTAACCGGCAATATTCATTCGAGACGTTACTCCGTCCTCCCAATTGCTCACCCATATGCTGACTGTCGCGTGATTAGGATCCGGTTCACTACTGTCATAACAACGTAAACCCTTTCCATCAGAGCCGCTGTAGCAATTGATGGGGTAGGTTTCACCGGTGACAGGGCTACGGAGCTCAAACGAGGTTCTTGGGAGTGCCGTTATCGTCGGATCAGAAGAATGCATGTAGTAAGTCGCACCGAGGGCTGCCTCATACATGGCTAGCGCAAACTCACATGAGGTGGCTTCTCCTACTTTCAATTCATCACCGTTTGCTAGGACGCGGTTGCACACTGCGCCTACTCCGGTGGCGTCCACCACTGCGCGTTCCGGATTTGTTTCTGCGGCCGCGGTGCCTGTGTCGCCGGATGCTGGAGATGGCGGCGTGGAGGCTGGGGCATCGGCAACGGTGACCACTGTAGTGATGGTTGCGGGGGCCGAGGAAGTATTCGGATCTGAACAGGACACGAGGCTAACGCTAGCGATGGCAGCGGCTGTGAGGACAAGGAGCGGTCGCATAGGTGGAGCCCTTAGGCTAGATGCGTGGGCATTGAATAATGCATTTCTTATCTTAATATTTGATGAGAGATGCTAGTCAAGGCTTTGCATTGCGAAAAGTATTTAGCTCGTGGGTGCTCAACACCTTAGAGTGTTTACTATGAAAGCAATTATCTGGGACATGGATGGCACACTTGTTGATTCGGAAATCCTGTGGGAAAAAGCTACCTACGAAATGAGCGAGGCCCTGGGCAAGCGCTTGACTCCGCAGCAACGCGAAACATGCATTGGAACGAGCTTCACTTTTACTTTTGAACTCTGCGCACGAAATGCCGGTCACGACCCAGATTCCCTTGATCGCGCGTGGTGGAAAAATTTTCTCTACTCCCGCATGGACACGTTGATGGCCACTGAGCTGGAGCTGCGGCCTGGGGTCCGTGAGCTTCTCGACGCCTGCAAGGCCGCATCAATCCCCATGGCGATCGCAACCAACACCGAACGGAGAGTGGCTCAGGTTCCGTTCGGCACCATCGGTCTTGATTATTTTGAGACGACCGTCTGCGGTGACGAGGTTCCGCAGGCAAAGCCTGCTCCAGATATGTATCGCGAGGCTGCTCGGCGATTGGGGTGCGAACCAAAGGAGTGTTTGGTTTTCGAGGATTCCTTCGGCGGAATGACAGCCGCCACTAATGCCGGTTGTGTAGTCATTGGTTTACCGGAGAAACCAGACATGGATTTGCCAAAAGCTGTGTGTGCTATGCGAACCCTCAATAACGGGTCAATCGATTTTGCCGGCGTTACAGTGGATAGTCTCCAGCAGTGGTATGAGAGAGCACTTAATTATGGTGAAGGATACGAGTACGGGCAGTCGAGCTAAGGCACAATACGTGCATAATTTCCGCTCCAACTAAAATAATGATGCAATCTGTGACATACTATTAAGCGTGAAAAACTTCGAAAGCCTATTTGCAGAGCTGCAAGAAAAAGCAGAAACTCGCCCAGAGAACTCCGGAACCGTTAAAGCGCTGGATTCAGGACTCCATACTTTGGGTAAAAAGGTCATCGAGGAAGCAGGCGAGGTCTGGCTAGCTGCGGAATACCAGTCCGACGATGAGCTCGCTGAAGAACTTTCTCAGCTAATGTACTGGGCGCAGGTGATCATGATTAAGCGTGGACTGAGCTTGGAAGACGTGTACAAGCATCTGTAACCACTCACACATGCCACTCGTAACATCCATCCCTGTCTAAATCGAAAGTTGTCTTCATGCTCAAGATTGCGATCCCTAACAAAGGCTCCTTATCCGAAGCTGCAGTTGAGATTCTCCAAGAGGCTGGCTACGCGGGCCGCGGCGAATCTAAGCAGCTCAACGTCATTGACCGCACGAACGATGTAGAGTTTTTCTTCCTTCGCCCAAAGGACATTGCTATCTACGTAGCCAACGGTCAACTCGATCTCGGAATCACCGGCCGTGACTTGGCTGCAGATTCCCGCGCGGAGGTAGATGAGGTCATGGCCCTGGGCTTCGGTTCCTCCACCTTCCGCTACGCAGCGCCTAATGATCAGCTCTGGGAGATCCCAATGCTGGAAGGCAAGCGTATTGCCACTAGTTACCCAAACTTGGTCCGCGATGATCTAGCAAAGCGAGGCATCGAGGCATCAGTGATTCGTCTTGATGGTGCGGTGGAGATCTCCATCCGTTTGGGCGTAGCTGATGCTATCGCTGACGTTGTCTCCACCGGACGCACCCTAAGGAAGCAGGGGCTTGAGCCATTCGGTGAACCGCTCATCGATAGTGAAGCTGTGGTCGTGGGTCGCAAAGGGCTAGAAGTTACTGAAGAACACAATGTCTTCTTGAACCGTCTCCGTGGTATTTTGCACGCGCAGAACTACCTGATGCTTGATTACAACATCAACAAGGATCAACTAGACCGAGCACGTGAAATCACGCCTGGACTTTCCAGCCCAACTGTTTCTCCTTTGGCGCGAGACAATTGGGTAGCGGTACGTGCGATGGTGCCGCGCAAGCAGGCGAATACAATCATGGATCAACTTGCTGCACTGGGTGCTCAAGCGATCCTTGCTTCCGAAATACGGATCGCACGCATCTAGGAATCACCCTCACAAAGGCCGGCCGCTGCATCAGCGCGACCGGCCTTTGTCGATTCAGGGGATCACTGTGGGGTGGATGAGAGATATCCCACGTCACTGCAATTAGCATGCAAACGTTTGCGGAGTCATACTAATAGTGACGGCAATTGACGTAGGAAGCCGAGCCATCAGCGAAGTGTGAGAAGTGGCGGGCTTCGCTCCATTGTCGCTAATTGCACACCAATTGAAATGGGACACGTAACATGGCTTTACTGCACATTCTTATAGTTCTCGTGGCGATCGTCATTGGCGCCAGACTAGGTTCTATTGCCATCGGATTTGCTGGCGGTTTGGGCGTTTTGATGCTTGGGCTCACTGGCGTTCCCGTGACCCAAAGTGACATCCCTTTTGACGTTGTTGGCATCATCATGTGCGTCATCGCTGCGATTTCCGCGATGCAGAAAGCTGGCGGCATGGACTACCTCGTCTATTTGGCCGAAAAGATGCTTCGCCGTAATCCCAAGCACGTTAATTTCATGGCCCCAGTGGTGACGTACCTGATGACTCTATTTGCGGGCACCGGTCACACTGCCTTCTCCACCCTGCCAGTGATCGTAGAAGTGGCCAAAGAGTCTGGGGTGCGTCCATCCCGGCCACTTTCAGTAGCCGTAGTAGCTTCCCAGCTTGCAATTACTGCATCACCAATTTCAGCAGCCGTGGTTTTTATGGCAGCAACTCTCGAACCCCTCGGGGTTGGCTACTTACCGTTGTTAGCTGTTGCTATCCCTTCCACTTTCCTAGCTATCTTCCCAACGGCGTGGCTATGTAGTCATTTAGGCAAGGATCTCAACGAGGATCATGTGTACCTAGACCGTCTAGAAAAAGGTTTGGTGGCAAAGCCACGAGGGGAGTCCAACTACCAGCCCACGAAGGCAGCTACGAGTTCCGTCATGGTGTTCATGCTCGCCATCCTTGCAGTGATGATCTATGCAACCCTCATTTCCGAGCAGTTCGGGCTTGTTACCGATCCAGCTCTGCCGCGTAATGAGGCAATCATGGCGATGATGCTCACGGCTGCTACGGTCATTGTTCTGATCAGCAAGATTCGGCCGGATGAGATCTTAAGTACTCAAGTATTTAAGTCCGGAATGAGCGCTAGTGTCTGTGTCCTTGGCGTCGCGTGGCTGGGCACCACCTTGATCAACCACTACATCGAAAATATTCAGAGCTTCTCTGGCAACTTACTGGCTAACTACCCATGGATGCTTGCGGTCGTCCTATTCTTCGCTGCAGCCTTACTGTATTCGCAGGCTGCTACAGCCAAGGCGCTTATTCCGGCGGCACTAGCTGTAGGAGTTTCACCTTTGGCAGCAGTTGCCGCATTCCCAGCGGTGTCCGCTCTGTTTATTCTGCCCACCTACCCAACCTTGCTCGCTGCAGTGGAAATGGATGACACCGGTTCCACCCGCATTGGCAGTGCTGTGTTCAACCATCCGTTCTTGATCCCTGGCACGGTGTGTATTGCTATCGCCGTGGCGTTGAGTTTCCTATTCGGTGGGGTCATTCTTTGATACCACTCTGTTACTCACCAGCTATCCTCCTGTCCGAAACGGGGGTAGAGCCATCTTCACCCCTCTGCGGAAAAGAGTGAGGCGATTGCTGGCGCAGGAAGCAGTCCTCATAATGCGGATACCAGCATGGTTGCAAGCAAAATTGGATATCTTTCAATCGACCTGCAGTAATAATCGGAACAGGCTAAGGGCGATAACAACTGAAAAACTAGTCCAGAGCCAACTACTCTCGGATTACGGGCGTGTGTGAAGGAGACGTGAATAAAAACCGGACGTACTTTCTGATAACTAAGAAAAAATATGACCACCCCAACTTCACCCCACAAAGGAGAAGCCACACCAATGGCAACCACCAAGAAGTCTTCCAAGACCAAGAAAGATGAAAAGGTCGCTGAGGCTGACGTAGCCCACAAGGCTAGCAATTCAAACAAGGCTGACAAAGCTGAAAGCTCTACTAAAGCAAAGAAGGGGTTCCGTATCGAGGAAGACCTCCTCGGTGAGATGCAGGTACCGGATGATGTCTACTACGGCGTCCACACACTACGCGCTATGGACAACTTCCAGATTTCTCGCACCACCATCAACCACGTGCCTGAATTCATTCGAGGCATGGTACGAGTGAAGAAGGCCGCCGCGCTGGCAAATCGACGTCTGCACACCCTCCCTTCAAAGAAGTGCGAGGCAATTGTGTGGGCGTGCGATCAAATCCTCGATGAGGGTCGCTGCATGGATCAGTTCCCACTGGATGTCTTCCAAGGTGGCGCTGGCACCAGCTTGAACATGAACACCAATGAGGTTATCGCAAACTTGGCGCTAGAATACCTGGGCGAGCCGAAGGGTGCGTACCACATCATCAACCCAAACGATGACGTGAATATGTCTCAGTCCACTAATGATGCCTACCCAACGGGTTTTCGCCTGGGCGTATACGACTGCATGAATACGCTGATTGGTCAGATTGAAGCGTTGCAGGGTGCTTTCCGCGACAAGGGTAGCGAGTTCATGGACATCCTCAAGATGGGTCGCACTCAGCTTCAGGATGCTGTACCTATGACGCTGGGTGATGAGTTCATGGCTTTCGCCCACAACTTGGCTGAAGAGCAGGCCGTTCTGCGTAACGCCGCTGATCGCCTTCTGGAGATCAACCTCGGTGCTACCGCAATTGGCACTGGTTTGAACACTCCTTCCGGTTACCGTCATCAGGTCACGGCAACGCTGACGGAGGTCACCGGCTACGAGATGAAGTCTGCTCGCGATTTGATCGAGGCTACCTCCGATACTGGTGCCTATGTTCATGCACACTCCGCAGTAAAGCGCGCAGCTATGAAGTTGTCCAAGATCTGTAACGATCTTCGCCTGCTTTCATCCGGCCCAACCGCCGGACTCCACGAGATCAACCTACCACCACGCCAAGCTGGTTCATCCATCATGCCAGCTAAGGTCAACCCGGTTATTCCAGAGGTAGTAAATCAGGTCTGCTTCAAGGTATTCGGTAATGATCTCACCGTAACCATGGCGGCGGAAGCTGGTCAGCTCCAGCTGAATGTGATGGAGCCTGTTATTGGTGAGGCCTTGTTCCAGTCCATCCGCATTCTTGGCAACGCAGCCGATGCGCTGCGCGAAAAGTGCGTTGTAGGAATCACCGCCAATGCTGATGTATGCCGTGCTTACGTCGAAAACTCCATCGGTATTGTCACCTACCTCAATCCATTCATCGGACACCACAACGGTGATTTGATCGGTAAGGAAGCCGCAGCAACCGGTAAATCTGTCCGAGAACTGGTTCTGGAAAAGGGTCTCATGGACGAAGAAACCTTGAATCAGGTACTTAGCCCAGAAAACCTGATGCATCCTGTCTTCCGCGGAGAGTTGTTCCTGGACAGCTAATTATTTCGAAGAAGCCCAACATCTTGAGTGTTGGGCTTCTTGCTTACCCACCCTGATTCCGCACGGATAAATCTTGATAACGTGGAAGCGGAGCCCAATCTGCGCTGTCTGTGGCGCTGATCCACGAACCCAAAAGCATAAGTTAGGAAAACCATATGGCCTCTGATGTTGATATCGCCCAAGCACACACACTGGAACCGATTAGTGATATAGCCGCTCGCGCTGGCATACCGGACGATGCCCTTATTCCTTTTGGCCGTACTAAGGCCAAGGTAGACGCTGCAAAAATTGAAGGCGAGGCCAATGGCAAGGTCATTCTTGTCACTGGAATTTCTCCAACACCCGCAGGAGAAGGCAAGTCCACGGTATTGATTGGTCTGGCAGACGCACTGCGGTTGCATGGCCATAACGCTATGGTGGCCTTGCGTGAACCGTCCTTGGGCCCAGTTATGGGTATTAAGGGTGGTGCTGCTGGCGGTGGCTACTCACAGGTGGTGCCGATGGAAGACATCAACCTTCACTTCACTGGTGATTTCCACGCAATTACCTCCGCAACGAATACGCTCGCTGCCTTGGTGGACAACCATATTCAGCGTGGAAATGAGAAGCGCATAGACAACCGGCTCATCACCTGGCAGCGGTGCATGGATGTTAACGACCGCAGCCTGCGCCATATTGTCACTGGTCTAGGTGGTAAGTCCCAAGGCGTACCTACAGAGACAGGATTCACCATCACCGCTGCGAGCGAGATCATGGCAATCCTGTGCTTGGCTACTGATTTAGAGGATCTCAAGGCACGCATCAGCCAGATTGTCGTAGCGCAGGATGTGGACGGTAACCCGGTCACTGTTGATGATATCGGTGGAGCCGGCGCGCTTACTGCGCTGATGAAGGAAGCGATTAACCCGAATTTGGTGCAGACTCTCGGTGGCACCCCTGCGTTCGTGCACGGTGGTCCGTTCGCTAACATTGCGCACGGTTGTAACTCACTCATTGCGACGAAGACCGCGATGAAGCTTGCCGACGTCGTCGTCACCGAAGCTGGCTTCGGCTCCGACCTAGGGGCAGAGAAGTTCTTTGATATTAAGGCCCGAGCCGGTGAGATTGATGTGGCCGGCAGTGTCATTGTGGCGACGGTGCGCTCTCTGAAATACAACGGAGGTGTGGCTCGCACCGAATTGACAGATGAAAACATTGAGGCGCTCGAGGCAGGCGTTTGTAATTTGGAGCGTCACGTGGAAAACGTGCGTAAATTCGGAGTGGAACCGGTTGTAGCTTTAAATGAGTTCACCTCTGATACTGAGGCTGAGATCGAGTTCATGAAGCGGTGGGCCAAGAACTTTGGCGTCAAGCTTGTCCCAGTGACCGTCTGGGCTGACGGTGGCGATGGTGCCACCGATCTTGCCGACGCTGTCATAGCGTCATTGGGCGAAGGCTCACAGCCACTGTATGATCCAGCCGACGGCCTTAAGGCCTCGGTTGAGACAATAGCTCGCACCATCTATCACGCGGAAAAGGTGGACTTTTCCAAAAAGGCACTGAAGGATCTGAAGTACTTGGAAGCTAACGGCTGGGACAAACTTCCAGTCTGCATTTCCAAGACCCAGTACTCTTTCTCCGATGACCCCTCGGCACTAGGAGCACCATCGGGGCACACGTTGCATGTGCGAGAGCTGCTTCCACGCATCGGATCAGGTTTCATCGTGGTACTCACCGGTGACGTCATGACCATGCCGGGTCTACCTAAGGTCCCCGCCGCCAACGGAATTGATGTCGAAGAAGGAAAGATCACCGGACTGTTCTAAGCAACAGGCTCACTATTAAACGTCACGTCCTAGTGAGGGCGTGACGTTTTTTTCGAATGTGGACAAACAGTAAGGGCGCTTGTCAATTATTGGCTGGCTAGTCGTTTGGCCAGCCAGGATACTCAGGTGGAGTACCACCAAAAGCTGGGCATAGTGATTGGTGGGCACACCAGCCACAAAGCTTTGACGTCTTAGGCCGGAAGTCACCCGCTTTACCATCCGCCTCAATCTTGTCCCACAGCTCCTTCAGATCACGTTCAAAAAACTCCAGCTCTTCTTTAGATGGGGTAAGAAACATGGAGTCATTGACCTTTAAGTACATCAAACGCAGCTGTTCAGGAATGTGGTTGTACAGCCGCCACCACACCAGGGCGTAGAAACGCATTTGAAACTGTGCCGCTTGAGAGTAGCGGGGCAGAGGCTTCTTTCCGGTTTTGTAGTCGACGACGCGGACTTCTCCGGTGGGGGCCACATCCACACGATCGATGAAGCCACGGACTGGCACTCCATTAGGAAGTTCGGTGTTGATATACATCTCGCAGGCATGTGCATCGAAACCCTGTGGGTTTTCCATCTCAAAGTAGCCTCGAATGAGACTGCGACACTCGACAAGGAAATCGTATGTCTCGGATTCCGGAACGAGCTCGAGTAGTTCAGGCTCCTTGGACGTCATCTTCTCCCAGTTTGGTTTGAGGCGCTTAACTGCGGCGGGATATGTGCGCTCTTCGCGTGGCCACCCATGCATATCTTCTAAGCAGGCGTGCACGAGGGTTCCTTTGACCTGCGCAACAGTGGAGGGCTCTGGAATCTTATCGATAGCTCGCAGGCGGTAGAGCAGTGGACACTGTTGGTAGTCACTGGCACGGGATGGGGAGAGCGCTAATTTTTTCATATCGGGTAAGAACCCTAGCACCAAGCCTGAAAGATTCTGCGTAGGCTCATGGGCAATAGCTATGCTTATTGGTTATGAGCGAAAACGCAGCGAAAAAATCAACTAAGAAAGCCAAGATGACTGAAGCGGATGAGATTCAGCCGGATCATGTCATTAAAATTGGGCAGCAGAATTCCACGCTGTCCGATGAGGCCATGGCAGACATTACCGCAGAAGCAGAGTCCATGGCGTATGACTTCATTAGCTTTATTGCTCAGAGCCCGAGTTCTTATCACGCAGCAGAAGCTGGCGCTGGGTTACTTGAGGAAGCGGGTTTTAAACGCCACAGTGAAAAGGACGAGTGGAATGCTACCCCCGGTGGTCACTTCATTATTCGCGGCGGCGCGCTTATGGCCTGGTTCGTTCCTGAGGGTGCAACTCCGGAGGAGTCAGGCTTCCGGATTATCGGAGCACACAATGACTCCCCAGGTTTCAAGCTGAAGCATGTAGGGGATATTCAGAACGTGGGCTGGCAGCAAGCAGCTGTTGAGGTCTATGGTGGCCCAATCATTAGTTCCTGGTTGGACCGTGAGCTGGTTTTAGCTGGTCGAATCGCGCTTTCTGACGGCACTACCAAGCTAGTCACCACGCCACCGGTTTTGCGCATTCCGCACTTGGCTATTCATTTGGATCGAACCTCCAACGACGCTCTCACTCTTGATCGCCAGCAGCACGTTCAGCCTGTGTTTTCTGTGGGGCAGCCTCATCTATCCATCATGGATGTGATTGCTGAGGCTGCAGGCGTTGATGCCAAGGAGATCGTCTCACACGACCTGATCACCGTCGATGCCCAGCCAGGAGAGATTTTCGGTGCAACCAGTGAGTTCTTGGCAGCTGGTCGGTTAGATAACCTATCCAGCGTGTTCCCAGGAGTTCAGGCTCTCATCCGAGCAACTCAGGATTCCGTAGTAGACGGCACTAACAATGACGTTCTCGTGCTCGCTTGCTTCGACCATGAGGAAGTTGGTTCCGGATCCACAACTGGCGCCGCTGGCCCAATTCTCCACGATGTTTTGGAACGAACTGCGTACGCGTTAGGTGCCACACCTGATTCCATACGTCGCATGTACTCTCGCTCCAGCTGTGTGTCTGCTGACGCTGCGCATTCTATCCACCCCAACTATGCCGAACGTCACGATGCGAATAACCACCCCCTCATGGGTCAAGGCCCTGCACTCAAAATCAACGCCAACCAGCGTTACGCATCTGATGCTGTTACTGAGGCTTTGTGGGCGAGGGCTTGTGCTGCTGCACAAGTAAACAACCAGGTGTTCGTGGGTAAGAATTCCATGCCATGCGGATCTACTATTGGCCCGATTACCGCAACGCGCTTGGGCATCCCAACCGTAGACGTGGGTATCCCGCTACTGTCCATGCATTCGGCGCGCGAGCTGTGCTCTGTCACTGACGTGCACGGCATTACCAAGGCTCTGCACCAGTATTTGGTAGGTTAATCTGCATGGCTTATTCAGGACCTTTCCAGCCGGGCGATCGCGTCCAGCTCACCGATCCAAAGCGGCGGCACGCCACCCTCATTCTTAAGGAGGGCGAGAAGTACTTCACCCACAAGGGATGTATTCACCACGACGACATCATCGGTTCTCATGAGGGCACCGTGGTCAAGTCTGACCAGGGCTACGAGTACCTATGTTTTCGCCACTTGATGGTGGACCATGTGTTGTCCATGCCACGCGGTGCGGCGGTGATTTATCCTAAGGACTCCGCACAGATTCTCGTCGAAGGCGACATTTTCCCAGGCGCTCGCGTGCTCGAAGCGGGCGCTGGATCTGGTGCGTTATCTATGGCGCTGCTTCGTGCAGTCGGCGATAAAGGTAAGGTCATATCCTACGAAATCCGGGCGGATCACCTCGAGTTTGCAGAGAATAACGTTGATGAATACTTTGGTGAGCGCCCTGCTCACTGGGATCCGCGTCTAGGTGATCTCAAGGATGTCACCAAGGAGGATATTGGTGGGGCAGTAGACCGCATCATTTTGGACATGCTGGCACCGTGGGAGTGCCTTGACACCGTCAAGGATTTGCTCCTTCCTGGTGGCGTTTTCATGACCTATGTGGCAACCGTTCCGCAGCTCATGAAGGTTATGGAAGGTATCCGTGAGCAGCAATGCTTTACTGAGCCACGCGCGTGGGAGTCGCTGGTGCGCGACTGGCGAGTAGAAGGGCTTGCCACCCGCCCTGAGCACCGCATGAATGCGCACACCGCGTTTCTCATTTGGACGCGAAGGCTTGCCGACGGCGTCACGCCGCCGCGCCCACAGCGTCGCGCGCGAAAGTAGCGATCACACGTTGGCGCATCTTCAGTTCGACTGAAGATGCGCCATTTTTTAACCCGTGCTCTGCAACGCAGGTTTCTGATGGGGTGATCAGGACAATTCTTCCCCTACAAATCCAACTGGCAGTGTCGATTAGTCGTACGCCGGTACGAAGCGTAGGTAAACTTACCTGTTATGGATTCTTCGACGTCACACTCAGCCGCATTCCCAGGCGCAGAAGACACAAAAGCGCAACTCGCGCGTTTGAAGAGAACCACTCAGGACTTATCATCCCGCAACGCTAAGCTGGCCGAAATGCTGAAAGCTACACGGGAGAAGCTCGTGAGCTTACATGCCCAGTTGGAGGATCTGGCGAAACCAGTCAACACCTACGGCACATTTCTAGAGTTCTCATCTGGGGGACGTACCGCTGAGATCTTCACCCTCGGCCGGAGGATGCGCGTTAACATCCTGCCCGGTGTTGACACCGGCGCCTTAGTGCCGGGCGTGCAGGTGCGTCTTGGTGAGGGCAACATCATTGTGGACGTCGATAAGCCAGCTCACACTGGGGAGCTCGCTCAGATTGTTGAGATGATCGGTGCCGACCGCGCGCTGATTGCGGACTATAACGGCCAAGAACGCTTGGTGCAGTTGGCACAAGCCGTGCTGCGCGGTGACGTGCGCCCTCCGCGGCCGGGAGATTCCGTCCTGGTGGATACCAAAGCAGGCTACGCCTTCGAGGTGATCCCTAAAACTGAAGTTTCACGCTTGGCCCTCGAGGAAGTCCCAGACGTCACTTACAAAGACATCGGTGGTCTTGATACGCAGATTGAGCAGATTCATGACGCCGTCGAGCTTCCCTTCGCACACCCCGAGCTCTACCGCGAATATGACTTACATCCGCCAAAGGGCGTGCTGCTATACGGCCCACCGGGCTGTGGCAAAACCTTGATCGCTAAAGCCGTAGCGAACTCGTTGTCCAAGCGCATTGGCGACGGCAGCGCCAGCTATTTCATCAACGTCAAGGGCCCAGAGCTGCTCAACAAATACGTCGGTGAAACGGAGCGCCGCATCCGCCTCATCTTCGAGCGTGCACGCGAACTAGCCCAAGACGGACGCCCCGTCATTGTGTTCTTTGATGAGATGGAATCCATCTTCCGCACTCGTGGTTCGGGCGTGTCCTCTGACATGGAAACAACCGTCGTGCCGCAGTTGCTGACTGAATTGGACGGAGTGGAATCCCTCTCCAACGTTATCGTTATCGGCGCCACCAACCGCGAGGAGCTCATTGACCCAGCAATCCTGCGGCCAGGACGCCTCGATGTAAAGATTCGCATCAACCGGCCTACAGAAGCCGGAGCGAGAGAGATCCTGGCTCGGTACATCACTGATGCACTCCCATTGGCAGAGTCGGCCAATTCACTGATCGATGCCTGCGCCACCAAACTTTTCGAGGATCACCCATTCGTAAGACTTACGTTGGTTGACGGCAGCGAAGTGACGTACCACTACCGCGACTTTGTCTCCGGCGCGATGATCGCAAACATTGTAGATCGAGCGAAGAAGAACGCTATCAAGGATCAGATAGCGGGCCTCGGTCGAGGAATCAGCGCCACGCACCTTATGGCAGCAGTAGACGCTGAAAACAGTGAGAGCGAAGACCTGCCCAACACCTCGAGCCCCGACGAATGGGCCAAGGTGATCGGGCGTGTGGGAACGCGAGTGGACAAAGTTACGATCCTGCACGAGGAAGACTAGAAGGGGGAAGAAGTTGTCTCGTTTTATTGGTACGGAAACTGAATACGGCATCGCCACGCCGTCTAACACCGCGGTGTCACCAATCGTGACATCTACCCACGCAGTCGTGGCGTACGGCGCCACTCAGCCGTGTGCCACTGGAGCACGTTGGGATTTTGCATCAGAGCACCCTCTGCGTGACCAGCGTGGCTTTGACCTGCGGCGCTACCACACGGTGCCAGTAATAGATCCAAACGCCATTGGTGTTGCCAACGTGGTCACTACCGCGGGCGCACGCTTCTACGTGGATCATGCACACCCTGAGTATTCATCACCGGAAACCACCAACGCGCTCGACGCCACTCTTTACGACGCCGCCGGTGACGTCATCTTACTCCGCGCAGCAAAGGCCGTCGCGGATTACACCGCTCAAGACCACTCAGTTCTCGATCACCACGATCCTTGCCCGGAACTCAAGATGTACAAAAACAACGTCGACGGCAAGGGCGCATCCTACGGTAGCCACGAAAACTACTTCTACAGTAGGGATATCGACTTTGATGCGTTAGCGCAGGCTCTGATCCCATTCTTTACCACTCGACAAGTTCTGATCGGCGCTGGTCGAGTGGGCATTGGTGAGCGTGGCCAAAAGCCAGGATTCCAAATTAGCCAGCGTGCTGATTACATCGAACAAGAGATTTCGCTGGAGACCACCCTCAATCGCGGAATCATCAACACTCGTGATGAGCCACACACGGATTCAGAGACCGGGGCACGCCTGCACGTCATCATCGGCGATGCCAATATGTCACAGCAATCCACCCTGCTCAAGCTCGGCATGACCACGCTGGTCATTGACGCCGTTGAAAAAGGTGTGGATTTTACGGACCTACAGCTTGCTAACGCCGTCTCAGACGTAAAGAAAGTGTCGCATGACCTGTCACTGACCTACAAGCTTAAGCTCAAGGACGGCCGCGAGCTGACTGCACTGGAAATTCTAGGCATCTACCTTGAACGTGTAACGCCTGTTGCGTCTTCACCCTCCGATCACGAAGTGATCCGTTTGTGGAAGCAATGTTTAGAGCTATTAATGTCTGGCGGTGCTGATGCAGCGGCACACCTACTCGACTGGTGCGCTAAGTGGGCACTGATCAAGCGTTTTGTGGATCGTGGCCTGGATATCGCTAACCCGAAGATCGCGCTGGTTGACCTGCAGTACTGTGACATTGACCCGCAAAAATCCCTGTACCACGCACTGGTGCGTAAGGGCGCGATGCACACTATCTTCAGCGAGGATGAAATCCTGGCCGCGGCTGATACCCCACCGGAGAATACTCGTGCCTACTTCCGCGGCGCCGTGGCCCTTAAATTTGCTGGTGACGTCCTCAGCGCGTCGTGGGAGTCAGTGGTGCTTAAGGTCCAAGACCGCGAACACGTGATCAGAATAACTCACCTGGACGGCTTTACCCGCGCGGAGGTAGGGGAGATCGTGGATAAGAGCGATTCGGCCCACACCTTGTGGGACGGACTCGTTCGCGCAGGCGTGTGCGAGGCCTAGCCCTCGAGACGATAGTTCTACAATCGAGAAAGAGTTAAAGGAGACTTACTATGACTAACCCACAGTCGCAGATTTCTGGCGGCAACGGCGACGACGGCGAAGATTTCAACGCCGAGGCTGCCGGTCAAGCCCAAATCAATACCGCAGGCGTTGATGATTTATTGGATGAAATCGACGGTCTGCTTGAAGAAAACGCAGAGGAATTTGTGCGTTCGTATGTTCAGAAAGGCGGCCAGTAAACGGCCATGACCATTTTCCGTCGTCGCATCATGGGCATCGAGGTGGAATACGGCATCGCATGCGTTGCTGATTCCACCAAGCGACTGGGCCCAGAGGAAACTGCCCGCTACATGTTTAGGCCAGTAATTGAGGAGTGGGGAAGCAGTAATATTTTCCACCCCAACGCGTCTCGTCTCTACCTGGATGTGGGCTCCCACCCGGAGATCGCTACAGCTGAGTGCGACAGCCTCCGCCAGCTCATCGCATACGAGCACGCCGGCGACCGGATTGTGGACCAGTTGGCCATCGATGCTGAAGCTAATCTGGCACGCGACGGAATTGGCGGGCAGGTGTACCTGTTCAAAAACAATCTCGATACGGTGGGCAACAGTTATGGATGCCACGAAAATTACCTAGTAAGCCGCGACGTGGTGCTTAAGCACTTGGGTCGCGATATTTTGGCTTTCCTGATTACTAGGCAGCTCATTGCCGGTGCTGGCCACATAGTCGACGGCAAGTTCCAGCTCTCACAACGAGCCGACCACGTATGGGAGGGGGTGTCGTCTGCCACCACTCGATCTCGTCCTATCATCAACACCCGTGACGAGCCTCACGCAGACTCTCATCGCTTCCGGCGCCTGCACATTATCGTGGGTGATTCCAACATGTCCGAAGTCACTACAGCCCTCAAGGTGGGGTCAACCTTGCTGGTATTGGAAATGATCGAGGCAGGTGAAGATTTCAGTGCGCTGGCGCTCAACGACATCTCTGCGATCAAAGCGATTTCCCGAGACATCACCGGTAACGCTCCCGTGACCCTCGCCAGTGGCGAGACAATGACCGCGTTGGAAATCCAGCGCGCTTACCTTGAAGCTGCTAAACGGTGGTTGGTCACACGCGCAGACACCGACGCGGAACTTGGTACGCCGCAGGAGGACATGCAGCAGGTTGTCACCTTGTGGGAAAAGACACTCAACGCAATTGAGTCCGGCGATCTGACCTCAATCTCAACCGATATCGATTGGGCCATCAAGTACACGCTGCTGAAACGGTTCCAAGGCCGTCTTGGATTGGAAGCCGATGACTTTAGCCATCCCAAACTCAAACAAATAGATTTGACCTACCACGATATCCGCCCAGGGCGCGGACTATTCAAGGCGCTTGAGGCAAAAGGGGTCGCGTCGCGGTTCATTGACGATGAAGCGGTCACTAAGGCTATGAACCAGCCGCCTCAGACCACCCGCGCCAAGCTTCGTGGTGAATTCATCACTCATGCGCACAAGATGGGCGCACCGGTATCTGTAGATTGGCTGAGGCTCAAGGTATCGCGCCCAGAGCCACAGCTGGTGGAGCTACTGGACCCTTTCCAAGCCCACAGTGACGCGGTCCAACCACTCATCGACTACATGAACGCCAACGGGGAACACTATCAGTAAATCTTAAAATCGAAATGGTGTCCCTCTCCCTCACAGTAAGGATGTAACCAATGTCTACACCTCTCAAAAGAGATGAGCAGATTGAGAGACTGGTCAATCTCACATTCGCTTTCCTCAACTTGGAAAAGTTTGGCCAGTCCTTCCTTACCTTCGACTGGGTCGTCAAAAATGTTCCAGGGTATGACCTCAACACTGCGGATGAGAAGAAATCTCTCCGTGCCCTGAACAAAATGTTTAACCGCGACCGTAAGCAGCTTATGGCCGCTGGTGTCCCCATAGAAACTGTCGCACTTGGAGAACACGTAGGCTACCGCCTGCAAGCAGATGATTACCGTTTGCCAGAGGTGTCTTTTACTCCCGAGGAGGCGACCGTACTCGCGCTGGCGGGACAAATGGGCAACGGGGACGAGCTAGCTACATTCTCACGCTCTGGGTGGACAAAAATTGCCGCAAGTGGCGTCCACAGAGACCTCTCCATGACGCCACAATTCACCAGCGTGAACGATTTCACGTCTTTGCCTGCAAAAACGCTAGACGAGATACTCCAAGCCACGAAGAACCACACGCGTATCTCCTTCATGTATACGGCGAATGTGACCGCTGAACCAGTGGAGCGCTGGATGGATCCGTGGGGCATCGTAAGTGTGCGCGACCGTCTCTACTTGGTTGGGCATGACCTCGATCGGGATGAGGCAAGGTGTTTCCGCATTACGCGTGTTGCCGAGGTGGTGCCGCTGGATATGGAGGATGACGTAGTTGCTTCCTACGGCGACTTCAACCCTGCAGACCCTAAAGTGAATCTTCAAGATCTTGTGGAAGATCAGCTCCGCCGCGGGCGATCCATTGTCACCGCCCAGATTCACGCGCTCAACCCGCAGGGGTGCGCGGAGCTCGTCGCAGCAGGCACAGAAACGGAACCCCAAGTCTTTGAGCTTGTCGACGTCGACCTGGACTGGTTGGTCCGAACGGCGTGCGCATGCACGCCGCACGCCAAGGTACTGGGACCGCCTGATGTGGTGGCCAGCGTCGTCAAGCATCTCCACGTTGCCGCAGGAGCTTAAAAATGAGTCACATTTACAAACGCCACAATGACCTGGTGCGCATGCTTAACCTGCTGCCATATTTCAAGGCTCACCCAGGTAGGTCCATGATGGAAGCGGCAGCTGACTTAGGATCCACCCCCACCCAAGTCCGCGATGATCTATCGCGGCTGTTCTGCTGTGGCCCAGGAACCTTCCCAGACCAACTAGTAGACATGGAAGCATCGCTTGCCAGTGTGCAAATTCTCGACAGCCAAGGTATGGACCAGCCACTGCGTCTTACCCGAACGGAAGCAGCAGCACTCCTGCTTGCGCTGGAAAACCTTGAAAACGTGCCTGGGCTGGTGGACCGCACAGCCGTGGTCAGCGCAGCCAACAAACTGCGCGATATCATGGGCATGGACACCGTCGCCGTATTTGATTCAGAGGGCCACGGTTATGTGCCGGAAACTGATTTGGATGTCATCCGCGAGTCTATGGAGCGGCGCAAGCAGCTAACATTTACCTACAACTCCGCCTATCGCGGCGCGGTGGAAAGCCGCACCGTGTCCGCAGCACGCATCTACACATTTGACTCGCAGGTATACCTGACCGCATGGGACCACGATAAGGAGAAGCACCTCACTTTCCGCCTGGATCGAATCAGTAATCCGCAACTAACCGATGACGTAGCAACACCGCGCGCCCAAGAGATACCATTCGATCCCAAGGATCCATTCGGGTTCAAGAAAGCCGATACTAAGGCCACAATAGCTGTGGAAAAAGAATCCATCTGGGTCACGGAAGGACTACCTATTGAGCTAGGGGAAGAAGATGACCGCGGCCGCATACTTGGTACTCTGCCGCTAGTGGACGAAGACTGGCTCATACATTTCGCTCTGTCCAACGCAGACCGAGTCACCGTCATCACACCCGCAAACGTAGCGACACAGGTATCACTTCGCGCCCAAAGCGGGTTAAGCTTGTATGATCTGCCATTGAACGAATAAGTGCGCGAAGCCATCGCGCGCTGACCTTAAAGGCACTTTGATGCCACAGAAAGGCAACTGACATGAGTCTTCCAGGTGGTTGGGAACTAGTCCTCATCCTCGTTGTTATCGTCCTACTCTTTGGCGCTAAGAAGCTCCCCGACGCTGCACGTTCCCTCGGACGCTCCATGCGCATCTTCAAGTCTGAAGTCAAGGAAATGAGCAACGACGACAAGCCAGCTCAGCCAACCCAAATTGAGGCGCCCGCGCAGAATCCTGCTCAGTACTATGGCAACCAGCCTAACCCACAGCAGAATCTTCAGCAGGGGCAAACGCAGCAGAACTACCAGCCTGGTCAGTACCCAGATCAGGGCTACCCAAACAACATCCAGTAGTTTCCCACTTCCATAGGTTTCACTAGGGAATTATGAGCACCACCAAGCCAACGACTATGCGCCGAAAGCGCCGTCCAGCGGACGGCACCATGGCGCTCGTTGAGCACTTCCAAGAGTTCCGGCGTCGCCTGATTATCTCCGTACTAGCGGTAGTGGTGGGCGCCGTCGTGGGCTTTATCTGGTACCAGCATTCTATTTTTGGTATCCCGACACTTGGCGAGATCCTGCGCGAGCCATATTGCAACCTCCCACCAGAAAAGCGCGCGTTCAGTATCAACGACGGTGAATGCCGACTACTGGCCATCAAGCCTCTGGAAATGCTGTTGTTGCGCATGAAAGTGGGAGCGCTCGCCGGCCTAGTATTTGCGTCGCCGATATGGCTGTACCAAATTTGGGCGTTTATTACCCCAGGGTTGCATAAGAATGAACGCAAGTACACGTTTACGTTCGTGGGACTATCCGTGTTCATGTTCGTTCTCGGTGCGTTCTTCGCCTACATCGTCCTGTCCTACGGACTGGAAATCCTCCTCACCATGGGAGATGAAGCCCAAGTAGCTGGATTGACCGGTGGGGAATACTTTAACTTCGTGCTTTCCATGCTCGCCATCTTCGGCGTCAGCTTCGAACTCCCACTCATCCTGATCATGATGAACTTTGCTGGTCTCTTGCCCTACGAGACCATCAAGGGCCGTCGTGATGTCATCTGGATTGTGCTTGCCATATTCTCCGCAATCATGACTCCAACCCAAGATCCATTCACCATGCTGGGTCTGATGGTCGCTCTCATCGTTCTTGTAGAAGGAGCACTGTTGGTCATGCGCCTGCACGACAAGAAGCGTGAGAAAGAACGTCCACACTGGATGGATGTCGACGACGACGAAGCATCGCCCATGATCCCTAGCGCCGGTGGAATCGAGGCACCACAACCAATTGACGGGAGCAACGGTATCGGGCGCCCAACTCCTATCCACGGCAGTGGATCGATTGGGGGAGCACAACCAGTTAACCCGCCTCAACCGATCAAGCCTCAGCACACCATTCAAGCTTCTAAAGAACCCGGAACGTTCTTCGACGACGTCACCTAGTAGCGAACACCGATCACGGCACCAACGCCTGATCGGTTTCTTCGTCTACGGTAGAAAACATGACGCACCTTGAGCAGTTCCAAGCCGCCGTAAACTTCCCCCTCGACGACTTCCAGGTCGAGGCGTGCCGCTCCATCGAGGAAGGACATGGAGTTCTCGTTTGTGCTCCTACGGGAGCCGGCAAGACCATCGTCGGCGAATTCGGCGTATATCTAGCGAGTGCACACGGCACCAAGTGCTTTTACACAACACCCATCAAGGCGCTGAGCAACCAGAAATATCATGACCTCTGTGCCGCCCATGGGGAAGAAAACGTAGGCCTGCTCACCGGAGACGTCTCCATCAACCACAACGCGGACATCGTAGTCATGACTACCGAAGTGCTGCGTAACATGATTTACGCCGAATCCGACGCCCTCGACCGCCTCGAGTTCGTGGTCATGGATGAAATTCACTTCCTCTCGGACAAATCCCGGGGCGCAGTATGGGAAGAAGTCATCCTTAATCTGGATGAATCCGTATCCGTCATCGGTCTATCAGCCACCGTTTCCAACTCCGAGGAATTTGGCAACTGGCTGACAACCGTGCGCGGGGATACCAAAGTGATTGTCACTGATAAACGGCCAGTACCGCTGAATCAATGGATGCTCGTCGGCCGTAAACTGCACCCCCTCTTCGATGAAGATAACGTCACCCTCAACAGCAACCTAGCTAGCCACATTGAACGCCTCGAAGACCAAGCATTCAGGACGGGATTTGGCGGTCGCAGTGGTCGCGGACGCCCCGATAAGCACCAGCCACTTAGCCGGGTCGAAGTACTCGAAATCCTGCAGCAGCACGACATGCTTCCAGCTATCACTTTTATTTTCTCCCGCGCAGGTTGCGACGGAGCTCTTTACCAATGTCTGCGATCAAGGCTCGTCCTCACCACGGAGGAAGAATCAAAGCTTATTGCCCAAATTATCGAAGAGGGAGTAAGCGACATTCCAGAAGAGGATCTTAAGATCCTCGACTACGGCCGGTGGCGTTCAGCGCTGATGCGCGGTTTCGCAGCTCACCATGCAGGCATGCTTCCTGCTTTCCGCCACATCGTAGAAAAGCTCTTTGTCAAAGGTTTGGTCAAGGCAGTATTCGCAACGGAAACGCTCGCACTTGGCATCAACATGCCAGCACGTACCGTAGTGCTGGAAAAACTCGTCAAATACGACGGAGAAGCACACGTTGATCTCACGCCAGGTCAATACACACAGCTAACTGGTCGTGCTGGACGACGCGGAATCGACACCATTGGCAACGCCGTTGTCATGTGGGTACCAACGATAGACGCACGCGCCGTGGCCGGACTCGCGTCAACACGAACCTACCCGTTGAACTCAACATTTGAGCCGGGCTACAACATGAGCGTTAACCTGCTCAAAACCATCGGATACGAAGCAGCTCACAGGCTCATTGAAAAGTCCTTCGCCCAGTTTCAAGCTGATGGGAGCGTTGTGGATGTCGCTCGCGACTTGGAACGTGCTGACAATGAACTAGAGCGAGAAACAATCGAGCTTCAGGCGCTCATCCACAAGGTAAATCCGCCATCCGACGATCCAATAGCCGAATTCCTTGATTACATGGATCTGCGGCGTAAGTTAACAGAAGCAGAGAAACGAGCAAAGAAGTTCGCAGCTGAACAACGCGGCATCGAAATCACGAGAGCTCTCAGTAAACTCCAAATCGGTGATGTCATCGCGCTTCCAGGAAAGAAGAAGCCCGTTCTTGCAGTCGTTGTTCAACCTGCAAGCAACCGTCACGATCCAAAGCCATGGATCACTATGGAATCAGGATGGTCTGGACGGCTGTCGAGCAGTGATATCGGTATACCACCAGTCAATGTGGGCCACATGCGCCTTCCACGCGCAGCAATTACTCACCCTCGCAAGAACTCTCGGCAGGTTGTCACCGCTTTCGCACGAAACACGTACAAGCGACCTAAAAAGTTACGACACGAAGCGCGGCTACGACCGACTAAGGAAATCACTGCTCTCCGCTTGGCGCTGAGAGAGCACCCGTCTCATCAGTGGGTTGGCCGAGAAGAAATGGCTCGTCATGGCGAGAAACTTCTTAGAGCTCGTAGGAAACGCGACGCATTGAAACTGACTATTGAAAACGCCACCGATACTCTCGGCAAGACATTCGACAGGATCTTGGACCTGCTTGGAGAACTCGACTACGTCGAATTCGAAGCTGGTACCCCTACCATCGCTTTCGAGGGCGAGAGGCTCGCTGAGATTCACAATGAATCAGATCTATTGGTAGCTCAATGTCTGCGCCGTGGAATTTGGGAGGATTTAGACCCCGCAGAACTAGCCGGTGTGGTCAGTATGTGCACCTTTGAGAACCGCCGCGAGACCAAGGGACAGGCAAACGGTGCAACAGATCGGATGATTGATGCTATGGAGAATACGGACAGGTTGTGGACCGAATTGTCGTCTGATGAGCGGCGTCATCGTCTGCCGTTAACCAAGATTCCTGATCCGGCCTTTGCTCTTTCAATCCACCAGTGGGCCGCTGGCGCACCACTAGGCTACTGTCTTGCCGCTGCCGCTGACTGTGGCACGGAGCTCACTCCGGGCGACTTCGTTCGTCAAGCACGCCAGGTAGTTGATTTGCTCGAGCAGATACGAGGAACGGGTTATTCTGACGAAATCAGGAATAACGCTAGGCTGGCTATCGAGGCGATTAGAAGGGGAGTCGTGGCTATTGGTAGCTAGCCGCTGTCTTCGTCCTTTATGATCCTTAGGTTCTTCTTTCTGCGATCGTTGCGCTGCTTGGCAATTTTCTGATTGACGCTCTGTCCCCACCCATGGGTACTTGGAGCTGGAGGCTTTACCTCGGCTGCTTTAGCTACTTCTTCCGGTGTTGCTAGCGCTTCTCCAGTGTGTGCAAGCGGACCGTCGGGGAGAACAACGTACTGCTCGCCGTCAGAATCAATCCAAACTTTCGCACCTTTTGAATTCACTGAAGCAACTCGGAGACGGTCGTCTGTCTTTATTCGATGGCAGGGCGGACACACTTTTCCGCCTTGTTTGGGATCGGTGTTTGTTCCGTCGAAGTTAATGGTGTGTTCCCCGTCGCAGTGGAGAGCATCCGTCGAGCAACTTGGCCCCATACAATGCCCATCTCTTCCCTCAAGGAAGGCTTGGCATCCTTGGCTGAAAAACCGCTTGTCCTTGTCTTTCGCCATGTCGTAATGCAGAATTCGCACATGCGTGATGCGAGGCAGCCACGTGTTGACTTGGTCTTGGCTCAGCGGTCCGGCGCCCACGAGATCGAGTAGGCCTACTTCATTAGGGATGAGGTTGAGGACAACCTTTGCGTCCGCGCCCTCCTCGAAGAATTTGATGGCGGCATCGATCTCAGAAATCCCATCTGCCTTAGCTTTCTTTCTAATTGCTTTGGTTACAAGCAAGGATTCTGCTGGGGTCATGCGCATGGATACGCGTGTGTTAAGGTCCTCATGGGTAGTGGTGATACCTCTCTTTTCCTGTTGCCGCAGTCGAACAGCCTCTGGATCTACCTCAGTTAGTTTCCGATTAATTCTGTTGGCTATTGCCCTTGGCTGGCGTAGTACTTCATTAGGCACGACCGGTGTCAGTAACAGTTGCAGGTACTCATCCATGACGCCCATCTTGTCCTCGCTCACGCCTTTAAGTGATCTATCGATGGATATAAGCCGATCAAGGTCCAGGTGATACATCTTGCGTTGAAGCGCTACCAAGAGCGGAAGCAATTTCAGCCGCTGGAAGCAGACAATCAGGCTTCGAATTCGTTGAAGAGAGAGACCAAGTTGGGCCGCCAGGCTAGTCACATAGGACTCGAAATCCTTTTCCCCGTCAGGATTTTGCTCCATCCAAAACTCAAAATCGGCCTTGTTCCTATCCCTTTGATAACGCCCTCGGGGATTGCCTACATCAACGCACTTAAAGCCAACCTCGCACAGGGGATCCAACTCCATTACTGGCGCACTCACGATAACTCCCATCAACCAATAGGGGACCTCTAATTTATGGTTGTTCGAATACTATTTCGAATGAGGGACATTTCATTTCCCAGCTACCCCCGTGCCAGGGAAGATTCAAGATAAAGCTCCATTTTCGCCACCCCCTCCCAGGTGCCGTTGAACAGATTCAATTTCTGACTTATAAGACGGCAACATGGAAATCGTCGCGATCCCTAGGTTCCACCGTCTGAAATTGAGCACTAGTGATTGAATGCCGATGATCTCGCCTTCACAGAACACGGGCCCACCTGAATCGCCAGGAATCGCAGGAGGGTAAGAAAACACCAATCCTGCGCGCCTAATGCGAGTTTCAAAGGTGGTGTTTGCGCTGAATAGGAGAGGAAAAAGGTATCGACCGCGCACGGTACGTGCGGTCCTTTTTCCTCGGAACCCAATGGTGTGGGTGCGAGCCAGCATTCTTGGGTACCTAGCCGCAATGGGGTAATAGCGTTCGCACTCAATGGCTTTGTCTACTCGGAGCACTGCGACATCCGTCGACCGGATCTTTCTGTACACGTTGCTATAGAAAGTTTTCCCGCGGGCCGTGACCGCGATGCTTCCGTTCTTTCCCCGGAGAAAATGTGCTGCCGTGACAACAGTGTGTGCGTCGATAAGAAAACCAGTGCAGGTTTCGCGCCCTGAGCGAAGCTGGACAATCGTATCTGGCAAGCTCATGTGAAACAGCCTATCGCGAGTTTTGCTTCATATGTGCCACGAGCATTCCTAATACACTTAGTGACATGTCTAACTTGAGGTTCGATACATCCGTCTACCAAAATCGCGTGGAAAAAGCGCAAAGACTGTGCCGCGAAAACAACATAGCGGGATTAATAGTGCCTACCGGCCCGCAATTGGCTTATCTTACGGGTTCGTGGATCTCAACCCACGAACGATTCACCGCGCTCATTATTCCAGCTAGCGGCACGCCCGCCTTTGTTTTACCTGGGGTAGATCGCGGCGATCTAGACCGAAGCGCAATTCCGGATATGGATGTAGAGATTATCCAGTGGAATGATGGTCAGGACGCCCACAATTTAGCGGTGCAACACCTCACTGCGCCTGAGGGCAGTACCATCGCAGTTGGTGCAGACATGACTGCGGATCACCTCCTCACATTGCAGGCAATATTGCACGGCGTTAAGACCGTACTAGCCAACGACATCTTGGCAGAACTGTTCATCTCCAAAGACGTAGACGAGATAGAGCAACTTCGACTCGCTGGTGCGGCAATTGACCGCGTACACGCAACGGTGCCGTCCCTGTTGCTACCTGGAAGGACTGAACGCGACGTCGCCTCGGACCTTGAGAAACTGATTCTAGAAGAGCATTCGAGTGTTGACTTCATCATTGTCGGAAGTGCCGAGAATGGGGCTAACGCTCATCACGACTACTCTGATCGTGTTCTGGCTAATGGTGACGTGGTAGTTGTAGACATCGGTGGCACTTACGGCCCTGGATATCATTCTGATTGCACCCGCACCTATGTGGTCGGAGGCACCGTTAATCCACAAGTTAAAGAAAAGTTCGACGTCCTCCTCGCCGCACAAGAGGCAGCAGTTCAAGCTGTGAAACCAGGAGTTCCTGCTGCAGAGATTGATCGCGTTGCACGCGACATTCTTTCCGACGCTGGGCTCGGCGAATTCTTCATCCACCGAACCGGCCACGGTATCGGATTATCCACACACGAGGAGCCCTTCATCATGGCCGGGAACGATTTGCTTCTGGCCCCGGGCATGGCGTTTTCCATCGAACCGGGCTTCTACATCGACGGGGAATTTGGCGCCCGCATTGAAGACATCGTTGTAGTCACCGAACACGGCTGCGAACGCCTCAACAATGAACCACGGGAGCTTCGATGACCCAAACAGTTCTTATCCTAGGAGCGACAAGCGAAATCGGCGGCGAGATAGCAGCCCGTCTCGCGCCGGGGCGAAGGGTCGTTCTTGCTGCTCGCAGAGTCGAAGCGCTTGCGGAAGTTGAGGCCGCGGTTATCGCTGCAGGTGCGGTGAACGTTGAAAAGCTACACTTCGAGGCCACGGATCACAGCGAGCACCGCAGGATCATTGAGTCAGTCGGCGAAATTTCACACGCCGTGGTTTGCTTCGGAATCCTGGGCGATCAGCAACGGGCCGAGCACGATGAGCATCACGCAGTCGAAATCGCGACAGTAGATTACGCATCACAGGTCTCGGCACTTACAGTCCTCAGTGACGTCCTGCGTAAACAATCAACCCCTGCTACGATTATCGCCTTTTCATCCATCGCGGGCTGGCGCGCCCGGCGCGCCAACTTCGTCTACGGTTCCACCAAAGCCGGCCTTGACGCATTCTGTCAAGGTCTCATGGACGCTCTACACGGATCACATGTCTCTCTGATCTTGGCTCGGCCTGGGTTTGTCATCGGAAAGATGACGGAAGGAATGAAACCAGCCCCCATGTCTGTGACTGCTGACGTGGTAGCGGAAGCGGTCGTCGATGCTGCACAACGAGGGAAGTCAGACACGCTCTGGATCCCTTCCAGATTGCGAGTTTTAGCGTGGATTATGTCAGTTGTACCTCGTCCTATTTGGCGAAGAATGCCCCGATGAACAGAAGGAGATGATGATGGCTAATCGCATTACAGCGCTGCGTACTTCCGGCGGGGAAGATGTTGTACCGCAGCAGACGGTCACTATAGTTGGCATTGGCGAATCAGGTTTCCTGGAACTCGGGGCACGCGCCCAACAGGCCATTTATGGCGCGCAGCTTATCCTGGGGACGTGGCGCCAACTGGGATCGTTACCTGACGACGTTCAGGCTGATAAGCGTCCGTACGCGACCGTGAATCAAATAGCTGAAATCTTTAGGGATCATTCTGCTTCTCGGATTGTGGTATTGGACCAAGGAGACCCATCATTCTTTGGGGTGGCGGAGCAAGTCTCACGGGTGGCTAGGAATGCGCACATATCGGTTATTCCTCATGTTTCCGCGCCGTCTCTTGCGTGTGCCCGTTTAGGGCTACGTCTTGAAGAAACCGAGGTGTACTCGGTTTGGTCTGATGACGTATCTCACTTGGTTGTCGGTTTAGATAAAGGTCGACCTTTTTTCGTACTAGCTAAAGACGAGACAACGATTAACCAAATCGCATCCTTGCTCTGCAGCAAGGGATACGAGGATGCGGTTCTTGTTTCGCTGTGCGATCTTGGCGGACCTGCAGAAAGCATTACCTACGGTTCGGCGACCGAGCCACCAGAGGTGAATTCCGAACTGTGCGTGGTTGCAGTCATCACTCTGCGCAACGGGCAGTCTCTATTGCCGGGCCTATCCGACCACAACTACAGTCATGTTCACAACTCAAAACACGTACGGGCACTGAGTATTTGTGCACTGCGTCCCCGCGATACTGACACGATGTGGTCGATTGGTGGCGGGGCCATTGCCATTGAATTTCTTCGCGCCACTTCGCATTCGCGGGCGATCTGTTTTGAGGAATCAGGTGGCTTACAAGACCTCATGTTGGCGGATGCTCACCGATTAGGAGTCGCACATCGGATTGCGATTCAGCATAAGGCCCCTGACGCTTTTGATGACGTGCCGGATGCTCCGGACGTCATCTTTATCGGGGAAGATGGTTTGTCGATTCTTGAGAGAGCGTGGCAACGGCTTCGTCCGGGTGGGCGGTTAGTTATCAACGGCGATGAATCCCTCGTATCGTTAACCCGAACGTACGGCGGATCGGTTGATCGCTTTGTGATCGACAACTTGCAGGGAAACTCGCAAGAGTTCTACCAGTTAGTTGTCACCAAACCTGAGGGGATCTGAAGATGCGCGCGTTAATTCTTGGTGGAACTCCCAGTGCTCGAGCGATAGCACAAGACATGTTCCGCTCCGGCTGGCGAGTTACTACGTCTGTGCCCGAATACGGTGCGCTTAATCAGGTACCCATCGGGGAGGTACACGTTGGTGGGTTCGGAGGGCCCGCCGGTTTGACTCAGTGGCTGTTGTCGCAAGGAGTGGAGCTCATCATTGACGCGTCCGACCCCTTCGCGGAGCGAATTTCCTTGTCCGCTTCTGAGGCAGCACGCGCGCTACGCATTCCGCTGGTGATCCTTGACGAACCACGGTGGACACCTGAGCGGGCAGACAAATGGCATTTCGTTGACTCGATGTCAGAAGCAGCGAGCGCGTCATCGCGTTTCCACCATATCCTGCTTGATGTAGGAGATTTGAATATAGCGCCCTTCGCTGCTGACGCAGACAATCTCTACGTTATTCGCGGATCAGTGGGAGCGCAGCCTCACCTACCTGCCCGGTTCCGGCGCATTCCTGCCAAGGACACTGCAGATGTAGCTGAAGAGAAGAAGATCATTCGTGATAATCAGATCGACTGTGTGGTGATCCGGGAGACACTCGGGCATCCACCTGCCGTGGTTGAAGCAGCACGAGGGCTGGGCGTTACCGTCGTCATCCTTCGCGCACCGGATCTGAATAAAGGCTCGTTCACAGCGCGGAGCGTTGAGGATGCTGTTAGCTACGCTTCACGAATGTAAAAGACCTCAGTCCGTGAGAGGACTGAGGTTACTTCCTAACACCCGAGAGCTAGACTCGGGTGACGTTATAAAGCCAAGTGCGGATTGGGCCGGCGATAATTGCGATGCCCTGCAGCGAAGCTAGCGCGATGAGAATTCCTAGGAAGACGTCGCGGTACTTATTGAAGAAGTCACGGAAACTTGATGATCCGCTGTCCACCGAGGTGCCTGCATCTTCTTTAGGCGTATTGTCACTTGAGATTTCAGTGGCGGTGGTCTGTTCATTAACCTGGGGGTCCACAGGCTGAGCTACAGCGCTGGATCCCGAAAAGATCAGGGTGGCAGCGATTGCCGTGACAGCTGCTTTCTTGAGGGACATTCATTTCTCCTTTATGAATTTCGGCTTCAGCGAGTATATCGACCAACGTGCCCTATACGTTTCATTTCTTCAGGAATTTGGAAGAATTGATAGCTTTTCTCGCCAGAGGCTCAGGCTATTTCCTCGACTTCATACTCACCATCACCTGTGGCGATGTAATCAATCGTGGTTTCAGCGGGACGGCCACATTTGTGGCCGCAACCGCTGAAATGGGTGCGGCCGGTGAGGCCGCCGGAGCTGGCTAGGTAGTGCTGAGCGTCGGTGCGGACGTCGGAAAGAGCCCGTGAGCATCCTTGAGTGCCCACGCAGGACGTAACCTTGAGCCAGGGCGATTCTGCGTCGAAGACCATGCCCTGCGGCGCCAAGACCTTAGCAACAGCCTCGGCGTCGCCTTCGTCTAAATCGTGGATCAACAGGCTTGGCCAACCGGTGACGGTGGTATGGGCTCCCACTGCGCCGAGAATGTGCGCGATTTTGGCGCTCATTGTTGCCATCGGCACGCCAAGCCCCAAGGTCACTTTTTCATCGTTTTGAATCCACCCGACTTGCGGGGAAGATGGCAGGATGATGGATGGGCGCTCACCACGCTGAGTGTGCTTGGAGGATTCAAGGTAGCTCAGTGCCCACGAGCGAAATTCAGAGTCGACACGACGCGAAGCACCGCTTCTTTTGAGCCATTCGACCAGCAGGTTCTCCAGAGTCTCGCCCGGATTGGTGGTCGTGTGCGGAGTAATGTCACCACCTACGATGACATGCGTATCATCACCCACCGTAGCGAACCCAAAGTCTGGACGGTTGACTAAGACGTCGCCTTTGCCGTCATCAATACCAATCAGCAGGCGATCCTCGCTGATGTTCTCAACGCACGAACCGATCTCCAGCAGCAGATCATTGCTTACCGACGCCGAGGCCAACACCTGCGGGTGACCGTGCTTGGTAGGAAGCACATCGCTTTCGGTCACCGCCGTTGCGAATCCACGTGGATCAGCAATGCCACGCACCTGGACTCCTCCACGGGAGGTGAGGCGCAGGGAAGCATCACCAAAGCTTGCCGACAAGCCGGCAAGCTCTTCCCACTGCGCCGCGCTCACGCGGCCACCCAAAAACCTCACGATGGCAGTGTGGCCATCTTTAGCCAGATGCAAACGATGAGAATCAGGAATTCTTGACGACGATGATTTCATGACATAGAAATATACAACCTTTTGTGCCTCCATTGCTCCCGTACATGGCGTGCTAGCAGCACAACACGAAGATCACTAGCTATTGTGGGCATATGCCACTTTTCATCGCCTTCCCTTACATCCTTGTAGAAGCTCTAGCGTTTTGGCTCGTATCCAAATGGATAGGAGTAGGTTTAGCTCTCGTGCTGCTTATTGGCTGCTTCTTCGCCGGCGCCATTATCGCAGCGTGGCAAATGCGGTCCATCGCTTTCAACGCCACCAAAACCCCAGAGAAGGTTGGCAAAGCTGCCGGGGACCTTGGGCTCACTGCAGCTGGCGCTATTTTGATGGCAATGCCAGGATTTGTGACCTTTATCATCGGGTTATTGCTGGTACTGCCGCCTACTCGCGCGGCCCTTCGCACCGTACTAGCCAAGAAACTCAGGGCAAAAATTGAAGATCTTGGTGTGAAGAGTTTCCAGATGACCAATCAATACCGCCAACAGACAAGCTATGGAAACTTTGGCGGTGGCGTAGTAGATAGCGAACAAGACATCCAAAACTGGACCCAGAATCTTCGCCCAGAAGACTTCAGCGACAAAGGTGATAACAACCCACCGCGTTCCCGAAGCTAATCTAGAGCACTGTGATGAAAAGCCCATTGATCATTATGCTGCTGCGCCTTCTCGCAGCAGCTTTTTCCGGCCTGCTGGTCTACGCCTCCTACGAGCCACTGGGGTGGTTCATTTCAGGCATCGCGGGAATGGCGATCCTTTTCCTAGCGTATGCGCCGCGATCGTTCTTCTTCAGCATGAGAGATCGGCCCGTTAAAAAGAAACTAATTTTTACTAACGGTGACCTCACAGGTGGCGGCGGCTTTATCGTTGGACTCGTCCACGGCCTGAGCCTGTACTTGCTACTGCTCCCGTGGATCGGTGAATTCGTAGGCGCCATGCCGTACGTTGCGCTATCCGTGGTGCTGGCCCTTTTTTCTGGTGCCTTCGGCATCATTGCAGTCCTGTGCCTTAGACGGCGCTACGGCATCGTGTGGTACGCGTTCATCTACGTGGCCGTCGAATACCTACGATCGAACTATCCTTTCGGAGGATTCGCCTGGGTTAGGCTTGCGTGGGGCCAGATAAACGGACCGCTGGCGCAGCTAGCAAGCATAGGTGGTCCAGCACTCGTCACCTTCGCTACGGTGGTGGCTTCCTTGGCGTTGGTCTCCCTAGCAGTGCATCGAGCCAAATCGGCCATTATTGTTCTCTCAGTGATTGCCCTGGTGTGTGGGGGAACATGGCTAAGCAATGGCAAAGCAGATGACATTGGAAACGTTAACGTAGCCGCAATTCAGGGCAATGTACCGCGGATGGGGTTGGACTTTAATGCTCAACGCCGAGCTGTGCTCACCAATCACGTGCGTGAGACACAGAAACTCGGCCCGGACAACGGCACAGACGTAATTATCTGGCCGGAAAACTCCTCTGACGTAAATCCCTTCACAGACGTCGAAGCAGCAGATCTAATCAATCAGGCGCTACAAACCACGCAGCGGCCAATCTTAGTAGGAACTATTACGCGCGAAGAAGATGGCCCGAAGAACACCATGGTGGTCATGGACCCAACTACCGGCGCAGGGGATAGCCACAACAAAAAGTTCCTACAACCCTTCGGGGAATACATGCCGTGGCGCGACTTCTTCCGCATGATCACCCCGATGGTTGATATGGCTGGCAACTTCACGCCAGGATTCGGAACAGGCGTTGTTCGAATGAACGCCGAGTCACTAGGTAGGGCAGTAGCACTGGGTGTGGTCACCTGTTACGAAGTTGCCTTCGATGCCGCGGGGCGTGACGCCGTGCTCAATGGCGCAGAGATCCTTACAACCCCAACTAACAACGCCACCTTTGGTTTTACGGACATGACGTACCAGCAGCTGGCTATGAGCCGCATGCGTGCGCTGGAATTGGATCGTGCGGTAGTTGTGGTGGCCACATCAGGTGTGTCGGCCATGGTTCAGCCCAACGGCGAGGTGATGTCCGAAACCAAGATCTTTGAACCCGCAACCCTTAAAGCGTCAATGCCTCTGCGAGACACCGTGACTGTATCTGCGCGTTACGGTTTATATGTTGAGCTGGGTTTAGCTATTATTGGAGCGTTGATTGCTTTGTGGCTCGTTGTGACGCGCAGGCGTGACCTAAGAAGCTGAGCCCACATACCGTCCTAGCGTATAAGTCTAGGCCAAGGAGATTTTCTCAATGACTAACCCTAGTGATAAGACCCTGGTCATCATCCCGACCTACAACGAGCTGGAGAACCTTCCACTAATCACCGGTCGTGTGCGTTCAGCGACCCCTGACGTTCACGTTTTGATCGTCGATGACAACAGCCCCGACGGCACGGGCGAGGCTGCTGACAAGTTGGCAGCAAACGATGATCACATTCACGTCATCCACCGTACGGAGAAAGACGGACTGTACCGCGCTTACGTCGCAGGTTTCCGCTGGGGATTAGAGCGTGACTACACCGTTCTCTGCGAAATGGATGCTGACGGTTCCCATGCCCCAGAACAGCTTCATTTGCTGCTCGCAGAAATTGATAAGGGTGCAGACCTCGTGATCGGCTCCCGTTATGTCAAGGGTGGCCAGGTTGTTAACTGGCCTAAGAAGCGGTGGATTTTGTCTAAAGGTGGCAACATTTACACCTCCTTGGCGCTTGGCGCTGGTTTGTCCGACATGACCGCAGGCTACCGTGCGTTCCGACGCGAGGTGCTGGAGGCCATTGATTTGGATAGCCTCTCCAACGCAGGCTACATCTTCCAGGTCGAAATGGCGTTCCGCGTCGTTCAGGAAGGTTTCGACGTACGTGAGGTCCCAATTACCTTCACGGAGCGAGAAATTGGTGAGTCCAAGCTCGATGGCAGCTTTGTCAAAGACTCTCTACTCGAAGTCACTAAGTGGGGCGTCGCACACCGCAAGGATCAGTTGACCGAGCTGATCAAGGAGACGTCTGGCTTTGTGGGTTACGCGGTCAAGAAGTTTCGTAAGAAGCACATGATTTAGAAAAGGATTCTCCTTCGCCGGCACAACGTGCCGGCGTTTTCTTTTATCTAAATTCAGAAGTAGAACCTGTGCTGTTCTACAATACTCTTATGAAAATTTGGTCCTCACTAATCGCCGCTATCATGGCGATGTGCTTGGTTGTGGCCCCAGCCCAAGCACAGAGTGTAAATTCACAGGCTGTCCCAGCACGCAGCCAAATGGTCGTCCTCACCGACAACGGCGGATATTTTGCTACCCCTAATGCTCGGGAGCCGCGGCCAGCTTTAAGCCTCGTTAAGCTCTACCTGGGAATGTGGGTACTTCGCCACGGTCAACAGGCAGATAAAAACAGGGTAGAGCATATGATTCGTGTATCGCACGACGGAATTGCGACTGAGCTAGACAGGAAATATCCAAACGCAATTCGTTCGATCATGAAGTCCTACGGTCTTACTAATAGCTATTACCCTGGCTACTGGGGTAATTCCACCACCTCAGTGGTGGACGTAGCTAAGTTCGTCAAAGCCATTCGATTCGACCCAGTAGCGGCGCCACTCATCAGGGGAATGCGCAACGCCGCGCCGATTGCAGCTGACGGCTACGCTCAGAACTACGGAACGGCCCGCATACCAGGTGTTCAAGGAACAAAGTTCGGCTGGTCAGACTACCGTGACTACCATGGAACAGTATCGTTTGGTCCTGGTTATGTCGTGGCTGTCTCAACCCGTGGCCCAGCTAGCGCAAATACAACTGATGCCCTCAGAGGTTGGGTACCACCGCGAGTCAAGAAGCCAGCACCACGTCCGGCTGCTAAGGTTACGCCGGCTTCAGCGCTAAAGAAGCGCATTAAGTGCCACATTCCACCTACTTCTTCTAATGCCGTGGATCAGTTGATCCCTAACAACGCGCCAGTCACCTGGCAAGTGGTCAACCTAGTACCTAAGTGTTAAAGAAATCCCCGTAGTTCAAAACTACGGGGATTTTTCCAGTTTTAAGCGTTGTTCTTTGCAGCTTCTTCTTCCTGCTGCTGCTTAAGCAACCGAGCGGCATTGCGACGGCGCTTACGAAGTTGTTCCACGCGCTCCTCGAGGAGCACATCGAGTTCCTCAATGGTGCGACGCTCCCGCAACATGTCCCAGTGGGTGCGTGGTGGCTTGGCAGGCTTAGACTCGATGCCTTCGCCTTCCATGAGGTGGCCTAGCTGACCATTCTTGCACATCCAGGTGCCTGGGATTTCGGCGTCATCGGCAAACGGAACGTCAAAGATCTCGCCGGTCTCAGTCTTGTAGCGGACCATTTGGCGCGGTGCCAAGTCGTGGTCACGGTCAGTTTCGTAGCTCACTGCACCCATTCGGCTACCACGGAGAACGCGATCTGCCATCTGCTCATCAGCCCTTTCAGTAAATGTGTGTGGGGGATCTTTATCCAAGCTCTAACTTGAAGATATCCGAGATCTAAAACTATAACGCATATTCTCGAAAAATAATTCCCGAGTTTGCAACTAGATATTAAATAGGTAGGGAAGTGCTAACAGGGTAGGCGTTTAGCGCTAAAAGCGATAAGCTCTTTATTCGTTATGACAATGAAGCGAAACCCTACCTGCGCTCGGTGCGGAGCTGAGCTTCCCGCCTCAACGCGTGGTCGCCCCAGGAAGTATTGTTCACAGTCATGCAAGCAACGTGCATATGAGCAGCGTAATGGCCTTTCAGGATCTAAGCTTCCAGAGAACGCAGTGGTTTTGTCACCGGATAAGGTAGACGGACTCCGCGACAGGTTATACGAGCTGCGTTGCGCGGCCGAGGATGTCCGTACAGCGTATGAAGAGGGTGCTACAGCCACTGAGATGAGCCAGTTGTGTGATGAACTGGTGTCACTGGCAAAAGAAATTGAGAAAATTCGCTAAGCTGAAAAAGCTGTATCCGAACCAGTGAATCAGGTTGATTTTATTCACCTAAGAAAAGCAAGGATCAATAGTCTTATGGACCGCAAGCGTAAATCCATCATCATCATTGTGGGAGCCGTCGTCGTCTTATTGGCGCTTTTTGCGCTAGCGACGGCCATTTATCCGTTGCTTAATTCGCCTGGCGTTAAAACGGAGCAACTGGATGCTTCCGACGCTCAGCCTGCAACCACCGAAATTGATGGCGAGTGGCGCGTTGTTTACGGAGACAAACCCAATTTTAGCTCTGTAGGCTTCACCTTCGAAGAAATTCTCCCTGGTGAACAGCAGGTAACCTCTGGATCCACCAATGCCTTGGAAGGTAACGCGATCATTAAGAATGAGACGCTTGAAGCTGGTCGCGTTGTTGTAGATATGGAGCAAGTGGCCACCGATCAGGAAAAGCGCGATATTAACGTGCGCAGTAAGATCTTTAATACTAATGAGTATCCTGAGGCTGTCTTCGAGGTTACGGAGCCGGTTAGCCTTCACGACGTTGATGCCGACGCAAACGTTTCGGAAATTCAAGTACCTGGCGAGCTAACCATTAAGGGTGTCACAAAGGACGTTAACCCGACGTTTAAGGTTGTTCGGTCCAGAGACCAACTCATTCTCTCAACCATTATCAACATCAACCGCACTGACTACGGTGTGGAGACGCCGGATTTCGTAGCAGCACGTATTGCAGAAAACGGCGAAGTGAATGTTCTACTGACCTTGGAGAAGTAACTTGCTTGCTGCTCGAATGATTCCGGCATTGTGGCTACGACTCGTAGTTTTGGTTGCTTTCACGATATTTGTCTCTTTTAAAGGCATCTACTGGCTCGCTGGATTGTGCGTACTCTTCATCCTTCTTAGCGCATGGCAACTGTCAAGCGCTTACAAGCAGAAGGCGTACATGAACGAAGAAAAACCTTAAAAAGCGAGTAGTCTCTAATATTCCATAGCGTCTATTAACGTCACTGTTACGTTAATAGACGCTACATTTAGCTATCCCTACCCAAGACTAATGGGGCGGAAATCAGCTCGTGGCTTCAAATCTGGGATAGGCCAGCATTTATCAGCCCACAGGCGTTAAGATCGCACAGGATCATCGCGCTCAGCAATGGAGTGAATCTTAAAAACCATCTCAGTAAAAGCCGGTTCGACGGACAACAACGTCGGACAAAGTACATTGGCGCAAAGCCGTAAGCACCACAGTCACGCGATCTCACTACGGCAGTGACAGTGACAATCCAAAGTCCAGGTAAGCGCCTAGCTCATAAGCTTTCAAATACCGCGTGAATTACGGGGTACGCGGCCGGTAGGAGCAAACATCCATAGTTGTCCGATAATGTACATTATGTCACTTTACAATCCCCCTCATGATCCCCAAAGCAAACGTGGTTAGAACATGACTTAGACCCCTAATTGCTTCACGGCTAAGTCTGCATATAGATTCCCCAGTTGCTCTGCTGAGTACTCTCCATCCGAGGTATACCAACCCGAGACCCCGGAGCCCATATCGATTATCGCCCACGTTACGATCTTTGAATCTTTTACTGAAAACGCGCCTTGCTGAACGCCTTCTTCCACAATTTGCACCCAGCGCGCAGCATAGTCTTTCCGCAGCTGGAGAACCACACTCCGAGAAGGCTCTTCAAGACTATCTAACTCCTTGTTTGATACCTGGACCGCCTTTTGATTTTCAGCGTGGAAGATTACATGTTCCCGCATGCAGGCACGTATTTTATCCACCGGATCCACTATCCCTGCCAAACCACGGGCATTCTGACGCAGCAAAGCCTCCATGGAGTTCTCCATAATTTCAGCGAGGATTTCCTGCTTAGAGCTGTAATGGTTATAAAGGCTAGAAGTAGCCATGCCAATATCTTTGGCTATATCCCCCATGCCTGTGCCGTAATATCCGCGCTCCTCAAACAGGTTTAAGGCCGTGGTATAGATTTGCTCTCGCCTATTTCTGCGAACCATGGTTTCGTCCTTTTTTCGTAAGCTTCCGGCGCTGCACTGGCGAGCAGACGGCTACGCACATTCAGCACAGCGAAGATTCAGCGATTTTTACGAATAGACATTAGCACTAATTCCTTTTGAGTGCAGAAGTGGGCACGCGAACAATGGGCTAGCTTCACGCCTTAACGCGTCCTAGAGCACACTTTTGCGATGCAAGTCACTAATTTTCGGTTATTTTCCAACTTTTTACCCGTTTTCCATTGACAGACAGTGCGATGTAGGTCACACTAGGTAATACGAATTGAAATTCGCAATAGTGGATCACTCTCTCATCCCACACCTTCCAAAGTAAGGAGATCACCATGACACTTTCTGCTAAAGAACTTCTCGATGGAACCACCGATTTTCTCGGAGTGTTCAATGACGTAGAGGGCGCAGACCTCGAGGCGTGGAACAAGGCCGCTTCCTACAAAGAGGATGCGCTTCCAGTAATTAACGATGCTTGGGAAAAGGCAGAATACCCACTCCCACTGGTAAAGCGTCTCGGCGAGCTTGGCCTCCTTACTGACGGACTCGCGGTTGAAGGATACGAGCAGCTTTCCCCTCTTGCAGCCGGCCTCGTTAACATGGAAATCTCCCGATGTGATGGATCCATGGCCACAGCCATCGCCGTCCAGGCGGGTCTGACAATGCGTTCCATCGACCTGCTTGGCTCAGACGAGCAAAAGGCTTACTGGCTTCCAAAGCTAGCAAGTGCAGAGAAGCTTGGCGCATTCGCACTCACCGAGCCAGATCATGGCTCCGATTCCATCGCACTCGAAACTTCAGCAGTTCGCGATGGTGATGAATTCGTTCTCAACGGCCAGAAGCGATGGATCGGTCACGGTTCCGTGGGTGATGTTACGGTCGTTTGGGCCCGCACCGAAGACGGCGAAGTTTCCGGCTTCCTCGTCCCTCAGGACACTCCTGGCTACGAGGCAGAAACCATCCAAGGAAAGGTTTCCCTCCGCGCAATTCCGCAGGCACTCATCACATTGACCGATTGCCGTATCCCTGCAGAGAATCAGCTGCCTAAGGCCAAGACATTCCGCGACACCGCATCTGTTTTGACCGCTACTCGCCTCTCCGTAGGTTGGATGGCTTTGGGTAACGCTATTGCATGCTATGAAATCGCTCGTGAGCATGCAGCTACCCGTGTACAGTTTGGTCGGCCTCTAGCGGCTAACCAGATGATTCAGCAGCGTCTTTCAGACATGCTGGGCAAGCTTACTCATATGATGCTGCTGATGCGTCGTGTTACCGACCTTGAAGTCAAGGGTGAGCTCTCCCAGCAGCAGGCGTCGATGGCGAAGGTTCAGTGTACTCGCGGCTCGCGTGAGATCGCACTGAATGCGCGCGATATGCTTGGCGGATCCGGCATTCTGTTGGAGAACCACGTCATGCGCCACCTCGTGGATAACGAGGCCATCCACACCTATGAGGGCACTGACACCGTACAGTCGCTGATCATCGGCAAGAAGATCACCGGCATTGGCGCTTACAAATAAAACTACCCACTCCTAACGGGCCACTTCCTTTGCGGGAAGTGGCCCGTTTCGCGGGCTTTACGACGCGCCCCAGGCCCAAGGTCAGTCGGTGGCTATCAAGTCACCTGGGCCGCCTGTGCAAGGCCCCACCCTTCGGTGGGGACTTCAAACCTAAGTTCGGGTACTACGAGCCATTGCGCAGAGCTTCGAGCCATTTTGGGCTCACCGCGCTGTAGATGACGAGTTCGGTGGCTTTCCTCACGCTAAAGCTCCTGGAGACGGCGCTCCTTGGCAAAATCAACCGCATCAATGATCGTGGCGCTGCAGTGCCAATAAGCCTAGAGGGAAAGCTTCCCACGATTCATACCGGCTTAAAGGAGGTCTGCGTAGCTTTTTCTCGCTGCCACCCTCTACTCCAGAATCCCCTCACCACGAGAGGCCTAGTCGGCGCTGCAATCCTCGCGCGGTGGCATGCGACACCAGGGAAGCGAAAAAGGCTCCTTGGCACACAATCTGTGTGCCAAGGAGCCTTAACCTTAAGTGCGGCCTAATTAATTGCGCAGTGGCTTGCGGGTCGTTGCCATAGCCCGAGCGCGCTCCAACTGGTTGTCGCGAATGACCAGTGGCGTTGCGTGTGTGACCTCGGACTCGCCGAGCTCGTCTACGCTGACGGTACGAGTACCACCAAGGTGCTCCTCCAACGCGGCGAGGATTTCGCGATCGGTGTCTGTGAGAGCATCTGGGTTGGCCTCATCATACGAGGACAACAGATCACCGGCCGACTCCAATGCGATATCTGGGTTATGTGTGCTGTATTCGTCGGCAAGCTTACGTGCTATCTCGAGTGCGTAACCGAAGATGTGATCGTCGGACAGGAAGATCTCATGGCGTTCACCCAAGAAGTTCCTCTCCTTGGCTGCCACGGCGCTAATCGGGGTAGCGTTAGCCATCAGCTCGAAGGTTTGCTTCACGGAATCTGCTGCGCTCACACCTGCTGTCTGCAAGTTCTGCAGAGAACGAACGGTGCCACACCAAGCTGGGAACAGACCCACGTTTCTTTCTGGGAAGCCGACCCGAGTTTCAGCATGCACGGCCGCAGCATCGCAAGCAAGCATCAGCTCCATACCTCCACCGAGTGCGACGCCACGAACAGCACCCACAACTGGAACACCGGAAGCACGCAAACCTCGGAATACTTGGTTACCTCGGCGAATAAACTCGCTTGCTTTGTTCAAGTCGCGAGTCTCTCCCGCCTCAACGATGGTTGGAAGATGTGCACCGGCAGAGAATGCGCGAGCTTCGTCATTACCAACAACGATCGCCTTGTAGTCGTTTGCGGTGCTTACAAGCTCTGCCATCATTTCGATAGCCGGCTTGTTGCAGGAGTTCATGGGGGTGAGGAAATCGAAGATCGCGATATCGTCCTTGGTGCGCAGGATACGAGCGGCACCGTTGTTAGATACCTCGGTAAGCTCACCTGCAGCCTCTAGCTCTGCGAGGGTCACCACGCCGTGTCGCTTTCCGGAATTTACTTTCTCACCAGTGGACGACAGTACTTCGAATTCACCTGGGTAGAATCCGCCGTTGGCGATGGCTGCATCCAGAAGCTCGTGGCTGAAGCCCTTCTCCTCAGCGAGAGCCTTGATCCAATCCAATCCCAGGTCATCGGCAAGCTTGAATGGGCCTTTCTTCCAGCCGTAGCCGAGCTCCATAGCAGCGTCAACCTGCTCGACGGTGTCCGAGATTTCCTCGGCTGTTTCGATGCAGTACTTTAGAGTCTCGAAAAAGACGTCCTTAGCGTATCGGCCTGCCGGTGAGTCGGTTTCCATGACTTCCTTGGCAGTCTTCTTGGAGAGAGCCTCGTCCTCACCCACGTCCTTCTTACGGTAGGAGAAGTCTTCCGTTACAACCTCATCGCGACCACGATAGATGCCGGACTCACCTGTACGTCCCGTCAGGCCGCGCTCAATGAGCCCAGTAAACAGTGGCTCGTTAGCAATGTTGAACGTGTTGTATGCGTCATCCGCGGAAACCGCCTTGGTGGTAGATCCCCAAATGAATGGGATCAGCTGTAGACCTACATAATCAAACAATCCAAAGATGCCGGTGCGCGGAATTCCAAACGGCTTGGAGAACACGGCGTCAGCAAGCTCTGGCTTGATGTCGTTGTCGAATGCGATACGTGCACCAGCAGCCATCCACAGGTTACCCACGCGATTAGCGATGAAGCCTGGGGTGTCGCGGCAATCGAGAACATACTTGCCCAAACCTTGCTCAATGGCGTTGGTGATGCGCTCGGTGGTTTCCTGAGCAACATTGTCATTGGTGACAACCTCGACCAGCTTCATCACGCGAGGTGGATTGAAGAAGTGGGTAATGACGAAGTTCTTGCGACGATCATCGGACAGTTTCTCCGCCAGTTTTGCCAAAGGAATGGTGGAGGTATTGGAGGACAAAATAGTGTCTGAAGCTAGAAACGGCTCGATCTTCGCGTAGAGATCGTGTTTAACGTCTGGATCCTCAAAGACTGCCTCAATGACCCACTGGCGATCCTTAAGCAGTTCTAGGCTGTCTTCTGTGTTACCAGGGGTAATACGCTCTGCGAACGCTGGGCTCATGAAGCCCCTGCGCTTAACCTGGGTCTTGATTCCATCGATGGCACGCTGGGAGCGATCTCCCTCTTCGGACGGAATATCCAGCAGAACCACGTCCATACCGGCGTTGGCGCACTGTGCTGCAATGCCGGCACCCATGGAACCAGCGCCAATAACGGCGACCTTGGTGATATCAGTATGAGAAAAAATATTGGAAGGAATCATCGTTTAAACCGCCTCAATAATCAGTGCAATACCCTGTCCGCCACCAATACACATGGTGATCAGACCGTACTTCTTTCCTGTTGCCTTAAGCTTGTACGCTGCCTTAGTGGTCAAGATTGCGCCTGTAGCGCCAACTGGGTGGCCCAGTGCAACCGCACCGCCATCAGGGTTGGTGATCGCTGGGTCGAAGCCCAGCTCACGCTCGACCGCCAACGCTTGGGCAGCGAAGGCCTCGTTGGACTCGATCAGGTCGATGTCGGAGAGCTCGAGGCCAGCACGCTTGAGCGCAACAGGCACTGCAGCGATAGGACCGATGCCCATCTTGGCAGGATCGACACCCGCTACTCCCCAACCGACGATACGTGCGAGAGGTGCCTGAGAGGTCTTGGAGAGAGAAGATTCGGTGGCCAAAATGAGGGCCGCGCCGCCGTCGTTAATACCGGAAGAGTTACCGGCGGTGACGGTTCCGTCCTTCTTGAAACTTGGCTTGAGCTTTGCCAAGGTCTCAAGCGTGGTAGCGCGCGGGTGCTCGTCGGTGTCGAAGATGACCTCGCCCTTTCGGGTCTTCACGGTTACTGGAACGATCTCATCCTTGAATGTTCCTGCTGCAATCGCTGCTTGAGCGCGCTCCTGGCTCTGTAGCGCGAATGCATCCTGGTCTTCACGGCTAATGCCGTAGTGCTCAGCCACGTTTTCAGCGGTGATACCCATACCACCGTTACCCATTGGGCAGGTCAGGGTTTCAGTCAACCAGTCGACCACCTTGCCCGGTCCCATTGGGTTACCGAAGCGCATTCCCGGAATGGTGTGTGGTGCGTTGGACATGGACTCCGCGCCACCAACGAGGGCGATGCCAGCGTCGCCAGTGAGCAGCTGCTGTGCACCGGTAACGATGGCCTGCAGACCAGATCCGCACAGGCGGTTGACGTTCATCGCAATAGAAGATTCCGGCAGCCCTGATTCCAGTGCCACAGCGCGAGAGAGGTAAAGATCGCGTGGGGTGGTTGGAACTACGGTGCCAAAAACTGCGGTCTCAATCTCTTTGGCATTCAATCCGCTTCGCTTAATGGCTTCTTTCGCTGCGAAGGTGCCTAGTTCGATCGGACCAAAGGAGGCTAGGGATCCTCCGAACTTTCCAATTGCGGTGCGTGCCGCGGAAAGGATGTAAATGGACTCATTGTTGGTCATCGTTGTTTCCTAAGGTTGTCGTGTACTCAGTACGGCTGTAAGATGTTCATACGAATCGCTATTCGTATTTAGAAAAGTAGTCTAGGTCACATTTAGAAGATCGTCAATCGGAAACGCCGAGTTTTTCTACGCAGCGAAAAATAAATCTTCCTCATCTCGGATTCTTCATGCGAACTTAGATTCAGGCGTTTGGACGAAAAAAGGCCGAGCCCCTATAGGAGCTCGGCCTTTGGCGTAGAACTATCTGCGCCCGCGACGGTTGCGGGTAGTAATTTTCAGCTGAACAACATCTAGCGCCCCTACCCGCAATAACGCCTCCTTCATACTTAAGTAAAAGACCCACATGCGCCGATATACAGCATCAAAACCCTCTGCGGCGGCTTCCCTGGATCGCCCCTCAAAATTCTCTCGCTGAATATGGACGCCCTTTACATAGTGATTGCCTACATGGGTTTGACCGATGATACGAAGTCCGGTTTCAGAATCGAACAACCTGTGCAACCCCTCGATATCCAGGAACTCTTGTGCAGGCCACAGGTAAGCTTTAGCCACATCCAAGCCAGATTCCGCGCTGGAGCGCATTGCGCCTGTCGTCACCACGGTCTGCATACTTAGGTACCCGCCCATGGTGAGCATGCGATCGAGCGACTTGACATACATGCGACGGGCACGTGGTCCCATGGTTTCAAGTTTCTCAATACTGGTAATTGCATCGTAATGATGCATCCAGTCGCGCGGCGCTAGCAGCGGGGAATCAATAAGCTCAACATGAGCACGATCATCATGCCCAGCCAGATTGAGGATCTGTCGAGTATCTTGCACGTGATCCAGATCGGGACTCAAGGTATCAATCGTTGCTTCGCGTTGCCCAGCCACAATTGCCACGGAAGGACCCGAACTAGGAAAATCCAGAAGGTGCGTACCACCGCGAACGTGGGCAGCGTCTAAGAGCATTGTCACTGTCTTTAGCTGCCCCGCAGCCAAATCCGCGCGTTCCACGAGCGAGGGGTCAGTGAGCGTGGTGACATCTACGTAATGAGTCCCCGGTTCGTGACCGTGCCCCGCCCCACGCACGTAGCTTTTCATCTCAGTGCGCTCAGTTGTTGGGACCCCGGAGAAAACCGGCCCAAAACTACTCAGACCGTCTTGGGTACTGAGGCGAACTAAGTCTGGCGGAAGGTCAAGACCCGTGTAAGCGCCGCCCACATGGGCGGCCTTGGCCTTGGGAGAGTAGCCGACTTCAAGAAGCCTCGTGAGTACGTCAACAAGGTTGGTACTTCGCCATTCCCCCGCCATATAACTCTCCGCAAGCCCAAGCCAACCAGATGTGGCGATGCGAACAAACATCGTCTCTTCATCCACCAGCAAATCCGCACGTGCCCCCTGAAGCTGCAATCCAGCCTTGTCACACGCTTGCGCAAAAGCAGCCTCGGCTTTACGCGCCCCCCACTGGGACTTCACGGTGACCGGCACCTCCGCGATCCGTGGCCAGACCTCAGGATCGATTGAGGACTTTTGTGCCTTGCCTAAAGGCCGACCAAAGTCCGATGATCCACGCACCACCATCAAAAGCCCCCTCGCTGCAGAATTTGTCTCCTCCAATGAAAGACAAGTCTAGTTTTCCGCTTTTGGCACCTTTATCTTCCACGCCGAAGGAACACCGCAAAACATAACCTCTCTCCGCGGAGCTTTCTGCATCGGACGATTGAGTCACGGTTATTACCCCCAACCTTCCACAACCAAAACACAACTGATTCACCAATCGTGGGGGTTGGGGCCACCACTAGTTTCCATCCCCTTAATACCAGTTGTCGATTTGCGCAGGTCAGGACAAGATACCTCCTTATCACACAGTGCTGCAACGGGTGTGCAACCGGGCGCAAAAGCAAAAGCTACTTGAACGCAATATGTCCGGTGTGCTTTAGAGGTTCGAAACGACTACCATGATGTAGATCACCTAAGTAAGGTGCAATTATTTTCCAAAACTGTAGATAATTCGGCAGCAAAGTTTTATAGTGCTCCACTTCAAACTGTGGCAAGCATGCTGAAGTGTGCTTTTAAGTTTGTTGCGTTATCCGATTACAGGAGAAAACTTAAACTATGTCTAAAACTCCATTTCGCCCAGACGGCGGCCGCCACCACGTAGTTGTGATTGGCTCCGGCTTCGGTGGCCTATTTGCTGTCCAAGACCTCAAAGATGCTGATGTAGACATCACTCTGATCGACCGCACCAACCACCACCTCTTCCAGCCGCTGCTCTACCAAGTAGCAACTGGCATCCTCTCCTCCGGCGAAATCGCCCCTTCTACTCGCCAGATCTTGGCAAACCAGGAAAATGTCACTGTCATGAAGGGCGAAGTAGTAGACGTCAACACCACTGATAAGACAGTCACCGCAGAACTGGGCGAGTACTCACAGGTTGTTGAGTATGACAGCCTCATCGTCGCTGCAGGTGCTGGCCAGTCCTACTTTGGCAACGACCAGTTCGCCGAGTTCGCCCCTGGTATGAAGTCCATCGATGACGCTCTAGAGATCCGCGCGCGTATCCTTGGTGCTTTCGAACGCGCTGAGCTTGCAACCGATCCAGCTGAGCGTGAGCGCCTGCTCACTTTCGTAATTGTTGGCGCTGGCCCAACCGGCGTTGAGCTCGCAGGCCAGATTGCTGAAATGGCTCACCGCACTCTGTCCGGCGCCTACAACAATTTCAACCCAGCAAACGCCAAGATCATCCTGCTCGACGGTGCGCCACAGGTTCTGCCACCATTTGGTAAGCGCTTGGGCCGCAACGCGCAGCGTTCCCTTGAAAAGATTGGCGTCACCGTTATCCTCAATGCCATGGTGAACGACGTGGATGATTCCACCGTTACCTACAAGGATAAGGCCGGAGATCTACACACCATCGAGTCTTACACCAAGATCTGGTCTGCAGGCGTTTCTGCTTCTCCTCTGGGCAAGCTGATCGCTGACCAGCTCGGAGCAGAGGTTGACCGCGCAGGTCGAGTCATGGTTAACCCAGACCTCACCGTGGGCGAGGACAAGAACGTCTACGTTATTGGTGACATGATGAACCTCAACAACCTCCCAGGTGTTGCACAGGTAGCAATCCAGGGTGGCGAATACGTTGCTGAGGTAATTACTAACGAGCTGGAGGGCGCAACCCCAGACCAGCGAGAAAACTTCGAGTACTTTGACAAGGGCTCCATGGCTACCGTCTCTCGCTTCAATGCAGTAGTGAAGATGGGAAAGGTGGAGATCACCGGCTTCATCGGTTGGATCCTGTGGTTGGTTGTCCACGTCATGTTCCTCGTTGGCTTCCGCAACCGCGCTACCGCTGTCGTTTCTTGGGGCATCAACGCATTGTCCCGCAAGCGTTGGAACCTGGCTACCACCCGCCAGCAGTTCCACGCCCGCAATGCTCTGAACATGCTCACCAGCAAGTACAGTGAAGAGGATCGCAAGTCTCTTCCAGTTGAGGTTCGCGATAACCTACGCTTCAACGGCAAGAACTAATCCTTCTTGCCCCAGTGAAAAAGTCGCCTCAGAAATGAGGCGACTTTTTATTTCCTCAAGACTGCCACCAGGAAACTGCTTCCTAGCTCAAAGGGATCCAATTCCCATGTGGAGTACTTCCCCTCCACTGTGAAACCAGCGGCTTCGCATAGCTCAAAGAACTCCCCAAACGCTAGTCCACGCCCAGCACCAAAACCAATGACTGCGCGGCCTGCCGGCGCCAGCGCATTATAAATAGTGCGTAGGGCGGCGTCCCTGCCCTCGGGAGCGATGAAGCCAAAAACGTTTCCAGCTACCACCGCTAAATCAAAGTTGCCTTCTGGGATAGCATCGCGGGTTAAGTCCCCCACATGCCACGCAACGTCGGGGAAATCCTGCTTTGCGACGTCAATGAGGTACGGATCCAGATCCGTACCCACCACCGTGTGGCCACAGGCGGCTAGGTAGCCGCCGATGCGGCCGGTGCCGCAACCGGCATCAAGAATCCTTGCGCCTCGCGGCGCCATGGCGTCGATAAGCCGAGCCTCGCCCACGATATCTTTGCCCTCGGCAGCAAACTGTTTCCATCTGGCGGCATAGTTTGCGGAGTGTTGTGGGTTTAAAGCGACAATCTCAGACCAAGTTCTCATGAAAATAAGTATAAGATCATCTAGGTCTGTTCGGTTTTAATCAAGGATGAAGATAGTGACTAACCCTCAACGGCGTTCACGTAACCCCATTAAGCGTGCACTTGCTAAGCCATCTCCCATTCCTGAAATAGCCGAATCGAAGGATATGGACCACTGCTACGTCATCTCCGGCGGTCAAGTAGCTTACGAAGCCAGCGATTACGACGAGGCACTTGCACACCTTAAGGAGAAGCGCGCAGAAGACAGCGCAGCGTTCGTCTGGCTGAGCCTGTGGGAACCCACTGATCAGCGCATGCAGGATATAGCTAAGGCTTTCCGGCTCCACGATTTGATTGTCGAGGATGCCGTAAAGGCCCGGCAGCGCCCAAAAGTAGAACGCTACGATGACCAGCTCTTCCTCGTGGTTCGATCAGTTAAGTACTCTGAGTTCGATGTTGCCGAAACCAACATCTGTTCATCTCGACAGGTTATTGAGACTGGTGAAATTCACATCCTCATTGGGCGCGATTTCATCATCACAATCAGGCATAACACCTCGATGCCGGAACTACTGGGTGCCTTCGATGTGTCCAACAATCCACAGATGAGCTCCCCTGCCTCCATAGCGTGGGCGGTGTCAGATGCTCTGGTCGACCAATACGTCTCCATCGCAGCTGAACTATCCGGCGACGTTGATGAATTGGAGGAAGAGGTGTTCACACCCGGCGCTTCGATCAACGTTGACCAAATCTATTTGCTCAAACGAGAAGTCTTGGAAATGCGTCACTCGGTCGATCCCCTCGAACCAGCTGTCAGGGCACTGGTGACTGACAACAAAGACATCTTAGACAAACAACTGCGTTCTTACTTCCGCGACGTGCACGATCACGAGAGCCGCGCACGGGATGAACTCCTCAGTTCTGATGAACGACTTACGTCTCTCATTGATGCGGCTGTGGCAAAGATTTCTCTGCAGCAAAACTCTGACATGCGTAAAATCTCCGCACTTGTTGGCATGGCAGCAGTGCCTACTCTAGTCGCTGGAATTTACGGAATGAACTTTGAAAACATGCCGGAACTGTATGCGGAACACGGTTACTACGTCGTGCTTTTCGTCATGTTTCTCACCGTAGTTGCGCTGTGGATCTGGTTTAGGCGCAACAACTGGCTCTAAAAAGGCCTACACTGGCGCCTATGTCAACACATGAGAATAATTCACAGAAATTCGACATCGTTTTGTTCGGTGCCACTAGCTTCGTGGGAAAAATTACCGCCCAATACCTCGTGGATCATCACGGTGACCTCAGGATAGCGTGGGCTGGTCGAAACCAAGCCAAGCTGGAGTCCTTGAACTCAGAGCTCGGTGTCAACTATCCCCTAGTGTCAGCTGACGTGGAAGACGAATCCTCTATTTCGGCCATGGTGACTGCAACCAACACGGTCATCTCCACCGTTGGTCCTTACGCACGGTGGGGTGAGGTGACGGTCAAGGCATGCGTTGAGAACGGTCGCAACTACGTAGATCTATGTGGCGAAGCGTTGTTTATTCGTCGCATGATCGATAAGTACCACGCGAAAGCCCAAGAGACGGGTGCCGCTATCATTCACGCGTGCGGATTTGACTCAGTTCCTTCAGATATGGGCATGCTGCGTCTGCATCAAAAAGCCCAAGAGCCCCTCGCTGAGGTGACCATGGTGGTGGACGGCCTCAAGGGAGGTTTGTCTGGTGGCACGATTGATTCCATGCGCGAACAAGCTGCTGCAGCTAAGGCGGATCCTGCATTAGCAGAATTGCTGGAGAACCCATTCACCCTAAATCCTGATCCAGCGGCATCGGCTAAGAAGATGAATCAAGCTCATGACCCAGTCATTAGTCAATTCGATCGCTCGCCGGCGCCAATCTGGTTGGCACCATTTATGATGGGTCCCTTTAACTCCCGTGTGGTACGCCGATCTAACGCCCTCCTCGATCAATTGTGGGGAGATAAGCTGCATTACAGAGAGGCCATGTCCACTAAGGGTGGTTTCAAGGGGCTTAGGAACGCACTCAAGGTCAGCGCTGCGACGGTTATCGGCTTCAAACTCATTCAGATTCCCCAGTTACGTCAAACCCTGTCACGGTTTGTTCCTGAACCTGGCAAGGGGCCGTCCACTGAGGCGTTGAACTCTGGTTTCTTCAGGATCATCCACTACGGAGTTACCGAATCTGGTCGCGAGGTAAACACCTGCGTCACCGCTCAGGGGGACCCTGGCTACAAGGTCACCCCTATGATGTTGTCGGAAGCAGCCGTTACGCTTGTCAAGGACGGAAGCGCATTCGGTGGAAGCGGCGGCGGAATCCTCACCCCTGCTACGGGGCTTGGACTCAACTACCTCGAACGCCTCCGCTCTGGCGGTATGAGTTTTAGTTAGCGGTTATCTGAGCCCACGGAGAACTTATCCTGGCGTCGGCCGGGGTTGGAGTTAGCCGGCTTAGGCATAACCATGGTGCGCAGAGTTGTTCGCGCTACTAGGCTTCCGCGGTGGGTCATGTCAACATTGATAAGCTGCGTAGTTTTACCAGCACGGATCACAGTGGCCTCAGCCTCGATGACGCCAGCCGTCACTGGCTTGAGGAAGTCCGTGTTGTTGTTGACACCCACAACCACCCCACCGCGGGAGGCGATAATGCCCATCACAGAACCAACAGTTTCCGCGATAGAGCAATAAACACCGCCATTGACAATGCCAGTGATCTGCAGGTGTTTATCTGAGACATGCACCGTGGCTACGACCCTGTCGCTAGCTGCCTTGGTGAAGCGGATGCCGATGGTATCTCCGTAACCGCTGTTGAAAGTGGCCAATTCCTCCAGCTTTTCGTGGCTGAGGTCCCCCGAGCTAGTGATACTGTGGAGCAATTCTAAGATCTTTTCGTTGTCGTTCACCCCGCCCACACTAATACTCACCCACCGCCAGCTGCCAACGCAGTCAGCGGACACCATACGCCCAAGCGGCAGTGAATGCGATAAAAAATGCTGGTAGGAAGTAGAGTGGTACGAATGACTGAATCTTTTGCCAGCCTTGGCCTTCCCGCTCCTATCGTCCGCACTTTAAGGGAGCAAGGGATTGAGACGCCCTTTCCAATTCAGGCTGCCGCCATTCCTGACGCGTTAGCAGGAAAAGATATTTTGGGGCGTGGCCCAACGGGTTCTGGCAAAACCTTCACCTTTGGTCTGCCAATGCTGACGAAGCTTGCACGCTCTGGTGCGTCGAAGCCCGCTCATCCCCGTGGACTCGTACTAGTACCCACGCGAGAGCTCGCAGCACAGGTGCGTGAGCGCTTGGATGATCCCGCTGCCTCACTAGGCCTGCGCATTCTAGACGTGGTCGGTGGCGTCAACATCAAGCACCACATCCGCTCGTTGGCGGCGCCAGTTGACTTGCTCGTAGCCACCCCAGGTCGCGCCCAAGACCTCATTGACAATCATCACCTTTACTTGGACCAGGTAATTGTTACCGCGCTGGATGAAGCGGACCAAATGGCGGACATGGGATTCCTACCGCAGGTGACAAGGCTTTTGCGCCTCACTCCAGCTAGTGGACAACGCCTGCTTTTCTCCGCAACATTGGATAATCAAGTTGAGAAACTTGTTCAGCGTTTTCTGAGTGATCCAGTGACTCACGCTACCGCCGCGGTAGAGGCTTCAGTGGAGACCATGGCCCACTACCGTTTTAACGTGGGTGAAAAGACCACACGCAATATCGTTGTCGAACGAATAGCAGCACGATCCGGCAAGACAATCATGTTCATGCGTACCAAACACGGTGTGGACCGGCAGGTCAAGAAGCTACGTCGCGTAGGCGTTAACGCAGCCGGCTTGCATGGCGATAAGGGCCAGGGTTCGCGTACCAATGCCCTAGCGGGTTTCTCTGATGGGTCTGTGCCTGTTCTTGTGGCAACCGATATCGCTGCCCGCGGAATCGACATTGGGGACGTAGACCTTGTGGTCCACGTTGATCCGCCAGCAGAGCACAAGGCCTACCTTCACCGCGCTGGACGTACCGCACGCGCCGGTGCACGGGGCGCCGTTGTCACGCTGGTTACTGATGAGCAGATGAAAGAAGTAGACACTCTTCTCAGCAAAGCCGGCGTGAACCCGAGTACCTACGTCATCAATGAAACTTCCCCAGAGTTAATCCGAATCACCGGGGCCAAGGAACCTACCGGCCGTGCGCTTCCGGCTTTTGGTGCACAGGTTACGTCCACACAGGATGACGCCACACAGCACCCTTCCGCACGTCGTAACCGAAGCCGGAAAAACGGTGGTGATGAACAACCCGCTCGGCGCAACCATCGTTCTGGGCGTCGTCGCGGTGCCCGGCGCGCCGGGGACGCCAATCAGCGAGCGACGCCGGCGCGAGGTCGCGGCAGATCCCGCGGACGTCGATAAGAAAATTTGGCCGACGCCCCGAAAAATAAATTGAACACCTTGGCGGGAAGTTCCTACAATGGGAGCCATCGTTAACCAGTACCGTTGCACAGCACTGCCGGTACGGTAATTACTACTCACTAAGAAGGATCCAATCTCATACCCCGGTCTTTCACCACGTCCTACGGGCTCGCGGCGAAAGGCTAGTTTTTAGCTAATGGACATATTGATTTCCATCATTTCCTTAGTCGGCTTTATTTTGCTGACAGCTTCTACAGGTCTGTTTGTTGCCATTGAATTCGCCCTCACCGGCCTAGAGCGCTCAACCATCGACAACGACGTCAAAGGACGCGGTGACAAACGTGCGAAAGCAGTTCTGCGTGACTATCAGAACCTTTCCTTCGTTCTTTCCGGTGCACAGCTAGGCATCACCATCACTACGCTGGCAACGGGTTTCCTCGCAGAACCTATTCTTGCCGAGTTCTTCACCCCGTTACTGGAGGCCATTGGAGCACCTACCAATATCACACCAGCGATCGCCATGATCTTGGCTCTTATCGTCGCAACGTTTTTGTCCATGGTCTTTGGTGAGCTGGTGCCAAAGAACATCGCAATCACGAAGCCTCTGGGCACAGCCCGCACAGTGGTGGGGCCTGTTAATGCGTTCAATTCGGTTTTCAAGTACTTCATCAAAGCGATGAATGCCTCCGCCAACTGGGTGGTACGCAAACTGGGAATTGAACCGGCTGATGAGCTGGCCTCTGCTCGATCGACCCAAGAGCTGACGGCTCTCGTGAGAAATTCCGCGGAACAGGGTGGATTGGAAATGACCACCGCATTGATGCTCGACCGTTCCCTGAAGTTTGGTGAAACAACCGCCGCTGAGCTCATGACGCCACGCTCCACTATTGACACCTTGAGCGTGGATGAGACAGTACTGGATCTCATCAAACTGGCGATTGAGACCGGCCACTCGCGGTTCCCCGTCATCCGCGGTGATTTGGACGATACGGTCGGAATCGTTCACTACAAGGATGCGTTTAGCGTGCCTAAAAACCAGCGCGCAACGACAACGCTTGATGAACTCGCCCGCCCTACGTCCGTAGTGCCGGAAAGCTTAGACGGTGACGCCGTTCTCAACGCTGTCCGCACAGCAGGTGCCCAAGTCATCTTGGTCGCGGATGAATACGGCGGAACCGCTGGCTTAATCACTATCGAAGACGTGGTTGAGGAGATTCTGGGTGAGGTTTACGACGAGCACGATGATGAAGAGTCCGAGCGCGATTTTCAGCGCTTCGGTAACTCGTGGTCTGTGTCCGGTCTTGTGCGAGTAGATGACTTGGACGAACACGTGGGTTACTACGCCCCAGAAGGCCCCTACGAGACCCTTGGCGGCCTTGTGATGGCAGAGCTCGGTCGCATCCCTGTAGCAGGAGATCAGTTGTTGCTACCAGAATCAGGCAATCCTATGCGTGCAGAGTTTGAGTCTGGTTACAACGGACGTTGGCTGGCCAAGGTGACGGTAATGGAAGATCGACGAGTAGACACGGTCATCCTTACCCCCATTTCAGATCAGGAAGCAGAGGCCTTCCTCGCCACGGACAACAAGGGTGGGCAAGAAAAGGGAGCGACAACCGTGTCGCAGCCTAAGGCTCAAGGAAAGGATGGTGAGAAGTAAATATGGGAATTGTTGAGACAATCCTCATGATCGTAGCGTTGCTCCTCGCTAACGCTTTCTTCGTTGCTGCTGAATTCGGCTTGATTTCCTCGCGAAAAGACCGAATTGAAAACCTCATCGCACAGGGCCGCCGGGGCGCCAAGAGAGTCCTCTACGCCACTGAGCATTTATCCATTCTCCTCGCAGCCTGCCAGTTGGGCATCACGATTTGTTCCCTCATCCTAGGTAAAGTGGCTGAGCCCGCTATCGCCCATTTCATCGAGGAACCTTTCCTCAACTGGGGGTTACCGGAGAATCTTCTCCACCCGGTTTCCTTTGTTATCGCACTGACGATTATTACCTTCTTGCACATCCTGTTCGGCGAGATGGTTCCTAAGAACATCGCCCTGGCAGGCCCAGAAACTCTGGCAATCTGGCTTACACCTACGCTGATCGTGTTCATGCGTATCACCCGCCCCATCATCACGTTCATGAACTGGATCGCACGTATTACGTTGCGGGCGTTTGGCATTGAGCAGCGCGATGAGTTGGACGCCACCGTAGACCAAGAACAGTTGGCAACGATGATTGCTCAGTCCCGTTCCGAGGGCCTATTGGACGCAGAGGAGGCCCTCCGACTACGCAAGGCGCTGCGTTCTGAAAACCGCAGTATCAAGGAAGTCATTATCCCTCTGGACAATGTTCGCACTATTCCGTTTGGTGCACGCGGACCAAAGCTGGCTGACATCGAAGAAGCCGTTAACGAGACTGGTTTCTCGCGATTCCCAGTGACCAACAAACAAGGCTCCTATGTTGGTTACATCCATATCAAGGATGTTTTGGATCGCTTTGACGATTCCAATCCGGACGCGATCGTTCACCGCTCAGAAATTAGGCCGCTGTCCGTTGTGGACGCCGCCGGAAATCTTGATGATGCTTTGCACACTATGCACCGGAAATCTGCGCACATGGCCCAGGTCCGCGAGCGCGGAGAGCTGATAGGCGTGCTTTCCCTTGAAGACCTCATTGAGGAATACGTAGGTACTTTCTCAGACTGGACCCACGAAAACTCCTAATATGTCCACACTCCAGATTCTCGACGAACGCACGTGGCACCGCCTGGAGCGCGCGCACTCTGCGCGCGCGGACGTGTACACGAAGGACCATTTGGCGCGTCGCAAGGTCAATGAAAAGCATCCCGTCTTCGACTTCCTGTTCGACTACTATCCTATCCGCGCAGCACACCTACACCGTTGGCACCCAGGCGTTGGTACGGTGCTGGAGGGATCTCCACAGCACGAAGGCTGGAAGTATTACCACCGCACCACAGATGGGGTCACGGTAGATATACATCAGCTGTGGGAGAAACGCGGGAAAACCTTCCTGTACATTAGAGATCTCCTGAGTAAAACTAACACCAACCCCGTACACTTCGATTGCTTTGGACTGCATGAGTGGGCCATGGTGTACAAGACCGACCGTCCGCGTCATGACCTACCTCTGCGTCTGGGCTCCCAAGGAACCAATGAGGTTGTTGAAGCTAACAACCTGCGGTGCACCCACTTTGACGCCTACCGCTTCTTTACACAACCTGCGGTGCCGTTAAATTTCACAGTCCTCAGTAGAGACACTCAACCAAGCAATGATCAACGGGGCTGTCTCCATGCGACCATGGATCTCTACAAGTGGTCTGCAAAGCTCGGTCCCATTGTTCCCGGAGATCTCTGGCTAGATACCTTTGAGTTGGCATGGGACGCGCGCATATTGGATATGGAGGCAAGCCCCTACGATTGTCGGGAGTACGGGCTCGGTGTAGTAGCCATTGAAACCCCCGAGGGTAAGGCCGAGTATGTCGCCCGCCAGCGCGCCCTCTCAGAACGAGCCTCGCTACTGCGCGACCGGCTTGTCGCAACTATCGATGCCGCAAAGGCACTACACTCGGAAGTTACGACCGTTGACCAGTAAGTAACCACCCGGGGGCGTTGCTTCTGGTTGGCATATACCAATGCAGAAAGGGCAGTGCTGGTGGCACGACACTCAACCGGTGCAAGCAACAACAAGATCGCTGGCTCATTCATCGCCACGGTCTTGGCAATTCTCCTCATCATCGCGCTCGTTATCTGGTGGCTCACATCCACCGTGGGACGCGATGACCAAGCGCAGGGCCCAGAGTGTATCGAGGGTGACATGGCCATCAAAGTGGCTGCCACCAGCCAGGAGCTTGCTGATCCAGCAATCGCTACGTTCAATGGCTCCAACTCAGTCGTGCGCGATCACTGCGTCACCGCAGAATTCACTGACGATATCTCAGAGGCGGCCGTCTACATCACCGCAGCCTCCGATGGTACTGCGAACGCTTACTTGGCCAACGCTAAGCGTAGCGCGGCGACACTTGAGTGGCCGGTGATTGACCACCGAAACGTGGGTGTTGCCACGAATACAGATGCAGAGTCTTTCGACGCAGTGAAGGACTCAATCACCTACGCGTCGAAGGGCAACTCTCTAGCCACCGCACTGGTGGCTGCAGGCCAGAACCCCAAGGACCAAGAGGCGCTTCAGAAAGTGCTCCAGGATTCTCGTGGTAAGGCAGTATCAGACGCGGTTGCTAAGAACGCTGAAGCGATCGCCGTAAGCGAGCTGAATGTTCCCGAAGGCTACTCATTCCTCCCGTTGCAATCTGAGGGCAAGAACGTCACGCTTCCTATCCGGGCCGTCGCACTCAATCCAACTGACAAAGTATCCGAGGATCAAACTCGCGCTGGCGCCGAATTCGGTGTTGTGGCAGGCATCGAAGGCGAAAGTGCATTCTCCTCCCTCACCGGTATAGCCGCGGCTGAAGCACTGGCAAACGTTGAAGGCAAGCAACAATCCGCTTCTCAAGGCAAAGCGGAATCCGCCAGCACCCCCAAGGCGCCATCAGAGAAGGATTCTGAAACCTCAAACGGACCAACCACTACCCTCTACCTTCTTGACACCTCCGCTTTTATGGGTGGGGCTCAAGGTAACCAGACCTGGTTTAGCGCATCTTCCAACGCAATCGCGGATGCGGCCATCAAGGTAGGAGCCGTTGCCAACGTGGGTCTGTGGAACTACTCATCACCGCTGAACCCAGGCGTGGTTAAGGGATGGCGCGCCAACGTTGGTTTGGATGACGCCACGGGTGGACAGACCGCCGCGACGGTGGTTAAAGGCTTTGGAACCGCCGGCGAGCCTCAGACGCTGTCCGCTGTTAGCGCCGCACTAGATCAAGCCGCAGCAGTTTCGACTCCTGACAAACCCGTTCGAATTGTCCTCGTGTCATCTGGAACGGTGGATAGTTGGGACATCACACCAGCACTCCAGAAAGCGAAAGCTAAGGGCGTACAGCTCAACGTGGTACAAGTTGGCGAGCAAGACATTAACCCTGCCATCGCCAACGCCGTGAATGAGCTTGGTGGATCAACCGAGAAGGCCACTAACGTAGATCAGATCGCAGCGGCTGTGAATAAGGTATCTGGGCTGTAAAGCCCAGAATTACGGGTGGCACTATCAGGTGCCGCCCTTAACGCTATTATTTGCTTCCAGCATATGAGGAAAACTTAAACCCCGCTTCGATCCAGAGAATCTCGAAGCGGGGTTGTAAGCGCGGAGGCTAGGAAGAACGGCGCTTGCGGCGCAGTGCCAGCTCATCCACGGAAACGACGTTCTCGTCTGGCTCTAGGAAGTCAGAAATACGCTCGGATGGGAAGGCAGAAATTGTGCCGGTGAGTTCCTTCATGATGCCAGGAACTGCGATTCCAAAAACGCCCTGGCCGCCGCCCAGAAGATCGATGACCTCCTCATTGGAGCGGCACTCGTACACGGTGGTGCCGTCAGAAACTAGAGTGATTTCAGCTAGATCACCTACGCCGAGGTCGCGGAGCTTATCCACGGCGAGGCGGATGTTCTGGAGAGAGATACCGGTATCCAGGAGACCTTTAACGATCTTGAGAACCAGAATGTCCTTGAAGGAGTAGAGACGCTGGGAGCCGGAGCCACGGGCGGTGCGGATAGAAGGGACAACCAGCTTGGTGCGAGCCCAGTAGTCGAGCTGGCGGTAAGTAATGCCAGCAACCTGACATGCGATAGGTACGCGGTAGCCAACTTCTTCATCAGGGCCCATGTCAAATAGTGATTCCTGCACTGGACGATCAGTCATACATCTTCTCCTTGCGATCTCTGGCTCGCGGTGGAACGTTTCTCTTTATTCTTCGTCAAGGATAATTCAGCGTCAAGACATTCACTTAAGACACGCCCGAAACTTAAACCTCAAGTTGAAGTTTAGGCTCGTTTTTTAGCAAAGTCACCTTTAATACATTCTATTCACAGTAGTTAACATCTTTAACAGCAGACCTTCTGCCTGCGTAAATGCCCGCGATTCCCCTTCAAATATTCGTCGAACTCCAGATCGCAGGAGAAAAAGCGCTGGCAAACGACACTTTCGTAATTACTCCCGTGAAAGTTTCTCCTGCTCAGGGCCGAAGGCCATCCTGTTCGACAGAGGTAGCCGCCCCTCCCCTAATGACTTCATTTTCTACCCCCAAACGTGACAAAGGCTCACGCAGTTGTGCGCGAGCCTCCAGATTGCCCCACTAGAGCTTATTCCTTCTCATCGTCACCGTCGTTAAACAGGTCTTCTTCACTTACTCCCATATTGGCCATCATCTCAAGGAAGTCGGCATCCGCAAGTGCGTCACCGGAGGCAGAGGAGCTCAGCCCTTCTTCAGAAGTGTCTGCGTCAAAACCGAAGTAAGCTTTCACGTCCCCAGGAGAGACGGAAATGCTGCACTGTGCAAGCACGGTCTCCTCCACCAAGATTGGCACACCCGCTGAGAGGGCTACCAGAATAGCGTCTGAAGCTCTGGAGTCAATTTCGATGTCGTCTTGCAACACAATTGACGCGTAGAACTCGCCCTCATTGTGACTCACGATGCGGACATCATCCAAGCCACTGGTAGCAGCCGTGATGGTTTCCAGGAGCACGTCTAGCGCACGCGGACGCCGTGGCGGATCATCCTCGTCATAGTTCACAAAATGCACCGCCTGATCGTTACTTACCCAGATAGGCAGGTATCGATTCTTATCGGCCCAATACAGCAAGACACAAGGCTGGCCTTCTGGCTCTACGAAATGAACACTGCGGTACTCAACTGCATGAAAAGCCATAAATTCATCCTCACTTTACAAAAGCACTGTACGGAATAAGCGCCGCTGGCGAAGCAGCGGCGCTTGTCACAAACGGGATTGATTACTTCATTTCCTCGCGAAGAATCGACTTCATCAGATTACCGTGCAAGGAAACAACGAGAGCCATCATTTGCTGATTCATCTCTTCAGCCCGCTGCTTACCGTCTCCCTTGGAAAGAGCCATCGGCGTAGTCGCACGGGAAATCAAGTCAGCTTGGCGTGAGGCGGCATTACGCACAGACTTAAGATGACGGACGTCAAATCCGAATTCTTTCAATTGCAACGCCGTGGAGACCACAGAGACGTCATCTGCGGTGAAGAAGCCAGAAGTATCAGCTTTGATGATTCCTGCCTCAATCAGTTCAGCCAATTCGTCGGCATTAGCATTCGCTTGCTCAGCAATGTCACTGTCGGTCAGACGGGTTGCAACTGGAGCCTTGAAGCTTTCGGCGGAAACTAGCTGTTCCGTGTCACCGCGTCGGAGAGGTGTTACTGCGCCGGAGTCCATGGCATCGAGTTGTTCACGGATAACTTTGAGCGGAAGGTAGTTATCGCGCTGGGTCACCAAGATGTAGCGAAGTCGGTCAACGTCTGACTGGGTGAAGCGGCGGTAACCGGATGAGGTACGCTGCGGCGTGATCAGGCCTTCAGACTCCAAAAATCGGATCTTAGACACGGTCACGTCTGGGAACTCTGCATTAAGCTTCTCCAACACTACGCCAATAGACATCGTCTTTTGGGTCTGTGTTGCGCGAGCACCAGTGGTGCGAGCGTGCTTAGAAGGAAGGGCACTCATATTTGGCTACATCTTTGGTGTGTCGGTGGGATTGGCAGGGGCACAGCCACGTTGTGAAGCTGCATAGGGTGTCGAAAGCCACCACCATAGCTAGGCCACCAACTATGGCAGTGATTCTCGCTCAAAGGAAATTAGTTTCCGGAACCCTGGATGAACACCAGACGGAATTTACCGATCTGGATCTCGTCACCTGAATTCAAGGTCTCTGCGTTACGAGGCTCGCGGTTAACGTAAGTTCCGTTGAGGCTTCCAACGTCTACTACCTCAAACTTATCGTTCTCTACGCGAAATTCAGCGTGGCGACGGGAAACAGTGACGTCATCCAGGAAGATGTCAGAGTCTGGGTGGCGGCCTGCGGTGGTGGTTGCTTGGTCAAGAAGGAAACGCGCGCCGGCGTTTGGGCCACGCTTGACTACGAGCATGCCAGCGCCTGCAGGTGGGGTTACCTCGTTCCCAGTGGAAGGAGCAGAGCCTGCGCCGTTCTCCATCTCCTTCAGCAAATCAGCGCGGAATACAGAAGTAGTCTCTACCTGTACGTCAGGTACTGCGTTGTTGTCAGTCATATTCAACCTCCCAGTCGAACGATGGCCCATAACACGAAAACAGAAAGCGACTTCCCTCTAAGTGAGAAGAACACTTCCTCCTTTAAGTGTCATGGCCACACATTTAATCATTGTTGCTTTCTAACTTCGCTCTACCCCTTGCGTCAGCGCCTCATCCCACAAGGGAAAGTGCCGCTGACACAAGGGAATTACTCAAAGTCTCAGCCAATGGTTTACATCATAGCCGTTTAGCCCTATCGGCGTTATCCAGTCTGTTGGCAAATGCACATTCCGCAGTTGATATTAACCACATTCAGCGCCAATTTCTGGACTGGAAATACGCTTCTACCTGAGACAACAGTTGATGTGGCGGCATTTTCAGTTTTCGGGAAAATTTTAGGGGACCGCGTAACCGCATTCGTTGAAATGCGCTTTGCTCACCCGCTAGCGGAAAATATTGCCAATTCCCTTCATCACTGAGTTATTCGATCCCGACAGTGGGTTGTCAGATACCATGTAAGTCCACGTCGCGGAGGGACGCGCAAGCCCAGCGTCCTCAAGATGAGCACCCTCGTGATCAATGACTATTTGGTTGAAGGTGGTTACTGCATCATCAACAGCTCTTTGAGCTAGCTCCTTGAATTCTCGGACGGCAATGCGGTGGAACTCATCGAGAGGTGTTTCACGCGCGATGGCTCGCAGGTGAATGGACTCGCGAACATCATCCATCAGCGCCAAGTGGTCACTCCAGCCTCGGTCCAGGTGATACAACATGATGTCACGCGACGCCTGTACTAACGTTTCATGATCTACTTGGTCCGCCAGTTCTGCTGCGCGTTGTGGGCTACGGGTTGAGAATTCCTCCCACGCCTTGTCTGTATCAAGAATTCCCGCACGGCGTTCATCAATGATGTCGCGCTGATCAGCCAGGAGTTTATTGTACTTCCATGTTTGGGAGTGGATTTCTAGGAGCTGACCTTCAGTGACGCGCTGGCAGTGAGCAACCCAGTCGGTAATGCGCTTGGAGTCAATGCGTCCATCGGCTTCAGGGCGCGCTGTTACTTCCTCGCCCGCACCGCCAACTGCAACTACATCATCTTCGAGGGAAACGAAGAAGAGGGACAGGCCAGGATCGCCTTGGCGCCCGGCGCGACCGCGGAGTTGGTTATCCAAACGAGAGGTGCGGTGGCGGGACGTGCCAATGACAGCTAATCCGCCTAGTTCCACAACTTTGTCGTGGTCAACCCCATCCGTTCCTCCGAGCTTGATATCGGTTCCTCGCCCGGCCATCTGAGTTGACACGGTCACACGCCCAATATCACCGGCTTCCGCAATGATCCTCGCTTCTTCTGCGTCGTTCTTTGCGTTGAGCACGTTAGCCTGAATACCACACTCAGAAAGTGCCTCTGCGAGCTCTTCTGACTCAGCAACGTCCTGCGTACCAACCAGCACGGGTTGGCCCGTTTCATGAATGGCGCGGATTTCCTCCACGATGGCGCGGAATTTATCCTCCATGGTCGCGTACACGCGATCTGCTTCATCGAAACGTTGCAGTTCCTTGTTGCGGTCAATAACCGAGATACGCAGATCGTAGAACTGGCGGAGCTGATCCGTTGCCTCAACGGCGGTACCGGTCATGCCACACACCATGGGGTATCGACCCATGAGTGCCTGCAGGGTGATGGTATCTAGAATTCTTCCTCCGTCAGTTACCTTCAGTCCTTCCTTAGCCTCCACGGCTGCTTGGACACCATCCGGCCAGCGCTGAAGCTCCGCCACTCTGCCTTTGGAGGCGTCGATGAGCGCTACTTTCCCGTCTTTGACAATGTAGTGAATGTCGCGCGTTAGAAGCGCCTCGGCGTGAAGTGCGAGGTTGACCTGGACCAGCGTGGATCCCACGTTTTCCTCGTCGTATAGCGAACTAATGCCCAAGGCATTCTCCACCTTCTTGGCGCCGGATTCTGTGAGGAACACGTTGCGGCGATCATCATCCAAGGAGTAATCCTTGCCCTCGACAAGCCGTTTCACAATCGCCGTAACACGGCTCACTGGAGCCGTGCCTGGCTCAGAGCCAGCCAGCACAAGAGGCACCAGGGCTTCGTCGACAAGCACGGAGTCTGCCTCATCAACCAAGGCCACGTCCGCGCCGTGTTGCACCGCTTGGGAGCGGTTGGTGATGAGCTGGTCGCGCAGCACGTCAAAACCTATTTCATTGACTGGTCCATAAACCACGTCTGCTTTGTATGCTTCACGACGCTCATCAGCGCTCATGTGCTCCGTGATCGCCGCAACGGTGACGCCGAAAAACCTCACCAACGGCCCCATCCACTCCGCATCACGGGCGGCCAAGTAATCATTAACAGTAATCGAGTGCACGCGCTTGCCCATCAGAGCAAAACCGGTGCTTGCCATAGCTCCCACCAGCGTCTTACCCTCACCGGTAGCCATCTGGATGACGTCGCCCTCTAGCAGGCGCAAAACCGCCTGAGATTGAACTGCAAACGGCTTCATCCCCAACGTACGCTCAGCGGCAATGCTGAGGATAGCTAGGAATTCAGAAGAATGAGATAGCTGCCCGCCAGCGGTAAGCTCACGAGCACGGGCAGCCAGTTCAGCATCGGTCAGGGAAGATAATGCAGCAGCGCGTTCCTCTGCTTGGCTCACAATCTTTTGGCTCTTCTTTTGATTATGGCCTTTCTGATTGCCGCCCATGGCATTCCAGAACCAGTCAAAACCAGCCACGTTATCTTTCCCTTCACAGTTATTTTTTCTTTAACTCTCTATTATCCACGACACCACGGCTGTGTGTGGATCCACCGGTGATTCCGCACTACTAAACTCACATGCGTTGCACACTCTACGCACACAGAAAAGAAGGGAACCACCACATGGTGTTAATGAGCAAGGATGTACACATCGAAAGCTCTCATGGTTACCATCTGGCGGCCACACTCGATATGCCCGACACCACACCCGTGGCGTGGGCAGTCTTTTCCCACTGCTTTGCGGGGTCACGGTTTACGCCTGGCGCCAGACGCGTATCTCAGCGCCTTGCGCAGGAACACTCTATTGCCGTGTGCCGCTTCGACTTTTCGGGTCTCGGCCAATCCGGTGGCCACTTCCCCGACACCACCTTCGATGAGAACGTCGCGGATGTACTCAAGGTAAGCCAATGGCTGGCCGAAAACTATGAAGCACCATCGTTGCTGATCGGCCACTCGCTAGGAGGCGCCACCGTTTCACGCGCCGCTCACTACCTCCCAGCAGTCAAGGCAGTTGCCACCATCGGATCACCTGTTCACCCCGGTCGCGGCGTGCTGCGTTTCATGGCAGACTCAACGAAGGATCCTCTGGACCCAACACTAGAGTTTCCTGACGTAGTGTCTATAGATATTCATGGATCCAAGCTCACCATTTCTGGCACCTATGCTAGGAACCTCGTTGCCCAAAACCCGCGACAGTACTTCGCCGCCATGGATTGCCCATTGCTTCTGCTACATTCCCGCGATGACCACATTGTAGATTTTTCCCAGACCGCGGAAATACTCACACTTGCGCCCCACGCCACTCTGCATGAGCTGCAGAACTCTGATCACCTCCTATTAGGACCAGGAGCCGGCCATACAGCCGCAGACATCCTCGCGGAGTGGGCTAAACCAATACTTCGAGAAAGCTGAGCATCGTGCCGAAACTACACATCTCCCCCACCGATCCTTGCCCATGCGGCACCGGCCTTACCTACGCCGGATGCTGCCACCCTCTGCACCGTGGCGAGTCGACCGCTCCTACCGCAGAAAAGCTCATGCGCTCGCGCTACAGCGCATTCGCGGTGCATGACATCGACTATCTCCTCTCAAGCTGGCACCCCTCAACACGACCTAACAACCTCTCCTTAGACGAGGACGTTACGTGGACGCGTCTGATCATTAACGAGACTGTGCAGGGTCAGCTTTTCGACACCACGGGGATCGTTGAATTCACCGCACTCTTTACCGTCACTGACCCCACGTCGGGCACCGTTGCACGGCACCGCCAGCACGAGCGATCTAGTTTCAGCAGAGTTGACGGCCGCTGGGTCTACGTGGATGGCGAGCTGTAGTCTAAACAGCTCCCACCGCCACGGTAGGACTCACCCTACAGTAATTTCTATAAACCTATAGAATAGTGCCATGATTACGGTTATTCAGCCTGACGTTACGGTCCCCGTCGACTACTTTCAGCCATGGCTTGAGGAGTGTGGCCACAAGGTCCGTATTGTAAGAGCCCAGCTCGAACCCATCCCCACCATCAGCGACGCTGGCGATGGCATCGTCGTACTGGGTGGTCGAATGAACATATTTGACACTGACGCCCATCCGCACCTCAATGACATCCGTCGCCTGATCCGTGAGGCCATAGACCACAACATTCCACTGTTTGGCATCTGCCTTGGGCACCAACTCTTAGCCGAAGCCATGGGCGGCACCGTGGTAGTTGGATCAGACCAAGACGAACACGGCCCCATCCAAGTCACACTGAACCCGGATGGACGTAAAGATGCGCTTCTTTCCTCGATTGCTCGGCATTTTGGCGATACCTTTGTCGCAGCCGCGAGCCACAACGATTGCGTAACCCAAGCCCCTCACGATGCCGTTGTTCTCGCATCTTCCCCCGACTGCAGCATCCAGGCCATTAGGCTCGGCTCCGCATTCAGCGTTCAATTTCACCCGGAGGTATCGCCAGGAACCATGTGCCGGTGGCACGCTATGGACGGCGGTGACGATAACGAAATGATGGCAATGCTTACTCCTCACCAAGAGTCCATCGCCGCCGCTGGGAAAGCCCTGGCGATTGCTTTTGCGCACTCCGTTACCCCGAGGTAACGGCTAGCATTTGCCATCAATTCATGCTCATTGCCACAGGCCCATCCCCAGCCAAATGCCTGCACAATGCAGCAGGAAACCTCGATGCCTAGCACAACCGCTGAGAGCAACCCTTGCTTCCGCCTAAGGCTTCAGGACAACGAGTGCCGATCCTATCCCCACCATGTGGCAACTTCTTTAGCAGCTCAGAAGTATTGAGAATCCTCTAGGCCCTCATACCTTGATGGACCACGTACGTGGTGTGCCGTGGTTATCCCGGGGACTTATGGTTGTGCTGCTACATCGGGCCAGCCTTAAACAACGTCACCCACGGTTGATACTTTCCTCTACCCGCGCGGTAATGCCCATTCGGCGTGAGCTTACTGCCCTCCCGCTTGAGCCAGCCCCAGGTTAATCGTGAGTTCACAAGTGAATATGGAAGGGCCTTGTACCGTTAGCCATCCGAAGCGATATGACGGGCCTGAACCTTGCCAAACTTCAGCAAACGGATTGATCCAACATTTACCCCTGTCTGGGCAGGAGTTGTATTCATGCCCACGGCGTGCCCACGAATTTCCACCTTTTTCACGACCAGGCTGGAAACTACACCCGCTTTTCGACTTACGCCTGTACCAAGATCTAGCTGGGAAAACGGCGATTGACACAGCAAAAAGCCAGGGAGTTTCCGTAAACAAAACTCCCTGGCCTGCGGTTATCTGTCTGGCTAACAGGATTTGAACCTGCGACCCCTTAACCCCCAGTCAAGTGCGCTACCAAACTGCGCCATAGCCAGATCGCTGCCTGAATTAAGGCAACACCGCTATTCTAGCGATCTTGAGGCCCTAATGTGGAACCCGCAGCTCATCCGGCAAAAATGGGGATCTAAGCCCGGCTACCGCCTACCATCACCTTGCGCAGTGACAACCCCTAGGTTGCATGCATCCGAGTAACTCACCAGACAAAGTTCCTACGCTGGTACGTCTCCATCACTAAAGAACCCAGGCTACAAGCAAGCTTTGCACGATCATCTGCCAGTTGGCACCCACGTCCCCGAAAAGGTTTCAAGGCCTGAGACTGCGCTACCCTTTAAACTCCCCTGGGTGGCTCACGGGACTGTACGCTTCAAAAAAATATAGTCAGGAGCGGGTGGGGAAATGTAGAGTTACGTACTATGAGCATTGTAAAAATTAACGCTATCTCCGTTCCTGAAGGTGCAGGGGTGGAACTGGAAAAGCGCTTCGAGGCCCGCAAGCACGCCGTTGATAGCGCGCCGGGTTTCGAAGGATTTGAACTTCTGCGTCCCGTCAAGGGCGATGACCGTTACTTCGTGGTTACTCGTTGGGCTGACGAGGCTTCTTTCGAGGCATGGCGCGACTCTGACCCACACACCCGTAAGCCTGGTCAGGATGCACCATCTCACGGGCACGGCGGAGAGCACACTGGTGGTAAGAAACCTGTAGCTACTGGCGCAGATCTCCTCGAATTTGAGGTTGTTTTGGAATCGCGACCACAGTAGTTCCGTACTTCATTTAAAGTGCAGTTCGCAGAAGCGAACTGCACTTTTTCTTTTCGACATCGACAAGACTTAAGTCACGAGCCCACGCGAGGGCAAAGCAGTGTCAGAGTGGCACATGAGGCTGCAACAACTTGTTCCACAAGTACGAGGAACCGAGCTCTAAGGGGTTGTGCTAACCCAAGAAGGCCTTATCCGACAGCGTAGCGCCCTTGATGTTGGCGAACTCTTGGAGAAGGTCACGAACCGTTAGTTTGCTCTTGACTTCCTCATTAGCTTCGTAGACGATCTTGCCTTCGTGCATCATGACCAACCGATTGCCCAACCGAATGGCCTGCTCCATGTTGTGGGTAACCATCAAGGTAGTGAGCTTGCCCTCGGCCACGATCTTCTGGGTGAGATCGGTGACGAGCGCGGCGCGCGACGGGTCCAGTGCTGCGGTGTGCTCGTCGAGAAGCATAATCTTGGGCTGGGTGAAGCCCGCCATCAACAGGCTCAGCGCTTGGCGCTGGCCACCGGAGAGCAAACCTACTTTCGCCGACAATCGTTCCTCGAGCCCAAGCTCCAAGGTTGACAGCTGCTCCTTGAACTCCGCGCGACGCTTCGAATTCAAGCCCATACCTAGGCCGCGGGACTTACCCCGAAGCAAGGCTAAAGAAAGGTTTTCCTCAATGGTGAGATTCGGTGCGGTGCCGGCCAGAGGGTCTTGGAAAACGCGGCCAATGTAACGTGCGCGCTTGTGCTCGGCGAGCTTATTGATTTTGGTTCCGTCAATCTCAATGGTGCCGGCATCGATACCGATCTTTCCGGATACGGCGTTAAGTAGGGTTGACTTGCCCGCACCATTGGAACCGATGATGGTGACGAAATCACCAGGGGCCAGGTGCAAGCTAAGGCCATCCAATGCGACACGCTCATTGATGGTATCTGGGAAGAAGGTGCGAGAAATATTCGAGATTTTCAACATCGGCTTACACTCCCTGCTTCACTTCGGTGCGCGAAGCGGCGACAGATTTCTTTGAGCCTGGAAGATACTTCTTCCACCTCGGAAGCAGTAAAGCCACGATCACTAATACTGCTGTCACCGCACGCATATCGTTTGGATTCAGACCAACCTTGAGAGCCGCGAAGATAATGAGGCGGTAGAGTACCGCACCAACGACAACCGCAAGGATGGCCACGAACAGGTGCTTCTGGCCAAGGATCGCTTGCCCCATAATCACCGAGGCCAAACCGATAAGGATGAGACCAATACCCATGGAGACGTCAGCGAACCCCTGATATTGGGCGACCAAACCACCACACATACCAACAAAACCGTTGCTTAGTGCGAGAGTGAAGATTTTGGTGAAGTCCGTTGATACTCCGAAGCTGGTGATCATCGGGCCATTGTCACCGGTAGCCCGCAGCGACAGCCCCATGTCCGTAGACAAGAACCAGTACATCACGGCGCTCAAGGCAACCAGCGCCGCCGCGAAGATAGCTACAGCGGTCCACGATCCCATGACACCCGCATCACGCAGTGGTGTAAATAAGGTGTCCGTGCGCAGCAACGGCACGTTTGCGCCATCCATTATCCTGAGGTTCACCGACCACAAAGCAATCATGGTCAAAATACCCGACAGCAACCCGTCGATCTTGCCCTTGGTGTGCAGCAAGCCCGTGACGATACCTGCAAGAAAACCGGTTCCAAAGCCAGCCAAGGTAGCAACAATCGGGTTCCAGCCCTGCACTAAACCTACTGCTGCCGTAGCTGCCCCGGTGGTGAAACTTCCGTCAACTGTTAGATCCGCGAAATTGAGAACGCGGAAGGTGAGGTACACACCAATGGCCATCACACCGTATAACAGCCCTACCTCAAGCGCGCCAATCATACGGTTTCAGCCTCAGATAGAATTTCGGATGGGATGGTAATACCCTGCGCCTCGGCTGCTTCCTCGTTGATCACGTAGGTGAACTCGTTTGCTGTCTGAACTGGCATGGTAGCCGGATCGCCACCATTTTCCAGGATTTCGATAGCCATCTCGCCGGTCTGCTTGCCAAGCGCGAAGTAATCGATGCCCAGAGTAGCTGCCGCACCACCTTCTACGGTGCCCGATTCTGCTGCTATCACAGGAATCTGCTTCTGCTCTGCAACACCAACCAGAGAGGCAATACCAGCTACCACCATGTTGTCAGTTGGAACGTAGATTGCATCAACATCACCTAGAGCCTCTACGGCCTGCTGAATCTCATTAGCAGAAGATACTGTCTGCGTCTTGACTTGGAGATCCTTGCCGCCGGCAATCTCAGTGAACTCTTCTACCTGTACTTGAGAATTAACTTCTCCAGAGGAGTAGACAATGCCCACAGATTTAGCATCTGGGACCAGTTCTTTAAGCAGATCGATTTGCTCAGAAATAGGCGCCATGTCAGAAGTACCCGTGAGGTTACCACCCGGTTTTTCGTTGGATTCAACGAGCTCAGCGGAAACAGCATCAGTGACTGCGGTGAACAGAACAGGCTTGTCTTGGATGTTTTGGGCCAAGGCCTGTGCCGCAGGAGTAGCAACGGCGAGTGTAAGGTCGAGGTCAGCACCGGCAAACGTCTGAGCAATCGTCAATGCTGTAGCTTGCTCACCGTTAGCGTTCTGCTCATCAAACTCGACTTCAATACCAGCCTCTTCGAAAGCAGCCTTAAAACCTTCGGTCGCAGTGTCCAAAGCTGGGTGTTGCACAAGCTGGCTGATACCTACTTGGTAGGCAGCATCAGATGCAGAATCCGAAGATCCGGTTCCGGAAGAATCAGAAGAACAAGCAGTGAGGGTCAATGCGCAGGCTGCAGAAACAGCTGCAAGAATCTTGGTGCGGGAAGTAAACATAGCGGGATTTCACTTATCTTCATCAAAGACACATCAAGCAATCTGGCCCTGTGGGCTATCCGATCAGGCGATGGTCGGTGAACAGGTGGAAAATGCACTCACCAGTGAGCAGCGACAAAGCGATCGCGCTCCCCGCTTTCCTCACCCTACGCTGCGGATTCATAGCTACTAATCCCCCAGTAGCCATGAACCAAATATGTCGGCGTACGAAAGGGCCTGAAGCGAATCAGCTGCGTACTGTTTAAAAAGCCGAAGACGCTCGAGCGATTTCGGCGCGCACAAACTCATGTGTGCAGTGGGCGTTGAAGAACGCCTATCGTAAGACGTCTGATTTCTTCACGCTCTTGACAGTTTATAACACTGGGCCTGCCGGGCACTGCCAAACGGAATTTTTTCTTCATAGTTTCACAAACTTTATGCTGCTTCGGGTGGGTAAGCGCTGGGAGCTAAAAATCCTTTTATTAACTCCTACATATTTTGCAGATCTGCAGCACGAGCAAAAGGTGGGTAATTCCTGCGCTTCGCGCCCCTAGTACTAGTCTTATCAACAGATATGAACGCACACGATCACAACAAAACTGCTGAAGGCCCCTTACGCGAAGCATACTTGCCCACCGATCCTCCTCCACCACCTGTCAGCGGTAGAAATCAACCGAAATTCTCCGGCGCAGATCACCGCAAACGTTCCGCCAGCGCATTTGAGAAAGGGGCACGCGAGTATGACGAGATACGGCCTGGTTACCCACGAGCAGTGTTAGACCTCGTAGATCTAAACGCAGGGCTCATCGCTGACGTTGGCTGCGGAACCGGTAAGCTCACTGAGGCCATGGTAGGCCCATCAAGGCAAGTCGTAGGCATTGACCCCAGTATGGACATGCTTAACGTTCTGAGCTCGCGGCTTGGTGTTCCGGCGTGGTGCGCAACTGCCGAGGCCACAGGCCTACGGTCACATTCGTGCGAGTTAGTTACCTGCGCTCAAACATGGCACTGGGTGGACCCCGCCGAAGCATGCGCGGAGTTTGACCGGATTACTACCGCTACGGGGCACGTTCTGTTGGTGTGGAATACACTCAATGTAGCCATCCCCTGGGTGCATCGGTTATCCCGCATCATGCATTCAGGCGACACCCTAAAGGAAGGGTTTATCCCTGAAGTTCACGCACCATGGACTATTGAGAAGACTCTTCGTTTGACGTGGAATCAAACACTCCAAGCGCGCCAACTACACGACCTCACCCATACCCGGTCCTACTGGCTTCGATCTAACGAACGGACCCGAGACAAGGTCACAGCCAACTTAAATTGGTATCTTTACGAACACTTAGGCTATCAGCCTAGCCAGGAGGTGCAATTGCCGTACCGCGCAGATGCTTTCCTGCTCAGCAAGGTTTAGGACCGGCCTCTCTGCCAAGCCTCCCACAAGGTAGCGTACCTTCCACCGATTGCTACCAATTCATCGTGGGTTCCCTGTTCCACAACCCTGCCGTGCTCCATCACCAGAATTACGTCTGCACGACTAGCCTGGTCGAGGCGGTGCGCAACAACTACAGAGGTGCGTCCCTTTTGCACTTCCAAAGCGGCTTCTTCCAGGGCACTAGCACCAGCGGAACCAGCTTCAGCGGTTGCTTCGTCCATAACGATCACCTTGGGATCGAGTAGCAGCACTCGGGCCAAGGCTAGTTGCTGGGCCTCCAGTGGTTCAATAGCGGTGCCCTGCGCACCCACGACAGTATCCAAACCGTCCGCCAACGTTTCAAACCAATCCATTGCGTTGACACGACGAAGAGCATCAATGAGTTCCTCATCAGTAGCATCAGGCTGCGCCAGCGTGAGATCTTCACGCAGCGTACCGGAGAACACATGAACCTCTTGGCTCACTAGTGCTATACGAGATCTGCGTTCTGCATCAGACAACGCCGCAACTGGGATCCCATCGATGAGTACCTCGCCTTTGCTAGGGACACGCAGGCCCGCTAGCAAAGCCGCGACAGTGGATTTGCCCGCGCCAGAAGCACCCACAAGGGCTGCAGACTGCCCCGGCTCGAGATGGAGGTTAACGCTGTCAACCGCCCAGCCATCACCGTATCCAAAACTAACGTCGCGTAAATCGACCTCACCTTTCGCCATTGGTGCACCAGCGTCTGGGACAGCCATTGGAGGGTTGAGCGTCACCCCCACAATGCGTGCAAGAGATGCATAACCCGACTGGATCGTATCCAACACACGCATCAGGTGCATGAGTGGTCCGCGGACACGAATCATCATTAAGGCAGCACCGGTTACGGCGCCCACGGTGACGGACCCGTTCTGGACAAGAAAGAAACCGATCACGATGGCCCCAGTGACCATGAGGAACTCACACAGTAAGGTCACTTGATTCAATCGAATCATGGTCATGCGCGCACTAACGCCATGTGCCACAACGTCCCATGAGCTTTCGAAAATGCGCCGATGCATCTTGTTTTCCATCTGGTAAGCACGAACTGAATTACGTCCGCGGATGGCTTCCAGAAAGCGGCGGGCACGCTCGCCCATTGCTGCTCGTTCGGCAGCGTATCTAGGTGGCGCAACACGTAGGTACCACTTGGTAGCTACGTAATAGACCGGAGCAATAACCAGCGGAATAATAATGAACTGCCAATCGATCGTCAGCAGCGCAATAACTGTCGCAATGATGGTAAACAACGCCCCCGTGAGCATCGGTAGCGTTTCCGTTACCGCAGACGAAACCATTGATACATCATCCGTTGACCGAGACACAAGATCACCGGTGCCGGCATCCTCAACCTGATGGGTTGGTAAACCGAGAGCCGTTACCACCATGGATTCGCGAAGATTAGCTATCACTCGTTCCACAATCTTGGAAACTAAAAAGAAACCGAGAGCGTTAAAAATCGCCGAGAGGATGGCTACCACTGCCATGATGGAGCACAGTTTCCAAAGCTGGGTCTGCGCCCCAGAGCCGGAATCGCGCACTACGTCAACAATGCGTCCCAACAACTGTGGGACCAGCACGTTTAGCCACGCTCCAACACTCAAAATGACGACCGCAAGTAGGAACAACCAGCCGGCGTTGTTAACGGCCTTGATTTGAGCCTTGAGCTCAGTCCAAACTTGCCTACCAGAAGCCAGTGGGAATCGGAGCTCTTGGTGTGTATTTACCGTAGTCTCTACAGAACTAGCTGCACTCATGACCTCTACTCCCCTTCGCTCTCTGTTACGGAATCGAACTCAGCTCTCGCCCTGGACGCAGCGCCGTCAAACAAGGACTCAAGACGATCATCATGGATGCTCATGGTTGTGCTGGCTGCCGCACGCCAGCTTGGTGCGTCGGTGAACACGAGTGTTTTCTTCCCCGCCCGCCGAGCATTCACACGCTCCACAATCTGGGACTCGGTAACCGAGTCGACTGCCGTAGTGGGTTCGTCAAAAACAATGAGTTCAGCGTCGAAAGCTATAGCGCGAGCCAAGGCCACGCGCTGGCGTTGGCCACCTGACAGGTGGGAGCCTTCCTCGCCTACTTCCCGATCAATACCACCGGGGATATCCAACGCCGATGCTGCATAGAGGGCATCCTCTGCCCGCTTGCGGTCCGGATACACGTTATCTACGACGCTACCCTCAAACAACTCGGCCGCATGAGGAGCTACAGTGACCAAGTGCATTGGCAGAGACTCGAACTGCCGTAGAACGCGATGCTTGATGTCCTTGTCCGAACAATGCACCACCGTGAGCCCCTGTGGCAACCGAGCCAAGACTGTACGAGCAAAATCTACAGATTCTTGCTCCACACGAGACGGTGGGGCGTTCAGTACCTCAGTTACCCGTATCGCACTCGCACTGGCCGAGGCCCACACTGATGCGATGTTGCGTCCAAACATGGTCATTGGGGTGATGATGAACTGAGTCAGACCAACCAAGGTAATCACTTCACCTAGCGTTACACGACCATTGACTGCTAAAAAGCCAGCGGCAATACCAATGAAAATCGTGAATAGAGAACCCACAGCTTCCGTGATACCGTTCAAACGCGCTTGCGCGGAATTCGCCTGAACCACTTTCTCATATGCGTTGTCGCTCACCAACTTATAACGGCGCTGAACGGTCGAGATAGCTCCCAGGCCCTTAAGGATTCGAAGACCGTCAACCACGTCTGTTGCAGTGGCGGCGGTCTGCGCCAAAGCTCGCTGACGCTTGCCGCTACGCTCCTGCAGGGGACGAGAGGAATAAATAGCAATTACGGTGATTAACGGCCCAGCGGCAATCATCGCAAGTCCGAGCCATGGATTAATCAGAAACATCATCACAGACACATACGTAATAGAGGCAATCTCGGCCACCGGCATGATAGTCATGATTACTGCGTGAGATACCTTTTGGGTGTCTGAGCTGGCAATAGACAACAAGCCACCAGCAGTACGACGCTTTCCACCAAGGCCCTTGGGATCCTGAATGCGGTCAGTGACAGCCATACGGAGATCATGGCCTATCAGCATTTCAGAGCGTGCAGCATAAAAGCGCGCAAACCACTGTGTGCACCAGTTAAAAGCGAACACGGCAAAAAGAATGGCTACCCAAAACCAGAGCCTAGAAATATCATTTCCGCCGATTGCCTGATCAATGGCCTTACCTACCAAGACTGGAATAACGCCTTGACACAAGAAACCCAACGCCATGCATATCGAAGCGAACACGGACCACGGGCGCTGAGAAAATACCGTCTTAATCAGCCACCGCTTATCATCAGGCTGAGGAAGCTTTGATTTTTGCGCGCCCACACCAGGAAGAACTGAATAATCAAATTCCTCGCCGTAGGGTCGCTGCGTTACGGGTCTGCTCACTCTGATGTCACTTCCTCAATCAACTCTGGTAGTTAGTGGCCCTGCAGATAAGGCACAAACCGACGTTTAACTTTACGCCTTCAGCCTTTTTCCGTTCTGGTAGTCCACCAATGTGAAACTACTGAAAAAGGTTGCAGGTCATGAAAATAGCGCCTCCTACGAGGCGCTATTTTGAATATTCGTTACTTTCTACCGCGACGTTCACGCACTCGAACGGCGATTCGAACCGGAGTGCCTTCGAAGCCAAAGTTCTCACGGAACTTACGCTCCAGGTAACGGCGGTAACCATGCTCCAAGAAACCAGTGGTAAACAGCACAATTGTTGGAGGGCGGGTAGACGCCTGCGTTGCAAACAGTACGCGCGGAACGCGACCGCCCTTCATAGCTGGCGGATTGGCGGCGATTGTAGCGCGAAGCCAGTTGTTGAGCTGGCCAGTGGTTACGCGCTTATCCCAGTTAGCTAGTGCCTCCTCCATGTACGGTTCCAAGCGCTGCAAGGCGCGTCCCGTTTTCGCGGAGATGTTGATGCGCTTCACCCAAGGAATGTGTCGAAGCTGCTGATCGATTTCTCTGTCAAGTTCCCAACGACGTTCCTCATCCATGAGATCCCACTTGTTGAAGATCAGTACTAGGGCCTTGCCGGCCTCCAGAATCATGTTCAGAACACGCTGGTCTTGCTCGGACACTGGCTCCGAAGAGTCAATCATGAACAGAACAACCTCGGCGGCGTCAATAACACCGCGGGTACGCAGAGACGCGTAGTACTCGTGCCCGCTGGCGTTCTTAACTTTCTTGCGCAGACCCGCCGTATCGATGAACTTCCACAGCTTCTTCTCTAGCTGTACCAAGGAGTCCACTGGATCCACTGTGGTACCGGCAACGTTGTCTACTACGGAACGGTTCTCACCAGTGATTTTGTTCAACAGCGAAGACTTGCCCACGTTAGGTTTGCCCACCAGCGCTACTCGACGAGGTCCCTCTACGATGGATGGATGACGTGGCTCCTTAGGGAACAGGCGAAGGACTTCTTCAAGTACGTCCGCACCACCGCGGCCATGTTGAGCGGAAACTGGCCACGGATCTCCCAATCCGAGAGCGTAGAACTCGGCCATGTCTGCATAAAGGTTATCCGAGTCGAACTTGTTGGCAACGAGGATTACCGGAACTTCAGAGCGCTGGAGCTTGCGGGCCATGACCGAGTCAGTCTCTGTGATGCCGACCTTGGTGTCGACAACCATGATGATGACGTCTGCAGTCTCCATCGCTACCTCGGCCTGACGCGCGATAGCGGCGTGGATTCCCTTTACGTTGGGATCCCAACCGCCGGTATCTTGCACCCAGAAACGCTGTCCGCCCCAGTCCGCTAGGTAAGAAATACGGTCGCGAGTAACGCCTGGGAAATCCTCTACAACGGCTTCTCGACGGCCGATGAAGCGGTTGACGAGTGAGGACTTGCCCACATTTGGGCGACCGACGATGGCCACAGTGCAGAGGTTTTCTTCGAGGTGCCCTTGGCTATTGATACCGAAGGCACGCTCTAATTCCTCCCAGTCTTCGTCGGAGTAATCATCTCCGAAGTCTGGCTGCGCAAAGTCAGACTCATCAAAGACAGGCTCGAAGTCATCATCGAGTTCTTCCTCGCCGAAGTCATAATCAGCGAATTCGGACTCATCAAAATCACGGGCTCCATAGCCTTGTCCAGGCGCCAAAACCTCTTCCTCGACGAAAGCGCTCTCAGCATCGACTTCACCCTGAGAGGTGTTGTAGACGAAAACGGTTTCTTCCTCTTCGCCACCATCTTGTGGGTGGCCCTTAGTGTTTTCATTAGTCATGGGGTTCTCCTACAAGGTTGCTACTTGATGGCGGATTCTTCGATCAGGGTGTGGAGGGTCTCTATGACCTGTTCCAGCTCAAGTTCGGACGTGTCAACGATGATGGCGTCGTCGGCAGGACGAAGTGGCGCCACCTTGCGGGTGGAATCAGCGTGATCGCGGCGCATTACGTCAGCCAATACTTCCTCAAAGTTGGACTCGCGCCCAGCGGCTACGTCTTGATCATGTCGGCGCTGTGCTCGAACCTCCGCGGATGCCGTGAGGTAGATTTTCACTGGCGCATCAGTGAGCACGTTCGTGCCAATGTCACGACCATCAAGGATGCAGCGGTTCGCTTCCTTAGCCAACCGACGCTGGAGATCCACTAGGTTCGCGCGGACCTCAGGAATAGCTGACACCGCGGAGACATTCTTGGTTACTTCCGGGCCCCGGATCTGCCTCGAAACGTCCTCTCCTGCAAGCAAGACCTCGCGGGACTGTGGATCATCGTTGACCTGCAGTGGTAACGATGCAGTCGCCTCGATGACCTCCTGAGCATTAGATGGGTCGATTCCCTGACGAAGCACGTGAAGGGTTGCTACTCGGTACATGGCACCCGTGTCCAGGTACTTCGCGTTAAGTTGCTGAGCTACCGCACGGCATACTGTGGACTTACCTGCACCGGACGGACCGTCAACAGCAACGATCAAGCCGTTGTCAGCGCAGTTGTGGATTTCAGAATTAGTCATTGATATGCACCGTCTTTACATGCCTACAGCTTTGAACAAGCTCGTGAGCTCAGCTGAATTCAGTGCACGGAAAGCGCCAGGAGTCTGCTCGCCAAGCTGCACTGTGTGAAGCTTGGTGCGGACGAGGCGCTGAACCGGATAGCCGGCTGCTTTCAGCATGCGTCGAACAATGTGCTTGCGACCTTCATGCAGCTCAATACGAATCAAGGACTTGCCTTGGTGAGCGTCGACGACCTGAACAAAGTCTGCCTTAGCAGGGCCGTCATCCAATTCAATGCCGTTCTTCAGTAGCGCGATAGCTTTCTTATCCGGCTCGCCAAGAACGGTGGCAAGATAAGTCTTGGAAACCTCGTACTTAGGGTGCATGAGGCGGTTAGCTAGCTCGCCGTCATTGGTGAGAAGGATCAGACCTTCCGTATCTGCATCTAAGCGACCAACGTGGAAAAGGCGCTGTCCTGAAACGATTTTTTCACCAATGATGTCACCAATGCAGGCGCGGCCGAGCTCGTCACTCATGGTGGAGTGCATGCCCCGAGGCTTGTTCAGAACAAAGTACTGAAGATCCTCGTTCACGTTAACGCGAACACCGTCTACACGGATAACATCCGTGTTTGGATTCACACGAACGCCCTGCTCAATAACAATCTTGCCGTTTACTTCAACACGGCCGGCGTCAATCATGATCTCTGCATGACGACGCGATGCTACACCTGCTTGAGCTAGAACCTTTTGCAGTCGGATGCCCTCGCCAGAAGAGTTTCCGGCTTTAAGGTCACTACGACGAACATGCTGTTTGCGCGATGGTCGAGCATTGGAGACTAGGAACTCATCATTACGAGTCTTCTGTTGCCTCTGTGGCTTAGCTTGCTTCGCTTTACCTTTACGATTCTTCGCGACAGGTGCTTCCTGATTGAAACGCTTTCCCTGTCCACGGTGTGGGCGCTTGCCCTTGTCCGGTGTGCCATCTCGGCGAGCGGGTGAATTCACGATAATCCTTATCGATCGAAAATATTAGGTTATGAAATACCCAACCACTCTACCCCACAACTCATTCCCTTGCTAATGCAACCTGCCTAAACGCTTAAGATCACATGCTGCGAAAGCATGGACAAGGGTTTACAACGAAGATTTAAAACTCCTCATCAATAGAGTCAATATCCGGCAGCAGCGGTGCCAAATCAGGCAGGCGTTCAAGGGAATCAATTCCAAGCAACTCCAAGAAGAGCTCCGTAGTCTCATAATGGTGAGCTCCACGCTGTTCCCCTTCACCCATATCTACTTCTCTAATGAGCCCACGTAACTGCAGAGTACGCATAACGCCATCCACATTCACCCCACGCACTGCAGATACCTGCGCACGAGTAGCTGGCTGACGGTACGCGATGACGGCCAAGGTTTCTAACGCCGCACGAGAGAGTTTCGTTTGGGACCCACCAAGCAAGAACTTCTCCACTACCTGTGCGTTTTCACGGCGAGTATAGAGGCGCCAACCTTCTTCACTCTCACGCAGTTGGAAACCCATGCCACGGTCATCAAATTCGCGGGCAATATCCCTCAAGACCGTAACGACCGTAGAGACGTCAGCTTCGGTTGCTGCTGCGAGTTGGCTAGGGGTTACTGGAGTATCAACTACCAGCAGGATGGACTCAATACTAGACCGAATCCGTGAAACAAATCCTGCTGCTGTCACAGTCATCTCCTGCCATGATTTCGAAAGTGTGATGCACACTGCATCTATAAGATTTAAGGCTAACAAATTAGTATTACAGACGGCTGACGCGCTCTTAATCAAACAGATTCCTCTAGGAGCGTCTAGCCCTCCAACGTCAGCCAACTTCCTATGATTACTACGGCGGTCTATTCCTGACTCCCACCCAATGTGCCTGAAGTTTTCGGTTCTAAGCTACGTTCTTCCCACCGAAATCATTCGCGCCCTTTATAGACAGACGTTTAATAAATTGGCCTAAAATATTGGACAAATTCCTTCCACCATTCAATTAACCAGCCTAAATACCCGATTGCCCGTTGCACCTTTTAGATCCCCATCCTCTTACAATTAGCTCCAAGGTATGCGGAAGTTAGCCCGTTATTGTTGTATCATTTATCGGGTGAAGATTAAAAAACAACTCTTGGCCTTAGTCGCCAGCCTAACTATGGCCACGGGCCTAAACCCTCCTTTGGCCACTGCGCAAAGTAGCCCCCCCCCTATCGTCACTTTCGTCATATGGTTCTAGCTTCTTACCAGAGGAATTGACCAACGGCACCTCATCAATAAACACCGCGTCAATATACAACTCATCAATAAACAACTCCAGCACCCTTATCATCGGTTTCATTAAGGGTCGTTCCTATATTGCAGACATTCCTTCAGGATATGACTCCACCAAGAAATACCCTGTGATCATAGGCATGGGTGGTTGGCAAGACGCTAATGTTGTTTTTCGTGGCTATTCAGGCCTGAAAGCAGAAGTAGGACAAGAAGCAATCATCTTATACCCTCAGGCAGCTGTCAGTGATTTTCGTTTCGCTTGGGGCGGTGCACCTTATTCGCGTACCACTGTTCACAGCGATGCTAGCTTCATCAGAGCAGCCCTGAACGATCTCGCATCCCGTTACAGCGTTAACAGGGACAAGGTGTTCGCAGTTGGCCATTCCAACGGCGGTGGTATGGCCATCGCGCTTGCCTGCCACGCGCCTGATTTGGTAGCCGGAGTAGCAGGAGTGGCAGGTGCCTACTACAACCCAACTACTAATAATTGTTCCCAGACTCCAGTCCCAGCATTAATCATGCATGCTCCCAATGATGATGTGGTGGGATACAACGGAGGGACACGACACGGAGCACCGTTCCGTTCCATTGATGCAGTCGTGCGCCAATTCCAAATGAAGAATAACTGCTCTGTGAGTGGAATCAGCGGAACTGGCACGGTTGGTAGTGGCACTACCACTTACACCTCCGCTGGGTGTAGCGCTCCAACCAAGCACATTCGGGTGGAAAATGGTGGTCACAATTGGTTCCCGGGATTGGCCCAACGCGAAGTATGGAGCTTCTTCAAATCCATCATTTAAGGGTTAAGAGTCAAAAGGGGATGCGGAAAATCCTCCAGGATTTCGTCCGCATCCCCTTTTTGACCCTTACCCTCATTTAATGGCCAAACAGCGGGCACCTACTAATCCAAAAACTTAGCAGGTGCCTTTAGAGCTCTTCGGGTAAGTGAATTGTGGATAATTGATGCCTAAATTCATCGGCAAAGTCCAAATTTCCTGCGCCTTCTTTAATACTGCCAATGAAAGGAACCCCTGTTGCACGGGATACTTGCATCAAAATGAGGCGGGTCTTCAAGTCAGCCCCTCGAGGAAGTTTTCCGCCCAGCACGCCAATTACATTGGCGCCGCAACTGCGAGCGAAGTTGACGGCCTCGACAGCGAGCGCGACTGCATCTTGGGTCATTCCGGAAACAACTACTAGTGGGGCGTCTAAACGAGCTGCTACGTGAGCGATTGTGTCCTCACCCAACAATGGAACATGCAATCCACCTGAGCCTTCGACCACCACGGTCTTTCCTTCAGCAGCCAATTCTTTCACTGCTTCAATAGGATCCGGCTCCTCGGATAAATCAATCCCAGGCACACCCGTGAGCTTCTCGATTGTCCCCATATCCTTGATCGGCCGGCGTGGTTCGAGGCGAGCTACCTTCACTACAACTACATCTCGCCCCCTCGAGCGAAGCAGATTAGAGATAGCGGCAGCGGCAGTAGTCTTACCAACATCAGTGGCAATACCTGCGATCACAATTACCCCAGCCACCCTAACTCCTCATGTTGTGAGCGTAAGCTTTCTCATCCTCCTTAAGTTGTACCAAACCGCTGCGGGAAAAACAGTGCGTTCGCTAGAGGAAACCAAAACAGTGGAAAACTAAAAGCGGCTTTTAAGACCAATTGCTTGCAGCTACGACGGCAGGATCAACGTCGAGTCCTGTCCATGCGACTTTTAGTTCACCTAGGGACTCTTCTTGTTCCACGCCAATTGCCTTTGCTTTATACAATTCAAGCAATGCAAGGAATCTTCCTACCACCTGCATGGAAATGCTGCAGTCGCGTGTCAAAGCAGCGAACGTCAACCATGAATCTTTACCGGCAATACGCAACGTGTCCAAAATCTTGCCTGCTTGCTCAGGCACGGAGACAGCAACTTGATGAATATGGCTGGTGGCCACTGTCTCTGGCGGTTTAGGGCGAAAAACCCCAGCTGCCAGCTCAGCGAAGCTTGCTGGGGTATGCCCCAAAACTACTGGAGGCAACAGTTCAGCAAATTGTTGTTCCATACCTACAATGCGCGGATACCTACGTTGCGCCTGTGCTTGCCACTGAGCAAACAAATCGGCAACTTGGCTGTATGCCTTGTATTGGAGCAGCCGAGCAAAGAGAAGATCTCGAGTTTCTAAAAGCTCCAGATCATCCAGGGAATCAACCTCACCCCGTGGCACCAAGCTTGCCGCTTTGAGGTCAAGTAGCGTCGCCGCGACTACCAAGAACTCGGTGATCTCATCCAACTCAGCAAACTCACCGAGCTCGCGGGTATACGCAACAAATTCGTCAGTTACTTGGGCAAGAGCAACATCCGTTACTTCCAGTTTCTTGGATGAGATGAGCTGGAGAAGGAGGTCGAATGGCCCCTCAAAGTTTTTGAGTACGATTCGGAAGCCGGTAATCTCCGGCTGGTTGTCTGAAACTTGGTTGTTCGCCACTACTGGTTATCTCACAGCTAGACAGCCACTAGTAGGATTCCTCGTTCGTACGCTGAATGACTTCACGCGCCAGTTGACGGTATTGCGCGGCTCCAGGCGAGCTAGGGGCCCACGTGATGATTGGCTCACCAGCAACGGAAGTTTCAGGGAAGCGAACGGTGCGAGTGATGACGGTTTCAAAAACTCGGTCCTCGAACACTTCAACCACACGAGACATGACTTCGCGCGCATGAGTAGTTCGGCGATCGAACATGGTAACCAAGATGCCCATGATCTCGAGGTTGAAGTTCAGGCGGTCACGAACCTTCTCCACCGTGTCAGTAAGGAGAGCAAGACCGCGAAGAGAGAAGTACTCGCATTCCATAGGAATAATAACGCCGTGAGAACATGCCAGAGCATTGACAGTAAGCAGACCCAAGGATGGCTGACAGTCAATGATGATGAAATCGTAATCTCGCATCACCGGGCGCAGAGCACGGGCTAGGGTTTGCTCACGTCCAACTTCGTTGACCAACTGAATTTCAGCGGCAGAAAGATCAATGTTTGCTGGAACCAAGTCCAGCCCGCTAACGGTGGTCTTGTGAATGGCATTATGAATGGAGGCCTCATTGTCCACCATCAGGTTGTAAACGGTGGTATCTAGATCCTCATGGGGGATACCAAGTCCAGCCGACAGTGCACCCTGAGGGTCAAGGTCGACTAGCAAGACCCTTCGCCCAGCCTCAGCTAGGCATGCACCAAGGTTGATGGTAGAGGTGGTCTTTCCTACTCCACCCTTCTGGTTGCACATCGAGATGATTGTGGCGGGCCCATGCTTAGTCAACGGCTCAGGATCAGGGAACACACGAAGTGGTCGACCCGTTAGGCCCACCTCATTGTCGGGGGCATCGAACAGTCCCGCGTCACTCATGTCCATTCCTCTCACTTGACTTTGAAATTTCTCGCCCGCCTGCCCGTCACATTAACGCCAGCGAGAACATAGATACTTACACCAGTGTAGTTCCTACTACCCCCTAGCCTACAACCTAGGGGCGCAAAACGTATACCCGAGGTAAGATATCAGCTCTTTTTGTCTAGCTTACACACTAGACATTGAGCACTCATCACTGAAAACACGAACAGGAGCGCAGTACTTAGAGCCTCGCGCGGACGTAGAACTAGGCCCACTACAAGACCAATCTCTGTATACGCTTGAAACTAGTTACCGTACTGCGCACCTAGGCGGCTAAAACAGGCAGGATCGCCGATCGACCGCGCGAGCGATGGTGCCCACCAAGCCTAAGCACGCGGGTGGCTGGTGGCCCACACCTGCCGGAGGTTATCTGCGGTTACATGGGTGTAAATCTGCGTAGTTTTTACTGAAGCGTGCCCCAGTAGCTCTTGCACTACTCGCACGTCCGCGCCGCCTTCGAGCAGATGCGTTGCGTAGCTGTGGCGCAAGGTGTGTGGGGAGATGTCCTTCTCAATCCCTGCGCGCTCAGCAGCTTGCTTAATTATTTTCCATGCGCTTTGACGCGACAGCGCTCCGCCACGATTGTTCAGAAACAACGCCGCAGATTTACCTTTGGCAAATGCGGGGCGGGCACGTACTACGTATGACTTGATGGCAGCGATTGCTTTCGTTCCCACCGGAACTAAGCGTTGCTTATTGCCTTTGCCTGTAAGCCTCAACATCGCGAGATCATCATTATGAGAGGAATTAATGATGTCGTAAAGGTCATCCACCATGAGGTCCAGGACCTCGGTTATTCGAGCGCCCGTACCATACAACACCTCCAGCAGCGCTTTCTCCCGCAAGTCCATGACAGATGCACTGTCACCATCCGGTATAGATTCAAGTAATCGATCTACCTCACCCACACTTAAAGTATCTGGCAGGTGCTGAGCCGTCGCGGGCGGAGAAACCTCTGAGGCGGCATCGATTTCCAACAGTCCTTCACGCACGGCGAACTTGTGAAGCCCGCGAGCTACCACCAGCGCCCGCCCGCTTGACGACGCCGCCAAGGGCGCCCGGCCGGTGTCACCATCTCCGGTACGGAGGTAGGCCACGTAGTTCTCTAGGTCCGTTGCACGGACCTTTTCAAGATCATCGATGCCCGCGGCATCGAGATAATTCAGGTAGCGATCAAGGTCACGGCGATAGTTGCTTAATGTATTGGGGGAAACACCACGCTCCACGCTCAGGTGCGTTAGCCACGTACGCGCTACAACTTTAGGATCAACGCTCATGTCTTTAGACTTCGAGGAAAGTACAGTTACTGGTTGTTGGGGATTCTCTTCATGTCTCCGGTGAATCCCTCATTAATGCGACGTTTCGCTAGCGCCTGTGGACGGAGATCAAAAGAAGCATCTACGCCTCGAGCACTACCACCGTGGTTGATTACTTGGTTCGCAGCCAAAATTCCAGAAATTGCAATTGAGTTAACGATTTCTCCTCGCAGGATCATCTCTACTGCTTGATCCAAATCCACCCATTGCATGGTCATGTCTGCTTCTTCGTCTTGAGCGTCAGGGCGGGCTGTTTCGGTTAAATCCTGGGCTAGGAATACTCGCACGGCCTCGTCCGCGAAACCGGGGCTGGTAACCAAGTCAGCAATAACGGACCACGTGGCTGCCTCCAGACCTGCTTCTTCAACAAGTTCACGCTTAGCGCATTCAAGTTCGTCCTCGTGCGCTACATCCAGCAACCCAGCTGGAAGCTCGACCAATCGCCTCCCAACACTGTGGCGATACTGGGTCACGAGGGCTATACGCTTGCCGTCGAAAGCAACCACTGCAATAGCACCGAAGTGCTCCACCACTTCCCTAGCTGCCTCTCTTCCGCCTGGCATGGTCACGCAATCCCTGCGCACTGCGATAATAGGTGCGTCTAGGAGAAGTTCAGATGAGGAAGTGGTGAATTCGAAAGCCATGCATCTAACTGTACTCGTGAAAGCGTGGCTTTCCTGGTTCTAGGAAAGCCACGCTTCACCGTGCCAGTTCTTCACCTAGTTTTGTCGCTCCAACGCGGCCTTGATTAAACCATCGAACAATGGGTGCGGACGGGTTGGGCGAGACTTGTACTCAGGATGCGCTTGGGTAGCTACAAGGAATGGGTGAATGTCCTTGGGGTATTCAACAAATTCGACAAGCTTTCCGTCTGGTGAGGTGCCAGAGAAGACGAGGTCAGAGCCTTCCTCGATCTGGCCACGGTAAGCGTTGTTCACCTCGTAACGATGTCGATGACGCTCGGAAACCTCTGTCGCACCGTAGAGCTCAGCAACGAGAGAACCCTCAACCAAAGTTGCTGGATAAGCGCCCAACCGCATGGTTCCACCAAGATCTGCTTCACCAGTAACAGCAGCCTGCTGCTCTGCCATTGTCGCGATCACTGGAGCCGTGGTTTCTGGGTCAAACTCCGTGGAGGAAGCGTTCTCAATTCCAGCTTGGCGTGCCGCCTCCAAAACGGTGCACTGCAGGCCCAAGCAAAGGCCCAGCATTGGAATCTTGTTCTCGCGAGCATAAGTAATGGCACCAATTTTGCCCTCAATACCTCTGAAGCCAAAGCCACCTGGGACTACGATCGCATCTACATTACCCAGCGCTTCTTTTGCCCCCTCAGGTGTAGCACACTCATCAGAAGCAACCCACTCAATGTTTGCCTTAGCGTGGTGAGCGAATGCACCAGAACGGATAGCTTCCGCCACAGAAAGGTAGGCGTCCGGTAGGTCAATGTACTTACCAACGAGGGCAACCTTGACTTCCTTCTGTGGGTTGTGAACACGATCAAGCAGGTCGCCCCATACAGCCCAGTCCACGTCGCGGAATGGAAGCCCCAACTTCCGGATCACGAAAGTGTCTAGGTGCTCGTTGAACAGCACCTCTGGAATATTGTAGATGGAGGAAGAATCGGGACAAGAGATGACGCCTTCTTCCTCGATGTCGCACATCAACGCGATTTTGTTCTTGAGCGGCTGGGGAACGTCACGGTCACAACGCAGCACAACCGCATCGGGCATGATACCAATGGAGCGAAGCTCAGCAACGGAGTGCTGTGTGGGCTTAGTCTTCAGCTCACCAGATGGCCCCAGGTAAGGAACCAAAGAGCAGTGAATAAAGAAGATGTTCTCGCGACCGACCTCATGGCGAACCTGGCGAGCTGCCTCGAGGAAAGGCTGAGACTCGATGTCACCTACGGTGCCACCAATCTCGGAAATGACGATGTCAGGCTTGTTACCTTCTGCATCCGGTTCCCCCATTGCAAGAATACGAGACTTAATCTCATCCGTGATGTGTGGAATAACTTGAACCGTCTTGCCCAGGAACTCTCCGCGACGCTCCTTTGCAATAACAGTGGAATAGACCTTACCGGTGGTGACGTTCGCGTTCTGGGTAAGGTTTCGATCCAGAAAACGCTCATAGTGGCCTAGGTCCAGGTCCGTCTCGGCTCCATCATCGGTGACAAAGACCTCACCATGCTCAAATGGGTTCATGGTACCTGGATCCACGTTGAGGTAGGGATCAAGCTTCTGCATAGTCACTGATAGCCCACGCGAAATCAGAAGCTGCCCTAAACTTGCTGCCGTCAGGCCCTTACCTAGGGAGGACACGACGCCACCCGTTACGAAAATGTACTTGGTCTCACGCTCACTAGTGCGATGTGGCATGGGTATTCTCCTAGCGTCCTAAAAATTTTGCACCCGATAACGGTGCAAAATGCCTGCTGCGTGAAGCGTAAACGCGCGAATAAGCCCTAAAAAGCACAATCCGCAGGTCTTACTTCATACGCAACGATCTGCCTAAAGCCACTGCGGAGGTTCTTCACCCGTGTAGCGCAGTGCTGAAGCAGATCGTCATGACCTACGGGCCTTCAGCTTAACATGCCCCGTCCCCAATAACAATTGGTGGACAGGTAATTATTACGTGATAAATCAACTAAAGATCAGAAAAACGTCGGTAGGGCCAATACCATTTCAGAAGAAGGCAGTCTGGACATCACTTGAAGAGGAGAAACCGCCCAAGGCTAAAAGACAGCTAGAGTAAATCAGCCCCATAGTGCTTATAAGTTAAGTAGGAGTTGTGGCCGGATAAGTAGTCAACAGCCTTCCGCGACCCGAAAAAACGCCCCCTATCATGAATAGCCTGCAAGTAGGCTGTTCATAATGGGGAGCGTCTCAACCTTCTACTTACCCAAAAGATCCTTCACTAGCGGACCAATGAATGGAATGTAGTAGAACTGGTATGAGCCCAGAGTGACACAGTATTCATCCCGGTAGATAAGATCGCTGACCAAAGTTCCGGTGTTGTAGAGCTTGCAAGCGATCCGAGTGCCGTACGGGCCACCGTATACCGGGACACCAGCAACGGAAGAAGATTCTTGCGCAGTTGCAGGAATCGGGGCGGCGCACGCGATCACCGTTGCCGCGATGGCTGCAGCGATTCGACGATTCATTTTCATAGCGTCTCCAAATGAGTTGAGCCAAGAGGTGGGAGCGAGCAAGAAGTTTCCCGCTTGGAAAAATAATACATCAGCTATCTGTTTTAAATATGGGAAATTGTCACGACTTAACAAACTGGGCGTGATGAATCATGCAAGTGCTACGGGCCGGTGAACTGTCTACGCTAATGGAGCGTGGAGCTGGCCTGCAGTGTGATCCTTAATGAGCCCTACCCCATGACCGCCCAGTCTTAACCCTGACCAGCTTTCAGGGGCTAGTTCGGTTCAGATCACCACGGTCTTTCAAGCACCGTCGTAGGCAACACCATCTACTCCACCACACTGTGATCAGCCCACTAAAGCGCGAAAAACGGCGGCGCGGTAGGACCGACGCCGCCGTTGAAAAAGCAGTTGTTCGTTAGTTAAGGAGTAGGAGAAGCTGCGTCCGCAGATGCAGCAGAACCGTACGCCCCTGATTCGCCGTCGAGTTGTTCTTTCACAGCTAAGACGGAAGCAACCTGCCCGACTACGGTATCCACTGAGTCCACAGTGGATACCGTTTCTCTGGCCACGTCGTTGGCCCGTAGTCGTCCCACTACACCGGTATCCGCGGCTGTGTGAATGCGGCCAGTAACCACTACGCCTGCCCCAACTTCACCAAGCGCTTTGGCAAAATTGACTTCAGCCGTAGCTACGTACTCATCATTAGATAGATCCTTATCACCGGTAACAATGACAATTGCTTGGGCGGGAAGGATTGTTCCGTCCTCGTAGTCAATGAAATCAGCCTCACGCAGAGCACGGAGGATGATCGCTCGCTCTTCAGTAGTCGACTGTGGTTGACTGGAGTCTGCATCGAGCATGAGTGCACTGCCGAGCGCTTCACCAGCGTGAGTACCGGCATCCAACTGGTCGGTGGACAACTGAGCCCCCGCCGGCAACGTGTTCGCAACGATACTCTTCAGCGCATCGGCGCCGTCTTGAGCAAAGAACTTCTCTTCGAGCTTGATGAAACCGGAATTTACCGCACCTGCGGATTCAAGGCGCTCGGTAACTGCGTCAATATCATCTTGGAAAGCATCAGCGCTGGCCAACACCAACACAGCACGGTCACTAAGTTTGTTCTCTAGGGTTTCTTCAGCAAGTAAATCAATGAAGCTGTTCGCTGTGCCCGCCTGAGACTCTGCAATCTCAGCCCGTTCTCTGTTTTGGTCACGCTCTTGAGTCAACTGATCTTGCGTAAAGTTCGCGCCACCTGGAAGGTTTGGGGTGATAACGTAATTGCTCAGCGCTACGCCTCCGGCAAGACCCAGCGCAAGTGCCCCCATAATGGCGCCTTTACTTGTTTTCCTTGGCACGTCTATCTCCTAGCTAAACAGACCTTGGAACCACACTACGAAGTTGTTCCATGTATCAATCAGGTTCTGGCTGAAGGAGCTATCACCACTAGTTCCAGCAATGACAACAATCACTGCCAACGCTACAAGAATGCCGAGGATAGCCCACAGCCAACCGAGTCCAGTTCCGGTGCGGACGGTGTAGAGATTCGAAATCGCGGCAGCATCCACTAGCTTTGGCCCGAGCTTTGTCCTAGTCAGCAAAGCGGCAGGCGAAGCTTCTTCCTTGCCCGCGAAAATCGCGTCTAGATTCAGTGGAGCACCGGCGTTAACGATCATTTCGGCTCCGTGGTACTCAGATAAGAGCAGCGCTAGATCAGTTGGTGAGTCAACCGCCGCAGGGAACGTCGTAGCGCCCACGCCTAGATCCTGAATTCGCTCGAGACCATTAGCGTGACCATCCGGATCTGCTGGTAACACTACGCGAGCACCACTACGCAGCGCTTCATTGCCAATATCAGCGGGATCGCCAACAATGAAGTCAGGTTTGTAACCAAGCTCAACCAAGGTGTCAGCAGCGCCTCCGACACCTATGAGTGCAGGCGTGTATTCACGAATAAAGTTTCGTAGATCTTTGACCTGGCTACGGTGGCCTATTCCAGGGCTTACAACTAACACTTTCCTACCACGGAGTAGCTCACCCGAATCAGGAATACCCAAGCCGTCAATCAGCAGTGGCGACTCGGAGTGAATAAACTGAATCGTGTTTCCGAAGTAGGCCTCCATATGGTCTACGAGTGACTGCTGAGCTTCACTGAAGTTTTTATCAGCAGTATCGAGGGTAAGCACCGTACCGGAGGCAACCATCTTGTCGCCACTGAATAATCCGCCGTCTTCGGTAATGCGGAGTTTCTTGCCATCCTTAAAACCAGACCAAATTTCAGCGCCGACGCCTTCAATAAGAGTGATGCCCTCGTCAAGCATCAGCTGAGGCCCGAAACTTGGAACGGCTCCGGAAGAGAAACTAGCCGCATTGATTACTGCTGCCGGCTTGGCGTCGATAAGCTTTTGGGCAAAAGCGCGAGAAATATCCTGCGCATCGATGACCGCTATATCGCCGTTACCTAGCTTTTTGAAACCTTTGCCGGTCACTTGGCAATCACGCGCTACGCCTTCGAAACCTGGCAAATCGGAAGATCGGGAGAACAGACTCATGGCAATAATTTTGGCGAATGTGTCTGCCAAATAAGGTTAGGCGCGCAGGAATTTCGACGTGGAAGTTTGTCTAAATTCTTATTTCCCCACCCTCATGCGCCGCGAAAAGTCTTAACTTCTTCTCGCGCAGTCTTCAACAGCTCTTGAGCGTGGGCTCTGCCAGTCTCTGTATTGTCCAAACCAGCCAACATGCGGGCTAGTTCCTCTACTCTGCGCTCATCAGTTAACGTCTCAACCCCAGATGTCACCGATGTGTCGGTGACATCCTTAGCTACGTGGAGATGTGTATCCGCGAAAGCCGCTACCTGAGGAAGGTGAGTAACTACGATGACCTGGTTCCTTTGCGCCAAGCGGGCAAGCCTGCGCCCAATTTCGACCGCCGCTTTGCCACCTACGCCAGCATCAACCTCATCGAACACCAACGTAGACCCAGAGCTCCCGGAAGAGAGAATGACTTCGAGTGCCAGCATTACTCGCGAAAGCTCGCCACCTGAAGCAGATGTAGCTAACTGTCGAGGCTCTGCTTGGGAATTTGCCGCTAGTTTGAACTCAATTTCGTCAGCTCCCCATGGGCCTGGTTCTACCTCACTGATATCCACAGCGAATCGAGCCTTAGGCATAGCTAAGCCGTGGAGCTCCTCTGTCACCTTGCCAGCTAGATCAGAAGCCGTGCGCACACGCGCAGCTGATAGCTTCTTGGCGGCGCCAAGCATAACCTTTTTTGCTTGCACAGTTTCTTTTTTTAACTGCTCCAGCGCTTCAGGTGAGATATCAATCTTGGCAAGCTTTCGAGCTGCCTTATCTCTCCACGCGATTACGCCCTCGATGTCAGGGGCATATTTCCGGGTAAGGCCCTTGAGATCCTGCTGACGTTGCAGTAATTTTTCAAGCTCTGATGAGTCCGCGGGTAGATCGGACATAAAGATGCCAAGCTCGCCTGCTACTTCCGACACAATCGCCGTCGCTTCGGACAGTCGAGAGGAAAGCTCTTTGAGGTCTTGATCCTCGCTATTACCTAAAGCTTGTTCAGCCTTTCCCAAAAGATCAGAAGCACAGGCTTCCTCCCCGGTCTCCCCGCTGATCTCCGCAAGAGCAGCTGATCCGTCCAAAGCAGCGAGCGCCGTCACTACTTGTTCTCTTAGCTCATCCACATCCTGTAGACGCTTGATCGAGGTGATGAGCTCTGCTTCTTCGCCAGGTTGAGGGTCGATGGTGGAAATTTCGTTGATAGCAAACTCTAAGCGATCTGCTTCCTGAGCCAGCTGGCGCTTGGAGGCCGTTCGCTCCTCCAGATCTCGAGCTAAGGTTTTCCAATGCTCGTACTTAACTCTGTAGTCAGCAAGAAGCTTTTCAATTTTTGGATCCGTACGGTCGAGGGCCTCCCGCTGCTTATCTGCTCCTAACAGGCGCAGCTGATCATTTTGACCATGAATGGTGAGCAACTCGCCCGAAAAATCGCCAAGGCTCGAAGCTGGGACTGCTCGGCCCCCGAGATAAGCTTTCGACCTACCAGAGGCATTGACTACGCGTGACGCGATGTATTCACCATTCTCGTCGACCTGGGCTCCCGTAGCTTCCGCTATCTCTGCGATCCGCTGCTTTGCAGACCCTGGAAGCGCATCAATAACAAAGCGCCCCTCCACGCTTGCTTGAGCAGAACCTGTGCGCACACGAGATGCATCAGCGCGGCCACCACTCAGAAGCCTGAGGCCGGTAACCACCATAGTCTTGCCGGCACCAGTTTCACCGGTCAAGACAGTAAGGCCATCACTGAGTTCAGCGGTGGCCTTTGGGATAACACCTAGATTCTCAATCGCAATATCGGCGAGCATAGGGACAATGGTACATCAACCAACCACTATTAACGAACATCCGTGCGAAAGAAACGACTAATAGTCTTGAACCTCAGATTCCGCCTCTGCAGATGGACCGCGCCACCCCTCAACAGGCAATCTCAGCTTGGTAACCAATCGATCAGTAAAAGGGCGATCGTCCAAACGAACCCACTTGACGCTTTTCTCTCCGCGAGTGACCTCCACACGCGCACCAGGAGGAACTGGGAGCTTCCTAAAACCATCCATGACTGCCATGGCGTCATAAGAATCTGGATTGCTTTCCACGGCAACCATGGAGTGCGGGCTCACAACTAGTGGCTTAGTAAACAGTGCGTGAGCATTATTTGGCACTACCAAAATAGCGTCCAGCTCAGGCCACAGCACTGGTCCGCCGGCTGAGAATGCGTAAGCAGTGGAACCCGTCGGTGTAGACACCAGCACGCCGTCGCATCCAAAAGAGCTCACTGGACGCCCGTCAACTTCCAAGATTGCATCTAAAACGCCGTTGCGGGTGCTGTTCTCAACACTGACTTCATTGAGAGCCCATCCTGAACCCAACTTTTTACCGCTAGCATCGCGCACTGTGACCTTAATGGTCATGCGCTCTTCAATCCGGTAATCACCTGACGTCACGCGATTCACAGCCTCGTTGAGGGATTCTTCCTCCCACTCTGCAAGAAATCCAACGTGACCAAGGTTAATTCCTAGAACTGGAATGTCTGCCGCAAACGATAAATCGGCAGCACGAAGGAAGGTACCATCACCGCCCAAAACCAAAACCAGGTCAATATCACGAACTGCGTTTTCATCACGAGGAACTCGTTCAAATTGGCTTAGGACAGGATGGGTTTCTATGACAGTATCTGCAGAGTGGGCACCGACTCTCACGTGGATGTCAGCATCATGCAGCAGCTCCGCGGTTAAAGCTGCGGATGCAACGTTGCGTGATCGACCGGTATGTGGGACAAGCAGTACCTTCTTTGGCGCCTTTATCTCTTGCACCATGATCTTAGGGACCTTCCTCCACAGCTCGCGATATCATCTCAACTAACTTATCTTCTGCCGGAGCCTGGTCTCCTCCGTCTTTCTTGAGCCACAAGAAGTATTCAACGTTGCCAGAAGGACCAGGCAGAGGACTTGCCACCACATCAATCAAGCTCAAGCCAAGCGTTTGTGCAAATCGTGCAACATCAGCAGTAACTTCTGCCCGCAACTGCGAGCTGCGGACGACTCCACCGCTGCCAAGCCGATCTTTTCCAACCTCAAACTGGGGCTTCACCATCGGTAATAAATCAGCACCATCGGATAAGGATTCAACGATGGCGGGGAGCGTGAGCTTCAACGAAATGAATGATAAGTCTCCTACCATCATCTCACACGGACCATCAGTCATTTCGGGAGTAAGGTGGCGGATATTTGTGCGATCCAACACCTTTACTCGATCATCATTTTGGAGACGCCAAATTAACTGGCCATATCCAACGTCAACCGCAACTACTTGTGAAGCGTTGCGGCGAAGAAGAACATCCGTAAAGCCACCTGTGGAAGCACCCGCGTCCAGTACTTTCTTCCCAGAAACTTTAAGTCCTTTAGGCTCAAAGTGCTCCAATGCCCCCAAGAGCTTATGAGCTCCACGGGAAGCCCAGTCATCCACATCAGCATTCTCAACCCTAATGGAGACGTCAGGGGTGACTTGAGTTGCGGGCTTAGAAGCCAACATTCCGCCTACGTATACACGTCCGCCGCGGATCATCTCTTGAGCCTGTTCCCTGCTGCGGGCAATTTTACGACGAACAAGCTCAGCATCAAGGCGGTATCGGCCAGCCACAAAGACTCCAGACTTCCAGAAGTGGTAATACAACTACTGTTGTATCAATTGTTTAACCAATTTAAACTACAACGCTTTGGCACTGAATGCTACTGAAGACCTTCGTGAAGAATATCGTGAGCTCGCGAGAGCATCTCAGCCTCTTCTTGCAGATCGGCAGGCACTGCTTCCAGAGCAGCGTTGAACCTGTCTTGGATTTCCTGCGGCGAAGCACCCAGCTCGCGAGGATCGTGAGGCTTAGGGGAATGCTGTGCCATCATGGATGGATTGGGTTCTAGGCTCATTATCTCCACTCTTTCAGTGCCTCTGTCGCTTTAGCCCCTTCTGGGATTACGTCGCCAGAAAACAGTGGCGAGGACCAAGCGGTAGCACAAGCCGTTCGGAAAGCATTCATGGCAGTGCCCTTCGGATCCCCTCCGGAGACCACGAGATCACCGTTGCCATTGATCACAGCTGAGAAACCACCTTGCTTGGCAGGCCGCAATTCGTCCACGGGGCCGTTTAGTGCTTGTAAGGAATCTGCCAAGAATGAAGGGCGTTCGGCCGGGCTAGCTCGGAGGACGTCGAAATGTCCTGAGACACCGGTAAGAACATGGAACGAGTCCATGCCAGCAGCGACACCTCCCGCAATATCGGTGTTTAGGCGATCGCCAATAGCCAGTGGTTTCTTGGAACCTACTTTGCCGGCCGCAGAAAGAAACATCGCTGGACCAGGTTTTCCAGCTGATTCAGGCGATACCCCCGTTGCGCTAACAACCGCGGCTACCATTGAGCCATTACCAACGAGAAGACCTCTCTCGCTTGGCAATGTGGTGTCTAAATTTGAAGCAAAGTAACGCGCACCGCCCCGGATTGAAAGCGCAGCTTCTGACATCTGTGCCCATCCTGTCTCAGGATTGTGGCCTTGAAGCACAGCACGTGGTGCGTCCGCAGCGGAGTCTACTACTTCCAATCCAGCCTCGGACGCCAGTGCCTTAAAAGAGTCTGAACCAAGAACGTAGACTTTGTCACCTTGCTCAAGGTGATGGAGCGCCATTTCAACTGCTGCTTGAGCCGATGTAATCACTTGGTCGTTAGCCGTTGGAATACCGAAGTCCGACAGCATTGAGGCAACATCAGAGGGACTACGGGAAGCATTGTTGGTGATGTACACAACTGGTACGGGAGAATTATTAATGACTTCCTGGGCGTGAGGCAGCAACTGCCCTCCTTCCCAGACCGTTCCGTCTAAGTCGAAAAGCCATGCATCGTACTCAGTTGCAAAACTCATGCACCTAACACTAGTAGATACAAGAAAATCCTCCTACCCACGGCAAAACCGTGCGTAAGAGGATTTTGTATCTTAGCCGAGTTCCTTCAATCGCTCTGCGGCGTCGAGGAGGCCATCCTCGTCCTGCTTATCAGCATTCTTGAACCAAGTGCGAGCCTCATCGATGCGGCCAGCAGTAGCTAATGCATCTGCATAGGCGTAAGAAAGTCGTGCCCAGGAAACACCCTTCTTAGAAGCATCAGGGCGTTCACGGTCTAGAGTCGTGACAGCAGAGTCAAGCTGACCCAAATCCTGACGAGCGCCGGCAATTACGATAGCGAGCTCGTGACGAGTTTCCTCATCCAACTCCTGCGGATCAATCTCTCGACCAATCTCGATTGCCTTTTCTGGACGGCCAAGTCCACGCTCGCAATCAGCCATCACAGCAATGAGCCCTGGGCCACCGCTCATACGACGAGCTGCACGAAGCTCAGAGAGCGCTTCCTTCCACTCGCCAGCGTGGTAAGCAGCGATACCTGCGGTTTCACGAACGACTGCGACACGACCTGCACGATCCTTAGCTGCGCGAGCGTGACGTAACGCTAGTTGTGGATCGTCTGCCAACCAGGTAGCCACCATAATGAGGTGCTTAGCAACTGCATCGGCATTCTCGTTAGATAGAACGCGAAGATCCTGGAGGACTAGAGGATCTAGATCTTTTACGTCGATATCGCTTGGTAAATCCGGCTCGTTAGCGCGCTTAGCCATTCGCTCATCGCGGTAACCGTTGCGATGTGGACCGGATTTATTGTGATCACGGTTCTTGCCGCCACGCTGGGCGTGAGAACGTCCCTTGGCACCGTAACGCTTCTGGCCTTCCTGATTGCCACGTTCAACGCGATTCTCATTGCGCTTGCCATGGCCATTACGACGGTCATCGCGATCGCCGTAGGAACGGCGCTCATCACGGCTGTCATTGCGTTCGCCATAACTCCTGCGATCATTGTCGCGTCGGTCGTTGCGCTTACCGTAGCGGCGTTCACCGTCATGGCTGTCCCGATTGCCGTAGCCTACGCGGTCGTTTCGATCGTTGCGGTGACCGTAGCGACGCTCGCCATCGCCCCGGCCACTGGAGCGACGATCACTGTTGCCGCGATGTCCGCGGTTACCGCCAGAGCGGTTGTTACGGGATTCGAAATCAGCCATTGTTACTAGTCCTAAAATATCTAATCAAAACGAAAGAGCGTGTGTAGTGACAAGGGTACTACCTTGTATCACTACACACGCTCTTGTCGTTCACTTTTAAGTTTTTGGTCGGCGGTGACTTACTCTCCCACACCCTCCCGAGTGCAGTACCATCAGCGCTGTCGGGCTTAGCTTCCGGGTTCGGAATGGGACCGGGCGTGGCCCCGACGCTATAACCACCGACACATCTATTACTGAGTGTGGACACAACCGCCTTGGTGGGGTGTGTTGTGTTGTGTCAGATACTGCATAGTGGACGCGTAGTTGCTTCTAGTTTTTGTTCTTGGTTGGTTGTGGGTTTGTTGTTGGTTGTTTGTTGGTAAATTAGTACCAGTCGCCTTCACACCTTGCGGTGCTTCCAGGTCTGGCCTATCAACCCCATAGTCTGTGGGGTACCTCAAATGAAACCTTATCTTAAAACAGGCTTCCCGCTTAGATGCTTTCAGCGGTTATCCCTTCCGTACGTAGCCAACCAGCTATGCCCCTGGCGGGACAACTGGCACACTAGAGGTACGTCCGTCCCGGTCCTCTCGTACTAGGGACAGCCTTTTTCAAGTTTCAACGCGCGCGGCGGATAGAGACCGAACTGTCTCACGACGTTCTAAACCCAGCTCGCGTGCCGCTTTAATGGGCGAACAGCCCAACCCTTGGGACCTACTCCAGCCCCAGGATGCGACGAGCCGACATCGAGGTGCCAAACCATCCCGTCGATATGGACTCTTGGGGAAGATCAGCCTGTTATCCCCGGGGTACCTTTTATCCGTTGAGCGACACCACTTCCACTCGTAGGTGCCGGATCACTAGTCCCTACTTTCGTACCTGCTTGAGCTGTCGCTCTCACAGTCAAGCTCCCTTGTGCACTTACACTCAACACCTGATTGCCAACCAGGCTGAGGGAACCTTTGGGCGCCTCCGTTACGTTTTAGGAGGCAACCGCCCCAGTTAAACTACCCACCAGGCACTGTCCCCAACCCAGATCATGGGCCAAGGTTGAGATGCTCAATTCGATCAGAGTGGTATTTCAACTTGCGACTCCGCATCACCTAGCGATGATGAATCAACGTCTCCCACCTATCCTACACAAACCGAACCAAACACCAATACCAAGCTATAGTGAAGGTCCCGGGGTCTTTTCGTCCTGCCGCGCGTAACGAGCATCTTTACTCGTACTGCAATTTCACCGGGCCTGTGGTTGAGACAGCAGGGAAGTCGTTACGCCATTCGTGCAGGTCGGAACTTACCCGACAAGGAATTTCGCTACCTTAGGATGGTTATAGTTACCACCGCCGTTTACTGGGGCTTAAATTCTCCGCTTCGCAACCAACAAGGGTTGCTAACAGGTCCTCTTAACCTTCCAGCACCGGGCAGGCGTCAGTCCGTATACATCAACTTCCACGTTTTCGCACGGACCTGTGTTTTTAATAAACAGTCGCTTCCCTCTATTCTCTGCGACCACCACCAGCTCAACCAGTCTGTCACCAGCAGTGGTCCCCCTTCTCCCGAAGTTACGGGGGCATTTTGCCGAGTTCCTTAACCACAGTTCACCCGATCGCCTTAGTATTCTCTACCTGACCACCTGTGTCGGTTATGGGTACGGGCCATATGTGCACTCGCTAGAGGCTTTTCTCGGCAGTACAGGATCACCAACATCCCCAACAAATGGGTACGCATCACGCCTCACCCTTTAATGTGGCACGGATTTACCTATGCCACGGGCTGCACGCTTACACCACAATCCAATAAGTGGCTCGGCTACCACACTGCGTCACCCCATCACTTGGCTACTACCAACGAAGGTCCCACGCACACACACACCACAACTAATCAAAGAAAAGCAGTGGTAGTGGGTGGGTGGTTAGTACCATTGATTCACCACTGGGCGCGCACACACGGGTACCAGAATATCAACTGGTTGTCCATCGACTACGCCTGTCGGCCTCGCCTTAGGTCCCGACTCACCCTGGGAAGATTAGCTTAACCCAGGAACCCTTAGTCATTCGGCGGATAAGTTTTTCACTTATCATTCGTTACTCATGCCTGCATTCTCACTCGCACACACTCCACACCCGCAGGTTACCCTGGTGCTTCACAGTCGTGCACGACGCTCCCCTACCCAACAACACCAAAGTGGTGTTATTGCCGCGGTTTCGGCGGTGTACTTGAGCCCCACTACATTGTCGGCGCAGAACCACTCGACCAGTGAGCTATTACGCACTCTTTCAAGGGTGGCTGCTTCTAAGCCAACCTCCTGGCTGTCTTCGCGATCCCACATCCTTTTCCACTTAGTACACTCTTAGGGGCCTTAACCGGCGATCTGGGCTGTTTCCCTCTCGACCAACGGAGCTTATCCCCCGCAGTCTCACTGCTGTACTCTCACTTTGACCGGCATTCGGAGTTTGGCTGACATTGCTAAGATTGTGGTCCCGCTCAACCAACCAGTAGCTCTACCTCCGGCAAGAAACATACAACGCTGCACCTAAATGCATTTCGGGGAGAACCAGCTATCACGGAGTTTGATTGGCCTTTCACCCCTACCCACAGCTCATCCCCTCAGTTTTCAACCTAAGTGGGTTCGCGCCTCCACAGCATCTTACTGCTGCTTCACACTGGCCATGGGTAGATCACCCCGCTTCGGGTCCAGAACATGCCACTCACACACCCTTATTAGGATTCGCTTTCGCTACGGCTACCCCACCCGGGTTAACCTCGCGACATGCCGCTGACTCGCAGGCTCATTCTTCAAAAGGCACGCCATCACCCCACAAGGAGGCTCTGACGGATTGTAAGCACACGGTTTCAGGTACTATTTCACTCCCCTCCCGGGGTACTTTTCACCATTCCCTCACGGTACTCATCCGCTATCGGTCACACTGAGTATTTAGGCTTACCGGGTGGTCCCGGCAGATTCACAGCAGATTCCACGAGCCCGCTGCTACTCGGGAACACAATCAAAAAACACCATCATGCTTTCACGTACGGGACTCTCACCCACTACGGTAGACCATTCCAAGCCACTTCCGTTAACACAACAAGCAATTTTCCAGCAGTCGGTAGCCCACTGACGATCATGCCCCACAACACCACACACGCAACCCCTACCAGGTATCACACGCACATGGTTTAGCCTCATCCACGTTCGTTCGCCACTACTAGCAGAATCACAATTGTTTTCTTCTCCTACGGGTACTGAGATGTTTCACTTCCCCGCGTAACCCCCACAACAGCTATGAATTCACTGAAGGGTAACCGCACATAACCACGGCCAGGTTTCCCCATTCGGACATCCTCGGATCAACGCTCTATTGGCAACTCCCCGAGGCTTAACGCAGCCTTACACGTCCTTCATCGGCTCAGCATGCCAAGGCATCCACCGTGTGCCCTTAACCAAACAACACAACAAACAGATACTCACAAACAAAAAACACTAAGAACAAAAAAGAATAGAATCTTTTCACTCAAAAAAATGAAGAAAAAACATATTCACACACATCACAATCAAAAAACACAATTTTTGACCACGATGAAAATGCAAAAAATACGCGTCCACTATACAGTTCTCACACAACACACCAACCACAACAACCACCAACACAAACCGTGCCGATACTTATTATCGTTGGCCACAGGAACAAACAATGTTGCCCCAGACACCCAACAGCATGCCAACCACTTCAAACTTATTTTGTCTTTTTATAACGTTGACTTTAAAAGACTTAACTGAACCAGGCACCACCGGAAACAATCAGTGTTTCCCAGTCATGACACCTTTGGGTGTGCTCCACCCGGATAAATATGCCGCACGGTAACCACCATGCGGACTTAAAATAATGCTCCTTAGAAAGGAGGTGATCCAGCCGCACCTTCCGGTACGGCTACCTTGTTACGACTTCGTCCCAATCGCCAATCCCACCTTCGACCACTCCCTCCACAAAATGTGGTTAGGCCATGGGCTTCGGGTGTTACCAACTTTCATGACGTGACGGGCGGTGTGTACAAGGCCCGGGAACGTATTCACCGCAGCGTTGCTGATCTGCGATTACTAGCGACTCCGACTTCATGGGGTCGAGTTGCAGACCCCAATCCGAACTGAGGCCGGCTTTCAGCGATTCGCTCACCCTCACAGGCTCGCAGCGCGTTGTACCGACCATTGTAGCATGTGTGAAGCCCTGGACATAAGGGGCATGATGATTTGACGTCATCCCCACCTTCCTCCGAGTTAACCCCGGCAGTCTCTCATGAGTCCCCGCCATAACGCGCTGGCAACATAAGACAAGGGTTGCGCTCGTTGCGGGACTTAACCCAACATCTCACGACACGAGCTGACGACAACCATGCACCACCTGTACACCAGCCACAAAGGGAAGATACATCTCTGCACCCGTCCGGTGTATGTCAAGCCCAGGTAAGGTTCTTCGCGTTGCATCGAATTAATCCACATGCTCCGCCGCTTGTGCGGGCCCCCGTCAATTCCTTTGAGTTTTAGCCTTGCGGCCGTACTCCCCAGGCGGGGCGCTTAATGCGTTAGCTACGGCACAGAAGTCGTGGAAGACCCCTACACCTAGCGCCCACCGTTTACGGCATGGACTACCAGGGTATCTAATCCTGTTCGCTCCCCATGCTTTCGCTCCTCAGCGTCAGTTACTGCCCAGAGACCTGCCTTCGCCATCGGTGTTCCTCCTGATATCTGCGCATTCCACCGCTACACCAGGAATTCCAGTCTCCCCTACAGCACTCAAGTTATGCCCGTATCGCCTGCACGCCCGAAGTTAAGCCCCGGGATTTCACAGACGACGCGACAAACCACCTACGAGCTCTTTACGCCCAGTAAATCCGGACAACGCTCGCACCCTACGTATTACCGCGGCTGCTGGCACGTAGTTAGCCGGTGCTTCTTATACAGGTACCGTCACAAAACGCTTCGTCCCTGTCGAAAGAGGTTTACAACCCGAAGGCCGTCATCCCTCACGCGGCGTCGCTGCATCAGGCTTGCGCCCATTGTGCAATATTCCCCACTGCTGCCTCCCGTAGGAGTCTGGGCCGTATCTCAGTCCCAATGTGGCCGATCACCCTCTCAGGCCGGCTACCCGTCGACGCCTTGGTAGGCCATTACCCCACCAACAAGCTGATAGGCCGCGGGCTCATCCCTAACCGAAAAAACTTTCCACAACCAACACTAAATGGCTGTCCTATCCGGTATTAGACCCAGTTTCCCAAGCTTATCCCGAAGTTAGGGGCAGATCACCCACGTGTTACTCACCCGTTCGCCACTCGAGTACCCAAGCAAGCTTGGGCCTTTCCGTTCGACTTGCATGTGTTAAGCACGCCGCCAGCGTTCGTCCTGAGCCAGGATCAAACTCTCCACAAAAAATAAGTTAAAAAACCTATTAGGCTTCGTGAAAAGCCCAACCAAAACTGGCAAAAAACAAACAACCAGCACAAACAACACAACGTTGTTCACAAATGATTGTCCAAAAAAATAAATAGATGAAAAACAAGAACACAATCCGACGAGGAAAAACTGCTCTTGCACGCTTCGTCACAACTAAGCGGGAACCATCCAACGTTAATTCAACATGATTAACAAGGGCGAAAAAACAACAACCCTTGCCGGCCACACCAAACAACAAGCCCCACAAAGCCAACAAAACAAAATAAAAAGTACATTGGCACACTATTGAGTTCTCAAACAACACACCCACTCAAAACCACACAACCACACAACATGATCGAAAGCTTCAAGGGAAATGATTACCGTCCCGCTCGTTTTCCTCCCGCCATCTCCTGCAATCAGGGGGCGCTGTCGGTCGCGGCGACTCACATAAAGTTACACCCCACTGTTGTTTCACACAAATCCGCAGGTAACGATGCATTTTAGTAAACACTAAGAAAGCCGCCCTTCATTTCACTAAGGGAAATGAAGGGCGGCGAAAAGTTTTTTAGGACTTATCCAAGCTTTGCTCCGGCAAAGTTCTTCTTGCCCTTGCGGAGGACGAGCCAAGAACCGTGAAGGAGATCATCGTTGTGCGGCTCCCAGTCATCGGATTCGATTCGCTGATTATTAACGTAGGCGCCGCCTTCCTTGATTGTTCGGCGTGCGGCTCCCTTTGAATCCACCAACCCCGTTGCTACTAGTAGATCAACAATGGTGCGTGGTTCATCGGCTGCGATTTCCGCGACGCTGGTTTCAGACAGTGCGCCCGCTAAAGTGGCCTCGTCAAGTTCAGTTAGTTCAGCTTTGCCAAAGAGAGCTTGAGCGGCTAGCTCCACTGCCTTCGTCGCATCCTCACCATGAACCAGATTGGTCATCTCCTGAGCAAGGCGACGCTGGGCCTCTCGCTTGAATGGTCGCTCGGATACAGCTACCTCGTACTCCGCAATCTCCTCTTGTGACAGGAATGTGAACCAACGCATGTAGTCGATAACTACAGAGTCACCAGCGTTGAGGAAGTACTGGTACCAGGAGTACGCACTGGTCTTTTCCGGATCCAACCACAGTTTTCCACCACCGGTGGACTTACCAAATTTCTGCCCCTGAGCGTCCGTGACCAATGGCACGGTCAAAGCGTGGACCTTAGCTCCGTTGACGCGTCGGTTGAGATCAACACCGGAAACAATGTTTCCCCACTGATCACCACCACCGATCTGGAGAACACAGTCGTACTCATTGTGCAGCGTCACGTAGTCGTTAGCTTGCAGGAGCATGTAGGAAAACTCGGTGTAGGAAATGCCATCGGATTCCAGGCGTCGCTTAACGGTGTCACGATCCAGCATCGTGTTGAGTGAGAAGTTCTTGCCCACATCGCGCAGGAAGTCAATCACGGACATCTTCATGGTCCAGTCAGCATTGTTGACCATGATTGCGTCGTTGTTATTCTCCGATCCCTCGAAGTCAACGAACTTCCTAAGCTGGCTCTTGATAGCCTCAAGGTTGTGCTCGAGCGTTTCCTGGGAAAGCATTGACCGCTCTCCTACATCACGAGGATCACCAATGAAGCCTGTGGCTCCGCCGGCGAGGGTCAGTGGGCGGTGCCCGGCTTGCTGGAATCGCTTCAGCATGATCAGTGGCACCAAGTGTCCAGCATGCAGGGAGTCTCCGGTTGGATCAAACCCACAGTAGAGAGTAATTGGGTTTTCACATGCTTCGCGTAGTGCGTCCAGATCGGTGGACTGGTTGATCAGGCCACGCCAGGAGAGTTCGTCGATAATGTTGGCTGAGGAAGACATTGTTAGGTCAGCTCGTTTCTTGATAACTAAGGGATTGTTAGGCAAAAGGAGTTTTGGTGTTACCTGTTTACGCTTGCTGTGGCGGCCACGGGGTGGCTTCATCGATGAGCAACACTGGGATGTTGTCCTCAATACGATAGGCAATACCTAGGCGCTCGTTGATCAGCACCTGCTTTTCCTCGTTGTAAGTCAGGGGCCCCTTGTCCTTAGGGCACGCAAGGATCTCTAACAATTGTGGATCAAGACTCATGTGTTGAAACATTACCTCATGGTAGATAGAAAGTGGTGCCCAACTCCCCTGTTGAAGTTCGTAGCTTCGCCACTTTACTGAGAACGATAACGAGTGAGGCCGTGAACATCGTTGAATGGATGTTCACGGCCTCACGCAGCCTGCTTTTGCTAGCCAACTACTTTCGTGTTTGCCCACTCACGATACTGGGCATTGAGCTCGTCAACGCGTCCACGCTGCTCGTCGACGCGAACCTGGGCCGTGCCACCGCGGGTGGCACGGGATGCGACAGCGCCTTCGACCGTGAGAACGTCGCGCACTGCTGGCGTAAGGCGTTCGTCGACACTCTTGAGCTCGTCGTCAGTGAGCTCATCAAGGCCGACACCACGGGATTCGGCGATACGTACGCAGGCTCCGGATGCCTCGTGTGCCTCTCGGAACGGTACGCCCTCGCGAACCATCCATTCGGCTAAGTCAGTAGCCAAGGTGTAGCCGGCTGGTGCGAGCTCCAGCATTCGGTCTGGGTGGAATACCAACGTGGAAACAAGACCGGTCATGGCTGGTAGCAACAAGTTAAGCTGCGCTACCGAATCGACGATCGGCTCCTTATCTTCCTGCAAGTCACGGTTGTATGCCAGAGGCATTGCCTTCAGGGTTGCCATGAGGCCAGACAGATTACCAATCAAGCGACCAGACTTGCCTCGGGTAAGTTCAGCGACGTCTGGATTCTTCTTCTGCGGCATGATCGACGATCCAGTAGACCAAGAATCATGCAGAGTGATGTAACCAAACTCCGGAGTGGACCATGCGATAATTTCTTCCGCCAAACGGGACATGTCTACACCTATCTGTGCCAAAACGAAGGCGGTCTCCGAGGCAAAATCGCGCGAGGATGTAGCGTCCAGCGAATTATCCGCTGCAGAATCAAAACCCAGCTCCTGGGCAATAGCCTCAGGGTTCAGCTTCAAGGAAGAACCCGCGAGCGCACCAGAACCGTACGGGCTTACAGCTAGGCGCTTGTCCAGATCCTGGAGTCGTTCAATATCGCGAAGCAGTGGCTGCGCATGCGCGAGTAAAGAGTGTGCAAGAAGCACTGGCTGGGCTGCTTGGAAGTGGGTTTTACCCGGCATGATTACGCCTGGATGATCAGCAGCCTGCTTACTCAGGGCCTCTACGAGGTCAGAGACCTGAGCGGCTATGTCACGGATGGCGTCGCGAACCCACATGCGGAACAAGGTTGCAACCTGATCATTGCGGGAACGGCCGGCACGGAGGCGGCCACCTACTTCAGGGCCGACAATATCAATGAGGCCTCGCTCCATGGCTCCATGGACGTCCTCGTCAGTTGGCTCTGGACCAAACTCGCCTGAGGCAACGGCCTCGCCGAGCTTGGTCAGGCCGTCCAACATGGTCTCGAGGTCGGCGTCGGAAAGCAGTCCTGCGGAGTGGAGAACCTTCGCGTGCGCCTTGGATGCCAGAACGTCATACGGCGCGAGTACCCAGTCAAAATGCGTGGATACGCTGAGGGCAAACATTGCTTCAGACGGACCGCCGGAGAATCGACCGCCCCATAGGGCGCCTTGATTAGTGCCGTGCTTTTCCATGTGTTATGCCTGATTCCTTAAAGCTATTTTAGTGAAAATCGAGTACCTAAAGTCTGTCACACCTTGGCAAAAGCGACCAAGCCTTCCCCACTATCGCGAGGCGAGACTTGGCCGCTTTCCTAAAGGTGTATGAATGCGCTGAGAAAGGACAGCTTAGCGTGCGTCACGATCGCGCTTGTTTGCGATCTTGGAAGACAGGCCGTGAAGCTCAACGAAGCCCTTTGCCAGGGTCTGGTCGAAGGTGTCGCCCGTGTCGTAGGTCGCTAGGTTGAAGTCATACAGGGAGTGGTTGGAACGGCGGCCGTTGACAACGCAAGCACCTGCGTGGAGAACCATGCGGATGTCACCGGTGACGTGCTCCTGAGTAGACTCGATGAACGCATCAAGAGAGCGCTTCAGCGGGCCGTACCAGAGGCCGTCGTAGACCTCTTCAGACCAGCGGCCGTCGATCTGGCGCTTGTAACGAGCGAGTTCACGCTCAACCGTGACGTCCTCAAGTGCTTCGTGTGCCTTGATCAGAGCGATGGCACCTGGTGCCTCGTAGACCTCACGGGACTTGATGCCCACTAGGCGATCCTCAACCATGTCTAGGCGGCCAACACCCTGAGCACCTGCACGACGGTTCATTTCCTCGATAGCTTCGAGAACGGTGACCTTGCGGCCATCGATGGCAACTGGAACACCAGCCTCGAAGGAGATGATCACTTCATCTGGAGCATTACCCAGTGCAGGGTCTTCGGTGTAGGAGTACAGGTCCTTGGTTGGTGGATTCCACAGATCCTCAAGGAAGCCGGTCTCGACTGCGCGACCCCACACGTTCTGGTCAATGGAGAACGGAGAAGCGGCGGATTGCTCAATCGGAAGGTTGATTTCTTCAGCGAACGCAATAGCCTTGTCGCGTGTCCACGCGTAGTCACGTGCAGGGGCGATGATCTCCAACTCAGGTGCAAGGGAACGGAATCCCACCTCAAAGCGAACCTGGTCATTGCCCTTACCGGTGCAACCATGGGAGATGTGAGTACCCCCATGCTCCTTAGCGGCCTCAACGAGGTGCTTCACGATCAGGGGGCGAGAGATAGCAGAGACAAGTGGGTACTGCTTCATGTACATGCCGTTTGCCTTGATGGTTGGCAGGCAGTACTCATTTGCGAACTCATCCTTTGCGTCGATAACAATGGACTCAACTGCACCACAGTCAAGCGCACGCTGGCGAACGCTCTGCATATCCTCGCCACCCTGGCCAAGATCCAAGGAAACTGCTACAACCTCACCGCCGGTCATCTTTGCGAGGTAAGGAATTGCAACGGAGGTATCGAGGCCGCCGGAGTATGCGAGCACTACGCGGTTAGTCATTTAGGTTTTCTCCTACTGAAATGAAGTAATGAAAGATATTTAGCACTGCTTTTGACAGTACTTATTGTTGCTCATTGCATTTTACACACGATTCTGCATTTTATGCGAATCTGCGTTTAAAATTTGCAATAAAACACACAGAGCGTTCGGCTAAGCCTTTCTCTGTGCGAGCATATCGCCCAGCTCGCGGCCGGTCATGCCGTCACGAGCGAGAACAAAAACGGTGTCATCACCAGCGATGGTTCCTACCACTTCCTCCATCCCCACGCGGTCAATAAAACTAGCTAAGAATGGAGCAGCCCCAGGTGGCGTGCGAAGGACGGCAATATTGCCAGATGCCTCGGTGGATACCAACAAGTCATCCAACATCTTGCGGAGCTTTTCACGAGTACCGGCTCCAGCGTTAGCTGCGGACTCATCCACTGGGCCTACAGCGTAGAAAGCCCGACCCACGTCAGGTCGAACCTTCTTAGCCCCCAACTCATCTAGATCACGCGAGAGAGTGCCCTGAGTGATCTCAACACCCTTTGATTTCAGAAGTTCAGAAAGCTGCATCTGGCTGGACACTTGGTTTTGTTCCAGCAGATCAAGAATGAGCGCTTGACGCACAGTGCGCGTGATTGGACTGGTGCTCACTAAGCTCCCTTTCGTATTGTGCGGTTGCTCGGACGAGGTAGAGGGCCTGGAATGTTGTTCCCTTTAGAAGACATTCCCGTGACCCAAGAACCCAAGCCGTTATTAATAAATCATTAAACCAACGCGCAAACATTCCCTCAATCACTGGCGGGAACTTCACTGTATTAACAGCACCGTTAAAAGCCAGCGTGTTCTTGAAATGCAGGGCTACAGGCTTAATCATTCCTCTCAGCTTGAAAGCGCATTCGTTCACTACCCTCAAAAATACCACCAAAGAATATGCAGTAAAAATTAGTTTAGCTAATTTTATGCCGTCATAAATCATTAACTTTATGAATTTTTAGTGATGCTTGAGAGACAGTAGTGACTGTGGCCCGTCCTAGGCCTCGCGGTTGCGCTCCATGAGCCACACCATCAGAGCTTTCTGAGCGTGCAAGCGGTTTTCCGCCTCATCGAATACCCAAGACTGCGGACCGTCAATCACAGAGGCCGACACCTCACTGCCACGGTAAGCCGGCAGACAGTGAAGGAAAATTGCGCCGTCATTAGCTAGAGCCATAACCTCATCATTGACCTGATAAGGAAGAAACGGCGTACGGCGATCAATTCCATCGTTTTCCATACCCATGGAGACCCAGGTATCGGTAATGACAACGTCAGCGCCTGCTACTTCATCAAGGCTGTCCGTGACGGTAACAGTTGCCCCAGTTTCTTGGCCTCGTTTTACGGCGCGCTCTACAAACTCCTGCTTAGGCTGGAAATCTGCAGGTGCAATGATGGAAATGTTCATGCCTGCGGTAGCAAAACCGAGCATGTAGGAGTTAGCCATGTTGTTGTCACCATCGCCTAGGTACACTGCTTTTTTGCCGTGTAGGCCTGCTGGCCCTTCAGAAGGACACAACGCTTCAACGCAGGTTTGTAGGTCAGCTAGGATCTGGCACGGATGAAGGTCATCGCTTAAGGCGTTGATGATGGGCACTGTGGCAGTTTCCGCCATGTCAAGGAAGTTCTGGTGCGCATAGGTGCGCCACACAATCGCCGATACAAAACGGGACAACACTGCGCCCGTATCTTGGTAGGTCTCCCCCTTGCCCATTTGTGTTTTGCCAGAATCAACAACGATTGCGTTTCCGCCTAAGGCCGCGATACCAGCGTCAAAGGAGAAGCGCGTGCGCGTTGACGTCTTATCAAACAACACAGCAACGGATTGCGGGCCTTCAAAGGTCTTTTTCGAGTATGGATCTTTTTTCAATTGCGCGGCCAGCTCAAGAACCTCGGCCTGTTCTTGTGGCGAAAGATCATCGTCGGCTAAGAAGTGCCGGACCTTGCCTTCAGTGGTCATTGTTGTTTCCCTTTCTACAAATTACCGCCCAGCGTAAACGAGCAGCGTTATGGTGCGATGGTAATCGCAATGGAATTACTTCTCTGTGACGGATTCCAGGAGCTCACCAATGCGCTTTACTGATTCGCTGATCTCAGCTTCAGTGATGACCAGTGGCGGGGTAAGTCGGATAACCGTGTCACTGGGAGCATTAATAATCAGACCAAATTCGGCTGCCCGAGCGTTTGCCTTCTTAGCTACCGGCTGCTCCAGCACTACACCCAACATGAGGCCACGACCACGCACGTGGTCAACACCAGGAAGTTTCTCAAGTTCGTTGGCAAACTTCTCCCCCTTCGCCTTCACGTCCGCAATGAATTGCTTATCGACGTTGCTCAGCACGGCCTTCGCCGCGGCGCACGCAACGGGATTACCACCGAAGGTGGTTCCATGTTTGCCTGGGGTCATAAGCGACGCGGCCTTGCCGGTGGCAAGGGTCGCGCCGATCGGCAGTCCGCCACCCAGGCCCTTTGCCATCGTGACGACGTCGGGAAGCACACCCTCGTGCTGGTGAGCGAAGAAATCTCCAGTGCGGCCGATGCCTGTCTGAACCTCATCGCAGACAAACAGTATGTCGTGCTCATCGCATAGCTCGCGGACAGCAGTAAGAAATCCCTCAGGAGCTGGAACAACGCCGGTTTCGCCTTGAATTGGTTCTAGGAAGATAGCTGCTACATCAGTTGGATTCGCTTCCACCAGCTTCTTCAGATAGTCAATGTCACCGTACGGGTAGTACTCCACCCCAGACGGCAGCGGCGCGAAAGGCTTCTGCTTGTCAGGCTGCCCAGTCAAAGCAAGCGATCCCATAGTGCGACCATGGAACCCGTGCACAGCAGCAAGAATTCGGTGCTTGCCGGTAAGGCGCGCGATCTTGAATGCAGCCTCATTAGCTTCCGCTCCGGAATTGCAGAAGAATACGCGGGTGTTAGCCGCGAGCGCCTTATCCTCGCCAGAAAAACGCTTGATGAGCTCGCTTGCAACCTCCACCACAGGCTGGTGAACAAAAAGGTTGGAAACATGACCCAACTTAGCTACTTGGGAACTCACAGCCGCCACAATGTCTGGGTGCGCGTGGCCCAAGGCGTTAACGGCAATACCTGCGAGCAAGTCGATGTATTCCTTGCCATTGACGTCATAAACTTTGGAACCTTCACCGTGCGTCAAAGACAGTGCCGGCGTGCCATAGGTGTCCATGATGACTTCTGGCCAAGTAGCCAGCGCATCGAACGTGGATTCAGGTTGAGACATAAGTGTCCTTTGAAAATAGGTGCGACCGCCCTGGGAGTGAGAGAGCGGTCTTTGTCGACTATGTGATAGTGGATGTCTACGGCCTAGGCTTTATTGCCTTCGCGGTACACGGTACTTGGCAGGCCAAAGCCCACGTGGTCATCAGGTACAACCATGGTGCCAATACCGCCTGAGGTGAGAAGTTCCAAAAGCACTGAGTGCGCGATACGCCCATCAATAACGTGAGATGCCTTAACGCCAGCTTGAACCGCGCGGAGACAGGATTCCATCTTTGGGATCATCCCGCTATCCAGTGTCGGTAAAACCTCAGTGAGCTCAGACTCACTGATCTGAGAAACCAAGGAATCCCTGTTTGGCCAATCCGTGTACATACCTTCCACGTTGGTGAGAATCATCAAACGCTCGGCGCCAATAGCCGCTGCAAGAGCACCTGCCGCAGTGTCAGCGTTAATGTTGTACACGCTTCCGTCCAAACCTGGCGCAATGGTAGACACCACCGGGATGCGGCCAGCCTCAATAATGTCCATCAAGCTGGAGGCATCAACGTGCGTAATGTCTCCCACCTGACCGATATCAGTCAGCTCTCCGTCCACGTCCACTAAGCGCTTCTCCGCCATAAACAAGCCAGCATCTTCACCGGAAGTACCTACGGCGTACGGGCCATGAGAGTTGATGCGCCCCACCAGATCACGGCCAACTTGGCCAAAGAGAACCATGCGCACAATGTCCATGACCTCTGGGGTGGTTACACGGAATCCGCCCTTAAACTCCCCCTTAATACCCAGCTTGCCGAGCATAGTATTGATTTGTGGGCCACCTCCGTGAACCACTACAGGCTTTGCACCAACGGTGCGCAGGAAGACCATGTCCGCTGCAAAAGCTGACTTCAACTCTTCATCAACCATGGCGTTGCCACCGTACTTAACTACCACAATCTTGTCTCGGTAGTGCTGTAGCCATGGAAGCGCATCAGCCAATACAGTTGCACGATCCTGGTTACCGAGTGCCTTGTAAGCGTCAGTCATTGCGAAATACCTCGATCTGGGGAAATTAGGGCTTTAGGTGGAGTATGCGGAGTTGATCTCCACATAATCATGGGACAAGTCAGTGGTGCGTACGAAAGCTTCTCCCGGTCCCCCAGTACCGAGATCTACCACCACGTCAATGTCTGCGCCAGAGAGATCAACTTCTCGAGCGTTAGGCGTACCAGTAGATTCGATGCAGACAGCCTCACCGTTGAAGTAGACGGAGATGTTCTCCGGATCCATATCGGCATCAGCCATACCTACTGCTGCGAGGGTACGTCCCCAGTTAGGGTCAGAACCGAACATGGCGCATTTGAAAAGATTGTCACGCCCCAAGGTGCGAGCCGCATTCAACGCCTGCTCATTGCTAGTGGTGCCCTTAACCGTGATGCGCACCCGCTTGGTAACCCCCTCTGCATCTGCTTGGAGTTGGTCAGCGATGTCCGCACAAGCCTGGTGCACCGCAGTCTCGAACTCCTCAACACTGGGTTCTACCCCGGATGCGCCGGAGGACAGTAGAAAGACGGTGTCATTGGTGGAGGTGGAACCATCGATGTCTAGGGTATTGAAGGTAGTAGCGGATGCCTTGACCAGAGCCTCTTGGGCGACCTCTGGAGAAACGATGGCGTCAGTGGTAAGACATACCAACATGGTGGCCAAGGAAGGCGCCATCATTCCAACGCCTTTACCCATCGCGCCGACGCTCCAGCCATCGCCTTGAGCAAGCGCCTGCTTAGATACGAGGTCCGTGGTCATAATCGCTTCCGCAGAATCCTTACCGTTGTCCCCCAGCCCCTCCACGAGTGGGTCAATCGCTTTCCGCAGAATATCCATGGGCAGTGGTTCGCCGATGAGACCGGTTGAACACGCTGCGACGTCTGAAACGTCAACACCCAGGGCGCTCGCTACTGCCTCCACGATTTCCAAAGCATCAGCGTCGCCTTGCTTACCGTTGCAGGCGTTAGCATTACCGGAATTGTAAATAACCGCTTTCAGCTGACCGTCTTCAACAGCTTTCCTAGACAGTTTCACGGGGCTCGCAACTACTCGATTGCGGGTAAAAACACCCGCTGCAACAAATTCAGGGCCTTGATTGACCACAAGCGCCATGTCTTTGTTTCCAGAGGCCTTGATGCCTGCAACGAGGCCAGAAGACACGAAACCCTGTGGGGCGGTGATACCGATATTGCTCATAAATACTGATCCTTAAAAGTAACGAAATCCCGACGCAGAAGTCAGATGACATCCTCCTACACGCTACGCCCACCACGTGGGGCATAAAGCAGAATCGGGACTACAAACGTTACTCATAATTTTAGTCTGCCTTCATACAAAATAATGCAGTCTGACTACGCCGAATTCTTACACCTCAACCGCTGTCACCCTTACGGTGCTACACCCGCCTGGGATAAACCGGCAGCTTCATCGAAGCCAAGCGCCAGGTTCATACATTGAACTGCAGCACCACCAGTGCCCTTAGTGAGATTGTCAATGGCGGAAGTAACCAGCAGTTTGCCTGCCTGCTCGTCAACTTCTACCTGCACATGACACATATTTGACCCCACGACCGATTGTGTCTGAGGCTGCACACCCTCTGGCAGAACGTAAATGAAGGTCTCATTATCGTATGCATTAAGGTACACATCCCTAGCGGCTTGGAGATCAACACCGTCCGCCAGATTTGCCGTTGCGGTGGTGAGAATTCCACGAGGAAGCGGCGCCAAGACCGGTGTGAAAGATACGGTCACGTCCTGATCCGTAACTTCCCGCAAGTTCTGAACAATTTCCGGGTTGTGGCGGTGCTTACCAGCAGTGTTGTATGCCTTCAGCGAGCCCATGGTCTCAGAACCCAAGAGTGCCACTGAAGCCTTCTTGCCACCTCCGGAGACGCCAGTGACAGAGACGATAGAAATGTCCGGTTGGATGAGACCCGCCTGAACAGCTGGCCACAAAGCTAGAGTTGCCCCTGTGGGAAAACATCCTGGCACGGCAATTCGCTTGGCTCCTTTGAGTTGTTCACGATGCCCAGGTAGCTCAGGAATACCGTAAGGCCATGATCCCGCATGCTCAGATCCGTAGAATTTCTCCCATGCAGAGGCCTCCTTGAGACGAAAATCAGCAGCGCAGTCAATAACAACCACGTCATCACCCAGTTGCTCTGCAATCTCCGCGGAGTGGCCGTGCGGGAGACCTAGGAACACCACATCATGCCCCGACAGAGTGTCCTGATCAGTTGGCTCAATGACGCGTCCAGCCAACTGAGGAAGATGCGGCATAAGCTCGTACACATCAGTGCCCACCGTCGAAGACGCAGTAAGGGCGCCAATTTCCAAGTCACCGGAAAGATAAGCAGGGTGATTGAGAAGGATACGCAGAATCTCCCCGCCCGCGTACCCGCTTGCACCAGCGATTGCTACTTTGATTGCCATGCACTACACATTACATATTATGCAGCAGAATGTAAACTATTATTAAAAGTGAATCCACGCCGATACCACTCCGACATTCGTCGACATACACTGCGCCCCCCAGCTGGTGAATCAGCCTATAGTGAGCGTACAACCGCCCGAGACAGAAAAACGCAGTTCAAGGTAATCCTTGAACTGCGTTTCCTACTGGATCCTACGCGCGCATGCTAGCGCCAAAACGCTCCTCCGCCAGCTTTGCTGCTGCCAAACGGAACTCGGAGCACTCGTCATCAGTCAGCGTACGATCATTCGCACGGAATGTGAGCGAGAAAGCTAGAGACTTCTTGCCCTCTCCCAAGGACTCAGAACGGTACACATCAAAGAGCTCTACCTTTTCCAAGAGCTCTCCACCAGCTTCAACGATTACCTTGCGAACATCCTCAGCAGGGGTTACATCATCTACCACTAGTGCAAGGTCCTGGTTCAGCGTTGGGAACGCAGACAACACTGGCGCTGGTGTAGGTTCGGTAATCGCAATAGCCGAAATATTGATTTCCATTGCACAGGTGCGCTTTGGCAAACCGAGACGCTCGAGCACCTGAGGGTGCAGTTCGCCAGCATGTCCGACAACAATGCCGTCCACGATGAGCTCTGCGCAACGGCCAGGGTGCCACGGCATGTAGCCTTCCTCACCAACATTGCGGAGTTCAAGCTCTACGCCCGCTGCACGTGCAACAATTCGCGCAGACTCGATCGCGTCTGCGTAGGTGTATTCGCGGTGCGTGCCCCAAGGGCCCTCGAACTCGATGTTGCCCGCCGCGACCGTGGCAGCATACAGCGGCTGCAGTGGCAAAGAATCGAGAACCTCATTGATCTCTTCATCGCTAGGACGTGTCTTAACGGAAGGCATTGGGGACTTATCTCGGCCGGCCTTGATGGTGACCTGCTGGACGCCATAGAGCGATACGTGGCCCTGTCCGCGAGCAATATTGCGCCCCAAGGATTCGAGCATGGACGGTAGCAAAGTAGTACCCAGAACTGCGTAGTCAGCATCCAGTGGGTTCTGAACCTTAACTACGTCCCGGCGGTCATCCTCGGCATCCAATCCCCAGACATCAAAGGTATCCTGTCGAATGAACGGGGTAGGCAGGATCTCCGCATAGCCGGAGTACGCCAGGGCGTGATTGATAGCGCGACGACGCTTCTGCGCAGGGGTGAGGCCCCGGCCAACTGGCGCCGAAGGAACGATGGAAGGGATCTCCTCGAGTCCTTCAAGACGTAGGACTTCTTCCACCAAGTCTGCAGACTCTCCCAAGTCAGGACGCCACGTTGGTGGGGTCACAGACAAGCGGTCACCGTTGACCTCAACGGTGCAGCCAACCTCCTCAAGGCGGGAGACAACGGTTTCCAAGGAGTACTCCACGCCAGCAATCTGGGATGGGCGCGCAGCGGCCATCTCAATCACAGGCATCTGCTCAACGTCACCCACGATGGTGCGGCCAGCCACAATGGTGCCGCCGGCGATATCGACAAGCAGAGCACACGCAACATCAAGCGCAACCTCAACAATTGCTGGGTCAACACCGCGCTCAAAACGGCGGGACGCCTCAGAAGACAGTTTGTGTCGACGGGACGTACGCGCAGTAGTGATCTGATCCCACGTCGCTGCCTCGAAGTAGACATTAGTGGTGTCATCAGCAATCTCAGAGGACGTACCGCCCATCACACCGGCCAAAGACTGGATGCCGTTGTCATCGCAAATAACAACGTCTTCAGAGTGAAGCTCACGCTTTACGTGGTCAAGCGTCTCCAGTTTCTCGCCCTCAGTAGCGTTACGAACCACCAAGTTGCCAGCGACCTTGTCCGCATCGAACGCGTGCATTGGCTGCCCCAGCAGCAACATCACGTAGTTGGTGACGTCCGTGGCGGCATTGACAGGGCGGAGACCGGATAGAAGTAGTTCACGCTGCATCCATAGTGGGGATTCTACGGTTGGGTCGATGCCGGTAACCTTACGAAGACCAAAGCGGCGGGCTTTGGTCTCAGCTCGCAAGTCAACAGAGATTAACGAACCGGCTGCGGAAGGAACTCCGGAAACATCGATACCGGCAATTGATGGGTCCTGCGCCGGATCAGCAAACTCAAGGTTAAAGGCAGAGGCGAGCTCGCGGGTCAGTCCACGCGCGGAAAGTGCATAGCCACGGTCCGGAGTGATGTTGACGTCGAAGACGGTATCGTCAAGACCGAGCACCTCGTAAGCCGAGTCACCTGGCTTGCCGTAGGACTCATCCAAGGTCATGATGCCCGAGGTCTGCTGATTGGCCATACCCAACTCAGCTGCGGAACAAATCATGCCAGCAGACATTTTGCCGTAAGTCTCACGCTCAGCGATGACAAAGTTGCCTGGCAAAACCGTGCCCGGCAGCGAAACAACTACCAGATCTCCCTCGGAAAAATTGCGAGCACCACAGACAATGGACTGCAACTCGCCAGTGCCGTTTGCATCGCCGACATTAACCATGCAGTGTCGGATCGGCTTCTTAAATCCTTCCAATTCCTCAATTGACTCAACACGACCAATGACCAGCGGGCCGGTAGTCTCAGGGATCGGCTCGTAGCCTTCGGTTTCAAATCCAACGCGAACATAACCGGAATCAAGTTCCTCAGGGGTTACCTTCCAACCGGAATTCTTGCGGCCTAGAAGTCCAGTCACCCAGCCTTGAGTGATAAGCATTGATGTTCTCTCCTAATTAAAAATCTACGGATAAAGTGAGCAATAATGCTCGGACTTAGGCGCGAACGCCGAATGGAAGGGTAAAGCGGACATCGCCTTCAACCATGTCGCGCATATCGTTCAGGCCATTGCGGAACTGCAAAGTACGCTCAATACCCATGCCGAAAGCGAAACCTGAGTATTCCTCAGGATCGATGCCAGCAGCGCGGAGCACATTTGGGTTCACCATTCCGCAGCCGCCCCACTCGATCCAGCCAGCACCACCCTTCTTGTTAGGGAACCAGACATCTACCTCCGCAGAAGGCTCTGTAAACGGGAAATAGTTGGTACGCATGCGGGTCTTAGTTTCTGGACCAAACAGGGATTTTGCCAGGTGGTCCAGTGTGCCGCGCAAGTGCGCCATGGTTAGTCCCTTATCCACTGCTAGACCCTCGATCTGGTGGAATACAGGCGTGTGGGTTGCGTCGAGCTCATCAGTACGGAATACGCGACCTGGCACTACGACATAGATTGGGACGTCGCGGGAAAGCATGGTGCGCATCTGCACAGGCGAGGTATGAGTACGAAGAACCTGCTTAGAGCCTGGCTCACCAACGTGGAAAGTATCCTGCAACGTACGCGCTGGGTGGTCTGGAATGAAGTTCAGGGAATCGAAGTTGAAGTATTCTGCCTCAAGCTCAGGGCCCTCTCCTACCTCATAACCCATCGCAATGAAGATATCCGCGATCTGCTCGGTCAAGGTGGTGATTGGATGCTGTGCGCCAACCTGACCACGAGTGGTAGGAACCGTGACGTCAACGCGCTCAGCCTTTAAAACCTCTGCGTTACGCTTCTCTTCCAGCACAATCTTGGTTTCTGCAAAAACCTTTTCCACACGGCCCCTGGCCATGTTCACAATACGACCAGCTTCTTTACGCTGATCCTTTGGCAGGGTGCCCAAAGACTTGCGCGCGGTTGGGATCGGGGCGCTGTCACCCAAGTGATCGCGACGTGCGATTGCGAGCTCTTCAAGGTTAGTCGCGGCCTTAAACGCCTGTTCCGCTTTATCTGCAGCGGCGTTCAAACTTGCTTCGGTCAACTCGATCGCTGAAGTTTCCGTCGTTTCAGACACTTTCGTGTGCTCCTCTAGCCAAATTATTTTAGTTTCATGCCCTCAAATTGGACAGGGTTCAAACCCAATACCTTACTACCCCAATTAGCCAAGCACGAAACAATCTAAGCCCCTACCACCCCAATAATGAATGAAACCAGCACCGCTGGATGCGATGCTGGTTTAAGCAGGCAAGCTAATTACCCTTCCTCATTCTGGGCGCGGGCGGATTCGTACAGACAAATAGATGCCGCCGTAGCGAGATTTAAGGACTCTGCTCGCCCACGAATGGGGATCCGCACGCGGTGATCAGCCAGCTCCAACAGCTCTGCCCCCAAACCATGCGCCTCATTACCAAACAACCATGCCGTTGGTTGCTTGAGCAGCTCCCCTGCTTCATCAAGGTTTACTTCACCGTCTGCTGCAGTCGCCAAAATTGTGAGGCCCTGCGCTCGAAGCTGGCCCACCACATCCTTCACGTTGACGTCTCGCGCCACCGGCAAGTGGAATAAGGAGCCAGCCGACGAACGTACCGCCTTACATGATTGCGGATCCACAGTCTCTCCAGCAAAAATCACGGCGTCTGCACCAACGGCATCAGACACCCTAATCAACGTTCCGGCATTGCCTGGATCATTGGTCAATACAGGCACCGACACCAATTGAGGTTTGCCGGCCAACGCCTTGCCGGTTGTCCACAACACCGGCTCGCAAACCGCAAACAATCCAGTTGTCTGCGTGGTATCCGACAGGTGTTTTGCCGCACGATCGGTAATTGGGTGAACGTACACATTCATATGACCAGCCATCCGAACGATGGGCTCAAAGCGCTGCGCCGCCTGTTCGGTGACAAACACGTCCTTTGCCGCGCCAGTTGCCACCGCTGCCTCCACGGAGTTTTCTCCCTCCACAATGAAGGCTTTCGCCTTCCTCCGCGCCGCTGCTCGGTGCAGTTTAGCCGCGTTCACAATGCGTGGTGTTCGTTCCGTAAAAGCATTCTCAAAGTCCAAGTGCATAAATAAAGAGATTAGCAGCCCTTACTCTATGCAAGCACAAAACAAACCCCGTGCTACTCGAAAAAGTAACACGGGGTAAGAAAGCCTCTAGGCAAATACTTAAGCAGCCTTTGGAGCGTTAACATCCTCTGGCAGAGCTGCCTTTGCAGCCTCGCAGATTGCGGAGAAAGCTGCGAAGTCGTTTACAGCGAGCTCAGCAAGGATCTTGCGGTCAACCTCAATGCCAGCCAGGCGGAGACCCTGGATCAGGCGGTTGTAGGTGATGTCGTTCATGCGTGCAGCTGCGTTGATACGGGTGATCCACAGCTTGCGGAACTCAGACTTACGAGCGCGGCGATCGCGGTAGGAGTAAGTCATGGAGTGCAGCCACTGTTCCTTAGCCTTGCGGTAGAGGCGGGAACGCTGGCCACGGTAGCCCTTTGCGGACTTCAGAATTTCGCGACGCTTCTTCTTAGCATTCAGGGAGCGCTTTACACGTGCCACTGTGATACTTCCTTACTGGTTTAAAAGTCTAATGATTGAATTTTTAGTGGGAAGGGGCTGATTAAGCCTTGCCCAGAAGACGCTTAACGCGCTTGGTGTCTGCCTTAGCGACATCCTCGGTGCCCTTCAGGCGACGGGTGCGGGTAGAAGGCTTACCCTCGAGGAGGTGGCGGCGGTTAGCCTGCTCGCGGCGCAGCTTGCCGGAGCCGGTGACCTTGATTCGCTTAGCGGTGCCCTTGTGGGTCTTCTGCTTCATGGATTTTACGTCCTTTTACGTCTTATTTAAGATTTACTTCTTGCCCTTGCGAGCCGGGCCGAAGACCATGGTCATGTTACGGCCGTCCTGCTTAGGCTTTGACTCAACGTTGCCGAACTCGGCAACGTCATCAGCCAGGCGCTCCAGAAGGCGGAAACCAAGCTCCGGACGAGATTGCTCACGTCCACGGAACATGATGGTGACCTTAACCTTGGAACCCTTTTCAAGGAACCGGATCACATTGTTCTTTTTCGTCTCGTAATCGTGATCATCGATCTTCGGACGGAACTTCTGCTCCTTGACGACCGTCTGCTGCTGGTTCTTGCGAGCTTCGCGAGCCTTCTGAGCCTGCTCATACTTGAACTTTCCATAGTCCATGATCTTGCAGACAGGCGGTTTTGCATTTGGCGCAACCTCAACTAGGTCAAGGTCGGCGTCATAAGCGAGCTTGCGAGCATCATCGATTCGAACGATGCCAACCTGTTCGCCGTTAGGGCCGACAAGGCGGACCTCGGGAACTCGGATGCGCTCATTAATACGAGCTTCAGCGCTGATGGGAACTCCTCAAGTAGCGGATGGAAAATGTGAAGTACCGTACTCGAAAGCAGATATCTAAAATCTAGGCTAGGCAGTAGAAAACCCGTCCACCATTTTTGGATGAACGGGAGATCTTTGCTCAATATCGACTAGAAAACCATAAAGGTTTTATTGCCGTACCTTTAACCCTAATCCAACCGATTGGCGGCTTCAGGTGGGAAGATCTCCACTTGCGACCCAACTGTGTTGATTTGCATCTACACAATTAGGCGGTAGCTGGAATGAGTTTACACAGCTATAACACAACGCGCAAGCCAAACACGCCGACGGTTTTGATGTGAACGAAATCTATCGAACCAGATTAATCGAATTTTAATGCAATCCAGACCTTTAAGTCTCAGCACTCTCCCCTAGGCACAGGCGCACGCCATTTAGGAGAGCAACACGCAGCTTACCCCCTTTTGGTGTTGAAACTACGTCACTCTAAACATCAATTTTCACACCAGTAACATCTTGCTTACCAGCTTATTTCCTAAAGTTTTCGAACACTTATGCCCATTGACGTGCGTTTTTTCCTTTGCGGAGCCATATAAAAGGAATTACTTTGTAGAGAACGACATATGCATCTCAAGATTGGAACATAATGCTGCGATACCTTCGCCGAGCCCTGATCGCACTCGGAATGATCATGGCGACCGCACTCGGCTCCACCACCGCTGCAAACGCAGTTTCTATCAACGTCTATTCATCATCAGAAACTGATGTCCACAACTTGGACGTGTCCCAGATTCTCAGTTCCGCAGTCGGTTTTGCGTCCAGCCTTCAGGCGATTGGTGCCGGCGAAGTAATCCCTCAGGTCAAGACACAGAATGGCACTGTCAACATCATTTTGGATCCTCGCTCGCTTCCGGGAGTCGGATCAATAATCGGTTCAGCTCTTGCACCGTGGAACACCGTCAAGGTTGGTAAGACTGCTGACGGCCGCAAGGTCGTCTTCCCTACAACTGGTGGGTTTACTTCACCTTACGGCCCACGTTGGGGAAGGATGCATCAAGGCATCGACATTGCAAACAACGTAGGCACTCCTATCTACGCCGTCATGGATGGCACCGTCACCGATGCAGGACAGGCGCAGGGCTTCGGACAGTGGGTTCGCCTACGCCATGCTAATGGCGAGTACTCAGTTTACGGGCACGTAGAGTCGTTTAACGTATCAGTAGGACAGACTGTGACTGCCGGCCAGCAGATCGCAACGATGGGCAACCGCGGCCACTCTACCGGCCCACACCTACACTTCGAAATCCGGTCAAATGAGTCCACGCCAGTTGATCCAGTTACTTGGTTCGGAAACCAGGGGATCTCAGTAGCGCACTAATCTAAGACGTAAAAAGGTGGCTAGTTCATGTGAACTAGCCACCTTTTTACGTACTCAGTACCGGGACGAAATTAGGCCAACACTTCTTTGAGGAATTGTCCAGTGTAGGAACCGTCAACCTTAGCCACGTCTTCCGGGGTGCCTTCGGCAACGACGGTGCCGCCACCGGCTCCGCCTTCTGGACCCATGTCAATAATCCAGTCAGCAGCCTTAATCACATCGAGGTTGTGTTCAATGACGATGACCGAATTTCCCTTATCCACAAGCCCCTGGATAACCATCATGAGTTTCCGGATATCTTCGAAATGCAATCCGGTTGTTGGCTCGTCAAGAATGTAGACCGTGCGGCCATTCGAACGCTTCTGAAGCTCCGCGGCTAACTTGACACGCTGAGCTTCACCACCAGACAAAGTAGTTGCAGACTGGCCTAGGCGAACATAGCCCAAACCAACTTCATCCAGGGTCTTGAGGTAACGATGGATAGAGGTAATTGGCTCGAAGAATTCCACTGCTTCAGAAATTGGCATGTCGAGTACCTCAGCGATGTTTTTACCTTTGTACTTCACTTCGAGAGTTTCTCGGTTGTAGCGTGCACCATGGCACACTTCACACGGAACGTAAACATCTGGGAGGAAGTTCATCTCAATTTTGAGAGTGCCATCACCTTGGCATGCTTCGCAGCGCCCACCCTTGACGTTGAAGGAGAAACGTCCTGCCTTGTAGCCACGAACTTTCGCCTCGGTGGTTTCTGCAAACAGGTTACGGACCTTGTCGAACACGCCAGTGTAGGTAGCAGGGTTGGATCGAGGTGTACGACCGATTGGAGACTGATCAACCTGCACCAATTTGTCCAAGTGCTCCGTGCCCTCAACGCGTTTTGCGCGGCCAGGCACTTGGCGTGCTCGATTCAACTTATTAGCCAAAGTTTTCGCAAGAATCTGGTTAACCACGGTGGATTTTCCTGACCCGGAAACACCAGTGACACATGCGAGAACACCTAGAGGGATGTCAACGTCAATGTTCTTAAGGTTGTTTTCGTAAGCTCCCACAACCTTCAGCATGCGGTCCTTGTCAATTGGACGCCTAGTGTCCGGCACCCCAAGGATCTTCTTACCTGAAAGATAGGCGCCAGTGATTGACTCGGAACACTTCTCAATGCCCTTCGGCTCCCCTTGGTAGACGATCTCGCCACCGTATTCTCCGGCTTTAGGCCCCACATCCACAAGCCAATCAGCCGCCCTAATGGTGTCTTCGTCATGCTCAACCACAATCAGGGTATTTCCTATATCACGGAGGCGCTCCAGCGTGGATATTAAGCGCTGGTTATCCCGTTGGTGCAAACCGATTGATGGCTCGTCAAGAACGTACAGGACTCCTGCGAGACCAGACCCAATTTGAGTGGCCAGACGAATACGCTGTGCCTCGCCACCGGACAAGGTTCCAGCACTGCGGCTTAACGTGAGATAATTCAAGCCCACGTCCAGCAGAAACTTCAACCGTGCCTGAATTTCGCGCAAAACTGCACCAGCAATGATCTCTTGCCGCTTGCCCAATTTCAGCGAGTCTAGGAATTCGGCAGCCTTGTCCACCGAGAGTTCCGCAAGACCAGCGATAGACAATTCCCCCATGGATTCGGATTCGAGGCGAACTGACAAGATTTCAGGTCGCAAACGCGCACCGTTACACGTGCTGCACGGAATCTCACGGGTGTATGCGAGAAGCCTTTCTTTTTGGCTCTCTGAATCTGAATTCTCAATTCGACGAGTGATGTAATTGAGGACGCCTTCAAATGGTGCACTCCAGGTGCGTACGCGCCCGTAACGATTCTTGTAGCGGACAGTCACTACCTCGTCACAACCGTTGAGAAGCGCGTCCCTATCATCTTTAGACAACTCACTGTAAGGAGTCTTCGGATCAAACCCGCGTATCTTGGCTAGTCCTTCAATGAGCTTGCCAAAGTAGGACTTGTTTGGGCTTGAGTTCCACGGCTGGACGGATTCGATGACCGGAGCATCCTTGTCCGGAATTAAAAGATCCACGTCCACTTCAGTTCGCGTCCCCAATCCATCACATGCTGGGCAGGCACCGAAGGGTGAGTTGAAGGAGAAGGCGCGGGGCTCTAATTCCTCCACACCGATTTCATGGCCGTTGGGGCACGCCAGTTTCTCGGAGAACCTGCGGTACCGTAGCGGATCCCCGTCTGGGAGACCCACAAAATCCATGGTGACAATTCCGTCCGCCAGTTTTAGGGCAGTTTCTACGGAATCCGTAAGGCGCTGCCTCTGGGACTCCTTTACTTGAAGGCGATCAACAACCACGTCGATGTCGTGTTTGATCTGCTTCTTTAACTTCGGCGGATTTGAAAGTTGATGGGTTTCACCATCTACAGACACACGAGCGAAACCTTGGGAGGCTAGTTCCTGGAATAGGTCAACAAACTCGCCCTTACGCTTGCGCACTACTGGAGCCAAGACTTGGAATTTTTGGCCCTCTTCCATCTCTAAAATTTGATCCACAATTTGCTGTGGCGTTTGCTTAGAGATTTTCTCATCACACACCGGGCAGTGAGCTGTACCAGCCCGGGAGAAAAGAAGACGCAAGTAGTCATAAACCTCGGTAATGGTACCCACCGTTGAGCGAGGATTACGGTTAGTGGATTTCTGATCAATCGACACCGCAGGAGAGAGACCGTCAATGAAATCCACATCCGGTTTATCCATCTGCCCTAAGAACATGCGAGCGTAGGAGCTCAGGGACTCCACATATCTGCGCTGCCCCTCGGCAAAAATCGTGTCAAAAGCTAGCGATGACTTACCAGAGCCAGATAGGCCAGTAAATACAACTAACGCATCACGCGGGAGATCGATATCAACTCCCTTGAGATTGTGTTCACGGGCTCCGCGGACGACAAGACGTTCTGCCACTACAACTACTTTCCTAGTTTTGTTTTACGTTTTGGCAACTCAGCTGTTAAGAAGGGAACTACGTGCGTCAGTACCACTCAACGGCTGTCCCCCTTGGAAGATACCGAATGAGCGAGTCATCACTGCGATCCCTCGCACAATTGAGGTGTGCTCAATCTTAATTCCCTTACTCTAACGACTAGGCCACAATATTATTCCCACTTTTCGAACGTAACATCGAAATTCGAGTTTTCGCTAATCTGGGCACTATGACTGACAACAATAATTCGCAAGAAGAATCTCGCACGGCGCAACCTCAAACACTTCATCTCAAGACGATCTCCGTATCGGAGATGGACAATAACTGCTATCTCATCCATACCGAGGACGAGGGGCTGCTTGTTGATGCTGCTGACGATGCTCTCGGCCTTCTTAAAATGGCAGAGGACGCCGGCGTCAAGATCACTAAAGTCCTTACCACTCATCGCCACTGGGACCATGTCCGCGCCCTCAAAGACGTGCTCCATCACACCGGGGCCACACATTACGCACCGTACCTTGACGCCCCCGCATTGCCGGCTGATGTAGATGTTGAGCTCAATCACGGCGACATCATTGAGTTCGGCGGCCACGAAATCCCGGTCATGATCCTCAGAGGTCACACCCCTGGTGGCGCTGCAATTAACGTAAAGATCGACGGCAAGAACAATCTTTTCGTCGGTGACTCGCTCTTTCCTGGAGGAGTTGGAAAAACGACCAGCGAGAGCGACTTCGAGCGCCTGTTTATTGATGTGAAGACATTTATTTTCGATGTTTTTAGCAATGACACCATTGTGTGGCCGGGCCACGGCAAGAACACCACTATCGGGGCAGAACGCTCACATCTCCAGGAATGGTGGGACCGCAGGTACTAGTAAACAACTCCTGCTAGACCTCGTAAAATAGCCAATTTCTGACGACACAGTAGTGGACAACGCCTCAGGGCAACGAGCAGGGTGTGGCGGTCGAGACGACCAAATCTGGCCCCAACAGTTTCCCTACAAAAGGCATTAGTCTCCCACGCTGGCGTTTAAAGATAGGTACGATTAACTAAGGCGGTTTTTAATTATCTGCGCCAACGGCGTGATCACACGCCGTCAACGCACATTTTTGCTCACCGCACTAATAAACAACTTCTTAAGGAGCTAATCCCACATGATCCGCAAGCTTGCACGACCAATGGTTGCATCTGTCTACATCGCTGACGGCGCTGACACCATTATGAATACTCAGGCGCATGTCGAGGGAACCAAGGCGGTTCTCGATCGCACTCGCACCATTCTCCCGCGCAAGTACGCGCGCCAGCTTCCAAAGGATGCTGAGACCGTAACTCGCGCTCTTGGCGCTACCAAGGTTGGCGCTGGTTCGCTGCTGGCACTTGGCAAGGCGCCACGCATTTCCGCTGCAACGTTGGCTCTCGCTTCCGTCCCAACCATCTTGGCTCGCCACGCTTTCTGGGAGACCCAGGACAAGGAAGAGAAAGTCGCTCGTCGTCAGGGCTTCCTAACCTCCGTTGCCCTCCTTGGAGGTCTGTTCATCACTTCCGCTGACACTGCCGGAAAGCCAGGCCTGAAGTGGCGTACCGAGAAGGCAGCGCAGCGTGCCAACAAGAAGATTCAGAAGGCTCTTCCTACCAAGTCGGAAACCGAGAAGTTCACCGAAGCTGCTGGCGAGAACGCTGCTGTTTTGGCTACTGCAACCAAGGGTTGGTTGGGCGAAGCCGCAGATAAGGTATCCGAGTACGCCGAGAAGGCTACCGACTACGTAAATGACAACAAGGATGACTGGAAGGCTACTGCTGCCGACGCCGCAGCAACCGCAAAGAAGTCTGTTAGTGAGGCATCCGGACAGGCTCAGGACTTCCTAAAGGACAACTCCGGTGATTGGTTGGCTACCGCTCAAAAGAACGCCAAGGTAGCTAAGAAGAAGGCCGTAAAGGCTGCTTCCGCCGCTCAGGAACGCGCAACCGAAGCTTACGCTCAGGCAGAAAAGTCTGCTGGCCGTTCCGCTAAGAAGGCTAGCAAGCGCGCTGACAAGCTGCAGAAGAAGGCTGACAAGACCCTGTCTAAGGCACAGAAGAAGATCAAGAACATTTAATCTTCACTAATTAGTTAGCTAGTAAGAGGTGTGATGGTCACTGACCGTCACACCTCTTTTCTCTGTAGGAAAGTGCGAGAGTCTCCGGACACTGTCTAGTTTTCGCTAAAATAGTCACTTCGTTCTTCATCTGAAATAACACAGGTCCATCTCGTGTTAAATGATTGGAACAACCTGAATCTTATTCCATAGCAACGAGGTATCTAGTTTTTGTCTTCCACTGAAAGCGCTAAGCCATCACTCGATCGACTCATCGCGGTAGAGCAAAGATATGTTGATGGACTATTCAGAAAACTCGATGATGAGGTAACTGCTGCGAATTCTCGCTTGCGCGCTGTAGAGGCTGATGTCGACCCAGCGAACCCCGATGCTGAAGCCCTGGTTCGGCGTGAGACGGAATACCATTCGCTCAATGAGAAGATTGACCGCCTGAACATTGCCCAGCTCGGTTTAGTTTTCGGTCGCATTGATGTTGAGACTTCGGATTCTGAGCTCAATGATAATCCTGTGGACGGCCATCCCAATGTTGATCGGCGCTACATCGGGCGAATGGGGTTGGATGACAAAGACGACAACTACCGCACCCTCCTTCTCGACTGGCGCGCTCCGCTCGCTCGACCTTTCTATTTAGCAACCACCGCCGCGCCTGAAGGCGTGCTGACGCGCCGACACATACGAACAAAAGGCCGGACGGTCACGGGTATTGATGACGAACGTCTGTCGGGCAATCACACCGATGACCACAATGAACAGACGGCGAACACTGTTGTCGGAGAAGGAGCACTGCTGACGGCTTTGCAGGCAGCTCGCACCGATCGCATGTCATCAATCGTTGAGACCATCCAGCGTGAACAGGATGAGATCATTCGCGATTCAACCCGTGGAGTGATGGTGGTTGAGGGCGGCCCAGGTACTGGAAAGACCGCCGTAGCGCTTCACCGCGTGGCGTACTTGCTCTACACGTGGCGTGAACAGTTGGCGAAAACTGGTGTGCTCATTTTGGGCCCCAACCGCACTTTCCTCGATTACATCTCCCACGTCCTACCAGAACTCGGTGAGACCGGCGTGGTGCTTTCCACGGTAGGCGAACTGTATCCGGGCGTAGCTCCAACGCATTCAGAATCTCTTGTCACTCGGGAGATTAAGGGCAGCGAAGAGATGGTCACAATCCTCGACCGTTTGGTCAAAAGCTACCAGTCTCTACCCGAGTCTGACGTATCCATCACCGTAGACAACATTGAGTTGACGGTCACCGAGGCGATTGTAAAAAGAGCGAGGACTCGCGCCAGAAGAAGCCGGCGACCTCACAATGCGGCCAGTCCCCTGTTTAAGGAATCGCTTGTTGAGCAGCTCTCCTTCCAACTGGCCGACATCATCGGTAAGGATCCACTTGGTGGGAACTTGCTCAGCGCCGCAGACGTAGCGCAATTGCATGACGACCTCCTCCAAGAGCCACAAATTGATGACCTTGTTGATGAATTTTGGCCTGCACTGGACCCAGTTTTAATTTTGCAGGAATTCCTCACCAGCAAGGAGGCCATAGCCAACATCGCCTATGACTACGACGAGGAAACTCAATCCGCACTCCTGAGAACTAACGCCACAGGGTTTGCGTCTTCAGATGCAGCATTGCTTGATGAACTCGCTCAGCTTGTTGGGCTACCTGATCCTGAGGAAGAACGGGAAGCCGAGCGCAAGCGATGGCGCGAGCAACTCGAAGAAGCCCAGGATGCCCTGGACGTCCTGAGTTCGTCGGAAGCCACGGATAACGATGACGAAACAGACGCTGAAATCCTGTCTGCTTTCGATGTCGTCGATGCTGAGACCCTCGCGCTTCGCCAGCAAGAGACTGATGCGCGTTCAACTGCCGAGCGTGCACGAGGTGACCACCGATGGGCGTATGGTCATGTGATCATCGACGAAGCCCAGGAACTAACACCCATGGAGTGGCGAATGGTTATGCGGCGCTGTCCGTCGAGGTGGATGACCATCGTTGGTGATACTTCTCAAACTAGTTCCCCTGCTGGTGTGGATTCTTGGGCAGAAACTCTCAAACCCTACGCCGGTTCGAGATTCAGGACCCATCAGCTCACCATTAATTACCGCACTCCGGCGGAGATAATGGAGGTAGCTAACCATGTCCAAGAGATGTTCGCACCACATGTGAAGCCTAGTATTTCGCTCCGCAACAGTGGGCACGAAGTTTCCTACTTCGATGAAGATACAGATCCGAAAGAGATCTCCAACAGGCTGCGTGCTAAGGAGCCGGAACGCTCAGTAGCCATTATTGCTAGTGACAGCCACGCTCTTAGTGATCCGGATTTCCGTGGGGTGAGTGACATCAAGGGGCTTGAATTTGACCATGTAATTGTGCTCAACCCAACAGACATAGCTTCAGATTCCCCCCAAGGGTGGCAGGACCTGTTCGTGGCTCTATCCAGGGCTACTCAAACGCTCACAGTGGTTGGTGAAATGCCACACGTTTAAGCGCCCTGCTCCTCGCTTCCCTGCAGCTCGAACAGGATTTCCGTAAGCTAGTGCGCATGGCATTAGTAGATGTAGTCCGTAAATCTGAAGCGGTTATAAATAAGGTTTCTCGTCAGCGCGCTGAGGAAAAAGGCTGGGTTCCCGTCATTCAGGGATACGCCGGATATGGCAGTGCAAAACGGGTGCATATCCTTGGCCGTGTTTTGATGGCGAACCCGGAAAAGGACCGCAGCGATAACTGGGCTCAGCGCGGATACAAGCAGTTTTTCACCATCCAGGTCGGTGGCCTTAAGGTTAAGGTCACTGCCGGCAATAATTCTGTAGAAGGTGTGACCGATGATAATGGATACATCGATATCATCGTCTTCGACCACGGCTTGGAGCCTGGCTGGCATGAAGTCACCATTGAGGCTGAAGGGGCTGAAACAGTAACGGCGGAAGTGTGCATTGTTGATCCCGACGCCAAGATCGGTCTCATCAGCGACATTGATGACACAACCATGGTCACTATGCTCCCTCGCGCATTCCTAGCTGCCTACAACTCATGGTTCAAGCGCACGAATAATCGCCAGCCGGTAGAAGGGATGGCCGAACTCTACAAGCAAATTTTGGCCGATAACCCCAAAGCCCCAGTCTTCTACCTGTCCACCGGTGCTTGGAATACTTACGACACTCTCCAGAACTTCATGCAGGAGCACGGCTTCCCCAAGGCGCCTATGCTTCTCACGGACTGGGGTCCAACCCAAACCAAGTTGTTCCGATCCGGTAGCGAACACAAGAAAATCCAGCTTCGAAACTTGATCATCGATTTCCCTGACATCAAGTGGATCCTAGTCGGTGATGATGGACAGCACGATCCACTCACCTACGGACACCTTGTAGTTGATCATCCTCTCCACGTTTCTGGCATCGCTATCCGTAACTTGACCCCGCAAGAGCACGTCTTGTCCCACGGTACTACGGCACCGCTGGTCACTGCGGAGACTGGAAAGCGGGCTGAAGTTCCGTTCATTCAAGGCCAGAATGGTTTTAAGCTGCTTGAAAAGTACCGCGAGAAGCCGTTCACCCCAGATCGGGACGCTGGCCGTAACCAATAAACCATTACCTATCCTCGGTGTTCCTGCGATCCACACTCGTAGGAACACCGTGATCTTTTATGCGGGAGCAGGAATACGCAACCGAAACCTCGACACCAGGATTTTAGATCACCAATCCAACCGGTTCTGGGTTGACTGATTCAACGCAGCTACTAGCCCTAGTCTCATCCTTGCCCCGTGCTCACCGTTGGAATGGGTGATCACTGGCTGTGGTCCCTTACGTCCATAGCCCCCATACGCTTTTAGCTCCGGTGTTCTGGCGCGCATAAGGGAAAAGGGCAGTTCACAATGAACTGCCCTTTTTCCTTTAGTTTTAATTAGTCCACAGTGTGAACGATCATGACGTCACAATCAGACTGACGAGCAACGTCAGCTGGAACGGAACCCAACAGGCGGCCGGTCAGGGAGTTCAGGCCACGGTTACCCACCACGAGCAGATCAGCGTCGTTCTCGTTAACTATCTCCATCAGGGCCTCTGCTGGGGTACCCGGACGGATAGCTGTTTCAACATTAACTGCACCAACGCTGCGCGCATGGTCTGCAGCCTTGTCTAGATTCTGCTGAGCTGGATCGGTGCCTAGAACAGCGTTGGAATCCTGACGCAGGGTCTTTGACGCGTCTTCTTCGGACTCGTAGTAGGCGCAACCAACGATCAGGGCTGCGTCGAAAGCTGCCGCGATTCGTGCCGCACGCTCAACTGCGAGCATGGAGGACTTGGAACCATCGGTGCCGACAACAATCTTGGTGTAACTGCTCATGTGTACCTTCCACGTTGGTATTTACGTTTTGCTTCGTTGATAATCATAACCACTTCTTGAAGCTGCCAAGAGTTCTTCTCGAAAGTCCGCAGAAATGGTTGCTTCTGTTTCACAAGTTTAACAATTTATTTCTTCGAGAGCCTGATTAATGGTGATCTAAACCACTGACTCAACTTATAAGTTGGTGTTGGCTGCTAGCTCCGAAGCGTTGTTCAAGCTCATTGCCATTTTTAGTAGCCTTGCAGTCTAGAGTCCTATTTCTTTCATACCACGCAATTCCTTCTTCAAATCCTGAATCTCGTCGCGTAAGCGACCAGCAAGCTCGAATTCCAGTGCGCGAGCTGCCTCGCCCATTTGTTTCGTAAGGTCGTCAATAAGCTTCTCCACACCCTTGACATCCAAATTCGAGGTGTCAGTTCTGGAAGCCACTGCCGCATCTCCTGCGCCAGAAGACGATTCATCCTCCTTGCCTTCATTGACTTGGTCAAGGATGTCAGCAATCTTCTTACGTAACGGTTGCGGATCGATACCATGCTCAGTGTTATAGGCGATTTGCTTCTCACGTCGACGCTCTGTCTCCTCAATGGCGTACGCCATTGAGTCAGTAATCTTGTCCGCGTACATGATGACCTCGCCCGAGACGTTACGGGCAGCACGGCCTATGGTTTGGATCAGGGAGGTAGTAGAACGCAGGAAGCCTTCCTTATCCGCATCAAGGATGGCAACCAAGGACACTTCAGGCAGGTCCAAGCCCTCTCGCAGGAGGTTAATGCCTACCAGTACGTCGAATTCGCCTAAACGCAGCTGTCGCAGGAGTTCGACGCGCTGCAGGGTATCAATGTCTGAGTGCAGGTATCGAACCTTGATCCCGTTTTCGAGGAGATAGTCCGTTAGGTCCTCTGCCATCTTCTTGGTCAGAGTAGTCACCAAGATGCGCTCTTGCTTGTTCGTACGCTCCTTAATTTCATGGATCAGGTCATCAATCTGCCCCTTCGTTGGCTTGACGGTGACCTTAGGGTCAACCAAGCCAGTAGGTCGAATCACCTGTTCAACGAATTCTCCTTCAGAGGCCGCCAGCTCAAATTTGCCAGGTGTTGCGGAAAGGTACACCGTCTGCCCCACGCGCTGCTCAAATTCTTCCCACGTCAGCGGACGGTTATCCAACGCCGAAGGCAAGCGGAATCCAAATTCCACGAGGTTGCGTTTACGCGACATATCGCCTTCGAACATGCCACCAATCTGCGGCACGGTGACGTGGGACTCGTCGATGATGGTGAGGAAGTCCTCTGGAAAATAGTCCAACAGCGTAGCTGGTGCAGAGCCCGCTGGTCGACCATCCAGATGCCTCGAGTAGTTCTCAATACCTGAACAGAAACCAACCTGTTCAATCATTTCCAGGTCATATTCCGTGCGCATACGAAGACGCTGAGCTTCAAGCAGTTTGCCACGATTCTCCAGATCATCCAAGCGCTCTGCGAGTTCTGCCTTGATGTCTCGGACTGCTTTTTCCATTCGTTCCGGCCCTGCAACATAGTGCGTTGCAGGGAAGATTCGGATCTCGTCTACTTGCTTAACCACATCACCCGTGAGCGGATGTATGTAGTACAGAGCGTCAATTTCATCACCAAAGAACTCAACTCGCACAGCAAGCTCTTCGTAAGCGGGGATAATGTCCACCACATCGCCTTTTACGCGGAATGCGCCGCGTGTGAAGCCCACATCATTGCGATCGTATTGGATATCCACTAGCAGACGCAGGAAGCGGTCGCGCTCTACCTCTTCGTTCACGCGTAGGACGACAGAACGGTCCAGGTAAGACTGTGGCGTACCAAGGCCGTAGATGCACGAAACGGACGAAACTACCACCACATCGCGCCTAGAAAGCAACGAGGAGGTAGCACGGTGGCGCAGGCGCTCGACGTCATCATTAATGGATGAGTCTTTCTCAATGTACGTATCCGTCTGCGCTATGTAGGCCTCTGGCTGGTAGTAGTCGTAATAAGAAACGAAGTACTCGACCGCGTTGTTGGGCAACAGCTGCCTAAGCTCATTGGCCAGCTGCGCAGCTAGCGTCTTATTGGGCGCCATCACCAGCGTTGGTCGCTGCTGTTTCTCAATCAGCCACGCGGCAGTGGCTGACTTACCAGTACCGGTGGCACCCATGAGAACGATGTCTTGTTCTCCCCTGTTGAGTCTCTCATCCAATTCCGCGATAGCGGCAGGCTGGTCACCCGCCGGCTGGTATTCCGATATAACTTCGAAGACACCAGTGGTGCGCTCAATCTCACCTACTGGGCGGAATTCTGATTCTGGGAGTTCTGGATGTTCAGCAGCAAAAGCCATGTTCGCCATTGTATTCGAACTCGCGCCACTATAGTGGACGCCCACAGCGAACGGGATGCAGAGTAACTACAGCCCCGCAGCCACGGACCATACGCTTCTACATCCCGCGAAGATTCTTAATGATCTCTTTGACTTGGGGTTCGAGTGCGGCGCGTTCGCCGTTGTTGTCCACGATAAAGTCCGCTGCTTTCCGACGCGTCTCATCATCAATTTGGCTGGCGATGCGCCTGCGCGCATCGGCCTCATCTAGGCCACGGGATTCTACCAACCGCTTTAACCGAGTTTCGGCGTCGACGTCCACAACGATGACGATGTCTACACGGTCTTGGTATCCCTGATCGACCAGCAGCGGCATGTCCCACACGGCGGCTTCCTTACCCGCGGATTCTGCTTCCGCGAACAACTCCTCAGTGCGCGCGTTGATTCGTGGGTGCGTAATGTTATTGAGTGCTTGGCGGTTTTCCTCGTTGACAAAAGCGACGTTCGCAAGAGCTTGACGGTTCAACGAACCGTCTTCATTGAGAATGTCTTCACCGAATGTGAGGGCGAGCTCTGCGAGCGCCGGTTGACCGGGCTCGACAACCTCACGTGCGATCTTGTCTGCGTCGATAATGGGAAAGCCGTGTTCTGCCAGAATCGCAGCTACTGTTGATTTCCCGGAACCAATGCCACCTGTGAGTCCGATACGTTTCATACGGTCAAGGGTAGCAACTTAAAAGCGGAATGGCTGCCCGCTTAGTGGGTATAAACGTGAAGAATCGCTAGCACCGCGCTTAATGCGCCGTGCTAGCGATTCTTTTCTAGCTTAATTCATTCGGGGTTTAAGCCCCACTAAGAATTAGTTGCCAGCAAGCTTCTCACGAAGAGCAGCGAGCTGCTCGTCGGAAGCCAGGGAACCAGCCTCTGCCTCTTCGGATGCTGCGGCCGGAGCTGCCTCAGCGGACTCGGAGGAGTAGTTAGAAGCGGACTCTTCACCTGCCGCTGCTGCCTCAGCAGCAGCTGCGCGGTTGCGCTCGATCTGAGCGGTGTGGAGCTGGAAGCGACGCTCGGACTCTGCGTAGCGTGCCTCCCACTCCTGACGCTGCTCGTCGAAGCCCTCGAGCCACTCGTTGGTCTCTGGGTCGAAGCCCTCAGGGAAGATGTAGTTGCCCTGCTCGTCGTAGGAGTCAGCCATGCCGTACTTGGATGGGTCGAACTCTTCGGTGTAGTCCTCGTCAGCCTGCTTCAGGGACAGGGAGATACGACGGCGCTCGAGGTCGATGTCAATAACCTTGACCATTACCTCAGAACCAACGTTGACAACCTGGTCTGGGACCTCAACGTGGCGCTGTGCCAGCTCAGAGATGTGAACCAGGCCCTCAATGCCCTCTTCAACGCGGACGAATGCGCCGAATGGAACAAGCTTGGTGACCTTGCCAGGAACGATCTGACCAACAGCGTGGGTGCGTGCAAATACGCGCCATGGGTCTTCCTGGGTAGCCTTCAGGGACAGGGAAACGCGCTCGCGGTCGAGATCAACGTCGAGAACCTCAACGGTGACTTCGTCGCCAACGGTGACAACCTCAGATGGGTGGTCGATGTGCTTCCAAGACAGCTCGGAAACGTGAACCAGGCCGTCAACACCGCCGAGATCGACGAATGCGCCGAAGTTAACGATGGAGGATACAACGCCCTTGCGGACCTGGCCCTTCTGGAGCTGGTGCAGGAACTCGGAGCGAACCTCAGACTGGGTCTGCTCGAGCCATGCGCGACGGGACAGAACAACGTTGTTGCGCTGCTTGTCCAGCTCGATGATCTTAGCCTCGATCTCCTGACCGATGTATGGGTCAAGGTCACGAACGCGACGCATCTCAACGAGGGATGCTGGCAGGAAGCCACGGAGACCGATGTCCAGGATGAGACCACCCTTGACAACCTCGATGACGGTGCCGGTGACAGCCTCGTCCTTCTCCTTGAGCTCCTCGATAGCGCCCCAAGCACGCTCGTACTGAGCACGCTTCTTGGACAGGATTAGACGGCCTTCCTTGTCCTCCTTGGTGAGAACGAGTGCGTCAACCTTGTCGCCGACCTCTACGACCTCGTCTGGGTCGATGTCGTGCTTGATGGAGAGCTCGCGGGATGGGATTACACCCTCGGTCTTGTAACCGATGTCGAGCAGAACCTCGTCGTGGTCAACCTTAACCACGGTGCCCTCGACGATGTCGCCGTCGTTGAAGTACTTGATGGAAGCTTCAACAGCTGCGAGGATTTCCTCTTTGGAGCCGATGTCGTTGATGGCTACCTGAGGGACGTTATTGGTTGGCATTAAATGCTCCGAATAAGTAGGAATAGTAGTTGGATATCTTTGAGCGCCTCTCTCAAACAGGTACCGAGCAGCATTATCACTGCTCATGAGCCTTATTTGATCCCGCGTCTACCACCTCTCACCTCTCCTACAGAAGGCATGATGTGGTAGCTGCATAGACACGCTCGACATACAATACGCTAAAAACGCTGGTAGAGCAAATAGAATCGACCGCGTGTCGCATAAAGAAAACTCTCATTCAGGCCAGGCCCCCGAGGCTGTTCGCAACCAACTACTAGATTCAGCCTCCACACTGGCCAATCGAACCCATTGGGATGCTGACGCCCATGACTACCACGAGCGCCACCAGTCCTATTTGAAAGGATTCTATTGGTGCCCAGAGATGCTGAGTGAGCAAGATGCCCAGCTTCTGGGCGACATCTCCGACACCGCAGTCCTCGAGGTGGGCTGTGGAAGTGCACCATGCTCCGATTGGCTAGCACAAGAGTTTCCGACCGCCTTCATCACTGCTATGGACATATCACGTGGCATGTTGGAGCAATCCTCTCGCGCTGTTTCCTTAGCACAAGCCAATGCTCTGCAGCTCCCCTATGCATCAGAAGCCTTCGATACCGTATTTTCAGCCTTCGGGGCCATCCCTTTCGTAAAAGACCTCACCGCCCTATTCACCGAAGTGACGCGGGTACTCAAGCCCGGTGGCCGTTTCATCTACTCCACCAACCACCCCATGCGATGGGTATTTCCCGATGATCCAGGCGAAGCAGGACTCCAGGCGTCAATCCCCTACTTTGAACGGGACTACGTAGAGAAGGATGAAGATGGCACCATTACGTACGCAGAATTCCAGCACACTATTGCTGATCACCTAAACGCCATTAGTCGTGCAGGATTGGTAGTCACGGGATGCCTTGAACCAGAGTGGCCAGAGCAACTAACCCAGAATTGGGGCCAGTGGTCCCCTCTCCGGGGAAATATCTTCCCAGGCACCATCATTTTCAGCACCCACAAGAATTAGACGTTCAAAAAACTCAGCTTGGAATGGCGAAGCGGTTTCCGCCTTCATCTCGACTGCAGTGCCGAGCGTGGAACTTACTCGGCACCGCATGGGTGAGCATCCGCAGTTTCGACATTCCCCAGCAAACACCCCAAGATGGCCTAGACCTGCTGGTGCAACATCTGTTGGGATGGCCGGGGAAATCAGTTATTCACACGCGGAACTAGTGCGCGGCGTCGTCCCAATTAGCTCCTTCGCCAGCGGAGACTTCGAGCGGCACACGCAGCGTGATGGCGGAGTCCATTTCCTTTTCCACAATCGCGCGGACTTGATCAAGTTCACCTCGTGCGACTTCCACCACAAGTTCATCGTGTACCTGAAGCAGGACTCTAGACTTGACCCCCGCCATCTTCAGCTCACGATCCACGCGAAGCATAGCCACTTTAATAATGTCGGCAGCAGTACCTTGGATAGGAGCATTCAATGCTGCACGTTCTGCGTTCTCGCGAGCCACGCGATTGTCGCTAGTGAGCTCAGGAAGGTAGCGGCGACGACCAAACAGCGTTGCAGTGTAGCCGTCCTTGCGGGCTTGATCTACCACATCAGATAGATAGTTCTTTACTCCACCAAAACGTTCGAAATAGCTCTCCATGATCTGCTTCGCTTCCCCTGGTGGAATATTCAGCTGCTGAGACAAACCGAACGCCGATAAGCCGTAAACCAAACCGTAGGACATAGCCTTGACTCGACGACGCAGCTCGGGCGTCACCTGATCCACAGGAACCTCAAAGACTCTTGAACCAACGTAATTGTGGAGGTCCTCTCCTTGTTGGTAAGCCTCGATAAGGCCAGGATCCTCAGATAGGTGTGCCATCACGCGCATTTCAATCTGCGAGTAGTCCGCAGTAAGCAACGTCTCATATCCCTCGCCCACCACGAAGGCCGAGCGAATCTTTCGTCCTGCTGGAGTGCGCACCGGAATGTTCTGAAGATTAGGCTCAGTCGAGGAAAGACGGCCGGTAGATGCCACGGTCTGATTAAACGTGGTGTGAATTCTCCCGTCGTCACCAACTGCTTTGATGAGCCCCTCAAGCGTTGTCTTCATCTTCTGGTACTCACGGTGAGCCAGCAAACGATCTAGGAACGGATGAGGATGATTAACGGCAAGAGCCTCGATCTCTTTCGCCGCTGTGGAGTAACCAGTCTTTGTCTTCTTCGTCTTTGGAAGGCCCAGTGTTTCAAACAAAACTACTTGCAGTTGCTTTGGCGAGGACAAGTTGAGGGAATCATCGCCGGCGAGCTTGCGGGCTTCCGCTACCTGCTCTTCCACCTGCGCCTTGAAAGTTTCCAACTGATCATTGAGAGTATCAACGTCTACTGCAATGCCTACTGCCTCCATGCGCGCGAGCACACTTAGGAGCGGGATTTCCATGTCCACATACAGTTCGTAAGCGTTAATCTCCTGCAGCTGCGCTGTGAGAGCTTCAGAAAGTTCTAGGATCGCAACCGCATTCTCTATTAGATGGGATGAGTCCTCTACATCCAGCAAGGACAGCTGCCCAGTAGGCTCAGCATGGAGCTGGCGTTGAAGATGACGCTGGTAGACGTCCTTGAGATCGTAGGTGCGCTGACCTGGGCGCAGGAGGTAGGCGGCGATGGCGGTGTCATGAACGACACCGTTGAGCTCGAATCCTCGGCCTGCCAGCATGTGGTAAGCAGCCTTGGCTTCATGAAGGAACTTAGGCGATTCGCTAGATAGCCATTCCGCTAGGACCTGCTCCTCGGAAGCGGAGATATCGGCCAGATCCACCGCAATCGCATCGCGATCCATATTCACCAAAGCAATGGCGGTTGCGTCCCCAGTTGCAGGCGTTCCGCGCCCTTCAACATAAAGAGCCAGTGGTTCATCACCATGGGACTTTAGCCACGTAGCAACGCCGTCCGTCACTACTGTGACTTCCTCGCGTTCTTCGACTACAGCGTTGGTATCGGCATGGACAGCCTTGAGCACCTTCTCACGTAGCTGCACACCGAATTCAAGATCGTCAAACTTAGCCGTGATCTCATTCGCATCCACGGGCTTGAGATCCAATTGGTCAGGCCCAAGAGGCAGCGCCATGTCCTTAACCATCTCAGTCAAGGTACGGTTCATTTTCACCTGATCAATACGCTCTCGGAAGCTTTCGCCAACTTTGCCCTTGATCTTGTCAGCGTTCGCAATCAGTTCATCCAGACTGCCGTACTCTACTATCCACTTAGTGGCCGTCTTCTCTCCCACTTTAGGAACCGACGGAAGGTTGTCCGAAGGGTCTCCTCGCAGAGCCGCAAAGTCTGGATATTGCTGAGGAGTAAGACCGTATTTCTCAAATACTGCTTCTGGAGTAAAGCGGTGAAGCACGGAAACACCACGCATCGGATACAGAACCGTTGTGGTGTCATTAACCAACTGGAAGGAATCTCGGTCACCGGTAACGATCAGCGTTTCAAACCCTAGGGGTTTCGCCGCTACCGCCAGCGTGGCGATGATGTCGTCCGCTTCGTAATTCTCTGCCTCTAAAGTTTCAATGCCTAGGGCCTTGACCACTTCTTTAATAAGCGGAATCTGCCCTTTGAACTCCGGTGGCGCCGCTTCACGTTGTGCTTTGTACTCCGGGAACATCTCGGTGCGGAAGGTGGTGCGGCCTACGTCAAAAGCTACTGCCACATGGTCCGGCTGCTCATCATTGAGCAGCGTAGACAGCATGGACAAGAATCCATACACAGCGTTAGTAGCCTGCCCACCGGAGGTGGAGAAGTTCTCCGCCGGAAGCGCATAGAAAGCACGAAAGGCCATTGAGTGGCCATCAACGAGCATGAGACGTTTGGTTTGAGTAGCTTCAGTCACCCGCACCACTTTACCGGACTCCACAGACATCAGTCATGAGCCTAGAAACTAGCTTTCCAAGAGTATGAAAAAGCCGGTTCACAACATATTTGCTGTAAACCGGCTATTTTGTGCCCCTGGTGAGACTCGAACTCACACTGGACGGGTTTTGAATCCGTTGCCTCTGCCAATTGGGCTACAGGGGCGCTAGGGCTAAATAGTAGCTCACCAGAATCTTAAACTCCTAATCTGCAGATAGTTGGGCATTTTTTGGCCGAAGGTAACCCGTTGACACGTCGGGCTGACCACGTGGCGCCATGGTCTTGCTCACAAAAACCATCGTTTCCTGCGGTTAAGCCGAGAGTCGAGACTTCGGATGCCCTTAATATCTGTAAAGTGTCACCCGACCACCTGCACGAATACCCTTTCTGCAGGCTTTTAAAAGAATCCACACAGTAAGAAGGATCCTCCTCAAACTTATGACTGCTTCCACTAACAGCCAGAAACCAGCTAAGAGAAGCCCGTTAAACCATATCGTTAATCTCATCGTTGGTTGGCTTATTGGTATGGCGGAGCTCGTTCCGGGCGTCTCCGGCGGCACCGTCGCACTCGTCACCGGAATTTACGGACGTGCCTTGCGCAACGGCACCAATCTCATCCGAACCGTAAAGGCTGTTTTCAGCGATAGAAAGAATCTTAAGCAGCACGCCTCAAAGGTTGAATGGGTATTCATCGCCACCGTTGGAATCGGCATGGTTGCAGCAGTTCTCACTCTCTCCGGCTTGATGCACAATTTCGTGGAGAACTCACCCGAAACTGCCCGCGCACTCTTCCTGGGAATGGTCGCAATTTCGCTCATCGTCCCACTAAAGATGGTGGATAAGAAGGATTTCTCCACCAAGAAGATTCCAGCAATCGCCATTTTCCTTGTTGCTGCCGTACTGGTCTTCTTGCTCACTGGCGTCACGTCGGTAGAGAAGCAGGATCCGTCACTCCTGATCGTATTTGGTGCCGCTGCTATCGCGGTATGCGCCTTGGTGCTGCCAGGCATCTCAGGTTCATTCATGCTGCTGGCTATGGGCCTGTACGGGCCCATCATGGGAGCGGTATCTGATCGCGATCCTGCCGTCATGGGCGTGTTTATCCTCGGCGCACTGACGGGGCTCACCCTATTCATCCGCGGCTTGGATTACTTGCTGAGCAATCACCACACGTTGACCATGATGGCCATGGCAGGTTTCATGCTCGGATCCCTCCGGGCGTTGTGGCCATGGCAGGATGACGAGGCCAATCTCCTCGCCCCTGGCAACAACCTTTCCTGGCTTCTGCTAGTCATGGCGATCGGCGGCGTTATTGCGGGAGGAGTAATGATCCTAGAGCGGTTCACCGATTCAGGCGAGATTGAGGATCACGATGATCATCACCGAGAGAATAACCTCCACAACCCCGCCTAACTACTCACGTTAACTACTGCCACTCGGCCAACGTGCGCTGAGTGGCTTTGTTTATGCACGACTTCGCCCTCCAGGTGAATTTGCACACACCCGCATATTATTTTCGCTCGCCTCATTTTTACTCATCCTCGAAATTTTCGAATCACTCGAGGTTAAGGCTTAAAAGAAATACTGCTTTTTACGCTGTACAGAAATCCTAAAAAACAGAATTCATGCTAAGTTTATGCACATGACCCTTAAGAAGACTTTCTCAAAGCCACGTCGCGCAGGTTTCATCGCGATCCTGGCATCTGCAGCCCTCCTTACCGGCTGTGTGGAAAACACTGAAACCGCTGATCCTGCATCTGCTGGCTCCACCAATGCAGAGGGCGCAGCCCTCTCCGGCGAGGGTGGACTCCCAGAAAACTGGGAGGAAGTTCTTCCAGAAAAGAACGAGGAAATCGCAGCTATGGTCCCTGCTGACATCGCGGAAAAGGGCACCTTGGTTATTGGCACCAACCCTCCGTTCGCTCCAGCTGAGTTCAAGGATGCTGAAGGCAATATCATCGGCTTCGATATCGACCTAGCTCGCGCAGCGGCAGCAGTGATGGGTTTGGAGCTTGAAGTTCGTGAACAGGACTTTGCACTGATCCTTCCTAACGTTGAGGGTGGCACCATTGACATGGGAGCGTCTGGTTTCACCGACAATGAGGAACGTCGTAAGAGCTTTGACTTCGTCAACTACTTTGGCGCCGGTATCCAGTGGGCCCAGCAAACTGGAAAGTCCGTCAACCCTGATGATGCTTGTGGCCTAACTGTCGCAGTTCAGCGAACCACCGTTTCTGAAACCGAAGATGTCACTTCCCGCTCCGCGCAGTGTGAAGAGGAAGGTAAGGAAGCCATCAAGGTTCTCGCCTTCGACACCTCCGACGAGGCTGCTAACGCGGCAATTCTGGGCCGAGCAGATGCCTACTCTGCCGACTCCCCAGTTGCTGCTTGGGCTGTTGAGCGTTCCAATGGGCAGATCGAGCTGACCGGTGAAATCACTGACGTTGCCCAGTACGGTTGGGCCGTAAAGAAGGATTCTGAGCTCGCGGATGCAGCGGCTGCCGCACTGCAAGCTCTCATCGATTCCGGTGATTACGAGAAGATCTTGGACATGTGGGGCCTGACTGACGGTGCCGTGACCGAATCCAAGATCAATGGCCAGGCCATCGATTAAACACTCCGCGCTAAGAGCTTTTCCTCCCTCCTCTGGATTCTTTCCGAGTGTCGTGAGGGAAAGCTCTTTGGAATTTGAAAGAATCCTCTACTTATGAGTAACACCCAAACTCTCAAGCCTATTGAGGCTAAACCGTTGCCTCACCCATGGCGTTGGGCTACTGCAGTGATTCTGCTTGCGCTCGCCGCATGGTTCATTTATTCAGCAAGCCAAAATCCCGCATTCCGCTGGGAAACGTTCTGGCAATACCTCTTTGATAAGCGCGTAGGCGATGCAGCTTTCAAAACTATCCTGATCACTATTGGCGCAATGCTGATCGGTGTGGTCTTGGGCTCTGCTGTCGCAGTTCTGCGCATGTCCCCTAACCCTGTTCTCCGGGGACTGGCATGGACCTACCTCTGGATTTTCCGTGGCACTCCAGTGTATGTTCAGCTCGTATTCTGGGGTTTGGCTGGCACGATCTTCCAGTCGTTGGATCTCGGTTTCTACGAAATCGACCTGCAAACTCTCCTGCGTAACACTTTCATGCTTGCCGTTGTCGGCTTGGGCCTCAATGAAGCAGCCTATATGGCGGAAATCGTCCGCTCCGGTATCCAGGCCGTGCCTGAGGGACAAACTGAAGCTTCCAAGGCACTCGGCATGAGCTGGTGGCAGACCATTCGTCGCACGATTCTTCCCCAGGCAATGCGCATCATTATCCCGCCAACAGGCAACGAGTTCATCTCTTTGCTCAAGACTACTTCCTTGGTCGTTGCTATTCCGTACACCGGTGAGCTCTATGGCCGTTCCATGGACATCGCTAACGCCTTGTTCCAGCCGGTTCCTATGCTGCTGGTTGCCGCATTCTGGTACTTGGTCATCACCACTATCCTGATGATCGGACAGCACTATCTGGAAAAGTACTTCGACAAGGGTGCAAAGCGTGAGCTGACCGCACGACAGCTTGCTGCACTAGCTGATGCCGAAGGCTCGCTTCCTCACAATGTCGAGGTAGTTGAGCCACATACGCCGCCAAAGAAGCCTCGTGGCCGTGCGCCGAAGGGAAAGTAAGGATTCACAATGAGCGAACTACCAATGATTGACGCGCAGCAAGTGTGCAAGTCTTTTGGATCCCTGCAGGTTCTTAAGGGCATCGATATCCAGGTTCCTAAGGGCACGGTGACGTGTTTGATTGGACCTTCAGGCTCCGGCAAATCCACCTTCCTGCGCTGTGTAAACCACCTGGAGAAGGTAACCGCTGGTCGTCTTTACGTCGACGGTGACCTGATCGGTTACAGGGAAAAGAACGGTACGCTGTACGAGATTTCTGAAAAGGATGCAGCTAAGCAGCGTTCCGATATCGGCATGGTTTTCCAAAACTTCAACCTTTTCCCCCATCGCACTGCCTTAGAAAACATTATTGAAGCTCCTATTCACGTTAAAGGCGTCAATCCGGATACCGCTAAAGCGGAAGCAATGGAACTTCTGGAACAGGTTGGTCTGGCACACAAGGCGGATGCTTATCCAGCGCAGCTTTCTGGCGGGCAGCAGCAACGAGTAGCAATCGCACGTGCGGTTGCCATGAAGCCGAAGCTCATGCTTTTTGACGAGCCAACTTCCGCATTGGATCCAGAGCTTGTTGGTGAAGTTCTACGAGTCATGCGAGATCTAGCTGAGCAAGGCATGACCATGATGGTCGTGACACACGAAATGGGCTTCGCTCGCGAAGTAGCGGATCAGGTCTGCTTCATGGCTGACGGCGTTGTCGTCGAACGAGGAACGGGTAAGCAGGTCATCGATAACCCGCAGGAGCCTCGAACTCAGGCATTCCTTTCAAGCTTGTTGTAAAAACCACAAGGGTCATTGTTAAGGCTCGGCCACTTCACCGAAGTGACCGAGCCTTTTTGCTTGTAAAATTGCTCTTATGCGTCTTATCAGGTGTACAACACTAGGTATGCTCGGTGTACTCAGCGCTGGCGTATTGAGTTCATGTTCTGTTGGTGGCAGATCAGATTTCATTGACGAACTCGAGCAACGAGCGTCTGACGCGCACACCGCAGAGCTCACCATCCAAGATGTCTTTGGCAACAAGTGGTCCAAAACTGCGCTGATATGCCCCAACGCTGCTGCAGACGACGTACATGCTCAATTGGGTGTTGATTCTTCCCCGATGGGCAATCGCCCCATGGCGGACTCTGACAATATGATTTTCCTCAAAAGCGAAGACGGCGCTACTAGCTGGGTGCAATTCCCACGGAAGTCAGTCGACTTTTGCCAAAGCTCGGCGTCACAAGATTACCTAGCTTTGCATTCAGCAGCGCAACCAATGACGTTCGAACTCAATTCCGAAGGCACCTGGGTACTGCGCTAGCGGAACGAATACGTGGCCAACGCAAAAGTCCCGCACTCCCTCAGGAGAGCGGGAATTTAAATCTTTACTTAGCCGATCATGCCTATGAGACCGCGTACAAGGGCTGAGACGCCGCCGGCGGTAGCTAGGAAGAGCGCTAGTTTGCGCGCCTGTGGCTTGGATACACGGTCACCAACGCGAGCGCCAAGATAGATGCCTACGATCATCGCAAGCACTCCGAATACCCACACCCACGGGGACAGGGATCCTAGATCGCCAACTCCACCAACCATCTTGACCAAAATTGACACGCTGGCGGAAACGATAAACATCGGTTGCAGTGTTGCGGCGTAAACGCGCTGGTCCCAACGAGAAGCTTGCGCGTAAACCGTAATGGCAGGTCCAGCGATTCCCGCCAAGGTATTCATGAAACCACCAATGATGCCGGAGGCCACTGCTGGTCCTGTACCGTCCACCCGTGGAATGCGATTTTGACCGAAAGTTACTACCGCCAAAGCCAGGAGCAAAAGTACCCCGACGATAACCATCAGGAGCGAGCCGGAGACCACCTTGATAAGCATCGCACCAGGGATAGCGCCAATAACCATGACGGAGGAGATGGTAGCGAATTTTTTCCAGTCCACATTTTCGCGGACGCTGTACGTAGTGAGTACGGCGTTGATAAGCGCCAGTACGTTAACTACCAAGATTCCTTCGACCGGCCCAAGCATGAGGCTAAGTATTGGTCCGGCTACCAGTCCGAGCCCCATTCCTGAGACGCGCTGCAAGAATGAACCAATTAAAACGATGACAAGTACGATAAGTGCAAGTCCCACTGGGTATTCTTTCCATTCGATTTTTCGACTAACCGTATCTTAACGTACTCCTTATTGCTGCCGTTGAGGTCCAGAAAGAGGAAAACTCCTCTGAGGGTAAGTGGATCCTCAGAGGAGTCAGCTGCTGAACGGGGTGGGCTATACCTCGTGGCGACGTTCCTGCATAGCCTTGGTGACGTTAGGTGGGAGCATGTCCCCCACGTGCCCACCAAATCGGGTTACTTCCTTACTCAGGGTGGAGGAAATGTAACCGTACTTAGGGTCTGTCATGAAGAAAGCAGTGTCAATGCCAGTAAGTTTCCGGTTCATCTGTGCCATAGGCAATTCGTACTCGTAGTCCAAGGATGTACGCAGGCCTTTAACCAAGAGATCCACATTATGCTGTGTGGTGTAATCCACCAACAGCCCGGCCCACGAGTCCACAACAACGTTTTCTAGGTGAGCGACAGCCTCCTTAATAAGCTCCATGCGCTCATCAATCGTGAACCAGCCGGACTTCTTCTGCGGGTTGCCGGTTACTAACACAATCACATCGTCGTAGAGTGCGGATGCACGCGTGATGATATCCATATGGCCCATGGTGATTGGGTCAAAAGAACCTGGTACTACTACCTTTGACATTGCCTTCAAGTACTTTCTGATTGTGGCTTATTTGCTTTAAGCGTATCGTTTATTCGGCTTCGTCGCGGTGGAATACAGCCATGTCCATGCGAGCGATACCGAAGGTGCGCTTCTTTAGTTTTTGGGTAGTGGGGACATATCCCTTGGGCCACTGCGCTTCTGGGGTATCACGGTGGCGTTCCACCACTACCGCCGCACCATCAACCAGGCATGGCTTGAGCTTTTCCAGCATCTCCTCCACTGCCTCGGTTTCCAGTTCGTAGGGTGGGTCGGCCAAAACTATGTCAAAAAACTCTCGTGGAGCGTTTGCCACGTAGGTGGATGCCTTCATCGACTCAATGCGCACGTCGGGATGCTTGACTACACCCGCATTGTGGCGAATGATCTCAACCGCCTGTGGATTGGACTCCACCAAGACTACGGTTTCAGCTCCGCGCGAGGCGGCCTCGAGGCCAAGGGCTCCGGATCCAGCGAAGAGATCGAGCACGTGGGCATCCTGAAAACCAAAACGAACCTGGAGAGAGGAAAAGAGTCCCTCACGCGCTCGGTCGCTAGTGGGACGGGTCCCCTCTGGCGGGACCTTGATCTTCCGTCCTCGTGCGTCACCGGAAATGATGCGAGTTAGGCCCATGTAGTGTATTTCCTTTAATTTCGAAGGTGTTTTACTTGTTAATGGCGAAAATGGAATCTCCACCGACAACGTGAGAGAAGTCTTCAGTAATCAGTGTCACCGTGCCACCAATTGGGGCCGTGATGTTTGTTTCCACTTTTGTGGCCTCGATGCTTGCCACTCGTTGCCCTTTACCTACGGTGGAACCGTTAGGAACGTGGTAGCGAACGGTACCCGCAAATGGCGCACATATTCTCATAGATTCACATTCTAGTTGTTCGATCGCTGGATTCATTTAATGAGCGCTAGCTTTTGTCTAGGTAATCTTGGGAGGCTTCGTCTATGTCAGCGACCACACTACGCGCCAACTCACGATCGTGGGAAGCTATAGTTCGGGCGTCCTGGTGCGCCCGCGTAATAACATCCCTATCACGAGACAAGCTTAAAAGCTTGATTCTCTTGGAAACACCGGACTGAGCAGCGCCAAGCACGTCGCCTTCCTGACGGTACTCCAAATCAATTTCGGCCAGTTCGAACCCGTCGTTAGTGTCTGCTACCGCTTGGATCCTTTGGACCGACTGTTCGCTCGCATCGGGTGCTACGTGGAAGAAACAAATCGAGGCGTTACCGCCACGGCCCACTCGTCCACGAAGCTGGTGGAGCTGGGATACGCCAAAATTCTCCGAGTTGCGGATCATCATCACGGTGGCGTTGGGCACGTCAATTCCCACTTCGATCACAGTGGTTGATATCAGAATGTTGATGTTCCCATCACCAAATTCTCGCATGATGTGATCTTTTTCTTCTGGCCTCATCTTACCGTGCAGCATAGCTACCCGCTGATGGGCAAACACACCGTGGCTTAAGGCTTCGTAAGTCTCCTCAACGCCACCAGCCCCGTGAATATTGTGACAGACAATGTAGGCTTGCCTGCCTTGATCGATTTCTTCATTGATTCGAGCGAAGCAGCGCATCAACCATTCCGGCTTGAGCTCACTGACTACAAAGCTTTGAATTGGTTTACGTCCTCCGGGGAGTTGTTTCAGAGTCGACTGCGAAAGATCGCCAAAGGCCGTCATTGCGATAGTACGAGGAATTGGGGTAGCGGTCATCACCAACAGGTGTGGAGTGGTGCCTTCCTTGCCCATTGATCGCAAGTAGTTTCGCTGCTCTACTCCAAAGCGGTGTTGCTCATCCACGATCGATAAACCAAGATCGTAGAATTCCACGCCCTCCTGAATGATGGCGTGGGTTCCTACCACGATGTCTGCTTCCCCAGAGACGATGCTCAGCAGGGCGTGCTGTCGCTGTTGGGTATTCAGCGACCCAGTGAGCAGCACAACTGTTGCCTCAACGCCCGCGGCTTCTAAGGTGTCTTGAATGCTGCGCGCGTGCTGTGTCGCCAAAACCTCAGTAGGTGCAAGCAAGGCACACTGTTTGTCGGCATCTACTACTTGCATCATAGCTAGAACGCTCACGATAGTTTTGCCGGAGCCAACTTCACCCTGAAGCAGCCGTGACATTGGCCGCGGTTGAGCAATGTCATGAGCAATTTCTGCGAGCACCTCTTCCTGGCCTGAGGTGAGTGCGAAAGGAAGGTTCTCCAACAACTGCTGCCGCATGCCGCCAGTTCGTGGCTCTATCGCATACGCTTTATTTGTTTCTGCATCACTACGACGCAGCGCCATGACGGAGGCAATCTCAATAGCCTCGTTGTAGCGCATGCGGTCGATGTAAGGATCTGGGCCACAGGCCTCCGGTTGGTGAATCCCCCTCATAGCCTGATCAAAAGAAGGCAAATCTTCCGGCGCATACGGCCCCAGTGGGTCAGGTATTTCTGGAGTCTTGCGCAATACCTCATGTACTGCCCCAAGAGTGCGCCACGTGGGCATTCCTTTCTTGGCAGGGTAAATGGGAATAAAGGCCATCTGAGCCAGGATCTCCACGATAGCGTCCGCATCACCGTAAGCGCTCAGAGTGCCCATGGTCCCCTTGGCCCGCTTGCCCGGAACGGCGGCAGCGCGTGGTAGCACGATGAAGTCCGGATGTTGGAGCTGCCAACTTCCGTTGAAAGACTGCAACTTGCCGGTGAACATTGCCAGAGTTCCTTCTCTCAGCACGTTAGGAATATGACGTGCACGGAAGAAAGACGCCTGAATGGTACCTTGCTGTGACCTGATGCCCACTTTGTGAAGCAAAATGCCGTTTTTGGTGTAGCTGGAGTTGCAATAGACCACCTCTCCAATAATGGTGACCATCTCATCTTCCATCACACCGGAAAAGGATATCCCCACACCATGCGCTGCATATTTGCGGGGATAGAAGCCTAGTAGCTGCTCCACCTCCGTAAAGCCAAAGGCTCGTTTGATAGCGCTGGCTTCTTTGCTGGGCAGGATGGATGAGAGTTTGCGGTGATCATGCCAACCCAACATGGACTATTCCACTCCAATTTCCACAAGACAACGAAGGTTGTCTGCAGGATACACAACCACGTCGACATCGCGATGCGGAGGCATTCCAGCGCGAACCTTCTCCTGTGTGATCTCTGATATGAGGTCAGCATCTACGAGCAGAGTTACGCGCTCCCCCGTGGAGTCCAGCAGCCGACGGCACGCAGCAATGACAGTTGCCATGATGTCCTCGCCCACCACGATGGTCTCTTCACCTGACTGGGCGAGGAAATCGTCCTTGGAACAAGGGCCGGCTTGAGTCAGCCTCGCCTTCTTGGCGTAGACAATTTGCGCCACTCGCATCGCAGCGACGGCCTCTGCCATAGCGTACGTATCCACAGCCAGAGGTTGTGATGGATCATGCATGGCTATAGCTGCAAGTCCGCGCACCAGATTCATTGTGGGTAATAGCGTGATGGACTGTTCGAAAGCGAGTGATAGCCTTTCCGCACTGGCCAATTCCTCTTTGTCCAGTAACCCATTGGGAAGAAGAATAATCTCCTGCGCTCCCGATTGTCGGGCTTCAGATACAATCTGTTGCACGACATCTTCTGCTTCACTGGCACGGGTAATAACTACGGCACCAGCTTCTCTGTACAGTTCCGCTAGATTCCCCGGCGGTGTTACCGCGATAACCAGTCTCTTCTGACCACTGTGGGGAGCTTTCGCCCCACTGGAATCTGGTAGTACCTCGATTCGGAGGTCTGTCACGGTGCCAAATCCAAAGGACTTCTCAATCACTGCACCTGATTGGCAGGAATGAATATGCACGGTGGCGTTAGTATCACTAAGCCTAGCTATCACCAGGCAATCCCCCAGGGGCGAAATAGCCCGTTCTAGGGCATCTATATCCGCGTCCTCGATGTAGTACATGACTTCTAGGTAGGGGCCATCACCTTCGGCTACCTGCTCATCGGGGACGTCGCACTCAGATGTTGGGAAGTTTTCCGCCTTCTCTAGCACGGCAGTCTTGGGCTTACCCAGAGCAAAGTCGCCCACACCGGGGATGGAAAACTCATTGGAAGCAAAGCTCGTTTGATCAACATGATCCGGAGCCGTGCTGGACACGGTCACTGACGTCGTAGAGCTCTGCTCACTGTCCGCTGCACTACCGGTTTCTTTAGCGGTCTGAGGGAAAGCCTGCTCGGCGGCTTTATGCGCTGAGTGGTCTTCCATCCTCATGGACGGAATTTTTGCATCTTCCCCCGTAATTTCTGCCAGCAAGGTCTCCAGCAGGATAACGAGACCCTGGCCACCGGCGTCTACTACTCCAGCCTCTCGGAGAGCAGGCAACTGCGATGGAGTCTTAGCCAAAGCGATGCGCGCTGCGTGGGTAGCATTCCTAGTGACAGTTGCTAAATCCTCCGTGCCGCTTTGTGCTGCAGCTATGCTTGCAGCACGGAGCACGGTAATCACTGTTCCCTCAACGGGGTCGCTGATAGCTCGGGTGACAAAAGCTAACGCTGCGCTAAGAGCCGTAGTAACACTCTTTCCGGTGATCGTACCGTCATGGGCCGCCTGCGCGAGCCCGCGCAGCACCTGGCTGAGCACAACACCGGAATTTCCGCGAGCACCGCGTACGGCCCCCACAGAGAGTGCAGTGGCAACATCACGGGCGCGCAGAGATGCCATGTCATCCTCGCTGGCGTCGGCTAGCGATTCCACGCTGAGCTGCTTTGTAGCCTGAGAACGCGCCTGCGCGAGCGCTGCTTCCATAGTGTGCGCCATGTTGGAACCTGTGTCAGCATCCGGCACAGGGAACACGTTAAGCGCGTTGATTTCAGCCCGGCGCGCCACAATTTCCTTAGTAGCCGACTCTGCCCAGCTGAGCAGGTCGGCGCCGGTGAGGGTCGTCGCGTGTGGCATAGCTTTAGATCTTACAACCGCCAGTCAATTTCCTGTGAGCCGAGGGTGGTAAGGATTTCGTTAGCGCGGCTAAAGGGTTTAGAGCCGAAGAATCCGCGGCGGGCGGATAGTGGAGATGGATGAGGTGAGGCGATGATTGGGGTATCGCCTAGAAAGGCGGAGGTGCTTTGGGCGTCTTTTCCCCAGAGGATGGCTACTAATGGCTGGTCTCGTTCAGCAAGGGCACGGATGGCTACTTCGGTGATATGTTCCCAGCCTTTTCCGCGGTGGGATCCAGCGTTGCCAGGTTGGACCGATAGGACGCGGTTGAATAGGGCTACGCCTTGACGTGACCATGGGGTGAGGTCGCCATCGGTTGGCTGTGGGATTGATAGGTCATCTGCTAGTTCTTGGAAGATGTTTGCGAGACTGCGTGGCAATGGGCGTACGCCAGGTTGGGTGGAAAAGGAGAGGCCCATTGCGTGTCCGGGTGTTGGGTACGGGTCTTGGCCGATGATGAGGACGCGGACCTCGTCAAAGGGGTAGGTGAAGGCGCGTAGGATGTCGCTTCCGGCGGGGAGGTATCCGCGGCCAGCGCGGGTTTCGGCGCGAAGGAAGTCTCCCATCGCGTGGATTTCTTCAGCTACGGGCGCTAGGGGCTTCTCCCAGGAGTGGTGCACTGGGAGAGGTGAGCCGTGGTAGTCCATGGTGTGTCTTTCTGCTTGTTTAGTAGCTGTCCCACCCGCGCACGTAGCGTGGTGGTTGATGTCCTACGGTGACCGGTTGGTGTGCGGTTGGCTTGCCTACGGTGCCGATTACGCGGAATCCGGTTGGTGGTTCCCCGTTGGTAGTGCCTACTAAGGTGTGGTCTTCACCGCCGGAGAGCACCCATTCCCATGGATCGGCTTCCAGTGATTGTGCGGCGCGGATCATCAGGGGTGTAGGGGCTATCAGCTGTGGGTCGAGGTCGATGCTGACGTTGGACCTGTTAGCCAATGTTGTGAGGTCAGTAATGAGGCCGTCTGAGTTATCCGTCATGGCGGTTACTCCTGCGGAGCGGGCGACAAAGCCGCGGCCTTCGGGCTTAGTGGCTTGGCAGTGGGATTGCATCAGGGGATGGAATTCCTGTGGTACTGCGTCGCGGCCGAAGCGTGTGAGGAGTGCTAGACCTGCGGCGGACGCGCCGATTTCACCCGATGCGACTACTTTCTGGCCGGGTTTGGCTCGGTCAAGTGTGAGCGCGGGAATGGATCCGCCGAGCTTTCCAATGGCGGTGATGGAGATGACGATCGACTCGCCATCAGTGATGTCGCCGCCTACCAATTCAGCTCCGTAGTCGGATACTCGCTGAGCGATGCCTTTGGCTAGTTCGCTAACGAAGTCCAAGCGGGTGTAGCTGGGGGCGGATAGCCCAAGGAGTGCTGCGATGGGACGCGCTCCCATTGCCTCTATGTCCGCAAAGTTCTGGGTTATGGCTTTTCGGCCGATCTCTGCTGGAGTGGACCAATCGAGTTTGAAGTGGCGTTCTTGGACAAGGAGGTCCGTGGACACTACCGTGCGCGTGTTGGGTGCGGGGTGCCTGAGTACTGCCGCGTCGTCACCATTGAACGCGCTGGGTGCGTGTGAGGTGATGACGTTGATGGCGGCTTTTTCGCCTACTTCTGCAAGAGTTGGGTTCTTTGGGGTTCTCATCGTTTTGAAAGCCTAGTATTGAGCGCACAACTCGCGCACATAAACGCGCGACAAAGTGGGTCCCCTCCCCCGATTGACAATCGGCATGCGTGGAGAAAGCCTGCGCCACGGGCATGTGGCGCTGAGAAGGTACTTGAGAACCCAGTAGACTGAGTGTTTATGCGAAACCACGCCAATGCTCATACTCAGTCGTATTCCGATGCCGCCTCTTCTGCCCCTGTGCCGGGTAGTAACGGCGAGTTTCGTCATACTCCCATTCTGATTGCACTGGTGCTTGGACTCATCTTGGTGGTGGGTGTGCTGATTGGGGCCAAGGCTACCTTTAGCAACGCTGCGCATCAGCCGGTGGCCATGGGTGCGATTGATTCCCCTGACGCGCAGTCGCCTGAGTGCGCGGAGCTGATCGAGAATCTTCCGGAGGAACTTGGGGGAAAGCCCCGTGCTGAGATAGCTGATCCTGTTCCGCCGGGTGTCGCCGCGTGGCAATCCAGTTCCACCCAACGATTCACTCTGCGGTGCGGCGTGCATCTGCCGCTGCAGTACAGTGATCTATCCATAGTCAATGACGTTGACGGCACCTCGTGGCTTAAGGTTATGGACACCACGCCACAGTCCACTATGCAGACGTGGTATGTGGTCAACCGTTTCCCTGTTGTGGCTGTAACCACTGATGAGGAGGGCCTAGGCGGCGATGAGTTTCCCGCTGCGGAGCTTTCCGACGCCCTGAGCACCCTAGACAACAAGGAAGCCGACACCTTCGAGACCCCACTTGTAGGCCTCGCCAAAGGCGAGGATCGTCGCTGTTCGGATCTCATGGCTCACCTGCCCAATGAGTTGTCTACTCAGCCAACGTATACCCGCTACGATGGCGCACGTAGCAAGCAATTGGCAGACAACTCCATGGCCGCCTGGGTAGCAGATGGTTACGAGCCGATCGTGATCCGGTGCGGCGTTGGCTTCCCTAGTAACTACCAGCCCGGCGCGCAGTTGCAGTCCATCAATGACGTTCCGTGGTTTGAAGACACCACCTTGGGAAACGGAACTACTGCCAGCACGTGGTTTGCGCTGGGGCGTAGCGCAAACATTGCGGTGAGCACCCCGCAGGAGCCGGCGCAGGCAGCGTTGACAACCTTAACTAACGTGATCAAGGAGCGTACGGACGAAGACTCGTCGTCGAAGTAATAGGCACTTGATAAGCACAATGGCCCCCGTGAGGGGGCCATTTACGGTATTTGAGACTCGTTACTGAGTAGCTGATTGCCTCACCTTGAGCGCGCGGGCGATGAGCTCGTCGAGAAGCTGCCCATACGGTACGCCGGTTGCTTCCAGCACCTGTGGGTACATGGAAATGGGGGTGAAACCTGGCATGGTGTTGATCTCATTGATCACTGGACCGTTGGCGGTAATGAAGAAGTCCACTCGCGACAAGCCTTCACAGTTGAGTGCTTGGAACGCCTCAAGGGACAAAGAGCGGACAAGCTCCAAAGTCTCATCATCGAGCGGTGCCGGAATTTCGGCGGAGACCACGTCATCGAGGTACTTGGTGTCAAAACCGTAAAAGCCCTCATCGCCTTCATCGGTGTCCTTCAACTGTGCTGGCCACGAGGCGATCAAAGTGCCGTCTTCCTTCTGCAGTACGCCACACTCCACCTCAGGGCCTACGATCTCAGACTCCACAATCACCTTGGTGTCTTCCTGGCGCGCCACGTGGAGAGCATCATCCAGGTCAGCCCAATCAGCCACACGAGAAATACCAATGGATGAACCACCACGTGCAGGCTTGACATAGACCGGGAGACCTAGCAGTTCCTTATCTGCGTCTGTCAGGGATTCAGATCCACGCAGGATAACTTCCTTACCCACCGGCAGGCCTTCAGCCGCGAGTAGCTTCTTGGTGTACTCCTTATCCATGCCACATGCTGAGCTCAAAACACCGGTTCCCACGTAGGGAACACCAGAGAGTTCGAACATGCCTTGGATGGTTCCGTCCTCACCAAAACGACCATGAAGAACCGGGAACACCACGTCCACCACAGCGTGAACCGTGCCGTCTTCTACGAAACGGAACTCGCCCTGGGATGCAGGGTTGAGAGAAAGCGCCACTTCCCTCGTCAGCTCCACCTCGGGCATCTTGCGGTCGCGGGTCTTCAACTTCTCAGTATCAGACTCACCCACGGTCCACACTCCCTGCTGGGTAATGCCAATTGGGAAAACCTCATAGCACTCTGGGGCCAAGTGGGACATAATAGCGCCAGCCGAAACGCAGGAAACACCGTGCTCAGAGCTACGGCCACCGTATACAACAGCAATCTTGATGCGGGAATTTGGTTCAGTCACGCCCAAAACCTTACCCTTTTTGCCCCTTTGGTTTCAGCGACAGAACGAAAAACCGCGGAAACTCATCACGGCTTCCGCGGCTACCACCTAAAAATGTGGCTACAAACTCGGCCACTCAGCTTTCTTAGAACGGCCCATGAGCCGTGAAATCATATCCTGCACACTCATACCCTTGTGGCACACAGCAAAGACCGCTTGAGTGATGGGCATTTCCACCCCATGTTTCTGGGCGAGGGCGAAAACGGACTTTGAACTCATCACGCCCTCTGCCACCTGACCATTGGTAGCGGCCTTAGCCTGCTCGATGGTGCCTCCCTGCCCGAGGCGGGCGCCGAAGGAACGGTTACGCGACAGTGGCGATGAGCAGGTTGCAACCAAGTCCCCCAGGCCGGCGAGACCTGCGAACGTCCTAGCATCTGCACCTAGTGCTTCACCCAAGCGGATGATCTCTGCGAGACCGCGAGTAATCACCATAGCGTTAGTGTTCTCACCCAGGCCCACACCGAAACTCATACCGGTAGCGAGTGCAATCACGTTCTTACACGCCCCGCCGATCTCACACCCAATCACATCCGTGTTGGTGTAAGGGCGCAAGTAGCTGGTTGCGAGAGCCGCCTGCACAGTCTTGGCACGGTTCTCGTTCTCACAGGCGATGACCGTGGCAGCTGGCTGCTCCTCTGCAATCTCGCGGGCTAGGTTAGGCCCAGACAGCACCGCAATGCGGTCACCAGCACCAGTAACGTCATCGATGACCTGACTCATCCGCAGGTAAGTATCAGCCTCAATGCCCTTAGCTAGGCTGAGCAACGTTGCAGAGGGGTGAATGTGCGGTTTCCACTGCTGCAAGTTTCGTCGCAGAGTTTGGGACGGCACCGCCAGCACCACGATCTCAGAGCCTTCCAGTACTGCGGCGTGATCGTGAGAAGACTCAATGTTGATAGGCAACTCAATATCGGACAAGTAATCCGGATTATGGCGTGTGGAGTTGATGGCCTCCGCCACTTCCTCACGGCGTGCCCACAGAGAAACATTGCAGCCTGCGTCCGCGAAGACTTTAGCGAGTGTGGTGCCCCATGAACCAGCACCCATCACGCTTACTTTCACTAAAGATCCCTCCAGGCCACAACTACCGTCACATTCCACGCAAACCCGCCGAATGTCCTATCAATTCCGTAATTAAACAAGTATAGTTCGCTCGCCAGCAACGGGAAAATAGCAAACCCAGAAGCCACAACGATGAGGTGGCAGCACCGTGCCCTCATGTCGCAATCACCGCCTTATCGCTTAAGACTCACCCACCGGCTAGCCCAGCAGGGTGGAAAAGACGTACTACACTGGTACATCGACGTAGGGGCGCACTGATTCGTGCGACGCTGTAAGCAATTCCAATGGAAAGCGAGATCACTATGGGCTCTAAGCCACACGAAGTGGACAAGGACGAGCAGTCGGCACTGAACATCACTGGCCGTCACCAAGTGGTCATGAGCCAGCCCACCAAAGAATTTAAGCGCTCTACCCTCGCGGCGGGAGCAGTACTGTACCGCGGAGACGCCACGGATCCTCAGTCCCTTGAGGTAGCGGTCATTCACCGCCCTCACTACGATGACTACTCCCTAGCAAAGGGAAAGATTGATGCGGGCGAGTCACTCGTGACCACCGCCGTTCGAGAAATTAAAGAGGAAACCGGCTACGACGTCCGTCTAGGCAAGCTCCTCGGCCGCGTGAACTACCCAGTGGGCGACCGCACCAAGGTGGTGTACTACTGGACCGCAGAAGTGCTAGGTGGCGAATTCGTTCCAAATAAAGAAGTGGACTCAATCGAGTGGATGCCCCTGGCCCAAGCGAAAGAGAAGCTATCCTACGACGTTGACCGCAGCGTCCTGGAAAAGGCAGAGAAGCGTTTCCACTGGCCAACCACCACCCGCATTCTTTACGTTCGCCACGGCCGCGCTTACCGCCGCCAGAACTGGGCCGGCAATGACAACCTGCGTCCACTAGACAGCAAGGGACGCCGCCAAGCGGACTACCTGGTACCTCTCCTCAAAGCCTTCCACCCCACGTCCATTCACTCCGCTGAGCCCGCCCGCTGTCAGCAAACTGTGAAGCCACTTTCTGAGGCACTTGGGCTCGACATTCAGGTGAACCCGAAACTTGGCGACGACGCCTGGATCCAGAACATGAAAGGCGCCAAGGCCGCCTTCAAGGAGCTGGTGAACACCCCAGGCACCCACGTGGTGTGCAGCCAGGGCATCGCCATTCCAGACATGATCGCCCACCTGTCCACCGAGGGCACTCTCCCACTGGAAGAAATCCCAGCCAAGAAGGCGAGCGTGTGGGTTCTCACCTTCCACGAAGGACAGCTCACCGGCGCGGATTACTTAGCTAGCCCGCTGCCAGTGAAGTAAAAATTTCACCCACTAGTGGCCACGCTGATTACTATCAGCGTGGCCACTTTTCATGCAGCACTACAATGAGCGAGCTGTATGCCCCATCACACGATAATCACTCCCGCGGGGATCCTGAGCTCGACCGGGGCTGCAATTACACCGGTCAGCCCGCCACGGCGGCAAGGATAGCAATCATCACGATCGGGAGCGTTAGCCCACCGATAACGGCCCAGCCGCCAGGGCGCGCGAAATTCACCGTGCTCCCACCCATGTGATGAATCATCGTACGGTCATCCTCTGGGTTGAAATAGAACATGCCCCACTTCATATGGTTCGAAATTTCATTGGGGTACGAGCGCGAAACCTCATCATTGTTTCGCTTCAGTTCGACTGCTAGCCAGACCATGGCTAAGACGAATCCTGCAATGATGCTCACTACGGCGAGCTTTGACCTGAGGATCCCGAACATTGAAAGCATTAAATCAGCAGTTATGAGGGTAGCCAGCAACGCCATGAATTTAGCTAAGGTGTATTGAGTCTTGGACAGGGTAGCAATCATCCCGTTGCGGTTTTCAATATCTTCCTTGGATGGACGGATCGGCTTATCCCCCGCCTGAACTCGCATGAGCCCGATGCATCCCAAAGACACAAGTCCCAAGAAGATCGGCAGACCGACGTTGGCACCAAGTGCTGTAGCAATTGTCTTGTCGGCAAAGCCATCAGCAACCCCCTGAGCATTCCAGTGAGTCGGCAAAGGGTCTGGCAGGAGGTCATAGAAGGCGATTACGACAACAGCTGCGATTGCAGCCACAACAAATGGAATTATTAGATAGAGCCATGGAGGAGGCGCCATGGCGGGTTCAGACCGACTTCCACCCACATGTTTCATCAAGCACGTCCCTTTATAAACAACGATCCATCCCCACGCCCTAACCGGCACTAGGTGCACACGTACACCGAAAGACGGGTACGCGGGAGTGAACTCCTGTGGGGACCGCAACAAACATTTGCAGCCATATATATCAGAGTGCGCTGATCTCTGCTTAGTGAGCTACCCCCAAAGAGATGTGCGCACTACACATCCAATACGGCGAGCTCTAAGCATGCGGCCGTAAATCACCACGGATGAGACACAGGAAGTCCGCGTCTACGTTGTCATCTCCACAGTTACCGCTCCACCTTGCCCTTTCGCCTCCAATACACCCCCTAGAACACTTCAGGTTGGGATGAGAAAAGCGGTACGCAGTACTTCACGTACTACGTACCGCATCAGGTAGATCTCCTAAATCTTGACCTGTGGCTTAAAGCTTGGGCGATGAGCTTCGTACTCCTCAATAGCGTCTTCCTTGCGGAGGGTCAGTCCGATGTCATCGAGGCCCTCCATCAGGCGCCAGCGTGTGTAGTCATCTACGTCGAAGCTGTAGACCGCCTCGCCACACGTGACAGTACGATTCGCCAGATCAACGGTAACTTCCTTGCCTGGCTCCTGCTCCAGCTGCTTCCACAGCAGCTCGATATCAGACTGCTCCATCTGGGCAGCCAGCAGACCGGCCTTGCCGGAGTTACCGCGGAAGATATCCGCAAAGCGAGACGCCAGCACTACGCGGAAGCCGTAGTCCATCAGCGCCCATACAGCGTGCTCACGGGATGAGCCGGTGCCAAAGTCTGGGCCAGCCACCAGCACAGAACCGGAGGCGTATGCCTCCTGGTTGAGGACGAAGTCCTCCTCATTGTTGCGCCAGTTGGAGAACAAACCATCCTCAAAGCCCGTGCGGGTAACGCGCTTCAGGTAAACAGCTGGGATGATCTGGTCAGTGTCTACATTGGACCGAGTCAGAGGGACACCAACGCCGGTGTGAGTGACAAACTTTTCCATTTTTCTACTCCTAAATCCTTTACTTAGCGTTGCTGTCTCTTACAGATCCGCAGGAGACGCGAGGGTGCCCTTGACTGCAGTAGCTGCCGCTACCTCTGGGGAGACCAGGTGGGTGCGGCCGCCTGGCCCCTGACGGCCTTCGAAGTTTCGGTTGGAGGTGGATGCGGAGCGCTCACCTGGCTTGAGCTGGTCTGGGTTCATTCCCAAGCACATTGAGCAACCGGCGGTGCGCCAATCAGCGCCAGCCTCAATGAAGATCTGGTCCAAGCCTTCTTCTTCCGCCTGCTTCTTGACCATCGCGGTGGATGGAACAACCATCATCCGCACAGAATCAGCAACCTTCCTACCCTTGATCACTTCTGCAGCCGTGCGCAGGTCCTCAATTCGGGCATTGGTGCAGGAGCCCAAGAAGACGGTGTCGATCTTGATGTCACGCAACGGGGTTCCTGGCTTCAAGTCCATGTACTTGAGAGCCTTCTCTGCCGCAGCCTTGTCATTATCGTTTGTGAAATCCTCAGGGGACGGAACGGACGCGGACAGTGGAAGGCCTTGACCTGGGTTGGTACCCCACGTGACGAATGGGGTCAGTGCGGAACCATCGATCTCAACAACGGTGTCGAACTCAGCGCCCTCGTCAGTAGGTAACGTCTTCCAGTATTCAACAGCCGCATCCCAATCAGCACCGGTTGGGGCCATCTCACGGCCCTTGATGTAATCGAAAGTGGTTTGGTCTGGGGCAATCATGCCGGCGCGCGCGCCCGCCTCAATGGACATGTTGCAAATGGTCATGCGAGCTTCCATGGAGAGCTTTTCGATCGCTTCACCACGGTACTCGATCACGTGGCCCTGACCACCGCCGGTGCCGATCTTGGCGATGATCGCGAGAATCAGGTCCTTTGCGGACACTCCTGGCTGAAGCTCTCCGGATACGTTGATAGCCATGGTCTTGAACGGCTTCAGCGAAAGTGTCTGGGTAGCCATAACGTGCTCAACCTCAGAGGTGCCGATACCGAACGCCATGGCGCCGAAAGCGCCGTGGGTGGAGGTGTGGGAGTCACCGCACACGATGGTCATGCCGGGCTGTGTGACACCCAATTGAGGTCCAACCTGGTGAACAATGCCCTGATTGATGTCACCCATTGGGTGCAGACGAACACCGAACTCTTCACAGTTTTTACGCAGGGTTTCCACCTGGGTGCGGGACGTTTGGTCCTTGATCTCGAGCAAATTGCCTGCGAAAATACCCTCAGTTGGCACGTTGTGGTCTTCTGTAGCCAAGTGCAGTTCTGGGTGGCGCAACGTGCGGCCGGAGAGGCGGAGGCCGTCAAACGCTTGCGGGCTGGTAACCTCATGGAGGAGCTGGAGGTCAATGAAGATCAGGTCTGGCTCACCATTTTCTCCCTTGGATACCACGTGGTCACGCCATACTTTTTCCGCCAAGGTCAGCTTCTTACCCTGGTTGTCCACGGAGCTGCTCATGGATTATTCACCTCGTTATTTTTCAAGATGTATTCACGAACTTGTTTCGATACGTGAATCTCACTCTTTGGAATGATAATATCGTCTCATGGGACAGATTAGCACAGATCCAACTGCTACAAGCGGAATTAAAGTACTAGACCGCGCCGTCAACATCATGCTGACCGTAGCCGATAGGCCGCGCTCACTGTCAGAGCTCAGCGAAGAAACTGGACTCCCCCGCGCAACCGCACACCGACTAGCCACCGCACTAGAGACCCATCACATCCTGACGCGCACGTCAGACGGCCGATGGACCATCGGTGCGGTTCTCACATCGCTGGGCGCGAACAGCTCAACCAAGCTGATTGATGTCTCTTCTCCCATCATGATTGCCCTCATGGACGCTACGAACGAATCCGTACAGCTCTATCAGCTCGCGGGTTCCACCCGTGTGTGCATTGCAGCCCAAGAACCTGCTATTGGCCTGCAGAACACCGTGCCCGTGGGCACCCGCCTACCGCTTACCGCCGGTTCAGCAGCTAAAGTCTTCCTCGCTTACTCATCCCCGCAATTGCGCGAGTCCGTGTTATCTAACACAGACAAAATTACCGAAAACGACTTAGCCCAAGTACGCGACAAAGGATGGGCTGAGTCCGTCTCTGAACGCGAGGTTGGCTTAGCGTCTGTTTCCGCACCCGTATTTGATGCTGATGGGCTGTTCACCGCCGTGTTATCCATCTCCGGACCTGCTGAACGACTGAAGCCCTCGCCTGGCCAGCTGTGGGCGAAGCAGCTGTGCGAATCCGCCCAGATTCTCAGTGACAGCCTTTAACTGCGTGCATCAGTAACTCTCCAGCTGTTGGATGAGCTTTCCCAGCTCCTGGTTAAGCGGGAAGCCAGGTAGGCGCTGCGCTACCACCTCATGAATCTGGCGGTACCACCACTGCTGCCCCTCCTTGCCAGAGTTAAACCTCTCCCACAGTTGATCTCCAATACGTGAGTAGTCATCCACAATGGATTTCAGGTTGTGCAGCTTGTCTGCACAACTGACCATGACCGATTCATCCGAGGCTGCGTCGCGCAGACGCGCGATGTAGGCGTCGGCACGCTGCTGCCACTGGCTTAAGGAATCATCTTTGGTCACACCTAATACAATTTCCACCACCCTGGAGCCAAAATCTTTCTCCATCTGTTCGCGGGAGTAGACCTGCGGGACATCCTCGAGCACGTCATGTAAAAGACCAGCAATCAGGACGTCCTCATCATCCGTAACCTGCGAGAGCAGGTACATGACACCGTACAGGTGGGCAACATACGGGATACCCGACCCTTTGCGGAAATGGTCACGGTGCGCCACCGACGCAGTATTGATAGCCGCCATCAGACGCGGGCTCAGAAACTCAGTATTTCCAACCATGGAGATCCTTTCGATGGAGGCGACGCGCAGCGCAGACAAACTTCCGCGTCAAGCGCTCAGATAACGCTTGCACCAAAACTGGCGCAAAACTGCCAAATAAATAGTCCTGAAAACCACGTTGGCCACCTCGGTTATAACACGCCCCCATACTATAAGGGTCACCGATCACCTAGGAATAAAGCCTCAAACATCTAGAGAAACTAACCTTCTGAATTTAAAACTTCAGAGCCCGTTGAGACGGCACCCGACCCCGATTGATTCAAAACCTGCTGCGCCTAAGCATGGGCTACCCCGGCCGCAGTCGCTCCTACGCTGAACACCGTGAGGGTGGTGTCATGCTGGGCACGGTCACACCGGACAGCACAAGACCAGGCAGTAAACAAGCTTAGAAATACACCTATCTGAACCGTTGACGGCCAACTTTGGGCATGTCAATATGTTTTTCCTTGAACTAAAAGGTAATTTTTTACCAGTGACTAGGGAAAACAGTAACCACGACGTGAGCGACAAAGCCTCCACTACGGCCAAAAATCGGAAGTTCATTAATTTCCGCAAGATTCGCCCCATTGTCCCGCTCGGCGGCGGTGAGCCGATTAACACCCTAAGCTGGCTTGATTACCGCCGGAGTGTGATGAGGAGGCACAAACAGCTCCCCAAAGGAGCAACCCCGTTTATCGCTCGCCGGTTGTACTGGGAATTCTTTTTCAACGGCCTTCTAGACAAGGCTGCGATCTTGAGTTTCTTTACTCTCCTTACCGCACTACCGACCCTGTTGTCCTTCTACGCGATCTCATCCCTGTTGCTGGATCAAAATCGGGACCAGGTCACCACCCTCACTGACGAGTTCATTACCTCCTACATCCCCGAGCAGTACGGCGACACAGCACGCAGCGTAGTCAACATTGTCATCGGCTCAACGCAGCAATCAGCGATCATGTTGATCCTGTCCATCCTCTTTGCTCTGTTCTCGTCCTCCGCCTATGTACGCGCGTTTTCTCGAACCTCCAACGAGCTCTACGGCCGAATCGAGGGGCGCACCTTGCTGCGCACCTGGGGCACAATGTGGGGATTGACGTTCATGCTCCTTGTGGGACTAGTGATCCTGGCCGGGGCATACTTCCTCCGCGGTGACATTGTCACTCCCCTCGTCGACCGTTTTGCGGAACCACTGGAGCTAGAGGAAGCCGCGTACTTCTTTGTGGACCGCATCCTTCCCGTTTGGGGATACCTGCGCTGGCCAGTCATCATTGTGGTGGCACTAACGCTAGTTGCGGTACTGTACCACGTTGCCCCAAATGCCAACTACGGCAAGTTCCGCTGGATCACCCCAGGTAGCGTATTCGCGCTTAGCGGTGTCTTCATTGTTGGCGTACTCACCCAGATCTATGCCTCATCCTTTGGACAAGTAGGCTTGTACGGCGCGCTCGGCGGCCTCGTCACAGCCTTGATCGGCATCTGGCTCGCCAATGCCTTCATGCTGCTGGGCATAGCACTCAACGTGGAAGTGGCACGAGTGCGCGAACTCCAAGCCGGCCTCGATTCAGAAAAGATTGTGCGCGTACCTCCGCGCTCCGCTCGGGCCATAGATGACTACAACCGCATGATCGATGATCTTGTCCAACGCTCCCGTTCGCTAAAGCAAACGCCTTCCGACGTCAAAGAATAGCCAGACGTACACGTCCCCTCACCCAGCTACCTCGACCTAAACCATGAGGGAGCGAAACGGGAAAGATCGCGAAATGAGCACGGGACGTCAGCGCGAATTGGCCACAGAATCCGGGTTACGCCGAGGTTTAATCCTGGCGTTTGGCAAGCGTGGCGCAGGAAGCCAACTCATACCGTCAACATTCTTGCCAGGGCCTCCGTGGCCTACATAGCCACGGACGTGCCCGAACTGCTCGGTGCGATTTTCCCATGACTGGCGAAACTGCCGGATCTCATCATCGTTACGTCCAACGAAATTCCACCACATCACAATTTCCTCCCCAAAGGGGGTCCCCCCGATGAGTAAGAGGCGCGCCGGGGTGTCACCTTCGTTGCTCAACGTGAGTGTGTGCTCACCAACACCTGTGTAAGCGAGGTACGTAGGTGCAACCGTGACACCTGCGACAGAGACGGTGCCGGAATCAACGAGCACGCCGTGTTCGAAGGATTCATTTACTTCCAGTTCGATCGTACGATGCGCATCGATCCGAATCTCAGCCCCTACTACTGGAGTGAACGTTGTCACTGGAGAACTCTGCCCAGCTAGGTCCCCTAGGAAAACTATGATTTCGCCGCCCGGAATCCGGTGAATCTCAGGTTCATAGTGCTCGAACTGGCGCGGTGCCGTGTAACGAGCACCGCTGGGAAGCGCCAACCACAACTGCACACCGTGCAAGACTCTGGTGTCTGGGGTGGAGACTTCTGAGTGGCAAATACCTGCACCAGATGTCATGACGTTGAGTTCTGCCGGGCGAACGAGTCCTCGGTTGTCACCGGAATCAATATGCTCAATCTCACCCTGAAACAGCCAGCTCACAGTTTGCAAACCAGTGTGGGGATGCGGAGCGACATCCATTCCGCCCGTCAATGACACATCGTCTGGCCCATAGTGATCGACAAAGCACCAAGCACCAATCAAAGAGCGTTTTTTCTGCGGTAATGTGCGGTGCACGGTCATCGCACGAGGACCACCTAGGGGGACATCGCGCGAGGAGATGATTTCTACGGCTGTGCCCTCTTCTTCGTGTTCGGGTGACCGCCCTGACTGACACAGAATTTCCTGCGGATCTTTTTCTTGATTGCTCATATTTTCGCCTCTAGCACTTCTTGAGAATTAACGTTGCCTTCTTATGTACGGAAGTCTTTGAGTTGCCCTTGACCATCTGCCCCTGCCGCTCAAGGGCCCCCACATTTAATAATTCAGAGGCGGGTGGCCCGAAGCTACCGAAAGCCTATTAAATGCATTAATGCTGACGATCGCCCATTCCAGCGCCGCTACCTGCTCTTCTGCAAAAACCTCGCACGCTGTGATAGCCGCCTGTGAATTTCTTTCACCTTGAGGAAGCTCCGTTAACGTCTCCGCTAGCTCTAATGCTGCTTGCTCCCGGTCATCAAACACCCCGCGAGCCTCTCGCCATGCCGGCAAAAGATCCAGCTTTCGCTGTGGTACGCCTGCTTTTCGTGCAGCTGGAACATGAATAGAAAGACATGTTGCACATCGGTTCATCTGGCTCACACGGGTCAGAACCAACTCGATCAGTTCGGGCTCAAGGTCCACTTCTGGGTAAATTTTCTCCAATAATTGCCCCGGCGCGAGCATGGCTTTGTAGACCTCAGGGAAAAACTTATCAAGGTACGGGCCATGCTCCGGGCGCTTGCCAGCCTTCGATGAACTCCGTGACTCAGCCACTGTCTACCACCTTCATTTCTTGGCTCTAATTTTCCAACAGGCTGCACTGCAACGGTGGAGCAATCGAATCTCTAAGACGCACAGCTTTTGAGATCACCGCTGCCCTTGGTGACTTCGTGCGCACGGTGGTGCTGCCACTACCAACGAGTCATGCGCCGTGCAGCATTCGATTTTTCCCGAGACCTAGGCTGCTTCCAGTCCCTTACCCAGCGCTTATCGTCACCATGGTGGTGTGATCCGCCGGCTGAGCGATACGGATTTCCGCTGCTATCAGCTAACTCCATTAAACACCACTTATTGTTGACGTATCAACAACAAGTGATTAGGATCAAGAAAATGCAATTCGGAATCTTTACAATCGGCGACGTCACTACCAACCCAACTAACGGCAAATCCCCAACAGAACATGAGCGGATTAAAGCTACCGTAGCCCTAGCCAACAAGGCTGAAGAGGTTGGCTTAGACGTCTTTGCAACAGGTCAACACCACAACCCGCCTTTTGCTGCTCCAGCTAACCCACCAGTTCTACTGGCACATGTTGCTGCGCAGACAGAAAACATTCAGCTGTCAACGTCCACTACGCTCATTACCACTACTGACCCTGTGCGCATTGCGGAGGATTACGCCTACCTGCAACACCTAGCTGATGGGCGCGTGGACCTCATCCTGGGTCGCGGAAACACCGGCCCCGTCTACCCATGGTTTGGCAAAGACATACGCCAAGGCATCCCTCTAGCAATCGAAAATTACCACCTGCTACGTACGCTGTGGCGAGAAGAAAACGTTACATGGTCAGGCCAATTCCGCACCCCGCTGCAGCAATTCACCTCCACTCCCCGACCCCTCGACGGCGTAGCGCCATTCGTGTGGCACGGTTCCATCCGCTCTACCGAGATCGCAGAACAAGCAGCGTTCTACGGTGATGGTTTCTTCCACAACCACATCTTCTGGAACATCGAACACACCACCGCCATGGTCAACCTCTACCGCCAACGCTTTGAGCACTACGGCCATGGTTCTGCCGACCAAGCGATCGTTGGCCTTGGCGGACAGTTCTTCGCCGCGGAGACGGAGAAGAAAGCGAAGGAGACCTTCCGCCCCTACTTCGATAACGCGCCAGTGTACGGCCATGGTCCATCACTCGAAGAATTCGAGCGCATCACTCCGCTGACCGTAGGCACCCCAGAACAGATCATTGAACGATACTTAAGCTACGCGGACGCAGTGGGCGACTACCAGCGCCAGCTCTTCCTTGTTGACCATGCCGGCTTACCACTGGAGATGGCGCTCGAGCAGGTAGAAATCTTGGGAACAGAGATCGTGCCTGTACTACGGAAGGAATTCGAGCTTCGCCGCCCATCGCACGTGCCATCAGATCCTCCTACACATGGCTCCCTCGTGGCCGAAGGTGCGGACTCACCACATCTCAAGATTCGCCCAGCACAGGATTCAGGGACACCATCTACACAAGAGGAACGGAGCTAAACGGTGAAGAAACTTGTAGTTGTCAATGGCGGTATGTCCAACCCCTCAACCACCCGCATGCTTGCAGAGCGCATTGCTGAGGCAGTGAGCGCCCAAGTGTCCAAGCGCGGCGAGGGACTCGACATCTCCTACGTCGACGTAGCTGACATCGTCATGGATTTAGCCACCGCAATGTCCACGGGGATCTACAACGAACGCCTTAGGGCTGACCTCGAGCAGGTGGCGGAGGCGGATGCGCTGATTGCCGCAACACCCGTATTTAAAGCCTCCTATTCAGGCATTTTCAAAATGTTCTTCGACGCATTAGACAATCACGCACTCACCGGCGTGCCGGTACTCATAGCTGCCACGGCCGGCACGGCACGGCATTCATTGGTTCTGGACTATGCACTGCGCCCACTGTTCAACTACCTCCGAGCCATCACCATGCCTACGGCAATATTCGCCGCCACCGACGACTTTGGCCAAAAATCTGACATAGACTCACGCATCACCCGCGCTGCACGCGAGCTAGCCCAGCAAATTGTGGACGTATCGGATGCTGTGGTGGGATTCGGTCCCGACTTTGGAGAATCGGATGATTCCGCAACACCAAGGCGCGAGAGCACCAATACCACTGTCAACACCAACGTCACTGACTTTGCCACCCTCTTGGCGGGCCATGATGGCACAGCACAGAAGGATCATTAGGCTCCCAGCCGCCTTCGAAAAATCCTCAACCGAAAACGCCCTCGTCAGCTGCAAAAGTTTTGCTAGCGAGGGCGTTGGGCGCGCTTAGGCAGCATCAATCCAAACCCCATATCCGACACACGCGCTCACCACCTAGGGCAAAACCCAACAACCCCGCGCAGCTCACAAATGGAAGAGTCATGGTGCTTCAGCTACCATAGCGTCAGCCTTAACGGGTATTCTGCACGGTCCTCTCGGTCCAGCCTCATATCAGTGAGGGACCGACGATCTGGCGTTCACGATCCAAAGGCGTATTTTTCCCTCAACTCAGCGTTGAGCAGTAGATGCGCGATCACAACTCGAGCAAGACGCGTGAAACTCTGGAAAATGCTTGGATATAAAACCCTCGTTCCTCCGCACTGTCACCCAGTTTTCACTATTCTCGTTTAGCAAGAACGCAGCTGTAGAGGAGTTTGGTACTTATGATGATCACGCTGGCAGAGGTCAAGCAGACACTAGAAGCAGCCAGGCAGCAGGCAAGCGAGCAGCAGATCGAGGAATTTCACCAGCGGATTCTGGCACACTTCGAGGTTCGTCAGCAGGAGCTGGCGAATCACTTCCGCGATCGGTGGATAGCCGAGAACAAGACTCCGGTCGTGGACGGTCTGACGTGGGGTCAGATGAACGAATCGGCGAATCAGCAGGCGTGGAACGAGATGCGTCAAACATACCTAGCGGAGTACACGCAGATAGCGGGCGAGCTCGATACGGAAGAGGACATCGCGACCAATCCCGACGCACTCGCAGTGACGGACCCGGACTACTGGAAGAAGGACCCACTCGCCGGCGAGATTCCGATGACGGTCTGGGACACAGTGTTCAGCGTGTGGCCGGAGAAGGACCATCAATGGCTCACGTACGCGGCCGCGCTGATGAACTACCGGAACTTCAACGATCTCACGCTTCCAGTACCGGAGGACAACCAAGAGGTCAAGGACGCATTCGCGGAACAGATCGACGCAGCAATAGCCGCAGCAAAAAACACACCCAAGTAAGGGCTAACCTAGACGCGGTCACCATAGCCCTCAAAGTTCGCGGTGAGGGCTTCTCACCTACCGTACGAGCTCTTCGGAATGAAAGCAGAAGTACGTCTCCAGCCCCACGGACAGGCACAACGCCTGAGCTGAAAAGCGGACGCCTCACTCTAGCCGTGGCTCTACGCAAGTAACCACAACGCAGGCCGTCAAAGACTGCTCTCCAAGCGGGGATACCCGATCCGCGCGGTAGCTTTATTGCGGTGTAGAGCACCACCTTCCACGGAAGTTCCGTGATGGAGCTGCTCAGTCCTCGCTGAACAACTGGTCATCACCTAGAGCCGTGGACCACAACGCTGAGGGCGTCCCCTGTTTCAGCTGGGCGGTAGTTATGTGGCTTTAAGAGTAGCGATTCCACTTCTTTACTGCATCGAGTTTGTTGCCATTCTCGTCGTAGTAGTAGAAGCCCTGTCGGCTCTCGCGGCCCGTGTATCCTTCATCAATTGCCTTCTGAAGGAACTCGCCGAATCGGCGGACATCTGGATCCTCGTCAGCAGAAGCAATGTTTGCAGCAACGCGGAATCCGACAGTATCGAAGGCAGCGAATGGGCCAGTTTGCTGGCTAGTTCCAAGGACCCAGCTACGATCGATATCTTCAGGGTCACCGACCTCATTGATGTAGAGCTTGCCGGCGGCATGCAGGAATGGGATCAACAGGGAGTTGATGAAGTAACCTGGTTGCTCCTTGTGAATCAGGCTCACAACCATTCCCGTCTCATAGGCGTACTTGCGTGCGCCATCAATAGCTTCCTTGGATGTCTGATCGGAGCCCATGATCTCTGCGAGATTGTTCTTCCAAATCATATTCGCATAGTGAATGGCCACCAGCTTCTCCGGATGACCACTAGCCTCAGCAAAGGAAGAAGGAAGCAAGGACGACGTGTTAGTAGCGAACAGCGTCTTTTCCGGAGCAACTTCTCCGATCTGCTTCCACACCTTCTTCTTCAGCTCAAGGTTTTCAGGCACAGCCTCGATAACGATGTCTGCATCCTGGAGTGCTTCCTCTAGGTCACTGGAGGTAGAGATTCTCGCGACCGCATCTTCGAACCTACGGTTACTGTAGGCAGAGCCTAAGTCCTGCTTGTAGTGAACGTGCATCCACTCCCACCGCTCGGGCAACTTTTCGAGGGCCTCAGGGAAGGCATCGTAGACGATCACTTCCTTGCCGTGAAATGCTGCCTGCATCGCAATCTGGGAACCGAGGACACCAGCCCCCATGACGGTCACATGATCGAAATTGCTGAATTGCTTCACGTTACAACCTCTCTGGGCGTCAACCCATTTGTATCCCCGCGCCAGGCCACGTCAGGCTCCCACTTTGAAGCGCATAAAAGGGCCAAAGTTATGGGGAAAATTGACAGTGCGTCCTAAGCAGAACGAAACACGTTCGCAGAATGTCAGGGACCTTCTCATCTTCCCTGCTCATTCCGCTTGCCTGCTTCTCTGTGCTAGGGCATGCCACGAGTGTACTACTCCCAATAGATCGCGGCAGCGCCCCTGAATGAAACCCTTAACCAGGGCTTCCCCACCCAGAAACTAGCCACAGCCCTAACTCCAGATCACATTTCAAAAGACGCCACGGGGCACCTGATGTTTCCGTACAGGGTTTCGACCACATGTAGTCCGCGGCAACAGTCGGGGGTACGCCGGAAAATCCGGCACGATGTGCACAAATCACACAATTCCACCCATGTCCTGGGACAGACCAAAAAACTCAAGGGCCTAACCCCGATCCAAAATCGGAATCAGACCCCTGAAGATGCTTTAACTATTCAGAATGAGCCGCGTTAGCGCTTAGGAATAATCAGCCACGCTGCGAGGTACGCAATGAACTGCGGTCCGGGTAGGAACATGGACAGTACGAACAGTACGCGAAGGAGTGATGGGTTGATGCCGTAGGTCTGACCGATGCCGCCGAGCACACCTGCCACCATGGAGTCAGTGCTCGAGCGGGTAAGGCGACGGCCCACTAACTCGTGGGTCTTGTTCAGGTAGTGATCAAACTGTGCCTTGTAGTCATTGTTGCCGTTGTTCATTGTTGTCCTCTCGTGTGCTTGTGTGATTACCATCTTGCCCAGATATCAGGTTTCCCGCATCGGGGATTTCCCTGATATTGAGGCGTAAGGGTCAAAAGGGGATGCGGACGAAATCCTGGAGGATTTTCCGCATCCCCTTATGGCCTTTAAGCCCAAAGTGGACATCGAGTGGGAAAACGCAAACGAGGTAGTCAGTGAGCAATCACTAACTACCTCGTTTAACAGCGTGCGGTTTCCCGAGCGCTAATTGTACCCCGTACGGGATTTGAACCCGTGTTACCGGCGTGAGAGGCCGACGTCCTAGGCCGCTAGACGAACGGGGCGCGTTCTTTCTGTCGTTTGCGACTCCTAAAAGATAGAACACGCCCCCGCTATCCGACAAATCAGCATGTCGGCGCCCCTACCGCGGGCTGGTTACTTCTCGATCTTGTTGCCGTTGTCGTCGTACTTGTAGAAGCCCTCGCCGTCGCCCTGGCCGGAGCGACCTTCCTCGATCATCTGCTTGCCGATCTCGGTGAACTTCTTCTTCCACTCCGGCTGGTCCTCGCCGGAACCCTCAGCAACGTTAACGATGGAGCGCATGCCGATTATGTCCATGATCTCGAACGGGCCCATATCGGTGCCCATGGCGATGCGCCAGTCCTTATCAATCTGGTCGACGTCAGCGACATCGTTGACGTAGAGGTACTGCGCTCCCTGCAGGAACGGAACCATCATGGTGTTGAGGAGGTAAGCGCGCTGCTCCTTCTTCAGCACGACGGGTGCGAGGTCAGCCTCGTGGGCGAACTCCTCGACAATGTCGCGGTACTTCAGGTCCGTCTCCGGGTTCGGCATGATCTCAACGATGTTCTTGAGCCATACGCGGTTGGCGAAGTGGGTGTTGATGAAGCGCTTCGGGTCGCCGGTGGCGTCCGCAATCTCGCTGCCGAGCAGCGACGAGGTGTTGGTGCAGAAGATGGTGTGCGACGGTGCTGCCTTGCCCAATTTCTCCCAAGTGGAGCGCTTCAGGTCGAGCTTCTCCGGAACTGCCTCAATAATAATGTCCGCCTCAGCGACGGCTGCTTCCATGTCCGTGGTCAGCGAGAGGTTCTCGTGAGCCTTGGCAACGCTTTCCTCGCTAGCGGTGTCGAGGTCAGCGATCATGGACTTGCCAATGGAGTTAAAACGTCCCTTGGCGGCCTCAACCGCGTCGTCATTGATGTCCCATGCGGTGACCTTAAACCCAGCGTGGGCGATGACGAATGCGATCTGGGCGCCCAGGACGCCTGCACCGATGACGGAAACGTTCTTAATGTCAGTCATGACACTTCCTTTGCCTTAATGAAAATTTTAACTGTACGTGACCTAGGATACACCGCTTCCGGGAAAGTGCTAGGTTGCTCTATTGAGCTACAGCGCGATCAAACCGATGACGGCGGCGATCACGACCGCCCACGCCGGCAGTTTCCACGCCTGCAGCGCGGTAAACGATGCCGCAGCCACAGCCATCGTGGCCGCGGGGTCACACCGGCGATGAAGACAGAGTCGTACAGCGCGGCGGCGAGGATGCCCACCACGGCCCCGATAGCCCAGTGCACCCCTTGGGCGGACGCGCCGAGGAACGAGGCGAACGCCACGCTCTTCGGCACCCGCGAGCTAAACCCAACGTCATCGTCTGCATCGGGAGTCGCCCGAAGCCCTGCGAGCCCCGCGCGGATCTTGTCGGTGATCAGCGACTGTGTCATGCCGAGAACCGCGTGCGCAACGACGGCGACCGCCGCGGTTTTCAGGCCCGCCAGCAACCCAGCGTCGGAGATGTCCCCCATGACCGCGACCCCAAGGGCGAAGAGTACAAGCGCGATTACCGACGGCATGGTGAACGCGAACCACACCGCGAACATGCCGAGGTAGCCAGCGCATTGTAGCCCGACCGCCATGCCTACCTGGCTTGAGGCGGGCCAGGGCAGGAATTGGCAAAGGGCGACCAAGTCGGCGTAGGTCTTCCCGCTCATCCACTTGTGCCTGAACACGAACTAGTCGCGGAAGCAGCCGAGGTGCGCCGTCGGCCCTCCGAAGGAGATCAGCCCGAGGCGGAGGAAGAGGGAGAAGACTTCGGCGACGTTACCTTTAACCTGCTGTGTAGACATCGTGAGATAGCGTCTCACATTTCGCGGCGTACCGCCGGGTTCGCGAGCTTAGTCCGGGTGGCGCGGGTTGATGAGACCGGAACCCGCCGGCGCGTGGGCTGGGTCCTCGCCGAGCTCAACCTGCTTGTTGTTCTCATCGACGAAGATGACCCGCGGGCTGTAGTCCTTAAGCTCCTGCTCCTCGTAATGCGCATACCCGATGATGATGACGAGGTCGCCGGGGCTGATCAGGCGGGCGGCGGCGCCGTTGATGCCAATCACGCCCGTGCCCCGGTCGCCCGTGATGGCGTAGGTGGTCAGTCTGTTGCCGTTGTTGATGTCAACGACGTCGATCTGCTCCCCCTCTAAAATGTCAGCAGCCTCCATGAGGTCAGCGTCGATCGTGCAAGAGCCGACGTAGTGCAGATCGGCCTGAGTGACGGTGGCTCGGTGGATCTTGGATTTCAACATGGTTCGCAACACGGTTTAAGAGTCTAGCTGACGGCGCAAGCGAGGGGTTTTACGTGTCCTCGCCCAACTTCCGTCGCACGTCGAAGCGTAGCGCCTCCGCCTCATCGATCTCGGCGAGTCTGCTTCTGGCATCCGGTACGACAGAAAGCTTGGTAATCATGGCCTCAAGATGCCTTCTCAGAGGCCTTAAGGACGCTGGGTTTGCGAACAGTTTTCTGCTCATAGGCCGTGCCGACGCCACGAGTGCGGATGACCTCATCAAGGTCGACGAGGGCCTCAATCAGGTCGCGTTCGGTCTCAGCGGCAATGAGAGCAACTGACTCACCCATCTGCTCGACCTCCCAGAGTTCTTTGATGTGCTTCACGGCCCCGCCGATGATCCCCACGCCAACCGCCAACGCAATCACTCCCCCGGCGGAGCCTGTGGGCTCGCGGAGGACCGCGCTAACCCGCCCAATTTCTGATGCAAACTTTTCCAGGTCGTCGGATGAATTGATCGCCAACCGCTGTGCGCGTAGCACCATGACATCGCTTCGCGAGGCCGACCGCCGATCACCGTGGCTGAGTACGTGGTCGTTTTCTGTCATGCAGGGAATCAAAGGATTAGGACGTGACAGAAGCGAGCGGGAACTGAGCATTTCACGGTCAAACCCGTGTGCCCATAAGTGGGAATCACGCCCGGTTTGCTCATGAACGCCAAAGTGCTTTGTTTCTGAGAGGCCGGAAAATCGCCGACACAAAACTGTAGGCCTACCTCGGCACCCAAAAAGGCGAAAAGACCCTGATCAAAACTCCGAGAAAACCCCGTGTCTCGAACTTTACGCTCCATAAAATGGGCAGCGTTTACAGTACCCAGTCAAGGCAAGTAACTACCGGGTGAAAGACCAAGTGTTCAGAGTTTTCTCACAGGGAGTCTCTGATAATACGTAAAGCATCTTCCAGGGCCCTTTTGGAACCAGCCAGATGCCAATTTTCAAAGACTTGAACATCCCACTCGGGCTCCACTTTCCTGAGTAGTCCTTTGATAGAGAGCCAATCCCACAGCGGAACCTTATGATCACACAGCAAGTGCACGCGCCCCTGTAGGAAGTCAACTGCATCGAGCACGGTACACCCACTAATCCTCACCTGACGCGCCTCGGCGAGGATTCGCAGCCAAGCACACCGATCTTCCGACGGGAAACTTGTAGAGACAACACTTTGCCCCAAGGAGTGTTCACCATCATTCCTGCAAAATCCTCGACCGGGGCGAGAGGATTTACTGCCTTTGCCCACAAACACCGAGGTAAAACCTCTGAAACCTTCAAACACCCAAATCTCATCTACATACGGCGCGGAGATCGCCGTCGCAATTGGCTCCGATTGGATGGATGGCTCTCCCTCAATTAATGATGCGGCGGTGGCCCACCTAGGGCTTCCAATAACGAAATTGTCATAACCACTGCAGGGGTTTATGACCCACGTCCGCCCAGAATCACCTCTCAGTAAGTTTCCACTAGGGCTCGATATACTATCCGACGGGAATAACCGGTGTAGCACGGTCGTTAAAGCGTACTCCGAGCAGATCCACGCCGTCGACCTACCCTTGTGCAAATGTGTCTCACCGTTCGGTTGCATGAGGTGGTTCCGAAGCTCCACTGGGTCGAGCGTTTTAAGATCCTCATCCACATCGCCCCAATTCTCGTTGTAAATATATGTAGCATCAGAATCCGCGGATTCCGCTACAACCTCACACACTTCGCCTGCAACATAAACCGCGAGCGCTGCGGCATGATCTTCCTTAAAGCGAGCGATGTGGCGCCGGGCTGGACCCTCAGCTAACTGGGTGTGGTACTCGTAAAATAGATCATCAACGAGCTTTCGAATCTCTATCGCTTGATAAAACTCAATCCCCAGCAACTCGTTCGGCATAACTCAACCCTAGCTCATAAACGCCTGAAACTAGGGCAGAAAAATGGCCTATAAGCCAGAACCTAGCTATAGGGGTGGAAATATCTCAAGAAACAGAATAAGCCAGGTCTGAAAACCTGGCTTTCTCTAATAACTTTCGTACTCGTATGTGTAAGCACTTGGTGGTACGCCAAGCATCACGCAACATATACGAGGTGTTGTCAAGCGGACGCGAGATGCTCCAGGACGGCAGCCTACCTCTGTAAAGTTCCTGATACCGTCATGCTTGAAAATTGGCCAACGCCGGGCCCATTAAGTCACAACTGGCGGACGCAATGAGGCGGTTTTAGATTAAATGGGCGTAACAAGAATGCCCAGAGCTACGGCGACTATGGATTCATACTTTCCGCTGTCTCCAGAAGAGCCATTGCTAATTTATGACCAATAATCTGATCAATCACGCTACTCAGTTTTCGAATATTACCGAGCTGCTTCGAGTGGCTCTTAAGATTAATTTTGAGTTCATCAGCATTGAGGATGGATGCCTCTTTATGAGTCAGCTCTTTAAACTTCACATCGACCAACCGGTCGATAATTTTCTCCACCTCGAAACCGCTTAACGGATGGAACTCGATAAAGGCATCGAACCTTGAGTAAAGCGCTTCGCCTAGCGCCTTTTTCACTGCACTCTCTGAACCGTAATTCGACGTACAAATAATTAGCGGCCTGCCAACCTCGACTCTATAGTTCTTGTCTTCCAACACACCCTCGTCAAACAGCTCATAGAAGGCGCTATGGAAAACTGAACTTGCTTTATCAAACTCATCGAAGAGAATTACACTTGATTCTCTCTCCATCAGGTCCAGTGCGAGCGAGGGTTCTTGGTGACTTCCTCCGAAAACATAAGAGGCAAACTTTTCGCTGTGCAGCATTGAAAATTGCTTTCGGAAAAGCAATCCTCCCGTGAGGCGACTGATAAACTTCGCAGTCTCGGTTTTACCTACCCCTGATGGCCCATAAAACATCACGACAACGGGTCCATCTACATTCTGACGCGTCAACTGATACATCGCCGCAAGAAGTTCGCTCTTAACCGAGTCTTGGCCTACGAGGTGGTCTTGGAAATCAGCGTTGAACTCTTGCAGCACTTGCGCATCAAAACTGCCTAGCTCGTAAGAAACTTCCTCAACCTCGGCCACTCGTTCAAGGTGCGATCTAACGAGCTCAGGAGGATTATTCAAATAGATATTCTTCGGACCAATTGACCGCACTAACCCTGCAAAATTTGAGATCGTTGCTTCTGTCAGACTGGCGTAGTCTCCAGATTCTGCCAAAACATGCTCCGGGCCTTCCTCGACATTTTCAGGCTCTGTCTCCGAAGGGCTGGAGGCGCGTTTATCCACGATGCTGAACTGTCTATTGAGGTTGTCGCGCTCGTAAACGATATCTAGTAACGATTCCGCCTCCAGCCCTGCTGTCTCTGCTTTAAACCAGGATGAAGGTCCATAGTAAATATAGGCCTTCATGTCATGGGTCGCCATTACGCACCGCTCTCTACACCGGCCAGGATGATGTCGTAAACCGGCAGCTTGTTATCGCCGGAGGCTCCGGATGAATCAGAGTGAGATTCTTCGATGAAGCTAGCAAGTTTAAGATCTTGGGGAGAGTTTTGAGCTAGTTCTGACTCAATATTCAAACTCAGTTCCGTAGTATGACCGACTTCAATGCCATGAAAAACTAAGTTCATTCGTGATAGATCCGAGAGTCCGTAACTGTTCCGGAAGGCGCGGATGTTGAAGCGCAAGACAATCTTGCGTTGAGTCGCATCTTCGCCGATTAGCTCGTAATAACCCTTCGCCTTCTCCAGCGCTTCATCCATCAATGCCATATTGAAGTCAGCGTCTTCTGCGCGAGCTGCGATCATGTATGGCGTAAACATCTTCATGAAAGCCATGGAATTCTCGGCGGCATAAACCCGAAACCCATTCAGTTTTGAAATTCTTAGATCGCCACTAGAAGATTCCAGGTAGTCAGTCAAGATCGTGTTTGTCAGCGTCTTGCTTAAAATACTTCCGCCGGCTAGAGAGGCTTCAGCCCCGGCTCCCAGTTCGCCTGCACCGCCGATAAAGGGAAGCCAACTAAGCTTTGCACTGAGTTTAGCTTCTACGCTGGCATGGGTTTCGACAGTCCTCGTGCCAATGTTCTCTTTGGTTGATTCGAGACTGCCTCCTGCAACGATATCTAAGTAGTCAGACGCTGTATCCTGGTCAAAATAGACTACTTTAACGATCGATCGTTGCTCCTGCTTTTTCTTTGCCATCTAAGCTCCTAAATAGTTTTACTCTTAAAATAAGTATAACTTATAGTACTTTGTTTAATGAGCTGAGTTTGCCGATCAACCCATCGCCTAAATCCGCTTACGAATGGGTACTCCATTGGCTCTGTTAGTTCATCCGGAGTTTCTAGCTAGTGCCGAAAATTTCCCTATTACTCGCGGCAATTTCGGGAGTAGTCTCCAGCTCTCTCGATACACTCTAAGTGATGGCCAGCGCAATCTTCCCTGGTAGAGTACCTTTTCAGCCTCATCGTCTCCAACGAGAGCATTCAGGTCCTGCTTAAGCTTAGTGTCAGATTGAGCCATCGACGACAATTCTCAATCTGGATTTGAGAAATCAATGACTGCTCGTTGATTCTTGTACGGCTCCCTGACTGGCACGGATTGAGTCTGCGTAATGGTCCGCTGCGTTGAAGGACGGATAGCCGCTCGTACGGTCCACAAATTCCATAACCAGATCTCCCTTCGTTGGCCTATCAGTAAAGTATCGCCCTTCAATTTGAGTTGGCTTAAGTGATGTCGGCGCTAGCGTACCGACGCCAACGTTCCTCGTAATGAAAGACGTCTCAGAGATTTTTGGCATGCCATCATAAATGTAGCTCAGGCAATCGACCTCATTCTCGGGTGTGTTTATCCAGCTGAATGCAGTACTTCTACTGGAGCTCTGCAATGTATACAGCTTAAGGTGAATAGACCAGAAAGTTTGCCTGACCTCTAAATAGGCCACCACTGGGCCCCAGTTGCCGCCTTCTGGAATCGCAGAATCCTCATGAGGAGTGAGCGTAACTCTCCATAACCCACGGAGATCAGGTCGTCGCAAGAGCCTTATTATCCCTGGCCAACGCCAAATCCATAGATCCCAGGCCATTACAAATCCCGCAGCCAAGATCGGAAACATGGATACCAAGACCCTCCACCACGGTGGTAGGTCGAATCCCAAGACGAAAATCAGAACGGCATACGCACTGGAGACAATGATAACGACGGCTCGAACTAAACCAATTGGCCGCGCCATTTAAGCCCCTCCCAGACCAAGGTAGTTCCACCCCGCGTAGGCAAAATTTCGTCCATCCTCGCGACTCCATTTTTGCGATCCATGAAAGAGATACTTCGCACCATTAACCTCCAACCAGCGATTCTCTGAATCGGTGGGTTCCGCACCTTCGAGGGATGTATAAATATGCGCGAGAATGCCTTTTACAGTCTCGATCCAGGTTAGGCGCTGAAACACCGTATCCGGACAGTTATAGACAAGACATTCGATAAAGAATGACGGGACCGCCTGATGATACCCTTCCTCGGCCATTGCATTTTCTAGACGCTTGATAATGCGGACTGATTTTTTGAATCTGTAATTGGTCCTGTTGTTTTTATTTCGTCCGTTTTCCAGCTGCAAAGCTGAGTAGTTTACAATTGAATTACCATCAGTTTTAAATATTTTGGCGCCCTCGCGGTAGGAAGTCGGCGAAAAATAATATCGATAAGAAAAACAAGGCACGACGTCCGCCTCAACGCGGGCAGAATTGGAATTAATTTGAATGGCGGTTGATCCGCTTGTATCCACTGTGGTGCTGAACCTAGCTCTCAAGGCAATTGTCAGTTCGTGACGGAGCTTTTCGGGCGTCCAAATTCCTTCGTAGATACCGTTACTTGCTGGATGAGCCCCCGAGGTGTGTTCATCCCAGTAGAAGAGATCTTGGCATTCGAACGCGATATCAACGTCGCTGTCGGCTTTTACATTTGTATTATTTGCATAAGATCCCTTCGCATAAATCTTACAAGACATTCCATCAAATGCTGGATGAGCTTCAATGGCTTCCCGAATCATCCTTTCGGTGCGATCTTGCTTTTCTTGTTCAGTCGGACTGGATGGACCGGTCCACCCCGCCAATTTCAATTCCAAATTGGTCATTTTTTTCGTTCCTTAATCACAGCTAGTTTCATTCCAGTCTTCCGCCGCTAATGGCGCTTCATTCAGTTCATCTCGCCGAGCAGTCCAGTCCGGTAGGTACCGATCCATGATGGCTACGAACTTCTCGTTATGACTCCGCTCGATCAGGTGTGCCAGCTCATGAACCACTAGGTACTCCAGACTCCGAGGATTCTTCTTCGCCAGCTCCGGGTTAAACCAGATATTACGGCTATCAGGGTTGCATGAACCCCACTTAGTCTTCATCCGCTTGACCGTGATCTGGTTAGCTTCCACACCCATCGCAGACTCCCACTTCTCTACCAGAGACGGAAGTGCTGCCTTGAGCTCCCGCCGGTACCAGCGGTCAAGGATGCCGAACCGATCATCACGGGTCGATCCCTCCGGCGAGTAGAGCCAGAGAGTGTCGCCCGAGACGAGTACCTTCGGGTTTCCGCTGTGCTTTGAGACATCGAGGCGGTAGCGCTTACCCCACACATAGTGGCTCTCGCCCGAAATCATCTGCCGCTCCGATTGACGGTTCGCCTTCTGCAGCCGTTCCCGCTCCCGCCGGATCCACGGTAAACGCTGGATGATCGCCCGACGAATCGTGTCCTCGTCTAGGCGAGCCGGCGCTGCCACCCGTACTCGACCCATCGGAGGATAGACCGACAGGTGCATGTTCTTGATGTCCTTGAAAACCAGCTCTACATCAAGCCCGGAGACAGTGAGGTAGGAACTAGCGGAATTCATCATGCATCGCCAATAGGTTAAGAAGCTCCTTCATGTCAGCAGGTTGCAGGAGCCCAGGGAAGTTGAGCGCGAGAGTACGCATCAAAGATTTCTGCTTGGTCTTATCTCCAGTCCAACCATGGTCTTTGTTGCGCTGGATCGTGCGGTAGACCCGCTCGACATCGACTTCGATGCCCTCCGGCCACGCGAAGTCGATCAGGGCGCGGCGGGCAGAACTATCTGCCCACTTCGGGTACTTCTGCTCAGACTCTCCCGTGGCCAGTCGCTGAGTAAACTCGACGAGCTTGAGGAGATACTCCTCGTAGTCGATAACAGCCTCCCGGCGCTGCTCAATCAGGGCGTCGAGCAGACTAGACATCGACTCGTAGTACTTCGGATTCATCGCCTGCTCATCAACAATCGTCTTACGGACGTTGTTGACAATGGTCTCGGCAGCCGCTCCTGGATCCTTGCGGATGCTCTCGGGGAGTTTCTCGATGACTCCGACCCCGTGCTCGACGATGAGGTGGACGAGGCCCTGGTCAAAAGTCGCCAGGTTTCGTGAGGCGTCCGCCTGGATGTAGGTATCGAGCAACGCGCGCATGCCGGCTTCGAACTGCTTGAGGTCAACGTTCTCGCCAGCGCCGAGCTTCACCTCGCCGCGGACATCGACGAAGTGCTTGACCTGCTGCTTGATAGATTCCGCTTCGCTCTGGGAGTACCCAGCCTCACTCATCCGGTTAGCCAAGTTGGCGTAGGCCCGAACCAGGCTCGCCACACCCTTGTATAGGTCGACACGCTTAGGTTCGTTGGCCTTGAGCTGCTCAGCATTGCCGCTCTCCATCGCGCAAAAATAGTGCTGGTACTGCAGCGTGCCCTTCGGCGGAGACACTGGCTCGCACAGCGCTCGCACCATCTCCAGAGCTTCATCCAGGTCTTGGCGCTCCTGCTCAATACGATCCTTGAGCAGGCCTTCTACATCTTCTTCGTCGTAGTCCGCGAAGGCTTCAGAGGTGTAGTCAGAAACCGCATCCTCCAGGGACTTGAACAGATCTCGGTAGTCGACGATATAGCCGTACTCTTTATCGTCACCATCGAGCCGGTTCACGCGACAGATAGCCTGGAAGAGGCCGTGATCCTGCATGTTCTTATCGATGTAAAGATAGGTCGCACTCGGTGCATCAAAGCCGGTCAGGAGTTTATCGACCACGATAAGTAGCCGCATCTGGCCGGGATTCTTGATAAACGTCTCCTTGACGCTCTTCTCAAACTCGTCAATCCGCTTGACAGCATCATCGGGGTTGGTCTGGAAGTAGTCGGCGAGCATCCGACGGTAGATGTCGTACTTGACGATCTCCTCATTCTTGCCGGCCCCGGAGTCTTCCTTGGAGATCTTGGATGCGTTCGGCTCATAGCTCGTGACGATGGCGACCTTGCCGGCGAGTTCGCTGCGGCTGAAGATGTCGTAGAACTTGCAGGCCTGGTAAACACTCGAACACACCAGCATAGCGTTGCCTCGGCCATCCATCAGGCGAGGCATCCTAGCCATATCCATCAGAATGTCTGCCGCGATCTGCCGAGCGCGCGGCTCAGCGGACTCGACCTCCTTGATCGTTGCCCACCGTTTCTTCAGCTGGTGCTTTGTCAGATCGGTCATGCCCTGGGTGTGGATTTGGAACCACTCATCGACCCGCTCCGGACTCGTGAGTTTCTGCTCGATGTCTCGAGCCTCGTACCGAAGGTCCAGAACCACGCCATCTTCAACAGCTTCATCGAATTTGTAGGTGTGGATGTAGGAGCCGAAGGTCTCAATGCTGGAGGCCTTGTCCTTCTTGAGAAGGGGTGTGCCGGTGAAGCCGATGAACATCGCGTTCGGCAGCAGTTCCTTCATCGCCCTGTGGAGCTTGCCGCTCTGGGTGCGGTGAGCCTCATCGACGAAAACGAAGAGATTACCCTTCGGGCTGAACCCCTCAAGCAGGGGCTTCTTGAGCTGACGGACGAAGTCTTCGGTCGCGCCCTGGTCTTTCTCGTCATCACCCCGGAACTTATGTACCAGTGAGCACATTAGCCACGGCTGGTTCCGGTTCAGCATGCCAATCATGCCAGCTCCAGACGTTGATCGCTCAATGGTCTCATCAACGCCAGCGAAGACCTTCTCGATCTGCTCATCCAACTCCGTGCGGTCAGTGATCACCAAGACGCGGGCTTCGCGCTGGTTCTCCCGGATCCACTTCGCCAGCCACACCATCGTCAGGCTTTTGCCTGATCCTTGGGTATGCCAGATAATGCCGCCCTCACGCCGAGCGATGCGCTCCTGGGCAGCTTTGACCCCGAAATACTGGTTGTGTCGAGCCGTCTTCTTCACCCCAGAGTCAAAGACGATGAAGTCATGGATCAGCTCGAGGAAGCGCTGCTTGTTCGCCATTTGAAGCAACCCACGGTCAACATGATTCTTAACCTCACTAGGCTCCTTCCACTCCAGCCAGTACTTTTCCGGGGTTTCGATCACGCCGTAACGCAGCCCCTCGACATCATTGCCGGCAAACAGCAGCTGGACGGTGGTGAAAAACGGACGAACGAAGTCGGCCTTCTGGTTGCCCAGGTGCTGACGGATACCATCCCCAACGCTGACCTTGGAGCGCTTGAGCTCAATAACGCCGAGAGCAATACCGTTGACGTAGAGCACGACATCAGGACGTTTGGTGTGCTTGCCCTTGATCGAGACTTCTTCAGCCACCACAAAGTGGTTAGCTTCCGGGTTGTCCCAGTCAATAAGCCAAATTGTCTCGAAGTTCTCCGAGACGCTGCGCTTGACCTTCACCCCGTAACGGAGCAAGCCATACACCCGGCGGTTGGCGTCGTAGAGTGATCCACCCGCAGGTAAGGACGCAGCGGTAACGAACTGCTGGATAGCGCGACGAACCAACTCCTCGTCATAACCACGGGCGAGAAGATTCTGGCGGAGTAGATCCTCCTCAACGTTCGAGTTAGCTCGGTCTTTCCAGTCTCCGGCGTACTCATACCCGAGCTGACTGGAGAGGATATCTATAACCCGATCCTGCGTGAAGCGCTCACGCTGGCCGACCAGACTCATTACGAAACCTCCTCAACTGGCAGACGAGTGCGTCCAGTAAGAAGTTCCTGCATCATGCCTTGCTTGATGTTACGGGCGGACTCGAGACGACGTTCGAGGGCGTCAATTTCGGACGAGGTATCGTCGAGCAGCGCCGCGATAGCAGTTTGCTCGTCAATACTACCCGGAATGGCCATCTTAAATGACTGAATGATCGGCAACCGGATAGAGTCCACTGTGGCTTTTACGGTATTGCGCAATGCGTGATCTTTGAAAAAATGCTGGAGGTAGTAAAAAGCAAACTTACCCGAAATTCCTGAGAAATCGCTTATCCTATAGACCCTTTGATGCACTTCATGGCGACCGTTTATATAGTGGAATATCTCTCCGATTCCACCTTCCCCAGGAATCAAAACAGCTTCGCCCGAATAGGAATAGGTGTCAATTCTTTCGACAGTCTGAGATCTTACAAAGAAAGGGTAAGCTCCAGAAGAGACCTTGTCCTGGTTGTTTCTGCTTCCCGTTTTGATTCTTGTCAAATCTCCCAGAAGTTTCTCGTGCCAAGGCCTGTTAAATCCAGGCAGTCTCGTCCGTCCGGTGAGGAGCTCCTGCATCAAGCCCTGCTTGATTGCCTGCTTCTTTGAGACGAGGCGTTCAAGAACGGCAACTAATTGATCGACATCATCAAGCGCTGCAGCGATAACGTTTTGTTCGGCCCTTGGTAAAGAAAGTAAATCAAACTCGCGCACCTGCTCTAAAGAGAGGTTAGCCTGGGCCGCTTGGACATTGATTTCTGCGATCCGTTTTGCAATTGCCGGGCTGCGAAGCTGCCAAAGCAGATATCGTGGATTGATTGCCTGATTGCGGGATGAGGGGCGAATGATTGCAAACGCCTGATTCGTATTTGCGGGAAGCCACGACTTATCTACAATCGTGGATCGTCCTAAAGCACCAGCGATCGAGAAAAGAATATCACCTTCAGCAAGTTGGGAACGTTTAAGTAGTTGATGGGTAGATTCATCAATGTGGCCTTGCTTTCCAGGAATGAAGATACCGTCACTTGTGAATGTCTCCACCTTCAAGAAATTGATGCCGCTTGAGGTGTAGTTCCGCCCAACAGTAGTAGGTGTCGTCCCTTTTGTGACAATGTCACTAACGTCTCGAATTTTTTGTGTGGTAGGTAATGTCATGAAGGAATCCCCATAGCGGCAAGGTGAGTTTGGACTTTGGCCCCGAGAGCCTTTTCTCTAGTTTCGAGCTCGAATATCGTCTCTCTATACCGATCGCCGAATAAAGCGATGCGGTCAATAAGTTTCAGTATTGATGAAGCGCCTTCAGATTCGATTCCTTTAGCAATCGCAAGCCCCCATTTGTTACTAATGACAAGTTTGTAAACGTCACCTTCTTCAAGGCGCGAATAAGCCCTTAGCGCCCTCTGATCAAGAGCAAGCGACGAATCCTTAACTGCCTTCTTTGCTGCCGTCTCTGCCGTAAACAGCTTGATCACCGTGTTCAGCGCGGCAATCTCGTCGGCTTCGGCGTCTTCTAGCTTGGCAGTCTTCAATCGGTCACGGGCATCCTTTACCTTGACGCCACCAGCATCGTTGACGGCCTCCCACAGCAGCCCTTCCTCTACGGCGTGCTCCTCGATATGCTCTTGGAGCTCCTGGCTGATGCGTTCTTGCTCCGCAGTGAGGCGATCAAGCTCGGCCTTCTCGTCGGCGAAGTACCGGTCGATGATCAGCGTCGGCGGGATTAGGTCAGTTACCCAGCGCTGTGCCTTGACTCCAGTTCCAAAGACCAGATCTGCGCTCTCGTACTTCGGCTTCTTTTTATTGTCATAGCCAGTGATCCGAGCTTCACGCGGTTGAGCAGCATCAACCCAGCCGGACCCGACGATGAGTGTGACGTCATCGTGCATGGTGTCATTCCAGTAGCTCATCAGCTGCTCGTACACGCTGTACTCACTGATCAACGGGCGACCCCGGTATTTCTCCAGCAGGTCATCGCCAAGATCCTCAATCAACTGCTGAGGCCTGGTCTGGGAGTCAATCGCCTCCAGTTGGCCTCGGTGAGAGTTCCACCATTCCTCAACAGCCTTGGAGACAGTCGAGGTAAAAGCTTTGACGTCCTCCGATTCCTCAATCACCTTGGCTACCTGCTCGGGCTCCACTGTGAGCTCTGAATATCCCTCGCGGAGAGGCCGGAACAGCTCATTACGCAGGTTCGGGAAAGCATCCCAGTATTCGTCTAAGGCATCGAGATCTCGGTTCGGAATACCACCCTTAAGGTGGGCTTCCAGATCCTGGATGTCTTCAGGTTCAGAGGTGTCGATATAGCGCGGGATGTTGAGGTTGTAGTTGTTCTTAGCATCAGAGATCTCAGAGAGCGGCACCATTCGGGCGTAGCGCTCAATTTCCTCGCCAGCGAGGTAGGTGTCGATTACCTTGCGCATATCCCGAGGACGCAGACGGTTCTTCGGCCCGTCCTTCTCAAAGCCTTTGGAGGCATCGATCATGAAGATGCCCGTCCTGCTTGCCGCGTCCTTCTTGTCGATGACGATGATGCAGGCCGGAATTCCCGTACCGTAGAAGAGGTTGGCTGGCAGTCCGATGATCGCCTTGATCAGGCCGCGCCGGATCAGCTCTTCACGGATCGCGGCTTCAGTGTTGCCACGGAAGAGCACTCCGTGGGGAAGAATCACCGCTCCCCGACCATCAGACTTGAGCGACTTCACCATGTGAAGCAGGAAGGCATAATCGCCGTTCTTCTCCGGCGGCTCAGCGAAACCCTCGAACCGGTCGTATTCCTTGTCGAAGCCGTTCTTCCAAGTCTTCACGGAGAACGGTGGGTTGGCCACGAAGTAGTCAAAGGTCTGCAACTGCTCGCCCTTGAGAAACTTCGGATCAGAGAGCGTATCTCCCTGGCGAATGTCGTGCGTCTCGTTGCCGTGCAGGATCATATTCATCCGAGATAGTGCCCAGGTGGCGTTGTCCTTCTCCTGGCCATAGACCGACAAGCCGTTGGGAGCAGAGTCAGCCACCTTGATCAAGAGTGATCCAGACCCACAAGTCGGGTCATAAACGGTGGTAGAGCGGGGAGCATCCTTCGGGATCTCCAGCACTTGGGCCATAATCCTGGAAACCTCAGCTGGGGTGTAGAACTGCCCCTTGCTCTTGCCGGACTCCGTCGCAAAATGTCGCATGAGGTACTCATACGCATCCCCGAGCAGGTCATCACCTTCAGCACGCGAACCAGTGAAGTCGATGTCCTGGAAGATGCTAATGAGATTGGTCAGGCGATCCTGCATCGCCTTGCCTTCGCCCAATTTGTTCGGGTCATCGAAGTCGGCGTTGTTGATCACGCCCTGCAGGTCGTTGGCTTCAGCCAGTCGGCGGATGGCGATGTTCATCTTCTCGCCGATATCGGGAGCACCCTTGAGTACTACCAAGTCATCGAAAGATCCACCCTCCGGAACCTCGATCAGGCTATAAGGATCACTCTTGGCCTTATCCGATACATACTTAACGAACAGCAGGGTTAGGACATAGTCCTTGTATTGGCTGGCATCCATGCCGCCGCGCAGCTCATCGGCACTCTTCCAGAGGGAGCTGTAAAGATCAGACTTCTTGAGAGCCACTACCATGCCACCACCTTCGGTAGCTTGGCCGCTAACTTCTTACCCTGGGCTCTTAAGGTCATATGCTATTCGTCTCCTCCACTGAACGTGCTTTATCTTTTAGATAATACTGACTTTACTGACCGACTCAGACATAAATGCCGGACAGTTCCCGTCGAAGAGGTTCAATCAGGCTCCCGAGGGATTAATGAGTTCCTACGACGAGCAGCTGCTAATGGTGCAACTATCCCCTGAACAGGAGTTTCGTGAAACATTTGATGGTTGCAGCCTAGGCGCCCATTACATTTTCGGTTCGCTCATGGGTTCGCCCTACCCCGTCCCCTAAAGGTTTATCCACTCCAGTGTGCGCAGATTCTGCCCGCCGCACAACCAATGACACCCCCGACCTGGATGGCTACGTGGGCTGGGTTGTTGATGACCTCAAATGGGGAACGTTGCAGGACGACCTCAGCACCGAGGAGGAAGCTCCGAGCTTTCATCTCGGACCGGTGGCGGCCCTATCTACAAGCGAACTTGGATGCGCCTAGCGTGAGTACGGTGAACCGACAGCAGCCTCCACCCCACGTAAAACGCCAGTACAGAACGCCAATTTGGGGGTCAGGGGTGAATCGTAGGCTCACATAGCGCGACAGGCACCCCATCTTCTTCTATTCTAAGGGGAGGCAACCTCTCACCTACGCGCTGGCGTATCCACTACTTCGAGTTCATGTGTGGAGGACAACACTCGGAGGGACACGCCCGTTTTTCTTGGTCATAGGTGACCACGTACCACACGATGCGGCAAACTCGTGTATTGGGCAAGATTTACCGATCTATCTCTCCTGAGGAAGCCCACACCAGTACATATCCCCAGCTAGTACTAAGGATCTAGGCTGCAAATCCCACACATTTTGTCGTTTAACCCGCACCATCAGCTAAAAACAAAACATCCGGCCGACAACACGCCGACCAGACACGCATTTGGGGATGCGGGCATTTTTTAGGAACATTTAGAGTAGTAAATTGCGTAGGCGTTGATTGATGCTTAATCCGCCTTTAAGCCCGGAAATATCTTAAGAGACAGAAAAAGCCAAGTCTGAAAACCTGGCTTTTTCTAAAAACTTTCGTACTCGTATGTATAAGTACTCGGTGGTACCCCGTACGGGATTTGAACCCGTGTTACCGGCGTGAGAGGCCGACGTCCTAGGCCGCTAGACGAACGGGGCATTGTTCGAAACGATCAGCTTAAGCTGCCCGTTGCGGTCTTGAAGAATAGTATTTCATTTTGCCCCATTGCACAAATCAGCAACTAAAAGCACGAAAATAGCGAATCCGCCATCACTGATCTAGATGGCGGAGTCGCTAAAAAATTTGCTTCTCAATATTTGCTGGACCTTCAATACTGCTCTAGCTACCGTGACCCTTCGTAGCGTCTTAGCGGAAGTCTCGTAAGGTAAACGTCTCGTTCCTTCGTCCGCATCCCGATAGTAGTCGGGCGATGTGCCGAGGGTCTCGAACTAAAAGAGCTTATGGTTCCGAGTGACTGCTACACTTCCGGCCTCGATGTGCTCCTGCTTCGCGCATCCCTTGCGCTGGGAAGCCTGGATTATGGCAATACCGGCGACGAGAGCGGGGTTAGTGCGCAGTCCCAAATGTTCTGCTATTTCACTTGCTGCCATGCACTCTCCTTTCTACATCGACTGGCAGTGGACCAAATCCGAAGCTTCAAAGAGCCCTTCTTCTCTTCCAGCTGTGCCAAATTCTGGAGATATTAAGCTGGGGCAAGAAGTTCTTTTCTTCTTCGTTACACCCGAGCCTAGACCTATTCCCACATTTGGTAAATAGTTTTTGCCCACTTTTTTAAGCCACCTCAGGATAAACTTACCCCCACACACCTATCTTGGCTTGTCACGAAATTTTTAAACCACCCCCACTACCTCGATTCGCGGGATGTGAGAGCCATTGACACCGCCAAAACCTATTTCCCAAGCGTAGGACGCCACGACGCCAGGGTTCCCGCCCCATCATTTCCCCGTTACGCCCTCATGCCCGGCAATCTGGGTTTATCACCATCTGTCTGCACGATCCACGTAAGCAGACAAACGAGCTGATGAAAAAGCTGAAGGATAACGTTGACCTGCGGGAGGCCACGTGGCGCACCCCAAGGGAAGACACGCTACTCAAGGCGTCGAACAATTCTAGCGCCCAGCCCCTCAAAGGGCTCGTGGCGATGACTTCTCTCCAGGCGCATCCTGGTGGCGAGACCTTGGCCGCGGTAGCGGGCCACCTTCAGCCTCAGCTGCGCACGGTGATGCGGGTGGTCCAGCTCAAGGGTGGCATTCCCATTCTGAGTGCTCAACTAAAGACAACGGGACACTAACCGGCTTTACTCACGCCACTGATGCCAAGATTCACATGTTCCCACGTCCGTCAATTTTCGATTCCACAGAGTCCAAGGAGTGGATGCTTCATGACGGCCGCCGTGCACATGCTCACGCTGGGCGTCCTAGGTCCATCATGGATACTGCCGCGGGTTCAGCAACAATACTGCAGCACCCCGCCTTACCCATACATTGACGCTCGCACCGCGGGCATCACGTTAGAAGACCTCGCCGCTCTGCCCGTACGCGCAGTGATTGCCGGAAGAGCGGCCAAGACGGGTGCGATACGCACCGCGTTGACTATGAATTTGGCCACTCATTTTGGTCATAGATCATGAGCCTTCGCAAAAGGTCACGTGCAGAAAGAAGCACTGACGGGCCGGAAGTTGGTTGTAGGTCACCTCCAATCGGGTCATACGCCGGAACAAATGTAATGTCCCCCATTGACAGAAGTTCCGTGCGCTTCTTAGAGTGTGGTTAGTACCAGTTTAAAATCGATTTCATAGCTTAATTCGGAGGCTGACTGACATGACCACCAATACCCCGCACATCAACCCAAACGGCGTTGAGATTGCGCCCACCGTTCTGCTGCCCGGCGACCCACTGCGCGCCAAGTTCATCGCGGAAACCTACCTCGACAACGTGAAGCAGTTCAACGAGGTCCGTAACATGTTCGGTTTCACCGGCGAGTTCAACGGCACTCCTGTCTCTGTCATGGGTTCCGGCATGGGCATGCCATCCATCGGCATCTACTCTTCCGAGCTCATCAAGTTCTACGACGTGAAGAAGGTCATCCGCGTTGGCTCCTGTGGCGCGATGCAAAAGCACGTGAATCTCTACGACGTCATCATCGGTGTCTCTGCATCCCACGACTCCAACTTCATGAGCCAGTACAACCTGCCGGGCACCTGGGCACCAACCGCTTCCTGGAAGCTGACCGCCGCCGCGATCGCCGAGGCCGAGAAGCAGGGCGCAAACTACCACGTGGGCAACATCTTGAGCTCTGACATCTTCTACAACGAGGATGACTCCGTCAATGACCGCTGGGCATCCATGGGCGTACTGGGCGTGGAAATGGAATCTGCGGCTCTCTACGCGATCGCAGCTCGCCACGGCGTTGACGCCCTGGGCATTTTCACCGCGTCTGACAACCTGATCACCGGCGAGCGTACCACCGCTGCCGAGCGTCAGACCGCGTTCACCTCCATGATGGAAATCGCCCTTCCTCTGGCAGCCATCTAGCCAACAATCCTTCGCTAAAACTTCAGAAAGATTCTGACCATGTCTACTCTCAAAGGTGCCGCGCTGAATCCAAAGCGCGCCGTGCCAGTGCTGCTGTTCGTCTTCGTTTTTGCACTGGTCATTGATAACGGTTTCAAGACCATGACCATGCCGATGGCGGAAGGCCTGGGCATCCCAGATAACACAGCTTCCCTACAGGCCTCCCTGGCTGGTGTTATCATCGGCATCGGCGCCGTGGTATACGCGGCCCTCGCGGATTCCATCTCCATCCGCAAGCTCATGCTCACCGGCGTTATCCTGGTCATTGTGGGCTCCATCATGGGCTTCGTATTCTCCGGCTCTTGGCCACTGGTTCTCACTGCACGCCTCATCCAGACCTCCGGCCTGGCCGCTGCTGAGACCCTCTACGTCATCTACGTCACCAAGCACCTAAGCGAAAAAGACCAGAAGACCTACCTGGGCTTCTCCACCGCCGCCTTCCAGGCTGGCCTGCTCATCGGCGCACTGACCTCCGGTTTCGTCTCCACCTACATCTCCTGGACCGCGATGTTCCTCATCCCGTTGATCCTGGTGCTGACGGTTCCTGCCATCTACAAGATGATCCCAGAAGACGAAGCCGTTGAGGGCCACCTGGACGTCATGGGTCTGTTCCTCATCGCGGTGTTCGCCACCTCCCTGACCATGTTCATGCAGGCGTTCAACTGGCTGTGGCTCATCCCAGCCGTCTTGGGTCTCGTCGCCTTCATCTGGCACGTCAAGTCTGCTAACCAGCCACTGGTCAAACCGGAGTTCTTCACCAACGGACGCTACGTATGGACCCTGGCATTCGTCTTCTTGGTCTACTCCACCCAGATGGGCTACATCTCCCTGCTTCCATACGCTGCTAACGAGCTCCACGGCATGTCCATCGACGAGGCATCCCTGCTGATGATTCCTGGCTACACCTGCGCCATTCTTGTGGGTGTGTTCTCCGGAAAAATCGGCAAGTTCATGTCCTCCCGCACCACCGTCTACACCGGTGGCGCCATGATTGCCGGCTCCTTGCTCATCGCCGCTCTGTTCGTGCACGTACACGTAGCGGTCCTGGCCGTGACCATCGTCGCCTTCGCGTCCGGCTTCGCACTCATGTACGCCCCGCTGGTCAACACCGCGCTGACCTACATCACCGCCGCTAAGTCCGGCATCGCCATTGGTTTCTACAACCTCACCATCAACATCGCTATCCCGCTGGGCATTGCGTACACCTTCAAACTGTTGGACGTTACCTCAGGCTTCAACACCACGCTGTGGGTCTTGGCAGCCGTAGCAATCGTCGGCCTCGTTATCTACGTGGTTACCGACCAGGCCATGGCAAAGAATGAGTCTGCAGACGTTGCGGCTAACCAGTAAGTTAGATGTTCATGCGAGACAAAGTAGCTAGGCTCACTAAACACACTCTGCTCAAACCACAGTCTCCCCGCTAACATCAAGGCACTTACCGAGGGTGCAGCCCGCCTCGGCAGGTTCTGCGTCCATAATTCCCCATCCCGGCTGCCCGTTAAGGTCACATAGGCCTCAACAGGCAGCCGGGGTGGGTTTTCTCATTTGGAGCTGCCAATTCCTCTATCAACGCCGCCGAGACCACCCACGCCCACAAGGATGGCGCGGGCGAAGTAGACATGATCATCAACGCGACCACCAAGGGTTATGAGAGGAAGCGCCAGAGGCCGACGCTAAAGCCGTGCGCGATGCAATCCATAGCACGTTGTTGAGGGCCATCATTGAATCCGCCGAATTCCAGCGCAACGCCGCCGAGGTCATCTCCGCTCCCGGCGCCAAGGCCTTGGTCTCGGCGACAAAGAACTCAACCCAGCTAACCAATTTCGCCGTCAAGGCACTCGATACTGGCTGTGGCATAGAGGGCACCACCTCCCCCAACAATGGCTACAAGGGCTACCTCAGCGGCCCCGTGGCCACCGGCGACACTGAGGGCGTGTATCTGGACCACCCGCCTATGCCGAAATTGCCGAGGCAATCGTCACCGCCTCATTCACCAATGAGGTCCCGCGCGATGACACCAACATCCGCAACGTGGACAACCGCTCAGATCACCTGAAGCGCGCACTCAGGAATGCAGGCGGGACGGAAAATGCCCGCGGCAACCTGACGGAAGCGCTAACAGCGATGCACGGCGTCGGTGCCGCCTTAGGAAAAGAGCTACTTACACGCGCAGGATCCAGGGTCTCCCTAGTGCCGGAACAGGCCCAGCCGGCCCCAGATTTCCCGCCGTGTCCTCCCCTAATCCAGATGATGACGCGGCGTCGGGCATAAGCAAGGCCCACGCCACGGGGCTCACCGATAACACGTGGGTTGGCTACACCGATGACTGTGCCGTCGTCGACGAGAAAGAACCGTTGGTTTCTGCTGCGATCTCACCGCGGTACGCGACACGGACGATATTAACAACTCCGTCGTGTCGGCCTGCCTTGCTGCGTACATCAAGGCGAGGGCAATACGCTTACCGGACGTCTCAAAGCCATCTATGCCACCTTAGGGCCCTCTATACCACCCATAGACGTTCCATATGGAGGACATCTCCCCGAATTGCTAAGGACATGGGGAAGGTGAGCCAGGAACCCACCAACGGAGCTAGCAGGTTCCCCGCCATCGTGGGAACCGTCCCGTTGTTCTGGGGCGATGACCACGTCATCGACCGCCCATCCGGCACCGAGCCAAAACTCACATGCTACCTAGAATCTCCCAGGCCCAGCACTACTTCTTGGACGTGCAACCGAGCCCGTAATCCCCAGCGCCGGAGAGCACCCGCTTGGATTCTAGGGAACTTAGCGAACGCGAAAAAGACCTCCAACCGAAGTTGGAGGTCTTTTACTTTGTACCCCGTACGGGATTTGAACCCGTGTTACCGGCGTGAGAGGCCGACGTCCTAGGCCGCTAGACGAACGGGGCATAGAACTAGCGAATTTAATCGCGGCTGGCCTACCAGGACTCGAACCTAGAATGACGGTACCAGAAACCGTAGTGTTGCCAATTACACCATAGGCCAATGTTTCCAGCTGCTTAGTGCTAGGCACTGCGCTGTGCAACGAGGAATACTATAACCATAACCCAGTACTCGTGGCAAATCTCCTGCTCAACGAGCATTTTCGCATCTTCTCAACTACGCCGAAATTACACCGTTGTTGGGCTACGCAGCGCTGTGGACCGGCGGTACTGCAGGTACTTTGGACTGACGTGCCAAAAACTCCCAAACCTCACGCGCCACGTCTGGTGCGAAGTTCCACGAGTGGTCAGCACCATGAACCTTCAGGTGTTCAGTATTGGCTGCGCATCCTTGGTAAGCGATGAGCTCTGCGTTACCTTCCTTAGGTGTCACCACCGGTGGCACGGCATGGCACCTGTTGCGGCGCGCATAACCGTCCACCACTGCCTGGACTGGAAGATACGGTGAGTTGTGCAGGAACCCTCCGTCGTAGCGGGTCAGTGTGTCAGCTGTGCCATGAACGATCAAAACTGGGATCGGCTTATTCCCACAGTTGATCTCCACTGGGTTGTAGTAAGCCGCTGAAACCATCGCCACGCCGGCAAAGATATCCTGAGCATGGCAGCCAAGAACAGCGGTCATGCCACCACCGTTGGACATGCCAGTAGCGTAAATACGTGTGCGGTCGACTCGGTAATCACTATCGACGGCATCAATGAGCTGACGAACAAAGGCGATATCTTCACCAGGAGCGCTTTCCGAATACGGCGCACCTTCCCACGCGTGCCCCAGCCCCTCTGGGTAAATAACTATCGCTTCGTCAAGTGCCCCGGTTGTGCCGAAACGCGCGTAGGTTCGATAATTCTCTGGAGTGTCGTGCCAGCCACCGAAGCCAAATAGGATCGGTGCAGCTTTGTTCGGGTTGTACTGAGGAGACACGCTCAGCAGGTAACGGCGCTCCTTACCCGCAGGGGAAACAATCGTTAGAGACTCCACAGTGCCCGGCTCAACAGGGACCACCTGAGATACAGTGGTATCCCCTGCCCACTCCTCCGGCTGTGCTGGCGTAGCCACGGGCACCGGAGTAAATGGAGAGGTAATAGGAGCCTGTGGGGCGGGCTCAACTGAAGGCACAGCAGAGTTAGCCGGAGATCCGTTCATCTGCTCAGCTGCTGGGACAGGTGGCTGATCCTGGGCCACTGCGAACGTTGACTGAATAATGGCTACGGTGAGCATGAACGTGCATGCCGCAAAGAGCAACCCGATGAGCTGATTTCTCCGGTGGCTGGGGATTGCCTTAAGTTTCGCTAGGGTCACGAGAATTCCCTTTGCTCTCAAAAACGGAACAACACGTAAATATTAGTCCCATTATCCAGTAGCCAAAAAGATAAACAACGTTGTATGCGTCACACATTCTAGCGAATCCCTCTTACATTACTGCCGGTTAATGGCTAGGAAATCCCAGATCGTTAATTCAGTTCGGGGTTCTTTAACCATGAGTGGCGCCTCCACTACTCGTCCAGCCGTGGGAAGCAAAAGTACCGGCATCGGCAGCGTGGATCCTGGCGAGTAGGTAGGAGGAACCGCGTCGCACTCGGCACGGCCAACTCCCACAATTACCTGAAGATCTAACGTCTGCCGATTGTCAGGTTGATCCTTAGTTACTGCGATGAGATCACCAGCCCCACAAAGGCAACCAAGACCCACGCTGCGAGTACTAACTCCACTCTGCGAGCATCGCAAACTTAAGGAACGTCCCTTGGTATTTACAAAAGTGCTTGAACCATGAAGTCTTCACATGAGCACTCGGTAGTGGGCCGAAAGCAAAAGGCGTTGAAACGCTGAAACGGGTTTGGTTAACGGCTTTGACGGGCTAAGAAATCCCACATTTTCCTCGCCGTTTCAGCATCCTTGGGCCACACGTGTCTCCCGCCAGGAAGACGCACGTGTTGAGTCTCATTCAGGCAGCCTTCAAATACGGCTATCTGGTTGTAAGGTAGCTTATCCAGGTCGTTGGAGATAATACTGCAGCCGTTACGCTTGGAGAACTTTTCGGTTGCCGTCAGCGTGGACAACAACGTGGTGTCGTGTTTTTTACCGCCATCGTAGGGCACTGTTCCGTCGTCAGTACCGTGGACGGTCATTACAGGAACACCTTCATTGGAGCAGTCATCAAAAATTGGCGAGTAGTAGGCGCCGGATACCAGCACAAGGCCCGCGAACTTATATGGAATGCGACAGCCCAAATTAGCCACCATGCCACCACCGTTGGAGTAGCCAATTGCATAAACGCGGTTGTGGTCAACGTTGTAGTGGGAGCTCACCTCGTCCAGGAGGCGCTCCGTGAGGTCAACGTCCTGCTTAATCGAGGTTTTCGAGTACGGGGCGCCTGCCCAGGAGGCGTTAATGCCTGCAGGCATAACGATGATTGACTCGTAAATGATGTCCGTCTTGAATAACGAACTCTCAATGAAACTCTCTGGGTTGCTGGTTCTACCGTGGAAAGCGAAAGTCACAGGTGTCGGTTGTGAATCATCGCGGTTATAGTGCGCTGGGATGCTGAGCAGGTATCGGCGGTTCTCACCCTTGGAATCCCGAATTTCAAGGCTACGTACTTGTCCAGGCTTCACTGGCAACTCAGCTGACCTCTCATCCTTAGGTTCGCCCGAGATCCTCTGATCGGGCTTGCCAGGATCCACGTAAGTACGAGCAGCGCTACTCCCGGAAATAACTCCCGCCTCTTGGGCCACACTACGTTCGTTACCGCCCGCCCCAATGCTGTTTGAGATCACCATTCCCAGACTCAACAGCAGTATGACAGCTACGGACACGATGAGGATGCCAAGGTTGCTAGCGGGGTCAACCTGAGCGTGACGCCCCCTTTTGTACTTTCGCAACCTTTGATCCATAAGGCTAAATATTAGGTTGTTTGGGAACGGAATCCCTAATAGGCAACGCTCGAATGATGAGTTTTTGAGCAACCACATAGCCTTACCCGCTATATGTACCCAATCTCAAGTATCAAGACTGGACAATAAAAAGAAGCGGCGCCCTTTCAACGGCGGGCACCGCTTCTTAGCCTAAGACTGATGATCTTTAAGCTTCTGCTACCACATATGGAGTTGCCTCACGGGCGGCACGTAGACGATTGAGCGTGGACTCCTTACCAAGCAGCTCCATGGACTCAAACAGAGGCGGAGACACAGCCTGTCCGGAGATACCTACACGCAGAGCGCCGTAGGCAACGCGAGGCTTGAGACCAAGATCTTCAATGAGGGCCTTGGACAAGGCTGCCTCAATATTCTCGGTGGTGAAGTCCTCAACGCCTTCGAGAGCAGCAATGCCAGCTTCCAGCGGCTGAATCGCAGCTTCCTTCAGGTTCTTCTTAGCAGACTTCTCATCCAGCTTGAGGTCCTCATCAGCAGTGACGAGGAAGCTCAGCAGGCCGTAGCCATCCTTTAGGGTCTTAATGCGGGTCTGAACCAGCTCTGCAGCGACAGCAAACTTGTCCGCTGGGTAGTCCTCTGGGAAGTCGGTGAACTCAGTGAAGTACGCGCGCAGGCGCTCCTCAAATACCTTTGGCTCCAGCAGTCGGATGTGGTCAGCGTTGATCGCCTCGAGCTTCTTCTGATCAAAGCGCGCTGGGTTACCCAGTACGTCCTCAACCTTGAAGTTCTTGATCAGTTCCTCCATGGTGAAGATGTCTTGATCGGAGGATAAGGACCAACCCAGCAGTGCAAGGTAATTCAGCATGCCTTCTGGGATGATGCCGTTATCGCGGTGGTTGAACAGGTTGGACTGTGGGTCACGCTTGGAGAGCTTCTTGTTGCCTTCGCCCATGACGAACGGCAGGTGGCCGAATTCTGGGGTCTGCTGCGCTACGCCAATCTGCTTTAGCGCCTCGTACAGGGCCAGCTGGCGTGGGGTGGAAGGTAGAAGATCCTCACCACGCAGCACGTGGGTGATACCCATGAGAGCATCATCAACTGGGTTAACAAGCGTGTATAGAGGGGCTCCATTGGAGCGTGCAACAACGTAGTCAGGCTGAGTCTGAGCCTTAAATTCGATCTCACCGCGAACTAGATCGTTGAATTTCCAATCATGGTCTGGCATGCGCAGGCGCCAGACTGGCTTTCGGCCTTCTGCCTCAAAAGCCGCGATCTGCTCATCGCTGAGGTCACGGTCAAAATTGTCGTAACCCAGCTGTGGGTCGCGGCCTGCTGCGATGTGGCGCTCTTTGACCTCCTCTGCCGTGGAGTAGGCTGGGTAAACCAAGCCTGCGTCCTTGAGCTTTTCCAAAACGTCGGCGTAGATATCCATGCGCTGGGACTGGCGGTATGGCTCATGAGGACCACCAATGACTACACCTTCATCCCAGTCCATACCCAGCCACTGCAGGGAATCGATAATGGCCTGGTAGGACTCTTCGGAGTCACGTGCAGCATCGGTATCTTCGATGCGGAAAACCAGCTTACCGCCGGTGTGACGGGCATGTGCCCAGTTAAAGAGAGCGGTGCGCACCATGCCGACGTGCGGGGTGCCGGTTGGTGATGGACAAAAACGTACGCGTACTTCAGACATGGGTTCCATGGTAGACCATCGGTTCGGATTTTCCGTGTTCACAGCGCGGTTGCTGCGTCACTTACTAAGGCGCGAAGGTAAAAGCTAAGATGGTCTGTTATGTCTGCACCGAAGCAATTTGAACAACGCCCCACAACAGCTCCCGATTTCTGCTTATCTAGGGCTCATGGCTCGGTGCGAACCCAAGGTGCGAAGCGCACGTTCGATTCGATAGAACCAGCTATCGCTGCGCTTCGCGACGGCAGCGCTGAAATGATCGTGGGTGCGCTCCCCTTCCGCCGCGACCACGCAAGCGCGCTGACTGAACCAGCCAGCATCATCCGCGAGGAAGGCACCTTGGAGCCACACAGTTACTACCGGTACGGCGAGGGGGCGAAGCTCAGCGCTTCGCTAGTTCGCCTCGTTCCTGAGTTGAATGAGCACCGTGACCGCATCCAGGCAGCAATCACCACACTGGAAAAGACCTACTTAGACAAGGTTGTCCTTGCTCGCGCAGTCGACATTGCCTTCGACCCACCCGTTGACCCGCGCCTGATCGCGGCGCGGCTGATCGATCTGTCCTATTCCCGCGACGGTTTTATTGCAGACCTCTCCCCAGCCGGTGAGGATTTTGTTGGCAACACCCTAGTGGGTTCCTCCCCAGAAGTGCTTATCAAGAAGCAAGGTTCCACTGTTAGCGCCTATCCGTTGGCCGGTTCAGCCCAGCGCAGTAGCGACCCTGTTGAAGATGCCACTCGTGGTGAACTTCTACGTCGCAGTGAGAAAGACCTCGCTGAGCATGCATTTGTAGTGGATCACCTGCGTCGCTTACTCACTCCGGTGTGCTCTACCCTCTCGGCTCCATCTACCCCTGAGCTCACCAAGACCAATGAGATGTGGCACCTAGCTACGCCAATTAGTGGCACGCTGAAAGACTCATCCATGACAGCACTAGAGCTCGCTGCATTAGTTCACCCGACTCCGGCAATTTGCGGCACGCCTACGGATGCCGCGGAGGAACTGATCAGTATTGCTGAAGATGACCGCCGATTCTATGCAGGAGCTGTCGGTTGGGCTGACCGCTCCGGAGACGGCGAGTTTATGGTCGCCATTCGTTGTGCGGAGGTCTCCGCCGACGGTACCCACGCTCGCGCGTGGGCCGGCGGCGGAATCGTGGCGGATTCCGATGCCGAGGCCGAGGTCCAGGAGACGTCGGCAAAGCTCCGCACGATCATGCGCGCGCTGGGACTGAGCGCTTCCACCGAAGACTAAGAAAACCCCTGATCACCTACAGGATCAGGGGTTATCTGCTGCGAGTTCAGCAACGCCGATTGCGGTTATGCTCGCTGCACGGGATTGCCCAACTTACCAATGCCTGGGATCTCAACTTCAATGAAGTCGCCCGGCTCCATAGCCTCGGTGCCCGCTGGGGAGCCTGTGCAGATGACGTCCCCTGGGAGCAAGGTCATGGACGCAGTGATGAACTCGATGATTTCACCGATGTTCATGATCATCTGATTCGAATTTGAGTCCTGCTTTGTTTCAGTCACGCCGTTGTGGGTCAAGTGAGCCTTAATTGGCAGGTTGGTGGTGTCAATGGAGTCTAGATCCGTCTCAATCCATGGGCCAAGTGGCGCAAACGTATCAATACCCTTGGCACGCGCCCACTGGCCGTCAGCAAACTGTAGGTCGCGGGAAGAAACGTCATTGATAATGGTGAAGCCGCGAACAACCTTCTTCCAGTCAGCCGCCTTCACATTCTTGCAGGCTTGACCGATTACCAGCGCCAATTCGCCTTCGAACTCTACCTTGGTAGCAAAGTCTGGAATCTTAATAGCAGCACCCGGACCTACCACGGCTGTAGGTGGCTTGAGGAACAACGTTGGCGGAAGGGATTCCGCTGATTTTTGGAAGACCTCCGCGACGTGGTCAGCGTAGTTGCGGCCAATGGCCACGATCTTGCTTGGCAACATCGGGGCGAGCAAACGCACCTCTGCAAGCTTGTATTCACGACCGGTGTACTGAGGCTCAGTAAACGGGGTGCCCTCAATTTCGCGGCAGACCTCGGCGCCTTCAGCACCTTCTACTACGCAGAAACACATTCCATCTGGGGTTGCAATTCGTCCAAAACGCATGCCGACAATCCTACAACGGATATCCCACGGGACAGAATGCGATGCCCATTTCTTACCTGTTTTCTTCGTTTGCAGAACTCTGTGCTGTTCAGACGTCTGTTCTCCCCGCGCAACCTACCCCCAAGAGGGCTACATGATGACGGACTTCAGGGTGCTCCAGTTATTGCCTGCCACCATAGCAATGTAGAGCTCAGCACACGCCAGCGCATCAGTTAGCGCGTCATGGGAACGGTACGCCGGCAGTTCGTAGCGTGAGCGAACGCGGGGTAGTCGAAGATCCTCGCCACGCGGATAGGTGGACATCCGCTCCATGTGGTGTCGCTCTAGCGCAAAAGTGTCCACAAATTTGGTGTGCTTTGCGTCAAAGCCCGCCCCAAAATACTTCTTACACGCGGCGTCTAAAAAAGAAAGCTCTAGTGCTGCGTAATGTGCAAGAATGCTGCGCCCTTCTAACGCCTTAAGAAACTCCGCCACAGCGTCCTTTTCAGCTACCCCCTCGCTTAAGTCCTCGTCAGTAATGTGGTGAATCAGGGCAGATCTACCCACTGATTGCTCACTTTCCACATCGTCGGTTTTGACGTAGATGTGCTGGGCACCAGAAAGGTCGATCACCGTACCGTTGACCGGCACCCAACCTATGGAAAGCATGCGAGAACCCTGAGCGTTCAGGCCAGTAGTTTCCATATCCACCGCAAGATACTTGGCATCCTTTAAGCTCGCTGAGGCATCAACTTTCGCGCTAGCGTAGAACTGCGCTAGAGCACCCTCAGCGTTAGAATGTCCTCCACGAAATAAACCTCCAAAAAGCCGCGCCACGCCCGCTCATCCCTTCTTTTCTCACGCCGTATACGAACGAAGCACCTAGATGCTGCGGGTTGGGTACTCGGTACTCAACGCGTTTTGCATACCCTTGATGATCTGAAAAGCGTCACGCAAGTGCTCACGATCCATTTTGGACAAGGAGCTGGGGTCAATGTGGTAGGTAGGCTTCAGGCCTTTTCGGATCTGCTCCGCCTGATTGTGCAGCGCAATCTGGTTAATAAAATCGAACGCATCCACCAGATCCTCTGCCCCCTTGCCCGAGACCACACCACTAGCCGCTGCCTGCATTAACCGAGGACGCGTGCCCACAGCAGTAACACCGGCCGAAAGGGCAAACAAACGGGCCATCTGCACAACCGCCGCGGTGCCACCCTTCTTTACGTCGAGGGTGTTCGCGTACTCGCCGGATCGTTCAACCACAAAACCACGGAAAAAACCCAGTGGTGGCTCGCGCCGGGCTGCCAGAGTTGCTAAGTGCGCCTGCATGCGGGTTGCAGTCTTAGCCATGTCAGTTGCAGCCTGATGTATCTCATTGACCATGTCAAACGCCTCTGGCGCGCTACCGTACACCGCGCGAAAATCGAAGAAGGTTTGCGCATGCAATAGGTTATCCGGCTCCGGCGTGGTAATCCACGTGCGGAATGTGGAAATCCACTGGCTCTTTGTCATACGCCACTGCGGGTTGGATGCCATCATGTCACCTGGGCACTCTACTTGACCAGCTTTATCCAGGCTGGTGCAGATGAATTCAGCCATGTCCGCGAAATAGCGGCCGTGCTGGGCCTCATCGTAGGCATCATCAATAACAAGGCAGTTATCTTGGTCTGAGGCTAGCCCCATGCCACGACGCCCTTGTGAGCCCACCGCAACAAACGCGTAAGGAATAGGAGCAGGACCAAACCTTTCTTCACCCAACGCTATGACGCGGCGCGTGAGCGAGTCCGCTGCCACGGTCATCAGACCGGAAACATCCTCTGGACTCGAGCCGCGTTCGATAAAGCGCACAGCAACCTCGTGAGCGGAACTGAAGACGCCCGCAAGCTCCTCAATGGTGCTTTTGCGAGCAAAGTCCGCGGTGACATACATCGGATCATTTCTCAGCAGACGCATAATATCGGGGGACGACACGATTCCCACGAGCTTATTCTCATCCACGATGGGAAGGTGGTGAATGCCCATTTCAGACATGATCATCATGGCCTCAAAGGCCTGCGCACTTGACGGCAGGGTCCGCGGGTTCTCCGTCATGATCTCCGTGACCGGGAGGTGAACGTCAAGCTCCACAGCAACGACCTTTCCGCGCAGATCACGATCAGTCAGAATACCCAGGACATCACCATCAATCTCCTTATCCGTAACCAAGAGGCTCGAGACATTCATGGCCTGCATCGTGCGTGCGGCGTCACGTATCGATGTGCCAGGCGTAACCTTAGCCGGCGTTGTGATCATGAAGTCGGATAGATGAGTCTGGAGGATATCTGAAGATGACTTCTTACGAAGCTGCTGCGCGGCCGCGGACATGCGCTTGGACTGCCCCGCAAAGAATCGCCCAAACTCAGGGTAGGCGTCTACGATTCGGATGAAAGACTCACGCGGTATGTGCAGCAGCAGTGTATCTTCCACCGCGATCATGGTGTATTTGGATGAGTTATCCCCCATGATCGTTGAATACCCAAATGAGCGGCCCGCTTCACGGCGGTCAAGCAACGTCCCCTCGTCATCGAGCACGTCTACCGCGCCTTTGCGTATGACGTAGCAATAATCATTAGGGGAACCTACGCCGATAATCTCCTCGCCTCGGCGGACGTAGGACATTTCCATGGCTTGAGGAATGTCCCGCAACACCTGATCAGGAAGACTGGAAAACGGCGTAGCAGATGAGAGGAAGTCGCGTACTTCGTCGAGTTCAACGGTCATTCCCCCATCGTAGACGTGATACAGACCACAAATGCGAAAATTGCCCTCTAGAGCGCAATTACCCACCGCACGGGTGCACCTACTGGCAACACGAGAACGCTACATCACACTCGCCCCTCAGCCTTCAACGGGCTTATCATCCTTTAAGAACTAGCTGGCCACACCTAACAGATAGCCACTTTTCCAGCCAGAAAAAACCAAAACGCTGCCAGGCCCCCAGATCCTAAGTTCTGGCACAACTGACAGCGCTGGATGAAACAGTTACGGCCCCACAGGACCGCGAGCGCTTAGCCCCGAAGAGCGGCCGCGATGCGGTCGCCTACCTCCGTGGTGACAATCTTTGCGTCGCCCCGATGGGCTACGTCTTCTGCAACCGCAGCCTCGATCTTTGCGGCGTTGGCTTCGTCGCCAAGATGACGCAGCAGCATTGCCGCCGACAGGATGGCGGCCGTAGGGTCTGCGATGCCCTTGCCCGCAATGTCCGGCGCGGAGCCATGAACAGGCTCAAACATGGACGGATTAACGCCGGTGGCGTCAATATTGCCGGAAGCGGCGAGGCCAATGCCGCCAGTCACAGCACCCGCAAGATCAGTCAGGATATCGCCGAAGAGATTGTCCGTGACAATGACGTCGTAGCGGGACGGATTAGTGACCATGTAAATGGTTGCTGCATCAATGTGGTTGTAGTCTACGGTAACGTCTGGGTACTCAGCAGCCACGTCATTAACAGTGCGCTGCCACAAGCCACCAGCGTTAACCAGCACATTGGTCTTGTGCACAAAGGTGACATGCTTACGACGCTTAGACGCGCGCTCAAACGCATCACGCACCACGCGCTCAACACCGTAGCGAGTGTTCTGGGAAACCTCCGACGCTACCTCATGAGGGGTTCCCTCTCGCAGGACACCACCGTTGCCACAGTACAGACCCTCTGTTCCCTCACGCACGACTACAAAATCAATCTCACCTGGGTTAGCCAGAGGGGACTTAGACGTTGGATACAACTTGGATGGGCGAAGGTTCACGTGGTGATCCAGCGCGAAACGCATCTTCAGAAGCAAGCCACGCTCGAGGATTCCCGGCGGTACATTCTCAGGGTCACCGATTGCGCCGAGCAAAATTGCGTCATGCTCACGCAGAGATTCCAAGTCCGCATCAGTGAGAAGCTCGCCATTCTTCTTGTAACGTCGACCACCGAGATCGTACTCAGTAGTCTCAATATCATCGCGTACAGCATTGAGGACCTTGAGAGCTTCAGCAGTAACCTCAGGGCCGATGCCGTCGCCACCAATAACAGCAAGTTTCATTATATGGAACCTCTTTTCTCACTATGTGGACGTTCTGGGTCTTAGCCTAGCACTAGATCACATTCTTTGCGTAGCAAAAAGCGCAAAATACCCAGCGGATCCGCAGAAGAATCCACTGGGTACGCTGCGCTATATCCCAAACCTTGCCGCCGCCATGCTGAGCATCATCAATCCGATGCAGATCTAGCTGTTGAGGGGGATCAGTGATGCTATTGAGTTGGGCAATCATGCGCTCCAACGTGGAAACTCCACGTGGACCCAGCCCGATGAGAGCAATGGAAGGTGTCGACGATGACATCGATAAGTTCCTCAAATCAAAACGGTAGAGTTCATTTACTTTAGACCGCTAGGTCTAGTTTTATATCCACTAAACTATACCACTTAGTCTGTTACGGTAAAGAATATAACCAACCCACCCAGCACCAACAGCCAAAAATCCGGTAGTAGAGAGAAAACCCTTTCGCTGGCTTCCACCTCCTTTACAGATCAAGCAAGCAATCGCTCCAGTTCAAAAAACCGCCAAGCAGCGATATTTAGATGAAGGAACAGGGTCCATGGTTGAGCTAACACCCGAGCACCACCCCACCTACGCGGCGAGTACTCACCAATTCCGTCCAAGCCCACGCAGGACGCGTGCCAGAATTCTGGCACCCAAGTGAAAGAAGTCCTCTCATGCAAAAACCCACTCGGGCACACAGTGCCGAGTGGGTTCTCTTAACGCCTATCTTTTAGGCGAAGTTAAACTGAACAGCCTTTGCATCCAGCTCTGCCTCGATGGATTCGAGGACATCCTGTGGAACTTCCTTCTCCACACGGACGATAAGAACTGCATCCTTGCCGTCTGCTGCTTGGGTCAATGCAGCAGCGTCGATGTTAATGCCTGCGGCGCCAATCTTGGAGCCAACCTTGCCCAGTGCACCTGGGACGTCAGCGTAGGTGAAGAATACGTTCTGCCCCTCAGCGCGCAAATCGATGCCACGGCCGTTGAGCTGAACAATCTTCTCAACCTGGTTCAAAGCGGTCAACGCACCAACAACGGAAGACGTGGTGCCATCAGAAGCAATAGCCTTGACCTCGAGTACGGAGCGGTGGGTTGCGGACTCCGGAGCGGTAGCAACCTTGAGCTCAACACCACGCTGCTCAGCGATTGCAGGAGCGTTAACAAAGGTGACTGGCTGATCAACGGTGCCAGAGAACAGGCCGCGCAAAGCGGACAAGCCCAGAGCATCTACCTGCTCGGTAGACAGCTCACCGCGAGCCTCAACCTCCAATGCAACAGCTGCGCCGTCGAGGAGCTTGCCAGCAACCAAGCCCAGCTTGCGGGCAAGATCCAGCCATGCTGCCACCTCTTCGCCCACGCGACCACCGGACACGTTCACTGCGTCCGCCACGAACTCGCCGGACAGCGCCTTCAGAACGGAGGCTGCAACATCGGTACCTGCTCGATCCTGAGCTTCCACAGTGGACGCGCCCAGGTGAGGGGTAACTACTACCTCTGGCAGATCAAACAGTGGAGAGTCCGTGCATGGCTCGGTCTCAAAAACGTCAAAGCCTGCACCACGGATGTGTCCGGACTTGATGGCGTCCGCCAGTGCCTGCTCATCAACAAGGCCACCACGGGCAGCGTTGATGATGATCTGGCCCTTCTTAGCCTTAGCAAGGAGATCAGCGCTGAACATACCAGCGGTTTCCTTGGTCTTGGGCAGGTGAATGGTAACGAAGTCCGAGCGGGACATGAGCTCTTCCAGCTCAACCAACTCAACACCAAGCTGCGCAGCTCGAGCCGGGTTTGCGTATGGATCGTATGCAATGATGGTGGTTTCGAAAGCAGCCAGACGCTGTGCGAACAGCTGGCCAATGTGGCCGAAGCCGACAACGCCCACGGTCTTACCAAAGATCTCTACACCAGAGAAGGAGGAACGCTTCCACTCAGCGTTGCGCAGAGTCTGATCTGCAGCTGGAATCTGACGAGCGGTGGAGAGCAGCAAAGAGATTGCGTGCTCACACGCGGAGTGAATGTTCGAGGTTGGTGCGTTAACAACCATGACACCGGCTTCGGTAGCAGCTGGAATGTCCACGTTGTCCAGGCCCACACCTGCGCGACCAACGATCTTCAATTTGGAAGCAGCATCGAGTACTTCCTTATCAACGGTGGTTGCTGAACGCACCAGCAGTGCGTCTGCCTCAGGAACTGCCGCGAGCAGCTCTGGGCGGTTAGGTCCATCAACCCAACGTACTTCTACGGCATCTCCAAGCGCGTCTACGGTGGACTGCGCTAGCTTGTCGGCAATAAGAACGACAGGACGGCCATTTTCGCTCACGTTTATTCTCCTGAAAAATTACGCAATGTCCGCATATGTTGGACACGACCGCGCCACAACCTATGGGGTCCACACCTTCAGCTACCGGCGTGCGACTGCGATCAGTGTAAACCAAAAAACAGCGTGTGACCTGCCCTTGTGAAAATATGCTCACAAATTCCTGCATATAATGCGTTTAGCCGTTAATAATTAACCACGGACGGGGGGAAAGTTTATTGAACTCAGCGACTCGCTCCACGCTACCCTCACTCTCCATAGGGGCAGATTCACCACTTAAATCAGCATTCGCCCACCCGTAAAAGATCTTCTTACCTAGCTTGCGGTAATCATCCACCGTTCGGGCAAATATCTGCTTAGACTGCTCCCACGTAAGATACGCACCATCCTCCCATGGGTAAGGCTGCGCGAGAACGGTAAAGGCAATGTGCGGACTCGTTGTACTGAGATAGTCTCTGTTGTCCACCATCCCCGGCGCGTTTTGGGCAACGATGAAAGCTTTCTGCGGAAGTTTGTGGGCCTTGATTAAGTCAGCGAGATAGCCGCTAGCTTGGTTTACTTCGCGGGCCTCTAGGACCGCGAAACCGCGGGCCGCCTTATCCTCGGTGGTGTCGCTGAGGCGAAGCACAGTCTGGTCGTCGTCGACAAGCTGAGTGGCAGGCTCTGCCCCGTCCGGTGAGCCTTGGCTGTCACCTAGGGCACGGGACGTGGCGGAGGTCTCGGAACGCCCCGATCCGGCGAATCCGCCGGCACTGACTCGAGGATCGGCTGCCGGAAACTCAGGCTGCTTAGATGTCCGGTCTTGCTTCCGAGCCAATTCCGATTCCTCACTGACTGTCTCAGAATGGCCGGTCCCCAATGCTGCTGCGGCGCTTAAATCCAGCATGACGGAAACATTAGGCTCCAACAGCAGATCCTCTAGCGCGCGTAGCTGGCCCTCAACTTCCCCCGGCACTGGGGTGATGGACACGATGCCAACGCCTCCAGCATCGGTCACCGCCTGAATCTGCTCTCGCTTTTCAGCCCACTGATCACGGGACTCTTGCGACTTCCCTGTCCCAAAATCCACGATAACCGCGTTACTGAATCGACCATCCAGCAACCGAGCGACTTCAGCCTGCTGTTGTTGGGAATACGAGACTAAATCACTGCTTGCGTCAGTGGACCCGTCAGCACTCCCGCTAAAAGAGCTAGCCTCCACAGCCACAACCGTGCGGCCCGGAAACATGAGACCGCCATCACCTGCAATCGGCGTCGGGACCGCCTCACCCAAACGAATCTTCTCAGACAGCTCGCGCGCCGTGCCGAACTGCGAGCCCAAAGCGATAAGCGGTTGATCTGCAAGACCCGCCACCATCTCCATAGACTCCCGGTTAAAACGCGGATCAGGGTAAGGCATGGAGCGCACAGTCGCGCCATATGCACGCGCCGTGGCAACTGCTGCTACCGAACTCTGCTCACTAGCAATAACCAATGGAGCCATATCCGCATCACGTTTGGACTGTGCTGGGAAGGGCTGGACCCTCTCTCGAGACGTGTCCCTACGAATCGGCGTGTCCAACGCTTCCTGGTAAGCCTCCTCGTCCCACGCCGGAACCAGATACGTAACCTCCTCGGGGTCAAGCTCTGCCACCGCCCTAATCACGGACGTGGGATATGTAATCGCTTTTGGGTAAAACTGCAGGGAAGTCAGCTCCCCCAAGGCCGCAATGCCACCGGGATCCTTAATTCGGATCTGATCCCCCTCACCCGTTGCCAACGCAACGTCACCAACCTCCAACACGTAGCGGGCGCCCAACCGGCCAATCTCTGCAATAACCGCCGAGCGAGTGGAATCAGTCATGGTCAGCATAGGCGCATGCGCCACCACAGCTATGGAAGCCGCCCGCACCTGATCAGCAACATCGCCACCAGAAACGACCACCGTATCCGAACTGTCAAAGAACTTCCTCGATGCCTCTACCCCACTTCCGTCACTGTCTGCGATGACTTCAGGAGTTGATTGGAATTCCGTACTGACATGCCTGTTCACATTGTCAATCCGCGCCTGCCTATAAGGATCATCATCATTTGACACCACAGTCCTATGTGAACAGCCAGTAACAAGAAGAACACTTGTGGTACACACAAGAATCCATCGGCGCCACCGAGCGGCAACGTGCGGTGATTGTTTCACAGGGCTTCCCCAAACTTCTTATCGCAAACAGTCCTACAACGGGCAACGCTCCCACCTTAGTCAACGTGGGAGCGTTGCTATAAGTAACGTAACGTTACTTACTCAGCCACCTCGAAGGCGGCAGGGCCTTCCGCCCCGCTATGGAGATCGTCTTCGTCGACGTCGCGGATTGCGGCCTTGCCCATTGCCTGCTCGATCATGGTGACCATCTGCTGGCGGCGGTCGGTGAAGTACTGTGGCGCGTCCGCACTGAGCAGGAATTTCGGGTTAATGAGGTGCCCCGACACCACTTCGTCAAACTGTTGGTCATCCATCATGGATTTGGACTGCAAACGGTAGGCGTAACGAGCTGGTGAGTTACCATCGGCAACCACCCACGTGCGACGGCCCATAGGGGTGCGGTTGAGCACGCTGTTGGCCAGCACGTCGCTGATACCGTGTTCGTGGCACCAGCGCGTAGGAAATACGGGGCGGAAATTGGTGCCAAGATCCTCGTAGGTGTCAGCGTTAAACGGCTGGGCGGTGCGCCAATCTCGGGCACCGCGACCCATAATGAGCGCAAAGATTCCCTTGTACAGGCCGGAATCGGGTCCTGCACTGAGAAGGCGGGATTCCGTCAACTGAGCCTGCTGCACCGAACGAGGTGTCTCGGTATCGGAGCCAACGCCAGCGGCGGCCAGTACCCACGGCACTACCTGATCTACATCGATAGCCGCACGGACCACAGCTGACGGTGCCGCATAGAGCTCACCAAACACGCAGTTCCAGAACCACTGATTCAGCCGATCCCACGCGGCACGGTGAACGAGGACGTCACCGTGCTCGTTCAGTAACGCAATAATCACTGCAAGCGGCACAAGCTGGAAGTTGTTAGGCACTTGCTGGGTGTTGATGATGCAGCGCTCGCGCATAAATTTCGCTGCCTCCGCGAAACCGTGAATCATTGCATCAGCTCCGCGCCGGTAGTCCGCCAAGTTTAGGCTCAGGATGGCTTCGCGATGGCCATCTGCTTTGCCTTTCTTGAACGTGTGATACAGAGCAACGGCAGACAAGAATTGAGTTTTGTCGATGTCGTCCAACGCAGGGTACTGCCTCAACTGAGATTCGATGTGCGCCCAATCCTTCAGCAGATCGAAGTCTGCGTTCTCTAGCTTAAATACTGAGGTCATGAGCTCAAAGACGTCCATCTGTAATCCAGAGGCGTTGGCATGAGCAAAAATAGCGGCAATGCCAGACCGTGCGGTCTCCCTATCAAGACGAATCATAGGCACTTGGTACGCTGCCAGCGGCTTGAGCACCTTGTTGTTAAACGCCTTGGTTACCTCGCGGAACCCTGGCTCGGAACCATCAGCCAGATCGAACAGCATGTCAGTTCCCTCATCTGATAGCAGCACATGTACGGGAACTAGGCCTGCTGCCAACTCAGTTGCGCGATTGCAGAGGATCGTTGGAACGTCGTCTGCGAAATGGCTCAAAACGTTGCCATCCTTGTCGGTGGAAATGATCGCCTCTTCTGGCAGCACAGGAGCAGACACTGCCTTCCTTACATCCACATAAAACCTGCGCTCGACCTTTTTATCGCGCGCATCGACGCTGCGGACGAGGCCGTCGCCGCGCAGGCACTGGTACAGCGTGGTGATGCGCTGCTGACCGTCGAGAAGCAATAGTCCCGGAGCCTCCCCGGTGTCGGGCGCGCCCTTTATTGGGCGGGACTTGAAACGTGGCGTTTCATTGCGGGTATCTAGAGCCATGATGGCTCCGATTGGATACCCTCGCAGCACAGTGAGCAGCAGCGAACGGATGTCATCGATAGTCCAACGGAAGGAACGCTGGAAGTCCGGAAGCTGCAGATCACCGCGATCAATGCGGTTAAAGAGATCATCAAGGTCATAGCTTGGTGTAGAAAAACCCATGGCGCCAATCCTAACGCCCAAGGGCTTGGTTCGCCCAAGTAGCCGGCCTCACCAGCTAGTTAGCTTCACACACCGTCTCATGGTCAGCATGATCCTTGGACTCTAGCTGAATGGTGGAATGGAAAATACCGTTGCTTTCCAAGACTTCCTGGGCTCGATCCAGCACTACGCAGTTGCCGCCACGACCCTCTACCCCATCGTCCAACACTACATGGGCGGTAGCCAGCAGACTGTTACCATCCAACGACCATACGTGGAGATCATGCACAGTTGCGACCCCCTCAAGCTGCACCAGCTGTTGTTCGATTCCAGCTACATCTAGGCCTTCAGGCACCCGTTCCAACAGCACCGTTAGCGCTTGACGCAGCAGAGCCAGTGACCGCGGAAGAATCAGCGCTGCAATGATAAGAGAAGCCACCGTATCCGCGGCCTCTACCCCCGTGAAGCGCATGATAAGCGCTGCGACTATGACAGCCACCGACCCAAACAAATCCACCAGGACATGCAGGAAGGCGCCCTCAATGTTCATGGACTCATCGCGATGACTGTTCAGCACCACCGCACCGAAAATATTAGCCACTAAGCCGATAACACCGATGATCAGCATGACCGTTGTGTCCACGTTCTCCTGAGCGCGGAAACGCGATACAGCCTCAATGACAATCCACACCGAAATTGCCGTCACCGCGATCGCATTGAACAAAGCTGCGAGGACCTCAACACGTTTATGCCCGTAGGTGGCACTGTGGGATGACTTCCTTCGCCCCAACGCCATTGCTACTGCTGCCACCACCAGACCGGTAGAATCCGAAAGCATGTGCATGGCATCGCCAATGAGAGCCAAAGAACCTGACACGATGCCACCGATGAACTCCAGCACAAAAATCATGACGGTGAAGATAAGCACCGTCAGCAAAGCCTTCAGCCCGCTCGGTACATGCGAATGATCGTGGCCGTGGCCAACCATTGTGCTGTGATCATGACCGTGGAAGTGACCGTGTCCGGGGCGATCATGGTGGTGGTTATTCATAAAGGCCATTAAACAGTGTTTACTAGCGTTTTTCAATAAACTTCTTTATTGAAAATAAGGGTGGGGCGTGCAGAGAAAGAAAACCGGCCACACCCCATGCACACAGCAGGGATGTAGCCGGCCTTCTGAAGCTCAGTCGGATAGATTAAGCGGTTTCGTTCAAATCAACCTTTACCCAGCTCATCATGTCACGCAGCTTGGCACCGGTCTTCTCAATTGGGTGCTCAGCAAACTCAGCACGCAGCCCCTCGAGCTCCTTGTTGCCACCTTCAACGTTGGCAACCAGTCGCTTGGTGAAGGTTCCATCCTGAATATCCTTCAGCACTTCCTTCATGCGCTCCTTAGCACCAGCGTCAACAACGCGTGGGCCGGACAGGTAGCCACCGAACTCAGCGGTGTCAGATACGGAGTAGTTCATGTTAGCGATGCCGCCCTCGAACATGAGGTCAACGATCAGCTTGAGCTCATGCAGGCACTCGAAGTATGCCATCTCAGGCTCGTAGCCGGCCTCAACCAGAACCTCGAAGCCGGTCTTAACCAGGACCTCGGTGCCACCACAGAGAACAGCCTGCTCACCGAAGAGGTCAGTAACGGTCTCCGCCTCGAAGGTGGTTGGGATAACACCAGCGCGTGCGCCACCAATTGCCGCAGCGTAAGACAGCATCAGCGCTTGGCCCTCACCGGTTGGATCCTGGTCAACAGCGATCAGGCAAGGAACGCCCTTGCCGTCTACGAACTGACGGCGAACGAGGTGACCTGGACCCTTTGGCGCAACCATGCCGATAGTGACGTTAGCTGGCGGCTTGATCAGGTCGAAGTGGATGTTCAGGCCGTGTCCGAACAGCAGTGCATCGCCCTCATTCAGGTTCGGTTCGATATCGTTCTCGAAGATGGTTGCCTGAGAGGTGTCCGGAGCCAGCAGCATGATGACGTCTGCCCAAGCAGCTGCATCAGCGTTGGACTTTACCTCGAAGCCAGCTTCCTTTGCCTTTTCAGCGGACTTGGAACCCTCACGCAGGCCGATAACAACCTCAACGCCGGAATCGCGCAAGTTCTGCGCGTGTGCGTGACCCTGGGAGCCGTAGCCGATGATAGCTACCTTCTTGCCCTGGATAATGGTTACGTCTGCGTCTGCTTCGTAGAAGACCTCAATTGCCATGAGGAAAGCCTTTCTGATGGAAATTACTTGTTTGGAAATATATCACAAAAATAGCGAAAATGGGACAATATGTCTCATTTTATGAGATTTTGCGGCATGTAACCGCGTCACGGGCACCCATTTTCGCTGTTTTCTAACGGTTAACTGACGGCGCCATGGTCTTCGGACCACGGTTTAGCGCAATTTGGCCCGAGGAAATGAGTTCACGGATACCAAATGGCTCAAGCACATCTAGCAAAGCTCGCAGCTTTCCCTCCGTACCCGTAGCCTCCACCACCACTGAATCTGGCGCTACGTCGACAACTCGAGCGCGGAAGATGTTTGCTGCGTCGACCACTTGCGGGCGGGTGTGAGCATCAGTGGAGACCTTCACCAGCATCAGAGCACGCGCGATAGTGGATTCCTCTTCCAAACGGACCACCTTGAGCACTGGAACGAGCTTGTTCAGCTGCTTGGTGATCTGCTCAATGTTGATCTCATCCGCCTCAGCGACGATGGTCAAGCGGTTAATGCCTTCGGTCTCAGTCTGACCAGAAACAAAAGAGACAATATTGAAACTGCGGCGGGTGAACATCGCGGAAACGCGAGAGATAATACCGTCCTGATCCTCAACGAGAACGCTCAGGATATGACGGGTGATTTCGGAATTACTCATTGTAGAAATGTCCTAACAATCCTTATATCGATTTAGTTCTCGTTGGCGTGGCCCAAGTCAGCTTCGGTGGACTTATCAATGGCCTCAGAAATCCCCTCTGGGGATTCAGCCGCAGATTCGTCCGTGTCAAAGAATGGGCGCAGATCGCGAGCGTACTGAATGTCAGAGTTAGATGAGCCACTTGGAACCATCGGCCACACCTGGGCATCCTCGCCGACAATGAAGTCAATCACCACAGGACGATCGTTGATCTCGCGAGCCTTCTGGATTGCCGGCAGGATTTCTTCTTCCTTGGTCACGCGAATGGCAACACAACCCTGCGCCTCACTCAGCTTGAGGAAGTCCGGGATGTAATCACCATCACCCTTCAACTTGGTGTTGGAGTAATGACCATCAAAGAACAAGGTCTGCCACTGGCGCACCATACCTAAGTTTCCGTTGTTGATCAGCGCGACCTTAATGGGGAAGCCCTCCACCGCGGCGGTAGTGAGTTCTTGGTTGGTCATCTGGAAACAGCCGTCACCATCGATTGCCCAGACTTCCTTCTCAGGCATGCCTGCCTTGGCACCCATTGCGGCCGGGATGGAGTAGCCCATCGTTCCAGCACCACCGGAATTCAACCACGTTCGAGGCTTTTCAAAGTCAAGGAACTGCGCGGACCACATCTGATGCTGGCCAACGCCGGCAACATAAATTGCATCAGGGCCGACTTCCTTAGCCAACGTGGACAGCACGAGCTGAGGCTCGAGCAAACCATCATCAGACTTCTCCCAACCTCGAGGGAAGCGCTCCTTCAGGTCACCGAGGTAGTCGATCCACTTCTTAATCTCAATGCCACGTGGCGCACGCTTCTTAAACTCGTTCAGCAGTGCAGTCAGGACTTCACCCGCATCGCCGACGATTGGCACGTCCGCGACACGGATCTTGCCGATCTCAGCAGGGTCAATGTCTGCATGGATGACCAACGCGTCAGGCGCGAAGCTGTCCACGTCACCAGTGACGCGGTCATCAAAACGCGCACCAATGGTGATCAGCAGGTCCGACTTCTGCAGTGCGCCCACCGCAGGAACGGAACCGTGCATGCCGGGCATGCCCATGTGCAGTTCGTGAGAATCAGGGAAAGCACCCAGTGCCATCAGCGTGGTCACGACCGGAATACCAGTGTGCTCTGCGAACTCCTTCAACTGAGCTGAAGCGTTTGCCTTGATAACACCGCCACCGATGTAGAGAACTGGCTTCTTAGCCTCAGTAATGAGCTTTACCGCCTGCTCAATTGGGCGACTGTGTGGCGTAGTCACTGGGCGGTAACCCGGAAGGTCCATCTTTGGTGGCCAGACAAAGTCCAGCTCAGCGTTCTGGACATCCTTTGGGATATCAACCAGAACTGGTCCTGGGCGACCAGTTGATGCTAGGTGGAAGGCCTCCGCAATGGCCTTCGGAATCTCTTCAGCACTTGTGACCATGAAGTTGTGCTTGGTCACCGGCATCGTGATGCCACGGATGTCTGCCTCTTGGAAAGCATCCGTGCCCAGCAAATGACGGCCAACCTGACCAGTGATCGCAACCATAGGCACAGAATCAAGGTATGCGTCTGCAATTGGGGTGACCAAGTTGGTGGCACCAGGGCCGGAGGTTGCAATGCACACGCCAACACGGCCGGTAGCCTGCGCGTAACCAGTTGCGGCGTGACCTGCACCCTGCTCATGACGGACGAGCACGTGGCGAAGGTTCTTTGCGTTGTACAGGGCATCATAAAGAGGAAGCACAGCGCCGCCCGGAAGGCCAAACACTAGGTCTGCGCCAAGTTCCTCCAAGGAACGAACAATTGCTTCAGCGCCAATCATGCGCTCAGGCCGACCTTGACGACCACGCTGCGCAATAGTGGCTGGTGAGGGCGAAGTGGAAGCTGCCACGACTTCTTTCTCCTTGTTTCTTGTATATCAACAGTAGATTTTCCCTGTTATTTACAACCATGCCTCAAAAGGGGTTGATCTGCGACGATCGCTGCAAACAAGACAGATGTGAGTGTTCAACTCGTCAATTTACCCACACGGAGCAAATAAATTGGGGTTTTTGATTTTTATTTGGTCAAGGTGTGTAAAAAGCCCCCGCTGCACTTTTGGTGCTTACGAGGGCGCTTGGCGAGAGGACTAGCAAAAGTTCCCACTACGGCAGGCGCCGGGCGGATACCACTACTAGTCGAAGAATGCTCATAAGCAGTAATAGTACACTTCACTGTGAGCATGGCAACATTTACCCCCACATAGAATCCCCGTCACTTTCCGTCATCCGTGTATGTGTTACGCCCGCCAAACTTTTTGTGAATAGTTTTCGCACCCTGAATCAACAGCACCCTCGTTAAGCGCTTCTGCCCCCTGTATCGCGTCGCTCATTCGCGTTACCCTTGGGCTATGCCTTTGACTTACATCCTCGACAACGCATGGCAATGGATGGTTGACACCGGTTTCAACCTTGCCCTGCTCGTCCTCCTCGCCTTCCTCGTTCCACGTTTTGGGCGTTTGGCAATGCGCGTTGTGGAGCACAAAGTAGCTGAAGAATCAACAGACGAATCTAAGGCTCACTTGGCCTTTGCGGGAGTTGCCATTTATATCGCGCAACTCATCGGCTATTTCGTGATCTTTGTGTTCATACTGCAGCAGCTTGGTTTCTCACTCGCTGGCGCTGCCATTCCCGCAACCGCAGCGTCAGCCGCTATAGGTTTGGGCGCGCAGTCCATCATCGCCGACTTCCTCGCAGGGTTCTTCGTCCTCAGTGAGAAACAATACGGCGTTGGTGACTGGGTACGATTTGAGGGAGGAGCGACCACCGTAGAAGGCACCGTCATCCAGATCACCATGCGAGCAACGCACATCAGAACGCTGGCTGAGGAAACGGTCATCATCCCTAATTCCAAGGCGGGCGTTTCCATTAACAACTCCAATTACTGGTCATCCGCTGTCGTGGTCATGCCCATTCCGCTTTTGGCCTCGGGCTCCATTGATGAAGCCATCCAGCGATCCACCAACGCCGCCCGGCGCGCGTTGCGCACTGAGCAGATCGCACCTGAGATTCTGGGGGAGCTTAGTGTGCATGAATCGGTGGGGATCAATCCCCCTGCCACAGTCGGCTCGCCGTGGACGATGAATATCCGCTTTCTGGTTCAGGTCAAACCTGGTACGCAGTGGCGCGTTGAGCGTTGTATCCGCACCGAGGTGATTAAGGAGTTTTGGGAGGAGTACGGTTCAGCGCCCACGTTGGACGGTCGTGTCGCCACTACGTTTCAGGATGCGCAGTCAACTCCGCCACTCGGGTACGTCCCCGCAGCCTCGGCGCCTCAGCCACCTCATGGCGTTGATCCCAGTCCTACGCAGGAATGGGCCCCAGTGTTTGGCCCACGTCCCAGCTCAGATCAGCCTCCAACGAATGAAGGTGTTAGCCAGCCAGAAGAGGATCTCGAGCTAAGCCCACAGTCTGAAACCGACAAGGAGCTATCACACCCACGCTTAAGCCCCACCGCGCATGCCGATACTCTCGTTGAAGCGGGCGTGCCCCAGCAAGAGGAGAGCACTCAGGATGAGGAGGTCACTGGATGGCGACGATGGGTAACGGTTGGCGGTCGTACTCGTGTGTCTACTGCCATGTTGATGCTAGCCTTCCTGTCCCTGCTCGTGCTTCGCGGCCTCACGCTCCAGACTGGTGATGGCTACAGAGACGGTTGGCTAGCCCCTAACGTGAAGGTCACCTCCATTGCCCCGCCTACATCCCCAGCACCATCAACTGCGTCTGAAGAACCTTCAGAAGTGGAATCTGAGCAAAGCTATGAAACGGCCGAAACTCCCACTGATGCCGACACGCCTAGCACTACCGTAGGCATCCCGGACGCAAGGCCCTCGTCCTCTTCTGAGGCTGGGGTGGCCTCTCCTCAGCCCACCTCTCGACCCTCCACGGTACCTACAACGGAGGCTGAACCTTCACCAACGCCATCGCGTTGACAGTTTTCTTTAGTGTTGTGCGTTAGGATTAGTCCCCATGAGTAAAGAATCGTCCCACCCAAAGAAAAATCAACCTGCCGAGGAAACGGGAGCTAAGGTTTTCCGGCCTGAGCGCACACACCTAATTGCAGCGTTCCTGATTCTGGGCATCATGATTATTGTGGTGGGCGCTAAGCCGTTGTACCTGATCTGGTTCCTTGCTATTCCTCTAGCTTTCATCTGGTGGGTGTTCAAGGCAAAGACCGTGGTAGATGATTCCGGTATTCGAGCTGAGTACGCCTTCAAGGGCAATAAGAGTGCTTCATGGGAAGAGATTAAAGGCATTGGTTTTGAACGCTCGAAGGCATTCGTTCAGACTACTGATGACAGCAGGTTCAACCTTCCTGCAGTCACGTTTAACTCCCTGCCAGCTCTCGAGCAGGCATCTAAGGGCAGAATTCCAGACGCACTGACCCGAGGCCGGTGGGCAGCTGATGAAAAAGTTGTCCTCGTTAACCGCGAGGGCCACCAAGTGCTCATGACCAAGGAAGAGTTCGCAGAGTATGAAAAGGAGCACGGCCCTGTAGCAGGTGCTCACTCCACTACTGCGGCAGCCGGGTACACGCAGGAGACTAAGGAAAGCTCTGATGCGCCGGTGATTAATCCAAAAACAAAAAAGGACTAGTTAGCCGAAATTTTGCCCCACTATGTGGGGCATTTTTCGTATAGTGAGTAGATTAGGTTCTACCCTATTGTTGTTTGGATCCTACTGGTTTGAGGCCACCACACCTACCCAGACAGCAATAGAAATCCCCCACCATGGGATTACGCGCAGCCGAGTTCACTTTTACCCCAATTCTAGAAAAGATTCTTCATGTTCCCACTTCGTTCAAAGGTCACCACTGTTGGTCGCGCAGCGTCGGGAGCCCGTGCTCTATGGCGTGCTACCGGCACCAAGGAGAACGAGTTTGGCAAACCGATTGTTGCCATTGTTAATTCCTACACTCAGTTCGTGCCTGGTCACGTTCACCTGAAGAACGTGGGCGACATCGTAGCCGATGCCGTGCGTGCAGCCGGTGGTGTGCCTAAGGAGTTCAACACCATCGCTGTTGATGACGGCATTGCTATGGGACACGGCGGCATGTTGTACTCCTTGCCGTCCCGTGAGATCATCGCTGATTCTGTTGAGTACATGGTCAACGCTCACACCGCTGACGCCATGGTGTGCATTTCTAACTGTGACAAGATCACCCCAGGCATGCTCAACGCTGCACTGCGTTTGAACATCCCCGCAATTTTCGTTTCCGGCGGCCCAATGGAGGCCGGCAAGGTTGTGGCCGTGGACGGCGTCGCGCATGCGGCGACCGACCTGATTACCGCCATGACGGCGTCGGCAAGCGACGCAGTCTCCGACGAGGACCTGCTCAAGGTTGAGCAGTCTGCCTGCCCTACCTGTGGCTCCTGCTCAGGCATGTTCACCGCAAACTCCATGAACTGCCTCACCGAGGCGCTCGGTCTGTCACTGCCGGGCAATGGCACGACCTTGGCTACTCACACCGCCCGCAAAGACCTGTTCACTCAGGCTGGCGAGATGATCGTAGACATGTGCCAGCGCTACTACGGCGAGGAGGATGAATCTGTCCTGCCACGCAACGTGGCCACCAAGGAGGCGTTCCGCAACGCTATGGCGCTGGACATGGCCATGGGTGGCTCCACGAATACCATCCTCCACACTCTTGCTGCAGCACAGGAAGCGGAGTTGGACTTCACCCTGAAGGATATTGACGAGCTCTCCCACGAGATCCCATGTATCTCCAAGGTTGCCCCTAACGGCACCTACCATATTGAAGACGTCCACCGCGCCGGCGGCATCCCCGCCATCTTGGGCGAGCTTCGCCGCGCCGGCCTCCTGAACGAGGACGTTCACACTGTTGCTTACGACACCGTTGACGGCTGGCTCAATGACTGGGATATCCGCGGTGGCAAGGCCATCGACAAGGCCATCGAGCTCTTCCACGCTGCACCTGCTGGTGTGCGGTCCACGGAGGCCTTTAGCCAGTCCACCCGCTGGGACGAACTGGACCTAGACGCCGAGAACGGCTGCATCCATGACATCGAGCACGCCTACTCCGAAAACGGTGGCCTCGTGATCTTGCGCGGAAACCTATCCCCTGATGGATCCGTGCTAAAGACCGCCGGCGTGGAAGAAGAGCTGTGGGAGTTCACCGGCCCTGCCCGCGTTGTCGATTCCCAAGAGCAGGCAGTCTCCATGATTCTGAACCGCGAGGTCCAGGCCGGCGAAGTGGTAGTCATCCGCTACGAAGGCCCAGCCGGCGGCCCAGGCATGCAGGAAATGCTGCACCCAACCTCCTTCCTTAAGGGCGCAGGCTTGGGCAAGAAGTGCGCGCTGATTACCGATGGCCGCTTCTCCGGTGGCACCTCCGGTCTCTCCATCGGTCACATCTCCCCAGAGGCAGCCCACGGCGGTCTCATCGGCCTCATCCGCAACGGTGACCCGATCACGATCTCGGTAGCAAACCGTACCCTGACCCTAGATCTCTCCGACGAGGAAATTGAAACTCGCCGCAAGGAGATGGAAGCGTCCGAGAACCCATGGACCCCTAACCGTGAGCGTTACGTATCCAAGGCGCTGCGTGCCTACGCCAAGATGGCTACTTCTGCAGACAAGGGCGCTGTACGCCAGGTGGACTAACCCCACCTCCCTGGGTTTAGCGCCGTAATCAACAACGCTGCCAGATTCTCAATGACCTTTGGTTTTGAGAGAACCCGGCAGCGTTGTTGCATTTACGCCTCATCAGCAAATCGACGGAAGCTGCACGCAACAGGGCCTACCGGCCATAGCTAACCCAGCGCATGAAAAAAGCGCCCGGTTAAGAAAACCGAGCGCATTCAGAGCAGTGCTATGCCAGCGGGTTTACACCGGCGCAGAACCACCACAAGGCAATAGCACCGGCGATGCCGAGGATCGCGAAAATCCACGAGCTTGCCAGCGGGCGCTTTGCCCAACTACGGGAGGTATCTAGGGAGATAACGCCCGGACCGGTGAACTGCAGCGCAAGTGCAATGCCGGTGAGCACGATAGCAAGGCTGACGCCTTCTGGGATGCTGCTCAAGCTCCAGCCGTCAGTGGTAAATAGGGTGTGAGCAGCCAGGAATGACGTAGCTACGGTGGCTACTGCCGCGGCTACCGGAGTGAGCAAACCAAAGACTAGGAAAACGCCAGCAGCAAGTTCCATCGCTGGAACTGCAACAGAAAGCAGTTCCGGCATGATATAAGAGCCAAAGTCAGCCTTGAGCTCGTTGAGCCCGTAACCTCCTGCGCCAAAGAAAATGCGGACCGAGTGGTAGATCAAGTAGGCGCCAAGTAGCAGGCGAACGAGCAGCAGGCCAAAGTCAATGGTGCCACGCTTAGCATTCTCAACCACAGTAGTTGGAGTTACCTCGCTCTGCTGTGGTTGCGGGGCAGCCTCAGCTTGTGGCGAGGACGTGAACATGCCCGTCGCCGCCGCAGTGGGGACGGCAGCTGCTGCAGCTGGGGCCGTTTGGGCAGGAACGGTTCGGCTAGACACCGGTTCCTCTCCCAGCAGCGGTTCCTTGTGCGCCGACGCAAACTGGGTAGTTTCAGCAGTGTCGCGGGCAGGAGCGAAATCTTGGTCCTTGTACACGTCGCGCGCAGTGGTTGGCGCGTCGGAAGCCAAAGGCGCGCTGCGATCAGCGCGTGGGAAGGCCGCAGTTTCCTGTGCCTCGGAGTACGGCTTTGGCTCAGATTCCTTAACGACGTTCACATTGCGGTCTTTGTTCAGGTCGCGCTGCAACACGTGCGTTTCTTCGGCCGCACCGTTGTCCTTGTTAGATCCCATCATCTTTTCCTCCTTAGACGTGGATGCAGGTGTTTCAGAGGCTGCGCTGGCGACGCCTGCGGAAGCATCTGGCTGGGGAGCCTTAAATTCAGGCTTGTTCTCCGAGTGGTCAACATCCTGCGCCAGGTTAGGATCACCGAGCGGTTTGATCTCAGGCTTGTCTGTGTCCTTAATTGAGCTGCCACGAGCAGGGATTGATTGAGGTGCAACTCGCCCAGTACGGGAGTAGATGTCACCCTTGCTGGTTTTGTCCAAACCGGCGCCGTTGTCAGCCGCAGACGAATCCTTTGGCTGCTGGTACGTAGGAATATTGTCGAATTCACTCGCACGATCTGGGGTGTTATTGTCCTTCATGCGCTCCAGCGTATGCGAGTTAGCAACCCTCGCGCCGTAATCTACCGGCGCGCCACGTGGTTTTTGCCCTTTTGGGGCCTATTTGTTGCACGTTTGCAATGCTTTGCGCAATCCTAGACGCTCCTGAACTGTTACCTGGAGACCGTACGTGTGCTTGACCATGATCTGGCGCTGGGCGTACGTGCAGTGATAGTTCGGATCACTCGGAAGCCAATTGTCCGCAGTTTTGGCTGATTTAGACTGATTCTCCGCACCAAATGTGGCTTGCAAGTTGATGGGATCATTGGCAAAATTGCGCCTTCTTTCCTCATCCCACGCGTGAGCGCCGGAGTACCAAGCATCAGCGAGGGCCACAACGTGGTCTATCTGCACGCGTTCGCTCGTCCCCTGGCCGCGAACAAAACCGACGGTAGTTCCCGTGTAGGGATCTTCTAAGGTTCCGGACAGCACAACGCAACCGTAGGTGCCGTCTTTGAGTACCACGCCCAAGAGGTCACGCCGCAGAATGTCATTGCGGGTATCGCAGCCGTTATGACCGAATTCCACCGTGACGTCATCACTCCAGCGCTGGCCGAAGGCATCCCGGTTGTAGTCAGGTGCGGTAGGATCAAACATCCGAATGCCAAGTTCATTCAGCTGCTGTTCACTCACCGTTGCTTCAACCGTGGGCGCTGACGGCAGAGTGGGTAGCGTGAGCTTCCCTCCGGTTGCCGCTGTGAATGCACCAACCACCATGACCGCACCAACCACGGCCGCAAGGGTAATTCGAAGTTTCGCCAGTACACCACGGCGGTTGCGTCCGCGGTGTTTATTACGACTTCTTCCGGCACCCACCTACTACCCCTTTCGCCAACGTTGAGCCAACGATACCAACGTGCGCAGATACCACCTACACAAATTCGAACAGATAATCGAGACTACTTGAGGTTGCCAGCGGCCGCAATAACAGCATCCGTGAGTTTTTCCAGAGACGGGGATTCAAGCCGCCACCGTTGCCAATACAAGGGAACATCAATAACGGAGTCATCGAGCCTGACTACCTCGCCGGTCTCAAGCAACTGCCCTGCTTGCTGTTCAGGCAGCAGTGCCCACCCAAGCCCAACACGGGCCGCTTCCATGAACGCCTCCACCGACGGGATAATGTTGATGTGCCGCTGGTGAACCGGCTCATCCACTCGCCCCTGAAGATCTTGGTCCTGCAAACCGTCGCGAGGACCAAAGCGCAGAACCGGCATCGCAGCCCAATCCACTTTCCCGTCTTTGGTGTAACTGTCCAGCAACCATGGCGCAGCCACGGAGTAGTAGCGCATCTGGCCAAGATAAACCGATTCGCAACCTGCGACAGGGTGCTGTTCCCTTGTGACAGCACCCAATACGTCACCGCGGCGCAGCAGCGAAAGGGAGTGCGACTCATCCTCGATGTGAAGCTGCAGGGTGGTTTGCCACCGCGCCGCCTGGGCCAGCACCGGACGAAACCACGTGGACAGGGAGTCAGCGTTAACAACCACGGACAGCGGAATTCTGGAAATCCGACCTCTCAGCTGCGCTTCAGTCTCCGCTTGCAAGAGGGCCATGCGGCGAGCGGATTGCACCAACACCTCACCTGCCGGCGTAGCAGTTACTGGCGTTGATCGCCGCAGCAGGACCCGCCCCGCCGCTTTCTCCAGAGCCTTAATTCTCTGGCTCACCGCTGATGGTGAGATTCCTAGGGCAAGCGCAGCGTCCTCAAAGCTGCCCTCAGACACGATGGTCATGAGAGTTTGCAGGTGAAGTGGGTTCATGAAGCTATTCTAAACCAGCTTTAGAATCTTTTGTTTTACTTCATATGCTCAGCGTAGGACAATTCGGTTCATGAGCATTTTGTTATCTGGTTTCCTCATCGGCATCTCGCTGATCGTGGCGATTGGCCCACAAAACGCCTTCATCATCAAGCAAGGTATTAAGCGGGAATACGTTGGCCTCGTTGTCGTAGTCTGCGCCCTGTCGGACATCGCCCTCGTCTTTGGTGGCACCGCCGGCGTTGGCGTCATCATCGAACGCGCACCCGTATTCCTTGAGATCCTTAAATGGGCAGGCGTTGCCTACCTCGGGTGGTTCGGCTATACCTGCTTCCGGGACGGCTTCAAGCGGGACACCGGCACCATTACCGTCAAGGAAGACATGCCCGTCACGCCTTCCGACGAGCTCATCCACGGCCCCGAAGCGGCTAGACAGGTAGCCACGATCGCGCGTCCGCGCACGCGCCTAAAGCCCACTATCACCAAACCCTGGTTCAAGGTCGTTCTCACCGCCCTCGCGTTTACCTGGCTCAACCCAGGCGCTTACATTGACGCCGTCATCATGCTCGGCGGCATGGCGAACCAGCACGGCCCCGACGGCCGCTGGATCTTTGCCTGCGGCGTACTCTGCGCCAGCGCGGTGTGGTTTCCTACCATCGGTTTCGGCTCCGCCAAGTTCTCCCACGTTTTGGCACGACCAACCGTATGGAGGATCATTAACATCGCCATCGGCATCATCATGGTCATCATGTGCATGCGCCTGATCATGCACTAAGAAAAGCTAAAAGCGCTCCGGATCACTCCGGAGCGCTCACGTTCTACCCGCGTGTGCGAGAAGCTGTCGCTCCCGCCCAAATATTGATGCCACCGTCAGAAGCTAAGCGATCGATCGCATTAAGTTCCTGCGTGCTGAACTCCAGGTTATCCAGGGCCCCTAGGTTATGTTCCAGCTGTTGGACACTGGAGGCACCGATCAACGCCGACGTCACCGTTTCCGCCCCGTAGTCACCCTGTTCGCGCAAAACCCATGCGATCGCCATCTGAGCGAGGCTTTGACCGCGTTCACGCGCGATACTATTGAGCGAGCGCACCATGGCCAAGTTCTCCTCGGACAGCATAGCGTCATTCAACGATTTACCTTGCGTTGCGCGCGAACCCGCGGGAACCCCATCCAGATAGCGGTCCGTGAGCAGGCCTTGGGCCAATGGCGAGAAAGCAATAACGCCGAGGCCATGTTGAGCCGCCGACGCAAGCAAAGACTCCCCATCTTCACCCGGCTCTTCCACCCACCGGTTCAGGATGGAGTAGCTTGGCTGGTGAATCAGCAGCGGGCAGCCTTCCTCAGCCATGAGCTGGGCAGCTTCGGCCGTGAGCTCAGGACCATAAGAGGAAATTCCCACGTAGCGGGCTTTGCCGCTGGCCACAATATCGCGGAGGGCATACATGGATTCTTCCAGCGGGGTGTCAGGGTCTGGGCGATGGTGGTAGAAGATGTCTACGTGGTCCAATCCCATACGATCCAACGACGCATCGAGGGAATCCATCAAGTACGTCCGGCTGCCGCCAAAGTTATAGGGTCCCGCATTCATCACCCAGCCGGCCTTAGTTGAGATCACCAGCTCGTCGCGGTGGCGGGCCAAGTCCTCGCGGAAGATCCTGCCAAAGTTGATCTCCGCGCTTCCGGCTGGCGGGCCATAGTTATTAGCCAAGTCGAAGTGGGTGATGCCGTGATCAAACGCGTAGCGGATGGTGTCTCGTTGGTTTTGCAACGGGACGTCATCGCCAAAGTTGTGCCACAACCCTAGGGAGATCGGGGGCAGTTTGAGACCGGAATTACCGCAGGTACGGTACTCCATCTCCTCATATCGATGGACAGAAGGAGCATAGATTTCTTCGGGATTTCTGTTATAAGTCATAGCTCCATTGTGCGCCTACAAGCCGCATTGGCGCTAGGAACCTAGCGGGTGTACTCCGCCAACAAGGAATCCCTGGTGGCGCTCAGGTGCTCACGGACTGCTTCCTCCACCGCATCAACATCACCGGAAGCGATTGCGTCCTTAATTTTCCGGTGTTCTTCAATTACGCTTGGCCACCGCTCCACACGGAACAAGGACTTGGTGCCAATCATCCACTGGCGAACAGATACTCGCTCGTAAGCACGAGCTAGTTCGGAGTTGTCACTGTATTCGAGAATCGTGGCATGGAATTTCCGGTCCAGTGCTACGAATTCCTTGATACGAGACACGTCTGCGTGGGCAGCCATTTTCTCTTGCTCTTCGATGATCTCTGTTAAAACCGCACCGGGCGAGCTTTCATTCCTAATCACGCAGGTTGCAGCGAAGATCTCTAACATGATGCGGAGATCCATGATGTCATTGACCTGTTTGCGGGTGATGATGGGAATCATGGTGCCACGGTTAGGGATCTGCTCCACCAGGCCTTCGGAGGCGAGCCTGCGCAGTGCCTCACGCACTGGGGTACGCGAGATCCCGATGTCATCTGCAACAGCTTGCTCATTGATGAAGCTACCGTGAGAGCGCGGGTCAATCAGGAGTTCCCCACGAATGTAGTCATAGGCTTTCTTTGCGCTGCTCACACGGCTTGTAGGACTCATAGCCTGTAATTTTATACTTTTTCTGCGACGAACCGTACGCTTTTGCCTCCGAAAAGGCAGAAACCTTGAGCCCCAGAGTCAGCAAAGCCCCGACCGCATACCACGATCGGGGCTAGCACGCAGGCTGGTTACTTCAGCTTCTGAGCGATCAACTTGTTAACCTGGCCTGGATCAGCCTTGCCCTGGGTTGCCTTCATAACGGCACCCACGATTGCGCCAGTGACCTTGGTGTTGCCGGCTTTGTACTTCTCTACGATGTCTGGATTAGCAGCGAGTGCATCATCCACAGCCTTCTCAATGGCGCCGTCATCGCGCACAACTTCAAGACCTCGAGCCTTAACAACGTCATCCACGTCGCCTTCGCCAGCAAGAACACCGTCCACTGCCTGACGAGCCAACTTGTTGGTGAGCTTGCCTTCATTAACAAGTGCGATCACGCGGGCCACCTGCGCAGGGGTGATCTCGAGAGAGTCCAGATCGATTCCCGCTTCATTAGCCTTACCAGCGAGGTAAGAAACCCACCAAGAGCGAGCCTCGCCCGGCTTAGCGCCCGCTTCTACGGTTTCAATGATCAGATCCAGTGCCCCTGCATTGACAAGGTCACGCATCTCCTCATCCTTGAGCTTCCACTCTTCCTGGATACGGGCACGACGAACCCATGGCAGCTCCGGCAGCGTTGCACGAATTTCCTCGACCCACTCTGCAGGTGCGATCACTGGTGGCAGATCAGGATCGTTGAAGTAGCGGTAATCCTCCGCGGTTTCCTTTGGGCGCCCCTTGGAAGTTGAACCATCGCTCTCCTGGTAGTGACGGGTCTCCTGAACGATGGAGCCACCGTCAGCGAGAACCTGAGCCTGGCGCTGCATCTCAAAACGAACAGCCTGTTCAACAGACTTAAGAGAGTTAATGTTCTTGGTCTCGGTTCGGGTACCGAACTCCTCCTGGCCCCATGGGCGCAGGGAGACGTTCGCGTCGCAGCGCATGGAACCTTGGTCCATGCGGGCGTCGGAAACGCCGAGAGCCTTCACCAGATCGCGCAGCGCGCCGACGTAGGCACGCGCAACCTCAGGCGCGCGCTCGCCCGCGCCAATGATTGGCTTAGTCACGATCTCAATCAGCGGAATGCCCGCACGGTTGCAGTCCACCAGGGATGCAGTCGCTCCGTGAATGCGGCCACCGGTGCCACCCAAGTGAGTGAGCTTGCCGGTGTCCTCCTCCATGTGCGCGCGCTCGATTTCAACGCGCCACTCGGTGCCGTCATCAAGAACAACGTCCAGGTAGCCGTCGTACGCGATCGGCTCATCGTACTGGGAGATCTGGTAGTTCTTCGGCTGGTCTGGGTAGAAGTAATTTTTGCGTGCGAAGCGAGAGGATTCCGCGATGGAGCAGTTAAGAGCAAGACCAATCTTGATTGCCCACTCAACGCCCTTAGCGTTGACTACTGGCAGCGCTCCTGGCAGACCCAGGGAAACTGGGTCAACGTTGCTGTTAGGCTCAGCACCAAAGTGTGCAGATGGCGCGGAGAACATTTTGGTCTCCGTGGCAAGCTCAACGTGGACCTCAAGGCCCATGACAGGTTCAAACTTTTCAAGGACTTCCGTATAGTCCATCAGGTCATACATCGCTGCAGTCATGGTGGCAATAGTACTACGCCCCACCCCACCGGTGCGACTCACACACAGACAAAACCGCGCCCTCCAGCAATGAGGAGGACGCGGCGGAAAGAAGCAGGACGTTAGCCGAACAGGGCCTTGGCCGTCTTGATGCGGATATCAGGGACGGTCTTGAGCGTGTCCACTGCGTCTGCTAGGTCAATCAGCTCAATGAATTCACCATGAAGGGCAACCATCTTGCCAAAGCTCTCCTCGTGGCACGCACGCGCAGCGTGCACGCCGTAACGGGTAGCCAGCACGCGGTCGAAAGCCGTTGGGGTGCCGCCGCGCTGGATGTGGCCCAGAACGGAAGTGCGCACGTCGTGTCCGAGGCGCTTCTTGATTTCGTCGCCAATCATCTGACCCACGTTGTTGAAGGTCTGGTGGCCGAACTCATCTTCTTCGCCACCTTCAAACTCCATCGTGCCCTTCTTAGGGGTTGCACCCTCAGCGACGACGATGATGCCGTACTTCTCACCCATCTGGAAGCGGCGTTCCATCTTCTTGCAGATTTCTGCGATATCAAATGGCTCTTCCGGGAGAACAATGTAGTGTGCACCGCCAGCCATGCCGGCGTGTAGTGCAATCCAGCCAACGTGTCGGCCCATAACCTCCACGATCATCACACGGTTGTGGGACTCAGCAGTGGTGTGTAGACGATCGATGGCGTCAGTTGCCACCGACACTGCGGTATCGAAACCGAAGGTGTAGTCCGTACCATTGACGTCATTATCAATGGTCTTAGGAACGCCCACTACCGGAATGCCGTTGTCAGACAGCCACTTAGCACCCTTGAGCGTACCTTCACCGCCGATAGGAATCAGGGCATCGATACCGGCGTCCTCAAGGTTTGCCTTGATTTGGTCTAGACCTGCCTTGAACTTGTCTGGGTGCAAACGGCCAGTGCCCAAGATGGTGCCGCCGCGCAGGAGAATCTTGTCAATATCCTCATCGTCGTAAAGCTGGACACGCTTGTCCTCCATCAAGCCAACCCAGCCGTCTTGGTAGCCCACAACAGTTGAACCGTATTCAGAACACGTACGAACGATGCCACGGATAACGGCGTTGAGGCCCGGGCAGTCACCACCAGAAGTCAAAGTTGCAAGTCGCATAGTTTGTTAGTGTAGCGCCCCCTTTTCGTTTATGCCCGTTCGGACACCGTCCACCAATCCCAGCTTCCCTCTTGAAGCCCAATAAAACTTTCCTAAGCTGGACTTTTAACGAAAGTGCGAATCACATCACGCGTACCCACCATTGAACGCGGGCCACCTAAGGAAACCAAAACAGAATCAAAACCACACAGTCGAAATGACAAACGCTGCACCAAGGCAGGACCAGCGTGAACTACTCCCCCGAAGTCCACGTCGCACAGCACCGCGGACTGTCAAGCCCAGCATGCATAACCCGCTTTCGGGTTTTCCCTCAACTTTTCGCACGCCTCAGCTTTGGCCACAGGGGTAGAATTAGCGAGTATGAGTTCGGAAGCAATCAACATCAAACCAGCTGAAGAAGTAAACACCTCGTCCGTCGTCTGCGTGGGACTCATTGGCGGCTGGTTGACCGCCCGTGAAACTGGAATCCGCCCACTGGGTGGTGTGGTTCTGGCCGCAGCCGGAGGTTGGGCTGCGCGCTCATGGTTTAAGAAGACCCATCCTGCTACCGCCGCAGCGCTAACAGCCGGCTATGTTGGCGCGTTTGGATTGTCTCATCCGCTGGCAAAGAAGATCGGTGCTTGGCCGTCAGTTTTAGCTGTCACCGCAGCGTCAGCGTCCGCAGCGAGCCTTTTCTCTGACCGCAAGTAGAGCGTCATCTGACATTTTCTTTCAGGGTGCACCGGATGTGCCGGTACACCCTGTATTTTGGAGTGGATGACTACTTCACAGCACAATCACCGTAAACGCCCGCCTATGAAGGCACACGAGGCCCTCGTCACTGGAACCACTCGCCTCACAGAGGAGATGGTCCGTGTGCACTTTAGTTCCGAGGCCATAAAGGGCAAGGACCTTCCCTTTACTGACCACTACGTCAAGCTTCTCTTCGTGCCAGAAGACGCAGACTACGCCTGGCCGTTTGACCTAGCAAAGCTACGCCTTGCTGTGGAAAGCAAATTCATGCCTATTAAGCGCACCTACACGCTGCGCAATGTAGATACCGAAAATGGCACTTTCGATATCGACTTTGTCTACCACGGTGACCATGGCCTTGCCGGTGTATGGGCCGCCGGCGCGCAGGCCGGTGACGTGCTGCCGTACGTGGGACCAGGTGGCGCTTGGGCGCCGTCGGAAAGCGGACATTACGTGCTCGCTGGGGATGAATCCGCTGCCCCAGCCGTCCTTGAGGCCGTGAAGGCCCTACCCCACGACGCCACCGCGGATGTGTACCTAGAGGTCAGCAACGAGGACGTTATTCTTCCTGTAGAGCACAGAGACGGCGTCACCTTCAAATGGGTTCTGCGCGACGGCGCGGTACACGGCTCACGCCTGTGTGAGGCAATTCGTTCTAATCCAGCTCCCGATGCGAAGTGGTTTATCCATGGTGTTGCGGAAATGATCAAGGATCTACGTAGGTACTTGTTCGTAGAAAACAACGTTGCAAAAGAAGACGTATCTATTTCTGGCTACTGGCGCTTAGGAATGACGGAGGATCAATGGCAGTCCTCCAAGCGTGAGTTTGTGGCGCAACTAGCCGCAGAGGAAGAAGAACTCAAGAACAACTAGAAGCAGACAGGCCACCAGTTCTGAAGGAACTTGGTGGCCTTTTGCTGTTTAATTGTTGAAGGTTTCTGTATCAATCACGAAGCGGAACTTCACATCACCTGCAACCACACGATCGTAAGCGGCGTCTACCTCATCCACGCCCACCTTTTCGATCATGGCGCCAATGCCGTGCTGTGCACAGAAGTCCAGCATCTCCTGCGTCTCACGAATTCCACCGATATTGGAGCCAGTAAGAGCCTTGTCACCCATGATGACCGAGCCCAATGCCAGTGGGAGCTTCTCCGGAGGGAGCCCAACCACGCTCATCACACCGCGCGGCTTAAGCAGGCCTAGGTACTGCCCCAGATCAAAGCTTGCGGAAATGGTGACAAGGATGAAATCAAACTCACCCCTGTGGTCTTTGAAGAAGTTGTCTTCCGACGTCGCCAGCGTGCGCACGGCACCCAGCTCCTTGGCCGTCTCGGCCTTGGCCAGGCTGCGGGACAACACGGTCACTTCCGCGCCCTTGGCGGCGGCAATTTGAACGCCCATGTGGCCAAGGCCACCCAGGCCGACGACAGCAACCTTGTCTCCTTCAGACACATTCCAGCGCGCCAACGGCGCGTAGGTGGTGATGCCCGCGCACAGAAGGGGCGCAGCTACGTCAAAGTCCAACTCATCAGGAATGGTGCACACGAAGTTTTCGTTCACCACTACCTTTTGGGAGTAGCCGCCCTGAGTGATGGTGCCGTCCACATCCTCAGAATTGTAGGTACCAATAGCACCATTCAGGCAATGCTGTTCATCGCCGTTCCGGCACTGTTCACACTCGCCACAGGAATTCACTAGGCAGCCCACGCCCACGCGGTCGCCCACCTTGAACTTGGTGACCTTCTCTCCTACCGCTTCCACAACACCAGCAATCTCGTGGCCGACGGTCAGAGGAAAGTGCGCCTCTCCCCACTCATTGCGGATGGTGTGAATATCCGAGTGGCAGATCCCCGCCGCTTTAATGTCGATGACCACGTCATCCTCACGCGGATCACGGCGCTCGATCTCAACCACCTTGAAAGGCTGGTCTGGTCCGCTCTTCTGAAGTGCCTTGACTGTAATGCTCATGTCATCCGATGGTAGGTCATTTATTGAAAACGTGCCTGATGAGAATGAGTTTCATACTGAAAATGGCTTACTGAAGAGCGATTTTCTTAGTGTCACCGGAGTGCGCGGACAAGGCTGCAATCACCGCGATAACCATCATCGCGACCGCCGGCAGCAGCGACCAACCAAACGGCGCCCCAGCTTCTAACTGGGTATCCGCACGTGCGAGTTGCCATTGCAGCACCGCGCCACACGTAGCAGATCCTAGAACCGAACCCACCTGGCGGGTGGTGTTATACACACCGGACCCCATACCCATTAGCCGCGGCTTCAAATCACGCATCGTGGAGGTCGAGTTCGGCGCCCAAATAAAGGAGTTACACAGACCCAGAAACAGCATGGCGACTGGAACAGCCCACAGCGGCAGGGCGAAGAACATGATCACCGCAAGCAGACTCAAGCAGAGCGCTGTTCCCGCAAATCCGCCCGCAGCCAAAAGGTTGGGCGAGTATTTATCCGCCCAGCGGCCCACCATGGGGCTCAGGAACAGCGAACTCAGCGCCTGCGGCACCACCATCAAACCAGCATGAAGAGCAGACAAACCGTGCACGTTTTGCAGGTACAACATAATCGGCAGCGGCGTTCCCGCCACTACGAAGCCCATGCATACGATGCCGATATTTCCCATGGAAAAGTTCTTCACACTGAACAGTTCCAGAGGCATGAGCGGTTCCTTGCCCGCAGCTTGAAGGTGCGCCTGCCAGCGAACGAATACCGCAGCAACGGCGATACCGAAAGCCATCAGAACCCAGATCCACAACGCCCAACCGGCATCCTCGCCCTGCTGCAGGCCAAACACAACCGCAAACACAGCAACCAGTGACAGCACCACGGATAGAACGTCAATAGGACGCACGTTGGGCTCGATCAGCGGCACAAACTTGGCCACCATAATCACACTCAACACACCAATAGGCACGTTGATGAAAAAGATCCAATGCCAACTCAAGCTTTGGGTAATAACTCCACCCAGTAACGGCCCAGAAAGCGAGGCCAGACCCGCAGTCATACCCCAGATACCCAGCGCCGCTCCCCTACGTTCACGGGAGAAAATACGGTTGATCACCGCCATCGTCTGCGGCGTCAGAAGGGACGCTCCCACACCTTGAGCCGCGCGAGCAACGATCAGAGCGTTCGCATCCGCAGACAAGCCACACGCCAACGAGGACAGGGTAAAGATCACCATTCCTAGGATGTACACATTTCGCTGACCAAACCGGTCACCGAGGCGCGCTGTAAATAGCAACGGCACAGCGAAGGTAAGAAGATACGCGGAATTAATCCACACGATCTGGTTGTAGGAAGAACCTAAGTCTTCCTGTAAAACAGGCGTAGCCACACTCACGATCGTCTGATCAAGCAGAATCATGAAGAAGCCAATGCACAGCGCAATTAGCGCAGGCCAAGCCCTCTTCTCTGGCAGTGGCAGCTCTGGGTAAGTCTTCTGGCTCATCACCACCAAAACACTACACTGGATTCCTATGAATGATGATCTCAGCTTCACTCTCGAAGCCACCACGGAACAGGACCGCACCTACATCAAACGCATCAACTTTCTCGCGGACGTCATGGGCGACGAAACCAAACCTGCCACTCAAGAGATGGTGGAAGGAGCAAAGCACTACGTTGGCCGGTGGAATCCCGAGAATGGCGGATTCGTAGCCTACGACAATTTTGGCATCCCTGCAGGCGCAGTCTGGCTCTCCTGGGGCGACAAAATCTCCCAAGGATTCGGCCACGTTGAAGAAGGCATCCCAGAATTGGCCATCGGCGTCGAACGCAGATACCGCGGCCAAGGAGTGGGGACGTCACTGTTAAACGCCGCCATTGAACTCGCCCGCGAGCTCCAGGCACCTGGTATAAGCCTCTCCGTCAGTGAACACAATCCACGCGCCCACAAGCTTTACCGCAGCCTTGGTTTCGAGGACCTTCGCTATGACGAGCCAACGCAACACTATGTGCTCGTCAAATACTTCTAACCGGCACTCTCCGTATCAATCCTTTCCGACGCCTTCAGCACCGCCGAAATCCTCCGGCTTCTAAGTTATCCACAGGCGCCCATGGCGCCTCGGGGTGAAACCTCGGGGGTTATCCACAGAATCGCCGGTTTCGGTGCATTCCCTTTTTTGGCCGTGTGTTCGGGTTTACGGTTGATGCCATGACCGATGATCACGCAGCACTGACCAACTACCTCACCGCTATGAACAGCGGTGCTGTTGTGTTGCGCGCATTCCACGGCCGCAAACACTGGGAGTTTGACACCATCGCCCCACGCGACGCGAAAGAACTCATCGGCACCGCCTCTTGGTTGTATGGCAAGACTCGGTACACGATGCAGCAACGCAAGACACGGGAAGCCGCCATTGAACACGGGTTCTCCCTGTCCGTGCTCACCATGATCCGCGGGCACGTAGAAAAACTTTCTACTGAACGCGAACAATGGGTACTCTGGCGCGAACTCACCAACAAGAAGCGCCCTGCAGCGGTGATCAACACACTCGCCCTCAAGCGGGTGAAAGAACTGACACAACCACCCGCTAAGAGAAAAACAGCGATGCGCACCGTCCGGGGTGCAGACGGCATGGGCACCCTTTATTTCACCGCACCCCACGCACAACTCGCCGACATCAACCGCAGCCTTAAAGAAACCGTAAAAAGTCTGATGGAAGCGGATAAGGATAAAACCAAGGACCAGGCCCGGGGTGAAGCCTTCACCGAGTTACTCAACAGCGAGGCAGGTGTGCCCCAGGGTGGTTACACACCACTGGTGGTTGTTCCCGTAGAAGAACACGCCAAGATCATCCGCGGTGAGGGTGACGGCATTAAGGTGGTGTGTTCTGATGGCACCATCCTAACGGATAAAGAATACCTAGAACGCCTACTAGCAGACTATGGGCTGGTTGCTCTTGTGGATGAAGAAGAAGGCACCCTCAACATGTTCCGCACACAGCGGTTTGCCAACCAGAAACAACGGTTTGCGGCGTTCGCGGAAAACCCCACCTGTGTAGCACCAGGATGCACGGTAGCGTTCGATGACTGCCAACTCCACCACGTCGTGGCATGGAAAAACGGTGGCAACACCAACATCAAGAATTTGGTGCCACTGTGTGCCTACCACAACGGGATCAATGATGATGACTGGTGGAATAAAATCCACGGGCACATTGAAAAACGAGGGCCGTTTGCCTACTGGGTATCCGCTTATGGGTTACCGGATAGACGGAACCAGCACCCGCTCGCCATGCTCGGTGGCTGCAGAAAAATCTTCGGATAACCCCACCCACAACACACAACAGCCGTAACACCACAAGGTGCTACGGCTACAGGTGTTGCCTAAAGATTACTTCTGGCCAGCTTCGAATGCTGCACCAACCTTGTACAGGCGGTCATCAGCAAAAGCCGGGGCCATGATCTGAAGACCGGTTGGCAGGTTCGTGTCAGCTGCCAAACCAGACGGCAAGGACATGCCACATAGGCCTGCCAAGTTCAGAGGCAGGGTGCACAGGTCGAAGTTGTACATTGCCAGTGGATCGGAAACCTTCTCGCCCAGCTTGAACGCAGTGGTTGGGGTCGTAGGTGATACCAACACGTCACACTGCTCGTATGCCTTCGCAAAGTCCTGCGCAATCAGGGTACGTACACGCTGCGCCTGCAGGTAGTAGGCATCGTAGTAGCCTACAGAAAGGGCGTAGGTGCCCAGAATGATGCGGCGCTTGACCTCAGGTCCGAAACCAGCAGCACGGGAGAGAGCCATGACCTCTTCTGCGGAGTTGGTGCCGTCGTCGCCAACGCGCAGACCGTAACGCATACCATCGAAACGTGCGAGGTTTGAGGATACTTCGCAAGGAAGAATCAGGTAGTACGCTGCGAGTGCATCATCGAAGTGTGGGCAGTCTACCTCAACAATTTCTGCGCCTTGGGCGGTGAGCTGCTCAACGGACTTGTGGAATTGCTCGAGCACACCAGGCTGGTAGCCCTCGCGGTCAAACTGCTTAACAACACCAATCTTGGTGCCCTTCAGGTCACCGTTCGCTCCCTCACGAGCTGCTGCTACTACTGGGGCCACCGGCTTGTTAACACTGGTTGCATCGTACTTGTCATGGCCAGCGATGACCTCATGGAGCAAAGCGGTATCCAGCACGGTGCGTGCTGTTGGGCCACCCTGGTCAAGGGAGGAAGCGCACGCCACCAAGCCGTAACGGGACACGGTACCGTAAGTTGGCTTGACGCCGACGGTGTTGGTGAGTGCTGCTGGCTGACGAATGGATCCACCAGTGTCTGTACCGATACCCAGCGGTGCTTCACCGGCAGCGAGCGCTGCGGAAGTGCCACCACCGGAACCACCTGGAGTGCGTTCAACATCCCATGGATTCTTGGTTGGGCCATACGCAGAGTTTTCCGTAGATGACCCCATGGCGAACTCATCCATGTTGGTCTTACCCAAGATAGGAATACCCGCTTCGCGGATCTTCTTGGTCACCGTTGCGTCATAAGGGGACATGTAGCCCTCGAGCATCTTGGATGCGCAGGTGGTTGGGGCGTCGGTGGTAACGAAGACGTCCTTCAACGCCAGTGGAACGCCGGCAAGTGCGGACGCTGGGGCTTCGCCAGCGTCCAGAGAAGCATCAACCTTGTCTGCAGCAGCTAGTGCTTCGTCAGCACCAACGTGCAGGAATGCGTGAATGTCGCTATCAATTTCAGCAATTCGGTCAAGGTGAGCTTGGGTGACCTCACGCGAGCTGACCTCGCGGGAGTGAATCTTTTCCGCAAGCTCGGCTGCGGTCATAGAAGTAAGGCCGGATTCAGGAACCAGGTAGTTGCTCATTAGTCTTCTTCTCCCAAGATCTGCGGAACAACGAAGCGCTGCTCTTCCACGTTAGGAGCTTGGTCAAGCGCCTGCTCCGGGGTGAGGATTTGCTCAACTACGTCCTCACGCATGGTGGTTTTAATAGAGTGTGGGTGGCTCATTGGCTCAACACCTTCTGCAGCAACCTGCTGCACGGCGCTGACATTGCCGACGATGCCATCAATCTGTTCTGCGAACTGATCGAGCTCTTCATCAGACAATGCCAAACGGGCCAGCTTGGCCAAGTGGGCGACTTCTTCGCGCGAAATCTCAGGCACTTAAACGGTCCTTTTCACAGTTTATTGCGTGTGGTTTCAGTAACGCACTGGTGGCGCTACCGCGGTTCATTGCCATCATTTTCTTAGACGGTAATGAAACTTTACCTAGAACATAGTACTGCACCCTATAAACTTTTCCCGCTTACGTCACTGAAATGGGGCTGCTTTATCAGAGGGGCAAAGTGCGACCGTTCGTTAAATATTTCAGTAATTTAATACTATTCACTACTTTCAGGCACAACCCTCTTCCCATAAATTCGCATTACCTCGCAATTCCCACCAACCACGCATGGGAGAATTTTAGGCTTAACATAAAAATATTCATCGTATTTCTGAATAGAATGGCGGTTTTCAACCATAATGCGGAGTTTTTCTGCATAATGGGGGAAACTGCAGGTTGAAATTCGTCATCTAGACGGGTGGACTGCACGAGGGAGACTTATTCGGTAGCCTTGTGGTCGTTTGTGCCACAACCTTCTTTGTGCGAGGTTCGGCAGTTCTTATTGTTTTCAATACGTACGAGGTTTTTGTGATGGCTTACCTAATTCGTGTCCTGCTTCCCGATACACCGGGTAGTTTAGGCTCCCTCGCTGAAGCCATTGGCTCGGTGGGTGGCAACATTCAGTCCGTGGATGTTGTAGAACCATTCGCCGACGGCACCGTTATGGATGACATTGTCGTAAGCCTTCCTCAACATGTGATGGCCGATGAATTAATCACCGCCGCTCATGAAGTTGAGGGTGTGGAAGTGGATTCCATTCGTCCGTTCTCCGGAACTGTCGATCGCAGAGGACAGATCAAGATGCTTGCAGAGGTCGCGGGCAAAAGCACTCACTCCGATGCGATCGCCGAGTTAGTCGATGGCATCCCGCGCCTACTTACTTCCACGTGGGCAATCCTGCTGGACGAAAAAGAAGGCAAATTATCCCGCATCACTGCATCCCCTGCTGCACCCGAGGATGACGGCACCAACCCAACGGCTGTCTATATTGAATCTGCTCGCATCCTGCGCCCAGATACAGAAGACTGGATTCCAGAAAGCTGGGCGCTTCTAGATACTGCCATTGCGGCAGCACCGCTTAATCAAGACGGGATGGTCCTCATCCTAGGACGAGTTGGCGGACCTGATTACCTTCCAAGCGAGGTTGACCACTTGGGCAGCTTGGCCATTATTCTGGGTAAACTGATCCGTAACTAAGTACAGGAAAACCGCTAGTTCAACCAATTGAACTGGCGGTTTTCGCTTTAGACAGAGCCTGTTTCAAGTAGCTGCTTGAAACCGTCCTCGTCCAAGATCCTAAGCCCTAGTTCACGGGCCTTAGTTTCCTTTGAACCTGCGTTCTCTCCCACTACCACATAGCTAGTTTTCTTCGATACAGATCCCGCCGCCTTACCGCCGCGGGAAATGATGGCTTCCTTGGCCGAATCGCGTGAGAAATCCTCTAGTGTGCCAGTGACAACGATGCTCAGTCCTTCCAGGGTCTGTTCAGGCAGCGCTGAAACATCATCTTCCATGGTGACTCCACTCGCCGCCCAGGTCTCAACGATGTTGCGGTGCCAGTCCACCTCGAACCAATCCTTGAAACTTTGGGCAATGATGGCGCCTACGCCTTCAGTGTCAGCGATTTCCTCCACCGTAGCGGAGCGTGCGGCCTCCAAAGACTTGAACTTGGTAGCAAGCGAACGAGCTGCCGTTGGGCCCACGTGCCTGATGGAAAGAGAAACGATCACTCGCCACAAATCAGTGTGCTTTGCCGTTTCAAGATTCTTCAAAAGCTTTCTACCAGTAGCTGATAGCTTGCCTGCTTTGGTTGTGTAGACGTTGGTCTTGAGTAGGTCTTCCTCGGTTAGGTCAAACAACTTGGCCTCATCAACCAGAACTCCTGACGCAATGAGGTCTTCAGCAGCCTTCTCCCCCAGTGCCTCGATGTCAAATCCTCCACGACCGGCCAAGTAGGTCAATCGTGCGGACAACTGTGCCGGACAAGACTGCGTGTTGGGACAGCGCCAATCCGCATCTTCTTCCTTGGCGGGCGCCAAGGTAGCACCACACGAAGGACAGTCCTTAGGGAAGACAAACTCCCGCTCAGTTCCGTCCCGCTTTTCGACAACAGGCCCGAGCACCTCAGGAATGATCTCTCCTGCCTTGCGGATGACCACGGTGTCACCGATCAGCACGCCCTTGCGTTTCACTTCTGTCTGATTGTGCAGGGTGGCCATGGAGACGGTAGACCCTGCGACGAACACGGGCTCCATGATCGCGAACGGGGTCACGCGGCCTGTGCGGCCGACGCCGCACTGGACGTCGATAAGCTTGGTGGTGACCTCCTCCGGAGGATACTTGTACGCGATCGCCCAACGCGGAGCACGTGCGGTGGCGCCGAGGGCGCGCTGCGCGGCCCGATCATCCACTTTGACAACAAGGCCATCCATCTCATGGGTGGCATCGTGGCGGTGGTCGGCCCAGTAGGCAACCTTTTCCTGTACTTCCTGAGCTGTGGTAACACGTTCGGTGTACGGCGACACTGGCAAACCCCACACTGCAAGGGCCTCATAAGCGTTTAGCAGTGAGTCAGGTGTGAAGCCCTCCGTAGCGCCAATTCCGTGGCAAATCATTCGCAGCTTGCGCTTCTTTACAGCCTCCACGTCCTTTTGCCGCAAGGAGCCAGCAGCAGCGTTACGCGGATTAGCAAAGGGCTTGCCTCCTTCAAGCTGGCGCTGCTCATTAACATCGGCGAAGTCCTCCACGGCGATGAATACCTCACCACGAACCTCCAGCAGAGCCGGAACGGGGAATTCATCCGTGCCGGTAAGCTCGTGCGGAATGTCCGTAATGACACGCGCATTTTCCGTAACGTCCTCGCCGATGCGTCCATCGCCACGAGTAGCTGCCCGTTCTAGGACACCATCACGGTAGACGAGGTTCAAAGAGAGACCGTCAATCTTAAGTTCGGTGAGATACGCCTGCGCAGGGGTTCGCGCCAACCAATCGCCAAGTTCATCAGCGTCAAACACGTTATCTAGACTCATCATGCGCTCTAGATGCTCGACGTTTTCGAAACTAGACTGCGCCACTACCGGGGCGCCCACCTCCATGGTTGGGCTATCCGGCAGCGCCAATTCTGGGTGAGCACGCTCAAGATCGACCAGCTGTTGGAATAACGCATCAAAATCTGCGTCACTCAGTTGCGGGGTTTTGTTGTAGTACAGGTCACGGTGGTAGCGGACTTGCTCTGCTAAATCGTCCCACTTTCGGCGCAAATCTACGTTGTCTTCGCCTATTTCCTGAGTGCCTTCAGCAACCTCCTGTGGGAGGTCTTTAGCTGCGGTTTCGTCTGCTAACTGGGTATCGTCTGACTTCTTTGCATTGCTCACCCCACAGAGTTTAGCGACAACATGAGACATTCCTTAACCACAGAACCTTTCTCCCCACTCACGCCGTCGTACAAGAAGTGGATTAAATTAAATCGCCCATTGCTGAAGAAGGAAACTCAATTCAAGGATCCGTGTCGCTACCCCAAGAGATGTCGGCAAGTTCGTCCTCTTCACTTTCGTAGGCCGAAGGCGTTGATATTCTCTCAAAGAGAAAGACCAACATGTTTTCTATTCTTAAAGCAGCAATTGCAGGAGTTTTAGGAGGCGCTGTAGCTATCGCTGGAGCGCCGTCCTACGCCATGGCGGCGACTGAGACGACTTCCAATCAGGCGAATATCAGCCGGACTGAGATTCAGATTCTTGAGTCAAATGCCGATAGCGCAAAGCTGAAGGTTAAAGACGGAACCATTAAAGAGAATGCCGACGGCACCGTAACGGTCTCCAATGATGCAGCGTGAGATTCCGTCACTGTGAAGTCCGCCGTGCTGCTTTCTGATGGCTCTATCTCCAATATTGAATACGTCGTTGATGGCAATGAAATTCATGCAACCCTTTCGGTTCCGGTTGTTGCCGGAGAAAATGAGCCAGTTGCTGATCAGGGTTGGGCCGAGTGTGCTTTCGCCACGATTGGTAATATTGCCACCATTGGTGCGATTCCAGTGACGGGTGGAGCAAGTGCGGTTATCCTTCCGCATTGGGTGCAGGAGGCACGGTTTATAACTGCGTTAGTGCCGATAAGGGCTAACTCTACAGCTCGGTAATATGAGGCTAGAGTGCTGAAATGGTTATACATGTAGGAGGATTGAGAAGATATGCCTAATGAGAAATCTCACCACGTGCGACTGGCATTTCCTATAGCATGCTTGGTTTTGATCTCCTTTTCAGTCGGTGGGATCGTAGGAAACGGAAACTTGGCAATGTCGCTTTGGTTCGCTGGGGTTTGGCTGCTTGTGGCTCCTACGCTTATCAAGCAGATCTACGACATTAAAATAGCTGAAGAGGCGAGCGGTAAATCGAATGCCTAAAGGTTTTTAGGTAGCTTCATCAGTGCTGACTCCCCCGCTTTTACCCCCACATGTCTAGTGCGAGTTTTATTTTTGAACCATGAATTCTTTCGACCCCAATGTTTCAACCTTCAATCCCCAGCAAGTCTTAAGCTTCGACCTTGAGACCACCTCCGCTAACCCCATGGAGGCTCGCATTGTAACTTCAGCGTTGGTTCGCATTGACTCCAATGGCGCCAAGCCCTATGAAATGCTGGCTGATCCAGGTATCGAAATTCCGGAGGCTGCCGCCGCCGTCCACGGCATTAGCACGGAATACGCACGCGAGCACGGTCGACCTCATGAGGACGTGCTGCGGGAAACAGTCGAGGCCATTTACAAGGCTTGGGAGGACGGTCTCACCCTCATCGTGTACAACGCCGCGTATGACCTCACTGTGTTGCGGGAACTCACCGGTGACTTTGTTGTCAAAGGCCCGGTATACGACCCCTACACCATTGATAAGGCCCTAGACCCGTGGCGCAAGGGCAAACGCACTCTCTCAGATTTGTGCCAGCATTACGGGGTACGTATAGACAACGCCCACGAAGCAACCTCAGATGCGTTAGCGGCAGCACGTATCGCGTGGGTTCAAGCTAAGAAGCGGTTTGTGCCAGACCTTGAGAAGATGTCGCTGAATGATTTAATGGTGTTCCAGGCAGTGGAGTACCACAAGTTCCAATCCAGCTTTGCTAAGTATTTATCAGGCAAAGGCGAGGACGCTACCCGCGTCAACACCTCGTGGCCACTTCAGGGCAAGGATTAGGTCCTTACAAGTCACCTGCGTCTCGTTCGATCATTGCAGATGCTTCGCGTGCGCACGCCAGCGCCGCTGCATGTGCCACGAGTGAACCCATCGGCTTCGGTGAAACAGGGTGAAGATCTACTTGCGTCATATGTGAACGATCAAGCGCCAACTCATCAAACAACGCGGCCACAGCTACGGCTTTTTCTCGTGGATGGGCCCGATCTTCATCAAGCGTATCGCCTGCATCTACACACCCCAGACCGACGCGCATTCCTCCCGCGATAGTCTGCCCCAATTCATCGAGCAGCTGATTGCTGGTTATCGCTTTCTGTGAAATCAGCACACTCGGCACCTCACTGATGCGTGCTGCTTCTAGAAGCGGATGAGGCCCGAACAGACCAAGACGCACCATACTCACACCATCCTTGGCCAACTGCTCGTTGACACCGTGGAGGCGTTCGCCGAGTGTCTTCACGTGGAGTGGCCTAATTTCATCGAAGTCTGAGGTGCCTTCAACCTCGCCTGCAGCCAATGCGTTGAGGTGGGGCTCGTTAATAATTATTTCAACCTCTGCCCCAAACCGCCGGCGCAGGTTGTGCACATGACGAACGAGCGCACCGGTAAACACTTCAGTGATATCGCGTAGTGCACCAGAATCAGTGACCGCCCTGTGGCCGTTTCCAAGTTCGATGGTGGTCGATAGACTCCACGGGCCTTGAACTGCAAAAATCAGGTGTTCCGCACTGCCCCACAGCTCTTCGAGTGTATCGAGGTCGCGTTCTTTTAAGTCCCACATCCGCCGAGTCAGAGTCTGAGGCCGAGTTGTGAGCCGCCAACTGCGGGGGCCTTTGTCAATGGGCAGTTCAGGCATGAGTGCGAAGGTGTGCGCGTTAGCGTCATCGAGCAGACCACGTTGTGGCAGGTGCGGGATGGTACGCACTAGGCATTCGCTGGCGATAACATCCGCTGCCTCAGCGATGCTAGTTCCCGGCAGTGGCCCCAAGTTAAAAGCGACCATGAGCGTGCCCCGGATTAGCGCCCGGTGGCGCAGATCGTGCCGGATCCCAAGACGATGTCTCCACCGTCATCAGGCAGGTAGATCACCGCCGCCTGACCACGAGCGACACCGGAAAGTGGCTGTTTCAGTTCAAGCTCCATGCGGTCGTTGTCACGGTCAACCACCACTGAGCATGGCACTACCGAACCGTGTGCGCGTACTTGCACCTCCGCATCGAAGTACCCATCCATAGCTGGGTGGAGGTACTTCAAGCGGTCTGCAGTGATATGGGTGACGGACAGGTCCTCGCGCGATCCTACGGTGACGGTGCCAGTGGTGGCGTCAATGTCTGTGACATAGCGGGGCTTGCCGTCAGCTGCGGGTTGCTTGATATCTAGGCCCTTGCGCTGGCCGATGGTGTAGTTGAATGCTCCGTCGTGCTCCTTGAGCGCCTGCCCCTGTGTATCCACGATCATGCCTGGTCGCAGACCAATGCGCTTGCCCAGGAATGCTTGTGTATTGCCGTCTGGGATGAAGCAGATGTCGTAGGAGTCTGGTTTTTTAGCTACAGAGAAGCCGTGGGCTGCGGCCTCCTCGCGGATCTGTGGCTTCTTAGTGTCACCTACTGGGAACATGCAATGGGCAATCTCGTGCTGGCCAAGCACGCCGAGCACGTAGGACTGATCCTTATCTGGGTCGACTGCGCGGCGCAGGTAGCCGTCACCGCCGTCTGCTGGCTGGGTTAGCTGCGCGTAGTGCCCGGTGACCACGGCATCAAATCCAAGGGCGATGCCGCGTTCCAAAAGTGCCGCGAACTTAATCTTTTCGTTGCACCGCAGGCAGGGATTAGGGGTTTCGCCTCGGGCGTAGGAGTCCACGAAGTCATCGATCACATCTTCTTTGAAGCGGTCAGAAAAGTCCCACACATAGAACGGGATGCCAAGTTTGTCGCACACGCGGCGAGCATCTGCGGAGTCCTCAAGCGAACAGCAGCCACGGGAAGATTCGCGTACGGCCTGCGGGTCTTGGCTCAGCGCTAAGTGGACACCCACAACCTCGTGGCCTGCTTCCACGGCACGGGTAGCCGCCACGGCTGAATCCACACCGCCACTCATTGCTGCCAGTACGCGCATTTCTGCTCCTTCTATGTTGGGGTCAAACCTTGCCTATGCTACAACGGCAGGTGCGTTCAAGCTATTTCACCGCCATTGCGGTTCCTGCACAAAGATGTCTGGGTGGCCAACGAAATCAAAGATGAATCGAAGCACGGATTCGCGGTAAGAGATAAAATCACCGGATTCGAGTAGCTTGATTACCTCGTCCAAGCTAGCCCAGCGTACCTCTGCTACCTCATTGTTAGGCACCGCCAGAGCATCCAGTTTTGGCTCTGCTTGAATGATGTAGAAGTCATCAAAGCCTGCAGGAAAATTCGTTGTAAAAGCCGGTCGCAGTGAGCTCGGATCCAAGTCAAGCCCCAATTCTTCCTGGGCCTCACGCGCAAGGCCCTGGGCGGATGTCTCTCCCCGGATGATGGACCCGCCTAGGGAGAAGTCCCACCGGCCGGGCCATGTTTCCTTATTGTCTACGCGCCGTTGGATCAACAAGCGCCCTTGGGTGTCAAAAATGCACAGGTGGACGACCACATGGAAGTGACCGTCGGCAACAATGCGCCCTCGTGGCACTACCTCACCAGTGCGCTGGCGGTTGATGTCCTATACGTCCCACGTTTCCATGTGTGTAATTGTAAGCCCGCGCTACCCCGCGGTATCTTTGGCTTCCATGGGTAGAAAACGCGCGAGCAAACAAACCGCTGAGGCACCACGCACCACCGGCCCGATGGCCGGTGCTTACCCCACCGACACAGGCAGCGTTGAGCTGCGTCCCGACGGTTACCTCGCCGGCGCGTGGGAGGTGCTCGTCAACGGTGTACCGTCCAGCCACATTGCCGGGGATCCACTCACACTTGAGTACGAATACATGCGATGGATTGTCGCCGCGATCAACCACTGGATTCCTGGTCGCCTTAACCCGGAGTCACTACGCGTCACGCATCTAGGCGGCGGCGCTTGCTCTATCGCACGCTACATCGTTGCCAAGTATCCAGGCTCACGCAATACGGTGGTTGAACTCGATGGCGCGTTGGGAACGCTGGTCCGCGATTGGTTCGATCTCCCCCGCTCACCCCAACTTAAAATCAGGCAAGGCGAGGCCCGCGCAGTAACCGAGACCTTTGTGCCGGCAAGCCGTGACATCATTATTCGAGACGTATTCGCAGGTGCCGAGACACCACACAACCTCACCACGGTAGAGTTCTTCCAATTGTGTAAGAACTCACTAGCGCCGGGTGGCCTGTACGTGGCCAACTGTGGTGACCATTCTGATCTCAAGGGGGCTCACGCTGAGATCAAAGGCCTCGAGGAGGTCTTTGGCCATGTGTCCGTGATTGCGGACCCCGCGATGCTCAAGGGCCGCCGCTACGGAAACATCATCTTGTTAGCGTCGGAAAGCGCCTTGCCCGCGGGGCAGGACGCGGACGCTATGGCCCGCGAACTGCTGGGCGGGGCTGTGCCTGCCCAGTACAAGGGTGAGGGCTGGACTAAAAAGTTTGCGGCGGCGGGGACTGCACGCCACGATGAAACTTAAAACAACGTAAGTGTCTCTCGCGGAGTTGGTCTGCGCCTTAGGCCATGCCCGCAAGCCGCGCTAGGCGGACCACCTCAGGTAGTACCTCAGCAACCGCTGCGATATCCTCCTGCGTCGTGGTGCGGCCCAACGTCAGACGTAGGGTGCCACGGGCAGTCTTTTCGTCCACGCCCATGGCCAGCAGTACCTCAGACGCGCGGTTGACGCCCATGTGGCAGGCCGACCCCGCCGAGGCCTCGATCCCCTTGTGGTCAAGAAGCATGATGAGGCTGTCCCCCTCCGCACCGGGGAAAGACATATAAAGGTGGGAGGCCAAGCTTTGGTCACCCTCAGGGGTGTGGAAGACGACATCGTCAACGCCCGATGAGATGGCACGTCGTAGCTGATCACGCAGTGCACGCAGGCGGGATTCTTCCGCGTCGATCTCGGACACTGCCTCGGTTAACGCAGCGGCGGTGGCTACGGCGCCGGCCACATCCACTGTGCCCGATCGGATTCCTCGCTCCTGGCCGCCACCAAAGATGACTCCTTGTGGCGCGGGTGAGCGCTTGGCCAGCAGGATACCAACGCCGCGGGGGCCACCGAACTTGTGGGCAGACGCGGCCAGAGTTGTAGCCCCCAGTTCGTGGAAGTTGACGTGCCTATGCCCCACCACCTGAACGGCGTCCACGTGTACTGGGGTATGGGTTGCACGTGCTGCGGCGATAACGTCCTCAACGGGCTGGATTGCGCCGGTTTCGTTGTTCGCCCACATGCAGGTGGCTACGGCCGCAGGCTCCTTTAGAGGTGTGAGGTCAGTGATCACACCGGATTTGCTCACGGGCAGGTAGTGCACGTCTGCACCGCGCAGGGCGTTGACGGTGTCCATCACCGCAGGGTGCTCGATGGGTGTACTGACCACCCGGTTGCCGTGCTGCGCGCTGCGGGCGTAAAACTGGCCAGCCACACCAATGTTGTCGGCCTCGGTGCCGGACGCGGTGAAGATGACCTCGATGGGTTCGCAACCAAGCAGCTCCGCAATGGTTTCGCGGGCGGTGTCCAACTGGCCGCGGGCGCGGCGGCCGGAGCCGTACTGGCTGGCTGGGTTCACGGCCGTGGAGGCATCAAGCCAGGCGTCCCTTGCTACGTCGCGAAGCGGCGTTGTTGCTGCGTGATCGAGATAAATCGTCATGACTACTTTCGTGACAAAGCACCCCGCGGATGATTGCGGGGTGCTGAGGAGAGTTTTTCTAGGCCTTGCGCTTGGTAATCTCTTCGGTCACCAATGGCGCGATCTCGTGAATGTCACCGATGATTCCTAGGTCCGCGATCTGGAAGAACGGCGCATCCTCATCGTTGTTGATGACAATGATCTTCTTGGCAGTCTGCATGCCCGAGGTGTGCTGGATTGCGCCAGAAATACCCAAGCCAATGTAGACGTCTGGGGATACAGTCACGCCTGTCTGACCAACCTGATACTGAGGTGGGTACCAACCCAGATCAACGGCATCACGGGTAGCGCCAACGGCAGCACCCAAGGAGTCAGCTAGAGGCTCCACTAGGGAGTGGAAGTTGTCTTCGCTCTCCACGCCACGGCCACCAGCGACCACAATCTTGGCCTGTGCGAGATCAGGACGATCACCCTTCTCCGCTGGGGTAAAGCCCGTCACCTTAACATCCTTGACGCCGCTCGCTGGGAGGTCGAAGGAGGATACGGTACCTGCTGCAGCCTGTGGCTGGGCAGTGACTGCACCTGGGCGCAGGGTATAGATAGGGCTTGCGCCACCCACCGCTGCGGAAACCTCGATGGAGTCACCAAAGATGGACATGTTGGCGGTGCGGTCAGCGTTGACGCCAACGACATCGCACAGGACACCAGATGCGAGGCGTGCTGCCAAACGGCCAGCGATCTCGTTGCCGTGGGCGCCGGCATCAATCAGGATTGGCGCTGGAGTCTGGGCAGCAAGCATGCTCAGGGCATCAGTCTCTGGGATCACAATGCGCTCTGCAGCATCAGCGGCTACTGCAGCAACAATATTGGTGGCGCCCAGCTCGGCAAGTGCTGGTGCCAGTGCCTGCTCAACGCCACTGGCGCCAACAACAACGGCGGTCACATCTCCAAATACACGGGCTGCGGTAATCAGCTCGCCGGTAGCTGGAAGTACCTGGCCGTCGGCGTGCTCGACCAGAACGTATGCGTTAGTCATAAGAATTATCTTTCCTTGAAGTCAGTATTGGCCGAGTGGTTATTTACAGAGCGTTTTCCTGCTCGAGGAAGTCCACGATCTTCGCCGCTGCGGTCGCTGCATCGGTGCGGATCGGCTCGTCGCCCTCACGCGCTGGACGCTGATTCGCTGCGGTCACGGCAGTAGCTGCGTGCCCCAGACCAACCTGCTCAGCGGTCACGCCAATGTTAGCGAGCTCGAGGTGAGTGATCTCAGCTTTCTTGGCCGCCATGATGCCCTTAAAGTTAGGGAAACGTGGCTTATCAGCTTTGTCAGTAATGGACACGATCGCCGGAAGTGGCGCCTCGATCTCGTAGTCACCATCATTAGTCTCCCGAATGCCCTTGACCAGGGAACCCTCGAGGGAGACGGTCTTCAAATTGGTTAGTGCAGGCTGCTGGCGGTACTCAGAAAGAATGCCCGGAAGCGAGCCCATGGCACCGTCAGAAGACGCATTGCCGGCAACAACTAGAGCGACGTCATCGATGGTGTTGAGTGCACCAGCGATGGTCCACGCGGTGCCGAGTACATCAGAACCGGCTAGTGCAGTATCAGTAACGAGCACAGCGGAGTCCGCGCCCATTGCCAACGCCTTGCGCAGTGCATCCTCGGATGCGGTAGTGCCCACGGACAAAGCAACGACGGTGTAGCCGGCGTCTGGGTTATCGTCACGAAGGCGAAGTGCCTGCTCAACGGAGAACTCGTTGATCTCATCGATCACGTTGTCCACATTGTCACGATCAAGGGTGTAATCAGACTCGAGTGATCGAGTGGACCATGTGTCTGGAACGTTCTTTACCAGGGCCACGATTGCAGGCATCTGCTTAACGCCTTACCTTTCCTCTAAACTACTTTCGCTATTTCCTCGGCCATTGTTGCACTTGAAAAATATTTTGGCCACTTTCCACGCCGAGTGGTCGTCTCACGCCCACTCGCCACGGAGCAAACGATAGTGAACCAGTCTAGTAATGTAAGACCAAGTGGTCTAGATTACTGGTAATTAATTACTCTGAACTGGCAAAAGATCGCTCATTACAGATCAGCGCCACTCCTTGAGTGCCAATTCGGGTGATCACCACAGCCATGGGCTTCGTGCCCTTAAGCTTCAGCTTCTTCCGCAGCTGATCTGGGTCCACGTCCACGCCACGCACCAAGATTTCCACGCTCTTGGCGTCATACTTTGCCAAAGCGTGCTTCAGCTTCTTCAGTGGCACCATTTCAAGGAACTCAAAGCCGCTGCGGCCCGCGGGGATGCGATCACCCGTCAAGTAGGCAATGCGTTCATCCAGCATCCACAGACCCTCGCGGGAGGCATAGTGTTTGACCAGCCCGGCGCGCACTACGGCACCGTCTGGGTCGATGATGAACGTGCCCGGTTCACCTGCGCCCACTGAGTCTGGTTCTGCGTCTAGGTCCGTGATGCGATCTACTTCCCCATCGCGCGAGATCATTACTGCTTCGCGGGTTTCGCCGGCTGCGAAGCATGCGCTGTATAGGCAGGCTTCTTTGACGCCGCCGTCTACGCTGACCACGCTGACAAGGCCGTCCCAGTCGCTGAAATCTAGCCCCGGCGCGCATTTGATAGCCACAGGTGATGTGGGCCATGCGGCGATCAGATCCGGCAGTGGCGGGAGCAGGTCCTCTGGCGTGTGGATGCGGCGCCCGCCGGAGCGGCGGGCTGGGTCCGCCACGATGATGGCGGCGGCGGTGTGTGCGGGGGTGAGGGCGTCGGCACGCATGAAGGTGGCATTCTTGCCGACGTTGGCCTGGGCCATGAGGAGGCGGTCCTGGGCCAGGTCGGACCCCAGGTAGTTCAGGCCTTCGGCCACGATGGCGGCACCTTCGGTGCCGATGGAACAGGTGACGTCATGGACCAGCTGCGGGGCGCCTGGGTCACGTCGGACGTAGTCTGCGATCTTCCTCGCGCGGTATTGGGCAACGACGAACGGTGTGGCCTGCTGTGCGGCCTCAGCGGAGAGGAGCCAGCCCGCGGGGAGCTTGGTCGCGTTTTTGCGCTGAGCCGTGACTAGTTCCATGACGGCGCGGCCGAAGTCCCCGAATTCTTTACGCAAGACCTCGGCATCTTTCAGCGACGTTGTGGGGGTCAGTGAAAGATCCGCGGCTACCTCGTGGATGCGCTCGCGGTGGGTGATGAAGAAGTTAATCTCTTGCGCGCTAAAACTCACGTTGAAGAGTGTAGTGCGTTAGAACCGTGTGGGCGGTTTGTAGGTGTAGAACTCGCGGTAGTGCGGGTGGTTGCGGGGGCTTCCGATGATGGGCGACATGTCAGGATTCTCGAACGCTGCCAGCAAATCCTTGACGTTGTTGTATTGGGAGACCTCCCATAGCTGGCCCCACGTTGGAATGACCAAACGCAGTAGGCCTGCGCGCCAACCGTCAAGGATGATGTTGGGATCGAACCAGCCCGTGGATGCGGCTTCGCGGGTGTTGCCGTCTGGATCTTGGCCCTCTGGCGCGATGGCGAGAAAGCTGAAGGCATCAAAGCGGTGCTCTTCATCATCTCCAGTCACCCAATGCATGAACGGGTGCAGAAGATCTCCGCGCAGGACGAGATCGTTTTCCATCAATACCTTGGTGAAGGACTTGCGGTGGCTTTCCAGTGCCAAGCGCTCCGGATGGTACACGGACACGTCCGGAATGGGGCTGCCATCAGCGTGGGAGGCCAGCAGGGTCCCGGTTTCTTCGAACAATTCACGCCCTGCGCCGAAGAGTAGCCCGCGCACTTGTTGAGAGCTCACGCCAAGCTTTTCTGCCCACTCTTGCCTTTTCGGGCCCGTGTAGGTTAAGTGATCGGCGTCTACTGGCTCTTCAAAGTCACGCGGATCCACGCCACCGCCAGGGAATACAGTGGCGTTTGGATAGGTGGGCATGGAGCTGACCCGTTCTTGGACGTACACCTCAATGCCAGTGTCAGAGTCACGCACCATGATGACGGTGGCAGCGAGCTTGCGGCCACCGATACCTAAGTACTTACCTTTCATGTATTCCACCTCCCTTCGGCGTCAGCGGGCATAGTGCGGAGCTCGTCTCGAGCCCCGCTAAGGTATGCGATCCTATGCGCGGTGCTTACCGGGCACGCGGGTGCGACGAGCGAAGTAGCGCCCATCGATTTTATCGATGGAGATCTGCTGGTGGAATGCCTTGGTGAGGTTCTCACTGGTAAGAACGTCATCGATCAAACCTTGGGCCACCACCGTTCCCTCATCAAGCAACATCGCGTGGGTGAAGCCGTTGGGGATTTCTTCCACGTGGTGGGTGATCATGACTATGGCAGGAGCATCCGCATCCATGGCTAGCTCCCCCAAGTAACCCACCAAGTCCTCGCGGCCGCCCAAGTCCATGCCGGCGCTGGGTTCGTCGAGAAGCAGCAACTCTGGATTTGTCATGAGTGCGCGGGCAACGAGCACGCGTTTGCGCTCACCCTCAGACAACGTGCCCCAGCGACGCTTTGCCAAATGCATAGCACCTACCTGCTCTAGGATGTCAGAGGCCTGTTCGAGGTCTAGTGCCTCGTATTCCTCGCGCCAGCGCCCCAAGATGGCATATCCCGCCGAGACGACAAGGTCCTCCACCTTCTCATTGGCTGGAATACGATTACCCAGCGCGGCGGAGCTCATACCAATCATGGTGCGAAGATCGCGCATATCGGTCTTGCCCACGCGCTCATTCATAATCCAGGCGCGACCACCTGACGGGAACTCCTCCGCTGCCGCGAGGCGAATCAAGGTGGTCTTACCAGCCCCGTTCGGGCCAACAATGACCCACCGCTCGTCCAACTCCACCTGCCACGTCAGCGGACCAAGCAAGGTGTTGCCCTCGCGGACAAAGGTGACGTCTTCAAAATCAATCAGAAGATCTTCATTGCGCTGTTCTTCCACTGGCTGATTGGCCACCACGGCAGATGCCTCCACTGAGTACGTATAGTTTGCTTACCCCAAAAGATTACAACCTATTTCTCGCCCATGGCATTAAACCCGCACAGCGGTTTTCTTTAGGGCATCTTCCCTCCTGCCCCGTGACGTATCGGACACCGGTGTACGCAGATTTATCCAGGCTTTCACTGTCAGTTCACCTTCGGCTCGGTAGTCTGGAAGTGTGTGCACTGTGGCACGCCCCAAGGCAACCGCGTGAAGTAACCACATATCAAAAGCGAATAATTACTTGTACCGCGCAAATATTTGTCCCGCGCAAACTAAGGAGCCAGAAGTACTGTGACCGGAAGACTAGCCATTGAAGATGTCCGCCCACTGGTAGGCGGTGGCAACTACCCATCCAAGGCCGTGGTTGGTGAATACGTTCCTGTCGCGGCAGTGATTTGGCGCGAGGGACATGACGCCATTAACGCCACCTTGAACGTGCAAGGCCCTAAGGGATCGTCTGCCGCCAAGGGAACTATGGTTACCATGACCCGTGACTTCATGGATCAGGATCTCATGCACGCCGCTTTTGTTCCTGACGTTGCCGGTGAATGGACTTTCCAAGTAGACGCATGGAGTGACCCCATGGCTACGTGGCGTCATGCTGTGACCGCCAAGATTGAGGCTGGCCAGTCCCCTGCTGAGCTTGCTAATGACATTGAGCACGGCGCACAGCTGTTTGAGAAGGCCGCCATGGGCGTGAAGGATAAGGCAGCGCGCAAGCAGCTCACCGACGTAGCCAAGACCCTACGCACTGACGAGCCCCTGCGCACCCGCGTAGCACCGGCCCTGTCCACTGAGGTCACCGCCATCTTGGAAGCCCACCCGCTGCGCGAGCTCTTGACCCGCGGGAAGGAGCACGTGGTCAAGGTGGAGCGTCGCGACGCCTTGGTGAACTCCTGGTACGAACTGTTCCCACGTTCCACCGGAGGCTGGGATGAAGATGGCAACCCAGTCCACGGCACCTTCGCCACCACCGCGGCCGCGCTCGACCGCGTCGCCCGCATGGGATTCGACACCGTCTACTTCCCACCAATCCACCCAATTGGTGTGGTAAACCGCAAGGGCAAGAACAACACCCTCGTCACCGAAGACGGTGACGTAGGCTCCCCATGGGCTATCGGCGCAGCAACCGGCGGTCATGACGCCTGCCACCCAGAACTAGGTACCGACGAGGACTTCGTGGCCTTGCTGGAGCGCGCCAAGGAACTGGATCTTGAGATCGCCTTGGACCTCGCTCTGCAGGCAGCGCCTGACCACCCTTGGGCGAAGAAGTACCCAGAGTTCTTCACCGTACTGGCAGACGGCACCATCGCTTTTGCTGAGAATCCACCAAAGAAGTACCAAGACATCTACCCGCTGAACTTCGACAACAACCCGAAGAAGATCTACGAAGAGATCTACCGCGTGGTTAAGCACTGGGTCGATCTGGGTGTCACCACCTTCCGTGTGGACAACCCGCACACCAAGCCGGCTAATTTCTGGGAATGGTTGATCGCTCAAATCCACAGGACGAACCCAGAAGTCATCTTCCTCGCTGAGGCGTTCACCCGGCCAGCCCGCCTCTACGGCTTGGCCAAGGTGGGATTCAGCCAGTCCTACACCTACTTCACGTGGCAGACCAACAAGTGGGAGCTGGAACAGTTTGCCACCGAGATCGCAGACATGGCCGACGTCTTCCGCCCGAACCTGTTTGTCAACACCCCAGATATTCTTCACGCCTCCCTGCAATACGGCGGCCGCGCGATGTTTGCCATCCGCGCAGCCCTTGCGGCAACCATGTCTCCACTGTGGGGCGTGTACTCCGGCTACGAGCTCTACGAGCACGAGGCAGTGGCACACGGCTCGGAGGAGTACAAGGACTCCGAGAAGTACGAACTGCGTCCACGTGACTTCGAGGCAGCACTCGCATCCGGTGATTCATTGGAGCCATACATCACCGCGCTGAATAAGATCCGCCGCGACAATCCTGCACTGCAGCAGCTGCGTTTCATCAACTTCCACCAGACCACCAACGACCAAATCCTGGCCTACTCCAAGATTGATCCGGTATCCGGCAACGCGGTTCTCGTGGTAGTAAACCTTGATCCGAATTACGCGCAGGAAGCAAACGTGATGCTGGATCTGGGTGCCATCGGCCGAAACAACGACGCCCAGTTCCAGGTCAAGGATCTCCTTACTGGTGCCGAGTACACCTGGGGCCAGCACAACTTTGTCCGCCTCGATCCGCATCAGGACGTGGCGCACATCTTCGCGCTGCCAGACGTTCCTGAAGAACTACGTGACCGCCTCACGTGGCGCACGCACCCTAACTACAGCAACTAAGGCACTAGCCCCTAGCTAGCTCAGGCCGGCACCACTGTTTGCGTGGTGCCGGCCTCTGGCTTCCTGCGGCGAGAGAAATCGACAGGCGTTTTAGGAAATTGCGGCGATGAAACGGCAATTTGGTAGCCAATTTACGCCGCCGTGAATGCCTGAGGGGCGCATCCAAGATCGTGCAGCTCACGGCAATGATAAATGTCCCATACGTCACCCTAGTTAGGCCGGATTTCACACTGATTTTCGCTGCCCGTGCTGCGCTACTCCGGTAGCGTCGTTGATAAGGCGTGAGTGCTTTTACACTCGGCGCAAACAAAGCTTTTAGTTTCACTAGATAAACGCGAAAAGGATGGTCATGTCTTACGATCACAGCCCGCTGACGATTCCAGCCGAGGACCACGGCCGACTCGTCCACTGCCAACACCACAACCCGCACGGGTTCTACGGCTGGCACAAGATTGACGCTGATCATTCCCTCATCCGAACACGCCAACTTGGCGCAAAAAGCGTGGACGTTCTCATTGGTAATGATGCTTACCCAATGCAGCCTCTTGGCGATGACATCTTTGGTGTGGTGCTTGACCTGGGCGAATGCCCTGAGTACCGCCTTCGGGTGGACTGGGACTTTGGCCACGTCACGGAAACTGCAGATCCATATATTTTCCTGCCCACTCTTGGTGAAATCGATATACACCTCATCAGTGAAGGCCGCCACGAGCGCCTCTGGGAGGTGCTGGGATCCCATATTCGCACCTACGGTGACGTGACCGGTACGTCCTTTGCTGTGTGGGCGCCTAACGCCAAGGGTGTTGCCGTCATCGGTGACTTCTGTGGCTGGAACCCTAACCAGTACCCCATGCGATCTCTGGGAGCGTCTGGCATTTGGGAGATCTTCATCCCTAACCTCGGTGAGGGCGACGTGTACAAGTTCGCTATTCACACCAGCGAAGGCCACCGCATTGACAAGGCTGACCCTCTGGCGCGTCGCGCCGAGGTGCCACCAGCAACCGGTTCCATCATCACGGAGTCCTCCTACGAGTGGAAAGACTCCGCATGGATGCAACAGCGTGCCACCAAGGATTACAACGCCGAGCCAATGAGCGTCTACGAGGTCCACTTGGGGTCGTGGAAACAGGGTCTTTCCTACAAGGACCTCGCTCGGGAGCTTGTGGAGTACGTCAAGTGGATGGGATACACTCACGTCGAGTTCCTCCCCGTGGCCGAGCACCCATTCGGCGGTTCCTGGGGCTACCAGGTCTCTGGCTACTACGCACCAACGTCACGATGGGGTAACCCTGACGAATTGCGTGAGCTTATCGACGCCTTCCACGCCGAAGGCATCGGCGTGATCGTGGACTGGGTTCCCGCCCACTTCCCTAAGGATTCCTTCGCGCTCGCGCGCTTCGACGGGCAGGCACTCTACGAGCACCCAGACTGGCGCCGTGGCGAGCAGAAGGACTGGGGCACCTACGTCTTTAACTTCGGCCGTAACGAGGTCCGCAATTTCCTCGTAGCTAATGCTTTGTACTGGCTGGAAGAATTCCACGTTGACGGCCTGCGTGTTGACGCCGTTGCGTCCATGCTGTACTTGGACTACTCCCGCAATGAGGGTGAGTGGCTACCGAACCAGTACGGTGGTCGCGAACACCTCGAGGCCGTTCAGTTCCTGCAGGAAATGAACGCCACTGTGCACAAACACCACAAGGGCATCCTCACCATCGCCGAAGAGTCCACATCGTGGCCTGGCGTTACTGCCTTCACCGATCAGGGTGGACTGGGCTTCAACATGAAGTGGAACATGGGCTGGATGAATGACACCCTCGAGTACTTCTCACTCGACCCAGTCCACCGCTCCTACCACCACGGCGACATCACCTTCTCCATGGTCTACCAGTACTCCGAGAAGTTCGTGCTCCCCTTCAGCCACGACGAGGTAGTACACGGCAAGGGCTCCTTGTGGGAGCGCATGCCGGGCGATACCTGGAACAAAGCCGCCGGCCTCCGCACCCTGTTTGCGTACATGTGGGCACACCCAGGCAAGAAGCTGCTGTTCCACGGCCAGGAGTTTGGTCAAGTCCTGGAATGGTCAGAGGGCCGCTCCATTGACTGGGACGACACCGTAGGCTGGGAGGGCGAATACCACGACACCCTGCGCAACCTCGTCCGTGACCTGAACAAGACTTACGCTGACTCCCCTGCCTTGTACACCCAGGACGCCGATCCTGCCGGATTCAGCTGGACCAAGGCCGATGACGCAGAAAACAACATCCTCTCCTTTGTGCGCTACGGCTCAAATGGCGAAAAGATCCTGTGCGTCTTCAACTTTGGCGGAAACGGTCAAAGCAATTACAAGCTGGGCGTTCCTGAATCCGGCAACTGGAAGTGCATCCTCAACACCGATGCTGGCGTCTACAACGGCGCAAACAACATTCTCGAGGACACCGTCACTGCCTGGGACACCGGCTGGGACGGCTACCCGCACTCAATCACCTTGCAGATCCCTGCGATGAGTGCGCAGTACTACCGCTGGGTTGGTTAATCCCACGTAGTCAAAACTAAAAATGACGCTGGCGACCTGCCAGCGTCATTTTTTATTTGGCCCTTGAACCCCAGCGCGGCAATATGCCGTGGACTAGCTGACTTCCTCGCCCGCGGCCACGGTGAGTTCCACCGTGGTGTCCCGGACGGATTCTGCGACAGCAAACAAGGACTCTTCCGAATCGCCAGGATCTGTAAACGGATTGCTATCAATAACAATGAAATCCGCATCCATGCCTGGAACAATCATTCCGGTCTCGCCCGCTAAACCAGCGGCACGTGCAGCACCAGCGGTATGCGCCACCAGTGCGTCGTAAGCACTAATCCTGTTCTGTGGCTGGAACGAGGTGGACTTATCACCCGAAATATCCGCCCGAGTCATAGCTGCATAGATCGCTGCCCATGGAGAAGTGGGTTCCACCGGCGCATCGGAACCAAACGCCAACGGTATACCGGCAGCAAGGGTTTGCTTCCATGGGTACGCCACCAGCCCGGGGTTGTTCTCCACCATCGGAAGGAGCGGAATATCCGAAATACAGTGCCGCGGCTGCATGGACGCAACAGCGCCTAGTTGTGCCATCACAGGGATGTCGCTTTCTTGGATGAACTGAACATGTTCCACACGAGGGGCAACCGGCGCTTCACCTGCCGTTTTTTGGAGCGCCCGCAGTACATCTCTGTTCGCCTGATCGCCAATGGCGTGGATCGCCACGCCAATGCCATGCGAGTACGCCTCAGCAATCTGCTCCACCAATACGTCTTGGCTGGCAATAGGCAACCCATAATTGGCAGTGCCATCCACCCGTGGCTGCGGAAACGGGTGGCACATGTGGCAGGTGCGTGATCCCAACGCCCCGTCCGAAAACAGCTTGAGACCGCCCTTAATGAAGCGGTCGGTTACTCGGTCCCCCGTGCGCCAACCAGACTCCTTGGCCCAATCCCATTCATCCAAACGCAGGTACTTCACTACCTTCAGCCGAAGCTGATCTGCGCTAAGCAACCCTTCCCACGCCTCACGGGAGGCGTTGCCGTCAAAATCATGGACTCCCGTGATGCCCTGCGCCAACCACTCCCGCTGCGCTCGGTTCATCTGCTGTATGCGCTCATCAAGCGGCTCCACCGGGAATTGGCGCTCCGCGAGGGTAGCCGCATCCTCCAGCAACACGCCGGTAGCACGACCAGATTCATCGCGTACGATACGGCCACCACGCGGATCTGGGGTTTCGTCATCAATGCCCACAGCATCAAGCGCGGCACCATTGAGCCAGAGCGTATGCAGATCCACAGACCACACAGCCACTGGCCGGTCCGGAATCAGCTCATCGAGCAGCGCCCTATTGGGCGCATCAACGTCACTCCATTTGTTCACGTCCCACTTGCCACCCCGAAGCCACCGGCCAGGAGCCAACGTACGGTGATAATCAACCATCAAGCCCACTGCCTCCGGCAGGGTGCGCGCTGACGAAAGATCAACCTGATCCAACGTGGCCGCGGTGGAAAGCGCATGAATGTGCGCGTCGACAAGCCCAGGAATCACTACCTTGCCGCCACAATCGACCTCCGGCGCGCCGGGGGCGCGCTCTTTGAGCTGCGCAACGGTGCCCACCGCCACCACCTTGCCGGCGTCGACAAGAAGTGCCTCATGAAACATCCGTAGGAGATTTCAGCGTGTGTACACGCGCGTTGGCGTAGATTCTCATGCCTCAATACAACCACATAAATGCCGCCAGACCACAGGATGCATAACGCTCCCCACTAATTGTTTCCAACTAGAAGGGAGCGGTTCTGCGCCCGATGAAGGCACAGGATTGTCGAAAATTCGGATCTAGAGCCGGTTAAAAGAGCGCGCTCGCCATCTTGGAGCGGGCAGTGATCACACGGGCATCGGTGGCATCAAACAGCGCGAACAGCTCCAGCAGTCGGTCTTTAATGGCAGCTTTCTCATCGCCCGCGCTGGTTGCCATCAGGGCTATCAAGCGGTCAAACGCAGCCTCTGGATTGCCTTCCGCAATGTGAGCATCAGCGGCCGCAAAAGCCTTATCCTTGTTCTGCGGATCCGCATCAGCGTCCGCAATAGGGTTGGCCGAACCGCCGTCTTGGTTAAGGCGTTTCAGAAGCTTTGCGGAGTCGCGTGCCTGCAACGCCTCCTTGTTCTTTGGTTCGTGAACCAAGATGTCCTCGTACTGAGCGATTGCACCGTCATAGTCGCCTGCTTGCAGGGCCTCTCCGGCAGCAGCAAAGCGGGGATCACTAGGCTCTGCCGGGTCATCTTCACCTTCAGGCTGAGTGGGAAGCCCCGGAAGCTGGTCACCTACCGCCTTGATCACCGCGGCAGTCCACTGCTGCAACGCCTGAATAGGCTGACCGCCCTCGAAGTTAGCAATCGGCTGACCGGAGGCAAGAGCAACGACAGTTGGCAGCCCCTGGATGCCAAACATCTGAGCAACTTGGGTTTGAGAATCAGCGTCGATGTAGCGGAACACAAAGCGACCACCAGCTGATTGGGCCAGCTGTGTGAAGTCAGACTTCAACTGCTCAGACTCAGGACTGCGGGCGGTGCCAATGAGAACGATGACCGCAACTTGAGCGGAACGCTTGATCAACTCCGCCTCAACGTTGTCCATGGTGAGATCCGCAACCAGCGCTACCCCGCCACCAGTACCTGTTCCGGTAGCGCCACCGGCCGCCGCGCGCGCCTCTGCTTCCGCCTTTGCCTCTGCTCTGGCCTTAACCTCGCCCAAGTCAATAGCACCTGCAGTAAACCTGTTTGGCGTAGTCACGAGTTTGATCGTCTCCTAGTTCAGCACTTGTTGTCATCACGGCCCACCAATATAGGGCGCAAATACTTCCCCCAGCTTAGCCAAAACGGCGCAGGTTTTTTAAGCCGGATCCCCGAGGCGATTGTTAATTGACTCCACCTTTTGCGTTAGCTGGCCGGTGTACCCCTTGCGGATATCCGCCTTGAGTACCAGCGACACTCGAGGTGATACAGCAAGGACCGCGTCCGTGGCACGCTTTACTACGTCCATGAGCTCATCCCATTCGCCTTCAACCAAGGTGAACATTGCGTTGGTTTCGTTCGGCAGCCCAGACTCGCGGACAACTCGCACTGCTTCCGCGACAGCGTCAGCCATCTCCGCATTTGGGCTTTCGGTAGTGGCTGGTGCAACAGAAAATGCAATCAACATGCCCCTAGCTTACGACCAATCGGGCGTGCGTGGGCCTGCTACGAGGATCACAGTGGTCTTTTCCCATAATTTAATGCAGGATGACTGCACGATTATTACACTTGGAAGGTATGAGTAACGATATTTCTTCCATCGAAATTCCACACGAGCTCGTTGACTGCCTTGACCACGTAGGCATCGCTGTTCCTGATCTGGATAAGGCCGTCGAGTTCTACCGACTGGCGTTCGGTTGGGTAAACCACCACCAGGAGACCAACGAGGAGCAGGGCGTTGTCGAGGCCATGATCGGCCCTAAGAACCTGGGCGAAACCGACGGCATGGTTCAGCTGCTGGCTCCGCTGAACGAGGACTCCACCATTGCGAAGTTCATTGGCAAGAAGGGCCCTGGCCTGCAGCAGATGTGCCTACGCACCTCTGATATTGAGGCGCTAACCAAGCACCTCGTGGATAACAACATCCGCCTCCTCTACCCAGAAGCAAAGAGGGGCACCGGTGGAGCAAAGATCAACTTTGTTCACCCAAAGGATGCCGGTGGCGTACTGCTGGAGCTTACCCAGCCGGTCAAGTAAGACGCCAAAACCGCAGATCGTAGGATCTGCGGTTTTTTCATGCTTATCGATGATCCCAGCACGGCCTGTGCCAGTGTCTCCTATCCTCCGCACCGCGGCCATAGTCCCTTGGCCACGCCACAATGTGAGCAATGCCGGGAGGAATGTTCTGATTACATCCAGGACAGGTATAAAACTTTACCGCCGCATGCGACCCCATGTGGCGATAGAGGTAAATCTCACCGCCCGTCCAGCTGGGCCCCTCAGCCTCTTGGGTGCCGTAAAACACCGCACCATCACGTGGGAGAGAGCGCGATGGTACGTTGTGGCGTCTATTCTTGCGTCCCATTTAGAACAGGCGTAGCTCAGTAGACTCGATACCGCGGAGTTCGTCATAGTCCAATATAACGCACTCGATCCCGCGGTCCTTTGCCAGAGTCTTAGCCTGCGGCTTAATCTCTTGCGCCGCAAAGATACCGTGAACGGGAGCCAAGAGCTCATCACGATTGAGCAGCTCCAAGTAACGAGTCAACTGCTCGACGCCGTCGATTCCACCACGTCGCTTGATCTCGACCGCCACAGTAGCTCCGTCTGCGTTACGGCACAGAATATCAACCGGCCCGATAGCCGTAGGGTACTCGCGACGAACGAGAGTGTACCCAGCGCCCAAAGTCTCAATGTGCTCCGCCAGCAACTCTTGCAAGTGCGCCTCAACGCCGTCTTTCTGCAAACCAGGGTCCACTCCCAAGTTGTAAGACATATCCGAGTGGATTGATTCGATGGTAATCCGCAGCTGCTCCCCCTTCTTGTTCTCCACCACCCACAGGCCCACAGTGGAGTCGTTCGAGCCCTCCTCACGAACGACCTCAGTTTCAGTGAGAGTACAAGGAGGTGTCATCCAGTTCAGCGGCTTGTAAGCGCGGTCATCTGCATGCACGGACACAGAACCGTCCGCCTTCACAAGGAGCAACCGATCCGCCATAGGCAGATGAGCTTGCAAGCGACCAACATAATCCACTGAACAACGAGCAATGACTAAACGCATGCCCTAAACCATAACGCACCGCACTCACTCCCTCGAACTTTCCCTGCACGCGGGTATAAAAAAAGGGCAGTCATTGCCAGACTGCCGATAAAGAAACCATGACGCTGCTTAGCGTTCATTGTCCTTGTTCATCTTCCGAAGAAGCTCCTTAGGATCCATCTTGGACATTCGTGAATCAGGAGCGGACTCAACCCACGCGGTAAAAGCCATTTCCGCGTGCGGACTCATAGCTGTTTCGTAGGTAACGCCATCATGAGAAAATTGAAGGATCTTTGGCGTACTAAAGACATCCTCTTCTGCGCTCGTGCGCTCACGATGCCCCTTGATCTCAATGCTAGTCCGAAGAAACTCACCATCTGAGCTAGGGGCCAACGAACGGAGTTTGAAAAAAAGTAAACGCTCCCCTTTGTACTGGATAACGCCATGACGCCAGCCATGTACTCCAGCAGCGGGGAGCTTCCTAATCAAAATGGACGTACCGCGGGAGCGAATCGCAGCAAAGCGCCAGCCCGCGAGCACAGCAAGCAATACAAAGACAACTACGAGTGCAATGAGTACATACTTCACTGTGGTGCACATCCTCTTAAGCTACGTTGGGCCAACCGCTAGCCGGCTACTTTGAACTTTCATGCATCCTGCGGCCCACCAGAGCCGCTGATGTGAATAAATATTACTCCGTCCACAGCCTACGTAAAACATGGAAAGGCGCTAGCCACCCCACAAAAATAAACACACAGCTCATCTGCTACCCCGCACTCCCCCAACCGCACAAGAGACACAAAAGAAGAAGGGCCTTTCCCTCCATGTAGCGGAGGGAAAGACCCTTCTTTTAAGTACTGTGGGCTAACTCGAGCCCCCGAGTCCTAGGACTCAGAGCTGCGACGTACAGCCTTCAGTTCAGCCTCGGCGCGTGCCTTCGACACTTCATCATCTGCCTGCAGATCACGCTCAGCTGCAGAGGAGTCAACCTCGTCAGCCCAAATTGCGTAATCAGCAAGGACGGTGACCTTCTCTTTAGTAACGGAGAGGAAACCACCCTGAACGGCGGCAACCTTACGGTCACCGTCGATCGGACGGATGGTCACGACGCCATTCTCGACCAGCTGGCCGAGCATTGGCTCGTGGCCGGGCAGCACGCCGATCTCACCCTCGGTGGTCTGTGCGGTGACAATGCTTGCCTGGCCGGACCAGAGCATACGTTCCACGGAGACCAGTTCTACGGTGATGTCAGCCATGTGCCTCTCCTTAGTTCTCGGTCAGCTTCTTGTAAGCAGCCTCGACGTCATCCAGACCACCCAGACCGTTGAAGGCCTGCTCTGGGTAAGCGTCGAAGTCACCGTTGCAGATGCGCTCGAAGGCATCGATGGTGTGGCTCAGTGGCACGTAGGAGCCTGGGATACCGGTGAACTTCTCTGCGACGAAGAAGTTCTGGCCCAGGAAGCGCTCCAGGCGACGTGCACGCTGAACGGTGATCTTATCCTCTTCAGAAAGCTCGTCCATACCAAGGATGGCGATGATGTCCTGAAGCTCCTTGTTCTTCTGGAGAATACCGATAACGCGCTGTGCAACGTTGTAGTGACGCTCGCCGACGATACCTGGCTCGAGGATACGAGAGGTGGAGGTCAGCGGGTTCACTGCAGGGTAAATACCCTTAGAAGCAATGCCACGGTCAAGCTCGGTGGTTGCATCCAGGTGAGCGAAGGTGGTTGCAGGAGCTGGGTCGGTGTAGTCGTCAGCAGGGACGTAAACCGCCTGCAGAGACGTAATCGACTTACCCTTGGTAGAGGTAATGCGCTCCTGGAGGATACCCATTTCGTCAGCCAGGGTTGGCTGGTAGCCCACTGCAGATGGCATACGGCCCAGAAGGGTCGAAACCTCAGAACCTGCCTGGGTGAAACGGAAGATGTTATCGATGAACAGAAGCACGTCCTGGTGCTGAACATCGCGGAAGTACTCCGCCATGGTCAGGCCGGACAGAGCCACACGCATACGAACTCCAGGTGGCTCATCCATCTGGCCGAACACGAGGGCGGTGTCCTGAAGAACGCCCATTTCTTCCATTTCGAGGTGGAGGTCAGTGCCCTCACGGGTACGCTCACCAACACCTGCGAAGACCGAGGTACCGGAGAACTCGCGTGCGATACGAGTAATCATCTCCTGGATGAGAACGGTCTTACCAACACCTGCACCACCGAACAGACCAATCTTGCCGCCCTTAACGTAAGGGGTCAGCAGGTCGATAACCTTAATACCGGTTTCGAGGATCTCGGTCTTACCTTCGAGCTGATCGAAAGGTGGTGGATCGCGGTGGATGCCCCACTGCTCGCCGTCGCGGCCAAGGCCTGGCTCGTCGAGGCAGTCGCCGAGAGCGTTAAAGACGTGGCCCTTAACGACGTCACCGACTGGGACGGAAATTGGCTTACCGGAGTCAGTTACGGCTGCGCCGCGAACCAGACCATCGGTTGGAGCCATGGAGACCGCACGAACGAGGTTGTCGCCCAAGTGCTGAGCAACCTCGAGGGTGATGGTCTTTGCGACTGCTTCGAGGGTGACCTCAACAGTCAGCGCGTTGTACAGTGCCGGCAGCTCGCCGCGTGGGAATTCCACGTCAACGACCGGACCGATGACGCGCACTACGCGACCAGCTGCAGAAGCAGCCTGCGTGTTCTGCTCTTCAAGAGCTGTGGTCATAATCTAGTCACTTTCTGCGCTTTCGGCGAGCGCGCCAGCGCCACCGACAATCTCTGTGATTTCCTGGGTAATCTGCGCCTGACGGGCCTGGTTGGCCACGCGGGACAGGTCCTTAACAAGGGCTGTTGCGTTATCAGTTGCAGACTTCATAGCGTTCCTACGCGACGCGGACTCGGAAGCGGAAGCCTCCAAGAAGATCGAGTACAGGCTACGAGATACGTACTTTGGAAGCAGTGCGTCCAACAGAGTATCCGCATCCGGCTCGAAGTCGACGTCAGGTTCAGGGTTGCCGTCGACCTTGCCGACGATACCGTCCTCAGACTGCTCGATCTTCTCAGTCTCAATGACTGGCTCGATCGGCAGAAGCTGGTGAGCTACTGGAGTCTGGGTCAGCATGGATTCGAACTCAGAGTACACAACGTGTACCTGGTCAAAGCCCTGAACTGGCTCTCCCTCTGGGCCGGTGAGGCCGTTACGCCACTTAGCAGTGCCGTCAGAGGTAGCGTTGAAACCGTCAATCAGGTGACGGCGAACGTCATGAGTTTCTTTCCACGATGGATCCTGGGAGAAGCCAGACCACACGCCCGCAACTTCAGCGCCGCGGAACTTGTAGTAGCCTGCACCCTTGTTACCAGTGACGTAGCGAACAACCTCGTAGCCGGACTCTTCAAGAAGCTTTTCCAATTCGGCAGCCTTCTTGAAGACGTTGTAGTTGTAACCACCGGCCATGCCGCGGTCACTCGACACCACGAGCACAGCGGCGCGTTTGCCGCCCTCGCGCTCGCGAAGCATCGGGTGATCTAGGGAACTAGCTGAGGCCAGACGCTCCATCACATTGTGGATCTCGGTGGCGTAAGGCTGAGCAGCCTCGACCCGGGCTTGGGCCTTGGTGATGCGCGAAGTCGCGATCAACTCCTGGGCCTTAGTGATCTTCTTAGTGGAGTTCACACTCTTGATGCGATCTCGCAGTTCACGAAGATTAGCCATGGATCTTTTCGCCTCCCTTCTTTTCCTTGATGGGTAATCAAGTAAAGCTGTAAAACTTTACTTCTTGACCTTCAGCTGGTTCTTCTTAACCTCACCTGCAGCAAGTGCTTCAACCTCAGGCTCATTGATGACTGGGGTGCCATCAGTGGTCTGGAAGCTCTTCTTGAAGGATTCGGTTGCGGAAACCAGAGTTTGCTGAGACTCGTCAGACAGCGCAGTGCCGCCAGCGATCTGCTCGAAAACCTGAGGCTGGGTGGACTCGAGGTTTTCAATCAGTTCAGCCTCAAAGCGACGGATGTCTTCGACGGGAACGTTGTCGAAGTGGCCTTCGCCGGCGAGCCAGATGGAGATAATCTGGTGCTCTACAGGCTGTGGAGAGTTCTCAGACTGCTTCAGAAGCTCGACGAGACGTGCGCCACGCTCGAGCTGCTTCTTGGAAGCTGCATCCAGGTCAGATGCGAATGCTGCGAATGCCTCGAGATCGCGGTATGCAGCCAAGTCAAGACGCAGGGAACCGGAAACCTTCTTCATACCCTTGGTCTGTGCTGCACCACCAACACGGGAAACCGAAACACCAACGTTGATAGCTGGGCGGACACCCTGGTTGAACAGGTCGGACTCGAGGAATACCTGACCGTCGGTAATGGAAATTACGTTGGTAGGAATGAAGGCGGAAACGTCGTTTGCCTTGGTCTCAATGATCGGCAGAGCGGTCATGGAGCCAGCACCCATGTCGTCGGAGAGCTTTGCAGCACGCTCCAGCAGACGGGAGTGCAGGTAGAAGACGTCACCTGGGTAAGCTTCGCGTCCTGGTGGACGACGCAGCAGCAGGGAGATAGCACGGTAAGCCTCAGCCTGCTTGGTCAGATCATCGTAAATAACCAGAACGTGGTTGCCCTGGTACATCCAGTGCTGACCAAGTGCTGCGCCCGCGAATGGGGCCAGCCACTTGAAGCCTGCAGAGTCAGACGCAGGAGCTGCCACGATGGTGGTGTACTCCAGAGCGCCGTGCTCTTCCAGGGTCTTACGCACTGCTGCGATGGTGGAGCCCTTCTGGCCGATTGCGACGTAGATGCAGCGCAGCTGCTTGGTCTTGTCGCCGGACTCCCAGTTTGCCTTCTGGTTCAAGATGGTGTCGATGCAGACTGCAGTCTTACCAGTCTTGCGGTCGCCAATGATCAGCTGACGCTGACCGCGACCAATTGGGGTCATTGCGTCGATAGCCTTAATGCCAGTCTGCATTGGCTCTTCGACAGGCTGACGCTGCAGCACGGATGGTGCCTGCAGCTCGAGGACACGGTCCTCTTCCTTCTCGATTGCGCCCAGACCATCGATTGGCTGACCCAATGGGTTGATGACGCGGCCGAGGAATGCATCTCCGACCGGGATAGAGAGGACGTCTCCGGTCCTCTTTACTTCGTCGCCTTCGGTAAGGGACTCGTAGTTGCCCAGGACTACAACGCCGACGCGGTCGGTGTCGAGGTTCTGTGCGACGCCGATGACGCCGCCTGGGAACTCGAGGAGCTCATTTGCCATAACTGAAGGCAGACCAGATACCTGGGCAATACCATCAGCTGCGGAAATGACCACGCCGACCTCCTCACGGGAGGCCTCCGCGGAGTAGCTCGAGGTGTAGTTCGCAATCGCGCTACGGATCTCATCGGAGGAGATCGTAAGCTCCGCCATGTTCTTCCTGCTCTCGGTAGTTTCTTCCAGCAATTTCTTAACTTTGTTTTCTGTCGCGTTAGGCGAAGGCGTGACGGAGCTTCTCGAGCTTACCCGAGGTGGATCCATCAATTACTTCGTCGCCAACACGGATGACCAAACCACCGAGGAGGCTGGGATCAACCTCAGAGTGGATGCTCATCGCACGACCATAAATGTGCTCTAGCTTCTGTGCCAGTGCCTGAATCTGCCCGTCATTGAGAGGCGCAGCAGAGGTAACGGTTGCAACTTCGCGGCCCTGCAGTGCAGCGGCTTCCTTGGAAAGGTTTGCGATGTCATCAATTGCGTTATCCTCGCGACGACCAATGACCTGGAGTGCAAGGGCTTCGGTCACTGAGGTGACCTTGCCGTACAGCACCTTTGCCAACAAATCACGCTTACGAGGGCCATCTACGCTGCGATCATCGAGCAGAAGGGTCAGCTGCTGTTCCTTTTCAAGGATGCGAGACAGTGAGAACAGTTCGTTCTCTACCTGTCCAAGCTGGCCCTGCTGTTCAGCGCTGCGAAGCAGTGCGCGACGACCAAGCTTGACCAAGCCCTCGCGGTATTCGCGTGGGTTGGACCAAGTCAGGCCAGATGCGGACTTCAGCACCTCGAGGGTGGATGGTGACACCTTATCGGCAAACACAGCAGACACAATGCCGGCACGCTTCTCTGCAGTAGAGGATGGGTCTGCAACAGCGATGCGCAGAGTGCGATCGCTGTCGAGGGCATCTACTACCTCGAAAAGCTCAGAGCCGGTGCGCAGAGCTTCAGCAACATGGTCTACGCCATCAACGGATAGTGCGCTATCCAGGTGGCTTGAGACCTGTGCTAGGGCTTCGCGGCTTGCTGCGTGCATGGTGCTCACTTTCCTGCGGGAGTGACGGTGTCCAGTTCAGACAAGAACTTATCAATGGTGCCGGAGCGCTTGACGTCGTCGGAGAGCTGGTCTCCGAGCAGGCGCTCAGCAAGAGTGATGGAGTTCTGGCCCATTTCCTGGCGAAGCTCTGCTACAACCTGCTCACGCTGAGCTGCAAGCTGCTTCTCACCAGACTCGATAATACGGTTGCTCTCCTCGGTAGCCTTTGCCTTGTAGTCAGCTTCGATCTGCTTACCCTTAGCGCGGGCTTCTTCGCGGATCTCTGCTGCTTCAGCACGAGCTTCTGCGAGCTGAGCATTGTACTTTTCAAGTGCAGCCTTTGCCTCAGCCTGTGCAGCTTCAGCACGGTCGATGCCGCCCTTGATACGGTCCTCACGCTCGGAAAGGACTTCCTGGAACTTCGGAAGAACGAGCTTCCAGAAGAGAATTCCAATGACAACGAGCACGACGATCGACCAGAAGATGTCATAGCCAGCAGGCAGGAGGACGCTTGGGCTCTCTTCCAGCGGAAGTGGCTCTGCACCTCCAGCTGCAAGGTAATTAATGACGTTCGTCATAAGTGTCTCGGACTTTCGTGTGTTGTCGGATGTTAAAGGATGAAGCCTGCAACCAGGCCGATGAGGGCAAGAGCCTCAACGAATGCAATACCCAAGAACATGGTGGTACGCAGCTGGCCAGCCATCTCAGGCTGACGTGCCATGCCCTCGAGAGCCTTACCAACGAGGATACCGATACCAAGGCCTGGGCCGATGGTTGCGAGGCCGTAGCCTACGGTTGCGATGGAGCCTTCAAGACCAGTGCCCTGAGCAAGGATGACTTCGTTCATGAGAGTGTCGTTCCCTTTCTAGATACTCGGCTTTCTTTAACCGAGTGAGTATGTGTATTTTAGAGACTTTTTAATCCGCTTTTGCGGGGTCAGTGTTCGTCTGCGTGCAGCGACAATTCGATGTACACGGCCGACAGCAGGGCGAAGATGTACGCCTGCAGGAAAATGACCAAGCACTCGAACAGCGTGAACGCAACCGCGCCTACAAGAGTAAGAGCGGACAGCGCGGTCCAACCGTTCATCTGCCAGAAGAAGAAGTTAGTGGCAGCGAAGATCAGAACCAGAATCAGGTGTCCTGCGAGCATGTTGGCCATAAGACGGATAGTCAGAGTAGCCGGACGCAGGATGAAGTTGGAGAGGAACTCCAGTGGCACAACAAGAATGTGAAGTACTGGTGGCAGGTTAGGAATAACCACCGAGGACTTGATGTACTTGAAGAAGCCGTATCGCTTTGCACCTGCATAGATGAATGCTACGTAGCCGAACAGCGCCAGCACGAGTGGCATACCAATTCGTGCGTTAGGCGAGATATTGAGGCCAGGAATGACCGCAGGCAAGTTCATAAATAGAACTGCGAAGAAGATGGTCGCGATAACCGGAAGGAACCGGCGACCCTCCTTCTTACCGAGGATGTCCTCGGCAATGTGAATGCGGACAAAGTCCAAGAGGTACTCAGCAGCGTTTTGCAGACCAGAAGGTACGAGCTTCGGGTTGCGCATTGCGACTGCAAAGAAGATCACGAGGACCAGCGTCATCAGCAGGCGGACGAACATCAGACGGTCGATTGCGAACCAACCATTGGCTACATCTTGCAGCCAGAAGGTTCCCGGGAAAAATTCGTGTTCCAAACTGGGTGCATGAAATTCACCCTTCATGGAAAGTAGTGTAACGCTCAGCGTTCTCTCCCGTGTTCGGGCCGATTAAACACCGCTGCTTAATCGGTGCGATGGACGTCTATAAAACTCTCTGTAACCGTCATGGATTCCGTCGCACATCAGCATGACACTTACAGGGGACCCAGCCGGGGAAGGTCTTCGTCGCTCGGACGCTCTCACGCCCTGGGACTAATTCCCCGGATAACCCACCGGTTAGATTATCAGGCGAAATATGCTTTCGACTACCTGATCACAGCCCATCTTCTACCCCATTTCCCAACCCATTGGTTTATGGCGCTTAAGCTGTACAAACTTTGTTTTGTAAGCTCAATCACAGCAACACGAATAGGGGTAACCGCCCCGTATTCGGCACACCCGAAGGCCACACCCTCGTCCTTGTTCTATGCACATATTCGGAAATTTTTCCATTTCTGTACTCGCTTTTTAATGATCTTTGTACATACAAAACAACGGCGCACCCCCGAATTTGGATGCGCCGTTGTATACATTCTGACCTTTATGGCTGAACGTAGGTGACCTTGGATGTGATGACCCCGTAGACTTCAGTGCCCAAGGTGACTACTAGGGCTAAGACGACGGTGACAAAGAACGCCATCGGATCATAGAAGTCCTCGTTGCGGATGAGAACTAGCACAATGATGAGGACCACGAGCTTCAGCAACCATCCGCCCAGGACGACTGCACCGGTTGTGGAGGCAGAAGTGTTGGCAGTCAGCAGAACGCTCAGGGCAGTAAAGAGTACGAAGCCACCACCGATGGCCGCGCCTATGAGTACACCCCAGATGCCTGGCAGATCACGCAACCAGCCCCAGATAGCCAGCGACATGAGGGAAATGATGATCAGAGCAACTGAGCCAAACTTTAGTGCACGAAGCAGCGGACGACGGTGGTCATCGAACTGTGACTGTTCCGGCTTGCCTGCGGATAACCCGGCATTGGTCATGGAGATTCCTTTTACAAGAGTGTGTTAGTCAATTGGGTTGCAATACTACTCAATTAGGTAGCTTCTAGCTAAGTACTCGCGCCTTAGGCTGGCGGCACGTCTACGACTACGGTGGAACTCTTCCTATTGGCCTGCATGACAGGCCGCCAAGTCAAGATTACAGCCATGACAATTCCAACCACCACTCCCGCGATTGCGAATGGCACTGGCACGATGGAGAACGAAACCGCGCCGAAGGCGACTACAGACACCCACACGTAAAGCACGAGAGCCACGCGGCGGTGGGTGTGTCCTAATGAGAGCAACCGGTGGTGCAAATGCTTTTTATCGGCGGAGAACGGGGACTTGCCGGCACTCACGCGGCGCACTACCGCCATCACCAGATCTAGAAGCGGAACAAATACGGCCGCTACCACCACAATGATTGGCGACATCAGCGCAACCATGTCCACTGTGCCGTATAGGCTCATGTTGATCTTGCCGCTCGCAGATGTCGATGCCGCTGCCAGCAGCAGTCCAATGAGCATGGCGCCGGAATCGCCCATGAAGATTCGTGCCGGCTCAAAGTTGTGGGGTAAGAAACCAGCGCAAATTCCCACCAGCGCCGCAGCGATAATGGCCGGCGGATATGCTGATACCATTCCGCCTTGGTCATAAAGAATGGTCATGGAAAATACCAGGATAGCCATGCCTGCGATCATTCCGAGGCCAGAAGCTAAACCATCAAGACCGTCCACAAAATTGATGGCATTTAACAAGGTCACAGTGAACAGTACTGTGACGATGGTGGACACTACTGGATCCAGAATGACCGTGGTTCCGCCACCAAAGGGCAAATAAAGGATGGTCCAGTTGATGCCCATCAGGCTCATCACAAGCGCTGCCAGCAGCTGCCCCACTAGCTTGGTGATGGCATCCATCTCGAAGATGTCATCAAGTACACCCACGATCACAATGATGAATGCGGCCCACAGAACCGCCTTCATTTCCGGTGTGATGGGCATAAACCCTCGGGTCAACGCCGGAAGCTGATCTGCAAGGATCACCGCGCAGAAAAAACCGGTGAACATAGCGGCGCCACCAACCTGCGGTTTGGGCTGGGTATGGGCGTCACGAGCACGGATCTCCGCTACTTGACCGCTGCGGATCATTACGTAACGAACTACGCCGGTGAGCAAGTACGTCAAAGCAGCCGCTACGAGAAGGACAAGCCCCAACTCTCGCATCGGCACGCCAGCTACGCCTGCTCCCGCACCCATATTTAGCGCAAATCTTCTTCTTGCATGCCAAGGACCTCAGCGATACGGGCAGCCTTGATAGCGCCCTCTCGCAGGATCTTTGGTGTCCGGCCGGAGAGGTCAATGATGGTAGACGCGACGCCTACTGGTGTTTCGCCACCGTCAAGGTAGCAGGTCACTGCCGTATCCAGTTGATTCTTGGCTGCTTGAGCGGTGGTGGCTGGCTTTTGTCCAGAAATGTTTGCAGACGACACCGCCATTGGTCCGGTTTCACGCAGCAGCTCGATAGCTACTGGATGTAGAGGCATGCGCAGCATGACGGTGCCTCGTGTATCACCGAGGTTCCATGGCAGGCTTGGCGCCTGTGGCACCACGAGCGAGAGGCCTCCGGGCCAGAATGCCTCAATCAGGGTTCGCATCTGTTCTGTGTAATTAGCCACCAGACCACGCGCGGTGTCCCAGGAGCCCACCAAAACTGGAACGGGCATGTCTGGCCCGCGGTGTTTGGTGGCGAGCAGGCTAGCCACGGCATTGTTATCGAAGGCATCACAGCCTAGGCCGTATAGAGTATCCGTAGGCAAAACCACTAGACGGCCATTCTTCACGGCCGCTGTTGCAGCGCGCAGGCCTGCTGCGCGCTCTTCTGGGTTTTCACAACTGTAAATTCTGCTCACTGTAGTTAAAGCTCCAAGCTTGGTCCTGTGCATGGGTGACACTGAGATATATTCAGCGCCGAGCTAGGTTTTGTAGTTTACCCCTTCGCCCCATGGTAGCGATATTTACCGCCCCGCTTCCCTATTTCCGCCGTGCCGTAACAAAGCGCTTTCTGCCGGTAAAATCCTCCATTGCATCGATGTCTACGAAGTATCCCGACGCCTCGCACACCGCAATAACTTTCGCGCTGGTGGTGTCATCGTGCTCTACTCCGAAGAGCCCGCCCGGCTTGAGCAACCTTCCGCAGGTATCCATCATTGCCGTGATGAGTTCCATCCCGTCTTCGCCGGAAAACACAGCCATATGCGGGTCCTGATAAACCTCGGGCTCCAAGTCACACGTCTCTGGCACGTACGGCGGGTTGGTAACCACTAGGTCCACCTCACCATTCAGTGCCTGGAGGATCGCTGGGTCTGCAACATCCCCACGAACAAGGTTGACAGCTAGACCATTGTTGCGAAAGTTGGCTTCTGCGAATTCCGCCGCGCTTTCCGACAACTCCACGGCGTGAACCTGTGCCCCAGGTATCTCGTGCGCGATATAGGCCGCCAGTGCACCGGAACCGGTGCACAGATCCACCACGGTCGGCCTCGCAGCGCCCAGCGCTGCCAGGCTGGCCGTAGCCCAGTCCGCCAACACCTCGGTTTCGGGCCTCGGTATGAACACTCCCGGCCCCACCTTAAGCTCCACTGGGCCAAACCATGCCTTGCCTAGGATGTGCTGCAGGGGTTCGCGCGCTGCGCGGCGCGCGATCAGTGCGTCGAAGCCTTCGGGTGCGGGGGCGTCGCCCCGCAGGAACAACTCCGTTGTGGAGACGCCGAGGAGCTCGGCGGCGATGATCTGGGCATCGTTGCGGGGGCTGGCGCAGCCGGCGTCGGCAAGCATCTGGGTGGCACGGACGAGTGCAAGGGAAAGCTTCTCAGTCATGGGGTCTCCTCATAACTAAACCCGCCTGAAAAGATCAGGCGGGTTAGGTCACGGTAGATTACTCAGCCTCTAGGCGCTCGGCACGCTCGGCTGCACGCAGGGCGGAAAACAGATCATCCAGATCGCCACCCAAAACTGCATCCAAATTGTTGGATTTGTAGCCAATGCGGTGGTCGGTGATGCGGGATTCCGGCCAGTTGTAGGTGCGGATACGCTCGGAGCGGTCCATGGTGCGAACCTGCGCCGCGCGCCCCTCAGCTGCCTCAGCGTTAGCCTCTTCCTCAGCCAATGCCTGCAGACGCGCTGCCAGCACCTGCATCGCACGAGCCTTGTTCTGAATCTGGGAGCGTTCCTTCTGGCAGGTCACCACAATGCCGGTTGGCAGGTGGGTGATACGCACAGCGGAGTCCGTGGTGTTAACGCCCTGACCGCCCTTACCTGAGGAACGATAGACGTCCACGCGGATGTCCTTGTCATCGATCTCGACCTCGCCTACCTCATCAGGCTCTGGATACACCAGCACACCTGCCGCGGAGGTCTGGATGCGGCCCTGGGACTCAGTGACCGGCACACGCTGGACGCGGTGCACGCCACCCTCGAACTTGAACACGCTCCATGCGCCATCGCGGGATGGTTGCTTGGATCGAATGGACAAGGTGATGTCCTTTACGCCGCCCAGGTCTGACTCAGAGGAGTCCAGCACCTCGGTGCTAAAGCCGTTCTTGTCAGCGTAGCGCTGGTACATGCGCACCAACTCACCTGCAAACAAGGCAGCCTCTTCGCCACCGGCACCAGCCTTAACCTCCATGACGATGTCATCGCCATCATGCGGATCGCGCGGCGCCAGAAGGTCAGCCAGCTTCTCCTCGCTCTCCTCAATAACCTGCTCCAGGCGGGTTACTTCGGCTGCGAACTCTTTGTCCTCGTACGCCATCTCACGAGCAACTTCAATGTCCTCGCGGGCACTGACCAGAACGTTATTGACGTTGATGATTGGCTGCAGCTCAGAGTAACGCTTAGACAGCTTACGGAACAGGGCCTGATCGCCCATGGTCTCTGGGTCAGCCATCTGGGCCTCAATGCCCTGGTACTCAGAGACGATGTCATCTACTGCCGATACTTCGCTTGCCATTACTCGTCCTCTTCCAACTCAGCCAGCGGCTGGGAAGATACCATCTGCATGAGGAACTCGCCGTTGGACTTCGTCTTCTTCAGCTGCTTGATGAGCAGGTCAATAGCCTGCTGGGAATCCAGTGCGGAAAGGATTCGACGCAGCTTGTGCATGACCTTGGCCTCTTCAGGAGCCAGCAGCAGCTCATCCTTGCGGGTACCAGATGGTGCTACATCCACGGCTGGGAACACTCGGCGCTCAGCGATCTTACGATCCAGCTTAAGCTCAGCGTTACCGGTTCCCTTGAATTCCTCAAAGATCACGGTGTCACCAGCAGAACCGGTCTCCACCATCGCAGTGGCGATGATGGTGAGTGATCCGCCGTTTTCAATGTTGCGGGCAGCGCCCAAGAAGCGCTTTGGCGGGTACAGCGCGTTGGAATCAACACCGCCGGACAGAATGCGGCCGGACGCTGGGGATGAGTTGTTGTACGCACGGCCCAGGCGGGTGATGGAATCCAGCAGGATCACCACGTCCTGTCCCTGCTCCACCAGGCGCTTTGCGCGCTCGATGGCCAGTTCCGCCACGGCAGTGTGCTCCCCTGGTGGACGGTCGAAGGTAGAGGCAATGACTTCGCCCTTCACGCTGCGCTGCATGTCCGTGACTTCTTCCGGACGCTCATCTACCAGCACAACCATCAGGTAGCACTCTGGGTTGTTGGTGGTGATGGCATTAGCAATATTCTGCAGGATCGTGGTCTTACCAGCCTTTGGTGGAGACACAATCAGCGCACGCTGGCCCTTACCAATTGGCATGATCAGGTCAATCACGCGGGTAGTCAGGATCTTGGGATCAGTTTCCAAGCGCAGGCGCTGGTTAGGGTACAGCGGGGTCAGCTTAGAGAACTCTGGACGCGCCTTAGCTTCCTCGACCGTCATGCCGTTGACGCTCTCAACGCGAGCCAGCGGGTTGTACTTCTGACGGTTGCGGTTGCCGCGGTTGCCGCGGTAGTTGTTGCCGCCGCCTTCGCCACGCATGCGAACCATACCGGTAATGGCGTCGCCTGCTCGCAGACCAAAGCGGCGAATCATCTGGTTGTTTACGTATACGTCAGCAGGACCCGCGTGGTAACCGGTGGTGCGAACAAAAGCGGTGTTGTTATCAATGACATCCAAGATGCCGGCGATTGGCTGGAGGTCTTCCTCCTTGCCGCCGTCGTTCTGGTTGTTGTCGTTATTCTCACGACCCTCGCGATCTCCGCGGTCACGGCCGCGGCGTCCGCGGCGGTTACGACGTCCACCGCGGTCATTACGATCATCGCGGTCACCTCGGTTGTTGCGGTGGCCACGGTCATTGTTGTCGCCAGACTCGTCCTCGTTAGTGTTGTCGGCGGACTCATTATTGTGGGACTCATTGTTGCGCTCGCGGTCACCACGGTTGCGACGCTCGCGGCGGTCATGACGGTCGTCTGAAGACTCATGGGACTCGGAATCAGATCCGGCCTCGGCTGCCGAGTTGTTGTCCTCGTTGTCATCGCCGTGCTGCTCGCGCTGCTCGCGGCGTGCGCGGTTGCGGCGAGCACGGCGAGCTTGGGAACGGGACTCGAAGCGACGCTCCTCGTCCTCACCGCCGTCTTCTTCAGATGAAGCCTGGGCGTCAGACTGCTCAGCAGACTCGTCGGAGTTATCCTTCGCATCATTGTCCCCGCGCTTCGCGCCACCGCGGGATCCGCGACGAGCACGACGGGATGGGCGGCCAGACTCTTCATCGCTCTCGCTAGCGGCCTGTGCAACTGACTCGGTAGCCTCAGCATCAACGGAATCAGAGGATTCATGGTGTTCAGGGGTGATAGCTGCGGTCTTCACAGCACGGCGGCGGCGAGGTTTAGAAGCGGACTCAGCACCGGCTTCGTGCTGAGCATCCTCAGACTTCGATGCAGCTGCCTCCTCCTGCTCAGCTTTCTGCGCGCTAGGCGCGTTACGGCGGGTACGAGCCTTCGGCGCGGAAGGAGCTTCACTCGCCTGTCCTGTTTGGCCGGTGATAGCTGCGATCAAGTCACCTTTGCGCAAACCGGAGGTGCCACGAAGGCCCATCTCGGACGCGATCTTACGCAGCTCCGGCAGGCGCAGGGCAGCAAGGTTACGCTGTGCGCCGTTATCTGTATTAGCCACAGATGTCCTTTCATTGCTTATGAAGCAAAGGAAGACTCTCACAATGGGTCTTCCACCATATTGATGCTCTTATTACGGCCACGCGAGAAGTGCTAACAAAAAGCGCTCAAGGCCTAAAAAGCTGCGCGCCACAAGCGCACATCCGCCTCGGGTGCGGCTTTCTGCCCATCAACGTGCATGGACAAGAGATTGTTATTCATCGAGGGTGCTGGCTTTAGTACGGCATGCGATTCTCACACGGGCTTGCTGCCGGCACATGGTACAAAAAGCAGTGATGCGGGAAAGCTGTGAATGTCACACGCTTTAAAAGCTAAAAGGTGAGAAGCGTTCCGCTCCGTGAGAAGAAGTGTTAACAGTCAAACACATGCCTAAAGCTCGGCTGTCATTCTAGCGCAAACAACATGCCTTCGCCCAATTTTGCCCTCGTGGGCGCGCCGTGGATTGATTGTTTTCTTTAGCCCTTTCTTCAGTCGCGCCACCAAACGCGACGCCCTAGTAGCATGAGCACCACACTGAGGTCGATTGATATTAAGCTTGAACGCATGCTGTCTACAATGCAGGACGTTCCCCTAAGCTTGTCGCGAATCTTAAAATACGGCTCCAAAGTTCATGCCGACACCAAGATCACCACATGGGAGGCAGACGAACCCGACGAGACCACGTTCGGCGATATCGGCGCCCGCGCGGGAGCCTTGGCATTCGCACTGCGTGATGAGCTGGGAATAACCAGCGACCAGCGAGTTGGCACGTTGATGTACAACTGCGCCGAGCACCTCGAGGCTCTGTTCGCCGTGTCCTGTATGGGTGCCGTGTTTAATCCGCTCAACAAGCAGCTGATGACTGATCAGATCCGGCACATCATTAATCACGCTTCCGACGAAGTCATCATCGCAGACCCCCGGCTCGCCCAAAAATTGGGCGAGGTGCTGGCCGGCGGATGCCCAAGCGTGCGCGCCGTCGTGTTCATTGGCTTGGGCCCCCACACCGAGGCACGCTCATTCATGCCAGAGGGGCTAGAGTGCTACTCCTACGAATCCTTGCTAGACGGGCGCTCCACCGCATACCCGTGGCCAGAGCTGGATGAAAAAACCGCCGCAGCACTGGTCTACTCCACCGGCACCACCGGCGCCCCCAAGGGCGTGGCGTTTTCCCACCGCTCCATGTACATGCACGCGCTGTCACTGCGCACCACAGACTCCCTGGCCATCGCACATGGTGAGACCTTCCTGTGCTGCGTTCCCATCTACCACGTCCTCAGCTGGGGCGTTCCTATTGCGGCGTTCATGTCAGGCACACCGCTGGTGTTCCCCTCTTCTGACGTCTCCGCCGCCCAGTTGGCCAAGATCATTGCTACGTCGCACCCACGCGCAGCGCACGGCGTGCCAACCATCTGGATCCAGCTGATGGTTCACTACATGCGCAACGCGCCAGAACGAATGAGCCTGCAGGAAATCTTTGTGGGCGGCTCTGCCGTACCGCCGGTGCTCACCCAGCTGTGGGAGGAACGATACGGCGTAGACATCGTCCAGGTGTGGGGTATGACGGAAACCCTGTCCGTGGTCACGGTTGCCCGTCCACCATCAGGAGCCTCCGGTGAAGCCCGCAAGGCGTATCGCGATAGCCAAGGCCGCTTCCCGTCATCGGTGGAATACCGAGTGGTCAAGGATGGCCAGATCAAGCAGTCTACGGACCGCAACGACGGCGAGATCCAGGTCCGTGGCCCATGGATTACGGGTTCCTACTTCCATTCCGCCACCGAAGACGAAGGTGGCGTTGCACACACCTTCCGCAACGAGGAAGTAGATGACGCACATGAGCTTTTCACTGCAGACGGCTGGCTCCGCACCGGTGACGTAGGCTCCGTATCCGCCGACGGATACCTCAACATTCGCGACCGCGCACGTGACGTCATCCGCTCCGGCGGCGAGTGGGTCTACTCCACCTACCTGGAAAACGAGATCATGGCCGCTGCCGTGGTGGTGGAGTGTGCTGTGATTGGTTACCCAGACAAAAAGTGGGGTGAGCGCCCTCTAGCAGTCACCGTCCTCGCCGACGGCATCACCCCCGACGCCACTACGGCCGAACGCTTGCGCGACAAACTCCGCGACACATTCCCCGCATGGATGTTGCCAGAGTACTGGACATTCGTGCGCAGCATTGACAAAACCTCCGTGGGCAAGTTCGACAAGATCGACCTACGCAAGCACCTAGCCGACGGGGACTTCGAGGTTATCGCGCTCAAAGGCCCAGGCCAGCGAGACAGCGATGATAACCAAGCACCCCCTTCTCGCAACTCCGAGCCTTCCGGCGCCACGGGCGACCGAGAGGACTAGTACCCGAACAAGGAAAAATCGCTGCCAGTTCTTTAGACTGGCAGCGATTTTTTGTTGCTCACATCTAGAAGATTAGGCCTTCTCCACCGTGACGGGGCCAGCTACGTTAAGCTCCATCACGCGCAGCCCCTCTTCCCGCGCCTGATCAAGAATTTTCTCATCCACAGGCTCGGTAGACAGCACCATGATGGTTGGGCCAGCGCCGGACAGGTAGGCGGCAAATCCTCGGTTACGTAGGCGGTTGACCCACTCAGCCGTGATGGGAAGAACATCCGCACGGTACGGCTGGTGCAGGCGGTCACGTGTGCCCTCCCACAACAGCTCTGGATGCTGCTGGAGAGCTACGGTCATGACAGCCACACGCGATACGTTGAAACGTGCGTCCACGTGGGTCACGTCAGACGGCAGCACACGACGCACGGCTTCTGTAGATGCGTGGAAATCAGGCACCAGCGCGGTCGCACGAATGGACTCGTGTACCGGGATGCTAACCGCCTTATACTGCGGATCAGTGTGGCCGTCTACAGGGATTTCCGTCCAAGAAACCACAGCAGAGCCGAGCACAGACGCTGCTGCGTTATCTGGGTGGCCTTCGAAGGCGCTAGACAACTGCACCACCTGCTCATCGGACAATGCATTGTCCGCAAGGCCGTTAGCTGCTACTACACCAGCTACCGCAGCGGCCGCAGAAGAACCGAGCCCACGTGATTGAGGAATATTGTTGTGGCAGACCACGCGCAGGCCAGGAACCTGAACGTGAGCGGCCTTGAGGCCGGATCGGATGGCCTTGACTACTAGGTGGGAGCCGTCGAGGGGCAGTTCGCCTTGGCCCTCGCCGAATACTTCAACCTCCAGGCCGGATGGGATGACCTCTACCTCAACTCGGTCGTACAGGCTCAACGCCAAGCCCAAGGTGTCAAAACCTGGACCCAAGTTAGCGCTGGATGCCGGAACGGTGACACTGACCTTCTTGCCTACTGGGATTTCAATCGACATGGATTACTCGCCTGCCAAACGGATAACAGAGTTGACCTGCTTGACGGCCTCCAACTCCTTGATCTTTTCAACGGTCGCGGACAGGTCACGCTCCTTGGCCTCGTGGGTCACCACAATCAGGCGTGCAGAGCCATCGTGGTTCTCCTGACGCACAGTACGGATGGAGATGGTGGATTCTGCGAAGATCTTGGTCAGTGTGGCCAGAACGCCAGCGCGGTCTTCTACGTCCATGTCGATGTGGTACTGGGTAGGGACGTCGCCGAAATCAGCGATGGGCAGGTTAGCGTAGGTGGACTCACCCGGAGCGCGGCCACCGAAGACCTTGTTGCGGGCTGCACCCACGATGTCGCCCAGAACAGCCGACGCCGTTGGGTTACCGCCGGCACCATTTCCATAGAACATCAGCCGGCCTGCAGCCTCTGCCTCAACGAATACCGCGTTGAAGGACTTATCCACGGAAGCCAGCGGGTGGGAGCGTGGGATCAGGGTTGGATGGACACGCGCGGAAACGGACTCGTTGCCGTTCTCGTCCACCAGGCGCTCACAGATGGCCAGCAACTTGATGGTGCAGCCGGACGCCTTTGCTGCGTTGATGTCGTCGGCGGTGATCGATGAGATGCCCTCGCGGTAAACGTCATCTGCGGTGACGCGAGTGTGGAACGCCAAGGACGCGAGAATCGCGGCCTTGGAGGCCGCGTCATAGCCCTCGACGTCCGCGGTTGGGTCTGCCTCTGCGTAACCCAGGCGGGTTGCCTCCGCGAGCATGTCCTCGTAGGAAGCACCGGTGGAGTCCATAGCATCCAGGATGAAGTTGGTGGTGCCGTTGACAATGCCGGCAACGGACTGCACCTGGTCACCGGCCAGGGAGCGACGCAGCGGGCCGACGACAGGAATTGCCGCAGCCACTGCGGCTTCGAAGTACAGGTCAACGCCGGCTTCATCAGCGGCATCCGCAAGCTCCGCTGAATGCGCCGCAACGAGAGCCTTGTTGGCGGTGACCACGGACTTGCCGTTGCGCAGCGCACCCAGCACTAGTTCACGCGGGTAGTCAATGCCGCCGATAACCTCCACTACCAAGTCCACGTCGTCACGAGCGATCAGGCTGCGGGCGTCATCAGTAAGGATTCCCAGTTGAGCAGCGAGAGAATCCCCGTGCTTTTCCTTGTTGGAACACGCAACGCCCTTGACCTCCAGAGGCCCACCAGCACGGTGAGTAAAGGCCTCTGCGTTCTCCGTGAGAAGACGCAGCACCTGGCTGCCCACGGTGCCGTAACCAAGAATCGCAATACCGACTGGCTCGCCTGCGCCCTTACCTGGCTTGAAGGTGGTCTCGTTGGTTGAGGAGGTGGTCATATTGCTCCCTGCTGTTGGCGGCTGCACCGATGGCAACTCATGTTTTTGGTCTAATTTTTATTCCTTTATACCCAACCACACCGCGTACTAAAACACCCAATACTTAGTGGCCTGGTGAAAATAGCAGCGCGAAGAGGATACAAGTCCGTAATTGTAACCTAAAACCCCAGCTCAACGCGACCCCAAATTGCACATCATCCCCAATATATTCACGCCTTTCTCCTTAGAGACGGGCAAGCGCGTTCGCCTGCAAACTTCTGCAACAGGACAACGCAAGCGTAAGGTTGTATACACATTCACTCCCCAGTACTACCAACCAGTGGCCAGACACCCTCCGGCTGCTGGTTTTGTGCATTCCACTAATTCATGAAGAAGGTGTTCTACTACGTCACACCCTGACAAGCTACTCACACCGGCCTTTACGCTGGCTTGGCTCATCAACTTCAGCCAATTTCTCACGTTCTACGTGTCGATCACGACGATGGCGTTATACGCCGTCTCCCAATTTCAGGCTTCAGAAACCATGGGCGGGCTCGCCTCAAGTGCATTCGTTATTGGTGGCACCATCGCTCGCTGCAGCGCTGGCTTCATAGTTGACCGAGTGGGCAAACGCCGAACACTGCTGTTCTCACTTGTCATAGTGGTGGTGAGCTCCTTCGCTTACCTTGTGGCAGACGGACTTTTCCTGTTGATCCTGGTTCGTCTCCTTCACGGCGCAGGTTATGCGTTCGCATCAACTGCTGTCATGGCAGTGGCACAAGCTTCCATCCCTGCTCATCGCCGCGCCGAAGGCACCGGATACTTCGCGCTGGGACCAACACTAGCAACCGCCATTGGCCCCGCATTGGGTGTCGCCCTTTCTCAGAGCTACGGCTACCCCACCATGTTCGCCACCTCCGCGGGATTTGCAGTAGTTGGCATGGTTATTGCACTGTTCCTCCCCTTCCCGCCGGAGCAGCGCCCACATGGCCAGCGCTTCAGCCTGGCTGCGATTGTGCACCCTAACGTGATCCCCATCGGCATATTCATGATGTTCATCGGCATGGCTTACGCGAGCGTCATTACTTACCTCAACTCCTATGCCCAAGATGCTGACCTCACCACCGGCGCTTCCTACTTCTTCATCGCCTACGCGATCACCATGCTGATCATGCGCTTCGTGTTGGGCCGGCTTCAGGATAAGAAGGGCGATAACCTCGTGATCGCCCTTGGCGTTGTCTCCTTCATCCTCGCCCTCGTCCTCCTTGCCAGCGCCCACCAGACATGGCACGTCATCGTCTCCGGCGCCCTGACCGGACTCGGGTACGGCACCCTCATGCCAGCATCCCAAGCAATCAGCGTACGTTTGGTGCCACTAGCTCAGATGGGCGTGGGCATCTCCACTATGTTCCTTCTTCTGGACGTTGGCGTAGGCTTCGGGCCAATCGTTTTGGGCCTGATCGTCACCGCCATTGGATACAACTCCATGTACTTGATCATGGCTGGCCTCGTTGCTCTTAGCGGCGTGCTCTACTACCTCGTCCACGGACGCAAGGACATTGCCAAGCCACATCCCCTCCACCAGTAAAACCCCAGCTAGAAACAACCCTGTGGATAACTTTCGCTTCCGGTTTAGGTTATCCACAGGGTTTTAGAGGGTCTACTTTTCAGCCCTTGATTTTGTGTTTAGCGTTGGTGGCATGACCGATGAACACGCAGCACTCACCAACTACCTCACCACCATGGGAAGCGGTGCCATCCTGCTGCGCGCATTCCACGGCCGCAAACACTGGGAGTTTGACACCATCGCCCCACGCGACGCAAAAGAGTTGATTGGTACCGCCGCCTGGCTCTACGGCACCACTCGCTACCGTCTCCAGCAACGCCGCACCCTCGAAGCAGCCATTGAACACGGGTTCTCCCTCTCCGTACTCACCATGATCCGCCGGCACGTAGAAAAACTTTCTACTGAACGCGAACAATGGGTCCTCTGGCGCGAACTCACCAACAAGAAACGCCCCGCAGCGGTGATCAACACACTCGCCCTCAAGCGGGTGAAAGAACTGACACAACCACCCGCCAGACGCAAGGTCGCCATGCGTATTGTGCGGGGTGCAGACGGCATGGGCACCCTCTATTTCACCGCACCCCAAGCACAACTCGCCGACATCAACCGTTCACTGGATAACGCTGTTGCCACCATCATGGAACAAGACTCCGACAAAACGAAGAATCAGGCCCGGGGTGAAGCCTTCGCCGAACTCCTTCGCGGCGACGCTCACGTGCCCCAGGGTGGTTACACACCACTGGTGGTTGTTCCCGTTGAAGAACACGCCAAGATCATCCGCGGTAAAGGTGACGGCATCAAAGTGGTGTGTTCTGATGGCACCGTCCTATCCGATAAAGAATACCTAGAACGCCTACTAGCAGACTACGGGCTGGTTGCCTTGGTGGATGAAGAAGAAGGCACCCTCAACATGTTCCGCACACAACGGTTCGCCAACCAGAAACAACGGTTTGCGGCGTTCGCGGAAAACCCCACCTGCGTAGCACCAGGTTGTACGGTGGCGTTCGATGACTGCCAACTCCACCACGTGGTGGCATGGAAAAACGGTGGCGACACCAACATCAAGAATTTGGTGCCGCTGTGTGCCTACCACAACGGGATCAACGATGATGACTGGTGGACCACAATCCACGGTCACATTGAAAAACGCGGGCCCTTCGCGTACTGGGTATCCGCTTATGGGTTACCGGATCGAAGAAACCAGCACCCGCTCGCCATGCTCGGTGGCTGCAGAAAAATCTTCGGATAACCCCCACCCACAACACACAACAGCCGTAACACCACAAGGTGCTACGGCTACAGGTGCGCGCCTAGTGCGATTAATCCTCTGCTTCCAATGCGAGATAATCCTCAATGGTCTCGCGGCGAACCATCAAGGATGCCTTACCATCCTTCACGGAGACCACGGCAGGGCGCATCATCATGTTGTAGCGCGAGCTCATGGAGTAGCAGTATGCGCCGGTGGCAGGGGTTGCCACGAGGTCGCCTACTGCAATGTCATTAGGAAGCTTGCGGTCATTAATCAGAATATCGCCGGACTCGCAGTGCGAGCCCACCACGCGGGAATCAACTTCCTTGCCGTGTACCTTGCGGTTAACTACGCGGAAGTCATACTCAGCTTCGTACAACATCGGGCGGATGTTGTCCGAAATACCACCATCCACTGCGATGTAGCGGCGCAAAGAATCATCGGTGACGTGGACATCCTTCACGTTGCCCACGGTGTAGACGGTAACAGTGGTTGGGCCTGCGATAGCGCGGCCTGGTTCCACGGTCACCCGCGGCGGGTCAAGGCGCAGCAGTGAGGCGTGGTAACGCACACGCTTGAGAAGATCGGCGGCCACAGCCTTAACGTCTAGCGGCTGCTCGTCCTCTGTGTAAGCAATACCGTATCCACCACCAAGGTCGAGGGTGGAGAACTCTTCGCCGGCGTCGGTTTCCTCTAGGATTTTCTCCCACAGGCCGAGCACGCGCTCGGCCGCGAGGGAAAAGCCCTCGGCGTCAAAGACCTGGGAACCTACGTGGCAGTGGAGGCCAATGAGGCTCAGGTTTTCGTCGGCAATTGCCTTCTGCGCAGCCTCGAAGGCGGAGCCGGAGGCGAGGGAGAAGCCGAACTTCTGGTCCTCATGGCTGGTTGCGATGAACTCGTGGGTGTGGGCGTCCACACCTGGTTTTACGCGAACCATCACGTTCTGGACTTTGCCCAGCTCCCCTGCCACGCGGGAAGCGTCGGCAAGTTCCTGGTGGGAGTCCAGCACCAGACAACCAACACCGGAGTTGATGACTAGGTCAAGGTAAGCGTCACTCTTGTTATTGCCGTGGGCTGTGATATCAGACGCGGGGAAGCCGGCGTGGAGTGCCACGCGCAGCTCACCGTGTGATGCCACGTCAAGGTGCAGGCCTTCCTCCTTGACCCACCGCACAATGCGGGAAGTCAGAAACGCTTTGGAGGCGTAGTGGACATACTCGCCTCCGCCGAAGGCTTCGGCCATGTCACGGCAACGGGAACGGAAATCATCCTCGTCCACCACCATGAGATTGGTGCCGTATTCTGTGGCCAGATCAGGCAGTGCGCAGCCAGCTATGGAGACCACGCCGTCCTCGTCGCGCGCGGCGTTGCGTGGCCAGACATGTGCTGGCAGGCCGTTGAAGTCGAACTTCTTTTCAGTCATGATGTCCTACATGCGTTCTGGGGCAGTGACGCCAACGAGTCCAAGTGCGTTGGCCAGCACCTGTCGGGTAGCGGAAGCCAGCGCCAAACGGGCGGTGTGAATTGGCTGGGCGGCCTCCCCTGCCTTAGGCAGGATCTGGCACTGATCGTAGAAACGGTGGAAAGTACCAGCAAGGTCCTCGGCGTAGCGTGCCACGCGGTGTGGCTCGCGCAGCTCTGCGGCGGCCTTGACCACTGCAGGGAACTCGCCCAATGTGCGAATGAGGTCACCCTCGCGCTCGTGGGTGAGCAGACCGAAGTCAGGGGCCTCGGAGGTAACGCCAAGTTCAGCGGCCTTGCGCGCGATGGAGCACAGGCGAGCGTGGCCGTACTGGACGTAGTACACAGGGTTGTCGGAGGACTGGGACGCCCACAGGCCCAGGTCAATGTCTAGGGATGAGTCCACGGAGGAGCGGATCATGGAATAGCGGGCGCCATCGATGCCGATTGCCTCCACCAGATCATCCAGGGTGATGACGGTGCCGGCGCGCTTGGACATGCGCACGGCCTTGCCATCGCGAACGAGGTTCACCATCTGGCCAATGAGTACCTCTACATTGTCGGACTCGTATCCCAGCGCCGCGGCGGAAGCGCGCAGGCGTGAGATGTAGCCGTGGTGGTCCGCGCCGAGCATGTAGATGAGCAGGTCATGGCCGCGGTCGAACTTGTCTGCAACGTAGGCGATGTCACCGGCGATGTAGGCGGCGTCGCCGTCGGATTTAATGACCACGCGGTCCTTATCGTCGCCGTAGTTGGAGGAACGCAGCCACCAGGCACCCTCGTTCTCATACAGGTTGCCGTTGTCCTTGAGCTTTTGAATAGCCTTGTCCACTGCACCGGACTCGAACAGGGAATTCTCGTGGAAGTAGACGTCAAAGTCTGTGCCGAACTCGTGGAGGGATTCCTTGATGTGGCTGAACATCATGTCGACACCGATGGAGCGGAATGTTTCCTGCATGGTTTCAGGATCCTGGGACAAAACGTCCGGCTGCTTCTCGACGACGGCCTGGGCGATCTCCTGAATGTAATCTCCGCCGTAACCGTCCTCTGGGGTCGGCTCGCCTTTGGCGGCCGCCATCAGGGAGTTGGAGAAACGGTCGATCTGGCGTCCGTGATCATTGAAGTAGTACTCGCGAGTCACGTCCGCACCGGCTGCCTCGAGCACACGGCCGAGTGAGTCACCCACAGCAGCCCAGCGGGTGCCGCCTAGGTGAATGGGGCCGGTTGGGTTAGCCGAAACAAATTCAAGGTTTACCTTACGGCCCGCGTAGATATCCACGTTGCCGAAAGCGGAACCGGCCTCGAGCACCTGTGCAATGATTTGTCCCTGCGCGTCTGCAGCTAGGCGGATGTTAATGAAACCTGGGCCTGCGATCTCGCAGGACTCAACGCCGGATTCTTCAGCCAACGCATCCGCGATAGCCTGGCCCAGCTCGCGAGGGTTCATACCAACCTTCTTAGCCACCTGGAGGGCAACGTTGGTGGCGTAGTCACCATGCTCGGGGTTGCGCGGACGCTCCACTACTACCTCAGCAGGCAGCACTGAAGCGTCGAGATCGCGGGAGGTTAAAACTTTGGTTGCGGTGTCTTTGATAAGAACTGAAAGATCGGCTGGAGTCATAGCTCGTTAGTTTAGCCCTACAACCATAAAACCAAGAACTGGGGTGGACTGCAGGTATACCAACAGGCAGACGAATATGAGCAAACCAAAGGAATAGCCCCATACCTTATGAATAATTTTGTTTTCCGTTCCGGGCGCGCCAACGCTGGTTGCTGCGATGGTGAGAGTCTGTGGGCTGAGCATCTTGGCCATACCGCCACCGGATGAATTGGCTGCCACTAATAGATGTGGATCTACGCTGATGGCGTGGGCAGTGTTGGCCTGCATTTGGGCGAAGAGCGCGTTAGTTGAGGTAGCGGAACCAGTGACCCATGTGCCTAGCCAGCCTAACGTTGGGGAAATCAACGGGAAGATTGTTCCGGCGCCCGCGAGGAAAGCACCCATGGCGGCGGTTTGGCCAGACAGGTTCATGACGTACGCCAGGCCCATGACAGCGGCGATTGTCAGCGCTGAGTAGCGCATCGTGTAAGCACCTTTGCCCATGATGCGGATGGCGTCCATGAAGGAAAGGTCCTCATACTCCGTGGTATCTGCCAAGTGGTAGACCAGCGCGGTTACAAGGCCGCAGCCAAGGAGAACGGTTCCCGGAGTGGACAAGAAGTTGAAGGTGAACAGTGTGCTGCTCACTACTTGACCGGACGCGTCAAGGATGTGTCCATGAAGGCCAGGCCAGCCTACCTGGACAGAGGTTCCGGCCAGCAAGGCAGGTACGTCTATCCCAATGCGCCAGAGGCTGGTGAAGGCGAATACGCCAACGATAAGCAGGTACGGGAACAGGGCGAGGATGGCGGCACGGCCGGTAATTGGGTTGCTTGCGCCCTCCCCCATGACTGAGTGGCCATGCATTTCCTCTGGGATGGAAGGGGTCCAGATCTTGAGGAAACCCACGCCGGCGGCGAGAGCAAGCAGGCAGGCCACGACGTCTGTGAGTACGTAGGAGAAGTAATTGGAGGCAACAAACTGCCCCAGTCCGAAGGAGAATCCGAGCACTAGGCACATGGGCCACAGCTGTGCCAGCCCCCTTCGTTTATCCAAAATGAAGGCGAGCAAGAATGGGATGATGAGGGAGACTATGCCTAGCTGCCTGCCTACCGTAGAGGCGAGTGCTTGTGCGTCTAGGCCCGTTAACAGCGCGGATGTGGTAACGGGGATGCCCATGGCTCCGAATGCGATGGGGGTTGCGTTGGCAACAACCGTGACCGTGACGGCGCGCAGTGGTTTGACGCCAATGGCCACGAGCATGGCGGAGATAATCGCGATGGGCGCACCAAAACCGGCGAGCGCTTCAAGCAGGCCACCGAAGGCGAATGCGATGATCATGGCCTGGACGCGCAGGTCACCTTTGCCGAGCGAGTTGAAGATGCGTCGTAAGTCTTCGAAGCGGCCTGATGCGACGGTGATGTCGTAGATCCACACCGCCATCCAGATGATGTAGACAATGGGGAACAATCCGAAGGCCACGCCTTGGGTGAAGGACAGGCCCGCTAACGTGGCGGGCATGTCAAAGAGCCCAATGGCTACCACGAGTGCGATGAGTGCTGACGCGAGCGCGCACCAATGGGCCTTCCATTTAAAGACCATGAGGAACACGAAGAAGGCGACTAATGGCATAACCGCGCACAGCGATGTCAGGCCTACGCTGGATCCCACGGCAGTGGTGGACAGTGTAAAAGACATGGAGGAATCAGCCCCTGTACGTTCAGCGGCTAGGGCGATGATGCAACCTAGACCGAAAGGAGATTGTGTAATCGCACATAACCCGCCCTGATGGGCAGCGTGTCAATCCATCGCTGCCAGCTACGTAGGGTTACATCCGTTTTTTTGATGTCAATCATTCAATTTTGCTATCAAGTTTTTCTCACAAGGTGGCGGGTTAAGGCCGCTGCGCGTGATCACAGGTCTCTGAGCTGAGCGTAACAAAGTCAGATATCTCCAGCGCAAATCGATTAAGCGAGACGTTTCTCACAGTTGTATACAATTTGCAGGCACTTCTTTGGATGGTAGCGGTAGCGGGCCACAATCTTCCCCAAAAACATAACTAGGCCTTTTCCCGTCTGTATACAATTAGCGGTGTTTGGTATTAGCTTCATAGAAATCCCCTACCGCCAACTTGGAGGAAACTCATGAAAGTTGCGCTCTTTTCCACCTGCATTGGGGACGCCATGTTCCCCGATGCATCCAAAGCTACAGCGCTGATACTCTCCCGATTGGGATACGAGGTCGTGTTCCCTACAGCCCAGACCTGCTGCGGGCAGATGCACGTCAACACCGGCTACCAAAAGGAAGCCATTCCGCTGATTGAGAACTACGTAGATGCGTTTAGTGACCCAAGCATTGATTACGTGGTAGCCCCGTCCGGGTCATGTATCGGCGCGGTCCGCGAGCAGCACGAGCACGTCGCTCACCGTTACGGCTCGAAGGCACTAGAAGACGGCGCGCGCACCGCCGCGAAGAAGTCTTATGACCTGCCGGAATTTCTTATCGACATCGCGGGCGTAGATGACCTAGGCGCATTCTTCCCGCACAAGGTCACCTACCACCCCTCGTGCCACGGCCTCCGCTTCATCAAATTGGGCGATCGCCCCTACCAGCTACTCAGCAAGGTAGAGGGACTAGAACTGGTTGATCTCCCCAACAAGGAGGAGTGCTGCGGCTTTGGTGGCACCTTCTCGCTCAAGAACGCCCCCACTAGCCAGGCCATGGTCAGCGACAAGTGTCGCAACATTGTCAGCACCGGCGCCGAGTTCGTCACCGGCGGCGATTCCTCGTGCCTGATGAATATTGTGGGCTCACTATCACGCCAGCGCAGCGGCGTGCGCGCGATCCACATCGCCGAGATTTTGGCGTCCACAAAGGAGCATCCTTGGACCCCTACGTCTGCTGCTTACTCTAAGGAGGCTTCACTATGACCACGATGCTTGGTACCCCAACAATGCCGCCGCGTGCCTCAGACCTCTCCCACCTGCGTGGCACTGAGCCTTTCCCTACATCGTCACAGGATGGGCTGCAGAATGCCACCCAGCGCAAAAACTTGCTGAAAGCCACCACAACCATTCGCGCCAAGCGCCAGCGCGTCATTGATGAGATTGATGATTGGGAGGCCCTGCGCGAGGCGGGTTCTGGCATCAAGCGTGACGTGCTCGCACGCCTACCGGAACTGCTCGAGCAGTTCGAAAAGGCGGTGACCGCCCGCGGCGGTCACGTGCACTGGGCCCGTGACGGCAAGGAAGCTGGGGAGATCGTCGCAAAGCTAGTGCAGGACACCGGCGAGAAGGACGTGGTCAAGATCAAGTCCATGGCCACCCAAGAAATCGCGCTGAATGAGCAGCTGGAGAAGGTAGGCATCACGGCCCGCGAGACCGACCTGGCTGAGCTGATTGTGCAGCTTGGCCATGATAAGCCGTCGCACATTCTGGTGCCGGCGATCCACCGCAACCGCGCAGAAATCCGCGACATCTTCATCCGCGAGATGCCAAACACGGACGAGACGTTGTCCAGCGAACCCGCAGAGCTTGCTGAGGCCAGCCGCAACTTCCTGCGCGAACAGTTCATGAAGGCCAAGGTTGCCATCTGCGGCGCTAACTTTGGCATCGCTGAGACAGGCCACGTCACCATCGTGGAATCAGAGGGCAACGGCCGCATGTGCCTCACCCTGCCGGAAACACTCATCTCCGTGATGGGCATTGAGAAGATCCTTCCAACCTTCCAAGATTATGAGGTTTTCCTGCAGCTTCTCCCCCGCTCATCTACCGGCGAGCGCATGAACCCGTACACCTCCCTATGGACTGGTGTGACAGAAGGTGACGGCCCGCAAAACTTCCACATCGTGCTCATTGATAACGGCCGCACCGCCGCTCTGTCCAACGAGATTGGCCGCGAGGCTCTCAAATGCATCCGCTGCTCCGCCTGCCTGAACGTGTGCCCGGTGTATGAGCGCGCCGGCGGACACGCCTACGGATCCACCTACCCAGGCCCTATTGGCGCGATCCTTACTCCGCAGCTGACGGGCATTAATGATTCCCATGACCCGAACGGCTACCTCCCCTACGCGTCCAGCCTGTGCGGGCGATGCAATGAGGTATGCCCGGTCAAGATCCCTATCACGGATGCGTTGCTGGAGTTGCGCCACCAGAAGGTGAAAGAGCACAAGCCAAAGATCGAAGGCGCCATCATGGCATCCATGCAGATGGCGTGGGGTAACGCGACGTTGTGGAACGCCGTCACCAACGTGGTCTTCATGGGTCGCCTGCTCGGCGGTTTTGATGGCAAGATCACTCACCTGCCAAGCTTCCTGTCCGGCTGGACTGACGTTCGCGATACCGCCGTACCGCCAAAGAAGTCCTTCCGCGCGTGGTTCGATAGTGATGATGCTCAGGAACTGCTGCGCAACGCCCGCAACGAAGCAGCTGCTCGCAAGGAGAAGTAACGATGAGTGCCAAACAGGACATCCTCGACCGTATTCGAAACGCTCACGCGCTGTCTCAGATGGACAAAAACATCCTTGACAGCGGCTACCCGGTGACGCGCGAGTACCACACCACCCACGATTACTCCCGCGAGCAGCTCAAGGAGATTCTGATTGATCGCCTTGAGGACTATAAGGCGATCGTCAAAACGGCCACGAAAGACACCCAAGCGCACGCCATCGCGGAGGCGCTGGCCGAACAAGACGCGCGCAATGTTACCTATGCGCCGGGCCTGCACGCTGAGTTGTTCAGCGAAAGCGAGGCCACGTTCACCGCTGACGATAACCACCGCGACCCGCGCTTGCTTAACGACGTCGACGCCGTAGTCACCTCATCCACCGTGACCAGCGCCCAGACAGGCACCATTTGCCTGCAGGCAGGCCCCGCCTGCGGGCGGCGCGCCCTCACCTTGGTCCCGGACTGCCACGTCTGCATCGTAGACATGGACACGGTGGTGTACGGCGTGCCGGAGATGATTAAAAAGCTCAACCCTGCGCACAACGGCGGCAATCACAGCCCGATCACCATGATCTCTGGCCCTTCAGCTACCAGTGACATCGAGCTCAACCGCGTTGAAGGCGTCCATGGGCCTCGGCGCCTCATTGTGATCATCGTGGACTAACACCCCACGACCCGGATCCTCTACTGCCCCGGCGCGCACGAGTTACCACCCGTGCGCGCTGGGGCTTCGCCGTAAGCGCTCACCTATACGATGTGCCTGAGCCCCAGGGCCGTTTGACCACTAATACCCACATACCAAGAAACCGGCGGGTTCAGAGCACATTTGAACCCGCCGGTGTATTCATCAAGTATTGATTGATGACAATGGTGCCCCTGACAGGAGTCGAACCTGCGACCTTTGGTACCGGAAACCAGCGCTCTATCCACTGAGCTACAAGGGCAGAAGTATTTGCGCTGTTCAAAACTAGTTTTCGAGCTGCACAATACAACGGTGTAATTCTAGCACTGCGGGGTGCGATGAGTGCAAACCCTGCGCACGATCAGCTATTCCCGGCGAGGTGTTCCCTAGCCCTGCGTGGCGCCTGCGAACGCATCAGGGCTTTTATGCCGCCATCGTTAGGTGCGCGCGTTAGCGGTAGTGTCACCCACGTGGCTAGCCGTGGTTGCAGAAAACAACCCCCAACTAATTGTCAGGGGTTGGTAGGCCGCGGTTTTATGAGAGAACCTTGCGGTGAAGAAGGTCTGCTACTCCGTTGACCCCCGCGTGAGTCAAGTGGTTAGACAGGTTGTGAGGCTGAGAGTACTCAACAACTCCTGCAATCCACCGACGAGAATTAGGAGCACACATGTTGTGAGACAAGGAGTCAGCACTCAAGTTATAGAAACGCGTTCCGGTTTTCTGAGAAACAGTCCACATCGCATTGTTCGCCTGATCTTCTACAGTCTTGAAGAAGTGCGGTACCAGGTTTACTCCCAGTGAGTTAGGGTTGATCGTTCCCGTACGTACCGGACACAGCGCGCCGTTGGAAGCGGAAAACGCAGGGTAGCTAACGAAGGTGATGCGGGCATTGGGAGCCGCCGCTTTCACGCGATTAACGTTCTTGGTCATTGCACTGATGAAGCGTGTCCGCTTGTCAGCTCGGTTGATAGTTATGAAAAAGTCATTGAGGCCCACCATGATCATGACGTTTCGCGTTCCCCTATTGAGGGCTCCGGAACTAATAGCATGGTTTACCTGAGAATTAAGGTGTCTCTTGCCGGTTTGTTCGATTCCTGACGCGCCCGAGCACGCGTAATTAACGGTCTTATGTCCGTAAACGTATGCCAAACGCGTGGATACGGTGTGCGCTCCTTGGGTGCAACCGTGAGGTGATGGCTTCCCTGGCTTTGAGTAAGCGGTGTGCCGTAGAGAGGAAAGCTGATTAGAGCTTGTGACTCCGTTTCCTTTGACCTGCGAGTAAGCAGGGTTGGCAAAAACGGAGTCCCCTAGCAGGACTGTGGAGCCTTCCCAAGCCTGCGCTTGGGGAATTGCGGGTGTTGAGAACATGCCAGTGAGAGCAATAACTGCTGAGGCAACGATACTCATGAACTTCTTCACAAAAGTACCTTTTCAAGAGAACTAAGGAAACGGTGGGCTGGGACGCCAACACCGTGAGGCACTTAGGACGTTACTCGCGCCATTTTAGTTTTGCAAGGCAAAGCAGATAAGTGTGAAGAAACCAACAGGGTACGCAGGAGTCAACGGGTGCTCACCGGAATTACCGCGGATCGGTCATTCCGGGACAGTTACTTTTCACCCGACCGCTTCGTGCTCAATATGCCTTCGAAGAACTTGGTGATTTGCGGGATGTCATCATAGTTGAGGTGGTCAAAAACGACCTCTCGAACCGTCTCGACGTGCGCTGGTACCGCCCTGCGGAGTTTCTCCTCCCCCTCTGGGGTGATCTCCACCAATACGCCGCGGGCGTCACCTACGCAGCGGACTTTTTTGACCAATCCGCGCTTAACCATGCGCGTGATCTGGTGGGACGTGCGGGAGCGGTCCCACTCTAGTTCCTCGCACAGATCGCGCAGGCGTAGCTGATGGGTGTCTGCATCAGATAACGCCACTAACACCGCATACTCCGGGGTGGACATGCCGTCGTGCGCTTGGAGGGAATCATCCATGGCGCGATCGAGGTGGCGGTTGGCAGCGAGGATGAGCCGCCATAGGTTCATCTCATCCTCATTAAGCCAGCGCGGCTTGCTACCACTATTTGACATGGCAAGGACTTTACCGAATCGTTTTAGATTCTGACAATTCCTAGCCACACCGTTCTACGCTACGTTCGAGCAGGTAGCGGCCACGAACCGTTACCGTCGGAATCTTTTTAGCCTGTGATATCCGCCATGCGGTACTCATGTTTGCCGGCTACGTAGTTGTAACGCTCCGGCAGGCAGGTGACGACAAACACCTGCGAGTGCTTGCCAGCCTCCGCAAAGACAGAGCCCATGACCTTCAGCCGAGAGGCATCGGTGGATCCCAGCGCGTCATCGATGAATACTGGCATGGCGCCAGATTCTTGCACCAGGCCGGCAACGGCAAACCGAGCAATGATCGCCAGCTGCTCTTGCGCACCACCGGACAGCTCGCTGACCTGGATTTCAGTACCGCCGGCAATGCGGGAAGAAACCTTGAGGTCCTCATTGAGTTCGAAGGAGACATCAGAGCCGAACACGGGGCGAGAAAGCCTAGCCAGCTGGTCAGCAAATGGCTGCGAGTACTTGCGCCTGGCGGCATCACGGTGGGCAGTTAAGGTGGTGTAGAGAAGCTGCGCTGCCGTGGCGCGTCGCTCCAAGGATGCCAGTGCATACTCAGCGTGGGAAAGAGCCACCTTGGCGCGCTCGAGGTCCTCGGCGCTGCCGTCGGAGGTTTCCACGTAGGATTCGAATTTGGTGAGACTGATCGTGGCCTTATCCAAGTCCGCAGTCAGGTTATCCACGTTTGCCCGAGCACCGGCGTGAACCATCGCAGCGGTGTCAAAGTCCGCGGCAGCGAAGTGTTCCTTTGCCTGAGCCACGAGCAGGCCCGCATCGTCGACGTCCTGGGCAGCACTTTCGCGTTGGGCAATCAGCTCAGATAGGGCACCCTTGGCTTCTGCTGCCTCCAACTTGGCCGTCACGGACGCTAGGTTGTCAGAAACAAACTCCAGCTCAGTCACTGCACGAGTGAGCTTCTGCCCTGCTGGCTTTGCCATTAGCCCTGCGTTTCTCGCGCGCAGCTGCTCACGCTCGAGGCGGATGGCGTCCACTGCTGCCTGAGCTTGCTCCGCCGCAGCCTTGGCTTGCGCCGCGGTGGGCAATGTCGCTGTATCGACGCCCTCCAGCGTCCCCTCGAGTTCATCGATGGCTGCATTGAGGGACTCGGCGGTGTGCTCGCCAAGAATGCGGGCTCGGTCCTTCTTGAGCGCTTCTTGTTCGCGAACATGCTCCGCATACGCATCCCGGCGCGCCCGCACCTGTGCTAGGGATTCACATTCCAGTTCAGACAGTAGCGCTTCTAGCTTTTTCTGCGCTTCCTGCACATCGCGGCGCGGGTCGCTGGAGCCACCTGGTGTAATGCGCACGTCCACCCCGTTGATGGTGATGGTGGTTTCACCGTCAAGGTACATGGAGGTTTCCTCTGTGCCCACGGCCACCGTAGCCTGGTTAACAGTGATGTCCTGGGCGGAATTAGCACGCAGCGAAACTTCGGTAGCGGACTGCTCAAATACTTTGGTCGCGACCGTGAGCGCAGTTGTGGCTTCCTCGACAGCGGAGACCATGGCGTTGGTGACCTCTGGGACGGACTCCACCACTGTTTTTTCGTCAAGCTCGTCAAGTTGAGCTTTGGTGTTTTTCAGGTCCACCAGTTGTTCGTGAGCGGCAACGCGGTCAATACTCAGGCGTGCCTTCTTTAATTCCTCGCTTGCAGTTTCTTCCGCGGCGAAGGTCGAGTTAATGGCCTCGGTGGCAGCAGCGATGTCTTGTTCTTCTGCGGTAGCTGCAACCTGAGCTTCCTCCACCGCGCTGAGCGCGGTGGCGTGTGCTGCGTGGATTTTCTCCAGCTCCTTGCTGATGGCTTCACGATCAACAATGCGTTCGGTAATGCGTTCCAGAGCAGCCCTAGCCCCAGAGGCCTTGAGCTCGGCGTCGTCAAGCTGCTTCTTGGCGGATTCCGCCACCGTGAGGGCCTGTGCGGCCTCCTCCAGCTCAGCTCGCGCGACGGGGAGGCGCTGCGCGTAGTCATCACGGCGGGCGGTGAGTTGCTCAATCTCACTCACCCAGTTTTGGACCTCGTTGTAGGTGCGGGTGGCCTCTGCCAGCTTCTCGCGGGCACGGTCCACCGCACTCTCGGCCTCCTTGTACGCAGTATTCTTCTTCCCCGCCTTGGTGAAGTAGCGGTGATACTCCGTGGCCACCTTGTCCACAATGCCGGTGTCATCCTGCGTGGATCCGCTGCCGTCATCAGTAGCATCCAAAGCCGTAGCAAGGGTGGGGATGCCAGCAGCATCAAAGATAGGGTCTAGTTCACCTTGCTCCACAAAGAGGGTTTTCAGCAGGGCGGCGTCTAGGTGCTCCGCGATGATGCTGGCTAGTTTGTCTTCCGCCCGGGAGCCAGTGAACTGCTCAAATTTAGGTGCCGTGATCTCCAGAGTGCAGGATGACTTGCGTACCCACTGCTTGGAGAGGGTGAAGGTGTATGGGCCGATGGTGGCCGTGATGGATGCCTGTGGCCCCACGTCCTTACCACGTGGCTGAGTGGCACGGATGGACTGGCTGGTAGAGCTGTGCTTGACATGGAGCACGTTGTCTAGGGCCTCCAATACCGTGGACTTGCCTTGCTCGTTATTGCCGCTGATGACAATGACGCCGGTGTCTGGGAGCCCGTCAAGGCTCAGGGATTCAACACCGCGATAGTTGTTGAGAGTAAGTGAGTGAATTCGCATGTTGGGTAACCTCGCAGCCTTCTTAGGATTGCTTGCTCAGACGGAAAAGCAGATTGATGGCATCGCGGGCGGCCCGCTGATGTTTTTGTGCTGCAGACAGCTCCGGCGCTGCCTCATCCACGTCTGCTGCGTCATCGGCGGTGCTGGACTCGTGAGCGGCCGCGATGTCATGGGCTACGTCCTCCACGCTGCGGGCGGCTTCATGCTCCCCCGTTGTGGCATGGTCAATCAGCTCTGCGAGCGCCGAGCTGAAGAATCCCCCGAGCCCAAGGTTGTCTAGGTCATCGTCTGTAGGCTCCAGGTGCAGGTCCATGAGGCGCTCGCGCTCGTACAGAGCGCCAAATACCGGCTGCAGGCGCGCAACCTCGCGCTCGAGGTACTCCGCCGTGGCAACATCCACGGTGCCCACCAAGGCGTACTTGATCACTGTGGTGTGCTTACTCTCGTATGCCTCCAGCGATGCCACGAACTCCTGTGCGTCCGCCATGCTGTTGATCTCTACCACCGGGGCTTCAAAGACCCAGGTGCCCACCGGCACCTCGGTAACCTCCACGCTTGCGGCTTCGCCCGCGGACTTGGTAATGGAGACCACCAGCGCATTGCCCGAGTTGTTCTCCCCGCCGCCGGTGGATAGCTCCACAAAATCCGTTGTTTCCGGCGCACCACTAAACCATACGTGGCCTGCGGAATCCACCTGCTGCGTCGAGTGGGTATCCCCCAGCGCGAGGTAATCAATAACCCCGCGGGAAATGGCCTCCGTGACCACGTCAAGATTAATAAGGTCCGGTTTGACCTCATTGTGCCGAGCCTGCGCTTGGCCGTGCCCCACGCAGATTCTCACATGGTCTACCGGAGTGAGGCCGTCCAAGGCTGCGGCCACCACGTCATGAGTGGCGTACTTGGCCAGCAGCGGCGCGCCCACCAGCTCTACCTGCTCACCTGCACGGGTGCGCAAGCTCAGAGGCTGAGAATCCTTGAATACCACCACATTCTCGCCTGCGGAGTCCCCCAGCTGAAGAAGCTGCGAATCTGCCACCAGTGGGTCATGGTTGCCGGAAAGGATGTACACCGGCACCGGCAAACGCTTGAGTTCCTCCAAGGCACGGCCAAAGGTGCGGCGGCTTAGGGAATTGTGTTCAAAAACATCACCCGCCATGACAATGAAGTCACAGTTGTTTTCTGCAGCAACTTTCCCCAGCGTTCGGATGGCGTCAATGCGAGATTGCTCAAAACGAGATTGGGCATCAGCGTCAAGGAATTTCCTTGTCATGCCAATCTGGAGATCGGAGGTGTGCAGGAATGTGACAGTCATACAGCCATTGATAGCACGAGCACCCGACACACGGGGCGCAACTACTACTTCTTGTTAACCAGGAAGTCGTACATGTCTTCGATATCAGCTACCGCCCGGAGTTCATCGACACTGGTGAGGGAGCACATGCGCATGGCCTTGTGAAGCAGCATCTCATCAGAATCCTCCAGCGCCGGGGCCTTCTTTGGCTCCGGCAGGTCAGGCAGATCAGCGCCGTTCCAGAAACCCTCATGGCTGCCCTTGGCTCGTTCGGCGGAGATCTTGCGCGCCTGCATCGCGACGGAGTGTTCCAGCGAGACAAGGTTCAGGCCCCGCAAACCGAAGACCAGCCCAGGATCGGCGCCCATCATATCCGCAGCGTGGTAGGCCACAGCGACCGCATGCTTACAGCAGTGGGAGTGGTCTGGGCAGTCGCACCGGAAGCGAAGGTCGCTGGCCGTATCCGCCAAGAGGTTATCGAGCATGGCTTCACTCAGGTTGCCAGCGCGGGCAAGCGCCACACCACCGGTGGTCTCTGCCAGTTCTTTTGTTACCTCGGCCAGCTGATCTGTGCTGCGGTAGGGGAACGTGATGGACACCTGGAACGGCAAGTTCTGGGATCCCGCCACGTCAGCGGAAATAGAGCCGTGCCCGATGCGCGGGTTAAGCACGTGCTTATTGCGGTAGTAGTCCCTGCCCCGCTTCACGCGGCCTTCATCCGTGTTCTCCCGCACAAACTGACGCAGGCGCTGCGCCGCCGGGGAGAAACCGCGGTCGCGCGTTTCCACCGACGCCGGCCCAGATGCGCTTTCAGATCCTGCAGGAGAAGCGGAAGGAGAATCTGCCCCGCGCACGCGGGTTTTGTTGCCAAAGTTGGCGAAGATGACATTGTCACGAGTGTGGGTGCGAAGCTTCCGCTTGGATTCGTTGTTATCAGACATTCGCCTTCTCCTTTCTTTCCTACACGCTAGGGTTGCCGCGGTAGCTCATCAGCATGGCCAGTTCCTCCGTGGACAGCTCCGTGATCCAGCCCTCGCCCTCACCAACAACGGCGGATGCCAGCTGGGTCTTGCCGTCGAGGATGTCTTGGATGGATTCCTCCATCGTGCCCGCTGTAATCATCTTGTACACGGAGACGTCCTTGCGCTGGCCAATGCGGAAAGCACGGTCAGTGGCTTGATTCTCCACTGCGGGGTTCCACCAGCGGTCCATGTGCACAACTATGGACGCGGCGGTGAGGTTCAGACCAGTTCCACCCGCTTTGAGGGACAGCACCATCGCCGGCGGGCCGTCCTCGCGCTGGAACTCTTCCACCATCCGGTCGCGGCCTGCCTTGCTCACGCCACCGTGCAGGAACGGGATTTTGGTGCCAAAATACTCGCTCAAAAACGGCGCGAGAATGTCGCCGAACGCACGGTACTGGGTAAAGATCAGCATGCGCTGCCCGGAGTCCTGGGCCTCGCCGATGAGGCGCATGAGTTCTGCAACCTTGCCGGAACGGTGACGCCCCTTGAGAGTGACTGGGGAGTCGTCGCCAAGGAAGTGCGCCGGATGGTTGCAGATCTGTTTAATCTTGGTCAACGCGGACAGCACAAGCCCGCGCTTGGCCATACCTTGGGCATCCTCGAGCGCGGCCTGCATGCTATTGACGTAGGCGCGGTACAGCGCCGCCTGCTCTGGTGTCATGTCCACCGTGAGAATGACCTCGGTCTTATCCGGTAGGTCATCCACAATGTTGTCGTCCGTTTTCAGCCTGCGCAGGATAAACGGTGCTGTGAGCTGGCGCAGGCGCTGTGTCATCTCCTCGTCCTGCTCGCGCTCAATGGCCTTGGCAAAGTGATTGCGGAAAAACGAGGCGCTACCCAACACACCGGGGTTACAGAAGTCCAAAATGGAGCGCATCTCTGACAGCCGATTTTCCACCGGCGTGCCGGTGAGCGCCACACGGTGGCGAGCACGCGTGGAGCGCACGGCCTTAGACACTTTGGTGGCAGAATTCTTGATCTGCTGCGCCTCGTCGAGAACCACGCGATCCCACTCCAGCATGCGGATGAGTTGGTGATCGCGCGCCATGGTGCCGTAGGAGGTGATCACGACGTCACTGTTTTTCGCCGCCTGAATGAACTCTTCACCGCGCAGCCGGCCAGAGCCGTGGTGGACTAGCACGCCAAAGGACGGCACAAACTTAGCCGCCTCACGTGCCCAGTTGCCCACCACAGATGTTGGCGCCACCACGAGGGTTGGGCGTAGCTCATGAGGGTTAGCCGTCAGTGCCGCGGTGTCCGCGAGCCCGAGGGAAGCCTGCTCGTCCACATCACCGGTCTCAGCCGTGCCATCACCGCCCGCACCCGGCGCGCGGTACTGCCCTGGTCGTAGGCCGAGTTCCTCGCGCTTCTCGTGGCGCTCCACGGCTTCCAGCGTCAGCAGCTGCAAGGTTTTACCAAGACCCATGTCATCAGCCAGCACCGCACCTAAGTTGTTGTGGCTCATCCAGTGCAGCCAGTCCACACCGCGGCGCTGGTATTCGCGCAGTGTTGCGTTCACGGTGTCCGGCAGCTGGACTCTCGTGGGCGCAGGCATATCTAGGCCTTGCAGGCCGCCCAGAAGTCCTGCCTGCCAGTTGTTGCCCTCAAACTCAACGGGCTCATCCGCAAGCGCTTCCAGAGCGAGCTCGCGCAAGTCCGCGAGGGAGATCTCCCCCTCCGTGTGAAAGTCCTCATTAAATTTTTTAGCCAGGTCCTCCGCGTGGGCCACCTTCTGCTGCCATCCCGGCGTTTGTTTGACGCGGGCCAGCTCCGCCTCCATCATGGCGGCATCGAGTTCCGCGCGGCGCTTCTTCTTGGAACCGCCGGACAGCTTCCCCATGTAATCCGCGATGCGCTTGACCGATAAGGCATCCGCCATCACCCACTCACCACGCAGCTGGATCAGCCCTGACTTGGATGCCACGAGCTGTTCCATTTCTTCGTCTGTGAGTTCGACGTCACCAATGGATACCCGCCAGTTGTACTGCACGATCTGGTCAAGGCCAATTTTGGCACTGGTGGAAGACTCCGTAGGCTCTCCGACGACCACCGTGGCCTTAGTCTCTTGGGTGCTCCACGCGCGCGGCAGCATCACTGAGAACCCGCGGTCGCGCAGGCGCGCCGCGTCCTCCGCGACAAACTTCACCAGTTCCTCTGTGGACAGGTACACGTCCCATTCGCCCGCCTGCGGCGTGCGCTCCAAACCATGGCGCATGGGGCTGCCGTTGGCCGGATGGGTTTCTGGCAGCGCCCGATCAGAATCGAGCAACTTGGAGGCAAAGATCGCCTCCCTGCGCAGGGCAATCAGGCGCTCGCGGGTGACACGGTCAAAGTCAGTCAGGGTGATGGACTGCGGGGAGTCCACGCCGGAACGAACCTTCACCCGGACGGGCCACACCATGTCAGCGGGATCGGAGACGTCATAGACCTCCACATCCTTGGGAGGCTCCTCCACAATCAGAACTAATTGGATGTCGACCGCGGTAATGGTGTCTTTCCACGCGTTGAGCGCCGCCACCATCTGCGCGGATCCGCGGCGCAGGGGCTCGGACAGCATCAGCGCGCGGGAGAAGTCGTGCCAGTCGCTCGGCCGCGGGGTATCGTACAGCTCGCGCAAGTGAGCGGACGTGATCCAGTGGACCAGCTCCTCCGCGATCACCTCCGCGATGTCTGTGCCGCCATTGACCGTGAGCACACCGGGCGCGCAGGTAGTCATGTTGGCAATAAAGCCGCGCTCCCCCAATCCGGTGGCGAGCTGCCACTGCGGCCACCACTGGTGGTCCATGTACCCCATCTTGAGAGTGACGCGGCCAGCGAGAACAAAGCGCTCCAACCCTTGACAAAGGTGGACGAGCCACGAAAGATCCGGCGCGATGGTGGCCAGCTGCTCGGTGGATGCGTTGACGGAATTAATGCCGGCTATCTGGCTGAGTACCCGCACTGCCTGCTCAGGGGTATAGGCGATGGTGGGCAACGGTAGGGTCACGCTGCGACCTTTGGGCGTCATGAGGGTGGTTGCCGCGCGACGGTTAAACTGCTTGCCCGCGATGAGTGCCTCAATGATGGGAGGAAATGTCCCGTCCGGAACGGAATCCGGTGTGACAATCCGGTGTCCTTCTACTTGCTCAATCCATAAATGCAGGCCTGTTTCCTTGCGCCAGAGCCCGTGGATGAGAAATGAAGTCATTCCTCTAGTTCTACCAGCAAAAGCAGACATTGGGAACTGCCCATCGCGTGGAGGAAATGGGGCACGCACATTCCTCCATTCAGTAATGCTCCGTAAATATCACAGCGCACCACGAGGTACGGAGACCACCGCATCACCACGAGCATGGCTGAAACAGGGCACTTACATATCAACCCCGTCAGGAGCCACGCGCTGATTCGGCTCCCGGCGCCACCGCGTAAAAAGTTCACAGGGCTGGCACAGGATCTCTTATGGTTTCTCCAAACTTAGCACCCTGCCCCTCCCCCAAACTGGTGGGCTTGCTCGCCTAGCTCAGAAAAGCTGCGCTCGCACAACCAAAGAATCACTATCGCCCGCTCCCGGACGCTCCCCAGCGGAAAGAAAAGGCTGCTCACCTGCACTAAGAAGACCCTAGCTTCAAACCTTCACGGGATAGCCACTAAACCACTAGCGATGCAATAAAATTCTAGAAAGCGCATTATTCACTGGCGCTCATCTTGGGTGAACGCTGGTGAAGCCACCATACTGGCTTAAGTTACGTCCCTCATTTTCCGGGCGAAATTAGAAATATCAAGAAAAGAAAGGACGTGAACCGCAATTGTCTGAGCAAACATGGTACATCATCGCCATCATCATCTATATGGGCGCGATGCTTGCAATCGGCTATTGGAGTTACAAGAAAACGGACGAGTATGACGACTACGTACTCGCCGGCCGTGGCCTGAACCCCTTCGTGGCAGCGATGTCCGCTGGCGCATCAGATATGTCCGGTTGGCTCTTGATGGGCCTGCCAGGTGCACTGTTTGTCACCGGCATGTCAGAACTGTGGATTGCCATTGGTCTGCTGATCGGCGCGTGGGCTAACTGGAAGTGGGTTGCCCCTCGCCTGCGCTCCTACTCTGAGATCGCGGACAATTCCATTACCCTTCCATCCTTCTTCGAAAACCGTGTGGAAGACAGCACCCGCATCCTGCGCATCGCCTCATCCATCGTCATCATCGTGTTCTTCACGTTCTACGTATCCTCCGGCATGGTGTCCGGCGGCCGCTACATGGAGTCCACCTTTGGCGCTGAGTACGTATCCGGCATGCTCATCGTTGCGGCAATCACCGTTGCTTACACTTTTGTCGGCGGATTCCTAGCAGTGTCGTACACCGATGCTGTGCAGGGCACCATGATGTTCCTGGCTCTGATCATCGTCCCAGTTGCAGCACTGTTGTACCTGGATGATCCATCTTCTATTTGGTCATGGCCGCAGAACAACCCCTACGGCCCATGGGAGGCTGGTGACATCAACACCAACTACTGGTCCATGTTCTCCGGCGTATCCGCAGCCGTGATCATTGGCAACTTGGCATGGGGCTTGGGTTACTTTGGCCAGCCACACATCATCGTTCGCTTCATGGCGCTGCAGAAACCTTCCGACGCCAAGCGTGGCCGCTTCATTGGCATCACCTGGATGCTGCTGTCCATCGTGGGCGCAACCTTCGTAGCCATTGTGGGTACCGCATTCTTTGGCCAGAACGATGACATTTCCATTGTGGACCGCACCGCTTTCGAGACCATCTTCTTGGACATGGGCCGCATCCTGTTCCACCCACTGATTGCTGGTCTTATCCTGACCGCCGTTCTGGCCGCGATCATGTCCACCATTTCCTCCCAGCTTCTGGTCACCTCCTCTTCCCTCATCGAGGACGTGGTGAAGGTATTCACCAAGAAGCCACTCAAGCAGGACACGTTGCTGAACCTTTCCCGCACCGCCGTCGTTGCCGTCGCCATCATTGCTGGTGTGCTCTCCGTCAACCCATCTGACTCCATCTTGGGTCTGGTTGGTTTTGCATGGGCGGGCTTCGGTTCCGCATTCGGCCCCATGGTTCTGTTCATGCTCTACTGGAAGCGCCTCAACGCTGCCGGCGCCACCGCGGGCATGGTAACCGGCGCTGTCGTCTCCTTTGTTTGGGGCACCTACTTTGGTGACATCATCTACGAGATGGTCCCAGGCTTCATCGCCGCCACCATCGTCACCGTTGTTGTCTCCCTGATCACCAAGGAGCCTAGTGAAAACGTGCGCGATGAATTCCTCCGTTCCACCCAGCTCGCTCGTGTTGCTGAGGAAAATCCTGAGATGAGCATTTCCAAGGCTAAGAAGCTGCAGGACCAGGGCAAGCTGTAGAACTTAGCAATCATTTTTCCCACCGTTGGGAACCGCTGCGCGGTGCATATAGGTCTAACCCCTATATGCACCGCGTTTTTGATCTTTCCTCCCCCACCCATCACCTGCAGCCGAAACAGCACGGCCCACACTTCCACCCACCAGCCGATCACCCTACGCAGCACCGAACGCTACCCAAGGGAAAAGCTAAGCGCCTCTTCATCGCGCTTCTGTGCGCAGCTACCGTGCTGCTGGCTCTCGTGACGGCACCGAAACAGTGTGCGAGCCCGCTGCTTTCCGACATCCCCACCACGCCACAGCGCGCCAAGGTGCCAGGCTACGAGCGGCACCTGTTTGGCGCCGGCTGGCTCACGCCTTCCGGCGCGGAGTGCGACACCCGCGACCTAGTCATCACCGCACAGGGCGCCAATGCTGAAGATTTGTGCACGCCTGCCCACCAGCGCTCAGGCCACGCCGAGCATCACCCACCGGACGATCCCTACTCGAGCGAGAAGATATCCACCGACGTGCGTTTGGGCGTAGCAATTGAGATTGACCACATCATCCCGCTCTCCGCCGCGTGGGATCTGGGGGCGCACAGCTGGGACCACGCCACACGGGTGCGCTTTGCCAACGATCCCCTCAACTTGGTAGCCGTATCGAAAGCACAAAACCAAGCCAAATCGGACCAACTGCCATCCCAATGGCTTCCCCCTAAACGCGGCGCGCGGTGCTGGTATGTCAACCGCATGGCGGAAGTTGCGTACCTCTATCACCTGCCTCTACCGGAGGAGGACGTCAAGACTATGAAAAGGCAGTGCCTACCAAACCTCGAGCGGGTAAAGAGTGCTATTAGTTCTTGGGCGTAACACCACCCCACACGCCACTCGCCCCTAGCGGGCTCCGCTACATCGCGCAGTTGTGAGTATCCTCACTAACACTGCGCAATCGGCATCTGAATGTGCAACCGCCGCCCAACGTGGGTTAGCATGAGCAACTGTTATCTTCAGGCGCTTTAGCGGACGGTTTCACAGCGGCACGTTGTCTAGCGCTGACTACCATGCACACCCACACTTTTGAAAGGCATCCCTCGTGAGCACAGCTTTCGTCATCCTTCACGTTCTGGCAGCAATCCTGTTTTTGGGCCCTGTCACCGTAGCAGTATCTACCTTCCAGAAGCACGCGCTCGCCGCCAAGAACGGCGACCAGCGCGCAGCAGGTATTGCGCAGAACCTTCACCGCATCACCCAGACCTACGGTTACCTCTCCGCGCTGGTACCGGGCTTTGGTTTCCTCATCATGGTCTTTGACACCTCCTACTGGTCTGACATGCGCATCATCGTGGGCATCGTCCTCTCCGCAATTGCGTGGGTCATCCTCCTCCTGCTGATCATCCCACGCCAGAAGAAGATGCTGGGCGAGCTAAACCTCTTGGGTGCTGGCGAAGCTGACCCATCTGATCACGTAGAAAACTGGGAAAAGGCCAAGAAGCAACTGTCCATGTTCGGCGGCATTTTCGCTGCCCTGTGGGTACTTACCGCACTGGCGATGCTGGGCTAACACCTCACGCCACTAGAACAACAAGGCTGGGGCGCTGCATGATGCAGCGCCCCAGCCTTTTGTTTTACTTAGCCCTCACACTTTTAGAAGGAGTCATCCACACGACGGTCAGCAGCACGACCAGGATGAGCTGGAGTTTCATCTGGGTAACCCATGGCAATGACCAGGCCCACGCCACGATCAGTAGCGCCGTCCAGTCCAATGGCGGAGAGTACCTTCTTCTCATCCCAACCAGTGGTTGGTGACGTGCCCAAACCGTGAGCGGCTGCTGAAACGAGCGCGAAGGAAGCCACCAGCATGGCGTCCTTCATAGCGGTTTCACGCAGCACTGCCTCCGGCAGGCTCTCGAGCACGCCGCGGACCCAGCCGCCACGTTCGTGGCCCAAGACGTCTTCCAGATCCTCAGGCACAAAAGCGTCAGCAACTGCCACCAGCACTACCGGGGCGTCACGCAGCTGTGGCTGGTTGGAAGCCTCAAAAAGGCCGTCCTTTACTTTCCTGGTCACGCACAACCACCAAGTGCGCACGCTGCGCGTTGAAAGCTGTTGGCGCCTCCAGCGCATCATGAACAATCTGATCAATGACGGCATCAGGTACCGGCTGATCCGTGTACTTGCGTACGGCGCGGCGGCCGGCAATAACGCCGGATACTACAGCCGCAATCTGATCAGAGCTATTTTCGGTCATCTCTCCCCTTTTAGGTGTAGTTTTCAAGACTTTCATTATCCACTGATTTCTAGAACTTCAAAATCACAGTCAGGTGCGCATGATCTGCCTGCAGGCTGCACCACAAGGACAGTGAAACTTCAATTGAGTGCCGTGGGACCTCCTGCACACAACACCAGCCCCATCAGCCAACGGAATTATGCGCTGTGCGGGCACCACGGTGGAGATGAAAGAAAATTAATGCTCTCACCACCACTTTTAGTTCCGGCCTCCGTTAGACTCGCCACTGACGCAAACACCACCTAGCTACTAGCTCGCAGTAGCATTCACAATTTTGTTCCGGGAGTGCCATGGCAAACACAAAGTTTCTTCCCCTAGCGGGAATCTTGGGAATGCTTGTCCTCATTATTTTTGTGGGAAACGCGATCAAGGATCCCACGTCCGCGCCAGAAGTGGCCCCAGATGCCTCCACGTTTGTCATCGGCACCACAACAGTGACGGAAAGCTCCTCTTCATCGGCACCAACCAGCACTGCTTCCTCCAAACAGAAGCCGACCTCTGAGCCCAAGAAATCCACCACTGAACCCACACCGTTACCAGCGCCTCAAAACACCCCACCACAGCAGCAGTGGGTCGTGCCACAAACTCCCCTGACGTACCAGAATTGGGACGACGATGATTGGGATGATGATGACGACTGGGGCGATGACTAAGCTCCCCAATCTCCACCATTCACATCCAGCAAACACACGTCCCCCTAGCCATGACCAACAAAAGGTAAACCCTCATGACTTTCCGCAATAACGTCACCAGCCTGAGATGGCGCATCATAGGCTGGATTCTGCTGGTGGTTTTTACTGCCTTGACAGCGGTTATCTACATCACCGATGCCATCCGCCAAGCTGAAATTCATGAGCAGGCGAATCAGACGGTGAACCAGGAAATCCAGGAGTTCCAAAAATTCGTTCAAGAAGCGGTCAACCCGGCAACTGGCCAGAAATTTGATGACCCAGTACGCCTGTTGGAAACCTACCTGTCCACTCAAATTCCCGTAGACGGTGAGTATCTCTTCGGAGTGGCCAACAAACAGTTCTTGGCTCAGGACTTGAGCTTGGACTCTGACGTTGCAAAAGTCCACCAGCTCAACTCATCAAGTCAACTGATCAAAGACGTCATTGCCGCCCCGGAGAGTTCGGGAGTGCGGACAGATTCCACCGAGAATTCCATCCACTGGGCAAAAGTTAACATCGCTGTGGAAGGCAGCCCGTATGACAGTTACTTTGCCATCATGACGTTTACCCATGATGACATGGCTAACCTCAAGGAGGAAACGCGAATCTTCATTTGGATTGGCGCGCTCGCACTGCTGGTGGCAGCTCTGGTGGCGTGGTTCATCTCTAGGCAGATCATCCACCCAGTTCAGCAAGTGGATGACGTAGCCAGCTCCATCGCGGAGTCCAATGACCTCAGCCAGCGCGTGCCGGTGGCAGGCAATGATGAGATTGCCAGGCTCTCAGCCACGTTCAACTCCATGTTGGACCGTATTGATGAGGCGTATAAGACACAGCGCCAGTTCGTTGATGACGCAGGCCATGAGCTGCGTACGCCTATCACCGTTATTCGTGGCAACCTGGAGCTGCTCAGCAGTTCGAACCCCGAGCAGCGCGAACGATCCATTGAAATTTGTACTGCGGAACTTGACCGCATGACCCGCATGGTCAATGACATGCTCACCCTCGCAGTAGTAGATGCCGGCTCCGCTGAGTTCATCAACCCGCAGGAAACGGCCATCTCCGAGCTCACCATCGACATCGAGGATAAGGCCTTTGTCCTATCCGGCGGGCGCACTGAGGTTACGTCCATCGCTGAGGCCACGGCACATGTTGATAGCCAGCGCGTTACTGAAGCCGTGTTGGAACTTGTACGCAACGCGGTGAAGTACTCTACGCCGCACACCCCTATTGAGATTGCAAGTTCCACTACTGGAACACATGTGGTTTTTTCTGTCACCAACCAGGGTGACGGAATCCCTGAGGATAAAATGGCGGCACTATTCAAACGCTTCCACCGCGGTGATCTCAAAACCCAGAAATCCACCGGTAAACAAGGCACGAGTCACAGCTCATCCGTTCGAAGCAGCACCCACCCTGATTCCTCCAACCAAGCGAGGGAGGCCGCGGTGCGGGCCTCGAAGGGTGCGGGACTGGGGCTTTCCATCGTCGCTGCAATCGCTGAAGCCCACGGTGGTGTTGCTGACGTAGAGTCGGATATGGAAACCGGTACCACTACATTCTCCGTCTCGTTGCCCCTTGCAGAATCCGAATAGTGACTAGGAAGGCCATCTCATGAACAGAATCTTGGTTGTTGAAGACGACGCAGATATTGCAGAGTTCATCGCTCGCGGCTTAAGCGACGAGGGGTACCACGTCGATGTGGCTGTCAACGGTCCCATCGGCTTTGGCATGGCGCTCTCGGGCAAATACCAGCTCATGATCCTTGATCTGGGGTTGCCGGATATGGACGGCGCAGAAGTGCTGGAGAAAGCTCGGCAGCTGGGCAGCAGTCTCCCTATCATTGTGCTCACCGCACGAACTGGTTTGGAGGACCGCATCCGAGTCTTAGAAGGTGGCGCAAATGACTACATGCCTAAGCCGTTCCAGTTTGCCGAGTTGCTGGCACGCGTCCGCCTGCGCCTTAATGACTTCACCCCAGGATCCACCGGTGGCAATACCCTAACGCACCACGATCTCACCTTGGACCTGCACGAGCACAAGGTGAAGGTGAATAACAAGTGGATTGAGCTCGCACGCCGCGAGATGGGGCTGCTCGAAGCCTTCATGCGCAATCCTGGGGCTACGTTGACTCGCACGGAACTTCTCAAGCAGGTATGGGATATGGATTTTGATCCAGGCTCCAACGTGGTTGACGTCTACATTCGAAATTTGCGTAAGAAGATAGGAAATGACCGCGTTCAAACTGTTCGCGGCAAGGGCTACCGCTTGGCCTAGACCACACGGGAATGGTCACGTTCCCAAAACCATGTAGTCTAGGAGATCGCGAGCACCCCCTTTCCAGAAAGGCTGACACCTATGAAGAATCCGCGGATTGCACACATTATCCAGATGATCGTTGGCGCTATTAGTTTTGCTGCCGCATTCTTTGTCAACCAGGGTTTCATTTTCGCGCTTCTCTTCCTGGTAGGTCTGTGCCTGTTCCTGTTCGGCTTCTTTATGTTCGTGCGAAAAGCAGACGAATACCAGAACTAGGATCAAGCCCCGCCCACAAGGGGTTTCCCTGGATCCAGCATCCACGGAACCGACGGGCGTGGCCACACACAACACAGCTACGAGGCGCTCATGCGACAAACCGTAGCTGCCCCAACAACGTCAATCCTGAAATTCACACATACTGGCGCAGTGGCTTAACACTGCGCCTTTTTCCTTGTGCACCCCAAGTGCACCCCACCTACACCAGGTCTATCCCAATCTCGCCAGAACCCTTAACGCCAGATTAGATCCCCTATTTTCAAATTTTTTTATTCAACCCATTGACATAAGTTCAAATTTGAATTATTGTTGGGGAACAGTAACAGAAAACGTTGCTGGTTTTATTTTTTCGCGTGCTGGTAGGCACCGCCAACGGTACGCATTGTTAAAGAATTTTGTATATTACTGAAAGGCTAGATTCTACATGGCTTCCATCAATGATTACGCAGGCACCTTTGAGATCGACCCAGCTCACACCGAGCTCGGTTTTATCGCACGTCACGCAATGGTCACCAAGGTACGTGGCTCTTTCACTGACTTCACCGGTTCTGTAACCACTGAAGAGAACCTGCAGAACGCAGCCATTAAGGTTGACATCGACGTTGCATCCGTTGATACCCGCAACTCTGATCGCGATAACCACCTGCGCACTAGCGACTTCTTCGACGCTGAGGCATTCCCAAAGATGACTTTCGAGTCCACCAGCGTTGAGGCTAAGGGTGATGACGTACTCACCGTTACCGGCGACCTCACCATCAAGGACGTTACTAAGTCCATCACCATTGATTTTGACTTCACCGGTGAGGTAATTGACCCATGGGGCCAGACCCGTCTTGGTTTTGAGGGCTCTACCACCATCAACCGCAAGGACTTCGGCCTTAACTGGCAGACCGTCCTAGACAACGGTGGCATGCTCGTCTCTGAGAAGATCACCCTGAACTTCGACATCGCTGCTGTAAAGAAGTAAGCCTTACATAGCATCTCCTCCTTAAGGCGTTTTAGCGCTGGGGCTCGTACTGCAACTACGAGCCCCAGCGTTTTTTGCTTATCCACCCATGCTTAAGCCACACTCCCCCAAGCGTTTCACCACGAACCCAGCAGGCAGGCCATGACATACGAATGAGCTCCCCTCTACATAGTCAGAGGGGAGCTCATTTTTTATATGTGCGCTGGAAGCGGGTTAGCTACGCCAACCACCTCGGCGGTCGTGGTTGCGGCCACGGCCGCCGCGATCACCACGATCACCGCGATCACCACGGTAGCCTCCGCGATCGCCACGATCACCACGGTATCCTCCGCGACCACCGCGGTCACGTCGATCGCCACCGCGACGATCACCGTCGCGGTATCCGCCACGGCCGCCTCGGTTGCCACCACCGTGGGAGCCGATGTCAGCGTTGTCATCGCGCTCGATGTGGATCAGCTGGCCGGAGATGCGGGTCTTGGCCAGGTTGGAGAATACGGAATTAGGCAGATCCCTCGGCAGCTCGACCAAGGTGTGGTCAACCGCGATGGAGATGCGTCCGAAGTCCTTGTTAGACAGACCGCCCTCATTTGCCAGCGCACCCACAATGGCGCCTGGTCGGACGTGCTGGCGCTTACCAACAGCCAGACGGTACACCGCCATGTCCTTATCGGAGCGCTGGAAACGGCCACCGCGATCGGAGCGGTCTCGACCACCACGGCGATCGTCACGGTCGAAGCGATCACGATCGCGATCACGGCGGTCACCACGCTTGTCCTTTGGAGGCTCCTTCATCAGGAACTCCTGGCCGGCGCGTGCCTGAGTTGCCAACGCTGCAGCGATATCTTCCAGCGGAACGTCATGCTCCTCGGAGTACGCCTTAACCAGCTGGCGGAAGATTTCTACCTGGGAATCCTCCAGTGAGGTGGTGATGGAGTCAGCGAACTTCTCCTTGCGGGACTCGTTGACCTCATCAACGGTAGGAAGCTCCATCTCCTCCAAGCGTGCGTTGGTAGCGCGCTCGATAGAACGCAGCATGCGGCGCTCACGTGGGGTCACGAACAGGATCGCCTCGCCAGTACGACCCGCGCGGCCGGTACGGCCAATGCGGTGCACGTAGGACTCGGTGTCGTTCGGGATGTCGTAGTTGAACACGTGGGTGATGCGATCAACATCGAGACCACGAGCCGCAACGTCGGTAGCAACCAGGATGTCCAGGCGGCCATCCTTGAGCTGGTCAACGGTCCGCTCACGCTGGGCCTGAGCAATGTCACCGTTAATAGCGGCAGCGGAGAATCCGCGTGCGCGCAGCTTCTCAGCCAGCTCTTCAGTTTCGTGCTTGGTGCGCACGAACATGATCATCGCTTCGAACTCAGTGACCTCAAGGATGCGGGTCAGCGCGTCTAGCTTGTTGCGGTGCGCAACGTGCAGGTATCGCTGGGTGATGTTGGTGTTAGTACGAGTCTCGCTCTTGACCTGAATCTCGCGAGGATCGTTCATGTACTGCTTAGAGATGCGGCGGATGCCGTTAGGCATGGTCGCGGAGAACAGTGCAACCTGCTTGTCATCTGGGGTGTCCTCAAGAACGCGCTCGACGTCTTCTTGGAAGCCCATGTTCAGCATCTCATCAGCCTCATCGAGCACCATGAAGCGCAGCTCGGAGATATCCAGCGAGCCCTTCTCCAAGTGGTCAATGACACGACCCGGGGTACCAACGATGATCTGTGCACCACGGCGCAGACCGGACAGCTGAATGCCGTAGGCCTGACCGCCGTAGATTGGCAGCACGGAAATGCCACCCAAGTGATCCGCGAAGGACTGGAAGGAGTCAGCTACCTGGAGCGCAAGCTCACGCGTTGGTGCCAGCACCAGTGCCTGTGGGTGGCGGACATCCTTATCAATACGGGCAAGGATTGGCAGCGCGAATGCCGCGGTCTTACCGGTACCGGTCTGTGCCAAGCCAAGAACATCACGGCCAGCCATGAGTTCAGGAATGGTCTGCGCCTGAATAGCGGAAGGGGTTTCAAAACCCACCTTCTTTACTGCATTCAGAACGTTCTTTGGGAGACCCAAATCATCAAATGATGGGCCGGAAGCTGCCTTTTCGGACTTCGCTTCAGGGTTGTCACTTACTGAGTCACGCTCATCGGCTTCGCCCTCCACCGCCTTATCCCCTGCGGTGGTCTCTTCTTCACTCTCAACGACGACTGCGTCGTCGGTTACAGATTCACTTACATTCTCTTCACTGTCCGCGTTTACTGCGGAGCCGGTGGCCTCAGAAGTGTTCGCAACCCTGGTGTCGTCACCTGCTACATCCTCAAGGGTGAGCGGGCCGTTATCAACCTGCGAATTATCCTGAGAATCCGACAAAATATTCTCGTCCGGCTCAAACTCGCTGCCGGTAGCGTTATCGGTAATACTCATTGCTCTACAAACCTACGCTATCCAGCGACTTTTTTCTGCATTCACAGCAAAATAACTGGTAAAGGTGACAGTATTAACCATTGCACCGCCAAGTAGCCCCCGTCACGTTGCAACAGATCAGGCCCCATAAGTCCTTCACTTTCCGACGCCCACAAGACCGCAGAAAGCAAGGCACCTCCGTGCCCACGGGGTGGGCACGGAGAGCCGAATCAGTTGTTACTTGACGGCATCAAGCTATGACGCGTTTCAGATCTTCAAGTGTCCGCAAGTGAGCCTTGTGTGTGAAGCAGTGGCAATTCGCGCAAAGAAGAGCAAAGTCATCAAGCTTTCCGGCTTTTGACTCAGCGACATCGCAGAGAAGTGACTTGTGATGCAATTCCATGAATCCTGGAGCGAGGTCGCCGTGTTTTTCGGAGAAATTGGAACCACATGCCTCACAGATTAGTGGCTCATGACTTTTCCGCATTCGATCCAAGTATTTGAATCTTGTGTTCGGATCTCGCTCAAGTTTTCTGTGAATGATGAGCATCTGCGAGCCTTCTCGTGGGTTGTCATCCTCTTTAATGACATTCCGCGGAGAAATATACCTGTTGCTAATAATGAGTTTTCTTAGTGCGCGAGCCTCAGCGCGCGCTTCTCGCGGATACCTTTCAAGGTATTTGAGGACCTCCTTATCAACCTTGCTGCCGTTAGTTGATACTCCACCATATCCGGCACGAGCCGTATATAGGTCAGTCGATTTCCTCGAAACTCCGTCGGGGTTGCGGAACTTTGGATGTTTCCGGTCTGCCGGGTGAATATCGGCTTTGTTTAATAGTTCCGAAAGTTCAATGATCTCCGGATCTTTTGGCGAAATCCATTTCCAACCTTTACGTTCAGTAAGTTCTGCAACGAGTAGAATTTCATCAAATGTCCAGTTTGGCGGCCTGCTTCCCATTCCTTAAGTTTATCTAAGGAGACTATGATCTGGGTTGCTTTTCACACCATTTGGTACCCTTCAGAATAGATTTAGGAACACAGACCTGGAGATTGTTCATCAATGAAGAAACGCATCAATGTTACTGGCGCAGTTCTAGTTCGAGATGGAAAAATTCTCGCGGCCCAGCGCGGTGACGGTCGTGCATTAGATGGCTACTGGGAATTTCCAGGCGGAAAGATTGAAGAGGGCGAAACTCCAGAAGAGTCTCTCGCTCGTGAACTCAAAGAAGAGCTTCTAACTGATGCCACTGTCGGTGAATTCCTGACTACCACCGAACACGAATACGACTTTGGCGTTGTGGTCCTTTCGACATACTTCTGTAAGTTGACCGGCCCCGAACCACAGCTAACTGAACACCGTGAAGTCCGTTGGGTAGAACCTTCAGAGATGAAGGAGCTTCAATGGGCTCCAGCTGATGTTCCTGCCGTTAACCTCATCATTGAACGGATGTCCTAGATAGATATGAATTGGCAGTCCTCTCCCCTCGCTCAATCCACTGCCTTTGGATTTCTTGACCAGACCACTTTCTATTCTGATCAAGTATTTAACCCTTCACTCATCTTTAACAATGAAGAGCACACGATGCTCGCTGCAATCCGAGATGAGCTGCGCCGCTGCAATCACTTCACCTTTTCGGTCGCGTTCATCTCTTCGTCGGCCCTAGCGATGCTGAAACAGGAACTTCTGAACTATCAGGGCACAGGCCGAATCATTACCTCCAACTACTTAGACTTTAACGAGCCCGAGGTCTTCGAAGAGCTTCTGCAATTGGATCGCGTTGAGGTACTAGTCCATAACGATCAAAAAGCGGGCTTCCACGCTAAAGGCTACGTTTTTCATCACGACAACGGAATTACGGCAATTGTCGGTTCATCAAACCTCACCGAAAGAGCCTTAAATTGTAATCACGAATGGAATCTGAAGTTTTCGGCTTTTCCTGATGGAGACATCGCAGTTCAGCTTTCTGACGCCATCGTTAAGCAAGCGAAAAGCACAGTGCCCCTGACTCGTGAATGGATCTCCAACTACGAAGCTAACCGAAAGGTTCGAGCTTTAGTTCCCGCGCCACTTGCCAACGAACCCCTGCCGGCCGAAGGCACGATCGTTCCGAATTCCATGCAGGTCGAAGCTCTCTTGGAGATTGCTAAGGTAAAAGAGTCGGGCGAGAATAGGGCGCTCATCATTTCTGCAACGGGTACAGGAAAAACGATCCTTGCTGCCCTAGCAGCGCGAGAAGCTCAGCCCAAGAAAATGCTCTTCGTCGTTCACCGCGAACAGATCCTTTCGAAAGCTATGACGGAGTTTCAACGCGTAATGGGCGGATCGCCGAACGACTACGGCAGGATCGTAGGAAAACAAGACGAATCGGATCGTAAATATGTTTTCGCAACCGTTCAGTCACTGAGCCGCGACTCAGTTCTAAAGGACCTAGCTCCAGATCTATTTGACTACATTATCGTTGATGAGGTTCACCGAATCGGTGCTTCCTCATATCAGAAAATCGTTAACCACTTCACTCCCGAGTTTCTTTTGGGTCTAACTGCAACGCCTGAGCGAAGCGATGACTATAACATCTTCGAGTTGTTCAACTACAACGTTCCCTACGAGATCCGACTCCAAGCTGCGCTGGAAGCCGAGATGCTTGTACCATTCCATTACTACGGCGTCACTGACTATGTGAATTCCAGCTTCGAAGTTGTTGATGAAACTTCCTCGCTCTCACGCCTTGTTGCTCCTGAGCGCGTGAAATACATACTGGAAATGATCGAGCGCTATGGACACCCCCGCAATACAAAGGGTTTGATCTTCTGCAGCCGCAAAGAAGAAGCACGTGAGCTATCAGCTTTGCTCAATGAGCAAAGCTTGTACGGTGAACGTTTACGCACACTGCCATTAGATGGTTCGACCCCAATGGAGCAGCGCGAGGCAGCTGTCCGCAGACTTGAAGCCGGCGAACTCGATTACTTGCTCACCGTCGATATCTTCAACGAGGGCATAGATATCCCTGCTGTCAATCAGATCGTGATGCTGCGCAACACTCAATCGAGCATTATCTTCACCCAACAGCTTGGACGCGGTCTTCGAAAATTCACAGGTAAAGATCACCTTAGAGTGATCGACTTCATCGGTAATTACAAAAACAATTACCTCATTCCCATCGCTTTATTTGGTGAAAACTCACGCAACAAAGACCGCATTCGCAAGCACCTCATTGACAACGAACGTGACAACTCCATTGCAGGCATCTCAAGCATCAGCTTTGATGAAATCGCGCAAGCCCGAGTTCTGGCATCAATCCAATCAGCCAAAATCGATTCGATCGCTAATCTGAAGCAAGACATTCAGCGAATGCAACACATGCTGGGGCGCGTCCCAAAGCTAATTGATTTCGCTACTCGCGACGCAGCTGATCCAAAACTTTTAGCAACCAAGGCTGATAACTATTGGGCACTGCTCAGGAAGAAGAAGTTCGTAGATAACGAACCATCTGAAGCAGAGGCACACTTCCTCAATTTTCTCTCTAGTGAGATTCTCGAGGCTAAACGGCCTCACGAATTGGTTCTTCTACGGCTCTTGCTAGAACGTGGAGAAGTTTCAGAGTCTGATTTCATTCGAGAATTAACTAAACTGAACACTTCTACTACCCCAGCCGTTATCAGTGGTGTGGAGCGAGTGATGTCGCTTAAGTTCTACACTTCACAGCAAGCAAAGAAGTTCGGCACAAAGCCGGTGATAACCGAAAGTGAAGGGGTATTTAAGCTCGCAGCGGATTTTGCACGCCTCTACCAGGATGAGAATTCTTCGTTCTCAACCCATGTTGACGACATTGTTGAAACCGGTCTCTTCATTTCACGCCACCACGGTTTCTGGAGCGGTGGCCTCGAAGTTGGCAAACGCTACACCCGACGCGAGGTTTGCCGCATCCTCAACTTTTCGTCGAACCAGGAAAGTACCATTTACGGTTATAAGACTGATGACGCAACACGAACCTGCCCTATATTCGTCACCTATCACAAGGAAGATGACATAACCGACTCCACAAAGTACGAAGACGAATTTCTTGATCCTCAAACACTCCGTTGGTTCACTCGTTCAAAACGAACAACCAAAAGTCCGGAGGTCAAGAAAATCATCGAGGATAATTATCCGCTCTTCGTCTTTGTAAAGAAGAGTGACGCCGAGGGAACAGATTTCATCTACCTTGGCGAAGCCACCCATTCAAATGTTGTCCAGCAACAGATGCCGGGTGGTAACGGTTCAAAGCTTGATGTGGTCCAGATGGATTTGACGCTGGAGCACCCCTTGAACGAAAACTTGTTCAACTACCTTCGTTCAAGCTTGCCTGAGTTGTCTCATTTAAATAGGCCAGATTAATTCCTGACGTAAGCCGATTTTTCAGTTAATTCTCAACCGTACCGACCAGGAAAACTAGGGCACCACTCCGAGAATGCGCCATCGATTTAGATATCACCCAGCGTGAAGGACTAAGCGGTCAATACAGTGGCTCCCAAGAGAATCCCGCGATAGTACTGAGAGTCACAATGTTGACTTTGAACCCCACATTTAATGGCTCCTGACCACAGGAACACATATCTGTTGTAAGAGATGTCAGTTTTTTACTCTCACGAAGGCGCCAAGACCAGCCAGCGGAACCAAGCTATCAACCAGCTAGATGTAGCCTACCTTGACCGGCTCGAGCCCTATGCGTAAACCAGTCCCCGTATCCACACGAACTGACGCCATTTACCGAATAAGCAGCCAAGCATAGCTCTGTAAGTGACAAGCAGATCGACCATTTCCCCACAGGTGCCAGTGCTCTGGGAAAGGTGCGGTACAAATACACCTCTAAGACAGCCGGCCACCCCCAGAAAGCCAGATTACATTCAGTAAACTCACGCAGTGACTGTGAAATGGACGAACCACAAGAAAGTGCCCTAACTCCACTTTCAATTGATTTCCTACCGATTTTCCTAAAAGCCATCATAAATTCCAATAAAATAGGGAATTCAGTGCAGTTCTTATTTCCTCTTTGCAGCGACACGAGCAATTGCGGTTTGCACCTCAAATTGGACACGTTTATTACATGAGGATTCACATGACGATTTCTGCTGTTATCCGCGTCAAGAACGCGAAGCGTCCTTTCGCCAAAGACATCCACCGTCTGCTGATGCGCTCGATTGCTCAAGACAATCTCGCTCCAACAGCCCCTCGTGCCAGTGCGCGTTTACTCTGGCGGCATACTTCAGCTGAGCTCGAGGCACCACATCAACAAGACGAGCCCGAGCTCTTAGTCCAGTTCAATGGCGGGATAACAATTTCAGACCCAAACTTAGAAATCTGCTCAATTACCGAGACCCAGATTCCAGACGGCGGGGAGCACACGATTAAAGGACTGGTTTCGCGCCTTTACCAACCAATGCAAAAACTCAGTGAGTCAGAGTTAGAGGTCCTCCACAAAATGGGACTGACATCGATTCCTACTACTGCTGGTGGAGCAACCCGAAAAGTCCCAATCCCAGCGGAGATTCTGGAACAAAGGCTCAAAGAACGACTAACGAACCGTGGTTTCGAAGTGGGCGATTTATCAGCGCACATACGCGAAGACCTCCGTATTGATTCTTCCCGTAACCGGCGGATTCCAACATGCTGGTTTGAGGCGAAGGTCAAAGCAGATAAGGACACCTTATCCGACCTTATTCTCAACGGTTTCGGTAAAGGCAAAAATTACGGCCTTGGCCTCATCACAGCCCACTAACCCCCACCTATTTCTCCGAGGACAATCATGAACATCCCTGAATCTGGCGTTATTTCTTTCGCTACGAAGTACGAACCAGCTAACGGCCCCGGGGCTCGCATCGCACCGGCTACTTTTGCCGAGGACTCAGCTAAAGGACATCCTGCAGGCCCAGCGTTCACAAAAGATGGTCCTGCTTTAAGGATGTCTGATGAGGGTGCGGTAAAAATCCTTGACGGAACCGAGCCCTCAGTAATCATTGAAAGCCAAGGTTCTCAAACCACCAGAAGCGAGAATCTCCTTTGGGAGCTTCGAGACGAGCTCGATCTGCCTGGAGTGGTTTTGCGTCCTGGAGATGAGAAACTCATCGCCGAAGAACTCGGGAAAAAGATCCCAAAGGAGCTTGCCGAGGAGAAGGATTACTACAAAGAGGCCTTTATGTCTCGTCTGAGGATTCATCACGACCAGACATCATCTTGGACACTCGCCCACCGTCATATAGACGGATTCATTCGTCTAGCTTCAGCAACACGAGATGGCAAGAGCGAAATCTGGCCGAAGCGGGTAGAGCCATACCAACAACTCATTGAGGCTTCTCCGCACAAACTGCGTTCATTACTCCGCATCGCTCCTAACGCTGCCATCTATGGCTACTGGTTGTCCTCAGGTGCACCTATCCTCCATAAGGTTGCAAAGTCTTACTCACACGACATCGTAGGCTACGGTGCTTCACAGGTTCACTACGGTGCAACCAAATCCTCCGATCTCCCGACTGCCTCTGAATTGAAGTTTAATTTCTCCAAGGAAGGCCATCTCCAAGAGGCGAAAAGCGGTAAGGAAGCTTCCAAGCATCTTCTCGGAACGGTTCCGAGTTTCTCGATCGCGACTGTAACAGCGAAAGAGATTCTGGGACGAGGCTCGCTGAGCTTGGGACACCTCCGCTCCATCATCTCAAAGGATCGGTCGCTGTCTGCAGATGAAATCGAGATCATCTTCAGTGCTCTAGCTCATCTCGCTCTTCTTGGGCACGCATTGCGAGAAAACGAATGGGATATTCGATCTGGCTGCACACTCGTACCTGTTGCCCAGCACCACCGTCTCATTGCCGCAGGTAAAGAACCTGAAGCCTTTGAGCTCCCGGATCTAAACACTCTCATCGAGGACACCAAGGCTGCCCTAGCTGCCGCCCAAAAACAAGAACTGATCGGCACTGCAGCCGACCGCGTTCCTATTTACATCAGTAAGTCGTTGCTCAGTGTTGCAATTCCAGCATTCGTGAAATCACTAACTTCTCAAGAGGCGGAATAGTGCTACTGATCCATGTCGATTTCCCCCAAGCGCGCTATTCCGGTCAAACAGCAGCTGGCGACAGTGAGTTTCCTCCGGCTCCGACCAGGCTGCTTAGTGCTCTTCTGTCAAGTGGAAATGAGACAGTTGAGTTTGTTGATGCGGTCCAAAGGCTTGAAGGTGAACGACCGCTCATCCTTGCAGACAGTCTCGAGGCATGCCGAAAGGTTCGTGTGCCCTTGATCTTCGAGCATGGCAAGCACTTCACTGGCGCGGACAACTCTAAGAAAAAGGGGTTCATCGCCGCTGCCGATCTCGTTGAGGGCATCAACGGGAAAGGGCTGGTCCGAACTCTTAGTTTTGCGGACGCAACAGTCATGTCGAGGACACCGCGCGTGTCTTTCGTCTACGCCTTCGAATCGCTCCAAGCTGAAGAGTCAATCGCATCGGTGCTAAGCACTTCTACAGACTACGTAGGATACCTGGGGCGTTCTGAAGACCCAGTAGTGGTCAGTATTGAAGTATCCGATGCGATGCCACAAGACTCACGGGTAGTTTACGAGCCGAACTCCCATGGAGCGTTTTTGCCATGCCCCCTTCCAGGCTTCGTTCAGGCTGCTATCGAGCGTTATCACAACCAGGTACTCCCCCTTCCTACGCACCACACTGAACCAGTCCGCTACTCTCCAACTCGCTCTTCGTTTCAAGATCGAACCTTCATTGCGTTCAGCGTTCCCGTTTCCAAGTCGAGATGGTCCGACCAGCTATACCAGTTGAATTCGCGTGCGGGAGAGGCAGTGTTCTTCCCGTTGACGCTTCGCAGTGGACAGCTTTTCGGCATAGCAGCAATTGCTGAGGACCACGAGGTCCCGGCTCTCACCCAAGAGGTAATGGATACATTCGGCCCAGATGTAGAAGCAAACGACGCCGACCTTTCTTGGTATACCGACAGTTCGGACGCATGGTTATCCCATACACCAGTTCTTGCCAGCAGAAACTCAGTCATCGCTGAAGCTCAAATCCGGACAGATCTGATTGAGAAGACTCCACTTGAGTTCGAAGATTTTGAGGTGTACCTCAAGCCCAATCACCATGACTTGGTCAATTCCAAGCCGGGTTATAAATCTGAGTATGGTTTGAGCCAATGGCAGGTAAAGATTGTCACTACCCAACCAATCACAGGGCCTCTCGCAGTGGGCGCGCATAACAGTGCCGGTTGGGGTTGGATGAGGAGGGCTCCACAATGAGCTATCCAACATTCGAGAAGTTCTTCCTTGCTGTACACGGGTTTGAGCCCTACACCTGGCAAAAGCAACTGGCCGAGCAAGTAGCCGCTAATGGTTGTCTTCCTAGACAGATTTCTGTACCTACTGGTTTAGGAAAGACTGCCACCATAGACATATTGGTTTGGGCTCTTGGCCACCAAATTGCCACGGGAACACGTCGAACACTAGGTCAGCGAATTATCGTCGCAGTCGAACGCCAAGTCATCGTGGATGGAATCTCGCAACATGTCCAGCGTCTCGTGAAAAAGGTCAACGATGACGATTCCGAGATCCTCACTCCTGTGAGAGATGCTTTGAAAACGCTACGCCTCGATGGCGACAAAGCTATTCGACAGACCAGCTTCCACGGATCTCGTCACGATCATGGCGACTGGTTGGACATCACCGGTGTGACCATCATTGCTACAACCGTCACCCAGGTGACACTACGCCTGCTTGGCCGCTCCCCCGCGACTTCTCGTAGTCTCGCACCAGTTCATGCCGCACTCGTAGCTAAAGACGCAACCATCCTCATTGACGAGCCTCAATTAGTTCTGCCTCAAGTTCACGCGATACGAAAGCTCCTGAGTTTTGAAGACGGCCTTTCCCAAATTTGTGTCATGGGAGCAACCATCCAAAGTGGTGTCACGGATAAAGACTCTACCTTTGCGTTCTCGGCGTCTTCAGAGACTTCGCAAGCCTTCGAAAGAATTCAAAATCCAAAACCTGTTTCCGTCACCGTAACTGACGACAGCTTTGTCCACAGAGCTGTCGCACTGGTCAAAGAGGAAATGCTGCGGGACGAGAACCTTGCTATCGGCATTATCGCGAACACAATCGATGCTGCTCGCTCAATCGCCCAAAAGCTCGAGACTCCGGCCCACAAAGCTCATTACTCGCTGAGGGTCCTCACGGGTCATTCCAGAGGCTTCGAGCGACCGGAACCAAGCGAGATCGGGGTGAAGGGTGAAATCCTCGTTGCAACCCAAACTGTTGAAGCGGGTGTCGACTTTTCTTTGGATCTTCTAGTTACTGACGTCTGCCCAATCCCGAACCTACTTCAACGTTTGGGCAGGCTTAATCGCGCCGGTGAATCTCAGAGCCCACATTGTTACGTCGTGATCCCACGAAAAGGCGACAATCTAGGCACCAAAGAGACCCGAGGGATTTACGGAGATTCCGTTTTAGACTCCACTACGGCAGGCCTTTCCAAGTTGAGCGGGGTGACGAACTGGGCAGTTGCCAACCAAACTAAACTAGTAGAAGACGTTGCGGCTAAAGGGAACTGCGAGCCGAAGGATCTTTGGCCTGAAGTCGCTGAGCCAATCGACTGCGACGAAAGAATCGTCCAAGAATTCCTGGGTTCTACCACTCATGGCGGAGGCGACACTTCCGCGTTTTTGCGAGGACTTGACCACAGGGACGAATTCCACGTTCATCTGTGCTGGCGCAGCACACGTCGGATCCCTAGCAAAGTGATTGAGGACCTCAAGTTTAGTGTTTCGACACTCTTTCCAAGCAGCGCAGAGACGATTTCGGTCCCAATCACAGAAGCTCGCACTTTTCTTAAGAACAGACCATTCATCACTCAACGCGACAGCCAGTGGGTCGAAATACTGCCGAGAAACGTCGTACCAGGACAACTCATCGTTGTTGATTCAGCAGAAGGCGGACTTGATAAATGGGGCTTCAATCCGAAGAGCTTCGCAGACGTGCGCGACTTGTCGCTGGCAATAGTCTTACGCGATAAGCTCGGGATGAAGAACCGCAGAGCGTTTCTCACCCAGGATTCTCTCCTTGGGGCGTTCGGGAAACCGAATTCGGATTTCACTGAAGCGATGATGGATCTGGAATCTGGAGAAGCCTCGGGAGCAGAACTGGCCAAGGAGCTTTCAGCTCAGCTGTCTCAGCTCACAGAGACCCCTCTGAAAGTCAGCTACATGCAAGGAAGATTCGTTGCCCAAAAGACCGCCCCGACAGTAACGAACTCAACGATCGTGCCACTTAATGCGCATCTCGCCCAAGTCGGTTCGATAACAGATAGTTACTGCGACCTATTAAAGATTCCAGATCTTCAGGACGATCTTCGTACGGCTGCTTTCTATCACGACTTCGGTAAAGCCACCAGGAGTTTCCAGGCGTTCTTTGGACGTTTAGATTCCGATCCACTGTTAGCAAAAAGCTCCGGTCGCGTTAAACGTGTGCAAAACAGTACCGATCGCTTTTACCTCCACGAACTTGCTAGCGCAAAAGCCATCGAGGAAAACCAACTAGCGAAGTGGCTCGTTCTTGCGCACCACGGCCGTTTCCGGGGAGTTTTCTCAAAGCGCTGGGATACGGTATACGCAACTGAAATGCGCAGCTCTTTGGAAGCTCGCTATGGAGTCTATGGACTGGCGTGGATCGAGACGATCCTGCGTTGCGCCGACTGGCGCGCTTCAGCGGCACCGGATAATTCCTTCATGCTTCCTGATCATGTTGGTGAGGCCCTAGCTGAGTATGAAAACTGCAGTGATGACTTCACAGTTCGGCCCCCTGATCAAACCAGTCAGCTACCTGGACTATCTGGAGCCGACTTACCGAGCTGGTACAGCATAGCGGGGTTGATGGCCGCTCTGGATTACTGTGGCAAATCTGCCCAAGTCAGGTGGGTCAACGGCATTCCAGAAATTAACGCAACCTTGGACACCATAGAGGCTTCTATTACGCGCTTCTTGTCCAAGCTGGAAAGCGACCGAGCTACTGTTGATCTCAAACTTGGGGATTATTCAGAAGACCATCTCGACTGCAAAAACCAAAAACTGCAGATCACTCCCAACAGTTTGAAGGAGCTTTGGCGAGGCTTAGGCTCGGATAATCTCCTTTCGTCTCTGTTTGCCCCTTGGCTCCAATCCTTCGACGGTTCGGAGAAATGGTCACTGATTCTTCCCTTCCTCAGTGCCAATTCCAATGTTATTCCTTCCGAGAAACCCGACGTATCGAGGATCATGAAATGCTTAGGTGATTTGTCCTTCGATCGCCGAGAGGCTCCATCTTCAGACAACATGAATCTTAATGGGTACAGCGTTATTCAACGTCCAAGCTTGGCGCCACTAATCTTCACCGGAGGTTTAGTGGCACTTCCGACCACAGTCCATAGTCTCGGTGCTACAGCAAAGAACTTCAGGCGCCTGCCCCATCCACACCAGTGGGTCTCGCTCGAGGAATTGGTCGCATTAACCAACGCGTCTACGCTCAATCAGCTACCTCGAATGGTCACAATTCAAGGCGAGACTAACGGCGAGAAGGCATTGAAAACTACACCGGCGTACTATATGGACACGCTCGTAAAGTGAAGCCGCTTAGCAAAGTCGTACCGAAATGGCTCTAAGTATTACGAAACGTGCTGTTCATCAAGGGTCATCCCCGCGTAGGCGGGGGCATTCCCTCGGCTTGTTTTTGCATTTCCGCCGTGATCTGGTCATCCCCGCGTAGGCGGGGGCATTCCCCACGGTGATAAGCCGTTCCACATTAAGCGCGGGTCATCCCCGCGTAGGCGGGGGCATTCCCGTATTCATTCCGTGCAAGTTTTCGTTCAATGTGTCATCCCCGCGTAGGCGGGGGCATTCCGATGAATACTGCCAGCTCCGCTGGAAGATCATTGTCATCCCCGCGTAGGCGGGGGCATTCCTGAAACTGACAAATACAACGAGCTTTGCTCCACGTCATCCCCGCGTAGGCGGGGGCATTCCCGCTGTGGTGCGCTGTGAAACGCCCTCAGAGATGTCATCCCCGCGTAGGCGGGGGCATTCCCCGGAATAAGCGCAAAGGCGACCGCGCAGAGCGGTCATCCCCGCGTAGGCGGGGGCATTCCGTTCGGCCTGGGGTCGGTGTGGTCGCTTTCCTTGGTCATCCCCGCGTAGGCGGGGGCATTCCCAAGGCCATGCGATCATGATCCCACTCGTGAATGTCATCCCCGCGTAGGCGGGGGCATTCCTCGCACTACGGAGAAGATTCGCGACTGGAAGCGGTCATCCCCGCGTAGGCGGGGGCATTCCCCAAGCTGGGACTGACTGGAAGGCGACCCAGCAGTCATCCCCGCGTAGGCGGGGGCATTCCCGGTGACCTTCAGCGCCGTAACGCTGTTGCGTAGTCATTCCCCGCGTAGGCGGGGGCATTCCCGACACTGGCTTCTTAGGTCAAGTGGTCGCACCGTCATCCCCGCGTAGGCGGGGGCATTCCCTACTACTGGACTGCAGTAGTAGCGCCTTTTAAAAAGATTGGCGTCCCCCACTAGGAGCGTTTTCTCTACACTGGGTGTTGTTGCGGGTCAGATCAAAGTCTAGATAGTCTGGGTACTCACCAGTTGACCACATGATCCTTGTACGCGGCACTTCTTCCTCATGCGGTACGTTGCGAAGGTAGCCGCCGTCCCACTGTGTGTAGTCGGCTATTTCTATGCGGGCTGAAAGGCCAGAAGGTGACTTAAAAGGAACAACCCGCAGCCGTTGGTAGCCCAGCTGATGCAAATGTTCCACTGTTTCCAAGAGAATGAAGATGTCTTTTTGGACCAATCTCCTGTGGGACCCCATTATTAACTCTTTTTCTTTCGTTTTTGCGTGCTAGTCCTTGACCAAGGTTTCCTCAGCAAAGAGCCAAGCGGTTGCAGCGACAAGGGTGATGGCGCCGCAAATGACAAACGCTGGGCTAAACCCCCACTGCTCGGCCACAAGGCCGATCAGGATCGGCCCCAGGATGACACCAAAGTCTTGTGCCATCTGGAAGTTGGCGAGCACCTTACCGCCGGAGCGATCACTACCCACCACGTCGGCAAGTACCGCTTGTTGGGCGGGATTGAACATGCCAGCGCCGAAGCCCGCACAGGCAGAGGCGATCATCAACGTGACAAATACGTGAGCAAAACCGAATACAGCGGTAAAGACGCCGTTGACAATGAGGCCCGAAATGATCATCGGTTTACGGCCAATTTTGTCCGCAAGGTTGCCAGAGAATTGCAGAGCAAGAGCGTTGCCGGCGGCGTAGGCCGCGAGTGCGAAGCCAGCTATGGCAGCGCCGTTATCAAACACGGCAGCGGCGAATAGGGGCACGGTGGCCACACGCACACCAAAGTTGACCCAGCCATTAGCAAAAGCACTGGTAAGGGCCGCCCGGTACGCGCTGGAAGCAAACGCGTCGCGGAATGACATCGCAGGCAGGTTAGAGTCCTTCGCTTGTTTTGCGCCGATGCTTTTCGGCATACGCCACCACACCACAAAAGCGGCGAGCAAAACGGAGACACCATAGATAATGAACGGCCACCGCATGCCCAGCACGCTGAGCGCTGAGCCGAGGATAGGGCCAAAGATATTGCCAAAAAGAAAGCCAGAAGCGTAGGCGCTTGAAGCCCTACCGCGGATCCGTTTAGGAGCTAGTTTCACAATGAGCCCCATCGCGGACACGGTGAACATGGTGGAACCAAAACCGGCAATCGCGCGCAGAGCGATGATGTGCCAATACTCCTGGGCAACTGCAACCAAACCGGTTGTAACGGCCACCGTGATAAGGCCCGTTAGATAAACCTTCCGAGAGCCGATGGAATCAATCAGACTGCCGGACACGGGTGCAAAGAACAGTCGTGTACCAGCAAAGACGGATACGACAGCGCCGGCCGCAGCCATGCCCACACCAAAGCTGGTAGCAAATTGGGGAATGATCGGCGCGATAATGCCGTATCCCAAGGCGATGATGAAGGCAGCGGAGACCAAGACCCAAATCTCTTGCGGAATCTTTGGTTTGGAGGTTTCTTGCGTTGGAACAGTCACCACTTGAGTGTAGTTCGAATTTGAAGAATTACTAAGCAGACCCGTTGACCAGTTCGAACAGTTGTTCTAATTTAGTGCTATTGATGTCAGCGCCCCGGAATAGAGTGCCACCCATGAAGAAAATTCAGAAGTTTACCCGCATGAAGAAGAGTGTTCATTCAACGCATGAGAACACTTATGACGTTGGTGAGATAGCCACTTTCGTAGCGCGCTGCCACCCTGAAGTAGTTGAGTCGCTTAACTCCGTGATTCGTCACCCACGTTCGCTTGCACGCCCAACACCGTCATGGCGTCCGCCAAGCAAGTCCTTACCAGCTCTTCCTGGTGCAGACGGGCTTACTGCCACTGTCACTAGGCACCGCGTAGGACCACGAGTGCGCGCACGGATGAAAGGATTTGGCGCTGCTACCCCACCGGCTTATCTCATCAGTGTTCGCATTACCTCACCTGAGGCTCATCACATATACCCAGAGGTTGCAGAAGGATGGATCCGGACCCTCGTTAGTGAACGAAACGCACACTGCGTCCACGTCTTTGATGAGGATAATGCGCCGACTTTCCTCTGGATGGTTGATGGTGATTATCAGCCAATGCGCTCACCGGCAGCCCTCTTTGAAAAAGAAAGTAAGGCCGCCTAGCTGGATAGTTTTAAGCCGGCACCCCAGTTTCGCTGGGGTGCCGGCCTTTTGTTGTCGGCAGAACTTTTTGTGGCCGAGCGCTGTAGTTTACTCAGTTTCAGATTTGTGTGGATTGTCAGATGAGGCCGTACTTGGCGGCGTCTTCAATAGGAACCGTGAGATCCGCATCAACGTCAGCGTAAATTCGGCCCTGGCAGGTTTGGCAGATCCACATCCGGCGGGCACCGGAGTAGTTCAAACTATCCCAGCCCACCAGATACGTTCCCGGCATCTGCCAGCTATGCCCATTGGGACACATGAGTGGATGGCGTTCAACAACTGGTCCAAGTGCTTTCTTCATGCCCGACAGTATGACAAACACATGCGACATGGCTTCGTGTGCGGGTAAATAGCCAGCTTGAGCGCCTATTTCTTAGCAGTAGATCCGGTGTGTTTTTATGGCGGGTTTACGCTGAGCGGTGAGCGCCAGTATTTCCTGCCATGGGCTGGTTCGTAGCACTTTGACTGAACTACAAATGCTGTTTCAGTTCCTTGAGCGCGCGGGCAAACTCGGCATGAGCTTTGTCAAAATCCACATTTGTCACCAGGTGGGCGGTCTGTTCGCGGCCCCAGCGGTTCTTCAAATCCACAATCGTCTGGCCACGGGTGAGCTCAGAGTCAGCCTCCACATCAATGGCTACAGTGATGGTTTCATGCGGCACCTTGTCCATGGCCAGCATGCACGCCAGCAGATCATGGATCTGGGCCTTGTTGCCTATTCCTACGCCTTGGTGGAACTCGAAGTAGAAGCGCATCACTTCATTCAGAGTCTCCGCGATCTTGGTTCCCTCAACGTTGGCGACCAACGTCGCAAGCTCATCGGGATCAATGGTGTACTGCTCCGTCATCTCCAGCGCGCACACCATGATATTGAGGTTAGCGTTGAAGATTTCTTTAGCGGCGTGAGGATCACACCACGAGTTCCACTCCGCCACCGGTGTGGTGTTACCCGGATAGTTGTAGGCTCCACCCATGAGAGAAACCCGCTGCGGCTTCTCGTTGTTGCGGATGTACTTCGCCAGATTTGTTGCTGGGCCAGTGACAATGACGTGCGTCTCGGGATTCTGCGTGAGAATGTCTTTCCACAGCTGTTCCCACGGGCGTGGGGCCAGTGTGTCGTGCAGGCCCTCTGGTGGGATGACGTACCCCAAGCCCTTAGGGCCGTGGATTTCTGGGATCGTCTCCAATACGACCTTTAGCGGCTTAGTCTCACCTTCCGCCACAGGGATATCCTCCAGGCCGCACAAGTTCAAGATGTAGCGGGTGTTCACAGCGGTTTCGGTTGAACCCACGTTTCCCGCAGTAGTGGTAACGCCCTTAATCTCGATGTCACCTGCCAAGTGCAACGACGCCAAATAGATCACGGCCAGGGAATCATCAATACCCGTATCGCAGTCAAGAAGGACGGGAATGGGAGTTTTGCTTGGGGTGGTCATAACGACCAATGTACAGGCCACACATCGAAGATGCGTGATATTGAGCACTCTTTGACTCCCGCCACGGGCATTTTCTTAAGCTGACCGGCCTGAGTTCGCGCGTGCAATGGTGTCCTTTTGCGTGATTGCGGTTTAAAGGGTCAAAGCTTTTTCGAATTCGAGGTGCGCTTGGGCGTAATCAACGTCCGTGACAAGGTGCGCAGTCTGAGGCCGCTGCCAATGGTTTTTGTAATCGGCCACGGTGGTTCCACGCATCAGGTCAGAGTCAGCCTCCACGTCGATAGCTACATCGATGGCGCTGTAATTCACCCGCCCCAGGGCGATCATGCACGTTAGAAGGTCATGGATCTGCGCGAGGTAGCCCTCACCCACTGATTGGTGGAACTCGAAGTAGAACCTGAGCATAGGCTCCAGAATCTCAGCCACGCCACGCGCCCGCGTACTTCCAGTTGAGGTGAGGATTTCTTGGTATTTGCTGAGCTTTTCTGGGTTTACGGTAAACCCCTCAGTGACCTGCAGGGCGCACACCGTGATGTTCAGGTCCGCTGTGAACACTTGCTTGGCAGCGTGCGGATCAACCCACGTGTTCCACTCCGCCGTGGCTGTGGTATTTCCTGGGTACTGATAGGTGCCACCCATGAGCGTGACGTTTTCCGGTTTGCCATGATCTTTTAGGTAGACAGCCAGATTCGTGGCCGGCCCAGTCACGATCAGCCGTGTACGAGAATCGGCTACAAGCACCTCTTCCCAGACATCCTGCCACGAGCGTGGATCCACGCAATCGCGTAAGTCCAGTGGTGGTTGCACGTAGCCTAGCCCGTGCGGGCCATGAGTTTCGGGAGTAGTCACCAGCGGCACCTTCACCGGCTGTGGCTCACCCGCAACTACAGGCACACCCTCTACCCCACACAGGTTGAGGATGTAGGCGGTGTTGGTGGCCGTTTGCGCTACGTCAACGTTTCCCGCCGTGGTGGTAACAGCCTTGAGCTCAATCTCCCCGGCGCAATGCAGCGCTGCGAGGTAGATGACAGCCAGTGCGTCGTCGATACCGGTATCGCAGTCCAGCAGCACGGGGATGGGCTTTAAGGAGTGCTCAGAATGGCTCATGGGTTTAAAAACTAGCATGCCCACCGCGGTCATCTGCTACCAGATACGCCAAGAGCCCAGTGGAAACTGGGCTCTTGGGGGCGTCGGAAACGCAGTGCGTGACTGCTTAGGCGTTAGTCCTCGTCGTCATCCTCATCATCGAGGTAATCATAGTCATCGTCTTCCTCGTCGCCGTGATCCTCGCCGTAGATGTCATACACGTCCGGCTCGTCATCGTCCTCATCATCGAGCGGGACCAGCTGCTCCTCCCAATCTGCGGCTTGATCAGCGGCTAGGGACAGCACATCAAAGAGGCGATCAAAGTCCGTGAACGTGCCAAGATTGAGCACCTCATCGGTGAACTCCCCAATCTCTGCCGTGACGTCATAGAAGAGGCGCTCGCGGGCTTCGTCGGTGAGAACTTGGTCAGCGTCATCGTCCCAGAGCTCCTCAATAGCCTGGTCAACGATCTCATCGAAGGTCTCACCAAAGGCCACGAAGGTGACGCTGGCGGTGGGAACGCCATCCCTGGCCTCCACCAAGACCTGGATCTCAGAAGTCTCAGTAGCCTCCGCGTGCACCATGTTTGCATTCACTGGGTCTTGGAAGAACTCCAGATCAGCAATGCGCTCATCCGTGCCCTCCAACAGGTCACGCAGTACCGTCACCACTTGGTCAGTAGCAATGTGCTCAGCTACCGCCGCAACAGCGTCCTCCACTGAGAACACAACTGATACCAGTGCGGCCTCAAAGTCCTCATCATCCTCATCTACATCTGCAGCAGCAATGTAGACGTTGGCTGCCGGCACGTGCGGATCAATCTCCACGAACTGGATCTCAATCTCGGACGTGATGGGCACAAACATGACGTCATCATTCACACGGGACTCAATGCCCTCAGCATCAAGCGCGCCTGCGATGTCCTCAAAAAAGCTCATGATTTTAAGTGCAGCCTTCCCTATAGGGGTTCTAGGTTGAAAGAACAGGCAAAGACAATTACCGCGTTCTCCTTGCCTAGCCTAGTGGGGATTAGTGGCCTATGCCTACGAACGACTGTCCAAAATTGCGTACGCCCTATTTTTCACTGCTGGCTCACCTGTTCTTTACTGCGAAATACCCACCAAATGGTTAGACTTTCCCTAAACTTCTTGTTTGGATTCCTTACAGCAAGTAACCAAAAACAAAAGCGCCACGGATATTGGGTACGCTGAACCGGTAAGCGTTAAAACTGCCTCACGATTGGAAGTGGCCCATGGCTGCAAAAGACACGAAAGCGTCAAGGGAGAAAAACAAAAACAGGGGGCACTCAGTGCAGCTGCCTGAGGATTACTCCACCGAAACGCTTCCTGAGTGGCGTTTAGCTACATTCTCCCTCATCTTTCCGCTGGCATCTCAGGCCTTTGGTGCCGACCCCAAGTCGGGAATGTTCATAGAACTAGATACAGAAAAATCCGGCTTCGCGCTCGGACGTGACGAAGGCGTGCGCAGTATTGTGTCCGCAGTAGAAAAAATAGTGGCTCCGGTTTTGTGGCTCCTAGCAACGACGAAGCTTCAAGTAAAAGAAATGAACACTGGGCCTACTACAACGAAGCTTCCAACCGTTTCAAAGGGCCATTCCACAAAGCTATCGGTGCAGAAGCTTTTCACCCTGAATCACTAGAAGACGCAGGCTCCAAGGCACGTTGCTACCACAAGATCTTGGGCAGCCAGGAGTTCAACCTGCCAATACTGTCCGCAGAATCTACGGCATACCTCAAATCAATCGAACTAATCCAATACCGAGATTCTCTATCCGCTGACAACTCACTTGGCACTTCAACAGACATTGTCACCCGTTATCTCGTTCTAAACGTGTGGGGCGAAAACCTCTCTTCCTTCCAGCTTGCCAAACTTTCCGAGGGGCTTGAACGCCCACGTAACGGCATGCTCATTGAAACAGAAGCTTCTGATGACTTACTGAAGTATTGCAACGACGAGTTCAATCCACAGTGGTTTAAACCGCTGCCCTACTTTATGGATAAAGCCTTATCAGAGCTCAAACGAGGATTCACTGCCTCAGGGTATGATGCCCCTTCCTTGAAGTTAAAGGCCGGCGGATTTCTAGTACCCACGGCAGCCTCCGCCCCCTCCGATTCACTTCCTGTACGTCTTTCCCCGCTGCGCGTCGCAATGGCAATCCCCGGTAACTCAGCTGCTCGAACAGAACCCAAGCTACTCAGCGATGCAAAAGGAAAGAATTCTCCCGCCGAGTGGACTCCTGAGCTCCAGTGGGCGTGGCTACTTTCAACGGGCTCGGACACCTTTGTAGCCAACATCCCATCTCAGAAACTGAGTAACGCTGAAAAATCCGCTATCACCAGCATTGAAACGTGGACCATGTGGGCGTCAGAAGAAGGCATCTCCGCAGTACGCAGCTGCCCGCCGTCCAACGTCTCCCCGCGCTACTGGTCAATTGTGACCACTCGCTACCTGGACCTGATGATCCTCTTGCTGCGCACCACCATCGTGATGGACAAACTTACCGAGGACCTCAGTATGCAGGCTATGAGATTCAACCATGAAATGGGCAAAATCGGCACCCTAGAAGATTCCCAAGTAGACGAGGCCAAGTTCAAGGTACTCAACGACGCCTACGATAAGCTGCAGTCCATTCAGCAGCAGTTCCTCGCATTCCGCAACGATCTGTGGTTCAACTCCGTGCCAAAGCAATCAGTAGACTCCGAGGTCTTCCTCAAAACCCGCCAAGCGCTGGGACTCGATGTTATCTACCAAGATTTTCTAGATGAGATGGCGTCTCGGGCGACCATCTACGAAACCTCGCACTCAATGTTGCGCTTGGAACGAGAAAACAAACGCAAAAAGGACCGCGAACTCGACCGCGATAAAAAAGAGAAGGTGGCGGAGAAACAGAACACTCTGCTTTCCATAATCACAGCCGCACTCGGTGGAGGTGCCTTGGCTGAAGCCTTGGGGCTGTACCGTGACAGCGTTCCATGGCTAGGTATGGTAACCGGCTCACTCACCATCATGGCGATCGTGGGGTGGGTCGTGTGGGTAGTCATGAGCAAGAGTAAGAACGAAAAACAATAGACGCTGCGCTAACCAGCGGGTGCCTGCTTGCCTTCTAGTACATCTCCGCCGCGGCAATGATCTTCGCGGCGCGCTCGTCCTTGTCCTGATGTGGGCAGGACGTACAGATCCCCGCCTTAGGCGAGTGATAGATCATGCAGCAGCTCACGCGCCGGGTGAAGATGTAGTCTGGTTCCTCATCTTCTTCCACGTCTTTGATTTCCCCGAAGTCCACCTGCTCAAACTTCACGTTCGGCAGGTTGACGCCGGCCTCTTCCTTCAGGCCACCAAGGACTTCAGTGACAATCCTCATCGCCTTGTTAGTCTCAAATTCTTCATTGCCCGCGCCCATCGCCGGCTGCGAGACACCATCAGCAATGACCGCCCACAACGGCGCCGGACGAATGCCCGTGAGTGTGCCCATGGCCTCCACGATCGGCGCGAAGGAACGCGCGATCGACCTTCCCGTCTCTTCGTACGACGCGGTCTCTGCCTGCGGAGTGAAGCCGAACCAGTAGCCCTCGGTTTCACGGGCAAAAAGGGTGCCCGTAGCAAAATCCAGATTTGGCTTTAGATCCGACGCCACCATCAGATACACCGACGGTGTGAGTACATCGCCACAAAACGTGTACAGCCACAGCTGCGCACGGTGGCGCTCCTCCTCGAGCGCAAAAATCTCCTTACTCGCCGCAATAGCCGTGCTCATAGTCGGCTCGCTAACAAGATCAGCTAAGTCAATGACCTTGGTGGTGGGCATGAGCGACGGAACGAACCGCGCGTGGGCGCTCTTTAGGCGTTCAAGTGCGTTGGCTAGCTTCTCGCTCACGGTATCCCCATTTTCTTTCCTCAGCTGCGGTGGTTCCGTGTTCTATTGTTGCACTTCGTGCGCCGCCTCAGTAATTCCCACCACCATTACTGTCCATTACGTGCCAGCTAAACATCCTGAAGGGTCTACTCGGTGAGGTGTTCGCAGGGGATCTCGGATTGCCTGTAGTTCTACCGAGATTTCTCTAGGGCGTGGGATTCCTCTTGGATGCGGCGCCCAGGTTGGCGGAACCGTCATGAGCGCCACACCTACCCCCTAGCCGGTAATGAGGGATCTCACCGGCCGTAACCGACGCAGGGGTTGAGGGACCTGCCGTTAGAGTGGAAGTTTGCCTAGCGCTTCGCCCACTCGCTTGCCGGAGTGAATGCAGCCCCCAAGGAAGGTGCCTTCAAGGGCGTTCTTTCCGTGCATGCCACCGCCGCCAAAGCCGGAGGCCTCACCGCAGGCATAGAGCCCTTCCAGTACCGTGCCGTCCTCATTAAAGCAGCGGCCATCCAAATCAGTCTCAATTCCGCCCAGAGTCTTTCGAGTAAGCACATTCAGGCGTACGGCAATGAATGGGCCATGCTTTGGGTCCGCCAGCTTGTGTACTCCAGCAGTGCGAACGATCTTGTCCCCCAAGAAACCGCGGGCGGTTCTGATGTAGTTGACCTGAGCATCCTTGCTGAACGGATTGCCCACCTGGCTGTCACGATCTTCCACGATCTTCTTGAGCTGAGCGGCGTCAATGGTTGGCGCATCTTCATCGGTAATGGCATTCATCTTTGTGGTGAGTTCCTCAAGGGTGTCCGCGATGCACCAGTCAATGCCGTTATCCATGAACGCTTGGATAGCCACGTGAGTCTTAGGGCCCAGCTTGCCGGCGAGTTTCTTGAAATCCTTGTCTGTGAGATCAGGGTTTTGCTCACTGCCGGAGAAGATGAACTCTTTGTCCACGATGGTCTGATTCAACACGAACCAGGAGTAGCCATGGCCCGTGCGCCCGATGTGGCTCAGCGCTGCAATGTTGTCAGAGCCTGGAAACAGGTTGGTGGGCAGGCGGTTTCCTTCCGCGTCGAGCCATAGGCTCGATGGGCCGGGGATGATGCGAATGCCGTGGCCAGGCCAAATGGGATCCCAGTTGGTCATGCCTTCAGGGTAGTGCCACATGCGGTCCGTATTAACCAGGTGTGCGCCTGCTTCATTGGCAATGTCAATGCCCTTGCCGTCCACGTGCGCAGGCACACCGGTGACCATGTGCTCTGGGCACGGACCCCAGCGGTCATCCGGCCACATCTCGCGCACCTTGTCCAAATTTCCGCCGATTCCGCCGGTGGCAATGACTACCGCCTGAGCGCGCAGCTCAAAACTACCTAAGACATCCTTGTTTGATGCAACACCTCGCTCCTCATTGTGGTCGGCGAGGGTGTTGCCCTTCACGCCTACTACCCTGCTTCCGGTTTCATCCTTGATCAGTCCGGTGACCTGGTGCCTAAACAGCAGCTGGATCTTGTTGTCTTTTTCAAACTCTTCCAGTTTCTCCCTGAACACGCGCACCACCTCAGGGCCGGTGCCCCACGTCAGGTGGAATCGCGGTACGGAGTTACCGTGTCCGGATGCGTTGCCCGATCCGCGCTCGGCCCAGCCGATGGTGGGCAAGACATTGAGCCCCAGTTCTTTGAGGTACTTCCTCTTCGGCCCGGCGGCGAACTTCACGTAGGCTTCTGCCCACTTGCTTGGCCAGTGATCGTTGGCAGCTACGGTGCCGTCCTCATTGACGTCGAACTGCGCAGTGTTCATCCAGTCCCGGCGCGCCAGCTCGTAGGAGTCCTTGACACGCATCACCTTCTGTTCCGGCGAATCAACGTAGAAAAGGCCGCCCAAGGACCAGAAGGCTTGCCCACCAAAGTTGTTGCGGTTTTCTTGCTCAACAAAGGTGACCTTCTTGCCCGCCTTGGCAGCTTCGTAGCCGGCGACCATGCCGGACAGGCCAGTGCCCACGATAATGACGTCAGGCGTGAATCCGGAGGCGGCGTCTGGGGTGTGTGCTGCGTGCTCTGGGCTGTGTACTGCGTGCTGAGGAGTGTGTGCTGGTGTATTCATGCATGCCAATATAGACAGTTTCCACCCTTTTTGTGCTCTCAATCACATTTTACGGAAACTTTTTCTTCACAAAACCACTTAGCAAATATTGAAAAATGCAAGCTACGCACTCTTTTGTGGAATTAACAACCTGTTACCCCCACCTTTTACCGGATTATTATTCATCCAGGGCCGGCTTCTCCAATTCCCACCACACTGGGAACTCGTGCCCCTCATCCTCTAGCCCCAGCGCAGCAAGCAGCTCCGGCCTGCCGGTGCCCCACTCAGTCATGTCATAGTTTTGCCACGCTTTGCGCCTGTAGGAGCGGGGATCGTATGCAGTACGCGAGCCTCGATCAAACACCTTGGTGGCGCGGTCCATTTTTCCACTATGCGGAATCCCGTAACGAGGCCAATCATCCCCCGGCGCGTTGCCATGGATGAAGCTAGACCAGCGGTGCTGCATCTCATCGCGCAGGCTCGTGAGGTCATCGCGACCACCCAGCCGATTCAGGGCGCTGACCCGTGACGCAGTGAGGTCACCAAAAATTGGGGTTAGCTCCGCCGCGTGCATGGCCCCCATCCCCAACCACCGCAGGACGGTTGGGGTGAAGTCGAACCGGTACATCCAGGTGCTGGCCACCTGGCAGTGCGACTGGGCCACGGTGACCGCCGGGGCCCAGAAGAGTGCGTCGGCAAGCAAGTGAGCAAACTTGCCACGATCCTCTGCGCCGTCATAGGCGGCAAGGACCGCCTTCGCACCCACGGGGTCAAAGGCCTCAAGGAGGCGCGCCGCCGCCTTGGCGCGAGCGGCCGGGCGAACATAGAGGCCGCGGGCGAAACTGGCCTCATCCATGTTGGTGCCGATCATCAGCGGCACCGCGTGCTGCTCCCCTTTCCGGAAAACGTCCAGCGGGTGGTCAAACAACACATTGTTGTCCACGGTGGGCGCATAGCAGGAGTTGAGGTGGACGAGCTCGCGGCTGCGCCACATCATGGACTGTCCTGCGTTGATGATGTCTGCGGCGGGCAGGCTACGGAGATCCTCGAGCGTGTCCGCCAGCTTATTGTTTTTCCTCAACCTTTTCTGCAGCTGCTGCGTCCACAACGTGGACTGCGCCTTGGAGTGAATGGTCGCTATGGGTGGAGACTGGGCGATCGCGCGGTGAAAGAGACCTTGGGCGGCTGGCACACACAAGAGCGTGAGCACTGCGGCGCCACCGGCGGACTCGCCCATGAGCGTGATGTTGTCCGGATCCCCACCAAAGTGAGCAATGTTTTCCCGCACCCACTTCAGCGCAAGTAATTGATCCAGCACCGCGGGATTGGCCACGCAGTCCTCGCCCACGCTACGAAAATCCAGATACCCCAATGCGCCGAGACGAAAATTGATGGCCACGTAGACCACATCCATAGACTGCGCTAGATAATGCCCTCGCAGCAGCTGCTCGTGCGAAGATCCGTAGATGAAGCTTCCACCATGCAGGTACACCACCACTGGGAGCTTCTCGTCCGTATCAGGGCGAACAACATCCAGATTCAGGCAATCCTCGTCGCCTTTGATCTTGTCACTAGGCCCATAACTCGGCTGGGGTGCCACGGCGCCGTAGGTTGTGGCTGCAAAAACTCCGCTCCACTTCGGTGCGGGCTGCGGGGCTTTGAATCGGTTCTCACCCGCTGTGCTCGCGCCAAACGGCACGCCCCGCCAAGTGCGCACGCCCAACACCCGAGCCCCTTGAATGTAACCCTGCGTGGTCTTCACAATGCGCTCACCGTCTGGAAGCTCAGTCGCCTTGGCGTGGCCGCTTGCCTCCTTCCCGCCACGAGGCCTCAGTGATTTCCTGAGCTTAGGCACAGCTTTATCAGCAGGACCCACACTGCGCGAATCTGGGGAGATAAGAAAGCCATCACCGGCCTCAATGGCCGAGCGCAGCGTCTTCTTACCCTTACGCTTTTGCACGTTGTTGTGCAGCGACGTCCGCAACGCGGCATCAGAGTGCTTCTTACTGCGGCGTTGTGGATTCTGCTTCTTCGACATTGCTCGGTTCGCTTGCCTTGTACTTTCGTTTGGCTTTTACCGTGAACTTTGATGATTATTTAGTGGTTCGTGTGCTTTGGTGGTTCGTATGCTTTTAAGGCGGAGTGTTTTCCAGCGGGGACACGTTGCGCTTACAACAATCAGGCTTGTACGAACCAATGTAGTGGGTTTTCAAACCACGCGCCCGCTATCACTGAAAAATTGCGGACAACCTACTTGGCTGTTGTGAAGGCTTGCTAAGGCGGATATTGGCATTTGTTTCCTAATTGTTATCTGTCCTCATCCACGCAGTTCACAGCGGATGCTGAGGTGGCAGTAACCTCCGCTTTTGCCCCTCTCGGTACAGAGAAAAGGTGCGGGTTCAGGAATAATAGATACGGTGCACGCTGCTTACACAGTTGCGAAGACGCACTGTGATCAGCCACACGTGCTTCACGCCGTACGATCGTGCGCTGTAATTTTTTACTCACAAATTTAGAATTAGACATGTAGAAGAGGAAGTAACCATGGGCATTCTGGACAAGATCATTCCAGGTCGCAAGAAGGACAACACAGAAGCCACTGCTGCAGAGCAGGCGCCACACAGCACCATCGACCCAAAGGTACTGGCAGAAGAGTCCGGCCCTGTGGGCAAGGTCCTCATTGCCGCTGTGGAGAAGGCCGCGAGCATGCAGGCCGGCTTGGTTGAGAGCTACGTAGACTGGCTGCGTTCCAAGAACCCGGAGGCCACCCCAGCCCAGCTCCAGGAGATTCTAGATAAGCACTTCACCCGCTTGGTTACCGGCACCGGTGGCGCTGCAGGCAGCGCCGCAGCAATCCCAGGCATTGGCTTCATTACCGGCGCGCTCGCAATTGGTACTGAGTCCCTCGTGTTCATTGATGCTGCCGCCGTTTACGCCCTAGCATCCGCCAAGATCCGTGGTGCAAACATTCAGGATCCTGCCCGCCGTGAGGCACTGGTAATGATGTCCCTCAGTGGTGCTTCCGGCTCCGCCGTCGTGGACGCCGTTGTTGGCGGCGGCTCCCCTATGGCCATGATCTCCCGCATGTCCGTCAAGAACGTAGGCGAGGTCAACAACCGCCTGTTCCGCATGGCAGCTAAGCGTATTGGCAAGACCGTCCGCAAGTCCTTCCTGGGCAAGCTCATGCCACTGGGCATTGGCGCCGTCCTGGGCTCCATTGCCAACCGCAAGATTGCAGCCCGCATGATCGCACGCACCAACGAGGCACTCGATGCTTTGCCAGCATCCTTTGACACCCCAGCGCCAACTAACGTTGAGGAACCAAAAGTCATCACAGCAAGCGCTGAGAAGTAACGCCTAAACGCCACAGGCAACGCTTGCGATCGCGCCGTCAGGCGTGAAGCGGTACACGCCCGTCCTCACCTTTGATGAGGGCGGGCGTTTCTTCTCATCCCTATTGGTGCTGTGGCTTTTTGTATCGCTTATGGGCGTTGGCCTTTGTGCGACCTGTATTCCACTGATTACTCGTACCGCCGTCGGCTGTCTTTCAGGATTGTTTGGTGATGCGTGATGGTGGAACGACCGCTGCCATTGATATATTGCACACAAGGAAATGCCTGGGTTGCTAGCTAGTACAGTTTTACGTTGGCTGGCCACGGCTGAGCGCCACACACGAAGGAGAAGCGATGACCACACAAGCAAGTGTTTCGGCTGGTAACTCTTCCGCTGGCACTACCGCAGCTGCTTCTCCTGTGTCCGGTGGCGTAATCAAGCGCCTGATATCCACCATGTGGCACACGCCGTGGACGTTCACACTCGCCTTGGTGTCCACGGTGGCCATCACCATCTTCGAGGTAGCCATCCCCATGCTGACCGCGTCAGCGGTGGATACTGCCACGGGCGCACTCGACGGGGAGATCGCAACCGTCATCTACGTTCTGATAGCGGTGGCGCTGGCGCGGTATGTGTTTCAATTCTGTCGCCGGTATAGCGCGGGCAGGCTGGCCAACCTGCTCTCTGCTACCTTGCGCGTGCGGATCTTGAACTCGCTCCAGGCCCTCGACGGCAAGGCACAGGATACGCTGCGCACAGGGCAAATAGTTTCCAGGTCCATTTCGGATCTCAACATGACCCAAACCATGGTGGCCATGATGCCCCTGATCCTCGGCAACGTGCTGAAGTTCTTTGTGCTGCTGGGAGTAATTGTCTGGCTCGACCCACTGCTCTCCCTGGTGGCGGTCACCGTGATACCAGTGCTGATCTGGCTTACCCTTCACTCCCGCCGGGTGTTGTTCGCCGCCACATGGTCCGCACAGCAGGCTGTGGCAGAGCTTGCCACCCACGTGGAAGAAACCGTGACGGGTGTGCGCGTGGTCAAGGCTTTTGCCCAGGAAGATAACGAAACCGCCAAGCTCAATAAGCTCTCCCGCGTTGTGTATGCGGAGATGATGCGCCAAGCAAAATTGCAGGCCAAGTACCAGCCGCTGGCACAGTTGATTCCCGGTCTCGCGTTGATCGTTGGCATTGGCCTAGGTGGTTTCTTGGCCATTGGCGGCCACATCACCATCGGCATCTTCTTCGCCTTCACCTCGTATATCTCCACCGTCACCATGGTGACCGCCATGATCGCTGGCATGGTGGTCCAGATCCAGCTGGGTCTGGCGTCCGCGGAGCGCGTCTTCGAAGTCATCGATCTCACACCACACCGCGCTGACCCCACCGGAGACCGAGTCTTGTCAGTTCCTCACGGCGCGCTAGGAATGAGCCTATCTGGCGTTGACTTTGCGGTGGAATCCGCGGCATCTTCCTCGGGAAAACACCAGGTGCTCGCAGGGATGTCGCTTACCGTAACCGCCGGAGAGACTATCGCACTGGTAGGCCCACCTGGGTCCGGTAAATCCATGGCTGTGCAGCTCATGACGGGCTTTTACGATCCGGATGCCGGATCCATTTCCCTTGACGGCGAGAACGAGTCCGTAGACATCACCTCGCTTACCCGCGCCGATCTGCGCGGTGTGGTGTCGGCAGTATTTGATGAGCCGTTCTTGTACTCGGCGTCCATTCGCGAGAACATCACCATGGGTGTAGAAGCCACCGACGCAGACGTCGAAGCCGCAGCGCGTGCCGCCCAGGCACATGAGTTCATTACGGAGTTGCCTGGACGCTACGACGAGGTGGTGGGCGAACGAGGGCTCACACTCTCCGGTGGCCAGCGGCAGCGCATTGCGCTTGCTCGCGCGCTGTTCGCGCGCCCCAAAGTGCTCATTCTGGATGACGCGACCTCCGCAGTTGACGCCACCACGGAGCGCGCGATCTACCACTATCTGGCTACCGAGCTAGCATCCACCACCATCATCGCCATCGCGCACCGCGAGTCAACCCTCCAGCTGGCTGATCGCATCGCACTGGTGGATCACGGTCGTGTGGTTGATCAGGGAACACTGACCCACATGTATGCCAACCCAGAGTTTGTGCGCCTGATGGATGCGCGTGCGGCCGGCGCCCAGGAGCTGGAGCCGGAAGTAGTGCTTGATAGCCCCGAGCTTCAGGAACCATCCTGGGATCAGTTGTGGCCGCGCACCGCTGTGGGTTCTCCACGTCCTGGTTTTACCAAGGCCATGCAGCGGGCGGCATCCCAACCCGGTGCCGGCGCTGGCGGTGGCCGCCGTGCAGGTGGAGGTGGGCGCCGCGGAGGCATGAGTGGCTCGGCTGCGGCCACCCCGGCCTCTGCTGAATTGCTAGCACGGGTGGCTGCTTTGCCTCCCGCTACCTCAACCCCGCCCACGTCCGGAGATGAGTTCCGTCAAGAACTGGACCGCGTCACTGCGCGCAGCCTATTTGGACACGTGGTGTGGCTCATCGTGGCTGTGATCGGTTTGTACGTGGTCAGCGTCCTCACCTCGCTGGCGATGCCCACTCTGGTTCGCACAGCTATTGATGACGGCGTGACTCCTGGCAACAGCTCCGTGCTGTGGTGGGTTGTGGGCATTGGTGTGCTGATCACCCTGGCGGGCTGGCTGGCTACGGTGGCCTCCACCATCGTCACCATGCTCACCGGTGAACGTTTGCTGTACGAACTTAGGATTCGCTCCTACGCGCACCTGCAGAGGTTGTCCATGAGCTTTTACGAGCGCACGATGAGTGGCACCATCATGACCCGAATGACCACGGATATTGATGCACTATCTAACTTTCTGCGCACCGGCATGGCGGATACGGTGGCAGCCGCCGCCACACTGATCAGCATTGTGGCGCTGCTGGCCTATACCTCACCGCGTTTGGCCATGATCGCGCTCATCGCCGTACCTATCGTGGCCGTGGCCACCTTCTTCTTCCGCCGCATCTCCTCGCGCTTATACACGCAAGCGCGCGAGGAGGTCTCTGCGGTCAACGCCATGTTCCATGAGTCCATCGCGGGCCTGCGAACCTCCCAGCTGCATGGCAACGAGGAACGTCGGCTTAACTCCTTTGCAACCCAGACCGAGAAATTCACCCGCACCCGAATCCGCGCCCAGCGCGCAGTGAGCATTTACTTCCCTGGCATCAATGCCCTCTCCGAACTCACCTCCGCAGCAGTGCTCGGCGCGGGCGCTGCCATGGTGGCACGCGGTGAGATCGCCGCCGGCGTTTTGGTGGCGTTCCTGCTCTACCTCGGCCGTCTTTTCGGCCCCATCCAGCAGCTCAGCCAGGTCTTTGACTCCTACCAGCAAGCCCAAGTGGGCTTTAGCCGCATCACCGATCTGCTGCGCACCAAGCCGGATGTGACCGATTGCTACTCGGAGACTTCCGCCTCGAGCGCGCAGCTTTCCGACACCGCGAACGGCGCCCCTCACGCGACGGCGCGCCCGCTGGGGCCGCGCCCCCAGGCAGATCAGGTGGCAGCCTCCGCTGCCACCAAAGACCTCCACTTCTTAGACGTCAGCTTTTCTTATGGTGACAACGCTGCGCCTGTCCTGAGCAACCTCAATCTCACCATCGCCTCCGGCACCACCGTGGCTATAGTGGGCACCACCGGCGCCGGTAAGTCCACCATCATCAAACTACTCGAGCGCTTCTACGATCCCACTTCAGGGCAGGTGCTCGCGGGCACCGTGGACATTGCCACCATGCCGCTGGATTCTTGGCGACGCCACATCGGCTTCGTCCCACAGGAGCCGCACCTTTTTGCTGGCACGATCGCATCAAACATCGCTTACGGCGCCGGCGGCACCGTTAGCGAGGAAGACATCGTGGCGGCGTCCCGCAGAGTGGGCGCGCTGCGCGCCATCGCTGCGATCCCCGGCGGATTCAACGCTGAGGTTGGCGAGCGCGGACGCGGCCTATCCTCGGGACAGCGTCAGCTGATCGCTCTTGCGCGCGCGGAGCTGATGCAGCCATCCATCATGCTGCTCGACGAGGCCACTGCAACGCTGGACCCTGCGACCGAGAAGGCCATCCTTGCAGCCAGTGAAAACGTCATGCACGGCCGGACATCCATTGTGGTTGCGCACCGTTTAGCCACCGCCGCGCGGGCGGACCGCATTCTTGTCATCGACAAAGGTCAGATCATTGAAGACGGAACACATGAACAGCTGCTCACATTCGGGGGTAACTACGCTGCCATGTGGGGCAGCAAAGACGCGTAAACTAGCAGGGTATGGCTACAGATAGTCCCACGCGCATGTCACTTGTGTGAAAAACCTGCTGAAACTTCTCAACACGTTTACATCAGGGGGCATGTAGGGGTTAGCCTGTATAGAGCTATTACGTACCTTTTGCAGGTATTGTAAGTATTTAAGTAATAAATCTCACAAAGAAATGAGGCGAGCACCTGCCGTGAGCAGCGCTAGTACTTTCGGCCAGAACGATTGGCTGGTTGACGAGATGTTCCAGCAGTTCAAGAAGGACCCTAACTCTGTGGACGCAGAGTGGCGTGAACTTTTTGAGAAGCAGGGCGCACCAAGCACTCCTTCAACGCAGGCTGCGCCTGCGCAAGACGAGCGTCGCAACCTCTCTGCACCAACCGAAACCGAGCCAGAGAAGATCGCTACCAAGGCGAGCGTAGAATCCAAGGCTAAGACCGCAGAAGAGAAGCGCGAGGAAAAGAAGGCCGCTAAGAAGAAGGCCTCCCCACTCTCCCGCGCTGGCGAGCTCCCTGACTCCGGCTCCTCCACCATCAAGGGCATCTTCAAGGCTATTGCCAAGAACATGGATGAATCCCTTGAGGTTCCAACAGCAACCTCAGTTCGTGACATGCCGGTTAAGCTCATGTTTGAGAACCGCGCAATGATCAATGAGCACCTCAAGCACACCCACGGTGGCAAGATCTCCTTCACCCACGTGATCGGTTACGCTCTGGTCAAGGCCGTCATGGCTCACCCAGACATGAACAACTTCTACACCGTAGAAGATGGCAAGCCTACCCTTCACGTTCCTGAGCACATCAACCTGGGTATCGCCATTGATATTCAGCAGAAGGATGGCTCCCGCGCTCTCGTAGTTCCTTCCATCAAGGAATGTGAGACGCTGAACTTCCGTGAGTTCCTGGACAAGTACGAGGACATCGTTGCTCGTGGCCGCAACGGCAAGCTCACCATGGATGACTACTCCGGCGTCACCATCTCCCTGACCAACCCAGGTGGCATTGGTACCCGCCACTCCGTTCCTCGCCTCACCAAGGGCCAGGGCGCGATCATCGGTGTTGGTTCCATGGACTACCCAGCAGAGTTCGCTGGCGCATCCGAGGACCGTCTGGCTGAGCTCGGTGTAGGCAAGCTGGTAACCATTACCTCTACGTACGATCACCGCATCATTCAGGGCGCTGAGTCCGGCGAGTTCCTGCGCACCATGTCCCAGCTCTTCATCGATGACGCATTCTGGGATGACATCTTCTCCTCCATGCGTATCCCTTACGCTCCAATGCGCTGGGCACAGGACGTTCCTAACACCGGTATTGATAAGAACACCCGTGTTATGCAGCTTATTGAGGCGTACCGCTCCCGCGGCCACCTCATCGCTGACGTCAACCCACTTCGCTGGGTACAGCCAGGCATGCCAATCCCTGACTACTCTGACTTGGACATCCAGACCCACGGCCTGACCCTGTGGGACTTGGATCGTACCTTCAACGTCGGTGGCTTCGTTGGCCGCGAGACCATGACCCTGCGCGAGGTTCTGTCTACCCTGCGCAATGCGTACACCCTCAAGGTTGGTTCCGAGTACACCCACATCCTCGACCGCGACGAGCGCATGTGGCTGCAGGAGCGCCTCGAGGCAGGCATGCCAAAGCCAACCAGCGCTGAGCAGAAGTACATCCTGCAGAAGGTCAATGCTGCTGAGGCATTTGAGAACTTCCTGCAGACCAAGTACGTGGGCCAGAAGCGCTTCTCCCTCGAGGGTTCTGAAGCACTGATCCCAATGATGGACTCCGTCATCGACACCGCAGCAGGCCAGGGCTTGGACGAGGTTGTTATTGGCATGCCACACCGTGGCCGCCTGAACGTTTTGTTCAACATCGTTGGTAAGTCCCTTGCCACCATCTTCACCGAGTTCGAGGGCCACATTGAGTCCAAGGCTGCTGGTGGTTCCGGTGACGTTAAGTACCACCTGGGCGCTGAAGGCACCCACATCCAGATGTTCGGCGACGGAGAGATCAAGGTCTCCCTCACCGCAAACCCATCCCACCTCGAGGCTGTTAACCCAGTCATGGAGGGTATTGCGCGCGCAAAGCAGGACATCCTGGACAAGGGCGAAGACGGCTACTCTGTTGTTCCAATTCAGCTCCACGGTGACGCAGCATTCGCTGGCCTGGGTATTGTCCAGGAGACCATCAACCTGGCTAACCTGCGTGGCTACACCGTAGGTGGCACCGTTCACATCGTGGTGAACAACCAGATTGGCTTCACCACCACCCCTGAGAGCGGCCGCTCCAGCCACTACTGCACCGACTTGGCAAAGGGCTACGGCTGCCCAGTATTCCACGTCAATGGTGATGACCCAGAGGCAGTTGTCTGGGTAGGCCAGCTGGCTACCGAGTACCGCCGCCGCTTTGGCAAGGACGTCTTCATCGACCTCATCTCCTACCGCCGCCGCGGTCACAACGAGGCCGACGATCCATCCATGACCCAGCCAATGATGTACGAGCTCATCGACGGCCGCAAGACCGTTCGCGAGCAGTACCGCGACGACCTCCTCGGCCGTGGCGAGCTGTCCGAAGAGGACGCAGAGAAGGCAGAGCGCGACTTCCATGACCAGATGGAGTCCGTCTTCAACGAGGTCAAGGAAACCGAGAAGGAAGCATTCGCCCTGCAGACCGGCATCACCTCTGCACAGGAGCTTCCACACGGTCTGAAGACCAACATCTCCAAGGAAGATCTCTACGAGATCGGCGAGGCATACGCTACCCCACCAGAGGGCTTCACCTTCCACTCCCGCGTTGCACCAGTGGCAAAGAAGCGCTTCGAGGCTGTTCAGAACGGCGGCATCGACTGGGGCTGGGGCGAGCTCATTGCCTTCTCCTCCTTGGCTAACGCAGGCAAGATCGTCCGTCTCGCAGGCGAAGACGTTCGCCGCGGTACCTTCACCCAGCGCCACGCTGTTGTATTCGATCCAAACAACGGTAACGAGTACAACGCAATCAACGAGCTGGCCCAGAAGAAGGGCAACGGCGGCCGCTTCATGGTCTACAACTCCGCGCTCACCGAGTACGCGGGCATGGGCTTCGAGTACGGCTACTCTGTGGGTAACCCAGACGCAGTTGTTGCATGGGAAGCACAGTTCGGTGACTTCGCCAACGGCGCACAGACCATCATCGATGAGTATGTCTCCTCCGGCGAAGCCAAGTGGGGTCAGCTGTCCTCCGTCATCCTGCTCCTGCCACACGGCTACGAGGGTCAGGGACCGGACCACTCCTCCGCACGCATCGAGCGTTACCTGCAGCTGTGTGCTGAGGGCACCATGACCGTGGCTCAGCCATCTACCCCGGCTAACCACTTCCACCTGATCCGCCGCCACGCACTTGGTGGACTGAAGCGACCACTGGTTGTCTTCACCCCTAAGTCCATGCTCCGCATGAAGGCAGCAACCTCCTCCATCGAGGACTTCACCAAGGTTGAGAAGTTCAAGTCCGTGATTGATGACCCACGCTTCGAGGGCAAGGACAAGTCTTCCGTCAAGACCATCATGCTGGTCTCCGGCAAGCTGTACTACGAGCTCGCTAAGCGCGCCACCAAGGAGAAGCGCGACGATGTCGCGATTGTCCGCCTTGAGATGCTGCACCCAATCCCATTCAACCGCCTGAAGGAAGCTTTCGATTCCTACTCCAACGCTGAGGAGATCCGCTTCTGCCAGGACGAGCCAGCAAACCAGGGTCCATGGCCGTTCCTTAACGAGCACCTGCGTAACCTGATCCCAGATATGCTGCCAATGAAGCGCGTTTCCAGGCGCGCTCAGGCTTCCACCGCAACCGGCCTTTCCAAGGTCCACGCTGTGGAGCAGGCTGCACTGCTAGACGAGGCCTTCGCTAAGTAAGCTCCAAAGAAAAAGGAGCCGTACTTTAAGTACGGCTCCTTTTTTCGTGCGTGATAACAGAAAAAGACGAGGCTTTTGCCTCGTCTTTTTTAGATATCGTTGTCGTCTAAGTAATCGCTTACGGTCTGGCTTACTGATTGGCCACCGTCAACCTTATCTACCAGCTCCTCAAGGTCAGCAGTATTGAGTGTGCCGGACATGTAATTGAGCATTTGGCGGTCCTCGCGTTCCAGAAGCGGGACGCGGTAGATAGGAACCACATTGTTAGCAAGCCCTACGTCAGGATCGGTCTTAGCGTCTGCACAGGCCACGGCGTTCGATGGGTCAGTGGCATCCAAATCCTTAACCAGAGAGGCCATGAGCGCAGCGTAGGCATCTTCACGCTTTTCATCCAGCGTGGCCGGGGAATTGTCCCCTTCCATCTCAGCGTACTTGGCTCGTAGTTTCTCAGCCTCAGGTTCATTATGACGTTCAACAAACGTGCCCGCGCAGGCGATGAACACATCACCGTGGCCCTGGCTCAGCGCAGTGACAGGATCTATCCCCGGTTCTAGCGGTTTCAGCGTAGCTTCCCGCCCCATGCGGGTCATGGTCTGCGCATACAGCTCCGGGAGCACCAGCTGCTCTGGGGCATCGCCTTGGACGAGGACCTGTACAACAGGTGCAGAGTCCACCTGGCGGGGATTGCTTGGCTCCTGATCCGCGCAGGATGACAGCACCAATGGTGATGCCGCTGCAACTGCGATGGCTGTGAGCTTTCCCAGGGTATTCACTGCTTTGAGGTTTCCGTTTCCTTGAGCGCGGATATAACTCGTTTAGTTTACCCCGTCCTAGACGGTGAGTTTGCCCTCACGCACTGCTTCCGCAATTCGATCGCGAGCTTCCCGTGCCTTCATAGGATGACAAATGATGTCATAACGGCCGGCGACAATTTGGGTGGATGATGAGAAATCTCTGCGCCCGCCGGACAGTCCGTAACTAGCGGCGGCGGTGATGAGGCCAAAGATGACACCCATGAGCACGCCCGTGAACAGCGCGGAAGACCAGCTTGCGGTGATAATACCCAAGATCAGGCCGAAGAACAGGCCCAGCCATGCCCCGGATGCTGCGCCGCCAACCAGCACACGCCCCCATGTCAGACGACCTGTTACGCGCTCGACCTCCATGAGGTCCACGCCCACGATGGTGATGTCCTCTACAGGGAACTCGTTATCCGAGAGCATATCCACTGCCGCTTGAGCCTGGGAATACGAGGTGAACGAACCTACAGGCCACCCTTCCGGGGCCTTACGCTGGGTAAGTTCAGCGCTCATTGCCTTGGCTTTAGGTTTCTTATCATCCTGCATGACTTGTGTGGGACTCCTTAATTTTCCTTTGCGCTAACAATAAATGTAACGCCTCCATTTTTCGCTTTGTTCCCTTCACTGAAACTGCTCTACACTTTGATGTTATGAGCCAAGTAACAAAAGTTTATGCGGGTCGTCTTGCAGGCATGGTCGTTCGCGGCCCCGACACGGACGTCATTGGCCGAGTGCGCGATGTAATTGTTAACATTCGCCCATCCGGCTATCGCTCACGCGTGCTTGGCATTGTGGTGGAGATGACCAACAAGCGGCGCATCTTTGTGCCTATCCTCCGCGTAGCCTCCATTGATCCGCACGAGATCAGCTTGTCATCCGGATCCGTTTCCCTCCGCGCCTACAAGCCTCGCCCAGGCGAGATCGCCTTGGTGGCGGATGCCATCGGCTCCAAGGTGCACACGGACGCACCGGAGCACGAAGAACTGCATTCCAAGGCGCTGGAGGTTGCCGACGTAGAATTTGAGCGCTCCCGCACACGCGACTGGGCTATTTCCCGCGTGGCACTCATTGGAAGTCGCCCCAAGTTTGGCCGCCGCCCTGAGCTCTACACGGTGGAGTGGGACCACATCCATGGCCTGCACCCTGCCACTTCAGAGACCTTGACCGAGGCTGCAGCCGAGCTGTTGAGTGAGTTCGAGGACATGCGCCCTGCAGACGTGGCAACGATGCTGTATGAGTTGCCTGAAAAGCAGCGTGTGAACCTTGCGGGTGAGCTTGATGATGAGCGTTTGGCTGACGTCCTGCAGGAAATGAGTGAGGAGCGCCAGGCAGAGCTGATTGAAACTCTGGATATTGAGCGCGCCGCCGACATTCTTGAAGAGATGGATCCGGATGACGCCGCGGACCTGCTGGGCGAGCTGGATGAGGCGAAGGCAGATGTCTTGCTGGAGCTCATGGACCCGGAGGAGTCTGCTCCTGTCCGTCGTTTGATGACATTCAGCCCAGATACCGTGGGTGCGCTCATGACCCCAGAACCACTCATTCTTGCGCCGCAGACCACCGTGGCAGAGGCACTCGCCCACGCCCGCAACCCGGATCTGCCTACATCGCTTGCGTCGATGATCTTTGTGGTTCGCCCACCCACAGCGACCCCAACCGGTAAGTACCTAGGCTGTGTCCACCTGCAGAAGCTCTTGCGAGAACCGCCAAGTTCCCTCGTCTCGGGCATTCTGGACCCAGACCTCCCGCCTCTGTACGCGGATGATCTGCAGGAGACTGCCGCGCGCTACTTCGCAACCTACAACCTGGTGTGTGGCCCCGTCATTGATGATGACGGGCACTTGCTGGGCGCGGTCAGCGTGGACGACTTGCTCGACCACTTGCTACCTGATGATTGGCGTGATGGTGGCATCCGCCCTAACGGCCACATTCGTGAAGGAAGGGAGGACTAATGGCTGACTACAATCGCTCCGGCCTCGATACCCCGTTGGTGCCTGGCTCTCGCAAGGCAATCCAGCTCGACGATGAAAAGGTGGGCGCATTCGCCGAAAACATCGCCCGCTTCTTTGGCACCGGCAAGTACCTGATGTGGCAGACGGTGTTCGTGGTCATCTGGGTCGCGCTCAACGTCGGTGGCTTCTGGTGGAGCTGGGACCCCTACCCTTTCATTCTCCTGAACTTGGCGTTTTCCACCCAGGCTGCGTACGCGGCGCCGCTGATTCTGCTTGCTCAGAACCGTCAGGAAGATCGCGACCAGGTGGCCATCAATGAGGACCGCCGCCGCGCCTTCGAAACGAAGGCCGACACGGAGTTCATTACCCGCGAGCTCGCCGGCCTGCGCCTAGCCATGGGTGACATGGTGACCCGAGATTACCTCCGAGATCAGCTGGAGGACATCCAGAACATGTTGGAACGCATTGAGGCCAAGATCGACGACGAAGCCGCAGAGCGCGTGGCCTTGCGCCACGAGATGGATGAGATCTCCGCCCGCGAGGAGCTTTCCGACCCAACCCAGGGCGAAGTCATCGACGACCCCGATGAGCAACCCCATAGTTAAACAAAAGCAAGGCTTTAAGCCTTGCTTTTTTTATTTGACGGAGAAGCCCTGCGCCTCAACGTGGTCAAAGAACAGGTCCCGCGACGGCTTTGAGGTGAGCTTCTTCGCAATCTGCGTAGTGAACTCATCTACGCGATTGTTAGCGTCGCGCAGATCGTAGTAGGTGTGCATGATAGCGTCGTACTCCGTGAGCTCATCTAGCCATGAACTAGGCTCGCTGTAGGAGTCCTCCATGACGCGGAGTTGGCGAGGCATGCGCGGTTTCAACTGAGGCTTCTGATTGGGATGCCCCAGCATGAGTCCCACCACGGGGAAGGTGTACTTAGGCAGCTTCAGGGCCTTGATCAGCGCGGCGTAGTCATTAAGCACCGAACCCAGGTAGCACACTCCTAGCCCTAAAGACTCAGCTGCAACCGCGAGGTTCTGCGCCATCAACACAGCGTCCGTGAATCCTTCTCGGAAAACGTCAGCAGAGGTTGCAACGGATGTATCTAAGCCTTGTTCTTCCAGAATTCGGTAGCTGCGACGTGCATCGACGATAAACACCATCAGCTCTGGCGCGTCAGCGATGTAAGGCTGCGTGCCAATGCGCGCGAGCTCCGCGCGCAGGGCGCGGTCCTTCACGCGGATGATCCCAGCGTGCTGGAAGCCTCGGGAGGTGGGTGCGGCCATGGCGACGTCGAAAAGCGTGTTCATGGTTTCTTCCGCCACAGGTTCACCGGTGAACTGGCGAATTGAGCGGTGTGCTAGCTGGCTTTCAATAGTCTCGTTCATTGCACCAATACTAATAACAACTTGTTCAGCCGCCTATATTCACCCGAACACAACTCATGTGGAACCTAGGCCAAGCGGTGGCGTAAAGTTGGGAATCGATGAGCACTATACAGATCACAGAGAACCAAGTCCGTCAAGCGCTGTCGCGCGTTGAGGACCCAGAAATTGGCAAGCCAATCACCGAACTAGGCATGGTCAAGTCCATCGATATCAACGGCAATGACGTCAACGTTGTCATTTACTTGACCATTGCTGGCTGCCCAATGAAATCCACCCTGCTGAGCAATACCCAGGCAGCCGTGGAGGACATTGAGGGCGTGGGTACCGTTAGCGTTGCCAGTGACGTGATGAGCGACGAGCAGCGCCGCGAACTCCGCATGTCCCTGCGCGGTGCCCACGACGAGCCAGTTATTCCATTCGCACAGCCGGACTCCACCACTCGTGTGTTCGCAGTGGCCTCCGGCAAGGGTGGCGTGGGCAAGTCCTCCATGACCGTCAACCTGGCCACCGCACTGGCATCCAAGGGTCTGAAGGTGGGCGTTCTTGATGCGGACATTTACGGCCACTCCGTCCCAGGCATGCTGGGCAACCAGGACCGTCCGCATGCAGTGGATGACATGATCATGCCACCACAGGCTCACGGCGTGAAGCTGATCTCCATCGCACACTTCGTGGAAGGCAACGCACCGGTTGTGTGGCGTGGCCCGATGCTGCACCGAGCAATCCAGCAGTTCCTAGCCGACGTCTTCTGGGGCGACCTCGACATCCTGCTTCTCGACCTCCCACCAGGAACCGGTGACATCGCCATCTCCGTAGCCCAGCTCCTGCCAAACGCAGAGCTGCTGATCGTCACCACACCGCAGGCCGCAGCAGCCGAGGTAGCCGAGCGCGCAGGGTCCATTTCCATGCAGACCCAGCAGCGCATCGCCGGCGTTATTGAAAACATGGCAGGCATGCTCATGCCTGACGGCACCACGATGGACGTCTTCGGCACCGGTGGCGGTGAAGCCGTAACCAAGCGCCTGAGTGACCTCACCGGCACAAAGGTTGAGCTGCTGGGCTCCGTACCGTTGGATCCAAACCTCCGTGTTGGTGGTGATGAAGGCACCCCAATCGCCCTCGGTGCACCTGATTCCCCAACCGGCGCAGCTATCCACGCCATCGCGGACAAGCTCATCGTCCGCAAGGACTCCCTCGCCGGAAGGCCACTGGGCTTGGGAGTCACACGCAGCTAGTGTGAGCAAGATTCTTTCTTACACAGTAACTAGGGAGCACTTCTGACCACCTGCAGTTGGGTGGCAGAAGTGCTCTTAGTGGTTCGGGAAAGATTAGGTAACGTCTTCCAAACCCGTTTCCGGCTTGGGTTCAGGCTGTGGTTTTGGCTGCTCGGCGTAAATCTTCGAATAATCAAAGGCTGGCTTGTGCTGCGCTGGGCCAACCTGCCCATTGTCCGGCGGCGTATCACGCTGTACTCGGCTAACGGGAGCTTTCTTACCACGGCGGCTGGCATCACCGGCAGTGTCATCCTGCATCATACGGTTGGGACTGAAGGAGTCCATGAACTCCTCATCGCCATCAAATAGCGCCTTGGTAATGACGCCGCGAGGGCCCATCTTCCGGAACTGGGCGACCTGGCTCAGTGGCTTGCGGAATTCTTCCAGATCCTCGCCGAGTCCCTCGAATTCTCCGTTAAGTTCAGCCTTGGCGTTAGCAATAGCCTTGCGGGCAGCATAGATAGCGGCCCGCACGTCCTCCACAATCCGCGGGAGGCGTTCGGGGCCTACGAAAATAATGCCGATGATGAGAAGGGCAAGGATTTCTGGCCAGCCAATGGATGAAAACACGGTACTTACCTTACCGCCTACTTCTCCCCGCGCTTAAATGACTTAGCCACGTTTTCCAGCTTCCTGATCAAAGAGACCGGATGGTCTGCGGTATCCTCCGCAGTTGGGCCGCTAGGACACAAGGACTCAATCTGGGCGAGCTTGGCAATCAGGGAGCTTGGTGCGTGCACGTCATCATTACTGCACGCCTTAATACGTTGGGAGGCGCTGCGCTGGGAGGATACCTCCACACGGCACTCCTCACAGTGGATCATGTGGATCCGTGCGCGGTGCTTTGCCACATCTGACAGCTCATCATCCACGTATGCGGCGATAGCCTCTGGGTTGAGGTGATCGACGGACGCGAAGTCTGGGCGTTCAAAACGCCGACGCTGTGCACGCGCCTTAAGCTTCTCCGCCTCACCGCGCACAAAGTCACGGTTAAATTTGGCGGCGCGTACTTTAGTATCCTCCACTAGTTTTTTGGGAACTGGATTTGGTTCTAGCATACTGCCACCTCCCTTAAACGTCTTACCTCTTGTTGTACCAACGGCTCATGACTTGGTTAAGTTCCGCCACCCAACTTTTAGTTAATCTCCACCACTGTTCGTCCATGGCCTGCACCATCCAGAAGTACCTGCCCTTTGTCAGCCACATCATCGAGGGTAATCACCTCGGTCATGGAGCTGAGAATCTCCCGATCCAATGTAGAGGCGATGAGCTGCCACGCTCGCTCGCGCGCCTTCTTCGGCGCATCCACGGAGTTAACACCGGTAAGGGTTACGTTACGCAGGATAAACGGCAACACGGTGGTATCTAGCTGCGGTGATGAGGCAAGGCCTGTGGAAGCCACTACGCCTCCCCACTTAACTTGGGCAATGAGGTTTGCAAGAGGGACTCCGCCCAAGGTATCGACTACGGCGTCGAACCGTGCCTTTTGAAGCGGGCGACCAGGCTCGCTCACCTCGGCGCGGTCTAGGATCTCGTCCGCGCCGATGGAGCGCAGGTACTCACTTTGCTCATCCACACGCCCGGTAAGAGCTATCACGTGATAACCCAGTTGGTGCAGGAGATTGACAGCAATGGAGCCCACGCCACCGGTAGCGCCGGTGACCGAGACGCGCACATCTTTGGATGGCGAAGCCAAGCCGTGGTCGCACAGCGCATTCACGCACAGCGCAGCAGTGTAACCAGCCGTACCTACAGCGGCCGCCTGTTCCGCGGTGAGGCCTTCAGGAACAGCTACAGTGGACTCAGCAGGCACGCGCTGGAGACTGGTGTATCCGCCGTGGCGGAACTCTCCGAGGCCTGCGCCATTGCACGTGACCAGCTGCCCCTCCTTGAATCCTCCGGCCTCGTGAGTAACGGTGCCCACGGCATCAATGCCAGGAACAAGTGGGCTAATCCTCATCACTCCCTTATCACCGGCTAATGCCATAGCATCCTTGTAATTAAGGGAAGAGTGGCTCACCGCGATTTCTACGTCGCCTTCCCCCAGCCATTGCGCAGGATCGGAATCCGTGTGGTGGATTGCGCCGTCATCGGTTCGTTCAACATAAAGGGTAGTCATGCGCCCCACAATACAGATCAAAGCCCAGACCATGTGGTCTGGGCTCAAAAGTCTGTCAATCAGAGGTGACTATACGCGGGTGTGAATCAGCATCTGCGCTTCATCATCGGTCTCGGCTGCGGACTCAATGGAGGCACGCAGCTGGGAACGGCCTCGGTGGATACGGGAACGAACGGTACCCATCTTCACACCCAGAGTTTCTGCAATTTCCTCGTAGCTCATGCCCACCACGTCACACAAAACAACCGCAACGCGGAAGTCTGGGCTTAATGCATCCAGCGCTTCCTGCAGGGCCGGATCCAAGTTGGCTACGTTGTAGGCCTGCTCTGGGGTCATGTCTGTACCCGGCACGCGCTCGTAATCCTCTGGCAGCGCTTCCATCCGAATCCTAGTGCGGTGGCGGACCATGTCGAGGAAGAGGTTGGTGGTGATGCGGTGCAACCAGCCCTCGAAGGTACCCGGCTGGTAGTTCTTCAGAGAGCGGAACACACGCATGAAGGTTTCTTGCGTGAGGTCCTCCGCGTCATGCTGATTACCCGCTAAGCGGTAAGCCAACCGGTAAACGCTGTCAGCATGTTCCGCCACGAGTTCACCCCAAGACGGCATCTCACCAGAACCGGCGTCAAAGGCCGCCGTACCGGTGAGCACCTGATCCGTCGCAGAATCATCGATTGCGACTGGACCATTACCTTCTCGTGATGCACCCTTGGCCGTTGTTTTCATGTGTTCAATTGTGCATTACCTTTCTCCCAAAAACCAGTCAGCTTCCTTGGAAAAAGCTGGCAGTCTCAAACTGTTGCCAAATGGTTATAAAAAGATCCAATTCGCGGCAGAAGCGAACACATGCCTAGTGCTTGCCTAGGAACGCTTTGCACTCCCTTTTGCCACACAAAACACAATCCTTTACATCTGTATCAACCTTTGCCCCATAGCGGTGTTGTGCAGTTTTAAGTGCGTGTTTGCTCCTACAATGAGCAGCGTGATTAACTCAGCTAACTCTGCGCTCGCGTCCTACATCGAGGACACCACCGTCTCCTCCCCTGTCCTCGAGGCAGCTCGCGAGGACGCCACCGAATTCGGTTTGGCTATCCCAGATGCCATGACGGGCCAATTTCTGTCTGCACTCGCAGCCGCATCTCAGGCTAAGAGCGCAATCGCTGTCACCCCTGCGGCATCCGTAGTTGGCCTACACCTCATGAATGGGTTGAGCGATGACGCCATTCTCAGCTGCATCGATCCGGAGCCTGAACACCAAAAGCGCGCCAAAGAGACCTTCCGCGACGCCGGTTACCCATCCTCTCGCTTCCGTTTCCTGCCATCGCGCCCACTCGATGTGATGGGACGGCTTGCTACCAACTCCTATCAGCTCATCTACGGCGAGCTCTCTCCACTGGAACTCAAGCAATTTATCGACGCAGCCCTACCGCTGCTGTCGTCCGGAGGCGCTCTGGTTCTGGCGGATTCCCTCCTTGACGGAACCATCGCAGACTCCACCCGCAAGGATCGAGATACCCAGTCCGCGCGCGAAGCTGATGAATACCTAGCCAACCTAGAGGGCGTTACCGTCTCTCGCCTCCCACTGGGAGCGGGCCTCACTTTGGTAATTAAGAAGTAGTCCGCGTTACAACGGTGCACGATCGCAGCGCGTGCACCGTTTTTCTCTTCCCAGGGTGCGGTGTGCTTGCGTAGCTTCCTCCGTGCACCCACAGTCCCCCGCCACGAAGAAGCCCACCGTGAGCGATGCTCACGGTGGGCGCGTCGACAAGCGGGGCCTGCCGAGGTTTGCTCCCGCACGTTGTCGTTCGCTGCTACTTCACACTCCATGCTGTGGCGGAGCGAGCATCAGGCAAACGTCTCCGGTTGCCTCCTAGAATCCCGGCTGCTGGCGAAGATCCTGCTTCAGAAGCCACATATGCCCGTGGCCGGTGAGCACCTGCTCACCGGCCACGGTTTGTGCGTTTGTTTTAAGAAACGATGACGTTCTTACCCACTACCACTACGCCGCCGGCGCTAATAGTGAAGTTCTGAGCCGCGTCACGGTCACGGTCTACGCCAATAACTGCGCCGTCAGAGACCACCACGTTCTTGTCCAAGATTGCGTGGCGGACGATGGCACCTTTACCGATGCGCACGCCCGGCATGATCACGGAGCCTTCAACGGTTGCGCCTTCCTCAACTACAACGTCCGTAGACAGCACGGAATTGCGTACGGTACCACCGGAGATGATGCAGCCCTGGGCAACCATGGAAGCTTGAGCGATACCGCCCTGCACGAACTTTGCTGGTGGCAACTCGCCCTGGTCGGTGGAGTGGATTGGCCACTGCTGGTTGTACAGGTTGAACACAGGGTGTACGGAGATGAGATCCATGTGCGCCTCGTAGAAGGCATCGATGGTGCCCACGTCACGCCAGTAACCCTTGTCCCTCTCCGTTGAGCCTGGAACCATGTTCTTGGAGAAGTCATACACGTGAGCCTGGCCCTTGGACACGAAGTAAGGGATGATGTCCCCGCCCATGTCGTGAGTGGAGGACTCGTTTAGCTCGTCTTCCTTCAGGGCATCGATGAGATCCTTGGTGGTGAACACGTAGTTGCCCATAGACGCGTAGGTGACCTCAGGATCATCTGGGGTACCCGGTGGGTCTGCTGGCTTCTCAAGGAACTCTGTGATGTTGCCTTGGTCATCGGACTGGATACAGCCGAAAGCCGTTGCCTCATGTCGCGGCACGCGGATACCTGCGACAGAGACGGACGCACCGGATTCGATGTGCTCCTTGACCATCTGTTCCGGGTCCATGCGGTATACGTGATCCGCGCCGAAAACAATGACATACTCCGGCTTCTCGTCATAGATCAAGTTCAATGACTGCAAGATAGCGTCCGCTGAGCCCTGGTACCAGCGCTTGCCTAGGCGCTGCTGTGCAGGAACTGATGCGATGTACTGGCTGGTTGGGCCAGTGAAGTTCCACGACTGGGAAATGTGACGGTCAAGAGAGTGCGACTTGTACTGGGTCAAGACGCAAATCTTGAGGTAGCCGGCGTTGACCAGGTTGGAAAGGACGAAGTCAATCAGACGGTAGGTGCCACCGAAAGGAACCGCCGGCTTCGCGCGATCCTCGGTGAGAGGGAACAAACGCTTTCCCTCGCCGCCTGCAAGGACAATTGCTAGTACATTGCTTTGGCTCTTCACATCCTCCAATTTAACCCCATTTAGGCGACCCCGCTTAGGAATAGGCAATCCTTTTCCAAACCCCCACACATTCGGGTCATTTGCGGGCTACCATTTTGAATTATGAAAGTTGCGATGCTGACAAAAGAGTACCCACCAGAGATCTACGGCGGAGCAGGCGTTCACGTGACTGAGCTGACCCGCTACATGCGTGACATCGTGCCAGTGGAGGTGCACTGCATGGGCGCGCCACGCAATGAACCTAATGTCACCGTGTACGGCGTTGACAAGGCATTGGCCAACGCCAACCCAGCAATTAAAACTTTGTCTACTGGCCTGCGCATGGCCGAGGGCGCGTGCCAAGCTGATGTTGTCCACTCCCACACGTGGTATGCCGGACTGGGTGGCCATTTAGCTGCGCGTTTGCATGGTATTCCTCACGTTGTCACTGCACACTCCTTGGAGCCTGATCGCCCATGGAAGCGGGAGCAACTCGGCGGCGGCTATGACATTTCATCATGGTCTGAGCGCAACGCAATGGAATACGCGGATGCTGTTATCGCAGTGTCGTCCAAGATGAAAGATGCTGTGTTGGACGCGTATCCAAACATTGAACCTGACAAGGTTCATGTTGTGCTCAACGGCATCGACACTGAGCTCTGGCAACCTCGCCCAACGTTCGACGACGCCGAGGATTCCGTCCTGCGCCAGCTAGGCGTGGACCCCTCCCGCCCGATCGTGGCTTTTGTTGGCCGCATCACCCGCCAGAAGGGCGTTGAGCACTTGGTCAAGGCGGCTCGGCACTTTGACGACGGAGTCCAGTTGGTCCTGTGCGCTGGTGCTCCTGACACCCCTGAGATTGCAGCCCGTACCGAGCAGCTCGTGACCGAGCTGCAAGCAGAGCGTGACGGAATCATCTGGGTCAAGGACATGCTGGATAAGTTCAAGATCCAAGAGATTCTCTCCGCGGCAGACGCCTTCGTTTGCCCGTCAATCTATGAGCCACTGGGCATCGTGAATCTTGAGGCCATGGCCTGCTCAACTGCCGTTGTTGCATCCGATGTCGGCGGCATCCCTGAGGTTGTTGTTGACGGCGAAACGGGCACCCTGGTCCATTACGACGAAAACGACACGGAAGCTTTCGAGCGTGACATCGCAGAAGCTGTCAATACCATGGTGGCAGACCGTGAGCGTGCCAAGAAGTTCGGTGTTGCTGGACGCGAGCGCGCTGTCAATGACTTCTCTTGGGCCACCATTGCTCAGCAGACCGTAGATATCTACAAGTCCCTCATCTGAGCGGATTACCCATCAGCCGTGACGCCGTGGAAAAAAGACCACGGCGTCACGGTTTTTGGTATTCCCAGGCGTGCGTGGGAAAAAACTTTTTTCGCAGTAGATGAAAGTTTTTACGAACGTGCGCCCTGCCTGAACAGCGGAAAACGATTGTGTATACAAAAACAGCGGAGGTGCTTCAATTTTCCGCAGGTTGGGGCGCTGCAAAATTTGCGGTGTGTGGCTACGCTGGGGTGGGATAAGCCCTCCAGTGGGCCCTTTGTTCATTTCTCACTGAGCTCACAAAGTGCGCTCGGTCGCTAGAAATCATTAGCACGATACAAGGAATACGCTTTTATCATGACCCACCGTCCTGAGCTCCACATCACTCCGGAATCCGGCATTCTTGAGGCACCAGCCGGCGCCCTGTGGGAAGGCAATACGTGGCATGTCTTCAGCCAGTACCGCACCGCGCCAGGCGAGGGTGCTCGCTGGGCACACCAGACCAGTGAGGACACCCCATTCTCCTTTGACATCTGCGACGATGCCCTAGCCCCTGAAGAAGACGAGATCTCCTTGCGCGCCGGCGCTGTCACTAGCGTGGACGATGAAGTAGCGCTGTACTTCACCGCCGTCACTGACTCCGGCGGTTGCATCAAGCGCGCTGATGTCCTGGATCTGGAGGCTAGTGGCTCCGAAGTCTCCGACAACCCCCTTGCTCTAGACCCGCAGGTGCAACGCCGTGGCACCGTTGTTGACGATTCGCATGGCGGCGGCCGCTACACCAAGTTCCGTTCCCCGTGTGTGGTCCCAGATTGGAAGACCGAAACTAACCGAAGCGACGGGCACTCCGGCTGGATCATGTTGGCGGTGGCAAACGCCGACGATACCCCTCACTTGGTCATCCTTGAATCCGAGGACGGTCAGGAGTGGGAGATGGCTGGCGAACTCAGCTTCGTAGGTGATACTGGGCTCAACGGTTCCATGCTGGCGGCACCCCGTATCATTCGCTTGCGCGACGAAGTAGACGGCGAAATTTATGACATCCTCATTGTCACCATCGAACACAATGACATCGACGTATCCGGATACCTGGTCGGCCGCTTGGTAGGCACCGAATTCACCGTGACCTCGCCATTTTGCCGCTTAGACTACGGTCACGATTTCACCCGACCACGCAACACCAACCTCCCCTCCACTGGTGCTCACGACACGCAGCGGTATAATTTCGCCTCACTATTCGGCCTCATGAACGGCATTGGCCGCAAAGACAGATTCGAGCGCCACTCCCTGAGCTGGGACGAAGAGGGCTGGGCAAACTGCCTGACCCTGCCACGCCGGCTCACCCTCGAGGGTGGCCGCATCTTCCAGCGACCAATCACCGGGCTATTGGACGCGGTCTTGCTTTCCGACGCCGCCAGCATGTGGATCGGCGTTGCTGAAATCCCCTCCGGCGAGGACGTCACCATCACGCTTCGCGATTCCAGCAACAACGTGGCAGCTGTCATCACCCACCGCGGTGACAGCATCGAACTAGACCGTTCTATGAACTCACGCCACGAGGGCGACGCAGTTGCCGTAGCGCCACTGGCGGAATCAGACACTGATTCGCTCACCATCGTGGTTGACGGATCCACCGTGGAAATTTACGCCGACGGCGGCCAGATCGCCATGGCAAGCCGTGTCTACTTCGACGGCACCTGCGAGCGCTACGATGTCTCCTACTCGGATGGAGCTGAGCTCCTCCGCGCAGACGAAATCCGCCCACGCTAAAACGATAGGCGGCCCCTGCTCAAATGAACTAGCTCCTAAAAGTGAACTGCTCCCCATTAGTTGGACTGGGAAATCGGATACCTACTGATGGGGAGTGGTTCATTTCCGGACAGGGACATTAATTAGCCATACCGAAGCCAGCGACGTTTGTTCCTCCGAATGAAGGAACGGAAACAAACATGGCCCGCACAGCATTGAGTCCGGCAGCAGCCTTACGCTTCTCCGATTCCGTCAACCCAAAATTCATGCTTAAAGTACTACCGATCCACTCAGCCCTGGATGCGATATTGGTATGCCACATCAGCATGTCTTTGCCGTCCACACAGGAAGGGTTGTAGCCCCCTCCTGTGTGGATTGCGTAGATGGTTGACCCGATATAAACGGGAGCTCCTGAATCACCGCTGCACGATCGTGAGGGGTTACAGACTGTGCTTCGAACAGATCGGTATAGACTGCGGACCCGAAGTCTATCTCGTCACGACGGGCGACAATCGTCGTGGTCGCAGACGACGCATACTCGTGGGTCTCTCCGTACCCCCCGTCAGCATTGCCTGCTGGCCGATGTCGAGCGGATCCTGCGCTACATCGAAAATATCCGCTTCAATTCCCGGCCCCACCTCAATCAGCGCAACATCATCCGTATCCGACAGTGTGTAGATTCCGGCGATCCCAGCCCGCTGCCCATCAAACTGCTCTAAATAACCATCCATCGACGGGTTCTGAGAGACGCAATGGTGCGCAGTAAGCCAAAACCCATCCCCACATAACTCACGGTGCACTCTCTGCGAACCTGAGGAGAAGCATCTGCGCTGGCAGGGGTTATAACGAGCCACAAGGCAGCAATTCGATTGTCGTCCACGGGAGTAGTACTCGTCGCCTGCAGCGACGGCCGATCATCCGCCACAGCGTGAGGAAATCCAGTTACAACGCTCGCAATAGTCGCGACAGTCAGCAGAGTCCCGCCACATTTCTTCCCGACCCTCACGTCCCCGATCCTCTTCCTTGCCGAGAAATAAACACTATTTTCACTTAACTAACATTTTTGAAAATTGCTCTGCGACTACGGCAGGTAACTTGTAGCCTAAGGGTAGTCAGGCAGGTCACAACAACGGGAATTCAGGAGAATTCAATGAAACCGCAGGTGAGGAAAAGGCTGGCCGGTTTATCCGCCATTGCCCTCATGTCCGCCACCAACGGGGAAATCGATCTGGATGCCGACGGTAGGTCTGGCGTGTATCCCTCCGATGTCAGAGATGACGATCAGGTTTCACCGTACTGAAACACGGTGTGGTAGACAAAGGTATGCCTGTGGCAACGACGATCAAAACTGTCTTTTCCTCCGTGGTCTTTTCGGGACTTCTTGTCCTATTGACGGGTTGCTCACCAGCAGGAGAGGGAGGTTCGATGGCTCCGACAGCGCAGGACTGGTCAGAGCCGGGTAACTACATCGTCTCTTACGGCCCGGTTCTTCAACCCTTTGGGAGTAACAGTTCAAACAGCTACTACCTCTATACACCTTCAGGGCGAGAGATTGGCCACGTAAAAGGCTCCGGTAGCTGGACTCCGGTAGCCCTCCCGACAAGTGGGGGCAGCTACCTCTACTTTGCCGAGTCAATACAACAACATGGTCTGCACAACGGTTCCGTTGACATCCACGACTACGACCCCATCACGTATTTCGGATCTTCTCCCGAAGGCTCGATGGCGATTGCCATTATCAACTCATCACAATCAGACACATTCGCCCACCAAGCAATCGTCCTGAAGGAAGATGGGACCACTTCAACTCACGATCTCCCCTTAGTTCCACACTCTCTCGCTGTCGGTGAGAAACATGCCATCATAATCGGATATACGCCAAACGGGACAGCTAGCGACAGAAGAATGTTTCTCTTGGGTGCCGAAGGAAAGGCCAGGGAAATCGCGTTTCCTGATGGATACGAAGTGAACGCCCCTGATTTTAAGTATCCACACGTCAACTATCTGGGGGCTGGGCTCTTCGAGGTTCTCCAAGGGCGAGCGGAGGGAAACCGAACTTTTCTCACCGCTTTCGAAGTCCGTGTGAGCGAAGACAACACGCTCGATACTCAGCAAATAACGGAGCACGCGATGACGCTCTACGACGATTTTGCAGTCACTCGCACCCTGCAACGAGGTGAAAACGGGTTCATTGACAACGAAGGCAGAGTGTTCATCAATAGAAGGGATTCTGCAGATCCAGAGTTAACGGGAACGATTAAGGGATTTTCCGAACAACAGTTCATTCCCGTGAATTCCGCTGGCGGCGACCCCAAATTCGCACTGGAAAAGGGCGGAAAAATTGAAGTGCGGAGCTGGAACGCCCCGGAGAAACCGTTGACGACCATCTCCTACCGCACTGAAACGTGTAGAGACTCGAGCTGCGGGATATCCTCTATATCCGAAATTAGTTAGTAGCAAGCTGGAGGATAATTCCTCCGCTTACGATAGGTTCTTGTACAACGTTGTCCGCCCTATTCCTAGACGGCGCGCCACCTCGGCCTTCGGCACCCCATCAGTCACCCACTGACGGGCATGAGTGACCTAGGCGTCGGTGAGCACTTTCGCACGCCCCTTGTACACCCCACGCGCTTTCGCCCGGGCTATCCCTCAGTCTGCCTCTCCTTAATGATGGAGCGCTCGAACTCCGCTACTGAACCCATTAACCCCAACATGAGCTCGGCAATCGGGTCCGCCTTCGCGGAGTACGTCTGCCCCTCGCGCAGGAACCTCACCGAAACCCCGCGGCCCACGAGGTCCTCTACGGTCGTGCGCAGATCCACCAATGAGCGGGCAAGACGATCCATGCTTGTGACAATAAGCTGATCGCCCTTACGTAGATACCGCAGCACCTCCTCTAATGAACTGCTCCCCATTAGTTGGACTGAGAAATCAGATACCTACTGATGGGGAGCAGTTCAAAAGCAGGGCCGTTAGTTTTTACGCCTTTTCGAAGCGCGTGATCATGGCACGCGCGGTCACGTCCATCGTGGTTGGCAAAGTGGCAATGCGTTCAGCCAGAATGTTTGGGTGAATGTGACGTGCAGACGGGCTCATACCAATCTGGGTGGCAATAGAACCCTGATCTAAGTGCATGGTGAATTCCACTGGAGTAGGCTCACCCACCGGCTTCAAGTGGCCAGCAGCTTGATCGATCATTCGCTGCACCTTGCCCTCTTCTACACCGATGATGCCCAGCGGCTCGCGCAGCTCATCCAGGTGTCCCTGCGCAGCGGTGAGAACAACTACCTCACCACCCGGCTTGAGTACACGCGCGAATTCGCTGGCGTTACGCGGGGCAAATACCACCGCGATCGCGTCAATGGATGCATCGCGGATGGGTAGGTTAGCCCATGCATCCGCAACCACAGAACCAACGCGGGAGTGGCACTTGGCCAGGAGCTTGGCCGCAGGCACAGACACGTCCAGTCCGATGCCGCGGGAGCCGTCAATAGAGTCCAGCATGTGGGAAAGGTAGTAACCCGTTCCGGCACCTACCTCAAGTAGTGCTGGTTCGGCATCGTCAGGTACGCCGGCATCATCAATGACATCATGCACAGTGGCCGTCACGGCCTCAACAAACGGCGCGAAGTGGCCGCCGGACAGGAAGGTCTCACGCGCGCGGATCATGTCAGTGTCATCGCCGGAGTACCGCAAACCGGCACCGGCCGCTAAAGTAACGTAACCTTGCTTAGCCACGTCGTAGGAGTGACCAGACTCGCTAACGAGGCGGGAGAAATCATCCTCGCCATGCAGTGGGGTGAGGTCCGCTGGGTCAGCCAACAAATCAATGACATGTTCAAGCACGAGACGAAAATCTCCTCTAAGTTAGGTGCAGCACAATGCCTTAACTCTAGCGCCCAGCAATAGACAAACGAAAACCCACAACCATTAGGGGGCTGTGGGTGGGTTAAGAGGCGTTTCTAGGAGGAAACATCCGTCAGCAGGGCGCCTAGCTCCGCCGCCTCCTCCTGATTAAGTTCAATTACCAAACGGCCTCCGCCATCAGTAGGAATTCGCATGACAATTTTGCGGGACTCAATAACTGCTTCCATTGGGCCGTTTCCAGTACGTGGCTTCATCGCTGCCATTGATTTCTCACCGTTTTCTCAAAAGATTGTTGTGCCTGTGCTCAGTTCTCCCCAAACAAGAAAAACTGCATCTCCAACCAATTCTACCCCCACATTGGAGTTCATGGGGTGACGATTTAAATTTTTCTCATCAAACCGGCTAGACTCACAAAGTTTTAGCTTTTCGGCTCCGCATCTACAGTCCCCGGTGAAGGTGTGACGTACGATCCGCGCGCCTTGGCAAGCTGGGCCATCAAATCCTCGATGACTGCATCAACCTGGTCCTGCCGGTAACCGCGAGGCACTAGGTCAAACTGAATCTCTCCCATCCTTCCCGCTGCGATAGCACGAGAATTGTTACGAATGGTCTCTGCGCTGGAAACCGCCGGCTCAATGGGCTCTCCCCTACCAAAAATCTTGGAGAAAATCCCCGTCAAGAGGATGATCATGATGATCAGGAGCAGAATGAGAAGGATCCAGCTCAACATGGGTTCCTAGCCTTTCGTACGTCGCTTTTGTGGTGGAGATTGTAACTGAGCTCACCTGTCTTTTATATTCCCGCCAGTGGAGGGCGCTGTGGCACCTCAATGTCTAGGGCGTGAGCTCGGCTGAGAATGGTGGTTGCCACCACATCTGCCATCCGGGACAGCTCATTCAGTGGCCTGTTGCGGTGGACGCGGTCGTTCAAGTGCACCTGCCTGATGGAATCGGGGCCGCAGGAACGCAGTACGTCAATGATCAGCCCAACTTCAACACCGTAGCCGCCCACAAAAGGCAACTGCTGCGCAACGCTTCTTCTAATCGCGTATTCGCCACCTAGCGGCTGATTGATGTGCCCCAGCTCAGGGAAAAACACGCGCAGAAGTGGCTTAGCGGTCAGCTCTGTCACTCGACCGCCACCTGTAGGTTTTCCTTCAAAGGTTCGGTTGTAATCTGCTTTCACCAGCGCTACGTCTGGATCTTCAAACGGAGCGGCCAGAGCCGGCACCACGTGCTCATCAAGACTTCTTAAATCTGCGTCGATAAACACCACAATATCGCCGCGAGCGGCGGCGACTCCACGCCACAGGGACTCGCCCTTACCTGCCACCGGGGGAATGTCGGGAAGCACCTCCCGCCAGTTCAGGACTCTCGCCCCGGCAGCGGCCGCCACGCCTCTCGTATTGTCCGTGGAGTCTGCATCAATAACGATGACCTCTCCCGGCTCACTGGCAAGCACCGTGCTCACCACGCGCCCCACAGTGCGTTCTTCATTCAGAGCGGGAATGACCACGCTGACGTTTCTCACGCCAGCCCCCGTGTGGTGTCCAGTGGGGGCACGCGTCCCTCAATCGCGGCGGTCATGCGAATGGTGTCTACCGTTTCAGCCACTTCATGCGAGCGGAAAGCAGCTACGCCCCGCGCTGCAGACCAAGCGGTTGCTGCGAGCGTTCCTGCCACTCGGTCGCGCACGTCGCGGGCAAGCGTCTCACCAATGAAGTCCTTATTGGACAACGCCATGAGCACGGGCCAGCCGGTAGCTACGATCTCATCGATGCGGCGCAAAAGTTCAAGGCCGTGGAAGGTGTTCTTGCCAAAATCATGAGTGGGATCGATCAGAATCATGTCCTCAGGCACACCAAAACCTACCGCACGTTCAGCCTGTGCAACGGTCTCCTCGATGACGCTGCGCACCACATCATCAAAATGCACTCGGTACGGCCTGGTTCGTGGAACCACACCGCCAGTGTGAGAGCACACGTAGCCCACGCGGTAATGGCCAGCCACTTCGGCAAGGCCCGGGTCATGGCCTGCCCACGTGTCATTGACCAGCGTGGCCCCCGCCTCAATGGCGGGCGCCGCTACCTCACTGCGCCATGTGTCCACGGAGATGGTCACGCTTGGATGCGCATCGTGAACTGCCTGAATGACTGGCACCACGCGGTCGATCTCCTCGTCCGCGGACACAAAGTTACCCGGTCCTGCTTTCACGCCGCCGATATCTACGATGCTGGCGCCCTGCTCGATTACTGTTTGGGCGCGCGCAACCGCCGCATCCAGTTCGTTAGTTAGCCCCTTGTCATAGAAGGAGTCTGGCGTGCGGTTGATGATAGCCATGACCACCGCTAGGTTGTCCGGCCCCAGAAATGCTGATCGTGCCACTATAAACGTGCTTTACTTCTTCGACTTCTTTTTCTTGGACGTGGATCCGGTTGCACCCTTCGCCGCCTTGGCCTTCGCCTTTTCCCGTTTGCGCATAGCCTTGGTCTTCTCGCTGAGGGGGTGAGCCTTGAGCTTCTTCTGCTTCAGGTCAGCGTGGATCTTCTGGATGTACGCAATAGCCTCGTCTGGGGAGTCAGTAAGCAGGAATAGGTCTGGATCATCGGCATCAATCATGCCCTCGCCCACCAGGCGGTCCTTGATCCAGTCCACGAGTCCGCCCCAGAAATCGGTGCCCATGAGAACGATCGGGAAGTTGGTTACCTTTCCTGTCTGCACCATGCAGAGAACCTCGAACATTTCATCCAAGGTGCCAAAACCGCCAGGCAGGCAGACGAACCCCTGTGAGTACTTGAGCAGCATGGTCTTGCGGGCAAAGAAGTAGCGGAAGTTAACACCCAGATCTACGTACTGGTTGAGCCCCTGCTCGTGGGGAAGCTCAATTCCTAAGCCCACGGACAACCCATCGTTTTCAAACGCCCCGCGGTTGCCGGCCTCCATCAGGCCGGGGCCACCGCCGGTGATGACTGCATAGTTGGCGTCGGCAAGCTTCTTGCCCACCTCGCGACCAAGCTCGTAATACGGCTCGCCTTCTTTGGCGCGCGCGGAGCCAAAGACGGTCACTGACGGCGGCATCTCAGCGAGGGCATCAAATCCAGTCACGAACTCGGACTGAATGCGTAGGACACGCCATGGGTCTGCGTGCAACCAGTCGTGATCCGCGTTAAGTTCCAACAGACGCTGGTCATAGGTGGAGGTCTGATCGCCACCAGTCCGGATCAGCATGGGTCCGCGGAGAGTTTGATCACCGCGGTTGGTTGGCGTAGCTGTGGGCTTCTTCTTGCTCATGAGTATCTTTCTAGTTGGTTAGGTATTCGATCAGGGTGTGAGAGACATCAGTGATCATCTCCACCGGGCACTGCTCGTCCTTCTTGTGACAAAACGATGGATCCCCGGGACCAAAGTTCACCGCTGGAATGCCCAGTTCAGAAAATCTAGCCACATCCGTCCAACCATACTTGGCACGGAAGTTGCCACCGGTGGCTTTGATGAGCCCCTGAACCACGGGCCGATCCAGGCCAGGGCGCGCACCAGGAATGGCATCATCCACCTCGTATTCCACCCCGTCCGGCAGATCGAGCACCTCAAGCATGTGGGCCATGGCCTCATCAACGCTGCGATCTGGGGCGAAACGGAAGTTAACAAACATCCACGCCTCATCCGGAATGGTGTTGGTAGCCACACCGGATTCCATGTGGACGATGTTGAGGCCCTCGTGATACTCGCAGCCGTCCACGTCCACGATCCGCGCCTGGTACTCTGCAATCCGGCTAATAACAGGCGCAAGCTTGTGCATTGCATTGTCCCCGAGCCAGCTGCGCGCGGAGTGAGCGCGCACTCCGTTGCTGGTGATCCTGAGCCGGATGGAGCCCTGGCAGCCTGCCTCGATAACAGCACCCGAAGGCTCGCCCAGCAAGGCAACGTCGCCAGCAAGCCACTCTGGGTGCGCCGCCTCGATGTGGCCAAGGCCGTTGAACTCACTGGAGACTTCCTCACCCTCGTAGCACACCACCGTGAGGTCCTTGGTGAGTGCAGGGTGGTTGGCAAGGCGAGCAAAAGCATTCAGATACACTGCCATTCCTGACTTCATGTCCACCGTGCCACAGCCGAACATCACGTCACGTCCCTCTTCATCCGTGCCGCGAGTGCTCGGCACGTTGTCTGCGATGGGCACGGTATCAATGTGCCCAGCCAGCACCACGCGCTGTGCTAGCCCTCGGTGAGTTCGCGCAACCACGGTGTTTCCGTGCCGAAGCACCTCCGCCCCATCAACCAGCTTCAACGCCTGCTCAATGGCGTCTGCAATGTCCTTTTCATGGTGGGAGGGGCTGGGAATGTCCACCAAAGCTTGGGTGAGGTCAATGGGGTCTGAGGTGAGATTAAGCATGGACTCGAGGATACCTTTTTCCGTTTCACCGGTCACTTAGCGTTTGTATACGACACCCAGTAAGTTAGTAAATATGAAGTATGAGGGTGCCCACGCGGTAGGTATTGCAAATATCGCAATGGACGGATCAGTCCTTGATACATGGTTTCCAGATCCACAATTATCAAACTCAATAGAACACTCCGGAACTACTCGGTTGGGTGCCCATGACCTTCCTCCAAAGCTGCTGTCCTTGGTCCGTATTGACCAGGACCGCATGGTGGAGCAGGTTGCTGTGCGCACCACTATCGCTGATCTGAACGAGCCACCCCGCGACGCCCATGATGTCTACCTTCGCCTCCATCTGCTCTCTCACCGGTTGGTCAAACCGCTGGAGATGAACATGGAGGGAGCACTGGAAAAGCTAGCCACCGTGGTATGGACCAACAAGGGCCCATGCTTGCCGACGAACTTCGAGCACGTCCGCACGCTGCTGCGCTCCCGTGGCCTGATCCATGTCTACGGCGTGGACCGCCTCCCTCGCATGGTCGACTATGTCGTCCCCGACGGCGTGCGCATCGCCGAAGCCGAGCGCGTGCGCCTCGGCGCCTACTTGGCGCCCGGCACCAAGGTTCTGCGCGAGGGATTTGTCTCCTTCAATGCAGGCACACTCGGCCCAGGCCGAGTGGAGGGCCGTATCTCCTCCGGTGCCGTCGTCGGAGAGAACTTCGATATGGGCATCTCTTCAACCATCATGTGCAACCAGAACCCACGTGAGCTACGCATCGGAAACAACTGCTCCATCGGCGTCAGCTCCGCCGTGCTACGCGTGAATCTGGGGGACAATGTGCACATTGGAAACAATGTGATTCTGGACCCAGACATGCCGCTTTACTTCGCTGATGAGGACCGCATCATCTCCGCATCCGAAATGGATGGACAATCAAACTGGCAGGTAGGGCGCGAGGCCGGCCATGCGGAACCAGTAGTGCGCCGCACCTAACACCCCAAATGTGGGCATGGGGCCACATTTGTTGCGCCGCATTTAATAATTTTCATTTCGGCCGGTCTACAGTTACTCCTATGAGTACGAACAACGCTACCCAGGCATCCACCGATGCCACTGAACTTGGTCAGGGGCTGAAGACCCGCCACTTGACCATGATGGGTCTGGGCTCTGCCATCGGAGCAGGCCTTTTCCTAGGCACCGGCGTAGGCATCCAAGCTGCTGGACCAGCTGTGCTGCTTGCCTACATGATCGCTGGTGCAATAGTCATCTTGGTCATGCAGATGCTTGGCGAAATGGCCGCCGCCCGCCCAGCGTCCGGATCCTTCTCCATCTACGGCGAACAGGCCTTTGGCCATTGGGCAGGTTTCTCCCTCGGCTGGTTGTACTGGTTCATGCTCACCATGGTGATGGGTGCTGAGATGACCGGTGCAGCCGCCATGATGGGTGCCTGGTTCGACGTCGATCCGTGGATCCCAGCTCTTATCTGTGTGGTTTTCTTCGCCGTAGTCAACCTCGCTCAGGTACGCGGCTTTGGTGAGTTCGAATTCTGGTTCGCTTTCATCAAGGTTGCCGTCATCATCGCCTTCCTCATTATCGGCGTCCTGCTCATCTTCGGACTACTACCAGGAACCGACTTTGTTGGCACACAGCACTTCCTTGGTGAGGGCTTCATGCCCAACGGCGTCTCTGGTGTAGCAGCAGGCCTGCTCGCCGTGGCATTCGCCTTTGGCGGTATTGAGCTCGTCACCATCGCCGCCGCAGAGTCCGAGGACCCAAAGACGGCCATCGCTGCGGCAACCCGCTCCATCATTTGGCGCATCTCCCTGTTCTACTTGGGCAGCGTCCTCATTATCACGTTCCTGCTCCCCTATGAGCAGATCGGAAACGCCGAAACCGCCGCTGAGTCCCCATTCACCATCATCCTCGGAATGGCCAACATCCCAGGCGTTGTTGGCTTCATGGAAGCAATTATCGTCCTGGCGCTCCTATCTGCCTTCAACGCACAGATCTACGGCACCTCGCGCCTCATCCACTCCCTAGCGGAGCGTCGCGATGCACCTCGCATCTTCGCGCAAACCAGCAAGAGCCAAGTGCCAACCAACGCTGTGCTCCTGTCCATGCTGTTCGCCTTTGCTTCAGTCGGATTGCAGTACTGGAACCCACCAGGATTGCTTAACTTCCTCCTCAACGCCGTGGGCGGCTGCCTCCTCGTACTCTGGTTCATGATCGCCCTCAGCTACATCAAGCTGCACCCACAGCTGCGCGCTAGCGGCGAAATGACATCCATCCGCATGTGGGGCTACCCATGGCTGCCTTGGCTGACCGTTGCAGCGCTCGTTGGTCTGGTAATCCTCATGCTTACCGACGCCGCCTCACGCCCGCAGGTGTGGGCCGTCGCCATCATCTACGGCCTCATGATCGCCATCAGCTTCGCTACTGTTAACTCCCCACTGCGCAAGAAGTAGCAAAAACAGACCCTAAACCTGTGGATAGCCTCTCCGGCCAAGCCGGAGTTATCCACAGGTTTTTGCGTTTTTCATAAACCTGCTGTTCTTGCCTTGTGTGTGCGTTTACGGTTGATGCCATGACCGATGAACACGCAGCACTCCAGGACTACCTCACCGCCCTAAACAGCGGTGCTGTTGTGCTGCGCGCATTCCACGGCCGCAAACACTGGGAGTTTGACACCATCGCCCCACGCGACGCACAAGAACTCATCCGCACCGCCTCTTGGTTGTATGGCAAGACTCGGTACACGATGCAGCAACGCAAGACACTGGAAGCAGCCATTGCCCACGGGTTCTCCCTGTCCGTGCTCACCATGATCCGCCGGCACGTAGAAAAACTTTCCACTGAACGCGAACAATGGGTACTCTGGCGCGAACTCACCAACAAGAAACGCCCTGCCGGGGTGATCAACTCACTCGCCCTCAAGCGCGTGAAAGAACTCAAACAACCACCCGCTAAGAGAACAACAGCGATGCGCACCGTCCGTGGTGCAGACGGTATGGGCACCTTGTACTTCACCGCACCCCACGCACAACTCGCTGATATCAACCGCAGCCTCAAAGAGTCTGTTGCCAGCATCATGGAACACGACTCCGACAAAACGAAGAATCAGGCCCGGGGTGAAGCCTTCGCCCAGTTATTAAACAGCGAGGGCGGTGTGCCCCAAGGTGGCTAACACCACTAGTAGTCGTCCCAGTAGAAGAACACGCCAAGATCATCCGCGGTAAAGGTGACGGCATTAAGGTGGTGTGCTCTGATGGCACCGTCCTAACAGATAAAGAATACCTAGAACGCCTACTAGCAGACTATGGGCTGGTTGCTCTGGTGGATGAAGAAGAAGGCACCCTCAACATGTTCCGCACACAACGGTTTGCCAACCAGAAACAACGGTTTGCGGCGTTCGCGGAAAACCCCACCTGTGTCGCACCAGGATGCACGGTGGCGTTCGATGACTGCCAACTCCACCACGTAGTGGCATGGAAAAACGGTGGCGACACTAACATCACCAACCTGGTGCCACTGTGTGCCTACCACAATGGGATCAACGATGATGACTGGTGGAACAACATCCACGGGCACATTGAAAAACGCGGGCCCTTTGCCTACTGGGTATCCGCTTATGGGTTACCGGATCGACGAAACCAGCACCCGCTTGCCATGCTCGGTGGCTGCAGAAAAATCTTCGGATAACCACACCAAAAACACACAACAGCCGTAACACCACAAGGTGCTACGGCTAGCAGTGCTGCCTCGATAGCTTGTAGAGTAGTTCGCATGACTCAAGCTATTGCAACAGGCCTTGCCACTGTAACCAACGACGGAACCGTACTCGACGCATGGTTCCCAACCCCAGAGCTCTCCGCTGCGACTACCACCGGCACCACTGTGCTGACGGGTGACGACGTTCCTGCAGAGTACGCTTCCCTCGTCAAGGAAGATGCGGACCGCGGTGTCAAGCGCATCGCAATCCGTACCGAGATCGAGGATTTGGACAAGGAGCCCATTGACGCCTATGACGCATACCTGCGTCTGCACCTGCTCTCCCACCGTCTGGTCAAGCCACACGGACTGAACCTGGACGGCGTATTTGGCCTATTGACCAACGTGGTGTGGACCAACCAAGGCCCATGCTTGCCAGCCGGCTTCGAACTCACCCGCGCAAAGCTGCAGGCTCGAGGCCCCGTAGTTGTCTACTCCGTAGATAAGTTCCCACGCATGATCGACTACGTTATGCCAACCGGCGTCCGCATTGGCGATGCGGACCGTGTCCGTCTGGGCGCTCACCTGGCTGAAGGCACCACCGTCATGCACGAAGGTTTCGTTAACTTCAACGCTGGCACCCTAGGTAGCTCTATGGTTGAGGGCCGCATCTCCGCAGGCGTAGTTGTTGATGACGGCTCTGACGTCGGAGGTGGCGCTTCCATCATGGGTACCCTCTCTGGCGGCGGAAAGGAAGTCATCTCCGTGGGCAAGCGCTGCCTGCTCGGCGCTAACGCTGGCTGTGGCATCTCCTTGGGCGATGACTGCGTGATCGAGGCTGGTCTGTACGTCACCGCTGGTACCAAGCTGACGGTGCGTGGCGCTGTCGCTGAGGCCGCCGGAGTGGGCGACGGATACTCCATTAAGGCATCCCAGCTGTCCGGCGCTTCCAACATCCTCTACCGTCGCAACTCCATTACCGGCGCAGTAGAGGCTACCGCGTGGAAGTCTCAGGCTGTTGAACTCAACGCTGATCTTCACGCCAACTAATTCTTCTTAGTCTCCCCCATTCTGATCGCTTTCGGAATGGGGGAGTTTTTGTCGCTTCTCCGCTGCTGAGAGCATTAGCGACGTGGACGAAACCCGCGCACCTCACCGTGTCACGTCTTTGGCGATGCTCGTTCCAGACCGAGTAACAGTTGCACCAGCCCCACGCACAGCCAGGGTGAGCTCTGAATGCACGAAGGACCAGTCCGTGGACTGGTCCTTTATGTGTGTGCTTATGCGGGGGCGGCTTCAGCGACCACCGTTGTTGGTGGCTTCTTCCTAAATGCCCAGAGTTTGTTGATCACAAAGTTAACGGGCATGGCCACCACAATGGAGATCATCTGTGCCCAGTAGAACGCGGTGCGGAATCCGGTGGAGTCATCAAAGATATCCCTAGGCAGTGATATCGGGAATTCTGGGTTCATCAACGCTGTGAGTACGGCCAGGGATACGAGGAACGCGCCGGCGCCGGTGATGAGGAATGGCAGGAATCCCCTGATCCAGCTCACGAGGTAGTCGCTCTTGAAGGTCCACATTCGGTTGAGTTGGTAGTTCCACGTGTTTGCAACGAGGAATGCGATGGTTGCAAACACGTGGTACCAGCGGATGTGAAATTGGCTTCCAAAGAGGTTGAGGAACGGGTCGTGCTCGGTCACGCCGAATTCCACGCCGATCTTCTTGGCTATCACGGTGGCAATCAAATTCACAATGACGCCGGAGCCTCCGACCATTCCAAACTTGATGAATTGGCGTAGGTTGCGGCCGAGTCGCGACGACGCTGATTCACTCACCGGTGATTCCTCTTTTCTTCGTGGGTGTAACCGAGGATAGTTTACTCCCTGCTAAAGATTTCTAGGGAATCTGCGTACGGATCCTTGAATTCCAGTTTCACTGCATGCAGTTCTAGGGGCGTGCTGAAGTCATACAGGCCTCGTCCGGTGGCGGCTGGATAGGTGTCATCGCCCACGATCGGCGCGCCGAGGTGGTTCATGAGCACGCGGAGTTGGTGAGTGTGCCCAGTGTGCGGAATGAGTTCCACTTCTCTCTCCCCTAGTGCCCGCACGGTGGTGAGAGTTTCTTTGCCATAGGGGTCCACTATGACTCGGTTGCCACGCTTGCTCATCCCCAGCGCGATGGTGGTTGGCTTATCCGTGAACCCATGATCGCCGGTGACCACTGCGCGATAGGTTTTCGTGACCAAGCGGCGTTCAAACAGCTGCTGGTAGGCACGTCGCGAGGCGGGGTCCGTGCTGCAGAGCACCAGCCCAGACGTCAGCCTGTCCAGGCGGTGGCACGGCGCGATGTGCGGATTGTTCTCCTGCACGCGCAGCCTGGTCTGGAGCGTTTGTGCCACGATGCGCCCATTGCTGGTGGTGGGCAAAAAGTGGGGTTTCCACGCCACCAAGAATCTCGCTTTCCGACACACCACCTCGTGTTCGAACGGGATCGGCGGCTCCTCGGGCACGCCGGGCCACAACCAAGCAGGCACCGGCCTGCCGTAAGGCAGGCTCATCCCGGCGCGCAGCGCCGTGCCTTCCGCGAAGGGGCTGTCGCCAGCGCTGGCGGCAACATACTCGCCTTCGGCCGGCACGGCGTCGGAAAGCATGACCTTGCGCCAGCTGATGCCCTGCTTGGCTGGCGGTTTAGACAAGGCGCGCGGCGAATGCTTCGCAGCGTTCGTCGGTGGTGGTCAGTGCAACGCGCACGTACTGTGCGGAGCTTGGGCCGTAGAAGGCACCTGGCGCAACAAGAATTCCGCGCTCGGCGAACCACTCCACCGTATCCCAGCAGTCTTCCCCGCGGGTCACCCACAGGTAGAGGCCTGCTTCGGAGTGCTCAATACTAAAGCCTGCGTTGACGAGCGCTTGCTTCAAGATCTCGCGGCGCTTTGCGTAGGTGAGTCGCTGCAATTCCTCTTGCGTGTCATCGTTGAGGGCCTGGGTCATGGCGTGCTGGATTGGGCCAGGCATCATGAGCCCAGAGTGCTTGCGGATTTCAGTCAGCTCAGCAATAAGTTCCTTATCCCCGGCGAAGAAGCCTGCGCGATAGCTTGCCAAGTTGGAGGTCTTGGACAGGGAGTGGATGGCCAGGAGGTTACGGTGGTCACCGCCAGAAACCGCGTCATCGAGCACGCTAAAAGCCTTCCCCTCCCAGGTCAGGCCCAAGTAGCATTCGTCAGAGGCAACGATCACATCGTTCTGGCGTGCCCACGCGATAATCTCCTTGAGCTTCTCAGCGCTGGTGACCGCACCCGTTGGGTTGGACGGTGAGTTGATGAACATCAGATCGACGTCCTTGGCGGTCTCCTCGTCCAGGCTCGTAGGGTCATCACAGCGCAGAGGCGTAGCCCCCGCGATTAGCGCGGACACCTCATATGTCGGGTACGCGACCTCAGGAATGACCACGGTGCCGCGGCAGCCGAGCAAGGTGGGCAACAGCGCAATGGCTTCCTTGGTTCCCACGACGGGCAGCACGCCTTCCACGCCGGTGCACCGGTACCTACGTTCAAGAGACGACACAATGGCAGCGCGCAACTGTGGCGTACCAATGGTCTGTGGGTAGCCTGGTGCGGCGGCGGCTTCAGCTAGGGCAAGCTGAATGCTGGGGTTCACGTCATCTACCGGTGAGCCCACTGAGACGTTGATGATGCCATCAGGATGGGCGGAAGCTTTCTGCTTAGCTGGTTCCAGTGAGTTCCATGGGAAATCTGGGAGGGTGGATCCGAGGCTTACGCGTGCCATGATCTTTAGCGTTCCTTACTGGATATGAAAAGCGCTAGGCGTGGAAGTAGCCTAGCGCTTTTTAAGGACAATTGAGGGTTAGGCCTGTGGAGGCAGGGCTGCGATAAATGGGGCATCGAAGTCCTGCTGGCCCAGCTTTGCGGCGCCACCTGGGGAGCCCAAGTCATCAAAGAAGGCTGCGTTTGCCTCGTTGTAGTCAATCCACTCATCTGGGACGTCATCTTCGTAGAAGATTGCCTCTACTGGGCAGGCTGGCTCACAGGCACCGCAGTCCACGCACTCGTCTGGGTGGATGTAGAGAGACCGCTTGCCTTCGTAAATGCAGTCAACGGGGCACTCTTCCACGCAGCCCTTGTCCATTACGTCGACGCATGGCTGTGCAATTATGTACGTCATTTCGGTGTTTTACTCCAGTTCGCACTTTTTGAGTTTTCGCTGCTTCCGCTCAATCCTACTCCAGTGTACGCGGGCAGCATAAAAGTTGATTATGTCATTTCTTCATGATCAGTGGCCAACCGCCACCAGCCAATCCGGCAAAAAGCAGCCCGATGCTACGAATATTCGACCCGACGAGCTGGTCCCCAGTCACGCCTACCCAGAAGGTGAGCAGCAGGAAACCCGCAGTCCACACGTATAGCGGCACCGCTGCAACCGCAACTTTTTCAGACCACAGCAGCGCGGTTTTTGTCAGAACTAGGTTGAATAAAAACGCGATCGGAATGGTGAATGGAACTGCTACTGAGCCAACCCACGTGCCTAGGTACACGACCTCCAAGAGCACAGACACCAGTGCCGCCAAGCTCAGCCACACCAGACCACCCACCATCTCTGCGGTGGAGAAATCCTTCACGTAGTGGCGCTCATTAACATGTGGTGCGCTTGAGTGAGGGGAATCTACCACGTGATGCCCTCCCACGGATCGGTGTCGCCGGTCAGTGGGGTTTGAGTGAACCCCACTTGGTAGTGTTCCTCCGGCAACAGTGGCTGGGCTATCAGATTCGAGAGCGCGAACACAGCGGGCGCAGCGGCCGAATCAGCCACGTCGGCGGTAGCGGCATGCGGGTTCACGGCGCTGGTAGAACCATCGGCAATCCACAGCTGGGTGGCGTGGGCTTTCATCGCGTCGCGCTTGCGTTCGAAATCATCGTGACCAAGGGAGAGGGTAACGTCCACCTGGTCAACGCAGGCGATCTCTCCGGTGAGAGGTTCGCGCCATCCTTCAGGTGGCGTAGTGATTGCCGCTAGGCCACGCTCGAGGGCCTCGCGCCCAGTCACGGCCCACAAGATGCGCTGGATGTAGTCGTGCCCACGCTCGCTCAGAATACGCTGCGCCTCATGGACGATATTGTGGGCACGAACGTGGTCTGGGTGGCCATAGCCGCCGTCCGGGCCGTACGTAACAACAACGTGTGGCTTAATGCGTTCGAACACCTCAATTATGTCCGTCACGGAATCCTCGCCGGAGGAGATGAAAGCGCGCGAATGCGAGTTGGCGGCATCACCTATCATGCCGGAGTCACGGTACTTGCCCACGTGACCTAGGTACTCACCACGTACCCCGAGGATGGACAGTGACTGTTCGAGTTCACGAATACGGAATCCGCCCAGCTGGTCAGATGCGTCAGCAACAAGGCCTTGGAAAGGCTCACCAATGACCTCGCCTTGCTCGCCGAGCGTGCAGGTAACAACGGTGACCTCTGCGCCACGGCTGGCCGCATTAGCCAGCACACCGCCGGTCCAAATAGCCTCATCGTCTGGGTGTGCGTGCACCGCTACGATGCGCATTCCGGCAAGATCACTCATTATTCCTCCTTGATTGACCAGGTTTTGAAACTGGACATTGATTGTGGCCACGTTGCAATGTCCGCACTCGGGCCTACAAGATTACTACCGGCTACTTGGATGCGCTCATCGCGAACAATGCCGAGCGTCAAAGACTGCTCACGCTCCAGCGCTAGCGCCCATTTCCCCACCGCTTGGGATCCATGTTCCCCTGCCAACGCCTCGAAGATGAATTTCTCCGTCTCCGGCGTGCAGTACCCCGTGGGATTTTGGCCTAGGATCGCGGGGGCGCCCGGCGCAGCGGTTGGCCTCTGCGGCTTTAGGCCTGAGACGGTGGTGGGGGCTGCCTGCGTTTCCTCTGCATCATCCTCCGCGTCATCCTCGGCTTCGGCCCCGCATTGATACCGCGCCAGCACATCACCGTCTTGCCAGCCCACGTACACGTCGACCGCTCCGGTAGGTATTGATTTGGCAAACAAGGTAGTGGAATCCTGCTCCACCACCCGCGCTTTCAGGCCTGCGGCTACGAACATGTTCTTAAGGTTCAAGGCAGCGTCAGCGGCCACCCCGTTGGATGGGTCTACCCCAATGCGTACGGGACGATTAAGCAGCGTGGTGAGCTGGTCCACGTCCACGTCCTCATCCGCGCGCTGAGCGCGGCTGGACGCTGGCAGTGCTGCGCCAACGCGACCGGTGGCCAGCTCGGCGAGCTGGCGGACGTCGATAAGCCCCAAGAGAGCTTGGCGCGCCGCCAGCGGCAAGTTTGCGTTCGCGCCCACCATCAGGGTGCGATCCGAGGTCTCCTCCCGAAGGCGCGCCCCGTCAATCAGACTGAGAGCCTGCTGCGACGTCTGAGTTGGGGTTAAGTCAGCAAAGGCCAACTGCTGGGAACCCAGCTGCTCCAGTGCTTGGGAGGTGGAACGGATCTCGACAAAATCCACAACCTCAATGTCTGCTGGATTACGGCCCCAGAAGCGATCATTGCGATTAAGCACCACCACACCGCGCTGGCGGTCAATGCTGCCCACCATGTAGTGGCTACCGGAGGCCGGGAAACTGTCCGCCAGCACCTCAGTGAACTTCATCCCGCGCAAATGGTGCGACGGCAGCAGATCAGCAAAAAGGCGCTGCCAATTCTTGATCCGGTGCGCCAAATACACCGTCACTTCTCGCCCACCATCCGAGGACTCGATGGACGTAATCTCACGGTACAGGGCCGCATTCTTTGCGCCCGCCGCCTGAGACAGCTCCTGGGCTAGGTATTCAAAGTCTGCCACCGTAATGGGCGTGCCGTCACTCCACTGGGCCGCTGGATTAATGGTGTAGCGCAGCGCCATCACCGGCGCCTTAGTGGCTCCGGCGTCCGGCTGGCTTGCCGTCTCTGCCCGTGGAACCGGCACTTCGCGTGCCGACGTCAACAGGTCCGTGTTCATCCGCCGCCCCTCAAAAGCACTCGGCAGCACCAACGAACTGAGGGTGCGGATGAATACTGAATCATCTTTCAACAGGTGCGGATTAAATCCCGCCTCCACCGGATCAATACCCACCGCAATCTCTGAGCGCTTGGACTGCGGGACAATCTCTTCTTGGGCTTCATCCTGATTGCCGTTGTTACCAGGCTCCTCAATAGGCGCGGGCCCAGGGTTTGCGGAACACGATACAACCAGTGCGCAGCTCACCATTGCTACTGCGGCACGAACGGCGACGCTGCGGAGACTTTTCATGCGTTTTAGTCTAACCCGAGATACGCAAATGACCCCATTACCTCGCGGGGAAATGGGGCCAGTTCTACGTGAACCTAAGCGGGCTCACACGCTGTGAGGATTAGGCATCCTTGTTGCGGTTCTTCTCGCGGGCACGAGCGCGGCCACGCTCAGTAGCGTTCAGAATGACCTTGCGCACGCGCAGATCGTTCGGAGTGACTTCAACGCACTCATCGGAACCACAGAACTCCATTGCCTCATCCAGGGAAAGGACGTGCGCCTTGGCCAGGGTCACGGTGGCGTCTGCGGTTGCTGAACGCATGTTGGTGAGCTTCTTCTCCTTGGTGATGTTGATATCCATATCCTCATCACGGTTGTTAGCACCCACAACCATGCCCTCGTATGCCTCCATACCAGGCTCAACAAAGAAGTTGCCGCGGTCTGCCAGCTGGGTCAGGGCGTACGCGGTGATCTGGCCGGAACGGTCAGCAACCAGAGAGCCAACAGCGCGGTCCTTGATCTCGCCAGCCCACTCGCGCGCGTCAATGGAGTAGGAGTTAGCGATACCTGCGCCGCGGGTCTCGGTGAGGAAGGTGGTGCGGAAGCCAATCAGGCCACGTGCAGGAACATCGAACTCCATACGCACCCAGTCACCGGACAGGTTAGCCATGGCGGTCATCTGCCCCTTGCGGTTAGCCAGAAGCTGGGTAACGTTGCCCTGGTACTCGGATGGAACGTCGATGACCATGTGCTCGTATGGCTCGTGCAGCTTGCCATCAACCATGTGGGTCACTACCTGCGGCTTACCAACGGTGAGCTCAAAGCCCTCACGACGCATGGTCTCCACCAGAACGGACAACGCCATCTCGCCACGGCCCTGAACCTCCCAGGCATCAGGACGCTCAGTAGGAAGAACGCGGATGGAGACGTTACCAATCAGCTCCTGGTCCAGGCGAGCCTTGATCACGCGCGCAGTCAGCTTGTCGCCACCACCACGGCCAGCCAGTGGAGAGGTGTTTACACCAATGGTCATGGAGATTGCAGGCTCGTCAACGGAGATACGTGGCAGTGCCACAGGGTTGTCGATGTCAGCGAGGGTATCACCGATCATGATGGAGTCAATGCCGGAGATAGCGGCGATGTCGCCCGCCACCATTTCCTCATTGGTGGACTCACGGTTAACACCGACGGTCTTGAGCAGTTCAGCAATCTTGACGTTCTTGACGTGCTGGTTGCCTTCCTCGTCATAGTGAATCCATGCAACCTGCTGCCCCTTCTTCAAGGTGCCTGCGTGAATGCGAACCAGAGCGATACGGCCCAAGAAGGAGGAGGAGTCTAGGTTAGTCACGTGCGCCTGCAAAGGCGCATCGATCGTTGCGGAAGGCTCTGGGAGGACGTCGTAGATGACGTCGAAAAGCTCCTGCAGATCCTCAGCTTCTGGAACCTGGCCGTCTCCTGGGTTCTCGGTAGATGCCTTGCCCTCACGGCCGGAAGCGTAGAGAACTGGCAGATCGAGCAGACGCTCGGCAGCCTCGGCCGCCTCAGGATCCTCAAGGGAGGAAGCCAGCTCAAGGAGCAGGTCCTGAGCCTCTTCAACGACCTCATCGATGCGGGCGTCTGGGCGGTCGGTCTTGTTCACAACAATAATCACCGGCATCTTCGCCGCCAGCGCCTTGCCCAGCACGAAGCGGGTCTGTGGCAGAGGCCCCTCAGATGCGTCAATCAGCAGCACAACGCCGTCCACCATGGACAGGCCACGCTCAACCTCACCGCCGAAGTCTGCGTGACCTGGGGTATCGATAACGTTGATGACTAGGTCAGAACCATCCTTGCCAGCACCCTTACGGCGAATGGAGGTGTTCTTCGCCAGAATGGTGATGCCCTTCTCCTTTTCCAGGTCACCGGAGTCCATAACGCGGTCGGTTACTTCGCCGTGGTCACCAAAAGCACCGGACTGCTCCAGCATGGCGTTAACAAGGGTGGTCTTGCCATGGTCAACGTGTGCGACGATGGCGACATTACGAAACTCAGGGTGAGTCAAGGGATCTCCTGGATATGTATATAAGGAAAGAAAACACCTCTCACCTAGCGCGTAAGCGATCCAGCACATTGGTGAAAGCAAGCGCGGCGAAAAACACCGGCCCTACAACTAGGTCATCTCACGCAAAAGTTCACCGCGTTACACGGTGAACAAACGCAAACAAGCGCTGAGATCAGAAGTGATCATTCCTATTGAGTTGAGCTAAGGTGCACCCAAACCTTGGATTCTAAAAAGGAACCCAATGGTCAAAGCCTAAAGTGAGGCACGTAAAGCTCGGCCAAGAGCCGCAGAGAAACTCCGTTACTTCTTTCATACCTACGCACTTTTACAGCGCACCCATTACAGCTGTAAAACACTACCCCATCGAACGCCAGTTATGCACACTGAACGGAAAAATTTTTCCCACCTCAAATGGGCGCTCACCTGCACCGCTTCCCCACAACTAGCCACACAGCACGGAGGCGGTGAAAAATTTTTTTAAGAAGTTTTGTAACGAATAGATCACAGAATGCGACCTAGATAGTGATGGGCGAGCTCCAAGGCTCGACCACACAACCAATAACTACATAGAGGATGAACGCGGGGGCAGAAAGTCTTTGAGTTTACTGCCCATAACCGACAATCGTGAGACTCTTGCACCTAATCGTGAACGTGTTCGAAATAGCGCAAGCGCTCTTTACGTGATCACTAGCGCTAGAGAACAGGTTTAGGATGAAATAACCTCCACCGAGGATACTTCGAACATATCTTTCAATCCCCACCAGAAACTGAAAGAAACATGCTCAAACCACAAGCTCAGAACTATTAAAGTGCCAGCTCTTGCCTTGACTTTACTACTTCTGTGAATAATGTTATTTGAGTAAACCTCTGAGACTCATGTGGTCTGACACGCCGTAGAAACTTCTATTCCCTATCTCACACACCAACTCAAGATAGAGATAACGCAAGCCCGCGGAATAGTCAGACCAATAGGAAGAAAGGCACATTGTGCGCCCACTTACCCGCATCGCTACCGCCGCGTGCACCATCGCACTCGCGCTGTCTACCCAGACTGTAGCTACAGCCAACCCGGTCGCAGACTTTGCCGACGAAGCCCTAGGCTCCATATCTTCCGCATTTTCTCCGCAGGCACTCCTGCCCATCGATGAACTGGGGCGCCCCACGCCTCAGGTCCTCGATCGAGCACGAGCGCTCGCCGAGACCCTCCCGCGGGATCTTCGCGCAGCACTGTTGAGTGCCGTCGCATTCTTTGAAGGTGGCGGCGAATCTGACGTAAAACTGCCTGAAGGATCCGTGAACTTCACTCAGTTCTACTGGCCAACGGTATCCGGCAAGTGCATTGGCGGAACCCAAGATTCAGTAGGCAGCGCCATTGCGGTGCCGGGACCAACCAAAATCCCAGCACCAGGAGCAAAAGCCGGGGAAACCGCGTTCCTCTTCACCGCGCTTGGTACCTCCGCACTTTCTGGAAAACAGGCCATGAAAGTGCAGTGGTTCAACATTGACACCCTCAAGTGGGGCGAAACTCCACTGGGTGACAACGGTATTAACAAGGAAGGACCAGCAACCGTGTCCGGCACCGCCAAGACTGGCAAGGGCCGCATAGTTGCCATCGTTTCCGGCACCGTCAATACGAAGGATGCTGGATGCAGGTTCATCCCAACCGCAGCATTCTTCGAGGTGAAATAAATGGCAGACCTGCACCCAATAAAGCAGGAAACCTTTAATACAAAGGATTTGGTCAACATTGACCCCAAGGGGTTCAACCGCGACGTTGACCTCTACCGCGAGACCAACTTTGGCTTGTACATGGCCCGCGGCGCCGATCACCCACGGTTCGGCTACTTGGAAAGCTGGCTGCTACCAGAGGTGGGTCTGCGCGCAAACATCTTCCACTACCGCGAAGACGTAGAGCGCAAGGAGGAAATCTACTTCGATGTTGCTGACATTACCGTAGACGACAACGGCGTATGGACCACCCGTGACCTCTATGTAGATCTGCTGTGGAATTCTGGTCAGCCCATCGAGGTTCTCGACATTGACGAGCTCGCCGCCGCCACCTCCGCCGGTCTCATCTCCGCCGAGGACGCAGAGCGCGCAATTGACGCCACCCTCATCGCGGTAGAGGGAATCACCCGCGCTGGCGACAACCCATTTGAATGGTTAAAGTCCAAGGGAATTAACCTGTCCTGGGCGGAGAACGTGGAACTCGTTCCAGCACCATAACCCCACCTCAGTAACCTCGGCCCGCCCCCAGTGCGGGCCTTAATTTTTATGGGCAATAGCTTCCGTTAAGGGTACTTTTGGCCTACTATGAGACCCTATGAGTGTCACAGAAGTTAACTCCATTACCATTTACCATAATTCGCGCTGTTCCAAATCCCGCGCAGCAGTGGCCTACGTGAAGGAGAACTGCGAAAACGCTTCTGTGGAGATCATTAATTACCTTGACACTCCCCCAACCCGCGATGAACTAGCGCAACTGCTAGATCGGGCAGGGTTAAGCCCCGCCCAAGCTATTCGTCGTGGGGAGAAAGAGTACAAAGAACTCGGCTTGTCGGACTCGAGTACCGATGATGAGCTTCTGAGCGCCATGACCACGTATCCCCGCTTGATCGAGCGACCTATCGTTGTCACCGACAAAGGCGTCCGTATTGCCCGCCCAACTGAACTGATCGAGGAGATCCTCTAAATGGTTTCTGTGCTCAAACGCGTCACTGCCGCCGCAACCGCCGCCATCGCGTTGTTTGCCGCTACCCCAACCGCTAGCGCTGTCATGGGAGGGCGCACCAATCAGTCCGCCAGCATCGCACGAGTGATCCTTGGTGACCGACTGTGCACAGGCACAGTTATCGCTCCAACGAAGGTACTCACTGCAAAGCACTGTGTACGCCAGGGAGCCAACCAAGTTGTCGTAGGCAACCGAACCCTCCGTGTTACCGAGGCTACGTTGCACCCAAGTGCAGACTTGGCTGTCGTCACGCTGAACCGCCCAACGGGTGTGACCCCGGCTCCTATTTCCGGCGCTCACCTGCGTTCGGGAGCCCGAGGCATAGCCACCGGCTGGGGCGGCGATGACCGCCGCCTTAACCCGCTCAGCCGCGCAGAGCAGGCAGACGTCCGCGTCGTTCGACGCGTCACCAATTTGCCCTCCGACGATCCCCGCGCCACTCTGATTGAGGCCACTCTCACCGGCGGCCGTGCACAGCCTGGGGACTCCGGCGGCCCGCTGCTGCAGGGACGCTACGTCACCGGTGTGATGTCCATGTCCTCCAAGATTGGCACCGGCGCGTTCTACACCCCAGTGGCAGAACATGCGGATTGGATCGCCCGACACGGCGGAAGCAACAGGCCCGCTATCACGGGCGCGCCAATGCCGGTGGTGGATGCCACCCGCTTCCCTACCAGGCTTCCCGCACCTCAAAGTCCCATTGTCAACATCTCCGAAATCGAGTCGCTGCTGAACTACCGGTTCAACGTCACAGTGCTCTCTAGCTAAAAAAGTCCGGCCCACACACTGTGTGTGGGCCGGACTTTTGCTTGGTCTGCCTATTACAGGCCGGTACCGAGTTCCACGCCAAGGCCTGGAACGGAGTTGATGAGATCGCGAGTGTATTCTTCCTTCGCGTTCGTAAACAGCTCATCCGTAGTGCCGTGCTCCACCAGACGGCCCTTCTGCATAACAACCACTTCGTCAGCAGTCTGTCGCACAACTGCCAAGTCATGGGTGATGAACAGGTAGGAGAGGTTCAACTCGTCCTGCAGCTGCGCCAGCAGCTGCAGGATTTGGTTCTGCACCAGCACGTCAAGCGCGGAGACCGCCTCGTCCAAGACAATAACCTCTGGATTCAGTGCGAGCGCGCGAGCGACAGCGATGCGCTGACGCTGACCACCGGAGAGCTCATTTGGGTAGCGGCGCATCGCTGAACGCGGCATGGCTACCATGTCGAGAAGCTCCGCAACGCGGGCCTCGCGTTCCTTACGGTTACCAACCTTGTGAATGAGCAGGGGCTCCTCAATACAGCGGTAAATAGAGTACTGCGGATCCAAGGAACCATATGGATTCTGGAACACAACCTGCAGCTTGCGGCGCATTTCAAATAGCTGCTTGCTGTTAAGAGTAGACAGGTCCGTACCCTTGTAGAACACCTTGCCCGAGGTTGGCTCCAGCAGGTTGAGCACCATGTTAGCCACAGTGGACTTACCGGAACCGGACTCGCCCACCAGCGCGAGCGTAGTGCCCTTCTTCAGGCCAAAGCTCACATCATCCACTGCCTTCAGCTTGGCCTTATCACCACGCTGGCCGCGAACATCAAACACCTTGGTCAGGTTTTCAACGCGAATGACATCTTCGCCCGTGGTTGCGTGCTCCTTAACCAGCAGTTCCTCAGACTCAATGCCCTGCTCCTTCGCCGCGCGAATACGAGCGGACGCAAGCGACGGAGCGGCCTTGACCAAGCGCTGGGTGTAGGGGTGCTGTGGGTCGCGCAAAATCTGCAAGGATGGGCCAGACTCAACGACGCGGCCGCGGTGCATCACTACCAGGTGCTCTGCGCGCTCGGCGGCAAGACCCAAGTCATGTGTAATAAACAGCACTGCGGTGCCCAGATCCCTAGTCAAACCACCCAAGTGATCCAGAATCTTCTTCTGAACCGTGACGTCCAGCGCGGACGTTGGCTCATCGGCAATCAGCAGCTTAGGACGAGCAGCCAAGCCCATGCCGATCAGAGCGCGCTGGCGCATACCGCCAGAGAACTCATGTGGATACTGCTTAGCGCGGCGCTCGGCGTCCGGCAGACCTGCTTCCTCCAGCAACTCAGCGGCACGCTTATCCATCTCAGAACCCGGCACAATGTTATTGGCCTTGAGGGATTCCTTAATCTGCGTGCCAATGCGCCACACCGGATTTAAGTTGGACATTGGATCCTGTGGAACCAAACCAATCTCTGATCCGCGGTAGGCCACCATCTCCTTGTCGGACTTGTTCTCTAGGTGCTCACCGTTGAAGATGATCTCGCCGCCGGTCACCTTGCCGGTGCCAGGCAGCAGGCCGATGATGGACATTGCGGTAGTGGACTTACCAGAACCGGACTCACCCACAATTGCCACGGACTGGCCAGGGTAAATAGTCAGATTCACGCCACGGACAGCGTCAACCACACCGGTGGACGACGTGAACGAAATCTTAAGATCCTTCAGCTCCAACAAAGGAGCCTGATTGTTGTCAGTCATGAGTAACACGTGCTCCTTTACTTCTTGCGGGACTTAGGATCGAGGGCGTCGCGGACAACGTCACCCATCATGATGAAGCTAAGCACTGTCAGGCCGAGCGCCATGGCTGGGTAGAACAGCACCATTGGCTGGGAGCGCAGGGACGTCTGAGCCTTTGCAATGTCAGCACCCCACGACACGATGCTTGGCGGCAAACCAACACCAAGGAAGGACAAGGTCGCCTCAGCCACGATGAACGTACCCAGCGCCACGGTGGCGTACACGATAATCGGCGCTGCAGCGTTGGGGAGGATGTGGGAAGACAGGATCTTCCACTTGGAAGCACCCACTGCACGAGCAGCGGTCACGAATTCCTCATTCTTTGTGGACAGCACCGCACCACGAGTAATGCGGGCAATGTTGGTCCAACCAAATAGAGCCAGCACGATCACAACGGTGACGATAGTGCGGTATTCCTTGAACATCTGCATAACAACAATCGCTGCAAGAACCAGTGGGACTGCGTAGAAGATGTCAGTCAAACGCGAAAGCAGGGTGTCAATGATGCCGCCAAAGTAGCCAGCCAGCGCACCAATGGCGGTACCTAGGATTACTACTGCGATGGTGGTGAGAACACCTACTGCAACGGATGCGCGAGCACCGTAAATAGTGCGTGCGTAAATATCGCAGCCTTGACGGTCAAAGCCAAATGGGTGGCCACTGGTTGGGTCAGCCAAAGAATTGGACAGTTCGCAGAAACGTGGGTCAGTGCTTGTAAATAGCGATGGGAACAAGGCCATCGCTACTGCCACGAGCATCAACAGGGCAGAAACCCAAAATAGCGGGCGCTTGCGTAGGTAACGCCACGCCTCACCCCACACAGATGTAGGCGCGGACTCATCAGCTACTGCATCAACTGCCCCGAGACCAGTCTCATCCGTCTCAGCGATGAAGTGCTCTTGTCCCCTACGAGGACCTGGGAAGAAGGACTTATTCTCCTCTTCAGCAATGAAAGTCTTGTTGTCTTCGTTGTTATGCATAGCGGATCCTCGGGTCGAGAACGGCGTAGAGCAGGTCCACAAGAAGGTTAGCGATGATGTAAACAATCACAAGAACGGTAGTAAACGACACAACCGTTGTTGGCTCGCCCTTCAAAATAGCTTGGTAGATTGCGCCACCAACACCATTGATACCGAAGATGCCCTCAGTAACAATTGCGCCACCCATCAGGGCACCAAGATCAGAACCCAGGAAGGTAGCAACAGGGATCATGGAGTTACGCAGGACGTGGCGGACAGTCACGCTGCCATTGCTCAATCCCTTCGCACGAGCGGTGCGGACGTAGTCAGCAGTGAGGTTCTCACTCACGGACTGACGCGTAAGCCTGATCACGTACGCGAAGGACAGAGCGCCAAGCACGATCGCCGGCATGAGCAAGGACTTGAATGTTTCATTCGGTCCCACTGTCACCGGAAGTAGTCCCCACTTCACACCAACAAAGAACTGGAACACGAAGCCAATAACGAAGGATGGCACCGCGATAACCAGGAGGGAAACAACGAGGACGGTGGAATCAAAAATGCCACCGCGACGAATACCGGCGATGACGCCAAAGATGATGCCAAAGACGGCTTCGAACACAATCGCCATCAACGCTAGTTTGATGGTGACTGGGAATGCACTCGCCATAGCTTCAGCCACTGGACGTCCGGAGAAGGTGGTACCGAAGTCGAGGGTGAAAATGCCCTTGATGTAGAGCAAGTACTGGATGATAAATGGTTTATCGAGGTTGTATTCCGCCTCAATGCGAGCCCTAGCTGCTTCAGTGAGTCCGCGATCGCCACCAAGGGCTTCGACTGGATCACCAGGCATCAGGAACACAAGGGCGTACAGCAGAAGCGTCGCACCAAAGAACACTGGGATCATTTGGAGGAGACGACGCCCGATATAGCGCAGCATAAGCGTTTCCTTAATGTGTAGAAACCACGGACAACACCCCGCGCTAAGGATCAGCGCGGGGTGGCGTCTCTTATTTCATTAAGAACTGTGATCTAGGCACTTAGTTCTTGGTGATGTTGTAGTAAGCAGGTACGGACTTCCAAGAGAAGACTACGTCGGAGACTGCCTCAGAGTAGCCACCTGCAACGTTGGAGTACCACAGTGGGATTGCAGGGAGGTCCTGCAGCAGGATTTCCTGTGCCTCGTTGAACTTAGCCAGTCCCTGCTCGGTGCTCTCAGCACCAGCGCCTTCCTTCATCAGGCGATCGAAGTCCTCAGAGGAGTAATCACCATCGTTGGAACCTGCACCGGTGACGTACAGTGGGCCAAGGAAGTTCGCGAGGGATGGGTAGTCTGCCTGCCAGCCGGTACGGAATGCGCCGGCGATGGTACGGTTGGTCACCTCATCACGCAGGGACTTGAAGTCTGGGTACGGAGCACCCACTGCCTCGATACCAAGGTTGTTCTTGATCTGGTTAGCAACTGCGTCTACCCAAGCCTGGTGGCCGCCATCGGAGTTGTAGCCGATGGTGAACTCGCCGGTGTACTTGCTGATTTCATCTGCCTCAGCCCACAGTTCCTTTGCGCGCTCTGGGTTGAATTCCAGAACCTCTGCGCCCTTGAGGGAATCAGAGTGGCCAGGGATAACTGGGGAGGTGAAGTCAGTAGCAGGGGTACGGGTGCCCTGGAAGATGTTGTCAGTGACCTCTTCACGGTTAATGGCCATGGAGATAGCCTGACGACGCAGCTTGCCTTCCTCACCGGAGAAGTGCTCGAGCTTCTCAGGAATGGTGAAGGACTGGAAGATTGCTGCCGGCTGGTTGACGGCACGGTCGCCGAGCTCCTGCTCGAAGTTTGCGAAAGCAGAATCTGGAATGGAGTCCAAAACGTCCAGGTTTCCAGAGAGCAGGTCTGCGTATGCTGCGTCCTGCTGGGCGTAGAAGACGAACTCGATGCCGTCGTTCTTAGGGGTGCGCTCACCGGAGTAGGACTCGTTAGGAACAACGATTGCGTTCTCATTGTTGTTCCACTCAAGGAGCTTGTATGGGCCATTGCCGTTAGGCATTGCACCAAAGCCGTCCATGTCCTCGAATGCCTCGTCAGGAAGCGGGTAGAACGCGGAGTAGCCCAGGCGAAGCGGGAAGTCAGACTCAGGCTGGATCAGTTCGATAGTGAAGGTCTTGTCATCAATAACCTTCAGGCCTTCCATGCCGGTCTCTGCATCGACGCCCTCTTCTGCGTAACCCAGAATAGGCTCGAAGAAGTACGCGGATAGCTGCTGATTAGCAACAGCGTAGTTCCACGCCTTAACAAAGTTCTCAGCCTTAACTGCGGTGCCATCAGCGAAGGTGATGCCGTCCTTCAAAGTAACCTTGTAGGTCTTGTCACCCTCTAGCTCGATAGACTCAGCCATCTCGTTGTGAACTTCACCCTCGGCATCGTAGTAAACGAGACCTGAGTAGATGAGATCTACCAGGTTGCCGCCACCAACTTCGTTAGTGTTAGCAGGGATCAGTGGGTTCTGTGGCTCAGTAGAGTTTGCACGAATGTAGTTGGTGCCGCCCTCAGAAGAGCCAGATGCGCCATCTGAAGAATCAGACGAGCAAGCTACAAGGCTCAAAGCGAGTGCTGCGGATGCACCGACAGCAAGAGTCTTCTTAAGCGTCATTTAAGACCTCCGGGTTTTGGTTTCATGACAGCACTTTGCAAATTGTGCTTCACAAAGCGGTGTTAGGGATTAATCCTAACCGTGTGATCCGGAGCCAAAAGAAGCTTTTAGGTGACAAATCAACGAGAAAACTGTCATCTAACAGTTTTCATCTGAGCAATTTAGCCACTACCTGCACAAAAAATAGTGAAGCGTTTCTAATTAAAAACCTTAATGTTATCTTTCCGTTATAAAGCGGGGGTGATAGCTGAGTCACACACTCACCCCCAGTCCAGTTAGCTCACATGCAATCTGCATGAAACTGCTACGCCTTGCCGCCATCGGGTTCACCCATGCAGTCCGAAGCGATCAATTCACCACTAATAGTGGTCTTTATCTATCCGCACAAGCACACCGGCTCCCCGCGTTCCAGCCCCCAGCTCGCGTTGCCCTGCACACAACGCGAGCGCGTATTTCACTGAGGCGCTTTCACCCATTCCTTCAATACCGGATGCACCACGTCGCGAGATAGGGGCGCCAATTCTTCGGCCACACTGTCGAGTGGGAACCAGCGGTACTCCACTATTTCGCGTTGAACTTCCACTGAGTCCAGCTGCACCTGCTCTGCGGTTACAAAGACGTCGCACTCAACCACATGCCCGACTTCATTAGCCGCGGGCGCGCTGAAACTGCCTAAGAAATGAACGTCTGCAGGCCCGAAGCTAAGGCCGACTTCCTCCGCGACCTCACGCAATGCTGCTTCACGCCCACTCTCCCCCTTTTCGAGCTTTCCCCCGACCATGATGAACATGCTCGTTCCTCGCTTGCGCACGTGGAGGATCTCGTTATCTTTATTTCTGATCGCCAGCGCCGAGATCTTGATGGTTTTGCTCATTCCACCTATATACATCACACAGCGGCATGGTTTCCATATGCGTCTGCTCCTGGAAGGCCCACATATCCCACCACGATTCCACGTCCCCGTCGCGGGCTACAACCTTTGCTCGACGCTGCCTTTCATCCCCGTCAAAAAACATGGTGAACACTAAATCAAGCTTGCCTGCTTGTCTGACGGTACTATCGGTGACTGCCCCGCAGCCCTCCACAATGAGAGTCCCCTCTCCTGGGCACCACCCATGGTCAACCCATCCAGCCGGAAGTCCCCTCTCCCAATCCCAGGCTGTATAGCCACCACCATGGGAACGCAGCACATCGCGTGCCACCATCTGGCTCGCTAATTCTAAGCCTGACCATCCAGGGTAAAAGGAATCCAGGTGCACCACCGTGGCGCCCAGGAGGGCGCCGAGGCGCCCCGCGAAGGAAGTTTTTCCGGCCCCGGAGCGGCCGTCGATAAGCACAATCATGCGCCCAAGAACCTGAAAGAGCCTGTGGCCACAGCCACTACGATGGCGATCGTGGAGATCGCAACGCAGGACAGCAACACTGCCACATCGCGGCCACCGAATGAGGACTTCCTTGCCCACGTTCTGCTATCAAAGCGACCGAAGGCTCTCGCCTCCATCGCTGTCGCTAGCTTTGCGCCGCGCCTCAGGGCCAGAACCAGCAGGCCAAACGTTAGCGAGATCGCGGTGCGGATGCGCCCGCTGGAGTCCACACCACGCGCCCGGCGCGCCCGACGCATAGAATGCCAGTCTGATCGAAACAGGCTGAGCAGCCGCGTCGCAGCTACCGCGCCCAAAACGAAACGCGCTGGCAGCTTTAGTTTTTGAGCCAAACCGTCCCCCAGCTCGGTGGGGTCGATGTGGGCTAGTAACACTATGGCGGGCAAGCCGACGGCCAGAACACGCACCATGATCGCTAACGCCAGCTGGAGTGAATTATCCGTGACGGTGGCAAAGAAGAAGGAAAAGTACTCGCGCCCCTCCGGCCGACCATAGAGCGCCATGGAGATACCAGCTAGCGGAGTGGCCAAGAGAATGGGCCAGCCTCGGCGAGCCAGCTGAGGCCAGCTCACCCCACACACTGGAGCTAATGCGACGGTGAACGCGAGAGACACCGCCGCGGAGACGACGTCCACGCTGAGCAACAATGGTGTTGTGACAATAATCAGCGCAGCGATGCGTGTGACTGGGTTGGTTGTGTTCAGCACATTCATCGCAGCGCGACCTCCTTGTCCGCGAGCGCGCCTAGGTAGAGAGGGTCGTGAGTGATAGAAACGGTGGTGGCGCCGTGGTCGGTGAGTTCACGGATCAGATGCACTAGTTCCGAGAACGTAGTGCGGTCTTGACCGAAGGTGGGTTCATCCAAAAACACCACGCTCGGTGAGTTCACTAAAACGGTGGCCACAGAAAGCCTGCGCTTTTGCCCGCCGGAGAGGGTAAAAGGGTTTGCCTCGGCAAAGGCGCTCAGCCCCAACCGTTCCATCATGTCATCAGCTTTGTTTTGCGGTGCCGCGAGCGCCAGCTCTTCTCGCACTGTGCGGGCGACGAACTGGTGCTCCGGATCCTGAAATACGTAGCCAAAACGTTGGACCAGATCCCGCGAACGCCACGAGTGTGGGTTGGTTTTCCCCTTCACGCTCAGCTGCGGGTGGCTTTCCACCGCACCGGCGTGGGGCAAAAGCAGCCCAGCTAGGGTGAGAAGCAGCGTGGACTTGCCCGTACCGTTTGGCCCGGTAATCACTGTGGATGCTGCAGCCGGCAGGGTTATGTCCAACGGCGCCGATGGGTTAAGTGGGGTGTCCCAGCCGTAAATAAGGCGCTCGCCTGTCACGGCAGCCTCGTTGGTGGTGATAGTGCGGGCATGTGGCAGCGAAGGCTCAAGACCGGGGATCCAGATTCCGGCGTCAGCTAGCTGAGGCCCATGCATATCCAAGACGGTATCCACGTTGCCGTCCGCAATGAGATAGCCATGTGCGTCTAATGCGATGGCACGGGTGGCAAAGTCCTGCCATGTGGCAACGCGGTGTTCCACCACAATCACTGTGGCACCGGTTTTTTCCGCAACATAGGATACGGCTTCCACCACTTCACGCACGCCCTGAGGGTCAAGGTTGGCGGTGGGCTCATCCAAGACGATGATGTCTGCTCCCATGGCGATGACACCGGCCAACGCCAACCGCTGCTTTTGGCCACCGGAGAGTTTTTTCGTGGGGTGGCTCAGCGGCAGTTTGAGCCCCACCATCTCTAGCGCTTCATGAACGCGGGGCCAAATCTCCTCCGCCGGCACCCGTAGATTTTCACATCCAAAGGCCACATCATCACCAACACGGGATGAAATAACTTGGGAGTCAGGGTCTTGGAGGACCATGCCCACCACGCCATGGGTAGTGAGATCGCCATCTACTGCACCTTCTGAGCTATCAATCAACCCGGCGATAGCTGACAGGAGTGTGGACTTTCCTGCCCCCGAGGGCCCTAGGAGGAGGACCCGCTCACCGCGGGATATATCAAAGGAAATATCCTGCAGCGCCTTGTGTTTACGTGAAGCGTGGCGGTAGCCAAAACCGCGTGCTGTGATATGCCCTGCATGTGCAGCAGCCATAATGTGTAACTCCCTTGCGCCGGTATTACCCAGGATCAGGTTCGAACGGTTCGCGCCGCATCAGGGCGCATCTCAGCCTCGTAGGCTCCCGTGTTTGGTCTGTCTTATAGTAACAGTGCCCCAGCGTACTATTCTTATTCCCCGTGAGAAAAACTTCGACGTGGATATTCCTGGCCGCGATGACGCTTACTGCCGGGGCTGTAGCAGGCGTCATCGGCGCACTAGTGACGTTGCTCATTCACGGATTAGAGCAGATTGCCGGCTTCTCTCACCTGTTTGCAGTGGTCATTCCAACGGCCGCGGGCGTGTTTGCCGGTGCCTGCTGGTGGCGCCTTCGGGCAACCGGTGGCGTGCCAAGTGTGAACAAGGCACTCGCATCCACGGAAGATAGCTACATCCGGTTACCGTTTTTAAGAAGCGTGGCCGATGGCTTCCTCCAAATCCTCGTGGTGGGCGCAGGCGCCTCACTGGGACGCGAGGCCGCGCCTCGACAGATCGCCGCGGCTGCAACGGATCAAATCTTGGCCCAAGTTCGTATCCCCCGAACGCTGAAAGAAGTAGACGCCAGCACCCGCATTGACATTCGTGGACGCATCATCGCTGCTGCCACTGGCGCAGGCCTCGCAGCGGTGTACAACGTGCCCGTGGCCGGGATCATCTACACCATGGAGCTGTTACCCGTAAAGCGCGATAAGTACACGCTCATCGTTTCTACGGTCATGTCCGTTGTAGCCACCCTCGTATCCCGCCCCATTGTTGGTGGTGAGGCGTTCTACCAACTGCCCACGCCGAGCTTTAACGTGCCGACGTTTACCGGTCTGCTGCTGGCCGCCGTGCTCGCCACCATCACCGGTGTCATCTTCCGCCGCGTCATCATGATCAGGCCGCGGCTTTCGCCGCGCTTTCTGCCCCTCACCATTGGCACCGCAATGCTGGTCATGGGGTTGGTCAGCCTGTGGCAGCCCACCCTGCTTGGCAACGGAGAGATGATGCTCAACGTGGCCTTCGGCGGCGCCGGCACCACCATGGTAATCCTGCTCGTGGCCAAAGTTTTGTTGACCTGGATGTGCCTATCCTCCGGCGCAGCCGGAGGAGTCCTCACCCCGTCGCTGGCCGTAGGCGGCGCCGCGGGAGCCGTGGTGGCGCTGGGGATGTCGGCAAGCGGATTCGCCGCCTCCGTGCCCCTGCTGGCGCTAGCCGGTGCAGGATGCGTGCTGGCAATCATGCAGCGTGCGCCATTTTTTGCCCTCGTTTTTGCACTGGAACTAACCCACCCGCCGGTGTGGGCATACCTGCCAGTGGCTGCCGTGGCGCTGGCTGGGTACTACGCCACTAGGCGCCTGCGTTAGACCAACGTGCGGGCTGAGCGGCCAGACTCAAAACGATCCAACGCACCCGTTGCCGCCAACGCACGTACCAGAACAAACGCAAGCACACCCGCCAATACGATGCCCGACACAGTCATCGTGGACAGGTAGATGAGATTGAACTCAAGAGACTTTGCGTAGTTGGCACTAGTAAACAGCTCGATGAAAAACGCACCCCACGCTGCAGCCGCGCCTGAAAGGCCAGCAACCATGAGGCCAAAACGGCGGTAGCGGAAGATCGCAAAGACGAGCTCAGCTCCCAGGCCCTGGAAGAAGCCCGAGTACATGGTCTCAATGCCCCACTGATTACCCAGCGCCATGGACACGACGCAGGCGATGAGCTCAACGTACAGCGCGGCTAAAGGCTTGCGGATCACCAAACCACCAATCACACCACCGATGAGCCAGATACCCACCGCGAAACCACCCAAGCCTGGGGTAAACGCATCGAAAGCAGTGAACCAGGCGTATCCAACGGAGTTCCAAATCCAGAACAACAGGCCACAGCTTACGCCTAGAACTGCGCCAATGGTGATGTCTATGACACGCCACCCGCTGTTCACATTGCCGTGAGTGGTAGCGGAAATGGACGTGGAGGTTTGAGGCGCACGTGCGCCTTGGTTTTCAGTCATTATTCTTCCTATCGCCGGTATTACCCGGATCAGGTTCAACGGTTTGCAACTCTGCTGCTGCATCTCAGCCGACAAAGGGAGACGGCACCCGTGTTATGTGTTTAGGTAACTAATACATACCCCAGCATCACTAGCTTGTAAAGCGATTTTCAATCACGTTGAACACCAGCTTGTGCATTCGCGCAGGAACGCCCACTCGCTCGCCCATCCGAATGATGGCGCCTACCTGTGCGTCTAGTTCGTTAGGCAGCCCCTGAGTAATATCGCGCTGCATGGAGCTGGTGGACTGCGCAGGCTGGGCATCAGTGAATGCAATGGTTGAGTCCACAACGTCATCCGGGAGGTTTACCCCGTTGGCGCGCGCGATATCCTCAACCTCCCCCATGAGATCGCGGAGATTATCCCGATACGTGGTGCGCACAGGCTCAAGCGGCAACTCCAGCATGGCCCCGAGCGCCCCGAAACACGTCAGGAACATCGCCTTCGCCCAGACATCAGCTAGCACCTCAGGGGTTTTAATTGGCTCAATGGCCGTCCGACTAAGAAGCTCCTCCAGCGCATCCGAAAGGGGGTGCGCGGAATCGAAAGTAAAGCTCAACACACCACCCGTGTACCGAGCAATGCCTGGACCATCGTGGACTAGGAAGCTCCTCACAACACCCGCGATTACTCGATCAGCACCATACTTCTCCGCCGCAACGGCAGGCATCTCCACCGAGTTCTGCGTGGTCACCAAGGACGCCCCCTCCGGCAAGCGTTCAGGCAAGTTCAGGCTGTCTAAGGACTTGGTTGCCAAAAACACAAGATCAGCGGAAGGAATCTCATCAATGCTCGCGGCCGTGTTGACCGCTAGCGTGCGCTCCCCTTCCGGACTGCGCACGATGAGCCCACGTGTACCTAACTGCTCTAAGGTCTCACCCCGAGCCACGAACGTCACGTCCGCGCCCGCCTCTAACATCTCCGCGCCAAAATAGCCGCCCACGGCACCTGCACCAATAATCACAATCTTCATGGAAAAAATACTAGTAGCATGTGGCCTTATGGAATATCAGCGCTTTGAATCCACCGCACTCATTCTCGAAGGCGGTGGCATGCGCAACGCATACACTGCCGCATGTATTACAGAGCTGATCAACAACAACATCGAGTTCGGCTGGGTAGGAGGAGTCTCCGCCGGAGCCACACATACTGCCAACTTCCTCTCCCGTGACGCAGCGCGCGCTCGCCAATCATTCGTTGGTTTGTCCAAGGACCCCAACATTGGCGGGTGGGGCAGCCTCCTGCGTGGCGAGGGCTACTTCCGCAGCGAATATATTTACAACGAACTCCCTGTCACCGTCGATCAGTACGCCTTCGACTACGAAACCTTTAGCTCAAACCCTACCCAGTACCGGATCGGCGCTATCTACGCCGACACCGGACAGACCGTATACTTCTCCCGCGAAGACAACACCGGTTTTGAGGTACTCATGAATCAAGTCCGAGCCTCCTCCACCATGCCGTTCTTCATGCCCGTCACATACATAGACGGCCGCCCACTAGTTGACGGCGCGCTGGGCGAATCAGGCGGCATCCCACTCAAGGTTGCTGAGCAAGATGGCTTTGACAAGTTCTTGGTTATCCTCTCCCGCCCAAGGGACTACTTCAAAAAACCAATCCGTAACCCGCGCGCACTGCGCCGTGTGTTCAAAAAGCATCCAAAAGTGGCGGAAGCATTGATCAGCCGCCCGGCGCGTTACAACGCCACCAAGAATAAGCTGCTCGCACTCGAGGCTAAAGGGAAGGCGAAGATCTTTTTCCCTACTGACCTCACCATCGGCAGCAGGGAGACTAATGCCGCCAAGGTGGAACAGGCCTACAACCTAGGGCTCAAGCAAACCAAAGCGGAGTGGGATTCCTGGATGCGTTTTCTGGAAAAATAGCTAGTGCCCAAACTTCCTGCCGGTGTTGGCATCCGTGAGAGGTATCAGCGGCAGAAAAGGGAAGGGAACGTGTTTTTCCGGCTAACGGGAGACGACGTTGGCAGAAAAGGGTGGGAAATACCCGTTTTCTGGCAAACGGGAGACAACGTTGGCAGAAGGTGTGGAATCGACCTGCAGGTTTTCGCAATCGCGTCGCAACGTTGTCTCCCTTCTGCTCACTGCAGCTGCCTTCGCCGTGCGTGTTAGCGGTGACGGGCAGTTTCGAAACCGTCCCAGAAACGTGGATAGAACGTGGATAGTTAGTTACGGAGGCAACGATGTGACTTATCCCTACGCCAGCAACAGCAAACTCACTGCCATCACGGCCATACCAGCGATCAGACCATAGACTGCAGTGTGGTGGCGCCCCGTCTTCACCGCAGTAGGTAGGAGCTCGTCCAGACAGATAAAGACCATCACGCCTGCTATAGCGGCAAACACAACGCCCAACGTGGCGGGCCCCATGAACGGCATGAGCAGCAGATAACCGACCAGCGCACCGACGGGCTCGGCCAAACCGGATATTAGAGCCCACGTGAAGGCCTTTTTACGCGAACCCGTAGCTTCACGCAGCGGAACAGCTACTGCAATTCCTTCAGGAATGTTGTGAATGGCAATGGCCACCGCGATCGCCACCGCGATTTGGGGCTGCTCCAGCGCAGCTATGAACGTTGCAAACCCTTCAGGAAAGTTGTGGATGGCAATGGCAATAGCGGTGAGAACGCCCATCTGCATCATCGCTCGCTTGCGCTTACCGGAGTAATTGAGGGACGGCTCGTGAGGATTCATTGCGGCAGGGACAAGGCGGTCAATGATGGCAATGAGGAAGATTCCGCCAAAGAAGGCGGCCACCGCAGCCCACGTGCCTGGTTTATCGCCAAAGTGGGCCACTAATTCATCCCTACCTTTAGGGAGGATTTCCACGAAAGAGACATACAGCATCACGCCCGCGGAGAAGCCCAGCGCACCCGCAAGGTATCGTTCCCCTGGTTTGCGGCTCGCAACAGCTAGCGCCCCACCAAAGCCTGTGGACAGGCCAGCGAACAGCGTCAACCCGAATGCAAAGAGGAAACCTTCCACAACGCTCCTTAATTGGTGTCCAAGATTGGTGGCTTAAGAAAAAGGTAGTCTCTTAGCGTAGCGATCTCCTACTCGCTAACCCCGTTCGCCACTCAACTATGTGAAAACTGTTGCCAACAACTTGGTGGGTAGTTTACCTCTTGTACACTTTGTTGTGGCACAGTTGCTTCATCTGTCTGGCAGGGCGTGACACCACACAGCCCCAACCATGCGAGAATTAGTCGCAAAAGAACATCACGTGAAAGGGGACCCCTATGGCTGGTGGCCTCGCCGCCCTCCTCGACGACGTCGCACTCATCGCGCGCTCTGCAGCCGCGAGCATCGACGACGTAGCCGCCCAAGCGGCCAAAACCTCAACCAAAGCAGCAGGCGTTGTTATTGATGACGCAGCAGTGACCCCTCGCTTCGTGGACGGCGTCAAGCCTAACCGCGAGCTGCCCATCATCTGGAAGATCACCAAGGGCTCGCTGCGCAATAAGCTCCTCATCATCCTTCCCATCATCCTGCTCCTCAACTGGCTTGCTCCATGGGCACTGACCCCACTGCTCATGCTGGGCGGTTTCTACCTCAGCTTCGAGGGTGCCGAGAAGGTCTGGGAGATGATCACCGGCAAGCAGCACGCCAAGGAAGAAGAAGCTGGCGCTAAGGACGAAGACAGCCTGGTTAAGGGCGCTGTCACCACGGACTTCATCCTGTCCGCTGAGATCATGGTGATTTCCCTCAATGAGATCGCTGATCAATCCGTAGCCATGCAGGCGGCAGTTCTGATCGTGGTGGGTATTCTCGTCACCGTAGCCGTCTACGGCGCTGTGGCACTGCTGGTCAAGATGGATGACGCCGGTCTTGCGCTCACCAAGCGTGATTCCGAAGGCGCCAAGAAGTTCGGACGCGCACTCGTTTCTGGCATGCCAATCATCCTCAGCATCATCGCATTCATTGGCATGCTCGCCATGCTGTGGGTTGGTGGCCACATCCTCCTCGTAGGATTTGATGAGCTCGGCTGGTCGTGGCCTTATGAGACCGTCCACCACTTCTCGCACATGGTTTCCGCAGGTGCGCTGATCTGGCTTATCGATACCTTCTGCGCCATGATCTTCGGCTTCATCTTCGGTTCCATCATCGCGGGCATCATGCACTTCTTGCCTTTTGGTCACGGAAAAGACCACGGCGAGCACGATGACGCGCACGCTGAGCGCCACCACGATTCCGGTACTGGTGCCGCACAACGCTAAGCAGTAACAACCAGCAGAACGAGGGAACCATAGACACACTATGGTTCCCTTCTTTTGTGGTCACGCTCAGCTAGAACTGATGATGTAGTCTTTGGGCCCTCCATCACAGCTCCCCCACCACAACGCGTGAGTATCTCCGCGAAATCGAAACGAGTACTCTAGGGTGCATGAAACGCCATTTCGAACTCAAAGCACCCCACGGAAAACTAGTTGTGGTGGATGTGGAAACCGAAAACCAAGCGGATCCACAATCTACAGTTGACGCCTCCACCCCGGCGCCAGTGAGCGAGACAATCACCCGATTCCAAGTCTCTGGTGACTTCTTCCTCGAGCCCGACGAGGCCTATGACGCCCTGGGCCCAGCGCTTGTGGGCGCACCAGCGAACGAGTCCACGGACGCGCTGCAGGCACGACTGGACGCCGCACTGAGCGGTTTTGATGACTTGGACATGCAGGGGTTTGACACCCGAACCATCGCTGTGGCCGCCCGCCGTGCTTTAGCCGGCGGCAAGGATTTCACTGACTACCAGTGGGAAATCCTGCGCCCTGGCGTTTTGCCCACCGCGATGAACGTGGCACTGGATGACGTGCTGCTGAAGGAGGTGTCGGAAGGCAAACGAGGCCCAACGCTGCGATTCTGGGACTGGGATGACAAAGCCACCGTCATCGGTTCCTTCCAGTCCTACGCCAACGAGGTTGACCAGGAGGGCGTAGACAAGCACAACATCCAGGTCGTGCGCCGCATCTCCGGCGGAGGCGCGATGTTCATGGAGGGCGGAAACTGCATCACCTACTCCATCTACGCCCCTGAGGACTTGGTGGCCGGATACTCCTACGCGGACTCCTACGCGTACCTCGATCAGTGGGTACTGGGCGCACTCGCCCGCCACGGTGTCAACGCATGGTACGTCCCAATCAATGACATCACTTCCGACGGCGGCAAGATCGGCGGCGCGGCACAGAAGCGCCGCGGCGGCGCGGTCCTGCACCACGTCACCATGAGTTACGACATCGACGCCGACAAGATGCTCGAAGTGCTCCGCATTGGCAAGGTCAAGGTGGCCTCCAAGGGTATCGCCTCTGCGAAAAAGCGCGTCGATCCGCTGCGCCGCCAAACCGGCGCAACACGGGAAGAAATCATCACCACCATGATCAACGAGTTCGCTACCCGCTACGGGGCACAAACTGTTGACTTAAGCGATGAAGCCATTACAGCTGGCCAAGAGCTAGTGGAAACAAAGTACTCTACTGAGGAATGGACCAAACGCGTGGACTAAACGCCACGACGAAAGGCCACATGACCTTCACTGGTCATGTAGCCTTTGCTGTGCCCTAGTTTTTGGAGAATTGGTTTTCTCTCCACTAACATTTTCGTGACCAAAGCATTCTCCCCTCAAGTCCGGAAATGAGTTATGTTATGAAACTCTCCCGCCTCATCGCCAGCGCTGTAGTCTTGGTAACGGCCGCGGTAACCGTTCCTGTCGCGCAAGCGCAGAGCTCTTCTTCAAGCAGTTCTTTCTGCGGTTCTTCGAGCTGTAACCGCCCGAACCCAACGGCCAACTGGATCACTGCGATCTCTGAAGGCCTTGAGGTAACAAACCTAGGCGATATCTTCCAACCTGGCGTCACTGACGAGTGGGGCATCGTTGGCGCCGACTTGGGAGCCATGGTGCCCCTCAACAACGGCGAGGAATTTGCAATCATTTTCGGCGATTCCTTCTCTGCCCCAGGTTTGGGTGGCGAGTGGAAGAGCCCCGTTGGCTTCGTAGCAATCAAAGATGGCGCCGGAAAGATTCAGATCGTGCGCCCACTTAACGACGGCGAAAAAGCGGAGCAGCTTGTGGAATACAAGCACACTGACATGCTCACCCTCTTACCATCAGACATCATTAACGTAAACGGCACATTGTACTTGCAGGGGATGTGGAACAAAGGCGTTGGTAATGTCATCAGCACCGAGATTTTCACATCGACCGACCACGGAAAAAATTGGTCCTCTGTGCAAAAGATCCCCGCTACCTTCATGCAGGGCATGGGTAACCTGATCACGTGGGAACAAGGCCCAGACGGCTACATCTACATGATGACCACCCAGTTCAAACGCAAAGATGACGTCCACCTCGTTCGTTTTCTTCCGCACCAGTTTGATGACCGCACCACGTGGCAATTCCTGTCTTTCGACGCCAACCAGCAGCCACAGTGGTCCACCACTTATGCCCCGATCCTGAGCAACAATGTCAGGGCGGGTGAAATGTCACTGCGGTATATCGAAGGCCACTGGGTGATGGCAATGTTTAATGCGCAGACAATGGCCATTGAAGTTCGAATCTCGAAGGAAATCGCACGCGACTGGAATGACATCAAGCCAGCGCATGTCGTTATCGCAAACACTGGCGGCTGGGGCAAACCTCAGACTCCTTCAAACTGGACTCAGCTATACGGCGGCTATATCGCCCCAGGTTCCACGTTGGCCAATATGGACATTGTGGTGTCCCAGTGGAATACTTCCAACAACTCTAGGTACATGGCCACACAGTTCAATGTGAAGGGCTTGGACAAGTTCTTCGGAATTAAGACCCGCGCGCTCACTGGCCAGCAAGAGGTTGTCCAGGTTGAAACTACTCCCGTAGACAACGCAACTGAAGCACAGCTTGCAGAAGAGAAACTCATGGAAGACGTCACAGACTTCACGGTTGTTCCACTCACAGATCGCACCGCTGAGAACTTGGCACAATAAGCCGACAGAAAGTGGTGGCCCCCTACGTAGTTACGCAGGAGGCCACCACTTTTGTGATTCAAAGGTCAGTCTTAGGCAAATGCCTTGACAATCTCAGCATTAAACGCATCCAAATCGTCCGGAGTGCGGGAGGATACGAGTCCATTGTCATTTACAACCTCTTGATCAACCCAGTGAGCGCCTGCGTTGATTAGGTCAGTCTTAACAGACCGGTAAGAGGTAATGGTGCGCCCCTTGAGGACATCCGCGTCAGTAAGAATCCAACCACCATGGCAAATAACGCCCAGAGGCTTACCAGCCTCCACGTGCTTCTTCACAATAGCTACGGCGTTTTCGTCCATACGAATCTGGTCAGCGTTCCCAGTTCCGCCAGGCAGGATAATGGCGTCGAATTCAGAGTTGACCTCATCAGCGGTCGTCGCATCTACGTCCACCGTGGTGCCGTTCTTACCCTCGATGGAACCCGCCTCGGTAGACACAATACGGACGCTCGCACCGGCATCCTCTACCGCCTTAACTGGGGATGTGAGCTCGGAATCCTCGAAACCGTTTACCGACAGTACAGCCACGTTCTTGTTAGCTAGCGCAGACATAATATTTCCTTTCATTGAATTGCTACGCACACCACCGTAGGTAAGTTTTCAACTTTTAGTGGATAAGAATCCTCCACATCAGCATTTCGTTCGTGAACCTGCAGCACATGTGCCACATAACGATTTGATACCGATACCTATATCCGTAGACATTCCCCTGAAGTTCCCACCAAGTGCCCCGATACTTGCTCTACGCCACAATCACTGCCACGTATAGCGCCCAAAGCTTATTTATAGCTGAGCATGCAGGAAGCTATGCCGATGAGAACAAGACTATGCACCGATTTCGCAGGAGAGCTTCGCGAGTGCAGGTCTACGAAAACCAGGCTTGGCGTCCTACCCAGTTGCCCCAGTAAGCGTTAACTCATAGCCCTAAAACACCGGAACATGTTTTAGTTAACGCTCAAGGTTGCTTTTCGTGGCCGTCATTAATGCCAGCCAAATGGGTGCTCTCCTGAGTACTTGGCCGCCACAGCACCGCACGCTCCGCCGTCAAGCTTTTGAAGTGGGCTGGGGTCAGTTCATCCAGGGCTGCGAGATATTCGTGAACATGACGCCGCGGAACGCGCAGCCCCATAGTCAAATGAGGTGTCCACCGTGGCCCCCTGCCATCCGGATTTAGAGCACTAAGTTCGCGAGCGGCGACCTCTAGGGCGTCTGGAGCGTCGAGAAGCCAAGCGATGGTCTGCTTTCGCTTAGTCCCAAAAATCACAGTACCCACCCTGCGAAAGGTACACGGTATCAGCGGCGGAAGAAGCTCCGATGCCCGCTCAACCACGTTTGATGTCATGTGAGGAGCAAACGTGATGGTGATGTGAGGAGTTTGATGCTGGCGAGGAAAACCCCGCGCTTCCAGTTCATCAAAGATAGCGCGTACCTGCGCTTCCTGGTCTTCCGGCAACCGTAACAATATGTTGTCTGGGGACATCTCACCACCTTACGCCATGCCTCATCGCCTCAAGCGAAGCCTAACGTACCGCCATTTTACTGAGCTGGCCGAACCTGGTGTATGTGTACAAAGAAACAATTGATTGTTAATATCCTCCGCATGGAGAGTAAGAAGTTAGGAGTAATGGGCGACAAAGCCCTCATACGCGAATGGCGTACGTTCTTCGAAACCAGCCAACGCGTAAAAACTCAACTGGACGAGTCACTGCGTTCATCCATGCGCTGCGACTTAGAAGAGTACAACTTCTTCCTCGTATTGGCAGAAGCCCCGCAGCATACGCTGCGGCTGGCCGAAATTGCCGATCGCTTGGTGTTCTCTTTCGCACGGCTCAACTACCGCGTGGGAGTAATGGTGGATCGCGGATACATCACCAAAAGAGTGTGCGAATATGACCGCCGGTCTCAGGAAATCACTATGACCGAAGCAGGATTGCGTCGCTACCGCGAACTCAGCTACGCGCACGATGAGCACCTCACACGCCTGTTTGGGGATGACATCACGATCGATGACCTCAAAGAACTGGCCCGCCTTGTGTCCAAATTCAACCTCTCCTAAGCGGTTTGAAAAGTGAATATCGTTCGCCGACTAGTCCTCATCGTTGCCGCACTGAACTTCTCCTACTTCCTAGTTGAGTTCGCGGTAGCAACGCACATTGGCTCAGTGTCAATCTTTGCGGACTCCGCAGACTTCTTCGAAGACACAGCAATCAACCTTCTCGTATTCTTCGCCCTCGGTTGGTCCGCCCTCGCCCGTCGCCGCGCCGGCAGTGTACTTGCCGGCATCATCCTCATCCCTGCGATCGCGGCGCTCGTCACCGCGATCATGAAGATCCTCAACCCTGAGGTACCGGAACCAACAGCCCTCACGCTCACCGCAGTGGGAGCATTAGCAGTCAATCTGGTCTGCGCCCTTCTATTAACGCGTCTACGGTCACCCGAATCTCATGGATCTTCCGCATCACTCACCCGCGGCGCGTGGCTAGCCGCCCGCAATGATGCTTTGGCAAATCTTCTGATCATTGGCGCGGGAATAGCTACCCTGTTGTACGCAACGGCATGGTTTGACGTGATTGTTGGCCTCATTATTGCCGCCATTAACTTCTCCGCAGCCAAAGAAGTGTGGGAGGCAGCGAGGTTCGAGGGCGACCCAATGGAACTACTTGATGACGACGATTAATTTAGCGCTCATCCGATTCCTCGTGATAACCGAAACGGTACAAAAACTAAACTTTGAGCCCCATAGCGACCTAGCGCGCTATGGTCGGGGTATAACTTAACAGAGAAGGTGAGAGCGTTGAGCGAGATTGTTCAAGTAATTGCAGCCGTGACCGCGTCAGCAATAGCAATCAGCGCGGAATCCCGAAAGCGGTACACCACCATCAAGGACTCCAAACACCGCAAAAAGCGCAAAAAGTAAGACACCCCAGTTCGAAATGTCAGAACCATTCCGAACTGGGGGCTTACCCCACATTCTTCCACGCGTAAGAAAGGAAAACAATGAGCCCCATCGAAACCTCCGCCATCTACATCATCGGAGCTATCATCCTCAGCGCACTGACCGGCTTAAGCTGGCTCCTCGCCATCGGCGGACTACTCGCACTCTCTGCCATCGCACGCCACCTCTACACCAAAGAACAAGTATGAACCCCATCATCACTGACAAAGACACTGGAAAAGAACTCTGGCGCGTGAAAGAATGCGCCCAACACTGCGGCATAAAACCATCAACATGGACAACCTACGCAGCACAAGGACGCACACCTGCACCAGTCACTGAGTTCGACAAACGCACACCACTCTGGTTCGCGGACGAAGTCAAAGACTGGCACGCCAACCGCCCAGGCTCACCCGTCACCAACCACCCCACTGCCAAAAAGGCATAGAAAATGCACGCCTACTCGGTGTAAACCGCAATACAGCAACCATCCGCATGCGAGAAAGCCTAACTACCGACGGGATAATCGCCCTTGCGAACAAACTTCACGTGAACCCAGTTACAGCCTCGGAAGAACTAGGAAAGCTTGAGTTACACGAAGTGCTTTACTACTTCGAACATGACGGCAAGCTCATAGAAACCGCTGATAACGTCGAGCTCGCATTAGAGCTAGCATGCAGGCTCAGCCCAATCAGCGAGCTGAATGAATTCGATGAGTTCGGTGCTCGACGCCGGATGTCTCATCCTGATGATTCAATAAGAGATTACGGCACTGTTCCTGACTTCGGCTGATCCGATCAGCATGCTGCCGGCAGCAGCCCAGACGAGCTAAAAAGAACGATTAAAGGGAGGTGAACACCTGGTTGATTGACGCCCTCGTCGACAGAGCACAAGCCCGGGACTACCACATTCGCTAGCATAAACTCGCCCCTAAAAGCCGCATGGATTCCATTATAAAAACACCATCGGCATCCGTTACGGTAAGTATGACGCAGAAAAACTCTGCTCACTAGGCCACACCGACTACTACCCTGCTGGGCAGTAAGGCGCCCACGAGCTGCAGGCCAACCCCTTCGCAGCAAAACTTCTTATCTCACCCGCCGAGTACGCACTGGCCGAAGAATTCTACGGCCCCTACCCTCAACAGCTTGCAACAGAGCTAGGCGTCACCGTTGACGTCCTCGAAACCTGACAAGACAAGCACGAAAGGATTGAAGTCTCATGAAACGACTCTTGATAACCGCACTAACAGCAACAATGCTCGCTGCAGGCTGCGCATCTGAGGACACTACACCAGATCTAACAACCTCAAGTACCACAAGCACTACGAGTGCATCGAGCACCACCACTAGTAGCTCAATCGCGGAACCCACGTCTTCGCTTGCGAACACCACCAGTGAAGAACCAACCACCCCACAAACAATCGCATACGAGCAACCCGCACCAGCGCCAACGGAAGCACCTGCGACTGCTCCAGCACCAGTTGAGGCGCCACAAGCCGAAGCCCCCTACGTTGTCGAATGCCTTGAGGGCGTACCTGGACCAGCGCTTTGGTCTGACGGCACAAGAGCCCATTCTCAATGGTGTTGGGAACAGCGGGGCGGCGCCGCATATGCCGAGGCGGAAGCGAACGCCGGACTTCCAGCACCAGCAGAACAAACGCCACCACAACACAGCCCGTGGGTACAGGGCCAGATCGACTGGACGAACTGCCTGAATGCAGGAAACACCGAAGAATACTGCAGGGAGATACTGAATTAATAAAAACACCCCGCTGAACCGACAAAAGCCCAGCAGGGTGAATATCCCAGCGAATCAACAAGACGAAAGGACACGTTAATTCATTTAATCTTCGCAAGGAAGCCGTTGCTTGGGAAAACAAAAACAAGGACAAGGTTAAACGCCGTACACGGGTAGAATCACAACCCTATTGGGGATTGCCAAGTCGTAGTGGAATATAGGCTCGCGTGAAGGAATACCCAAGGATCATCAGCAACTCATTGATAACCTTGTCGAGAGTCCCATTTGCCGATTGCGTCGATCACTAAGGATCATCTTAATGATTCGGCGATTGAGACGCGTGAGGGTAGACCCTGGCCGGTGTTATAAATAATGTTCCGCCGCCGGTTGTGTCCCAATAGTTGAAGCACGCGGACATGTTGATGACAGCGAAGGCCTACGCGCATTTCATTCCGGGTAAGGAGGATGTGGCGCGTAGGACCTCTACGTCGTTGACTGGGTTCTGGCGGAAAAATTACGGGAAGCCTGCAGCTTCTTTGCTCGTTGATTTGCGGGAAGCTACTGACTAGGCCGCTAATTTACCCCAGTTTAGGCCTCGGGCTAAACGTTGAACTTGAATTCGACAACGTCACCATCTGCCATGACGTAGTCCTTGCCTTCTTGCCGAACCTTGCCGTTCGCACGAGCTTCAGCCATGGAGCCCGCAGCGTCTAGGTCATCGAAGGATACAATTTCTGCCTTAATGAAGCCGCGCTCAAAATCGGAGTGGATAACCCCTGCTGCCTGCGGCGCGGTGTCACCTTGGTGAATGGTCCAGGCACGAGATTCCTTCGGGCCTGCAGTGAGATAGGTCTGCAGGCCGAGTGTGGCAAAACCAGCCTTGGCCAGGGAATGCAGGCCTGGCTCATCTTGGCCAACTGATTCCAGAAGCTCCATGGCTTCTTCCTCTTCGAGCTCAAGTAGCTCGGTCTCGGTTTTGGCGTCGAGGAAGACGCAGTCAGCTGGCGCGACGAGCTCGGCGAGTTCTGCCTTCTTGGCGTCGTCGGTAAGCACGCCCTCGTCAGAGTTGAATACGTAGAGGAACGGCTTGGCCGTCATGAGGTGGAGGTCACGGACGTCCTTCAAGTCAATCTCGCCATTCTTGGCGCCGGAGAACAGGGTACGACCGTCCTCGAGGATTTCCTGTGCCTTTTTAGTGGCGGAAACGACATCAGCCAGATCCTTGTTTTTCCTTGCGTCTTTTTCCAGACGTGGCAGTGCCTTCTCAATAGTCTGGAGGTCCGCAAGAATCAGCTCTGTGTTAATGACCTGGATGTCTGAACTAGGGTCCACCTTGCCGTCAACGTGAATGACGTTGTCATCACTGAAAGCGCGGACAACCTGACAGATTGCATCTGCTTCGCGAATGTTAGCGAGGAAGGCGTTACCCATGCCCTCGCCCTCAGATGCACCCTTAACGATGCCAGCGATGTCCACGAAAGAAACGGTTGCTGGCAGGATGCGCTCAGATCCGAAGATCTCAGCCAAGCGGGTGAGGCGGGCATCAGGAAGCTCCACCAGACCAACGTTTGGCTCGATGGTGGCGAACGGGTAGTTCGCTGCCAGCACATCGTTGCGGGTTAGGGCATTAAACAGGGTTGACTTGCCAACATTGGGCAGTCCGACGATTCCAAGTGTAAGACTCACGATCAAACATCCTAGCAAGCTGGACTTTTCCAGTCATCTTCACTGCCAGCCACTCTTTCTTCACGCTGGCGGTACCGCCCGTTCTCAGTCGATCATGCATGAAAAGTATTAATGATAAATAATTCACATTTTGACACCGATGCGCAGCGGTTTCTCATGATATGAAACAAGAGTTCTCAATCTAAGCGGTGACCACAGTAACCCATTTGGAGGTAATACCTCACGAGGATCACCACCCCCGAGCCTTCCACATTCAACCCGCATTAATGCCCGCTACCACTAGGTTTACACCCCACACACCACCACCCACTCACCTAGCCCAATGTCACCTGCCACGGCCCCTATTTCTATAGGTGGTTCGAATTTCGACAATAGTATTCCGTCTGTTTAAAATTCCCTCATGGGGTACAAACTTCTTAGGTTGTTCGTTCGCCATTCCTCTACGTAAGGAACAACTCCATATCTTCACCGTATGGTTGCGCACCACCACGTGCCGCGCCAGTGAGAATCTACTCTGTCTGTCACCCCACCCATAGGTCGCCAGCTAGTGGATGTCCATGACGCACGAAAACTTCGCTTAAGTTCTCGTGCTTTCCCTAAGCACTGCCTTTCAAGGCTTTTCGCCTCCCACGGATTACGGCCCCCTTTCTTGTTAATGAAGACATTGCAGGCCATCTTGGCGAGGAGTTTTTGAAAGGCAGCTCCTTTGAAAGGTTGACTCACATGTCTACACAAGCTGGTCAGGGTCAACGCCGTGAAACATTCTCTAGCCGTTGGGTATTCCTGTTGGCTGCGATTGGTTCCGCCGTTGGTCTTGGTAACATCTGGCGCTTCCCTTACATTGCGTACGAAAACGGCGGCGGCGCTTTCCTTATCCCTTACCTGATTGCGTTGCTGACCGCAGGTATCCCGCTGCTGTTCCTTGATTTCGCATTTGGCCACCGCTACCGTGGTTCTGACCCACTCATCTTCCGTCGCTTCAAGAAGTGGACTGAGCCAATTGGTTGGTTCCAGGTCGGACTGTGTTTCTTCATTACCATCTACTACGCAGCAATCATCGGCTGGGCAGGCCTCTACACCGTTAAGTCCATCGGTCTAACGTGGACCGATGACCCTAACGCATACTTCTTCGGTGACTTCCTTCAGTACGACGAAGCAGCAACCATCACTTTTGATTTCGTTCCTCAGATTCTGCTTGCAATGGCAATCGTGTGGATCGCGGCTATTGCCGTTCTCATGATGGGCGTTGACTCCGGTATCGGCCGTGTGTCCAAGTTCTTCATGCCAGTACTGACTGTGTTGTTCATCATCGTTGTCATTCGCTCAGTATTTCTTGAGGGCGCATCCGTAGGCTTGGATGCATTCTTTACCCCTAACTGGGAATCACTGAAGGACACGTCCGTGTGGATCGCGGCATACGGCCAGATCTTCTTCTCATTGTCCGTTTCCTTCGGCATCATGATGACGTACTCCTCCTACCTGAAGCCACGCACTAACCTGACCGGCACTGGCCTCGTTACCGCGTTTGCGAATTCTTCCTTCGAGGTTCTGGCAGGTATCGGCGTTTTCGCGACCCTCGGCTTCATGGCTGTTCAGTCCGGTATTGGCGTTGATGAGGTTGCAACCTCCGGCATCGGTCTCGCATTCGTTGCGTTCCCTACCATCATCAATGAAATGCCACTGGGCTCACTGTTCGGTGTCTTGTTCTTTGGTTCCCTCACCCTCGCGGGCTTCACGTCCCTGTTCTCCCTGCTGGAGCCGGTGGTTTCCGCATTCAAGGATAAGTTTGGAATGGAACGTAAGCCAACGGCGATTGGTATCGGCCTGTTCATGGCAATTCTGTCCATCTGCCTGTTCTCCACCACTTCCGGTTTGGCCACGCTCGACATCATGGACAAGTTCACCAACAACGTGGGCATCGTGCTGATCGCGCTGATCATCATCATCGTCACCGACTGGGTACTGCGCCGTATCGGGGAATTCTCCACCCACATCAACCAGGTTTCCTCCTTTAAGGTGGGCACCATCTGGCGCATCTGCATCGTCAACATCACCACCTTGGTTCTGGGCTTCACTCTGTTCCAAGAGATCGTCACCCTCATCAGCGAGCCATACGGTGGTTACTCTCAGACTCAGATCGCATGGTTCGGTTGGGGCGTCTTGGCAGTCATCATCATCCTGGCCACAGTTATGACTTTCGTATCCTGGCCAAAGGACATGCCTGTCGACGGCCCTCCAGGCTCCGACTTCGGCGTCGAGCCTGAGATCGCCCGCATCCCAGGCACCCCACAGAAGTACGACCCTGCTCGCCGCCGCGTCGCTGGCTTCGCAATTGAGCAGTACAACCGAGAGGAACTCCGATGAGCACGTCTGCAATCCTAATGATGATCCTCTTCATGGTTGTGATCTGGGGTGGCTTCGCTGCATCCCTCATTCACCTCCAGAAGCACCCAGATGAGACCTCCGGTAACCTTGGCCACGCCAAGGAAGCAACCGATGATGTACTCATCGCTCAGGAAAACTGAGAATGCTAGCTTATAGCTCATGAGACAGGAGCCACCGCAAAAAAGTAGGTGGCTCCTTTTCACGTCTGGAGGGCAAAAAATAGCGTGACACCCACAGATAAAATCCCCTCCTAGAGGCCCAATCAGGCACAATAGTAAGAGTGTAATTTCCGTGGACCACGCCTAGTCTTATGGGAGTGGCCCAAGTTTCAGCTTTGGCCGAAACTCACGATGTTGTAGAGGTCCACAGAGAATGAGAAACCGCAGGGACGAAACGCGCAGTGAGAACAAGCGCGGTAGGTACTCGTCGGCAAGTGATGTTTTCGAACGTCTGGAGCCGGCGCACAATGACGACCGCATTGACCGTTCACACATTATCGGCAACGGCGTCAAGGTCCTTGCCCAGTGGTGCCTCCGGTTGCTTATCATCGCCGCAGCCACATACGTAGGTTGGTACGTAGTCAAGACCGTATGGGCAGGCGTTCTGCCCGTGGTTCTGGCCATCATCGCATGCACCGTTCTATGGCCACCTGTAGCCATGCTGCGCAAAATACGTATCCCCAACGCGCTGGCAGTACTGACAACTATGCTAAGCGCATTCGGCATTTTCGGCGGAATCATCTACCTCATTGCCCCGGACATCGGCAGGCAGTCTCAGACTCTCTACTACCAAGCCATTGAAGGCATCCAGCGCGTTCAGCTCTGGCTCCAGGGGCCGCCGCTCAACATTGATGACCAGCAACTCGCAGACCGCATCAACGACGCAGTGCAGTGGTTACAAAATCAGGCCGGCAGCATAGCGGGTGAGATCTTCTCCGGTATCGGTATAGCCACCTCCATTATTGTCACGCTCGTCATCATGCTGGTGCTCACCTTCTTCTTCCTCAAAGACGGCGAGCGGTTCCTGCCGTGGTTGCGTTCCATTGCAGGCGAGCGCGCTGGCTGGCACCTCACGGAGCTTCTCACCCGCGCGTGGAACACCTTGGGAGGATTCATCCGCGCCCAGGCATTGGTGTCCTTTGTAGACGCCGTGTTCATCGGAATTGGCCTCATCCTTGTGGGAGTTCCCCTCGCGTTCGCGCTGGCGGTACTCACCTTCATCGCAGGTTTCATCCCAATCGTCGGTGCTTTCGTAGCGGGCGCACTGGCGGTCCTCGTTGCGCTGGTTTCGTTAGGTTTTACGGAAGCCCTCATTACCCTAGGCATTGTCTTGGCTGTTCAGCAGATCGAAGGCAACATCCTCTCCCCTCTGCTGCAGTCGAAGGCGATGAACCTCCACCCGGTCATCATCCTGGTCTCCGTCACAGTTGGCGCTGGCCTGTTCAACATCACCGGTGCTTTCCTTGCGGTCCCAGTGGCCGCCACAGTGGCGGTACTGTTCCGCTACCTTGGTGACCTCACCGCGCTGCGCGCGGGTGAGAAAACCGCCGACGAGATCGAGTTCGCCACCGTCGCCGGTTCCATGTCCGGCATCTGGGGAGAGGAAGCGGGCCGACGCATGCGGGAGGCCTTCCGCATCCAGCTGCGACGCAAGTCCGACGTCTCCTCCGCAGACATTGCCACCGAGGAGGCAAACAAAGCCCAAGCAGAGACAGACATCGCGACCCCAATCAATCCTGCGGCAGAGTTCAGCGACACACACGCACCGGCTAATTCAGAGGCCACGGCACTGAATACAAACCCCGGTAGCACAAGACGCTCCGTAGCCAGCAAGTTCAAACGACTGAGCGCCGCCCTCACAGATCTCAATAACCAACAGCGTGCACCGAAATTCAGACGCAAATGAAAAACTTTTCGGACACAAAGCCACAAACTAAGTTCAGAATCACTCGCATCGTCTAAGGTAGGAACTTGTGTCAAACAAGTCAGAAGCATCCAGAAGAAGGCATCAGCACGTTACAACCGCTGACGCACCTTTCACTGGCATACCACTGTGGTCTTCCTTGTCCATTGTGGCTGCAGCTCTGATCACGGGACTCTTGCTAGCTGTCAGCAGTGGCGAGCTAGGGTGGGTGTACTTAGCTCTGTTCGCGATCGCCGCCATAGTCACAGCACTTCTGACGGAACCACGAGGGCTATTCATCTTAGTAGTGAGCCTGCCGCTTCTCTACAGCGCAGTTACGGTAGCCACCGGATTAGGAATTGTGGCGAACTCCCCTGGTGAGGGAAACGGCCTCTCCACCACTGAGATCATCACGGGCATCTATCCGCTTCTCCAGCACTTCCCAGTACTATTCATTGTTACTGCCGTGGCTGCCCTCATTGCCATCGTGCGTATTTACCTTCTGAAACGCAACGCACGCCTGCAGGCTAAAAACGCCCACAAGGTCCGCGTTAAGGACATGGCCGCACAACAACGCAACCAGGCAACCTATAGCAAGTCCCGCAACCTTGCAGAACGCGCCAGTGGACAGGGCACCGCAGGCCTTAGACGCAGCAGGGGCGCTGCCCCTACAGCGGTAACGGTAGACCAACTCGCGTCACGGCGAAGGCCACGGACCCGTCAGCCTGAGGACGTCCCTAGCCGCAACCGCAGCACCGAGCCACAGGACATTCGAGATCAGGACAAAAATGCTTGGACTATTAACCGCGACAAGCTGAAGAAAGATCCTGAGCGCAAGGAAAAGGCGTGGAAGCAGTCGTTCAACGACGATCTTTACAGCTAGCTCCCACACCTAAGGCCTCATAGGTAGGGCTAACCGCTCCTCGTCAGCGTGTTTGAGAAATCACTCACGAACTAGCGAGGAGCTTTTCTTTACCTTTTATGTGAAAACTAAAAGCACCGAGGGTTCAATCGAGAAACCTCGGTGCTTTTGAGCTTGGTTTACTTGGTTCGTGGTGCGCGTAGATCACGCGGAAGCGCGAAGGTAATCTTTTCCGCCGCAGTCACCACTTCCTCTACGTCCGAGTATCCGTTGTGATCGAGCAGCTCGATCACGTCGCGTACCAGGATCTCGGGGACCGAGGCTCCGGAAGTGACGCCAACAGTGTTTACACCCTCGAACCAACCTGGATCGATCTGGTGGGCGTAGTCCACCAGGTAAGATTCCTTGGCACCATATTCCAGCGCCACTTCGACGAGCCGCTTAGAGTTGGATGAATTCTGGGAACCAACGACGATCACAAGGTCAGCATCCTTAGCGATCGCTTTCACTGCCACCTGGCGGTTCTGAGTGGCGTAGCAGATGTCGTCGCTCGGTGGGTTCTCCAGCTGCGGGTACTTCTTGTGAAGTAGGTTGACGATCTCCATGGTCTCATCCACAGACAACGTAGTTTGTGAGAGCCAGACCAGCTTTTCATTCTCAAGAAACGCAGGGAGCTTGTCTACACCCTCAACGCCATCCACTAGGTGAGTTACCTCAGGTGCTTCACCGGCCGTGCCTTCAACTTCTTCGTGGCCTTCGTGTCCCACGAGGAGGATATGGTATCCGTCGCGTGCAAAGCGCTTGACCTCGTTGTGGACCTTCGTCACCAGTGGGCAGGTAGCATCCAGAGTTTTCAAATCCAGTGTCCTTGCCTCAGCATGCACTGCTGGGCTGACTCCGTGGGCGGAGAAAACCAGGTGAGATCCCTCTGGAACTTCAAAGGTCTCGTCAACAAAGACAGCACCACGTTCCGCCAACGTATCCACTACGTAGCGGTTGTGCACGATCTCTTTACGTACGTATACCGGTGCGCCGTACTTCTCCAAGGCCCGCTCCACCGTTTCCACAGCACGGTCAACGCCCGCACAGTAACCACGTGGTGCGGCCAGGAGAACCTTCTTGTCCACTACAGCTTCTTCGCTCATGCCTTAAAGCATAAACTAAAGTTGGATAAGGCTTAAATGCCGCCAGCGTTGGACGGCTATGCAATTCTCACGTGTCGCACTCAATGCGTATGCTGTGATTCATGAGCATTCTCGCTCGCAGAGGGAATACGTGTTGGGCAATAGAGGAAGGGTATAGCACTAGTGGCTGCAAAAAACACCCCAGAGACCGCATGGCCTGTTCGTGACCTAAACAAACAGATTAAGGGGTGGATTGAGCGCCTTGGCCAGATCTGGGTTGAGGGCCAGATTACTCAGGTCAATGTCAAACCCTCGTGGCGTTTTAGCTACATTACGTTGCGTGACCCAGAGGCCGAAGCGAGCGTTTCCCTGACCGTGAATTCCTCGTTGGTTACCTCCCTTCCCTCACCCCTCAAGGACGGCGACCGCGTAATTGTCTGCGGAAAGCCAGCATTTTATGAAGCCCGTGGTTCTTTCTCCCTCTGGGTGACAGAGATTCGAGCCGTAGGCGTGGGCGAGCTCTTAGCAAAGATTGAGTTGCTACGTAAACAGCTCGCCAGCGAGGGACTATTTGATCCGGCACGGAAGAAGAAGCTGCCGTTTTTGCCCAATAACATTGGTTTGATCACAGGGCGCGGTTCCGCTGCAGAGCGAGACGTGTTGTCTGTTGCCCAAGGCCGCTGGCCTGAGGTGAAGTTCACCGTGAAGAACACCGCTGTTCAGGGTGCTCGCGCAGTTCCTGAGATTCTTCAGGCCCTAGCCCAGTTGGACTCAGACCCAACAGTTGACGTCATCATCATTGCTCGAGGTGGCGGATCCGTAGAGGACCTTCTCCCCTTCTCAGAGGAAGCCCTCCAACGTGCGGTGGCACAGTGCGACACCCCCGTGGTCTCAGCGATTGGGCATGAGCCAGACAATCCAATTTTGGACAACGTTGCAGATTTGCGTGCGGCCACCCCAACAGACGCCGCCAAGCGAGTGGTACCAGATGTCATGGCGGAAAAAGCCCTCATCTCTGAGCTGCGCCAGCGCAGTGCTGCTGCGTTGCGGGGATGGGTTCGCCGGGAGCACAACAACGTTGCTGCTCTACGCTCTAGGCCAGTGCTAGCGAACCCCATGACGAGCATTGAGCGACACCGTGAGGATCTGACAAGGCTTCACACTCAAGCGAGACGGACCATGGGTTACTTATTAAAGGAGCAAATCTCAATGGTCTCCGCGCTGCGTAACCAGATCGCCACGCTGGGTCCATCCGCCACTCTAGCGCGTGGATACTCCGTGGTGCAGGTTCTTCCGCGTGACGGTTCCGACCCCGAGGTTGTCACCACCATCGCACAATCACCACCAGGTAGCCAGTTGCGTATTCGCGTCTCAGACGGCTCCATTGTCGCCGCCGCAATGCAAGCCACACCGGCAGACTAGTAGCACAAACCCCAGTAGTTGAAACGAGTAAAGGAAACTCCCCTAATGAATACTGACGTAATTGGCCATGGATCTTCCAACCCTGACTTCATCCCCGTAGATCAGCTCTCCTACGAGCAAGCACGTGACGAGCTAGCGGAGATCGTGCGAATTCTTGAACTGGGACAGATGAGCCTAGATGAGTCTTTGAAATTTTGGGAACGCGGTGAAGCGCTGGCAAAGCGTTGCGAAGAGCATCTTGCTGGCGCCCAAGAGCGCGTCGAGCGCGCACTTGGCTCTAGTTCGGAGGGCAACGCCGAGAATTAATAGCCTACGCGGAAGGCAAAATAATTAATTAGTGGGGATTGGGTCAGTATTGACGGTCTTTGAGATAAAGTCATCGAATTCGTCATCAGTAGCCGCCCCAGAAACCAGGAGCCGAACGTCACCTAGATCAACCACCCTCAGGTCACGGACGTCGCGTTCATCCCATCGGTACTTGATCACGTCCTGACCATCCACTTGGTAGGTTGATTCTTCTGCAACGGGGTGCTCAGAGTGGTCGTCCACAGCTTCCTCAACCGTTGCGTCAGTTTGGGTGAGAGAAATATAGCCATCCTTGTGGAGAACCCAGCCCACTACGGCAGCCTGTTTACCTGCTACAGCTGAGCGTCGGGCGGAATTAATGGTCCATTCTTCTGGTGTGGCTGGCAGGCGGATGGGGAATTGCGCATTGCGCGCTTCGAGATTGAGGAATGACTCCGCATCCACCTTTTGCAAGTGGGAATTATCTGCAGTGTCGCGCTCGAAGGTACACATGCCGGTAAAAGCCACAGCAATTACCATCACGAACACAATGACAGCGACGGAGTAGAACATGTCTCTTCCGTCTTCAAAGATTTTTGGTTTCTGTTCAGCCACGAGACCAAGTATTGCATTAAACACTGAGTAATCACTAACCCCGTCCGCCGGCAAACACCTGACTACGCCAACAAGTGGGTGTGTTTATGGCCACTTAATAGTGAGTTTTTCCTACAGTTCGCTGCACGAATGTGAGTTTTGCTGCCCCAGGTGCACCTAAATGCCCACTTTCGGGTGAGCATTTACACCACAAATCACGGTTCGAGTGGAACAATTGAGGGCAGAGTGCTTGAGCACGCTACTAATGCGTGCTCTTTTTACAAAGTTTCGGGTATCCGAAACTCTTTCGCACCGGCAGAACTACAACGCAAAATTTTTCACCGCCTTAGGAGGCACTTCCTCATGAGTGAATTTCACCCAGAGATTCCGGACCGCAACCTAGCTCTCGAATTGGTTCGAGTCACCGAGGCCGCTGCGCTGGCATCCGGCCGCTGGGTTGGCCGAGGAATGAAGAACGAGGGTGACGGCGCAGCAGTTGACGCGATGCGTAAACTGATCAACTCTGTAACCATGAATGGTGTCGTTGTCATTGGTGAGGGCGAAAAGGACGAGGCACCAATGCTCTTCAACGGTGAGAAGGTTGGTACCGGTGAAGGTGCTGAGGTTGACATCGCTGTTGACCCAGTTGACGGCACTTCCCTGATGGCAGAGGGTCGCCCCAATGCAATTTCCGTTCTTGCGGCATCGGAGCGCGGCTCCATGTTTGACCCATCCGCAGTGTTCTACATGAAGAAGATCGCGGTGGGCCCTGACGCTGTCGGATGTATTGACATCACCGCCCCAGTCGCCCACAACATTGATGCGGTAGCTAAGGCCAAGGGCATCAATCCAACCGACGTCACCGTAGTCGTCCTTGACCGCCCACGCCACGTCGAGCTGATCAAGGAAATCCGTGCCGCAGGCGCAAAGGTTCGCCTGATTCGTGACGGTGACGTTGCAGGTGCTGTCGCAGCAGCTAAGGATGACAACTCTGTTGACATCATGATGGGTACCGGTGGTACCCCAGAGGGCATCATCACTGCTTGTGCAATGAAGTGCATGGGTGGCGAAATCCAGGGCATCCTTGCACCTAAGGACAAGGCCGAGGAAGAGAAGGCACTTGCCGCTGGTCACGAGCTAGGCAAGGTACTGCACACTAATGACCTGGTATCTTCCGACAACTGCTACTTCGTAGCTACCGGCGTTACCAATGGCGATATGCTGCGCGGTGTCTCCTACCGTAAGAATGGCGCCACCACTCGTTCCCTCGTTATGCGTTCTAAGTCGGGTACCGTTCGCTTCATTGAGTCTGTACACAAGCTTGCAAAGCTGCAGGAATACTCTGTTGTTGACTACTCCGTAGATCACAAGAAGGACAACCTCTAAGGGTTCCGCACTCATAGGTATATGGGGCGGCTGCTTGGGAAAACCGAGCAACCGCCCCGTTTTTGTCGCCCCTTCAGGCTAACGCCGTACCATGATGTCGCGAGAATCCACTAGATAGTCTGCGAGCAACTGCTGGGCAATTCCGATTTCTCCCGCTTCCAGCATCACGGCGATCTCTTTGTTGCGCGCCACGAAAGGGCCATGAACACTCTCTGGGTGGCCCGAATCCATGAAAATAAGCTTGGACTGGATGAGAATGTCCCTACCCAGCTGAACCACCCGTTGGTTACCAGACAACGAAAAGATCGCTAGATGGAACTCAGTATTCCGCTTGGCTACCTCAGTCCAATCCTGTTCGGCTTGACCCTTTTCGCTAGCTTCCGTAATAGTGAGCATTTGGCGAACGACGTAGTCGCTCAACGCGTCTTCTGGATGGTATTTCGCGAGCGCAGCATTCTCAATGAATTCACGAAAGGCGTATAGGTCGCGAATTTCAGATGGCTCATAGCTACGCACAAATACCCCACGATGTGAGCGATAAACTAATAGCCCATCCCTGATGAGCAGCCTGAATGCTTCTCGGAGGGAGTTACGAGAGACACCCAACTTGGCAGCAAAATCCACTTCGTTGAGTTTCTGTCGAGGATGCAACTCGCCATCCAGCACCATCTTGGTGATGCGCTCCGCAGCTTGCCCCACCGTGGTGTTAAGAGAATCCTTTTTTGACACAGCCCTCACACTATCCACGAACCGATATTTCCAGACTTGGACCATTCTAATTCAAGAAGATGGCCCCATACTGATGAAAAAAGCAGCTGGCTTAGTGGTTTGTGAGGATGCAACAGAGAGTAATCGGCGCAATTTCATCCTTCAATTACCCAGCCCCACTCGACCGTGACTTGTAATACTTTTTAGATCTTTCTGTTGCCCCCGTTACTTTTAGGGCTTGTCTGATGACTCAACCTGGACTTAGAATCACGGAAAATAATTGTTGAACAATCCGTACGAGGAGCGTTGAGACAATGTCCGAGTCCACGCCAGCAACACCAATCAAGCAAGCGGCTGCTCAAGCTACCCAGCGTGGCACCCTTTTAGGTGCAATCTTCCTCATGGCCACCAGCGCTATCGGTCCTGGCTTCCTTACCCAAACCGCAACATTTACCAACCAACTCGGCGCAGCCTTCGCTTTCGCCATCGTGGTTTCCATCCTTCTGGATATCGCGATTCAGCTCAACGTTTGGCGTGTTATCGGCATATCCGGAATGCGAGCACAAGAACTCGCAAACGCCGTTCTTCCCGGTCTGGGGTGGCTGTTGGCCGCACTGATCTGCATTGGTGGCTTGGTCTTCAACATCGGCAATATTGCAGGCGGAGGGTTAGGGCTCAACGCCATGATCGGTCTTGACCCGAAGATCGGTGGCGCCATTACCGCCGTGATCGCAATTGCCATTTTCGTCTTCAAAGTACTCGGCAAAGCGCTGGACAAGCTGCTGGTTTTCTTGGGCATTGGAATGATGATTTTGACCCTCTACGTGGCGGTCGTGTCTGACCCGCCTGTAGGCGATGCGCTACGCAACACAGTCATGCCAGAAACCGTTGACTGGCTCGTCATCACCACCCTTGTCGGCGGTACTGTCGGTGGTTACATCACTTATGCAGGCGCGCACCGCATGTTGGACTCGGGCCAGTCTGGCGTGGGACACGTCAAGAGCGTCACTAAGTCATCTGTCACAGGCATCTTGCTGACCGGCGTGATGCGCATTCTGCTGTTCCTCGCGATCCTTGGCGTCGTTGCTGCCGGTACGCAGCTGGACGCCGCTGGCAATCCGGCAGCGCAGGCATTCGAAGTGGCAGCTGGTAACGTCGGCCTGCGCATCTTCGGCTTCGTTCTGTTCGCAGCCGCATTGTCCTCCGTCATTGGTGCTAGCTACACTTCTGCGTCCTTCCTCGTCTCCACGAAACCAGAATCAGCCAAGATACAGGACTGGATTACGGTAATTTTCATCGCAATCTCCCTGTCTGTCTTTTTGGCGCTTGGTACCGCTCCGGCTGTCCTGCTTGTCTTCGCCGGAGCTTTCAACGGGCTGGTTCTGCCGATCGGCTTCACACTCATACTGTTCATCGGCATCTTCAAATCTGATCAATTGCTTCATGGATACAAGTACCCGAAGTGGTTAATTATCGTGGGCCTCGTGGCAGTTGTTGTTGCTTGGTTCTTGGCTTGGACTTCATTCGGTGGAGTTTTCGATCTACTTAGGAGTTAGGAATTCCCTTATGAACACCATAGATCTCAACGCTGACCTCGGTGAAAGCTTCGGCGCCTACGTCACCGGGAATGATGCGGCTCTGCTAGGCCTTGTATCCAGCGCTAACGTAGCATGCGGGTTCCACGCTGGAGATCCGCTGGTGCTGCTGTCAACCATGCGCGAGGCTGCGGCCAACGGCGTTCGCGTGGGCGCTCACCCGGGCTACCGGGACCTTGCGGGTTTTGGCCGCCGGGAAATGAAATACTTCCCTGCGGAACTCGAAGCTGAAGTCATTTATCAGCTCGGCGCTGCACAGGCCGCCGCCCGCGCAGCGGGGACTCAACTGAGTTACGTAAAACCACACGGCGCGATGTACAACACCATCGCCGTCAATGAAGATTTGGCGCGGGCGGTCATAAGAGCGATTACCCAGTTTGATTCCTCACTCTCTTTAATGGCGTTGTCTGGCGCGCCCATTGTGGATTGGGCCCGGGACGCTGGGTTACGGGTAATTGAGGAAGTTTTCGCGGACCGAGCCTATAACCCGGACGGCACCCTAGTCAGTCGTTCACTGCCCGGCGCGGTCCATCATGATGCCAGCGTGGTTGCTGCCCAAGCATTAGCGTTTGCTCAAAACTCACCAATTACAGCTGTCGATGGCACTGCACTTTCGCTGAATGCAGATTCGATTTGCGTCCACGGTGATACCCCTGAGGCTATCGAGCATGTGGAATCCATCATCGCCTTGCTGAAGGCCAACGGCTTTGAGGTATCGGCGTGATTATTTCACCCTGCGGAGATTGTGCCTACCTCATCACCGTCGACGATGACCGCGAAGACAAGTTGGGGGCCGTCCTCGCCATCCACGACGTGTTACGTGAACGTTTGAAGAATGGTGATTTATCCGGTGTAAGGGAGCTGGTTCCCGCTGCAGAGACAATTCTTGTCATTCTGGAATCTCCCCAGCTGTCCCTCACTGACCTCAAGGCCATAGTGGAAAGCGCTGATTACTCCCCTACAGATCGTAATTCCCACTCAGGGGACGCTGTCACCATTGAGGTTGACTACACCACTGGTCTTGACTTTGACGTACTTAAAAAACACACCGGGCTGGGACAGAAGGAACTCATTCACTGGCACACGTCCACTCAATGGGTAGCAGCGTTTGGCGGATTCTCACCGGGATTCATGTATCTCGTTCCAGCACGTGCCAGTGACGCATTATCCGTACCGCGCCGTGAATCACCTCGCACGCAAATCCCAGCTGGGGCCGTCGCCCTTGCAGGCGCCTTCAGTGCCGTCTATCCGCAGCAATCCCCCGGTGGTTGGCAGATTATCGGTTCCACAACGTCCCCGCTGTGGGATCTAGATCGCCCCTCGCCGTCGCTGATCAAGCCAGGTGACCGCGTTCGATTCACGGAGATCACACGATGAACATACCAGCGCTACTCATTAACAATCCTGGGCCACGCGCGCTGATTCAGGACCGCGGACGATTTGGGTTTTCCACCGTGGGTGTAAGCCCGTCTGGCAGTTTCGATCGCTTGTCTGCCGCCCGCGCAAACCATGCCGTGGGCAATGATGCCAACGCTCCACTGATTGAGATACTGTTCGGCAACTTCAGCGCTACGGCCTTAAGCCCCATCACCATCATCGTGACTGGCACGGATTCAGTAATTGAGTTCACCGACGGGACTCGGCGCAAGTCCTACACAAATACTGTGATTGATTTGCAGGCCGGCGATAGAATCACGCTCCTGCCGGCAGAGTACGGTCTGCGAAGCTACCTTGCTATCCGAGGAGGTATTGCCGCAGACACCACCTTAGGGTCCGCTTCCTCCGACACTCTCAGTGGCATCGGCCCCTCCCCTCTTGTGGAGGGCGACGTTGTGTCAGCGGGTTCACATATTGCTGAAGCGAACTGGTGGCCGATGATCCGCAAAATTCCACCACTGTGGCGTCGCCTTGATACTGAGACGCTCCACGTCATCATGGGGCCGCGCGCGGACTGGTTTACTCAAGAATCTATAGCTGCTTTTCTCTCCCAAACCTATACAGTCACCACCGATTCCGACCGCGTTGGGATTCGCGTTACTGGTGAGATCCCTCTGGTTCGAGCTCGCGAAGGCGAACTAGCCTCCGAAGGAATGGTAAGAGGAAGTATCCAGATTCCACCCAACGGCCAGCCAGTTATTTTTGGCCCAGACCACCCTGTGACAGGCGGTTATCCAGTCATTGCCGTACTGACATCTCGGTCCTGTGATCGCAGTGCGCAGCTCGCACCGGGTTCAAAAGTGACCTTCCGCTTGGGAAGTTACACCCAGTAATTAAGTTCACAAAGTAAATTTTTGCACCGAGTGCAAACTCGGCGTAGGGTCTGTGTTCATGACACAGACCGGCGACTCACTTCGTGAACGCAAACGCCGCCAAACACTCGCGGCCATTGAAGAGCATGCAACCCGTCTCGTTTCCGAGCGCGGGTTCCAAGCCGTGACGGTTGAAGACATCTGCCAGGAGGTGCAGATTTCCAAACGCACGTTCTTCAACTACGTCGAAAGCAAGGAACAAGCGGTTCTTGGAGCTCCACCACAGGCACCAACGGGCGCCCAGCGCGATGCATTTTTGTCCACCCAGCACAAAGATCTTTTCAAGGTTCTGCTCTCACTAAGCTTGGATAACCTGATCGCCAGGAACGCATCCGCGCCTGACAATCACTCAGAGATCATTCGCCGTCGCAAGAAGATTCGTCGCGAGAATCCAGAGATCGACCACCAAGCATCAACTCTGATCGCTACGTATTTCATTGCAATTCAAGAGCTCGCCACCGAGTATTTCACCCGTTACCCGCAGGCGTGTTCCCTTGGAGGCGAAAGCCAACCAGAACGTGAGGCGGAAACTCTCGCTCTCGTGATCACTTGTGCAATCCGTGGGGGATACAATCGCTGGCTGTCTGACTCCGGCGCCGACGGCAGTGATCTAAAAGCCAAGTGCTTCGAGGCATTAGACGACATTGTCACCATGACCCAGATAAAGAAACTCTAGGAAGGAGCTTTACATTATGAAAGAAGTCATGTTCAACGATGACATGGGAAACGGCCCCATCCTAGAACCTGAGGATCACGCCGAGATCGATGCTAAAAAGTCTAGCCTTCAGGCGCGCAAAGAGTGCCAGCAGGATAACTCTGATCGAATCTGGTTCATCATCGCAGCACTGATGCTCAGCATGCTCATGTCTGCGCTGGGACAGATGATCTTTACCACCGCGCTACCAACAATCGTTGGCGAGCTCGGCGGCGTCGAGCACATGTCCTGGGTCATCACTGCTTTCCTACTAGGACAAACCATCGCACTGCCAATCTTTGGCAAGCTTGGTGATCAGCTTAATAAGAAGCCGGTATTCATCGCTGCAAACGTCCTTTTCATCGCTGCATCGATTGTGGGTGCTACAGCTCAGAACATGGGGATCCTCATCGCTGGTCGTGCACTCCAGGGCATCGCGGCTGGCGCAATGATGATCCTTTCGCAGGCAATCATGGCGGAGGTTACCACCCCGCGCGAACGCGGTAAGTACATGGGCGTGATGGGTTCCGTCTTTGGCTTGGCTTCAATCTTGGGTCCACTCGTAGGTGGCTGGTTCACTGACGGTCCTGGTTGGCGCTGGGGTATGTGGCTCAACCTTCCACTGGGAATTATCACCGTGATCGCCATTATGGCTTTCCTCCGTCTGCCATCTAAGCCACAAACATTCCGCGTGGACTGGCTTGGTACCATCACGATGTCCGTTTTTACCGCAGCACTCGTTCTCTTCGTCACCTGGGGCGGCCGCGATTACGAATGGTCTAGTCCGGTAATTCTTGGACTGATCGCTACTACCATCATCTTTGCCGTACTCTTTGTCATCATTGAGCTCAAGGTCAAGGACCCGCTGATCTCCATGGATCTGTTCAAGAATCGCAATTTCGTGCTGACCACTTTGGCGGGATTTGCCGTGGGCATCATGATGTTTGGCGCCCTGGCGTATCTCCCTACCTACCTTCAAATGGTGTACCGCCTATCGCCTACCAACGCAGGCTTGATGATGATCCCGATGATGGGTGGCATGATCATCACCTCCACCGTGGTGGGCAACTGGGTGACACGAACCGGTAAGTACAAGATTTACCCGCTGGTTGGCCAAGTCATCATCACCGTCGCCATGGTATTACTGTCCACCTTGAGTGCTGGTGATTCTCTCATCAAGGTAGGCATCTTCTTTGCAATCTTCGGCATCGGCCTAGGATCTACCATGCAGATCCTCGTGCTGATTGTGCAGAACTCCTTCCCTATTACCAAGGTTGGCACCGCTACCGGCACTAACAACTTCTTCCGTCAGGTTGGTGGCTCGCTGGGCTCCGCACTCGTGGGTTCCATCTTCTTGTCAGCCCTTGGCACCCAAATTGCCCAGAAGCTTCCACCGGCGTTGACCCAAGCTCGCGAAAACGGGATTGATCTGGGCGGATTTGATCCGTCGACTGGCGTGTCCGATCTCACGCCTGGCTTGGTCTCACAGCTTCCTCCTGTGATCTCTGACGCCATTGCGAACGCCTACAACGATGCGCTGACGCCGGTGTTCCTCATGCTGGCACCAGTATCTGTCATCGCTGTCATCGTCCTGTTGTTCGTCACAGAGAACGAGCTACGCAATACCAAGTAACGTATTTAAAAAATAGGGCCGCACACTTTTCATGAGTGTGCGGCTTTTTCTGTACTTTAGGTAAGCGCTGCTGCTTCTACGTCATCAATATCGGGCTTTGGAAGTAGCTTTTCGTAGATGTCCACCCCGCGCCACTCTCCTGCCATTTCCCCGTACGTCATCTTGGCCAAGTGGGAAAAGGATCCTACTTTTTCAAACCCGCGGGACATGTGCAGTTTGGCTGAGCCCTCGTTTTCTGGGAATACCCATGAATGGATGGTCCACTTGCCCATCGCTTGGCAGGCCTCGATGAGCTTATCTAATAGCGCACCGGCTACTCCACGCCCTTGGGCATCTTTGTGGATGTAGATGGAATCCTCTACTACTCCGTGGAAGACCCTGCGAGTGGAAATAGGGCCTGCTGCCACCCAGCCAAGAACTTTGGCATCATCATCGGCTTCCACCGCAACGAAGAGGGTTTCTGGGATTTTGGTACCAGAGAAGTACTCCCAACTCGGTGCCTCTACTTCGTACGTAGCATGGCCAGTTTCAAGACCCAGCAAGTAAATCTGCTGTACTTGGCCAAAGTCTGCGCGTCGCAGTGGGCGAATGTTAAAGTCCATGGCACTCATACACTCCAATTGTGGTCAAAAAATCGAATCGCTGCAAGAAAAGTTTCACAACCGCCGCGGTAGCCACATGCAAAAAGCTCTCCTAAGTCTCCATAAAAGGAGATTAGAAGAGCTTCAAGACGTCAGAGTTTTTACTCTACGGTCTCTTCGATGTCAGCCTCGTACTCACCGTTGTCACCTGGCTGCCAGGAGATGGTGCCGTTGAGGAATTCCTGGATCCAGCCCTTGCCCTGAACCTGCTCAGGACCGGTTGGCAGGCCAACGTTTGCGTCCAGGCCACCCTCGGACATCCAGGTCTCAGCGATCTTACCTACCAGTGGAGCAGCGGTCTGGGTCTCAGATGCGAATGCCAGCAGGTTGCCACCATCGAACTCAGCCAGGGAGCCAGCTGCCTCGTTGGTGATTTCCTTAACCTCGCCCCACTCAGCTACGCGCTCTTCAATAGCGGAAGCGAATGCAGCTGGAACCTCAGCCTCACCGTCAGCGGTGTTGATGACGGCCATGTCACCCTGCTCTGGCTCTTCTGCGTCGTTGGTGGTGGTCTCCACTACCTCGGAAGCGTCCGCTGCTTCGGACTCGTCGCCATCGGTGGCGTCGTTAACTGCGGAGGATGCTTCGTCAACTACGGAGGAAGCAGCTGCGCCTGCCTCGTTTGCAGCGTCAGAAACCTCGTTAGCTGCGTCAGAAACCTCCTCAGAGGAGCAAGCGACCATACCCAGGGTCAGAGTAGCTGCAGCGAAACCAGCCATTACCTTGCGGGAGATGTTCTTCATAAATACGTCCTTTCATGTGTTCCACGCTAAACGGCGCCGAACAACGATTTGTTTAAAGCTGCGAACGATAGCAAGTGTGAAGATTAATTAAACTTTCTCGCGCTCGTTTGCTGTAATTCCTAACTTTATGGCGAATCCCATAGCTACATCAACCTTCAGCGAGCCAATGTGAGAAAAATCTACATTTTACACAATTTATTTACGCCGTTTTCGCTGCACAGAGGGTTTCTTTCTGTTTGGTAACGACTTAGTCTCACGCCTGTTATTTTTAGTTTTCTGCGTTTTGGTAGTCGTTTTCTTGCCCGCCTTGGCTCGGCGTTCTTGCTTAGCCTTAGCCTTCTCGCTGGCGCTCAGCTTCGGCTTTTCTTGGCGGGAGGAATTAGCGGTTCGGCCTTTAGCGATGCCCACAAAATCCTGAATGGCCTCTGAATCTTTTTCCTTCTTCCACACCAATGCAATGCGTGTCTTAGCAACGTCACCCGAGTACCCGCGGTGTGCCACCTCTTTCTTTGCGAGGACCTTGAGCAGTGGCCGCGGAGCAATGGCTACGCCAACATTAGCCCCCACCACGGACAAAGCTATACGCAGCGCGTCGTAATCTATGCGACCGTCATCGGCGATCTTGTAGTTGAGGATCTCCCCCTCAATATCAGTGGATCCGACAGGATCCACAATGGTGATTTCATTGTCCTTATTGAGGGCAATGCCTGCCTGCTCATCGTAGAGCTCCACGACGTGGAGCGGGCCGCCTTCGGCCACGCGTGGATCAGGAAGCCTGGTCAGCGCGAGGTCTGCTTCGTCGGAAAGCAGCAAACCCAAGGGGTCGTCCGAAGGAATATCCACGAGCGTGCCGTGCGCCGTGCGTTCACGGAAACGGAAAAACCACTTGTCAGGCTCGGTGCCGGTGATGAAACTTAAACGGAGCATGGCGTTAATGCTACCGTTTAGAGCGTGAATGAAGAATCTGTAATCAAGCCGTCTGGCACCGCTATGAAGGCCCAGACCGCCGCAAAGAAGCTTGGCATCTACCTGCCAGCAACGCCAGAGGAGTTCCAGGCAAACGCTGTCACGCACGAGCAGTTCGTGGAACTCCAGAACAACCCACCGCAGTGGCTCAAGGATCTACGCCTGAACGGGCCACACCCACGCGCCGTGGTCGCCCAAAAGCTTGGCATCACCATCGCCGCTCTCAAGCGCAACGACATGGACAAGCCGCTCACCACCGCAGAGATCAAGGCTTTGCTTTCCGACCAGCCCGAGTGGCTGCGCACAGCCCGCACCCAGCTGGCTGAGGCCCGCGCAGAGCGCGGCGAAGCCTAAAACCTACTCCCACCAGTTCCCGCAGCAATCGCGGGAACTGGTATTTTTTACCCATTCCCATTTTGCAGTGACTGCAAAAATAAGAGTAGGCTTTCCCGCATGCCTTCCCCACTGGACATCTATTCCCGCGAAGACCCAGGCGCGTTAAGCCCGCGCGAGACTAAAAAACGGCGGACCAAAGCTGACATTGAGGATCACGCCACGCGCCTAGTCCTCGCCCTGGGAATGCATAACGTTACGGTCGAGGACATTTCGAACGCCGCGGGCATATCGCCACGAACGTTCTTCAATTACTTCTCGACCAAGGAGGAGGCAGTCATGGGGCAAGGCCCCAGCTCCCCTAGCCAGGCCGACACAGCGGCCTTCCTCACCATACAAAGCACAGATGAGTCCCTGCTCATCAAGGCCACTGAACTCCTCGTTCACCTCATCACCAAAGACAACACGTGTGACGTTGAGATCCTTAAACGCCGCGAGCACATCAAACAACGTGAACCAGAGCTTCACGGAGCCATGCTCAACGCCTTCCACCAGCGCCAACACCGCGCCAATGAACTCATGGCTAGGTACTTGGAATTGCACCCAGAAAAAGCACGCACAACACTCGCGCCCGAACAAGAAGCCCAGTACGTAACCTCGCTCTGCTTCATGGCCATCGGCCTAGCTATCCCAGTATGGGAAAGCTTGCCGGGCGAAAAAACAGCCAGCCAGCTCCTCAGCTGCGTTCGCACATCGGTTGATAGCATCCAAGCTCTTACGCGAAACTAATTCAGAAGTGAGTCCTAACACCATGTCTAATCGCACATTAAAGCGCAAAAAGAAGGAGAAAATTCCTTCCACAATGACCCCAGAGCAACAAAAACGCGCTTGGTGGGTTCTCTCCGCACTCATGGTCACGATGCTGCTGGCATCGCTTGACCAAATGATCTTCTCCACGGCCCTCCCCACGATTGTTGGCGAACTAGGCGGCGTAGACCACATGATGTGGGTCATCACCGCGTACATGGTGGCGGAGACCGTCATGCTGCCAATCTTTGGCAAGGCAGGCGATCAAGTTGGGCGCAAGCCGCTATTCCTCGGCGCAATCGGCATCTTCTTAGCAGGTTCCATCGTTGGTGGTCTCGCGGACTCCATGGCAATGCTCATTGCTGGACGCGCCATCCAAGGAATCGGCGCTGGCGGTTTGATGATCCTCTCGCAAGCGATCATCGCAGACATCATCCCTGCCCGCGAACGCGGCCGATACATGGGTGTCATGGGCGGCATCTTCGGGCTCTCCGCCGTCCTTGGGCCGCTGCTTGGTGGCTTCTTCACTGAGCACGTGAACTGGCGATGGGCGTTCTGGATGAACGTGCCTCTGGCCATCATCGCCATCGTCATCGCCGTAATTTTCCTACAAATCCCAAAGCGAGACTACCCTCCGTTCACGTGGGACTATCTGGGAACCATCCTCACCGTTGTGTCCACCGTATCCCTCATCCTGTTCTGCACATGGGGCGGATCTGAATATGAGTGGAGCGACCCACTCATCATCGGGCTCATCATCACCTCCATCATCGGTGCCATTCTGCTGGTTATCGTTGAATCAAAGGCAAAGAACCCTCTCATTCCGCTGGACTTCTTCAAGAACCGTAACTTTGCGCTCACAACAACAGCAGGTCTAGTCCTGGGCGTCACAATGTTCGGCATTCTGGGCTACCTGCCAACGTACATGCAGATGGTAAAGCAAGTCTCCGCAACTGAAGCCGGCTACATGATGATCCCTATGATGGTGGGCATGATGGGCTTCTCCATCTGGTCCGGTTTGCGCATTGCCAAGACTGGCAAGTACCGCCACTTCCCTATCATCGGCCTCATCGTCGTGCTTGCGGCCCTTGGCCTGTTCCACCTTCTACGCCCAAGCATCCCAATGTGGGAGATCGCTATCTACCTCTTCGTTCTGGGCATGGGACTCGGCCTAGCAATGCAGGTACTTGTACTGATTGTCCAAAACACACTCCCCATGGCAGTGGTTGGTTCCGCTACGGCAGTCAACAACTTCTTCCGCCAGATCGGATCCTCCGTAGGCTCAGCACTCGTTGGAGGCATCTTCGTAGGCAACCTCAAAGACGAAATGGCCGAACGCCTACCAAGCGCCGTCTCCCAGCTACCACCCGAACAGCAGCAGGCATTTGCCGCCCAGGGCGGTGTAGATTCCAACTCCCTGACGCCAGCAAGCGTGGAAGCACTCCCTGAGCCACTACACGACGCCGTTGTCTACGCCTACAATGACGCCCTGCTCCCGGTATTCACCATGCTTATCCCACTCGTCCTCATTGCGCTCGTCCTCGTGATCTTTGTCAAACACGAGAAGCTGCGTGAGACCACCCTAGAAATGGAGATGGAAGCAGCGAAAGCACAGGAAGCTCACTAGGCCTCCCAGTACACGGCGCACCCGATGCGCCAAATCTAAGCGCCACCCTGTGGATAACTTTTACTTCCGGTTTGGGTTATCCACAGGGTTTTCTAGGGGCTGCTGTTCTTGTCTTGTGTGTGCGTTTACGGTTGGTGCCATGACCGATGATCACGCAGCACTCAAGGACTACCTCACCGCCATGGGAAGCGGTGCCATCCTGCTGCGCGCATTCCACGGCCGCAAACACTGGGAGTTCGACACCATCGCCCCACGCGACGCGAAAGAACTCATCGGCACCGCCTCTTGGTTGTATGGCAAGACTCGGTACAGCATGCAGCAACGCAAGACACTGGAAGCAGCTATTGCCCATGGTTTCTCCGTCTCCGTGCTCACCATGATCCGCCGGCACGTAGAAAAACTCACCACTGAACGCGAACAATGGGTGTTGTGGCGCGAACTCACCAACACACCACGGCCTGCGGCGGTGATCAACACACTCGCCCTCAAGCGCGTGAAAGAACTGAAACAACCACCCGCCACACGCAATACCGCCATGCGTATTGTGCGTGGTGCAGACGGCATGGGCACCCTCTATTTCACCGCACCACAAGCACAACTCGCCGACATCAACCGCAGCCTCAAAGAGTCTGTTGCCAGCATCATGGAACAAGACTCCGACAAAACGAAGAATCAGGCCCGGGGTGAAGCCTTCGCCGAACTCCTCCGCAGCGACGCCAGCGTGCCCCAAGGTGGCTACACACCACTGGTGGTCGTCCCCGTTGAAGAACACGCCAAGATCATCCGCGGTGACGGTGACGGTATTAAGGTGGTGTGTTCTGACGGCACCGTCCTAACGGATAAAGAATACCTAGAACGCCTACTAGCAGACTACGGCCTGGTTGCTCTTGTGGATGAAGAAGAAGGCACCCTCAACATGTTCCGCACACAACGGTTTGCCAACCAGAAACAACGCCTAGCGGCGTTCGCGGAAAACCCCACCTGTGTAGCACCAGGATGCACGGTGGCGTTCGATGACTGCCAACTCCACCACGTAGTGGCGTGGAAAAACGGTGGCGACACTAACATCAAGAATTTGGTGCCACTGTGTGCCTACCACAACGGGATTAACGATGATGACTGGTGGAACAACATCCACGGCCATATTGAAAAACGCGGGCCGTTCGCCTACTGGGTATCCGCCTACGGGTTGCCGGATCGAAGAAACCAGCACCCGCTCGCCATGCTCGGTGGCTGCAGAAAAATCTTCGGATAAACAGAACAAAAGCCGCATAACCTATAAGGTTATGCGGCTACAGGCGCGCGCCTTGAAAGGCGCTTCTATCTTAGATTAGAACATCTTCCATTCTTCAAGACCCTCGTATAGAGGATACTGCTCCGCGAGCTTAGTTACGCGTGCACGCAATGCCTCAACATCTGCTCCCTTACCCTGAATAAGAGCTTGGGCGATGATGTCTGCGACCTCCGTGAATGCAGCGGCGTCGAAGCCACGGGAAGCTAGCGCTGGAGTGCCGATACGCAAGCCGGAGGTGACCATAGGTGGTCGTGGATCGAACGGAACCGCATTGCGGTTCACGGTGATGCCTACCTCATGCAGCAGATCCTCTGCTTCCTGACCATTGAGCTCAGAGTTACGGAGATCAACAAGGACCAAGTGAACATCGGTGCCACCGGTGAGCACGTCCACACCTACGTTCTTGGCGTCGTCGGCAATGAGACGCTCAGCCAAAATCTGGGCGCCTTCAATGGTGCGCTCCTGCAGTTCCTTGAACTCAGGGGTTCCTGCAACCTTCAGTGCCACAGCCTTGCCTGCAATTGCGTGCATAAGCGGGCCACCTTGCTGACCTGGGAACACTGCGGAATTGATCTTCTTGCCAAACTCTTCCTTGGCCAAAATGATGCCGGAGCGTGGGCCACCCAAGGTCTTGTGAACGGTGGAAGAAACAACATCGGCGTGTGGGACCGGTGATGGGTGAACGCCGGCAGCGACAAGACCAGCGAAGTGAGCCATGTCTACCCACAGCTTCGCACCAACTTCGTCAGCGATGGAGCGGAACGCGGCAAAATCCTGCTGGCGTGGGTACGCAGACCAACCTGCGATCAGTACCTGTGGCTTTTCAGCGAGAGCCTGCTCACGGATCTTGTCCATGTCAAGGCGGAAAGTTTCAGGATCAACTTCATAAGCTGCTACCTCATACAGCTTGCCCGAAAAGTTCAGGTGCATGCCGTGGGTCAAGTGGCCACCGTGAGCCAAGGAAAGACCCATAATTTTCTCACCCGGCTTAGCCAGCGCCATGAGAACCGCAGCGTTTGCCTGAGCGCCTGCATGCGGCTGCACGTTGGCGAACTCTGCACCAAACAGATCCTTTGCGCGGTTGCGCGCCAGATCCTCAACGACGTCGGCGTTTTCGCAGCCACCATAGTAGCGGCGGCCTGGGTAGCCCTCCGCGTACTTGTTGGTGAAAACGGAGCCCTGTGCTTGCAGCACAGCGCGTGGAACAAAGTTCTCAGAAGCGATCATTTCCAGGGTGTCACGCTGACGAGCAAGCTCCCCTGCAATCGCTGCATGTACTTCTGGATCTAGCTCGGACAGAGACTGGGTACGAATGTCATTCGTCATGGGATTAGGCCGTTGCACCTTTCATATACGCCTGGCGCTGAAAACGGCCCCTTTGCCCAAAGAAGCCATTAACCGCACTGTCGCAGATTAGTGTAACCGAGAAATTCGCAAAATAAAGAGGGTAATTTTCTACGCTATCCCCCAAAAAGTGCCGGTTATATCCGGTGCTCGACCCGCTGTATCCAACGTAAAGAAATGAAAACGCAAGTAATTCGTTGTCTGCCCGCCTGCGCGTGGACAGCCACAGCCGCCTAGAGCAACGGATTGAGAGATTGACCGCATCAAGGTGTTAGCACCAGTGCGTGCACACACGGGGTGGAGTTTTTGTTTTCCACCGTATGAATTGCACAATAAGACTTATGGTGCGCACCAATGATTCCTCCCCTTTCCTTGAGTTCGACAGGGAGAGCTGGCGAGAACTTCGAAACTCCATGCCGCAGGTACTGACAGAAGAAGAGGTCGTGGAGCTTCGAGGTATAGGTGAAAACATTGACTTGGAAGAGGTTAGCGAAGTCTACCTCCCGCTCTCTCGTCTTATTCACCTTCAAGTACAAGCGCAACAAGAGCTAACCACCGCAACTGAGACCTTCCTTGGGGAAAAGTTCACACACATTCCTTTTGTGATTGGCGTAGCTGGCTCTGTGGCCGTGGGCAAGTCCACCACGGCACGACTTTTGCAAGTGCTCCTTCAGCGCTGGGATTCGCACCCACGCGTAGACCTCGTCACCACTGACGGATTCCTGCTCCCCTCCGCAGAGCTTCGACGGCGCGGGATAATGAACCGCAAGGGATACCCAGAAAGCTACGATCAGCGTGCTCTCCTACGGTTCGTAACAGACGTCAAGTCCGGTAAAGCCAACGTCAAAGCACCGGTGTACTCGCACACCCTGTACGACCGTGTTCCAGATGAATTCATCACGGTAGACCGCCCGGACATCCTTATTGTCGAAGGCTTGAATGTTCTACAGACTGGGCCAACACTCGTGGTGTCCGACCTATTTGATTTCTCCGTCTACGTGGACGCACGCACTGAGGACATCGAACGCTGGTATATCGATCGGTTCTTGCAGCTGCGTACATCCGCCTTCCGCGAGCCGGGGGCTCACTTCAGCCACTACGCTGACTTCGATGATTCTGAAGCGGTACGGGAAGCTCGGCGAATTTGGCAGACGATTAACCTACCCAACTTGGTGGAAAACATCTTGCCTACTCGCGTGCGAGCAACGTTGACTCTGCGCAAAGCCGTCGATCACAGCATTCAGCGTGTGCGTATGCGCAAGCTTTAGGGCTACATCATTGCGGCGCGTGCCCAATCGATGATGCGCTCGAGTTCAGTGAAGTCGACCCTGTCTACGTCTTTTCCGTAGGCCTCAATCATCGCTTTGTCATTGGCGGTCTTCTTGGGCTTGAGCTTGATCATTTTGATGATGCTAGCCATGATGGCGGAATGCTTGGCTGTGAGCTCTGAGTAGTTCATGCGCCCGGGAAGGTAAAACCGAGCAACGGTGTCATCCACTAAGCTTTTCATTTGGTCTTTTTTACGGGCGTCGTCCAAAAGTGTCATTCCAACGCCCACTACCGCGAGTGCACGCCCTGTGCCTTGGAGTTCGTTGATGAGTTTGACCGCTGAGATCATCGGCCCATGCACGGGGCTTAAAGCAATGACGGGGCTACCGTCCTCGGGGATGGCATGGTCAAAGGTGTACGCCTCTGTCCCCAGCAGCGCAGCGAGGCGTTCGGCGTATTGTTTGGTGGAACCGTAGACACTGTCATACCGTACGTGGATCATTGTTAGCCTTACTCTTCCCAACTTGACTACTATGTCCCACACTATCAACGCGGTTAGGGATTGACAGTAAAACTCTTATTCTGGCTGCGCTGAGGTTAAAAGATCAGCACTCTGAGTTATTTGCCAAAGCGGCGTGAGCGGCGGGAGTACTCGCGGAGAGCGCGGAGGAAGTCCACGCGGCGGAAAGCAGGCCAGTAGGTGTCAGTGAACCAAATCTCGGAATAGGCAGCCTGCCACAGCATGAAGCCGGATAGGCGTTGCTCACCGCTAGTGCGGATCACTAGGTCGGGGTCTGGTTGACCGGACGTGTACAGATGGTTTGAGATAGAGTCGACGGTGATCTTTTCCGCCAGGTCCTCGGCTGCTGTGCCTGTGGCGACCTCATCGCGGATGACGTCTCGAACCGCGTCCACGATTTCTTGGCGTCCACCGTATCCCACTGCAATATTGACGCAAACGCCGGTCTTCCCCTCCGTTGGGGCAGCTGCCTGAATCAAGTTTTTGTGGAATTCCTCTGGGAGCATGTCCAAGTGACCGACCAGCCGGACTTGGCAGTTGTTTTCCTCCGCCGATAGCTCCGCCACTACGTCGACGATAATGTCAAAGAGTAGCTGCAGTTCGCTGCTTGATCGGCCTAGATTCTCTGTGGACAGTAAGTACACGGTGACGGTCTCAATGTCCGTATCCTCGGCCCAACGGACCATCTCGCCGATCTTTTTGGCGCCAACTCGGTGCCCATGACTTACATCAGTGAAGCCAGCCTCCCTTGCCCATCGACGGTTGCCATCGCACATTACGGCCACGTGCGCTGGATGTTTCACTCCAGCGCATTCCTCGATGAGGCGCTTCTCATACACAGGGTAGGCAAGATCACGCGCCAACTGGGTGGACTTTTTGTGAAGTCCCTTCACCAGCGACGTCGTGCGTGAAATCACGCGGTTAACGCCTCGCACGTGCTACCTCCTCAAGATGAAAATCACGCCGCCTAGGACAGCCAGTGCTTCTTCCGCTGATCCAGGATTCCGGCTTCTTCCATAGCCTTGTCTACTGCTTCCTCGTCGAATACATCCAGACCGTGTGCCTCAGCGAATACACGGCGCCTGTTTAGGCGGGAGAAGCGACGGTGGAATGCCCAGCCCAGGTACAAAATAACAACCACCAACAGGATGAGAATAAACCATCCAATTGGAGATGCCTTGCCAAACTCAGAGCCACGTGGCGTAGCACTATCCGCCTGCGCAAGAATGATCGCCGTATTCAGCGAATCCACCAAGTGAGCAACCTGCATTTTTCCTCCAACTGAACCAGCGGTGGACGTTTGGCCACCCTGTTGCACCAAGCAACACATTGGCATTACTTGGGTATTTTTCCTTCGTACTATGTAGCTGCTGGACTCCAGCAGGCCACTAAGCAATGGTAAGGGCACTTTCACAAAACGTAAACTGGTGCCCTCCACCGTTTCAGTGACCAGTTTATAAGATCACCGGACCAAAACTACTATCGGAGCTCAACGTCACAGCGAGCTCTAGAGGCTTTCTTCAATTCCTGCGAAGAGATCGTCTTCAGGCAAAGAGGTAGAAACGCGGGTCTTGGCCAACTCGAACTCCTCCGTAGGCCACAGACGCTGTTGCACCTCGACGGGAGTAACCATAAACATGCCCGTTGGATCAATCTGCGTAGCGTGCGCGCGCAGAGCTTCGTCTCTTTGGGGAAAGAAGTCAGAGCAGTAAACCTGAGTGGTAACGCGGTACATCACGTCTGCGTCCTCAGTTTCCCAGCGAGTCAGTAACTCCGTGTAGGGAGACGGCTGTCCCTGCTCCAGCAGCAAATTGTGGAACATCTCCAAACGCTGGCGGATGAAACCGTGCGTGTAGTAAAGCTTCAGAGGTGCCCATGGCTCGCCTAGGTCTTTGCCGTAATCCGCGTCTGCTGCCTTATCCCATGCGAGCATGGAAACTTCATGCACCTTCAGGTGATCTGGGTGTGGGTAACCGCCGTTTTCGTCATAAGTGATGATGACGTGCGGACGGAACTCGCGGATTACCTTCACAACTTTTTCCACTACCTCTGCGGTATCGGCAAGTGCGAAGCAGCCCTCCGGCAGCGGCGGTAGTGGATCACCTTCAGGTAGTCCGGAATCGTGGTATCCCATCCATTCGTGCTCAACGCCAAGGGCCGCTGCTGCAGCAGCCATCTCTTCCTTACGGACGGCAGCGATATTGTCCAGGATTCCCGGCTTGTTCATGGCTGGGTTGAGGATGTCTCCCCGTTCACCACCGGTACAGGTCAAGACCTTTACTTGATGCCCTTCTGAGGCGTAACGCGCCATTGTGGCCGCGCCCTTACTCGATTCATCGTCAGGGTGCGCGTGGATAGCCAAGAGACGCAAACCGCTCACAGTTGCCCATCACCTTTCTAACTTATTGGTTTGGAATATCTACCCGACTTTAGTTGAGTATTTCTGTGCGCGCATACATCTGCGCTCATCCGTTAAAGATCGACAAAGATCACAGCATGCCCGTGCCCGAGAAGACACTGTCGTAATAGAGCTCTCAGATGTTATGGCCTAAGCTTAGAGAAAGATCGTCACATCACGTGGTGAGGATCCCAGTTCGAGCACTACTTTAAAGGACACAGTTAATTCCATGAGCAATGCTGGTCAGCAATCTAGGACTGAGCGTCAGCGCTACACCAAGGAATCCTCCACTACTAAAGGGACTATTTCAGGCAAGCTGATTGCTATCTTTGCCCTCGTTATGGTTATTGCTTTCGCTTTCGCGTTAGTGAAATTCTTCCAAGCTGAGGCCAAGTCAACGATTACAGGCGAGACGGCAACGGTTGAGCAGATTGATGAAAACGCTATGCGCGTAGTTGTTGACATCACCCGCAAGGACACGTCTGTCCCAACTTATTGCATTGTCACAGCCTTGGACTATGACATCAACGAAGTTGGTCGTCGTGAAGTTGTGATTCCTGCTGGGGGTGAAACCACCGAGCGCATCGCCGTTGAAGTGCCAACGCGAGCTACAGCGGTGTCCGGTGATGTGTATGGGTGCTCGGACATCATCCCGTTCTACATGGACACGTCTGAAGCGGCCCGCGATAGCTACACCCTGCAATAACAACGCCTACTCCTCTCCACTTGGATCCACTTAGTGCGGGTAGTAAGACAACGCCGTTGTGGTATCATGTGGGCAAAGTACACAGAAATAGTGTGAGCCCTTGGCTGGGATACCGTAGTATCCGTGTTCAGCCGAGGGCGTCGTTTATGCTTAACAGCCACCACCGTCCCGGTGGTGAGTAAACAAAATTAGACACGAAGAAGGTTGATCCCCATGGCAGAAAGCCAAAAGCAGTACATCACTCCTGAGACCAAGGCAAAGCTTGAGGAAGAGCTCAACGCACTCATTGCTCACCGTCCAGTAGTTGCTGCTGAGATTAACGAGCGTCGTGAGGAAGGCGACCTCAAGGAGAACGCCGGTTACGATGCAGCTCGTGAGATGCAGGATCAGGAAGAGGCGCGTATTAAGCAGATCTCTGAGATCCTTGCTAACTCCACCACCGAGCGCGCTGGTGTCGTTGAGGGTGTTGCTCACGTTGGTTCCGTAGTCCACGTGTACTACAACGGCGATGAGAACGACAAGGAAACCTTCCTGATTGGTACCCGCGCAGCGGCGTCTGACAACAAGGATCTGGAGACTTTCTCCGAGCAGTCTCCACTAGGCGCAGCTATCATTGGCGCCCAGGAGGGCGAAACCCGCGAGTACACCGCACCAAACGGCAATGTTATTAAGGTGACGGTTGTTTCCGCAGAGCCATACGATTCTTCTAAGGCTGCTACCCCACGTGCTTAATAGCGCGTAGCTACCTTCAAACCAGCATTCACTAATGAATGCTGGTTTCTTTTCTATGTCCGCTTTATTAAGAAAGCTCCCGCCAGTGAAACGCTACCTACTCGGACTATCTACTGCGCTGCTTCTGACAAGTGTTACTGCCTGCACTGGCACTGATGCTGATGTCACCCACGGCAGCTCTAGTAGCAGCCCAGGAACCGAGGACGCCCCTACCACTACCCCGTCCTACTATGCAGCTTCGCCTGATTCCATCGGGTTCATTGACTGCGTAGGTACAGAGCCAGTGATTGAGCCCGAGACGGTTACTACAGATTGCATCAATAAGGATGATCCTGTGAAGTGGATGGCGTGGAGAATCTGGAATGACAAGCGCGCTGTGGGCTGGGGCAGGCTTAACGGCAAGGAGGTTGTGAAAATAGAGCTCTCGCAGCCAATCGAAACTTCTGAAGGTGAGCGAGTGTTCTCGAAAGTGTCACTCGACGGAAATCAGATCTACCGGTAGACATAAAAAATGGCGTCCACACAACGTGGACGCCATTTTTTTGTGGTTATCGCTGCTGGAAGTAGCTCAGCAGTCGAAGGATCTCAGTGTAGAGCCATACCAAGGTAACGGCAAGGCCAAGAGCTACGCCCCATGCCATGCGCGCTGGTGCGCCCTGGCGGATCATCTTGTCCGCTACGTCGAAGTCAACGAGGAAGCTCATTGCCGCCAAGCCGATGCAGACGAGGGAGAAGATGATGGCAATTGGGCCACCGTCACGCAGTGGGGATGCAATGCCGAACAGGGACATAACCAAGTTGCCAAGTACCAGAACGAGGACGCCTACGAGGCAGGCAGTAAGGATTCGGTTGAACTTAGGGGTGACCTTGACGGCACCGGTCTTGTACACGAAAAGCATGCCGATGAAAACGCCTACGGTACCAAGCACTGCCTGACCAACCAGCGCGCCCGCGTCAGCGTTGCCCACCATGAAGCCGGAGAACACCATGGAAATGCCGCCTACGAACAGGCCTTCCATAGCCGCGTAAATAAGGGTTACCAGCGCGGAGGATCCTCCGCGCTTGGAGAAGGAGGACACCAGAACCGTGATGAAACCGCCGATTGCGCCAACCATGGTGAGCATCATGGCCATTCCTGGGTTAACGAAGTAAGCAATGGCGAAGTTGGCGATTGCGAAACCGATGATAACCGCCAGGGTGATGCCGGTCTTAGACACCACGTCATCTACGGTCATTGGGCGTTCGTTGGTAACTGGCGCCTGCTGGGCGTAGTGGCCGGAGTATGGGTCCTGTACCTGAGGGGTTGCGTACGGATTGTTACGAGTATCTGACAGGGATGACAGAACTGGGTTACTGCTACTGCGCATAAGGTGACTTTAGTCCTTTCACACCTATTTCTTTTGCGTTCATTCACAACCTTCAACGAGGTTGCTGCAAAAATAGTTCCCACTTGTGAATATCTGGGCGTTCACAGTGGGAACTTATTTAATTGAGCAGTACCGATGCTAGCAGGATTTTCGTTTTAGCCGAGAAACAGATCCTCGCACAGAGCCAATGCGTCTGCCACATCAACAACGTCACGGTCCAGGTCAACGGGGACAGGAATAGCCACTGATCCCGCGGCCACTTCCAGCTGCATCTGCGTCCCGGCGAGCAGCGTCACCATTTCCCCTGCTGCCGCAAAGCGGCAGTAGTTTGGGGCCGTTACGGTGGCTGTGCCACAGTGGATCCAGAACGCCTGGTCGACGTCGGAAAGCGCAGAAATTGCCCGACCCATCAGCTGCGGCATGGCGTTACGACGCCCCCTGGTCGCCTTGCCAGGCGACGTACCCGTGTGCCTAACAAAGGCACGGCTCAGCGAGGATGTGGCACCGAACCCCACCATGCCGGCAGCACGGTCTAACGTGGCACCGTTCATGAGCAATCCGGCCGCAACGTACACGCGGTACGCAGCGCGCCATTCGCTGAAAGATAAGCCTGTGGATGCCTCAAACTGGCGCTGTAGAGTACGCGAGGCTACGTGCTGCCACGACGCAAACTCATTCAAAGAGGTGTCTGATGCTGGATGCGCGATGATCGCACGCGCAACGTTCAGAGCTGGGATTGGCTTGGGCAATCGGGGTGCAGCAACTCGGCCTGTCAGCACATGATCGAAGATGCGCAGATAGCCAGTGTCACCCTCAAGCTGCTTGACGTAGGCGTCCACCAGGATAGGGCCCCACTGGTGCCCCAAGGCAATCGTCCTACTCGCACCGGTGAGCGCCGGCACCTCAAACGGCAGGTAGAACCCCGTATCCTCGCTACCAATTTCCGCACCAACTGGCACGATGGCGATATCACCAGCATGAAGGGTAAGAGTGGCATCTGGGGCTTCAACCTGCACCGTGCCTTGCACACAGTAGAATGCAGTCGCGGTGGACTGTTGCCTAGTGAGTACGGGACTCTTATGGGTAATTGTCTGCACCAAAGCACCTCGGGGACGTAAACGAATAGGTACAACAATTAAACAATATTCTTGTTGCTAAATTCAATCAGGGCATGAAAAAAGGAAGCGCAACACTGCGCTTCCACACCGTCAATAGTGACCTAACCACAATGCTGCAAGCGGCCGATGTGTGCTGGCACCCCGCCCTTGCCCCGCAGCTTATTAACACCCGACGGGCGCCCGGTGAACTCCGCAAGCTCCTGACTGATATAGGAGATACGGCCGTCGGTGTACGGATCCATCACGCCAAGCTCGTACACCGGCTCATCTATAAAGTTAAGACCAGATACACGTTCGTTGTACAAAGCCTCAAGCTCATTAAACTGATCAACTGCAGTGGACATCGCAGATCCACCACCTTTCTTTATCTCTGCCCCCGCCCAACAACCAATACGTGATTCGCAGGGGATTAAAACGTTTTCATTGCGTGTAACCAAAAGTGTAAACCCGCTTACTGAAAAACAAATCTGCCGACCCTGCCGGTTGCCTGTGAATTGTCCCCATACATTCACACCACTTCAGCCTGCACCAAGCTTGGGTACTTTCAGCCACGCCTTGAGGCTCGCATTCATCACTAATGAGTTCAGAATCTATGGCTCTTATCCCGGGTTCACGGGTGCCTAGAGATTGTAGAAAAGATACGCCTATCCAGTGCACTGCTGAGTCCGCATGGTTGTAAGACGAGACCCCGTAGCACGAACATTTTTTGAGGTGTTCTGCGCTTGACTTCTTAGCAGCCCCTAAAGATGCGTAAACGAAGCTGACGATTCTCAGTGGAAGAATCCTGGTCAGTGGAACGCCCTTCTTCTGAAGCCCTGCGGTGTTATGCACAGGACTCCTTGTGGCTGTTTGTTCAGTTTCGCCTCTGCCCTATCCCAGACACTTCGTCCTACGTGCTACATGGAGCATGCTTTCCAAATTCCTTGAGAGTTACTCGACGATAGGCCCCCAGAGATGTCGTCCAAGCTCATTGGACGGAGCACTTCGCAAAGTACGCCTTCGGGCTCTGGCATGGGCCCGAGTGACACTTAGTGGCCACCTACTCCGAGCGGTTCACGCCGTGCCGGTAAACCAACCACCGCATACGATCCGAACTACCCCTAGACCGAACAACCCCTCAGCGCAACGAGGGTAAAAATGGCCAAGGATGCGGCATCCGAGGCACTTCACATCAGAAAAACCCACGTCGGGCACAAATACAAGGGTTTATAGGTCATAAATTGTGTACAGAGGTCCTTGTTTTTATGGTTTGACCTTTTGTTTTGTGTTGTTTTGAATTTCGGTTGGGATTTCAGATCGGTATTTTTCTACCCCCGTTCCAGTTTCTGGGACGGGGTTTGGTTCGCTAGTGGGATGTCAAGACATTCAAAACGACCCCGCTGCGGCATGTGTGACGGTGTGATGGTCAAGAACGGATTCATGCCAGGAACTAGACGCCAACGATGGCGATGCAAGAAGTGTGGAACTAGTGACCTTCAACGGTACGAAGGCGTAAGGAACAAGCACTTCTTCCGATTCTTCATCCGGTGGCTCACCGAAGGGCTTACTATTGCACACGCTGCTGAACTGGCCGGTGTTTCTCCCAGCACGATCAACCGAGCATGGAAACAGTTCTGGTTCGTCCAAGTCCATCCGCAACCAGATCCGTGCAGGATCTACGACCAGATCTACATCGATGGCACGTACTTCGCCAGCGGATGCCTCCTCATCGCAGTATGTGACGATCACGTCATTACCTGGCACTGGTGCAGACGCGAAAACAAGCACGCCTACATGCAACTGTTGTCGCAGATGGCACCGCCGAAGATGGTGATCATCGACGGGCATCGTGGAAGTATTGCTGCTGTTAAGGCATTATGGCCGACTACCAAGATCCAGCGCTGTACGTTCCATATTCGACGCAATGTGCAGGCCTATGTGACCAGGAACCCCAGATACAGCCAAGGTTGTCTGCTGAACAAGCTGGCTGAGAACCTCACGGGGATCAAGACCATTGAGCAAGCTATTGAATGGCAAAAACAGCTCCACAAGTTCCATCAGCTTTACGGCACGTGGCTCAATGAACGAACCTACAGGAAGGATGTTGGTGCAGGTGAGATACCGAGCTTTGCGAGAAACAACAAGCTGTGGTGGTACACCCATTATCGGTATCGCAGTGCGTACAAGCTCCTAGAGAGGCCCCCGCAACAGGGGCATTTGTTTGCCTATCTTGATCCCGAACTCAACAAGCAGACGCTGCAGTCGCTGAAATCAATGACTAACATCGTTGAAGGTCGCAACAGTGGAATCAAAACCTTTCTACGCAGGCATAAAGGGATGCCTGCTGAGCATCAAAGAGCCTTAGCTGATTGGTATCTGCATCTGAATACCCATGATCCTGACGATCCTGTTGCTATAGCCAAGAAGCAAAACTGGGGTGCGACCGCCTACCGCCAAGCATGCACTCACACCCCAGACGAGAACCTCGCCGATCAGGAAACCGGACGACCAGCCCTCTATGACAACCATATCGACTCCGGCTACACACACTCAGTTGGAATCAGGAAAGGACAGATGAAATAGCCCCAAAATCATCCCACTATACGATAAAGAAAGATAATACAAACAGGACCTAGACCACGGGGGTGGTTATCTAGATCCTGTACACAATTTATGACCTATAAACCAATACAAGCCAACCCTGACGTTGCCGGATACAAGGAAAGACCAGCGATTACGCTGGTCTTTTATGGTGCCCCCAGTGGGACTCGAACCCACACTGAATCGATTTTAAGTCGACTGCCTCTGCCGATTGGGCTATGGGGGCAATCCGAGATTCTAGTGTAGTAGATACTACCCTCAAATCCCGCATTGGGCACTAGAGCAGGTGATTCTTTCGCGCCAATCCCGCAATGATGCCATCAAGAATGTCTTTCTCACTGATTTCAATGTGATCAACATGCGTCTTGAGTTCAATGAGATCCATGATCCCATTCACTACCACTGAGCCACTGCCAATCACATCGGCACGCCCTGGGTGCATCACTGGGTGCGCGGCGCGCTGCGCCGCGGACTCCGCGATTACCTGTTTGGTGAGCACGCGGAGGGCGTCGAAACGCAAAGAGGAACCATGAATCTGGCGCGGATCATAGGATTCCAGCCCAAGCGCTAGCGCCGCCAATGTGGTGAACGTACCTGCGCAGCCAACGAAGGTCTTGGCTTCGGCAACAGGCACGAGCTTTTCCACTTCGTGAATGCGCTCCGCCACATAGTCCTCAGCGATATCAATTTCCGTTTCCGTTGGCGGGTCCGTGCGCATGATGCGCTCGGTAAGGCGAACACAGCCCATTTGCGCGGAAAACGATCCACGAATTGTGCCGTCGTGGTCGCCTACGATGAACTCCGTAGATCCACCACCCAAGTCGATGACACAAAACGGCCCATTCTCAGCAGGGAAATCAGCCACCGCACCAGTGAAAGACAGCTGGGCTTCCTCCTCACCAGAAATCACTTCCGCCTTCGCGCCGGGGACAATCTCCCCCAACAGCTGCGCGGTCATAGTAAAGAAATCATCCCGGTTGGATGCATCCCGGGTGGCAGAGGTAGCCACCATGCGCACGTCCGCAACGGACTCCTGCTTCATCAACGCCACGTACTGTGTAAGCACCTCACGGGTTCGCTCAATTGCATCCGGATTGAGCTCACCTGTCGCGTCAACACCTTGACCGAGGCGTACGATCTCCATGAGGCGCATGACCTCATTGACCTGGCCGTCATCCTCAATATCGGAAATCAGCAAGCGAAGAGAATTGGTGCCACAATCTACTGCAGCAAGCCTGGTCACTTGGCACCACCCGAATTGCTTGGCACGTCAGCATGCGAGAAGTCGAACTGACCCATATCAATGCCCAGTTCCTCAACGGTAGGCCAATCCTGCGGGATGGCCGTGCCCCTCAGCGCTGGGTCATGATCGGCGGCCATAGCCACAGATTCGGTTCCCAAACGGAAGTGATCAGGCCCTTCAGCGAGAGCGTAAGCGATGAGTACATGCAGGCACTTCACGCGGTCCGGCATGCCACCGCCCGAAAAGTCCGTACCAAGATCCTCAATCTCGTTGCGCTTGGCCAGGTAGTATTCGTGCGCTTTCTTGTAATCCTCAGCCAACGCTGCGTCTTCTTCCAAGCGGCCGGTCATCCACTTCATGACGTGGGCGACCTCAAGGCGGGAGGCTTCCGCAGTCAGGCGCGGGTCAGTCAGGTAGTACAGCGTAGGAAACGGAGTTCCATCTTCCAACCGCGGTGCAGTCTTCACAACACCTGGTTGACCATCTGGGCTACGGTAAGCAATGTCTACGACGCCACGAGGCGCGCGGCCCAGCTGGCCCGCTACGATATCCAAATCTGCTTGGGAAACACTCATGAAAACATATTCTTCCATGAATCATGTAAATTGCCCACACAGCGCACCCTAGCTCGAGCGCACCACACCTTAGGATCAGGCAGATCAGGCACGCGCGACTACTGCACTGTCGGTTCAGGGTTTCCGGCTGGGGCCTACCCTTCTGTTGCCGGTTGATCCGCTGGCATGATTGGCAGGTTGTGGCGCTCCTGCTTTACTTCTTCCGGCTCCAAGGACTCCTCCTCAGTTACCGAATCCCACAGTGTTTCGTACCAAGGAACGTCCAAGGCGGAATCATCAACGGCGCTATCGGATGTCTGGCGAGAATTCTGCAGATCCTTGTCCATTACGCGGAAGGCGTACTCGCCTTCGCCAATAACGCCAAGTCGAGTTCGCGCGAGCTCACGGATGTAGGCATCCGAACGGTGCAACTCAATATCCTCAATGAGTCGGTCTTTCTCAGCCTGCATGGATGAGATTGAGGATTCTAGGCGCGAGATTTCAGCGCGCTGCTGAAGGTAGTTGCGCAGCGGAGTACCGATCGACCAAATAAGCATGATCAGTACAAACACCAAAATGGCAACTTCAGTAATGGTTAGGCGAATGCGTGGCAGGGTCTTGACCTTGCCACTGGTTCGTGGAGCGCGGTTCGCTACCGGCACTCGGGATTTTTTTCTCGCCATAGATTTCACATCATAGCCCTAAAAGTGCGCCGGTGCTATAAACATCTCTAAACACGGGAGATAACTCTCGTCACATAAGTTCCGGCTCTTGGACTGTCTCCTAAAACGCGAAAGGCGCCGCCTTCCCACAGCAAACGGGGGAAGGCAGCGCCTCAAAGCTAGTTACAGCTTAATTAGCCCTGGAAACGAGGGAATGCGGAACGACCAGCGTAGACTGCTGCATCGCCCAGCTCCTGCTCGATGCGGATGAGCTGGTTGTACTTAGCAACGCGCTCGGAACGAGCTGGTGCGCCGGTCTTGATCTGACCACAGTTGAGAGCAACTGCCAGGTCAGCAATGGTGGTGTCCTCGGTCTCGCCGGAGCGGTGGGACATCATGGTGCGGTAGCCGTTGCGGTGAGCGAGCTCGACGGCGTCGAAGGTCTCGGTCAAGGTACCGATCTGGTTTACCTTAACCAGCAGTGCGTTAGCGGCCTTCTTCTCAATGCCTTCCTTCAGACGAGCTGGGTTGGTTACGAAGAAGTCATCACCAACGATCTGGACCTTGTCACCGATGGAGGCGGTGAGCGTTACGTAGCCCTCCCAGTCATCTTCCTGCAGTGGGTCTTCGATGGAAACGATTGGGTACTCAGCGATGAGCTCTTCGTATACCTTGGACATCTCCTCAGCGGTGTGCTCGCCGCCTTCGAAGTGGTACTTGCCGTCCTTGTAGAACTCGGAAGAAGCAACGTCCAGTGCAAGCGCGATGTCCTTGCCTGGCTCAAGACCAGCCTTCTTGATTGCCTCAACGATGAGGTCCAGTGCCGCGCGGGTGGACTCTACGGATGGAGCAAAGCCACCCTCATCGCCCAGACCAGTGGACAGGCCCTTTTCCTTAATAACGGACTTCAGGGAGTGGTAGACCTCTGCGCCCTGGCGAAGTGCCTCAGAGAAAGTCTCTGCACCGATTGGAGCAATCATGAACTCCTGGACATCCACGCCGGAGTCAGCGTGAGCGCCACCGTTGAGGATGTTCATCATTGGAACTGGCAGGACGTGGCCGTTAGGGCCGCCAATGTAGCGGTACAGAGGCAAGCCAGCGGACTCAGCTGCTGCACGCGCAACTGCCATGGAGACGCCAAGAATTGCGTTTGCACCAAGGCGGGACTTGTTCTCGGTGCCGTCCAGCTTGATCATTTCCTGGTCGATCAGGCGCTGATCATCAGCCTCGAAGCCGGCCAGGGCATCTGCGATTTCCTCGTTGACGTTCTCAACAGCCTTCAGAACGCCCTTACCCTGGTAGCGATCGCCACCGTCACGCAGCTCGTGAGCCTCGTGAACACCGGTGGATGCACCGGATGGTACGCCCGCTACGCCGTGACCACCGTCATCGAGGAAAACCTCTGCCTCGACGGTTGGGTTACCGCGGGAATCCATGATCTCGCGTGCAAATACGTGAAGAATGTCAGCCACTGTTGGTCTCCTATTGACGTTGTGGATGCGTTTAGTTTCGCTCTCAAGCCAAACAGAATTACTAGCGTATTGCTGGGGTTCTGCCTGATCTTGTTGATCCGCAACGCATCTTGTGCCACCCCAGAGGATTCTGAGCCCAGCACCGCGTCGCGCATACAGTCAATTATGCCAACAATTAATCTTAATTTCCGGCTAAGTTGTGGTGAGTTGCTACACAGCTGGTTGCTTCAGCGCGTATGAGGCAGCAGCATCGCGCACGTCAATGAGGTAATCGTTGGAAAAGTTATAGCTCCTCACAGCTTCCGACCACCCTTCCGGAGTGGCCAGATCGCGACCACTATCACACAGTAGGTGTGCAGCCGACAGAGCTGCATCGTCGATTTGGTTGGGGTTGGCTTCCCCATCACCGTTGGCGTCACGCCCGTAGCGTGCCCACGATGAAGGAATGAACTGCATGGGCCCTACGGCGCGGTCGTATTCTGTATCGCTGTCAAGTTTTCCGCCATCAGTGTCCTTAATCTCCGCAAACCCAGGTGACCCGTCCAGCGCAGGCCCAAGGATAGGTGGCAGGATGAAGCCGTTGGTATCAATGGTTCGGGACTCAAACAGCTTGCCGGAGTAGCTACCGTGGCGGGTCTCCACCTGGCCAATTCCAGCAAGCGTGTTCCATGTAAGGTTGCACTGTGGCCACGCCTCAGCGGCTATCAACGCCGCATTACCGTAGGCGCGAAGCGCTGCTACCGGAATTGCGGTCTGTTCTGCGATTGGATCAGCCCAGAAACCGAGCTTGTCTGAGGTGCGCCCCGGAGCGTGCACATCGATTTCAGGCACTGCCTCGCCCGCAGCTGGCGGCACATCGCGTGGAACCGGCTGGCGTGGCTGCATGGGCGAAGGACCCCCTAGAAAACTCACGGCCCAGCCAACGAGGGAAACCACCAGAATGATGGCAGCCAACGTCCCCAGTGCACACCCTATGCCACAACCTGAATTCCTACTGCTTTCTGCCACGAGCAACGATCCTACATTCTTTTTCGCTCAAAGCACGGCGCCCCTTTCCTATCCAAAAATAAGAGACCCCTAAACCGCGGCTTGAGCTGAGGTGAGCAGCACCTTTGCTTCGACCCCACGGCGGCCGGTCATCGCCCACTGCATGGGTGCAGTCCCCCAGCTCTGCCCTAGCAGCGCACACCTCACTACTACTTTTAGCCAAGCCTCAACCCATCCGGGCTTTCCCCATCACCTCCTGGGTGGTGTTCATGCCAGCGGATACAGCTTGGCGTAGCTTCCTATCCGGTGGAAGCAGCTCCTCGCGTAGGCAGGAGGACTGAACGCTTAAACGGGAGTAGTTCTGCGCAGAACTACTCCTGTTTAAGCAGGCAACCTCACTGGTGCAGGTTTTTCCGTTCGTTCTCTTTACCCAACGCCCAGAAGTGCTCTTGCTCCTCAACGGGAACAAGCCTGTCGCTGCCGTCAAAGAAATAAGGGGAACGTGAACGCAGCTTATTGACAAAACTTTGGGCAACGTCTTGGAAATCAAATGCGCCACGGCGTGACGCGATCTCAGCATGGAACAGCACTTGAAGGAACAAATCCCCTAGTTCTGAGCACAGCTCCTGCTCGCTGTGTGATTGCTCCACCGCCTCAATAAATTCCGCAGTTTCTTCTTGCAGGTATGGAATGAGGGACTCGTGTGTTTGTCCCTGCTCCCATTCACCAAACCGCAGTGCGCGCTCCATAGCGTGGACAGCTTGCCCGACAGAGTCTTTCCGGGAATCTACTTCCCACACTTCCGCCCCAGCTTCAATTGCTTCCTTGACTGCTGAGTCAAACTCATTGGTGGATACCAAGATGTCCGTACCCGCATCACTGGGTAGTGCATCGCCTAGATTCCACCGGACCGCAATGGGCACCTCATCGGTAAACCGCAGGATTCCGTTGAGCCGTGACATGAACGGGAACGGAATCATGGTGGGCCAGCGGGCGTCGAGAAGCAAAACGATCATGACAGCCATACTAACGCCTCGCCTCAACCGAACCCCTAATCGGGCTATCACCCAACGCTAGGCCGCAACTCCGCTTGAGGCGGTGAGTTCCACCGCGTGGTTTCCCCAATCCCTCCCCTATTGGTAGGAGGTCAGCAGGGGTAATCTTGATCTCAATTTTTCCCCCCACATACATCCCACAGGTCTCACTTTTCCTACACGTTGTGAGGCCACCATCACGAAAGACAATCGCTTAGGGAGTGCATTCGCCCATGTAGGAGAGTATTTTCAGGCACCAGCCTAGGGGGCGTGCCCAACGTCTTTCTTCTCATGGGGCTACCTCACTAGGGTGAATGAACACGTACGCCCCTTGTACTTCAACTCAAAGGTTTTCACCTACTCGGTTTAATCTGTAGCTCATGGAACAAACCAACAAGGTCAAAATCTGGACGCTCATCGCCCTGATCATTGGGTCAACTATCGGCTCCGGAATTTTCTCCTTACCCCAAAACATTGCTGCGGCGGCGGGACCTGGCGCAATGCTGATCGGCTGGACCATCGCTGGCATCGGCATGTTGTCCATTGCGTTTGTGTTCCACATCCTTGCTTCGCGTAAACCAACGCTCGATTCAGGTGTGTATGCCTACGTGCGCGCCGGCTTGGGTGACTTCATAGGATTTTCCGCCGGCTGGGGTTACTGGTTGGGTTCTGTCATCGCCCAAGTGGGATACGCTTCTTTGTTCTTCAACACAGTCGGCCACTACATCCCAGTGTTCTCCAGCGAGAATAAGCTCATTCAGGCTATTGCAGTGTCAGCCATGACGTGGGGCATCTTCGCTATCTTGTCCAAAGGCGTTCAGCAGGCCGCGATCTTCAATGCGGTGACCACGGTTGCGAAACTGCTTCCTATTGGAGCCTTCATCATCCTTGTAGCCTTTATTGGCTTTAGCTGGGATAAGTTCACCTTTGACTTCTGGGGCCAGGAATCGGGCAGCACTGTTTTTGAGCAGGTTCAGGGCATCATGCTGGTGACAGTATGGACCTTCATTGGTATTGAAGGGGCCTCGGTGTATTCCAAGCAGGCCTCAAGCCGAAAGGACATCGGGAGGGCAACGGTTTTTGGTTTCCTCACCGTGTTGGCTCTCCTCGTTACCGTCTCTACCCTCTCGTTCGGCGTACTCACTCAAGCGGAATTGGCCGCGCTGCCAGATAATTCCATGGCATCCGTCCTCGAGGCAGTGGTGGGCCCATGGGGTGGCGCACTGGTATCGATCGGCCTATGCCTATCGGTTCTTGGCGCATACGTCTCGTGGCAGATGCTGTGCGCAGAACCCCTAGCGCTGATGGCGGTAGACGGCCTGCTCCCCAAGAAGATTGGCGCGGAAAACTCAGCTGGCGCACCATGGGTTGCCCAGTTGATTTCCACCGTGGTGATTCAAATCTGGGTGATTATCTTCTTCGTCAATGAGACCACGTACTTGACCATGGTGCAGCTTGCCACGGTGATGTACTTGGTTCCGTACATCTTCTCAGCGTTGTACCTGGTGCTGCTTACCACCCGTGGCAAGGGCATTGCCCAGCATGATACCGGCGATGACGCCCCCGTTTCTTCCACTACCAACCGCAAGCACCTCTTTGTCGGAGTAGTCGCTTTCTTTTACGCCTGCTGGCTGATTTACGCGGCGGATCCGGTGTTCATCCTTTTCGGTGCTCTCGCTGTGCTGCCTGGCCTCATTCCTTACGTGTGGACTCGCCTGGCCTACAAAAAACGCGTGTTTAATGCCTTCGAGTGGGGTTTTGTTGCGCTGTTAGTAATCGGCAGTGCCTCTGCCATCTATGGTTTATCCACCGGCGCTTTGTCGCTCTAGAACCACGCAAAGCTGCCTTTCCGGTCTCACGGGAAGGCAGCTTTGTGCTTAGTTGCTGCGGGAGCGGAATCCACCAGATCCGTTGAGTGGATTGTTGCGCCCTGCAGCACGTGGTGATGTGGTCTTACGCGCCGCGGGAGCAGCAGTCTTTTGCTTGGTGGCTGGTTTTTTCTGCGCCTTGGTGGTCTTGGTTACGGAGGACACCACCTTCTTCTGCTTCTTCCCAGCACTGGATATGCGCACATCGATCTCCTCCAGATCGAACATCTGCGACAAGAAGTCCGCCACCCACTGAATGAGGTCCACGTCGCGCAGCTTCGTGTCTGTCACATTGCGCCCGGCGCGCGGCATGGGTAACTGGATGGCCTTGGCCGCGGCGCGGTAGGCCGCGCCTGGGAACAGTCGTTTCAGGCGGACCTGTTTGCTGTCGGCAAGCTCTACCGGGTGGATCTTGATGCGGGTTCCCTGGACCATAATGTCCCCCACTCCAGCCCGGCGCGCCTGGTGGCGCAGTCGGGCGACGGACAGCAGGCGCTGTACTTCCTCGGGGCAGGGACCGTAGCGGTCTTCCATTTCCTCCACGGCGAGGCGCAGATCGGTTTCGCTTTTCGACGCCGCGAGTTTGCGGTAGACCTCAAGGCGCAGACGCTCGGCCTTGATGTAGGACTCAGGGATGTGGGCGTCGATCGGCAACTCGATACGGATTTCCTTAGGCCCCTTGTCCGTGGCGTCTAACGGTTTCCCGTCGGCAAGCGCGCGGAAGGCCTCCACCGCCTCGCCCACGAGGCGCACGTAAAGGTCAAAGCCGACGCCTGCGATGTGTCCAGACTGCTCCGCGCCCAACACGTTGCCGGCACCGCGCATCTCCAGGTCCTTCATGGCCACGGCCATGCCGGCGCCCAGATCGTTGTTCTGGGCAATAGTGGCCAGGCGGTCATAGGAGTTCTCCGTGAGCGTGACTCCCTTGGGGTACAGGAAGTAGGCATAGCCGCGCTCACGGGAGCGGCCCACACGACCACGCAACTGATGCAACTGAGAAAGTCCCATGTGGTGAGCGTTTTCCACAATGAGGGTGTTTGCGTTGGCAATGTCGAGGCCTGTTTCCACGATGGTGGTGCACACCAGCACGTCGTACTCGCGATCCCAGAACCCCTGAACCGTCTGCTCGAGGACTTCCTCACTCATTTGTCCGTGGGCAACCACCACGCGGGCTTCTGGCACGAGTTCACGGAGTTCGCGGGCGCGCTTCTCAATGTCTTTAACCTTGTTATGAACGAAGAATACTTGGCCATCACGTAACAGCTCGCGCCGGATTGCCGCAGCGATCTGCTTGTCCTCCTGCGCGCCTACGTAAGTCAGGATCGGGTGACGATCCTCCGGTGGCGTCAGGATGGTGGACATCTCACGGATACCCGCCATGGACATCTCCAAGGTTCTCGGGATTGGGGTTGCAGACATGGTCAGCACGTCCACGTGCGTGCGCATTGCTTTGATGTGCTCCTTGTGCTCCACACCAAAGCGCTGCTCCTCATCGACGATAACTAGGCCCAAGTTCTTCCACTGCACGCCCGTTTGCAGCAAACGGTGGGTACCGATCACAATGTCCACCGTGCCGTCGGCGAGCCCGCGGAGGATCTCCTTGGAATCGGCGGCAGAGGTAAAGCGAGACAGACCCTTGATGTTGACGGGGAATCCCGCCATGCGCTCCTCAAAGGTGGACTGGTGCTGCTGCGCCAGCAATGTGGTAGGCACCAGCACAGCCACCTGCTTGCCATCTTGGACAGCCTTGAAAGCTGCGCGCACAGCCACCTCAGTTTTGCCGTAGCCCACATCGCCCACCACCACGCGATCCATCGGAACGGGCTTTTCCATGTCCGCCTTGACGGCCTCGATGGCGAGCATCTGGTCTTCGGTCTCCACGTACGGGAAGTTGTCCTCCATCTCCAACTGCCACGGCGAATCTGGCGCAAAGGCATGGCCTGGCGAGGATTGGCGCTTTGCGTAAAGCTCCACCAGCTCGCCAGCTATCTCACGCACAGCGGCACGAGCCTTCTTCTTGGTGTTCTTCCAGTCAGAACCACCCATCTTGGACAGCGTAGGGGTCTCACCACCGGCATACTTGCTCAGCATGTCCAGTGAGTCCATCGGCACATACAGCTGGTCAGCAGGTTGACCACGTTTGGATGAGGCGTACTCCAGCACGATGTACTCGCGACGCGAGGTGTCATCGCCGGACGAAATAACGCGCTCAGCCATCTTCAGGAAGCGACCAATGCCGTGGGTCTCATGCACCACATAGTCACCGGTCTTCAAAGCCAGAGGATCTACGCGGTTGCGGCGCTTGGCGGGCCTGCGCTTCGCCCCAGCAATATCGCCCACTCGGTTGCCGGTGAGGTCAGTCTCAGTCACCACAACCAGTGGTAGCGCATCAGCATCCTTAAGCTTGCGTACCCTCGGAAATACCAAGCCGGCATGGCTGAGCGCCTGGTACAGCGTGACCTCACCCGGGCTTGGCTCCCAGCCAGCAGTCGCCACGCGCGTGGCAATGCCCTTTTCCTTGAAACGATCCACCATGCGGTTAATCGCCCCCTGCGCCGGCGCGATGAACGCTGCCCTGCCACCAGCAAGCGTGTGAGCAAGCAGCTCAGCCATCATGGTGTCGATCTTTCCAATGTCACCACGCGGCGTAGGCCCCGGCTCGAATTCCAGCGGCAATGTATCAGAATCGTCGCCTTCCATCATTCCCGGCGGAGTAAACGTCCACCAGCTGCAACCGGCTTTCTTAGCAGCAATCTCCAGCGACTCATAGGAACGGTAGGTGGATGCCTCAAGGTCTAGCCCTTCAGCAGCCACTGGGCCATCAGCGCCCATGGCTGCTGCCTCCCAACCGGTCGCCAAAAACTCCGCATCCGTTGCCTGCAGGTCAGCGATACGCGTGCGGATTTTCTCTGGGTTCACGGCAATGATGTGAGTACCTTTGCGCATCAGCTCCGGCAGCGCCACAAACGGAGTGTCCACCAGCGCCGGCATGAGTGCTTCCATACCATCTGCTGGGATCTTGTCACTGATCTTGGTCAGAAGCTCCTGCAGCGTCGGGTTGGACGCATGCTTGGTAGCAAGTTCTGACGCTTTGACTGCAACGCTGTCAGAAATGAGGAGCTCACGTGCCGGATAGATCTCTATCCGCTCAATCTCCATATCGGGGATAGCACGCTGGTCAGCCACTGAGAACGCGCGCATCTCAGAAACCTCGTCGCCCCAGAACTCGACGCGCACAGGGTAGTCCGCGGTGGTTGGGAAGATGTCGATGATACCGCCGCGAGTAGCGAACTCACCTCGCTTGGCCACCAAGTCCACGTGCTTGTACGCGCGGTGGACGAGCTCATTGGTCAGATCCTCAAATTCCACCTCGACGCCCTCTTCGAGCACGATAGGCTCGCGCCCCTCGGCCTCCTGAAGTACTGGCTGGGCGAGTCCGCGCGCGGCGGTGACAACCACCTTGTAGTCATCCATGTGTGCCAGAACCTGGGCTCGCTTGCCCGCAATGTCCGCCGCCGGCGAGAGCCGCTCGTGCGGCAGCGTCTCCCACGCGGGGAACCACGCGACCTTCTCCCCCATCATCGCCTTCAGCTCCGCGGTGAGGTCTTCTGCTTCACGACCAGTGGCAGTCACCAATAAAACCGGCACCTTATCCGCAACCGCTGCAACCGCCCATGGGCGGGCCTGGTCAATGCCAGTAATGTGCAGCGATTCATCACCCACGTGGGACACAAGGCCCTTGAGCTTGGGGTCAGTCGCGGCAACCTTGAGTAGGCCAGCGAGCATTGCAGTAGTTTTGGTAGCCACGATCTGGTGCTCAACTCCTAGTCCAGTAAGCGATTAATTGGGTGGCCAGCACACAGCGAAAGCACCCGCTTTCTGTTCTCCGGCCACCATTGGCCCTAACAAAAAGGGGTGCTAATAGCTTCCCGCTGCCCAATGCGTGCGAGGTGCTAGCATCAATAACTCACCAGTCTAGCGTGCAGTCCACGATCATGCCTATCCGCCTAAAGAGGGCCATTCACGCATGTCAATTACCCTTGTGCTCGCCCAATTCAGCAGGCTCACTGTTTTCCACTTGGGACAATCGCGGATCTACCTCCATGCCGGAAAGACCGTTCCAGCACAGGTTCACAATATGGGCCGCTACTTGTTCTTTAGTTGGACCATTTTCTTGCAACCGCTCGTCCAACCACCACTGGGCCGTCATGGATACCATCCCCACCAAAGCCTGCCCGTAAAGAACAGCGTTATTGGGGTCCAAGCCAGATCGCTCGAAAGCCTTACCCAGAATGTGGGACACCTGCGCAACAGCGTCATTGAGTAATGTGGAGTAACTACGCTCATGCCCCAGCGGCAGATCGCGCATCAGGATCTGGAAACCATCGGTCTCATCCTCCACGTAAGTCAGCAACGCAATGACAGCCTGCTCAATACGCGCGCGCGAACGCCCATGGCTGAGGGAGTTGGTAATCACCTGCTCGAGCCTGGTCATTTCACGGTCAACGACTACTGCGTACAGGCCCTCTTTACCGCCAAAGTGTTCATACACTACCGGCTTACTCACACCGGCGCGTGCCGCGATTTCCTCAACACTGGCGCCATCAAAACTGAGCTCTGCGAACGCCGATCGACCAACCCTGATCAACTGCTCACGCCGTTCTTTGCCAGTCATCCGGACTCGACCCATGAACACATTCCTTTGCGGTGCTATCTACAAAACTTAAGGTGCAGCCTCGCTGCCACCTTGCCTAAGACCACCTTATCTACAATGTGGGGACCAAACCACCACTGACCGTTACGGGCACCCTAACCCCCGACAAAGCTGGCAGGTTTTACACAAATCGTGATAAGTAATGTAAGCTGTCATTCCGGAAACACACACCGCTGTGTATCCGGCTTGTTCGCCTTATAGGCGCGCAATTCCCCATGGTGTAATCGGCAACACTACGGTTTTTGGTACCGTCATTCTAGGTTCGAGTCCTGGTGGGGAAGCCATTATAAATAGCCCGTTTACCTCACTCTTTGTGGGTAGCGGGCTATTTTCATTGTCAGCCCCGGCTCTGGCACGATACTAGAACGGCGATTTCGTTTTAGCTTTCCTCACCTCTTCAATGCGTGGATAAGCGTGGCCTCATCCGCACTGTCTGGCAACAGCTCAACTGGCACACCTGCCTGCGTAGCTACCGTGGCTCTCATAGCCTCCGCAGCAGCTTTAGCCTGCGCGGCCTCAAGCTCAGACTTGCTTGCATCCTGCTGCTTGCGGCACTCCGCCGCGATCGGTTCAAGCTCCTTTAACTTAGAGCGGTAACCGGCGACCTCTTTCCGAAGCTTCTCCACATACCCGCGATCAAAGGTATCCGACGCCGTGGCTGATTTCTCTGCCGTGGACGCGGTGGTTTTGGCGGCTACCTCAGCTGGAGTCGGCACCTAGCCGCTAGCATCCGTGGAATCTGTGTTGTCCACTCGTTTTCCTCCTGGGAAAAATAGGTGCATCGTTTTCTGGGCAACACAAAACCCCACCACACCCACCTGGGGCGTGATGGGGTTATGCTCGTGCGCGTGCCAGGACTCGAACCCAGCACAATAACCTACCTAGGCGAAGCTTTTGTCATCGCTTCTTTTAGAGCATCAATTATTAGGAGAAAGGGCGTATCAAGTTGCGCCCCATACGCTATCTCAAATGCCTCAACCGGAAGTTCCCCAGCTGAAAAAGCATCCTCCATCAATGCAGTAATCGCTCCATCTACTTCTCCCGCTGAGAGTGAGTCCATCGCGGCCTCACGTGGCACAGTATCGGGAATTAACGCGTCCAACTGATCGAAATATCTGCTCAATGCCTAACCCCTTCTCTTTGCTCGTTTTAGAATCTCACTCACAGGATGAGCTAACGAAAACTTAGCTTCACCTCGAATCATAACGTACTTCACATACGCCATCACGCCGTCTACTTCAGACCACACCTCCCCGGGAAACTCATTCACTGTCGCATACTGCGGAGCTTCGATTGAATCGCGAATAACGTCAACAACCCGCTGGTCTGTCCAGTCTTTCGGGAATTTCGACGCACCTACACGCTCGGAATCCCGCCGGTAGCCATCAGCACAACTCTCATCATGAGGCCACCCACTACCATCACGAACAGGCTCATTACGCCAACCTGCTGCTTGCGGTACTCCACCACGAGCGGTTCAAGCTCCTTTAACTTAGAGCGGTAACCGGCCACCTCTTTACGAAGCTTCTCCACGTACTCACAATCAAAGGTATCCGGCGGCGCGGCAGCTTTTCCGCGGTACGCGACGTGGTTTTGGCTGCTACCTCAGCTGGAGTCGGCACCTAGCCGCTAGCCCCCCAAGGAATCCGCGTTGTCCATTCGTTTTCCTCCTAGGAAAAATAGGTTCATCGTTTTAGGGGCAGCACAAAACCCCACCACACCAGCCAGGGGCGTGATGGGGTTATGCTCGCGCAGCTGCCAGGACTTGAACCTGGAAACCTACCGGCTAGGCAGCGCTAAACTTCATCTCGTTGATAGCAAAAGCCGCCACAAAAAGTGACGGCAGAACTTTTGACCTAAGCGAAACAATCCCACGGGGCACCAACAATATCCGCAAGCTCAAAATCAGCCTCATCGCCAGCAACGAGAATAATATTGTCACGAACCACCTTCATCACCGGCTCAAGCTCTTTATATGAATATTCCTTCAACATGGCAAGAAAATAAACCCAGAGGTCATCGGCCACCTCCCGTCTGCCAAAAACCTTCCAATCGCGCAGACTCTGCACCATAGGGGGACCATTAGCAATCACATAGTCAAACAGCTCCCTGCTAGTTGTAATCCGTGGGCTACTCATTTTCTCATTGCCTTTCGTTTGAGTATCCGTAGGGTTGCACAGCCACGCCATCGATGACCGTGTAAGCTGCTGTAATTTCTTCACCTTTAATCCTAGCGGTTTTCGTCACCACATAATCAAAGGTTGGTAGCCACTCATTACCTTGACGATCCTGCTGAAACTCCGTTGAAGCGCGACGTAGCCCGATTTCCCCTCCCTCCAGCACATCGCGGACGGCATCAACAATCTGCTGATCTGACCACCCCGCGGGAAACGCTGACTTGCCTACCTGAATGCCTGCTTTGTGCCCAAACCGTTTGTCCAAGGAATAACCGCCAGGCGCCCGTGTCTTGCTATTTGTCCTGCGACTGCAACACCCGCGAACGACGATCCAAATAATTCTTCCACCGACGCATCACATCATCCTGCGAACCACCACGAGTAGTCTGCTTCCACGCCTGCTCCAACTCACGATTGACCGCAGGCAACGGAGCAGACTCACCAACCTCCATCGCCACACACCAGCAATGATCGTGATACCGACCCAACTCACCACACACAGGCGTCTTCTACACAAACACCCCACTCGCGCAGAATCGAATGCGCGCTGTCGCCTTTCCCCAACCACATGCGGGCCATTCGCTAAGCCATTATTAGGCTTCCACGTAAAGGGGCATTCTGGGCGGCCACTAATGTTTGCCCGAGAGTTGCTGGAGGCTTCTAGGCATATCCCCTACTCACTAGGCGTGTGCGGAGATTGTGAGCAGCCGGGGCACGCTGCCGCGTTGAAAATCGGATAATAAAAGCCCTTGGTGAATCGAAACCTATTTTTCGCTGACACAGGTTGTTTTAACGCTACGGAACGGTCTCAATGTCAGCTGTTGATGAAAACGCGTGGTGGGTGCGCGGGGTCACTTTAGCTTAGCTTTCCCTTGCTTGCCCGCGTCTCGCGCGGACTTCTACTGTGAGTTGAACCAATCGAGCAGAGAGAAGGATTTGGGTATGACAAACAGTGATTCTGTGGCAGAGGCCCGCAACGGTCGCATTTTTGTCATGTCCAATGGGCTGCAAAACATTGGTGACCAGATCACGTCAGCTAAAACCGTGTTGCCTTGGATTTTCGCCACCGCCGGCACGCCGGCGGTGTTCACGGCCTTCCTTGTCCCCATCAGGGAATCCGGCTCCCTGTTGCCACAGGCGTCGCTGACGCCGTGGATCTTGTCGAAAAGCAAGAGGGTGCCCATCTGGGTAGCAGGCTCCATGATCCAGGCTACGGCCGCTGCCGGCGTCGGTGTGAGTGGGTTGTTGCTCGACGGTGTGGCGCTGGGCGTGGTCGTGATCATCCTGCTTGGGATCTTGGCGCTAGGTCGCGCGCTGTGCTCCATCACATCTAAAGATGTGCAGGGACGCGTGATTTCTAAAGGTTCGCGGGGCGCAATCAACGGCAAGGCCACCACTGTGGGCGGGCTTGCAGGAATTGCACTCGCCATTGTCTTGATGCTCTTGGGAGACCGCGCGCCCGCGTGGGCTCTCGCCGCCCTCATCATGGCATCTGCAGTGGCATGGTTTGTTGCGGGCCTCGTCTTTGCCCGCATCGATGAACCATCGTATGAAGACGCCGGTTCCGCTCGCGCACCTGAGAATCCGTTCGCTGACTGCTTCGGGTTGCTTCGCACTAACGCCCACTTCCGCATGTTCGTCACGGTCCGTTCGCTCCTCCTCGTGACCGCTCTATCCACATCTTTTCTTGTAACTCTGGGCGCGGAGGAGGGCGTGAGCTTCGGCGGCGTGGGAATGTTCATGCTTGCCAGTGGACTAGCAAGGTTCATTGGCGGCAAGGTGTCCGGAAAGCTTTCCGACATCTCATCGCGCAACGTCATGAGTTACGGCAGCCTTGCTGCCTCCATCATTCTGTTGCTCACCGTAGCCGCAGCATGCTTGATGTCCGGTACTGCCCTCATGATCGTTCTTGGCCTGAGCTTCTTCCTCGTTACTCTCTGCCACGTTGCAGTACGCGTGGCCAGAAAAACCTATGTGGTGGACATGGCAGAAGGAGACGAGCGTACGCGCATTGTTGGTGCAGCCAATACACTGATGGGCTTCTTCCTCTTAGTCACCGGCGCCATTTCCGGCGCTTTGACGCTATTCGGCACCCACATTGCCATCATTTTCTTAGCCGTCATGGGGCTCGTAGGCACCTTCATGGCCAAAAATATGAAAGACGTTTCAGCAGGTTAAGAGGATTCGGCTGCATCAGCACCGGCCTAAACGACAACCAAATTCACTCCTAATGCGTACATAGCTTCCAAGAGCGTTAAGCTGGTGGGAAGAAAAGTAAGACGCGCTTTATCGTGTGGAAATACGTAAGTGCTGCTTTGACCATGTCCATCAACCCAGGAGAACAGTTACCCGTGAGTAACCCTTCATCCTGCGCTGTCGTTGTTTTGGCGGCTGGCGCGGGTACTCGAATGAAGTCCGAAAAGCAGAAGACTCTACACGCCATCGGCGGCCGCAGCCTTCTGTCCCACTCCCTTCACGCCGCTGCAGGTGTGGACCCTGATTTCATTGTCGCCGTCATCGGCCACCAACGCGATCAGGTAGGCCCAGCGGTTGATGCAGTTGCACAGGAGCTGTCCGGCACCGTCGTGAAGACTGCCATCCAGGAAGAGCAAAACGGCACTGGTCACGCAGTTCAGTGCGCGATGGACAAGCTCGAAGGATTCGAAGGCACCGTTGTAGTCACTAACGGTGACGTTCCTCTGCTGCGCTCTGAAACGCTGAAGGAACTCGTTGACGCTCACACCGAAATCCCAACCGCAGTGACCGTTTTGACTATGACCTTGGACGACCCAACCGGTTATGGCCGCATCGTGCGCAACGACAACGGCGAGGTCACTGCCATCGTCGAGCAGAAAGACGGCGATGAGGAGACCCTCAAGATCAATGAGGTCAACTCCGGTGTCTTTGCATTTGACGCAGCGATCCTGCGCAACGCGCTGGGCCAGCTAAAGGCAGACAATGCCCAAGGCGAGTTGTACCTAACCGATGTCCTAGGCATCGCCCGCAACGATGGCCACCCTGTTCGCGCACACCAAGCACACGACCCAAACGAGCTTGCTGGCGTCAACGACCGCGTACAACTGGCCGAGGCGGGCCGCGAGCTCAACCGCCGTACCGTCGAGGCAGCCATGCGCGGCGGCGCCACCATTGTGGATCCGGAAACCACCTGGATTGATGTGACCGTGAAGATCGGAACTGACGTCATAATTTACCCAGGCACCCAGCTCAAAGGCACCACGGAGATCGCTAACAACGCAGAGATCGGGCCAGATTCCACCTTGGACAACATTAAGGTCGGTGAGGGCGCGTCCGTTGTACGCACCCATGGATCCGATTCCGAAATCGGCGCGAACGCAACCGTTGGCCCCTTCACCTACATCCGCCCTGGCACGGTACTGGGCGAAAAGGGCAAACTGGGCGGTTTTGTTGAGGCTAAGAACGCCAAGATCGGCCGCGGCTCCAAGGTACCGCACCTGACATACATTGGTGACGCCACCGTGGGAGAGGAATCCAACATTGGCGCATCCTCCGTTTTCGTCAACTACGACGGCGTGAACAAGCACCACACCACCATCGGCTCCCACGTTCGCACCGGCTCCGACACCATGTTCGTCGCTCCGGTCAACGTAGGCGACGGCGCCTATTCTGGCGCAGGCACCGTCATCCGCGAGGACGTGCCAGCTGGATCGCTGGTAGTTTCCGGCGGCAAGCAGCGCAACATCGAGGGCTGGGTCATTGCCAAGCGCCCAGGCACCCCAGCAGCCAAGGCCGCTGAAGAAGCCCTCAAAAACGAGGACAAGTAAGGACAAACTCGGTACACCATGTACTTGGTGGTGTACCGAGTTTGTTTTACACTCCCCCAAATGTTCCCCCTCGCCAAAACCCAAGAACACCAGCTCAGAATAAGTGGGGAAAGAAAATTTTTTGACTTACCCCACAAATATTTCAATGAAGCTTAATGCGGTGGGTATCCTTATTTTCGAAAGCTTTCTGCTCCTTTTACCTTGAAGGAAGGTATTGCAACCTATGACCTCCCACAAGTGGTCTGAACAAAAAAAGAACCTGATGCTGTTCTCGGGTCGCGCACACCCAGAACTGGCTGAAGCCGTAGCTAAGGAACTAGGCGTTGACTTGGTTCCAATGCAGGCACGTGACTTTGCAAACGGTGAGATCTTCGTCCGTTTCGAAGAGTCTGTCCGTGGCTCTGATGCCTTTGTGATGCAATCCCACACCCAGCCACTGAACAAGTGGCTGATGGAACAGCTCATCATGATCGATGCGCTCAAGCGTGGTTCTGCAAAGCGCATCACCGCTATCCTGCCGTTCTACCCTTACGCTCGCCAGGATAAGAAGCACCGCGGCCGTGAGCCAATCTCCGCTCGCCTGGTTGCTGACCTCCTGCAGGCTGCTGGTGCAGACCGCATCGTGACAGTCGACCTGCACACTGATCAGATCCAGGGCTTCTTCAACGGCCCAGTTGATCACATGCACGCAATGCCAATCTTGACGGACTACGTTAAGGAACACTACGAGCTCGACAACATCGTAGTTGTCTCCCCTGACGCCGGCCGCGTAAAGGTTGCAGAAAAGTGGGCCAACACCTTGGGCGATGCCCCAATGGCGTTCGTTCACAAGACCCGCTCCGTAGACGTAGCCAACGAGGTAGTTGCCAACCGCGTTGTTGGTGATGTTGAGGGCAAGACCGCCATCCTCTTGGATGACATGATTGACACCGGTGGAACCATCGCTGGCGCGGTTGGCGTTCTGCGTGACGCTGGCGCGAAGGATGTCATCATTCTTTGTACTCACGGCGTATTCTCCGGCCCTGCACGTGAGCGTCTATCCCAGTGTGGCGCTAAGGAAGTTATTGCCACCGATACCCTGCCTCAGAACACTGAGGGCTGGGACAACCTCACCGTTCTGTCCATCGCTCCGTTGCTGGCTAAGACCATCAACGAGATCTTCGAGAACGGTTCCGTTACCACCCTGTTCGAGGGCCAGGCGTAGTCTCGCTTTCCTCGATTACGTTTAACGTCAAAGGGAGCTCACCACTTTCTGTGGTGAGCTCCCTTTTTTGGTAAATTTCCTTGCCCCTGTCGCAACGTCATGGTTTAGCCTGAAGTACATGAAAATCTCCGAGGTTGCCGAAGTTGCAGGCTGCACAGTCCGCACAATTTACCATTATCACCGCATTGGGATTCTTCCAGAGCCGGAGCGCTTGTCTAACGGTTACCGCAATTACTCAGTTGAGGACCTGACTGAGGTTCTTCGCATAAGGGCACTCGCTGAGGCCGGTGTGCCGCTAGCCAATGTGCATGATCCCGATGCCGCAAGCACTGCAACTGGTTTGTTGGATGACAAGATCAAGCAGCTGCGCCATCAGCAAAAATTGCTGGATTCTTTAGCATCGGGATCACCTGGCGCACCGGCCGATATTCGCAGTGAGCTCACGTTAGTAATGGGCAAGGGCTCCATGCTTGAAATGGAGCTGACAATGCTGGATCTCATGGCCTTATGTGGCGTAGCCACCGACGAAACATGGACAGCTATCCGCGACAATCTTGACGATCCCGAGGTGATCACCCATTCCCGGCGCGCCGCGGAGATCTGGGAGGAACTTGGCGATCTCCCTAGCTATAGCGAGGAAGCCCAATCGCTGATGGGTCCACTGGGCGAAGCAATGTCGCGAGGGTACATGCGTGGTGTGATTAAAACCCTCAACGAGGGATCGGTGCCTATCAGCATGGATGATCTTCGTGTGAGTGGTGCTCAAGAAATGATCATTCACGCCCTAGTAGAACAGATGCGCCGTGGTGGTTTCTAAACAGAATGCGCTTCGCGCAGCCCACTACCACCCTGCCCGTTATGCGCTGAAGCTTCTTAGGTGGGAACTGCGCCAACATGCGGAATTTGTGCGCTGGATTTTCAGGCGTAAGGATATCCCTGCTGGGAGCTTTCCTATCACCGCACACAGTTGCAGTTAGCCTCCTGGATGCCTGTCCTGATCGTTGTGGTAATCGTGGTAGTCCACCTTTTGCTTCCCACTTTTATACTGCAGGTCATCGCAGCCGTTGTTTCGGTGTACTCCTTGGCACTTCTGTGGGCAGTCATAGCCTCGCGCGCTGTCCGTCCTCATCTTGTGAGCAAGGAGCAGCTCGTACTCCGTTACGGCAGGAGAATCGTAGCGACGGTTCCCACAATAAATATGGCAAGCGTGCGAGTCGACCGCATGTATGACGACGATTGGTGGGCGGTTACAAATGCTGTTCTTACCCTCGGGTGCACGGAAGGCACGAATCTCACCATCGAGCTCTGCGCCCCACAGCCAGTACTAGTGAACTCTTACCCGTGGCAAAAGGACGCCTACAGAAAGGTATCCCAGATTCGTTTGTGGGCAGACGACCTCGAATCACCCGCCGTACAGGTGTTGGTGGGAAGCTAGATCAACTTCATGCTGCGGGCCTGGGTGATAGCAGCGGTGCGGTTGTCCACTCCTAGCTTGGAGTAGATGTGCACCAAGTGGGTTTTCACCGTGGCTTCGGAGATGAACAACTTTGCGGCGAGCTGCTTGTTGGTTGCGCCGGTTTCTAGCTCTTTGAGGATCTCAATCTCACGACCAGATAGCGCCTGGCGGGGCTTCAGCACACGATCGGCCAACTTGGTGGCCACTGCTGGAGCCAGCGTGCGCTCACGCTGTGAGGTTGCAACTATGGCATCATGTAACCCCTGTTCGGGAACGTCTTTGAGTACGTATCCCATTGCGCCGGCTTCCAGCGCAGCGAAAATGTCAGCTTCCGTGTCATAGGTAGTGAGCACCAGAATCGGCGGACCATCGGCCGCGATGTTTTTGATCAAGCTAATCCCGTCCACGTCAGGCATTTGGATGTCGGTGACAACCACGTCCACGTTGTCTCGCGCAAGCGTCGCAACGTTAACGCCCGCGCCCGAAGACGCCTCGGCAACCACAGTGAGGTCTTCGAAGCCGTCAATAATGCTGCGCAGCCCGGCGCGCACCACGGGGTGGTCGTCGATGAGCATCACGTTGATCACTGGTGTTCTCCTTGGCTGGTGAGTGGGACGGTGGCGGTGACGATGGTGCCGCTGGTGCTGCATTCTATGGCAAGGCTACCGCCGAGTGCCTCCATGCGGCGGCGCATGCCGTCTAGGCCAAAGCCGCGCTGTGCAGTGTTTTCTGCCTTTGGGTGAGACAATCCGCGGCCGTTGTCGGCGATGTCCACGGTGATTTCTTCATCCCACATGCTGATGGTTACAACGGCTTTGGTGGCGTGGGAGTGCTTGACCACGTTGGTAATCGCCTCCCCCACCACGCGATACAGGGCACGCGAGATTGGTTCAGGTAACTCCGCCAAGGCTTGCTTCTGGGAAGGGTCGAGAGGCGTGAACACCATGTCTATTGGGTTACCAAGGCTCAGCTCTTTGGCTTCGGTGCGCTCAAGATGGGCGATAATTGCTTCATCCAATGGGAGGCCAAGATCCGGTGATGCGAGATCGCGGACAAACCTGCGGGCTTCATTGAGGGATATTCGAGCTTGCTCTTCCATGGTGGCAATCTGATCAAGGGCCTCTGACTCATTGCCCGCTGCCACGCTTTTCTTCGCGGCGCGGGACAGGAGCAAAATGGAACTAAGGCCCTGGGCCACGGTGTCATGGATTTCGCGAGAAAGCCGCTCGCGTTCCTCCATGCGACCGGACTGGTGCTCAGTAACGGCAAGCTGCTGCTGCGCGGCGATGAGCTCCTTGGTAAGCGCCTCTTGCCTTGCTACTTCCCTACCCAACGCCTCGTAGGTGAAGTACACACCCACGGCAAAGAGCACGCCGATGGCTGGTCCTACTGCGTTGGCCACGCCCCAGTCCTCTGGGTGGATGGCTCGCGGCACGAACGCTGCCAAAGCCCACGCCGCCGCCACGCACGCCAGTGCAATAGCGGTGGGAAGAGTGTGCAAAATGAGGAAGACAAGAGGAAACAGCAACCACACAAAGTCGATGCTGAACAGCAACAACGGACCCCACAGCCCCACTACCAAAATCAACCACAGCACCGTTTGCCAGCGCGGGATGTCACGCTGCTGCGCGTGCAACGCGCGGTTTTCCGCGGTGGTGCCCACCATGTACACAACCACAAGAGCGGCGGCGAGGGCGAGTACTGCCCACTGGGGGTCGTCGGCAAGCACAGTCTTGATCATGGCAAACAGCAGAAGAAACGCGAACATCACGTGCAGGCTGACGCGCAGGAACGTCAGAATGGGAGTTAGAGATGAGTCAGAGGTGGCTGGATGTGTGGTCACAAACTTCAACGCTACTTTTTTTGGGGCATGCAGGCTATAGCGCAGGTGCGAACCACTGGTTGATCGAGCCAAAATCAACCAGATGGTTGATCGGAAGATGACCTAGTGCACTGATTGAATCAACCGGCGCGCGGAGTGAAATAGGTGGCAACTGAAATTCTCCTTTCGTAGAAAGCACACACATCATGTTTCTTGCAGTGCGCGAAATCCGCTCCGCGGTTGGCCGATTCTTCATGATTGGCACGGTCACCACGCTCATTACTCTGCTCTTGGTGATGCTCACAGGCCTCACCGAGGGCTTAGGCAGCCGCAACACCTCAGGCCTGGTGGCGCTAGATGCTGACCGGATCGCGTTTGTGGATCCGTATTCCGATTCCCCAGAGGTGTCCTTTAGTAACTCTGTTCTTGATCAGCAGTCGCTTGATTCCCTTGCTTCGCTCGCTGAGGGTGCAACGGTCACCCCGCTGGGTGTTGGACTAACCCGTGCCGAAGGTGCCGATGGCGCCATGGGAGTTGGCGTGTTCGGGCTTCCCGAGGGCACTGAGCGTGCCGGCGTCCGTATTTCTTCGCAGGCAGTGATCTCAGAGGACATCGCGGGGGACTTAGGCGTTGGCGCGGGCGACACCCTCACCGTGGGCGGCCAACCTATCACCGTGGGCGAGGTGACAACCAACGAGTACTACAGCCACTCACCGGTAATCTGGGTGGACACCGCAAGCTGGCAGGACATCACCCACCAAGATTCTGTAGGAACCGTGGCACTGTTGGATGGTTCCCCTGCCGCTGGCTGGGATGAGGTTGCTAGCGCCTCCCACTCAGCAGTGGTGAGCACACAGGATTCTTTCAAAGGCCTAGAGGCCTTCTCCTCCGAACGATCATCTCTAGTAAGCATGCAGGGATTTCTGTACGCCATCTCCGCACTGGTCACCGTCTCCTTCCTGAGCGTGTGGACCATGCAGCGAACCCGCGACATTGCCGTATTGCGCTGCTTGGGCGCATCACGTGACTACGTGTTTAAGGATGCCCTCGTGCAATCCGCCCTGATCTTGGGTGCAGGTAGCGCACTGGGCGCAGCGATTGGCGCTGGCTTGGGTGCTCTGATTGCGGGCTCGCCTGTTCCTTTCTTACTCACCCCGCTCACCGTCTTGGCCCCTGCTGTTGGGGTATTCCTCCTTGGAATCATTGGCGCGATGATTGCCGTGCGCCGGGTAACCAAGGTTGATCCGCTCCAAGCTCTTGCCGTAACCGCCTAAATCCGTCTCTCTAGGAAGTCCATTATGTCTAACTCCCCTGTTGTATCCCTTACTGATTGCAGCGTTACCTACCCCGATGGTGCTAGCGAAATCCGCGCCTTAGACAAGGTCACACTTGATCTTTACCCTGGCGAGCTCATGGCTGTTGTGGGGGAATCCGGCTCGGGTAAGTCGACCCTGCTGTCCGTCATCGCGGGGCTCATTGTCCCTACCAGCGGGTCGTTGAACGTTTCTGGGTTCCCCGCACTGGACTCGGAGTCTTCTCGTGGTACCTTGCGCCGCGAGACCACCAGTGTGGTGTTCCAGTCTCCTAACCTCATCGGCTCCCTTAACGTTGCCGAGCAGCTGGTGATCGCAGAGCACATACGTGGCGTGCGAGGCAAAGAATTAGACGCGGCTCGCCGCACGGCCAACGAACTACTCGAACGCGTTGGTTTGTCTGGTTTCGGGCGCCGAAAGGTCTCTGAGCTTTCCGGTGGCCAGCGCCAGCGCGTGAACATTGCTCGTGCGCTAATGAAGAAGCCCACCGTTTTGTTGGCAGATGAGCCCACCTCAGCTTTGGACCACACCACCAGCGCCGCCGTGGTTGAGTTGCTCGCGCGGCTTACTAAGGAAGATGACATTGCAACTCTGATGATTACCCACGACCGCAGTCAGCTGTCCATGGCGGACCGAGTGATTGACATGTGCGACGGCCGAGCTCACGAGATCGCTGGGGTTAGCTAACGTTTAGTGCTGTGGCATCGCCGAGTCGCTGCCACTAGCCAAGCAAGCAGGGCTTCGGCGACATCGAGTTGCCCACAAAAGTCTTTTAAAGACATGTTTGGGCGCCAAGCGATTCTTCTTAGCAAGACCATTGGGTCAGCGTTGAGCATTGCTACCCCCTCGCTCATTCAACATAGGTTCACGCTAACGTGAATCATCCTAGAGGTATACTGACGCCGATGAAACGGTGTGGTGCAAGTAAACATTTGTGATTCATGCAGGCCAGCGCACTGCGCACAGTTTGTCCGCGGGGCTTGGGTGTGTTATTATTTTGCGGTCTCGGCGAGGGCGCATGAGTTTTTCATGTTAGCCGTTATCGACGCGATTAGATTTTCACAAGCTTTTGAACTTTTAGCCTGCGAAGACTCGACCAAGACATTCGAGTCGGCCGCGGGCTTTTGTTATCTTCGCGGTCGAGGCAACCAGCTACCGCTGGCTGCATACATTTACACAAAATCGACTAAAGGAGTTTAGGACATGGCTTCCTACCCAACTTTGACTGCCGCTATCCGTTCTGAGTTCGGCAAGGGCTCTGCACGCCGCCTGCGCGCTGCGGGCCAGGTTCCAGGCGTTATCTACGGCGGTGAGCTTGAGGCTCCAATCCACTTCGCAATGGATATCCTCGAGCTTCACGCTCTGCTGCGTGCTCACGGCACTAACGCTGTTCTCGAGATCGACCTCGAGGGCGAGAAGCACCTCACCATGGTTAAGCACGTTGATCAGAACGTTCTGACCCTGAACGCTGACCACGTTGACCTCCTCGCTATTAAGCGCGGCGAGAAGGTTGAGGTTGAGGTTCCTGTTGTTATCGAGGGCGAAGTTGCACCTGGCGCAATGGCTGTTCAAGACGCATCCGAGATCCTGATCGAGGCAGACGTTCTGTCCATCCCAGAAGAGATCGTTGTTTCCGTTGAGGGCCTCGAGGTTGACGCGAAGATCTTCGCTTCTGACCTGACCATGCCTGCTAACGCTACCCTGGTTGCAGACCCAGAGACCGTTATCGTCTCCGTTAACCACGAAGAGGTTGCTGAGGAAGAGGATCTGGACGCTGACGCAGCTGCAGAGGAAATCGATGAGACCGACGCTTCTGACGTTGAGTCCACCGAAGAGGACGCTGACTAGTAGCAACTTTCCAGCTTGCTAGCTTCAAGCTGAAAAAGTTTAGCGGGCTCACCCAGTTGTCCTGGGTGGGCCCGCTTTCTCATTCCGTGGGTACGCCCACTGAGCAGCTCTTGAGCCCCGGAATGGCTCGATTCTCTTCGGCACAATGGGCAATTACGAGCAACCCCATCAGCACGTTAGCCCCAAGACCGTGCGTCATGCGGCGTAAATATCTGTGTTTCTCATGTGCAACAATGGTGAGGTGAGTACATCTTCAGACTTCCTCGTCGTCGGCCTAGGCAACCCAGGCCCCCAGTACGAGCGCACACGGCATAACATCGGCTACCTCGCCCTAGATGAGATCGCTTCGCGCACCTCCCCCATGCCTGCCACACTGAGCGTCCACAAACGCTCCAACGCCATGGTTGCAGAGACTCGCTTGGGCCAAACCAAGGTCATCCTGGCTAAACCTCGTACTTTCATGAATCTCACCGGCGGCCCCGTCAAGGCTTTGGCAGACTTTTTCAAGATCCCACCGGCGCACGTCATTGTGCTTTTCGACGATCTCGAGATCGACTTTGGTCAGGTCCGCCTGCGCCCTGCGGGCACCGGCGCCGGGGATCACGGCCACAATGGCCTCAAGAACATCACGAAGGCACTGGGAACCAAGGATTACGTCCGTGCGGGCATGGGCATTGGTCGACCTCCTGGTCGCATGGAAGTGAAGAGCTTTGTGCTTAAACCTTTTGGAAAGAAGGAGATGGATGAGGTTCCCATCATCGTGGCTGATATGGCCGATGAAGTAGAGCGCTACGTAGCGGTTCACGGTTAGAGTTTTCCAACAGACACATTTCCATGGAGGAGTAATGCGTTTAGCTACAGTGCGCACAGGAGACGGCACCACCGCCTGTGTGAGAGTAGATCACAGCGATGATTCCGCCCGCGAGGCTGCTGGCGTTGTTGTCAGCGGTGTATCGCACGTGGGTGAGCTGCTTGCAATGCCCAACTGGCGCGATATTGTCGCTACAGCTGGGTCTAGCATTGAGTTCTCCTATGAGGCCCTAGCTCCCGTTATCCCCACGCCGGGCAAGATCATCTGCGTGGGTTTGAACTACGCCAAACACATCCTCGAAATGGGCCGCGAACTCCCCGATTTCCCCACGTTGTTTATCAAGTACCCTGAAGCTCTTACCGGACCATTCGACGATATCTACGTTCCGGAGGATACATCAGCTCAATTGGATGCAGAATCCGAGTTGGCCGTGGTGATTGGGGCCCGCTGCCATCGAGTCAGCGCCGATGAAGCAGGTGCCTATATCGCTGGCTACTGCGTGATGAATGATTACACGCTGCGCGATTGGCAGCGCCGCACCGTACAGTTTCACCAAGGCAAGAGCTACTACAAAACATCGGGTTTCGGACCATGGCTCACCACCGCAGAAGATTGGGAGCCAGGTCCACGCATCACCGCCACATGGAATGGGGACGTGATGCAGGATTCCACCACAGACGATCTCATCTTTGACTGTGAGACATTGGTGTCATTTGTGTCCCAGATTTATCCACTCAACCCTGGGGATGTCATCGCCACCGGCACGCCAGATGGAGTGGGTTTTGCTCATGATCCCAAGCGGTTTATCCAGTCCGGGGAATCCGTGAGGTGCGCAATCGAAGGCCTAGGATTCATCGAAAACACAACGTTCATTGGCGAAGCACCAGCGGGATACTAGATGGCACAGGCATCGTGGCACGACATTGCCCGCGCTCACCGAATCCAGGTTTTCGGTGTCACCGGTGTAGGAAAAACCACAGCGGCACGTAAACTGGCGCGCATTATTGGCGGGAGCGCAATCGATCTCGATGAGATTAACTGGGCGCCAGCGCACCGTGCGGCGTGGACGGAGAGACCCACCGATGAGTCCTATGCGATGGTACGTGAGGCCGTCTCAGCTGAGCGCTTCGTCATAGCTGGCAATTACGCCAAATTTCGCACTGCCATCGAACCACGCCTAGACGCCGGCATCTTCCTAGATTACCCAGCCACCTTTGCTTTTGCTCGGCTGTTAAAGCGCACACTTACCCGCATCATCACCCGCGAGCGCGTCTGCAACGGCAATGTCGAATCGTGGCGCAGGGTACTTAGCAAAGACTCCATCGTTGTGTGGTGGCTGAAAACCTTTCAGCTGAGACGAAGGAACATGAATGCTCGGATCGCAGATCCGAGCGATGTGCCCATCCTGCGCGTGCGCTCGCACGCGCAGTTGGACGAGCTCATGGGCTTCGTCGTTAAGCAGCGAGCGTCTTGACAATCTCCGCGGCGGGCAGGGTTTTGAGGCCCTGATTATTGACGCCTACCAAGCAGTATGCAGTATGTGCCTGACCACGCAGAGGCTTCAACATCTGCCCGAGATGCGGATAAATCGGCGCAACGTTAGTCACGGAATCAGTAAACGGGGTCTTTAGTCCGCGGGCCACGCGCCCAGAAAAAGCACGAGAAGCAACCGTCTCACCACCGCGGCGCAACAGCATACGATTGAACGCACTGATGCCGGACTCGTGCGCTAACAGGAATGCGGTGCCACAGGAAACCGCATCCACATGTGGTAGGGCGCGAAGATCCGCCACATCTTGGGCAGTGCGCACACCACCTGCCGCAACCAACGGGGTACCGGGACACGACTGAGCCACGGCAACCACCAGCTCAGCAGTAGTGTTTTCATTGGGCTGAGTGGCAATCGACCACGTCAAACGGTGCCCACCTGCCTCATGCCCTTGAACGATCAACGCGTCCACTCCACGCCGGACTGCCTCCTTTGCCTCCAAGAGACCGGTCACGCTCGCCCACACCTGGATTCCTTTGGCGTGCAGAACGCTGACATCTTCCACGGTGAAACAACCAAAGCTGGAAGACACCACGGCAGGGCCATACCCTGCGTCCACCGCGTCCATCACAGCCTGGAACTTAGCAGCATATCCATTAGTCAGATCCGGCTGCGGAATGCCAGGTTGCTCGATACCCGCCTGAATGAAAAGAGGCTCGATTGCCTGGTGCGCAGCCACAACATCACCCATGCGCGGCATTTCTTCCTGTGGCATAAAGAAATTCACACCGTAGGCTGCGCCACTAGCTTCCTTCATATCCTTGCTCAACTGCGCGGCATCGACGTTGCCGGAAGCCAAGAACCCAAAACCGCCAGCACCGCCCACGGCTTTGACGAGCGCAGGAGTAGACGGGCCACCCGCCATTGGGGCTGCAACGATTCCGGAAGGGACGAGGGAGGGAATGCTCATGGGAAACAATCGTAGAGGATTTCGTTCCAGCGGCTGGCAATGGGTTCCCCCTCCCTCCTACCACGCCCTGCATGAACGGATCAGAAGCACTTTGTGGAATCATGTAAGCCATGTCCTTCCTTAGCAGTTTTTTCTCGTCCGTCTTTCACCGTGTGTCTTTAAAGCAACGTAACGTTCCTTCTGCTTCACTACAGCCGAACGTCACGCCGGAGTGGCTCATCATCGGTTTAGGAAACCCCGGCGCGAAATACGCTGCGACGCGCCACAACGTGGGTTACATGGCCATGGATCAGCTTCTAGCCACACGTTCCCTAACGTTATCGCCTGTCCACGGTAAGCCAGCTGAGGTTGCCTACGGGGACGTAGAGGGCATCCCCGTGGTATTCGTGCGCTCCACTACGTACATGAATCTTTCCGGCGAGGCGGTAGAAGCGATAGCTGCCGAGTACTCTATCCCCGCAGAGCGCATTGTTATTCTTCACGACGAACTCGACCTTCCTTTGGGCAAGGTTCGCGTAAAGATGGGCGGAAACGAAAACGGCCACAACGGCCTGAAATCCACCACCGAATTGCTGGGCACTAGGGATTATCTGCGCGTGCGGATGGGAATTTCGCGCCCACCAAAGGGGATGGCTGTTCCTGACTACGTGCTGGGCCCAGTGGACACGGGTGAGGAGTTGTCCACCATGATCATCACGGCGGCTGAAGCTGCGGAGTTGATTGTTTCCCAAGGCTTGAGTAAAGCCCAAAACTTGATTCATTCCCGCTCATAAGAACACATGTTCCTATGTGTATCCATGGTGTCTGATCCGGCCGGTAGGGTCTGTGGCAACAGCGTTTACCACCTGAGAAAGAACACCAGCCATGGATAGCACCTACGGATTCCCACAGCACAGCGAGCCACGGGACATGAGAACCCTGCTCGATGCACTGTTAGGAGTCAAGCCCCGCTCCGCCACTTTGCCCAATGCCCCGGTAGCCCAATTCCTCGATGGCGAAGCCGCCTGGATCGTGGGCAGTGAAGACGAATTGTTGGATAGGCTTGCCGCTGGCCACACTCCGGTGCGGTTGATCAAGTCCACCGCCGGCCGCTTTTTCAAAGCGGTGGCTGTGTGTTTCGCGGCGATGTTCATGATTGCGCTCATCGCCAGCCAGGTGCAGCACCGGGTACCGAAATTTGTGGATGAGTTCTTCGCGCTCGTGTTCTTTATTGTGTTCATTGCCATGATCTATTACGGAGTTCGTGGCATTGTTGCGGTTTTCACGGGACCACGCTGGAACAAAAAGCGCGCATGGAAAAGCCTATCCTCGGCGGTGGGCGGGCCGTGGACGGATAAACTCGCGGTGGTGTTTTACCAACCTGATGAGCTCAATGCTCACACCCGTGAAGTGGTAGATCACATGCGTCTTGTTTATGCCATGGCCGATGCCCAAGGGCTTCCTATCACCCCGCAGCAGTGGCGCTCGCTCACAGATGAAGCTGTTCAAGCAACGGACCTGTACTTTAATACCGGTGATTTAACCTTGGCCAAGATTCTGCGCGAGCAGGTGGATATGTTGGTGCCGTATCGCACACGGTGGTGAGTGAATTTAGCAAGGCCGGCTGTGGGCAGTATTCTGTATGGTTATGAGTTCATCCGCAGCCACTAAAGCTGAAGCACATCGTCGCCGCACATTCGCTGTTATCGCACACCCCGATGCCGGTAAGTCCACTCTGACCGAGGCATTGGCACTGCATGCGCACGTTATTGCCGAGGCCGGTGCCGTCCACGGCAAAGCTGGCCGCAAGGCAACGGTGTCTGACTGGATGGAGATGGAGAAGGACCGCGGTATTTCCATCGCGTCATCAGCTCTCCAGTTCGAGTATGCCCCTGAAGGCCACACCGGCGAGCCGTACATGATTAACTTGGTGGACACCCCGGGCCACGCAGACTTCTCCGAGGACACCTACCGAGTGCTCACCGCCGTAGACGCGGCCGTTATGCTTATCGACGCCGCCAAGGGTCTTGAGCCCCAAACGCTCAAGCTCTTCCGCGTGTGTAAGGCCCGCGGCCTTCCCATCATCACCGTAATCAACAAGTGGGACCGCCCTGGGCGGACCCCTCTTGAACTCGTCGATGAGATTGTCAGCGAAATCGGCCTGCAGCCGACCCCGCTGTACTGGCCCGTGGGTGACGCCGGTGACTTCCGTGGCCTAGCCCGAATCAACGATGACGGCGAAGCAGTGGAATACATCCACTTCCTGCGCACCGCCGGCGGCTCTACCATCGCCCCTGAGGAGCACCACTCACCAAACGATGCGGAGGCCAAGGAAGGCAATGCGTGGACCACTGCAGCGGAGGAAGTCGAATTGCTCGCCATGGATGGTGCCCTGCACGATCAGGAGCTTTTCCTCGACTGCACCACCTCCCCACTGATCTTCGCCTCCGCAATGCTGAACTTTGGCGTGCACCAGATCTTGGACACCCTATGTAAGCTCGCTCCTGCGCCGGCATCCCGTGAATCCGATCCGAAGGCCATTGAGGCTTCTACCTCTGGTATTGATGAAAAGCGCGAAGTGGACGACGCCTTCTCCGGAGTTGTCTTCAAAGTCCAGGCCGGTATGGATAAGAACCACCGCGACTCTCTCGCCTTCATGCGCATTGTCTCCGGCGAATTCGACCGCGGCATGCAGGTAACCCACGCCCAGTCCGGTCGTTCTTTCTCCACCAAGTACGCGCTCACGGTCTTCGGTCGCACACGTTCCACCGTGGAAACCGCATTCCCTGGTGACATCGTGGGCCTAGTCAACGCCGGCTCCCTCGCCCCTGGCGATACCATCTACGCCGGCAAGATGGTCCAGTACCCACCAATGCCTCAGTTCGCGCCAGAGCACTTCCGTACCCTGCGTGCCAAGAGCTTGGGCAAGTACAAGCAGTTCCGCAAGGCTTTGGATCAGCTCGCTGCCGAAGGTGTTGTCCAGATCCTGCGCAACGACGCCCGTGGCGATGCCGCACCTGTGATGGCTGCTGTGGGCCCCATGCAGTTCGAGGTCATGATGGCACGCATGGAAAACGAGTACAACGTAGAGACCGTTGCGGATCCAATTCCATACTCCGTGGCGCGTCGCACCACTGCGGAGACCGCACCAGAACTGGGCAAACAACGTGGCGTAGAAATCTTTACCCGCACGGACGGTGAACTAGTAGCCCTGTTCGGCGACAAATGGAAGCTCGCCTTCATTGAGAAGGAACACCCAGAATTCGAGCTGTTCCCTATGGTGGCTGACTAAAGCCAAAGATAGCAACAACGCTGCTAGCCTCTCTCGGTTTGTGGAGAAACTAGCAGCGTTATCGCTACATAGTGCGTTTTTAGTTGAGGAAGTACTCAACTAAGTAGACGTATTTGCCATCGTTGGAAACCGCCGTACCGAAACGCTTGCCGTCTGGGAAGCGGTTTGCGTCACGATCCAGCCACTTCAGACGATCACGGACCTGTTGCTGGGTCAGGCGGTAGATGTTGCCGTCACCCTTGTCGAGGTGGGTGTTGCCACGACCGACGTTGTCGTAATACTTAACGTCACCGCGAGCGGCCTGCGCCGCCCACTCACGGGCAATGTTGGTCGCGCGCTGATCAGAGGTATGACCACTCTGAGCAAGATGAGCCTTAGTACGCGCGCCGAGGGCATTGCCTAGTTCCTTCAGAGCTTCTGGCTTAACAAGGTATTCCGGCAGTGGGATGCCCAGCTTTTTAGCAGCGTCCACAACATTGTCCGGCAGGTAGAAAGGAACCATGGTGACACGCCCCTCGGAGGAGGTAGGCACCATGACCTGAGCGCTAGCTGCTGGCGCCGCCAACCCCAATGCTGTAGCTGCAGCGAGGGAGCTTGCGGCGATCCGGAATGTCAATGTCCTTGAAGTCTTCATGCCGTCAAGGCTGTCACAGTGCCGTACCTAGGTACGAGTCATGTGAGGGGATTGATACTGAATCGATATCAAATAGTGATGTTAGAGGTGTAGGACGCCCATGAGGATCAACACGACAGCCACCAAGTACCCAGCGAGGTTGGTCGCTTGATCCGAATGCTCACGAGTCCAGGTAAAGAGTCGTCCAGCTGCTGAATGTGGGTCGCGACGGACAACGCCCACAAGTATTGCGCTAAGAGCTGGCAATGACAAAGCTAGGCAGGCATAGAAGAACATGCCAACGTACTTAACTAGCGTGGAGTAGTCCCCCACGGACAAATACGCAATTCCCGAGAAAAACGGGACGGAAGTGACAGACTGAACCACGCCGAGGATGAAACCAGTGGCGAACGTCTTCCACGTCGGGGTTTTCAATGGCGGCAACATTTTCTCCACGAGCGCTGAACTATCTCCACCACGCCAGGTGAAGAAAACCCCTAGAACGCCCACGGCTATCAGAACAATGCCAAAGATGGGTGAGCTGATCAGACTCTGAACCACATCTTGTAACCCATTGAAGATGAACATGGTGGCCAGAGAGAGAAGGAACACTCCCAGCCAGTCACCTATTACCAACAAGCTAGCGATGCTGCGGTACTTGCCGGATCGGGGCAAGAAGATACCAATGGCAACTAGCACACCAATAAGCAGGAGATTCACTGAATCTAGTAACGCGAAACTCACTGCATGCCACATATTTTTCCTCAAGTACTGTAGTTATTGGGCCGTCTACAAGACCTTACACAGGCTACTATCGCACGGGAAGTTGAAAACGTTAGGCAAAAGAGCCCAGAGCTCAGCTGTCTAGTTAGCTGTTCAGGAGCCACCGCGGGATGGCTCTGGGGCATGATCCTTTAAAAAGATAACTAGTCCACTCTGCGGAACAGCGTGCTTACTTAGTGAGATCAATGGCGGACAGTGCACGAATATAGGGGTAACAAACGGAATTCCGGTCCCCCAGTTATACCCAAACCGGAAAAATTTATAACCAGCTGAAGTACGATATCGGGTGTGCCCGAATGCGGTCTGGCTTCATTGTGCACGGAATATACGCAACCTAAGGGAGCGTGCAATACCGAGACGGAAGCCCCGGCATTCGACTAGCGCCATGCTGACTTGCCAGCGCAAAATTTTATCCCTAGATCCGCAAAGGAACACTTAACCACCATGGCTCAGGACTGGAAAGAAAAGATCGAATACGCTCAGGAGATGCTGCCACTGATCGGCAAGCTTCACCGCACGAACAACGTTGTTGTATCCGTCTTCGGTCGTTTGCTGATCGACGTCACCGATATCGACATCGTCAAGGCTCACCGCTACTCCCGCCTCGCAACGGAGCAGGAGCTCACCCCAGCAGACACCCTGCCAGTACTGAAGGCTCTTTCCGAGCTGGACCTTGGCACCGCTTCCATCGACCTCGGTCGCCTTGCGGTTATGCACAAGGAAGAGGGCGGTGAGCTCAAGGACATCCTCGAACGCGAGCTCGCTGACGTCATCGGTGGAAGCAATGACATGCCTTCCCAGGATGTTGTCCTCTACGGCTTCGGACGCATCGGCCGTCTCCTAGCCCGCATCCTGATCTCTCGTGAAGCCACCTACGGCGGTGTCCGTCTCCGCGCGATCGTTGTTCGTAAGAACGGCGAAGATGACATCATCAAGCGTGCTTCCCTCCTGCGTCGCGACTCCGTCCACGGAGCATTCAACGGCACCATCACCGTTGACAAGGAAAATGACGTCATCTGGGCAAATGGAACCAAGATTCAGGTGATTTACTCCAACGACCCAGCAACCGTTGACTACACCGCCTACGGCATCGAGGATGCGGTTCTGGTTGACAACACCGGTCGCTGGCGCGATCGTGAGGGCCTGTCCCAGCACCTGAAGTCCAAGGGCGTTAAGCGCGTCATCCTCACCGCTCCAGGCAAGGGCGACCTCCGCAACGTTGTATACGGCATCAACCACGATGACATCCTGGATTCTGACGAAATCATCACCGCAGCGTCCTGCACCACCAACGGCATCACCCCAACCCTGAAGGTCATCAACGATCACTACGGAATTGAGTACGGCCACGTCGAGACCGTTCACTCCTTCACTAATGACCAGAACCTGATCGACAACTTCCACAAGGGCGAGCGCCGTGGCCGTGCAGCAGGTCTAAACATGGTGCTCACTGAGACCGGTGCGGCCAAGGCAGTAGCCAAGGCGCTTCCTGAGCTTGAGGGCAAGCTGACCGGTAACGCTATCCGCGTACCAACCCCTGACGTATCCATGGCAGTTCTGAACCTGTCCTTGGAAAAGGAGTGCACTCGCGAGGATGTAAACAACCTGATGGACAAGGTTGCTTTGCACTCTGACCTGCGCCAGCAAATTGCATACATCCACTCACCAGAGGTTGTTTCCAGTGACTTCGTGGGAACCACCCACGCAGGCATCGTGGACGGATTGGCTACCATTGCAAACGGCAAGCACTTGGTTCTCTACGTTTGGTACGACAACGAGTTCGGCTACTCAAACCAGGTTATCCGCATTGTTGAGCACGTTGCCGGTGCACGCCCGAAGGTATTCCCTAAGCGCATTGATTCCGCAGAAATCTAAGCCGTAGATATCTTCAGATTCCTCCAGGATGAGGCCGCTGCGGCGGCCTCATCCTTTTTTGCAATTACTTTCCTATCTACGTGGGCTGTGTAGAGAGTAGACGTGGCTTTCTACTGCCGGTGACTCAATCTCTAGGCCGGACGGTGCCTTCATCGCTTAAGGCACATAGTTCGGGCTTCTGAGTGTGCCTGAATACCAAACACCACCTAGGCACGTGCTGACATCGGACATTACTAACTAGTGGTTCAACGCTCTATCGCCGCGCAGGTTACTCCTACCGCACGTTGGTCATGGGTTTTCCTCTGGATAAAAGGGCTAATGGGTCCATGTATTCAGGTAGGGTTGTGCTTAACAGCTTAGGTGTTCTGTGCTCGCGAACTACGCACCTCGTTGCCTCGCGATTAACACAAGCGTTGGGTGGAAGCATTGAGCACCCTGAGCAACCGGCATTGGGCCTCACCACATGCCCCAGCAGCTTATTGGTTTTGGTACGGCGCATCACCGCCATGCCTTCACCGCTTCATGTTTCTGGACCACCCGACCCACGAAGCATGAGGCGATGCCCCAATTCCCCTACCGCCCCATCAGGCTGGTGAGAAAGCGGATACGGCTGCTCTGGGAAAGAAGTTGCAAGGAGAGAGAATGACAGGCGTCAGAGAAGCTAAGAAGGTGCGAACGCGTATGGCTATTGCTCGTGCTGCCGCAGCAATAGCTCGCTTTGAGGGGATAGAACACCTCAGCATCGCCCACATTTCAGAACGTGCCGGTGTTTCAACCCGCACCTTCCACAACTACTTCAATTCCAAAGAGGAAGCGATCCTAGCGTTCACCATGGCGTCCGTCGATGATCTACTGGAATCGGTCGGCCACGTGGAGGCCACAAACGCCATCGACGCCGTGGAGGAAGCAACCATCAACGCGATGCGCTCCGGCAAGGATGAGCTCATGTCTCTCTACACACTAAAGGTTCTCAGCCAAGACCTGGGTTTCCTTGTTGCGGGTATGACGTCTGAGATGGATCGGCAGCTCCAGGACAAGGTGTATGGCTTCTTTAAAGAGTGCTTCCCTGACCTCGATCCGTTTGAGCTGGCAGCCCAGCTCACTATCGGCATCGCCACCGCCCAGTTTGCGTTCAGCTACTTTTTCGAGAATGCCAGAGATCAGCCGTCCGAGGTTGGCGTTGAAATAATACGACGAGCTTTCGACCAAGTGCGCCATCACGGATAGCCACGGTTCTTTCACAGTTAGTATTTACCGCACCGCCAGGGTTTAGTTTGCGCCCAACCTAAATGAGTGCGTAGAGTCTGAAATATTGCAGATACCCCGCAGAAATTCGTTTTAGTGTCCAGCGGGGTAAGTCTGTTTCTTTAGACTTCCCTCTATACCGACATGAAAGGACGTTCTACGCCGTTATGGCATCGTTGCTATACAAGATAGGTAGCGCAGCGTACCGACTCAAATGGCCCTTCATAGCCTTCTGGCTGATTGTTGTCATCGGAATCGGCTCCCTCGCAGCGCTTTTCTCCAAACCAACCAGCGACAACTTTGTCATTCCCGGAATTGATTCCGTGGAAACGATGGACAAGCTGAACGAGCGCTTCGGGCAGGCCAATGACCCTCTGCAAGCACCAAGTGGCACAATCTTGGTGGAATCCAAGGCTGGCAAACTCACCGACCCTGAGATTCAGGGCCACGTGGCTCAGATGATTGATGAGCTCAAGAGCACCAACGTCCTCGTCAACACCGATCAGCTTTTTGACCCTGCTTCCACCGCCATGGGCATGAAGAAGCAAATGACTGAGGCTAAGGCTGCACAGGGCATCCCGCAGGACATGATTGACGCTGACTTTGCGGCAGTATCCCCACTGTCAGAGGATGAGACCACCGGTCTTATTGACGTTACGTTCGACGCAGAGTCCTCCACTGACGTAACTCAGGAGCAGCGCGACAAGGTTAACGCGGTACTCGAGCAGTACAACTCTGATGACCTGACTGTGGTTGCCAACGGCAACGCGTTCCAAGGAATGCCGGAAATGCAGCTGACCTCTGAATTGATCGGTATGGCATTTGCGGCAGTGGTCTTGCTCATCACTTTCGGCTCTCTCGTAGCTGCTGGTATGCCTCTGATTTCCGCTGTGGTGGGCGTGGCTATCGGCCTGCTAGGAATTACCGCATTGACCGCTGTGTCCTCTGACATTTCTTCCATGACCCCAGCGCTGGCTTCCATGATCGGACTGGCCGTGGGCATTGACTACGCACTGTTCATTCTGGCTCGATTCCGCAACGAACTGGTGAAAGCCGCTGGCGCCGCAGATCTTGAGCCGAAGGATTTCGCACAGGCACTCAAAAACTTGGACAAGCCAACCCGCACGCACGCAATGGGCATGGCAGTGGGCACCGCGGGTTCGGCAGTTGTGTTCGCTGGTCTGACAGTGATCATTGCGCTCACGGCTTTGTCCATCATTAACATTCCATTCCTGACCGCCATGGCTCTGACCGCTGCAGCCACCGTTGCCGTAGCAGTGCTGGTGGCTCTAACGTTCCTGCCGGCTTTCGTGGGACTGTTTGGTACCAAGATCTTCGCCGGTCGTGTGGGCGGCATCAAGGTTCCTGACCCAGAAAACGAGAACCCAACCATGGGCCTAAAGTGGGTGCGTCGCATCCGCAAGCACCCATGGCTGCACTTGGGCGCCGGCGTGATTGTCCTTGCATTACTGGCCATCCCGGCGGCCAACATGCGCCTCGCCATGCCAACGGCCGGTTCCGAGCCAATCGGTTCGAACATGCGCACCGCTTATGACATCACCGCTGAGAAGTTCGGTGACGGCCGCAATGCGCCGATGATCGGCGTGATCGACCTTGAGATCGTCGACCCGCAAGCCCGACAGGGCGCCATGCAGGAAGCCTTGCAGGCAATCTCTGGCACTGAGGGCGTGGTCAACGCCCAGGTTGTCGCCACCACTGAGGATTTCGATACTGCACAGGTTCTGATCACCCCTGAGGGCGGCGCCACTGATGAAATCACTAGCGAAACGCTCGTGAGCCTGCGAGACCTGAACGCCAGCTTCACCGAATCCACCGGCGGAGAAATTGGTGTGACGGGCATGACGCCAATCTTCGATGATGTTTCTGATCGACTTTCCGATGTTCTGCTGCCTTACATCGCGATTGTTCTCGTACTCGCATTCCTTGTGCTGATGCTCGTCTTCCGCTCCATCTGGGTGCCACTGATCGCAGCCCTCGGCTTCGCGCTGTCCGTGGCCGCAACGTTCGGCGTTACCGTCGCCGTCTTCCAGCAGGGCACGCTGGGCATCATTGATGATCCTCAGCCACTGTTGAGCTTCCTACCTATCATGCTCATCGGCCTCGTCTTCGGACTAGCCATGGACTACCAGGTGTTCCTGGTGACTCGCATGCGCGAGGGCTGGGCACACGGCAAGACCGCTGGCAACGCAACGGCCAACGGCTACAAGCACGGCGCCCGCGTAGTCACCGCAGCCGCTCTGATCATGATCTTCGTCTTCGCTGCATTCATGGCCCAGGACATGCCGTTCATTAAGACCATGGGCTTCGCGCTCGCCGTGGCCGTGGCTTTCGATGCCTTCATCGTGCGCATGACCATCATCCCAGCGACAATGTTCCTGCTTGATGAGCGCGCGTGGTGGCTGCCAAAGTGGATGGACAAGATCCTGCCAAAGGTAGACATCGAGGGCGAAGCACTCGCTGAACAGCACGACAAGGCACACGTGTAGGTCACGATGTCCGGATTGCGTGAAAGAAAGAAAGCACGAACCCGCGCGGCGCTCGCACGCGCCGCAGCGGAGATCGCACGCTTCGAGGGGCCAGAGATGCAAAACATCAGCGCCATCTCAGAGCGTGCCGACGTCTCCCCACGCACCTTCCACAACTACTTTTCCTCCCGCGAGGAGGCGCTGCAGGAATTCACGCTCCAAACGGTCACAGAACTATTGGAGGCACTGAAGGAAACGTCCGCCACCACCGTGGCGGAGGCCGTGGAAGATATTGTTATCCGGGGCCTGAGGCGCGGTGACGACGAACTAACATCGTTCTACTCACTGAGTGTGCTCTCCCAAAAGGTGTGTGCCCCCTTCACCTCCTTGCTTCCTGAGCGAGAAGATGCAACGCGCATGACCGTGCTCCGCGCATTTCACGAGGCATTTCCTCAGGTGGGGCTCTTTGACCTAGCTGCACAGCTAGCAGCGGCCGCATCAGTGGCGCAGTTCGCGCTCTCCTACTACTACGCGTACTCGCATAGTGTCGAAGGAACGAGTAACGGTGAGAACATTGTCAGGCGTGCTTTTGATCAGGGCAGGCCAATCCCCTTGGGGGACTTCGTCCGTGTACCGACCGAGCTCACAGAGTCTGTAGGTTCCCAAACCGACTGGGTAAACTAGAGCTCTTTTGAGCAGTAGTAAAAGAAAGTGGGAAGAACGTTGACGTTCTTCCCACTTTCTTTTTAATAGTTCTTACTCTGCTGGTTCCTCAATCTCGGTCTCACTGACAACAATGCCGTCAGAGTCCGCGTAAAGGAAGTGGCCTGGAACAAAGTCCACTCCGCCAAAGGAAACGGTGATGTTCTTTTCACCCTCGCCAGCTTTAGAGGACTTGCGTGGGTTAGTACCCAACGCCTTGGCGCCAAATTCCATGGTGCCCACAACCGCGGAGTCGCGAATAGCACCGAGGATGACAACGCCTGCCCAGCCGTTTTCTACACCGGCCGCGGCGATCAGGTCACCCATGAGAGCCGTGTGAACGGATGCGTCACCGTCAACAACCAGAACTCCGCCGTTGCCTGGGGAGTTCAGAGTCTCCTTAACCAAACCATTGTCTTGGAAGCACTTGATGGTCGTGATCGGACCGCAGTATTCGGTCTTACCGCCGTAGTTGATGAACTGAGTGTCGCAGGAGCGGACTTCTTCGCCGATGATGTCCACGAGGTCTGCTGTTGGAATAAATGTAGTCATTGCTTTCCTTTACATAATGCAGAATCGGCGTGAATCCGGATAATCCTGATTCACGCCGATTACTTGTTACATTCCGCTATCCGGATGCGTGGCTAGTTCTTAGTGGAACTGGCCTTCCTCGGTGGAGCCCTTCAGAGCGGTGGTGGAGGAGTTTGGATCAACGGTGGTTGCGATGGTGTCGAAGTAACCTGCACCAACCTCGCGCTGGTGCTTAACAGCGGTGAAGCCGCGCTCCTCTGCAGCCTTGAACTCGCGGTTCTGCAGATCGACGAATGCGGTCATGCCCTCGCGAGCGTAGCCGTATGCCAGGTCGAACATACCGTAGTTGAGGGAGTGGAAGCCTGCCAGGGTGATGAACTGGAAGGTGAAGCCCATTGCGCCCAGTTCCTTCTGGAACTTAGCAATCTCGTCAGCATCGAGGTGTGCGGACCAGTTGAAGGATGGGGAGCAGTTGTAAGCCAGCAGCTGGTCTGGGAACTCCTCGCGAACGCCCTCAGCGAACTTCTTAGCCAGCTCGAGGTCAGGGGTACCGGTCTCCATCCAGATGAGGTCAGCGTATGGAGCGTAGGACTTTGCACGAGCGATACATGGCTCGACACCGTTCTGAACCTTGTAGTAACCCTCAGCGGTGCGCTCGCCGGTGATGAATGGCTTATCGCGATCGTCAACGTCGGAGGTGATCAGGGTTGCAGCCTCAGCGTCGGTACGTGCGATAACAACGGTTGGGGTGTTAGCTACGTCAGCAGCCAGACGTGCGGAGTTCAGGGTACGGATGTGCTGCTGGGTAGGGATCAGAACCTTGCCGCCCAGGTGGCCACACTTCTTCTCGGAAGCGAGCTGGTCCTCCCAGTGGGTGCCTGCAGCACCAGCAGCGATCATTGCCTTCTGGAGCTCGTAAACGTTCAGAGCGCCACCGAAGCCTGCTTCACCGTCTGCAACGATTGGAACGAGCCAGTTGTCAACGGAGTCGTCACCCTCGACGCGTGCGATCTCATCAGCGCGCAGCAGTGCATTGTTGATGCGGCGAACTACGTTTGGAACGGAGTTAGCTGGGTACAGGGACTGGTCTGGGTAGGTGTGGCCGGAGAGGTTAGCGTCACCTGCTACCTGCCAACCGGAGAGGTAAACAGCCTGCAGACCTGCACGAACCTGCTGAACGGCCATGTTACCGGTGAGTGCGCCCAGGGAGTGGATGTAGGAGCCATCACGCTTGGAAACCTTGTCCCAGAGGATCTCAGCACCACGACGTGCGAGGGTGTGCTCCTCGATGACGGTGCCCTGAAGCTTCTCTACCTGCTCAGCGGTGTAGTCGCGCTTGATACCTTCCCAACGTGGGTTCTCATCCCAGTCCTTCTGGATCTCTGCTGCGGTACGTGCCTGTCCGGTAGTGGTCATTGTTGTCTCACTTTCCTAGTAATTGATCGGTTTTACGCCGTTTCCCTGTGATGAGAAAGGTTGGAATGAAAACCGATGGGAATCTGGCGAATATTTACTCTCGTTAGTGAGTCAGCCTTGTCAGGTTTCACTGTCAAGAGGAATCTCACCTTTGGAGTGTCTCCGGTCACACCCTCAGGTGGCCTGCTTCACACTCTGCTAGACAAAAACCGTTTCGTCAATCACTTTCCGAATCTAAGTTTTGCATGGGGGTAATGGGGGTTCTTGCTAACTTTGCAAATGTTTTACCGTACAAATAAATGCCTGCATATGACTCAATTTTTAGATGACCTGCTAAAACAGTGACCTAATTAACATCGAAACGTCGCTACAAAGATCAGTTGTCAGACGACTAAACCCTAATGAGATCTAGAGCACAGCAGGGGTAGTTAATATTCAAATGACTGAAAACCTTTAATTAGTGACCGCGATCACTTACTCTGGTGTCATCGCACAAACGCGAAGACGAAATTCTTCCCGCCAGTTTTCCCATTAACTAGGAGCAGAAAATGACCCAAACTGAGCACAAGGACACCACGGAACGCATTGACGTTGCAGGCCTTCAGGTAGATAAGGTCCTTTATGACTTCATCAACAACGAGCTTCTGCCAAAGAACGGCACTGATGAGGAGAAGTTCTGGAACGGCTTCGCTGAGATCGTCGAGAAGTTCACCCCACGCAACAAGGAGTTGCTAGCTCGCCGTGATGAACTGCAGGCTCAGCTTGACGCATTCTTCAAGGCTAACCCAGGCCAGCCTGACCCAGCAGAGCACGAGAAGTTCCTTCGCGAGATCGGCTACATTGTTGACGCTCCTGAAGAGGCCGATATCCGCACCGCGAATATCGATGAGGAGATCGCAACCATGGCTGGCCCACAGCTGGTTGTTCCTATTCTCAATGCTCGCTTCGCACTGAACGCAGCGAACGCTCGCTGGGGTTCTCTCTATGATGCGCTTTACGGCACTAACGCTATTTCTGAGGAAGGCGGTGCAGAGAAGGGTGGCGCCTACAACCCAGTGCGCGGCAAGAAAGTTATTGAATGGGCTGGCCAGTTCCTTGATGAAGTAGCGCCTCTGGAGGGAGCTTCCCACAACGAGATCGAGCGTTACGTTGTTAAGGGCGGTTACCTCGCTGGCGTTTTGAACGGTGAAGAGCACCGCTTGGTTGATAAGGATCAGTACCGCGGATTCACCGGCCACCATGACGATCCTGATTCCATCTGGTTGCGCAACAATGGCCTCCACATCCAGCTGCAGATCGACCCAACCTCCCCTATCGGCCGTGATGACAACGCTGGTGTCAAGGACATCATCATCGAGTCCGCTGTATCTACCATCATGGACTTCGAGGATTCGGTCGCAGCCGTTGACGGCGAGGACAAGGTTCTCGGTTACCGCAACTGGCTCGGCCTGAATACCGGTGAGCTCGAGGAGACTTTGGAGAAGAACGGTAAGACCATTACCCGTAAGCTCAACAAAGATCTGCAGTACATCGGCCGCAACGGCTCTCAGAAGCGCCTCCATGGCCGCTCCCTGCTGCTCGTCCGCAACGTTGGTCACCTGATGACCAACCCAGCGATCCTCACCAAGGACGGAGAAGAAATCTTCGAGGGCATCATGGATGCCGTCATCACCTCCGCCTGCGCAATTCCGGGTCTCGATCAAGACAATGAGTTCCGAAACTCTCGTACCGGCTCCATCTACATTGTGAAGCCAAAGCAGCACGGTCCTGAGGAAGTTGCGTACACCAACGAGCTATTCGGCGCCGTTGAGGATCTGCTCGGCCTGGAGCGCTTCACCCTGAAGGTAGGCGTCATGGACGAGGAGCGCCGCACCTCCGTCAACCTGGATGCATGTATTGCGGCTGTTGCTGACCGCCTGGCATTCATCAACACCGGCTTCCTCGACCGCACCGGTGATGAGATCCACACCTCTATGCAGGCAGGTGCGATGGAGCGCAAGGCTGACATGCAGAAGGCTATCTGGAAGCAGTCCTACGAGGACAACAACGTTGATGCCGGCCTGGCTCGTGGTCTGCAGGGCAAGGCACAGGTTGGTAAGGGCATGTGGGCAATGACTGAGCTGATGGCTGAGATGCTGGAGCAAAAGATCGGCCAGCCACGCGAAGGTGCAAACACTGCGTGGGTCCCATCCCCTACCGGCGCTACCCTGCACGCAACTCACTACCACAAGGTAGATGTGTTCGAGGTCCAGGATGAGCTGAAGGCCGCTGGTCGCCGCGACACCTACACTGGCCTGCTCACCGTCCCAGTTTCGCCTGACGCCGGCTGGACCGCAGAGCAGAAGAAGGAAGAACTGGATAATAACTGCCAGTCCATCTTGGGTTACGTTATCCGCTGGGTTGAACAGGGCGTTGGCTGCTCCAAGGTTCCGGATATCCACGATATTGATTTGATGGAGGACCGCGCTACTCTGCGTATTTCCTCTCAGCTGCTGTGCAACTGGCTGGTTCATGGCGTAGTAACCGAGGACGAGGTTATCGAGTCCCTGAAGCGCATGGCAGAGGTTGTTGACCGCCAGAACGAGGGCGATCCTAACTACCTGCCAATGGCCAAGGACTTCGACTACTCCATCGGTTTCCAAGCAGCTAAGGCTCTTATCCTCAAGGGAACCGATTCCCCATCCGGTTACACCGAGCCGATCCTGCACGAGAAGCGTCGGGAGTTCAAGGCACGCGAGGGCCTGAAGTAAGACCTCATACTGAAGACAGCGTGATCTAGTCACTAAGCGAGGGCTGCGGTTTCACCGTGGCCCTCGCTTTGCATTGGCACGCAAGTTTTGGGCACAATAGCCCACAATCATTTCACTACTGCCGAGGGAATCACATGCAGCTAGAGACACCAACCAGCCTGACCGACGTTGCAACAGACGGATTCATTGCCCAGCATGCGTCAACGTGGGAACATACACTGGCTTTCGGCCCCAATCCGCAGGTGGACTTTGCTAGAACCGGAGGCGGCTACACCGTCACCTTTAACGGCACCCACACCTTTGCGGCCTCCACCGTCGGCACAATTAACGGCACCCAGTTCACGTGGGCCGGCCCTACCCCGTTCGACATCCCAGAATTAAAGGGCACGGTGACGCTTTCCGACGAACTCATCGCCGCAGCGCGCACCTTGCGCGGCAACGGCCCAGCCTTCATCGTGCCGGAGGGCAACGATCTCTACAGCCTTGCGGTTGTGGACCGCCCGGTCCACAACATCTCCCCGCGCGACGCGATCAAGATCGCGCTCGCTCACGCACGATTGCACCAGGTGGACGTCGATAAGAAGCGCGCACTGGTGTCCTTCGCCGCGTTTGCCGACCTTGGCCTCAGAGAGAACGAGGGGCTCCTATTTTTCAGCGACGGCACCACGGTCGACCCAGATGCCGGCGTGGTACAAAATGCTGACGAACACACCTTTGGCACGCTCGTCTCTGATGCCGAACTGTTCTCGGTGGAATCACAACTCTTCTTTGAGGGGCGGTTCCCCGACGCCATCGTGGCCATGGAGGGAGAAAACCGAGCCCACATCCGCTGCGACGCCACCCAAACGTTCACCAGCGCGCACGCCGTTCCGATTGCGACCATCACGGACCAGCATTTCAACTGGATTCACTCCCCCGCCACGGCTCCGATCTTCGACTGGGCGCGCCGGCATACCATCCCCGAACTGATAGAAAAGGACATCCCGGTGGAAACTGCTCGGCAGCGCGGATTCGCTGTCGCCGCCAAACCACTGCTACGCAAGTGGACACACGCTTTTGTCCCAAACCCAGACGGCTTTACCATCGTCCTCCTCGACGCGCCTGAGCTGCGCCTGCCAGCACCATCAGCCGCCGGGTGCGCAGCCACGATCATTCGAGCTCGAGACTCAATTAACCCGCGGCGCGCGTTGGACAGCTACGCCGCAATCCGTGGCATCCATATCCGCATGCCGGAGGATCTTCGCTCCGACGCTACGGAGGTAATCGTTCCCGGCGAGCACACCTTTAGCGTCGTGTGGCAAGAAAAAGACGAGGTTGCGAACTACCTCTTTAGCCCGACCATGAGCAAGGCCTACGGCCTCAAGGCTGGTCAGTTCGCCCTCGTCTAGTATTAATTACTTAGCTAGGCCTTGTTTCAGCACATCGCGGTACGTGGAAACGTCCACATCCGCGGTGTTATCTGGGCTGAACGTGGCGTTGCGATCCTTGTCCACCAAGACAGCACGCACACCCTCAACAAAGTTGTCGTCGCGGCGCATGAGTTGCCCCAGCACGCGTTCCAGCTCAAGTTCCTCACGGATGCCGTCGCAGTGAGCGATCGCGGCGTGCAACTCAGTGGCCGCCACCAATGACGCCGGGTTAGCAACGGAGAATTTCTCGCGCACCAGATCAGCAAACGCCGTGTTGCTGTGGGCTTCAACGGCGGCCTCAATCTCTGCAAAGGAATCATGATTGAACGTATGTTCAATGTCTTCGATGTACTTGGCTAACTCGGAGTCTTCTAGGTCCGCGATCACCTGATGGTCATCCGCATCGCGGATGACTTTTCCTTCTGTGGTGACCAGCTGTTCGCGGGAGAGGCAATGTTGGGAAACTGCGGCGTCCACGCCGTCGGCAAGAATTGCTTGGCGCAGATCCTCAATTTTTTCCGAAGGCACGAAATGTGTGGCTACGCCCGTAAATAGCATGTCCGCCGGCTTCATGTGCCAACCTGTGGTGGTCAGGAACACTGCCAATGCGTGGGACCTGTGCGTGGGGTTAATGCCAACATCCATGTGCTCGAAGAAGTACGGCACCCCCACGTCCGGGATAAAGCCGATGGCCATCTCTGGCATCGCCGCGAAGGCACGCTCGGTAATAATGCGGTGAGATCCGTGAACGCTGATACCGAGGCCGCCACCCATCACCACGCCGTCTAACAGCGCGATATAGGGTTTTGGGAACTCCGCCATGTCACCGTTCATGACGTATTCCTTGGCAAAGAAATCGTCGCCTTCTTGGTAATTGCCCTCTAGACATGCCTCCCGCGCTTGGCGAACATCTCCGCCAGCACAGAACGCACGTTCCGATCCTGAGAAGATAACGATCTGCTCCACGGCATCGTCGTCTTTCCACTTTTTCAGGGCGTCATCAATGAGGACAACCATGTCCGAGTCAAGGGAATTAAGGGCCTTTGGGCGGTTGAGCTCCAACAGCCCAGTTTTTCCCTCCACCCGGACGATTACTTTGTCATTTTGTGTGTTCTGAGTCATAGTGTCCAGTGTCTCACAAAATATGACCTGTGTCACTCACTACTCTGGGGTATTCCCCACCCCTATTGCGGGATTACTCTAGTGCGAATTATCGCCACTTGCAGACTTCTTCGCCTGTTTGATGATGTTTTTAGCCATGACGGGGAAAATCAAGGCATGGAAAGGCGCAACCGCAGCCCAATACGCTCGCCCCAGCAATCCGTGTGGGAAGTAAATCGCCCGCTGCCTAAACTTGATTCCGTCCTCGGCGTCCTCCAAGCTAAACACCAACCAAGCACGACCGGAGATCTTCATCTCAGCACGAAGTACGAGCTCCTTGAGCGGTTCGATGCGCTCCACCCGCCACCAATCCACCCGGTCGTTGACCTTGAGGTGGCGGGGATCTCGACGCCCTCCCAGACCCGGGCCACCAATCGCCCTATCCATCGCCCCGCGAATAGCCCACAGCAATGGCGCGGAGTACCAGCCAGAAGCGCCACCAATGCCCTCGATGACCGCCCACAAACGCTTTTTATCAGCATCCGTGGTCACCGTCCGGTCATCGGTGTAAACGGTGTGACCGGCCCATTCGGGATCAGTAGGCAGAGAATCCGCGGACGTGGACACCTCGGCCCAACTGGTATCCCAGGATGTCACCACGCCCTGCTCGCGCTCACGCTCCAACGCGCGACGCACAGAAGTCGGGTAGTCCGCAAGACCGCCAGGAGGATCAGGAATGATGCTCTTTACTGCATCATCGTGGCTGACAGCATCCTCCGCCATCGACTGCGCCAACGGAATAGCCAGCCCTAACGGCGCTGGCGTGACCAACGCGATCCACATTCCCGACAACTTGTCCATAGGTAACGACCACGGCAGAGGCCTAATGAAGCGCTTGAGACCGCGGACTTCACCGTAGAGGGTCAACAAATCCCTGAACTTGTACACCGTTCCGCATCCGATATCGAAAGCCTGATTGTGAGGCTCATCCAAATCGGCCGCCGCGCAAAGGTAGTACAGGGTGTCCCTGATACTGATCGGCTCAATCTTGTTATCAATCCAGTTAGGGGCAATCATCACGGGGAGGCGCTCCGTCAAGTGTCGAATCATTTCGAACGACGCCGAACCGGAGCCAATCAATGTTGCCGCTTGGAACACGATCGCGGGCGTCTCGGCTGCCAACAGGATCTCGGCCACATTCTCACGCGAGCGCATGTGCTTGGACAGCTCCTCCGTGCGCAGCCTCTTGGGATGCAGCCCAGACAAGTAGACAACCTGACGCACACTATGGGAGTCCGCGGCCTGGGCCACGTTCCTAGCAGCGATAGACTCCGCCTCCTCGAAATCTTGGCTGCCGTTACCCATGGAGTGGACTAGGTAGAAGGCGGTATCCACGCCTTCCATGGCGCGCGCCACGTCAGAGGCGCTGCTCAGGTCAGCCTCCACGGCCTCGACCTCATCAAACCAGGGGAAGCGCTCCAAAGAGCTCACGCTTCGTGACGTCGCACGTACCCGAAAACCCGCGGCCAAAAGCTCGGGAACGAGCCTGCCACCCACATAGCCCGTTGCGCCAGTAACCAACACCAGCCTGTCCTTGTGCTGTGCGTGGAAACTCGTAGTGGAGTAGTTATCAATCATGAGGCCTCAATTCGATGAATTTAGATTGTGCGTGATTTATCACCACCCTACGCCCGCCCACCCAATCGCGTCCGCCCCGCGGAACTACGCACACCCACATGGCGCATCTAAAGTTGGTAGTAGAAAGCTAGGCACAGACCCAAGGAGCACAATCAGTGGCACACAAGCTCGTCGTAACAGACATGGACGGAACACTTCTCGACGACGACCACACCATCCCCCAGTCTTTCTGGCCCATCCTCGAAAGACTCCAACACCACAACGTTGTATTCGCGCCCGCAAGCGGGCGCCAACTACACACACTCCTCGAGCAATTTGGCCCCAACAGCAACCTTTCCGTGATCGCTGAAAATGGGACGGTTATTTATCACGAAGGCAGCATCATCTCCGTCACAGCTATGCCCGCAGGCACCGTCCATGACCTACTAGACACACTCGAACACGGCGTCACGTTCGACGGTGGCGTCGTCCTGTGCCGCCCAGACGGCGCATTCATCTCACGATCGGACTCCGCCTTCGTCAGCCAGTGCACGCCGTATTACAAGCAACTCACCGTCGTAGACGACCTCCATGACTACGTCAACGATGAAACCATCAAGATAGCAATCTTTAGCTTTACCAACGCCGAAGCTTCAATCCTTCCCCACCTCACCAACGTGGGCGGTATGAATATCGCAGTATCAGGTGAACACTGGGTGGACATTATGAGCCCAGAAGCCAACAAGGGCACGGCATTGGAGACACTCGCACGCACCCTCGACATACCGATCAATGAAACTCTGGCCTTTGGTGACTACCTCAATGACTACGAGCTACTCCGCAAGGCTGGTACCTCCTACGCGATGGCCAACGCACACCCACGAGTCAAAGACATCGCAGACCATATTGCACCCACCAATACTGACCATGGAGTCATTCAAATCCTGGATCAACTCTTTCCATGAAAAAGGTTTATAGGTCATAAATTGTGTACAGGACCTAGATAACCACCCCCGTGGTCTAGGTCCTGTTTGTATTATCTTTCTTTATCGTATAGCTGGGATGATTTTGGGGCTATTTCATCTGTCCTTTCCTGATTCCAACTGAGTGTGTGTAGCCGGAGTCGATATGGTTGTCATAGAGGGCTGGTCGTCCGGTTTCCTGATCGGCGAGGTTCTCGTCTGGGGTGTGAGTGCATGCTTGGCGGTAGGCGGTCGCACCCCAGTTTTGCTTCTTGGCTATAGCAACAGGATCGTCAGGATCATGGGTATTCAGATGCAGATACCAATCAGCTAAGGCTCTTTGATGCTCAGCAGGCATCCCTTTATGCCTGCGTAGAAAGGTTTTGATTCCACTGTTGCGACCTTCAACGATGTTAGTCATTGATTTCAGCGACTGCAGCGTCTGCTTGTTGAGTTCGGGATCAAGATAGGCAAACAAATGCCCCTGTTGCGGGGGCCTCTCTAGGAGCTTGTACGCACTGCGATACCGATAATGGGTGTACCACCACAGCTTGTTGTTTCTCGCAAAGCTCGGTATCTCACCTGCACCAACATCCTTCCTGTAGGTTCGTTCATTGAGCCACGTGCCGTAAAGCTGATGGAACTTGTGGAGCTGTTTTTGCCATTCAATAGCTTGCTCAATGGTCTTGATCCCCGTGAGGTTCTCAGCCAGCTTGTTCAGCAGACAACCTTGGCTGTATCTGGGGTTCCTGGTCACATAGGCCTGCACATTGCGTCGAATATGGAACGTACAGCGCTGGATCTTGGTAGTCGGCCATAATGCCTTAACTGCAGCAATACTTCCACGATGCCCGTCGATGATCACCATCTTCGGCGGTGCCATCTGCGACAACAGTTGCATGTAGGCGTGCTTGTTTTCGCGTCTGCACCAGTGCCAGGTAATGACGTGATCGTCACATACTGCGATGAGGAGGCATCCGCTGGCGAAGTACGTGCCATCGATGTAGATCTGGTCGTAGATCCTGTACGGATCTGGTTGCGGATGGACTTGGACGAACCAGAACTGTTTCCATGCTCGGTTGATCGTGCTGGGAGAAACACCGGCCAGTTCAGCAGCGTGTGCAATAGTAAGCCCTTCGGTGAGCCACCGGATGAAGAATCGGAAGAAGTGCTTGTTCCTTACGCCTTCGTACCGTTGAAGGCCACTAGTTCCACACTTCTTGCATCGCCATCGTTGGCGTCTAGTTCCTGGCATGAATCCGTTCTTGACCATCACACCGTCACACATGCCGCAGCGGGGTCGTTTTGAATGTCTTGACATCCCACTAGCGAACCAAACCCCGTCCCAGAAACTGGAACGGGGGTAGAAAAATACCGATCTGAAATCCCAACCGAAATTCAAAACAACACAAAACAAAAGGTCAAACCATAAAAACAAGGACCTCTGTACACAATTTATGACCTATAAACCATGAAAAAAGCCGGGTACAACCCGGCTTCTCATCTATTTCTTCTTGGCTTTCTTGCCCTTGCCAACCTTATCTGCCTCAAGCTTGGCAGCAACATCTGGAACGTAGCGGAAGTCCTCACGAGGTGGGCGTTCGTAGTCACGATCCGACTTTGGACGTTCAGGAATCTCAGGAATGTTCTGATCCACCTTCTCATACGGAATGGTAGACAGCAGGTGGCTAATCACGTTGATGCGTGAACGCTTCTTGTCCTCAGACTCAACTGTGTACCACGGCGCAGAAGGAATGTCGGTGTGGACAAACATCTCATCCTTAGCCTTGGAGTAATCCTCCCACCGGGTAATGGACTGCAAATCCATTGGAGACAACTTCCACTGACGCAGAGGATCATTGCGTCGAGACGAGAAACGGGCGATCTGCTCTTCATCAGACACGGAGAACCAGTACTTGCGCAACATGATGCCGTCTTCAACAAGCAGACGTTCAAAGATTGGGGCTTGGTGCAGGAAACGACGGTACTCCTGAGAGGTACAGAAGCCCATAACTCGCTCAACGCCTGCACGGTTGTACCAAGAACGGTCAAAGATCACAATCTCGCCTGCAGTTGGCAGCTTCTCGACGTAGCGCTGGAAGTACCACTGCCCCTGCTCACGCGAGCTCGGCGCTGGCAGCGCCTCCACGCGGCACGTGCGGGGGTTCAGGTATTGGGTAATGCGCTTGATTGCAGAACCCTTACCGGCCGCGTCGCGGCCTTCCATGATGATGACAACGCGAGCACCTGTCTCAACCACCCACTGCTGCATCTGCACCAGTTCGGCCTGAAGCTTCTTCAGTTCCTTCTCATAGGCCTTCTTAGAAAGCTTCTTTGGCTTCACGACTTCTTTTTCCTTCTTACCCATGCTTTCCAATCTACTTCCTCAAATAAGCTGGTGAGAAGTTGGTCCAGTGCTGGGTCTACTATGTGGGGGCAAAGCCTCCACAAACGACACCACTTCACTCATCGATCCAAAAAGTGACCATGCCACCCAAACTTTCGGTAACACCCCATTAAACGCGCAATTTATCCAGTTCAACGCCGGTTTCTCGAATCAGTCACACTTTTATAAACCACGTAATGCCGCTATTTTTATAGAAGTGCTTCAAGGTTTTTGCCTAGGGTGGAGTACATGCATAACGAAAATCTCGATGAAAACCTAGTGACCCCCGCAGAGCACACAGCGGCAGAACCCCCTCATGCTCCCGGCCACTCCAAGGGGCCTCTTATGCACACCAGCGCCGCGGATCTAGAGGAACCCCCAATCCCCCGCGCGCAGACTGACGCTGAGGGGCACATCATCGAGCACGTCGCAGAAGAATACGACACCCCGGCACCAGCACCAGGCGACAACCCATGGGAACGCAGCGACCACCAGTGGTACAAGGATGCGGTGTTCTACGAAGTCCTTGTCCGCGCATTTTACGATCCAGACAACTCCGGCTCCGGTTCTCTGAAGGGAATCACCGAAAAACTTGATTATCTCCAGTGGCTCGGTGTTGACTGCCTGTGGCTGCCACCATTCTTCGATTCCCCACTCCGTGACGGTGGCTACGATGTTCGAGACTTCCGTAAGGTACTACCCGAGTTCGGCACAGTCGAAGACTTCGTTGAGCTCGTTGACGCTGCCCACAAACGTGGCATACGCGTCATCACCGACCTCGTGGTAAACCACACCTCCGACCAGCACCCATGGTTCCAAGAATCTCGCCATGACCCAGACGGCCCTTATGGTGACTTCTACGTCTGGTCAGACACCGATCAAAAGTACGAAGACGCCCGAATCATCTTCATTGACACAGAAGAATCCAACTGGACCTGGGATCCCGTACGCAAGCAGTACTTCTGGCACCGATTCTTTAGCCACCAACCAGACTTGAACTACGACAATCCAGAAGTTCAAGAAGCCATGCTAGACATGATGCGTTTCTGGCTTGACTTGGGTATGGACGGTTTCCGTATGGACGCAGTTCCATATCTCTACGAGCGTGAGGGCACCAACGGTGAGAACCTGCCCGAAACACACGCATTCCTCAAACGCATTCGCCGAATGGTTGACGAGGAGTACCCAGGACGCGTCCTCCTTGCTGAAGCAAACCAGATGCCAGATGAGGTAGTGGAATACTTCGGAGAACCGGACAAGGGCGACGAGTGCCACATGAACTTCCACTTCCCACTCATGCCTCGAATTTTCATGGCGGTACACATGGGACAGCGCCAGCCCATCTCTGACATCCTTGAGCAGACTCCTGATATCCCCGACTCCGCACAGTGGGGCATCTTCCTGCGCAACCACGATGAGCTCACGCTCGAGATGGTCAACGACGAAGAACGTGCGTACATGTACACCCACTACGCAAAAGATCCGCGAATGAAGGCAAACGTAGGCATCCGCCGTCGATTGGCACCGCTACTCGAAGGCGATCGAAACAAGCTGGAGCTCCTCAACGGCCTACTGCTATCCCTCCCAGGGTCCCCTATCCTTTACTACGGTGACGAAATTGGCATGGGTGACAACATCTGGCTGTACGATCGTGACGGAGTACGCACCCCGATGCAGTGGTCCTCAGACCGCAACGGTGGATTCTCCAAGGCAGATCCTGAGAGGCTTTACCTGCCACCAATTCAGAATGACCGTTTCGGATACCAACAGGTCAACGTTGAGTCCCAGATGGACATTAAAAACTCCCTACTTCAGTGGACACGCGCTCAAATCCATATCCGTAAGCAGTACAAGGCTTTCGGTCTAGGAACTTTCCGCGAGATCACTGCAGAGAACACCACCGTGTTCTCCTATCTGCGCGAATACAAGGGAGAAACCATCCTATGCGTAAACAACCTATCTGATCGCCCACAGGCAGTCATGCTCGATCTTTCCGAATTTTCCGGTGTCACTCCACGTGAGCTGTCTGGTGGCGAGGCGTTCCCAACCATCGGCGAGCTGCCATGGCTCGTTACTCTTCCGCCACACGGATTCTTCTGGTTCGATATCTCAAAGGAGCAGCAGTAAGACATTGACTACCACTCAAGAACTCTTATCGTCAGCACTTCGAAACCTAGCGGGAGAACGCTTTTACGGCGCCAAGTCGGAAAAAATCACCGGCGCTGAAGTAGTTAGGGAAATGCGCGTTGGTGACTTCGTGTGGCTTATCCTCAACGTCCAGCGGGAAACTGGTTCCGATCTTTACCAGCTGTTCCTAGACTCATCGGGCAAAGATGTTCTCACAACTACCGAGGGTGCTGCGGCGTACATCGGTGCCGTGCCGGATTTCGGCGAAACCAGAGGCGACGTGGCTCTCGCAGCAGTGGAACCCAAGCCTATTGGAGGCGAGCAATCCAATACCTCGCTGATCGTTGGAAACCGCATGTTCAAGGTGTTCAGGAAGCTAGAAGCTGGGTTGAACCCCGACGTGGAGCTCTTGAGTGGAATTGCGGACTGCTCAGCAGTCGCGGGTGTTCACGGATACTCCACCACTGACATAGATGGGGCTACTTACACCCTAACTATGACACAAGCCTTGGTACCTAACGCTCAGGACGGATGGGAATTCGCTCTGACCCTGACTGGTGATGCCACCTCCTTCGCCGCTGAGGCCCAAATTCTTGGTGACGCTACTAGGACAGTTCACAACGCATTGAAGGCAAAGTTCCCGACGGAGGAAACCACCGGTAAAGAACTTGCAAATCGATTAAATAGACATTTCGAGGAGCTCGTTTCAAAAGCCCCGATGCTCAAAGAATATAAAGATAAAGTCCGAGCAGTTTATACCAAACTTGAAAACCTAACCGAGCCAATTGAGCTTCAACGCATTCATGGTGATCTACACTTAGGCCAAGTCTTACGCCATAACGGGTCTTACACTTTGATCGATTTCGAGGGCGAACCTGCCCGAAGTCTAGAGGATCGCCGAAAGCCAGACGTGGCATTACGAGACGTTGCCGGCTTGGTACGGTCAATAGATTATGCCGCTCACTTCCATAACGGCGGAAAACCCACAGAGGCGTCATTGGCTTGGTCATCTTCTAGTACGGCAGCTCTACTCCGTGGATATGGCTTTTCCGATGATCACCAGAAGCAGAAAGTAATTCTGGACGCTTATATCTTGGATAAAGCCTGCTACGAAGTGGCGTATGAAGTGAACAACCGTCCTGACTGGGTAGACATCCCGCTCAATGCTGTCAACCAGCTTGTCGCGCAAGTCTAGTCACTATCGAGTTTTCAGTACTTAGCCATCCGCGCTGTGCGGGTGGCTTTTTCATGCCGCTTTACGCGCGTTCTCTATTGCCTTTTCTGCTTTCTGCCCAACAGTTTGTCCCCAGTTCTGAGAATTTGGTGTTGGAACTTTGCCTTTAGCTCGCGCCGCTAAGTACTCATCGATGGTGAGCAGCTTTTCGTTGGAACCGACTAGGGGCCCATCAGGGAGGGTAACGTGCTGTCGGCCGTCGGGAGTGATCCACATTTTCACACCGCGCCCGTTTACTGCAACCATGTTGAGGCGACCGTCAGTCTTTTGGTTGTGGCAGTGCTGACACAACTCACCACCATTTTCCGACGTAGTGTTGCTGCCATTAAAGTTTTCTGTGTGATCTCCTTGACCGTTAATAGCGTTGACTGTGCACGCTAAACCGACGCAGTAACCATCGCGTGCAGTAATAAAAGTTTGACTGACTGGGTCAAAGAAACGCTTGTCTGCCTTTTCGTCGATATGCTCGTGAAAAATGCGCACTCCAGAGACCTTGCTCAACCAGTAGACCATCTGCTTTGGAGTTAACGTACCCGCTCCTAGAACTTCCAGATTTCCATGCTCATTCGGAACCAGGTTCAGCGTGACCTTAGCTGTCGAGTGGCCCCTAACTAACTCCATGAGTGCATCTGCATCGTTATCGAGCCCGCACCGTTGTTTCACATCAGCAATGAGCTGCTGGTATTCGAATGCTTCATCATGCGACAACCGCGCTGATACGCGGGCGGTATTTGCCTCAGCAATGACGCTTACTCCACGTTCATCGTCGATGCGCTGTTGTACTGCATCCGGATCAACCTTTATTAGAAAACCCTTTAGCCTGTTGGCAATCGCAGCTGGTTGTCGCAGAGTTTGCCGAGGGCAAACGGGACTTAGGAGACCGACTGCGTAGTCATCGAGCTCGGACAAATGCTCCGTGGCCATTCCCTTTGTTGCTCGGTCAATAGTTATTATCCGATCAAGGTCCAGATGCCCCATCTCCTGCGCCAACTTCATCAGTTTAGGTAGGCTTTTCAGCTTTCTAAACGCCAAGATGATGCTGCGTACTCGCGGCAGGGTCATCCCCATACGGGCAGCTATTGTTTTGGCAGTTGTTTCAAAATCAGCTTCGTCACTCGGCGCGTTTCTAGCCCAGAATTCCAATTGCCTTCTATTTAGCTCCATCTGTTCAACGGCAAACGGATCGTCCGGATCACAATGAGTAAAGAATGGGACGAGCTGCTCTGAAGATCCATCCTCAGCGGTTCTTAATTGATTCAAGGAAACCACTCCATATCGTTCATTTGTTCGAAATGTAAGCATCACCGTATTTCCCCGTTGAGACATTCCCGGAAGCTTTTACCCCCGCTAGCGACTATCAATGCAGCTAGTGGAGAGAAAAAACGGGGGTAGCAACTGATTAGGATCGGCCATTTTCTCCGACAGTGTCTTTTACTCACCAAAGAAGCGAGCCTGATGTTTGCCGCTTGATCAGCGCCGTGTGAACTGATTAGACCTCTGCGAGGTACAGCCAAGAACGACCTTCCTGCCGGCAGGCACGTCATTCCCTATAAGGGATCGATCCATAGCCGAGTACCCTCGATTGCCCACTGCTGATCTATTCGACATACGAGAAGGCACCACATTTGAATGTGGTGCCTTGGTTAGATTCCAGCGGTTCGATTAGTCGTCGTAATCATCATCCCAATCGTCATCGTGATCATCCCAGTCGTCGCTCCAGTTGTGAGCGATAGCTGAAATTTGGTTGATGGCATGCTGCGCACCAGGAATACCACCGAAAAGTTGTGAAAGGATTGCAACTACAGACGCAATGATTGATGCAACGGTCAAGATTTCCCTCCTTCAAAGGGGTTGAATGCGAGAATGTGGAAACGATCTTCGAAGAACTGCTTTAACGCTAAGACTCTCGCCGCAACTCCACAAGGAAACAGGAGGTTAACCGTAATTTAATAAACGGTTGGGCAGGCTTTATGAAATTGACATGACGCGATTATGAGAATTTTCTAATCCCCAGCGCCTGGAAAGGCTTTGTGCCATAACCGTTTTGACACCGCCTTTCTTCGGATTATTTAGCCCATGAAAAAAGCGGCACGAATTCTCGTACCGCTTGAGGAATCAGGTTTTACCTTTCAACCTTAAATTCAGCCATCTTGTCCCACTCCATCTTTCCTTCGATGAGAGTGTTGATGATGTCTGGGGTTTCTACCAAGTACTTTGGCATTTCGTCGCAAGCGCGCTTGAAGTGATCAGAGTTGACGTGAGGCTCAGCAGCATCGTCTTGGAAAGCTTCAATGAGCAAGAAACCGTTAGGGTTTTCAGGATCCTTGTACCAATCGAAGAAGATGTTGCCTTCTTCGGCGCGGGTAGCCTCGGTGAACCAGGAGATTTCATCGAGGAAGGTTTCAGAGTATTCCGGCAGAACTTCGTACTTCACGTTGATTAGAATCATGCCGGAAATTCTACCTTCCCCTGAACCCACCTCGCCGAAATGGCTGGTCACAGGTTCACAGTTGCGTGACCAGCTTTAGGTGTTAGCCCTCTAGCTCTTCACCTAGCTCGAGCCATTCCATCTCAAGCCCTTCACGTTCATCCATTAGGGCTCGTTTATTTTGATCGAGTTCAGTGAGCTTGCCGGTGTCGAGGCTTGCCGCGGCAGCAACGTGTGCAATTTCTGCCTCGATCTTTTCAATCCGCTGATCCAGTTTGCCCATTTTGCGTTCGATCGCGTTCATTTTCTTGTTGATCTCACGCTCTTGAGCGGGGCTAATCTTGCGTTCTGGCGCTTTTCTTTGGGATTCATTTGCCGAGCCCAGATCGACTACGCGACCAGTGTTAGTTTCGGCCAACTGCTTGCGTCGTCGAAGATACTCGTCGATTCCACCGGGCAGATTAGTGAGTTTTCCATCTCCGAACAGTGCCCACGTGCTGTCTGCAATACGCTCAATCAGGTAACGGTCGTGCGAAATGACGATCATCGTACCTGCCCACGAGTCGAGCAGGGATTCGAGTTCCTGCAGGGTGTCAATATCGAGGTCGTTGGTAGGCTCGTCGAGAAGCAAAAGGTTTGGCTCTGCCATCAGTACGCGTGTGAGTTGCAGGCGCCGACGCTCACCACCGGAGAGATCTCCCACCGGCGTGCGCTGTCGTTTTGCAGAAAATCCGAGGCGCTCCGCGAGCTGCGAGGCAGTGAGCTCCTTCTTGCCCAGCTGCACGTAAGTTGCCACTTCTTCCACGGCGTCAAGCAGCCTTAACGACGGATCTAGGTCGTCCAACTCCTGACGAAGCCAACCCAAGCGCACCGTGCGACCTTCGATGCGCTTGCCTGCGGCAAGCTCATGCGCGCCAGCGATGGCGCGCAGTAGCGTGGTTTTTCCGGAACCATTGACACCGACGAGGCCGATGCGCTCGCCCGGTGCAAGCCGCCAGGTGAGGTCGTCGACAAGCATGCGCCCATCAGGGGTTTCGATGCGAGCGTCTTCGAGTTCGACCACAACTTTGCCTTGGCGTTGCTTGGAAAACGCCATGAGCTCAATTTTGTTGCGTGGTTCAGGAACGTCGGCGATCAACGCCTCTGCAGCTTCGATGCGGTAGCGGGGTTTGGAGGTTCGCGCCGGCGCACCACGACGCAGCCACGCAAGTTCCTTGCGAGCGAGATTTTGGCGGCGCTGCTCCATAGCGTCGGCTTGCCGGGCACGTTCAGCACGGGCAAAGGTCCAGTCATTGTAGCCGCCTTCGTAGGCATCAACCTTGCCGTCATGAACTTCCCACGTTTTTGTAGCGATGGTGTCGAGGAACCAGCGATCGTGAGTGACGACGATGATCGCCACCTTGCGCGAGAGGAGGTGCTCGGCAAGCCACTGCACGCCCTCAACGTCGAGATGGTTGGTGGGCTCGTCAAGGACGATCAGGTCCAAGTCACGCACGAGTGCCGCGGCTAGATTGACGCGGCGACGCTCACCGCCAGAGAGCTGCCCCACTTTGGCATCTAAACCTAAGTCAACAATGCCAATACCACCCAAAACCTCACGCACCTTGGCGTTCGATGCCCACTCAAATGTTTCCAACCCGAGAGGCTTAAGAACCACGTCGGCTACCGTGTCCTGCGGGTTGAGCTCCGCGCGCTGGGTAACAACGGCCATTCGCAGATCAGAGTTGTGCGAGACGCGACCGGAATCTGGTGGTTCAATGCCGGTTAGCACTTCCAAGAGGGTGGTTTTTCCACCGCCGTTGAGCCCAACAACGCCGATGCGGTCGCCCGATTGGACGCCTAAGGAAACCTGATCGAGAAGGGCCTTCAGGCCAAAGGACTTGGATACTTGTTCAAGGTTAATGAGATTCGCCATATCGTCTCATCATCTTAGTTCACCACCCGGATAGGAGCCCTATTTTCAACACCCCACCCAGCTATTGAAAACGATTTTGCTTTACCACGTGCAAGCCTATACCCTATCCCCATGACGAAAACCATTATCATTAGCTTGTGTGCGGCGGTTGCCCTCACAGCCTGCAGCACTAATTCCTCCGACACCGCACAGGAAACCACTCAGACCAGCGCCGCTGCCCCCGAGAGCTCGCGCACGGAAGTCGCAACCCTACCCACTCGCGTGGTGATTTCCTACGACGGCGGCCTGCTGACCATCGACCCCAAAACCGGCGAAACTCTTGCCGATGAAAAAATTGATGGCTTCACACGCCTGAACAACGCCGACGATAACCGCAACGTCTTCGTCACCCGCGGAGACCAGTTCCAACTCTTTGACTCCGGCCTGGTCACCCAAGAGCACGGCGACCACAACCACTACTACACCCAGTCTCCAGCCCTCACCGATGAAGTCTTCGATGCACCGAAGGCTGGCCACGTTGTCCACCACGACGGCCTCACGGCGCTGTTTTCCGATGGCACCGGCAACGTTACTGTCTTCCCGTCGGACGACCCATCACAGACCACCACGATCGAAACCGGCGAAGCACATCACGGCGTAGCTGTCCCCTTCGCTGACGGCTCCATCGTCTACACCGTGGGCAACGAAGATGACCGCCACACCATCCGCCACGTAGATAAGGACAACACCACCATCGCAGAAACCACTGATTGCCCGAACGTCCACGGTGAAGCAATGGCAGCCAACGGCAATGTAGTGTTTGGCTGCACGAATGGCCCAGTGGTCTACAACCCCACCGAGAAGAAGTTCCACAAGATTGATGTTTCCGCCTTCGCCGGCAAGGAGGGATACCAGCGTTCCGGCAACTTGGCAGGCAGCGAGGAATCCAACATCATCTTGGGCGATAACAAGACCGAGGAGGACGCCGAGCTTGAGCGCCCAACCTCCGTCACTTTGATCGATGCGCAGAATTACACCGCCAAGGAAGTAGAGCTTGGTTCTTCCTACTGGTTCCGCTCCCTTGCCCGCGGTGATGGTGGTGAGGCAATCATGTTGACCTACGACGGCAACCTGAACATTATTGATCCCGAAACTGCTGAGATCACAAAGATCCCAGCCATCGGTGAATGGAAGGAAAAGGAGGAGTGGCAACTACCTGGCCCAATCCTGAAGGTTCATGAAAACAAGGCCTACGTCACCGACGCCAATACCAATGAGCTCGTGGTCGTTGACCTCACCACTAAGGAAACTACCAAGCACAAGCTAGACGTTTCTCCGGTTGAGATGGCAGTTCTCTAATCCCAGAAATCTAAAAGAATTCAAGGCAACCCACGAAACCACCGACACCTAGTGAAATCTAATTCACCAAGATGGCAGAGTTCAGTCTTGCGACACGAGGTATGCGCCGGCGGCTGGGCCTTGTGCCACTGCTGAACGCTCGAACTCTGCGGCAACCTTGAGCGCTGTTGACTCGTCAGCACACAAGAACGCGCACGTGGGGCCGGAGCCTGAGACGATCGCCTTCAGCGCCCCGGCTTCCTCACCTTTGCGGAGTGTTTCAGCGAGGGAGGGCTGGAGTGTCACTGCGGCGTCTTGCATGTCGTTGTGCAGTGCGCTCGCAAGCGCCCGCGGGTCACCGGTGGTGAGCGCCTCGCGCAGAGCCTGGATACCAAGCGTCGGTGTGCGTTCCATCTGATCCATAGTCGTGAACACTCGCGGTGTGGACAACCCCTCGTCGGAAAAAGCGAGCACCCAGTGGTAGGTGCCCGTGCTTGGCACCTCGGTGAGCTTTTCTCCCCTGCCGGTACCCAGCTGTGTGCCCCCGACGAGCGTAAAAGGCACGTCCGATCCTAGTTCGGCGCACAGCTGAAGTAGCTCTCTTTCCGACGCCGGCTCCGGCAAGAATTCATTAAACGCACGCAGGGCCGCAGCGGCGTCCGCACTGCCCCCGGCCATCCCGCCTGCGGCGGGAATGCCCTTGTGAATCTCAATAAACACTGGAGGAAGTTCCGCGCCACCTTTGGCGAGGTGGAGGCTATATAGTTTCTCCACTGACTTCCACGCTAGGTTGCTGGGGTCTTCGGGAACGTCTGGGTTGCCGTGGACCTTCATGCCCGCGACGGGGCCGCTGGCGCCACCCTCGGCCTCGGTAATGATCAGTTCATCCCTGAGGTTGAGAGACTGAAAAACCGTCACCAGCTCGTGGTAGCCATCGTCGCGAAGGGGACCTACTCCTAAGTGGAGGTTGACTTTTCCATGTGCGATCGCGGTAACGGATTTCATGATCTAAATCTTAACGCGCGCTCGCGAGGCGAACGAAGTCGGCCACGTCGAGCTTTTCGCCCCGCAGTGTCGGATCGATGTTGGCGGCGCGCAGCGCCTCTTCGGCCTCTTGGCCGGAGCCGTACACACCGGACAGTGCCGCGCGCAGCGTCTTGCGACGCTGTGCAAACGCGGCGTCGATAAGCGGGAAAACCTGCTTTCGCAGTTCATCACTGATCTCCCACGGGGCGCTGTCCCCATAGCGGTCAATGCGCACGAGACCTGATTCGATCTTCGGTGCAGGCCAGAAAACATTCTTACCGATGTTGCCAGCCTTGCGAACATCACCGTAGAAACTCGCCTTAACACTTGGCACGCCGTAAATCTTGTTGCCCGGCTTTGCGGCGAGGCGATCCGCCACCTCCAACTGCACCATCACCAGCACACGCTTGATGGACGGGAAAGTTTGCAACAAGTGAAGCAACACTGGCACGGACACGTTGTACGGCAAGTTTGCTACGAGCGCCGTGGGCTCGTCGATGTCCTCAGGCTTAATCTGGAGTGCGTCGCGCTGGATGAGGTCCAAACGGTCAGCGTATTCCGGCGCACGGTTGCGGGCAGTCTCCGGCAACTGCTCAGCTAGGCGGGGATCAATCTCCACGGCGGTTACCTTATCGACGGTATCCAGCAGCGCAAGTGTCAGCGATCCCAGACCCGGCCCCACCTCAATAACGTGATCGTGCGGAGCAAGCTCCGCAGCGTTGACGATCATGCGAACAGTATTGGGATCGTGAACGAAGTTCTGACCCAGTTTCTTAGTTGGGGTGACGTCGAGCTTCTCTGCCAGTTCCCTAATTTCTACTGGGCCTAAAAGTTGTGCTGCCATAGGACATAAATGTAGCAGGTAACCAGTAGAAACTAGTTACCTGCTACGCGGTACGTCTGTTAGCGGATGCCCAGCTTTGCAGTACAGGCTGGCCACGCACCCCAGCCTTGGCCTGCCTGCACGCGGGTTGCGATGTCAATCTGCTGCTCCCGGGTAGCTAGGTTAGCCTGCGGCGCGTACTCACCGCCACCGTAGCCGAGCCATGTTGATGGACTAAACTGCAGACCACCCTGGTAGCCGTTTCCAGTGTTGATAGACCAGTTTCCGCCGGACTCACACTGAGCCAGCGCATCCCACACGCTTCCGCCAGCGACTGCTGGGGCAGAAGATTCCTTGGTGCCACGCGAAATTTGCGCCGCTACCGGCTTCTTCTTCACGGTCTCTTTGACTACTTTCCGGGAAGTCTCAACGCCGTTGACCTTGATGATTTTGCGGGTAACCTCGCGCTCACCTGCCACGCCTGGAGTGGTAACTGTTTCCTCACCCGCGGGAGCATCTGGGTTGTCGGTGTAGACAGCCGGCGCTTCGAAGGTTTCAACTTCAGTGATTTCCTCGGTGGTGATGCGGTCGATGTTGATCTTCTGGTTCTTTGCCACCGGCGCATCGAGTGCGGGAGTCACCTTGTCAGCTGGACCGATCTTAATTCCCTGCGCCTCAAGCACATCCTTGACGGTGGCGGCGGCTAGCTGGGTGTAGGAGGTCTTGCCGGCGTCGGTGAGTTCAATAATCTTAGGAGTGACAACATCCACAGTCGCATTGTCGTCAATCTTGGCGTTAACATCCTCAGAAAGACCAAGCGCACCCACGGCAGCGTCAATGTCACTCACCTGCGAAACTAGCTCTCCCACAGTGGCGGCAGTGGTGTCAATCATCTGCTTCTTGCCGTCGATCACAACCGCAACCTGCTTTGAGGTTTTCACTGTAACGGTCTGGTTGTCCCGCAGGCTTTCAGAAGGAGCTGGGTAAACAAAATCCTTGTTCCCAATAGTGATGCCCGCATCGTCCAATGCGCCCTGAACGGTGCCGGACATGGTAGCTAGCGTGATCGACTCACCATTGACCTCGACAGTGACGTCTTTTTGCGTGTTCGCAACAGCTACGCCACCGGCCGCAACTGCAGCGAGAACACCGCCAGTTGCAACGCGTAGGGGAATGGAGCGAGTGGAGTTGACTCGGTTGATCCTGGATTTTTGACGGACTGCCACGAAGTTTTTCTCTCTGCTTGACTACATGTGCGATACGATGCGCACCGCTTGCATAACAATAGCTATGCGCTAGGCATAACTTTAGTAACGATATGGTAACACTAAGCGAACACACGCTGGTTGTCGATACCCAGATTCATCGCACCCATTGGCAGCCGCCAGCGGCACGCCACTAACCCCGTTTCAGTTTTCACAAGAACCACAGAAACATTACTCGACCACTCGCATCACGCTTCGCTTGTGATCTGCACCAATCCTCGAGGCCGTGTGAAATATATCACTGCAAACCGTAGACGCGATCAAAATTCTTACTCAGCGCCTCTGCCAACTCCTCAACAGCCATGCCACGAACTTCAGCCATGCACTGAGCCTGGTGCCCAATCAAGGCGGATTCATTACGGGCCCCACGGAACGGCTCCGGTGTCATATATGGCGCATCCGTTTCCACCAACAGCTGCTCGATCGGCGCGATGCGCACCGCCTCTCGCATTTCCTCGTTGCGCTTGAAAGTGACGTTTCCGGCAAAGGATAGGACGTAGCCTCGATCCAGCGCCTCCTTAGCCACCTCCAGCGGCGAGGAGAAGCAGTGCAAGATGGTGTGCTTTGGTTGTGGGGCGTCACCCAGTACTCGCATGAGATCAGCATCCGCTTCGCGGTTGTGGATCATCAGAGACTTGCCGGAAGAAATCGCCAGATCAATGTGCCAGCGCAGAGCTTCCTCCTGGGTCTCTAGATCCGCCGTGTTGTCCGGATCGTGCTTGATCCAGTAGGTATCAAGGCCGGTCTCTCCAATGGATACGCAGCGTGGATCGGCGGCCATCTCAGTCAGCCGTGCGCGGGCTGCGTCATCGAGCTCGTGTGCCCTCGTGGGATGGATTGCGCACGCGGCAAAGACACGATCATCAAAGTGCGCTGCTTGCAGCGCAAGCTCGGCCTCTGCGAGGCCGTCGCCCACAGTGCAGATCTTTCGCACACCTGCGGCCGCTGCCCTATCGACGATCGCACGGACCTCATCCTCCGTGCGCGCCTTGCATGAGGCGAGGTGGGTGTGGGCGTCGATAAGCCCCTCAATGTGGTCAGCAGGAACTGGGACTGGGCGTGGCTTCTTTTTGCTCATAATCAAAGGAGTCTAGTATTTCTTCGCATGATCATCCGCCCCGCCACCGCCAATGATGTCTACGCCATCACAGATATCTATAACGACGCAGTCGACAACACCGTAGCCATTTGGACCGAGGAGCACACCTCACCCGCCGCACGCCTGGACTGGCTGAACGCGCTCAACCACGGCGGATACCCGGTGCTCGTGGCAGATATCGACGGCCGTGTAGCGGGCTACGCATGCGTGGGCCCATTCCGCACCTTCCCCGGCTACCGCCACACTGCAGAAAACTCCGTGTACGTCCACCCAGACTTTCACGGACGCGGTATTGGGTCAGCATTGTTGGCTGCGCTCATCGACGCGTGCCAAGACACCACAATCCACGTCATCATCGCCGCAATCGAGGCCAGAAATACAGCGTCCCTCGCACTACATCACAAGCATGGCTTTGAATCAGCCGTCGTGATGCGCGAGGTGGGAACCAAGTGGGGTCAGTGGCTGGATCTGAACTTCATGACCCTCACGCTTTCCAAGTAGCACAAGCACCCCCGCTCGTTAGGCAAAGCAAAAGCCCTCGAAGGATCGAGGGCTTAAGAGGTGCTCCTACTGAACCGGTGCCCACTCTGGGCCGGTCTCACCAAGTTCTGGGTCAAGCTTGGCAATGAGCGGCTTTGGCTTAGCAAGCGGGGTACCCGGGACCATTTCCACGCGCGCCCACGTTGCCTGCTGGTTCTCGTAATCACCGGTGATGATTGGGTAGGACTGGCCTTCTTCGGGCAGGCCTACGCCTACCAACTCGACCTCCACATCATCGACAACCTCTTGGATTTCTGGGGATGCTGCCCACACACCGTCGCGGCCGAGTGTCTCATGCACGGATTGTGCAATGTGAGGCAGGTACGGGGTAAGCATCACGTTGCAGTCAGACACGACCTGCAGCGCGGTCCACAGCACGGTAGCGAGACGCTCGCGCTGGGTGTCATCCTTTGCGAGCTTCCATGGCTCCATCTCAGCGATGTAAGCGTTGGCCTCGCCCACCACATGCATTGCCGCGGTGATTCCAGCCTTGAACTTAGACTGTGACAGGTATTCACCCACCTGCTGCATGGTAGTTTCAGCCAGATCGAGAATCTTCTGATCAGCTTCTTCCAACGCGGCAGGTACAGGGACCTCACCAAAGTTCTTGTTCGCCATGGACACGGTGCGGTTGACTAGGTTGCCCCAGCCGTTAGCCAGCTCGTTGTTGATGCGGCGAACGAACTCGTCCCAGGTGAAGTCGGTGTCATTGTTTTCTGGTCCTGCCACGGCAATGAAGTAACGCAGAGGGTCTGGGCCGAACTCCTTGAGGAAGTCCTTCACGTAGATGACAACGCCCTTGGAAGAGGAGAACTTGGAACCTGACATGGTCAGGTACTCAGAGGACACGACCTCTGTTGGCAGCTCAAGTTCACCCAAATCGTGGACGGAGCCTCCCTTGGCGCCCTTGCCCTGGTAGCCCAAAAGCTCAGCTGGCCAGATCTGCGAATGGAAGGTGATGTTGTCCTTGCCCATGAAGTAGTAGGACTTTGCCTCCGAATTGTTCCACCAGTCACGCCATGCTTCTGGGTTACCAGATCGCTGCGCCCACTCAATGGAGGCAGACAAGTAGCCCACCACGGCATCAAACCATACGTAGAGCTTCTTGCTTGGCTTGTCTTCCCAGCCCTCGACGGGGATTGGCACTCCCCAGTCGATGTCACGCGTCATGGCGCGTGGTCGCAGGTCCTCCAGCAGGTTCAGGGAGAACTTCAAAACGTTTGGACGCCAATCCTCGCGAGTCTTCAACCACGCGGCGAGTGCGTCGGCGATCGCCGGCAAGTCCAGTAGGAAGTGCTCGGTCTCCACAAACTCTGGGGTTTCGCCATTGATCTTGGATACCGGGTTGATCAGGTCTGCCGGATCAAGCTGATTACCGCAATCATCGCACTGGTCACCACGCGCGCCATCCGCACCGCAGATTGGGCACGTGCCCTCAATGTAGCGGTCTGGCAGGGTGCGGCCGGTGGATGGAGAGATCGCGCCTTGGGTTGTCTCCTTGATCATGTAGCCGTTCTCGTACAGGCCCTTGAACAGCTTCTGCACTACCGCGTAGTGGTTGCGGGTGGTAGTACGAGTAAACAGGTCATAGGTAAGACCAAGACCAGCGAGGTCCTCAACGATCTGGCGGTTGTAACGGTCCGCCAGTTCCTTGACGGTAACGCCTTCCTTGTCTGCCTGGACCAAAAGCGGAGTGCCGTGCTCATCGGTGCCGGATACCATGAGAACGTTCGCACCACGCATTCGTTGGTAGCGGGCGAAAACATCCGACGGGACGCCAAAGCCGGCCACATGTCCGATGTGGCGAGGGCCGTTGGCGTATGGCCAAGCAACAGCAACAAGCACATTATTCATGGTTTTCTACCTTATCAGCGCGGGCGCGTAATACCGCATCATAGAGTTCCTTCTTACTTACCCCCTGTTCCTTGGCCACTTCCCCACAAGCATTCTTGAGTCGCTCGCCGTTTGCTACTCGCTTCTCGACGCTCGCCACGAGGTCTTCAGGCTCCGCCGCCGCGCCACTGGTGGCGCCTTCAATCACCACGGTGATTTCTCCGCGCAGCCCCTCGCTTGCCCATTGGGCAAGCTCGCCCAACCCGGCGCGTTTGACCTCCTCATAGGTTTTGGTCAGTTCGCGCGCCACAGCCGCGCGCCTGTCGGCGCCAAGAATCTCAGCGGCAGCAGCGAGGGTATCGGCGATGCGGTGCGGGGATTCGAAGAAACAGACAGCGCGCTGCTCGGTTTTGAGGGACTCCAGCCACGTGTTGCGCGCGCCGGACTTGCGGGGAGCGAAGCCGTCGAAGGCGAACTTGCCCACGTGCAGGCCTGAAAGGGCCAGTGCTACCGGTACTGCCGATGGCCCTGGAAAACATGTCAGGGGCACGCCTGCCTCGTGTGCAGCCTCAACCAACGGGAATCCTGGATCGGAAACGATGGGCATTCCGGCGTCCGTCACCACAACCACCGTGGAGTGTTTCGCATACTCGATCAACTGCTGCGCGCGTCCTTGCTCATTGTGATCGAAGTTGGACAGGATCTGACCACGAATCTCCACGCCGAGCGCTTGCGCGAGCGCGCGTGTGCGGCGCGTGTCTTCACTGGCAACATAGTCTGCGTCGGCAAGCGCTTGAGCTAGACGCGGTGAGGCATCGTGAGGGTTGCCCAGCGGGGTGGCGGCCAAGATAATGCCGGTGGGCAAGGGCGGGAGTGCATGGTTCATAGTCCCTAAGTGTAGAAGCCAAAAAAGACGGTCACCAATTACTGGTAACCGTCTAAGTCGTCATCAGCCCCTAAGGCTTACGCTTTGGAATAGTCTTCACATAGGTTCGTGACTTACGTGCTTTGCGCTTCTCAGCTTCCATGTGCAAACGACGCTCACGTGCAAGCTTGGTGGCGAAACGCTGCTGCTCGCGGTAGTCCAAGTAAATCTCGTCGTTGCGGAGATCCTTCAACAGCGCGAACATCAGACCGACAATAACGATCAAGAACGGGCTCGCCGCGATAATGGTCAGGCTCTGCAGGTTAGACAGGACATCATCGCCGCCGGTCAGCAACATCACCATGCCAATTAGTGCCACCATCGCACCCCAAGCTGCAGAGAGGTACTTGTTGGCATCAGTCTGACCGCGCTGGGACATTGAGCCCATCACCGTAGATGCGGAGTCTGCGGAGGTAATGAAGAAGGTACCCAGCAACGCTACCGCCACGATGCCCGCAACCTCGCCCATTGGCAGGCGGTGCAAGAGCTCGAACAGCTGGAACTCAGGTGAACCATCGCCGTAGATGGAATTGCCCTCTTGCTCAAACTTGATGGCGGTGCCACCGAAGATGGCAAACCAGACCATGGACACCAGCGACGGAACAAACAGAACCACCAACAGGAACTCGCGGATGGTGCGGCCACGGGAAATGCGGGCAATGAACATACCCACGAATGGGCACCAGGAGATCCACCAAGCCCAGTAGAAGATACTCCAGCTTGCCAGCCATTCAGCAGCTTCACCGTTGTAGCTTTCGGCGTTGCGGCCGATCATTTCGAAGAAATTGTTGAGGTACGCACCCAAAGAACCTGGTAGCAGGTTCAAGATGGACACAGTAGGGCCGAATACGAACACGAAGATTGCAAGGATTGCAGCCATCACCATGTTCGCGTTCGACAGGTACTGAATACCCTTACCCACACCGGACATTGCGGAGATGAGGAACGCGAGAGTCAGAATCGACACGATGATCACGAGCACACGCGTCGATGGGTTTTCCACCAATCCAGCTGCCGTCAGGCCAGCAGAGATCTGAGTAGCACCCACGCCAAGGGAAACAGCGGTACCGAAAATGGTGGCCACAATTGCCAAGATGTCAATGATGCGCCCAAGCCAGCCGCGCGCGTTTCGCTCACCAATCAGCGAGGTGAAAGAAGCACTGAGAAGCTGACGCCGCCCCAAGCGGAACGTCGAGTACGCGATGGCCAATCCGAAGATGGAATAAATTGCCCATGGGTGGAGTGTCCAGTGAAGCAGGGTGGAGCTCATGGCATCGCCAATGGAGTTCGGGTCCTTGCCCGGCACACCTTCGCGGTAGAAGGTCAATGGCTCAGACGCACCGTAGAACATGAGACCGATGCCCATGCCAGCTGCGAACATCATCGCAACCCAAGACACCGTAGAAAACTCGGGCGCTTCATCGTTGCGGCCCAACCTGATGGCACCGAATTTACTCAGCGCGACCACGATCACGAAGATCAGGAAAACCGTGGTGAGCAACACGAACGCCCAACCAAAGTTAGCAACGACAAAATCCAGGCCGTTAGATGCAGCATTGGAGAAGGATTCAGGTCCAGCTAGGCCCCAGATAACAACCGCAAGAACGATTGCAACTGCGGGGAATACTACTTTCCAGTCAATCGAGGCTTCAGCGTTTTCGCCCTCAAAGACGATTTCCTTTTCTGGTTTCCTGCTCTCCGCGCTAATGGATTCAGCGCCACTGAGCATGGAAACAAGTTGCTCTGTTGCAGAGGTTTGCGGGGTTTGATCCGCCCCGCCGTGTGGCGGGACGCTACCCTCGTCATGTGATGAAGTCATTTAATCAATTCTTATTAGTGAGGTTCTCATCCTCAAATTTTTCTTATCCAATTCCGCGCCGCAGGACAGTTTCGCAGTGAATGTTGCACAGTTGTTACCTTTCGTTGGTGCTGCATAGAGAGGCTTTTCCCAAGGAATATCTCAATTTGGTAACAAAATAGTGCACAACCGTCACCAACTCTTGTTTTGGCACAAGCCGACTATTGAAAAATGCCCCGTACCTCTACAATGTTGCGGGTGAGTAATAAGACCATGCCCCCTCAAGGCCGTACACCTGCCCCTTGCGTTGAGGGGCGCTTTGCCAAGTCGCGGATCCCCGACGCACCCGCACGGTATCAGTGGACCAAACAGGACACTTGGTCTACTGCCCTGATTGCACTGCTCGCTTTTCTTACTAGGTTCATCGGGCTAACCTCCGCCACCGCCTCCGGCACCCCGGTCTTTGATGAGAAGCACTACGTGCCACAGGCCTACGACATGGTCAAAAGCTGGATCAATCCACTGATCGGCGGTATCGAATCCAACCCAGGATACGGTCTCGTTGTGCACCCACCTCTAGCCAAGCAAATTGAGGCGCTGGGGGAACTGGTCTTTGGCTACTCCCCACTGGGCTGGCGCATCATGGCCGCCCTGTTTGGCGTAAGCACCGTCGTTATCATCATGGAACTCGCACGCCGCATCTCTCACAGTTGGATCATCGCCACCTTTGCCGGTGTCATTGCCGTCGCGGACGGTGTGTTACTCATCGCCAGCCGCTTTGGCATGCTCGACATTTTCCAAGTGCTGTTCATCGTCGCAGCAGCGCTAGCGTTCGTCCTTGACCGTCAGCACATGAGCAGACGCATGCATCACGCTTACGAGCAAGGCATCATCGCTATGTCCGGCGATTTTGGACCACGCCTAGGCTTCCGGTGGTGGCGCTTCGGCTGCGGCGTTCTGCTGGGCCTAGCCGTATCCGTCAAATGGTCCGGCCTGTACTACATGGCCTTTTTCGGAGTACTCACCGTCTGCATGGACTGGTGGCTGCGTGGACGCTATGGAGTGAAGAAGCCTTTTGTGGGCATGCTGATCCGTGACGCCTTCCCCGCATTCTCATCCCTCGTGATCTGGCCAGTGGCACTGTACTTCTGGTCCTGGCGCGCGTGGTTCGCGTCTGAGACCTCCGTCTACCGCCACGCCAAAGTGGACGGCACCTTAGAAGACTCCAGCCCACTGAGAATTCTGCCCGAATCCCTCTCCGGATTCTTCTACTACCACTCCTCTGTCCTAGAATTCCACGCCTCACTGACTACTTCCGGCGGGCATTCTCACCCGTGGGATTCCAAACCGTGGTCATGGCTGGTGGCAGGGCGACCAATTCTATATTTCTCCTCCACGGACCTTGAATGCTCGGCGGGCAGTTGCCGCCGCATGATCTACCTGTTCGGCACCCCTGCCATCTGGTGGCTCACCGTTCCCGTGCTGGCGTGGGCCCTGTGGGCCCTGGTGGTGCGTCGTGACGCGCGCTACCTCATCCCATTCGTTGGCTTCATGGCAGGATTCCTCCCATGGGTAGCCAGCTACGACCGACAGATGTACTTCTTCTACGCCACCGCGCTCGTGCCATTTACGATCATCATGATCGCGCTGACGTTGGGGATTATCGCCTCCAGTGGTAAGCCGATCACCGCCAAATGGGCAACTTACATAGGGGCGGGGAACTTCACCAGCGGGCAGATGGCGGTGGTTTGTTATTTGGCCTTGGTGGTGGCCATGTTCGCCTACTTCTCCCCCATTCTGTACGGTTACATGATCCCTGATTCTTGGTACGAATCACTCATGTGGCTGCCAAGCTGGCGCTAATACGACACATGCTCCGTGAGAACCCTCTCACGGAGCATGTATCGTTTTAGCTCGGGTTGGATTTTAGCTCTCTGATTACTTGCTCAATCATCACGAAGCCTTTGGTGGCAACCCACGCCCACACAACCGCTATGAAGCTCACGAGCAACAACGCTAAATGGGTAACGGCGTCGAGCTGGAAACCGTCCACGACGATGTCGCGAATACCAAAACCGAAACTAAACATCCACAGCGCACCGAAGATGGGCACCACACCCCCAGCCACACGAGGCTGCCAGGCAGTAAAGAGCAATCCGAATCCCAGTGCACAGCGCATAGCCGCACCCTCGTAGAGCAAACGCATATGGGCAGGGTCATACGCTAAGACATCAGCATCGCCGGCGGCAGCCACCGCAGAGGAGTCCTGCAGGAGGCGGATTGCAGCGAATCCCCAGACCAGTCCCAGCACCGTAAGCACAATACGGACCAAGGAACGGGATAACGCTCTACGTGAAGCCTGACGGGAAAACTCTGGCTCTACCCCCGCCAAAATAGCCGCCGAGAGGTCTGGGGCTTTGGGCATCATGTCGTTTTCTCGGAAGGTAAGCTGACGGTTCACAATCGCCGCTTGCTCATAAAACCGCGTACATTCCTCACACTCAGACAGGTGGAGGTCAATGACATCATCGGAAAGATCGTAGGCCTCGCCATCGAGGCGAGCAGATAGGACGGCCTGGACTTTGTCACAATTCAGCACGAGACAGTACCCCATCTAGGCTTGCGCGGCCAGAACCGAAGACAACGATCATGAGCAAGGACACCATCAACACGATGGTGTATTCCATGCCGTTGTTGTGAATAAAGAATCCCTCGGTCATGTGAACGAAGTAAGTTGCAGCCAACATCAGGAGCGCCAATGCGCCTGCCATGAAGGTAGTGAGCAGTCCAATAACCAGAAACGCTCCGCCAAACAGTTCAGCTGCGGATACAACATAGGCAGAAAGCTTTGGCTGCGGAATACCTAGCGCGGAGAACTGGCCGGTTGTTTCGACGATGCCAGTGATAAACATCCGCTCAAATCCGTGGGCTACAAAGACTACACCAAGGACAGCACGGAAGATCAGCAGCGCAATGTCACGAACGACCGGTTGATCCATACGTCACCTTCTCCTTGAATTATTAGCTGACGCGGCGGGAATCTGTATCAATCTCACCGCGCGGGTCTCTGATGACGGGGCCGGTGGCCACGTCAAGCTCTTCAAAATCAGGGCTATCGTCATCAAGCTCGAGCACTACCGCACCTGGGCGGCGGAGACGTTGCGGGATGCCAAGCTGCTCATCATTCTTATTTCGTACACCTAGGCGCGCGCGGCGAAGCTGCGCGATCCTTCGTGCCCGCAGGCGCTCCTCGGCCTGCACCTGCCGGCGCAAGGCAACCATGTACACACCTGCAAAAACGACAACCACCGCTGGCAGGGCCCATGCCCAACCTCCGACGACGAATCCAAAGACCACAGCAACCAGCGCCGCCACGGCAAGGCCGATGAGGGTGCGGGTGCGACGCTGGTATCGGTCGGTCGACGCCTGGGCGTCGGCCTCTGGGTCCCAGCCGCCACGGTGTGCGCGGCGGGCAGCAAACTCGAGGTCTTCGTCGGTAAGCTCCCTGGAGTCCGTGATCTCGGGCTCTGCTGCTTCCTCTGCAACCTCAGCCTCTACCACGGGGTCTTCCTCACCGGGGTACAGGAGATCACCTGGTGACACGAAAGCATCGTTCAGCTCGTACGGCTGGCTGTACTCATCGAGATCTTCCACTTCAGCGGTTGCTTCCCCCACTGGTGCAGGGTCAGGTTGTGGAAGCTCTGCCACTACCTCGCCGTCCACCACGTTGGCTTCCACATCCTTGGAGGGAGTATCTTGCTTCTTGCCCAGTTTGGACTTCACCGTCTCCATGGCGGAATCCACGCGACGGGCAGAATCGTCATCAATGAGGGCATCGTCTTCAACCGGCTCAGCGGTAACCATCTCAAGGGACTCGGTGTCCTCGCGTCCGGCGTGAATATCCTGAGGGGTCAGCTTCGGTCGTTTACGAGAAGGAAGTTCACCGCTACCGCCAGAATAGACAACGCGAGTTTCATCAAAGGCTTCACCAGCCTTGCTGATGGGACGCTGTCCACGAAGCAACCACGGTGCGAGCACGAAGAGCCACACCACAGCGATCAAGACGATCACGAGAGTTGGAGACACGAGAAACAAAACCTTCCGCGTTGTTGTTTTGTCAGCAGCCCAGCTTAACCGCGCCACTTCGTAGGTGACAGTGTAGCGGGAATACAAACCTACTCCCACCACAAAAGCTTCACGTTCTTCCGTGAGGCAACCTGCTGGAAACCAGGGAGCAACAACCACAAAGTGGGTGATGTTTTCCCTCACATCACAATGAAGCCAGAAATGCCTTAATCCTAATTCCGGCTACCGGTTAAGATTGATTGCCACGCCGGATACGCCCGCCGGCGGCCAAACGGAATACGCAGGACTCTGGGTAATCGTCGCGCACAATAGCCACAAAGTGGTGATCTTGCCAGCGACCATTGATGTGCAGATTTCGGCGCAAGTAGCCTTCGTCCGTGAAGCCATTTCTCGCCAACACCAGCCGGCTCGCCTCGTTGAACGGCAGGTACGTTGCAGTGACTCGGTGGATCCCCACCCGAGTAAATGCGTGATCCACACCCAGCGCGCAGGCCGCAGTGGCAACACCCCTGCCCTGGTACTGAGAGAATACCCAGTACCCCACCCAGCACTCGCTGATAATTCCCTGCTGAATATTGCCCAAGGTCAATTGACCAGCAAACCGCCCATCAACCTCGATAACCATGGGCACCACCAGACCAGCGTCTGCTGCTTGGCGCAAGTTAATGAAGTAAGCACGCCACGCTTTCATGCTGTGAGCGTGAACCCAGCCGTGCTCTACTGTCGGCTCCACCGGTTCGAGGATCTCACGATCTTCTAAGCGCTGGTGGCACCAGTCTTCGCCGTCTTTATAGGCCAGCGGGCGAAGCCGCAGTTGAGCACCATCAGGAAGCGTAACGGTGCGCGTGAATTCACCCCAACCCGGGTGCTGTGGGTGCACGCTGCCCTGAGCTGGTGTTGGGCCTACAGGAAAAAGCTGCCGTAGGAACTCCACTTAGCGGCTTCCCTGGGACAGGAAGATGACTTCAACGATGTCGCCTGGGCGGACTTGGGTAACGTCCTCCGGAATCTTAATCATGGCGTTTGCCTCAGAAAGACCCGCCAGAAGGTGTGCGGGGGCTCCGTTGGCACCGCCTAGTCCCTCAACTAGATAATCCTGCGTCTCAGCATCGCGCATGAGACGAGCACGAACGTAACCACGGCGCCCAGCCTTGGACCCAACGTGGTTGAGCGCGCGAGCACGAACGGTGCGACGCTGCGGTGCCGTACGCCCCAGCCCCACGCGGATTGCGGGACGGATGAACATTTCGAAAATTACCAGCGCGGACACAGGGTTGCTAGGTAGCAGGAACACTGGGATCTTTTCCTCACCCAGTACACCAAAGCCTTGGACGGACCCCGGATGCATTGCAACTCGGGTGGTGTCAATCTCACCAAGTTCACTGAGAACCTTACGGATTGCTTCGGATCCAGATCCACCAACGGCGCCGGAGATAACGATGACCTCGCTGCGCATCATTTGTGATTCCACGATCTCACGCAGCTTGCGTGGCTCACCGGCGGCTATGCCCACGCGGTTGACCTCGGCGCCCGCTTCGCGCCCCGCCGCAGCTATCGCGTAGGAATTCACATCCAGTACTTGACCCAGGCCAGGCTCGCGGTCAATATCAACCAGCTCGTGCCCCACAGAGATGACAGTGAGGCGAGGGCGCGGGTAAACCAGCACCTTGTTGCGCCCTACCGCGGCGAGTAGGCCGATATGGGAAGGACTCAAAATGGCACCAGCGGACACCGCCACGTCGCCTGGACGGATGTCGTCTCCTTGACGACGCACAAATTCGCCCGAACGTACCGGACGTTTCGCAGTAACACGCTTGCGCCCACGGTCTGTCCACTCCAACGGAATCACAGCATCGGACAGCGCCGGCAGTGGCGCGCCCGTGTGCACGCGCACGGCCTGCTTCGGCTGCAGCCGAAGCGGGCGCTGCGAGCCCGCAGCCACCTCGCCGACAACGGGCAACGAGGTCTCGGAGACGTGCGGTTGGGCGTCGGCAGGCAGACCCAAACCTCGTTCACCACCCACATCCACCGCACGGATGGCGTAACCATCAATTGCCGCCTGATCAAAACCAGGCATAGGCTTGGTCGCTTGCACCTCTTCAGCGCACATCAAACCAAGCGACTCAGTAATAGCAAGACGCACTGGCTCCGGCGCAATGGCGGATTCAGTTACCAATGCAAGCTGCTGCTCTACAGAGCGCACGAGTTCTACTCCTCACTGCCCAACCCCACCCATTTGGCGTAGGTCAATTCACCCTAATCACTCTAGTCGAGATAGCCCCTGAAGTTACCAACTGCAACTAAAGCCTAGGGCACCGGCTTGATACCAGGCCCCTAGGCTTTAAGTAACGTTGCGTACGGACTAATTAGTCTTCGTACTCGCTCAGAATCTGACGGATAGCGCGCTTGAGGGACTTACCGTAAGTAGGGTGCGCAAGGCCAAAGTCCACCACAGCTGGAATGAAGCCACCTGGGTTACCAAGATCATGGCGCTTACCATCGTGAACCAGAATATGAACAGGGTGGCCCTCATCAATCAGGAGATCGATGGCATCCGTCAACTGAAGCTCACCGCCAGCACCCGGCTCGATGCGGCGCAGAGCATCGAAAATCTTGCGATCAAGCAAGTAACGGCCGGTCGCAACAAAGTTAGAAGGTGCATCTTCAATGGCAGGCTTCTCCACCATGCCATGAACCTTCTTCACAACGTGAGGGCCCTCGTAATCGGCCTCTTCAATTTCAAAGACACCGTAGTTGTAGGTCTCATCTTCCGGAACTTCAAATGCACACAGGACAGAACCACCAAGCTGCTCACGCACCTCGGCCATCTTCTCCACAACGCCCATTGGGAGGACTAGATCATCAGGAAGCATGACTGCGACGACATCCTCGTCATCATCAAGGAGCTCCTCAGCACACGCGACAGCGTGCCCCAATCCCAACGGGGATTCCTGAATGACAGAAACCGGCTCAATCAGCTCAGCGGCACGACGAACCTTTTCCAACTGCTCAGTCTTGCCACGAGACTCCAACGTTGCCTCTAGCTTTGGGAAACGCTTGAAGTGATCAAGCACTCCCTGCTTGTTAGGCGCCGTGACAATGGCCAATCGAGAGGCACCCAACTGGGCCGCTTCCTCAGCAATCACCTCAATGCCTGGGGTATCCACCACAGGCAGGAGCTCTTTTGGCACGGTCTTGGTAGCAGGCAAAAACCTAGTACCCATACCAGCAGCAGGGACAATTACCGTTTTCACGGCGTGCGAGTGTTCATTAACAGGCAAGGTCATACCAACGACCTTACCCGCGCAACCGCCCCAACTTTCGTTTTTAAGCTGCGATTACGCTGTGAGAAGTGTAAATTATCTCGTTCGGCAACACATTGGAAAGGGCTTTCAGATAACCCCCAACCTGCAGCGAACCCGCTTTGACGTGACCAAAAGAACTCAACAAAGCAGCACTAATGTTATATACATCACAAAAAGCCCTGCGATAGTATTTAGGAAGAAACTGTTTCTTTCACGGACTAAAACAAAGGCAGTGTAGAAAGTGAACCACCCAACCAACAAAGATCTCCTACGCCAGTCCATTCAGCGGGCAAGGAAGGAGATGACCACGGCCACACGCGCAGCCAAAAACAAAGCCCTGCAGGCAAACCTTGAAAGAATTATTACAACGTATTCCGCGGCTCGGGTAGCCGCATACGTCCCCCTCCCCAGCGAGCCCGGCGGAACAGACCTAATCCCCACACTTCACCGCCTCACCAAAGAGCTCTACCTTCCTCGCTCCAACGAAGACCGATCACTCTCTTGGGGCATTTACGCGGGTGAGTCTTCACTCAGGCTCGGAAAGTTCAGAATTCCAGAACCCACCAACGCCCCCTTTGATAGCAGCATTCTGGACTCCCTGGACCTAGTATTGGTCCCCGCCCTTGCTGTAGATAAAGACGGCTACAGACTCGGCAAAGGTGCCGGTTACTACGACAGAGCCCTGGCTCACTGCACGACCCCAACTGCCACCTTAATATTCAGTGAGGAAATCCTAGATTCCGTCCCCCGCGAAATCCACGACATACCAACCTCTTTCATCATCAGCGACGCTCCCACCGGAACCGAATGAACGATCCCCGCGTCTAATTCCTATATGAAGGAATTTTTCTCACAACACCTAGCCCATCCGGGGATCAAGAGAAGCATCTTTCTCCGCCGCTGCCTTGCCATAGCTCTAGTAGTACTGGGGCTTTGCTTTCAGCTAACGCGGAGTGCACAAACGACGGAGAAAGTCGTCGTGTTTACCGCCGACGTCTCCCCGGGCACCACTATCAGCAACGAGGTCGTTGAAGAAAAAGAGCTCCCTTTAGAAGCCATCCCCCAAGGGGCCCTTAGGGAAGCCGACGCAGTGGTGGGATCAACCACGGCATCAGCCCACACAAAAGGCTCGGTGGTAACCACGATGAGCACTGCATCCACGGATCTTTTACATAAAGCAGTGACAAATTTCACAGACGAGGGCCGGGGCGATCAAATGAACCTAGTACCCATCAAATTATCTGACCCAACCATCGCCAACCTACTCCACCAAGGCGACGTAGTCACCGTCATATCAACCCGCCATGACAGCACTGAAAAAGAGATCATTGCAGCAGGTGGGACCGTTATTTACAGCACCAAAACTACTACTGAAGGCTCTGACACATCCCCCGGTACCGTCATGCTCGCCCTACCCACCGCAGACGCAGAAGCAGTTGCAGCCCGCTCACTCACCGCCCCACTCACGGTGGTTGTGACCGGTAGTTAGTTTTCTATCCAACACCTTACGGAAAGTGGAATAGATTTTTTCCTCGATAATGATTAATGTTCCTCGCAGTCTATTTATCACAACCTAACTAAAAGGTGGTTCTATCATGCTCCAGGGCTTCAAAGACTTCATCCTCCGCGGCAACGTAATCGAGCTCGCAGTTGCAGTCGTCATCGGTGGCGCTTTCACCGCTATCGTTACCGCTTTCTCCGATAACCTCATCAACCCACTGATCGCAGCTATCGGCGGCGCAGACGTAAGCGGTCTTGGCTTCTACCTCCGCCCAGGCAACGAGGCAACCTTCATGGACTTCGGCGCAGTTATCACTGCAGCACTGAACTTCCTGATCATCGCCGCAGTTGTTTACTTCATTCTGGTTGCTCCAATGAACAAGCTGTCTGAGATCCAGGCAAAGCGCAAGGGCGTCCAGGAGGACGAAGAGACCCCAGCTTCCATCGAGGCAGAGCTGCTGACCGAGATCCGCGACCTCATGCGCCAGCGCAACATCTAATATCTTCACAGATAACAAAAAGCACCAAGGATTACCTTGGTGCATTTTTTATTGCCCATAATGTGGTGGCATTTGATCTTTGTAAAACTTAAGACCCGTGGGTTCCTCATCCTGATCGGGGTCCAATATCACGGCTCGCTCGTCATCGTAGGCGGAGACGAACGTAGTATCGCGATCCGCTTGCCTGTCATAGTCAACAGCGTCAGACTTTCGCACAACTCGGCGACGCCTCCTAGGGGCCACCACAGCTACACATCCATAGCAGCGAATCGAAGCTGATCCACCAGGTGATGAACAAGCGGCGTCAGCGTAGCCATTCCGTCACGAATAGCCGCGCGCGACGCAGCCAAATTGACGATTACGGTAGAGCCGGAAACACCGGCGATGCCTCGAGAAGTGCATGCATCCACCGCACCGCACGCCAGGCCTGACGTACGCAGGGCCTGTGCGATACCCACCACATGCTTATCCAGCACATCACGGGTAGCCTCCGGCGTCTTATCCCGTGGCCCTACACCGGTACCGCCCACCGTAAGTACCAAGTCAACGCCACCTACGACACCGGTCTCAATGACCTTTCGGATCTGCGAACGCTTGTTTTTGACGGTGACCACGCCATCGACCACGAAGCCTCCTTCTGACAGCAGCTCCGTGCAGACGCGATCGGTGTCCTCCCCTGACTTGATCGTGTGATCAGATACCAGCACAACCAACGCACGACGAGGAGAATCCTGAGGGATCCCGTTAGCCTCTGTCTCTCGGAAGAAGTCAGCATCTGGCTCAGTGATGTCCTCCAAGCTCTTTGAACTACTCAATTACTAGGGCCCTTCTACTCCTACGGGAAAATACAAATTTAAGTATTGCGGTAAACCTTTAAAGAAACAACAGCGGAATCTGTGTTGCTCACTCATCAACACGTTTCCGACTTACTGGTTCGTGAGGGTGACTTGGACTTCCCGAGGGTTCTCGCCTTCCGGACCTTCAACCTTCAGAGTGATAGTTTCTCCAAAATCACTGCTGCGTACAGCAGCAATCAGCGCGTCCGCAGAATCAATGCGACGACCGTTCATCCCAGTAATAATCTCTTCTTCCTTCAACCCCGCGGCTTCGCCCGGACCGTTAGGCGTAACTTCTGCGATTACCGCACCCGCCACATTGGAGTTGGAGATCAACTGAATACCGATCATTGGCTGCGTGGCTTCTCCAGACTCAATCAACTGGCTAGCCACACGTCGCGCAAAATTCGACGGAATGGCGAATCCCAAACCGATGCTGCCAGCCTCTCCCGACATGCTCGAGGTAGAAGCAATCACGGAGTTCATGCCCACTAAGTTGCCCTCGATATCCACCAAAGGACCACCGGAGTTGCCGGGGTTGATAGCCGCGTCAGTCTGGATGGCATCAATAAGAGACGACTCACCGGTATTGGAGCCGCCAGCTCGAACCGGACGGTTGAGCGCTGAAACGATACCGGAGGTTACAGTGGCAGACAGCCCAAGTGGAGAACCAATAGCCACTACTTCCTGGCCAACCTTGACCGCATCAGAATCACCAAAATTCATCACTGGAAGGTTGGAGACATCTCGCATCTTGATAACGGCAACATCCGTATTAGGATCGCCAGCGACGAAATCCGCCTCATGCTCGGTACCGTCATTCAACGTCACCACGATCATAGACCGCGAGCCTTGCGCGGCTTCCACGACGTGGTTATTGGTCATCACGTATCCGTCTTCAGAAATGATGGATCCAGAGCCTTCCGACATCCCCCTGCCTGTCATGACCTGGATCGAAACTACGGAAGGCAAGACCGAAGCAGCCACAGCTTCTACGGAGCCTGCCGCCGCCTCATGTCCCGTTGAATTGTTAACTGGCTCTTCCCGCAATGAATCCACCACAGAAGTCTGCGAGTCAGTTGATGAATCAGAGGAGTTAGAAACGATAACACCGGTAGCTGTTCCAGCACCTATAGCGGCAACAAGCGCCAAAGCAATAGTAGTAGGCAAACCTACAGTCTTTTTCTTCTTTGCTTCGACTACCTGGGGTTCGCTAATTGACGGGTTATTCCACTGCTCACCAGATGACTCGCGTTCCGGCGAGTCAGCCTGGCTATAGGAATTATCCGTAGAGTACGGCGAGGATACTCGCTCGAACGAAGAAGTTTCTTCTGGCTTCTGTTCAAATTCGCTACCTGACGGGCGGCCAGGCTGACCGTAATCGTTATTCATAGAAGTGAGTATCCACCTTTCAGCTTGGGCAGGTCTGGAACGCGTCTGCTCCAAAACATAAGACTTCCTGTAGGTTACCTGTGAGCCACTTTCCGTGCCAGTTCCCCTAAAGCGTCACCTGCAGCACCGCGGTTTTTGTTAGTCCTATGATTCATTTAATGCATGAGCAAGCTTTTCACTTTCTTCCGGCGCTCCCGGAAGAATGACCCGCATCATCGCGCCACCATCGGTAGATTCTTCGGCAGCTATTGTGCCGTTATGCCGATGGATGGCGTGCTGAGCGATAGCAAGGCCGAGACCAGATCCCGGAGTGGGATCAGCCTGCGCGGAACGGAAAAAGCGATGGAAAACTAAATCACGATCCTCCTCTGGAATTCCTGGGCCAGAATCACTCACAGTGACCTGCATCGTTCCGTCGAAAAGCGGAATCATCTCGATTCGAACGACACCACCTTGAGGTGACCACTTGGCCGCATTGTCCATAAGATTCAACATGGCGCGTTCGAGCGCATGACTATCACCGTGCAGATACCACGGGCTAGATTCCAGACGGAACTCAACGTCTTTGCCTCGACGAACCGCGCGCGACAACGCCGCCTTTACCGTTGCCACGAAGTCCACCGTTTCAAGAGACACCTCCGGCCTCTCATCGCGAGCAAGATCGACGAGGTCACCAATCAAAGTGGATAGCTCCTCCATCTGCGCAATGACGTCGCTTTCAAGTGCCTCTAGACCAGACTCATCAATGCCGCCACTCGAGTTATGAACCATCATCAAGAACTCGATGTTGGCACGCATACTGGTCAGTGAGGTCTTAAGCTCATGACCCGCATCTGCTACGAAATCAGCCTGCCTCATCCGAGACTCCTCCAGGCTGCGCAGCATTTCATTGAAAGTCCGTGCCAAAGAAGCGATCTCATCCGTACCTTTCACATGGATCGGCTTCACTTCACCTGTCCTGCGGTTGTGCTCCAAGCCAAGGCGAAGCTGCACTAACGGCTTTAAGGCGGATCTGGAAGCTACCACGACGGCGCCGATCGCGAACAGCAGGGCTAAGAAAGCAAAAATTAGTAGGGCGACACCCAGTGAGACAATGAGATGGTGGGTGTTGGCCATATCCTTTGCTAACACCACAGTAGCGCCGATGTCGCTGGATTTTGACAGCACACGTTCACCGTTAATGGTGGCTACGGCGTACCCACTTTCGTTGACATCCTCCTTGTATAGCCGTGGAAGATCATCCCCCACCACATAATCAGAGCCTGCCGGACGCAATAAGACGCGAGTATCACGGTAATACTCACGGAATTCATCCACCTTCAACTGTGCGGACGAGAGATTCCTGAGGTCGTAGAGCTGGGTGAGCAACGCCGTCGCACGGGAATTAAGTTCGGCATCCACCGAACTTTTGAGAAGGGCTGACACCAGCCAGAGCACAACGATCGATGTGATACTCACTGTGGCTGTCAGCACAGCAGCCATGGGCGTTACTATGCGCCGGAGCACAGAGGAATCATAGGAAAGCTCAGCCCGCCTAACGTCGGAAGAAACCAAGCCCAATCGACGCTTGTGCGATTTCCCCACCCGCTCAGCAGCTTTCCTCAACATCACTGAGGAGCGTTCCTTAGAACGTAGCCAACACCTCGGACCGTATGAATCAAGCGTGGCTCTCCCCCAGCCTCCGTCTTACGGCGGAGGTAGCCAATGTACACCTCAAGAGCGTTGCCGGAAGTTGGAAAGTCGTAGCCCCACACTTCTTCTTGGATGCTAACTCGCGAGAGCACTCGACGGGCGTTAGCCATCAAAAGCTGAAGCAACGCAAACTCAGTCCGGGTGAGGCTGATCTGTCGACCGCCGCGGGTCACCTCGCGGGTTTCTAAGTTCAGACGAAGGTCATCAAATTCGAGTTCTCCGTGATGAGGAGTCCCACTAGAGGCCGCCGCTGCACGGCGTAACAAGGAGCGCATGCGCGCAAGTAGTTCTTCCAGAGCGAATGGTTTTGGGAGGTAATCATCTGCCCCCGCGTCGAGTCCTGCGACGCGATCGGACACACCATCACGGGCGGTAAGTAGGAGAATTGGTCGATCATCACCACCAGAGCGGAGAGTGCGGCACACCTCTAGGCCGTCCATTCGGGGCATTGTGACGTCCAATATTACGAGATCTGGTTGCTCTTTCTCAATGACTTCGAGAGCCTGCTCTCCATCTTCCGCGAGAAAGACCTCATAGTTATTAAAAGTCAGTGACCGGCGCAGGGATTCGCGGATAGCGTGCTCATCGTCGACTACAACAATTCTCATAAAAAGTACTTGCCTTGCCTTCCTGTGTGATCAAACGCGCCTAGGCTCAAGCTGGAAACCTAGACCAGGTGAGAAACATATTCACCGTGCTCACACGCCAGGAACGTGGGATTCAAGGCAGGGACGGCGAGAATGTGGGTTCGATACTACCTGCTTACCCTCAGGGTTTCGCCGTAAACTTCCACGGGGTTACCCCACCATGCCGCCTCGCATCGTGACCGATCCTCGGCGTAAGCGATATGCTTCAGGGCGGAAATGACGCACTGTGGATCAGCATTGTCTTAGGCTGTCTTCGCAGGTCAGGAGCTCAACTCTCGCCATGGTGAACTCGTGAGATGGCCACCAGAAATAATCCAAGGGTAAGCAAAAACCGGTTCGTGATCCTTTCATCAAGGACCACGAACCGGTTTAGGATTCAGCTATATAAAGCTTATGAAAGCAGAAATTAGAACTGCTCTACGTCTACAAGGCCAAGCTGAGCTGCCTTTACCAGACGACGTGGAATGCGAACGGTCTGGCCGTTTACCTTTACCTCCTGGAGGGCAACATTGTCTGCCTTCCACTGGGAACGGCGGGAGTGCGTGTTCGCACGGGACATACGACGCTTTGGTACTGCCATGGTTTTCCCTCCTTAAGCCTTCTTCTTGCGGCGGGCCATGCCACCGAAACGCTGGTTGAACTTCTCGACGCGGCCAGCGGTGTCCATGACGCGCTGCGCACCGGTCCAGAATGGGTGGGACTCGCTGGTAACGTCAACGACGATCAGCGGGTACTCGTTGCCGTCTTCCCACTCAACGGTGCGGTCAGACTTTGCAGTTGACTTGGTCAGGAACTGGTGACCAGTACCTGCATCACGGAATACCACTGGGTGGTAGTCCGGGTGGATGTCCTTCTTCATATAATCTCGATTCCCTCAGGATTGATACTTCAGGTCGGTTCTACACATCTTCACGGAAATACAGGATCTCACGGTGTAGATCGTGCCTGAGTTGGGCTCGCATTGATCTTTACCAACACGCCGATTTTATCGCATGACAAAACCCGCGTGATGACAACTTTGAATACCTTACACCTATCAGCGCTTTTTCTAAAATCAGGCCACGAAAACCCCAAGAAGCAACCACAACTCATTACTGCAGTACCACTAGCCACCACCCACCACGGAATAGTTACCCCCAAGTACCGAGTTGACCTCTTATATAAAGGAAGGCTGAGCCCGCACGAATTTACCGCCTAAAAGCCACCTCCTAGTAAAAAGGCGCCAGCATTTAAAACATCACCAACTCAAGTAACAGTGGTTCACTCAGCTTTCATATTTGCTTACAGATTAGGAAAAATCAGTAAAAGCATGTAAGCTCACTCCTTGCTGTTGTCGAAATTGTTCGTTTATCGCCCCGTCAGCTGGCTTTTCCATGTCTCTAGCTGGAGTTATCCGCTAAAGAATGGTTCTTAGATGTTGAATGTGGGCGGCTAGGAGAAAGAAACCCATGTCGGCTATTTGCCAGGTCACGGGACGCAAGCCGTCTTACGGCAAGCAGGTCTCACACTCGCACCGACGCACCTCTCGCCGTTGGAATCCCAACGTGCAGCGTCGCAAGTTCTACCTTCCATCTGAAGGCCGTACCATCACTTTGAACGTATCCACCAAGGGTCTGAAGGTCATCGACCGCGACGGCATCGAGTCCGTTGTTGCAAAGATCCGCGCACGTGGGGAGAAGATCTAAAAGATGGCACGTAATGACATCCGTCCAATCATCAAGCTGAAGTCTACGGCTGGCACCGGCTACACCTACGTCACCCGTAAGAACAAGCGCAACAACCCGGATCGCATCACTCTCAAGAAGTACGATCCAGTTGCACGCAAGCACGTCGAATTCCGCGAGGAGCGATAATCTATGGCTAAGAAGTCCAAGATCGCCAAGAACGAGCAGCGCAAGGCTATCGTCGCCCGTTACGCGGAGCGCCGTGCTGAGCTCAAGGCAATCATCAAGAATGAAAACACCTCTGACGAGGACCGTCTGGATGCACAGTTCGAACTGAACCGTCAGCCACGCGATGCATCTCCAGCTCGCGTACGTAACCGGGACGCAAAGGACGGCCGCCCACGCGGCTACCTGCGCAAGTTCGGTGTTTCCCGTGTCCGTATGCGCGAGATGGCTCACCGTGGTGAGCTGCCTGGCGTTCGTAAGTCCAGCTGGTAATTCAGGAGTTTGCAATGAAGCGCACAAACATGAAGAAGGCGCGCATGGAGCAGTCCCGCCGCCCAAAGAAGAACCCTCTCAAGGCTGCTGGCATCGAGAAGGTGGACTACAAGGACATCAACACCCTTCGTCAGTTCATTTCTGATCGCCACAAGATCCGTTCCCGCCGTGTTACCGGCCTGACCCCGCAGCAGCAGCGTCAGGTAGCTACCGCGGTTAAGAACGCCCGCGAGATGGCTCTCCTGCCGTTCACCAGCCGCTAAATCGTCTGGGTGACCTAACAACGCTCTCGGTGGCCTGTGCCCACTGAGCGCGATGACAGCTTTGAACGCTCGTTTCTCACATTGAGAAACGAGCGTTTCGTTGTTGAATAGCACATAATGCACAATTTCCGGCTCTGGTGCTGTAGATTGCTATCTGTTAAAACTTTCCAGGTGCCGTGTGTACGGCGACATACATAGAAAGTATCCCTGTGTTGCACACTTCCCTACTTGAAATGGCTGAGCAAGCTCCACTGTGCCAACAGCCAGCTACAGCCCGTGGCGTCCTAGCTGAGGCACAAGATCTTCTGCGCAATGCTGTTGAGCATGGTGAAAGCCCTGAGCCATTAATTATTTGGTTCTCTCAGCTGGTACGAGACGTGCTTCACTCCCCAGCCGTCAAACAGATGAGCGGCGGGGCTACTCTCATCCTTACCGGCGCTGTGGGACGCCGCGACGCGCTGCCGTACTCATCCGTCAAGTGGTTGACCGTTGGCGAGGGCCACGAGGACACTAAACCCCTGGCTGATCTCATTGCGGGGGTTGGCCTGGTTCCAGATGAAACCAGCTTTGGGGTCAAAGCCCGCACCAAGGACGAATGGTTGTCTATGATTGAGGGCTGCTCCAGCAAGGAAATGGCAGTGTTTGCGGATGCGGGCACCTTCTTCCTTGATGCCGTCGTTGCTTTGGACGATCATTCTCCCCTGCTTGTCGACGCGATCAACCACCGCCCGCCGGCGGCAATCCGCACCGAATCCGGTCTCCCCGATCGGGAGGTCCCAGTAGATGTGCGTAAGGAGCTCCTCTACCCAGTCATCGCTATTGCTCGTTGGGCAGCAGTTTCCGCAGGCTCTAGGGAACTTGCAACATCCGCACGCATTCAGGCTGGCATTGATGGCGGAAAACTCTCCCAACAGCAAGGCGACTACCTGAAGCAAGCCTGGGACGCTGGTTTGAAGCTGCAGATCCGCCGATGGGCGGATGGGGTCCACAAAAACGAGGCCACGGCAGAGTCACTGCCATCTATTCAGAGGAGCATTTTCGGCGCGTCCGCCCGCATGGTATCGGATGTCCTCTACACCCTCGCAGAATCCAACAACCTCTCGGTTCAATAACTTCCACTCTGGCTAATCTGTGTAGTCAACAATGCATTATGCGACAAGATTAGCCGTGCGACTAACAAAGTTTTTCTGTCAAGGTATAGAATATTATTTCACGCGTTCAGCAGAAAGTCTGATCGCCGCCACCTGAAGTCAGTTGAGCACGTTCTTGAAAGGGGTGTGGCATTAATGGCAGGAGCTGTCGGCCGCCCACGCAAAAAGAGTCCTCGCCGTCGTGGAAGTACGGCTCGGGAAGAAATTCTTGATGCGTCATCAGAGCTCTTCACCACCCAAGGCTTTGCCACTACCTCCACGCACCAGATTGCTGATGCAGTGGGTATCCGTCAGGCGTCGTTGTACTACCACTTCCCGTCCAAGACGGAAATCTTCCTGACGCTACTGAACTCCACAGTTGAGCCGTCCACCAAGTTGGTTGAGGCGTTGGCTAAGGAGCAAGATTCTGACCCTGCTATCCGTCTGTGGGCACTGACAGCAGCCGAAGCTCGTTTGCTATTGTCCACGCGATGGAATGTTGGGCGTCTGTACCAGCTGCCAACCGCAGCGAGTGAGGAATTCAACGAGTACCACGATGCCCGCGCTCATTTGCAGAACATCTTCAATGAGTTCGCAGCTGAAATCGTGGGCGAGGATGATCCACGCGCCCGCCTGCCGTTCCACATCGCCCTGTCCGTTATCGAGATGCGTCCAAATGATGGCGTTGTCCCTGAACCGCTTACGCTTGATTCCCTTCCGGAACTAGCAATCATGCTCGCAGACTCCGTGCTCGCGGTCCTTGGCGCTGAGCTGCCCGAGAATCGCATTGAGCGTACGCTGAACCTACTTAAACAGGTTGAGGAAGCTAACGAGTTATGAAAAAGAGGTGTTCAGCAATGAACACCTCTTTTTCATTACAGCGCTGCTCTCTCGATCACCCGATGCGCTTGGGCAATCAGCGGTGCATCCACCATCTCTCCATCCAGTTTGAATGCCCCTGGGTGGTTCTTCGATTCAGCCACTACCCTTGTTGCCCATTCGATTTGCTTCTGGCCCGGCTTGTAGGCGCGCCGTACGGTGTCTACTTGCTTGGGGTGAATGCAGGCACTTCCAGCGAAACCGGAGCGAGCGGCGTCCACTGCTTCTGCGAACATACCCTCTTCATCATGAAAGTCCGCGTGGACGGCGTCGATGCTGATCTTTCCAGCGGCGGCAGCGTGGATATGCATCATCGCTCGGGTGAGGCGCATAGTGTCGCGGTAAGCAAGAGAATTGGCCTCATCATCTAGGAACCGTGAGTGGGTTCCGCCGAGCAAGGCTGTGAGGTCCTCTGCGCCCCAGAACAGTCCCACAACAAACGGGTGTTCCGCGATCTCTTTTACATGCACAACCGCCTGCGGGGTTTCAATCATCGCAATGATGTTCAGGCCTTCTAGGCTTGCTGGAATTCCGTCATAAACTTTAGGCACCATGACGGTGGTAAATTTCGTGGTGCGCACAAATTCAACGTCTTGATCGAAGTGATCGTCCATGGGCCCCACCACACGGACGATGGTGGATTCTGGATCCAAATTACAGCTGCGAATGTTCTCATAGGCTACTTGCCTGTCCACATCGCCTGCGCCATCTTCAAGATCGAGGATGACCATGTCAGCTTTGGAGGCTGCCTTGGGAATGATCTCAGCCCGTCCTGCTGGCGCGAACAAAATTGCAGGTCCTGGAATATGCAACGTCATGGTTACCGATTCTAGTGACAGCTCAGCAACGAGGTATCTGATTTCGTCCGGTGAGTATGGAATCGTTCCGTGGCCTTGGCCCCTCGACGATTTCACGATGCGCGCGCTTGGCGCAGCGCTCATAGCTGCCATGGAAGCCGTGGGCCACTGTGATCTTGGCCCGGCCACGGTACTCGTCTTGTGTGATGTCTGCCGGCGTCGGCAAGACCCCTCACATCGTGCCAATCGCCTGCTAGGCGATATAAACTACAACGTCTCTGCCCAGTGTGCACGTAACAAACGAATCATTGTCAGTACATGTCAGGGGAAAATTACGCTGCACTACCTCACTAAACACCGTGATCTTGGCGTTGAACTCACCGGTTCTTAGATAGTGGCGCACATAAGTCTCCCGCACCGCAAGCGCAAAATCCGCGCTGGTGTTAGCAGTGCCACGCCACACATTGTTAAAGTTGCCGGATGGTTTTCCGTTACGCGCAGCATCGTTTACTGGTTCCGCTCCCTTAGGCAAAGTGGGAAACTCCGGCCGTGGGGTTTTCGTCTCCTCAGATGGCACAGGCTCTGCCGACGTCTCCTGCGAGTCCGACCCAAGGCCTGAGGAGTTCACCAATCCACCTACCAGCAACGCGCTCACAATCAGTGCTACAACCGCGATGAGGACAATAGCCCACCGGCGCCGAGAGTCTGGCGTCGGCGCGCAAGCCTTCTCATTATCTAAGGAATCTTCGTCTAGGAAATGCGCATCCGAAACCATCAACAGCCCTTACACTCACAGCAGAACGGCTAACGAACTAGCCGGTATTACACAGTACCTCACCGTACCGTACCTACCCACTGCGCTAGGGTGGACATGTTTTAGCCAGCCAACTAAAGCGGCTCTTCCGGTTTTAGAGTGCATTCAGTAGCGCGGCATACATTAGTAAACGAGCCTCTTGCGAGTAAAGATTAAGGGTGTCGAATCCAACCTCTACCGCAAGGGGCTCTACTGATGCAGTCTACTGGCAACCTCATCGCTGACACCATCTGCCGCACCGCAGAACTCGGATTAACCATCACCGGCGCAGCAGACGCAGGGTCTAGAACCATCATTGAGTGCCAAGCCATCGACCCGATCAACGCCTGCCCACAATGCCGCCACGCGGGCGTATTCCGCGACCACACCATACGCACCCTTACCGACCTGCCAATTGTGGGTTTTCCCACCACATTAAAAGTCCGCCTGCCGCGCTACCGGTGCACCAACGACTGCTGTGACCAGAAGTACTTCCAGGCAGGACTAGCCTGTGCCTGCGACCACACTAAAGTTACTGACCGAGTCACCCGCTGGATACTCCAACGCCTGGCTATTGATCGCATGAGCATCTCAGCGACCGCTAAATCTTTAGGTATCGGTTGGGACTTGACCTGCCAGCTAGCCCTAGAGATGTGCCACGAATTGATCTACAACGATCCCCAACACCTGGCAGGGGTCAGTGTTATTGGTGTCGATGAACACAAGTGGTCTCATAACCGGCGCACACACGGCGACGGGTATGTCACCATCATCGTTGATATGACCGGGCACAACCCCCAAGAGTCCACCGCAGACAAAGCACCGGCCCGATTGCTTGATGTTGTCCCAGGCCGTAGCGCTACCGCTTTAAAGCAATGGCTTTATGCTCGTGGCCAAGACTTTCGTGACAAGGTGAAAATCATCAGCATGGACGGGTTCCAAGGCTATGCCAGTGCTGCTGATGAAGTCATCCCCAAAGCCACCAAAGTCATGGACCCGTTCCATGTGGTGCGTCTTGCTGGTGACAAGGTCACTAAGTGTCGCCAGCGGCTGCAGCGTGAAACTACTGGCCGGCGTGGAATATCGACAGATCCGCTGTATCGGAATCGTAAAAATCCTTGTTGACCCGCACAGCGTTTCTCACCGACAAGCAAAAAGACAGGCTAAAGGCACTGTTCACGTTTGATGATGATTATGCGCCGCTGCAGGAAACGTGGAAGATATACCAGCAGGTCATTGATTGTTATCAAGACGGTGATAAAAGGCGGGGAAAGAAAAACATGCGTGAGCTCATCACCACCCTGGCCAGATATACCAACACCGGGCTGCCAGAGCTGGCTCAACTCGGGCGAACCCTAGCCAAACGTAGCAAGGACATCCTGGCGTATTTCGACAAAGGCGTATCCAACGGGCCGGTAGAAGCTATCAACGGACGCTTAGAACACCTGCGCGGAATCGCCCTAGGATTCCGTAACCTCACCCACTACATCCTGCGCTGCCTGATCCACTCCGGCCAACTCGCGGACAAGATCAATGCACTCTAAAACCGGAAGAGCCACTAAAGCTCCAACGCCGCTGGCAGAATAGCGCGAGGGCTCATCGCCATAATGTGTGCGATGAGCCCCTGAGAGGTTTTGGCTAGTGAGCGAAGTGACGCGCCCCAGTCAGGTACATAGTGACACCTGCGGCCTTTGCGGCTTCAATGACTTCAGCGTCGCGGATAGAACCACCAGGCTGAACCACGGCGGTGACGCCAGCGTCAGCAAGGACTTGGAAACCATCAGCGAATGGGAAGAAGGCGTCAGAAGCAGCAACGGCACCTTCTGCTCGTTTAGTCTCGCCTGCGAGTGTGTTGGCACGCTCAACAGCGAGCTTTGCTGCGTCCACGCGGTTGACCTGACCCATGCCAACGCCCACCGTGGCGCCGTTCTTGGACAGCAGAATCGCGTTGGACTTGACGGCACGTACAGAGCGCCACGCGAACTCTAGCTCAGCGAGCACTTCATCGGAAGCTTTCTCGCCAGCTGCGAGGGTCCAGTTTTCTGGGGTGTCCCCCTCAGCGGTGATTCGGTCGCGCTCTTGGATGAGAAGACCACCAGAGATTCCGCGGCGTTCGAACTGCTGAGCCTCAGGTGCGGCAGCCTCCAAGATGCGGATGTTCTTCTTCTTTTCCAGAATCTCGATGGCACCGTCTTCATAACTAGGGGCGATGATCACCTCGGTGAAGATCTCAGAAACTTGCTTAGCCATCTCCACAGAGACTTCGCGGTTAGAGGCGATTACACCGCCGAAAGCTGATACTGGATCACACGCGTGTGCATTGCGGTGGGCTTCCGCGATGGAGTTGTCAGACACAGCGATGCCGCAAGGGTTGGCGTGCTTGATGATCGCAACGCATGGACGCTCGTGGTCCCATGCTGCGCGCCATGCAGCGTCAGAGTCAGTGTAGTTGTTGTAGGACATCTCCTTGCCGTGGTACTGCTTAGCACCTGCAAGACCCGTTCCATCAGAGTAGAGAGCCGCAGCTTGGTGTGGGTTCTCACCGTAGCGCAACACGTTGGTGCGCTGGTAGGTGGAACCGGTCCACTCTGGGAAGATGGAGTCAGACTCTAGCTGGGAGCCCATCCACGAAGCAACGGCCACGTCGTAGGAAGCGGTGTGGCGGAATGCGTCCACGGCCAACGCGGTACGCTCGGCACGGGTGAAGCCGCCATTTTTGACAGCCTCAGCAACGTCGCCGTACTTCGCGGGATCAACAACAACCGCAACGGATGGGTGGTTCTTGGCGGCGGCGCGCACCATGGAAGGGCCACCAATGTCGATTTGCTCGACGCATGCGTCGAAGTCAGCACCGGAGGCAACCGTCTCGGTGAACGGGTACAGGTTCACAACAACCAACTGGAACGGCTCCACCTCCAGCTCCTTGAGCTGAGCCAGGTGATCTTCCTTGCGGGTGTCAGCGAGAATTCCAGCGTGAACACGTGGGTGCAGAGTCTTCACGCGGCCTTCGAGGCACTCGGGGAATCCGGTGAGCTCATCCACAGGGGTTACGTCGATACCAAGGGCAGCAATCTTGGCTGCGGTTGAGCCAGTGGAAACAATCTCCACGCCGGCATCGTCGAGGGCGCGGGCGAGGTCTTCCAGACCGGTCTTGTCATACACGCTGATCAGCGCGCGCTTGATTGCCTTAAGGTCATCACTCATAAGCGAAGGACACCTTTCCTGAGTTGTTGTCCGCACCCATGACCACGGTTGCGGAGTTCAATACGTTGACGATGAGCGTGCGCTCAACTTGCTTGATTCTTTCGTGCAATTCAGCCTCATCTTCTCCCTCGAGTACCTTGACAGGTTCTTGGGCGATGATCTGGCCGGTGTCCACTCCCTCATCTACAAAGTGCACCGTAGATCCGGTGACCTTCACGCCGTAAGCCAGCGCATCGCGCACAGCATGGGCGCCGGGGAATGATGGCAGAAGCGCAGGATGGGTGTTGATGATGCGGCCACCAAAACGAGCTAGGAATTCTGCGCCCAAAATGCGCATGAACCCCGCTGATACAACCAGCGCGGGTTCATGCTTTCCGACGACCTCAGCGAGTTTTTCATTCCACGCACCACGGTCGTCGCCTTTTGCTAGGGGAACGGTCGCAGTCTCAATGCCCGCGCGCTTTGCGCGCTCGACGGCTTCACATTCAACATCCGTGACCACGCCAACCACGCGGTAGGCGGCGCCCTCCTGGGCGTCAATAATCGCCTGCAGCAAGGTTCCAGAACCAGAAGCTAGGACCACAACGTCTGTGGTCTCGTTGCTTGATCCCAATTGCATATTGAAAGTTTCAGTGCTGGTCACGGGAACCAATCTTAAGCCCCTTGCTACCCCGCTAGCCACCCTCTGAAGCCAAGAACCCCGCATCTACGCCCATAATTCCCCCCACGATGTCATATCCAGTTAGCCAGGTTTCTAGACCAGATTTCAGCCGAGAGTTAAACGGAAAACGAAAAAAGCCACCGTGAGCACTCATCACGGTGGCTACCCTTCGACCTTACTTGTCAGTACCAATACTCGATCGCGAATCAATAGCTATTTACGCCGGAAGATACCGCCACGGCGGCGCTTCCTCTTCACCGAGGCGGACTTATCCGCTACGGGCTCTTGTTCTACTTCACCGCCGTGGTACTCCTCCAGCGCCTCTTGCTGCACCTGATCAGCTACCGAAGAAAGCGATTCCCGTTCCCCCACAACCGCTTCCGGATCTTCATCATCAAATGCATCAGCATGCCAAGCACGCCCATGAGACTGTACGGCTACGGTTTCTTCGGTGGAATCCGGTTCCGTAGCGGGAGTCGCATTAAGAACCTGCTCCGTGTTCGCGGTAGCTTCACCATCCTCCGCTGATTCCGCTTCTTCCTCTACGGGAGGATTTTCGGGCGTTGGTTCTTCATTCACGTGCTCGTCTTCTTCAGCCTCTTCAGGCACTGGTTCTTCAGCAGCATCACCTGATTGAGGTGCGTTATCAGAGTCATCCAAACCTGACTCCACCTCACTTGATGCTGTTTCCTCGGCTACGGCTGTCGGATCATGAGTCTCATCAACCTCTTCATCGCCTGCGCCAGGTTCATCCTCTTCTGTTTCATCGCCCTGATTATCCGCTGCAGGCGGTAGCTCATCAGTAGGTTCAGCAACGTCCTTGTCAGCGGAAAGACCGTCGTCTACGTAATCCGAATCATCTGCTTCCCCACTAGCTACCCGGCGAGACACCAAGGCCACAACCGCAACCGCAAGGGTGTTCACAACAGCACACCACGCAAGGATGAAGCCTGCGGTCATCCAGATGTGAGGCCCAACGTTGCCATAAACGCCCAAAGAACCTGAACCAAAGATGCTCAGGACCAATGCGTAAACGCCTGCAAAGATAGCAGCAGCCAGACCGGTGCCCAATCGAGGGACATTCCGATACACAGCGTTCACCATGCATATCCCGGTAACGACCAACAAGATGGCCGCCCAAGGATGTGCGGAGGCGGGCAGCGCTCCCAAAAGAGGAACTGGTGGCAGTGGAACTGAGTTCACGCCGAACAATGAGTACAAGCCCTCACCGAAGTTGAATTCCGATCCGGCAAACATGGCTAAAGCGGCAACGATCGCGTTCGGTAGATAGAGCACGCTCAGCGCAACAACCCCTAGAACGCCTGCCCCCGAGTCGTACGCATTAAGAGAATCCGCCACAGCGCGGTAGTGGATTCCCAAGCTGATGATCACTGCAGCTAGGGAAACCGCCCCCAATACAGCGATACCGCGCGCGCCGAGCAACGCAGATTCAACCAGCCACGTTGGCATGCTAAACCTTCGCAGAATTGCCCGCCACAGACGCCTGCCCATACCGATGACGAAGGCAGATCCGTGCAGGAGCGCAGTCATCCCCATCGCGACGGCTATGTTGGGAACACCCACGGGGTACACCACTGAGGCATCGTACAACATCGCCGCGGCGGTCAATGTAAGAAGTATAGGAATAAGCAGAACACACAGCAGCAAAACGCCCAGATCAGCGAGACTTACTTTCTCTTTCACTAAAGCGTGCACGCGCTTTGCCACGACCAGCGCCAACAGCGCCGCCGGAAGCATGGGTAAGTAACCGATGGTGTGCGCAGCCCCCTGGACTGGCACCATGTTCACCACTAACCAGAACTGGGCGATAGTAGATGGCAACGCAGCCATTGAACTTGAAGTTGCAATCAGCGCGATAAGAGCAAAAACAATGGCCACCATAACCACGATGCCGTTAGGCAGCGCAGCTACCGGCAAGAAGGAGCGCAGACGCGAGGTAAAGGTGGGCCCCACGTCCGTCTGAGCGGATGTACGCTTACGCTTTCCAAATCCCCGTACTCCCCCACCAGGACGCGTAGATTCAACCGGCTGCTTCGACGCAACAGACGGCGAACTGGTGGATCGTACCCGAGCTCTTTTGGAACCTCGTCCTCGACGACTAGGCCCCGAAGGTGAGGAAGGACTGGACTTAACGTTCATTCCACTAACTGTGCCATGAACTAGCTAGTTTTTGGCTTTCACACGGCCAATAATTCTTTCCACAGCTATTTCAAAAGATATTGACAATTAGCCTTGAGCAACCGATACTGTTCTGACATCTGTCCTAACTACTCAGGCCCCCACCTGCCATTCCTCATACAACCCGCGGGACAATACTCATGTTCTCCTACTCTATTGCGCACAATATAGAAGGAAGGTTTATATATAAGGTATAAGGCTAAAAAATTTAACAAAGGCAGACCGTCTCGCCCGCACTGCCGATCGCCGGTAACAACAGTTATCCCCCAGTACCCCTAACGCTCCCACGCGCAGTTGAAGCGATGATGATCGCAACCGCGTTACAAAGCGTTACAGAATTTCGGTGAATTTTTTGTAACAAGCGCTGAATTTTCGCAAAAACACTAGTCACACAGGGCACATCTATTACTTTTTCAGATTTTTTCTTGAAAGTTTTCGCGCCACAAACCCCAAGGTACCCCCTACTTTTTTAAGGATAACCCAATAAAATCGATAGAAAAGGCGCTTGCTCATCATGTAACAAACGGCTATCTTTAACTTTCGGTAGATAACAAGTTGGTTACAAAGCGGCCAACAAACGAGTTCATAAGGACTCAGTGGCCCACACGGCTTGAAATCGTAGGAAATATTAGGAGCAGAGTTAGATGCAGCAGAAGCGCCAGATCGCTAGTGGCAAGCACCGCAAGCAGAACTCTAACATCAAGGGACGCGTTGCCGTCGTTGCAGCCGCTACTGGCGTAGTTTCAACTGCAGGCGCTACTGGCGCAGCAGTTGCACACACCTCCAGCTCCGAGGAACCAGCAATTGCACTTGCTAGTGACTCCGCAACTCTGCCGGAAAATGTTTCCGCCCCTCAGATTCTCGCTATTGCTGAGTTCAAGCCAGCAGTCAACTTGGCAGACCAGCTCACTAAGGCTGTTGAATACGCCGGCGAGCGCGCTGAAGCAGACAAGGAAGCACGCAAGCCTAAGGTTTCCGTAGCTAAGCCAGCTGAGGGCGTTTTTACATCCGGTTTTGGACCACGTTGGGGCACCTTCCACGCCGGCATCGATATTGCAAACGCTGTGGGAACCCCAATTTTGGCCGTGATGGACGGCACCGTAATCGATTCTGGCCCTGCTTCCGGCTACGGCAACTGGATCCGCATTCAGCACAATGACGGCTCTATTTCCGTCTACGGCCACATGGAAACTCTCAACGTTGCTGTTGGCGAACTGGTTAAAGCTGGCCAGGTCATTGCGGGCATGGGCAACCGCGGTTTCTCAACCGGATCCCACCTCCACTTCGAAATTCACCCAAACGGCCAGGGCGCTGTAGATCCAGCTGCATGGTTGTCATCACGCGGAATCTCCCTTTAAAAAAACTTAAAACTCTCCATAAGGGGCTAAGCACCACATCGTGCTTAGCCCCTTTTTATATGTAAATATAAAAAAGTATTGACTATTCAAAAACTTACTGAGTAACCTTTGAGATATCCGAAAGGTTACCAAGTAACCCTTCGCGATCCCCAACACCACCTGGACCATCTCCGGAAAGTGACCCCACATGGCTATCAAATACGCATTACTGATGCTGATCGCCAAGGACCAAGCGCAATCAGCCACCGCAAGCCGGCTTCAGCACGCGTTCAACGAGCTAACTGACGGCCTGTGGCCCCTAAACATCGGCCAAGTCTCTCAAACGCTCTCACGGCTCGAGAGAGACGAACTCATTGAGAAAACCGGCGAGGAAAAAGGGCGTACGGGCAGCATGGTGTCCCAATACGCAATCACAGCCCAGGGACAACACACCCTTGACGCCTGGTGGGCCTCAAGCATCACAAAATCAATGACCGACCGCGACGAGCTCGTCACCAAAATTGCCCTCGCAGTCCACGAGAACTCGGTGGATCTAACTTCCCTATTGGATTCCCAACGAATGGCTGTATTTAAACAAATCAGGGAACTCAACAATCAAGCAGCACAAATCCCCATCACCCGCAATGCAACGCGTCTACTCATTGAGCGCCAAATTTTCGACCTTGAAGCGGAGGCTCGGTGGCTAGATCGCGTTGAGGCCCTTGAAGAGCCGAAAAATCTAGGAGCCAACTCATGACTACTTTCCCACTCGAACTTGATCAGGTCAGCCGCGTGTTCGGCTCCGCCGAACATCCGGTTAGTGCTCTTTGCGACGTGTCCTTGGCCGTTTCTCCCGGCGAGCTTGTGGCCGTCATGGGCCCATCGGGATCCGGCAAGTCCACGCTCCTCAACATCGCGGGACTGCTGCAGCGCCCCACCGCAGGACGCGTTCTTATCGATGGTCAAGACACCTCGCAGATGAGCGATGCCAAGCTGGCGCAGCTGCGCCGCCGCCACATCGGTGTCGTGTTCCAGCGCTTCAACTTGGTGCCCACGTTGACCGTCGGTGAGAACGTTGCGTTGCCTCTCGAATTCGATGGCGTTAACCCCAAAGATGTTCGGGAAGACATTGAGAAGGCTCTCGCCGAGGTTGGCATCGAAGGCACTCATGACCGATTCCCTGAGGAGATATCCGGCGGCCAGGCACAGCGAGTAGCGATTGCACGCGCACTAATTGGCACCCGCTCCCTCATCCTCGCCGACGAACCAACTGGCGCGTTGGATACCAACACTGGCGACAAAGTGATGCGTGTGCTTCGTGAACGCATCACTACCGAGTCCGGCACCAGCGGAATTCTAGTTACCCATGAGCCACGCTTCGCATCCTTCGCTGACCGTATTGTTTACGTCCGCGACGGGCATCTCACTGAGGCACACTGAGGAGCCTTGCCATGACTACATCCACTTACCATCGCTCGTTCTTCGCCCCCATTCGTGCATCCCTGCGCCCTGCGTTAAGAGAATTGCGGTTCCATAAACTGCGCAGTCTCGCAGCAATACTGCTCATTGCCCTCCCCGTCGCGTTGACCACCTTTATGATGGCAGATGACTCCGCGCACACTCGAGTCCGCTCACTGTATTCCACAAACCTCATTGCCTCCTACTACGGGGGATCATGTGAACAAGACGCAGAAACGGGGTTCTTCAGTTGTGTCGATGCCACCGGCGATGTCATCGCCCGCAACCTGCCATCCGGCGAGAACGTCGAAGGCCACCGAAACGGTGGGGTTAAGATCCTTGAGCTCGTCGGGCCTGCTCTACCATCGGGTGCGTCAGTATCAGCGATTTCCCGCTCACCCATTGTGGTGTCTACCGGACCAGACAACAGTGTCCCCATGGCCTACAGCATGATTCCGAATAGCGTGTCAGAGCCATTGAAAGACCACATCCCTGCACCCGGCGAGATCGCCTTAGATAAATCGGACGCCGAAACCCTCGGTGTCGCTGTGGGCGATAGCGTCACTGTTTGGCCCGAAGGCCGACCCAACGAAAAGAAGACGCTAACAGTTTCCGAGCTCACGCCGGCGAATCAGGCCATCACTAGTGAGCCACTCATTGCGGCACACGCCTCCCCGACGGTAGATCAAATCGGTACCGTAAGCGTTTTTACTTCCCATGAGCTCACCTGGTCCGAGGTTAAGCAATTCAATCGCAGCGGATTCGTGTTGTTCGGCGATGAAGTCAGCGCACTGGAAGTTCCAGAGTCCGAACAGTACCAGCAATTTACTGATCTAGAAGAATCTCTGAATGCGGGAGACGGTACCCGAGGTATCTACGAGTCCATCGCTTGGTTCGCATTATTCCTCACCGCCGCTATCGTCGTGCTGCTTTTGATCTCACCGGTATTCAGCATCTCTGCTTCTAAAAACACTTCTATATTTGCCCTGATGCGTTCCCAAGGTGCATCAAAACGCGACGTATTCCGCGCTGTGATCTTCTATGGCCTCGTTGTGGGGATCATCGGTACAGCTATCGGCTGGCTAGTCGGTATAGCCGCGTCCTTTGCCACCTGGAGATTCAATTACCCAACATGGACGTTCGAGCCTGACGGAATCTGGATCGTTCTCATTCCTATCGTCGCGGTTATTGGCTCCGTAATCGTGTCCATGCTTCCGGCAACACTTGCTTCTCGGATCGATATCATCGCCGGCATTACCGGCTCGCCCACTGGCAAGCTCATGCGGTGGCGACACTGGATGTGGGCTGGCCCAATCCTGCTCATTATCACAGTATTGATGTACACGGCATATAGAGCTTTCCCACTCAAAAGCGAAGGCGTAGCCCTCTATCTTGGATACAGCTATTCATTAGCGCCCGTCTTCGCTCTCATCGGCTTGGCACTATCTGCACCGGCCCTTGCCTACGTTGCAGGATCGTTCACCAAACCTTTGACATTACGCCTCGCCGGCCGCGAACTGCGTCGCAACACCATGCGGACAGTCCCAGTCATTGCCTCCATCGCTGGATTGGTGTTCATCAGCAGCACAACCTCTTCCAGCACCCCGAATTACTACGCGCACCAAGCCGAACAGTTGGATCGCGTATTCTCACAAAACTTCGGTGTAATCAGTGAAATTCCACGTTGGAGTGGAACAACAACCGATGCGGAGAAACTTGCCCCTGGCGTGGTAGACGATCTGGATGAAAACGACGCACACAACGTAAAGCGTCTTTACGCTTCCTCTATCAATCGGGCGCGCGAGGATCTTGGACCAGGCCGTGACATCGTTGTGTACTCCACGGATAGTTACTACTCGTCTACGTACTCAAACGTGCGCATCGACTCCGCATACACCAGAACATGTTCAGAAAATAGCTTCGCTCCGCAGTCCGCACTTCTCACTGACGTCGAGTACGCCGATCGCTGCGCTTACGAAAACATGATGGACTACATGGGTTTACCATCTTCCCTGGGCGGGAACCTGATCGCAGATGAATCCATCCTCGAGATTTTCCACCTCGAAGAAACGGATCAACACTTAGCTCGCGAAACACTACGAGCCGGCGGAATCCTCGCCGCTAAGCATCATGGTTCGAGCGAGAGCACGCGTGTAACGGTTGAAGAATACTCCTACGACAACCGGGGTGACGATACTACGATCCGTAAAACTCCGAAGAACTTGCCTGTTGCGGCCGTACTCCCCGATGGATTCGAAAGTGTGGTCTTCAGCTTTGGCGCTGCCGAGGAGCTTGAGATCACCGCGAAGTCTTCCAGTGTGTTACTTCTGTCTGGTGCTGACGACCGCACGATTGCGAACACCGCCAAGAAGTTTGAGAGCGGGAAAATTCAGCACTCCTACGTGCCGCTCAAAAACGTCTCGGATTATGCAACTATGGTGACGATTCCACTAGGCGCTGCAGGAATTGTGGTTGCGGTGTTAGGACTCGTAATCGCCCTTTCCCTACCCCACATCCGGCTCACATTTGAGCAGTACAGCGCCATGGGCGCAAGCCAGAGAACACTAAGGAGAATCGGTTCGCTTTACACAGGCCTTATGGCTACGGTTGCGGTTATTCCTAGCTACCTGTTAAGCATCTTGGGATCCACCGTTGATTATCAACAACGTGTGGTTGCAGCCAATGGTGTGCAGCTGTCTACCACCCAGAGTTACTCATTTGCTGATAACTGGGTAGCCTGCATAATCTTCCTCATCGGAATACCTCTTCTTGCTTTCCTTATCGGATGGTTTACTACCCCTAAGGTCAGCATGAAATACCGCCAGGATTAAAAAGGAGGCCAGTTCATTTGAACTGGCCTCCTGTGCACTACAGCTTCTCCATCGGTACGCCACCGATAAGCATCAATCGAACCGTTCCTGAGGATCCAAAGTCAATAGTTACGGACTGGTGCATGCCACCGTCCACGGCCTTAACGGTACCCAAACCGTACTTGTCATGGTTGACTTTGTCACCGACCTCCAAGTGAAGATTCTTATTCAGCTTGCGTTTCGGCGCAGTCTTCTTGGGCTTTGGTGTGGTGTAGGACGTCTTTGGTTGACTATTGCCTCCGTAGTACCCACCACGCGATCCAAAGTCACCGTAGGAACCACCGCCATAGGAGCTTCCCCCACCCCAAGCGCCAAAGTTATTTTCTGGCTCTTCACGCTTCCAGTTCAGAAGGTTCTCTGGGATCTCCGCCAAGAAGCGAGACGGCGGATTAGTTTGCGGCTGGCCCCAGGAGGAACGCAGCATGGCGCGCGAAAGGTACAAACGCTTGCGGGCGCGTGTGATGCCCACGTACGCCAAGCGGCGTTCTTCAGCAAGTTCCTTCGGATCACCAAGAGCACGCATGTGTGGGAACTGGCCATCCTCCCAACCGGTAAGGAACACGTACGGGAACTCCAAGCCCTTAGCAGTATGGAGCGTCATGAGCGTGACCACGCCCTGCTCGTTATCTGGGATCTGATCCGCATCAGCTACCAATGACACTCGCTCCAAGAACGCCTGCAGTGATCCCGGCGCGGCCTCGCCATCTTGGATCATGTCGTTCGCATCGGAGCCGTCCATAGTAAAGAAAGCAACTTGATTTGCTGCCTCCGACGTGAACTCGCGCGCTACAGATACGAGCTCGTTAAGGTTATCCAGCCGCGCTCCGTCCTGGGGATCGTTGGATTTCTCTAGCTCTGCTTTGTAACCGGTGACATCGAGTATGTCTGTGACCATGGCTCCGATGTCTGGCATGTTGGTGTTTTTGTCAACTGCCTGAAGAGCCGAGTGCGCGAGGCCTTCCATCATTTCCACAAAACCACTCACGGCGTTTTTGGCTCGGGCACCGAGCATATTCACGTTCCCGTCGCGGGCATCGCGCATCGCTTGCGCGAAGGACACGCGATTGGTTTCAGCGTGTAGCGATAGGAATGCAATGGCTTTATCACCAATACCGCGGCGAGGGGTGTTGATGATGCGACGCAGCGAGACTTCATCTTCTGGGTTGTCCAGAAGGCGAAGGTAGGCAATGATGTCGCGGATTTCCTTGCGTTCGTAAAACTTGGTGCCGCCTACTACCTTGTACGGGATGCCGGTTCGCATGAACACGTCTTCGACCGCACGAGAGGAATTGTTCGTACGGTACATGATGGCAATTTCGTTGTAGTCCACACCCTTGTCCGTCAAGGCATCAACTTCATTGGCAATGAAACGAGCCTCATCGTGTTCATTATCTGCAACGTAGCCGATGATCTGCTCGCCCTCACCGAGTGCGGTCCACAGCTTCTTCTCACGGCGGTTCTCATTTCGAGAAATCACCGCGTTAGCTGCATCCAGAATGGTTTGAGTGGAACGGTAGTTCTGCTCCAACAGAATGGTGGTGGCGTTGGAGAAGTCACGCTCGAACTCCTCGATGTTTCGGATGGTTGCTCCACGGAAAGCATAAATGGACTGGTCCGAGTCACCTACCACGCACAATTCACTGGCGTCAGGACCTTCGCCAACTAGTTCGCGGATGAGCACATACTGGGCGTGGTTGGTGTCCTGGTACTCATCAATCAGCACATGACGGAAACGCTTGCGATAGTACTCAGTGACCTGAGGATGCTCCTTGAATATGTTAACGGTCTCACCGATGAGGTCATCAAAGTCCACGGCATTAGCATCACGTAAGCGACGCTGGTATTCCACGTACACCTTGCCAATGACGGTTTCATACGGATTGCGTACGCTTTCAGCATCCGCCAACGCTTCCGCGGGGCCAATGAGTTCGTTCTTGAGGTTTGAGATAGCAGTAGCCAGCGAACGAGGAGTGAACTGCTTGACATCCAGCTGCATATCTTTAGCAATCATGGACAGCAGGCGTTTGGAGTCATCCGAGTCATAGATGGTGAAGTTTGTGTTCAAACCTTTGACCAGCTGCGCTTGCTCGCGCAAAATACGTACGCAGGTGGAGTGGAAAGTAGACACCCACATGCGCTGGGCGATGGGGCCTACCAAGCCAGCGACGCGTTCACGCATCTCAGCGGCCGCTTTGTTAGTGAAGGTAATAGCTAAAATTTGGTGTGGGTGCACGCCACGCACGCGCATCAGGTACGCAATGCGGCGAGTAAGGACAGCAGTCTTGCCAGAACCTGCGCCCGCGACAATGAGCAGGGGCGATCCAATGTGCTCAACGGCTTGAAGCTGCTGGTCGTTCAACCCAGCGGTGAGATCCGTCGCAGAACCAACCCCATCCGGTGAAGACGGTGAGTTCGCATTGGAGAACTGCCCTCCAGGCGTGAAAGTACGAATCTCTTGTGGTGTGAACGGGTTCTCCTCTAATTCTTGTTCCTCCGGTGGCGGCGGAGCGTCATAATCATCGGGTTCCGGTGGAAGCGGAGCTTCCTCCGGTTCTGGAAGCGGTGCGGACGGTACGCCGAAGAGGGATCCCTGACCGAAGGGGTTATTGGGATCGTCGGAATGAGAAGCGCTAAAAGGAGACTTGTTATTCATCGCCTACCAACCTACAACGTGTACGGGACAAAAGGGGGTTACGCCCCTACCCCACACTCGCAAAAACGCTGGTGAATGACGAATTTCCCAGACCAGATCACAAACACTTCTTAAAACCCTCCAGCGCGTGGCACAATATTTCCCATGACTGATGCTGACAACACCTTCGAAATCCGCATGCCCTCCGGCACTGATGATCCTCTGTCTGATGCGGAAATCCAGCAGTATCGCAAAGAAATTGACCGCCTTGATAAGGAAATCCTAGAGGCGGTCAAGCGTCGCGCACAGGTATCCCAGGCAATCGGCCGCACCCGTAAGGCTTCCGGTGGCACCAAGCTTGTCCATACCCGAGAAGTTGCCATCATCAACCAGTTCCGTGAGGAAATTGGTGAGGAAGGCCCTGCTCTAGCATCAATTCTGCTGCGCATGGGCCGCGGCCGCCTAGGCAAGTAGACTCCAGCGATACCAGGCTCCACTGAGGTGGGGCCTCTTTTTATGCCCTTAGTTCGAACAGGTATACGAGCTTGTCTAACGGCAATGTCTGCGCCTTAACGCAGACTAAGCGTGTGAGAAAGAGACCAACGAAATCTTTTCTCACCTACTTGTTGCTCTCTAAAGGAACAATGTAGCGCTGGGGTCGGTGTCCCTCTGCTGCCCCCAGCGGCACATACTTTTCCCATCTCCCCTCTCATTATCAAGGATGTCTAAGGCCATGAATACGCCAACCCCAACCCCACAGTCCCCTTACTCAGATTCAAACGCCCCATACGCACCAGCAGCCGAGAAGTCTAAAAAGAAGGGAGGGTGCATGAAGTGGGGCGTGGCTGGTGCGGCAGTGCTGGTGGCGGTAGGAATCTTCGGTGGCGGGGACAACACCAACGCCCCTACGACGGAAGACATTGGCCCCGCTGATGAAACCATCGCTGCTGCCCCTGAACAGGTGGCAGACGTCCCAGGCGGGCAACCAGCCGAGGACTCTGTTTCCTCCAACAACGAGGATAGCGCTCCAGCCGAGTTCCAAAGGGCAGCGCGCAAAGCGGAGACCTACGCCACCATGATGGATATGTCTAAGCAGCGCATCCTCGAGCAATTAACGTCAGAGTACGACCAATACTCGCCGGAGGCCGCCCAATACGCCATAGATAACTTGGATGTTGACTTCAACGAGGTGGCGTTGAAGAAGGCTGAATCCTATTCCAAAACCGCGCACATGTCCCAACAGGGCATCTATGACCAGCTAGTTTCATTTGCAGAAGGCTTCACCGAAACCGAGGCCCAATACGCAATCGATAATCTAGAAGCGGACTACAACCAGAACGCGCTGGAGAAGGCCAAGTCTTACCAACGGATGGACATGTCAACTGGCGCGATTTATGGCCAACTCGTGTCCTTTGCCGAAGGCTTCACCCCTGAACAAGCTCAGTACGCAATGGACAATCTTCCACAATAGGCACGAAGCCAGGAAAAACTCATGCCAGTGAGCACGAGTAATAGGCTAATTACTAGCTGATAACCCCGCATTACAGAAGCCCACGTTTTCTCGTCGCTGTAGTAGCGCCTAGAAAATGTGGGCTGCCTGCGTCCACCCCAAAAGCGGACACCTTGTTCAAAACCTACATCGGGAGAGTGATGAACTTCTCCTCGAGGTACTCCCCGATTCCTTCGAACCCGCCTTCGCGCCCAAGACCGGATTCCTTCACACCACCGAACGGTGCCGCGGCGTCTGAAATTGCGCCCTTGTTGATAGCGACCATGCCAGCCTCAATCTTTTCAGCTACCCGAATGGCGTGGAGGGTGTCCGCGCTGAATACGTAGGCGGCAAGACCAAACGGCGTGTCATTAGCAGCTCTGATGGCTTCGTCTTCATCGCTGAACTTCTGGATTGCTACCACTGGACCAAAGATCTCAGTGTTGGCGATCTTCATCTCACCAGTGATTCCCGTCAGCACCGTAGGGGCATAGTAGTGCCCACCCTCGGCAAGTCCATCCGGAAGGGTATCACCCACCGTCCGCGTGGCTCCCTTGGCGAGCGCATCCTTCACGAGCCCGGAAACAGTTTCTAGCTGATCCGCACCAGACAGTGGTCCCACAGTCACACCCTCATTCAGTGGATCGCCCACCGTGTAGGATCCCATGAGCTCGGTGACCTTCTCAACGAACTCATCGTGCACGCTCTCGTGGACGATGAAACGGTTCGCAGCGATGCATACCTGGCCTGCGCCACGCATCTTGGCGCCCTTGACTGCTTCGATAGCAACATCCACATCGGCATCCTCGAGGACCACAAATGGCGCATTTCCGCCGAGTTCCAAAGAGACGCGAAGCGAACGCTTCGCGGCCTCTTCACCCAAGGCTTGGCCGACTTCGGTGGAACCGGTGAAGGTGAGCTTGCGCAGGCGATCGTCGGAAAGAATGGAGGAAACATCGCTGGCCTTCTTCGACGGCAGCACGGCGAGCACACCATCTGGTAGTCCAGCTTGTTTCATCAGCTTGGCCAAGTACAGCATGGTCAGCGGGGTCTTGGACGCCGGCTTCACAATCATGGTGCAGCCTGCTGCGAAGGCTGGGCCAATCTTGCGGGTGCCCATAGCGAGCGGGAAGTTCCACGGGGTGACAGCTAGCGTTGGCCCCACCGGCTGCTTGGTTACGATGAGGCGAGCGTTACCGCTAGGGCTTTGACGATAATCACCACGGACGCGCACGGCCTCCTCTGCGAACCACCGGAAGAACTCTGCGCCGTAAGTGACTTCTCCCTCTGAATCAGGCAGGGCGCGCCCAAGCTCGAGGGACTGAATCACGGCGAGCTCTCTAACGTGCTCTGTAATGAGCTCAAAAGACTTCCTCAGGATCTCGGATCGATCGCGTGCCGGTGTTGCCGCCCACTTTGGCTGCGCCTTCGCGGCTTCCTCCAAAGCTCGCTGGGCGTCCTCCTGAGTGGCGGATGCTACCTTAGCTAGTACCTCTCCGGTGGCGGGGTTTTCCACCTCTAAAAACTCGCCGGAGGAGCCATCAACAAACTCCCCGCCAAGGAACAGACCCTTGGGCAGGGAGTCAATGAGTTCTGTAACGTTTACGTGATTCTTGGATGCATTAGTCATGCCTCCACTATGCACCCGGATCTGACGCACCGCCAGCAATAGTCGTCTCACCACGGGCAACATGATCTGATGCGGAATCCGCAGCAATGAATGGGGTCTATCCGTCACCGCCGGCATGGCAAACAAATACTTCTACCATCCACCATCACACGCGTGGGCGTGTGTGAGGACAGAAGCCCCGTCTCCCGAATCCATGGCGCAGGGTTTTAATTAGAACACTTAGTTATCAGAGTCTTCGTCGTTGTTGTCGTCGCGGTCATCGTTGTCATCGCGATCATCAGCGGCACCATCACGATCATCGTCGGTGCCATCGCGGTCATCGCTGTCATCGCGATCATCAGCAGCACCGTCGCGGTCATCATTGTCATCACGATCATCGCTGTCATCGCGATCATCAGCAGCACCGTCGCGGTCATCGTCCTGCGCGTCATTCGGATCTAGAGCACAGGCGCCGTCATCGTCACCGGCATCGTCTTGTTCGTCGTCGCAGGCGTCGTCGGTGTTGGCGTCCTGCTGCTCTACCTGTTCGACCTGGTCGTCGCGATCGTCATCGGAAGCCGCGTTGTCGTTGCAGGCGGAAAGAGTAATAGCTGTGGAGATGGCGGCGAGGCCGAGAAGGATCTTGCGCATAAGAAAACTTCCTTACAGAGTTTCAAGGGATGTTGTAGCTATTAGCCTAAGTGAAAATGGACTCGGTGTCGTCCCCCAATGTGCACCCCTCATTTGATCTTGACCACACTGAGCCCGAAGTGTCCTGCACAGGCGAGTATCTGTTCGTTATTCAAAAGCGAACAGCAGTGATTCTAGGTACCGTTGTAAGTATCCGTGCGGAATCTAAACCTTCTGCATCGCATGAACTTTTAACTACATCACTATTAGCCAATTTTGTGGCTTTAAAGGAGCCTTTCATGTCCCTGGATATCACTTCCACCAGTCAGTGGAAAGATCTGGAAACTCAGTACGAGAAGGTCAAAGGCGGCACCCTGCGCGAGCTGTTCGCAGCTGACTCTGAGCGCGCCAAGAAGTTCACGTTCGAAGCCGCCGGTCTTCGCGTAGACCTGTCCAAGAACTTGGTCTGCGAGGAGACGTTGGGCAAGTTGGTTGCGCTTACCGACGCCGCCCATCTCCGCGAGCGCACCGAGGCCATGTTCACCGGCGAGCACATCAACAACACTGAGGACCGCGCGGTGTTGCACACCGCGTTGCGTATGCCTGTTGAGAAGGATCTTGAGGTTGACGGCCAGGATGTTGCCGCTGATGTTCACGAGGTGCTCGGTCGCATGCGCGACTTCGCCTCATCTCTGCGCTCCGGTGAGTGGCGCGGTTACACCGACCACACCATCAAGACCATCGTCAACATCGGCATCGGCGGCTCTGATCTGGGTCCCGCAATGGCTGTGAAGGCGCTGCGCTCCTACGCCACCGCTGGCATCAATGCAGAGTTTGTATCCAACGTGGATCCAGCTGACATGGTTTCGGTGTTAGACAAGGTTGATCCTGAGTCCACCCTGTTCGTCATTGCGTCCAAGACCTTTACTACCCAGGAAACACTTGCAAACGCGCACGCTGCTAAGCGCTGGCTGGTGGAGAAGCTCGGCTCTGAAGACGCTGTGGCTAAGCACTTCGTGGCCGTATCTACCAACGCAGAGAAGGTTGCTGAGTTTGGTATTGATACCAAGAACATGTTCGGCTTCTGGGACTGGGTAGGCGGACGTTACTCCGTGGATTCCGCCATTGGATTGTCCCTCATGGCTGTCATTGGACCACAGGACTTCATGCGTTTCCTCGAGGGTTTCAATGCCATGGATGAGCACTTCCGCACCGCGGAGTACTCCCAGAACATCCCAGTTCTCATGGCGCTGCTCGCTATTTGGTACAACGATTTCTACGGTGCAGAGACCCACGCAGTACTCCCATACTCTGAGGATCTTGGTCGTTTCCCTGCATACTTGCAGCAGCTGACGATGGAATCTAACGGTAAGTCCGTTCGCCACGACGGCACCCCTGTGACCACTCAGACCGGCGAAATCTTCTGGGGCGAGCCAGGAACCAACGGTCAGCATGCTTTCTTCCAGCTGATCCACCAGGGCACCAAGCTGATCCCGGCTGACTTCATCGGCTTTGCCCGCCCTAAGCAGGACCTCCCAACCGCCACCGGTGAGGGCTCCATGCACGATCTGCTGATGAGCAACTTCTTTGCCCAGACCAAGGTCCTAGCATTTGGCAAGACTGCGGAAGAGATTGCGGCTGAGGGCGTAGCCGAGGATTTGGTGAACCACAAGGTCATGCCTGGCAACCGCCCAACTACCACCATCTTGGCTGAAGAGCTCACCCCATACGTTTTGGGTTCCCTCATCGCGCTCTACGAGCACATCGTGTTTGTTCAAGGCGTGATCTGGGACCTGAACTCCTTCGATCAGTGGGGCGTTGAGCTGGGCAAGCAGCAGGCTAATGACTTGGCGCCAGCTGTATCCGGTGAACAGGATGTTGACTCCGGTGACTCCTCCACCGACGAGCTAATCCGCTGGTACCGTTCCAAGCGCTAAAGCTTGACCAATTGTTGAGGGGCTCCCACCGAATGGTGGAAGCCCCTCACGTTTTTGTTTTAGCCGACGTCCTTCATCTTCTTCGCGATGAGGTCAATGGCTTTGGTTGGCAGTAGGCGTCCCAGTAAGTCCACGCCAAAGGCGTCCTTGCCAATAGTGTGGCGAGCCTTCTTCTCCTCCAAGACTTCAATGATCTGGCGTGCCGCCTCCTGTGGAGTGGTAAGGCTCGCAGAGGCCTTGTCCTTGTCCTTGGTGCTATCGCGCTTCACACCAGAGTTACCCATGATGTCCGTGGCCACTCCACCAGGGAACACAATGCTCACGTGTACGTTCGTGTCCTTCAGTTCCGCGTACAGCCCCTCGGTGAATAGCTTCACCGCTGCTTTGGAAGCGCCGTAGAAGCTCTGACCCGGCACTGGAACAAGTCCGCCCATTGAGCCAATGTTTACGACCGCTGCCTCCGGCTTGGATAGGAGGGTTGGCAGGAACGCGGTAGTGATGTTGACTGTGCCCCAGAAGTTCACGTTCATCACGCGCTCCATGGTGGCCCGATCAAGCTCGGCAATCGGGATGAAGTCCTGGATGATACCTGCCACGTTAAGGACACCATCTACATCGGCCATCTGGGTGGCGAGCTCTTGGACGCGCTCGGCGTCGGTGATGTCGCACTGGTGCTCAACCAAGCGGTCTCCATGGGTGGCCTTTAGCTGGGCTAGTCCGTCAACATTCAAGTCCAGTGCATACACCTTGGCGCCGCGCGCCAGAAGCTGCATCGTTACTTCTTTACCAATTCCGCCACCGGCACCGGTGACAACGAGTGCTTTACCTTCAACGTTCATGTCAGTTCCCTTTCTTATTCTCAAGCCACCTTACGTTACTTTCAACCAAGGGACAGCAATTCCGCTACCGCGCCGTGTAGATCGCCCCATGTGCGCAATCGAGTTCCACGAGCGGAGGAAGAATGCCTGAGCGTCTTTCGCTTAGAAACATCCCGGTGTACAAAACAAATCGCCCCTCAAAGCGATGCTATGGAATCACTGCTTTGAAGGGCTGAATGAGTAAGTTGGGTGGTGGTTACATCTTCACCATTGAGCGGTAGCCGAACGGGATGGCGTTAGAGCTGACAATCTTCTTGCCAAACGGAAAGCAAGTAACGGGAATCATCTTCAGATTCGCCCATGCTAGAGGTAACCCGATGATGGTGATTGCCTGGGCGAATGCGGTAGCAACGTGGCCGAGCGCAAGCCACAGTCCAGCGACGAGGAACCAGATAACGTTGCTCACGATGTTCATGGAGTTTGAGCCGGTCACTGGCTCAACAACGGAGCGACCGAACGGCCACAGCGCGTAGTTAGCCATGCGGAAGCTGGCTACACCCGCTGGGATGGTAACAATAAATATGCAGGCGATGAGGCCGAAAATCCAGTAACCGAGGGCCAGCCAAATACCGCCGGTCACCAGCCAAATAATATTCAAAATCGCTTTCATGGGGCTAATTCTACCGCCAAAAAAGGCGAAATGAGCTGCACTTACACCGTTGCGATCAGTACGCACGGTGTGCTTATCTGCCAAGAGGTTGGCAGTTCGGGCACCACCAAATGATGCGTTCCAGTTCGCCCTCGTCCCCGCCGGCATCTACACCGCCTAGGGATGCTTTCTTAATCTGCGTGCCGCACCGCCTGCATGGCTTGTGGTTGCGGCCAAATACGTAGGAAGTTTCCCCGGCGCGCTTTACTCCAGTGGATACGCGGATGGGTGACAGCTTGTTGGCTTCCATGAGGCGGTAGGTGATGTCTAGGACATGGTCTATGTCAACGTCACCCACTTTGGTGGTGGGGTGAATTCCTGCAAGGAAGCAGATTTCAGCACGATACTCGTTACCCACGCCAGCGAGGATTTTTTGATCCAGCAGCGCCGCGCCGATGGCGCGGTCGGGGCGCAGGAGCATGCGGCGTTTGGCTTCCCTGTGCCCGTCGCTAAGCCAGTTTGGGCCGTAGACATCGGGCCCCAGGTGAGCAATCTGATCCTGGTATTCGGATTCGTGGAACACGCGGACGAAGCCAAGAGTGTGACCCACTACTTCGATGTTTCTCTCGTACTGTGGTGCGCCGTCGAGTTCAAGCACCACGCGGGCAGTGTATGCGGGCTTGGTCCACCTGTCACCGGCTAGGTGCATGGACCACGTGCCCTCCATCTTGAGATGGGTATGCAAGACCTGTTCCCCGATCAGCATGAACAAGTGTTTGCCGTAGGGCCACACACGGCGCACAATGTCACCATCAAAGTTGGCTAGCGCGTAGCGAGGAACGCGCACCGAGGTGTGCATGACCTGGCGGTCCTTCATGAACTGTAAACGCCGAGACAGCTGGTAGACGGAATCGCCCTCAGGCATACGCTCCCCTCTCGATAGTGCTTACCTGCGAAACCCACGGCCGCCACGCGGTGTGAAGCCGCCGTTTGCTCGTGGCGGTGGGAATCCCGAATCATCGGTATCTGTATCGTCAAAGCTTAAGACTGAATCATCGAGCGCCTCCAGCGCGTCACTCAAACTGCGGCCTGGGCCTGTAATCGTATCCCCCGATCTACGCCCGCTGCGCGCCCGCGGGTGTCCGGAAACGCTCAGGTTGGCACGGGAATCAGCGGTACTGGCGGTGATGCGGATACCGCTCGGCGTAATGCCAGCACCGGCTGCTTTGAAGTCCTTCATTAATGGACTTTCCAGCGCCGGATCACCATTGATCTTCTCAATGAGGATCCTCGTGGCCATGTTTTTTGCTAGGCACTCACTAAGAGCCCACACCACCAACGGGATCACCATGTCATTGATACCGGAATTCTGCTCCGGGATGGTGATGGACTTACCTCCACGAGAGATATGGGCGAGCAACAGGCCGTCTGCCAACACCACCATGGCACCTGCAGCGCGGGTCATGCGATGCCGGGATTTTGACGAATTGAGCTTCGCGTCCTCCTCGTCGTCAGCGCTTCCCGGCCACGGCACTGACGCGCCGTACGGGTTAGCGGGATCTGCGGCGGCGAGCACATACACATCCGGGGAGTCGGTGCCGGATGGCCAGCCGTCCACATCAGGGGAATCATCTAGGCCACGCAACCGGTCGATCACGGCGGGCGTAGAGAACTGCGCCGCACCGAGGCCGTCGATAATGAGACCACGCATTGCTTTGCCGGCTTCTTCAAATCGGGACAGCACTTTGTACGCCAGTGCGAAGCCCCCAATCACGTCTTCGCTCACCACAGCCCCACGGGTGAGCACACCATACCGGTCCAGCCATGCCTCGCCGTGGGCGATGGATCGGGCATTGGGCTCACGGTTAGCGGGGATAGTCAACGACCACCGGCCCACCATGTCTTGTGGGACAGCTGCTCCGCGGGCTGCACCGCCGTTGTGGTGTTGGGCAAAGCTGGTTCTGCCCATGCGCAGGCGCGAGCGGGTGGGGCTGCGCTTGGATCGGTGGGCGGTTTTACCCGCACCGCCGATGCCAGCAAGGCGAGACCGCAGCGGTGTGAAGCCATCAGGGCTTATCAGCCCCATTTCGAATAGGTGCCACATTGCATCGCGAATGTCCTTCGGGGTGGCGCCCGCCTTGGTTTCAAGGCCGAGTTCAAAACCCTCACCAGAGATTTCCTTGGCAATGGCACTAAAGAGGAAACCACCACCCCGAGATAACACACCGAGGATCTGTTCCTGCAGTTGGGACAGTGGCTGCTCGTCCAGAATCGGCAGCAGCTCCGCCGCGTAATCCGCTGGCAGCAGCATCACCCATGGATCATTGGTGCCCGCATTGCCCGCGCCGACCACGTGCACCTCACCATTTTGCAGCAGTTCATCCAGATCAGTAGGGCTATATCGCGCTACGCGCTGTGGGAACACCAAGGTTTCCCACGCGCTGGCCGGCAGTCTCACACCGGCCAGCTGCTCACACACGGCGAACACAGCGTCTGGCCCACGCTGCTCGGGGTACTTGTCAATCGGGGCTACCTGCTGCCAGGCGGGTAGAAACCTCGCGAACGCGGAGTGACTCACCGGCGCCGTCTGCGCCCGAGCCTGAGCCAGCGAGCGAGAGCGGATGATTTTAAGCACCTCGGGTGCCACATACTCTTCATCGTCAACACCCTGGCGGTAGTGGCCCGCGATCAGGCGGTTATCATCGACCAACCCCCGAATAGCATTGTGTGCCATGCCCGCCGAAAGGCCGAACGCCGTTTGGAGATCACGCATGACAAACGGGCCACGGGTGCGTACCCAGCGCGAGATCAACTGGGTCAGCGCGTCCAAGATAGTCTCCACCTGCGCACTGATACCCGCGGGCACGGGCACGCCCAAGCCGTCGCGAAGCAGCGCGGCGTCAAGCGACTGCGCATAATGCTCCACACCGCCAATGCGCACCCGCATCACCCGAGACCCCAGATCCGCAAGGAATCCGTCAAGAGCCATCGGCTCCTCAAGATGCTCCCCTATCGAACTGAGGGGAACAGGGCCCACCATCCGCAGGGTGTCCGCCAGCTGTTCCGCAGTCTTAGCCTTGCGGTCCGGGCTCACGCGGCGCAGCTGCTCATCTACTTCCGCGATGATTTCAGGGCTGAGCAGCTCGCGCAGCTCCACCGTGCCCAGCAGCTTCGCAAGCAGCGCCGGGTCCAGCGCCAACGCGGCCGCGCGCTTTTCTGCCAGCGGGCTATCGCCTTCGTACATGAAGGCGCCGGTGTAGTTGAACAGGATGCTGGATGCGAACGGACTCGGCTGGTCCGTGGTCACCTCTGCGATACGAACCTTGCGCAATTCCAACTGCGCCAGTAACTCGCGCAGCTCAGGCAGGTCATAGACGTCCTGCAGGCATTCTCGCACCGTCTCCAAGATGATAGGGAAACTCGGATACTTGCGCGCCACATCCAACAGCTGCGCCGCCCGCTGACGCTGCTGCCACAGCGGTGCACGTTTGCCCGGATTCTTGCGTGGCAAGAGAAGGCCGCGTGCAGCACATTCTCGGAAGCGGGAAGCGAACAGCGCGGAATTACCCACCTGCTCCTTAATGATCTCCTCCGCCTCATCCGGATCAAAGAAGAACAGGTCCGCGCCGGGCTCGGTTTCCCCTTCCGGCAGGCGCAGCACAATACCGTCATCGCTCGACACAGGCTGCGCGTCCATGCCGGTGCGCTCCGAAATACGCGCACCAATGGCCAGCGCCCACGCCGCATTCACGCCTCGGCCAAACGGCGAGTGCAGAACAACGCGCCAGTCCCCCAGCTCATCCTTGAAGCGCTCCAGCACAAGTGTTTTCTCGTCCGGCACAATGCCGGTAGCCTCCTGCTGTTCCACCAAGTACTTCAGTAAGTTATCGCGTGCGAAGGCATCAAGGTCTGCATTGGTGTGGAGCTTGTCGACGTCCGCCAGCACCTCACGCCTGAACACACCAATGGCCCGTCCCAGCTCCGCTGGGCGGCCAGCGTTGTCACCGGTCCAGAACGGCAATCGGCCGGTGTGCCCCGGCGCGGGCGTGACCAGTACTTGGTCACGATTAATTTCCTCCACCCGCCAGCTGGATGCCCCCAAGGTGAAGATGTCACCTACTCGGGACTCGTAGACCATCTCCTCATCAAGCTCGCCCACGCGCCTAGCGCCGGCTTCGCCTCCAACGAGGTAAACACCGAACATTCCCCGGTCTGGGATCGTGCCTCCGGAGGTCACTGCAACGCGCTGGGCGCCTGGGCGCGGAGTCATGAGACCTGTGATGCGGTCAAAGTTAATGCGGGGTTTCAACTCGGCAAAGTCCGTGGATGGGTACACGCCGCTGGCAAGATCGATCACAGCATCGAACACTTCCCGCGCCAGGCCACGGTACGGGTAGGACTTAGTGACGGTGGCGTACCACTGATCAACGTCAAGCCCCTCGTTTTCGCCGTCGCCAGAGCCTGCGACTGCGACGGCAGCCACTGTCTGCTGCAGCAACACATCAAGTGCGTTGACGGGAACTTTAAGCTCCTCAATCAAGCCGTGTTGCATGCGCTCAACGATCACGGTGGAATCCACCAAATCCATGCGGTGCTTGGGGTAGAACGAGCCCTCAGACACCGCGCCCACCACGTGCCCGGCACGACCCACGCGCTGCAAACCACTGGCCACAGACGGTGGAGACTCCACTTGGATAACCTTCTCCACCGCGCCCATGTCAATACCCAGCTCAAGAGAACTGGTAGCCACCACGGCACGAAGTTCGCCCTCTTTAAGCATGGTTTCCGTCATCGCGCGTTCGTCCTTGCTGACCGAGCCATGGTGGGCTCGGGCAAGTAGCGGCGCGGCAGTTCCGGCCACATCGGACTGGGCCATCAACTGTGCAGGCGGCCGCCTTGTGGCGGGCGACAAAGATGATGGATCATGTTCCTTGGCGTAGAGCTCGTTGAGCGCGGCGGTGAGCCGCTCGGCGGAGCGGCGAGAATTTACAAATACCAAGGTGGAGCGGTGCTCCATGATCTCTTTGTAGACTTCGGCCTCAATGAAGGGCCATATGCTGCCCTGCTGTGGCAGGGCAGATTCTTCCGCAGTGAACCCTGCGGAGTCGTCGACAAGCGGAGTCGACAGGCCCAGCGGATCGTCAATGGTGGCCTCGCCAATGGTAGAGCCTGGCTCCGGTGTGGGCAGGTCACTCATGTCCTCAACGGGCACGCGGACCTTAAGATCCCATTTCTTCTCCCCGGCAGGGTTGATGATTTCCACGGGGCGATCACCGCCGAGGAAGCTTGCCACCGCCTCCAGCGGGCGCACCGTTGCGGACAAACCGATGCGCTGCGGTTTCTGTTTGGTGATCATCTCAAGGCGCTCGAGCGTGAGCGCCAAATGCACGCCACGCTTGGTGCCAGCGAGAGCGTGTATTTCATCGATGATGACGGTGTGGACATCAGCCAGGATGCCTGCCGCCTTGGATGTGAGCATGAGGTATGCAGATTCCGGCGTAGTGATGAGAATATCCGGTGGGGTGCGCAACTGCTTGCGCCGTTCCGCCGCCGGGGTGTCACCACTGCGCACGCCCACGCTAATCTCATTCTCCGGCAGGCCTAGATTCGCTGCCTCACGGTTGATGCCTAACAGTGGCGCGCGCAAATTGCGCTGCACGTCCACACCCAGTGCCTTCAGTGGTGAGATGTACAGAATTTTCACGCCGCCTGTTGAAGCAACACCACTACTTGATTGCGAATCAAGAGTGGAAAGTGACGAATCCGTGCCCGAATTGTTGGTTTTACGCCCAACCGGAAGTGTGGTTTGCCCTACATCACTCAACAGCAGGTTAAGCGACCACAAAAAAGCGGCGAGGGTCTTACCCGATCCCGTAGGCGCTACCACGAGAGCGTTCTCACCAGCAGAAATAGCATCCCACGCGCCCGCCTGAACCGGCGTTGGGGCCGCAAAGACATTGCTAAACCAGCCCGAAACTTGGGGTTGGAATCGCTTCAAAATGCCCTCTGGGCTCACGTTAGCCATGACCCCATTCAACCAAACTTTCACCCACCTACTACACTTTGTAACTATGACTGCTCATTTAGACGATGCAACTTTGACCAACAGACTCGCCCAAGGCACCTCGGATATCCTCAAGGGTGTTCGTAGCGTAGGCGTCCTGCGCGGACGCGAACTGGGTGACGCCGGCGACGACCTCGCACAAAACTGGATCGCACGGGCGCTCGAGCAGCACCGCCCCGATGATGGCTTCCTTTCAGAAGAAGCAGCTGACAACCCAGAGCGCCTGTCCAAGGACCGCGTCTGGATTGTTGACCCACTGGACGGCACGAAGGAGTTCGCAACCGGTCGCCAAGACTGGGCAGTCCACATCGCCCTCGTTGAAAACGGCACCCCAACCCACGCCGCAGTGGCACTCCCTGATCTGGGTGTTGTCTTTACCTCCTCCGACTCCCGCGCCGTCACCGGCCCACTGGCAAAGCGCATCGCAGTATCCCATAACCGCCCACCAGCCGTAGCTTCCCACATCGCAGAGAAGCTCGGCTTCGAAACCGGCTCCCTAGGCTCTGCAGGCGCCAAAGCAATGCATGTCCTCCTAGGCGATTATGATGCCTACATCCACGCCGGTGGCCAGTACGAGTGGGACTCCGCGGCACCTGTTGGCGTGGCCATGGCAGCAGGCCTACACTGCTCACGCCTTGACGGCTCCCCACTTGAGTACAACAAGAAGGACACCTACCTCCCAGACGTACTCATCTGCCGCAAGGAACTGGCAGAAGAAATCCTTGAGCTGGCAGCTCAGTTCCTCAAGGAAAACGGATCCTACGCTTAAAAAGGCTCCGTAGGCGACGATTCATCAGCCCACTAAACTCCGTTCGCCCACCGTGGGGCGCACGGAGTATTTGCAATGTGGCCTGTTATGCACCCACCAAGCCTTAGCGAGCGCAATGAAAATTAATGTGCGAATGCTGCGCTGATGAGGGCCAGAAGATCTATAAACCAGTCAGGTTAGCTCAGTTACCCCACTTGGCATCACCGCAATCAAACTCACCCACGGCTGTGAGGATGGGTTTGCCATGCAGCAATGCGGGTAGCTTGAGAAGGAATCCGCGCAAACGCTTCGTTGTTTTACTCCAAGGTTTGTATGCTGTTTCCTATGACTGCATCTGATATCCCAACACCGTACGAGGATTTGCTCCGCAAGATTTTGGCGGAGGGATCCCATAAGGATGACCGCACCGGCACCGGCACTACCAGCCTGTTTGGCGCTCAGATGCGATTTAACTTGGCGGATTCTTTCCCCCTCATCACTACCAAGAAGGTAGCTTTCAAGTCCGTTGTGGGCGAGCTCCTCTGGTTCCTCCGCGGCGACTCCAATATCGCTTACCTGCATGAAAATAACGTCACCATCTGGGATGAATGGGCCGATGAGAACGGTGACCTGGGTCCCGTGTACGGCGTTCAGTGGCGCAGCTGGCCAACCCCAGATGGCCGCCATGTTGATCAGATCGCGCAAGCCATCGAAACGCTCAAGAACAATCCGGATTCACGCCGCAATATCGTGAGTGCGTGGAACGTGGCGGAAATAGACAACATGGCTCTGCCGCCCTGCCACCTGCTTTTCCAACTGTATGTGGCCGACGGAAAACTCTCTTGCCAGCTGTACCAGCGCAGCGCAGACATGTTCCTCGGAGTACCGTTCAACATTGCCTCCTACTCCCTTCTCACCCACATGCTGGCGCAGCAGACTGGCCTGGAGGTAGGCGAATTCATCTGGACTGGCGGTGACTGCCACATCTATGACAATCACCGAGATCAGGTAGCGCTCCAGCTTTCCCGCGACCCGCGCCCTTACCCGCAGTTGAAGCTCAACAAGGCCGATAGCATCGATTCCTACACTTTCAGCGACGTAGTTATCGAAGGTTACGATCCGCATCCGACCATCCGAGCTGAGGTCGCGGTCTAATGCGCGCCATCTGGGCACAGTCACGCGACGGCATCATTGGCGACGGCAAAGATATGCCGTGGCACCTGCCGGAAGACCTCAAGCACTTCAAGAAAACTACCCTGGGAGCGCCAGTATTAATGGGGCGCGCCACATGGGAGTCCATTCCGGAGAAATTCCGCCCTCTGCCCGGTCGCACAAATTTCATCGTCTCCAGCAAAGACCCCGGCGCGTGGAGTGCAGGAGGAAATGTCGTGGGCCTTGATGATCCCCTCCCCGAGGAAACATGGGTGATCGGCGGTGGCCAAGTCTACGCAACCATGTTGGGCCACGTGGATCAGGTTATCGTCACGCTTATCGACGTCGATCTGGGTGACACCTTGGGCGATGCCGCAGTTTTCGCGCCGGCTCTCGCCGGCTTTGAAGTAGTCAGCGAGACCGAGTGGCTCGAGTCCGCTGAAGGCCGGCTGTTGTACAACGTGCCTGCGCAGGCGGGCAAAGCCTTGCGGTATAAGTTCCAAAACTTGCGTCGCGCCACGGTATAGACAAAGCTATAGCACCATGAGTAAACAACACGTGACTATTTACGCTGCTGACTGGTGCCCTTTCTGCCAGCGACTCACCGCCGCGCTAGATCGTACCAACACTGACTACGCCCTCGTTGATGTCGAGACCGACAAGGAAGCTAGCGAGTGGGTCAAGTCCGTTAACGGCGGCAACCGAGTAGTGCCAACCGTGAAGTACTCCGACGGCACCACCGCCACCAATCCTGATGCCGCGGAGGTTCGCTTGAAGCTTCAGGAGCTCACCAAGAGCTAAAGCTCACGAACAACTGCTCTTGCCGGCTACCGTGGGAGATTGTAGCGGCGCTGGACCTACTTGGCCATCATCCGTCTTTAACCTACTTCCCGGTTAGCCCAAGGCACCCATTGCTCCGATACGCAGCTTTCGCAACCGCATAACTGCTCCCAGCTACCCGTAGCTACTCTGACGAGCAATACATCTCCTACCCACTGCGTGAAGGAGACACAGATGAAGCCTCGCCGCTCTCGGCGAGGCTTCACGGGTTCTTAGCATTACTCTTCATCGTCGCCGTAAAGTTCTATACGCGCATGATCGGAGAGGTTGTCCAAGCTGTGGTAACCCGCAGAGTTTTCCTGATGTAGATAGCGCTCACACGCTACGGCCATCTGCTTAGAGTCAAACTTGTTCATCCTGAGAAGCTCAACGGTAGAACCGTCCTCCTTCAGTTCGCTGATCACGAGGATGTGCTGATCATCAAGTTTTTCAATCTCAGCAACAATCGCCTTACGGTCAACACAGTGGAAAATTGGGTGTAGCTCAGACATGGGATTCATCTCCTTATGGTCTAGGTCTAGCGGTTTACAGAAATTCGTGGGCTGTAATACTTCGACCGCTCCCCTAAATAAGGAATTAAGGCACACAGTAAGCGGTCTGCATTACTTTTCGGATTGATATGGCGGATTACTCGCCGTCCCGTTACCACTATTTTAAAGGTTATGACCACTTGGTGTGACCGTTTTGACAAAAATTCATCAGACGTCCGACCTTGCTAGTCGACCAAAAAAATAAGCCCCAGAATCTAAGCGATTCTGGAGCTCAAATAACTGCGAGGGACTAGGGCTTAGTCCTCATCCTCGTCATACAGCTCAACACGGTCCTTCTCGGTCAGAAGGGTGTTCACGTTAGAGTAATCGATGGAGTTCTGCTGGTGCATGTAGCGGTCACATGCTGCAGAAAGCTGCTTAGCGTCAAACTTGTTGAGCTTCAAAATCTGCTCAGTGGAGCCATCTTCCTTCAGGACGCTCAGTACCAGAAGGTTCTGCTCACCTTCCTTAACTACCTCAGCAATGATTGCCTGGCGCTCTACGTCATTAAAAATTGGGTGAAGTTCTGCCATGCGATGACTCCTCATCATTAGTAAATGCGAGAATTAACGCCCACTGACGCCCATTCTCAAAATAAAGTTCAGCTCCAGCATTCCTACTGGTCAGATCCAACGTACGAAGCTTAGACGTTTTAGACCTATCAATTAATCATAAGCTTCTTGCACACGACAGTCGAGCTTTTACACCGTTTTGTCTCCTTGCTCACTTAAGACGTCAAACGTCCGATATCCCCTTTCATCGTCCTTGGTTAGCACTTAGCACTCCCCGTGCGGTACGCTATCTATCGCAATTAAAGCTTTCCACTCTGATGGAAACCACCCATTGCCTGCCCTAGTAGCTCAGTGGATAGAGCACGGCTCTCCTAAAGCCGGTGTCGGAGGTTCGATTCCTCTCTGGGGCGCTTTTTGTTTCACCCCGCTACCAGTGTTTTTGCTGGTGGTGGGGTGTTTTTCATTTTTGGGTATACGGTGGTTTAAGGCGGTATAAGGCGGTTTACTGTCGTGCGTGTCGTGGAATTGTCGTGGAATTTTGGTGGAGTGAGGTCTAGAAGGGTGCTCGGATGAGGTGGGTACCCCCGCTAAAAATGTTAGATACTAAACTTGCGTTACTACTAACGCTGCGTTAGTATTAAATCATCAAAGGGAAACACCACCAAGGAGATCAAAAATGACCACCGCCACCACCGCCCAAATCAACTACATCAACGCCCTCCGCACCGAATGGAACGGCACCACCATCACCGAGGAAACGATCAACAAAAACGCCACAATCCTCGCCCCATACGCATTCCAAGTAGAGCTCCACACCGCAGGCGTGCAGGCGCTCAGCAACCTCCCAGAGGACGACAAGGCAGCTAGGCGCGCAGCTCGCACGGAAGCACGCAAGGCATTCAAGACCGACGAGAATCGCGCAGCGGTAAACGCAAAAGCCCTGCAGGTAGTACAGGACGCAGCAGACAAGCTCAACTTCGCCCTCACTACAGACGTCACCGCACTGACCAAGGAGCAGGCTTCTGAGGTTATCAGCACCCTCAAAGCTCCAGCTGATCTTTTGGCTGGCAATTTCGAGCAGATCGCGGGGCTTGTCGCGGAGCCTGCTTATCGTGCAGCCACCGGTCAGGAGCTTCACTAATGACCAATGTGAAGTTTTTGCCAGACACCGCAGACCGAGACGAGATCGAGCCTGCGGTACGCGCAGCGCTCAAGGCCAACCACAAGCATGCGATAGCCCAGCTCAGCGGGATAGACATCACGCTAGACCACTGCGCATACTCTGATGGGACGCCCGTGCTGGATAAGCCTCTTACGGGCTCGCTGGGGACTGTCACGCTCACCCGCGCAGACGGTGAGACGATTGAGCTTCCAGTTGATGGCATGACCTGGGAGTCATTGGCGGACGAGGTTGAGGGTCTGCTCGATGGCTGGGACGGGGCTGTGATGGAGGCCCTGTCTAGCGCCTACGCTGCTATGCGCAAGATTGAGAAGCTGCAGGGCGAGATCATGCTTTTGGAACGCGATCGAAATAAGGCGATCAAGAGGGCGCGAGCATTAGGGGTTAGCCAGTATTCAGTGGCGAAGCAGCTGGGTAAGCCCCAGCCGACTATCGCCCGGTGGAGTAAATAAAAAAGAACCCCAGTATCACTACTGGGGTTTTGCCCTGCTTACGCGGGGATAATTGCAGTCAATCGCAACAAGACCGGCTCATCCCTGCTTGCGCGGGGAATGCTTTTAGCATAGTGGGTGATTGGGTGGGTTGTGGTCACCGGTTTCTTTTTGTGGCCTGTTTCACATGGTTTTAGTGCTTTACCCACTTGCGCAATGTCATAACTTACGGCATAATAAGGGTATCGGCAAAGAACACAAGAGTTCTTGGAAGAGGCCGCAAACACCGGAAAGAGTCCGAAAATGCAGTACACCATCGCTAACGCAACCACCGCCAACCCAACCAACTTCACCGCAGATGTCATCGTGGACGAAACATTCACGTACCGCCTGATCTCCATGGTTAACAACGGTGTTAACACCCTGCGCCTGCGAGACATCAACACCCGCGAGATCATCGCAGAGACCAGCAGTGTCAAAGGCCACTTCTTCAGCAACGACGAGCGCTGGGCATGGGTAGGCCAGATCATCAAGGAACAGTAAAGAAGAATGAACTCTGCTGAGTTTCACATCAAACGCCACGCCCTTGGCCTTAGCGCTCAGGACGTGGCCGATGTTTTCGAAGTGAACATCCGCACCGTCCAGCGGTGGGAAACCACCCACACCCCACCTTTGGATGTGGCCACTTGGCTGGATGAGCGCTGGGAGACCATGTGCGAGCGTGTCGATCAGGTCATGCAGATCGCGGAATCCGGTGAGGAAGTCACACTGCTTCGCTACCGCAGGGACTCATCTGCACTCACACGCCAGCACATGAGTGTGGGTGAGCACGACGCCCTGCTAGGCCACATGATCATGCTGCTGACCATGTCGGATTACGATTTCACGATCGAGGACATTGAGGCATGAAAAAAGCGCCCCACCGGCGCATAAGGCCAGTGGGGCATATCTTTTTGTTAATCAACGTTGTTTAGTAGTTCGCGCCATTCGCGGGTGTCGGGTGCAGCGGGGTGTGGTGTGTCGCGTGCGCCTTGCATCCATTCGACGGCGTCGCCGATCCACTCCAGTGCGCCGGAGAGGGCGCGGTGGAAACGGCTGTTGTGGGCTTGGGTTCTGCGGAGTTCCGCGCGGACTTCGTCCAGCTTTTTCTCCAGCTTGCCTTGCCGCTCCTCGAGTTGATCCACGCGCTGCGAGTATTGCTCAAGCAGTGCTGTGGTGCGCTGTGAAACACCTTCTGAGAGTTTGCCCATTAGGCCAATCAGGCCGGTGCCTAGGCCTGCTATGGCTGCGATGATGCCGACGATGACTTCTGTGGCCACGGCTCACCTCCCCCGTCTCTACCTGCGATAACGGCGGAGAAACCAGCAGCGACGAGCAGCGCGAGGTAGTTTTTGCCTGATACCCATCCCCTGTCACCGTAGCCCATATAGGCTTCTGTCCACATGGTCAGCAAGCCTGCGATCAACGCCAGCCCGCTTACCCGCAGGATTCTTGCGGTACGGCGTAGGCGCGGTGACGCGGTGGGTGGGAAAACCGCACCCAACGTGAGGAGCACACCTGCGGTTGCCCATGCCTGCCACAGGCTTACCGGCAGGATAGTGCGCGGTACTTCCAGCTGCTCAGGGCGAGCACCCATGTAGGCCATGGACGTTAGGCCAGCGTACACGGCCCATATCATGGCAACAGCACGCGGTTTCCACACCCGCAATCTGGCACCCCATGAATCAATACCCACAGGGCTACCCCTCCGCCCGGCGCTCACCCACATAGTCCACGACCGAGGCAGTAGCGGGATCACCGGTCGCGCCGGAAGCAATCGACGTCAGCACACTCATGATGGTAGCCGTCAATGCGATACCCAAAGCGCCTACCCAGTCCACGTCCCACACCGGTACGCCCACAACGAGCACCGCCAATAGTGCCTGCGCGAAAGTCTTAATAGCGCGCTCGGCCGTGTCAATCCAAAAAGTTGATGTGCTCATCTATTTACCGCCTTTCCGGTCTGCCTCGATGGCGTCCTCGATGACCTTGTCCGGGTCCAGACCCACCTTCTCCGCAATGGCGGCAATGAGCACTGATGCCTTCCACATGCTCGCGTCGAGCAATGCGTAAATCTGGTCGGTGGTAAAGGATTTGGACGGATTAATGAGCGACTTGATGCGCTTGGTAAGCGTAGGCATGGGAGCCTCCTTCTTCTTGTGTGTTGGTGCAGGCTTAGCCGTGGCGTAGGCGTAGCCCTTCGGTGGAATAAGTGTGGCGAGCTGGTCGAAGCTAATCCAGCCGCCATAGGGGTAGAAACCGCTGTCGGCAATCCACACAGCTCGGTCGCCCGTGCGATAGCCCATCACGGAGATGTAGTGGTAGACCGTGCCGCCGCCGTAGCGGAAATTGACTGTGGACGGCGCGACCGCCTTCGGATAGTTTCCAGGCGGCGCAACGATATTCACCACCACACCGAAGCCCGCATTAATCGACCCGGTAATGTCGCGCCACAGTTGTTCTTTCTGTGCAGGCGTTGCCGGGTCGCGTGGCAGGTCACGGTGGGCGTACTTTGCCTGCGGCAAGTATTGGTTGAGCACTGCGGGGAACTGGCCGATGTAGTTGGTTCCGTTGACCGTGGTGCCGAGCTTGCGGGCTAGTTCCAGCTCCGTGACGAGCTTTCCCGTGGCCGCGCGGATGACGGTCTGAGTCGATGCTGGCCCACAGTTGTAGTAAGTGTCCTGCCTGACTTGGTCACGCGTGTAGTTAAGGACTTTTTCCATAGTGTTTGCCTCCTTGTCTGGTAGTAGGCGCGTTCCGAGCTTCAGGGCACGGTTGTAGCGCGCACGGCGGTCCGCCAAGCCATTGAGGCCGCCGTTAATCATTCGGGTGCAAGATTCCATATCGCCGCGTGCCGCGGCGGCCAGCCAGCCAGGGCGGGCGGCGGTGAGATACCACGCAGGACCAACCCAGCAGTAAGCGTCAGCGCCGAGTGCGGTGGGGTTATCCACGAAGAACGTCGGCGTGGGGACCAGGCCGCGGGCGTGTGCCCACGCTGAGACTGCCGTGTGATTGTGGCGTCCGGTGACCTGTATCCAGCCGTGTCCTTTGAATCGCACACCATCACCGGCGTAGACGTTGCCGAGATCTTTGCGCCATTCGTAGGCTGCACCGCTGGCGATTTCTTCCTGATACATAAGCCCTACGGATTCATGCCCTAACTGTGCTGCCAGCATGGCGGCCTGCTGCACAGTCTTAATGCCGAGGAATCGTTGCAGTTTCGTGTAGCTCGGCAGAAGTTGGGCGTACCGTTCGCGACTGAGAGACCAGCCCATGGCTTCACCGAGGGTGCTTACATCCATAACGAAGCCCCCCCCTTTCATGACGAAACCCCGCCCTTGTGAAGGGACGGGGTTGTTGGTTTTTGTGTTATTCGGCCGGTGTTGATCCGTAGACGTGGGCGAGAATCATGCCACCCGGCTTACCTGGCTTCGCTTCAACGTAAATATCAGTTGAGGTGTAGTAGGCTTTGAATCCACCTTCACCTATCCCTTCAAGAGCATAAGTCGCGCCATTTACCGATGGCACAGCCTTATCCGCTGTGGTATCGCCCAATACGGAGCTGTAATCGCCATAGGTGGTAGGCATACCAGGCTGCGGAACAGCATCATGGCTATATACATCACCATCACCACCTTCACCAATCGTGAGCTGCTGGCCAAGCGTAAAAACAGGAAGCCGATAGATCGTGCCGTAGTCGCCGCTCCTTGTCTCGGTACCTCCACCGCCTTCGCCGCCACCAATAAGCCACGCTTCAAACCGGCCCATAGGAAACAACACATCGACAGGGCCAGATTCAACGTACTCGTGCCAGATCACCGTATCGGCACCAATACGATTAACAATGCCCGGAAAGTTTGTCGCGTCTTTATCGAAAAGCCAATACGAATGCCACCCCCATGCGTGCACATTCTCACTCCACGCCGCCGACGCATCACCAAGGTCATCATCAGGAAACACGTCCTCGGAAAGATTAAACGCGCCGCCGTTGGTCTCGGCATGAGACAAAACACCATCAATCATGACCGTAAGACGGTAGCCATACCAATCAACACCAAAAGACGCGGACACGAGATGCTGGCCGCCAGGCCACGGAGCGTCCCACGACAAAGGATACTTACCCCTCGTGCCTGTGGACTCGACATGGATAGTGTCGCTAGTGGTTGTGAGCCTTAGTACGGTGCGTCCTGATTGTGTGACGGTGAAACTCGCATTATTTTCCATCACAACATGGAACTGGTTTTCCCTAGCGTTGTAGCTGTTGTAGGCTTCTGTGTTCGAATCCGCGAGCCTGTAGGTGCCAGGCCCATCCACCAATTCAAAATGGAACATAGGGCCAGCGAAATAAGGATTATCGAAATAGCTTCGGGCGTGGGCCTGTAGCCATTCAAAGGCAGGCCAGAATTTTTCTTCAACGCCTGTATGGAAAGCCTGCCAAATAATATTATTCCGATACCACACGCGCTGTATCTGCTGAGTGCCGAGCGTGATGTTTTTTACTTCTGAAAGTTTCACCGGCTACACCTCGAAATAAATCGTGTCAGGGTCACTGCCAGTGCCTTTGGCGAATTTTAGCCCGCCGAGGATAGCATCTAGCCCTTCTATCTGTGCGGTGGTGTGCGTGTGAGACGCCGGTGCTTTACCAGCCAGTGCCTCATCCAGCCCACTAATCTGCCCAGTGGAGTGCGTGTGATCACCAGCAGCAGCGGTAGTTGCTGTTGTGCCCAAAACAAGCGACGAGGTGCCCGCGCCGATCACCGCGCGCGCCTCATCCGCAGACCCAGCAGACAACACCTGCCGACCAAGCTCACTGGCGTCACTGATCTCACCAGTTGTATGCGTGTGCTTAGCAGCTGCTTTGCCCGCGATCTGAGTGATCATCGCAGAAGCCGCGTCATCATGAGCCTCAAGGGTGTCCGCAATCTCCTTGAGCGTGTCGTAGGCTTCCGGTGCGCCCTCCAAAAGCTCATTAACCTTGTCGGCAATGGCTTTAGTGGAAGCGTCAGCAGCAGCCGACGCGGCAGCGTCAGCCGACGTGGCAGCAGCCTGTGCACTAGCGTCAGCTTCCTGTGCAGAAACCCCAGCAGCGGTGGCATGTTCACCGGCTAGCGTTGCGGAATCCGCAGCAGCTTGCGCGCTCGCAGACGCAGAATCAGAAGCAGCGTCAGCGGTGGTGGCGTGCTCACCAGCAAGTGCAGCAGAACCAGCAGCAGCCTGCTCGGACGCACTAGCAGCAGACGCACTCGCCCCAGCAGCACTCGCATGCTCACCAGCCACGGTGGCAGACTCCGCTGCAGCGTCAGCAGAAGAAGCAGCATCAGCAGCCAAGCCAGTTAGCTGCTCCCCCACCTCCGCAGACACAGAATCCACAGCCGACGCCTCAGCCCTCATATCCGCCAGCGTTTGCGCAATGTCCTCACGCAGCGCGTCCAGAGCGGATTGCGTAGCGCCATCAACGCCCTGACCAGCGCGCACAGCGTCACCCAGTGATTGCGTGTCACCGGCCACCACCAGTGGAATTGTTTTCGCGGGCACCCCGCCCGCGTAGGCCAGCACCAGTACCGCAACACCGGGGGCGCATTCAAACTCCACCTGTCCCTGCTGCACCAGCACCGGCGCTAGATCATCCACGATCACACCAGCACCATCCGCGCGTGTCTCCACCGCGCGCACCCACGCCTGATTCACCAGCGCAGGCTGGTTTGTGACAAGGCGTAAATCTCCTGAAACTTTTGTCATTTATCTAGCTTCCTTCCTCAGCTGGCTGAATCCACGACATGTGAACCTCACTGGAGCGCAGGCGACGCTGTGAGGCTTCCTCGCCCTCTGTGAGGTAGTGGAAAGTGACCACGTCACCTTTAGCGAGACTGATACCGCTCTTCTCCATCACCATTTGCCGGTGTCCATTGCCCAAAGGCCCCAAAGGGCCAATTTTTGACGACTCGTAGTAATACCGGGTAACCCCGTTGACCTGCACCTCAATGCGATACCGGGTGCCACGATCAGCAGCGTCCAACCAGACCACATAGGACAAATACAGATCCTCAATGGTGGTTTCGGCCACGAAATCAAACTCCGCCAAGTGCAACAAGGCACCACGGTCAGCATCCACCATGCCACCAGCCCGCGTCAGTGTTTTCTGCTCCCCCTCAGACATCAGATAAAACGCGGCCTCCGCGTAATCGTAGGTTCGTGAGCCATCCGCCTGCGGAACCGGTCGCGTCTTATAAACCGGATACCAATCTCTGATCTCAATTTCGCCACCTTCATTAGAATCAGTGCGCTTCGTGGCCTTAGACCCAAACGTGATCACAGTGCCAGTCCACTCCCCCAGCGCAGTAATCGTTTCCCCATCCACAGACCAACGAGGGTCTGAAGACGTCACGGGGCGCAGCAGCTCACGCGACTGGGAGCGCTGCAACTCACCAACCAGCGCCCTGATCTGCTCACGATCCTCAGACGCCGTCTCATTGATCTCCGCCTGCAGGGCGTTGATCTCATCCTGCTGCTCCCAAAGCCGCGTGTTCAGCGCGATGTAGTTCGGTAGCAAACCTTCCAGAGCAGGTAAACCCTGCCCCTCCAGATCATCAGTCAACTGCTCCAGCTGCTCAAACACGGTCGCGGTGGTCGCATCAGGCCCTGACAGCGATTCCGTAAGCCTACGTGCGTCCTCCACAGCCGTATCAGCCGTAGCCTGCGCCACCCGCGCAGCAGTACGAACCTCAGCCAACTCACGACGCTCCGCCTCCATGTCACGCGTCAAAGCACGAATCTGCGTCTCACGCGCGACAGAATCAGCAACCAGCTCACCACCAACCAGCACATTCCAATCCACAACACGCCCCTGCTCCACAACGTCCTCAATGGAACGCACCGGAGCAACCAAGGTCTTACCCCACTTCAACAACGGGACAAGATCACCCACATCAAAATCCGTGCGAGGACGCAAACCCCCAAGACCCTCACGACTAATCGACGCCTCCGGAAAAGCATCACCCTCAGTGCGAGCCGCTGCATCGTCCAATACGTCCTCAACATCCGAGAACCCCGAATAGGCGATAATCTCACCCGCCGTGGAATACTCAGCCGCCTCAATACTCACATCGGCTCGCACAAACCGGCGACCCATACGCCCCGGCTCATTACGCAGCTTCGCCGCGTAACCAAAATCGCGCTCATCATCCAAGGTGGGACGCTGATCCTCCGGCACAGACTCTGGCCACGCCACGTCCCACTTGCCATAAGCAAAAGCAGCTAACGACCGCAGAACAGTCAAATCGCCAGCATCAGCAATCAAGGGGTACACCTACACCTCCCGCATCTCAAACACGCGCACAACCTGCACAGGGTGCGAAAACTCCCGCTCCGCAAAAGTTTCTGGATCGCGGCCCGTGCGTACACGAACCGGCGCGTCACCCGGCCACCACAATCCAACCTCAATATCAAGACCGGCCGACCGGCAGGCTTCGCCAATCGTGTCCATGATCGGGTCATCGTTCACGCGAATCAACACTCGCTTCGACGCGTCATTCTCGACTGGGTACTCCACCACCGCGTGCGGGTCATCCACCCACCCGTACAGGTCATTGACCGCGTCGAACGAGTCCTGAATTAAACGGCGAACCACCGTAACTGCCTGACCATCCGCTGTGTAACCCAGCGCTTTAGTAGCAAACGGTAACTGCGCCAGTACCCGTGGCTGCGCGTATTCATCACCGGCAGCGTCCGTCGTCCACTCGCTAAACTCAGCATCCACCCACTCAACAGGAATTGATGGGCACGGCCACCACGACAAACCATCAACCAAATCAATCGCATGCACCGTCAGCGAGGATGGCCCAGCCGTTCCAGACGCAACACTATGCGTAATCGTCGCAACTCTGCGCTCACCCTCACGCACCAAACAAAGCAACCTGGTCGCACCAGCCGCAGGGACAAGACGGCCCTCATCATCCTGCACACCCAGCCCCACGCCGATCAGGTCATCCATCACCCGATCACCCGCCTGCACGGCAAGCACAACCTCCACCGAAGAAGCCGAAAGGCGCTGCTCCGGAAAATTCACCGAAACAACGCCACCCAGCTCATACATTGGTAGCCCGTTCTCGTCGAGAATTCCGAGCCACTGCCCTTCATCCCGCACGACTTGATCAATGTGGGCACGCCACTGTACTAAATCCATGATCTCCCTCCTCAAGGCCAAAAATCCCCCAAAAAATAAAGTGTTTTTCTACATCCTCAAGGGGTAAATACATAGGGCCTTTTCGTCACTGTTACGCATTAACTCGCCCACGGATTCAGCACACCTACGCGCGTGACTAGGCGCGCCCCATCGGGAACAACAAAGGTGCGTGTCTCACCCACCGGCACCATCTCAGACACCACCTCATCCACACGCAGTCGGTTTCCATGAGAATCACGTGCTACACCGGATGCGGAGCGCGCCAACGGCAGAACATGCTCTGTTTCTACTGCAGGTAGCGTAAACGACGCCCCACTGGGTAACACGACCACTCCACCGGCACCAGACCCAGACCACGTGATCTCTGGCCATACAGGAACATCACCAAAATTAGCGACCTCCACTGTCCCTTCACTACTCACAGGGCATTCCCACACGCCCGCGTCAGCGATCACAGAGACCGTAATTCTCGCCCCCGCCTGCGGAACCACCGTAGGGAACGGCAGTGGCATGGCGAGCTTCACACGAAGCTCAAACCCCACACCACCCACATTAAGGACTAAGGCACCTGGGATTGTGGTCGAAAAATCCCTCACCAACCCCGCCCACTGATCGCGACTAAACACCACCACAGTGAACGTTCCCTCAAGTCGGTGGATAACCCGATCACGCAGATCAATCCGCGCACCGGGCTCCCCCACAACCTGAATCGGGGTGTCCTCAAAAGTCCCCACCAGCCCCTCAATGGTGTCCAACTCTATGAACGGTTGGCCGTCACTGCCAGTAAGGAACTCGTACGCCACACCACTAGGCGCGACGTACTTCATCGAATACTCCATGAGCTACCTCCTACCTGCGACAACAGCAGCCGCATCCGGCTTAGGATTCTCAATTTTTTCAACACGAATACCCAACTGCTCCAATGCGACAGCCAAATCATCCGTGCTCACCGTGCTACCGGTGATCTGCACCACCTTGGCGCCCTGCTCCTGCGCCTCAGCAAGGCGCAACAGTGCAGCACGAACATCCTCATTACTGGTCTCCCAGTACTTCGCCATCGTCTCGTAAGACGCCTGTTCGGACTCAAGAGCCTTAATCTGTGCTTCCAACGGCGAAGACTGACGCAAGTACTCAACCTCAGCCAGACCCTTCTGAATATCACGCTGACGCTCGGCCTGCGTAGCCTCAATATCAATCAGCTGATTCTCGAAATCCATCTGGTCGAGTGCGCGCGCAGCGTCACCCAAAGCAGAGTTGGACACCAGCTGGCTCACCTTGTCACCAGCACCAAAGAACCCCATCCAACCAGCACGGCTGACCAAATCATCCACCTGGGTCTTGACCGACGAATCAAGGGACTTAAATTCGTCCATCGACTCGATACGGGCAAGCTCCGCTTCGATCTGCTCAATACGGCGGTTATTCTGGCCCATCAGACCGTTCTTGCCCCAGTTCGTAGGGTTAATCCACGTCCCGAACTTCGCGTTATCGGCCTTAAGCTCCGCCATTTCAGCAACCAGCGTCGCGTACCGCTCACCCACGGTAGCTTCACCCTCGGACACACCGAATGCCGCGCCGGACGCAACAGCCAACTTTTGTGCTGCCACACCCAGATCAGCGGTCACATCGTTGAGGTTGAAGCTTGCCTGCGCCAGCTTCCACGTCGCTTCCAAATTGTCCAATAAGGCCTGCTTCTCCAGCAGCTTCTGCCCCACCTGAGCAGCCAACAGCTCACTGTAGATTCGGTGAGATTCGTCAGACCACGCGGCCATCTCATCCATGGCCTGCTGATTCGCACCGGCCATAGCCCACCGGAACGCGTCGTAAGCCAATGACAGGTCATCGTAGTGCGCCGCAGCAGCCCGCATGTCAGCCTTACGCTGCGCCTCAAACTCGGCCTGTAACTCGGCAACCTCAACCGCACCCTCAAGCTGCGCAACGATACCGTCTTGCTGAACAATCCGCAGGTCACGGTACGCGTTACTCAGCTCAATCATGGACATAGCCCAGTCAACGCTCAGCGCGTTCACATCATGACGTAAATCCGCGATAGTGGAAGCAAGCTTGCCCATGGATGCGAACGCATCCTCAATGCCAGCCCACGCCTTACCCTGCGCTTCGCCCACAGCGCTAATGCGGCCAATCAACAGATCAACGAGACCAATGATCGTCTCCACCACAGTCAGTGCCATGGCTACCTGTGCTTGGCCAACCGCAGCAGCAGCCGACTTAGCCACACCAGTGGCCTTGGACAATTCCGTCTCCGCAGACTCAATGGCCTGCGCATCGCCCTTAGCTCGCGCGTCAGCCAGGTTCTTCTCTGCTTGCTTCACAGCATCCGCTGCATCCACCTGGCCAATGGCAGCATCTTCCATGCCAGTCCATGCTTCAACGATTGGATTTAGTGTGGCGCCGATCTTCTCCATACCGAGAATCTTGCCCACGCGGTCAGTCAACCCCACACCATCAGCCAAGGACATGGAGGACGCGTAAGCCCGCAGGCTATCGCCCTTAGCAATATCACCCAGCATGGCAGCACCAAAAGCGCCCTTAGCAGCCAGTCCCGCACCGATTTCCGCGCCGACTTTTTGCCACTCAAGACGGGCGGTTAGCCCATCAATCGCGCGGGCTTGCTTCACCAGCGCAGATGGAAGCTTCTCAAACGCGGCAGTCTGTGATGGTGACAAAACCCGCTCCGGAGATAGCGTGTTTTTCGCGAACACGCCCTTTCCGGACAACATGCCGCCTTGATCGAAGCTACCGAAAAGACGTTCCCACTCTGCAAGCTTCTTATCTCGCTGCGACTGGGAATCCCACGCCGACGCGAGGCTATTCGCTTCACCCCAGTCAATCTGGTACGTCGTGCCACTCTCGCCTTGAACCGTTACGCCCTTGGCGGAGGTGGATATTACGTCACCGGCAGTGATGTCATCAGCCTGACCGCCACGCAGATTAATGAAATACCGGTCAGTGTATTGCGAGTGTCGTGCACCGGCAGCCCCACCGCCGATCTGGCCATTACCACGGCCGCCACCCATCTCAAGATGGGTAGCCTTGCCGTTCGCGTCATACAACGTACCGGAAGTGTGTCCTCCGAAATTTCCTCCGTTGAAGAAGCCGACCTCAAACGCATTCTTCCCCGAGGAGGTGCCACGACTAAAGCCCATCTGGGACAGAACTTGCCCCTCGTTCATTGTGGCGAACTTCCGGCCAGCCAACGCCATACCCACAGCAAAAGCAGCAAGGCCGCTCATCGCACCAGAGCAATCGCCCCAGTTGCCCAGCAGTCCACCGCCCCACACATAAGGCGCGCCCTCCAACGAACGCGGAGCCTTCTTCCCGTCCACGTTCATGCCACGCGCAAAATCAAGAAACTGCTTAGCGGAAACGACACCACCGCCAGCGTAGCGCGGTAAGCCAAGATCGCCCTGCTTGCCGTTGACACGGCCACCATTAATCGCACGCAACAGTGGCAGGTGCTTCTTCGTCGCCTCACGATTGACGATAAACTCGCCCGGCTCCACACGCGCAATTGGGATACCCTTGCCATTCAACCCCAGAATTGGGTCACGCTCGGAATCACTGATACCCGGAATTCGTGGCAGCACACCACCACGCGCAAACGCCGGAATAACCCCACCAAAATGCAAGTCTGGGACAAAACGCTCAAGATTGTCAGGCACAACAGCGCGCACAGCGTCCGCAATCGCACCAGCCATCGAACGAACACCATTAGCCAAACCACGAATGATGTTCGCACCCGCGTCCACAAGCCACGAACCAGCGCCTGCGAATGCTTCCCTAATCCTGCCGGGTATCTGGGTGATACCTGTGATTACGCGAGAAGCAGCGTTCACCGCAGCATTTTTGAATCCCTCAAAAACACCCTTAACAACCTCAATGGCGTTGCTAATGTTCGCTCTCCACTCCACGAACTTGACTACCATTTCAGCAATCTTGGTCTTCACCCACGCAACCGTGTTAGACCACGCGTCCCCTAAGAACTGCGTGAACCGCGCCCACAATTGGCGCCCCGTCTCAGTCTGGGTAAAGAAATACACCAAAGCGCCCGTAATCAATGCGATGGCCGCAATTACCGGGTGTTTCGTAAGAACATCTAGGCCTTTACCAAAATTCTCGACCGCGCCCTTACCCATCTCCATCGCGTCCGACACCATGTCAGTGCCGTTCTCAACCAAGTACAAAGCGCCCACCGCAGACCCAATGCCCGCAACCAAAGGCCCCAGCCACTCCGAGTTGTTAGAGACCCACTCGCCCATCGTGATGAGACCATCAACAAACCCCATGATCCCGTCAACGACCTGCGGAATAATGTTCTCCGCAAAGTCCTGCATACGCGGCGCCAACCACTCCGCGAATTGTGTGATAACCGGCTCAAGCTTCGTACCTAGCTCATCAAACGCCCCACCTACAGCGGCGAACACAGCCGGCGCGTTAGCAAATACAGGCTCGAGTAGCTTCTCGCCAAAGCGCCCCATCGCCGCGCTCATGTTGGCTAACGAGCCTTGGAACGTGTCGCCGGAGGCTAGCGCCTGCCCACCGATATAGGTTTCCATCGACGTGGCAAAGTCCTCAAAGCTAATTTTGCCTTGAGACGCCATTTTCTGGACTTCCTCCGTCGACACACCCAAGTGATCCGACAATGCAGCAATAGCCGGAATCGAATTATCGCGCATCTGCGCCAGCGTTTCGCCCGTGACCTTGCCCATGGACATGGCTTCGGTAAAGACTGGCCCAAGCTCGCCAAAGCCCCTACCGGCAAAAGCCGCAGAATCACCAACAAGCTTCAGCGTTCGCTGCAGTTCGTCACCAGGCTTCGCACCAGCAGCCAACGCCATAGCAGCCACATCAGCAGCATCAGCTGTGGAAAACGCCGTGCCTTTCACCGACGCAGTGACATCAGACATGATGCTTTCAATTTCCTGCGCCGATTTACCTAAGCCACGGAACTTTGCTTCAGCTTGGTCAATGGCCTGCAGGCGCCCAAAGCCTTTTACTAGCGCCGTGCCGAAAGCGCCGGCAACAGCAGTACCAGCACCGATAGCACCAGCTTTAAGGCCTTTGCTAAGGCCACCCATGAGCTTATCTGCTAAGGAGCCACCACCAAACGACTTTTCAGCAGACTTCCCCATAGCCGTGCCAAGATCACTACCAGCCTTCGCACCAACCTTGTCCAGACCACGCAGAGCTTGAGTGATGTCGCCCTGCATATCCTTCGTGGTTGGCACAATACTGATATAAGCGGTACCCAAATCGACAGCCATGGCAAATCCTTCCTATCTACGCCCACCCAAGATCGCGGGCGATCTCCGCCGTGGAACGAATCTGGCCAGTAAACCGGCCACTCTTATTACGGTCGTTCAAATCCTCCGCCGGTGAATCACCCGCAACGTCAGGCACAGTCGTGGCAGTTGGAGCAGGCTTATTGGCGAAGCGAGACACCAACGGCGGTTTCTCCGCCCCTTTAGACCCAGTCAGTTGGTAACGCAGCATTGCCAGCTGGTCAGCCACCAACGCCAGCAGATCAGTATCCAACGTCCACCCAGCGTCATCGCCCAGCAGTTCACGCTGCAACGCAGAATCCGCAGGCAGGGTGGACACAAACGCGACTAAATCCCCCAGCGAATAATCTGGGTTACCTGCACCAAACCAGCGAAGCCGCATCCCGGCGCGCATCAAATCCCCCTCCAACGCGCGCCGCTGCGTGGTATCGTCTAGGACTCCGCAGAGCCACTGGATTCCCCCAAATCCACACCAGACGCTTTCTGCCACTCCGTGAACATCGCGCCAACCTCTTCGCCGGTCATATCATCAATCGCAGCCAACGCGCGTTTATCAGCCACCAGCTCCAGCAGCATGAACATCTGCTCAGAATCAGACTCTTTACGTAACTTGCGGATGACACCAAACTTCAAGTTGGACATCAACGGCAGCTCAAATTTCTTACCACCGTGCTCAAAATGAAACTTTTCCAAAGCCATGGGAGACCTTTCTGTAATTATCGAAAAAAATTTTGGGGAGACTTCAGGCGGCCCACGCGGCGTCTCCCAGTACCGCGCGGGCCATCACCTTTAATTAGGCAGCTTCAGGATCCTCTGAAGGCGACTCAGCCTCGGCATCAATCTCAAAGAAAGCACGAAGCTTCTTACCTTCAGCATCACCAAAGCACTCAAAATCGACCTGGTACTGAATCAGACCTGCCTTAGTGAACGTGATGTCACCAACGTTCGTGGCCTGCGCATCACCCGCGAATAGGCGTGCCTTCTTGCCCTCACCACCACGCATTTCAAACGCCAGCGATTTATGCGGCAACTCGCCCGCAGCGTCCATCACCTGAATCTTGTTGCCCTCAATCACAACGTTCTCATCGCCGTAAATAGCCTTAAGAACAGTGGCATTCGCAGACTCCAAGAACGTCAGCGACAAAGTAACGTCGTGCTCAGTCTCTACGACGATCACAGTGTCGCGATTCCAGTCACGAATCTTCTCCGTAGTGCGATTAACAGTCTTGGTGATGCCCTCCTCAGAGATGAAGCCAGCAGGCTCCATACCAAGCCCCTCATTCAACGCAGCAGTCGCATCCACCGGATACAACGACGCGTCCTTAACTACTTCACCAATCAGAGCACCACCGGACGCATTGACGTCAGGTGCGCCAACCAGCACGTTCTTACGATTACGAGCGTCAGCCATAATCAAATCTCCTTGCATTTAGGTATGAAAAAAGACCCCACTCATGTGAGGTCTGTGAATAAATCGCCGGACGTTTGCCAACGAAAAACTGCAGGTAAATCAGGATCAGGGAATTCCACTGGCCCACCATCTTCGGTGAACCCCAAAACATTTGGGTGTTCAACTTCAAACCGCAGAAACCTGCGAATTTGGCCAATGGTGTCAATAACTAAATCAAGATCAACGCCATAAACCTGCACGATAATGAACGTTGAATCCTGTGTTGGGCCAAAGGCCTGGGGCGTGCCCTGATCGACCCTAATGAAAAAATCAGGCCGATCAGATGGCACTTTCGACACAACAGGGCAGGCGAACCGATCAGCAAGCAAGCCAATGACCACCTCAAGTGGTGTGATCAAATCTTCACCTGCCTAATGGCCTTCTTTAGGCTGTTGTGCTTCAAATTTGAGCGCATAGCATGCGGGGTATCCGTGAACACGATCGCCCTAGCACGGTCAGTCTCACCAACCTTGTAGTCGTACCGCTTCGTATCCGCGGGCTTGCCATACTTCGACGCAGCAGCCGTAGCCTGCGCAGCAGCACGTTTCACAAGGCCCTGCACCTGCTCAGACTTCAACAGCTCCTCGAACCCCGCACCGTGGAACACAATGTACCCACCAGGAATAGAAGCTCTACGATCGACCATTTAGCCCTCCACTCTTACTGCATGCACAACAACAAGCCCAGGGGCCCAGCCGTGCCAACCGTGGTTGTAGTTCTCCGCGTTGCCTTGAATCTGCCACTCTGCTTGGTCAGGGGTACGCACCAATCCAGAAGGAAGTGGAACGAACTCCTCCGGCACGTGAATATGAAGCATGTCGACCGTACGCAGGATAGAATCGCCAGTCTTTTCCTCTGACCTATCTACCCACCACGAAGCAACCGGAACTACTTCCCATTCACCCACACCAAGTCGTTCGTTACCGAAACGATCAACGGTTGGCTCCCCAGGGAAATAGAATTCAAGAGTCGATTCTCTAGACAAATGCTTCCTCCTTAGTACGGATAGATCGTAAATACCTTCGATCTGTAACCCCGCAAACGCTGTTTGTCATTCGACGACAGCCACACGCCCGAAGAAGTCGAACCAGACTCAAAGCCAACCGATCGGGAAAAAGGCCCAGCAGTATAGGAAACGTTTGAAGCACCATCAGGTATGGCGTCTCCCCCACCCATTTCGGATGAATAAGCACGTGCAACCATTCGTGTAACGACACGCTTAATCTTGTCGGGAGCGCCATTAGGGAAATTCGAACGGCAATAAGCACAGACCAAATCCCAGGCTTCATCAATCAACGCATTGATAAATGCTTCGTCTTCAGGCGGTATCTGGCGATTCGGCAGCAGCTTTTGTACGTCGTTTAGTTCCACTAGATACGCCATTGCCACGCCCCTTTCTCGCCTTAACTAGGGAATCATGGATCACCACCCCGCTAGGGATAGTGTCACTTGCTTTAAGTAACACTCCACCCTGAGGGGTATGCACCAAGATAGAACCCTTAAAATCGTCTTTAACCTGCAAAGTTAAGCACCTTTGCGACCATAGACGCGTTCGGGTTAGTCATTACAGGCAAAGCCAAAGCATTCACGCGAACCCAGTACGCATAAGGATCGAATTCACGATTCACGCCAGCGATAAGACCCGGTGCTTCCGGAGCTGCAATAGCGTATTCCGGTGCGTTAGCTTCGGCAGTAGTTCCGTAAACAGTTTGACCCAGCTCATTAGTGCCTGGGGCTGGTAGGAAAAATACCTTGTCAGGAGAGACAATGTTCTGCGTGGTTCCCGCAATATTGACCTTGCGGCCAAAACGGGTGAAGCCCGGCAGGCCATACGACCCCAGCAGAGCATTAAGTTCTTCCAGAGAAACCACGTTACGGGCAGCAAGGCCACCAACCGCGTTGCGAACCTGCTCGCTACGCTGGAAAGCGGAAATAACCTTGTTGGAGGCTAGGATCGCGCCAGGTAGCGCGCCGTTCTCATCTTCGTATACCTCCGCCCACGCGATCAGGTCATCGAGTGGAGTTCCTGCGGTGTCATCCCACTGGTTAGCCGCCTGTGTAGTCAAAGACTCCTTACGGCCTAGATCTTCGTCAGCGTAGAAACCATTCTCGTTAATGGTTACTCGACCGGTTTCGAGGACAGTACCACGCATCGCTTCAATACGGCTAAGCACGGCGTTAGTAGTGTCTACAGTAACCTGTGCAATCTTCAATTCGGCCTGCTCGTTACCAGAACGGGCACGAATCTGGTCAAGCTCACCGACGCGATTCTTCTGAGAAACCGCAGGGAGCTGAATTGCGACATTTCGGCCACCACGGGCATTGCCGATCGTGGACTCTGCATCGAAAGAACGATATTCAGCAGCAGCCACTAGGCCACCATCGGTGATGGTGTACTTAGCTACATCGGAATCAGTGAGCGTGTCTGGGAAGAACTGCGCCAAAGACACACTCTGGGCATTAATGTCCTGCTGGGTACGTCGAGCAAAAACAGTCAGCTCAGATGCAGAAATGAGATCATTGTAAAGAGCCATAGGTTAAACCTCCACTGCTTCGTTGTTAGAAAATACGAAAGCGTCAGAAACTTCCGTCAAGGTGGTCACATCGAATGCACCCTCTGGCAGGTATGCGACGCGAATACGCCCATGCCAAATCATTGGAGCAACCTGGTGTTCGCCGCGTGCTGGCTGATCAGTGAGCAGGAAACCAGCCAAGGTATCACCTGCGTCAGCGACCGGCACATAAAGCCCGTCGGTGTCCTTCTTCAGCGGAACACCGGAGGGGATATTTTCACCAAAGGCTGTGAATGCAGAAACCTTAAGCGTCACAGTTTGTGCTTCGTTAGAAGCGTGAGCAGACCCGAGCCACTTCAAGCTCAGTCCGCCCGTCTTTTCGTTGTTAATGATTAGACCCATGTTCTAGTTCTCCTTAGGGTTGAACATACGTTGGTACAGGTCAATGCCTGAAGATTTTTCAGCCGCAACTTCGTATACACGCGAGGCGCGCGAGTGCTTAACTCCACGCTTTTCCACTAGGGTTTTCAGCTTTTCAGCGAAATCATCTTCCTCACGGTCAAGCATGTTGTACGCGTCACGGAATGCCATAGAGTCCGCCAGCGAAGAAATTGGTACTGGGGCACCAGTTTCAATTTCCAGAGCGATCAAGTCCTTGAACATAAGGTTCTCCGACGCGTAAGCCGATAGCTGCTTCTTATATTCTTGGATTTCAGCTTTGTACTCGTTCTCTACAGCGGTGGTATCTACAGCCGAATCACCTCGCGTCTGAGTCGATTCCGTTTGTTTCTTCCACCCCTTAGCCCGCTTCTCCCACTCCCTGGAGTGAGACTTCCATTCCTCGATCTGCTGAGCTACTTCCTGAGGGGACTTGCCTGGGAAAGCGTCCTCCCATGAATTCTGGGTTCCGGCCTCATCTTTAGAAGTCTCTACAGACTCCTCAGAGTGATCCTCAACCACACCTGCATTCTCGATTTCAGTGTTTTCAACGGACATGTTTCTTCCTTTCCGGATATAAAAAAGAGCGCGACCACCCCACATGATTCGTGAAGCGTTCCCGCGCTACTAACTCGGTCTTTCCGACTATTTACCGTTACCCTGTTGCCGCATCATTCGCGTAACATCCGCCATTGAATGCACAGCACCAGGGTTCTCTTTGTCTAGAGCGGCTACCGCTGCTTGGTACTCCTCTAGGTACTTATTGGCGTGTTCAGGGAGGTTAAGATCCCGGCTTTTAGAAATGGGGGCCACGATACATCGGCAATGATCGTGATACTTGCTCCCCGCCTTCTGGACGCCCCTCACACGGCCTTTCTTCAACCGCGTGCCACGCTGCTTGCCGTCTGAGTAGTGGTTAACTACTGATGCCGCCCCAACATACATTGCTGCTGATTCTGAACCGTACACAGCTCCACGTGAAGCGAGCATTCGGCAAAAAGCGCAAGCATCAGGGCTGGCCACCCTTGCATAGCCAACCTTTGTGTTCAACGAATTCAAATCAACAGTGTTACGGTGGGCGCCGAAAATATGCTTCTGCGTGAGCAGAGCCATTCGCGACATCACATCATCATGCCCATTAGCGTCACGAGCCGTGCCCCATGCAACCTCAACTGTGAGTTGTTCTAAGGACGGCATATCGGCTGGCTGGATGAAATAAATATCATCCGCCATGATTTCGTTCCACCAATCAACAGTTAAATCAGCCGCTACACCACCATACGTATTCACCAAAGCTTCAAAAGCCTCGGTTAAATACTGCCGGCCCTCCCACGGGTTCATCTCCTGCGCCCGGCGCACGATACTGACCAAATCCCTCATTGCGAGAGAGTTAACTTGGTCGAGTTGGTTTCGCATTAAATCCCACTGGACAGCGTTATTAACCACCACAGGTTCACGTGTCAGTAAAGCTTGAGTCACGACTGTTCACCACGCTTACTAGCTAACTCATCTGCAAGCGCGGCATCCTCGTCGCTTAGGCTTTGTGTTTGTTGGGTACTCCTAGACTCGACAAGCTGACTAAGCTTTGAAGCGCTTGCACTTTGCCGGATCTTTGCCCGCTGATCGTCTGGAATACGCAGCCTGTCCAAAGCCCAATCCGAAGTCGGGTCAATGAACTGCGAAAGCTTCGTAATAGCGTCAGCGTCCGAAGCCAAAGTTGGAGAAGCGGGATCTTCCCACCGTTCCTTAACCTGCGAAGTGAAATCTTGCCAAGTGGATTGATTACCGTTCAAACAGGCGGCCATCCAACCGGCGCGCCGAATATCAGGATTAATCAAATCCTGTTGGTTTCGACACCCAAGAATTAACCTGTCCAACCAAGCACGAATAGCGTCCGCACTAGGCGGATTTTCAGTTGAAAAACCTAAATAAGCCACCGGAATACCAGTAGCCGACGACATCAACTGTGAATACGTACGCACCTGCTCAATAAACGGTGTTGGTGGCGAAGAAGAAAACTGATGAAGCTCCATCTCAGGATCGCCAGGCTCTGCTGGAGGAGGTAAAGCCACCACAGAACCAGTAATGGCCTGGAAACCAGCTCTAATCCTTTCCTCGCGGGTTGGATTATCGGAATCGACAAACATATCCATCGTGCCGTTCTTAAGCCAACGCTGTGGATAGGTGTAGAACTCGCGGTTAAGCTCCATGCCCTCCAAAGTTCGACAAGCAGCAACCGTGTAATACCTCACAGGTGCCGAAATCATCGAACGCCCGTACCATTCTCTAGATCGGGCCTTATTTCTCACGCGAACGATCGACGGCACACCAAGAGAATGAGGAACGAAATTCTCAATCTCGCTGTTCTTACTGGAAACGTAAATAACGCCCTCAGGTACGTAAATTATTTTTTGAGAATGCCCATCAACTAAAGTGCGCTCCCTCATTCCTGCTATAGGGCGCTGGTTTAAGTTATCCCAAATCAACGTGCCTTCAGTAGGTGGCACGGACTGGGCTACCCAAATACCATCATCGTTAGGCTCCAACGCGATAAAGCCAATACCGTAAATGAGGGAATCTAGAACCGATTCCTTAACAGCTAACGGCAATCCAGAAACGTCAGCAATTTCTGTGACACCAGCGGCTTTAGCGCCTGTCCAGCCGAGGAATCGCATACGTTCAGCGTAGGAATTAACCACCGTGGAAGGCCAATCTGAGGCCACCCCCAACTGTGATGAAAGCTCAGGTGGCACAGCAATATTGAGAGTGTTTGAAATGTACTCCCCAGTATAGAACTGCTCTGATTTTTTATTAGCTGACTTACGAACCGTAATAGTGTTCATCATCGCTGCTAAATAGTCAGAATGCGCTTCTGAAAGAACAGCCATTTACAACACCCCAATCTTTCGTCGTTCCGTCCTTGCTGGCCTATTCGCGTACCCCATTGACACCGCTTCTGTCATCGCCCTAAAAGCCAACATTGCGGCATAAGCCCCGTCAATTTTGTCGGGAGAATCAGGGTAAGCCTTGTACAGCAAATATCCCGACCGCGTAGCCCTCCTACGCGCATTCAACAAGTGCCGAATCAAATGCGGCGACTTACCTAAGCTGACTTCCTCCATCACGACTGCCTGCCGAAAATTCTCCACCCATTCACACACAGCCGAAGTTTTCGACCTAGGCCACGCTGCGATAGGGGAATTTCTAGACGCTCGCACCCGCAAATAACGCCTATAGCGGGCTTCCCACTCCGCTACTTGGGATTGCCACCCCGAAGGATCGGCGTAGAAACCAATAACACGGTATTTGGAAAAGCAGTCATCAATCGTCGATTGAATATCAAGTAGATTTGGTTGCCAGTCTTGAGGGTCGTTTGGGCCTTTTTCCCAAATCTTTATTTCGCAGATATACCTGTCAGAGGGCCTTGCGGCTACTAGAGCCGTTGCGTCGGGGTTGCCCCTCACGCGACCACCAGAGCCGTCAAAACCAAGCACGATAGTGTCTCCAGGTTGGAGATCTTTAGATTCATCTTTCACTGCACGAACATCCACTTGTGAGAGAAATGAGTCTGAAGCGTGTGTGACCTGGTTTAGGAAATCTGAACGCGCAACTTGCGGATCTGTGGAGGGGTCCCAAACCGTAGCCTTAATACGCTCTAGGTCAACCCAGCCAGGGTTACAAGGAGGGTCATGGATAACGCAACCACGTTCATCCGCCGCAGAATCACCATATGCGATGCGTAGTCCCTCGATGAGGGAATTGTGGTCAGACATATCAGTATTTGCCGGCGCTTCCCGATGATCGAACAGTAGCGTCGCGTCCTTTGCTTCGCCATTAACAATCTGAGACCAATACGCAGCCGAGCTTTCAGCAACACTATTTTCGCCAGGGATAAACGCGTTAGGCGTTTCAAGAGTTGAGCCACCTAACTTAGCGGCGTTAGACCGCATGGTAGATGCCAACCTCACACCTCCATTACCAGACGTCCACACCTCAGTCTGATCCATCACAGAGAAGCAAGCACGAGCACCCTTAACGGAAGAAGCTGACGCAGTAATAGGCCTAATCTGCCCCCTAGGGAGATTAATAAACCCGCCCATGACCTCAAGCCCTGGGTAGTCATCATAAAGCTGTTCGGTCTCCATCATTTCAGACAAAGCAGCCCACGTATTTTTGGTTTGATCTTCAGAAACAGCAGCGATCTGAACCAGCGGAGTACGCTTCTCACTCCAAGGCATACCAACCGGCTGCCCACGGGAATCCCACCCGCTGAAAACAACAGGGCCTAACGCTTCGACAGCGCAGAAAGCACCCGCGAAGGGGCTTTTCCCCCAACCACGTGGGCGGGAGATAACCCCACGGATAATTTTTCGCCTACCCGTTTCGGGGTCTAGCTCATAGTAACGGAGAATGAAATCTTCCTGCTCGGCAGTAGGGATAAAAGGCTCATAATCAGCCGAATCAGGTCGAGCTAGGTAAGCGGTCATCCAGTCAATGACCTCCCAGCCTAGCGTTGGGAAATCATTATCAGAAAGCGGTTTCCAAGGCATTAAGACGATTCCTTCTTGAAATCTACAATCTTTAAATCACCACGTCGCTCCCTAGCAGACTGGACACGATTAGTCCTACGACTATCCGCCTCGTCAGCTTCCGCAAACTGCATACGCAAGCGCGCACGATCTTCCATCGTCGCGCCAAATTTAGCGACACGAATACGGAGTTCTGCCATAACCGACATATCACCATTGCCCCACAACTGGGCATGCAGCAAAGCGGTATCTTTCAGAAACTCCCAGTCCGTAGTGCCAAATAGCTCAGCCTGTGGCGATTCCCCCCACATTTTCCACCAATTGGTCGTTTCCTCAGGCCAAGGCACTGATTCCGGTAAAGGCGGCTGTTCAGCTTCCTCAAACCTTAGAATCGTTGTGGGCGTTTCGTCCTTATTCCGCCTAGCCCGCCTGCCCTGCGGTTTAGGCGCCGGCCCCATACCTGCCAATTTTTGGCCCCCTTACATTTGCTCAACTTCCAGAAAGTCGGCTAGCCCTCACGGAATTTGCTGTCCTCGATCGCCTACCTGCTAAATTCGCATACAGCTCCAAGGCGCCGATGCCAGCATTAATATAGGCCTGATTCATCTTTAGCTCCCTGAAGTTCTCCCTAGCCTACGAGACGCGGCCGATCGGCGGCCTGTTGCGGCTTGAGAAGCTGTGAAACCGCCCCTCGGCCCTACGGTGAATAACGATGCTTGTCGCATGTCTTACTCTCCTTCCTTTTAAGATCCACTCATTCGACTACCTGACACGCTTACCGCCCGGCGCGCACCTGCTGGGCGGAAAACATTTGCTGTAGCATTTCTCTGACGCGCATACATATTCCGCATTAATCTGTCCTTCCAATGGATATAAGAAAAGCGCATGCCAGTAGGTCATGCGCCATTTTCAACAGGCCTTAGGGATTACTCCATCTTCACCCCTAAAATCTTTGCAAGCTGCTTTCCATCAATGTACTTATCACCCATAAGCTTTGCTTTAACGCCTGCAGCCCTCAAAAACTTCTCTTTCTCCTCTCGCGATTCGAAACATACAGCGAACCAAAATTCGCTATCAGTGGCTTTTCTGAAGCGATCACGCTCAGCCGTCGCCCTGTCTTTGAAGCCTTTTTGGAGCGCAGTCATTTCTTTAGCGGCATCTACTGCTAGATCATTTTCATACTCGACATCAGCCAATGGGTCTGGGACTGCGCCAGGCTTGAGACTAAAGCCTTTCTTACCACCGGCATTAGATCCACCGGAAAAATTAAAAGCCATTGCGCACCAACTCCAAGTCAGCCAACGGGAACCACTTTAAAATCTGATCAAAATCATCTGGAGCATAATCTCTAACCGGCTGAAGAAAGCGGTAGTCTATTCCGTCAAAAGATCGGCCGAACCACTCATAGTCCACCGGCAATTGCACGCCAGCCTGCTCGATATACTCGAAAGTCTTTCCAGTCAGCCAATCCCAGATCGGCGACACCTTATGTCCAGAAAGCTTCATTGCTCCATGCTTTTTGATCGACGCCCTTCGGACTAGGGAATCTGCGGCTCGAACCCCATCTGCCACCCAAGTGTCTTGTGGTAGTCCTAAATCGCTCTTGATCAGCTGCCACATCTGCTCATAAGTCGGTGAGGGCAACTGTGCAGCTTCGATCACATCAAGCCGCTCTGGTGGCTGGAATACAAAATTATTCAGCCACCTGTAAAAAGACGGATGAGGATAGCGGTGAATAGGCTTTTGCCAAGCATCTTCATAGCTCTTAAGCCCATCCTCGATAAACCGCAGAGTTTCACCCTCTACCTGACCTGGTATTAGATACAAATGCGCCAGTACGGTCTCTACACCAGCCTCCTGCAATGCTAACTCAGCGGCTACGCAGTCCTTTCCGCCGCTAAATGCTACGCACACAACCTCACCAGAATTCGCAAGCTGCGAGCGAATATCCGCAGAGCTGGGCACGCCAGCAATTGGCTTTGTCAACCCTAATTTCTTGTAGTCCATGGCCACTCCTTTCTAAAATATATTAGTGAGTATACCATGTATACTTTACAGGTCAATAGCTTAGACTATCCCCCTTTTATAGCCCGCTGAACCATTCCCCTAGACAACCCAGAAGCATCCATGATCTCAGACCACTTAGCCCCAACGGAACTCGCTCGTCGAATTACACCATTCCGCTTATTGACCAATTCGGCACGCTTCTCATCCAACGCCCTAATCTCGCCACTCAACAATGCCAACTCTTTTAGATCTTCACTCTTAGACATGTCTACAGTTTATCCTCAGTGCCACACGTACAAACAAAGGCCCCAAACCTGTACATAACCTGAGCAACAATGCCCTCCGAGGCGTCTTACTGCCAGTGGGAGGGGGTTTCCCCCTGGGGCTTGCGGGGTTTTAGTCCAGGGTGTGGCTCGGTTGGGTATTTTGCCCTGTTATGCCGTTGTCGGCGGGCTTTTTGTGCTTCTTGTTGGGTTTTGGTTTTGTGGCAGTCGCGGCACAGTGTTTGGAGGTTGTTGTCTTTGTTGTAGTTGGGGCCGCGGGTGTTGTTGATGTGGTCGATTTCGAGGTTGTTATTGGCCCCGCATTGTATGCATGTGTGGTTGTCACGTTTGAGGATTCTTGCTCGGGTGGAGGTTGGGACATGCTTGGTTCGGCTAGTCCACACCATGATGCACCTCCTGACTGTGGGCATGAGTAAACCCCGCTAGGACGTGGTGTCCTGCGGGGTTAGTTGTAGCTTATGCGCATTATAGCATGCAGGTGGGCAAAGTGCTAGTGGATTTGGTGGGTTAGCAGGCCACTGTTGACGAAGTTTACGAGTTCTTGCGCTCCTTCCAACCAGCCATACCCATAATCATTAATTGCTTCGATAACTGGGTTGCCATTGGCATCTTGGATAGCTGTTGGCCGCTCGCCATTGAGTACGGTGGTGCCTTCGAATACCTTCCACGGCAGCGGGTGTTGTGCTAAGTAGTCCGCACAGGTGGTCACGGGGCTCCCTTTCCTAGGTGGTCGAGCACTTCGGTCATGAGGTATCCACTGTGCCCATTGGGTAGTGGCTTGGTGGTGATGTGGCCATGGCGCGCCCAGCCTCGGATGGTGTCGGTGGTTACGCGGTGGCCTTTGCTTGCGAGTCGCCGGCGGATGCTGGCGGCGGATTGTCGGCGTTCGAGGGCTGCAAGGTCTTTGATAGTCGGCCCGCGCCCTACTGCCCGCTCCACTAGTCCGGCCCACCGATGTAGTTCGGTGAGCAGGCCATCTGAGTCTGGCTGTTGGGATACCCAGTCGGCATTGAATGCGATCCACCCTAATTGGTCTTGCACCCCATGGCGGTTGGGTTTCCAGCCCCTTAGCCAAATGCTGAGTTCCCGTTCGATCTCCGCATATAGGCTGATGGCGTCTTCATTGCCTGGGGTTCGTGGGCCGAAACCCACCCCACCGCTGACTACCTCGCCTACTGGCTTGCCCTTCAGGTGCTTATGCTCATTGAGTTCGTGCATGAGACTTTGCAGGTATCTAGCTGCGCGCCGGATTTCAAATTCTCGGTTTATGATTCACCTCCTTTGTGCTTGGTGCGGGGCGGTTATGTGTCTGGTCGGTTTTCGCGTTCAATTCGGGTGTTGATGGCGTCAAGGAATTGAGCGGTAGCTCGCTTCTTCTTTGAGTCGATGTAGAAGCTGTGAGCCAGTGTGATACTGAGAATGATGATCGTCAGGCTGGCTAGGACATCCAAAATGGCAGCAAGTGCGGTCATTGCTGAGCCTCCTCTAGGTCGATTATCAGGCGGGTTTCAATACGCCAGTACTCGGGCGGAAAATTGCTGGGCGGGCAAGATTTGGCCGCGTCCTCTGACCACTCGGTGGTATGAAGCAGTGAGTCGCTACCGGGGATAATCTGCCCCACTCCCCTCGTTTCCACCCGTAGTCTGGCGATCATTCGCAGGCCAGCGAGCCTGATTTTGTGTTCAGCGTCCATCCAGCACCTCCTGCTCTATGTCTTTGATGCGCTCCTGCCAATCGAGTATTCGCTGTTGGAACTGGTCACGCTGGAAGGCTGCCCAATTGAGGAGCGCAGCGCCTATGGTGAGGTAGACAATGAATGCTGCTAGTGTCACTGGGTTTTCTTTGATGGTTGCTGTTGCTGCGCCGGTGATGCTGACAATGATTGTTGCGGTATCAATGATCATGTTGAGCTTGTAGCGGGCAGCGTATTTTTGGTTGTGGTGCAGTTCCTCTGTTGCTCGGTGGTGGGGCTTTTCTAGTCGGTGGCCTTGAATGAGAACAAGGAATCGTATGGCGCGGTGTATCCCTGATTCGTTCTCTGGGTTGATGTAGCCACCCCAGTTGTATGGGTTGGTCATTCCGTATCCTTGGTCATGACAACGTAGTCGGGGTTGGTTGGGTGTTGGTCTACGAGTTCCCAACCGTCTTTTTGGGCTTGTTCGACGCTGTCTTTGTGGACTGGTCGGATGGTTACGAATCGCTGTTGTCCCATCAGTATTCTCCTATCAATGTGGGTAGTTGGTCGATTTGGCTCACGTCTACAGCTGGTTGATGAATCGAATCATTGCGATGGCTCCGGCTCAGACATGGTGACGTATGCGCGCCGATTCTTCGGAATTACGCGGGTATGTGTACCGTGAGCAAGCCATTCTCCATCCGGCGGTGTGCCGCATGGTGACCATGCGCGGGGCAGGTCAAAGCGCGGGGTAACGCTTTCTAGGCTTGAGGTGTAGTATTCGTCGATTTCCGGGGAGTACATATGCGCGTAGTCTGGGTTGCCGACATATATTCGGGCGATGACCGCTAAGTAATGCTCAACCGCTGAGTCATGCTCACTGGACACGGTCGCCCACATCCCCACACAGTCGTAGCGCCGGGCGGGTGTCATGTCAGCTAGTGTGGTCATGGTTCCTCCTGGATAGTGATGTGGGCATGAGGGGTTTCCCCTTGCTCGCACCAGCGTTTAGTGGCATTGAGTGTGGTGACGCGGGAATCATCTGAATAGATTCCGGCGGTTGTGAGCCCGTCGAGTATTGCTCGGCAGAGTTTGTCGATGTCTCCGACTTTCCCTGCTGGGTAGTGGGGGAATTTTGTGGTGCGGGGTCGTTGGAAAGCGAAAACCGCTGCCACTTGGACAGCGGTGTTAATGGGTTCTTTGGGTGCGTGCTTTTGGGCTTCTGTAGCAACGATTTTGCGCCATGGTTTTAGGCGTTTGTTTGATTCGATCACTCGGCCGCGTACCACGTTTTTGGAGCCTTGGGGTATGGGGACGCCTTGGATGGTGAAACTGATCATAGAGTTCCTTCGGTGGTCACGTAGAGGTCGTCGACTAGAAGTGTGAGTGTGACTGCAGTTATTCCGTTGGCTACATCTTCAATCTTCAGTGTTCCCTCGCTGACGTAAACTGTTCGCCCGTTGATCCTGACTTCTTTTGGGCTTATAAAAATGCTGGTTTTTAGCGGGTTACCCATTGGTTGTGCCTCGTGCTGTTATTTCAGACCCTCCTCTTTGAGAAGTTGGTCGATGATCTCTTGCTCTTGCTGGTATTTATCCCAGTGAAGCTTGTCTATGGAACGCCTGTAGACGTTGTATTCCTGAGCCGTGTCACAGATAAGCACGCCTGTGAGAGCGCCTATCGGGAGGCTTGCAAAGTAGGTGACAATGCCTAGCGCCACACTGTCGTCAGCCGACCAGTGCAGTGCATACCTGGTCCCCCACGGCGCGGCTAGTAGTAGCAGCACAATCAGTGTGAGAGCTGTTGACCCTGCTGCTTTTAGGCGTGCCATTCGCCGTTTTTCCATTACATGCGGGGGCAGGGGTGCTTTACTCATGGGCCTGTACCTCGGCATGGTCGGCTGCTGCGAGGAGTATGCGGGCGAGCTGCCTAGCTTCTGCTGGAATAAGGTAGCGCCCCCTGCCGGCTCTGAGTTCCACCACTGGGCCGCCTTCGTCGTGCCAGGTGTCCACGGCCGCTTTGCCGATAATCGCCCAGCTAGCATCGCCGTTTGCGCGTTTATCGTCAGGTTCCGGCAGGTCTGGTGCGAGTAGTCCGTATTGGTGAAGTTGTTTTACGAGTTCTCTTGGGGCTTCGTCCACTTCTGCGATGTGGTAAGCGAGGTCAAGGGCGCGCTGGTAGTTGCTGATCATGATGGCTCCTTTTCTGCCCACTGGGCTGCTGCGAGGAGGGCGTAGGCGAGTTGCTTAGCTTCTGTTGGGGTGAGGTCGTAGGCAATGCCAGCAGTGATGATGGACTCGTCTGAGTCTGAGTCGTAGTGGGATTCGACCGAGGTGATTTCACTGTCTAGCCAGCAGGCTCCGCCGTCCTTGTACTCGAGCACTGGTTTTGGCAGGTCTGGTGCAAGCAAGCCTGCGTCATCAAGAATCCTTGCGATCTCCAGCTGTCTGTAGCTCGGGCAGTCGCTTAGTTCTCGGCCGATCAGATCCGCTGCTTTGAATACGGTACTCATTGCTCACCTCCGCATGCCCAGATTCCGTGCGCTTCGTACCACTGCCAGTTGGCACCGTGGGGGCATTCCTGTGGACTGATCACGCCGGTGATCAGGTTGAAAATAAGCATGATCGTGGTGATTGTGCTGTTCATGAGATTTCTTTCTCCTCTTTGAGGATTGGGCGGCCGTTGCGGATACAGGCAGCGCGGTATCGGTCTGCCGCGTCGTAGTCGGTGAATTCGCGGGTGCGTTCTATGGTTTCACCGGCGGGTGTTGTGGTTTGTACGGTTATGCGAATCATTTTTCAGCCCTTACGGAATATGCGGCTGCTAGTGCACCACTGATTAGCAGAAGTGTGAGATATGCCTGTTTGAGGGGGCTAGCGTCAGGGGCAAGGTGGCGTACCGCTGCGGAGAAGAAGAATCCCATTACTAGCAAGTAAATTAAATCCGATTTGGTCATTAGTGGTCTCCTAGTGGTATTGCGCTTCTAACTGTTTGAGCAGCTGCTTTCCGTAATCGTTGAACCTTGGTCGGTTAGTCCTGCGCGCTTTAGCCTCCCATTCCTCCCATACGAACATGCTTTCGGGATACGGCATGGTGCTGATGTCAGGCGGTGTGATGTAGTGCGTGCGGTCTATGCACTTGGAGATCAGCGGATCGTGGTAGGCGCTTCTGGGGATTGATTGCCCGCGCGATAAGCGCCGGAGGGCTTTGCGTTGTGATCTGGTTAGCTCCATGGGTTGTCTCCTAGTGGTGTGAGTAGGTGGGCTGGTACCCATCGTTCTTCTCGGATGAGGACGCGCTCGTTTGTGCCTGCGAGCATGGTGACTGGTGGTCTACCGGCGCCTGGGAATGTGGCGAGCTGGCCGGTGTAGTGGTCGTGCCAGCCGGTTCCTGCGACGGTGCGAGCGTGATCTTCCTTGATTTCTTCTTGGTAGAGGATGTTTTCTTTGCGCTTATCGTCTGAGTCCATTCATCTTCTCCGAAAGGTCGCGGGCAAGGCGTTGCCCGAAGTCAGTGAGCCGGTAGCCGCGCGCTTTTACCGCAAGACCGTGATGCCGAAGGTGATGCAAGATCGCCGGGTCTGTTGTCCACTCCCCTGTTTCGTAGATTTTGATGAGCGCGGTTTTAGCGCCACGGCTCAAATGCATGCGGGCGTAGTACTCGGGGCTTTTATTCGCGTTACCAGACAGGTACTCGGCGTAGTCTGCTATCAGATTTTCTCGGTAGCTCATCGTGCCCTCCGCAGCCCATTGATCATGGAATGCGCAGTGGTGAACGTGTCGCACCACAGGCACAGGCCGGTGGTCTGGTTAGTGGCTGTCCACAGGCCGTCGATTTTCTTCACACGCCACCTCATGCCGCTTGTGCCCTAACTTGCCGTTTACGCAGCGCAAAAGCCGTCAGGGTCTTGTACTCGACCTTGATCGGGTTATCAGGGATTTCGTCGGTGAGGTATTTCAGCACCACGTCTTTCACTCCGATCGCTTGTCCTACGGATACGCAGGCCACGTTGATTTCTTGGCCGTCACTCACCACCCACGGCAAAAGCTCATCACCGGTCTTGCGGATGGACAAGCGGATTTCCTCAGCCCGGAGAGGATCCTTAGGGCGCTCCTTCGACTTGCGCCCATGTGATCTTCTGCAGGCTTTACAACGGCGCTCATAGCCGCCGGCGTGGCAGGTGCTTCGGTAAAACTCGGTAATTGGCTTGAGTTGCCTGCAGGTGCTGCATAGGCGTGGTGAGATCATTTGCCGGTGCTCCCGAATCCGCCAGCGCCACGTTCCGTGGGTGGTAGTTCGTCTACGATCTCCACATCAGGAAGCTCAATCTTCTCCACGATCAGCTGGGCGATCTTGTCACCAGCGCTTACCAACTGGGAAATACGACCACGATTCTGTACAGCTGCTTTGATCTCACCCCTGTAGGCTGAATCAATGATTCCCACGTCGTTGGCTAACCCAAGATTCTTGTTCGCTCCCAGGCTGGAGCGGATATGCAGCTTCCCGACGTAGCCGACTGGGATTGCTGTGCGAACGCCGGTGCCGATGAGGACGTTCTCGTGTGGGTCGATGCGGATTGTTTCAGTTGCGTACAGGTCTAATCCGGCGTCGGTGGCGTGGGCGCGGGTCGGCACTCGCCCGCTGTCAACAATGATTGGTAGTTTCATGGTTATCGCTTTCTAGTGAAAGAAACACCCTGACCAGTGCGTTTGCTAGCTCGATGGTCAGGGTGTCGTATTTGTATTTCCGGCAGAGTCTCACGACTTCTCGTCGCGCCTCATAATCAGTCACATGTGGTCTCCCAGTCTTTTTCTGTGAGCCTTAGCGCGCGGGCTTCGTCAATGCGGCGTTGAACGGTGTACTTCAAGCAGGGGTTTCTCAGGGCGGCTTGGAGTCGCCAAATCGCTGTTTGTTGCCGAAAACAGTAACGGCGGTTGGTGCTGACAACGCCGTGGTTAATCCTGCGGATACACGCGTTAGGCTCCACCACACCGCAGCGCTCACATTCCACGGGTATGAGCTGCGGGTCGTCAAACAGGGCGAGTTGCTCCCAGCTCATTCATCTTCCTCAGCCACAGCCATGAGGCACAGCACCGTGTAATCCCTCACGAAACAGCGGAATTCATACTCATCCCAAGGAGCCATACCCGCGTTAATGCGCCCACGAAGATTCCCAGCGCGGGTGCGCCACTGCTTCAAAGTCGGCTCACCTTCAATTCGGCCTGCGTCGCAAATGTCTCTAACATCAACGCTCACCCACTCCCCGGCGTTATTCACCGCCGCGTCAATCCACTTTTGAGCCTTCTCCAGATTGATTCTGGTGAACGGGTTCCGGGCGCGGTTGAAAGCCTTTTTAGGGAGTTCCTCATGAATCAGAATTTCCATGCTGTCTCCTGCTTAGAACGGTGGCTGCTCATCGCCAGCTGGTGGCTGCATTGGGGCTGAATTCCACACGTCCGGCTGCGCTGACTGTTGGGTGGGCTGCGAATAATGCTGCTGCTGTCGCTGGGCACGTGGAAGAACCGGGTAAACACTGCCCTTGATTGACCAATCATCCTTAGGGCCGTTTTGCGACTGCCATTCGAAATGATCAATCGTGCCAACAATGTTTACGCGGTCGCCAGGTTGGATTGCTGCGACAACATCTTGGGCTTCGAAACCGAACACTCGGACAGTGACGAACTTCGTTGGGCCGTATTCAGTCTGACCGGCTTTATCCTTGCGAGAACTAGACCACATGACTGTGAGTTGGGCGTAATCCTTGCCTGTGGAAGCTTGCTTGATTTCCGCGCCTTTGTCGGTGACTTTCGCGCCGAAAATCTGAATTTGATCAAATGCCATTGTGTGTATCCTCCTAAAGATACGAAAAACACCGCCCAGCTTTTGCTGTGACGGCCTGAAATAAGGTTTGTGACTAGTTGTGCCACTTTGCAACATAAGTCGCTCTATGGTGCTGTAAATGCTTTTCTCGCGATTCGATACGCTCCCGTCCCTCCGGAGTCCTCGCATAAGCGTCAGCAAGACGCTTCGCATGAGGAATCTTGCAATCCTGCTCACCATCCGCACAGAACTCACCAGCCGGCGCGCCACAATGGAAGCACCGCAAACCGATCGCGTTGTTATGCTCGTAAGCCTCAATGATTGGATCACCATGAATCCCGGACTTGGTTCCCCCACCAGCCGTGATCTCACGCACCGCGTCACCCCTGTGAGCAATCCGGCGGGCTTCCTTCGCCTCAGCCAAGATCGCCCCAATCGGATTAAACGGCCGATCCGGCAGGGAATAGGCTCTACGCACCCCTTCAGCCAACTCCTGCTGCGTAAGACTTGTCTCACCAATCTGGAAAGCCCACGCCTGAATTTTCTGGCGAGTAGCCTGCGGGTCAAGATTCCTGAAACGATCATCGTATTCAGCAGCCAACGCGAGCACGTCCGACGCTTTAGCCAATTGCTCGTTGGTCACCATCCACGCTCCTTAAGGCTTGCGAGAATTCGAGGAAGCTATTGCTGTTACGCCTTGCGGGTTCAGTGATGTCATCCTCCCAGCCGTCAGCCCTAAGCCACGACGCTGGGTACGGAATGTATTGGAGGTCTTTCCCCTGCGATTCCCACGCCTCCACAATCCTCTCAGTCTTAGACATCAACTCATCAAACCCAACGCGCTTCAACGCCGCGTTGAAAGCCTTGAGCGCATCGCCCTTAGATTTCTTCCGTGGCCACATCGCGTACCAATCTTCGAAGCGTCGCGGGTAGGTGTTTTTCTCACGCGCTTCCGGAGGATGCGCAATAGAAATACTGTTCCCTGTTCCCCTGTTCCCCTGTTCCCCTGTTCCAGTGCCTGAACTTCCTTGACTAGCGTAGGAAATTCCTAGTATTTCCTCGGAACTTCCTACACTTTTAGAAACCCACTGGTCAGTAACTATTTTTCCCTGATCTGGGGTAGGAAATTTGCCCTTAGCTTTACGCTCAGTCCGTTGATGCTTCTCCCATCCAGGAATCGCGTAAAACAGCCGTCTTTCCGCCTCGAAAATGACCAGACCAAAGCAGGAAACAACTTCCTTCGCTACGTCGCGGAACTTCCTAGATTTTCCTCCGCTAAGTTCTTCAACATCATCATTCGGGAAAACAAACCCCTCAAGCTCCTTGAGATTGAACGTCCCTATACCGTAATCGTCCGCCCAATTCCACATCGCAATATAAGTCAATCGAGCTACTGCGGAAGCTCTTGCCACGTCTGGGCTTGACCAAAATTCTGGTTTAATCGTCCGAATCCTCGGCATCTAAAATCACCTCCTCTACTCCACCTTCATCACCCAAAAAAGAAAGCCTGCCCCTGTAGCTCACAGCCACCCGGTCAGGCTCATAATTCATCTTCACCAACCAGCCCTGCCCATACGCGTCAGCAGGGTGGGCGTGAACATACTGGTGGCACTCCATACACACCAACACCATGTTGCTCACGCGGTGCTCACGACCACTGATCTTCCTATGGTGCAGGTGCACCCCCATGCCCGTACACACACCAGGGATCATGAACTCGCACATCGTTTGCGCGCGGGCAAGAACTCGTGCAGCAACCTTCTCAGGAACACGTTCCTTAGCCACTAGAACTCACCACGACCAGCGACACCATAAGCCTGCCTAATACTCGCCGAAATAGACTGCATAGCACTCAACTCAAGCTCTAAAGCTCTCCGCAAACGGTCAGCATGCTTGTACGCCTGATCAGCGAGGTCACGTTCCTCACGAGCAGGCATAGACTCCAACTTGGCAGCCATCTCCCGATCTTTAATACTTCCTTCTGCTGTGAGAAATGCTGTCGCGTACTCGCGATCGAAATGCCGATCGGCTTCCAGAAACTCCCCGTAACGCTTCGACACCACAGAAATACCCTTGGCGATACGATTAGTCAGCTCACGGATAGAAGCCTCAACTTCCACCGGGTTCAGTGGCCTAATCTCCTCCATCAACCACTTCACCACCTAGAACGTCCTCCACGACTTGCTCTGCGGCCTTCTGCATGCGCTTAACCATGTTGCTCGCAATTAAAGCTAGTTCGCGGTCATTCTGCTTTGAGTAGTAGTCGAGCGCTTTGCGCAGCACCTCAATGTCACCGGCTTTTTCCGCCTCAAGCATCTTCTGAGACTGCGTTTTGACGTACTCCGTGCGCTGCTCCGCCCGCTGAACCTTAGCCATCTCCTCGCGCGTCACACGAAGATTGCCATGATAATTTAGGTTCGCCAGTGCACGGCCAATCGCAGAAGTCTCACAATTCTCAAGGGCACTCGTATTATTCGCCATGCCAGTACCATCAACCTCAAAAGCGTAGCCAGTGGAATCCGGGCGATCATATCCCTTTTCACGCCACACACTCGCCTTCACCGTCCACCGCGACTGCCCAATTTCACCAGCCACTTCCACCAGCTCAGTGAGAATATCCGAGTCCGGCCAGTCCTGCTTAAACCGGCGGATACGAGCCTCAACAGGCTCATAATCATTCAGGTTAAACCTGCCCATCAGTCATCCCCTGCCTCTAACTCCAACAGCGCCGTATGCTGCTGAACCTGATACTCAATCGCCCTTTTCGCCAAAGCATTCCGGGCTGGTGTCACGCGCAAACTCGGCTCACTCGCCTGCTTAATCTCCCAACCAACAGGCAGCTTGCCCGTCACCTGCCACTGCTCCAGCACCTCCTGCTCAATCTCTTTCCGATCATCAGTACTAATCGACTGGGACAGTAACGCCGGCGCGTGCTCAAAAATCAGATTCAAGCACTTCTGCAAATCCTCTGGGTCAGCAGGTAAGCCGTCGATAATCTCCATGCCACGCTCATCAGCCATGGCCATCAGAATCGCATCATCCGTGCACACAGCGCGCATATTAGGCGCGGTCATCGACACGCTACCCAGCTCCACGCCCTGCGCATTCTTCACAGCCTTCTTATCACCAGCTTCAAAAGCCTTAGTAACCTCAGCTTTGAAAGCTTTATGCTTCGCGTTCAGAACTTTCAAAACAGCAGCCTGCAAAACCAGCTTCTCAAAATCCCCGGCGCGTTCAATCTCACTCATACCTAGTCTCCAAAATCCTCGTAAATGCGCAGCGCTTCCTCAGCGCCCGCAATCTTGCCGTCAATGTAATTCGCGTATTTAGCGTCCTCGTGACAGTGCGCGTCGTATTCGACTTGCAACCGCATGATCAGCTCTTCCAACTCATCAACAAACCGACTCATACCAGCCCCCTGATTGGTGGCTCCGGCACGTCAATGCCCTCGTCAGCGAGGTTCTGCGCAATCGATTTACGCGATCGCAGCCGCTCCATGCACATGGAGTAGGCCCTCGTGGTGCGCTCACCTTGAATCAGCTCTGTGATCTCACGGTCAAGGCGCTCAATGTCGCGTAGCCAATACTGAATCTTCAATTCATTCGCCATAGTCGGCCTCAATCTGCTTCAAAAGCTCCCTGCCTTGCTTACTGAGACCTGGGAGCAACGGTCGCAGCTCGTAGTCGTCTACGACGTCGAAGGCTTTGTTCACGACGTTGACTATGTCGTGTGGGAATTCGCCCTCATCAAAATCAAGGTCAGATACCAGCTCAGCGGTCGCGGCGTACCAATTCAGGAATCTTTGGCTCAGTACGGAATACAATTCAGCTCACCTACCCATGCTGGTTCGATGGTGAGCCATGCCCACAGGAAGCAGCCCACGATGATGCCCACGGCAAAGGCTGCCCATGCGAGGCGGATTCGCTTTTCTGCGGTGGTCTGCCAGTACTCCAGCTCGCGTAGTTCTGGTGTGGATAGTGGTGTGGTCATGCTGCAGCTCCCATGAGGTAGTCGTCGAGCCATGCTTTTTGGGTGCGCCAAGGCTTGGCGTCTTTGGGTTTCTCAGCGCGAATCTCGCCCCTCCGGTATTTCTCGCGCAGAGTATCGGGGTGCATACCGAGGTAATTTGCTGCTTCTTTCGTGAGCAGCCACCGTGTATCATCCATGGTGATCTCCTTTTTTTTAGATCAATGAAGCCCCTGAGCTATGGCGGTAGCTCAGGGGCATTAGTGGGTAAAAAATGTGTGGTGGGTGTGTTTATCGGGGTGTGACGCCATGCTCTTCACAAATCCGCAGGTAAATCTTCAGCGCGTCATCTTTAAGTACATGTGAGTACCAAATCAGTGGCGTGGGCTCGTCCAACCAATTTTCGCGGTAAAAAATCGGTGTATATTCCCCGGTGGTATAGACAAGATCATGGAAGCTGACTGTCTCACCGCGGTGATCCACGATCTCGTCGGGGGCGTCGAGCATTTCTTGTTTTGCTTCCTCGACCGTCTTGTCGAACTTTTGTGCGAACTCTTCCCATGTCTCCTGGTAGTAGTAGTCGAGGTATTTTTTCTCGTCTTTACTGGGGCTCGTTTTCAGCCCGGCGTCTCCACGGTAGAAGATTTGTGCGCCTCGCTGGAGTTTTCGTAGTGCCTCAATTTCGAGACAGCAGATAGGATTACGCTCGACGTACTTGTTGAAATCGCGGATAGGATCAGACTCGTCATAATGCTCGAAAATGCCCATGATTGGCTCCTTATTCTTTTTGGGATGGGGGGGCGTGCCTGCTGCGTGCAACGGCTATAAGTGCAGGTTACCCCTTGGTGGCTTGCGGGGGAATCGAACCCCCTTAAGACCAAACCCCAGCCCCAGCTGCTGGGCATCGGCACCAGCCGATCAGACAAGCCCTGTGCTGGTGAGGAAGGGCGTAATTATTACCAACTGATATGGAAAAATCTCCCTCACCAGCGTCGGCCTAAAGGCCAGCAAACGTAATCATAAAAATGGTTTACATTTCATGAGTGGGGATCAGTCTCTACCTGCCGACGCGAGCCGACGTTCCAGCGTCCCCAAAAATGGGGCATGTACCTGCCTGACCCCCAAGTTTTCCGACAAAAGGAAATGTGAGTTTCTACCCGTTCTGGTCGGAAATAGTGAGCAAAAAAGGGTGCTACCTCACAACACTATTGTGGTTCCAACGTCCCGTTTAACGCCTGAAGAAACGGGCAAGTACACCCCAGTTTACTCACCGTGCCGGATGGGGACTTGCACCCCACGAGTGGCTACTTACCGGCATGTGTTTTTAGTGCCCATTTACGCGGTGTTGCCTCACCCTTGACCCGCTACGGTGGTTAGGTGGTTTCTGCCTGTCGGCACCAGTGGTCATGGCCTTCTAAGACACCGGCTCGCACTAGTAAGTAGTCCCGCTAGGACACTTCCCCGTCTACCGTTCTACGACGGGGTTGGTCTCTCTATTGAGTTCACATACAACATTGGGCGTTAGCCCTCGTGCCTGCCGAGGCCTCGAACCTCGGAGGTTTCCAACCAGGCTCCTGAATCAGGCGGCTACGTCTTGAGGTTCGTAGATCAGGATTCGATCAGGGCGAGCACCTAGAGTCGCTAGTGCTTGCAAAACCTTGGGTGTGGGAGTCCTGTATTTCAGGGCTTCGCTCCATGTCTTGCGGTTTACCCCTGTGATTTCGGCTAGATCGACAACCCCGTCAATCCGATTGATTCGCTTAATGCGGTCAATCTCATCGAGTGAGAGTAAAAACATTCCCTATCTCCTTGGGTTTATTGGGTTGATGTGTATTAGATTACTCACCCTTTAGGGAGAGTCAAGCCTTGCTACACACATGGGGGTATTCAATTTCTCTTTTTCCTGCTACCCCCATACTTGATGAGAAGTTTTTTACCCATTAGAATGAATTTCATGGACATTAAGCAATGGTTCGCGCAGCAAGTCGGAAGCCCAATCACCGACCAGGAAGTCGCTGGAATTCTGAAAGTCACGCGCAAAACAGCCAACAAGCGAATAAACGGAGCACTCACCGCAGATGACGTTCTTAAGCTCAGTGAGGCATGGGAAATCAACCCAGTTCAAGCACTCCAAGAACTCGGATTCGTAAGAATTGAGGATGTTTACGACTTCTTCGAAGGCGACGGCACCACCTTGGCAGCAGCTACCACCGCTCAACTTGTAAAGCGATTAGCGGAAGAAGAAATGTCACTTACGGAACTTGTCTCCATGGGCGCAGTAGCGAAAGCAAAGCTCGACACCATGAACGAGCTGCAGGCGCGTAGGCGTTCGAAAGCTCCACGCGAGGATGTCCCACTCGATTTGTATATTGACCAAGCCGCAGCAAATCACGCCCCAGAGGAGCAGGAAGGAGACCCAGGCGATTACGAAGCTTAACGACCTACTCGGCCTAGCAGAAGCCCTTGGCCTGCACGTCCAATACCACGCAGGCAGGGGCACCGGCTACTACCTCCACCATGTGAAGGTCATCTCACTCAGGGACGACCTGACAGACCGGCAGCTAGTCTCAACGTTGGCTCACGAAATCGGCCATGCCATCCGCGGGGACGTGCCCACCGGCACCGTGTTCGACGCCCGCGCGGAACGCGCAGCCGACCACTTCGCAGCCACCTATTTGATCAGCCCCGTGGAGTACGCCTTAGCGGAGGAAATCCACGGCACCGCCCTCGACGCCCTCGCCAACGAGCTAGGCGTCACCACATACCTCCTAGAGGTGTGGAGAACACTCAACGAAAGGATCACAACATGAAGAAACTCATCACACCACTAGCCGTAAGCACACTCCTACTAACAGGATGCGGCGAAACCAGCGAACCTGAAGCCGCCAACGAAGCAACCACACAGGCGGAATCCACCACCCAGCAAGAAGGCAACACGGTTCCAGCAGGCCGGGAACTAGATCCAGAAACAGAGACAAAAGGTGAGGTAGGCAAACGTCACGGCACCATGTGTAACGAAGATCAAGAATGTGAAGTCTTTTTCACCATCGACGCTCTTGAGAAGCTAGACACGTGCGATGAAACTTCACTCGATCCACAAGCCCCCGGCACTTACCTAGTGCGTATGGACTCCACAGTCTCCGCGCCAGCAGAGAACGCGGGCATTTTCGACGATATGGATGCTGCTTCATTCATGTTTGCAGCCCAGTGGTCTGTTCTTGACAAGGATGGCGTCAACCGCGACTTACTACAGAGTCAGTCGTGTCTAGTTGAGGACATGAGCACTAAACCGTGGTGGGTTGATCTTCGGACTGGAGATACAGAGAAGTTCGTTACTCACCTTGACATTCCAGAAGGTGCTCAGGAACTTCGATTGACTGCATTTGGCTTCCGGTGGGTGTTTGATCTACCGGCTTAAGGCATAAAAATTTCACCCCGCTGGGTGTTCTTGGCGGAAAACCAGCGGGGTGAATCGTAGATAACGCTCACATCACAGGGTGAGTGGTGGGCGTGTACGCAAAGGATATTTTAGCATGGCAAGCATTAGAAAATATGCGACTGCGAAGGGCACGGCGTGGCGTGTGCAGTACCGTAGTCCCGATGGGCGGTCACGCACAAAACAGGGCTTCCGCACCAAAAACGAGGCGCAGGCTTGGGCGGAGAAAAACGCCACCGCAGTACGCGAGGGTGATTGGATCGACCCGAACGCAGGGCGGGTGAAGATATCCACGCTATGGCCTGTGTGGAAAGCGTCTCAGCACCACCTCGCCGAATCGTCGCTGATGGCGCTCACCTCGTCGTGGGATACTCATGTCAAACCCCGCTGGGGCGCTGTGTCTATTTCGAGCATCAAACCTCTGGATGTTCAGCGCTGGGTGAATGGCCTGGTGGAAGCTGGTAAATCCCCTACTGTTGTGCAGCGTGCTTTTCATCTGCTGTCGAATCTGTGTGTCATGGCCGTGCGTGATGGTCTGCTGCGCCGTAATCCGTGTGATGGTATCCGGCTTCCATCGAAGTCTCGGGCGAAGCTCACGACGCTCACGCCCCAGCAGGTTGAGCTGCTGATTCGAACTACTAGCCGCTATCAATCTCTTGTGGTGTTTTTGGCCTACACCGGGGCGCGGTGGGGTGAAGCCGCGGCGCTCACCGTAGGTGACGTGGAGCTAGAGCGTGGGCGCGCGATGATTAGCAAGTCCGTGGTAAAGACCGAGTCGGGACTTGTCATTGGTGAGGTGAAAAATCGTAAGGCGCGTGTGATTGCCTTGCCTCCGATTGTGGTCGATGCGCTGCGGGATGTGGTGCGAGGAAAACTGCCGTCCGCTTTGCTGTGGACAAACCAGCGGGGCGGTTTTGTCACCACCCCTTCTAAGCGGTCGTGGTGGCATACCGCGATACGCGAGTGTCAGGCGGCGGATGTGACTTTCCCGAGTGTTACGCCGCATGATTTGAGGCATGCTGCAGCGTCGATTCTGATTAGTGCCGGGGCGTCGGTGCTTGTAGTGCAGCGGCAGTTGGGGCATTCGTCGGCTAAAGTCACGCTGGATAAGTATTCGCACTTGTTTGAGGACGATTTAGACGCGGTGGCTGCTGCTGTTTCTACTGTCGTGGGATTGTCGTGGAAGTCGCTTAAATCTGCTGGTTGATGCTGGTAGGTGGGGTTTTGTCGGAGGTTCGATTCCTCTCTGGGGCGCATTTGTCACCAGTCGGGTCATACTTGACAGTATGAGTCGGGACATGATGGACAAACCGGCGGGTTCAGATTTTTGTTCTGAACCCGCCGGTTTATTGTTTGTCTAGGACTCTTGGCGCTTTATTGGTTTTTGGTAGTCGCGGGAGATATCGATGATGTGTTCTGCGATGATTTCGCCGGTGTCCTTTAGGGCTGTGGTGATGTACTTGTCGGTGATCACCATGGTGACTTCCTGTCCCGCGTAGCCGCGTCCGATGCCTAGGTGGAATAGTTTTCCTGCGTATCGGATGGTTACGCGGCCTGCTTTATCCACCCGATCATTTCGGGTACACCATTCGGATCGTAACGCTTGAGCAGGGTTGTAGACCCATTCGCGTGAGACCTTGAATAGCTTGGCGACATCGCTGGACACCCTCCTTCCACACAGTATCGGCCCAATCAGTGGCAGGAGAATCACCAAGCTCTTACTGCTCGTACTCGGCGAAAATCATGCTTCGGCAGCGCTGCTGCTTGCGAAACGAGGTGCACTCATTAACGGCATCTTCCTAGGTAAGCACCGCCTCATTCAGGCCACCAAGGCGGAAAAAATTTATCAGCGAGCTAGTTGATTACCCAGCTCGCCAATACCGTTAGACCTTATTCCACGTTTTCTTTCTCACGCGAATGCAATGAGTTCGTTGGTAATGTGGTCATCTAGTCATGTGCGAGAAATTCCTAATCCTTACCATTCCCGCTCCATGCCCCTATCACCTTTAGCGATCTGGGCGGATGCTGTAGAGGCGTTGTCGGGCAGAACAACATCAGCACCCCACCGAAATACTCAAAAACAAGGCGATGCCCGTCCCGCCATCATGGCTGCTTCTCATCAAGGAAACCGTGCTCAAACAGCATGCCTGAATACGGCTACGAAGATATGGATCTTGCAGGACTCACGGGTGATTGGGTGCCTAACGAACATGGTTGAGGTCGTAGTGAATATCAGTGCTGGCTTTCAGACATACTTCCAGCGGGTGCCAGAGAGATGAATGTCCACAGAATCCTCCGTGGAAGTGTTTCTGAAGCTCTTTGGCCCCTGACATTCGATAGCCGGCATTAACTACTTGGAGACGAAGCTCAACCGCGCGGTCGCTTGAAATCTTGTTTCCATTAATTTGAAGCTCTCCGGCGGTTTGAGTCAAACGACTTTTAAGATCTTTTACGCACCTAGTTGCAATCAGAGTGTTTACTATTCTCGATGTCCTTATTTCCAGGTTACGAAGCACGTTCGTGGCTGCGCATTGTCTTATAAACAATGGGAATAGCTATTGCAAAAAGAGGAATCTGCATAGCAATAGCTATCCAGAACCGAATCTGGGTATTTGCAATAACGGGCCAAGCAGGGAGGGCCACAATCCAGAGGGCAGTTTCTGCAAGAACATCTCCACCCAATGTAGCTGCAAGCACCGTGACAAAAATTGTCCAAGCAATAGCCGCTCCTGAGCCAAATCTGATGCAAATTATTGCGCTCAGAAAGGTGAGGATTGTTCCTGTTGTTCCCCACAAAAGGAGCATTCGAAGCACATCCCCCGTCAGACTAGTTGTGAAGATACATGCACCAACGGCTGCTACTGAGATGATTAGAATCAGTAAGAAATGCCAGGCAAGAAAAGCGGTACGCAGTTTTGCATTTTCGGTAACTGATAGCGCCCAAGCCGTAGAAACCCCTCTCCAAGTCAAAACAGGTAGGAATCCGGCCCCAACTGGTAGGAGAAAGTAAGTGTAGAGACCGGTCACGTAGTCAGAGTCATAGACGTAACCAACCACTAGAAGCAAAATTACTGCGAATACCGAGAGGTACGTTGCACTGCTCTTCAACAGTGCAACGTTTACGGCTAACAGCGACTGCCATGCGGAAGCTTCTGTTCGTAGATTAGTCTCTGCATCAAGAGTGGAATCTGTTAGGGTTTTGCCAAGCTGCTCGAGTTCTGTGTCTCCATCAGAATTAGAATTGTTGTCGCTTCTTCTATTTTTTATTGCCTTAGGGCGCCTAGGGGAAACAATTATCACCAAGTAGCAGGCAATGGCACCAAAAATAGTGCAGAGCACCAGAGCTAGGACCAGCGACTCCTCAAGAAGGGTGTTGCCTGGTTCGATGGGCACAGCGTTGGCATGAATACCAAGCACTGGAAGCGTTACACGGACTGACCAGCTCGGCGGGATAAACATCCAGAGCGTATTCTCTGCAGTCAAGGTACCAATTAGCTGGTAGATCATGGCAAGCAAAAGGACTGCGATAAGCGGAATAAATCGTGCGATCAGTGCGAAAATAGCAACTGTTGATATGTTTGCAATGAACGATAGTAATCCCGCTTCAAGTAGCAATCCGGCACCATCTCTACCTGCAAGAACGGATAACATCCAGGCAGTTCCGAAGTTTAGGCAATGAAGCAAAGCTGATATCAGAATTAATACAATCAGTCGAGCGGCTCGAGTTCCTTGCATCGAAACAAACCGAAGGTCTACACCACCATTTCGCGCGGAGCGTTCACGGTCTTCAGATAGTCCGCCTAGTAGAGCTAGAAGTGGCGCGGCCATTCCTGTTACAAACATCGCTTGCCAGCTAAGAACCCCAGATGCGTCGTCAGCTCCAGAAGACCAGAATGAAAAAGTAGAGCTAATTACGCCAATCAAAAGCCCGACAAGAGGGAACCACTGGAGGGCGGAATTCCGTGTTCTAATAAGCTCTGCTTGAATCAAAGCCAGAAAACCAGCACTGAACTGCGGATGCGAAGAATCTTCCTTAGTGCGCAGCAACAGAAACACCACCTTGGGTCATAGCTAAGAATTTCTCTTCTAGTTGTCCAGCCGGTGCAAAATCTTTCAAAGTGCCGGTATAGAGGGTCTTGCCGGATGCAAGCACTGTGATGTCATCTGTTAACTTGGCAACTTCACCCAATTGGTGAGAACTAATAAGTACAGTGCCACCTTGACGAGCCCAACCTCGAATGAATCCTCGGAGATCGGCGATTCCCTGGGGGTCCAAGCCGTTCTGAGGCTCATCTAAGATAAGAATCTTTGGATTTCCCAACATCGCAATTGCGATTGCTAGGCGAGCTTTCATGCCGGTAGAGAAGTCTCGGGTCTTCTTGCGCCCCGCCATGGAAAGCCCCACGGCCGCGAGTACTCGATCAACTTCTGAGCGATCCAAACCCAACAACTTGGCATGGATACGAAGATTATCTGTTGCAGAAAGATGGCGATACAGAGCAGGGCCATTGATGGATGCACCAATATCCTTCAAACTTTCTCTGCTGCGTGTCCGGCCTAATACTTCGACCTTCCCCTCGCCGCGATATTCCAATCCTAGAATCATGCGGAAGCAAGTGGACTTACCGGCGCCGTTTCGTCCTAGAAGTGCGTGAACACGGCCGGGAACTACATCCATCGAAAATCCATCAAGCACTTGGTTTCCGGAGTAGTTAATGCGGAGATCTTGACAGGATATTGCGGGAGAAAAAGAGTCATTTGAAATCATGTATTAATAGTGCGTTACTCGGCAGTGTCCATACATCAGTCCGGCGAGTGATTTTTTGAAATTCTTTTTCATCCGTGAGGGGGATTCTCGTTCATCCTCGAGGAGGAATAGAGTCTCTTTAATTTTCAACCACGTTGAATTTATGAGCCCATACAGCAAGCCCTACGCGGTCCCTAACACCAAGCTTCGTTATGAGCCGTGAAACGTACGTTTTAACGGTAGCAACACCAATAAACAGCGCTTCAGCTATCTCAGCATTTGTTTCTGCTCTGGCGACACGCGATAAGACTTGCTTTTCGCGCGCAGTCAAGGAACTTACAAGGTTGGTTTCTTCCTCCGACCGAGTACGCTTCATATGACCCAAACGAAATCCGTCTATAACATACTGGGTAACGTCTGGAGAAAGAACCGATGCTCCTTGATGAATTCTTCTAATAGCATCAGCTAGAACCTCGGGGTCCGCATCCTTCAAAAGGAAACCATGAACTCCTGTTTCCAACGCTTCCCCAACTAAATCTTCAGAGTTAAAGGTAGTTAACATGAGGACCTTCAGATCCTCATGTTCCTTCAACAAGAGCCTGGCAGCTTCAATGCCATCCATCCGAGGCATTTGAATGTCTAATACAGCGACGTCTATGTCCCATTCTCGGGCGAGTTCTACAGCCCTCAAGCCATCACCAGCTGTAGCAACAACCTCTAGATCCTCACTACTACTCAATATCGTCTTTAATGCAGACGCTATCATCGGTTGGTCATCAGCTATAAGGATGCGGATATTTTCACTCACAGGAACTCAATTCTTTACATGGGCGGAGGCCGATAATTGAAACTATTACCTAGATCTCAAGAACCGTAGGGATCATCGCTTTGACGATAAACAAGTCACCGTCTTGCTGATAACTAATCCACCCCCCTAGGCTTTCGACTCGCTCTTTCATTCCAATTAAGCCGCTTCCAGATCCTTTAATCTTGCTGGGTTCAGTCTTCTTACCTCTACTGCTAATAGAGATAAGAATCTCACCTTTCTCTTTATCTACATTAATCTCAATAACAACCTTCGAATTATGGCCCTGATGCCGTAGCGCATTCGTGAGAGATTCATCCAACACTCTTCGAATGGCTAGCTGCACTAGTACTGGCAATGTGTTAATGAGTTGAGAAAGATTAACTTCAGTTGGCAGAGAAGTTTTAATTTCCATGCCAGTTTTCGTAAACCGCTCAATCTGTAGTGGGATATCGGCAATTTTCCCCATACCGCCAAGCTCTTTGGTATCTGATCTACTGCGTAGCGTCTTTACAATTCCACGGACTTCACTTAATGAATCTGCGCTAATAGAACGGATATTCTTCAGTATTTCGATAACATCTTCGTCTGCGCCTGAAGACGTAGCTTGGGCAGTAACTATACCCGCTGATGATTGAACGTTTATCAAGGTTAGGCTATGAGCAAGAACGTCATGGATTTCCCGAGCGGTCTCCAGACGCTCACGATTTTGCACTACGGCCATGGCATCAATAGCGGCTTGTTCCCTTTCCCTTTGTTCTCGCTGCTTATGCTCTGACTCTCTTTGTATACGACGCCCTGCCTGCATTATTACAAGTAGCAAGAGCCACTGAACCAAAGTCCAAGAAACAGATTGGCCTAAAGACCTATATAAAAGACCAGTTTCAGTAGGTTGCCACATCAAGGGGGAAATGAGGCAATATACGAACGACAACCCAGCAAAAAGTAGCAAGAACGAAGTACTTTTTAAATAACGGCTAATTGAAAAAGCTGCTACCAGTAAGAAAAGAATGAAAGGGGTTACACCTAAGTTCTCCGGTAGAGCCATTATCCAATTGATGGACCATAGATATAACAAAAGCAACATCGCAATTGCCGAGGAGACAGGTCGCATACGCCAAAAATAAGCCGCTGGCACGAACATAAACGCAAGTACAGCCTGATTTATGCGGAATATACCGCCACCAGAGGCCAAGGCTACATAAAAAAGTGCAACGAAGAGTGCAAGTAGTGCAAAGACGACACCGTCTGACTGTAAGAGACGTTCTTTCTTCCCATTTCCCATAAAAGCAACCTCTCCCTTGTATTCAAAGGACGGATTAAAAGCTTTCCCTTATCAACGACAGAACTTCAGTCTTAGAGAAAGAAGCTTTTCGGTGGGCGAGCTAGCTTTTCTACACGATACCAGACATGTTCAAGTGCAAACGGATTACATTTGAACCAAAATCCCTTGTCAGAGCGTTTTTCTCGAAGCCGTATAAGACGCATAGAGTGCCAACGAGTCCTCGAACCCGTCCTCAATCACTTGCCAACATTCATCAATCAGGAAGCAAAAATCTACGTCTAATTTCAACCTCAACCTTACAAAAGGCGAAACTCACGATACGGCCTCCCCACAGATCACCCCCAAGTCCCTGTGCACCACAGGCTACATCACCAGCAGAATGCTGTGCTGGACCATGGCCACCCGAGCCTGCACCGCGATGTGGGCAGTGCCTAAAGCCCCGGTCAGGTACATATCCTCTCTGGGTATTTCTGTGTCAAACACTGGAAGGTAAATCCCTCCCCTGGCAACGGCGCAAATAACCCCTCAACCGGCCATCAACGCAATGTTTTTTGTTTAAACCGCACAAACCGTGGCCATCAGAGGCCATATGGAAGAAAACTTAGGTGTGAAAATCTGCGCACGGACTGCTTTACCAAGCTCGAGCACTGCGAAGTTATCGCAGTTCAAGTAGAAGACACACCGGTCAGATACCTGAGGCAGAATTCCTTCAAGGCATGCTAGATATCTGCCACAGACCGCGGCCGCGTTCCTCATAACAGACGGATCCTGCCACGATTTCCCGAGCGCTGCCGAACTGGCTCCCTACGCTAACTTATGGCCGCGAACGATCCATTCACGAACGTAATTCAAATCCAATGGGTAAATCGGGCGGGCAACGAAGAAATGAAGAACGCATCTCCGGCAACCATCTTCCTCGGCTACTTGATTCGATGACATGTTCACAACAAAACTCACTACAAACTGCGTGTACGCCTAAGATTCTGCACATCGATAAGGCTAGGAAGCATCAACTTTAGCGTTTCAGGACTAGAGACGAGAATGACGTTCTACCAGCAATCGCAAACCACTCCTCACCGCGGTTCCTGCGCGTTTAGGCGTACACTTCGGATTATCGCCCATACGTAAAAGCTGAGAAGAACTCAGGGCATAGAAAGTATGGGATTAGGTCAGCAACAATCCGTTTGAGATGGGAGTATGACTAATGACTACTACAGACCTATCGGAGCTTTATACCCGCGTAGATGAGGCCGCAGCCTCGATAGCTGACGAGGTAATTGAGTGGCGTCACCACGTCCACGAGAATCCTGAGCTCCCCAACCGGGAAACTGAGACCGAACAGTTCATCATTAAGCAGCTCGAGACCATCGGAATCGACAGCAGCGATATTTCAAGCGGTGTTGGTGGCCACGGCGTTGTGGCATTCATCCGCGGCGAAGCTGATTCAGACTCAAAGAAGACCGTCCTTCTGCGCGCGGACATTGATGCGCTGCCTGTGCGTGAGGATTCCGGTGAGTCCTTCGCATCTACCAAGGTGGATAAGGATTACCCAGGCGGACCATTCCCCGTCGCGCACGCCTGCGGCCACGATACCCACGTGGCCATGCTGCTGGGCGCAGCTAAGGTTCTCTTCGGGCTTCGCGACGACATCCATGGTGACATCATGCTCGTGTTCCAGCCGGCCGAAGAGGGCCCACCACAGGGCGAGGATGGTGGCGCAGACTTCATGGTCGCGCAGATGCAGGAGCAAGGCCTGCTAGAGCCGCAACCAAGCATGGCATTTGGAATCCACATTTCCCCAGGCCCAGTGGGAAGCATCGGATACACGCGTGGCGTTCAACACGCCGCATCGGAGACGGTGAAAATCACGATCAAGGGTAAGCAGGTTCATGGCTCTACCCCATGGCAGGGTATTGATCCTATGCCAGCAGTCGGTGATGTGCTGAGCAATATTGGCCAGATCTACCGTCAGGTGGATGTTAAGGAGAGCTTCTCCATTTCGCTCGGCCACATCGTAGACCAAGGACGCTTCAACATTGTGGGCGACCAAGTAGAGATCTGGGGTACCGTGCGTTCCGTGACTTCTGCGGTGGTTGAGGATGTTAACGAGCGGATCTCCCGCTACGTCGAACATCTTGCTGCGGCACACGGCTGCACCGGCACAGTGGAGTTCTTTGATCAGATCCCACCAGTGGTCAACACTCCAGAATGGATTGATGCAGTTCTGCCTGTATACGAGCAGGTTGCTGGGGATAACCCTGTGATGGAGCTACCGGTCAATATGGGTTATGACGACGTGTCAGAATTCATCGCCCGTTTCGGCGGTGTGTACGCCCTTCTTGGCGGCCAGGATATCGTTTTTACTGAGGATGGCTCTATCGAGCCCACCGACGAGTCAAGCCGCGGGTTTGTGCCAAACCACAGCCCACAGTTCTATGTCAACGATGCTGCACTGGAGTACGGTGTGCGCCTGCACGCCCAGATTGCAATCGGGCACCTGATGGGTGACGTTAACTCTAACGAGGTTGGAGTTGAGTCTGAATAACTCGGTATACGGGTGCGAACGATTGCTTGCTCAGCGTAACAACGTGATCTAACACCCTTGAGCACCGTCTATGGCGGTAGGGCGTCGGCGTGAAGAAGCCGGCGCCCACATGTCTTTGTGCACAAGGTTGCACGATGGCCAGCCGTAAGTCGAGTGCACTCTCTTTGAATATTGCCTCAAAAATTTCCAATTTCTGTCGTTCGATATATATTATTGCCGCATGACCTTCGATGCCACCCACGTATCTTTGATTGCAGCCGGCGCAACTGACCCCGGACCGTTGGTGGCGTTCGCATGGATAATGGTGGCCGCGTTGCTAGCCCCAACCGTTTCCTACGCCACAGGAAAACGCATTCCCGCCGTAGTGCTTCTCATTGCTTTCGGTTTGATCATTGGGCCCAACGTTTTGTCATTGGCGGAGATCGGGCCCGGCGTTAGCATCCTCAAAGAACTCGGCCTAGGCATGCTCTTCCTCTTGGCCGGTTACGAGATTGACCCACAACTACTGCGCGGCAAACAGGCACGCGCCGGGCTTTCTACTTGGCTTATCTGCGCGGTGCTGAGTTTCGCGGGCGCATTCTTGATTATCGGTTCAGACGCCCCAGCGATTGTGCTTGCCATTGCCATGACATCTACCGCTATTGGCACCCTCCTCCCCATCCTTAAACAACAAGGAATGCTGGAGACGAAGGTAGGTAAATCCTTAATGCTCCATGGGGCAATCGGTGAGATATCGCCCATCTTGGCTATGGCGCTACTACTATCCACACGAGCTACGTGGTTGACCGCGACAGTTTTGTTCACCTTCGCAGCTATCGCAGTCGTGGTAGCTATTGTTCCGCGCACCCTGGGAGCCGTGGCACCATGGATTACTAAAGCTATGGTGGACGGCGCCAGCGCCACAAATCAAACGATCCTGCGCATGGTGTTGACCATGCTCGCTATCCTCATGGCGGTGGCTGCCGTATTTGAGCTGGATGTAGTTCTGGGCGCCTTTGCTGCTGGCTTTATCCTCCGCACAATAGTGCCGGAACGCTACAGCTACGCCTTGGAACAGCGGTTGGACGTTTTAGGTTACGGCCTTCTTATCCCAGTCTTCTTCGTATGCTCTGGCATGACCCTAGACCCACAAGCAGTGGCAGAGGAACCGTGGTTACTGGCCGTTCTCGTCCCACTGTTCTACATCACCCGCGGTCTTCCCATCTTCCTGCGGGAGCAGTTTACAAATACTGGCTCTGGGCTTGTCGACTGGCGCGAGCGCGCCCAGCTCTCCCTGTACTCGGCCACCGCACTGCCGATCATCGTTGCGGTGACCGAGGTGGCAGTCAGCTCGGGCATCTTAGACTCTAATCACGCGTCAATTTTGGTGGCTGCCGGCTCAGCCACGGTGTTACTGTTCCCGCTTGTCGCTTCCCTGATCAAACCAGCAGACAAGGTAAGCCTGCCTGACGATGCTGGGGAGGATCCCAGCAAAGAGGCCGAGTAGACACTGACTAGGCGCTACGTGCAGCGCCCATCTCGTGAACGCGAATCTCTGCCCACCCTCACCAATGAACCCATAACAACCTTGTTACTATTGTTAATTAGTGTGAATTATGGGACTATTGTCATGTATTTTGTGAGTTAATACATCGCCGAACACGCATTTTCACAACTCAAGGGAGAATCATGACCGAAATTTCTCGGCGCTCATTCCTGCAATTCGCAGCCATAGGCGCTGCAGCCGCGACCCTTGGTATCGCGGGTGCGCCCAAGGCGCACGCGCAGCTGGGACCAATCCTGGGAACGGTGATCGATTTCTCCGCTGGCGTGCCGTCGGCAAGCTCCATCAAGGCCGCTGGCCACCTCGGCACAGTTCGCTACGTATCCCAACCTCGCCCAGACGCACAGTGGATGGCGGGCAAGCCAGTACGGCTAGCGGAGACCACCGCCAACGCTGCGCTTGGCCTAGCCACCGCTTCCGTGTACCAGTACGGCCGCGCCAACACTGCCGACTGGCTCAAAGGCGCCGCGGGTGCGGTTGTCCATGCACCGCAAGCCATCGCTATCCACAAGGCTGCGGGCGGACCAACAGGCGTGCCTATCTATGTCGCAATCGATGACAATCCAACCCGCGCCCAGTACACCGGCCAAATCCGGCCCTACCTTCAGTCCTTCAAAACTTCACTGGAAGCAGCCGGCCTCAAACTAGGCGTGTACGGCAACTACAACGTCATTGAATGGGCAACTCAAGACGGATTGGGCGAATACTTCTGGATGCATGACTGGGGATCCGGTGGCAAGATCCACCCCCGCACCACCATCCACCAGCTCCCACAATCACAGCAGCGCGTCATCGACGGCATCACCGTGGACATCAACAATGTCTACGCTAAGGATTGGGGACAGTGGCTACCTGGCGCACCCGCCAAGGATCAGAGTCTGGTCGATATCACAGAAACCAGCCCACTTTCACCAACTGCTACGAATCCAACGATCACGGCAGAGCAACTCAATGCGCTTTCCTCACTCCTACCTGAAGGCGCAATCCCCTTCCCTGTCCCATCACAGCAGGAGCTTGACTTGATCACTACCTTGATCAAGCTATCTAGCTAGAAGGCTACCCATTACACAATGCGCCGCTCATGTGCTGAGCGGCGCATTGCTTATTTCTGTACTTTTCCTTTGAACCGGCTAGCTTTTTCCTCGTCAATGCCCACAGTTTCACCTAGATGGCTTTCCACGTAGGTGGTCAGATCCTCCGCCGTACCGGTGACCATAGCTGCAGCAACAAACAACTCGCCCTTCTCATTGCGACCGAAGCTCACGGAAGAATGCAGACTGCGGTCATCAGACCATCCCCACTTGGACCCCTCAACGCCGTCAAGGATATACGTGCCGTAGTTTTGGCGGGTGCGATCTGCTCCAAATGGGTAGGCGTTGCGCATAGCCTGAAGCACCTGCGAGTCAGGATGTTCAGTAAGCAACTGGGAGATGAAGGAAACGACGTCAAATGAAGAAGTTAGCGAGTACCCCCACCGATCTTCATCGCGGGTTGATTCCAATCCATACTTCTTGGCAGTTTCAGTAATGGAATTCGGATACTTGGCATATAAGCGGTTAGCCAGCATATCGCTAGAACTTGACACCATCTTCATGGCGTACGCACGTTCTCTTTTCGTGCCGTGTTCAAACACGTAATCAGCAATGTAAAGCTTGGAAAGACTAAGAGACGATCGCATGAAACGTTCCGACGATGACCCAATGTGCTCACCGGTATCAATATTGACATACGTCAACTGGGAGGTGAGGGAATCTTGAACACGTTCGTCTTCATCGATTGCTGGCGCATCCCCTAAGATGCTGGGAACATTGCGAATTGCCTGCCCAGAGGCTGCCCCTTGCCCAGCCCCCTGAACACTTGCAACGGCACGGAAGTCTCCTTCCCCACCAGAACCAACTGCCACGAACGGAAGCGCGATGACGGCAACAAGCGGAACGAGCAAGATGAGCACAGTGCTGAGGCGTCCATCACCTCGCATGTGCGGCTTATGTGCTTTGCTTTCCACCATAAACATCCTAGTGTTTGCAATCGCCTTAGTTCTAATTCCAACACAACAAAACCGCCACCCTTTTTTGGAGGGCGACGGTTGTAGATTCGGCTAATACCGGAAGAAGAAGTGCTCCGAGCTAACTACCGGTTTTAGTGGTCAACAGGTGCTTCAACACCAACACCGGTGAGGGAACGAACTTCCATCTCAGCCTGGAGATCATCGAAATTGTCTGGCTTACCAATCATGGTGCCCACAATGCCTGCGATAAACGCCAGTGGAATGGAAACGATGCCTGGTGACGTGAGCGGGAAGATAGCCCAGTCAGCGTTAGGGAACATAGCCGTTGGTGATCCAGATACCGCTGGGGACAGGAAGATGAGGATCAGCGCGGAGCCCAGACCAGCGTAGATGGAGAACAGAGCACCCATGGTGTTGAACTTCTTCCAGTACAGGGAGTACAGGATGGTTGGCAAGTTAGCGGATGCTGCGATAGCGAACGCCAGAGAAACAAGGAACGCAACATTTTGTTCCATTGCCAAGATGCCGAGGATGATAGAAACAACGCCAATAACAATGACGGTAGCGCGGGAAACCTTAACCTGCTCCTCCTCAGTAGACTGACCGTCGCGGATAACGGCGTCGTAGATATCGTGCGCAACCGATGCAGATGCGGTAATTGCAAGGCCTGCAACCACTGCCAGAACGGTAGCGAATGCCACTGCGGAGATGGCCGCCATGAATACGGAACCACCAAGTTCGAGCGCCAGAAGCGGTGCCGCAGCGTTTGCGGTACCAGGTGCAGCCATGATGCGGTCCGGACCAACCAGCGCAGCTGCGCCGTAACCCAAGATCAGGGTCATCAGGTAGAAAGAACCGATGAGAATAATTGCCCACACGACGGAGCGACGAGCCTCGGTAGCGGTAGGCACGGTGTAGAAACGCATCAAAACGTGTGGCAGACCAGCGGTACCGAGAACCAGCGCGATGCCGAGGGAAACGAAGTCAAGCTTGGTAGTAGCGCTTTCGCCGTACTTGAGCCCTGGCTCCATGAGCTGAGATGCCTCGTACCCCTTCTCAGTAATGTACTGGGATGCCGCGTGAGCGTTAACAGCCTCAGAGAACAGTGAGCCAAAGCCACCCTTGACGGCCACGAACACCAGAACGGTCATGATGGTAATACCACCGACCAACAAAACAGCCTTAATCATCTGCACATAGGTGGTGCCCTTCATACCGCCGACCAAAACGTAGATGATCATCAGAACGCCCACAACGCCAACAACGATGGACTGCGCAGTCTTGTCATGCAGGTTGAGGAGGACAGAAACTAGGGCTCCTGCGCCTGCCATCTGAGCGATCAGGTAGAACAAGGACACAAACAGGGTGCCGAATGCAGCGGCGACACGTACAGGCTTCTGCTTCAAGCGGAAGGACAGAACGTCTGCCATGGTGAATCGACCAACGTTACGCAGTGGCTCTGCAACGAGAAGGAGAGCCACTAGCCAGGCAACGAAGAAGCCGACGGAGTAAAGGAAGCCATCATAACCGGAGAGTGCGATTGCACCGACGATGCCGAGGAAGGAGGCTGCTGAGAGGTAGTCACCTGCAATGGCGAGACCATTTTGCTTACCGGAGAACGAACCGCCACCGGTGTAGAAGTCAGATGCCTCGGAGGTCTTTTTGCCGGCGCGGAGAACGACAGCCATGGTCACTACGATGAACAAACCGAACACGACCATGTTCAGTACTGGGTTACCAGCGTTGTCCTCTTGAGCTAGGTAAGTAATATTCATTGGTTGTTCGCCTCCTTAGCCTTCCATAATCTCGCGAATACGAGCAGCCTTTGGCTCAATATTCTTGTTTGCAAACTTGATGTATACCGCGGTGATGATGAATGTGGTCACGAACTGCAGGATGCCTAGGAAGATTCCTAGGTTCATCCCAAGGAACATGTCCTTACCCATCAGTTCTGGCTGGTAGGTGGCGAGTACCACGTAGAACACGTACCACACAAAGAATGCGATAGACATTGGGAACGCGAAGGAGCGGAATGTTTTCTTAAGATCCTGAAATTCCGAGCTGTTCTGCATTTCACGCCATTGCGCTGCAGTTGGTTCGCGGCGGGTTGATTGTCCCGCTGGTGGATGTGCACTCATGTCAGATCCTCCCTTTCTTTAAAAAGACCTGGCGGTGCACCGCGGAAGGTCTAGCCTCCGGGCACACTCCAATTTTTGAGGGCATATGGATAGATTTCGTTGCGGCGAAATGTGTTGTGCTTGCTGTCACTAATCCGAGAATTGGAAACGGCGTGACAATGAATCCCCCGAATCTCATGCTGAAAAGGCACGTAGCCTTCTTCGCAGACATCAGATACGGGCCACTAAGCTCGCCATGCGAAAAAGTTACCGCGATCACATTGCAATTGTGAACTGTTCCACATAATTTAAGATTTCGCAGATTTTCTACTACCCCCACCACACGCTTACAGTGGCATTTGTGCGGCGCGTCACTCACCCCCATGACCAACGCCACACCTGCTTTGCAAAAGTTGTTAAGAGTAGTTTTGCAAAGAATACTTATCTGTCAAGGCGTGAAAATAAACTCACTCACCGGCAATGTTGTATACAATCCCTTCGCTGTTGCCTTAGCCGCTCTGTGTGAATCAACGCTATGCAAAGCAAAAACTCACCGCATCCCTTCTGAGTTACGGTGAGTTTGGTGCAAATTCCCTATTTCTAATTTTTAGCGACGCTTAAACTCCGGATCTCGCTTTTCCTTACGAGCCAAGCGAGCTTCCGCCGCATCCTCGCTCGCCCAGCAGAGGTCATAAAGCTCTTGCTGCTCCTGCGTCAGCGAGTAACTAGCGTCATTAGTATTCAACCCGGACTTTAGTGAGTACACGGACAACGGGGCATTATTCGCCAGCTTCTGCGCCCACGCCATGGCGTGTTCCGAGGTGCCGAGGCCAGAGGCAAAACCAGCGTCTAAAGCCTGCTGAGCGGTCACACGGGCGGCACCCAACAGAACCCGGCGCGCATTAGCACCACCTAGAAGATCCTTCGCACGGTTGATCGTCCATGCATCCAGAGCAAAACCAAGCTGCGCCGCCGGTACACCGAACCACGCGTCCTCTCCCACAAAGATGAGATCACAAGCAAGGGAGAGCTGGGATCCTGCGCCTACTGCTGGCCCTTGAACATCTCCCACGACGAGGATGCTGGCATGGGTGATGGAATGCAGCATGCGCCACAGTGCATCGTGGAAGCCGCCGCCATAGACTGCGCCGTCGGCGCCTTCTGTTGGCGTGGATGATCCAAGGTCAGCACCCGCGCAGAAGGCTTTTCCTTCGCCTCGAATCATAACCACGCGAACGGAGTCATCTGTTTCTGCGTCCTTGCTGGCTTGGTCAACCGCATCAGCAATGCCGTTACAAATGTCTTCGTTGAGGGCATTCCTACGTTCGTCGCGAACAATGGTAATAATGCGTACCTTGTTTTCCTGCTCGATGCGTAGGTTGGTTAGTTCCGCAATGAGTTCAGCCACGTTATCCTCTATCTTTTGGTTTTAGCCTTCGCCTGGGAATGTCAGTGGATCACCGGATAGCCTGCCTCCCGTCTGGTCGAGGGCGGTGATAGCAGACATCTGATCTTCACTGAGTTCAAAATCAAAGATATCGATATTTTCAGCTTGACGCTGGGGATTGCCAGACTTTGGCACCACAGATACTCCTAATTGGTATTCCCAGCGCAGCGCAATTTGGGATACGGACTTGCCCGCGGCCTCCGCAATTTCAACGATTGCAGGTTCATCGACCAGCTTGCCCCGTGCGATGGGCATCCACGCTTCAGTAATGATGCCATGCTCAGCATGGAAATCTCTCAGTTGCTTCTGGGAAAAGCCTGGGTGCAGCTCTACCTGATTGAGCACTGGAGCCACGCCGGTTGCATCAATCAGCTCCTTCAGGACCTCAGGATAAAAATTAGCTACTGCTACGGACTTAATAAGACCCTGCTCACGCAATGTTAGAAGGCCTTCGTAGCATTCGAGGAACTTTCCTCCCTGCGGCCATGGCCAGTGCACCATCACGCTGTCTAGGTAGTCGAGTCCCATGGCAGACAGGGACTGCTTGACGCTATCGATCGTCTTGGCTTTCTCGTGATGGTCGTGCCACACCTTGGTATTAATGAAAAGTTCCTCACGCGTGGTATCCCCTGCGGTGATGGCTTCCTTGACTGCTGCGCCTACTTCGGCCTCGTTACCGTACAAGACCGCGGTGTCGATGTGACGGTACCCAGCGTCAATAGCCGAACGCGTGGCACTGACAGCTTGGTCACCGGTGAGCTTGTAGGTGCCAAATCCCACAGCGGGCATTTCTCGCCCGTCGTTGAGTTCGAAAACTGGTACTTCGGTGTAGTTGCTCATGGACACCATTGAACACCTTTTGGCTAAAACTCGTCACGGCGTTCTTCAGATTGTGCCCAAAATGCCAGCTAAGGTAGTACGTATGACACGAACTTCCGCGAAACAATTAATTGAAGAAGTCTTGGACCCCGGTTCTTTTGTCAGCTGGGACACTCCCCCTCAGTACGGGGATATCTCCGACGATTACAAGGCCACGCTCGCTAAGGCAGCAGAGAAGACTGGCGTGGATGAGGCCGTCGTCACCGGTGAAGGCCTGGTAGCTGGCCAACGCGTGGCTGTTGTTTTATCTGAGTTCGGATTCCTCGGTGGTTCTATCGGCGCTACTACTGCCCAGCGCATCATCAAGGGAATTCATCGCGCCACCGCAGAGTCCCTTCCGTTGCTGATCTCCCCTTCTTCTGGTGGAACGCGAATGCAGGAGGGCTCCCCAGCCTTTGCTCTGATGATTTCCATCACCACCGCTGTATACCGCCACAAGGAAGCCCACCTTCCATTCCTGGTCTATCTGCGCAATCCAACCACCGGTGGCGTGATGGCCTCCTGGGGTTCTGCTGGCCACTTGACCTTTGCAGAGCCTGAGGCTCTCCTAGGATTCTTGGGCCCTCGCGTGGTCGAGCTAACCACCGGAACCCCAATCCCAGACGGAGTCCAGTCCGGTGAGAATTTGGCAGACAAAGGCATCATCGACGGCGTAATCTCCCCTTCTGAGCTTCGCTTGGCTATCGAGAAGATGGCGCGTGTTCTACTTTCTCCACGCGATTACGCTACCCCTCCAGAGATTGAAGAAGCCGAGCTAGTTGAGCCTGAGTCCACGTGGGCTGCCATTGAGACCACTCGATCCACAAAACGCCCTGGACTGCAGAGCATCTTGGATCGGATCGGCCAAGAAAATGTAATTTCGCTATCCGGCTCTGGTGACGGACGTAAGTCCCCCGCAATTCAGGTGGCTCTCACCCGCATTGGAGGACGTCCGGTGGTTATTATCGGCCAGGACCGTCATTCGCAGAAGCCACATGCAGACGTGGAGATGGGCACAGAGGCCCTCCGCTTCGCCCGACGCGGCATTGCTTTGGCCCACGATCTACAGATCCCGCTTATTTCTTTTATTGATACCCCCGGGGCCGAACTCTCCCAGCATGCTGAGGAGCATGCCATGGCAGGTTCCATTGCCCGCACCCTGGGCGAATTGGTGTATGTAGACGTCCCAACGGTTTCCGTTATCTTGGGTCAGGGCTGCGGCGGTGGCGCGCTGGCCATGCTGCCTTCTGACAAGGTACTGGCCACCTCAAACGGCTGGCTCAGCCCCCTCCCACCAGAGGGTGCCTCCGCTATCATCTACCGTGACACCGAGCACGCACCTCAAATGATGGAGGAACAACAGGTGGGTGCGTTTGCGCTCAAGGCCTCTGAGATCATCGATGACATCATCCCCGAGGCTAACGCCGACGAAGACCCAGAAGGCTGGGCAGACACCGTGCTCGCGCACGTCACCCGAGCTCTACACGATCTAGAGAACAATCCTGCCCGCGTTGGCCGCGAACAGCGATTCCGTCACTACGAGTTACTGTCTATGACACTCACAGGCAGCACTAAAGAGTTCTAAAGCAAAAAATGATCCGGCTTTAAGCCGGATCATTTTTCATTCTACTTAGTGCCAAGGAGGTCAATGACGAAGACCAGGGTGTGGCCGGACAGCGGGTGTCCGCCACCGGCTGGGCCGTAAGCAGCCTCTGGTGGGATAATCAGCTGGCGTCGGCCGCCAACCTTCATGCCTGGGATGCCTTCCTGCCAACCTGCGATCAGGCCGGACAGAGGGAACTCAATGCTCTGGCCACGATCCCAAGAGGAATCGAATTCCTGGCCGGACTCAAAGTCAACGCCAACGTAGTGAACCTCAACTACGCCACCTGGCTGTGCTTCTGCGCCGTCGCCCTCAACAATGTCATAAATGACAATGTCTTCAGGTGCTGGGCCTTCTGGCACCTCAATCTGTGGCTTTTCCATGAGTGATACTCTCCTTGAGTATTAGGTAAAAGTTTCAACTAACAATTATTGCAGTAAATGACATCAAACTACCAAAATGGGCCAGCCACCTTCGCAGTGAAGTGGCTGGCCCATGGGGTTAACGCTTAGGCCGGCAAGGGCTTAGCGTGGCAAGATTTAGCGCTCGCTGCGAGGGGTTACCTTGCGCAGTGGCTCGCCGGTGTAGATCTGGCGAGGGCGGTTGATCTTGGTGGTGGTTGCGAGCTGCTCGCGGTACTGTGCAATCCAGCCTGGCAGACGACCAATTGCGAACAGAACGGTGAAGAAGTCCGTTGGGAAGCCCATCGCACGGTAGATCAGGCCGGTGTAGAAGTCCACGTTCGGGTACAGCTTGCGGGATACGAAGTAATCGTCTTCCAGAGCAATCTTCTCGAGGTCCATTGCCAGGTCCAGCATTGGGTCGCCACCGAGGTGCTCGAGGATCTCGTGTGCGGTCTTCTTAACGATGGCAGCGCGTGGGTCGTAGTTCTTGTACACGCGGTGGCCGAAGCCCATCAGGCGAACGCCCTTTTCCTTGTTCTTCACGCGGTTCATGAAGTCGGTTGCGTCGCCGCCGTTTGCGTGGATCTCCTCGAGCATCTCGAGAACAGCCTGGTTTGCGCCACCGTGAAGTGGGCCGGACAGTGCGTTGATGCCGCCTGCGATGGAAACGAAGATGTTTGCCTGTGCGGAGCCGATCATACGAACGGTAGAGGTGGAGCAGTTCTGCTCGTGATCAGCGTGCAGGATGAGAAGCTTGTCAAGAGCCTTAACCAGAATTGGGTCGACCTCGTATGGCTCGGTTGGGTAACCGAACATCATGCGCAGGAAGTTCTCACGCGCGTTGAGGGAGTTATCTGGGTACATGTAAGGCTGGCCCTTAGATGCGCGGTACGCGTAAGCAGCGAGCATTGGGACCTTAGCCAGGAGGCGAACAGTAGCCTTGTCCAGCTGCTCCTCATCCAGTGGATCGAGCTGATCCTGGTAGTAGGTGGAGAGAATGTTCAGGGAGGAAGCAAGCACAGCCATTGGGTGTGCGTTGCGTGGGAAGATGTTGAACTGGGACTTGAAGTCCTCATCCAGCAGGGTGTGATGACGGATTTCATCGTTGAACTTGGTCAGCTCTTCCTGGTTTGGAAGGTGGCCCTTGATCAGCAGGTAAGAAACCTCGTTGAAGGTTGCGTTCTCAGCCAGATCAGCGATGTCGTAACCGCGGTGGCGCAGGATGCCCTGGTCACCGTCAATGTAGGTAATCTTGGACTCGGTAGAGCCGGTGGATACATAGCCTGGGTCGAAGGTTACGAGACCGGTCTCGCTGAGCATGTTACCGAGGATGACGCCGTCATTGCCCTCGGTAGCCTTGATGATGTCCATCTCGTACTCGCCACCAGGGTAATGGAGTACAGCCTTGTTTTCGTTAGCCACAGCTTCCCTTTCAATCTATGTGAATAGTCTTGCCACCCCGAGATCCTCGAAGCGACAGATGATATGCAATTTGAGTCTTAGAGATCCCACTGCCTTCTTAAGGTAAATAAAGGCAACGAGCATCGCTCATTAGGGACGCCGACACCGCAAGATGCTCTGCAGTGACGACACACAAAATCGGCCACCTCGAGGTAGCCGACTGCCCTTCCACTACCAAAATACTCTGTAATTCACGCCAGCGTTGTAGAGGTAAGGAAAGAGCAATGAGCAATGCTTCCCTATTACGTTTTATCAAGTTTTTCCACCACACGATAACTTACTTCCCCTCTGGCGTTAACCAGCACGTTCCCGTGCTAGCCGGAAGTCATTTTGGGGACTGAACGGCAGTTAAAAATCACACCGTCCTCGTGGGATAGTGCACAGTCTATCAAATTTTGTGACCCAACCAACATTTTTTCAAGATTTACTTCGCAAGGCTTCACTTCTGACGCCTTGCGGCTCCCCCGTCTATCGGCACATCCCGCAGTTTTACCGCTAGACACTCACCCCACTCACCGCAACCTTAAACTTTACAAAGCTGTGTGAATGATACTGATTCAGGCGCCACAACTCCCCTTGCCCCAAACGGGTGATAATTTACAAAAAATAACAGAAGAACTGTAGAAGATTCGAACATTCAGGGCGTAAGATTCCCGTTTAACCGTGAATTGTTAAGGCAACTCACTGTTTAATTGAGGAACGGCACTTCGCCCAATTGTTTCCTTACCTCTTACTCCATAGTTAATCCATGATTTGGTGCCAGCACAGCACCATGGACCCCAAGAAAGCGCAAGATATGAGCGATCAGTTCCCAACGTTGCCATCTGAACTCATCCCAGCTGACCCACGTTTCGGCTGTGGCCCATCCAAGGTCCGCCCTGAGCAGATTCAGGCAATCGTTTACGGCCAAGACACCATCATCGGAACTTCTCACCGCCAAGCCGCGGTCAAGGACGTAGTTGGCAGCATTCGTGAAGGCCTTTCTTCCCTCTACAATCTGCCTGATGGCTACGAGATCGTCCTCTCACTCGGCGGCGCTACCGCGTTCTGGGACGCTGCTACCTTTGGGCTCATTGAAAAGCGCTCTGGCCACCTAAGCTACGGCGAGTTTTCCTCCAAGTTCGCAAAGGCATCAAAGATGGCTCCATGGTTGGAGAACCCAACCGTGATCGAGGCATCCGCTGGCGACGCCCCAGATCCTGTTGCCATGGACGACTGCGACGTTCTGGGCTGGGCTCACAATGAGACCTCCACCGGCGCGATGGTTCCTGTCGTTCGCCCATCCGGCTCTGAGGGCTCCCTGATCGTTATCGATGCAACCTCCGGCGCTGGCGGCCTGCCAGTGGATATGCAGGAAGCTGATGTCTATTACTTCTCCCCTCAGAAGTGTTTCGCTTCCGATGGCGGAATCTGGCTGGCCGCAATGAGCCCTGCCGCAATCGAGCGCATTGAGAAAATCAATTCCTCTGATCGCTTCATCCCTGCATTCCTGAACCTGCAGACGGCAGTGGAGAACTCCCGCAAGAATCAGACGTACAACACCCCAGCTGTGGGAACCCTGCTCATGCTTGAGAACCAGGTTGCCTGGATGAATGACAATGGTGGTCTCGATGGCATGGTCAAGCGCACGACCGCGTCTTCTGACATCCTGTACACCTGGGCTGAGCAGCGCGCAGAAACCACTCCATTTGTTGCTGAGCGCGCTAAGCGTTCCCTCGTTGTGGGCACCATCGATTTTGATGATTCCATCGATGCCGCGAAGCTGGCGAAGATCCTGCGCGCTAACGGCATCTTGGATGTTGAGCCATACCGCAAGCTGGGCCGTAACCAGCTACGCATCGGTATGTTCCCTGCGATTGATTCTGCAGACATTGAGACTCTGACCAAGGCTATTGATCACGTTCTCGACAACGGCTACGCCGCACAGTAAGTCAGCGTGAAGCTGGTGCTAAAACCCTTCAGGGTTTAGCACCAGCTTTAACTTTGTTCACTTCAACTAGTTTTCCTGCCCCAATTGCGCAAATGGGCTCCAACATGGGTTATTGTTGGATCGAACGCAGCGTTGATTGTGGCCGTCACGTTGGCCACCGGAGGGCCTTTGGGCTCTTCCTTTTATTCGTACAAGGGAGTTTTCTAGCATGAGGGAACTGATTCTCAGTCCGAGCGAGTCCACTCGCGAGTCTTTGGTGTTTAGCGCCGTTGATGGTGATGAGCAGTTCTTTCTTGCTGTAGATGATTCCCTCCGCGCCACTCTCTTGGGCGAGTCGCCTTCCGACACCCCCACCACCGAAGAGTCCCCGGCGCAACCTGTCGATGACGAGCAGCCTCCGCAAGCGGAGCCTGAAGATTCGGGAAAGTCAGCGGAGGCAGAGGCATCGGAAAAACCTGCTGAACCAGTCGCAATTCGTCAGCCACGGCCTCAGCGTGAGGTAGATCCACGCGTATCCACGCCTCTAAAGATGCGCCCACGCGAGATCCAGGAAAAGGTCCGCGGTGGTGCGTCTGTAGCAGAACTGGCTGAGGAAAACGGGGTGACTGAAGCCCGTATTGAGGCCTATGCGCATCCTGTTCTTTTGGAGCGTGCCCGCATCGCTCAGATGGCAAAGCAAGCACACCCAGTACGTGATGACGGCCCAGCAAAGCTCACACTCTGGGAGGTGCTGGCTACTGCTTTCGCTGCCCGTGGCCTTGACCTGACCACCACTGAATGGGACTCCTACAAGGATCCTGCTGGACAGTGGGTCATTAAGATGAGCTGGAAAGCTGGGTTGTCTGAAAACGTTGCGGAGTGGGCATTCATGCGTCACGGCATGTCCAGTGCCACCGCTGTTGCCCGCAACGGCATTGCGGCGGATCTCATCGACCCTGACTTCGCTCAGCCAGTGCGAACATTAAGCCCAGTTGGTCGCAGCAACGAAGCACCTCGTGGTTTGGACGCCCTCATTGGCCCTGGCACTAGCCACGACGATGAGCGTGAGCCAGTAACGGACACTACTCGAGACGATATCCCTGTGGTCACGGATGAACACTTGGCCGATGAGACTCAAGAGGTAGAGGGCGATGAATTCCTCCAACACCCTGATTCCAAGCCGGCGACAAAGCGCAAGCGTAAGGCAGTGACCCCTCACTGGGAGGATGTCCTGTTGGGCGTCCGTACTAACACCAAGCGCCCACGCAAGTAATGCACCAAAGACCACGGATAAAACCGTGGTCTTTGGCGTTTCTGGGGCGCTGAGCAGGGGTGCTTCTATAAACTTCTTAGGTGTATTGTGTACGAACTTTATGCAAGGACGTGACGCCGTGTTTTCTGCCGCAGACGATGATCTTTATTTAGGCACTGACCACCATGCGGTAGTGACGTTGTGGTTTGTCACTGCCGCCGAACCAGCCAAGGTGATTGCTTCCTCCCCTAAGGCAGATCGCGGATTCGGTCGCAAGTATTTGGCCCAACTAAATCCTTCGTGGCCCATCACACCAATCGGCCAATTTGCGCTGAACCGCTCGGCGCAAGCGTCCAAAGGCGAGTTCTACATCGCCGGCCTGCCGGGCGTCGCCATTGTGCAGACGGTCATTGAAGACGCTACTCTCCTCAGCGAAATCGACCCTAAGCTGCGCAACTCTTTCCCAGCAGCAGACGTCTACGCCTTTGCAGTCAACGACAAGACGGGTGTAGGCGGGTTTGCACACTGGTCGGGAGGAAACTTGCGCCGGTGCTTCTCCGCACGCAGGGCCAGGGTGTATGAGGATCATGGTTTGCCTGAACCCTTTGAGGCTCCCTACTGGGCAGGGGAAAAGGCCGAGCCGCAGGGTGGCATTGCGCTTCCGTTCTTTCCAATTGATCTGGTCGCTGAGGCTCAGCGAGCATGGCTAGGATTCGACCCAGAAACGAGCCCGGATGTGAATGTGGTTGCCTACGCCATCGACGGACGCCCTGAGCCCAAGATCACTCCGCGCGCGAAATCCACCGCGAGTATTGATGAGGTCACTGCGGTGTCCACCACCAAGCTGGGCATCGGATCCAAGCATGATTACGACGACTACGAGGACTACGACGCAGAAGGACCCGATGGTGATGAGCTTGTACGCTTTGTGGACTCCGCCTCGGTTAAGGCGCGTAGGATTGCCCGCATCCTAGGCACCGCGGTCGCGCGTGGGGCAAGCATTTTAGGCGATAAGATTCGGCACTCAGACCGGCCATCCAAGCCGAGGAACGGCTTGGATGACAACGTGTTAGAAGACTAGGCTGCGCGCGCGTTCATAGAACGCGATGGCTGCAGCCGTCGCCACGTTGATGCTGTCAGTTCCGGGCGCCATAGGGATGCGCGCGCGAACATCGGTGTAGCGCATGGTGCGCTCGGTGAGCCCCGGCCCTTCGGCGCCAACGAGCAGAGCCACCTTCTCGTAAGGGTTGCCGGCGTCGTCGACAAGCGCAGAAGCTAGGTGCTCAGCGTTCTCATCAGGTGTTAAAGAGACCAGACGGAAGCCTGCTTCACGCAGCTCGGCCATGGAGTGGTGCCAATTGGTGGATTTGCCCTCAAAGTGGGCGAACGGCGTGCCCAACACATGCCCCATGGACACGCGAACGCTACGGCGAAACAGTGGGTCCGCGCAGCCATTGCCAAACAGCACCGCATCAACTCCCATCGACGCTCCGTTACGGAACATGGAGCCGATGTTCTCGTGATCACCTACGCCCTCCAGCACAACCACGGTGTGCGCACCGCTGATGGCTTGGGCGATACTCAGCGGCTCGGGACGATCTGCCGACGCCAGCAGCCCACGGTGCATGTCGTAGCCAGCCACCGCGGCGAGGGTCTCTCTATCGAGCGTGAGCACTTCCACGGTGTCCCCCACTGGGTTATCCGCAAGAAAGGCCTCAACTTTATCGGGGAAACCGACAATCCGGCGCACTGGGAAGCGCGACCTCAACAATCGTCCAATGACCAGTGGTCCTTCAGCTATAACCAGACCACCACGCTCATTGCGCTTGAGGTTACGGAAATCATTAAGGCGGGAATCGGAGGGATCAGTAATGTGCACCCCGATATCCTACAACGCAAAAACCTCCAGCCCCTAGGAGCTGGAGGTCAAAGAACGAGATGAGTTAGCCGAGGGCGTTCATGATTGGATCTGACGCGAAGTAAACAATGAACAGAGCGGAGATCAGCCACATGATCCAGTGGATCTCCTTGACCTTACCGGCAGCTGCTGCCATCACAGTGAAAGCAATGAAGCCCACACCAACGCCGTTAGCAATGGAGTACGTGAACGGCATGATCACGATGGTCAGGAAAGCCGGGAATGCGATGTGGAACTGGGAGAAGTCAATATCCTTGATTTGAGAAATCATCAGCGCACCAACAACAACCAGAACTGGTGCCGCAGCTTCAATAGGAACCACAGAGTAGAGCGGGGTCAGGAACATCGCGCCTAGGAACAGCAGGCCGGTAACAACGTTTGCTAGGCCGGTGCGCGCACCGTCTGCGATACCAGCGGAAGAGTCAACGTAGACAGTGTTTGAGGAAGCAGATACGCCACCACCAACAACTGCACCAAAGCCTTCAACCACCAGAGCCTTCTTCATGTCTGGCAAAACATCCTGCTCATTAACTAGGTTGGCCTGCTTACCCAGCGCGGTCATGGTGCCCATGGCGTCAAAGAAGTTTGCCAGAACCAAAGTGAAGAGCAGCAGGGTTGCTGCCAACGCGCCAACGCGGGTGAATGCACCAAACAGGGAGAAATCCCCTACGAGGGAGAGGTCAGGGATACCACCTAGGGAGTCTGGAATGACGGGGACAGCCAGAGACCAACCACCAGGGTTGTCAGCGGATGATCCGGAACCGGTCAGCGCCTCCACGATCATGGCGATGATAGTGGTGACAACAATGCCGATAAACAGGCCACCACGCACGTTGCGGACCACCATGGTGCCACAAATAACGAGGCCAATGACGAATACCAAAGTAGGCCAGGTAGAGATGGAGCCACCTTGGCCCAGTCCCACCGGAACGGTGGTCATCGCGGCGTCAGGAAGACGGGTAACAAATCCCGCGTCCACCAGACCAATCAGGGTGATGAACATGCCGATACCAACGCTCATGGCCGCGATCATTGGCTTTGGGATTGCTTCGAACACCATGGTGCGGAAACCGGAAATAGCCAAAACGACAATGATGATACCGTCCAAGACCACAAGGCCCATGGCTTCTTCCCAGCTCAGCCCCTCAGTCGACACCATGGTTACAGCAACGAGGGTATTGATGCCTAGGCCAGCCGCGATACCGAATGGGTAACGCGCGATGAGGCCAAAGGCGATGGTCATGACGCCAGCGGCCAATGCGGTGGCTGCAGCGACCTGAGCAGTGCCCAAGATCTTACCGTTGACATCCTCGATGCCGCCCAAGATCAGTGGATTCAGAATAATGATGTAGGCCATCGCGAAGAACGTGACCACTCCGGCGCGAATTTCAGACCCAACAGTGGAACCGCGCTCGGAGATTTTAAAGTAACTGTCCAGAGCACCCTGAGGTGTGGTGGAGGACGCAGATGCCATTGACTTCTCCAAGATAAATCTAAGTACATGAGAACGAAGGAATAATCTCAGGTAATAGACTTGCACCTTGAACTGGCGTTTTCAAACGTTATGCGTGCTTTATTGACAAAAATGCAGCTTCACTAGGGTTTTTGAAAAGCTAAGGGGTAACACCTTTTCTACCCCTTGATAGATAAAGACATGCAAAACACTGAAAGTTTTCTGCACCCAAACTGGTAATAACCTTTAAGCTGCAGAGACACCCTACTTGTTATAGGCGTTAGATCTCCAAAGTCTTTTCATCATCGAACGCTACCGCGGAATTATTGCTCAGTGGCTCCGTGGGCGGAGTAGCCGAGTGCGCGCCACAGCCGTAATCATGGGCAACCACAGACCCGTCCGCGGAGAACTCATTCACACACGCACCGAACGTATCGAGCGGCTGACTGAGCGGCACGAAGAAGGCACACGTTGCGCACTTCAACCGTGAGTTCTTTGCAAACAGCGAGTTTGGCCCGGTATCACCACTACCCCAGCGTCGCCTCGTCGTCTCCAGACCGTAGTGCGTCAATTTCTTTTCCGACGCCTGGTCGAACGCCCGATCCTCATTAACCAGAGTCAGGCGCGGATCATCCTTTGCCGGTGGCAGGAAATCCGTAGGCCCCAAGTCACCCGGCAGCACGCGGTCCTCATAGGGCACCCACTCAGGTGCCTGCAGCGCCTTGCCTCCAGGCACCAATGCCAGTTCACTGACCGTGATCCAGTTCGTCCCATCAGCAACCGCCACAACAGCGTTCCACTCCCAACCGTTGTAGCCGGCAACCTCTGCGGCAAAACGATGGGTGGCTACATGCTTGCCAATGTGGCCCACGCCGATATGGCGGCCGACTTTACCCTCACCTAATTCAATGAGTGCACGGCGGGCGACCTCAATCGCCTTTGAGCTCAATAGAGGGCCGGAGGCATTTCTGTTGCGGTTTCGTCTGCTGGACACGGGCTCTATTATTTCTTACCTAGACTGCTACTTTCGGTAGCAACCATACCTTTTTAGTTAATTAGGACACTACCTTGGGAAAACCACAGTTGTTAGGCATCATGGGTAACATGACCTTCCGAGAGATCCCGCGCATAGCCACTGCAGTGATTGGCATACCTATTATTTCTGCTGGCGCGGTGGCCGCATGCTCCGCTTCTGATTCCGAATCTTCCGCCCCAACCTCCCCGGAAGCTGCGACGGTGGAACGGCTGAACGTAGAAATTATCAAAACATACAATTTCAACGAACAATCCTTCACCCAAGGCCTTGAAGCAGAAGAAGACGGAAGGTTGCTGGTGGGCACCGGGCAGCAGGGTGAAAGCCACATCTATCGCACTACGTTGGACGGGGTGGAATCCGATTCCCATGACTTAGATTCCAACTTCTTTGGGGAGGGCATCACCCGCCACGGGGACACAGTCTGGCAGCTGACGTGGCAAGCCGGAACCGCCATCAAACGCAATGCTGACGATCTTAAAGAAGTGGGACGGGTAAGCTACGACGGCGAAGGCTGGGGCCTATGTTCTTATCAAGACCGCCTCATTATGTCCGATGGCACCGACCAACTCCGATTCCTCGATCCGGAGACGTTCGCAGAGGACAGCCGCATTAGCGTCACCCTCGAGGGCCAGCCCCTCAACCAGATCAATGAGCTGGACTGTTCCACTGACGCGAACGGCAATGAGATTGTCTACGCAAACATCTTCATGGACACCACCATCGCTCGAATCGACCCAGCCACCGGCTCCGTCACTGGGCTTATCGACGCCTCCACCCTCCCCAACAACGCGGATGCATCTACTCAAGACGCCGCACTCAACAATGTGCTTAACGGTATTGCCCAGACCGCGCCCGGCAGCAAAACCTTCTATGTCACTGGCAAGCGCTGGCCGGATCTCTACGAAGTCCGTTTTGTTCCCCAAAGCTAGTAGGATGTGACCCATGGCCAGCCGTAAAACCAAGCGCAAGAACATGATCCAATTTTTGGGTCTCATCGTTGCCGTTGCCCTTGTAGTAGTTGTCAGCGTCCTGTTCCAGAATTGGTGGAACTCCCGCCCTGATACACCACCACAAGAGGTGGCAGTAAAGGCAGCAGTCAATGACCAAGAGCTCGAGGTTTTCCCCTACTCAATGTGCACCCCCGGAGTTGAGTGTCAGGAAAATGACATCCCTAAGGTCACCGTGGGTGAGAATGACACCATTCATTTGGACATTCCAGAGGATATTCACGATCATGACTGGGCGCTACTGAAGATCTACGACAATCCAGCAGCTAATGATGAAACGTACTTCACTGCCAACCAGCAAACCAGCGTGGACATCCCAGCAACCGTTGACCCTCTTGGTGAAGACACCGAGCGGCCTAAGCTGATCGTAGTGGAAATTAACTCCGTCATGATTGGCCAGGATGAAAACGGCGAAGAAACCCCATACTCCACCACGTGGTCACTAAGCACTAACTACGCAGACGACTACCAAGAATAAGAAAAATCGCCTTCCTCAACAGGAAGGCGATTTTTTTACGCGTCAAGCTCCTTAGCCACAACGCGGAGGATCTTGGCAATCTGAGTGGCATCTTTGCGCTCAGGGTAACGCCCCTTCTGCAAACTAGGCTGAACCTTAGTTTCTAGCAGCGTTGCAAGATCAGAGATCATGGAGTTCAGCTCCTCAGGGCTGAACTTGTGAATAACACGCCGCTTTGGCTCTTCCACTACAGACATACGCAGAACCTGCGGGCCTTTGCGCCCTGCTGCGTAGTCAAAATCAATCCGCTGGCCCGGCTGCAGTTCTTTGACTCCCTTTGGCAGGACTTGCTTTCCCACAAACGCATCCTCGCCATCGGGATTCGAGACGAACCCAAACCCACGTTCCGCGTCATACCACTTCACTTTGCCAATAGGCACCTGCTTCGTCCTTTCTCCCGAGCCACCCAGGGGGTAGATAAAAATTAAACCCCACACTTAGTACTACCGTGCGGAGAAGAGTTTTATTCCGCTTCGAAACCGACGCCGAAGCGGTGATGAAACGATAACTATATAACAGCAAAAGCCTGCCACGCCACTTGAATCCCATGAATCTCATTCCTTCACAAAAAAGAGCACGTCAGTGGCCAAATAAAGGCAAAATAACAAAATGTTACAAATTCACAGAAAAATTAATATACTCCTTCTACCTGCGTAAACTTCAAGAAAACTCTCGGAACTTCGTACGCCAAGAAAACCAAAACGTGACACAACCGTTACAAAGCGTTACAGTTTTATGTCAGGCACCCGTGGAGCTGCTGAACGTTTCGCCAGTCCCCTGCTTGAGCGTCAGCACAGCACACGATTTTCAAGGTGCAAGAGAAGTACTTGACCGCGATGGTTTCTTGTTTCTCACAACTTCAAAACCATCAACCATATAGACAACTCAAAAGCAGGCAGGGGCCAACGCTCAAACGATTACCTAACGTTGATCCGTTGATACAGGCGAGATTACGAGAGGAAACTTTCTTTTATGGCACGTCACGCACGCAAGACTGCAACCGCAACAGCTTTTACAAAGTTCGCAGCCTCCACCGTTGCTGTGGGTACCGCTTCCGCCCTATTTGCACCAACCGCATCCGCCGCCCCTGATTCTGACTGGGATCGTCTGGCACAATGCGAGTCCGGTGGCAACTGGGCTATCAACACCGGCAACGGCTACCACGGTGGCCTACAGTTCTCTCAATCCACCTGGCAGGCTTACGGTGGCGGCCAGTTCGCGCCAACAGCTAACCTTGCTACCCGCGAGCAGCAGATCTTCATCGCTGAAAAGACCCTGGCCGGCCAGGGCTGGGGGGCATGGCCAGCTTGCTCCGCACGCCTGGGCCTGAACTCCGCACCTACCGCTCGTCCAGTGCCTGGCACTGTTGTAGCAGACGCTCCGGCTCCCGTACGCAATGTTGTTAAAAAGGCTGAGCGCACCGCTTCCGCCACGGGCCAGAATGCACAGACCTTGGCTGTGGACGCCCTCTACGCTGCCGTCAAGGAGCGTCTTGCTTCCTACGGCCTTCAGGTTCCGCCTCAGGTAGATGCTTTCTACGCTGCAAACCGCCACAACTTCCAGGCTTTCTACGCAGCTAACCGCCAGACCATTGACACCGTTCTAGGTCTTTAAGCACCCCCTAAAGAGGGTAACCCAGTCACGCTGGGCAATTAACAAGATCACCGTCAAAGCCTTCGCTTTGGCGGTGATCTTTTTTACCCAAAATACTCCTGACCAGATAATTTAGTTGTCAGACATCCGACTTCCACGCATTGTGATTACGTAAGACCCCACCTTCACAAGTTTGCGAATCCTTAGGTTAAAAAGTTTCCCCTACTTAACAAAACCATTTTCGGGACAATATCACTGCCAATAGTGTGTAATTAGCCACATCACTATCAATGAGTGATCTATCTCGCAGGGAACCTGACACCGTAGGGCAACTGACGAGGCGCTGTTCGCATGCCCTCGTGTTCTCCTCAAACCGATCGAAGTGCCCGAGCATTAGTGCCAGTAATGCAATGTTTCCCCTCCGACTTCCCACTACCGAAAGGCAACCATGTCGCAACATGCAAGCGCACCCCATGCGCCACCACCTGCTGAGTTCGTTGCAATGAACGACTCACAGGAGTTCGAGACCCTGAAGAAGACCTTCCGCGGTTTCGCCTTCCCAATGTCAGTACTCTTCCTGGCGTGGTACCTGATCTACATCACCGTCGCTACCTTCGCCGTGGACCTCATGTCTACCTACGTCTGGGGCAACATCAACTTGGGCATGACCCTCGGTATCCTCCAGTTCGTAACTACCGGTATCTTCACCTGGCTCTACGTAAAGTTCATGGGCTCCAAGGTTGATCCACTATCCGAGAACATCCGTGAAAAGATGACCAACCCAGCTGGAGGCGCACTCTAATGAACACCGCCCTCTTCGCACAGGCGCAGGAAATTGACACCGGTAACCCGCTGCTCAATATCGCCATCTTCGTCATCTTCATTGTCGCTACCATGGCCTTCGTCGTGGTTAAGACCCGCCAAACCTCTCAGAAGGGCTCTGACTTCTACACCGGTGGCGCCTCCTTCTCCGGCCCACAGAACGGTCTTGCCATTGCAGGTGACTACCTTTCTGCAGCAGCATTCCTCGGCGTTACCGGCGCTATCGCAACCGCAGGTTACGACGGCTTCCTGTACTCCGTTGGCTTCCTGATCGCTCTCTTGGTTGCTATGTTCCTGGTAGCGGAGCCACTGCGTAACACAGGTCGCTTCACCATGGCTGACGTTCTGTCCTTCCGCTTGAGGCAGAAGCCAGTGCGTACTGCTGCTGCTGTCTCCACCATCACCATCACTCTCTTCTACCTGATTGCTCAGATGGCTGGCGCCGGTGGCCTAGTGTCCCTGCTCCTCGGCCTTGACTCCACCGCAGCTCAGGCTGGCGTTGTTGCCATCGTAGGCATCCTGATGATCGTCTACGTTCTGGTTGGTGGCATGAAGGGCACCACCTACGTTCAGATGATTAAGGCAGTTCTGCTCGTTGGTGGGTCCATCATCATCGCACTGCTTACCTTCTGGGCAATCCGTGGTGGCTTCAATGAGCTGCTCGGCCAAGCTGTTGCTAACCACCCAGATGGCGAGGCAATCCTGCAACCAGGCCTCAAGTACGGCGAATCAACCCTAACCAAGCTGGACTTCGTTTCCTTGGGTATGGCTCTGGTATTCGGCACTTCCGGTCTGCCACACGTTCTGATGCGTTTCTACACCGTTCCCACCGCCGCTGAGGCTCGTAAGTCCATCACCTGGACCACCGGTATCGTTGCACTGTTCTTCCTGCTGACCGTTGTCATGGGCTACGGCGCTGCTGCACTGGTTGGCCCTGAGACTATCTTGGCTGCTCCTGGTGGAGTGAACTCCGCCGTTCTGCTCCTGACTAAAGAGGTGGGCGGCTCTATCTTCATGGCTGTGATCTCCGCTATCGCGTTCGCAACCATCCTCGCCGTTGTGGCGGGTCTGGCAATTACCGCTTCCGCATCCGTTGCACACGACCTCTACAACAACGTTATCCGTAACGGTGAGGCTACCGAGGAGGAGCAGGTTCGCGTTTCCCGCATCACCGTTATCGTGCTCGGCATTCTTGCCATCGGCCTGGGCATCGGTGCAATGGGCCAGAACATCGCGTTTCTCGTGGCTCTGGCATTCGGTATCGCTGCTGCAGCTAACCTGCCTACCATCTTGTACTCCCTGTACTGGAAGAAGTTCAACACCACCGGCGCAGTTTGCTCCATCTACGCGGGCCTGCTGACCTCAATCGTCCTTATCGTTCTATCCCCAGCATTCTCCGGTTCTGAGACCGCACTGTTCCCGAACGCTGACTTCGATATCTTCCCTCTGACCAACCCGTCTATCATTGCAATTCCTGCAGGCTTCATCATGGGCATCGTAGGTACGCTGATTGGTAAGCCAGACAACCTGCCTGAGAAGGCAGCAGAGATGGAAGTCCGTTCCATGACCGGTGTAGGTGTAGAGAAAGCTGTTGAACACTAAGCCTTAACTGCGCACGCGCTTGGAGCAAAGACCGTAACCCATGGGTTACGGTCTTCGTATCGTTGCCCCTTTATCACGTGACTCTGCCCCATTCAGCGCTGCTGGTAGGAATGTTATTTCCCATGGTCTTGCCAACCTATGAAAACCCCGGAGCGTGGATGATTGCGAATAACTTCACGCCCTGTCCTGTTAACTAATGCTGACGCAGAGGGGGCCGCATAGGTAGCGTCACAACTTAGGTCATGGTTGTAAACAGTTAGAGAGTCTTCATTAATCGGCTGATCGCGTTGTTGCTTGCCCCGCACAATGTGACTAGGCAGCTGAGCCAAGATTTGTGGTAAACCCGCTAGTATGGCTGCCCATCAAACAATTCTTGTAGCGACGTTTAGGAGGCAAGAATGGAGTGCCATGAGCCAAGTGAAGCGCCAAAACTAAACGCAAGCCTGATGTGGTTGCCCGCGGTCTTAAAGCGCTAAGTGCGAGAACCAAGTAATTAACCTTGATACGGGGTTTTGCTTAATCTTTGTCAGCCAGAGCCGAGTGATTTGAGGCAGCCCCATTGTTGGGAAGAGACCTAAATGAAATCCAGGAGGAACTGCGTATATAGTCATGCCTTCTTGGCTCTTCCCTAGACAAGAAGACAGCTAGCTGTGGCAGCCGGCAAACACCTCTAGCCTCGCGTCAGCAAACGCGAGGCTAGTGCACTAAAAAGTTGCAGTTACTTGTTAATGCGGGTGTAAGGGTGAACGTAACCGAGTTCCTCAGCTGGTACTGGGAACTCAACTTCACCGTAAGGGCTGTAAGCGCCAGCAATCTTTGCGTGGAGCTCGGTTACGGCGTGGCCATCGCCAGGAACGTGGGTTGGCCAAGCCGGATCAACGTATCCATTCTTCTTTGCGTTCGACATGTCACCTATTGTCTCACTTTTCAGGTGTAAAAGTCACCTGAAATAGCACTAAAATTGATCAGCACTATGACAATTTCGAATCGGGAGACCAAAACGCTGTCTGACTTAGCCTCATGGATTAAGTCCATTGGAGACGAAAAACTAGGCAGAATCCTCGCCAACAGGGAGGATGTTTTGCACCCAATTCCACCGGGATCCACCTCTCTAGCTGTGCGTTTGCAGTTGCCGGGATCCATCCGCCCAGCTTTTTCCAAGTTGAGTGTTTTTGACTTCGCAGTCATTGAAAAGACCATCGCACTCGGGGGTAAAACTAACCCTTTGTCTGCCCCCGAAATCGCGGCGTCTTTAGGCTCTCAACCGGAGCTCGGCAGCCTCGTTGAAACAAGCCTAGAGAAGCTCACTGACTTCGCGCTTGTGTACGGCACACCCAGTTCCTTCCTGCTTACGGAGGGCGTAGCTGCCCAGTTTGAGCACATCCCTATTCGCCTGCCAGAGCCGGACGCGCCTAGTGCTGAAGAAATTTCAGCAAGGCTGGCAAAAATTGATGAGCGCCAGCGCAAGATCCTAGACACCGTCATGTTGTCTGGGGGCACTGGGATTACCAAGGACGCGGCTGCTGACGCGGACCCTACGCGACCTATCCCCCAGCTCATTGCCTCAGGCTTACTGACTCGCGTGAGCGAGTCAGTGGTCGCTATTCCGCGCAGTGTGCGCGCCGTGCTCTCCGGCGCCCCCGTGCCCACGTCGTTTCTGCCACCGTCGGGATCTGGTCACGCCGAGCTAGCCACCGCGCCGGAAGTGTCCGGTACCGCTCTGGAAACTGTACGTGGGGTACGTGACCTCGTTGAATACGTCGGTAGGAATCCCATCGCGTTGCTGCGCGATGGCGCTGTGGGTGTACGAAACTTGGGCAGTACCACCAAAGACCTCCGCAAGGATAAAGAGGATCTGTACCCCCTGTTCACGCTTGCGCTCCAAGCTGGATTGTTGGGCACTGGTGTACCACGGCCACGCCCTGATGAGGATGAGCTCAAAAACTATTTGGCGCCCACGGGCATGTTGGATGAGTTTGTGGAGCTAACGCTTGCACAACAGTGGGCTTATCTTGTGGCGTGCTGGTTTGAGTATTCATCGGCTAAGCCGTGGGCCATCGGATTGCCTGGTCGAATGGAGGCAGGCAAGCCCAAGGCGGTACGCCTTCTGGATAAGGAGATGAAGGATTCCTCGTTACCCCTGGTGCGCAAGGTACTTCTGGAGATCGTTGGCCGCGCCCCACTGACCCGCAAGGAGCTTAGGAACCTAGCTGCCTACGAGCGCCCACTCGTCATCGCACACCGTAGTGAGGAGGACATTAACGGCGTCATTGATGAAGCAATCTCTCTGGGCGTGCTCGCAGAGACCACCCACCTGCATCCAACGCCGGTTCTGCGGGGTCTTCTGGGCCAGCAGGTGACTAAACTTGCCCCGATCACTGCGGTTACGGACGAAGGCAAGGCCTTGCAGAGTTTTGAGGCCTACCACGCCCTCGTGCCCATCACAGAAGAACTCACTCCTGCTGAGGTGGACCAGTTCATCATGCAGGCGGACATGACGGTGCTGGTGCCTGGACCAATGCCCCGCCCGTTACAGGTGGAGCTCGCCCTGCTCGCTGATCTGGAGTCCGCGGGCATGGCCAGCGTCTACCGCATCACAGAGGAAAGCCTCGCCCGCGGTTTTGAGGCCGGTCGCAGCGACCAGGAAATCATGGGATTTTTCACCCGCCACAGCATGAGCGAAGTGCCCCAGTCACTGAACTACCTAGTCAATGACTTGGCCCGCCGTCACGGTACGGTACGAGCCGGCACTGCACTCAGTTACGTGACCAGCAAAGATCCAGATGCTCTTGCGCCTGTTGCACAGAACTTGGGGCTGCGGTTGCTCGCGCCCACTGTTGCAATTTCACACAAGCCACTGCCGGAGCTCATGAATGAGCTCAAAGCTTCTGGGCTCAACCCCGCTGCAGAGAATGAGGATGGCATTAGCATTGACATCCGCCCCGAACCCGCGCGCGTCCGCTTCGCCCCTGCCCCACGCAGGGCGGATCCAAGCCATGACCGAGTGGTGACCGCTATTGCTAAGATCCGCGAGCTGGACGGTAACAGCGGGGGCGTGTTCACGGAGAACTTTCACACCGTGATCCAGAAAGCGATTAAGGAAAAACACGATCTGAAGCTAACGTTGGGCGAGGATGAAATAACAGTAAGCCCCATTGACGTTCGTATGGGTAGGTTGTCTGCAGTCAATGCTGACACCGCTGATCTGGTCTCCATCTCGCTCAAGGAGATCACAGAGATTACGTGGTAAAGAGGAGAAATTGTGGCGTTTGGTGACGGACCACTGATTGTTCAATCTGACAAGACTGTGCTTTTGGAGGTTGATCACGAGTTAGCGAACGAGGCCCGCACCAAGCTCGCCCCGTTCGCAGAGCTGGAACGCGCCCCGGAGCACATCCACACGTACCGCATCACCCCGCTCGCCCTGTGGAACGCACGCGCCGCTGGCCACGACGCGGAGCAGGTGGTTGATGTGCTCGAAACGTACTCACGGTTCCCTGTGCCGCAGGCGCTGCTTATCGACGTCGCGGAGACCATGTCCCGATACGGCCGCGTGCGCTTGCACGCGCACCCCGCCCACGGGTTGATCCTCGAGTCCGATGAGCCCGCCATTCTTGCAGAAATCACGCGACACAAAAAGATCGCGCCAATGCTCGGCGCACCTATCAGTGGACAGGACGGTGTCATTCCCGTTCACCCGTCAGAGCGTGGCCGCCTCAAGCAGGAGCTGCTTAAGGTAGGTTGGCCTGCAGAGGATCTGGCCGGCTACGTGGACGGGGAATCCCACCCTATTTCCCTGTCCACCGAGCACGAACAATGGAGTTTGCGCGACTACCAAGAAACGGCCGCGGATTCCTTCTGGGAGGGTGGCTCCGGCGTGGTTGTTCTGCCGTGTGGCGCGGGCAAGACAATGGTAGGTGCAGCCGCCATGGCCAAAGCACAGGCCACGACCTTGATCTTGGTCACCAACACAGTGGCAGGCCGTCAGTGGCGCGATGAGCTGCTGCGCCGCACCACCCTCACTGAGTCTGAGATTGGCGAGTACTCAGGGGAGAAAAAAGAGATTCGCCCCGTTACTATCGCCACCTACCAAGTAGTGACCCGCAAAACTAAAGGCGAGTACCGCGCGCTTGAGCTGTTCGACTCTCGCGACTGGGGACTCATCATCTACGACGAGGTCCATCTTCTTCCTGCCCCAGTGTTCCGCCTGACTTCTGACTTGCAGTCTCGCCGCCGGCTCGGACTCACCGCCACGCTCGTGCGCGAGGACGGCCGCGAAGGCGACGTTTTCTCCCTCATTGGCCCCAAGCGCTACGACGCCCCATGGAAGGACCTCGAACACGCCGGCTTCATCGCAACTGCCGAGTGCGTGGAGGTTCGGTCAACCATGAGTAAGACTGAGTCCATGATGTACGCCACCGCTGAAACTAAGGACCGGTATCGCTTTGCCGCGTGCGCAAGCAGCAAGATCGCTGGGATTAAGAAGATTCTGGCCCACCATGAGGGCGAACAGACACTCATCATTGGAGCCTACATCGACCAGCTAGAAGAAATTGCTGGCATTGTGAACGCCCCCATCATCGATGGTCGAACCAGCACCAAGAAACGTGAAGAACTCTTTAATGCATTCCGCAGCCAAGAGATTTCCACATTGGTAGTGTCCAAGGTTGCGAACTTCTCCATTGACCTACCCGAAGCTGCGGTAGCTATTCAGGTCTCCGGCACCTTTGGGTCACGCCAGGAAGAAGCACAGCGTCTTGGGCGCTTGCTGCGCCCCAAAGCTGACGGGGGCGAGGCCTACTTCTACACTCTGGTTTCCCGCGACAGCGTGGACGCCACTTACGCTGCACACCGCCAACGATTCCTGGCCGAACAAGGCTACGCCTTCCGCATCGTCGATGCCGCGGATTTGGATCAGGCGTTACCCATGATCACCGGCTAAACTAATCTGCGTACATTCCCCAACTAGAAGCGGTACATGATGGCACGATTCACCTTTGATATTGACGAAGAATATGCACGCAAGAACAACGAGCTGCTCAAGGACACCCGCCGCTTGCAGCTATCAGCGCTGATCTTCGCCCTCATCCAAATCGCCATCGGCGTAGGCGTGTGGCTCTACCTAGACAAAGACGCCATGGGATGGATTGTCCTCATTTGCTTCGCGGTGATGGCGCTGCTGACGTTGTCCCTTACCATCATCATCCCTAAGAAGGTAGGCGATCCGCACCAGCTGTATAACAACTATGATCTGGTGCCGGCAATCGTGGCCAAAGTTAATCCACGCGACGTCGTGCTCTTAGCATTGGTCAACACCAGCATGGATTCTAGCCAGAAGCCACGTTGGGCACTTGCAGCCCGCACTGTCACTAACATCCATGGCCACCACCGCCGCGTGGGTGAGCGAGTACCTTCTGTGGCCGTAACCGGGCAGCGCAGCGCTGGCTCGGACTGGTGGGATCAAATTACGCCAATGCCCATCGCTTGGGCTACCAAGGATGAAGCAACCATCCGGCGAGCTGAGAAGCAGATCCCACACGAGCAGTGGAAAAAGCTGGAGAAGAATATCGGCCAGCTGGACAAGGTCCGCGACACCAAGTTCGATCTGCTCCCCCTTACCTAAGCAAAAGCCCCGCACGGGGCTTTTTTCATGCGTAAAATTGCGACATGACTTATGGGGTACGCCGTCTCAGCGAATTTGGCGAAACGATTTTCGCCACCATATCTGCCCGCGCAACTGAACTGGACGCATTAAATCTGGGGCAAGGATTTCCCGATGATGGTGGCCCCGCCCCAATGCTGAAACGTGCCCAAGAAGAGATCGCAAGAGGCAACAACCAATATGCCCCTGGCAAGGGTGTATTCGAGCTCAGAGAAGCTGTAGCGCGCCATCAAAAACTTCATTACGGCGTTCCTGCAACTGCTGAGGAAGTCCTCATCACCGTTGGCGCCACAGAGGCAATTGCAGCCACGATTATGGGCCTAGTGGAACCTACACAAGAGATAATCGTTCTGGAGCCGTATTACGACTCCTACGCCGCCGCAATCGCACTTGCAGGAGCAACTCGTGTGCCCGTTCCTCTCAGACGCTGTGGCAACACATGGGATCTAGACCCAGATGCTGTTGCGAATGCAATGACCGATAAAACAGCGATGATCATCGTGAACTCTCCGCACAACCCCACAGGTTCCGTGTTCACTGAGCAATCCATAAAGAAACTCGCGGAAATGGCGAAGGAACGAGATATCCTCATCCTCTCTGATGAGGTTTACGAGCATCTTACCTTCGACGTACACCACATCAACATCGCCTCCCTGCCGGGTATGTGGGAACGAACCATCACGGTTTCAAGTGCCGCGAAAACATTTAATGTAACCGGTTGGAAGACTGGCTGGGCTGTTGCACCTTCCCACCTTTTAGCCCACGTGACGAAAGCAAAACAATTTCTCACCTACGTAGGTGCAACGCCCTTCCAACCAGCTGTTGCTTACGCACTGGAAGAGGAACAACCGTGGGTGGAGAAGATGCGAACTAGCCTCAGCTCCCGAAAGGAATTGTTAGAACAGGCGCTGAGTGAAGCGGGAATCAAAACGTTTGAAACCCACGGCACGTACTTTGTTCTTGCCGAAGCACCGGAACAATTCAAATCCGGCACCGAATTTGCAACCTTCCTCTTAGAAGAGCATGGAATAGCTACCATCCCCGTAGAGGTATTTAGCGATCACAAGGAACCGTGGCGTAGATTAATCAGATTTACTTTCTGCAAAAACGAAGAAACCATGCTGAAAGCTGCCGAAGCAATAAGAAAGATCAGTTTTTAAGCCGATAGACCTCCGCTGCTTTTTATATCCCCGACACAAGGAGATATTAGTTCCGGATACACGACTAAGGCCCTAGAACTTGAGGTTCTAGGGCCTTAGTTTGTTGTTAAGTTTTTGGTCGGCGGTGACTTACTCTCCCACACCCTCCCGAGTGCAGTACCATCAGCGCTGTCGGGCTTAGCTTCCGGGTTCGGAATGGGACCGGGCGTGGCCCCGACGCTATAACCACCGACACATCTATTACTGAGTGTGGACACAACCGCCTTGGTGGGGTGTGTTGTGTTGTGTCAGATACTGCATAGTGGACGCGTAGTCTATTACTGTTTTTGTTCGTAGAATGTTGTGGGTTTGTTGTTGGTTGTTTGTTGGTAAATTAGTACCAGTCGCCTTCACACCTTGCGGTGCTTCCAGGTCTGGCCTATCAACCCCATAGTCTGTGGGGTACCTCAAATGAAACCTTATCTTAAAACAGGCTTCCCGCTTAGATGCTTTCAGCGGTTATCCCTTCCGTACGTAGCCAACCAGCTATGCCCCTGGCGGGACAACTGGCACACTAGAGGTACGTCCGTCCCGGTCCTCTCGTACTAGGGACAGCCTTTTTCAAGTTTCAACGCGCGCGGCGGATAGAGACCGAACTGTCTCACGACGTTCTAAACCCAGCTCGCGTGCCGCTTTAATGGGCGAACAGCCCAACCCTTGGGACCTACTCCAGCCCCAGGATGCGACGAGCCGACATCGAGGTGCCAAACCATCCCGTCGATATGGACTCTTGGGGAAGATCAGCCTGTTATCCCCGGGGTACCTTTTATCCGTTGAGCGACACCACTTCCACTCGTAGGTGCCGGATCACTAGTCCCTACTTTCGTACCTGCTTGAGCTGTCGCTCTCACAGTCAAGCTCCCTTGTGCACTTACACTCAACACCTGATTGCCAACCAGGCTGAGGGAACCTTTGGGCGCCTCCGTTACGTTTTAGGAGGCAACCGCCCCAGTTAAACTACCCACCAGGCACTGTCCCCAACCCAGATCATGGGCCAAGGTTGAGATGCTCAATTCGATCAGAGTGGTATTTCAACTTGCGACTCCGCATCACCTAGCGATGATGAATCAACGTCTCCCACCTATCCTACACAAACCGAACCAAACACCAATACCAAGCTATAGTGAAGGTCCCGGGGTCTTTTCGTCCTGCCGCGCGTAACGAGCATCTTTACTCGTACTGCAATTTCACCGGGCCTGTGGTTGAGACAGCAGGGAAGTCGTTACGCCATTCGTGCAGGTCGGAACTTACCCGACAAGGAATTTCGCTACCTTAGGATGGTTATAGTTACCACCGCCGTTTACTGGGGCTTAAATTCTCCGCTTCGCAACCACAAGGGTTGCTAACAGGTCCTCTTAACCTTCCAGCACCGGGCAGGCGTCAGTCCGTATACATCAACTTCCACGTTTTCGCACGGACCTGTGTTTTTAATAAACAGTCGCTTCCCTCTATTCTCTGCGACCACCACCAGCTCAACCAGTCTGTCACCAGCAGTGGTCCCCCTTCTCCCGAAGTTACGGGGGCATTTTGCCGAGTTCCTTAACCACAGTTCACCCGATCGCCTTAGTATTCTCTACCTGACCACCTGTGTCGGTTATGGGTACGGGCCATATGTGCACTCGCTAGAGGCTTTTCTCGGCAGTACAGGATCACCAACATCCCCAACAATGGGTACGCATCACGCCTCACCCTCATGTGGCACGGATTTACCTATGCCACGGGCTGCACGCTTACACCACAATCCAATAAGTGGCTCGGCTACCACACTGCGTCACCCCATCACTTGGCTACTACCAACGAAGGTCCCACGCACACACACACCACAACTAATCAAAGAAAAGCAGTGGAGGTGTGTGGGTGGTTAGTACCATTGATTCACCACTGGGCGCGCACACACGGGTACCAGAATATCAACTGGTTGTCCATCGACTACGCCTGTCGGCCTCGCCTTAGGTCCCGACTCACCCTGGGAAGATTAGCTTAACCCAGGAACCCTTAGTCATTCGGCGGATAAGTTTTTCACTTATCATTCGTTACTCATGCCTGCATTCTCACTCGCACACACTCCACACCCGCAGGTTACCCTGGTGCTTCACAGTCGTGCACGACGCTCCCCTACCCAACAACACCCAAGGGTGTTATTGCCGCGGTTTCGGCGGTGTACTTGAGCCCCACTACATTGTCGGCGCAGAACCACTCGACCAGTGAGCTATTACGCACTCTTTCAAGGGTGGCTGCTTCTAAGCCAACCTCCTGGCTGTCTTCGCGATCCCACATCCTTTTCCACTTAGTACACTCTTAGGGGCCTTAACCGGCGATCTGGGCTGTTTCCCTCTCGACCAACGGAGCTTATCCCCCGCAGTCTCACTGCTGTACTCTCACTTTGACCGGCATTCGGAGTTTGGCTGACATTGCTAAGATTGTGGTCCCGCTCAACCAACCAGTAGCTCTACCTCCGGCAAGAAACATACAACGCTGCACCTAAATGCATTTCGGGGAGAACCAGCTATCACGGAGTTTGATTGGCCTTTCACCCCTACCCACAGCTCATCCCCTCAGTTTTCAACCTAAGTGGGTTCGCGCCTCCACAGCATCTTACTGCTGCTTCACACTGGCCATGGGTAGATCACCCCGCTTCGGGTCCAGAACATGCCACTCACACACCCTCATTAGGATTCGCTTTCGCTACGGCTACCCCACCCGGGTTAACCTCGCGACATGCCGCTGACTCGCAGGCTCATTCTTCAAAAGGCACGCCATCACCCCACAAGTGGAGGCTCTGACGGATTGTAAGCACACGGTTTCAGGTACTATTTCACTCCCCTCCCGGGGTACTTTTCACCATTCCCTCACGGTACTCATCCGCTATCGGTCACACTGAGTATTTAGGCTTACCGGGTGGTCCCGGCAGATTCACAGCAGATTCCACGAGCCCGCTGCTACTCGGGAACACAATCAAAAAACACCATCATGCTTTCACGTACGGGACTCTCACCCACTACGGTAGACCATTCCAAGCCACTTCCGTTAACACAACAAGCAATTTTCCAGCAGTCGGTAGCCCACTGACGATCATGCCCCACAACACCACACACGCAACCCCTACCAGGTATCACACGCACATGGTTTAGCCTCATCCACGTTCGTTCGCCACTACTAGCAGAATCACAATTGTTTTCTTCTCCTACGGGTACTGAGATGTTTCACTTCCCCGCGTAACCCCCACAACAGCTATGAATTCACTGAAGGGTAACCGCACATAACCACGGCCAGGTTTCCCCATTCGGACATCCTCGGATCAACGCTCTATTGGCAACTCCCCGAGGCTTAACGCAGCCTTACACGTCCTTCATCGGCTCAGCATGCCAAGGCATCCACCGTGTGCCCTTAACCAAACAACACAACAAACAGATACTCACAAACAAAAAACACTAAGAACAAAAAAGAATAGAATCTTCTTTTCATCAAAAATGAAGAAAAAACATATTCACACACATCACAATCAAAAAACATTTTGACCACGATGAAAATGCAAAAAATACGCGTCCACTATACAGTTCTCACACAACACACCAACCACAACAACCACCAACACACTATGCTGATGCTTATTATCGTTGGCCACAGGAACAAACAATGTTGCCCCAGACACCCAACAGCATGCCAACCACTTCAAACTTATTTTGTCTTTTTATAACGTTGACTTTAAAAGACTTAACTGAACCAGGCACCACCGGAAACAATCAGTGTTTCCCAGTCATGACACCTTTGGGTGTGCTCCACCCGGATAAAATATGTGCCGCACGGTAACCACCATGCGGACTTGAAAATAATAATGCTCCTTAGAAAGGAGGTGATCCAGCCGCACCTTCCGGTACGGCTACCTTGTTACGACTTCGTCCCAATCGCCAATCCCACCTTCGACCACTCCCTCCACAAAATGTGGTTAGGCCATGGGCTTCGGGTGTTACCAACTTTCATGACGTGACGGGCGGTGTGTACAAGGCCCGGGAACGTATTCACCGCAGCGTTGCTGATCTGCGATTACTAGCGACTCCGACTTCATGGGGTCGAGTTGCAGACCCCAATCCGAACTGAGGCCGGCTTTCAGCGATTCGCTCACCCTCACAGGCTCGCAGCGCGTTGTACCGACCATTGTAGCATGTGTGAAGCCCTGGACATAAGGGGCATGATGATTTGACGTCATCCCCACCTTCCTCCGAGTTAACCCCGGCAGTCTCTCATGAGTCCCCGCCATAACGCGCTGGCAACATAAGACAAGGGTTGCGCTCGTTGCGGGACTTAACCCAACATCTCACGACACGAGCTGACGACAACCATGCACCACCTGTACACCAGCCACAAAGGGAAGATACATCTCTGCACCCGTCCGGTGTATGTCAAGCCCAGGTAAGGTTCTTCGCGTTGCATCGAATTAATCCACATGCTCCGCCGCTTGTGCGGGCCCCCGTCAATTCCTTTGAGTTTTAGCCTTGCGGCCGTACTCCCCAGGCGGGGCGCTTAATGCGTTAGCTACGGCACAGAAGTCGTGGAAGACCCCTACACCTAGCGCCCACCGTTTACGGCATGGACTACCAGGGTATCTAATCCTGTTCGCTCCCCATGCTTTCGCTCCTCAGCGTCAGTTACTGCCCAGAGACCTGCCTTCGCCATCGGTGTTCCTCCTGATATCTGCGCATTCCACCGCTACACCAGGAATTCCAGTCTCCCCTACAGCACTCAAGTTATGCCCGTATCGCCTGCACGCCCGAAGTTAAGCCCCGGGATTTCACAGACGACGCGACAAACCACCTACGAGCTCTTTACGCCCAGTAAATCCGGACAACGCTCGCACCCTACGTATTACCGCGGCTGCTGGCACGTAGTTAGCCGGTGCTTCTTATACAGGTACCGTCACAAAACGCTTCGTCCCTGTCGAAAGAGGTTTACAACCCGAAGGCCGTCATCCCTCACGCGGCGTCGCTGCATCAGGCTTGCGCCCATTGTGCAATATTCCCCACTGCTGCCTCCCGTAGGAGTCTGGGCCGTATCTCAGTCCCAATGTGGCCGATCACCCTCTCAGGCCGGCTACCCGTCGACGCCTTGGTAGGCCATTACCCCACCAACAAGCTGATAGGCCGCGGGCTCATCCCTAACCGAAAAAACTTTCCACCATGAACACTAAATCACGGTCCTATCCGGTATTAGACCCAGTTTCCCAAGCTTATCCCGAAGTTAGGGGCAGATCACCCACGTGTTACTCACCCGTTCGCCACTCGAGTACCCAAGCAAGCTTGGGCCTTTCCGTTCGACTTGCATGTGTTAAGCACGCCGCCAGCGTTCGTCCTGAGCCAGGATCAAACTCTCCACAAAAAATAAGAAAAACAAATTTCCTATCAGGCTTCGTGAAAAGCCCAACCAAAACTGGCAAAAAAACAAACAACCAGCACAAACAACAAAAAATTGTTCACAAATGATTGTCCAAAAAATAATAGATGAAAAAACAAGAACACAATCCGACGAGGAAAAACTGCTCTTGCACGCTTCGTCACAACTAAGCGGGAACATCTAACGTTAATTCAACATGATTAACAAGGGCGAAAAAACAACAACCCTTGCCGGCCACACCAAACAACAAGCCCCACAAAGCCAACAAAACAAAATAAAAAGTACATTGGCACACTATTGAGTTCTCAAACAACACATTCACCACCAGTTCACCGAACATTAACCTCAGCGACCTGAGCAGCGAGTAACAAACCTACACCCTTAAGCTGAAACTGTCAACCCGAGGAAGTAAATCCATTCTGTCAACCAAACCAACCAGCGGCTGCCCCGGCGACTCGCTATAAGTTACACACATCCACAGATTTACACAACTCTGCAGGTCATTAAGCATTTTTCTGCTTTGTAATCGTTTGCTAAACCGTCATGTGTTTCTCATCGGTCATCTGAACCCACAAAATGACACTATTGCGGTTCCTCTTCCCTATGAACACTCCTCGGTCTTTCGACAGCGTCTGGCGCAGAAAGCTTTTTCGGCCTTTGACTGTTAGCAATGCCCACTCTTTCACGCCGCAGACTCGATACTTCCCCACAGCAGTGGGCTTTCATGAACTGCTACTGACTGACTTGCGAACGGAGTAATCACACAGGTTCTTTCTTAACCTCGGTGGCCTCTCCATGATCTAAGCCCTTCATAATCCCGTGCGCGTTGGCCCCGCAAAACTGAAAGCGCCGCCCCACTGGACTCAATGTCCCGTGGGGCGGCGCTTTACTTCTGGAAAACTACTTTTAGTGGTAGTACGCCATGAGGCCTGCTGGGCAGGTGATGACGGAGATGTCGGTATTGAAGATTGATGACAGTTTGCTGTTAGTCATGATCTCTTCCGGCTTTCCAAACTCGATGATCTTGCCGTCCTTGACAGCGCAAATGTAGTCCGCGTAGCGGGCTGCGTAGTTAATGTCGTGCAAAACTACGATGATGGTTCGCCCGAATTCCTTAGCAGCACGCTCCAGGTGACGCATCATTTCCACCGAGTGGGCGATATCGAGGTTGTTCAGTGGCTCATCCAAGAGCACGTAGTCAGTTTCCTGACACAACACCATCGCTACGTAGGCGCGCTGGCGCTGGCCGCCAGAAAGCTGGTCCAGGTAGCGATCCTCTAGTGCGGTGAGATTGAGGAAGTCGATGTAGCGAGAGATGATCTCTTCGTCTTCCTTGGTGAGGCGGCCCTTGGAATAAGGGAATCGTCCAAAGCCAACGAGTTGTCGCACTGTCAGGCGTGTGACGAAGTGGTTCTCCTGGCGCAAGATGGAGAGCACCTTGGCTAGGTCCTCACTCTTAGTGGTGGAAACATCCATACCGGCAACCGAGATGGCGCCCTCGTCAATACCGAGAAGGCGGCCAATCATGGTCAACAGAGTAGATTTACCGGCGCCGTTAGGGCCCACAAGAGCAGTGATACCGCCGCGAGGGATTTCGATATCTACGGGACCAATGCTGGTCTCGTCGTTGTAGTTTTTCGTAACATTCTCGAGCTTGATCACAGTCGACCCTTTCGGAGCAGAACGATCAGGAATACGGAACCACCAACAAGTTCAATGATGATGGACACAACACCTTGTGCATAGAACACATGGTTCATGATGAAGTAGGCACTGGTCAAGACAAGGAAGCCGAAACCGATAGCCATTGGGAATATGTAGCGGTGGTCGTAGGTGTCAGCCAGTTGGTATGCCAACGTAGCCACCAAGAAACCAAGGAAGGTCATTGGCCCAACCAGCGCGGTAGATGTTGCCATCAGAATTGCTACCAATACGAGCACCAGGATGGATAGCTTTTTATGGGAAAGGCCGAGGTTGGTGGTCGCTTCCCTACCTAAGCTCACTACGTTGAGCTGGCGGGACAGGAACAGCAAGATGCCGCCTGCCACGAGGCAAATTGGGATTGCAATTGGATAGTACTCAGCATCCGCGTTGTTGACAGAGCCAAACAGGCGCGCAGTCAGGACGTCGAATTCACTTGGAGTCAGCAGTCGCTGCATGAATGTAGACAGTGATCCCAAGCCACCGCCGATAACAATGCCCACAAGAAGCATGGCGTGCATGTTGGCGTTCTTGCCAGTCAGAAGCCAGGAGTACAGAATCAGCGATAGACCAACCATCAAAACCAGCTGCACAATGAACATCTCCAAGGTGCGGGCATTGGTCAGGCCGACAATGCCGAAGAAGAACACGGTCGAGGTGTGGATCGTGCGATACAGGGCTTCGAAGCCCATGATGGATGGCGTGATGATGCGGTTGTTAGTGACGGTCTGGAAGGACACTGTTGCAACAGCCTGGGTGAAAGCCACTACGGCCATAGCGATGACCGCGTTCATGCGTCGCTCGGCGATGAGCCAGAACTGCTCCGTACCGAACGGCATTGGATTGCCGTAGGCCAAGAGACCGAAGGCGAAACCCAGTGCCGCGACTATCACTGCGATCATAATGATCCAGTACTTGCGTGCCGCCTTGCTCGTCTGGAACGCGCCGGAACGGCGCTCAGTAGTGTTCTCTTGAACGTGGCCGTCGTCGGTCTTGATTTTTACGGTCTTATGTTGAGGATCGCGCTCGATAACCTTGGCCTTGGTGCCGTCGCCAAGCTCCTCTGGGAGGTGATTGACCGGCTGGATACCCAAGGACTTGCGCTCTGGGTTAATGCCTGGGTTGGTTGGTTTGAACTTATCCACGCTTGGTTTGCCTCACAATCAGGAAGACGAACACTGCCGCACCTACAATGCCCAGAACAACGGACACTGGGATCTCGAACGGGGAGATGATGGTGCGCGCAACCAAGTCACACACCGTGACTAGGGCGATACCAAGAAGGCATACCCACGGCAGGTTGGAGCGGAGGTCATCGCCTCGCCACATGGAAATTAGGTTCGGCACGATGAGTCCGAGGAATGGAAGGTTACCCACAACCACGGTAACCACGCCGGTGGCGATGGCGATCATGCCGGTGCCCATGATGACCATGCGGTTGTAGTTCACGCCGATGTTGGTAGCAAACTCTTCGCCCAAACCTGCAACGGTCAGACGATCTGCGTAGAAGAAGACCAGCGCCACAACAATCAATACGATCCACAGGACTTCGTACTGGCCCTTGTAGATGGAAGTGAAGCTGCCCTGGAACCAAATACCCAGGGACTGGAGCATGTCGGTCTGCAACGCTAGGAAGCTGGAGACGGCGCTGACTACCGCGCCCAGCATGATGCCAATGATCGGAACGACCAGGGAGGCACGCAGCGAGATTTTGCGCAGGAATAAAAAGAACACCATGGTGCCAACAAAAGAGAACACAACGGACGCAGTCATGCGCTCCAATACACCTGCTGTGGGCACCACGATCATCATGACCAACAGACCCAAGCCTGCCCACTCCGTGGTGCCCGTGGTGGTTGGTTCCACAAAGCGGTTCTGAGTAATCAGCTGCATCACCAGGCCACACATGGCCATAGCGGCGCCTGCCAGAATCAGCGCAATGGTACGAGGAACGCGAACGTTCATGAACATTTCTCGACCATCACCTTGGGAGAAGATGTCGTACTCGCCTGTCATCAAAGACAAAAACAGCAGCGCGACAACAGCTACGATGCCCACGATGAGGCGCCAATCCACCAGCTTGCTACGCGTACGTTCTCGTCGTACTTGGGTTTGTGTCATAAATAGCCTTTTTCATGCCGAAAGGGATCGAGCACATAGTGCACGATCCCACGAACTCAAAACTACTGTTCAGAGCACATTTCGACTAACGGGTTCACCCTTTAATTACTTGCCCTCGAACGCATCAGCGATGTCGTTCAGGATCTCGGTGTAGGTGATGATGTTCTCGTTGGTGTAGGTGTCAGCAGGTGCGAATACCAGCTGGGATTCCTTCAGAGCGGTGACGTTCTTCAGGGCCTCGTTGTTTGCGATGACGTCAGCAGCTGGGGTGTAGCCCTCTTCATCTGCTGCAGAGGTGCCGCCATCGCGGTCCATGACGAAGATCCATTCAGGGTTGGACTGAGCAATAGCCTCAACGGAGATGTCATCGCCCTTGTGGTTGGAGGAAGAGTCCTCAACCTCAAGCGCTGGCTTCAGGCCAAGCAGGTCGAAGATTGGGCCGAAGGTGCGACCGACGGATGGCGCAATGTAGCCGATCTCGCCACCGGAAACGTTCACAGCCATGACGGTGGAGTTGCCGTTGTACGCAGCCTTAGCGCGCTCTACGGCAGCTTCGAAGTCAGCGATAACCTTCTCTGCCTCAGCTTCCTTGCCGAAGATCTTGCCCAAGGTGGTGGCCTGGCGCTTGAGCTCCTCGTCCAGTGGCTCGCCATCACGTGGGTCGAGGGAAACAACTGGAACACCAGGGTTCAGCTTCTGAATGTCTTCCTGGTACTGGGAGAAGCGCTGACCGTTGATAACCAGGTCCGGCTTCACTGCAACCATAGCTTCGAGATTTGGCTCGCGGTGGCTACCGAGATCAACGATTGCCTCGTCGTTCTTGTAGTTAGGAACAGTCTTAGGAACCAAGCCCTTAGGAGCTGCAGCTACCTTGACGCCCCAGCTGTCCAGCAGCTCAAATGCGCGGTTATCCGTAACAACGATGGACTGTGCAGACGCAGGAACCTCAATGGTGCCGTTGTTGTCCTCAATGGAGATGGTCTCATTGGAAGACTGAGCGGCAGAAGTCTCTTCTGCAGAGTTGTCGGTGGATGCGGAGTCATCAGAGCATGCAACCAAAGAAACAGACAGAGCTGCTGCAGTAGCGAGCGCAATGAGCTTTTTCACTATAGTTTTCCTTAATGTTTCGGGGCGCACCATATTATTGGCCGCCTATCCAAAGTTAGGTGAACATTACCTTTCCGAGAAATGAGTTAATCAGTTCCCCAAAATTAAGGCAAGCCTAACCCCCTAATTTGGAAACATATGTGTAGCTTAATTATCTGACCTGCACATTAGCTTTTATTTCGCTCCCCCCATTTTTAGTTAGGCTTGCCTTTACTAACCAAAGGACAAGCATCAGCGACTCTGGTTTCTTGAGCCTTATCTTCATGGACGAAGGTGCATATGTCGGCTCAAAGCCGTGTGCAGTGCAACGAAAAAAGGACCCGAGCCGTTTTGGCCCAGGTCCTTCCTCGGTGCTTTTAAAGAATTCCGGTTCGAATTCTTCCGGCACCTCCGCAAAGTAAGTTAGCTTTTCAGTTCAACTAGGTCACCACCGCGGCAAATCCCACGGGGAGCGGGTCACGCCCGTCTGAGGTAGTAAGTAGTACCAGCTCACAATGGGTGCAGGCGTCACCCGCGAAGCATCAACGCAGCCAAACTGTCTGAATCCTGCAGTTGGCTTGGTGTCCCCTGCTCCACAACTCGCCCATTGTCCATCACCACGATGTAGTCCGCGCCAGCCGCAGCGGCAGGCTGGTGCGTGGATTCAATGATCACTACGTCAGGCAGGTAAGCCTTGACACCTGCGCGAACAGTGGCGGCGGTCTCCAGGTCCAAGTGCGCGGTGTACTCATCTAGGAGCAGGACATCCGGGTGCAGCAGGAGTGCACGCGCAAGTGCTAGGCGCTGGCGCTGGCCACCAGAGAGCTTATTGCCGTCTTGACCCACGTGGTGGTTGAGGTCGAAGTCTAGGCAAACAACATCGAGTACCTCGCGCAGCTGTTCATCCGTGGCCTCGGGAACAGCAAGCCGCAGGTTGGATCCGACTGTGCCGTTGAATAGGGTAGCCTTTTGCTCGACTAGCAACACATGTCCACGGAGGTCTACATCACGGATGTCACGACCGCCGATAGTAATGGTGCCCGAATCTGGGTCATCTAGACGGCCTATCAAACCCAGCACAGTGGACTTGCCGGAGCCGGAGGCTCCCACAATCACCGTGTGGCCTTTGGCCGTGAAGGTAACGTTTTCCACCGCGTTGGTGCCACCATAGCTGTAGGTCACCTGGTTGAGTGTCACGTCGCCCCCGCGGAAAGCTGCTGTGCCGTCTGTGACCACAGGCTCGTCGGTGGCAATCTGATGGATGCGTTCCGCCGCGGCGATGGAGATATCTAGGCCAGAGAGGAATTCACGAACACCCGCGGTGACGTCGAACAGCGCCCACGTGACTGCAAGGGCAATCACTAGATGCTCGCCGCCAACGACCACGCCCGCCAGAATCGTGCCGAGCTTGACTGCTAGGGCAAGTCCCTCGCGTAGCGCGGGGCTATGGCCTGCTTCTGCCAGCTGGCGATCTTTTTCCGCCATCTCCTTCAAGCGCTTTTCTTGGTGCCCGTAGCCGGTGACTTCCGCCATGCCCTGCACCGAGTCTGTCACGTGTTGGACTAACTCGCCTCGGCGGGCGGTGGATACGGTTGCAGCCTCAAACGCAGCGCGCACGCCGACGGCCGGAACCACCAGCACAGACAACGCCACACCTACCGTCAGTACGAGAGCAAGCTGCCAATCTAGGAAGACGAAGCCCAGCACGGCTGCGATCACCGGAATAGTCACCGCGGTGATGGCTGGAGCAATGGTGTGGGCGAAGAATACTTCGATTCGGTCGATGTCCTTGGTGGCCCGGGAGAGGATATCGCCAGAGGTGTACTTGGTGCGCCCCAGACGGCGCAGGTCCGTGAACAGACGCACACGCAAAAGCTCCAGCGCCTTAAACGCTACGAGGTGCCCTAGGAAGTGCTCAAGGTAGTTAAATATAGCCTTGGCCAGGGTCAACGCAACGAGCGCTGCAATCAACACCCATAGGTTTTGCCGAGTTACCACCGTATAGGCACCCACGCCCAGAATGGCTATGTGGGCGATGAAGTACAGGTGTCTAAACAGTATGGAGGCCGATAGCGGCCCCAGCACTGGCTTGGTGGTCTCCAGCAGCCAGGAGCTCATCGATGAAACTCGTGACAGCATTACTTTCCTCCCATGATGTCGCGGTGAGTGGCCAGTACCACGGTTTTTTCGGCTGCCAATTCCTTGATTACCTGTTCGATGATCGCCTCTGACTCTAGGTCCACTTGAGAAGTCGGTTCATCTAGGATCATGATGTCTCGACCGGACAGCAGCGCGCGTGCAATGGAGATGCGCTGCGCTTGGCCTCCGGAAACGGATTGGCCTCGCTCGCCCACCTGAGTGTCCAACCCTGCAGGCAACGAGCGTGCCCAGCGCGCTAGATCCACGCGCTCTAGCGCATCCCAGATCTGATCTTCTGTCACGTCGCCTGCCACACGGAGATTGTCCGCCAAGCTGCCAGTAAACAGCCAGGTAGATTGCCGCACCACGGCCACACGGTCGCGCACCTCCTGCTGGTTGGTGCTGTCGAGTGTGATCCCGTCTACCACGGCTGTGCCTGATGTAGGTACCAGATCACCGCTCAAAATATTCAGCATGGTGGACTTACCTGAACCGGATTTTCCTGAGAGTACCTCTGGTTCACCCCGGCGCGCGGTGAGGTTTGTTCCTTCCAGCACTGGTGTGTCGTCGTAGCTAAAGGTAACGTCCTTCAGCGCTACCGAGCCGTCGTGCTCACCTACCGCACCGTCGTGGCGCGGTCGGCCGGTCTTCCTCGCAAGGAATCCCAAGATGGCGCTCTGGGAGGCCCTACCACCCATACCGATGTAGAAGAAGCCACCCACCTGGTTGATGGGAGTGGTCAGCTGCGTAGAGAGCAACACGATGGCTGCTGCCTCGCCCACAGTGTCCGCGCGTAGGTAGGCCATAGTGATGGCCACGCAGACAAGAAACAAGCTAAACGCCGCTTCCATCACGAACAGCAGCAGCTGATTGCGCGCGAGAAGTTTCATCAGTGCTTGGCGGTTATCTTCACCGGTCTGCTCGAGTTTCTTTCCGACGCGCTCCCCCGCTCCGATTCCCATCAGGGTGCTCAGGCCCTGTACGGACTCCAGGAACTGCGCGGCCAAGCGGCCGCGCATGATACGCGACTCCCGTGATTCCTTGCGGAACAGCTTCTGGAACAGCCCAATAACCAGTGGGACAAGTGGCAGGCAGATCACCAGCGCGAGGGCGGTTAGCCAGTCCACAAAAGCGATGACCACGAGCGTGACAAACGGGGTGAGCACACTGCCAATCAGCTGGCCGATGTAGCCCTGGCGGTAGTTGGTCACGCGCTCCACCGAGTCAGTCATGGTGGACACCAGCGAACCCGTCTCATCCTTGGCAATGCGCGCAGGCCCGAGCTTGAAGGCCTGCGTGAGCAGGCCCTGGCGGATGCGCGCGTTTTCCGCGCTGGGGTCCTGGGTGCGCACATTCGCCACTTCGCAGCCCACCGCAACGAGCAGGGCTCCCACGGCGAGGAGCACGTTGCCGTCGCCGTCGATAAGCTTGCCGATACTCACAAGGCACACGGCGATGGCAAGAGCCTGGATGGCTAAGAAAATTGCCTGTTTCTGAATGGCTTTATTGCCGGGTTTGAAGAAGGTGGTGTCCTGCTTACCACCTGCTGCGTGTGGATGGCCCATTATTCCCCTTTAATTTTTGCGTAACCTTCAGCCATGTTAACCCCTGCCACCGCAGAAGCCTCAGTCATAGGCAGCAGCACAACCTTATCGTTCTTGATCGCGGGGACCTGAGCGAGAGCTGGGTTGGACAAAAGCGCCTCGAAAGGCTGCATACCTTGACCCATGAAATCTTCCACGTAAATGACCTCAGGGTTCATCGCCACGAGCTGTTCGGCGTCAATAGGCATGGTTGCCCGCGCGGTATTGGTGCCGCCGGCACGGGCAGCAAGTCCCGCCATGACCTGATCATCGCTCATCGCCATGACCTTCCCTCCGCGGGCCATGAGCGCTGCGAACGTGCCCTCTTTCTTTTCTTGCTTATCCACGTCAGCGATCTTCGACTCAAACTCGGAGGCCATCTGCTCACCCTTGTCCTTCACACCCAGCTTCTCCGATAGATCGCGAATAGTGGAAGCCAAGGATTCAGGAGAATCGAAATCGCTAGCTTGGTACTCCACAACGTTCACACCGGCAGACTCCAGCTGATCCCCCACGCTCTTTTCACCACCGTGGCGCGCAGTCAGGAGCACGAGGTCCGGCTTGTAGGACAGGATCTGCTCAGCATCTGGGTTGGTTCCCACTGGGATGGTTGCCTCTACTTGGCGGGCAAGGTCCGTGGCGGTGCCCATGGTTGGCGCCTTCGAGCCCTCATTGATAGCAGCAAGGTTCTCCGGCCCCACTAACTTGAGGGCGAGATCAGCGGTCTCGCTGCTCACGGCCACGATGTTGGTGTAAGCGGTAGCGGCTTCCTGCTGGACCTGAGAGGTTTCTGGACTAGACGTTTCTGGGCTTCCACACGCTACGAGGGTAGAGGCCATGACTGCAGCAAAAATCTTTTTCATTTTCATCTCCTATAGGGGAACAACGGTGAGTGTGTTGGTAACGGATGAGGTGTGCACGTCTACATCGACTCCGTAGGCCTGCTTGATGTTCTGAGGCGTGAGGACGACATCCGGGGGACCTTGGGCCAGGATCCCGGCATCCTTGAGAAGCACCAGCTCGTGGCAGAATCTGGCCGCGAGAGTGAGGTCATGGATGACCATCACCACGGTGCGCTCGGGTGTGATCCACTGCCGCAGCGTGTTGAGCACTGCCATTTCGTGCGCCAAGTCAAGGGCAGATAAGGGCTCGTCCAGCAGCATCATTGGAGAATCTTGGGCAAGCACCCGTGCCAGTCCGGTGAGCTGTCGTTCACCACCACTAGTCTGGGCGGTTGGCCTCTCACACCAGGCGTTGGCGCCGGTTATAGTCAGCGCCTCCTCCACTGCCGCATGATCTTGGGCGGTCAACGTGCCAAAACGCGACATCCGCGCATAGCGGCCCATCTCTACCACCTCACGCCCTGTGAACTCAGTGGCGGTGACGGTCTGTTCCAGATAGGCCATGGCGCGCGCCTTCTTCTTCGCGTTACCTGGCGCATCGCGCATGATCTTCTTGAGCCACGTTGTCTTGCCTGCCCCGTTGGGCCCAATGAGTCCGTAGATATTACCGGGTTTAAACATGAGCCCTCCTCATCACCAAAAACAGCAAGAACGGTGCGCCCACAAGCGCTGTGACCACGCCGGTTTGCAAGGTGATGGGGTCGAACATCATGCGCGCACAGGTATCGGCGACAGTCAAAAACGTGCCACCCACAAGAAAGCTGGCGGGCAACAGGAATTTGTGATTTGCTCCGGCGACGAGGCGGATAAGGTGCGGAACCACGAGGCCCACGAAGGAGATCACACCGCAGGTGGCCACGGCGCCAGCAGTAGCGAGCGCACCGAAAGCCAACACCACGTGCGAGACCTTCTTCACCGCAACACCTGAGGACTGCGCGGTGTCCCCGCCCAGGCTTAACATGTTGAGTTCTCGATAGAACACCACTACGCCCGCCACGCCGATCAGGATGGGCGCCAGCACGAGGGTGACGTCATCCATGGTCCTGCCGGTCAAATCGCCATTGAGCCAGAACATGGCTGAACGCGCCTGCTCCGCGTTGGGGGCATTGGCCACCATGGCGGCGATGACTGCTCCGAGAAACGAGTTCAGGGCAACACCCACCAGCAGGATGGAAGACACTGACCTACCCGCAGCTTGAACCACAAACGTGGCCAGTAGAGCGCCAAGGAAAGCACCCACTGGCATGATGGCCGTCCACCCCATGATGATCGCCAGTACAGCGAAGGTGGCCGCACCCGCACCTACGCCCGTGATGCCGGGCTCAGCCAACGGATTACTGAACACAGCCTGCATGGCCGCACCCGCTACTGCGAGAGCACCGCCCACGAGGGCACACATGAGCACTCGCGGCAAGCGGATCTCTGTGACCACGAGTGAGTTGAAACCCACTGGCCCTACAAGAAGCGCTGCGACAGCGGTACCCAATAACGCAATGAGCAACAAAATAAGACGCACGGGGAAACCATACGCCTTAAAGATAATGTTTTTCAATTGAAAATGAACGGTCGCCCACAGCGCGTTTTTACTACCCCTACCCCGCCTTTATTGAAAATAACTACAGACTTCCGAGTAGTTGCGCAATGAGGATCTTGGCCACCATGGCCACCGGATACACCAGCGCATACCCAAGCGCCACACGCGGATCAGTCTCAGTGCGATTGTTCGCGAACGCCAGCAGTGCCGGCTGAGTTTGAGCGCCACCGATCACACCAGAGAGTTTGGTTCCTCCCATGCCCATCATCCGCATGATCACGAACAGCCCCACCGCTAGCAGCGACGTCATCACTGCGCCGAGCGCAATGATCTGCAGCCACGTACCACCCGTGAAGGCAGAGGCGATCTGCCCGCCAGCGTTAGTGCCCGCCTGAACTAGGAACATGAGCAACCCAGCCTCGCTGAGGACCTGCGCCGAGGAATGAGGCAAGGTAGTGGTTACCGGACCCACGCGACCAATCTTGCCCAGAACAAGACCCACAATGAGCGTGCCCGCGGCTGCGCCAATGCCCAGAACCTCACCAGTGGCAATACCCACAGCCAAGCCTAAGCCCAAGATCACGGGGTTCAAGTCCGTCAGACCACGGGAGGAGTCACCCAAGTACCTAGTAATCTCCTTCATGCGGTTAGTATCCGCCACCACGCGCACACGATCGCCCATTTCAACAAATGTTTCGGGGAAGGCCACCTGGTCAATGTCGCCTCGACGTACACGCGTGATGAGTGCGCCGTACTTGGCCCACAAGTCTTCATTGAGCTGCGCTACGCTATGGCCAGCTACCTTGGGATCTGAGACCGTGATGCGCCTAAAGTCCAAAAAATGCCGGTCACGACGCAGGGAATGCGAAGACACGTGCCCCAGTAATTCAACTGCACGCTCAATTGACTCCCGAGTACCCGCGACGTTAACCAAGTCACCTTTTTCGAAGCGGTCCTCCGGCACCGGAATCCAGATGGGCCCCTGCTCGCCCCGGCGGAGGCGAGAAATACGCACATCACCGTCAATGAGATTGTGAATCGTCGATTCGCGGGGCCGGTCCACCCTATCCACGCGAATGGTTACGTGCGTCACCACGCTTGGGGCGTCAGGATCACCCCGCCCCACCCGCAGCGCAAGCAACACCGCTGCCATCATTCCCACCACGCCAAAGATGTAGGCAATGGAATACCCCACGGTGGCTGCACCCATGTCACCGCTTGACTCCCCCGCCGCCGACAACGCTGGGGTATTAGTGGTTGCGCCCGCAAACACGCCCGCCACCGTGGCAATGTCCATGCCAAAAGCAGCCACGCCAAGGCCATAACCCACGCCGGCAACTACAACGAACAACACGACCATCGCCACGATCGGCGCGAGCGACGTTTTCAGGTTCCGGAAAAAAGAGGGCCCGGAAATCGTTCCAATCGCAAACGCGAAAATAGCCAACCCTAGATGCCCAATTTCCGAACTAATCAGTAGCTGAGTATCCTTCGCCGCAGCAAGAGCCGACACTGCAATGGAGACAAACAGCACCGCCGCGGCGCCCAAGCTGACGCCCTTGATCTTGACATGCCCGACAAGCATGCCGACTCCCACGAGGAGGAACAGTAAGAGAATCTGCTGATTAGCTAAGAACTCAACCACATTAAAAAGTCTAACCAGCAGCAAACCTATCTTCGAGCTAAGTCCCCCACTTTGTAACCAACTGGACATGCCACAGTTACCCCAGCGAGACTCACCGTGTGGGAATAGACTTCTCAAGTACTCGGTTGTAAAGTGGTGATACTGCTTCCAAGCAGCATGGGGTCGATTTTGGTTTCGACTGCGTGCATTAAGCCGGGGGAAGCGTGCCGGTGCAGGCTACGACCACCGTGAGCGTCGTTGCAACTTTATAAGCGCAGAGAACACTCAGCGCGACTACGCCCTCGCTGCTTAATAAGAAAAGCCAGCGACCTGCGTGTCCGTCAGACCGGGTATGTCACTGATCCGGATCCTGGCGTCGTTTAAGTGACTTGCCCACAGAATGGGTCACGAGGTTCTGTGGGGACCCTAACTGGTGACTGGGCCTATCATCCAGATGTGTTCGTCCTAGCTGGAGGGCCAAGTAGAGATCCATGTGCGAACTGCGCACGGAGAAGCCCTGGCAAGGTGACGTAGGACCCGGGTTCAATTCCCGGCGGCTCCACCACAAGGAGCCTGAACAGCACTTGACTGTTCAGGCTCCTTTTCTAATGTCACGATAAAAGTAGGTTTATAGGCCCGTAAGTGTGCACAGAATGGCTTGATGTGAACGCTTGATCGTCTGTGTGCTCGAAGCGAAATATCTGGAGATTTCGCTTTAGGTACCGGAAAGAACCGATCTCCCAATCCCTGATCATCCAGCACGCTACGCAGTAGAGTTCTGGCTGCCACCACGTTGGATTATGCACAAGGCTTCAACGACTACTGGCGCAGTCCGGTTGTGAAACCGCAGGGGGACATAGGCTGCTGGTGACTGTCTTTTCTAAGTTTCCAGCGAAACTAGTCTTGTGATCGCGCCGGCAACGGGTGAAGTAGGTTGGGTACTGTTAGATCATGACTATCCGCCCCGCCACTCTCGAGGACGCAGACGCTTTAGCGTCACTATCCGCACACACTTTTACAGAGACTTTCGGCTACCTTTACCCACCAGAGGATCTCGAGTACTTCCTCACCACCACATACACGGCGGATGCTTACGCGAGAATGCTGGAGGATCCTTACCACGCCATTTGGGTACTCGAGCACGATGATGAGCTTATTGGCTACATCCTTGCTGGTCCGTGCTCCCTCCCCCACGAGGACGTCACCCCAGAAGACCGCGAGATAAAACGCTTGTACGTAAAGAAAGAACACCAGAACTCCGGTGATGGGCACAGGCTCATGCACACCGCCATGGACTGGATTGGTGATCGCACCACCTGGCTCGGAGTGTGGAGCGAGAATTACGGCGCCCAGCGCTTCTACCAGCGCTTCGGTTTTAGCAAGGCGGGCGAGTACCAGTTCGTCGTGGGAAATTCCCGCGACCGTGAGTTCATCTATCGGAACTAAGCTACTCGTCTAGGCTTCGCCCGCTAGTCCACGCTTTCTCGCACAATTGGGCAGGTCATGCAGTGCCCGCCGCCACGACCGCGCCCCAACTCGGCAGAGCCGATCTCGATGACTTCAACACCGGCCTCGCGGATCTTAGCGTTGGTATGTTTGTTGCGGTCGTAGGCCACAACTACGCCAGGTTCGATAGCAACCACGTTGTTAGCATCGTCCCATTGTTCGCGTTCTTGGGTGTAGACATCTCCGCCGGTCTCTACTACCTGAAGCTCACAGCCTAAAGCGCGACCGACCTCATCAATGAAATTCTTGCCTACCCTAATATCGAATAGCTTGTCAGAAGGCCTCAGGATAATTGGCCGGATGGCGTTCATCACCGGTGGATAGGCAGTCACTTTGTCTACGTCCATGAAGGTAAACACTGTGTCCAAGTGCATGGAGGCGCGCTCCGGTGGCATGTCAGCCACGATAATTTCGCGCACCGCTTCCTTAGCAAATAGGACTTCCGCGAGCCTGCTAATTCCCTGCCACGTTGAGCGCTCCCCCATTCCCATCAAAACCACGCCGTTGCCCACCGGCATGATGTCACCGCCCTCCAGCGCGGCGAGGGCTGGATCATCGTCCGTGTCACCGTACCAGACCTCAAAATCAGCACTGGCAAAGCGAGGATGGAACGTGTAAATGCCACGCAATAGGTGCGTTTCTTGGTGTCGCGCGGGCAGGCGCATGGGGTTCATGGACACACCACCATAAATCCATGAGGACGTGTCGCGGGCGAATTGGGTGTTGGGCAGAGGGCGCAGCGCGAAGTGCTGCGGCGGGAAGACGTCGCGAAGCATGTCAATCACCCCGCCCCGCGCAGGAATCTCGCTCATGGCCACACCACCGATCATGAGCTCAGCGACGCGCTCATTGGGGAGATCATCGAACCATGCGCGCAGTTCGCGCCCCACACCCACACCAGTATTCTTGGCCAAGTGTTTGCGGTTGAGGATGAAGTCACGCCCCTCCGGGACCGCGAGGGTTTCTGCCAGAAGATCATGCAGGTCTACCACCTTTACTCCCCAGGCGGTGAGTTCAGAGACAAACTCCTCATGGTGACGGATGGCCTCATCAACCCAGAGCACGTCATCGAACAAGAGATCCTTGCAGTTAGCAGGCGTGAGCCTTTCGTGAGCAAGGCCCGGCCTGCACACCATTACTTCATGAAGCTTTCCTACCTCTGACCACACGCCTGGCTGCATGGGACCCCTCCAACCGTTTTGTTTACTCTTACAAATCTACTCTCACGTCTGAACCGCCCTCGAGTGGGCGTTACGTTAAAAACGGCCACACCGAGGTGTGGCCGTTCGATCTACCGCAACATAGATCGTGTTATTGGATGCCGAACCCAGTTGGCACCCAAGTCTTTAGTAGCGTGGCTCGTCTACACCTTCCTGGGAAAGCATTGGCACGTTGCGAACAGCGTTCGGGATAGCGAATGCCTCTACCAGTACCTCAGCCCATGGGCCAAGGGAGTCAACGAGGTCACGGACCGCAGCACGTGCAACGCGGATGCGGGAACCTGGCAACATGCCGTGCTCCTGGTACCAAGCAGCGTGCTCGACAATGGTGGACAGGGCGTAGAGGTGGCGGATCTGCTCAAGTACTCCCTTAGCTGGTGAATCCTTAGGCAGCTTGTCCTCAGCCTCAACCAGCGCCTGCAGCGCGAGGGAATTCATCCGCGCGTAGCCCGCCGCGATCAGGTGGTCCTGCGCCTTGTCGACGATCTGTACTGCTTCCTGCAGCTCAGCCTTGCGTGCCTTCTGCATACGCTGAGCAAGGGACTTCAGGATGGCCTGGGAGCGTTCCTCCAGCAGGGTGACCTGGTAACCAGTGTCGAAGATAGAGTTGTCTTCCTTGTTTCGGACGCTATCCAGCGCAGTCTTCACGGTATTGCTCAGTCCGGAACGGCGACGGATGAGGTCACCAACCTCATTTATCCCATACTTCACCAAGTCCATTGCGGACAGGTCACCCATGTCACGCGCGTAGGCGGTCAGCATCTCCTTGCCCACCATCTGGATGAGAACCGTGTTGTCGCCCTCGAAGGTGGTGAATACATCAGAGTCAGCCTTGAAGGTGGTCAGGAGATTCTCACTCATGTAGCCCGCACCGCCACATGCCTCGCGGCATTCTTGGATGGTCCTGGTTGCGTGCTGGGTGGAGATTACCTTCAGACCAGCTGCCCAAGACTCCAGCTCGCGGGAAGCGATGAGCTGTTCCTCAGTTGGGTTGGAAAGGTCCAAAACACCTTCAGCGATGGAACGCTGCTGATCGTAGAGCTTCGCGGTGACTTGGTTCTGCAGGAGCATCAAAGCGTAAGTCTTAGCGAGTGGTACCAGCAGGCGCAGGCGGTGGGAGCGGTGATCGATCAGGCGCTTCTCAGGGAGATTGCCACCTGGAGAGAACTGGCGACGACGGGTTGCGTAGGACACTGCGATATCCAAGCTGGAGCGGGTGGCAGAGGAAGCAGCACCTGCTACGGCAATGCGGCCGCGGATCAGGGTGGACAGCATGGTGAAGAAGCGACGGTTCTTGGAATCAATTGGGGAGGAGTAAACGCCGTCCTCTGAAACGTCACCAAAACGGTTGAGTAGGTTCTCACGCGGAATGCGAACGTTATCAAACATCAGGGTGCCGTTGTCTACGCCCAGCAGGCCGCCCTTGCTGCCGTGATCTCCAATGGTGACGCCTGGCAGCGGGTTGCCGTCCTCGTCACGAACTGGAACTACGAGGCAGTGAACGCCGTGAGACTCCTCCACGCCTGGGGTGTAAAGCTGCGCGAATACGGCAGCGATGGTGCCGTGGCGGGCAGCGTTACCCAGGTAGCACTTCTTTGCAGAAGGGCTAGGGCTGTTAATGATGAATTCCTGGGTCTCAGGGTCATAGGTGGCGGTGGTTTCGAGCTGCTGTACGTTCGAGCCGTGACCGATCTCGGTCATAGCGTAGATGCCCAGCAGTTCAAGATCCATGGTTGGCTTAACGTACTTCTTGTGACGCTCGGTGCCGAGGTTATCAATCGCGCCACCCCACAGGCCCCACTGAACGCCAGACTTAACCATGGCTGACAGGTCAGCGTGAGCAAGGGTCTCAAGGCCGATGATTGCACGGTCCGTCTTACCTGAACCACCGTTCGCTTGGGAGAAGGAATCGTAGGAGAATCCGCCCTCAGCGAATTCCTTCAGAACTGGGATCAGCGCATCACGCTGCTCGTCGAGAGTACCTTCACGCTTTGGAAGGAAACGCTCGTCATCAATCAGGTTACGAATTTCCTCACGGAGGACGCCGAACTGTCCGTCGAGGATCTTCTGCAGATCTGCAGCAACCTGATGCTGTGGCTCGGTTGGGAGGGTCTGTGGTGCACGTGCTTCTGGTGCCATTTTCTTGTTCCTTTTCTTGTTGTTTAGCGTTCGATGATTGCGACGATGCCCTGGCCACCTGCTGCGCAGATGGAGATGAGAGTGCGTCCGCCGCCGTTTTCTGCCAAAGTCTTTGCCGCGGTTGCGAGGATGCGTGCGCCAGTACCAGCGAATGGGTGTCCGGCTGCGAGGGAGGAACCCTTCACGTTGAGCTTGTTGCGGTCAATTTCACCCAGCCCCTGCTGCTCAAGGCTGGCAAGGGTTGCCAGTACCTGAGAAGCGAAGGCCTCGTGGATTTCGTAGAAATCAAAGTCCTGCAAGCTCAGACCGTTACGCTCAAGAAGCTTTGGAATCGCATGAGTTGGGGCCATGAGCAGACCATCCTCGCCGTGGAGGTAGTCCACCGCCGCCGTCTCGGAGTCGACTAAGTAAGCAAGCGGCTCGATGTTGTGTGCGGCTGCCCACTCCTCAGAGGACAGAAGAGCAACGGATGCGCCGTCGGTCAGCGGGGTGGAGTTACCAGCGGTCATGGTTGCCGCGGCACCATGTTCAATAGCGTCCTGCTTACCAAACACTGGCTTGAGCTTGGCCATGGATTCCATGGATGCGTCTGGACGAAGGTTGGTATCGCGGGTAACGCCCATGAACGGGGTGACAAGGTCCTCAAAGAAACCTGCATCGTATGCTGCCGCGAGATTCTTGTGCGATGCGACTGCCAATTCATCCTGCGCCTCGCGGCTAATGCCATACTCGCGCGCAGTAATTGCCGCGTGCTCACCCATGGACTTGCCCGTGCGTGGCTCGGAATTAGCTGGCTGCTCAGGAACAAGCTGGCTAGGACGAATGCTGCCAGCGAGCTTGATGCGGTCACCAGTGGTGCGCGCTGCAGCAAGCTTGAGGAGAGTGCGGCGAAGCTGGTCACCTACGGCTAGCGGCGCATCAGAGACGGTGTCCGTTCCACCACCGAGACCAACATCGTAACGGCCAGCCGCAATGCCGTCCGCAACGAGGATGCAGGCCGCTAAGCCGGTGCCACAAGCCTGCTGTACGTCGATAGCTGGAGTGGTTGGCGCCAGGGAGGAACCGAGCACTGATTCGCGTGTGAGGTTGAAATCACGGGAGTGCTTCAGTACTGCACCAGCCGCTACCATGCCCAGTTCTTCATCTTGAAGACCAAGTCGGGCTACGAGTCCTTCAATGGCTGCAGTCAGCAGATCTTGGTTGGACGCGTTTGCGTATTCCTTGTTGGAACGAGCAAATGGGGTTCGGTTGCCGCCGAGAATCGCTACTCGTCTGCTGTTCATAGAAACTCCTTTTGTATCCAAAATCATATGGCGTGGATCACTTATAACTGATACTGTAGCCTACATCACGTTGATACATGATGTCGATCACATTTTAATTTTGAAAGGATCTTTAAGCCATGGATATCCTCGAAAAGCTCATCAACTCACCACTCGCGGCCAAGGCTGGAGTACCTCAGGGAGAGAAGCTTCGCCGCCACACCCCAGGCCAGCCGTTGCTGGACGGACCGCTGGTCATCTGCGGTAAGGGGCGCTACGCAGAAACCCTGAAGGAGCTGCTGGGAGACGCCTTCGAGTACGTGCCAGCAGAGGCTGACACCCCACGAGCCGGCATCGTTCTTGATGCCACCGGAATCACTGAACCGGAAGACCTTCACACCCTCTTCGATGTGATGAACCCACAGATGAAGAAGATCGCAAAAAATGCACGAATCGTCGTTCTTGGAACTACCCCCGAATTGGCAGAAGGAACCGAGCGAATCACGGCCCGCGCCCTTGAAGGCTTCTCCCGTTCCTTGGCTAAGGAGCTCCGCCACGGCGCCACCGCGCAGCTGGTGTACCTAGCACCGGACGCACAGGCTTCCTCCGCAGAGTCCACCTTGCGATTCTTGCTCTCCGGAAAATCCGCATTCGTCAACGGTCAGGTCATCCGCGTATCCGCTACCAATGCTCCGGCTCCCGCCGATTGGGAGAAGCCACTGGCTGGTCGCCTTGCTGTAGTCACCGGTGCTGCCCGCGGTATCGGTAAAACAATGGCAGAAGTACTCGCACGCGATGGCGCTTCCGTCATCTGCGTAGACATCCCTGCCGCTGCTGAGGCCTTGGTTGCGACCGCGAATGACACCAAGGGCACCTCCCTTCCTCTGGACGTTACCGACCCGAAGGCTGCTGAGATCATTGCTAAGCACGCTGAATCCCGGTACAACCAGCCAGTGGATATCTTGGTCCACAATGCTGGCGTCACCCGAGATAAGCTGCTGGTCAACATGGACGAGAAGATGTGGAACATGGTTCAAAACATCAACCTCGTTGCGCCAGTACGCATCACCGAGGGGCTTATCGAGTCTGGTTACCTCTCTGATAACGCTGCAGTGATCGGTGTATCCTCCATCGCTGGCCTAGCAGGCAACCGTGGCCAGACCAACTACGCCACTACCAAGGCCGGAATTGTCGGCTTCGTTGATGCAATGAAAGAAACCCTTGCTGCTAGGGGCGGCACCATCAATGCAGTAGCTCCTGGCTTCATTGAGACCGACATGACCGCTGCTATGCCAACCATTCCTCGCGAGGTTGGGCGCCGCTCCAGTTCACTGAACCAGGGTGGCCAGACCGTTGACGTCGCCGAGACCGTCGCATACCTGGCTGCTGAGTCCTCCGGCGCTGTTAACGGCAATGTCATCCGCGTATGCGGCCAGTCCATGTTGGGAGCTTAAGGTGCAGAAACTAGACACGATTCCTGATCTATCCAAGGAATTCCGGCGAGTTGTGCTGGATAAAGTTAAGACCAAGCGCACGGCCAAAGAAGACCCAACCAGCGTCTTCGTTGTTGAAAATGTGAAGGTCGATCCAGCACACCTCGCCAAGTACAACCAGGCTGTTGGTTTCCGCAACTCCACTACCCTGCCGCTGACGTATCCTTACATCTTGGCTTTCCCAGTGATGATGCGAGTCATGACGCAGCCGGACTTCCCATACTCCGCTATGGGTGCGATCCACCTTTCCAATGTTATTGATCAAAAGCGCGAGATTGGCGCGGATGAGACCTTTGACCTCAAGGTTTACGCTAACAATCTGCGCCCGCACCGCCGTGGCGTGATCATCGATATGATCACTGAGATCGAGATTAATGGGGAGATTGTATGGTCGCAGGTGTCGAGCTTCCTCGGCATGGGTGCTCGCCTGGATAAGAACTCTTCCATTGACCGCCCAGAGTCCCGTGGAACCAACTTGGAAGAGCCTGTTAAGCCAAAGGTTGCTAACACCGCAGAGTGGAAGGTTACGGCCAGCGACATTTCCCAGTACGCCGAAGCTTCCGGTGATAAGAACCCAGTGCACACCAGCAAGCTCGGCGCAAAGGCCTTTGGTTTCCCCAGCGTCATCGCGCACGGCATGTGGACCGCCGCAAAGATGCTCACCCTCCTAGAGGGGCGCGTCTCCGGGCACCTGCGCTACTCGGTGGACTTTTCCAAGCCGGTAGTTCTCCCGGCGCGTGTCGCTTGTTGGACGGAAAACACCGGCGATTCCTGGACGCTACAGGTACGCAAGGCTAAGGATCCATCCAAGCTGCACGCTGCAGCCAAGCTCGAAACCGCACACTAACTGGCAGCAGCCCCTTTTGCATCCGCCCGGGTTTAGTTGATTGCAGAAGAATCGATTACACATTGCTGGGCGGGATTGCGCTCTCCGCTAGGAAGGCACTGGCTTAACGCCAGTGCCTTCCTTCTATGCTGAGATGCCCTTCACTCTGCGGCCTAGTTCCTTAACCACTTCGCGTTCTTCCGTGCGACGCTTAATGGCTTGGCGCTTGTCATGGGCCTGCTTACCTTGGGCAAGCGCTAGCTCGCACTTGAGACGACCATCCTTGAAGTAAAGCTTCATGGGGACCAGCGTCTTATTGCCGTCGCGGACTTTGCCCATCAAGGTATCAATCTCACGGCGGTGTAGCAGAAGCTTGCGGTTGCGCATCGGCTTGTGGTTAGTCCAGTGCCCCATGGAGTATTCAGGGATATGGAGGTTGCGCAGCCACACTTCGCCCTCATCAATGGTGGCGAAGGCATCAACGATGGAACACTTGCCCTCACGCAGGCTTTTAACCTCCGTGCCCAGCAGCACAACACCGCACTCATAGGTATCGAGGATGTTGTACTCGTGCTTTGCTTTTCGGTTGGTAGCAACAACCGGATTGTTGCCCGCTACCTTCTTCTTATTCTTCTTCGCCATAACCCTTATATAGTAGCCACTTTTGTAGAGCCGGCGACAACCGCAGTAGATCCTAGAGGAGGTACACCCCCTAGCAGAAGCGGCGCGAGCGGGGTTGCGCTGGCGGGGCGGAGTCACGAACGGCGTCGTAAAGCCAGACGAGATGGTTTAAACTACCTCCTCGTGGCAAAACTATATTTCCGATACGGCACCATGAACTCCGGCAAGTCCATTGAAATCCTGCGCGTGGCCCACAACTATCGCGAGAGAGGGATGAAGCCGGTAATCCTGAAACCCGCCACCGACACCCTAGGCGATGACCACATCCACTCCCGCATTGGAATCTCTAGCCCCGCCTTAGTGGTGAACGGCTCCGACGACCTTCGCGAGCTCATCCAGGAGCAGGAGCAGTGTGACTGCGTGCTCATTGACGAATGCCAATTTCTTGCGCCTGAACAGGTTGACCAGCTGATGACGCTGGTGCTGCGCGGAGTGCCCGTGATCTGTTACGGGCTTCGTACCAACTTCCAGTCTCGCCTCTTCCCCGCATCGGCTAGGCTCATGGAGCTTGCGCACTCTATTGAGGAGATCAAGACCATCTGCGACTGCGGGCGCAAAGCAGTGTTTAACGCGCGCATTGGCGCCGACGACCAGATAACGCTGGAAGGTGACAGCATCCAGATCGAAACACTAGACAACCCACGCTATATCGCCATGTGCGGACACTGCTTCAACGAGAAAGCCAAACTCTGGGTCTAGCGCTGGTGTTTTCAGCTGTGATCTGAACGGCTGTTTATTTACGGCGCATGCCGTGCGTAACCAGGCAGGAAAAACACACGGACGGGCGCGGTCACTACAACCCGTTCCCTGCCACGTGAAGCGACACGTAGCGCGCAAAAACCGCTGGCTCCATGATGTGGAGGCCAGCGGTTCTTGTGGTTTTTAAAGCTACTTGCGCACGTACAGGCGAAGGGTTACCTGCGCGGTGATCGCGGCAAAGATGACGCCCACCACAGACACGATCGGCAAGACGGTCCAAATGTCCTGGCTCGTGATCGGGGCGATCAGCTGGGACTCATAGAGTCCACGCAGGGCATCGTCCACCACAAACTTCTTTCCAGCGAACAGCGCGATGCCGGCGAGCACGGCACCAGCAAGCACGGCGATGACGGCCTCCAGGATAAATGGCACCTGGGTGTACCAACGCGACGCACCCACCATGCGCATGATGCCAATTTCGTCCCGACGATTAAACGCCGCGATCTGCACCATGTTCGCGATCAGGAAGATCGCGGCCAGCGCCTGCACGGCAGCAAATAGGAACGTGGCATTGCGGATAGAGTCCAGGTTGTCAGTAGCTCCGCGAAGATCGTCTACCTGATCCACCACGTCGGTGACCTGTGGGAGGTCACGCACCGGATCAAGCGGGCTAGGGTCCAGCGGGTCCACAAGGCGCACATGCAGGGCGGCTGGCAGGGCGTCAGGTGAGGTCTCTTGGACGAGGAGTGGATCAGACTCTTGGAATACTTCCACGAAGCGTTCGTAGGACTGCTCACGAGAACGGAAAGTTACGGATTCAATACCGTCAGCACCCTCGAGCTTCTCGCGAACATCCACGCACTGCTGACTGGTGCAGTCCTTATCCCCCGCAGAGATCTCCTCGTCCAGCTGCACCATAACCTCTACGCGGTCGAGGTAGATATCCTTGGTCTTTTCGGTCATGTTGGTAACGAGGAAGCCTGTTGCCAGCAGGGCCAAAGAGATCGCGGTGGTGATGATCAGCGCAATGGTCATGGTGATATTGCGACCCAAGCCGGTGAAGGCTTGTTTGAATACGTATCCGAGATTCATGTTTAGCCTTCTTTCTTAGGACTCACCGTAGACGCCGTGGGCATCATCACGGACGAGCTTTCCGAGCGACAGTTCGATCACACGCTTGCGCATGTCGTTGACCGTGCGCGCGTTGTGGGTACTCATGATCACCGTGGTGCCACCACGGTTGATCTGGCGGATGAGGTTCATGATGTCGTTGCTGGTTTCTGGATCCAGGTTGCCGGTGGGTTCGTCGGCAAGCAGAAGCAGCGGGCGGTTAACGGTGGCGCGGGCGATGGCCACGCGCTGCTGCTCGCCACCGGAGAGTTCGGCGGGCATGCGATCCGCCTTGGCTGCAAGTCCCACCATCTCCAGCGTTTCTGGCACCATCTTGGCGATCTTATCCTTGCGGGTACCAATCACCTCGAGGGCGAAAGCCACGTTGTCGTACACGCTCTTTTGCTGCAGCAGACGGAAGTCTTGGAAGACATAGCCGATGCGCTGGCGCAGGCGATTGATGTCTTTGCCACGGAGCTTGTTCACGTGGAAATCCGACAAGTGAATGTCACCGCTGGTCACGTTGGTTTCGCGGATCATCAGCTGTAGGAACGTGGACTTGCCGGAGCCAGATGGGCCGATCAAGAAGACGAACTCGCCCTTATCAATGGACAGGCTGATGTTGTCCAACGCAGGCCTGGTTGAGGTTTTGTAGGTTTTGGTGACGTTGTCGAAAGTAATCACAGGCGTAGCTTACCCAAACTTAAGTGACAAAAGAAACACATGTGACTGATGAAATGGTTTCCACACCCAGCAGGTGGAGTAATTTGCTCCGCTTTACATCACCCTCACTTGATTACAAAGGCGCAACAATTCACCCGCCCAAGCTCTCCTGACATGCGTAAGACACACCAGTCTTGTTAGCGTGGTCAAGTTCGCGCCGTACTGTGGCGCAGGCAACAAGGGCACAAAAGTCCCCTGTATTAAATGAAACGTGTAAGAAAATAAGGGGCTTTTATGAGTTCTCAAACCGAAAACGCGCCAGAGAGGGCGGGCGATCCGGCATCACATCCGGCCGAGCCGCAGGCTGAGCCGCAGAAGGCGACCGGCTTCCTCGGGGCAGTTGAGCGCGTGGGCAACAAGCTGCCGGACCCATTTTGGTTATTCGTCATCCTAGCTGGCGTTGTGGCCGTCTCCTCGTGGATCGGCAACCGCGTGGGCATGTCCGCGACTGACCCGGCCACCGGTGAAACCATCAAGGTCACCAACCTCCTTTCCTCCGAAGGTATCTCACGGATGGTCACGGAGGCCGTAACCAACTTCACCAGCTTCCCTCCGCTCGGCGTCATCATCATCGTGATGCTCGGCGTGGCCGTGGCCGAATACTCAGGCCTCATCTCCGCACTGGTACGCGCTATGGTGTCCCGCGTGGGGCCACGCATGCTCACCTTCGCGGTAGCGCTGGCCGGCGTCACCGGCTCCATCGCCTCCGACGCCGTCTATGTCATCCTGATCCCGCTGGGCGCCATGGCTTTCCACGCCGTGGGCCGCTCCCCGATTGTGGGCGCTATGGTGGCATTCGCCGCATCCTCCGCAGGCTTTAACGCTTCCTTGGTTCCTAACATCACTGACGTCCTTTTGGGTGGCATCTCCACCTCCGCGGCTCAGATTGTGGAGGAAAGCTACGAGGTCAACCCGTTGGCCAACTACTTCTTTGTGATACCTTCCTCCATCGTGCTGGCACTGATCATCACCGTGGTCACGGAGTTCTTCATCAATAAGAAGGTTAAGCAGCTAGTCAACCACGATGAGATCGAAACCGAATCTCTGCAGCTTTCCGACGACCCAGACGAGCACCCTGAAGAAGCGCTCAAGGTCAAGCCGGAGGAATCCAAGGCACTGGTGGCAACTGGCGTTGCCACCGTCATCTTCCTCGCTGCATACTTCGCGCTACTGCTTCTCCCAGCTTCCCCGCTGGCACACGAAGACGGCGCAATGGAGTCCCCACTGATCCGATCCGTAGCCGTACCGATCGCCCTGATGTTTTTCGTGCTCGGCACTGTCTACGGCGTAGTCGTGGGCTCCATCACTAAGGCGTCTGACATCCCAGAGTTCATGGCCAAGGGCCTCAAGACCATGATCCCAATGCTGGTCCTGTTCTTTGCCGTATCCCAGTTCATCGCTTGGTTCAACTGGTCCAACATTGGGCAGTGGACGTCCATTAAGGGCTCCGAGCTCCTGCAGAAGTGGGACCTACCAATCCTGGTTACCTTCTTGGGCTTCGTGATCATGGTGGCCGTGCTCAACCTCCTGATCACCTCCGGGTCTGCCCAGTACGCTCTGATGGCGCCGGTGGTTGTTCCAATGATGATGTACATCGGTGTCTCCCCTGAAGTCACCCAGATGTTGTTCCGTATCGGCGACAGCCCCACCAACATCATCACCCCCATGAGCCCGTACTTCGCGCTCGCGCTGACCTTCCTGCAGCGCTACTACAAGAAGGCCGGCATTGGCACACTCATGTCCATGGCCCTCCCGTACTCCCTGGCGATGATAGCCGGCTGGTTCATCTTCTTCGTCATCTGGTACCTGATCGGCCTGCCACTCGGCCCAGGCACCCCAATGGATTACCAGCTGCCGCAATAAACGCTCCGCCATCCTAAGAATCTGTGGATAACCTTCGCCCTCGGCCTAGAGCTATCCACAGATTCTCGCGTTTCATAGCTTTCCCCTCGACGCGCCCGAAAACGACTTATAACGTGAGGTGCATGACAACTCTTTTCTCCAGACTCCGTGCACTAGAGCGCTGCGGAACCAAATTTCTTCACGGTCCTAGACGTGAGTGTCTTTCTTCGAGGTCTCGCGCACGAGACTGATGACAGTTGTTAAAACCACAGCAGCAATGATGCTAATGGAAACTGCGGGGGCTGCTTCAAAACCGGCTAGGGTTGTTACCGTGTATACCACCGCGCCTATCAGGAGCGACAGAATAAGAGTCCTCAGGTACTTTCCCACAGCATCTCCTGTCTTTTTTTCGTTTGCACCCTAACGCTAGCTGCCAGTATTACACCCGTCAATGAATCAAAAACACTCAAAAGATATCTTCAAAAAAGAGGTCTTAAGTCCCCTGCCTTAGGGTAGCCAAATGCAATAAAAATCCGTACCTCGCGCACTACGTTCCCCTCAATCGCGTGTTCGTTGGGCCGTGGCCGGGGGCTAAACCACAAATGAACACTCACCCGCGGGCGATGTTAGGGCTGATGCACAAGCTCCAAGGGGAACGCCCCATCGCCTACTAAGGCGCTCACGTACAAAGAAGCCGCTGGACGGCGTGGTCCAGCGGCTAAAAGGGCTGCCTCGTTAGTTCTCCGAGCTTTGCTCCGCCATGCGCCAGCGGATGCCTTCTTCTAGGAACTTGTCAATGTCACCGTCAAGCACCTTGGTCGGATCATTGACTTCATAGTTGGTACGTAGATCCTTGACCATTTGGTAAGGGTGCAGGACGTAGGATCGCATCTGGTTGCCCCAGGATGCGTTACCTCCAGCGCCAAGTGCATCCAGTTCGGCGCGCTCTTCCTGCCGCTTGCGCTCAAGCAGCTTTGCCTGAAGCACGCGCATGGCAGATGCCTTGTTCTGGATCTGGGATTTCTCGTTCTGGCAGGTCACCACAATGCCGGTTGGGATGTGGGTCAGGCGGACAGCGGAGTCCGTTGTGTTCACAGACTGGCCGCCTGGACCGGAAGAACGGTAGACGTCCACGCGGACCTCAGAGTCTGGGATATCAATGTGGTCGGTCTGCTCCACCACCGGCAGGACCTCAACCTCAGCAAAGGAGGTCTGGCGACGGCCTTGGTTATCGAAAGGAGAAATGCGGACAAGGCGGTGTGCGCCCTGCTCCACGGACAACGTACCGTACATGTAGTCACCGTGAACGACAAAGGTGGCAGACTTAATGCCAGCCTCTTCGGCATAGGAGATATCGTAAATATCGACCTTGTAGCCCTTCTTCTCCGCCCAGCGGGTGTACATGCGCATCAGCATCTCAGCCCAGTCAGCGGCTTCGACACCGCCGGCGCCGGAGCGAATGTTAATCACTGCCTCACGGTCGTCATAATCACCAGAGAGCATGGTGGTTACCTCGAGGGATTCAATGGCCTCAGTGAGGTCAGCGAGTTCCTCATCGGCCAGATCTGTGTCTTCACCCTCCTCTTCCGCAAGCTCATACATGACCGGCATGTCCTCAATGCGCTGGCGCAGAGCATTAAGCTTTTTCAGCTTCGCCTGCACACCGGACAATTCCGTGGTGACCTGTTGAGCATGGTCGGGATCATCCCACAGGGACGGATCCGCCGCCTGCTGCTCGAGCTCGCGCACACGGGCCGCCATTTCCTCAGGGTCCATGACCTTCTCAATGGTGGTGAGTGTGGTGTCGAGCTTATCTAGTGCAGCTGAGATTTCCGGTCGCATAAGCCACGATTCTACAGCGAAGAGGGTCAGCTATTAAAAGCCAACGCCCTCTTTCGCACCTCGAGCCCCTCACCTAACCCACCTGCTGGCCCTCCTCAGCTCAGCATTGCCCACATACCCAAGGACAAAGAGCATGGCTCAAGATGAGAAAGCGAGCCGCGATGTTGCACAATGGAATACATGAGTTCTTCCAATGAATCCCACGTACCTTCCAGCTTGAATGACATGATCGCTACCATCGCCAAAACATTTGCGGTGGCGCATGAAAAAGACTCAGACGAGCACCTCGCCCAAGCGCTGGTGTACAACGCTGGCCGCTTAGCGTGGCGCATGCGCGAACAGGGCGTTGAGGTAGATCAGAAGACCTCCGTATCAGACGTAGTCACGGACGCAGACCGCGCGGCCGAGCAGTTCGTCTCCACCGTGCTAGAGCTAGTACGCCCCGAGGACGGCGTACTGGGAGAGGAAGGCACACAGCGCGAATCCTCCTCCGGCCGCACATGGGTAGTGGATCCAGTGGACGGCACCTACAACTTCACATCTGGCTCTGACTACTGGTGCTCCGCCGTGGCGTTAGTGGAGGGTGACCCAGAGGATCCATCGAAGCTTGTGTTCGGGGCGGTTCACCGCCCCGCCATGGGTTACACCTGGTTCGGTGGCCCTGGAATTGCCACCACCCGCGACGGCAAGCGCGTGGCCCCGCTGGCGGATGCTCCTGCCTCCGTCGTAAGCCTGGGCACCTATATCCACCCCACCTTTCTCGCCGAGGCAGGGCCACGCGACGCGTGGCTGAAGGTATCCACCATCGTCGCTACCATCCGAATGCTCGGCTCAGCCAGCGTGGACCTAGGTGGCGTCGCCGACGGTTCCTTGGGCGCGTGGACCCAGCACTCCGTCGCCGCGTGGGATTGGCTGCCAGGCCGTGCACTCGTCGAGGGCGCTGGCGGGGTGTGCCAGAAGGTAGAGTCCGGTGGCAAGACCTGGTGCGTGGCCGGAAACTCGCAGACCGTTTCTGAGATCGTGTCCGCATTCACCGCATAGGATTGCTGTTATGTCTTTTGCTGATGATCTCGCCTTTGCCTTGCAGCTGGCCGATGCCGCCGACAAGCTGACGCTGTCCCGTTTCGAAGCCTCAGACTTGTCTGTGGACTCCAAACCAGATATGACCCCAGTCTCCGATGCCGACATCGAGTGCGAGCGGATGCTTCGCAGCCGTATAGAAAGCGAACGTCCCGATGATGCCATCCTCGGTGAGGAATTCGGGGGCGACGCCGTATTGGAAGGCCGCCAGTGGATTATTGACCCCATCGACGGCACCAAAAACTACGTCCGCGGCGTGCCCGTGTGGGCAACACTGATCGCACTGCTCGACGATGGTAAGCCTGTGGTGGGCGTGGTCTCAGCCCCTGGGCTCGCACGTCGCTGGTGGGCATCCAAGGGTGACGGAGCGTACAAGTCATTCAAGGGCGGAGCAGCACAAAAGATCTCCGTCTCTGGCGTGACCGAGCTAGAGGACGCGTCAGTCTCATTCTCATCCTTGGACGGCTGGCGTGAGCGTAACCTAGGCGATAACTTCATCAAGCTTTCCGACATCACCTGGCGCCTGCGCGGTTTCGGTGACTTCTTCTCCTACTGCCTCGTCGCCGAAGGAGCCGTGGACATCGCCGCAGAGCCGGAGGTATCACTTTGGGATCTGGCCCCACTGGCCATCCTGGTGGAAGAGGCCGGCGGTCGCTTCACGTCCCTGGCCGGTGTAGACGGGCCCCACGGCGGGGATGCCCTCGCCACCAACGGCCTGCTGCATGATGAGGTACGCGCGCTACTGACCACCTAGTACCGACATAAACTAAGCGTGCCCCGCATTGCGCGGGGCACGCTTAGTTGTTGTAAAGGCCTAGTGAGAATTAATCCTCAGCAGCAGAAGGCTGGCACATGTCAGCAGGAACAACCCACTTGTCGAACTCTTCCTCAGTGAGGAACTCGAGCTCAAGAGCAGACTCCTTCAGGGACAGACCCTTCTTGTGAGCATTCTTGGCAATCTTGGAAGCCTTGTCGTAACCAATGTGGCGGTTCAGCGCAGTGACCTGCATGAGGTTAGTACCAAGATTCTGCTCGATCTTCTCGAGGTTAGGCTCGATGCCGTATGCACAGTTCTCGTCGAAGGAAACACAGGTGTCACCCAGCAGCTGGATGGACTCCAAGATTGCCCACGCCATAACTGGCTTGTAAACGTTGAGCTGGAAGTTACCCTGAGAACCGGCAAAACCGACGGTAGCGTTGTTACCGAATACCTTGGTTGCAACCATGGTCATAGCCTCACACTGGGTTGGGTTGACCTTACCCGGCATGATGGAGGAACCTGGCTCGTTTTCTGGGATGATGAGCTCGCCAATGCCGTTACGTGGGCCGGAAGCGTACCAGCGGACGTCGTTAGCGATCTTCATCAGAGCGTCAGACAGAACGGTCAAAGCGCCGGAAACAAGCACCAGTGCGTCATGTGCACCCAGAGCTGCGAACAGATTGTCCGCCTGCTTGAACTCGATGCCGGTTTCCTCAGAGATCTTCTGTGCACACAGTGCGCCAAACTCTGGGTGGGCATTCAAACCGGTGCCCACAGCGGTACCGCCAATTGCGAGCTCGCGAGCGCGGGAGTCAGCGTACTCGATGCCCTCGAGAGCGAAGTCGATCTGAGCTACCCATGACTCAAATACCTGGGACAGGCGAACAGGGGTCGCGTCCTGCAGGTGGGTACGGCCAACCATGATGACATCGTGGTACTGCTCAGCCTTCTTAGCAAAGGTGTCACGCAGCTGGCGAACACGTGGGTACATGTTCTGCAGCTCTTGGACAACGGCAATGTGCATTGCGGTTGGGAAGGTGTCGTTAGAGGACTGGCCACGGTTGACGTGGTCATTAGGGTGAACAGGAGACTTGGAGCCCATCTCTCCACCAGCGATCTCGATTGCGCGGTTGGAGATAACCTCGTTGACGTTCATGTTGGACTGGGTGCCAGAACCAGTCTGGAAAACAACCAATGGGAAGTGATCATCAAGCTCACCAGCGATGACCTGGTCACCAGCCTGAACGATCAGATCAGCGATGTCCTGTGGCAGCTCGCCCAGCTCAGCATTAGCCAGAGCTGCGGACTTCTTCAGGGTACCCAGTGCCTTAACCATTGGGCGGCCCCAAACAAAGGTCTCGCGACCAATGTTGAAGTTGTGCAGGGAACGCTCAGTCTGAGCACCCCAGTAGCGGTCATTAGCTACCTTAACTTCGCCCATGGAGTCGGTTTCAATGCGGGTATTTTCAGTCACGTTTTTTCCTTCACGTAGACAACAAGGTTCAACCCCTAATCATACCGCCACTACCCCATGGTCAGGAACACTTTTGTCACCTAAAACCACAACCCAAGAAAACGCCACGTGGGCAACCCCCTAAAGGGGTTGCCCACAATTAAAAGAAGTCACTCGTGCACGTGACGGGGCACGGATAACGTCAGTAGAACAGCAGAGCCACACGTATTATTCACGGGGCAACCACTACATTCTTTGCCGCTCAGGCAAGCGTTCGCCGGTGACTCATGCCCCAGGGCACCGGAGGCCTTCAATGCGTGAATGACGGTCTGCACCAGCTGCTCACGTAAACCGGTATCGCGCGAGATGTCATGAATGTTGTTGTTTCCACGTTGGATGGATTCCAGCACCGCAGTTGCAGGCTTCATCTCTTTACCACCAAATCTTCACCACATTGAACACCGCGACCGCCAGCACCCACGCCCCTGCAAACTGCAGGCCAAGCCCCATGAGCGTCCATTTCCAGCCGATCTCCCGTCGCTGAGTTGCCAGCGTGGCCACACACGGAGTGTAGGCCAGCAGGAAAATCATGAACGCCCAAATTGCTGCGATGCTGTGGCCACCAGAGGCCTGATCGAAGTCCTGTGAGATGGCGTGCGCTAAGCTCGAGCGACCTTGCTCCTCCACCGAAGCATCGGATGGATCCTCCAAGGCGTAAGTCTGCGCCCACGTGGAAATCACTGCCTCCTTGGCAATGAAACCGGTCACCAACGCTCCAGACAGCGACCACGACCCAAAGCCAGCGGGTTCGAATATCGGTGAGATCGCATCACTTACCACGCCATAGGCAGAATCCTGGACCGACAGTGTTTCAGAGCCAAAGGGCTCCTCCTCTACCACCGGAGTAGATTGCAGCACGAACACCGCAGCCACACAGACAACAATGATGGATCCAGCCGTTTTCAGGAATGACTTCAGCCTATTCCACGCAACAATACCCACCAGCCGAAAACCAGGAATCTGATACACCGGCAGGTCAATTACCAACGGTTCGTTGCCCACTCTGCGCCATAAGGTGGAACGAAGCGCAAATCCAAAACCCATCATTAACACTATGGACAGAACGTACATAGCAAATACCACGGACCCCACGTGGTCAGGAAAGAAAGTGGAAGCTAGCATGGCGTACACGGTGAGCCGAGCGGAACACGAAGCAAACGGGATCAGCAGCGCTGTCAGAATACGGTGTTCCGGCCTGCCCAGAACACGGGTAGCTGAAATTGCCGGAACGTTACATCCGAACCCCACAATGATGGGGATGAACGCCTTACCGGGCAAACCAATCAGCTTCATGAGCCGATCCGTAACTACCGCAGCGCGCGCCATGTAACCGGAATCCTCCAGCACCGCCAAGCACACAAACATCAGTGCCATCAACGGCGCAAAGCTGACCACCGCCCCCACACCGGGCACGAGACCGTTGAGCACAAAACCACGTACCACATTGTTACTAATGCCAAGCGCATTCAGAACCCACGTGAGCCCATCCGCCACTGGCCCCTCAATTAAGGCTGCGCATATATCCTGCAAAGGACCAGCCACCGTCGTGGTGATCTGAAAAACTAGCCACATCACAGCCATGAACAACAGCGGTCCAAACAGCGGATGCAGAGCAACCCGATCAAATCGCTCAGTAAACGTGCGCGGGGCATCAGGAGCCGTTGTCAGTGCCTTACTGGTGGCATTCTCAATCCACCCGAAACGATCATCCAATACATCTTCATCGGGATTAGTCATACGGGTGCGCGGCTCTTGGTGGAGCACCTGATCAAGGGCCTGGGCTACCTGCTCCACTCCGCGCCGCTGGCGCGGGTTCACCGCAACGACGGGGGTTTGAAGTTGCGAGGCGAGCGTGGGGACGTCGATAAGCATGCCATGGGATTGTGCAACATCCAGCTTGGTCAACACCACAACCGCTCGATGCGGAGTTTCCAGCAGCTGAGCCAAGATGTAGAGCCCGCGATCCATGCTTACTGCATCCACCACCACAATCACCGCATCCGGGCGATCTTCCGGCGCGGCATCAATGATCATGTCGCGCGTAAACTCCTCGTCCGGCGTGACTGGGTCGAAAGAATAGGCACCAGGGAAATCGATCAGATCATACGTGGCAGCAGGGGTTTTCCACTGACCACGCGAAATCTCCACCGACGTCCCAGGCCAATTGCCCATCGGTTGCGTCCGCTAGCGTGGTGTATCTGTAGCCCGCGGTAGGCCTTGTGCCGGTGCACAATGAGGCGACCATCGCGGGTACCTTTCGAATCAACTCTTACCTATCCTCGAAAGGAAGTACCCTGCGATGGCCGCTGACCCCAATCATATCGATCCGACCGCGTATGTCGAAGAGCTACTGACTCAAGCATCCCCAGACCTGATGCGCCAAATGCTCACTGACTTCATCAACCAGATTCTCTCCGCCCAGGCAGACACCGTCTGCGGGGCAGATTATGCAACAGTGTCGCCGGATCGTACAAACACCCGCAATGGTTACCGTCACCGACAGCTAGATACCCGCGTCGGCAGTATTGATGTGGCAATCCCGAAGCTACGCACCGGCTCATTTTTCCCCGACTGGCTGCTAGAGCGCCGCAGCCGCACCGAACGCGCCCTGACCACAGTTATCGCCACCTGCTACCTCAAGGGGGTCTCCACCCGCAGGATGAACGACCTAGTCGCCACACTCGGTATCAACAACCTATCGAAATCACAGGTCAGCGAGATGGCCAAAGAGCTTGACACGATGGTCGAACAATTCCGTACCAGACCATTGGACCAGGGCCCGTATTACTACCTCTCCTGTGACGCGTTGACGATGAAAGTGCGGGAAGGCGGCCGAGTCGTCAAAGCCAGCGTGCTACTGGCCACAGGTGTCAACGCTGACGGCTACCGCGAACTGCTTGGCATGCAGGTTGCTACAGCGGAATCTACCGCGTCGTGGACGGGTTTCTTCCGCGACCTCATCGCCCGTGGCCTCACCGGGGTATTCCTGGTCACCAGCGATGCCCATCTTGGTATTCAAGCAGCCGTGGGTGATTGCCTGCCGCAGGCTAGTTGGCAGCGGTGCCGCACCCACTTCGCGAAGAACCTATCAACCCAGGTACCGAAGACCCAGTGGCCGACCCTATCAGCAATGTTTCACACGATCTTCCAGCAACCCGATGCCACCAACGTGTGGGTCCAGGCCAGGGATGTGGTGGAGTTCTGCCAGCACAAATTCCCGAACGTGGCAGACTACCTCGAGGAGTGTCTCGACGAGCTGTTGGCGTTTACCGCTGCGCCGAAAGCGGTGTGGAGCAAAATCTGGTCAAATAACCCCACTGAACGGCTCAATAGAGAGATCCGCCGGCGTAGCGATGTCGTAGGAATCTTCCCAAACCGAGACGCTGTAGTGCGCCTTGTTGGGGCGGTTTTGGCCGAACAGCACGATGACTGGATCCAACAGAAACGTTATATGTCACTGGCCAGCCTGACACAGACCAAAGAGATCATCGCCGCTGGGGTCATCGACGAGGACCGCGACAACAACCAGGAAAACGCCGCGTGAATACCCTCACCCCCCATCCCCGAGACGGCCCCTAAACCACCGCCATGAAACTAACCCCAGATTCGAAATACAGATACACCACTACCCAGGACTTGACCTTGCCCATCTGCACGCTTGCCCCAGTCAATGCGTTAAACAGAGTGGATTTACCCGAGTTGGGAGCACCGATCACACCCACAACAGGCGAACCCTGCGGGGCAATTCGAAGCCCGCCATCATCGCACTTACAGGACAAATCACCCACTACTGATCAACCTTCACAGCCATACACTCTGCAGTCTTCCTATCCACCGCATAACGCGTGGCACCACACTTGATCACCACGGCACCCGCAGAAGACTTCTGCACCACCTGAAAAACACACCCCTTACGCAGCCCAAGCTCAGCGAGCCTGCGCCTATGAGACGGATCTAGACAATCATGTAGATCCGCGAGCACACAGGCACAATTCGCCTCCACCGCGGTGAGCTGAACATGTTTCTCGGTTGCCGCGCAGGCAGTTTGGATGTCCATAGCACGCCTTTCGATGCGCAACTAAAATTCCCTACAAGGCTCAAGCTACGCCTGACCCCAAAGGAAGTAAAGGTTCCCTAACCTAATTCGGGCATGCGCAAGGCGTGGACAACGAAATGGCAGGTAGGGACTGCGTGATGATAGGCGCACCTTGGGTTTCATTCACTCATCCCAGCTATACCTGCCCACGAGAAAACCCTGTGCTCTTTAAGGAGCACAGGGTGAAAGCTTTTAGCGCTGGACCAGTTTCAATCCTTTGCCAACCCCGCCGCGAGCATCAATGTCAGCTAACACGGCATCCGCAGACACGGAGATGGTGGGCATGAACAGGTTCCCTTGCCATGGGCTGCGGCAGGAGAAGTTGTAGTTTGGAATAACACCACCGGAAATGATGCCCACCAGACGCCCCTGCTTGAGAACTGGACCGCCGGAATCGCCCTGTCCCGCACACAGCTGGGTCATCTGGGAGTTTTCATCAGTAAGCCACGTGATACCGCAGGATCGGCCGGTTGCCACACCGCGCTTACAGGACATCTCGCCTTCCTTGAGTGGCTTACCACCGAGCTGGTGTATAACCACACCGTTGTAGCTGTTTGTTACCTTGGCATTGGAGCCAAGCTCAATCACCGAGTAGTCAAGGTTCTCTCCGACAGCCACAACAGTCCCCGATGGTCCAACACGCCAGGAGTCAGCGGACGTCACACCCTCACCTACCTTGCCACAGTGGCCGGCGGTGATGGCAACCTTGTGGCCCTGCTCGTCGACACCGGTGGCGGCGATGGTGCACAGGTGCTCTTCACCAATGTAAACCGGCGTGCCCGGACCATAAAGGGAGTAGCCCTCGCGCTCAGCGTCAAGCGATTCCTGTGGAATATCCGGCTGGTTGAAGTAGCTACCTGGAACACGATGCAGGACTGGACCGAAGTGCTGAGCTGCAATCATGGATGGGATGTCATGGCGCCACTGGTAATTAGGCCCTTGGATAAGAGGAACGAAGTCTTCTCCAGTGCGCTTTTCCAAAAGGTCATCCTGCGTCAGAGTATCCCGCTCTGGCGCTTTGGTCTTTGGAGCCGAGGGAGCGGAAACCGGGGCCGGAGCAGAAACTGGCACAGACTCAATCTGCTTGGAAACCTCAGCCTGAACATGGGACACCACCGCGTCCACATCCTTACGTGCTTGCGCGACTGCGGCATGAACATCCCTGTTTGCCTGATCCACGGCAGTCTGGACATCCCTGTTGACTTTGTCCACGGCCGTCTTAACCTGTGCGGTTAAGGATTCCACCGTGATGACTGACGGCGAGACTTCGGAAGCGTTTGCCGCGGGTGCACTAGCGAAAATTCCCATCGCCACGGAAGCTGCTAGTGCGGAAGTAAACAGTGGTTTCAGGCGATATGAGATGCGCATAAAGTCTCTAGCCTCTCTGCGAAAAGTCGGTGGCGCATGGCGGAATGTTCTACATCTTGCCACTAAGTTTCCCTTTTCACATCATTCACACCCCCGTTGGGTGTAAACCCCTAAAACTGCTGTATAGGACAAGTTTTAACTAAACCCAGGCGAGTGGATTAAAAGCACACCACAACCGGCATTTCCCCTGTTTTCGCAACGATGAGTACCCACACAAAAGCCGCCCTGGCCCGTAGGAAAATATGGACCAAGACGGCTTTAAGTGTGGACGTGTTTAGTCGATGGTGATGAGGGCCTGGCCGCCCTGCACCGATTCGCCAACGTCAACGCGGATGCTGCCAACAGTTCCGGCTGCAGGGGCGGTGATTTCGGTTTCCATCTTCATGGCTTCCAAGATGAGCAGAACCTGACCTGCCTCGATCTGCTCACCTTCTTCCACCAAAATCTTGAACACGGAGCCTGCCAACGGCGCAACCACTGCGTTAGCGGATACACCCTGAACGGATGCGTTGGATGGCTCAGTGTGAGAGCTGGTGCCTGCGCTGCCGCCACCGAAGATAATCGGTGCCATGGTGCGCTTCTCTTCTTCGACCTCGACCTCGACAGAGTAGGCGATGCCGTTAACTGTCACGTTAAGTTTCATAGTTTGTGCCTTTACTTCTGTGTTAGCTTCTTCGGCCCTGCTGGACTTGCTGGCGTCCCTGCATTGCCCACGTGCGGTGACGTGAGTAGCGTACCGCCTTGATCTTGCCCCTATTGCCCAAGAACGCGGACACCGCAGCGGAGATGGCGATGATGACGTCCTCAGGAATGGAGGCATCAGAACGCTTGCGCAGCTCTGCGATCTCTGCCTCTGCCGCATCAAGGCGACCAGCAAGTTGCTCTACCAGTGCTTGGAGTTCCTGATTAGAAAGTTCACTCATGTCGTTTACCTCTTATACCGGGAACAGGCCATGCTTCTTGGCAGGACGAGTGACGCGCTTATTTGCCAGAACCTCGAGGGCATCCGCGATGTGCAGGCGGGTCTCGGCTGGGTCAATGATGTCATCGACCAGGCCACGGGATGCTGCCATGAATGGAGTAGAGAAAGTCTCCTTGTACTCGCGGATGAGTTCCTCACGCTTCGCCTCAGGGTCGTCTGCTTCGGCGATCTCCTTACGGAAGACCACGTTCACGGCACCCTCGGCACCCATGACGGCGATCTCTGCGGTTGGCCATGCAAACACACGGTCAGCGCCCAAGTCCTTGGAACACATAGCCAGGTGCGCACCACCGTAAGACTTACGGATTTCCACGGTGATCTTTGGAACAGTGGCGGTGGAGTAAGCGTAGAGCATCTTCGCACCGTGGCGGATGATGCCACCGTGCTCCTGCGCCACGCCTGGCATGAAGCCTGGGACGTCCACCAAAGTGATCAATGGGATGTTGAAAGCGTTACAGAAACGGATGAACTTGGCGCCCTTGTCAGAAGAGTTGATGTCGAGGACACCGCTCATGACGTTTGGCTGGTTGGCGATGATGCCCACGGTGCGACCAACAACGCGGCCGAAGCCAACTACCAAGTTGGTTGCGTAACCAGCCTGGACTTCCAGGAAGTCAGCGTGGTCCACGATGCGGGTGATCACGTCCCGAATGTCGTAGCCCTTCTTACCCTCTACTGGGACGATGTCACGCAGGGACTCGTCTGGCTCAACGACCTCATCAGGATCCACGATCGGTGGCTCCTCGGTATTGTTCTGTGGCAGGAAGCTCAGGAGCTTCTGGGCGATCAAAATCGCCTGCTCGTCATCTTCAGCGACGAAGTCAATGTTGCCAGCCTTGGCCATGTGTGCGTCTGGTCCGCCGAGCTGGTCGGCGGTGACGTCCTCACCGGTGACGGATTTGATCACGCCAGGGCCGGTGATGAACATGTTGGCCTTGCGGGTCTGGATGATGAAGTCCGTGAGCGCTGGTGAGTATGCAGCGCCACCAGCGCACGGGCCTGCGATGATGGAAATCTGAGGGACCAGACCAGACAGCTGAACGTTGCGGTAGAAGACTTTGCCGTAACCGGACAGGGAGTCAATACCCTCTTGTACTCGGGCTCCGCCCGAGTCATTAATAAAGATGAACGGGGTACCGGTGGTAGCGGATGCATCGAGCATCGCCGCAACCTTGTTGGACTGTGCCTCACCCGCGGAGCCACCCATGACGGTGAAGTCCTGGGAAGCGATGTGGACTGGGCGCCCATAAACGAAGCCGGAACCGGTGACCACGCCGTCGGCTGGGGCCTTTGCCTTGTCCATGCCGAAGTGGGTGGTGCGGTGCTTGGTGAACATTCCGGTTTCGTGGAAGGTGCCATCGTCGATAAGCGCGGCGATGCGCTCACGCGCGGTCATCTTTCCCTTGGCACGCTGCTTGTCTTGCTTGTCCTCACCGCCGCCGAGTTCTACCTCGCGGCGGGCTTCAGCCAGACGCTCTAGGCGCTCGGCCATTGTTGGATCTTGAGCCATTGTTTACTCCTTAGTCGTCTGCTGGTTCCACGTGGACAGTCTGGGAGCGACCACCAACGGTGACCTTGTAGGTAATTGGCTCCATTACTGCCTGGTTCTCTCGAGTCTTGAGCTTGGACGGATCCTTGCCCACGTTCTTTGGCCCCTCTGGGCGCGTCTTGAAGAAGCCCGGCGCAACGCCTGGGAACAGTGCGTTGGTCAGCACGTCCTCGTCGGTGCCGTCAAAGCCTTCCAATTCTGCCGCCTGGTTTGCCAAGCTCTCCCACTCAGGTTCCAGCAAGTCAGCTGGACGGACCGTAATCTGTTCCTTCTTGGTCTGCTCTGCAGCTCGCTTGATCAAGTCCTCATTGCGCTCGCCAATGCACTCGCCGTAGTAACCGAGCATGAGGTCTGCGAACTCAGCAGTCATGACCTTGTAGCGTCCCATCAGAACGTTGAACACAGCCTGGGTGCCCACAATCTGGGAGGATGGGGTCACTAGCGGTGGGTAACCGGCGTCCTTACGCACGCGTGGCACCTCAGCCATGACCTCATCGATTCGGTCGCCAGCACCCTGAGCATTGAGCTGAGACTCCATGTTGGAGAGCATTCCGCCTGGGATCTGAGACAGGAAGATGTTGGTATCAACCAGAGTCTTGGACTCGAATTCCTTGTACTTAGGGCGGATCTGCTTGAAGTGATCACGAATGTTGATCAGGCGTTCCATGTCCAGGTCAGTGGTGTACTCTGTGCCTTCGAGCATCTCAACGAGAGACTCGGTTGGGTTGTGGCCAGGGCCAAGAGACAGAGAAGAAATTGCCGTATCCACTACGTCAACACCGGCCTCGATAGCCTTCATCAGGGTCACTAGAGTTACACCGGTAGTGGAGTGCGCATGGAGATTGATCTGAGTATCCTCGCCGTAAGCCTCCTTGATACCGCGGACGATATCAAAAGCTGGCTGTGGCTTCAGCAGCGCCGCCATATCCTTAATGGCGATGGAGTCTGCACCCATGTCGAGAAGGCGACCAGCCTGCTCGATGTAGCCTTCCACAGTGTGTAGTGGGGAGACGGTGTAACAGATGGTGCCCTGCGCATGGCCACCCACCTTCTTCACCGCAGCCATGGCACGCTCCATGTTGCGAGGATCGTTCAGTGCGTCGAATACGCGGAAGACGTCCATGCCGTTTTCCTTGGACTTCTCCACAAACTTGTCCACCACCATGTCCTCGTAGTGGCGGTAGCCAAGCAGGTTCTGTCCGCGCAGCAGCATCTGCAACTTGGAATTAGGCATCAGCTTGCGGAAGGTGCGCAGGCGCTCCCATGGATCCTCGTTCAGGAAGCGGATGCAGGCGTCAAATGTTGCGCCGCCCCAGCACTCCACGGACCAGAATCCCGCGTTGTCAATATCCTCGCAGGCATCAACCATGTCTTCCATGGCCATACGAGTAGCGAACAGGGACTGGTGCGCGTCGCGCAGTGCGACTTCGGTCACTCCAATAGTTCTAGGGCTCATGTCTACCAATGTAGGCCTGATTGCCCGTTTCCGCACGTTTTGACCTCGGAATATGGCGGACAAACGCCCGAATCCACATAATCACAACAAGTCGGAAACACTTGGCTGGCACAAAGCTCCGCTTCCCCGCCCTGAACATGCAGCGTAAGCCAGTAATCAGACGTCAGTTTTCACACGAAACCTCAGGCATCGACTCCAGCACTAACTTTCTGTGAGATTGGTCAAAGACGGCTTCCGTTTTATTATTTTCCCGCCGATTCCACCGCTACTCAGCTAGTGTGAGCGCATCTTATTTACCTTCAGAAATCGGCACCCCTTGCCCTGACAAATCCTTCTCAGGGCAAGGGGTGCTCGGGATAGCTAGTTTAGGCTAGAGCTCACGAACCAAGCGGAATCCCCACATGGTGGAGTGGATGTAGTTGTTGTAGTAGGCCGAACGGTAGGCGATACGCAGGTTCTGCGGCATGTAATCCCACGCACCTCCGCGCAGCACAGGGAACGTGGACACACCAGCGGTGCGTGGTTGCTCATCCTTAGGACCAGATTCGAGGTTAGGCTCCCAGTAGTCAGACACCCACTCACGGGCATTGCCGGTCATATCGTACAGACCCCAAGGATTTGGCTTGTAGCTACCAACCTCAGCCGTGTACTCGGCGCCGTCATCCGCCTCCATGATTGGGGTAAACCCGTATCCAGTAGCTTTGTCAGTACGCTGATCATATCCTGCGGCATATTCAGCGCCGTCATCGACATCCTCACCCCAGAAGTAAGCACTATCTGTGCCCGCACGCGCTGCGTATTCCCACTCAGCTTCAGATGGCAGACGCCACGTCTGCCCAGTCTTAGCGCTGAGCCACTCAGCGAAAGCCTCGGCGTCAGCGCGAGAAACCTGCACTACTGGGTGCTTGTCCGAATCTTGCGGAATACCCGGTTCCTGCCACGTAACGCCCTCACGGTACATGGAGGATGTCGGTTCCGTGGACTCCGGCGGGTCAGGGAAACCAATTCCGTTCGCTGCGGTTACATAACCAGTCTCATCAACAAAGGCCGCGAACATTTCGCGTGTGACCTCAGTAGGCATAATTCCGAAGCGCTTATTGATGTTCACCTCATGCTTAGGTGCTTCCCAATCGCGGCGGTACTCATCCACATCGTGACGTTCCCACTCCGCTTCATCTCCACCCATATTGAAGGATCCTGTTGGCAGGACAGTGAAGTCCACATCGAACTCCCCAGCCTTGTCCGAGTAGGTGTCAAAATCAGTAAACTCCCCGCCGTTTGCCGACGCACCTTCCTGATCAACCCGCTCTACCCCATTTGTTGGCTTGTTCAGATTGTCTGGGTTTTCCACAGCAAAGGCGAGGCGGTCGCGCCACAGTTGCATATCCGCGCGGGTGTATCGATTCTCAAGCTGGGCAGGCCTGTCCTCTTGCTCAAAGTTGGCCTCCTCATCCAACATTGCTTGAGCCTGGTCCCGCAGAATAGTGGCGTCTAGCGCAAGCTGGGCATTGTCGCCACCTTCAGTTGCGGCAACCAACTTTTCAGCACCATCCAACACCCGCGTGTACACATCGCGGTAGTAGCCAGGTTCCCATTCGACATTAGCCTCGGCTTCCTCGAAAACGGCATTTAGCTCATCAATGATCGCCGCAGCATCCCCCTGGGCGTTACCAGCGGCCACGCTGGATTCAGCAGCAGCACCTGCCGGCTGCGCTGACTCATCCGTGTTCGCACACGCCACGAGCGTCAACGCCAAAGTAGCTGACACGAGGGTAGTTGAAAGTGTTCGAATTCGATTTCGCTGAGACAAGGTATCGACCTTCCTTGCTAGATTCTGGTGAACGTGGCCGGTCAGAAAAACAGCGCATACAACGACCACTTCCCCACGGTAGGAACCCTCCCACCCCCTGTCAATTAAAATTTGAATCTTGACAGGCGCCTAGAAACTTCCTCCGATCCTTTTCTCAGGAACACTATGAATCACCCCACGCCGCTTCTGGAAAAACCAACACACCTAAAACTCGTTGCTCCAAACCCGCCAAAAGCCAATCAAAGGCGGACGTGCCCTCATGTTTGACCGGCAGCTTAGCCCAACTCAGTTGGGGTGAGAAGAATGTCTTTCCACATGCTAAGCCATTCCACACAGCTCAAAACGTGATTCAGCAGCCCCCCCCTACGAGAAAAGGTCTCAGCTTTCAGACCACTAACAAAATGGCACACCCTAAAAACACATTGACGCACGAGCCGGTAACGGCGTGCACAGCAACGCATTCGGTGACAGTCACGGCACCATCGTCTGCCCTCTCAAGAAAACACATGGCCATTGCCAACATCTTTCGAAGCGCCCCCTCTTGAGCGAGATCTCAATCAGCGGGTGACGCGTCACATAACTCCCTACCAGTCACAACACCCACGCCTGATCCGTGGTTATCACCTGGATCATCCGCATCGCGAACCTCGCAGTGCCGGCATATTTAGACAGCTAAGCCGGTGAACTTGGGAAAACTGGCAAGGACCCCAGCCATCTCACCTAATCGACAACGATGGCGTTCACAGAGCACGTTCCAATGTGCGGAATTTGACCGCATCCCCAAATGTCCCTTAAGCCCGTGTCCCCTTATCAAGGATAACGCCCCTGTTTAAGGTGCTCCCATAAAGAAGGCAGCCATAAGTACTACGGCTATAGGCCATAGGACAGCCGCCGCTACGCCCCACGCTAATTTTTCATTGCGCAACCATGCGGCGCATCCCACAGCAATAGAGATAAACACCCACGGCCACGCAGAACCAAGCATGTTGAACGAACCGTAGGTCTGAATCGCAATAGATACGACAACCGCAATCCAGCCCAATACGAGCAGTATTCTTGAGATCATTGTCTATCCTAGGTGCTAGGTGCAGCTTTTGTGATCCAGCCAAAAAAACATGGCTTCAGCAAACATTTGACCTGGCTTTCCTACTCTGGGGGCATAGTGGGCGCGGTCAACTTCGTTTCGTAGGTTCAAATCGCAACCGCAGTCGTCAAAACCGTACTGGGCATAGCATTCATCGTGTCGTTTGCATGCGGCGTCAATCGCGTCCACCGGGTCACCTGATCCGCCATGGCCTTTCCCGCACCAGTTCCCATATCTTGGCCAGGTCGTTGGATCATACCAACTACGGTAGATTGCTTTGTTGGAATCGATTATCTCGTTATACAAAGTCGCAACTTCGAGAGCGTCTGTCGAGACACCATCACGTGATGCCTGATCAACATCTATGACCACATTCCCTAGATAATCGATAGCAGCGTAAGGTTGGAGTTCAACCTCAATCGCTGTTGGTACAACATCCGGCCTAGCTTCTGTAGTCATGGCAGACGCAGGGTTAGTTTGCGCCTGGACATTTGGAGCAATCGAAAGCACTGTTAGAGATAAGCACTACGCTCATGAAAAACTTTCCCATAGTTTTCCTTTCTAATACAAGATAACAGTGAAGTGTACTGTGTTTTGTTCCTCTTGGGCCGTTACCCTTGGAAGTGGACACGAAATATTGTCTTAGACTACTTGGCTGAGCCTACCAGGATGGCGGTCCTCCAACTGTGCGGGGGGACACATATTTGCACCAGGAATGAGGGGACTGCTGAAGGTTTGGTTGACATCAGGGTTGCTTCACGGGTGTGGGGCAGGGAAGGATGTTGATCATGCCGAAGTTGTATAGCGAGCAGTTCAAGGCTGACGCGGTGGCGTTGGGTTGTACTCAGTGCTCGGGTCTTTCGGGCTGCCCTATGGCTCTAGTGTGTTGTGGGATGGGCTCTCAAACGCGCAAGGCTTTTGGGGGCGCACCGGATGGGCATTGTTGTTGGTGATCTTTGTCGCAACTGTTCTTGGTGTCACGTATGCTCTGGGTAAGTTCATCTTGTCACTGAGTATGGACACATCTGGGCTCAGGCGTATTGTGAAAAGGCTCTACCGCATTGCGGTAAATCTGGGTGTGAAGGTTAAAGCTTCACTGGACACAAGGCGCGGGCGATGACTGAAATCAGCTTCTAAAGCGACATTCACCATTTTCGGGTGGAAATGTGAAAGCCCCCTACCAACGTTTCCGCTGGTAGGGGACTTATTTTAGTAGCGGGGGCAGGATTCGAACCTACGACCTCTGGGTTATGAGCCCAGCGAGCTACCGAGCTGCTCCACCCCGCGACGCGGTGCTTAGGAATTTCTTCCTTGCAACGAGTAGTTACTCTACATAGAAGTACTGCAAACCACAAATCCGCTTTTGAGAGTCGTTTTTTACCGTAGATAGAATCCCATATCTAGAGAACGGACTTGGGATATCACTGTGTCAGTTGTCTACGCACTCTAGGACCATGCCGACTAACCCGCGTTGCGTGCGGAGCGTCCGTCTCCCCGCGTTTCGCAAGACTACTGGAAGTCAGGTTTGTCTAGACGAATAACGCAAATCCGGGTCTCGCCCTTCAACGGACGAAACCCGGACTCATAGCAGACGGCTACAAACTAATGTTGTTAGCTTTCCTGATTTGCGTTGTCAGCATTTTCGCCAGCAATGCGCTGATACTCCTCAACGGCACGGTCGAGATTGTCCAGTGCACGGCCATACTCCTCGTTGGTACCATCGCGGGCGTCGCGGAGACCATCAAGGGCATCGTTAATTCGACCAATGGCCTCTCCCTCAGATCCAGCAGCTGATGCAGGAGCAGACGGCGCGGAGGATTCCTCATCCTTGTTTTCCTGGTTGTTCTGATCCTTTGCACTGTCCGGTGCGGCGCCAGGGTTAGCCTCGTCAACATCTTGGGCTTCGCGCGGGTCAATGCCTACTTGCTGAAGTGCCTCAGAAATGGTTGGCGCATAGCCGATCTGTCCCTTGTAAGATACGAGAACTCGCAGAAGCTTAGGGAATGCGGATTCTTGGTCTTTACGCTGTGAGTACAAAGGCTCAACATAGAGGATCTCTCCACCACCGACCGGCAATGTCAAAAGATTACCGTTGAATAGGTCGTTGGAACCTTCCCATAGGGAGCGGTCACGCGCCACCTGGTCAGACGACATCATCGTGTCCTGTGCCTGCTTAGGTCCCTGAGTTTGCGTATTGGTTGGCAATACTCGAACGGTGATCTTGCCGTAATTGTCTGGGTCAGAAGAAACAGACATGTGGGCGGACAGGAACTGTCGCTCCAGACCGCGGAACGGAGTGATCAACTGGAAGGAAGGCTCGCCTGTCTCAGGATCAGCAGCCACTACGTAGTATGGCGGCTGATTCACACCAGCAAGGTTTTCCGGCGCGGATGGATCCTCAGGAACAGACCAGAATCGATCATTGGTGAAGAACTCACGCGCCTCATCGACGTGGTAACGGGCTAGCATCGCGCGCTGAACCTTGAACATATCCTCTGGGTAGCGGATGTGGTTCATTAGTTCTTCAGAGATCTCGCTCTTTGGCTTCACGGTACCAGGGAAAACTCCAGACCAAGCCTTCAGCACAGGATCGTTCTCATCAAACTCGTAAAGCTCAACGGTTCCGTCGTAGGCGTCAACAACGGCCTTCACCGAGTTACGCATGTAGCCGACGTTGTCATTGACAAGACGCTGGCCCTCAGCACCGACCAGACCGGAGGTGTCATTGGTTGTCTGAGAAAGAGAGGTGCGCTGTGCATATGGCAGGGCGTCGAGGGTGGTGTAACCATCCACGATCCACTTAATCTTTCCATCCACAACTGCTGGGTAGGTCTCTGAATCAGTAGACAACCATGGAGCTACCTTGTGCACGCGCTCACGCGGGTCGCGATCGAACAGAATCTTCGAGTTGGAATTCACACGATCAGACAAGATCAGATTCATCTCTTGGTAGCGTGCTGCGAAAGCCAATCGGTTGAAGATGTTACCGATGGAGACACCACCCTTGCCGTCGTACGTGAAGCGGGAGTTACCGGTGTCGTACTCCACGTCATTACCATTCTCAGAACCGACAACGGCGTAGTCACGACCGTCACGTGCAGACGCAATCACTGGGCCATAGTAAACACGTGGCTGGTCAACCTTGATGCCCAGTTCTTCGGCTTCGGCATCAGTGCTCTGGAGATCGGAAACGTTGTAGACAGGGTAACCGCCACGAGCGGATCCGACGTCACGCGCTACCTCATCCACCTGGTTTGCTTGGGCGGCAACGAAGCCATTGCCGTGGGTGTAGAAGGTGTGGCGGTTAATCCAGTCAGACTGGTTTTCACGCAGAGAGTTCGGGTTGATCTCTCGAGCTGCAACCACAAAGTCACGCAGCTCGCCGTCAATCTCGTATCGGTCCACGCTTAGGGCTTCTGGGAATCCGTAGAAGTTTTGGAGCTGTTGTTGCTGGGTAAAGGTTGGGGAAATAATCTCCGGATCGAGAAGGCGGAGGTTAGACAGAGTCGCAGCATCATTAGCTACGTCTTCGTTGCTTGCACCTTCCGCTCCCCAGTTCTCCTTATAGGTGACCTGATCATCGGTGATGCCGAATGCGTAGCGGGTGGCATCAATGTTGCGGGAGATGTACTCAGATTCCTTTTCTGCTCGGTTCGGCTGAACAGAGAAGCGTTCCATCAGGAGTGGCCAAGCACTTCCGATAACGACGCTGGAGACCAGCATCAAGACGGTAGCAACAGCTGGGATGCGCAGATCCTTGAGCACGACGGTAGCGAAGAAGGACACCGCGACGACCGCAGTGATCACCATGAGGATGATCTTAGCTGGCAGAACAGCATTGATATCCGTGTAGCTACCGCCGGTGAAGATGTCATTCTGATTGTTCAGAAGGGTGTAACGCTCGAGGAAGTAGCTGCCCACTCGCAGCAGCATCCATACGCCAGCCCAGATTGCGAGTTGAGTGCGGGCTGCGGACGATACGTTGCCCTTGATGCCTGCAGCCTGGTTACCCAACTGAATGCTGCCAAGGAGGTAGTGCCCCACCAGAGTGATGAAGAAGCCCACAGCCACCAAGGTAGACAAGGTGCCTAACGCGAGCTGAAGCATTGGCAGGTCGAAAGCGTAAAAGCCGTAGTCCATCCCGAACTGCGGATCTACTTTGCCAAAGCTCTGGCGGTTGAAGAACAGCTGAACGGTCTGCCAAGACTGCTGGCCCAAGAAGCCAGCGATGATGCCGACCACGATTGGAAGGCCAATCAGGAAGCGCCGTACAGACTGCTCTATGGCACGCCGGTAAGCAAGAACCGGATTATCCAGCTCGAAGGTGCTCATGGAATCCGGGCGGGACTTGAACGTTAGCCAGCCTGCGAGCCAGGTGATACCACCAGCGATCAGACCAAATACGACAAAGAGTGCGATGCGAGTGAGGATGACTTTGTTAAACACCCCCCTAAAGTCCACTTCACCGAACCATAGCCAGTCAGTGTAGATACCGATGATGGTTGGAATGAGACCACCGAGAACAAAGAACAGCACAAGGCCGATCGTGAGAATCCTTGGCGGTCGCTTCAATTGCGGGGGCGGAGGTGTCATGGACGAAGCCAACTCCTGCTCTCCTTCACTTTTCGTTACTTCTGGCGACTTCAATCCTCATAACTGCCCCATCTGTAAATTCCGTCCTTGGACGGCACCAGATTAGGTAGTCAGATTCGAAGTCCTGTGCGCGCGTGATAAACCGAAAATATAAGGTTCAACCCTTATAAAACTATCTTTGTGCAGACGTTCTATCAACGTCTCTTACAACGCTTAAACCTGTCTGTGTGTTCCCTATCAAAACAGCTCGAAGATTTGGAGGCGACTTTGCAATGTAATATAAGGAAGCCGTACGGCGCATTGCGTAGGTTTTTAATCACAAGACGTGCCTTTACCTGCCACCGTTTGCCTTCTACGATCCTATATCCGCATATCAAAGGAACCCTTCCGTGAACGTTGAGCTATCCCCACAAGCATTGAACAAAGCAATGATGGAAGCTGTTGAGTTCATCCATGCCGAAGGCTGGGATGCGGGACCCACCCTGTTCGCACTTGTTCCAGCCTCCATCCTGGCCGCCGCAGCCCCAGACACTTTTGATCAGGACGACTCTCCTCTCGCGCTAATCGTTCAGGATAATTTGCCTGAGAATATCCTCCCTGGGTCCGAGGAGCTAGGTGATTACGTTTCCCGAGTAACGTGGCCGGAACAAGTAGTGGGTGCGATCCTCGCCCAGGAGATCATGTTCCGTGATTCCTCCGCCGATGATGACTCACCACGTCCGGCGCGTTTGTTCTCCGGCGTTCTACGCGATGAGCACGCCGAGCTTACCTTGCTGCAGCTACGCCCAACCGAAGAAGAACTGGAAGCTAAGGGACCGTTCGCCGAGGACGACATCGAACTGCGCGGCGGCCCCAACGTTGCGCCGGGCGTGCTTGCTGTCTTGCACTCCACGTTTGAGTAGTTCAGATAAGGGCTAGTGCTGCGTTAACTATCTGCTTAAATACAGGCGCATAGTGCCACCACCGGGCAGGTTAACGGTGGAATTGTTATACCGGTTTTGCTTCCCCCTGACCGTTTAACGGTAGGATGTGGCTTTAACTGCAGTTTTAGTTTTTAGTTCTATTTGGATGGAGTCTCACGTGGTACACCAACGCTCACTTTCTCGCATGAGCCCGCGCGCGGTTCGCAAGGGCCTGCTTGGCGTTGTTGCGGCTTCCTCTATCTTTTTTGTCACTGCGTGTAGCGGCGGAAACGAGAATCCGGAAGCCGTAGATACTCCAGCTTCTTCTACCCCAGCTGAAGCTACAACGGCAGAAGCCAGCGCAACTGAGACTGAAACAGCTCCAGAGTCATCTTCCACCGAGACATCGTCGTCCGCTACTCGTGAGACTGGGACACGTACGAATGCCAGCGACGATGATGAGTACGAGAACGTGACCAAGGCACAAGAGAAATTCGGTTCCCTCGCTCCGGATTCCCTCTTTGCCGCTTTCAATTCCTGCGACCCAAACGGAATGCAAAATTCCATGGCCTGCTCTGGCGACGAGGTTGGCCAGTTCCAGTTCTGGGAGTCTGACGCCAAGGCGGCATCGACTACCCAGCTGCTCACTGAGCTACGTAGTTCCCGTGTGGTTGAAGACACCGGCCGCAAGGTTGTGGGCTGGTCCACCTTGGGCAACACTGCAATCATCACCGTGGTTGATAATGAGCTTGGGCTAGTTATGCAGCAGATGATTTCCACTGATGAGTACGAACCGCGCGACCGTATTCGCGAGCTGGGCCTTTCTGACGGAAATGCCGAGCCAGCGGCATCTTCTGAATCTTCGGATTCCGAGCCTTCTGACCGAGAGGAATCCATGGGAGCAACTGATGAGGCCACGTCCCGCAGCGATGCAAACTTCTCCAATGCCTCCGCGGAATAACTGAATGACCACACATGCCGTGGGGCCACCAGTAAACTGGTGGCCCCACGGCATGTTTTGTGCTCTAGCCGTTGCAGCGCGGATACTCGCGGCCGTTAGCGAAGTCGTCCAGTGACGTGATTGCGCCTTCGAGGTTAGTGACGGCGATGATTGGGATGTCGTCGACGTCGGTAAGCTCCGAACAATTGGCGCTCGGCGCCAAGAATACTTCAGCCCCAGCGTCCTTGCTGGCGCGGACTTTGTGCGTGATTCCGCCGATAGGCCCCACGTTACCGGCCTCATCAATAGTGCCTGTACCAGCTACATTCTTGCCTTGGCTGATGTTGTCCTCATCCAGCTTGTCAATTACAGCAAGCGCAAACATCATGCCCGCGGATGGGCCACCCACATCCTCCAAGTTGTATTTAACGTCCATGCCGTTTGCTGGCACCGCCGCCATAAGGATTCCCAGCTGCGGGAGCCCCTTCTGATGCGGGTTTTCCCCTAGGGTGAACGTCTGATCGCGCACCTTCCCATCCTTGGCGCGGATCTTCAAGGTGATCTCGTCCCCTGGATTCTTATCCTGAACGCTCGCTTGCACTTGGCTAGGAGTAATCCTGTCACTGCCATCTACCTGCAGCACGCGATCACCGATCTCTAAGATGCCGTCAGCTGCGGATTCTTCAATAATTCCAGCGACCTCAGTGCCCACAGGAAGTTTCAGGTAATTCATGGCAGCTGTGGTGGCACTAGCCTCGGAGGAGGTAAAGGCCTGCTGGTTCATCTCCCGGACTTCTTCCTCCGTCTTATCTTGAGGAAAGACCTGTTCCAGAGGAACCAAGGTATCGTCAGTAAACAGCCATCGCCCAAGAGCCTGCGTGAGGGTCATCCCCGAGCGAACGCTCACCGTAGTCATGTTGAGGCTTCCCTCAGTCTCATCGAGGTCAGCGCCGGTGATCTCGATGACGTCCTTTCCGTCATACTCACTCAACGTGTCAAACAGTGGGCCTGGTCCCTCTGCCGCATACGGCACGGTCAGGTCAATATCAGTGCCGGGGATGCGGTCCATGCTCACCAAGGAGGTGAGCATCAGCAGCGGGATAGCACCGAGTGCGATGGTACGAGTACGACGTTTCACGGTTTTATAGGCTACTAGGAAAACGGTTTCGGGAAAATTTTGGCGTCTGTGCGCCCGCTTGTTGGTTGGTCTTGCCGGAGAAAACTAGCGGGCACTCCACTACGTGATTTGATTCTCTCACCGTCTGTTCGCTGACAGCGTTGTGTGGGTCGTGGCAGTTGAGGCCGTAGATCGGTAGGTTTGAGGCATGAATAACAACGGTTTTGGATTCGGATTTGGGTTCGGCGGCAACGGTGACGACGATGACCGCAATAACAACAATGACCCTTTCGGCGCATTCGGCGGCGGTGGTGGTTTAGGAGACATGCTTAACCAGTTCGGGCAGATGCTGTCCGGCATGGGTAATTCCATGAATTCGCCAGAGGGACAAGGCGCGGTGAATTATGAGTTAGCCACCAAGATCGCGCGCCAACAAATCGGCACACCATCTACCATTAGTAGCTCGGAACAGTCCGCTGTGGAGGATTCTGTTCGCCTTGTTGAAATGTGGATTGATGATGCCACCATTCTGCCGGCGTCCGGAAACAGCGTGGTTTCTTGGAACGAGGAGCAGTGGCTTAGCCAGACTCTGCCTATGTGGAAGCGCATGGTTACTCCCGTAGCTGAGAACATGAATGAAGCTCAGCTGGATTCCATGCCGGAAGAAGCTCGCCAAATGGCAGGGCCGATGCTGAACATGATGAATTCCATGAATTCTATGAACCACGGCATGCAGCTGGGTAACTCCCTCGGCGATTTAGCAAAGCAGGCCCTCACCGGATCTGATTTCTCCATTCCGTTGGCACCAGCTGGCGTAACAGCAATCCTGCCGGAGAACTTTAAGAAGGTTTCTGAGCAGCTAGGGACATCCCGTCAAGACGCCCTGATTTACCTTTGCGCCCGCGAGGCCGCGCGCCAGCGCCTTTTCCGCCATGTTCCTTGGCTTACCGAGCGCATTGTCGCCTCTGTTGAGGAGTACGCTCAGGGCCTGGTTATTGATATTTCCCACATTGAGGAAGCCATGCGCGGGATGAACCTGGAGTCTGGTGACCCAATGGCCATCCAAGACGCCATGGAAAAGATGCAGAACCTAGATATGTCCCCGCGCATCTCCTCCCGCAACGAGGCAGCAACCTACCGTCTAGAGACTCTACTTGCGCTGGTTGAGGGCTGGGTTGAGTATGTCGTATCCGAAGCATTGGGTGAGCGCATCCCATCCACGAAGGCTTTGGCCGAGGCGTGGGCACGTCGACGATCTTCAGGCGGCTCCGCTGAAAAGGCTTTCACCACCGTAGTAGGCATCGAAATCGAGGCCCCTCGCGTAGCTGAGGCAGTCGAGCTCTGGCGTCGCGTCACGGTCGCGGTAGGCGCTAAGCGCCGCGACGGCGTCTGGGAGCACCCAGACTTCCTTCCTACACATGAGGATCTGGATTCCTCCGCCGAGTTCATTGACGGACTCCTGGACGACGGCGGAATAGAGGATTTCGATCCAATCGCTGAAATCACCAAGCTGGAAGAGATGCTTGCCCAAGAAGGTAGCGAGGACCGCAAGGAAAACCCTACTTCTACGGATTCGGAGGATTCTACTGATTCTTCAGGTGATGAAGAATCCGATGAAGACAAGAAGTAATCTCTCCCCCTTTTTGAAACCGCGGCTTAGTGTTGGCTAGCACAGCCGCGGTTTTTTGTTTCTTGCTATCTGCTGCGCGGTTCGATCATGTAATGCGCTGGAAGGCTTCGAGAAAGCCCTTGGCACGCTCCGCCTTAGGAGCGCGGTCTGCCCACTCCCAGAACTCTTGTGAATGTCCCGTGTGGATGAAGGTGTGCACCAATTCATGAATGATCACGGAGTCCAACACATAGTCAGGTACATCCTGTAGACGGTGAGAAATGCGGATGTCGCCCGTAGCAATAGTGCAGCTTCCCCACCGCTTGCGTTGATTGGTCACCCACCTAATGGATCCTACGGTGGCCTTGCCCGCTAGATACTTGGTGTTGAGGTACTCAGCGCGGCGTGTTAGTTCTTCATCCGTCTGCGCAGACGTGGCGTTCTTCTTCATCACCCTGGCCACAATGTCCGCCACTGCCTTTTCCTCCTCTTGCATGGACAACGTGGCTGGCACTCTCACCTGGATCTTGCCATCCACCAAGCGCGCGGAGATGGTGCGCTTACGCTTGGCTGAGCGGATGATCTCCACTTCTGGCACGGTTGCTCGTAGGGGGTTCGTGAGTGATTGCTGTGGCGTGGGAGCCCCGAAAGGGCTAGGTTCTTGCTGGTTAGGAGGCGGGGGCTGTGAAGGCATGTAACGGTACTTTCTTGCGGTTATTCCTCGAATTTTATAGTGAAAACATTGATCAACGCATTCAGATGTGGTCAAATGTAGCGGAGGGATTGGAGCAAACGCATTGAATGCCCAACCTCACGGAACACATGGATCCATTCCCCAAGCGGCCGCTCAACCGCAATAAGAGGGGATGGAAGATGATGCTCACACTCTCAATTCCTACGGGGCGAACACTTTCTTCACTGACTGAAAGGTTTGCTGTTGAAACAAAGCCAGCCCACCCCGTATGAAATTGTCCTTGCCCGCCAAGAATCACTAGACAAGCGCACCTTCGTTCTAGCCCCCAGCGCCAGCATTCTCAAGCGCCCAGGCAACCACATCCAGTTCGGTTACGATGCCTTCTCCGCCGGCATAATACAAACACAACCCGATCACTACTCTGCCGTTCTCAGCGTTCTTCAGTCCGCCACCTGTGGGCAAACGCGACTCGCAACAAAGCTCTGCAACGCAGGCCTCGATGTCATTGCCGCGCAATCTCTTATCTCGGATCTGACCACCTACGGAATCCTGCGTGAAGTTGGTCCTCAGCCAGTCATCGCTGTGTTGGGTACCACCCGCGCTGCTGATTTGATCCGCGACATCTTGCGACGATCCAACATCACTGTACGCTCACCCCTGAGCAAGGAAAACGAGCTCAACTTCATCTACCACGTCGAGCAGCACGTCCCCGTCGTTGTGGTTGATTACCTTCACCGTATAGAAGCGCTCTCCCCACTTTTGAGCCGGCGCCCTAACGTCATCCCTGCCGCCCTATGCGATGTCACCGCCGTGGTAGGCCCCATCCGTATCGGCGGCAAGGGACCGTGCATCAACTGCTTTGGTGAGCACGAACGCAGCAAGGACAAGCACTGGACCGAGGTCGTGAGTGACTACAAACCCAAGAACTACGACCCCGTCGCGGAAGCCGCCCTAGCCGCCAGCGTTGCCGCCGTGGCCACAGCAATGGTTGGTATCCAACCCGGCGCGGGCACGGCACCGCATTCCCTCAACGCTGGCGCAGTAACCCGCACTGACCCGTTCGCACTCACCACAACGTGTGACTCCTTAGCCACACATCCGCTGTGCCGGTACTGCTACCAATTCCAGGAGGAAGGCGAAACGTGGAAAAAGCTAGCTGCAGAAAGACCTTCTAGTGCTACCTAGGGATTAATCCTCAGCGAAACTGGGCGAGAGTGTCAAGCAGATCTTGCCCGAACTGCTCCACCTTGATCTGCCCGATGCCGGAAATACCCATCAGCTCGTAATTGTCCTGTGGCATCTTTTCAGCGATGGCCATGAGTGTGGCATCGGTAAAGATCACGTATGCCGGCACGCCACGTTCACGTGCAGCGTTAGCACGCCACGTACGCAGCGTGTCAAAAACCTGTGCGTCAGCGTTGCTCGGACAGTCATCGCAACGGCCGAGGATCTTTGAGCTTGGCGTCTCGAGACGCTGCCCACACACCTTGCAGCGGATTGGGCGGTGAGCCCGCGATGGCACCTTGGTGGAAGCAGGGTCAGCAACGATCCCGTCCAAGAAGCGGGAGCGTTTCTTAGAGGCCTTGCCACCTTCCTGACGCGCCTTGGACCACGAGTGGAACAGGTATTCACGCGCGCGGGTGATGCCCACGTAAAACAAACGGCGTTCTTCCTCAATCTGGTAGTCACCAGCTTTGATGGCGTGGCTGATGGGGAGCATGCCCTCAGTGAGACCAACTAGGAAGACGGCGTCCCACTCTAGACCTTTGGCGGCGTGCAGGGACGCCAAGGTCACACCCTGCATTCCTGGTGGGTGCTTTTCCTTAGAGCGCTCATAGAGCTTGCTAATCAGCCCACCAAGATCCAGATCAGGTGTGGCGCGGCCTAGTTCCTCTGCGAGTTCGGCGAGTGCAGTAAGGGACTGCCAGCGTTCGCGTGCCTGCGCACCATCGGGTTCTTGTGGGGTGAGCCCAAGTGGCGCCAAAATGGCACGCACTACTCTGCCCAGCTGCGGACCTATAGCCTCAGGAGGCATTTGCTTAGTGTTATAAGTCTGGATCAGGGCATTAACAGCCTGCTTGATCTCACCGCGAGCAAAGAATTCCTCACCGCCACGAACTTGGTACACAATGCCGGCATCGCGTAGTGCCTCTTCAAAGGAAGTGGACTGCGCGTTCACGCGATAAAGGACGGCGATTTCTTTGGGTTCTACGCCTTTATCAATAAGCTGCTTGATCTTTTTGGCCGTGGCGCGAGCCTCTGCAGGTTCGTCATCGTACTGGTGGAACTCCGGTTTGGGGCCAGACGGTCGCATGCCCTCTAGCTTTAGGCGTGTGCCAGCCACCCTCCCGGTAGCCTTGCCAATGACGGTATTGGCCAACTCCGTGACCTCCGGTGTGGAGCGGTAGTCGCGCTGCAACTTCACCACGGTGGCGTGCGGGTACTTGCGGGAGAAGTTCAGAAGGTAATTGGGCGTAGCACCGGTGAAAGAATAGATGGTCTGGTTGGCGTCGCCCACCACTGTCAGGTCATCGCGCGGCCCCACCCATGCCTCCAACAGACGCTGCTGAAGTGGGGTCACATCCTGATACTCGTCCACGACAAAGGTGCGGTAACGCTCACGGAACTCCTCCGCGATAGCAGTGGAGTTTTCCAATGCCCCCGCGGTATGGAGCAGGAGGTCATTGAAATCAAAAAGCATCCCCTCAGGACTGGATTTGATGGCCTCATAGCGACGATAAATCTCCGCTACCTTCTCCGGCGGTTCCGGCGTCTTGCGGTCGCCTACCTTGTCCGCATACATCTCCGGCGTGATCAGTGAGGACTTGGCCCACTCCACCTCCGCAAGGAGATCCCTGAGGTTCTCCACGCTGGTGTCCACACCCATGGGACGTGCTGCGCGGGCGATGAGGGGGAAGCGCTTTTCCTCAATGCGCCATGGAAGATCACCATAAACCTGTGGCCAGAAATAGCTCAACTGCCTGCGTGCAGCGCTGTGGAAAGTAAGTGCCTGCACACCACCAATCCCCATGAGGTTTAGGCGATGGCGCATCTCGCTGGCTGCTCGGTTGGTAAACGTCACTGCCAGTACGCTGCGGGCGTTGGTCTGCCCCTGATCAATTAAGTGGCCGATGCGGTACGTAATAGTTCTGGTCTTACCTGTGCCAGCACCCGCCAAAATAGCTACCGGTCCACGGGGTGCCCCAGCAGCCTTGCGCTGATCATCATCCAGATCATCCAAATTCACTGCCATTGCTGATTACCCCGTTCCCTACTTTTTAATGTGCGCTCGTGTGGTGATTGCTTTAGGTGGATTTTTGTGATTTCCGTGTTTCATCCTCTTGGTTGCGTGCCCACTGCATGATCAACTTCAGTGCGATCGAACCAGGACGTGGCAGATTGTACAACCCGCCCAAGACATCGCTTGCCGTGGCCCACACAGTCTCAACGAGCTCGCCATCCGTTCCCTCGACCGGATGCTCGTCGCTGGTGGTCGCACGCATGCCAATCATGATGGAGCCGCTGAAGGGCCACGATTGGCTTTCAACGTACTCAATATTGCTGATGCGGACACCGGCCTCTTCCATAGCTTCGCGAGCGAAGGCCTGCTCCAAGCTCTCCCCCACCTCAACGTATCCCGCCACCAATGAGAAGTACTCCGGCCGCGTAGCATTGCGCCCAAGTAGCAGCCGAGGTGGCTGATCAGGTTTGTGTAATTCGATCGTGCCAATGACTGAGGGATCAATGCGCGGAAATACCTGCTTGCCGTCCTCAGTTCGGGCTGCAAGATCGTGCTCGCCGTGGTGGAGCTTTTGTCCGGAAGTGGGATGAAACCTCATGGACTCGCGGTGCTGCAGCACACCTAGCGCCCGCAACGATTCATCCTCAAAACTGCGCGTCCAATATAGATCTGGATTGAGCTGTTTTACCCAGTTTTTCGCTTCGTGAGTGAGGGCCTTAGGGATCCTCAAAACGGCCACCCCATCCGCAACGTAGTAAATACGTATGTTCTGCCCGCCCAACGTGTTATCCAGAAGATCTGCACATTCTCTATCGCTTAAGGCCATGGGGGTGTCGCCTAAGTGGATTGTCTTGTGCTGATAGTCAAAACAGTAGGTGCGCTCATTATTGCGAAGGCTGATCAGTCAGTCCTTTCCCTTGTGATCTCTTTGTAGATACTGTGCCGGCCGCGCTTATTCTTCGTCTGCTTGATCAGCGAATACGCGGCGGACATACAGGAGACGGTCACCTGGTTCCACGGTCTCCGCCTCTGGGGAATCGATGCGGTAGAGCTCACCGGAGCGAACAACGCCTAGGACGATGTCGGCCAAGTGACGTGGATTAGCGCCCACCTCTTCTTCGGTAACAAGGCGTTCAGCAACCGAGAAGCCCTCGTCTGGGGACAGGAGGTCCTCCATCATCTCAACCACGGATGGCGTGACGGTAGCGAGGCCGAGCATTCGACCAGCAGTCTCAGAGGAAATGACTACCGAGTCAGCACCGGACTGCTCCAAGAGGTGCTGGTTCTCGCTCTCACGCACGCTCGCCACAATCCATGCAGCGGGCGCCAACTCACGTACGGACAGCGTTACTAGGACGGCGGTGTCATCAAGGTTAGGTGCCACGACCACGGCCTTGGCCTTGCTCACGCCTGCTAGCTTGAGCACATCAGACTTGGTGGCCGAGCCGTTGACCGTAACAAGCCCCGCGTTATTGGCCATTTCCAGAGCACCGCGGTCAGTATCTACTACCACGATCTCCTTAGGCAGAACACCGTCTGCCAGAAGTGCAGCCACCGCGGAGCGGCCCTTGGTACCGTAACCAATCACAACTGTATGGTTGCGCATGTTCTTCCTCCAGCGTTGGATCTGCCAAGTTTTACGGGATTCTTCTGTCAGCACGCTCAGCGTGGTACCGACCAACAAAACGACGAACAGCAAGCGAAGCGGCGTAATGATAATGATGTTGAGCAGACGTGCCTGCTGCGTCACCGGCGTGATATCGCCATAACCAGTGGTAGAAAGCGATACTGCTGAGTAGTACAGCGAATCAATGAAGGTGAGCGACTCTGAGTATCCGCCCTTATCCAGGTACACAATCAAAGCCACCGCGATAATCAGCGCTAGGGCGTAGCCGAACCGGCGGGCGATCAGGCGTACAGGACTGACTGCGTTGCTCTTGGGCAATCCCACCACGGATAGTAATGAGTGCTCCGGCAGCTTCGTGAGGTCTCCCATGCTGCGCGCGCGTTTAAACGCTTTGTGCTGCGGCATGCGGCGCTGCCTCCTTTCGCTCCATCACGGGCTTCTTAGTTTTGTTACTGCTGGATTAGCTTAGTTCCACTGACTCGATATTGTGAACCTCAACGATCATCTGCTCTAGTTCCGCTACATCCGGAAGGTTCTTTGGCGCGATGAGCTTGTGCTCAGCGATGTAGTAGAACGCCGCCTGCACCTTGGCTGGATCAATCTTCTTCAGCTTCGCCCATGCTAAGCGGTAGACAGCCAGCTGCAGTCTTGTAGAGTCCATGTCCGACTTAGTGGGTAGATGTCCGGTTTTCCAGTCGATCACTTGCCAGGTGCCGTCACCGTTATCAAAGACTGCATCCATGCGTCCACGAATGATGGCCGGGCCAATGGAGAATTCAAAGGCCTGCTCGACATAAGCCGGCGTCCTATCAGCCCATTCGGATTCCAAAAAAGACTGCTTGAGCGTCTCCAGTTGCTCAGCTGTTGCGGTTTCTTCCTCTCCGAACCCCGGTAGCTCATCCTCATCCAACAAGCTAGTAGCACCAAACCGGTCCTCCAACCATAGGTGGAAGGCGGTGCCGCGCTTAGCAAAACTGTTGGGCTTAAATGGCACGGGGCGACGCAGACGCTTGGCAAACTCCTCTGGACTGCGCTTCAACGCCACCATGTCACTAGCTGTGAGCTCCCGGGTAATCTCCACCTCCACTACCGGCGCCTTCGCCGCTTCGTGTTCCTCAATGAGAGCGGTGACTTCCCTCTCCCACGTGGTAAAGATCTCGTGGGTCTCAGAAAACTCCGGCAGCTCATGCATTGCTGCGCGTACCTCATCAATGCCACGCAGATCCACCGTGGGCGGGTACCACGCGGAGATTTCTTCTGCCTCTGGCCTATCCAACGTGGAAGCCGATGGCTCTGAATTTCCTTCCTCCATGGCGTCATCGTCCAAGGGATCCCACCACGTAACTACTGCCTGGGGCATAGTTTCCTTAAGTACCTGGAAATTTGAGTACGGCGCAGCTGGAGTTTTGCGGTTGGGCTTAAACGCCGCTGCAGTCACCAGCAGGCGGTGTTCAGATCGAGTAATGGCCACATAAAACAGACGCGCTGACTCCTCCTGCGAACCGCGCAGGTGATCCGCCTTGTGGGCGTCAAGGGCCTCTGCAAACCCCTTCCGGTCCTCCACGTCAGTGAGGTCGAGCGTTGGGGTGCCTGCCATATCAGAATCATCAGCGGCATCTCCACGGAGGGTGGAGGGAACCATTTCCACCTTATTGAGCCAGGAATCAGATTTTCCCTTGTATACGCCATCATCAGCGTGGACCACCGCAACAATTCGCCACTCTAGTCCCTTAGCTTTGTGTGCTGTGAGGATCTGTACGCGGTCTGCACGCACCTGAACTTCACCTGGCTTAAGCCCCTTATCTTGTTCTTGGGCTACCTTAAAGTAATCCAACAAGCCGGCTAAGTTAGCACCAGGGATCTGAGCGTAGCCTGCAACCTCCTCGGCAAAACGCTCCAGCTGGATGGTGCCCACAGCGCCGTCAGCTTTAGGGTCCTCACGTGTCAGAACCTCCGTACGAATGTTGAACTCGCGCTCGATGTCGGCGAACAGATCCGGCAATGTGTTTGCCAAGCTGCGCGTACGCAGGCGACGCAAGGTGGCGCTGAGCTCTTGTAAGCGCACATAGCCTTCCTCTGAGTACTGTTCTTTCTCCCCCAGGTCCGCGATGGCGTCAGCGAGACCGACCACACTGTCAGGATCCGTGTTCAGCTGATCTTCTACCACCAGGTGCAGCTTGGCCATCACAGGATCTTCGTGGACTACGTCCTCGGTGTTTTCGGTCTCCTTCTTAGCCGCGGATGCTCGTTTGGCCAGTGTTTCCGCGCGCTTAGACAGCGCCTTAATGTCATTAAGACCCAAGCCCACCCTAGGACCAGCGATAATGCGCATGGTTTGCTGATCCTCCTGCGGACGAATCAACATGGTGGCTACGGCAATGAGGTCTTGGACCTCAGGGGTTGTCAGCAGTCCCGTGAGGCCCACGATCTCCACCGGCACCCCGCGGTCACGCAGAGCGGTAGCGATTGCCGCGGACGCGGCGTTGGTGCGCACGAGCACCGCGGCGGTGAAAGGTTCCTCGTGAAGATCGCGCGTGGAGTAGGCGTCGGCAAGCTCATCCGCCACGAAGTCGAGTTCCTCCGCGGCCGTGCGGAAGAAGCCCAGCTGGACCTGACCAGCAGGCGCGCCTTCGCGCGGCGCCAGCGGCGACACAGGACGCTTGGGGTCCCCCGGTGCGCCCAACACGCTAGACGAGACCTTGTTGGCCAGCTCCAGCACCTCTGGAGGATTGCGGAAACTGACGGTGAGCTCCTTTTTCCGCGCCGGCACCCCGGCGCGCTGGTAGTCCTCCACAAAGCGATCCAAATTGGTGGACGTGGCACCGCGCCACCCATAAATCGCTTGCATTGGATCTCCCACCGCGGTCACGGCCGCAGAGTGAAAAAGGCTGCGCAGGAGAACGCGCTGCGCGTGCGAGGTGTCCTGATACTCATCAAGCAAAACCACCTTAAAACGCGAGCGCAACACTTTGCCCACCAGTGGGTTCTTCTCCGCCAGAAGCGCGGCCTGCGACGTCTGCTCACCAAAGGTAACGAGGTTGTTTTCCTTCAACTCATCCTTGAGTGCCTTGACCAGTGGCAAAAGCTCAAGACGCAATTTCTGTATATCCCAGTATCCAATGTGGACTTTGGTGAGTTTCTTTTCCTCGTTGTAATTCTGAAACTCTGCGAGCAACGCGTGGGTTTCATCAATAAGTTCCTGCGCGCTCACCATGTGGTTATCCAGCTCTGCCGCCAGGGCAAGCACATAACCGGTGACAGTATCCAGCTTGTTGCTCGTGGTCAGGCTGCCGCCAAAGTGGCTCACAATGCGTGAAGCCCTCTGGTACATCTCCGTGTTAGATACCACGCGGCCACCGGGATCCATGGGCAGCAACAGGCCGAACTCCCTCAAGACGTTACCCACAAAGGCGTCGTAGGTACTGGACTGCGGAGCCACCACCTCCAAGGTTTTCTGCAACTCACCGGTGGGGTCTAGCTGGTTCAGACTAGGAACCTTGGCCAACTCACCGAGGCGATCACGGATGCGCTGGCCCAACTGCTGCGATGCCTTTCGCGTGAACGTAAGACCCAACACTTCCTCAGGCTTGATCATGCCGTTGGCCACCAGCCACACCACGCGCGCCGCCATGGTCTCCGTCTTACCTGCCCCAGCTCCGGCTACCACCAGCACGCTCTCAAGGGGCGCAGAGATCACTTCCGCCTGCTGCGGGGTGGGCGGGAATTTTTGCCCTAATAACCGTGACAGAGATATGGGATCAATACGCATGTTCGTCTTACCTTCAGCCATTGATGCGTCCGTCCTCTCCGTTTGATTGGGTTATGTGCTTTGGGGTGGCCACCTGATCTTCGGCGCTTGTGTGCTGGGCGTAGTGCGAGGCGTTGGTTGAGTCCTCTTCTCTACGCGGGATGATCTCGCCTTCTGTGCGCGCTGGGCAGATATTTGCAAAATTGCAGAACGTGCAGTGGCTTCCTACCGTGGCCAGAAGGCGCGGGCCGGTGAGATTCTTGACCAGTTCCGGCAGCTGGTCCGCCAAAGCAGCAAGCTCCTCATCCGTCCTGCGGGCCTGTTCGCGGACGTTGATCTCCTTTTTGTTGGCCGTGGGCTGCACGATCACTGCAGTATCTATGTCTAGGCCAGTGTTTTCCTTGTCACCGGCGGCATTAGCCGTAACAATTTCCACTGTCCCATCCGGCTTGGTCACTACTTTTCCGTAGCGCAGGGCCAACTGATAAGCCTCCAGCTGGCGGTGCTCATCCACCGCGCGTTGAGATATCGTGGCGTTGCCCGTTTTCAGATCCACAATGCGGTAACCAGAATCGGTCTTATCCAGTCGGTCTATACGGCCCTTGATGCGCACACCATTCGGTAGCGTCACGTCCACCGCCACTTCCATGCCCACGAGCTCCGTGGTGGCGTTGTGCACTTGGGTCCACAAATCGAGTTTGCGGATCATCTCATCCCACTTGTTACTCGTGACCTCTGCTAGCCAAGCAGGGACATTAACGAGCTGATTGAAGGCATCCTTAACCAGCTGCGCAGCCTGCTCCTTGTCCGCACCAAGCGCTGTTGCCTCAAAGTAACCGTGCACCAGGTTGCCTCGAACCAGCGACTCTGATGATTCCTGCCCTCGCGCCGCCTTATTCAACGTGGCTCGCATAGGGCACTCTAAACCGCTTTCCAGCGTGGATGGGGACAGCGCCCGCATCGATACCGGTTCGTGCTCACTGACGCCTCGTGCGCCCCACCACTCATCGGGTGCAGCACCCGGCACTCCTGCCTGTGCCAAGCGGGTTAGCTGTCGTGATGCTTGCCGAACAAATGCTTTCGACGCATGCGGGTTAGCCACCACGCGCCGTAGCTCCGCCACAATGGCCGGTACAGATAGCAAACGAACGTAATCCAGGTCCTCCGCTGCTAGGTCATCTTCAGCGGTCACGTTGGCGTAGTCCTCAAACAATCCGACGTTCAGGAGGGCCTCTTCTGCCGTACTTTCCTTCGCACCTTCGGTGCGCTCAGAAATGGGATCCTGTCCAGGTGGGGCCTGGGTGGTGTCGGAAAGATGGGGCACCTGCTTCATAAATCGGGAAGGTTCAAGTACCTCATCGGAATCCGGCGAATCCACCGCCGTGACAATGAGGGTGCCGGTAGCCCGCGTTAGGGCGACGTGGAACAGACGCTGCTCCTCCTCCAAGCGGGTCTGCGTGCGCGATACCGGTGTTCCCGGGACGATGCCCTCATCGACGAAATCGGTGAGCTCTTCCTGCCCAAACAGAGACCCCGTCTCCCCCAAGGATGGCCACGTTTCCTCCTGCACGCCCACGACCAAAACAGTGTTCCACTGCTTTCCCACCGTGCCGTGCGCTGTGAGCAGTTGCACCGCCTGTGGGGTGGCCAGGCGACGATCACGAACACCCGTTGGGAGTTCCTGCTCACGGATGTGATTGATGAAAGACATCACTGAGGAATCAGGACGGCGCTCAACCCAGTCACCCGCCGCATCAAACAGGCTCATCATCGCATCTAGATCACGGTCCGCCTGTGAGCCCGCCGCTCCGCCGCGCAAACTGATGGAGCTGAGACGTGCGGCGAGGCCGGTTTCCTCCCAGATTGCCCACAGCACTTCCTCCACGCTGCCGGAATCCTTAATCTTGGCACCAGCTTCCAACACGCGGGTGACGCGGTGCAAAATATCCAGCTCACGATCAGTGAGCACCTCTTGGGCCTTAGCCAAAAGCTCTTCACGCTCATCATCGCCTGGAATCACTAGGATCCGCAGCAACTCCACGGCCCGTCGGTTGCTACCACTTCTTAATTCAACCAGCCTCAGGCCGCGGTACAACCTGCGCAGAGTCACCGGATCAGCGCCACCAATCGGCCCTAGCGCAAGCTCCTCCACCTCGTTATAAGTCAACTTCTCCGTGAGCGCACGCACCGCCAAGATAATGGACGACACAATGCGCTGTTCGCTCAGGATCAGATCCGTGGGATCAACATGCACCGGTACACCCGCAGCTAGCAGGCCGCGCTGGATCGGGGCAATCATGCCACGGGAACGAACCACTACCGCTATGTCTTTCCACTGAACCTCATCCAACAAATGGGCACGCCTAATCATATCCGCTACGTACTCCACCTGCTGGTTCGGGGTTCCTAAAATTTTGCCACTGGTAGCTGGAGCCCGATGAGACTGTTCCAAATGCAGCCGATGATCAGTTCTTAGCTCCTTCAGCAACCGAGGGTTAGCACCACGGAAACGGAAAACACTCTGCTCCGGATCACCCGCCACCACCGTGGACTCAGCGTGGGCAGAGAGCCGCTGGATTAGCTCAAAAGATTTAGGGTCTAAGTTCTGTGCATCATCAACCACAATGTGGCGGATCCCCACATCCGGAACCTCATCCTCCAATACCGCGCTCACCAGCTCCGACGCAGACAAAGAGTGCGAACCTCCGAGGGACATGATCTGCTCATACTCCCGCATGAACTTTCCCGCCGCAATCCACATGGGGCGCGAGAACTCTTCACCCCACTGCTCTAGCTGAGAGGGTGTAACTCCACGCTCCGCGGCACGCAGCAGGAAGTCACGAACACCGCGCGCAAAGCCCACCATGGGGACGGCATCACGGGTTTCTGCTGGCCACATCGTAGCCCCCTGTTCGGCCTGAACCTCCAGCAGCTCCCGCATCACCGCATCCTGCTCCGCACCCGTGATCAGGCGAAGCTCATCATCCGCGCTTTGGCGGTAGATAGCGAACGCTAACGAGTGCAGTGAGCGCACCATCGTTGCCGACGATGTGTAGTCCAGATTTTCCACTCGAGAAGCGATACCAGCCCGCAACCTCGCCGCCGAATCCTTGCTTCCAGCAATAACAGCAATGCTGGCAGGATCCACGCCGTCCGCGATCTTCTTAGCCACCAAGTCCATCAGCAAGGTGGATACCCCGGACCCAGCTACGCCCGTGAGCCTCCATGTGCCCCGAGAATCTTCAAACAGCGGGTTGTCCCACTCCAACGGCGTCTCGCCCTGCGCTGGCGGCACCAACCGCACCGCGGGCGTCACAGACACCGGAGGAACACGCTGTGGCATAGTCTGACGGTCTGCACGGTCCTTGCTATCTGGTGTGGAAATGTCCATGCCTTAAAGTGTGACAGATACTTTCGACATCACTACACCCGTTACCCACCCCAAGTCCGTACCGGTGTTCGCGGTAGCTTGAGGGTGCAGGGCGTGAACAAACACACGGTAGGCCAGCGCGCGCAACAACAACTGATCAATGTTATCTACGTGGCGGAAGCGATCGATGATGCTCTCATCACTAACCCCGGCGATGAGAGTATCAATGATGGCAAGCGCAGCAGTGTATCCCTTCGGATGCGCAACGCCCACCAAGTCAGTCACGGTTGGGGCTTGGTTACCCGCGTAGATAGTAGTGGCAAACATGTCCGCGTGAACTACTTGGCGTGGGGCATCAATATCGCGCAGCAACCGTGAAATGCGCTCAATCAAATCATGCGCCGTTTCTTGCGCAGGGATGTCCATGTTGAACTCCAGCTGCTCTATCGGCTTCTTTGCCCACGCGCAGTGATCCGCAATGGAATAGATATCTGCCGAATCTATCTCATAGAAAGAATCCGGAATCTCCACATGTTGCAACGCCTCATCCAAGCGCAGCGCCGCTGCCACCGTCTCATCCACCCGGCGCGCCAAATTACCAGCAACATAGTGGGATGCTCGCCAGCCGGCATTGATAAAACGGCCATCAGTAGAACGGATTGGACGCACAATGCGCACGCCGTCCGCGTGGAGGTTCTCACGTACACGTGATGACCACGCAGAGCGGTCTGGATGTGCTACTTGGGCAAAAACCTGTTCGCCCACACGCCAACCGTAGTCCCACGCAAGACCTAGCTGCTGAGCTTCAAACTCGCCTGCGTGAAAGGCGTCGCGGACATGATCAGGGAGCGGGGAAAGTTCCATAGCTTTGTAGTGTAGCTGTCATGCAAATGGTTATCCCAGAAGGAAGGGCCACCGTGCGAAAGTTGGCTGCCCGTTTTTGTGGGGTTCCCTCCCCCGTACCTGCTTCATACCTCTAGCGAGGTTGGCAGAAGGGGACACACGCGACACGTCGAATGGTGCCTACCGTTCTTAGCGAATAAAGCCCAACAAATCCTAGCCACTGTTGAGATTCCCTACTGTGCACACGTGTTGTTAAGCGTGTGGGAATGGCCAAGGATTAGGCCGGCAGATCTTGCCGTCCTTTTCGTACACCTCGCTTGGGTCGATGCGGTAGAGCTCGTCATTGCTCATGGACAGCGTCTGCTGCATCATAATCGGCGCCAGCGCTCCGTTTTCCCCACATGGTGTGTGAGCAGCAAAGCCTAAACCGTGGCCCAGCTCGTGGTTGAGCAGGTACTGGCGGTAGGCGCCAAGATCGCCTTCAAAGGGCGCTGCACCGCGAACCCATCGGGACTCATTGATCACTACTCGCCCGCCATTGGAGTTGAAGCAACTGGTTTCCATTCCGAGGTCGTGTCCACAAGCTGCGTGAGTGGTATCGAGCGATGTCAGCTGAAATCGGAAATCTGGATCCTGGTCAGCGTTGACGTGGACGAACTTGTATTTGCCGTCATTGGTCCAGCCCTTTGGGTTGGCCAATGTTGCGTCCACCATGGCGGCGAAGGCGTCACCACCGCCATACGCGGTAGCGTCCACGCCTTCTTCAATCTCCACTACGTAGGTGTAGGTCTTCTTCTTACCCTCACCTGATTCAGCACCGGCAGTACCCACAGGCTTGTACGTTCCTTTACCTTTTTGGGTGAACTTTCCGCCAGGGGGCAGCTCAGACAGCGGGATGTCTGGGGCGTTGGAGTCTGCTGGTTGAGGAGCATTCAGCGCCTGCCCTGAAGCATTCGTGCCTGCGGATTCCTCCTGAACGATCGACTCTTGGGCCGCTGTGGGCTCGGAATCAGTAGGGCGTAGGAAGACATCGAAAAGCACCCACACAGTGATCACTGCGAGTACTGGGATGGCATAGGCACGCCAGCCATAATCGCGGGCGAAAGTAACAAAGAAACTCTCTTTGTCCTGGTGAGCGCTATTGGAAGTCATCGTTGTAGTTTAGGCTCCCGCGAAACCAACAGTGCGAGCGTGCTGCTTGCCCAGCTCAACGTAGGAGATACGAGCGTTGCGTACTAGGTAGCGCTTGCCCTGGTTGTCCTCCAGCTCTAGGATCCCCGACTCATCGCGCAGAGCTTCAGAGATCTTTCCTGCGATCTCCTCTTGTGAAACGTCAGTAGGGATAACCAGCTCGCGTGGGCTGTCAACAAAACCAATCTTGATGTCCATTACTCAATCCTCTTTACTCATTGGGGTGTTCTTTACAACGTTTCAACTAAGACTATCGCCTAATTAATCCACCGTAAAAAGTTGGCGATTAACGCACGCTCAGCGAGGTTTTGGGGATCTCATACCGGATGACACCACCGAATCAGCGTGCCGGCATCACGTGGGTTTAAAGATAAAGACTGTGATCTTTGTACCGGTTTACTGCCCCTACTTTTAACCATGGATGACCCTTACGGATAATATCGAAGTGTGTCCTCATCGAATAATGCATCCAAGACGAGAACGAAACGATCCCCACGCCGCGCAGTAAGGCGTATCCATACCGCGGTGCAGGAGCACCAGCCCACTGCAGCGGAAGAGGTTTCTAAGGCTGAGGGAAGCACCCAACCAGGCAGTCAGGATGCCCCTAATCCCCGAGGCAGGCGCACGAAGCGTCGCGCTGTTCGACGTCGCACAAGCAACGATAGACCTGCCGCGTCTACTGAATCCGCCACCAACACGGAACCAGTAAACGAAGCCACTACGCCTGATCCTGTATCAGCAAAGCCCAAAGATAAGCCCCGCAAACGGCGCCGGGTGTCACAGCACAGCAATGACAGGCACAACAACACCAAGCAGGCTAACGCCCAGTCTGTTTCTCACGCTGCACACGGAGAAGCTCCTGCTCCCGCACGAGGAGAAGAGGATAAGGACCTCCCCCCTACGTTTTCTGAGCTCGGCGTCGCCGTGGAGATTACGGAGGCCCTGGCTAAGGCCGGTATTCACCGTACCTTCGCCATTCAAGAACTGACGCTGCCTATTGCGTTGGACGGCCGTGACCTCATTGGTCAGGCACGTACGGGCATGGGTAAGACCTTGGGCTTCGGCGTACCAGTAGTAGACCGTGTGTTTGATGCCGCCGATGTGGCTGAACTGGACGGGACACCACGCGCCTTGATTGTGGTGCCAACTCGTGAGCTGGCAAGCCAGGTAGGCGAGGACATCGAGCGCGCCGCCGCCAAGACTCCAGTGCGCGTCACCACCATTTTTGGCGGTCACCCTTTTGATGATCAGGTGGCAACCCTCAAGCGTGGTGTCGACATTGTGGTGGGCACACCGGGCCGACTATTGGATTTGTATAAGCGTGGCAACCTCCGTCTTGACCAGGTGGCTATCCTGGTCCTTGATGAGGCCGACGAAATGCTGGACCTGGGATTCTTCCCTGATATTGAGAAGATCCTTACGGCGCTGACTCACAAGCATCAGACGATGTTGTTCTCCGCGACCATGCCTGGACCTGTGATCACCTTGGCCCGCGGTTTCATGTCCAACCCAGTTCATATCCGCGCAGAAGATGTCAGTGCCAATCAAACGCACGCCACCACCAAACAAGTGGTCTTCCAAGCACACCAGATGGATAAGCCCGCCGTCATTGCTCGTGCCTTGCAAGCGCACGGCCGTGGCAAGACCATCATTTTCGCTCGCACGAAGCGCTCCGCAGGGGCTCTTGCGGAAGACCTCGCCGGCCGAGGCTTCTCTGTGGGCGCAGTACATGGTGATTTAGGCCAAGCCGCGCGAGAGCACTCTCTGAACGCCTTCCGCAACGGCGCGGTGGAGATTTTGGTGGCAACAGACGTTGCAGCGCGCGGTATCGACATTGATGACGTCACTCACGTTATTAACTATCAGACCCCTGATGATCCGATGACCTATGTTCACCGCATTGGACGCACTGGCCGCGCGGGACACTCTGGTACGGCTATCACTTTGGTCGGTTATGACGAGGTGCTGAAGTGGAAAAATATCAATGACGAGCTGGATTTAGATATGCCAGAGCCACCGCAATGGTTTAGCACATCTCCTGAGCTCTTTAGCGCTTTGGACATACCTGAAACGGCAGGCGACGTGGTGGGTAAACCGCGCAAGGTTGCTGGTGGGCAGCTGCCACGCAACCGCAATGGTGGCCGCGGTACCAAGGGCGGCGGGAAGCCGTCGTTGCGCAGTAGCGACCGCACTGGAGGCCGTGGTGGCAAGCGCAGAGGTAGGGCTTAGCGTCAGTTGGAATCTGCGCCGGTTGATGGCCATAATGGGAGCACTATGGACAACACCCCAACGCCCACTGGTTCCTCCCCTGTTTCCGCGCACCATGACTCGCACGGCAGCGTGCCTGTGCTGGGCGCAAGCAGGAAGAACTGGATTGCCACCGGCCTGATCGCCGGTATCAGCGCCGTAGCAGTAGCTGGCGTGTGGGCAACGGCACCTGCCCGCCACTCGGAACTTATCCCAGCAGCCGAGGCATACACCGCGCCTCCAACATCGGATTCCGTTCCCACCGAGCTTGAGGAGGCATGGGCTGCACCCAGCGCCGATCCCTCGCCGCGCCCCATAGTCTCGGAGGGCTTGGTGATCTCCGCGGATAATACGGAAGACGGTTCCCTGCTTACCGCACGCGAGTACCACACCGGCAACGTGTTCTGGTCCTACGAGCGTGATAAACAGCTGTGCTCATTGGGACAAGCGTGGGGCAAGGTAGTTGCCACATATGCCACGGGTGTGGGATGCGGTGACGTGGTCACTATCGATTCCAAGACGGGTCAGTACTCCGACACCCGATCCGCAATTGCTTCGGAACATACCGTGCCGGTTTCCTCCAATGACCGCGTCGGCGTGGTCTCCCAGCAACGGGTTGAACTGTGGCGTTCTGATATGGTCCGCACGGTGGAATATGGCAAGGTTGAGGCGCCGCAGGAAGCTGACATGCAGCCTCATGATGACTGCACGATATCTTCTGCACTCACCCGCACCGAGTTGCTCGCAGTGGTGGACGTGTGCAAGGACGGCACGTACCTACGCCTGCAAAAAGTCACGCCGGAAGACTCCCGTAAGCCAGAGATCATCAAGGAAATTAAGGTCCCTGACGGCGCACAGGTGGTTTCAGTTGGCCAGGAGGCTGCAGCTATCTACGTAGAGGACCCCACCCCGCAGATCCACAGCTACAGCCAAGACGGCATCCTGCTTGCACGCCAAGAGGTTGAGAAGGCTCCGGCCGTGGAAGCAGTGGACGGAGTGTACCAGCCGCCGGTGGCGGATCTGCCACACCACATGACCTGGTTTGACGGCGCAAACTTATACCTGTTCAGCCCCACCGATCAGAAGGTGGACCGCATCTTCACCGGAGTAACGGGTACGGGAGTGGCACTAGGTGATCGCCTGGTGGTGCCTACGAGATCAGGCTACGCGGTAGCTAACTGGTCCACTGGAAAAATAGAACGTGCCATCAAGGTAGATCGCGGCGACTATGAGGGGCCAATTGCTCTGAACACCGCGGGCGCATCCATCATTGAGAAGCGTGACGGTGCTGTGGTAGCTATGAAGGCTGCGTCTTAGTACGACATTGTTGGTAAATTTCCTTACACTGACAAGCTAAGATGGTTAAGTTAGTAGATAGTTTTGTGTGGTATTAAACGAGGAGACAGCACACTATGATGAGACAGCCCAGTGCATCAAAGATGGCAGCTGAGGGTATCGTGCAGTACATCCGCGATAACCACCTAACTCACGGTGACCCGCTGCCCAGCGAGACCGTGCTGTGCGAGGCACTCGGGTGCTCACGTTCATCTGTGCGCGAGGCTATGCGCACTCTCTCCTCGCTGGACATTGTTGAGGTTCGTCACGGCCATGGCACCTACGTTTCCTCGATGTCCCTGAGCCCGTTGATTCAGGGCATGATCCTACGCGTGCTGCTTTCCGCCGAGGAATCCTTTGCTAACCTCACGCACATCGTCGACCTCCGCGCAGGCTTTGACCACTCTGTGGCTACCGAGCTCATCGGTGTGTGGGAGGGTCGCGATATCGAACCGCTGCTAGCGATCGTGGACGAGATGCGCGCCGAGCACAAGGCGGGTCGGTCTTGGACGGAACAGGATCGCAAATTCCACACGTCTCTTCTGGAACCTGTATCCAACCCGCTCATGCGCGAACTTTCCGACGCCTTCTGGGAAGTCCACATGACCGCGCTACCGCAAATGGACATGGGGCTGCCAGAAGATGTCGAGATCACCATCGAGGCCCACGCGGCCATGGTCCGCGCGTTGCATTCCGGTGAAATCGAGCGCTTCCACGAGCTTGTAGACACCCACTACGAACCGCTGCGGCGCGCCATCGCGCTCAAGGCAGCGAAGGAATAAGGAAAGCGACAACCTCTGCGAGGTTGTCGCTTTAGTCTTTGGTTTTCGCTCTTGGGGCGAAGCCCCCACCCTGGTTTAAGAGCCGTATCGGTTGGCCGCCCACGCTACGGCAGGGCCACTGAAGAGCATTGCTAGACCAATGATGCAGGATAGGCCTACAGCTGCGGCCAAGAACCACTGACCCGCTTGGATCATGAACCAGCAGTTCAGTAGCAGGATCATCTGCAGCATAATTGTTGGCCCACGGCCCCATTTAGCGCCGCGAATCATCAAAATTCCGCCGGCCAAGGTTGCACCGAAGATGATGATGAAGAAGATGGCCGTACCTAAGCCCACGTGTGTGTTGGCATCCGCGGTTTCGTACACCAAGGATGAGTCGCGCTCGCCAGTCAGATCACGCACCGCCAAGAAGAGTGCGTATGCCAGACCGATGACGGACTGAACGATGCCTATGATTCCGCCTATGCGGACTTGCTGCGGTGGGGTTAATCCTTGGTTACTCACAGAAGGGATTGTATCGGTTTTTGTGAGTCCTTGAAAAAGGCTCGAGTTCGTAGCGCGCAATGAGTTTCAGGCACACTACCAGTGCAAACGATTGCCCTTCATTGCCTGCATCACACAATCAACAAACTTTAATAAGCTCACCTGAGGTAATCACACCAGGACCACCATACTGCCGATTTGACTACCATAAACTTGCTTAACTCAAGCCCTAAAGGATAAAACTGCAGAACAGTACACCCAATCAATCTAGTTTTGTAGCAAAAACAAAGGGGAAAACGGCCTGGGATCTACGTCCTGATGAATATTTTTTGTAATACTTGTCACAATTTGCCGTAAACCTCTAGCCTAGAAACCGATTGCATGACATTATTTGATTCGTACTTCAGAGACGCTTTCTGGTAAGGATTCGTTTCCCTCAGGTTCACCTAGGGAATCACCTTCTCAACCGCCGTCTCTACCCCACTGGGTAGCCGCACGATAAAGCGACGCGCAATCCACACAGCCACCTTGGTTGAAAGCACCGCGCCCCACCTTCACTCCCCTACATTGAAAGCACCAGCGCTTCCCGCAAGCGCATGGACTTTGGTTTGCTGCACCCAAAAACACATAACTTTGACCCACAAGGAGAAATGACATGGATTGGCGCCACGAAGCAGTTTGCCGCGACGAAGACCCAGAACTGTTCTTCCCAGTCGGCAACTCTGGTCCAGCACTTGCTCAGATCGCATCCGCAAAGATTGTTTGCAACCGTTGCCCAGTAACCTCTGAGTGCCTCGCATGGGCCCTCGAGACCGGCCAGGACGCAGGCGTCTGGGGCGGCATGAGCGAAGACGAGCGCCGCGCTCTCAAGCGTCGCAAGAACCGTGGCCGCGGCCGCGCACGCGCAACCGTTTAAAGCGCACTACAAGCGCCCTTCGCCTCACCCCTTGAGGGCGCTGATTTCGTCACCACCCATCACTGCGACTAAACTACACTGATAGAAATTTACCTAGTAGTGAGGAGACCGCAATGAGCCAGCGTGGCCGTAAGCGTAAGGATCGCCGCAAGAAGAAGGCTAATCACGGCAAGCGTCCAAACGCATAAGTCAAAGCCTGATACAGAAAGCAGCCTGCAGATAAACTCTGCAGGCTGCTTTCCATTTAGCCCCGTATGCATCGCCTACGACGAAACATCGTAAGCGCGCCTCCGCATGATTCCACTACTCACGCGCCCACGCTAAGACAGACCACACTCGTCTGCTCGCCATGAGATTGCGCTCCCCGGCGGTTGTGGCCTACAAAAGGAAGCCGCCTAGCCATAAGACTAGGCGGCTCGGCAGTGCGCTCATCGCATTCAGCGTTCCTTTTCTGCAAGGGTGCCCATTTCCTCACGGGCAGCAATTTCCACCGCTGTAGACACAGCTGGAGCCACGCGTGGGTCAAGCGCAGATGGAATGATGTAATCCACATCTAGCTGCTTGTCAGTGATGATGCTTGCGATCGCCTCAGACGCAGCCAGCTTCATCGCTGGTGTAATACTGGTTGCTTTGGCAGCGAAGGCACCTTGGAAAATTCCAGGGAAGGCCAGCACGTTGTTGATCTGGTTTGGCAAGTCAGAACGTCCGGTTGCTACGACGGAGCCATACTTCCTAGCCAGCTCCATCGGAATCTCTGGGTCAGGGTTAGCTAGGGAGAACAGGAGCGGATCCTCATCCATGGTGCGCAGGAGGTCCTCTCCAATAGTGCCACGGGAGAGTCCGATGAACGCACTGGCCCCCTTGAAGGCCTCTTTTTTACCGCCTTTGATGTTTCGGGGGTTCGTGATCTCTGCCAGTTCCTTTTTAATAGGAGTCAGGTCCTCACGGGAAGACTCAATAATGCCGTGAGAGTCAAGGACAACGATGTCCTTAACGCCAGCATCCACGAGCATCTTGGTACATGCCACGCCAGCGGCACCGGCACCGGAAACAACCACGCGCAGGTTGGCCAGCTTACGGCCGGTGAGCTTACAAGCGTTACGGATGCCTGCGGTCAACACAATGGCGGTGCCGTGCTGATCATCATGGAACACAGGGATGTCTAGACGCTCGTCCAATCGGCGCTCGATTTCGAAGCAACGAGGAGCAGAAATGTCTTCCAGGTTAATGGCGCCAAAAGACGGTGCAATCGCGGCTATGGCATCAATGAGCTTGTCTGGGTCCTTCTCATTCAAGACAATGGGCACTGCGTTGACGCCCACGAAGTTGGTAAACAGCTGACACTTGCCCTCCATCACCGGCAGTGCCGCCGCTGGACCGATATCACCCAAACCCAGCACCGCGGTGCCGTCGGAAATCACTGCCACTGTGCGCCCCACGCCGGTGTAATCCCGAGCAAGCGATGGGTCCTCCGCAATAGCCGTACACACGCGCGCTACACCTGGAGTGTAGGCAAGAGACAAGTCGTGCTTGTTGCGCAACGGACGTGCGGAAGTGACAGAGAGCTTGCCGCCCTCGTGGGCTGCAAGGATCTCCTCCATGGTGAGATCTTCAGTCTTAACATCGAAGAGCTTGAAATAGGACATGATGTAAAAGGTTCCCAACGGTAACTCGAGAAAGTTTGCACAGTAGCCTACGACGAACCAACGGTTTCTATGCGCTTGTGTGACATATATCCCCTCATCTGGAGCACCCTCCTAGCGTAATCGGGGGTAAAAACGCACGAAACCTCCCGCACCTTGCCAGACACGGGAGGTAATAAAATTCAGTGGAGTGGATAAAAACTGCCCATTAGGAGCTGTAGTAGGTGGTTCGTTCCACGCGGATGGAATAGGTGATTTTCTCACGCAGGGTATCGGGCGCCTTGCCGCAACAGCACTGCTTAAGTAACGCACGAATGGCTTCCTCGTTGGCAACCGCTTCTGAACAGGTAGCGCAGTTTTCAATGTGCGCATTGAGGCGCGCGCATTCTTGATCAGTGAGTTCGCGATCCAAAAGGGCGAACATCCCTAGGTTGAAGTCGTCACAGGTGCAGTCGTTGCAGCCGCAGTTATCTTGTTGGCTCATTTCACGTCCACCTTCTCAGTGCTTTGTGCCTTGTCTGCATGGTCTACGCCAATGCCATGTTCGCGTGCTACGTCCTTCAACGCGCCGCGGAGCTGTTTTCTTCCACGGTGCAACCTAGACATGACGGTACCTAGCGGGGTATCCATAATTTCCGCGATTTCCTTGTACGGCAGACCTTCGACATCGGCGTAGTAAACCACCATGCGGTAGTCATCAGAAAGATCATTCATAGCCTGCGCAATGCGCTTGTTTGGCAGGTTCTTCAGTGCCTCAACTTCCGCTGATTCCAAGCCCGTGGAAGCATGCGAGGCGGAGTCCAACAACTGGTAGTCGGTGACTTCATCTGCAGAAGACTGGTGGGGCTGACGCTGCTTCTTGCGATAAGAATTGATGTAGTTGTTGGTCATGATGCGGTACAACCAAGCCTTAAGGTTGGTACCTGGTGTAAAGGACTCGAAGGCCTGGAATGCCTTGATGTAGGTTTCCTGCACAAGATCTTCCGCATCTGAGGGGTTGCGGGTCATGCGCAATGCACCTCCGTAGAGCTGGTCTAGGAGAGGCAGAGCCTCTTGCTCAAAGATCTTCTCCAGTTCCGATCCCGGCGCGGGCGGCTTGCGGTTTTTTTGTGCTGCCACGTGTGTAGTACGCCTCCTTAGGCTTTTTCGTTCTCTATAAAGCGTAGCGACTTTTGCCTCACCATGCCTTTCGCCACTAGTTTTCAACTTTTTCCGCACGGCGCGCTCTCAGTGAGAGAATGTATCCATGGCAAAAAAGGCAAGAGCAAAGGGTGGCACACCAGCGTTGCAACTATTAGAACGGGAGGGCATCAAACATGCGGTGAGCACGTTCGAGGGTGGCACAGATCATTTTGGTGATCACGCAGCCGCGGCTCTGGGCGTGGAACCTAGCCGGATTTTCAAGACGTTGATTGTGGAACTCAAGCCACGCAGGCTGGCTGTAGTCTGCGTGCCCGTAACGCATCAGCTCAGCCTCAAGAAGGCAGCCGTAGCATTTGGTGCGTCCAAGGCGCACATGGCGGATCAACACGATGCGGAGCGTTCCACCGGATACATCCCCGGTGGGATTTCCCCTATCGGGCAGAAGCGCCCACTAGACACAGTCATTGACGCCTCCGCCCAGGCCTTCGACACCATCTTCGTTTCTGGTGGCCGGCGTGGGCTGGATATCGAGCTAGCTCCAGCGGACCTTGCTGCCGTTACTAGCGCAACTTTTGCGGACGTCAAAGCATGAATATCTCCGAGTGGATGAACCAAGCAGTGCACGCGCTGAAGGCCCAGTTTGGTAACAACCTTGTGTTCGTTGGACTGCAGGGTAGCTATCGCCGAGGCACGGCAACGCCGGAGTCGGACATCGATATCGCGGTCATCTTCCGCGAAATGGACATGTCCACGTTGCACGCTTACCGAACCACGCTGGACTCACTCCCCCACGGCCAGCACGCACACGGCTTCACTGCCACCGTGGAGGACCTCTTCCACTGGCCGCGCCATGAACTACCGGGCTTCTTTGCGGATACTCACGCCTACTACGGCACCTTGGAAGATGTGCTCCCCAGCCTTGACCACGAGGACATTGTCACCGGTGCCCGCGCATCAGCTGCCACCGTCTACCACATGCTGGTCCACTCCATCGTGGCCGGAGAAACACCGGACATGGAGTTCCTGAACAAGCAGGCCTGCTTCACCTCCGTGTTGCACGGCGCAGCCGTACGCGGGACATTCAATTGGGCGCAGCCGCGCCCACACATGACCGCAGAGCAAATGCTGGCGTGGCTGAGCACGCTGCTAGAAGAGCTCTAGTGGGCCGTCGATAAGCTCCTTGTAGTCATTGCGAACGTTACCCACCGCAGGATCAGCGGGGGTAAGCCTGAAGGCCTCGATAACCTCGCTGCGCGCTGGGGTCAGGAGCTCAGCCGCTTCACTGGGACTACCCAAGAGCCACTGCTTGATCTCATCGCGTGCAAGGAAACGAGGCATGCGATGATGAACCACGTCCAGTGGCGGCGCGGAATCAGTAGTGACGATGGTGGCCGAGAGCTGATCTAACCCCGTAGCCCACAGCCCCGCCACCCATATGACCTCGCCTGTGGTGATCCAATACGGAATCTTCCTACCAGTCTCTGCGCCTGCCGCTAACTCTGGGGAATCACTCCACTCGTAGTAACCGTCCATGGGGATCGCACAACGGCCATGCTTGAAGGCGTCTCGGAAACTGGGCTTGTCTCGTAGGGTTTCAGCCCGCGCGTTAAACAGTGGTGGGCCGGAATCATCCTTCTTCCAGCGCGGAAACAAGCCCCAGCGAGCAGGCTCCACCATGGCCTCGTTCGCGCTTGTCGCCCGCAGAATGGGGATAACTTGAGTGGGCGCGATGTTGTACCGAGCAGGTGGCAGTCCCTCGGGCGCATGGACGTCCGCGAATGGGACGTCAAACAGCGCCGACTGGGTGTCCTCGGAGGTACTGAACAAAACGAATCTTCCGCACATAGCCTCTATTATGGAACACATGTCGAATAACAGCGCTCATGAATTCTGGCCAGCACCGCGCGCATCTGCACCAGTGAATGCAACCGTTGCAGTTCCAGGCTCCAAGTCGATCACTAACCGTGCGTTGATTCTTGCGGCCCTTGCAGACGGCCCATCCACTATCACCGGCGCGTTGGTCAGCCGTGACACCACACTGATGGCCAAGGCGCTAAATACCATGGGGTGCACTGTGGACATGGTCAGCGAGTCCATCGGAACCCCTGACACCACCATTCATGTCACACCGGGCGTGCTCAAAGGCGGAGCAATCGACTGTGGTTTGGCTGGCACCGTAATGCGTTTCGTGCCCCCAGTAGCAGCACTAGCAAAGGGCACCGTGTTCTTCGACGGCGACCCCCAGGCCCGCAAACGGCCAATGGGACAGATTCTGAGCGCCTTGCGCGCTGCGGGTGCCGAGGTACGCGGAGACAGCCTGCCGTTCGAGGTCTCCGGCACCGGCAACCCAGATGGTGGAGTCATTGAGATTGACGCGTCTTCATCCTCTCAATTCGTTTCCGGCATGCTTCTGGCCGCTCCACGGTATTCCTCCGGCATGGTGTTGAAGCACGTCGGCGGCAAACTACCGTCCATGCCTCACATTGAGATGACCGTTGACATGCTCCGCCAAGCGGGGATCACTGTTGACACAACAGTGGAACACCAGTGGACTGTCTCCCCTGGACCAATTGCGGCGAAAAACTGGCGAGTGGAGCCTGATCTGTCCAACGCGACCCCTTTCTTGGCGGCCGCGGCCGTGACGGGTGGCAGCGTCACCATTGAGCACTGGCCTGTTCGCACAACCCAACCTGGCGACGTCATCCGCGACATCCTCGAACGCATGGGCGCCACCGTTGAGCTTGAGGCTGTGGGCGATCACTACAACCTCACCGTCACGGGGCCGAAGGGCGGCAAGCTGCGCGGAATTGAGATCGACATGAGTGATATCGGTGAACTCACCCCCACTGTGGCAGCGTTGGCCGCGGTGGCAAGCACCGAATCTCGGCTCACCGGCATCGCCCATTTACGCGGGCACGAAACCGACCGCCTGGCAGCCCTCGCCGCTGAGATCAACCGAGTGGGTGGCGCGTGCACCGAGCTTTCCGACGGCCTGCTCATCGAGCCATCTGAGCTCACCGGTGGCGCATGGATGAGCTACGAGGATCACCGGATGGCCACTGCCGGTGCCATCTTGGGACTTGTGGCTGACATCGAGGTAGAGAACATCGCTACCACCGCCAAGACTCTGCCCGGTTTTGAAAACATGTGGGAGTCGATGCTGCGTGGCTAGAAGCTCCAATCGTCGTTCATGGGATGAGTCTGACGTACGCATCCGCCCGGGCAAGGGATCAAAACCACGCACCAAAGACCGCCCCAAACACGATGATGCAGAGTTTGGAATGGTCATTACCAAGGACCGCGGCCGCTGGGGTGTCATCCTCGATGGCCGTACGGAACCAGTAGTATGCATGCGCGCCCGAGAGATGGGCCGCACCGCAGTTGAGGTGGGAGATCGCGTGGGTATCGTTGGCGATACCTCTGGAAAACCAGGTACCTTGGCACGCATCGTGAAGCTGGAGGAACGAACTTCCGTCCTGCGCCGTACTGCAGACGATACGGACCCGTACGAGCGCATCGTGGTGGCCAACGCCACACAACTGCTGATCGTGTCCGCAGTTGCTGATCCCCAACCGCGCTCCGGTTTCGTGGAACGCGCACTCGTGGCGGCATTTGTAGGCAACCTTCAGCCCATCATCTGCCTCACTAAATCGGACTTAGCTGACCCCACCGAGTTTGCCGCTGAGTTCGAATCCCTGAACGTGCCGGTAGTCATTTGTGGAATCAACGATCCCCTGTCAGAGGTCAAGGACATCGTGGAAGGCTCCATCTCCGCCCTGATCGGACACTCGGGAGTGGGTAAGTCCACACTGGTGAACCGCCTGGTTCCAGACGCCTACCGCGAGACCGGTGAGGTCTCCGGCGTTGGCAAGGGACGCCATACCTCCACCCAGGCCGTCGCGCTCAGGCTCACCCCTGAACATGGCTTTGCAGGCGGCGGATGGATTGTGGACACCCCAGGCATTCGTTCCTTCGGCCTCGCACACGTGGATGCTGACACGGTAGTGCGTGTATTTGATGATATGCGCGACCTCATCGAAGACTGTCCCCGTGGCTGCACCCATGTAGGCCCGCCAGCAGACCCCGAGTGTGCACTGGATACCGTAGATCCCGACTCCCCTACCGGCCGGAGGATCGTTGCGGTACGCAAGCTCCTGGTAGCACTTCGCAGTAACGATGACTGGGCTTAGAAGAGCCACAGCTACAGCCTCATGCCTCAGCCCCTTGGAGTCATTGGACGTGTGACAGTTCAGGCTTTTACATAGGGACGGGACAAAAAACTAAACTTTGCGCCGTTTCTAGACACATTGCGCAAGAAAAAGTGCACAAAGTTTAGATTCTTGTACCACTCCCTCAAAACGCCCCGCCTCCCATCACGTGGCCACATGTGATTCTTGAACGCAGCCGTTAGGGCATAAAAATGATCCGCACCTGGCTGGTGCGGATCATTTGTGTAATTTAGGCTGCCTGAGCCACGTTTTGACGCTCAAAGCGCGGGTTAATGTTGAGGTCCTTCTTTGGACGTCGGCCGGAGTAGATGAGAGCCATATCTTTGATGGAAGGGCGCAACTTCTTCAGCATCTTGAGGCCGGATGCCAAACCTTGACGGCCACCTTCCTGGACACCTAAGGAGGCCTCGACAACTGGATTCTTAGTGAATGCACGGTTGGAGCGCACCTCAGGGGCATTATCGGGGTCAGCCACGAGGTATTTGTTCGGCAGAGTCAGCTTCAGCAGAGTTTTCTGGACTTTCAAAAGCTGCGCCGGGAAAGAATCCACATTGTAGGGCAAATCGTATTCTTTGCAGAGCTGCTGAACCTGCTTGCCAGCGGCGGCAAGACGGTTGGATGGCATATCCGGAAATAGGTGGTGCTCGATCTGGTAATTCAGGTTGCCAGACATAATGGTCAGCAGCTTGCCACCGTGGAAGTTTGCAGAGCCCAGCATCTGACGCAAGTACCACTGGTTGTGATCCTCGGTGCGGAATTGCTCTTTGGTGAAGGTCTCCGCTTCATCTGGGAAGTGTCCGCAGAAGATGACAGCGTACGCCCATACGGAACGAGTAATGTTCGCAGCTAAATTGGCTCCAGCCGTGGCCAAGAAGTTCGGGCCAGACAACGCTGGGTAGAACACGAAGTCGCGCGCTACCTGTCGGCCAGCCTTGCGGGTGGTCTCCCAGAACTTCTCCTTGGTCTCAGCCCACGTGGAGCGGCCAGCGAAGAACTTGCCTAGCTCCACGTCGTAGTAACCTACTGCCCATTCAAACAGGGTGGCCAGTACGGTGTTAACCACTGGCTGGAAAGTATGGAGGGTGGACCACTTTTTGTCACGGGTAACGCGCAGAATGCCGTATCCGACATCGTTGTCCATGCCCAACACGTTGGTGTAGGTGTGGTGGACGTAATTGTGGGAGTGCATCCACTGACTGGATGGACACACGATATCCCATTCCCACGTGGTGGAGTGGATCACCGGGTCATTCATCCAGTCCCACTGGCCGTGCAAAACGTTGTGGCCGATCTCGAGGTTCTCCAGAATCTTGGCGGTAGAGAGCATGGTGTAACCAGCCCACCACATCTTCTTGTTACCGCTAAACAGGAGGGCAATACGCGATGCCGCCTCAAGACCGCGCTGCACGCGAATGAGGTTCTTGATGTACGCAACGTCCTTAGGGCCAAGATCCGCCACAATGTCATTTTTAATCTTGTCTAGTCGAGCGCCGATATCCTCGATATCTTTATCGCTAAGGTGGGCATAAGACTGAATGTTGTCAATAGCCATGGGATAATTCCTTTCTGCGCGTAGCGTGTCTACACGTCAATTTCCACGTCGCCACATGCGACAGAAACACAAGTACGGATGCGCGCGCCTTTTTCATACGCCTCGCCGGTGCGAAGATTCATGGCTTCACCGTCAACAAGCGGACGGGTGCATGTGTGGCAGATGCCCATGCGGCAGCCAAAGGGCACCTGAATGCCCTGGGACTCCGCGGCCTCCAGGATGGTGGTGGCACCATCGGCAGCCACCTGCCCCTTGGTTCCAAAGGTGATGGTTCCACCCTGCGCGGAGGTGCCGGAGCGATCCAGCAGAAAGCGCTCGGTCTTGATATCGATGCCGTTCTCCTGGGCCCAATTCTCAAGCTCATCCAGCATCTTCGCTGGCCCGCAGGCATAGATCACCACGTCTGAGGAGATGGGCAATTCCTGGGTGCCCAGGCGGCCTTGAGCGCTGGTGATCCGCGGGATGTAGGTGAATCGTTGGTGGTTCGCAGCCATCATTTCGAGCTCGGGACCAAACAGCAAACCGTCCTGGGTGCGAGCGGAGTGATACAGCGTGACGTCAGATTGTTCCAACTCACCACGACTCTCCATGGTGCGCAGCATCGCAATCACAGGGGTGATGCCCGTACCGGCCGCAATGAAGGCCAGCTTTTTTGGAACTGGGTTAGACAAGTGGAAGTCACCGGCCGGTGCCAACAGGCGAATTACCGTGCCTGACGTGACGGTACCAACCAAGTGATTACTCAACTTGCCTTTCTCCACCGCGCGTACGGTGATGGACATGGTTTTGCCGTTGGTATCGGGTGTATTGGTCAGCGAGTAACTGCGCCACGTGTAGCGACCATCCAGCAGGACGCCTAGCCCGATGTATTGGCCAGCTTCAAACGTGGTGGGAACTCCCCAACCGGTCTCAATCTCAAGGTGGACAACCTCCCCCTCACGGGTAGCGCTCACAATCCTTCCCCGCAGCTCTCTTGTGGACCACAGTGGGTTGAGCAGTGCGGAGTAATCATCTGGCAGCAGTGGCGTGGTCAATTTTTTCAGAATTCCACGCACAGGAGCTAGACGGTCTTTCGCCATAAACCTCTCACATTCCTCAGCTACGTTGTAGTAACTTACGTTTTAGTAGCTTACGTTGATTCGAGTGCGTTGTCTAGCTTTTGCCCCTAAAAGTTTGCCCTCGAAACGTTTCCCCACCTAGGCACACAAAAAGGGTGTTCGTGGAAAAATCCACAAACACCCTCTACTCGGTTTCACCCTAGAGAAGCTCAACCAGCATGTTGAGCTCAGATGGGTCATACCACGCTAGGAAATTATCCAGTGCGTCACCCACTGCCAGCTCAGCTTCTTCCTCTCCAAGATCCGCCTCATCAACTACCTTGATTGCCTTGGCGGTAGCTTCCTCGCTGGACTCTACATCGATGTGAATGGCAGCTACATCATCGAAAGTGATCTGCGCCGGGTTGAGTTTTACCACTGCCTCACCAAGCTCTGGATCGCTTGTAGCCTTGTGATCATCCACATCCACGCTAATGACAACGCGACGATGAGGGAACTGTTCCTCGTCCCCGATGGCAAGCAGACGCAGGGAGGCACGGGACGCCTCATCAAAGGCGTACTCCGCAAAGTCCTCCTCATCACCAGCAGTGAAGTACTCACGCAGCGCAGGAGTTACAGCAAAGCCATAACCAGAGCGCGCAGTAAACGTGCCACTATCACGCAACTGCGCAAGCATGGCAAAAGTAGCCGGAATGTAAACGCGCATTAGAAGTCACCTTCGATACCGAATAGCCCCTGAATTTCCACGACAGCACGATCAAATTGCTGGTAGTACACACCTACAAGGCCAGATTCCACAGCACCTCGCACGTTAAGGATGGAGTCATCCACCATCACGCAATCGTTCATCGGCAGCTCAATCGCGTCCGCAGCAGCCTGAAAAGCAGCCTCATGCGGCTTCTCCGCACCAATTTCACCGGAAAGCACTACAGCGTCAACAATGCCCTGGGTCTGCAAAACACGAATATGGTCAGCACCAGCTCCACCAGGGTCATTAGACAGAACTGCCAAGGCCACACCATTTTGGCGTGCCGCTTGGAACAGGTTGCGCCAGCGGCGCTGATCCTCGTCACTGCCGTCAAGAACACCTACGTAATCCACAATTAGTCCACGCACAGGAAGCTGATTCACCTTTCACACTTGTACTGAATGCGCCACACCTTTAAGTTTTGGCACTTTTGATCTCAAGAAACATCACAATACAGTGAATCGCGCTGAATTTCTTCCGCCATTATTGAATATTTTTTATATATCAGTCCCCTCAAGCCTTCTAACTGCGGTTTTCCCAAAACGGTAGCTAAAACTTAAATATTCGAGTTAGTATTACCCGCAAGCCACCTTTATCCGAATCGGGCACATGAAATGCAAAGGCATTTACATGAACACTTTCGCCCCTATCCCCGGTTTCACACATCTACACCGGCTTCAGCCACCCCAGCGCAGGAAGATGTCTCCGGTTTTACATGACAGCGTCAACCAGGCCACAGCTCTCGTTGCCATCGCTCTAGCCACCTACTTTGGAGTGCGGCCACCAAGCCGACTCCACAAGCGCACCTTCTCCCCAACGCTGATCGCATGCCTCAGGGCGGGTAAGGATTCCAACATGCAGCCGCGTCCCGCCCGCGGCCCTACCCGACTACTATCCTCCCACGCTCATTCAGACAACGGAGGTCTCCAACTGGTGGGTACCGTCATCTGTGCAGGGCACTATTATGGCTACTTCGCCACCTTCGAAGACTCACCACGCAGGCTGGTACTCAACTCCTTGGAAGTCACCGCCTAAACAAGCTAGAAGGGACGTGAGCTAAATGCTCACGCCCCTTCCACAGTCTAAGAGAACCTTAGTCCTGAGGCTCCTCGTTATCAGCCGACTGCACCTGCGCTGCCTGCATCTGTTCGGCCTGCTCGAACTGCTTACGCAGCATGAACAAATTGCGCACGGTATCTTCCTTGATGGCGTCCTTCATAGCGTTGAACATGTCGCCACCTTCCTTCTGGTATTCCACCAAAGGATCGCGCTGTGCCATCGCGCGCAGGCCGATGCCCTCCTTCAGGTAATCCATCTCATAAAGGTGCTCGCGCCACTTCTGATCAATGATCGGCAAGATGACCATGCGCTCAGCATTGCGCATCTGCTGCTCGCCACCGATAGCCGCCACGCGTGCCTCTAGGTCCGCGTACTGCGCGTGTGCATCCTTGAGCAGTGCCTCACGCAGGTCCGCTTGAGACAGCTCGCCCGGCGCACCGTATTCGGAGCCGTTTACCAGTTCTTCGTGGCTGAAGGTAGGGCCGTACAAGGACTCAAGCGCATTCCATAGAGCATCGAGGTCCCAGTCCTCCAAGTAACCCTCAGCGGTTTCGCCGTCAACGTAAGCGTTGATGGTCTCATCGATCATGGACTGGATGTTTTTAGAGATGTCCGCGGACTCGAGGATCTCGCGGCGCTCCGCATAGATCACCTTGCGCTGAGAGTTCATGACTTCGTCATACTTCAGCACGTTCTTACGCATTTCGAAGTTCTGGTTCTCAACAGAAGCCTGCGCGCCCTTGATTGAGTTAGTAACCATCTTTGCCTCAATTGGCACATCATCTGGGACGTTCAGACGGTTCATCATGTTTTCCATGGACTGGCCAACGAAGCGAACCATTAGCTCGTCACGCATAGACAGGTAGAAGCGGGTAGTGCCCGGGTCACCCTGACGGCCGGAGCGTCCACGAAGCTGGTTGTCAATACGGCGGGACTCGTGGCGCTCGGTGCCTAGGACGTACAGTCCGCCCGCGGCGCGAACCTTTTCAGCGTCTTCCTTGCCTCGAGCCTTCACTTTTGCGAGCTCATCGTCCCACGCTGCCTCGTACTCTTCTGGAGTCTCGACAGGGTCAAGTCCGCGCTCTCGCAGGTTAATGTCAGCAATGATGTCCGGGTTACCGCCAAGCACGATGTCAGTGCCTCGACCAGCCATGTTGGTAGCAACGGTGACCGCGCCCGGCAGGCCGGCCTTGGCGATGATCTGAGCTTCCTGCTCGTGGAACTTAGCGTTCAGTACGTTGTGCTTGATGTGTCGGCGCTGGAGCAGCTTGGAAAGGTACTCTGAACGCTCCACGGAGGTAGTACCAACAAGAACGGGCTGGCCAGCTTCCACGCGCTCAGCAATGTCATCAACTACAGCGGCAAACTTTGCTTCCTGGGTCTTGTACACCAGGTCCGTCAGGTCCTCTCGCTGCGGAGTGCGGTTTGGCGGAATTGGGATAACGTTGAGCTTGTAAATCTGGTGCAGCTCGGCAGCCTCAGTCTCAGCGGTACCGGTCATGCCGGCGAGCTTGTCATAAAGGCGGAAGTAGTTCTGCAGAGTAATGGTAGCCAGAGTCTGGTTTTCGTTCTTGATCTCTACATTTTCCTTGGCCTCGATAGCCTGGTGCATGCCCTCGTTGTAACGGCGACCCGCTAGAACGCGACCAGTGAAAGCATCAACGATCAAGACTTCACCGTTGCGCACGATGTAGTCCTTATCGCGAACGAACAACTCCTTAGCCTTCAGCGCATTGTTGATGTAGGAAACAAGCTGAGAGTGCTCTGGAGCATACAGGTTATCAATACCCAGTTGATCTTCAACGTACTGAACACCGTCTTCCTTGATACCCACGGTGCGCTTGCGCTCGTCCACTTCGTAATGGATGTCGCGCTTCATGCGTGGTGCCAGCTGAGCAAAAACGGAATACCACTGGGAAGATCCGTCTACGGGGCCGGAAATAATGAGTGGCGTTCGAGCCTCATCAATGAGGATGGAGTCAACCTCGTCCACGATCGCGTAGTGGTGGCCACGCTGAACCAGATCGTTCAGATTACGAACCATATTGTCACGCAGGTAATCGAAGCCGAGCTCGTTGTTAGTGCCGTAGGTAATATCCGCGTTGTAAGCTTTACGACGCTCCTCTGGGCGCATATTAGACAAGATCACACCGCATTCAAGGCCGAGCCAGCGGTGGACACGACCCATCCACTCGGCGTCACGCTTGGCCAAGTAATCATTCACGGTGACGACGTGAACGCCTTTGCCCTCAAGTGCGTTTAGGTAAGCAGGAAGCACACATGTCAAGGTCTTGCCTTCACCGGTGCGCATCTCGGCTACGTTGCCAAAGTGAAGCGCTGCGCCACCCATGACCTGCACCTTGTAGTGCTTTTGTCCCAGAACTCGCCACGATGCCTCACGGGCAGTAGCGAATGCTTCCAGCACGAGGTCATCAACGGTCTCACCGGCTGCGAGACGCTCCTTAAACTCGACGGTCTTTGCCTTGAGCTCGTCATCAGTGAGCGCCTCGTACTCTGACTCAAGAGCCAACACTTGGTCAGCAATCTTGTCGAGCCTCTTTACTGCGCGCCCCTCACCCATGCGGAGCATCTTGGAAAGTCCAAACACGTGCACTAATCCCTTATCTTTAAATAGAAATCACTTTTAACCAGCTATTGTACGCACAACACTGTGGAAAAGCTGAACCGAGCCCGTAAGCAAACTAGGGATTGCCTGCGAGTCTTACTGAACCACATGCGAGAGGCACCCGGTGTACTCACCGAGTGCCTCCACAATCTACTTACAGTGGGCGCATTCTAGGCGCCGCACGGTATTTAAGATTCTGCCAACGTGATTAAGCCGTAATCGTATGCATGACGACGGTAGACCACGCTTGGGCGGCCAGTCTCTTCATTCACGAAGAGGTAGAAGTCATGGCCCACGAGCTCCATTTCGCTGAGAGCATCGTCTACGGACATCGGAATAGCTGGGTGTTCCTTCTCACGAACGATCTGACCAGGAACTACATCCTCAACCTTGTCCGCGTATGGATCCACATCGTACTTACCAACCTGAGCTTCCTCAGCTTCCTTAACCAGCTGAGCTGCAGCCTCGCCGGTACCAACAGGCGCGCGGTGACCGGACATGGAAATGGAACGACGTGCCTTTACCTTACGCAGAGAGCGCTCCATGCGGTGCAGTGCCGTTTCCAGTGCTGCGTAGAAGGAGTCTTCCTTAGCCTCAGCACGCGCAATATGACCCTTACCGGTTGCGGTGATCTGAATACGATCAGACTCATCAGCGCGACGTGGGTTACGCTCCGCCTGAAGCTCTACGTGGAAGAAAGTGAGAGTGGGGTCCAGTCGAGCAATCTTTGCAAGCTTGCCATTGACACGCTCCGCGAAGTGCTCCGGCACCTCTACGTTACGGCCAGTGATGGTTACCTTGACGTCTGGACCCAAGGTCTCGTTGTTGTCAGCAGGCGTGGTCATAAATTCACGTACCTTCCTGGTAAGCCGCCACGGCAAGCCTGTGAGTGGGATTACTCTGGCCTACCCTACGTGGTCGGGATCAACTTCCTACTTAAGAATACATCTGGTCATAACCTTTGCGCCACATTGTTTTATCTATTACGCGTTACTCCACCCCAACCCTCCCCTCACCTTCACTCCCGCGCTGGTCAGCACCGCAAGAGTTACCGCCATCGTTGCCCCCGTTGTGATCACATCATCAACCACCAACACCCCTCGCTCGGGTGACGGCATGGTTGTGGCACCGGTAAAGCGAACATGGCCAGCCAAATTCTTACGCCTGCCTTGAACGTCCAAACCCACTGAGTCCTTAACACCACGGGTGTGTTCCACCGCTTTCCACACGTCAAAGCCAGTGTTCAGAATCATTCTCATCACTGGATCCCCACCACGCTTGCGCGCAGAAGCCCTGCTGGTGGGCGCAGGTACCAGCAGGATATCCTCATCTAACTCTCCGCAAGCGATAAGGAAGCGCACGGCCGCGCCGATCGCCGCACCCATAGGGCGCGCAACGTCGCGACGGCCACGTTCTTTGAGGGCGATGAGTGCACGCCTGCGAGAACCACCGTACGGGCCAAGGGACCAGATTGGCGCGTGGGGATCCGCTCGAGTGGTAATACGCTGAGGCAGGCCAGTCCATTGCGCCTTACACTCATCACACACGCGCACACCGGCCACTCCGCACCCGGCGCAGCTTACGGGTAGTAAAAGCTCAAACATGTCTCATACCGTGGCATATCCGCAGCAAGGCAGGAGGTGATCTTGACTTCAGATCCAGAATCTGTGGATAACCGCACCCGCAGCATAAAGGTTATTAACAATCCGCTGCAGACTGAGGCGCAACCTAAAAGCCTGGGGTAGCTCCTAGGCAAACCCCGCTGGAAGCGGGTGTTTACCGCGGGACGATGACGATCGAGCGCTCGCCTTCAATACCTGGAATCTCTCGCCAGAAGTTCGAGGCCGCACCAGAAATGCCCAGTTCTAGGGTGGCTCGGGAGTCGGTCACGTAGGTGGCGTCTGATGCCGCGGCCACCGATACCACAGGTGCCGTGACGTTAGATGACGACAATGGCTGGCCGGAGGATCCATCTTGTTCGATGCGCCACACTGGGGTGTCAGGGTTTGCAGTACCAACGATCAACGCGCCGTCAGCATCCCAGTCGAGTGACACCGCCGCCAAATCCTGCGCCGGCAACAGTTCTTGCACGTTGGTGAGCTTTCGCTCACCCGCGTTTGGACGCGACACTATTGCCTCGTACACGCGACCGTCAATGATAAAGGCAGCACGGACACCGGTGTAGGAGAGCCGGAGTACCGATATTGCGCCAAAGTTGTCTCCCAGCGCCGTGGTATCCACCTCGGTTTGGGCGAGCTCATTGGTGGTTGCGGATCGCGAAATCCGGGCTACCTTCGTCCCGTCTAGGACGGTCCATACACTGTTCGAATTCAGCTCGAACGTAGGCCGCGTGAGCGTTTGTGCCTCCAGCACCTCGCTTGTTTGCCCATCGACCGTAGCCAGTTCCAACGTAGAACGTTTGTTATTTCCACGTCCGCGAGTAGTCACCGCCGCCACAATGTTGGACGCCGAGGAGATATCAGCGCTTTCGATGTTGTTAACGCTGCCTAGCTCGCCGTCAACTGGGGTAGGACTGCCCTCGCCTATGAGGTTGAGTGCACCTTCGCGAACTGCGTACAAGCCCGTGACACTAGCGGAATAAGCTCGTGGATTAAATTCAGCGAAGTCCTCCACAGTCAAGTCTGTGGATCCATTCTTGCCCAAGGCTACGGAAGTGCCGTCAAAATTGAAGTTGTAGGGTCCCGGAATGTCCGCCAACGCCAGTGTCCACACCAACTGCGCGGTCAGGCGGCGCCGCGCATCATCATCTAGGTCAGTAAGGCCCGTTATGTTGTACTCGCCGTCGATCACGCCTGCATAGGTGGCCTCTGGGGCCAGCTCATTCATCACGCCTGGTGCCAACGAGGCCGAAGGACCGTTGACAATCACCGAGATCATCGCCGAATCAAGCGAGGATGTGCCACTAAAAATCCAGCGGCGATCCGGTACTAGGGTGGTTCCGCCAGGATCAAAGAAATACGCATTATGCGGCTGGTAGTGATTGCGCAACAAGTTTCGCTCGATCACGACTTGATCCGGAGCGTCGCTGATGCGCCACTGGCCATCCACCTGCTCAAGTTGTAGTTGCTCGCTGAACTCCTCATTGGCTGGGACGTATCCACCTCCCGGACTTACGGTGCCCACTACCCTGCCTCGCACGTCATAGCTTAAGGTCCTCGAGCCATCTTGAATCGGCCGAGCCTCGCTGCTGGACGGGTCAGGTATCGCAGAATTCACATCTAGTCGATCAACCACGGTAATGGTTGTAGTTGGCCGCCACTGCTCCGCCATCTCAGGAGTCAGATAGCTACGGGAGACCTGATATTGCTGGCTTGGGCGGGCGTTCGCGCTAAAAAAGTCACGGACGAGGAGGTCCGGAGCTTGGCCGTCTTCTGGGCCCTGGCCTTCTGCTGGCGCCTGGGCGTCAAAGCTACGCAGTGCCTGTGGTTCGGAAGATGATGGAAGCGTTGTGCAGCTGGTCAACAACAAGGATGTTCCTGCAATCAACGCGATGAGTTGCTTCTTCACTTCTCCCCTTCCGGTTCAGCGTTCTGAGGACCTTCAACATCATCAAAGTCTGGGTCGTAGAAGTCCGCTAGCTCAGCCTCATCCACGATGTCTTCGTCGGCCAGCACCTTTGGTGCTGGCTCGTCCTTAACTGGATCCGCTACTGGCGTCTCCGGGAGTGCCGGGCGCTGGGGGGCGTCGGAAAGCTCCTCCGGGGTAACCGTCTGCTCAATGTGCAGTGGTGGCACCTTAAGCTCCAACGGCGCACGGTGGATGGCATCGCCTGGAGTCTTAGGCAGAACCAGTCGGAACATGGTGCCTACTCCCTCTTGGCCTATGGCATCGAGTGTGCCACCATGCAAAACAGCGTCCTCGCGGGAGATAGCGAGTCCCAAACCAGTGCCACCGGAGTGACGTACACGTGACGGATCCGCACGCCAGAATCGGTTGAATACAAGATCTTCTTGGCCGGACTTCAGTCCCACACCATTGTCTTCCACCGTGACCGCGACGGCCTCGTCGTTTTCGGCCAATGTGAGAGTAACGGGGCGGCCTTCGGAGTGATCGATTGCGTTAGCCAAGAGGTTGCGTAGAACGCGCTCAATACGCCGAGAGTCTGCACGCACACTCACCGGTTCCTCAGGCATGTTTATCACCAGCGTGACGCCAAGTTCCTCCGCAAGGTGGTCCACTTGGCTCTTGGCAGAGTCCACACAGGTGCGGATATCCACCTCAGAATCCGCCAAGTCCGCAACACCGGCATCATGGCGAGAGATCTCCAAAAGATCCGCCAACAAGGCCTCAAAGCGGTCCAGTTCGTGCACCATCAACGCAGACGCGCGCTGCGCATGTGGCGGCAAATCATCCTTGCTGTCATTGATCATGTCTGCCGCCATGCGCACCGTCGTGATTGGTGTGCGGAGCTCATGAGAGACATCCGAGGTGAACTGTCGTTGCAGGTTGCCGTAATCCTCCAACTGCTGAATCTGCTTGGACAGACTTTCGGCCATAGAGTTGAAGCTCAGTGCTAGACGCGCCATCTCGTCCTCACCGTCAACCACCATGCGTTCACGCAGGTGCCCGGAAGAGAAACGCTCTGCAATACGGGAGGCGGAACGTACAGGTGCAATCACCTGCTGGATCAACAGCCACGTGATGCCCACCAGGAGGACCACCAGCACTACTGCCGCCGCGGAGAACAATCCGCGCAGCAGGGCCAGCGTAGCTTCCTCGTTCTCCATGCTCATCACCAGATAAACCTGCAGATTTGGAATGTCCGTCTCCGTTGGTGAGCCAATGATCAGCGCTTTGTACGGGTTCCCGTCCGGGCGATCGATGGTGGCGAACTGAAATGAGATCTGATTTTGGGAGACGAAAGAGCGCAGTCGCTCTGGGATACGGTAGCCCTCAGGCGATGCCACCACTGAACCGTCAGGATTGTTCACCACGATGACGGCTTCATACACTGCTTGCCCATCGGCACCTGCACCCGACCGTGATGCTAGGGCCGCACGCGCAGCATTCAGGCGCGTTTGCAGTGTAGAGGACACACCGGTGGCGTCCACCTGCTGCTCTACCGTCACCCGCGCTCGGTCAATTTCAGAATTGGCAACGTCAAGCTTGGAATCAATCAGATTCTGGGTCACGAAACTCACCAACACCAGCGCCAGTAGCACCATCACGACGGTAGACGCCGCCAGAATGGAGCCCAACACACGGGTTTGGAGCGAGGTACGCCACTGGTGCACCAAACGCTTTTGGAATCTTTGGAGAGTTTGCATGCTCAACTTTCGCCACAATAACCAACAGGCCCCAAAGTAGCTTAGGGCCTGTGAAGGTTAGTGCTTATTCCTGACCAGTCTTGTATCCAACACCACGGACGGTAAGAACGATCTGCGGGTTCTCTGGGTCTTCCTCGATCTTGGCGCGCAGGCGCTGCACATGAACGTTAACCAAGCGGGTATCACTTGCGTTGCGGTAGCCCCACACCTTCTGCAGTAGCTCCTCACGAGTAAACACCTGACCAGGCTTAGAAGCCAGCTCGAGGAGGAGGTCAAACTCCAATGGCGTGAGCTGGATTTCCTCATCACCGCGCTTGACCTCATGACCTGGCACGTCAATGCTGAGGCCACCAATCTCTAGTAGCTCAGTCGGCTCATCCTCGGTGCGACGCAGGCGCGCACGGATGCGGGCTACCAGTTCTTTTGGCTTGAACGGCTTATTTACGTAATCATCAGCACCTGACTCGAGGCCCAGCACTACATCTACGGTATCCGTCTTGGCGGTCAACATCACGATTGGAACAGAGGATTCCTGGCGAATGGCGCGGCAAATATCAATGCCATTCATACCAGGGAGCATGAGGTCCAACAGGATCAGGTCTGGTTTCTCACGCTGAAACGTCTCTACAGCAACGGCACCGTCGGTCACAGCAACCGTACTGAAGCCCTCCGACTCCAGCACGATGGAGAGCATCTCGGAGATTGCTGGATCATCGTCTACGACGAGAATCTTCAACGCCATGGTTTTCCTTTGGTCTTTAAGGTGAAAAGGGGTATTAGGGGCAATCGTAGTCGATTACCATTGTTCAGTGAGCCATTTGATTCGCGATGGTGTCTGCTACGGTCTCCGGCGACATCTCCGGCGTAACTATCAACCATGGGGAGACCCAGTTCTCCCCCGCTAACTTTTCATACATCTCCGAGGTGCGATCCTGAAGCGAGGTGTCGGATTCGTAGCGATCGCGTGTGCGACTAGCGTCCTGCGCCTCCCGGCTAGCAGCGCGTTCGCGTGCCAGAGACGGCGGGGTGTGCAACAGAATCTGCAGATCAGGACGCGGAACTGCTAGACGTTCAAACTCCAGCTCAGCAATGAAGTCCACTGCCCCTGGGTCTTCCAACCGCGCGGCAGTATAGGCTGCGTTGGATGCAACGAAGCGGTCCAGCAGAACCACGCCGCGTTCCGACGCCGCGCGGATGTCCTCGCGCGCACCGTGGCGATCCAGGGCGAACAACGTGGCCATGGCGTAGGCGGAATCCGTCAGATCCCCCATTCGCCCATACAGTGCGTCTTGCACGAGCTGTGCGTGGATAGATTCCTCGTACCTAGGGAAAGCAATAACGGTGGCGTTAAAGCGGTCCTTTAACGCTGTCACCAGAGTATTCTTGCCTGCGCCATCGATACCTTCGATAGAGATGATCATGACAGACGCTCTTAGTAGCGGTAGTGCTCCGGCTTGAATGGGCCGGCAACGTCCACACCAATGTATTCGGCTTGTTCCTTGGTCAGCTCGGTGAGTTTACCGCCCAACGCCTCAACGTGGATGCGCGCGACCTTCTCATCAAGAATCTTTGGTAGGCGGTACACCTCGTTGACGTACTTGCCATCATTCTGGAAGAGCTCAATCTGCGCGATAGTCTGGTCCGCGAAAGAGTTCGACATGACAAAGCTTGGGTGGCCGGTGGCATTGCCCAGGTTGAGCAAACGTCCTTCAGACAACACAACAATGGAGGTACCGTTGGACAAGGTGAACTCATCTACCTGAGGCTTGATGGTCACGCGAGTAACGTCATCGCGGTGCAGCAGGGACGCCATATCGATCTCGTTGTCAAAGTGGCCAATGTTGCCCAGCACAGCATGGTCCTTCATCTTCAGCATCTGCTCGTAGGAGATGATGCCCATGTTGCCGGTAGCGGTAATGACGATGTCAGCGTCACCGATGGCGTCATCCACGGTCACCACTGGGAAGCCATCCATCAGAGCCTGCAGAGCGTTAATTGGGTCCGCTTCAGTGACCTTTACTCGGGCACCCTGGCCAGCCATAGCCTCAGCGCAACCCTTGCCCACGTCACCGTAGCCACAGATCAACACGTTCTTGCCGCCCATGAGCATGTCAGTAGCACGGTTGATACCGTCAATCAGGGAGTGGCGGGTGCCGTACTTGTTATCGAACTTGGACTTAGTAACGGCATCGTTGACGTTCATCGCAGGGAAAGGCAGAGTTCCCTCCTCAGCAAAGTGGTACAGGCGATGAACACCAGTAGTGGTTTCCTCGGTTACACCCTTTACGGACTCCGCGATCTTGGTCCACTTGCCCGGCTCCTGCTCTAGAGTCTCGCGCAGCATGCCCAAGAATGCCTGATACTCGTCTGAATCACCTGGCTCAACTGGTGGAACAACACCGGCGGCCTCAAATTCTTTGCCACGAATAACGGCCATGGTGGCGTCACCGCCATCATCCAAGATCATGTTTGGTAGCTCGTCACCCCATGAGAAGATCTTGTTCACGCACCACCAGTACTCATCCAGGGTTTCACCCTTCCAAGCAAATACTGGAACACCCTGCGGATCCTCAGGGGTGCCGTCCTTACCCACGACGATCGCGGCCGCAGCCTCATCCTGGGTGGAGAAAATGTTGCACGATGCCCAACGGACCTCAGCACCCAGCGCGATAAGTGTCTCAATAAGGACTGCGGTCTGCACGGTCATGTGGATGGAGCCCGCAATTCGCGCACCCTTCAGTGGCTGCTCATCCTTGTACTCTTCACGCAGCTGCATGAGTCCCGGCATTTCGTATTCAGCCAAACGGATCTGGTGTCGACCAACTTCATGCAATGAAAGGTCAGCTACTTTGTAGTCAAAGGATGCGTTCGCCATTGTGGTGTTCAAAACTCCTATATCCAAGGGACAGTGTTCACTAGGGTTCATCAGGAAGCTGCTGTGTCAGCACCCGTTTCCATTGCCCTTCACTTTACACACCCCCTGAGACACCTTGAGAAATAAGAACGCACCCACGTCCGCTCAGCCGAACGTGGGTGCGTTGATGCGTTAGTTTAGGACAACGCCTCGATGTAGACCTCGAGGTCCTCCTGGGTGTCAGCATCTTCCAGTAACTCGGCAGCAGCCTCGTAGAGCTCCTCAGAGCCATGACCGACGTAGCTACGGATGAATGGATAGTTGGAGACAATCTCCCCAGCGGAGTACGGTGCGCCTGCCCAGATTGCCGCGATGGTGGCCGCAGCCAAACCGTTCTGGGTATCTACTTCAGTAACGTGGCCATCAGACTGGGCAACCTTGATGGCGTCGCTGATCGCCTCTACAACTTCCTCAACTCCGCCGTCATCGTCAAGATTGGCGAGATCATCGAGGAAGTCCACATTTGCATCCTCGGTGAAAATGACATTTTCCCAGCCGCTCATGGCAAGGCCTCCTAATGAAGAAAAATTGGTTAGGGTTTTGCGGTTGCCCGAATAAACAAAACTACTTACTGCCGTTTTTACCTGATAACCGTCCACTAGTGAAGCTGTTCGTAGAAGATTTTCTAAGCACCTAATATTTTTCCACCCATCCACCAATTTGGTTGTGGTCAATTTAGTAGGTTGTGCCACCCCAGCGCCCTGCAAATCGCCCTTGTCAACGCACCTTTTTGCACGCCACAGGAAGGCTGAATCTGGTCGAAGGGGACAATAAATTTTGTTTGTAGGGGTTTTGAAGCTTCACCAGCTGTGTTAAGGTTCCTAGTGTTATAAAAACGTAACCAAGTGGGGTCTTCCTCTGGGTCGTGTTTGGTTTCGCGAAAAGCATAGGTGACCTCAGAAAAGACTGAATCTCAACAAAGGACCAGGCCGTTCAACCCTGCGGAGTCGTTTGATTGTGATGGTAGCTTTTCTGTTTCTCATCACGTGCTCGTAACAATACGATGCGGGGAGAAGCCCTCCCCTACTGTCAAGGTCTAACGTGCAACAAAGGGTGTTTTGAAAATCACACCGGAAAGAAGGTTAAGAAGAATGGATGATGCGAACTCATCGTTCTCATTACGCCATCGATTCTTTGCTTTCATCAGCATCGGACTTTTGGTAGCTGTAGGTACTGGCGTACTGGTGTGGAAGGCCTCCACTCCAGCCGGAACCTCTTCCGCCGATGCCGGCCCGATGATCGTTTCCAAGACTCCCCACGTGGTGAACGCCTCGGAGGAAGTAAGCAGCACCACTCAAAGCGCAGATGATTCATCGTCCACCACCAACTCAGTGACTACAAAGCGTCCCACTAACCGCCAGGATGTGGAGTGGCAAGAAACCAACGATCCGTTGCTACCTCCTAACGCGTTCATAGACGATCCCAACGTGCCTGCTGACACCAGCGGAAGCACCAACGGTGGTGACGGCGAAGCAACACCCGCCCCAGCTACTGGAATCCAAGAAACCACCGCTGAAGACGGCACAGATCCCGAATCCGATTATGAGCCTGCGCGACCAGCATCACCTGCTACGACTCGCCCCAACAGCACCCGCCCAACGCGCACCCAAAACGAAACTACCCCGCAGTTAACATCCGAGCCAGCGCTCAGCTCACCTAACAACACTGAGCCAACTGAAGAACCAGAAACTACGGCCACCACCGAGCCGCAAGAAGATAACCAAACCAGCGAGGATCAGCCGGAGGAGACAACCTCCATTGATTCCCCAACGGGCGTCATCTCTGAAACTAACGGGCCACTGCTACCCGATCTGGAATCCACCGAGTCAACATCAGCTGAGCCCTCAACCACGCGATCATCTCAACCATCTGCTTAAGTAGCTAGAGAGGCCACTTCCCTCAGGAGGTGGCCTCTCCGCCATCTGCGCGAAATTAAGTACCTACCCCTCCACCGCGTCTCATAGCTGCCCGTACGTGGTTACGGTGTTGTTGATTGGGTGCTGTCCCAGTCCACCGTCACGGCGCACCACGCGATGGGTACACGGCACCCCTTCCTCTATATGCCTATCACTGAAGGAAGGCCCGCGAGGTTTGTGGGGAACGTGTTTAGACGGTGGCTAAATAAAGATCACCGTTACCGGTAACCTGGACATCCTTGTCATGCGCGGAGATCCACACCGCCTCAGTAGGAGAAAGGTCCAACCCGCCCACGCTCACGGAGCCGTGAACGCACAGAGCGATCATGGGGCGACCTTCGCCGATTTCCTGGGCAGCCGTCTCATCGATCTTGAGGTGGGTGAGGCGGAACTCGTTTACAGGAACTTGGTAGGTGCCACCTACCTGTGGGCTCTCCGGTGATTCAATGGACTCGAATTTAAGGACCTTCACTAGTTCAGGTACGTCTACATACTTTGAGGTGAGGCCACCGCGCAGCACGTTGTCTGAGTTAGCCATGATCTCCACACCGAGACCGGACACGTACGCATGTAAGTTTCCGGCGTCCAAGAAGATAGCCTCGCCCGGCTGTAGAACAACGTAATGCAGCATCATGGCACCCAGTACACCAACGTCACCTGGGTAACGCTCATTAAGCGCCACCACGTTAGCGAGAGTATCGAGGATCCACTTCGGCTGCGTCGCCTCGTCAACAACCCTGCGGGCGCAATCAACGACGGACTGAATCAGCTGCTGTCGCGGCTCGTAGGGGATGGTAATCCAGGTAGTAAATAATACCCGAAGATTGTCCGATTCTTTACCGTCAGGGTCAATAATGGACGTGTAGTGGGTCAAATCTGTGCAGCCCAAGGCATCAAATAGCTGTTGGGTCTTTTCCAATGGACGGAAACCGGCCATGGCGTGGAACTCGCTGAGCGCAACAAGCAACTCCGGCTTGTGATTGTCATCCTTGTAGTTGCGGTTCGGTGCAGATAGAGCGATGCCACGTTCGTTCTCCGCTGCAAAGCCAGCCTGCGCTTGTTGCAGGGAAGGGTGAGCTTGCAAGCTCAGCGGCTCACCGGCTGCCAAAATCTTCAGTAGGAACGGAAGCCGTGCTCCAAATGCTTCTACAACCTCATCTCCCAGTTCAGCTTCCGGATTGTGGGCAATGACATCATCCAAGGTGTGGCCTTGGGTCACGTCGCCAACGAGGGATGGACTGTTAGGATGCGCACCGTACCAGAGCTCAGCCAAGGGTTGCTCGCTTGGCTGATCGCCACGAAGATGCGGGATCAGTGTGCGCGAGCCCCACAGGTAGTTCTGTGCCCTTGGCGTGAGTAGCTGCATGGTTGCTAACGGTCTTTCTGTCTCAATCTACTTACATAATGCCAGCGGTGAAACTGGATAAGGATAATGGCGGAATGTTTTAGTTTAGCCAATTAACTTACGAAGAAGTAAATGCAGTTGCGGCATAGCTTCGTGCGACAAGCCGCAGCGGGATCGCACTGGTGGCCGAGTTCGCTACGGTCTGCGCATGTCCATGCGCTATGCGCGGTTCCTCCGCGTTCCATACAACGATGTCAAGATTGTCCGCACGTGGACCGTCTATCTCCGGGTCATAGAAGATATCCTCCACCGGTGCAGACGCAAACAACGCACGCGCCATACCAAGCTCTTCAAAATCAAGGATCGCTGCCACCTTGCCCTTCATAGTCCACAGCGCTGCAGCAATGGGCGCGATGGCCATGCCCACGGGATCGTGACCAGTGTGGACCACTCGGGGCCCGAGTCGCGCCAAATCGCGCGCAGGATTAACTAGATCATCTCGCTCTGGTGAGCACGCAGTGAGCTCAGCGTCCACTTCGTCTGCGAGATCAAACATTTCTTGGCCGATAATGTCGCACTCCCCACCTAGGCAGTCAAGGAGGGCAAGCACCGTAGCAACCGTGCGCAGAGGCGAGACCCCCTCAGTGTTCGGCAGGTGCGGAACTACCACCGCATCCGTATCAGCGATCTGCTCCGCCAGTGGGCCTTCCCCAAGGCCGGCAAAGACGATGTCGCAGCCCCGAGCGTTCGCTACGCTCAGAGCCTTCCCCAAGGTGTAGTCATCGCTTTTCTCAGATACCGCCACAACCACATCCAGCGGCCCGACGTAGCTTGGCAGCCTAGTTTCCACCACCACCGGCAACGATAACGGGCTGCGCATCGTCACCGCTAGGCGGGCCGACGTTCGCGAGACAGCATCCGCGGCCAGGATCACTACAGAGCGCGGTTGCTTTCCCGCAAGGCGGGCGAAGCCGCCTTCGGCCACCAGCCCCGCAACGGCGCGGATCTGTGCGCCCTCATGGGCAACGTCGTAAAACGCAACGGCGTGGGGATCGTAATTATGCTCGCTCATAATGATTCCCATTGTAAAAGCGTTTTCTCTCTGCCACCCTAGTCGCACCGAGGAAGCGGAAAACTCCCACTAAACTCCTAACAATCCGGCGCCTAACGCCAACGCCCACTCCGGCAAAATCACCAGAGTGGGCGTTGGCTAGCAAATAAGGATTCTAGGCGCGAATAACGGCCAAGATTTCCTCCACAAGATCATCAACCTCTTGTTTGGTTGGCGCTTCAACGTTGAGGCGCAGCAACGGCTCAGTGTTTGATGCGCGCACATTGAACCATGCCTTGGTGTCCTTCAACTCCACCGTCACACCGTCCAAACGATCCACGGACTCGGTGCGATCCGCAAACGCGTCCAATACCGCTTGGGTGCGCTCCGCCTGGGCTTGGGCCGAATCCAGCTGTGAGTTAATCTCCCCGGAAGCGACATAGCGGTCGTACTTCGCCATCATCTCGCTCAGTGGCTTATCCTGCGTTCCGAGCGCTGCCAGAACATGCATTGCGGCCAGAATGCCGGAATCGGCATTGAAAAACTCTGAGAAGTAGTAATGAGCGGAGTGCTCACCGCCAAACACAGCACCAGTCTCCGCCATCTGTGCCTTAATGAAAGAGTGCCCCACACGGGTACGTACTGGGGTGCCGCCGTTTTCTTCGATAATCTCTGGGACAGTCTTGGAGGTAATCAGATTGTGAATGATAGTTCCCCCAGCGTGCTCACCCAGGTAACGCTCAGCCACGATCGCACAAATTGCTGACGGTGATACCGGATTGCCCTTTTCATCCACCACGAAGCATCGATCGGCGTCACCATCGAACGCAAGACCAATATCCGCGCCCTGCTCCACGGTGAACTTCTGCAGGTCCACCAAGTTGGATGGCTCCAACGGGTTGGCCTCGTGGTTAGGGAAAGTGCCATCGAGCTCGAAGTAGAGGTCCCTGATCTCAATGGGCAGGCCAGCAAAAACGCTTGGCACCGTGTGCCCACCCATACCGTTGGCTGCGTCCACTGCCACCACTAGAGGGCGAATGGAGGATAGATCCACCAAATCGCGCAGGTACTGGCCGTAGCCTGCAAGGGTGTTTGTTTCACTCATGGTGCCTGGAGTGCCGTCGTAGGCGGGAATGCCATCCACGAGCATGTCAATGATCTGAGCAAGGCCAGTCTCCTGCCCCACCGGACGTGCACCAGAACGACACATCTTGATGCCGTTGTATTCCGCAGGATTGTGGGAAGCGGTGAACATAGCACCTGGGCAGTCCATGACCCCGGAGGCGTAGTAAAGCTGATCCGTGGAGTTCAGGCCAGCCTTGACCACGTCAACACCTTGGGAGACAACACCTTCAGCGAAGGCATCGGACAGTGCTGGGGAGGACGGACGCATGTCGTGTCCCACCACTACTTTGCTGGCGTTTTCTCCACGCATCAGGAATCCAAATGCCGCACCAACGTCGCGGATGAAATCCTCATCAATGCTTTCGCCAACAACGCCTCGCACGTCGTACGCCTTGATTACCTTGGTGACATCTTCACGAACTCGAGTAGTCATAACACCCTTCAATGTTCATTAAAAGGCGCGGGCCGATACCACAACCCGCGCTAAAAATTTGTTGCACCTAGTCTACTCGTTTCAGGCGCAACTAGCGTCACTGACGTCGCTACCTGCGCCCAGCTATCCGCGATAACCTGCCTAAAGGATGTTTAAACTGTGAGGCAGCTCATTTATAGAAGCACAGTTGGATGCACAGCTAGCGTGAGTCCGTCCGTTGATTTCTCCAAAACTTCGGCACTTAATATGGCGCACCCTGCTGAGTCCGCCATCCGAAAAACGGCGAACCGACGGCGCCACATGCATGCTGCCGTGCAGACCTTGCCCCAACACTTAAGACATGAAAAAGACCGCGCCTGCTGGCGCGGTCTTGCCTTAAGCATCCTCCGGTGAATCTGGCACCACGCTCAGGTGCCCACGCCGAAGCTGGGTTCGCTGCGCCCGGTGGATTGGATGATTTGGGCTCATTACTTGGGATTGATCCATCAAGCCAGAGGTGGTCCGCCCTGCCTCGCGGACTGCTTCTGCCAGCGCAGTGAGATCTTCATCATCTTCTACATCATCCACATGGACGAGCTCCCAGCCGCGTGGAGCAGTAATGCGCGACGCGTGGTGCTCACATAGGTCCCAGGAATGAGGATCACTATTACGCACCAGAGGCCCTACTACCGCGGTGGATTGAGCATACGCGTACGTCAGAGTCGCTACGGCAGGCTTGCCGCAGCCAGGACGGGAGCAACGTCGAATAGGATTCACACGGGAAAGTCTAGACCTTTCCTTGAGGTTTTAGTAGCTACACCCCCTCGGCGTGCCATATCCAGTCGTCCGATCGCCGCGATTAGGCTGCTTAAGCATGCAGCAACACAGAATTCGCGACCGCCACGGGCGCCGAGGAACCGGACAGATTAAAGGCCCGATGTTCCCCCATGACGTACCGCGTTTTCGCACCCGCAGCGAGCTCTTTGACGCGGCAGTCCTTGAAGCCTACGCGCCCCTACAAGAACGCTTTGCTGCACAGCTTACGCAGTTAGACATCGCCGTGGACACGGTGCCCCGCATGCGGCTGTCCGGCGATAGCGCTTCCCTACCTGATGAGGTCACCGCTGACGGCCCCGTACCGCTTGGCCGCGTGATTCCCGCGGGAATCGATTCACAGGGGCGCCCTACGCGCGCCCGCATCGTATTGTTTCGCATGCCCATTGAGCAACGGGTCTCCAATGCCCAGGAGCGCCAGGAGCTACTCCACAATATCCTCGTTTCCCTTGTGGCCACCTACCTCAACATAACGCCGGAGCATATTGACCCAGACTTCTCCTAGTAACACAAAAGACCAAGGTTTCTACCTTGGTCTTTCACATTCACACAGTGGCTACTGAGCTCGTGGGTTACACGATGTCACGCTTGAGGCGGCGACGCTCACGCTCAGAAAGCCCGCCCCAAATTCCAAAACGCTCATCGTGCTCGAGTGCGTACTCAAGACATTCATCTCGAACCGCACACGCTTGGCAAATACGCTTCGCCTCTCGAGTCGATCCACCCTTTTCTGGGAAAAAGGCTTCAGGGTCAGTCTGGGCACATAGTGCCTGTTCCTGCCACTCTTGCTCGACTGCACCGAAGAGGTCATCCAAGGTCAGTTCAAGAGACGACCGAGTGCGAGGCGCAGCGTTGCTCGCCATATCTTCCACGCCACTCTCCTCTCCTCGTAAAAACGCCAGCAACATCGACGTTTTAAAACATTTCCACACTACACAGGATGCCGTCACATCGGCCCAAACAGACCTTCTTAACAACGGGGCCAGAACATGCCAGATCCCTAACTAAGGACTGACAGCGCCAGCAACCTGCAAATTACATACTTGAAATTCAACACGCCAACACTAGATACAGTCAAGCCGTAAGCGATTGAAAACAAGCAAAAAATACATTTTCCCAGCTCGTTAAATTCACCAGTCACAGAAGTAACAAGCCGACTATATCGGGGGTGGCGATTAGGGGTACTACATCTTGTGTTGAGCAAACCATCCGGTCGCTAGAAATTACGGAGAGGCGTGTCGTGCCGAAAGTACGATGAGTTTTGGTGCTATCCCACAGGGCACTCAAGCCTCCCCTGGAAACTTGAAGTGCCCTTGTTGCCCATCAGGCGTCGGCGCTAAATCGGATGCCGTTATCTGGGATGGATACCCCCGGCCAGACGCGCATGCCGTCAAGGAGCTCACATCGCGCACCGATCTCTGCACCATCGCCAATGATGCAGCCGTGAATACGCGCGTTTGCGCCAATCTTGACGCCCGAACCAATAATGGACGCCTGAATACGCGCACCCGGCTCGATGGTCACACCGTCGAACACGACGGTGTCATCCAAGCGGCAGCCGGCTCCGATTTCGGAGCCGCGGCCCACTACGGTGCCGCCGAGCAAGAGTGCGCCGTCCTTGACGCCTGCGGATTCGTCGACAAGCGCCTCGCCCGTCTTGCCCTCGAGCAGTGGCGACGGCGCGATACCACGCACCAAGTCAGAGGAACCACGCACAAAGTCGCGCGGGGTACCCATGTCGCGCCAGTAAGCCGAATCCACGTAGCCGTACACCTTGCGCCCCTCTTCCAGCAAGCGCGGGAAGGTATCACGCTCAACAGAGACCACGCGCCCCGGCGCGATCTCACCGATGATCTCGCGCTTAAATACGTAACAGCCCGCGTTGATCTGATCAGTTGGTGGATCCTCGGTCTTCTCCAAAAAGGCCGTAACGCGACCATCCGCATCTGTAGGCACACAGCCAAATGCCCGCGGATCAGGAACACGCACCAAGTGCAACGTTACGTCTGCATCCTTGTCATGATGCTCCTGTAGGATGCCGGCCAGGTCAGTTCCACCCAACACGTCACCGTTGAACACCATGACAGTGTCTGCGCGCAGCTTGTCATACACGTTGCGAATGCCACCACCAGTTCCAAGTGGCTCGTCCTCGACAACGTACTCAATCTCAAGGCCGAAGTCCTCGCCGTTGCCAAAGTATTCCTCAAAGACCTCAGCTTTGAATGAGGTACCGAGCACAACATGCTCAATACCCGCAGCCTTAATACGCGCCAACAGGTGCGACAGGAACGGCACTCCCGCAGTAGGCAGCATTGGCTTTGGAGTTGCCACGGTCAGCGGGCGCAGGCGAGTACCCTTGCCACCAACCAAAATCACGGCGTCAGTGTTACGCGCCGTTTCCTGCGAACTCATGTCCGTCATAAAAAACAATTCCCTTTACATCACGCGTTACCGGATCAAGTATGTCCTCCAACCTCACAAGGGAGGCCATGATCCCGTAACTGAAGTGCATAAAAACACAATTTATATTCAGGGTAGACCACCAATAACTGCTCTCCCCGCAAGCATCACCGGTTTCACCGCTTTTTCTCCTTCCCCGCACGGACATGCAACCAACACGCCCTTAAGGCGCATCTCGTGCGGAATTGGAAGAGACTTCTAAGAGGTGATCACTTTTTTACTTTGGCGGCTGCCACAACAATGAAAGCGCGCACGGCTAGCCCCAGCTTCAACGCCATTCGGATGGGCAACTGATACCAATGAGGGTGGCGATCGGCCTGGAACCGATATGCAGAGGCGTGGTGCGCAGGAAGCATTTTCTCTGGATTCTTGCCTGCAGCATGTCCCACCGCATGAGTGATGTGTGCGGATGGGCAGAATACATTCACGTATCCGGCGCGGGTGAAGCGGTCGCCCAAGTCCACGTCCTCCATGTACATGAAGTAGCGCTCGTCAAAGCCACCCACTGCGTCAAAGGCGTCCCAGCGCACAAGCAGACATGAGCCGGAGAGCCAGCCAGCGGTGCGTTCTTTCGTCATGTCAGAGTTATCGCGGTAGGCCTTGGAGAATGGATTGTTCTTCCACACACCGCCTAACAGAGCATGACCAATGCCATTGACTAGGCCGGGAACGGCGCGTGCGGACGGGTACGCAGATCCATCATCTTGGCGAATGTAGGGGCCAACATCTGCCACGTTGGCGCCGTTGGATCCCCAGCGCGAAGCGCACTCAATCATTTCATCAATGGAGCCTTCATCAAAGACTACGTCTGGGTTAGACACCACAAAGTATTCGCCATTGATTTCACCAGCCGCCCGCAGTGGACGGAGCTTATTCGCCGCAAAGTTGATTGCAGATCCGTAACCAACATTGCCACCAGTAGGCCAGAACTTGACCGCTGGGTTCGCTGCGGCGGCAGCCTCGGGCACCCCGTCCGTGGAACCGTTGTCAGCCAGAATCGTCAACGTAGGCAGACTCGTGGCTGCAGGCACCGAATCTAGGAATTTCTCCAAATACTCACCAGGTGAGTAGGTCACCGTAATCACTGCAATTGGCTTGTTCACAAACGGTGATTCTACTGTTGGAATCCATAACTACCTATAGACACCACACAGTTGTCTCGGAGTTCTCCCAAAAAGGACGGTGCCCGCCCAGTTGTTGGACGTTGTTCCCTAATTTGGGAATCTTTTGCCGTAAAATTGAGTGAACTTTTCCTTGAGCCTTAGTAGGTTCACGTACCGCCACGCCTCCCAGCTTGATGTTGGAATGGGCAAGAAAGAAGAGTATGTCTGCCAATCCCCGCCACACGCGTGATATTCAAGCACCGCCGTCTAGTGCGCCATCACTTGTACAAGTGGGACCGAAGCCAGTGAAGATTATTCTGTCTGTGCTGGCGGTGCTAGTGCTGCTGATCTCCGCAATGGGCTATTTCACTGTGGGGCGCATTGGCAACACGGTGGCCTCCGGCAATTTGTCTTTGGGCGGTCTCGGTGGCTCTCAAGGTGACGCCGCCGACGGCGCAACGGACATCTTGCTCGTGGGGTCAGATTCCCGCTCAGACGCACAAGGCAACCGGCTCACCCAGGAGGAGATTGATCTCCTCCACGCCGGTGATGAGGAAGCCGATAATACGGACACCATCATGGTGATCCGCGTGCCAAATGATGGCTCATCCGCAACTGCAATTTCTATCCCTCGTGATACCTATATTGCGGACGATGAGATGGGCAACATGAAGATTAATGGCGTCTACTCCGCATACAAGGATCAGGAAAAGGCCAGCCTTTTTGATCAAGGGATGACTGACGAGCAGACTCTGGAAGATCGATCCAAGGACGCTGGCCGCAAGGCCCTGATTGAAGCAGTCTCGAACCTGACCGGCGTGACCGTTGACCACTATGCGGAGGTTGGCCTGTTGGGATTCGTACTCCTCACCGATGCAGTGGGTGGCGTGGACGTGTGCCTCAATGAAGATGTGTACGACGAATACTCCGGCGCTGATTTCCACGCTGGCACCCAGACCATCAACGGCGCTCAAGGTCTGGCATTCGTTCGACAACGCCATGGCTTGCCACGTGGTGACCTAGACCGCATTGTTCGCCAGCAAGCTTTCATGGCATCACTGGTATCTAAGGTTCTTTCCTCCGGCACGCTCACCAGCCCAACCAAACTCAACGATCTTGCGAACGCTGTTACCCGCTCCGTAATTATTGACGAGGACTGGGATGTGATGAGCTTTGCTACTCAGCTTCAAAACTTGGCTGGCGGCAATGTTTCCTTCAACACCATTCCGGTCACCAGCATTGACGGCGTGGGCGATTACGGCGAGTCCGTAGTGACAGTTGACGTGAACCAGGTGCACGAATTCTTCGATACTCTGCTGAACAAGCAGGAGGAGACCCCCGTTGTAGAGGGCGCTGAGCAGACTGAATCCGCAGCCCCTGCGGCACCCAGCCTCAACCTCTACGTCCTCAACGCCACGTACACGTCCGGCTTGGCTGCTGCGATTGGTGATGCGCTGTCCGATGAAGGCTACAACATCGTGGAAACCGGCAACGCCGTTGAGGGACTCTACTTCACCTCCCAGGTACTCACCAGCGACGTGGAAGACCCGGAGGCCATTGAGCTCGCAAAGAAGCTGGGGGGCCTGCCGGTCAATTACGATGCCACGCTTGATCCGGGCAACGTTGTTGTCGTTGCTGCCGACGATTACAACGGACCCAAGAATGAGGAGGCCTTGTCCTCCCCTACTTCCACCCCAGAGGTAGTTGGCCAACCTGGCGCGGACAACGGCGAGGCCATTGTCTCCCCTGAAATCAACGCTGGCGGTAATGGTCCACGCTGCGTGAACTAAGACGAACTCTAAAAAGGCGATCACTTCTCGGCACGAGGTGATCGCCTTTTCCTTTGGGCTACGTTCATGGGAACCATCGTGAATCCTTGGCGTGCTGAGGTGACTCGAAGCGCAGAACCGCCGCTGGTTACGCCAGCGGTGGAAATCTCTGTCCAGTAGCTGAACGTGTTGGGAGCACCTCGAGAACCAGCGCAGTCACCGGCTTTGTAGCACAAGGCCGGTGACGTCCCATGGGACGGACTTTTGGGACCATATGAAGGCTTAGGCGAATCCTTCACCAGCCACTATGCTTTGTGTAATGCCGGAACAAGGAGAATGATGACAAACCCCCTCGCTGAAGAAACACGTTCACCACAGCTAGGCGGAGGCAAAGCCTGGGCCAACTGGTTTATCGCCGTAGCAATGGTGGTGTGGGTCTTCAATATCCAAACCAGCTGGGCAATCCTGCAGGGTTACATTGATGCATCTTTGCCAGAGATTTCTCTCACCCAGCTGAGCCTTATCGCAGCGGTGTACACGTGGACTTTCGCCATCTCACAGCTGTTCTCCGGCGCGTTGCTGGATCGGCTTGGTGCACGGCGAGTATTCCTGCCCGCAATGCTGTTCGTCACCGCCGGCACAGTTATCTACGCAACTGCTCAGAACTTTGCCATGCTGCTCGTGTCACAGGCTGTCATTGCTGTGGGCGCCTCAGTGGGGTTCGTCGGCGCAGGTTTCGTGGGTGGCGCTTGGTTTGGCATGGCCAAATTTGGATTCATGTTTGGACTAGTGCAGGTGGCTGCATCGTTGAGCTCCGGCGTGGGGCAAACTGCGTTCAACTTCGCCCTTTCCGCGCTTACGTGGCGCCAACTCATCGGCGGACTAGCCGCCTTTGGTGTAATCCTGCTGGGCGCAGCTCTCGTTCTTTTCCGCGATCCACAACCAGTGCGGGTAGATGACTTCTCCGTAACCGCGTTCGCCGGCGGAATAGTCAGCAATATCATGGAATGCTTAAAGCGCCCTCAGGTGCTGCTGCTGGGTGTGACTGGCGCATTATTCTTCGGTATCCAGATCGCCCTCGGCGTGGTATGGATGCCGCACCTGGCGCGCGCCCACGGGATCTCGGATACCCAAGCCAATTTGGCGGCCGCGGCAATCTGGTTCGGTATGGCGCTTGGAGCGTCGTTTGTGAACAAGTGGTCTGATGTTGTTCGCTATCGCACGCGGCCGTACTTTATTTCCGGCGTGATGAAAACTGCGGCGCTCGCTGGCATGATCTGGCTGCCACTGAACGGTGCCACGGCGATTGGGCTGGCCTTCATCTTCGGTGTTTTCTCCGCCGCGCAGATGCTGGCTTTCACCATTGCCGGTGATATTGTTCCGGCGCGATTGATCGGCACGGCAAGTTCGCTGATTAACGGCCTCATGTTCGTCACTTCCGGCCTGCTCATTTCCTTGCCGGGTACCATGCTCGCTGGGACGGCTGAGACGCTGGCAGACTACCAGAAGCCGATGGCAGTATTCTTCGTGCTATCCGCACTGGGCGTGATCATTGGGCTGTGGATTAGGGAGTCCCATCCAATGCGCCGCAAGCTCACCCCTATGCAGCAGCCTCAGTAAATCCAGGTTGAGCTCTATGCCATTGCTGGCCGCATAGGGCTCGGGTTTTTCATTACCATGGTTGTCATGGAACTACTTTCTTCCCTTTTGTCCTCTGATCCCGCTACGCCACGCCTGACCGTGTACAACGAGTCCAATGGTTCTCGCTTGGATTTCTCCGCAGTCACGTTGGATAACTGGGCGGCGAAAGTAGCTAATATGCTCCGTGATGAGCTGGAGCTCGAAGAGGGCACCATCATTGCCGTTGAGCTGCCCAGTTCTTGGCAGTCCGTTGCCATCATGCTGGGAGCTTTAGCTGCGGGCATTAAGGTCTCATTCAACCCAGCCGAGGGAGATGTATTCTTCACCAGCGCGGATGAGAATGTGCGCGAATACGCTGATTCCGTGGGCGCAATGGGGGACATTGTTTTGGTCACCGATGACCCCATGGGGCGAGGTGTTGAGGAAACCGGCATGGCGCTTCCTGTTGGCACGGTCGACTTCGCACCTACGGTGCGCTTCTTTGGTGATCAGTTCCCAGAGCCTGGCCAACCGTTGTCTAGCTTTTCGACATCAACCGCGCCTGAAGGCGCACGGATTCTCAGCACCGGCTGGAACACATGGGAGGAATTCACTGAGCAGGTTATTAATCCGCTCAGCGCGGGCGGGTCCGCGGTGATTGTGAGTGGCCCAGTATCGGCGGAACGCCTAGAGCACATCCGCAAGGTGGAAAAAGCGACCGTCTAAGAACTAGCAGCAACTAACGGGGTTTTGATACCCCGTTTTTGTTTTACGCACTGGGGCCACTCCCCAGAACCTCCCCTGATCGGACATGCTACTACCTGTCAATCACTAGCTCTCCTTGCACAATCTACCCCCTATTGGGGTAAAAGATTGCGCAAAAACTGACACAGAGCTGGCTACAGTCACTAAATTCGGTACGAGTACCCCCTATGAAAGGTTATGAACGCATGAAGATTCGTTTCACCCGCAAGACCGGCGCCACCCTATGCGCGCTTGCGCTGTCTGGTGCAACCCTTGTCGCCTGCTCTGACGATTCTGCTACCACCGCTGAAGACTCCACCGCAGCTGACTCTGCGGAATCCACTGGTGGACAAGAGGGCCGTGGCCCAATCACCTTCGCAATGGGCAAGAATGACACTGACAAGATCATTCCTATCATTGCGAAGTGGAACGCAGAGCACCCAGATGAGGAAGTAACCCTCGCAGAGCTCGCTGGTGAGGCTGACGCACAGCGTGAGACCCTGGTCCAGTCCCTGCAGGCTGGTAACTCTGACTACGATGTCATGGCCTTGGACGTCGTCTGGACCGCAGACTTCGCAGCGAACCAGTGGCTGGCACCGCTAACCGGTGATCTTGAGGTAGACACCTCGGCTCTGCTGCCGGCAACTGTTGAGTCCGCTACCTACAACGGCACCCTCTACGCTCTGCCGCAGAACACCAACGGCCAGCTGCTGTTCCGTAACACCGAGCTGGTTCCTGAGGAACCAGGTACCTTTGCAGAGCTCGCTGAGTCCTGTGGCTCGCTCGAGGGCAAGGATTGCCTGACCCTTCAGCTCAAGCAGTACGAAGGTCTGACCGTGAACACCGCGGGCTTCATCGAGGGCTGGGGCGGCTCCGTGTTGAACGAGGACGGCACCCCTGCCGTCGATTCCGCGGAAGCCAAGGAAGGAATCCAGGCCATGGTTGACGCCTACAAGGACGGCACCATCTCTGAGTCTTCCATCTCCGCTACTGAGGAAGAGACCAACAACGCTTTCGTTGCTGGCGAGACCGCATACGCAGTCAACTGGCCATACATGTACACCAACGCTGAGGAAGGCGACAACTCCCAGGTTGCCGGCAAGGTTGAGGTTCAGCCACTTGTAGGCAAGGACGGTGTGGGCGTATCCACCTTGGGTGGTTACAACAACGGCATCAACATCAACTCCGAGCACAAGGCTACCGCCCTCGAGTTCATGCAGTTCATTGTGAACGAGGAGAATCAGACCTCCTTCGCAGAAGCTTCCTTCCCACCAGTTCTGGCGTCCATCTACGATGATGAGGCACTGATTGAGCAGTTCCCATACCTGCCAGCGCTGAAGGAGTCCTTGGAGAACGCTGCTCCACGCCCAGTTTCTCCGTTCTACACCGCCATCTCTAAGGCAATCCAGGACAACGCTTACGCCGCACTCCAAGGCGACAAGGACGTTGACACCGCAGCTAACGACATGAAGGCTGCTATCGAAAACGCTGGCTAATCTAGCGTCTGCCCGTCGCACAAACAGATCGAAGATCTTGTGGCCTTGCTACCTCCTTGTGAGGTGGCAGGGCCACTTTGTTTCCCGCATTGCGCAACAATGTGATTAGCTACAGTAAAACCACACCGGCAAGAAGAATAGGAGTCCTACTTCCGTGACTGCCGCCCTGAGTAATCTCAGGAAGGACAAAGCACCCAAGGACCGCACCAAGCACACTGGCCAAGCAGCACTTCTGATTGGGCCAACTCTCGCGGTACTGGCCGTGGTGATCGGCTACCCGATCGTCCGCGCGATTTATTTGTCTTTCCAATCCGATAAGCACCTGGACCCGCAAACTGGTCTCTTCGTTGAAGGCGGTTTCGCGGGGTTCGAACACTACCTCTACTGGATCTCCCAGCGCTGCATGACCCCGAGCGGCACAGTGGGTACGTGTCCCGATGGCGTGATCTCCACGGACTTCTGGCCAGCGGTAGGCAATACCTTTTTCTTCGTCGCCGTAGCCGTCTCCATTGAGATTGTCCTAGGCCTCGCCATGGCTCTGGTCATGAACCGCGAGTTCCGTGGCCGCGCGCTCGTGCGTGCCGCAGTCTTGATCCCATGGGCGATTCCTACCGCAGTAACCGCGAAGCTCTGGCAGTTCATCTTCGCGGACCGCGGCATTGTCAATTCCCTGCTGAACGAGCCTATCCAGTGGACTACGGATCCATGGGCTGCCCGCTTCGCTGTGGTCATTGCCGACGTCTGGAAGACCACCCCGTTCATGGCGCTACTAATTCTGGCTGGACTCCAAATGATCCCGAAGGACGTGTACGAGGCCGCACGCGTTGACGGCGCCACCAAGTGGCAACAGTTCACCCAGATCACTCTCCCACTGGTCAAACCAGCCCTCATGGTGGCTGTACTATTCCGTGTGCTCGACACCCTGCGCATGTATGACCTGCCAGTCATCATGATCTCCGCATCCTCCAACGCTCCCACCGCTACTGTTTCCCAGCTGGTGGTTGAGGACATGCGCCAGAACAACTTCAACTCCGCATCCGCACTGTCCACGCTCATCTTCTTGATGATCTTCGCCGTGGCTTTGTTCATCATCCGCTTCCTCGGAGCGGATATTTCAGGCAGCGCTGAACAGCGCGCGCAGCGCAAGGCTGAGAAACGCGCGGCCAAGCGCCGTGCCGGTGCAGACAAGCAAGGTGCTTCCGAGCTTGTCTCCGCTGGTTCAAAGACGGAAGGGGCACAGCAATGAGCAAGAAAACCCGCTCCAACATTGGTAATTACATTGGCATCATCTTGATCATGGTGTGGGGTCTCGCGCCGTTTTATTGGATGCTCGTGACCGCCCTACGCGATAGCGACTTCACCTTTGACACCACCCCGTGGCCTACGCACGTCACCCTGGATAACTTCCGCGACGCGCTGGCCACGGACAAGGGCAATGATTTCCTCGGTGCCATCATCAACTCCTTGCTGATCGGTTTTGTCACCACCGCCATCGCAGTGACCGTGGGCGTATTTACCGCTTACGCATTAGCACGCTTGGATTTTAAAGGCAAGGGCATCGTCACCGGCATCATCCTAGCTGCGTCCATGTTCCCGGGCATCGCGCTGGTGACCCCACTGTTCCAACTGTTCGGCGATTTGAACTGGATCGGTACCTACAAGGCACTCATTATCCCGAACATTTCCTTCGCGCTACCACTGACCGTGTACACCTTGGTCTCATTCTTCCGCCAGCTTCCGTGGGAGCTTGAGGAGGCCGCGCGTGTGGACGGCGCTACCCGCGGCCAGGCCTTCCGCCTCATCCTGTTGCCGCTTGCCGCGCCAGCGCTGTTTACCACGGCAATCCTGTGCTTCATCACCACGTGGAACGAGTTCATGTTGGCTCGCCAGCTGTCCAACACCTCTACGGAGCCGGTCACAGTGGCAATCGCTCGTTTTAGCGGGCCTTCCTCTTTCGAGTTCCCTTACACCGCCACCATGGCCGCCGGTTCATTGGTCACGATCCCACTCATCATCATGGTGCTGGTATTCCAGCGCCGTATCGTGTCCGGACTTACCGCTGGTGGTGTGAAAGCTTAAACCACGGGTCTGGCTCTTGCCGGCTTGTTTCCAGTTGTTAAACCTCTGCCCCTGCCACGCTCCTGCCCCAGCACTGGATGCTGGGGCAGGAGTATTTTTACGTCAACGCCTCCGCGGTTCGCTACGAGGTTGCGCCTATCTACGTCCGCCCAAAGCCCGTGCTTAGCTATCTCACCGCGTCACCCGTGCCACGCAGCACCACCGCGGCAAACGCTCGCATTACGCCACCGCTTTACCCGCAATGATGGACGATTTAGTTACTTAGCCACATCCCTCACAACCAGTTTTCCCCATAACAGCGTGGGGACTTGACCTCAACAACTACCGAATACCCCTAGAGGTATATTGACCTCGATACCCTAGGGGGTATACCCTAACGAATGGGTGCCGCTAGGAAATGGCCCAGCGAAGCCCATGTTTTCTTGAAAGTCTCACTTTAAAATAGCCAAGGGAGTAAAACACATGTGTCGTCCAGTTCCATGTAAGAAGTGCGGCAAGACCACGTGGGCTGGCTGCGGTCAGCACATCGAGTCCGTTAAGGCAAACGTACCTGAGGGCCAGTGGTGCACCTGTCCACGCAAAGAGAGGAAGTCCGGCCTTTTGGGCCTCTTCAGATAACAAACAATATCTCTAGGAGAAAAGCTATGGCTACCACTGTTATTGTCGGAGGTGTCGCTGGCGGCATGTCCACCGCAGCCCGCCTGCGCCGCAACGATGAACACCGCGAGATTATCGTGTTTGAGGCAAGCGGCTACGTATCTTTTGCCAACTGCGGACTTCCGTATCACGTGGGCGGGGTCATTGAGAAGCGCTCTACCCTTCTCCTGCAGACCCCTGAATCCCTTGGCGCGCGCTTCGGCATTGACGTCCGCACCCGTCACCGCGTTACAGACATTGATCCAGACGCAAAGACCGTCACCGTACATAACCTCGCAGACAACACCACCTTCACCCAAGCCTACGACGAGCTCGTTCTCTCCCCCGGCGCCAAGCCTTTCATCCCGCCTATCGACGGCATCGAGCGTGCACTCACGTTGCGCACCGTGGAGGATGTGGACACCATCATCGCCGCCCTTGAGGGCGCGAGATCCGTTGTCCTGATTGGCGGCGGGTTCATCGGACTTGAGATGGCGGAAAACCTCCGCCACCGCGACCTTCAGGTCACGGTGATTGAACGGGCCCCGCAGATCTTGGCACCGTTCGACGAGGAGATGGCTGCGATCGTCGCTCAACACCTCGAGAAAAATGGGGTCGACCTGCGCTTGAACGCCAACACCACCTCCATCGGCGCGAACACCGTGACGCTCGAGTCTGGTGAGGAGATTCCGGCAGATGTGGTGGTAGCCGCGATCGGCGTGCGCCCAGACACTACCCTTGCACAGGCAGCCGGCCTCACCCTCAGCGAGGGCGGTGGCATTGCTGTTGATGAATATCAACGCACCAGCAACCCTCACATCTTTGCCCTCGGCGATGCTGCGGAGAAGGTCGATCACAATTCGGGCGCTTCCTCGCTCGTGCCGCTCGCACAAACGGCGAACCGCCACGGCCGACTCGTTGCAGACGTGATCAGCGGCCGCGACCTGAAAGCGCTGCCGGTTCTCGGCACGGCGATCGTCGGACTGTTCGGCATGCAGGCTGCTGCCGTGGGTTGGAACGAGCGCGTAGCCCGCAACACCGCTAAGAACATCCGAGTTGTGCACGTGCACCCAGCTAACCACGCCGGCTACTACCCCGGTGCGAGCCAGCTCAACCTGAAGCTCGTCATCGACGCGGACACTGACCTGATCCTCGGCGCGCAGGCCGTGGGCATGGAAGGCGCAGACAAGCGCATCGATGTCATCGCCACCGCTATGCGCGGCGGACTCACAGCAAGCGACCTCGTTGACCTCGAGCTCGCATACGCCCCACAGTTTGGTTCCGCCAAGGATCCAGTCAACATCGCCGGAATGGTGGCGGACAACATGGCGCGCGGCGAAAAGACCGTTCAGTGGAATGAGGTTACTGAACTCCTAAACAACGGTGCGCAGCTCGTTGACGTGCGCACGCCAGGAGAATGCGCACAGGGATCCATTCCGGGCGCGATCAACATCCCAGTAGATGAACTCCGCGCACGAATAGGCGAGATCAACAAGGATAAACCAGTTATTGTGAGCTGCCAAGTAGGCCTACGTGGCCATGTAGCGCTGAGAACGCTAGCCCAGCACGGCTTCGACGTAGCCAACCTCGATGGCGGCTACCTCACATGGTCACACGGTCAGCTGGCGCGAGCATACGCCAGCGAGGACTAGTGAGAAAGGCTGGGATACCATGCAACTCGACCCACAGGATATGAAGAAGTCCATCACTCGCTTGAAACGTGCTCATGGCCAACTCGCAGCGGTCATCCGCATGCTCGAGGAAGGTGAAGAGTGCGAGAAAACTGTCACTCAGCTCGCCGCTGTATCCAAGGCGATTGATCGCGCCGGATACTCCATCATCGCCACCGGCATGCAGCAGTGCTTCAGAGCTGAAGGCGCCGACGGCATGGATCTGGAGAAGATGGAGAAGATGTTCCTCTCCTTGAGCTAGGAAGAGGACCATCAACTGTCGGGGAAGGGACATCCACCGGAAAGACACCCACAACCATGTGCCAATTTCTGGTGCCGGACAATGTTTCTTCCCCGTCTTCTCTATCTCAATGGGCATTGCGAGGAACTTAAGTTGTATGAATGCACTCCAGAAAAATCGGTTCATTCTGAGCCGATCACTCATTCACACTCAGCAGCGTGAGCCGTACCATTCTCCAATCCCAATTCCTCTCACTGACCAACAGCAATTAGAGTGTCATCCATGAGTGAAGAACATGGACTGTCATCGTCAGAGCGGAAGCGCCAAGAGCTGGTACGAGAATCTATTCTGGGATTCGTCGGTTTCTTCACCTTCATCGCACTCATTGCCGGAGTTCGGAATTTATTTCAAGAAGAACCGGCAGTGTGGCCGTCACTTTTCTTGCTGGCCATGGTCACTCTCCTGCTTCTAGTGGCCCGTTGGCACAAGAACCATGACTAAGAACCAAAAAAGCTCCCGCGTAAGTACGCGGGAGCTTAATCCGTTCCGAGAGAGTTAGTGTGACTTTACTCAGCGGTTGGCATGAGAACGCCATCGATGACGTGGATAACACCGTTGGTGGTAGCGATGTCAGTCTTGGTGACGTTGACGGTGTTGCCAGCAGCGTCGGTCAGGGAAACCTTGTCACCATCAACATTGATGGTCAGCTCAGCACCCTGGACGGTCTGGACCGTCTGGCCATCCATGGTTAGAACGTCAGCTGCAAGAACCTCGGATGGGATAACGTGGTAGGTCAGGATGTCAGTGAGGGCACCTTCCGGCTCAGCCAAGAGCTCATCAAGGGTTCCTTCAGGAAGAGCGGCGAAAGCTTCATCGGTAGGAGCGAAAACGGTGAACGGTCCGTCGCCGCGCAGGGTCTCCTCGAGGCCCGCAGCCTGAACAGCAGAGACCAGAGTGGAGAAGTTGCCAGCCTCAACAGCGGTGTCAACGATGTCACCGGATGCAGCAACAGTGGAGGTGGTTGCCTCAGCAGAAGCTGGCGCAGTCTCGGTAGTGGTGGTCTCAACAGTGGTTACCTCAGTGGTGCCAGCCTCGGTGGTGCTGGAGTCATCAGAGCAAGCAGCAAGAACAAGTGCGGTGCTGAGTGCAACTGCAGCGGAAAGAGTCTTCTTCATAATTATTTCCTTTGGGAGATAGTTCAGTGGGCGTCAACCAGATCACTTAATTGTGCGCAATTGGTTAAGCGCAACTCTAATTAATGACAAGTCAACTATCAAGGAAAAAATTTTATTTCTTTCCGCAAGCCCTTTTCATCTGCGTAAATTTATATTCATTGAACAATGAGCAATCGGTTGTACGCAAGCGAGAAGTCGCCACAACCGCACCGAGACTATTCCGGAAGCACGCCAAGGTCATCGATGGCGCTGAGCGACTGCTGAGCAGACTCATCGTCAATCACCGTCATGGCAAAACTATTCTGGATCAACACCCAGTCCCCCACTTCCACTTCAGGGACGTAGGCGAAGCAACACGGGCGGAGCTCGCCCTTCATATTGATGGTGCCCATGGGCATGGGACTGTTCATGTCGCCGAGTTCAACCACTTGAGCGGGGATTCCAAGACACATAGTGTTAAGCCTACTCCCCTGGTTCGTATGTGACGCGCACATTCATCGCACCCATCGGCGCAGACGTACACGGCAAGCACGGATCCGCCGCGCGGATGGAGGCCTCAACCAGATCAGGGCCCTGCTTCCCAACAGCCACCGTGAGCATGTCGGATAGCCACCCCTCGTTCTGCGCAGTGGGGCTTAAGATTTGGCAATCGGTGAGCACCCCACCGGTCACCTCATAGCTGTGGATGAGCAGGCCACGCGGACCATCCACTAGGCCAACGCCACGGCCGTCGTGGAGCTCAAAGTCGTGCGAGCGACGCGGCAGAATGAGGTCCCTGGACTCAGTTAAGTCTGCGATGTCGCGCACCGCCTCCAACAGGGACTTCAGCTGCGCCTGGTTCGGGGTGAGCCCCGAGTACCTCGCAGCAGGGCCCACTCGGTACGGGTGCCACGTCTTGCCAATGAGCACCTCAGGGCGCGGGGTGATGCTGCCCGGCGAGGACTCGCGAATGCGCGCGGGCACGTCCTTGGCGTGTATCAGCTCCACTGTGCCAGCAAACTCCACGCGCACATACTGGCCCAGCGGGTTGGGCGTGCCATCAAAGTTGCAGACACTGACGTTGGCCAGCTGAACCCTAGGAACGCTCACACCAACAGAGTTTTCAAAGGCCTCGGCGGTGATAGTGATCATCCGGTGCAGCTGGTGTTTAATCTCCTCCAGTGCATCCTGGCCAACCTGAGCCTTCACTCCACCTGGGATGGCCACATCTGGGAAGTGCCCAGGGCTTCCCGCCGCCTTCATGGTCAGCTGAGCAAACTTCTTCAGCTCCAACGCATGCTCCGGAATCAAACGCGGACCCATCACGTCCACCACCGAACCGTAGTGCAACAAGAGGCGGATGGCACGAGAGCGATCACTCAACCGGTCATGCTTAACGGTGAGCTGATCCAACGCAGCCATACCTGCAAGGTGGTGCGTCACTGGACACAGTCCGCATAGACGAGTTACCACGGTGGGCACATCGATTGCCTTCTTGCCCACGAGCATGGGATCCACACGCGGGACGCCGGCAACGTCGAAGCGGGCACGCTTGCCTGCTTCGGTCTCAGTCACCACCACTGTTGCAGCGAGTGGATCGATGATCGCATTCAGCTCCAACTTTTCTGTTTTCTTCTGGTTCGTCATCTTCTCTCACTCCTTGCTCTTGTTGCCACGCTTTTGGTGTTTCGTTCTACGTTGTCCCAGTGTAGTCGCCGTTACCTGTTGAGTGATAGGGTCCAGCGTTTCGTGCTCGCCTCCCAGCACACGCCCGTGCACGGTATGTGCGGTGCAATAATGGAAACCATGCATGAGCTGAGTTTGCTTCGTGGAGTTGTGGATGCGGTAGGCACTGCCGCGGATGGCCGAACCGTTGAGGCCGTGGGCCTGAAGGTGGGCGCGCGCAGTGGCGTGGACGTAGACTGCCTCGAGAACGCCTGGCCTTTGGCCATTGTGGGCTCCTGCTGCGAGCACGCTCGGCTCGATATCACCGCAGTGCCAGCCACCGTCTGGTGCACCACCTGCAATTCGGAGGTGCCCATCGACGAGTACTTTGCCCTCTTGTGCCCGCGGTGTGACACCCCCACCGGTGATCTTCGGGGCGGGGGCGAATTTGAGGTTTCCTGGGTAGACGTGAGCGACTAGGAAACTAAGTGGTCACATCTGACATCCACTCCTGGAGGATCTCCTGAGCCGCTCTGGTAGCGTTCGGAACACTGGATGAAGCCGTATCAGTCATGCCTACGTTGAGTGCGACAGACTCGGCTACGATCCCCACCACAGCCACTTTTTCTGGTTCTTGGCCCAGCAGCTTGGCTGAGTTGAGCAGGTCCAGCAGCCCCACTTGGTGTGGTGAGAGGTTTTGGGTCATCAGGCGTGGGACTTGATCGCCTACGAAGGTGTGGACCTCGCCTGGGGTGCCTTGCTTGAGGCCATCGAGGACGAGAAGGTAATCAGCATCCAGGATGTCCGGAAGCAGCTCCATGCCGGAGGTGCCCCCGTCAATGTAGTTCACGCCGGGCAGCGGGTTTTCTTGGAGCTGTTCTAAGATGGCGAGGCCAATGCCGTCGTCGGTCAGAATTGTGTTGCCAATGCCGATTACGTTGATCACGGGTGCTGTCATGAGAAGTGGGCCTTTCATGAAGACTGCGGCCCCGTAAGGTGCTGGGGCCGCAGTAGACGCTGTTGGGTAGTTAGTCGATCTCTGGTGCGTCGACAGGCTTGGTGCCCGCTGGCATCCAGACGCCGCCGTTAATCATGGCGGAAACACCACCGTGACGCTCAAGCGCATCCGCGCGGAAGCACAGGTAGACGTGCAGGATAACGAACGCCCAAATGATGAACATGATCAGTGCGTGGACGAGGCGGATGATGGGAACGCCAAACCAGTGCACTGGGTAGCTCAAGATTTCCCAGAACACGTTGTACTGATCGTACAGTCCGTACAGCGCCAGGCCGGTGAGGATCTGAACGATACACAGGCCGTAAATAGCGGTGTAGGTCAACTGCTGGAGCGCATTATGGCCAACGTACGTTGGGCCATGCTTACTCATGAACAGGTAGTACTTGATTTGCTGCCACATGTTCATGGCGTCTTGCTTGTTGTAGATTGGCCACAAGCTGCGCCAGCGCATCTGCCGCTGCTTGGCAAATATCACCAGGCTCAAGCGCCAGAACGCCAGGACGATCCAGCCGAATCCGGCCGCGAAGTGGATGAACCTGATCAGACCGAACAGGTATCCGGTATCCTCGCCCGCGGACGGTCCGAAGAATGGATCCATGATGTAGTAACCCGTGGCTGACAACGCCACGATCAGCAAGAGGTTCAACCAGTGCTGAATACGCAGCGCTAGGGGCCACATCTCCACGCGGGTGTAGTTACCGCGGCGCTCAGGTTTCACCCGGTCATACATGCCTAGTTTGAATGCCACGTAACCCTTCAGCTCGAATTCACCGGTCTGATTTCCGTCCAGTGGAGCTACGGCCACCGCCATGCAGCGGTTACCTAGTTTTTCCTCCGCCTTAACGCCCTTGAGAAGCAGCTTACGGGCCTCACCGCTGGAGGCAGCCTGGCGCAGAACGGAGTCCACGTCACCGCGCATGACAGCAACATCGCACTGCTTGCCCAGCAGCTTAGCGTCGCGCACCGCTGCTAGTGAATACCTGCGCTGCACGGAGGCGGGGCTGAAGCTTTCCACGGTTCCGAGCTTATCGACACCCTCTGCGCCGACCGCACGGGCCATCGCCTGCTCCGCTGGGTCTTGGGAGCCTGCAGGCTGTGCTGCGGCAAGCCGCAGCACCGTCTCTTGGCCAATGTCGGCTACAGCCACAGACTCCAGCACGCTCATGACGTTGCGCGGTGCTTCGCGGCGAGAAGCGTCTGATGCACCTGGCCTGGATGATGTTGCAGATGTCATTGTGTCATCACCTTGAACACTTCATTGCCCTCCGTGTCCAGAAGATGCACTGCACACGACATGCAGGGGTCGAAGGAGTGGATGGTGCGCAGTACTTCCAAAGGCTGGGATGGATCTTCCAACGGATGGCTACCGTCCATGGACAGTGCCTGCTCGTACGGTCCCTTCTGGCCCATTGGGTCACGGCCGCCGGCGAGCCAGGTGGTTGGAACCACTGCCTGGTAGTTGAAGGTCTTACCGTCGCGGATGTGGATCCAGTGGGACAGGCAGCCGCGGGCAACTTCCATCATGGCAAAGCCTTCACAGTCCTGCGGCCAGGAGCTTGGCTCCCAGGTGGACTGGTTGAAGACATCGTAGTCGCCGCGCTTGAGCGCCTCGGTGAAGTCTGGGAGCAGCTTCTCCTTAAGGTTTTCTGCCGTGGTGACTGCTTCCACGCAGCGGGCCAGGGTTCGGCCGCCGGTGGAATTCATCTGGTCAATGGTGATGCCCAGCTTCTTCGCTGCGTCATCAACAATCTGGCGGGTGCGGGGCTCGTTCTGCGCGTACGCGAGCAGAACGCGGGCCACAGGACCAACCTGCACCACCTTGCCGTCGTAACGCGGTGCCTTGGACCACGTGTACTCGTCATTATCGCCCAAGAACTTGTCCGTGTACGGAGGCTTAGGTCCGGTGTAGTTCACCGTGGTCTCACCTACCGATGGGTGCACGCCGGCGTCATTGCCTTCCTCGTAGCTAAACCACGCGGACGAGATGTATTCCTTAATCTTGCCTGGATCCAGCGGGTGAACGGTGGTGTAATCTCCGTCCAAGATAACGCCAGGGGTGACCTCAGGGTGCGCATTGGAGAGCGAACGGGTGAGCTGATCACCACGGACGGTCGCTCCAGCCATGCCCACGGCAAGGAAGTTCGGATCAGTTGCACCGATGTCGAAGTAGTCCTTGTACACGCCCATGATCGCCAGTGCGTCAGGGAGGTAGCAGCCGTGAATGAAGTCATCAATTTCCTGCACCCAGCCGCGAACCTGATCCAAGTGGACCTGATTGACAGTCTCAGACTTGTTTGGATCAATCGAACAAGCCATGCCACCAACAAGGAAGTTAGGGTGTGGGTTCTTGCCACCGAACACGGTGTTAATGCGGATAATCGAGCGCTGGAACTGCAGCGCATCCAGGTAATGCGATACCGCCATCAGGTTCGCCTCAGGCGGGAGGCGGTAATCAGGGTGATTCCAGTATCCGCCGGTAAAGACCGATAGTTGACCGGACTCCAGCACGGAGTTCAGGGTGTCCTTCACCTTCTGGAACTGCTCTGGGGTGTTGCCCTTCCACGTGGAGCCGATGAAGCGGGCGAACTCGGCGGTCTTCATCGGGTCAGCTTCTGCAGCGGAAACCACATTCACCCAGTCCAGAGCGTGCAGGTGGTAGAAGTGCACTACGTGGTCATGGCACTCTTGGGAGGCCATGACCAGATCACGAATGCGCTGGCCCTGCGCTGGGATACGGCATCCGATGGCATCCTCGACAGCGGTGATGGACGCCACGGAGTGGGTTCCTGTGCATACGCCACAGATGCGGCCAACGAAGGCCCAGACGTCGCGGGGGTCACGCCCCTCCACGATCTTCTCAATGCCGCGATACTGGGTGGTCTCTGACCAGGCATCCTTGATCTCCCCACCGTCAACTTCCATCTCGATGCGAAGGTGGCCCTCAATGCGGGTGATCGGATCGACGACGATTCTCTCTGCCATGACTATTCCTATCTCAGAAGTCTCGTTGAGGGCCGTTAGGCCTTGGTCTCTGGGTTGCCGGTAAACATTGGGGTGGTGGGCTCATGCTGCCCTTGTGGTGGGGCGTCGCCAAAGGAGGCGATAGGTTCGATCTCATTGTCCTTGTTGCGCACGCCGATCTCCTTGAACAGCGTGATACCGCCGTGGGCAGCGGCGCCAACAGCGGCGGCGCCTACCAAGCCCCAACCAACCTTCTCCGCATTCGCCTCAATGCCAAAACCGGTGATGTCCGGCAGCTGCTCGTAGAACGGAGTGAACTTGTCAAAGAAATCCTTCTCCGTGCAGCCAATGCACGGGTGGCCCTGACCAATGGGCCATCCAGACTTCATGTTCCACTGGATGATTGGGCACGGGCTGTAGGTAGAAGGACCCTTACAGCCAACTTCGTACAGGCACCAGCCGTTGCGGGCGCCTTCATCGTCGAAGGCGCGGACCATTTGACCGGCATCGTAATGAGCACGACGCGGACAGGAATCATGGATGCGCTGATCGTAGGCGAACAGTGGACGTCCCTCTGCGTCTACCTTTGGTGGCTCACCGTGGGTAAGCAGGTAGGTGATGGTGGCTGTAATGACCTCACCAATTGGTGGGCAGCCGGAGACGTTGATCACCGGCTTGTCCTTGATAATTTCATCCACGCCCACGGCATGGGTTGGGTTCGGTCGAGCTGCTTGGACGGAACCGTACACCGCGCAGGCGCCCACAGAAAGGATCGCTGTGGCGTTCTCTGCGGCCTCCTCCAGCACCTGTTTGGAAGTCTTGCCGCCGATCATGCAGTAGATGCCGTCATCGGCCAAAGAAACGGAGCCGTTCACCACGAGGATGTGCGGCTCCTGATTAAGATCGTGCAACGCCTTCTCAGCGGCTTCGCCGGAGGCAGCCATGACGAGCTCGTTGTAGTTAACGGAGAGCTGATTGAGGACCAAGTCCTCAATAGTGGACGAGCCTGAACGCAGGACAGACTCCATGCAGCCAGTGCATTCCTGCAGCTGCAACCACGCAACATTAGGTTTTTTAACCTCACCCAGAGCTTGGGCGATGAGTTCAGCTTCTTGGGCATTAGCTCTGCCCGCAAGCGGGGCACCAACGGCAAAGATAGCAGCCATGGAGCTACACATCTTCATGAAGTCGCGGCGGCTCACACCCTTCTTTTCTAGGTTCTCCGCCAGCGTTCCTTTTTGCCAGGTATCTAAAAGATGCATGGAATTCCCTCGTACGTTATCCAATGCAACGCACTTTTTTGGGCACTCACTCCACCCTGGTTATCACCAGCACCATATATGGGGCCTGACCCTTAGAAATACGTTGACCTACGTGTTCGCTAGTTTGTGTATCAGCTTTTAAGAACGCGGATACTCCCCTGCACAATCACGCGAGGAGCACCCCTAGCTGTGGCACGTTTTCCCACGTCGATGGGCTTGTGGCCCTTCGGTGTTGGATGAGCGTGCCACGGCAGTGACGCGGCAGGCTTCCTATGCGAAAGACTGTCGCATGACGCTCTTTTGGCACATAGTAAAACTCTAGCAACCCAGCAGGTCTCACTTGCATCAATGGGTGGTAATCATTTACTGGTTATACCCCCGATTGTGAAGATAACCACTGCATCCATTCTTCTACTCCCTCACCCGTCTTGGTGGACATCGGGATGACCTTCACGTCCGGATTCACTTGACGCAGGTTCTTTAAGAAAAGGTCCATGTCAAAGTCCAGATACGGCAGCAGATCTATCTTGTTGACCACGCATACCTCAACGCTGCGGAACATCACTGGGTACTTCAGCGGCTTATCCTCGCCCTCGGTGACAGAAGCAACCATGGCCTTGGCGTGTTCACCCACCTCGAACTCAGCTGGGCACACAAGATTTCCCACGTTCTCGATCAGCACGACGTCGAGCTCATCTAGGTTCAGGCCCTCGAGCGCCCTGGCCACCATGGGGGCATCTAGGTGACACTCGCCACCAAAACCATTGCCAGTGTTGAGCAGGGAGACCTGCGCGCCGAATGCTTCCAGACGCTGCGAATCAAGCGCCGTCTCAATATCACCTTCCACTACTCCGAAGCGCACCTTGCCTTGGCCTTGGGCCAAGGTGCGCTCCAGCAGCGTGGTCTTGCCGGCGCCGGGTGAGCTCATGACATTGATGCAACGCACCCCGGCGGCGTCGAAAAGCTTGCGGTTGTTCGCGGCCTTGACATCGTTTTCAGTGAAGATGTCCTCCAGCACAGCAATGCGCTCACGGCCGGTGTCATAGGCCGTGTGGTCACCGTGATGAGACTGCGCGGAATCTGGGATGCTCAGGCGGTCATGCTCCGCACCTGGGCGGAAGTCATGCTGCTGATCGTGCGTGTGCTGGCCAGGGCCCGTGCCGTGGAGATGATCGTGGTCATGAGTGTGGTGGTGATCCCCGCCCTCATGAGAGTGAACCGTGCCGTCATCGTGACGATGGAAACGTCCCATTGCTTTACCTTCTCACTTCAATATCGACCACCGCGAACTCCTCGCCCGCCACCACGTCCGTGGCGGCATCGCACTCCCGGCAGCGCACATCCAAATACTCGTTAGCATCAAGCGTACGTTCATGACCCCGCGTGCACCGCACAATTGCGGCAACCCACTCAACATTCAGCGCCGAACCGGCAAGTGGACCGTCCTTGGTGACAAACCCCCACGCATACCTAAGGGTCTCCGGCACCACTTGACGAAGCGCGCCAACCCTGATGTTGACCGCTGTCACCTCACGCCCCTCTGCGGCGCGCGACACAACCTGAGCCAACTGGGTACTCAACGCTACTTCATGCACCCCTTCACCCTAGCTAAGGTTGAAACCATGGCTGAAGAAAACACCCCAAATGCGCCACTGCACACGTCCCTCGAAGATCCCGGACTCCAGCGGGTTGCCATCACGCTCACCGGCATCGTCCAAGGTGTAGGCATGCGCCCAGCCATCAAAAACTTAGCCGACTCACTCCACCTCACCGGGTTCGTGGGCAATAACGATCGGGAGGTGTTCATTGAGGCTCAGGGCCCCAGCGATGCCCTCGCAGCCTTTAGCGCCCAACTAGAGGCCCACCTCCCGCCTCTGGCGCATATCATCGACCGCACTGAGCGCGCTATTGCGCCTGTGCTTTCCGATGTCCGCTTCGCCATCACGGAAAGCGTGCACGTCCCCGGCGCGCGCACACTCATCGCACCGGACGTCAGCATCTGTGACGCCTGTTTGGCAGACATCAATGATCCCACCAACCGCCGCTACCACTACCCATTCACCACCTGTACGGACTGCGGCCCCCGGCTGTCGATCATTGAGGACCTCCCCTACGATCGCCCGTTGACTACCATGAAGGACTTCCCCATGTGCCCGGCGTGCGAGGCCGAGTACACCGATCCCCACAACCGGCGCTTCCACGCGCAGCCCATCGCGTGCCCAGACTGCGGTCCTCATTTGTATGCCCAACGCAAGACCAGCTCGGGTGAGGTCCACACAGTAGATGGCACCACCGATGAGCTCATCGCGCTGGTCCACCGCGCGTGGGACAACGGCCTCATCGTGGCAGTGAAAGGCATTGGCGGTTTCCACTTGATGTGCGACGCCACGAACGAACAAGCCATCATGCGACTGCGGGAACTCAAAAACCGCCCGCACAAGCCATTTGCGGTCATGGCGCCTCATCCCTCGGACGTAGCCGAGGTGGATGCCACTCTAGTAGCCTCCCCGGCCCGTCCCATCATCATCGCGCCAAGCACCGGGCTGCTGCCAGACGTTGTCGCACCGGGGCTTTCCGATGTCGGTGCGATGCTGCCTTATTCACCGCTGCATTACTTATTAGTTGACCGCCCAGTGGTGGCAACGTCCGGAAATCTGGGTGGCCAGCCGCTGTGCTTTGATAACGAGACCGCGCTCGCCGAGCTTGGGCACATGGCGGATCTGTTCTTGATGCATGATCGCGGAATTCACGTCCCAGTGGAAGATTCCGTGTACATCGCACCATCGTGGCGCGCGGAGACTCCTTCTCAGGAGGCAGCAGTTGCTTTGCCTTCACGGCGTTCCCGTGGCTACGCTCCTCTGCCCGTCCGGTTGCCGGACTCAGCGCGCCTAGGCCCTGTGGTGCTGGGGGTTGGCGGCGAACTGAAGAACACCTTCACGCTGGCGGTGGACGATTATGCGCATGTGTCAGCACATGTGGGCGACATGGGTTCTTGGGCTACCCAGCAAGCCTTCGAACGCGCGGTGAACCAGCTGGTGGGCATGCGCAAAGCTGATATTGAGGTGGTGGTCTGCGATCTTCACCCCGATTATTCGACCACCAACTGGGCAACGCGCTACGCCGACGCACTCGATGTGGACCTCATCCAAGTGCAGCACCACCACGCGCATGCCCTGAGCCTGCTCGCCGAGCACGGCCACACCCAAGGTGTTGTCGCAACACTCGATGGCACCGGCTTTGGCACCGATGGCACGATCTGGGGCGGCGAAATCCTCACCGTGGATGGAACGGCCTTTTCCCGTGCTTGGCACCTGCCTACGTTTCCACTCATAGGTGGAGACAAGGCTGCGATGTCGCCATGGCGAAGCGCATTTGGCCTATGCCATGAGCTGGGATTCCCCCTACCGGTGGCGCCTTCACCGAGTGAGCATGACGTGGTTGAAGCTCAGCTTCACTCCGGCATTGGTGTGACGCTGACATCGTCCACCGGCCGACTATTCGACGCGGTAGCCTACCTGCTTGGCGCTTCCGAGGCCACCATCACCTATGAAGGGCAGGCTGCCATGCAGCTGGAAGCGCTCGCACGATCCCATCATGGGGAAATTCTTTCCGACGCCACCACGGTCACCGAACTTCTCACCGAGGCCCTAGAAAGCAGGAGACCGCAGGCAGCGCGCGCGGCGCGCTTCCACCACGGGCTCGCCACCATCATCGCGGACCAACTGCGTGAGGTAGCGTCCCACGCAGACACCGATGTTATTGGCGTCAGCGGCGGCTGCGCGTTGAACCGGCTTTTCCTGCAGCACCTACGCCACCATATCCCAACGCTGCTTGAGCACCGCGTGGTCCCAGCCAATGACGGCGGGCTCAGCCTCGGACACGCCGTAGCTGGCCGACTCGCCACCCAACCCTAGGACGGATCCACGCGCCGCCGGTATCAGCGAGGTTTACTGCTCACCCACGCGCCGCCGCGAAGGCTAAACGTCAGCTAAGCGCAACCGGTGGTGGTCTTTTTACCACCAAATGCGTACTGCAAGCTGGCGTAGTAGAAGGCAGTGGCGTATTCCGTCGCGCCTTCCAAAGTTGGGTGGATGTAATCCTCACGCAGGATGGCTGGGTTGTTCTGGGCATGCGTGCACCAGTCAGCGATAAAAACGTTGTCGTGTTCTTTCGCCAGCTCCACAATCTCCTGTCGCGCCGGGGGCATCCACACGCGATCGCCGTAGGGCGTAGCAATAAACAGCACACGATCCTCACCCGCGATGGCAAGGATCTGCTCCAGCTCCCCGGCATCGGTGGTGGCGCCGTTGGTTCCAAAACCGAGGAAGATGTACTTACGTAGTAGGCCTTGGTCTTTCAGCGATTGGATGATAGGAACGCCAGCGTTGTAGTGCCGTGAGACGGCGGCGTCAATGCTAATTCCGGGGAACCGTTGCTGCAGCGCCGCGGAGGAAGCCAGCATCACGGAATCACCAATAGCGGTGATTTCTGGACCTTTAGGGGTTGGGTTAAGGCGAGTGATTTCCGGTTCTGGCTCTGGGGTGGGCGTTGGCGGCAGCGCCTGATTTGCGCCGTCGGGCAATGCGCCGTTCGCGAGCTGCTCTAGATCGCTTTCCAGCTGGGTTTTATCGGAGGAATTAACCACCGCGTTGGCGGTGCCCAACAGCGTTGCGCTGACCGCTACGAAAGCAACCACGTAGCTTGCGGCAAGGGAGAACTGCTTCCGTTTAGCCGCAGGCTGAGCGAAGGGCCGGTTCCTCCACGCGGCGATCATGGTCTGCTTGTACCCCTTGCGGCGGAAGGGGTTTTCAATCAACCGGTACGATCCCTCCGCCAAGGCGAAGGAAACAACCGCTGCCATTATCCCGATCCACCACGAGTTAAGGCCTTCGCCGTTGGCACGGGTGCCAAAGAGTTCATCGAGAATGATCACCACTGGCCAGTGCCACAAGTACAGGGAGAAGGACCTCTGCCCCAGGTAGCGCATAGGTGCGGTGGAGAAAATCAGGTGCAGGGGTTGAGCCTCGCGCACAACTGCCCAAATCATGATTGCGCCAAGGACGCTGGTGGCAAAAAGTCCGCCACGGTAGGTAACCGGGAGGTCATCGCCCATGAGGAACAACTGAGCGAGGTAGAGGACGAGTGCGACGCTACCGTACGTACTGGCGGAGGCTTTGACAATCCACCCGAAACGGCGGTGGCTCGGCCACGAATCAGCGTATGGGTCAGGCGATGAGCTAGTGAGCAAGGTAGCCAGAAGGGCGCCGATGAGTAGGCCAAAAGCGTGCGTGTCCGTGCCGTAGTACACACGGGTAGGGTCGGCTGATGGGTCATAGAGAACAGCCATTCCAACCAAGGAGGCTACTGCGAGCACGACAGTAAGGATGCCCAGTTTCCGGCGGCCCCGTGCCTGATCCCTGCCCTTGGCAAGCATGAGGAGAGCAATGACTACCAGTGGCCAGATGAGGTAGAACTGTTCTTCTACTGCAAGCGACCAGTAGTGGGCGAATACCTGGATTTCGTTATCGGCGAAGTAGGACTGGTTGGTGGCGATCTGCACCCAGTTGTTCACAAAGAACGCGGTGCCTAAAAATTGCTCTCGGATTCCCACCGCGAGGTCACTGGAGCCGCCGTGAGCATGGGCGCCAACAAGACCTACCACCGCCGTACAGGTGAACAGCACTACCATCGCGGCGGGCAGGATTCGTCTAAATCGCCTGATCCAGAAGTCTTTCAGGCTGATCGTGTTAGTCACCGCAAATTCGCGCAATAGTAGTGAGGTAATCAGGAATCCGGAGAGCACAAAGAACATGTCCACTCCCAGGTAACCGCCAGGTAGGAGGTCACCAAAGAAGTGGTACACAATAACCGCGAGGACTGCGAGGCCGCGCAGCCCATCTAGGCCGGTTACTTGCCTGAGGCGAGCCCGTTGTACTGGAACATTCATTGTGCAGAAGTCCCTTCCGCTTTATAGGCAGGATTAGTAAACCCCAAAGAGCTTACTACGCTCGGGCCAACAAGATACCTGAAATTATTAGCAGATTCGCGGCAGCGGATCGCCCACCAGCTTGTCCACCATGCGAGTGCCGCCGAAGCCGGTCACCAGCACCACGGCCGCGGCGGGTTCGTGCACAATCCGGCCGATCAGCTGAGCTTCTTCAGCGCCCGCAGCACGCACTGCCGCGAGCGCGTCGTCAGCATGCTCGGCGGGGACCACTGCTGTAAAGGTTCCTTCGTTTGCCACGTACAGCGGGTCGATGCCCAACATGTCGCACGCGGCACGCGTCATCGGGCGAACAGGGATAGCCTCATCCTCCAAGACGACGCCGAGGCCGGTGGTCTCAGCGAGCTCGTTCATGACGGTGGCAAGGCCACCGCGAGTGGCGTCGCGCATCCAGTGAACGTCTGGCACTGCGGTCAGCAAAGCGCGGACAAGCGAGGCAACCTCGCGGGAATCTGATTCGATGGGGGCATCAATGGCTAGGTCACCGCGAGCCAACATCACGCTCATGCCATGGTCCGCAATAGGGCCGGATACCAAAATTTTGTCGCCAGCTTTAACTTGGTCAAAGCCCACATTGACACCTGGCGGGATCACGCCCACGCCAGAGGTAGTGATATAGACCTTGTCGCCGGCACCCTTAGGCACCACCTTGGTATCGCCCGTGGCGATCTGCACGCCGGCAGCATCCGCCGCTTCTTTGAGTTTCTTGACCACCCGGCGCAGGGTCTCTATTTCCAAGCCCTCTTCCAGAATGAAAGCCACGGAAATGTACTGTGGCGTTGCCCCCGCCACGGCTAGGTCATTGACGGTGCCGTTAATGGCGAGCTCTCCGATGGAACCACCCGGGAACTCAATGGGATTAACCACATAGCCATCCGTGGAAAAAGCTAGCTTCCCGCCGTTCAGGTCAAAATCCAGCACGGTGGAATCACCACCCTGGCCGAGGAGATCGTTGCCGTACTCATCAAAGAAAACGTGAGAAAGAAGACTTGCGCTCGCCTTACCACCGGCACCATGCGACAGTGTGACGTGGTCATCTAACAACCGCCCACCGCGGCGACGCACGCGGACGATATTGTCGTTGACCTTATCAATGTCCTCATTCAGCCTGTTTTTTGGTTCCATGACGCTTCTCCGGATCCTTAGTACTTCACTCGTCGCAGGATAAATCCCTACCCTCCAAACTCTAGTAGCGTTCCACTGCCCCTCCGAACGCCATACCCCCTTTTCATCGCGCCAACGGGTGTGAGGCCTCACCACGGCGCAGCTAAAGATTGGTTGGGGCCGTAAATCACGCAGTAAAGTAGGAGGAAGTATCGTGAACTTTTCGCACTTTGATTTGGTTGAAAGGCGTGAGCGCTAGAAATGTGTCTAGGTGTTCCGGCTCAAGTCGTTGAGATTAAAGATCCCACCCGTGCCACCGTTGCTATTGACGGGGTAACTCGCATGATCTCCACGGACCTTCTGGTGGCCGATGGATTAGAAGTTGGTGAGTGGGTGCTGGTCCACGTTGGCTTTGCCCTTTCAAAGATTGATGAGGAAGAAGCCCACACTACCCTCCAACAAATCAAACAGTTGGGGGCCAATACCTACGAAGATGAGGTCGAATCATTCGTGACCTCGCGGATTGAGTAGCTGGAGAAACAAGGTTATGAAGTTTGTTGATGAATTCCGTGACCCCGCCGCGGCCCGCCAGCTCATCGAGCGCATCAAACATCAGGCAGAAAAGCTCGACCGCCCCATCAAGCTCATGGAGATTTGTGGCGGACACACCCACACCATCTACCGCTACGGCATCGAGAACCTCCTGCCGGAGAGCATTGACCTCGTCCACGGCCCTGGTTGCCCCGTGTGTGTCATCCCCATGGGACGCGTGGATGACGCACTGTGGCTTGCCCACCAAGATGACGTCATCCTGACTACTTTTGGTGACATGATGCGGGTGCCGGGATCTGATGGGTCCCTCTTGCAGGCCCGCGCCCAGGGATGCGACGTGCGCTTTGTCTACTCGCCCCTGGATGCTCTCAAGATCGCTGAGGACAACCCGGACAAGAAGGTAGTTTTCTTCGCCGTGGGTTTTGAAACCACCACCCCATCTACCGCGGTGACCTTGGTAGCCGCGAAGCAGAAGAACGTGACCAACTTCTCCGTCTTCTCCAACCACGTCACCATCGAACCCCCACTGCGCGCCATCGCTAACGGTGGTTCCACTGAGGTGGACGGCTTCATCGGCCCAGGGCATGTGGCCACGGTGGTGGGCACGCAAGCATTCGAGTTCCTCTGCACGGAGTTCGGCCGCCCTGTCTCCGTGTGCGGCTTCGAGCCCCTCGACATCCTGCAGGGTGTTGCCCAACTGGTAGACCAGTTCGTTTCCGGTGACGTTGCCGCTGGCAAAGCCCATGTACAAAACCAGTACGCACGCGTTGTGCGCGAACAGGGCAACGAATCCGCCCGCGCTCTCCTAGACCGGGTCTTCACCATTCGTGAGGAGTTCGAATGGCGCGGACTTGGTACCCTGCCTAACTCCGGCATGGGTATCTCGGAGGAATTTGCCGAATGGGATGCCGAGCGCATCTTCCAAGTCCCGTCCAAGCAGGTTCCCGACCCAGTGGCGTGCGAGTGCGGATCTGTACTCACTGGCCACATCAAACCGTGGCAGTGCAAGGTGTTCGGCACCGCATGCACACCGGACACGCCAATCGGCACCTGCATGGTCTCCCCCGAGGGCGCATGCGCGGCGTACTACAACTTCGGCCGAATCGATAAGATCACGACCGCTAACCTCACCTAGCTCTCCCCTAGGGGCGCTACCACAGTGCCACCACCAAAGCCTCCCACTGGGAGGCTTTACCGCTGCTGGCAAAGCCGAATGGGGTCTAGCTTTAATGGGCTCTACTATGGAGCGCATGGACAACCTCGAAACGTTGAAGCAAGAATACGCCCAAGCAGTTGATCAGTTTGGCGAGCGCAACCCTTTTGCATTGGGCAAACGCAGCGCGCTGCTTGCAGCACAGTTCGATGCTGACGCCACAAGTTTTGAGGACTCGTACGACGAGTGGGAAGCCCACCTCGCAGACTTGGATGCGCTGTTGGGACAAGAGCACCCAGACAACATCGCTTTCCGAGAAAAACTGCTGGACGCGTACGTGAGCTTCGACGGCTACGCGGAGGCAGCACGGGAGGCGGAAGTACTACTGGACGCCTACACCACCACCAAGGGCGAGTATTCACCAGAATCTCTACGCACCCGCACACTGCTGGTGGAGATGGCCTTGATGTCGGGCCAACCTGCTACCGCCTACCCGCACTTTCTGTTTATCCAAAATGTGGCAGATCAGGCGGGCGTTGAGGGGTTGGTGCAGGTAGTGCGCAATCTCCATTTCCACCTGATTGGGGCGGCACAGCAGGTCTTATCCTCTGATGAGGTCACCGGCTTGGCCGCGGATTACTTGGCCCGTTACGGCGCTACGCCAGAGGCCGTGGACCGCCTCACGGAGGAAGATTTCGCCCGCCAGGAGCGCGTGCGCGGGGTCCTTCTGGGCGAGGCGTCCTCACTCAGCCTAGATGAGACCGTGGAGCTTGCACACGATGGCATCGCAGCCACCAAGGCATTCTTTGGTGATAAAGATCCACGGGTGCTGGAATCCATGGTGCCCTTCGCGGCGGCACTAGAACGCCACGGCCAACTTGCCGAGGCAGTGACCGTGATCGATGACATGATTGCGCTGCTCGACGCTACTGCGGGCGCAGACCCAATGATGATTGCTAGCCTTCACCGTCGCAGCGCGAAGCTACGTACTGACTTCGGCGATATTACTGGCGCGCGGGAGAACTACGAGGCAGCCCTCAGCATTGCACGCTCTAGCGGTGTTCGGCAGGCAGTACTAGGAACCCGCTACGATATGGCTGTCTTGCGCACCACCCAGGGTGACATTCCCGGCGCGATTGATGATCTCACCCAGCTTTTTTCCGACGCCCACGGGGAGGACTTCGTATTCATCTCCGCGGTGGCCACCACGCTTGCTTCCCTGCTGGCCGATAGTGGCCAGCACGCCACAGCGCTGAACGTGCGCGAGCAGCTGCTTCAATTGCGCGACGATCCGGACCAGCGCATGGAGCTGGCAACGTGGTGTGAATCCGTGGGCCTTATTGATCGCGCGCGCCTTGAGTACGCAGAGATCTTCCGGCAGTTGGACGCCGCAGGGAAGGCAGACACCCCATTCGCCAAAGCCGTTGCCGAGCGCATGGGAAAGCTCAGCTAAGTGGACCGAAGCGCCACTATTTTGCGCCACCCCACACGCAATAGCGAGTGGGCAAGCGCAAAGATTTCGCGGCATACGTCTTGTCCGCGGTACGGCGGACGAGTGGGTGACGTATGCACCGTGATGGGAATTCCTAAGTGCCACGCCCATACCTTGGTGCGCAGGGAGTGAAAATCGCTGGTGACCACATTCCAGCGCTGGGTGGTGGGAAATAGCTTCTGAGCATTCTCAAGATTCTCATTAGTGCTGGTGGCCTCATATTCCAGCATGATCTGAGACGGGTTCACGCCGTGCTCTAGAAGCCACCAGGCCATAGCTTTCGCCTCACCCTTGCCGCTGACAACGATGAGTGTGTCATCGTCACTGAGCAGTTGGCGTGCCTTCTCCAGTCGTGCTTCTAGCACGGGGGCTGGCCACGGCGTGGTGCGGTGAGTCGAATACTTACGCACCTTTGCGCCAAGAACAAGAATCGGATCCACGGGTTCCACGCTACTCCCCACAGCTTCCGGCCATCATCAGGACAGAAATCCACCACACCCGTGCGAGCGTTGACTCGGCCTCCTGTGGACCTCACATCAAGCTCTGCTTCGCGTTGGCAGACTGCTCCTGCCTCGCTCAATCGAAATGCGTGGCCGGAAAGGGTTACTGCCCACCCATGAGCTTGGTGCGGAGGTTCTCGTCCTTGTGCTCGACTTCCTGGCGCATGTTCTCTTGGTAGTCAGCCATCTTCTGAATGAGCTCGTCATTTCCCGCACCCAAGATGCGGACAGCCAACAGGCCCGCGTTCTTAGCGCCGTTGATGGACACGGTAGCTACTGGAACTCCGCCCGGCATCTGCACAATGGACAGCAACGAGTCCATGCCATCGAGGGTATCCAGCGCACGGGGCACGCCGATGACTGGTAGCGGAGTTGCTGCGGCAACCATGCCAGGCAGGTGAGCCGCACCCCCAGCACACGCAATGATCGCACGCAGTCCACGAGTGTGCGCTTCCTTGGCGTAAGCCAACATCTTCTCAGGCGTACGGTGAGCTGAGACAACGCCTACTTCAAAAGGAACGCCAAAATCAGCAAGTACTTGGGCCGCTGGTTCTACAGTTGGCCAGTCTGAGTCTGATCCCATGATGAGACCTACCAGTGGTTGCATGTTCATCCTCCTAGTTTTTTAAAGCCACGTGGCGTTGACAATGAAGTGTGCTGCGTCCTTTGCGGCGCGTCGTGCTGCCTCCACGTCATCTCCACAAACGTTGACGTGGCCGAGCTTACGGCCTGCGCGGTAGCCCTTGCCATAAAGGTGGATCTTGGCCTCAGGGTACTTGCGCATAACCTCCGCCACACGCTGCGCCATGGGCATCTCAGGGTCGTGGTCCGCTCCAAGAGTATTGGCCATCACGGTATAGGGGGCCAACGTTGTGACCGCACCCAGAGGCAAGTCCAGCACTGCTCGCAGGTGCTGCTCGAACTGGCTGGTCACGCAACCGTCTTGGCTCCAGTGGCCGGTGTTATGCGGGCGCATGGCCAGTTCGTTGACCAAGATCTCCGGCTGGCCGGCCACATCAGTGGTTTCAAAGAGCTCCACTGCCAGCACGCCAGTCACGCCTAGCTCCGAAGCAATGGTGACGGCCAAGTCTTGGGCTTGCTGCTGCAGTTCGGTGGATAGGCCAGGCGCTGGGGCAATTGCTTCGGTGCAGATACCGTCAGTTTGCACAGACTCCACAACTGGCCACGGCTGGGTCACGCCGGACGGCGTGCGGGCAACCATGGCGGACAGTTCGCGCACCAGCGCGACCTTCTTTTCTGCCATCAGCAGGGTGCCGGCGTCGAGAAGCTTTCCGACGAGCTCCGCAGCCTCATCCTCGGACTTGGGGAACCACACGCCGTTGCCGTCGTAACCGCCGCGACGTGCCTTCAGGCACATTTCTCCTTGGACTGCGCGGAAGAACTCCACGCCGTCATCCACATTCTCGATAGCGGCGAACGGTGGTACTGGCGCGCCGAGTTCGCGCAGCTTCTTGCGCATGACCAGCTTGTCTTGTGCGTTGACCAGCGCATCTGGGACTGGCTGGACGTTCACTCCCTCGGAAATAAGGGTGTGAAGGTGCTCCGTTGGAACGTGCTCATGATCAAAGGTGACAGCATCCGCGCCCTCAACTGCACGGCGCAGGTCATCTAGATTCGTGTAATCACCAATCACGATGTCAGCGCACACTTGGGCGGCGGAAGAATCGTAGGAGCCGGCCAGAACGCGAACGGATTGGCCTAATTCGATGGCTTCGGTCTGCATCATGCGCGCGAGCTGACCGTCGCCGATCACGGTAACGATGGGCATGCCCGGCGCGTGTGCTGCGTCATTGAGTGGGTGCTGCGGGATCTTTATAGCTTCATCAGTCACGGAGCCAACTATAGTTCTTTGCCCAGCGTTTCAGACAGGCCTCCCCCACGTTAAAACCCCAATAAAGATATAACCAGTGTCTTAGCGCATCAGCGGCATGCGGCGCTGATTCTCAATAAGATCCGCTACCTTACGTGCCTTGGGAACGTCAGGAATGGCAAGCATATTGCCGTATCCGTGCACGCCTAATGTAATCGTGCTTCCCTTTCGGCCAACCATGCGGATGGCCCCGAGAGGGATGGATTCGCTATACCCAGAAAACCCTGAAGCCCGAAGGATGAGGCGACGATCAGTGAGGATCACACGCTTGCGCCGCAGCTTGAGTACCGGCCTAACAAAGAACCAGATCGCTAGTAGCGCCCACAACCCCACGAAGGTGTTGCGCATGCCGGTGTCTACCACTACGCCCGGCTGTGGTTGGTCAATGAATCCAATGCCCATCCAACACAGCGCGGTAATAAGGATGAGTCTCATGGCAGGGTACGTCAGAGCGGTGAGTGACGTGGTGACGTCCACGATCACACGCTCATCCTTAGCTACCTTCAGTGACATTGCATTTACGTTACCAGCCCCACCCGCAGTGCGACCAAGCAGGGAGATAGTACTTCACCATCTCAGTTATGTGCTCGCTAGTATTGCCACTGGTGTTCCATCCGCAGATGGACAATGTCCCCCACAGCGAATTCTTGTAATTCACCGCTCACGTGTTCTCGTACCAGCACATGGCCTTGCTCGTTGACATCAGCAACCACGCCGTGAACCAGCTTCTCTCCCGGCAAGTGCACGCGCACCTCTTGACCCACTGTTGCGCAGGAACGCCTGTAGTCAGCAATCATCTCTGAGTGATGCGTGCGCCACTGATAGGTGCGATTGACCAAGTTATTGATGAGGTTTACCGCTAGGGTTGTCCGGTCACACTCTAGCCCTTGGAGTGCGAGTGACGATGCGTGCGGGACAGGGAGCTCATCCTGCGTCAGGGAGACATTCAGGCCGATTCCCATAATCACGGCGGGATCATCGCCGCCAAAGTCCACACCCTCAGCCAAGATGCCCGACATTTTCTTGTCGTTAATAAGTAGGTCATTGGGCCATTTCAACGTGGCACCGGAGTGAGCTCCCAGCGTATCGACGAGCGCGAGGCCAGCAGCCAAAGATAACGTCCCCACGCACGAGAGGTTCTCAACACCAGGTGCTAACACGACCGACACAATCAGCTGTGACCGTGGGGGCGCCGTGAAGGCGCGCCCCATTCGCCCCTTACCAGCGGTCTGGTATTCGGCGAACAGCGCCCCGAACTCTAGCCTTGCCTTCGGCCTCCCAGACACCTTCTCCGCTAGGTCCGAGTTGGTGGATCCGGTCTCATCCACAACGTCCACAAAGGCACACGGCCCATTACTCACGAGTTGCTCACGCAGACGGTCAACATCCAGCGATTCCCGCCTCGTAGGCCTTGCGTCAGGAGCGGAGTTAGAGATGGGGTCCATGGTGGATATCGTAGTTTCGGGATCGCATGGAAGGGATCTTTGCCACGCTTTCTCCACAGAGAATAAGCCCGCACTATCCATCGCCATTGCACGTCAATCCAACGGCGACACCCCACATCATGGGCGTAGATGATGGCCGGCTTTCTAAGCATGGATGAGAACAAGGTGGTTAGCTGAACATTCACGCACCTGAACACCGCGGCTAACAGACGCGCTCACGACCCCACACGCACATGCGGAGCACCCTCACCCTAAGACCATAGTGCAGCGTAGAGGAGCTTTTTACAGGTTGTGCGCCCTCATCCGAGATGGCAACAGCAGTCATCAGTTGTCACCCCGCACTTGCGAAAGGAGGCAAGCGCAAAATGTGGGATCACTACCGCTTACGCTGGGGCGCCACCCCCAAACTTGGGGGAAGGCCTTAACCCAACAGGCGTTTTCTTTACTGTTCACCCCTTAAGACCACGGATTTTAGTGTGGTTGATCAATAAATCGGCCAAGAGGTCACGAAAATCCGTTTTACCCCCTACACTTATGAGTCATGACTGCCGCAACGATCAATGAAGCAGGTGCTCAGACACCTGATCTGACCACTACCGCTGGAAAGCTCGCCGACCTCCGCGCTCGTCTCGCTGAGACCCAGGCCCCAATGGGCCAGGCTGCTGTGGACAAGATCCACGACAAGGGCAAGAAGACCGCTCGTGAGCGCATCGAATACCTCCTCGACGATGGCTCCTTCGTCGAAATCGACGCCCTTGCGCGTCACCGTTCCAAGAACTTCGGCCTGGACGCTAAACGCCCAGTAACCGATGGTGTTGTCACTGGCTACGGCACCATTGACGGCCGCAAGGTTGTTGTCTTCTCCCAGGACGCTGCTGTTTTCGGTGGCGCACTTGGTGAGGTCTACGGCGAGAAGATCGTCAAGGCAATGGACCTGGCTATCAAGACCGGTGTTCCACTGATCGGCATTAACGAGGGCGCTGGCGCTCGTATCCAGGAGGGCGTTGTTTCCCTCGGCCTGTACGCCAAGATCTTCTACCGCAACACCCTCGCTTCCGGTGTTATCCCACAGATTTCCCTGATCATGGGCGCATGTGCTGGCGGCCACGTTTACTCCCCAGCTCTGACTGACTTCATCATCATGGTGGACAAGACCTCCAAGATGTTCATCACCGGCCCAGACGTCATCAAGACCGTTACCGGCGAGGAAGTTACCCAGGAAGAGCTCGGTGGCGCACACACCCACATGGCTACCTCCGGTACCTCTCACTACACCGCTAACGATGACGCCGACGCTCTTGACTGGGTACGCGATCTCTGTGGCTTCCTGCCATCCAACAACCGCGCAGAAGCTCCACGCGAACCTGCTGAGATCATGCAGGGCTCCATCCAGGACAACATCACCGAGTCCGACCTCGAGCTCGATACTCTGATCCCAGACTCTCCAAACCAGCCATACGACATGAAGGATGTCATCACCCGCGTTGTTGATGATGGTGACTTCTTCGAAATCCAGGAAGACTACGCAGGCAACATCCTCTGTGGTTTCGCTCGCGTTGAGGGCCGCTCCGTCGGTATCGTTGCTAACCAGCCAACCGAGTTCGCAGGCTGCCTCGACATTAAGGCATCTGAGAAGGCTGCACGCTTCGTTCGCACCTGTGACGCTTTCAACATCCCAATCATCGAGTTCGTTGACGTCCCAGGCTTCCTGCCAGGCACCAACCAGGAGTACGACGGCATCATCCGCCGTGGCGCTAAGCTGCTCTACGCTTACTCTGAGGCAACCGTAGGCAAGATCACCGTTATTACCCGTAAGTCCTACGGTGGCGCTTACTGTGTTATGGGATGTAAGGACATGGGCGCAGACATCGTTCTGGCATGGCCTACCGCACAGATTGCAGTTATGGGTGCAGCAGGTGCTGTTGGCTTCATCTACCGCAAGGAGATCAAGCAGCGCGTCGAGGCTGGCGAGGACTTCGCAGTTGTTGCCAAGGAATACGAGAAGGACTACGAGGAAGCGCTCGTTAACCCATACATGGCAGCAGAGCGCGGCCTGGTTGACGCCGTTATCCCACCTTCCGAGACCCGTGGCCAGATCATCGAGGGTCTGCGCCTGCTCGACCGCAAGGTTGTCAACGTACCAGCGAAGAAGCACGGCAACATTCCGCTGTAAGCTTTCTTCCATCGCCCTTTAGTGCGGGGCAGATGCCCCGCACTCCGCTAAAGCAAAGTAGGTACCTATGTCTGACAAGCCTGTAGACAACGTCGAAGCCGAAAAGCCAAAGAAGCCTTTCCTGAGCATTGTCAAGGGAAACCCAGATGATGTTCAGATCGCAACCCTGACCGCACTGTTCGCAACCATGGCCAACAACGCAGCCAATGCTGCGGAGCCAGAGCGCGAGCGCAACCTGTGGGGCAGCGTGGAAGAGCGTCTCAGCCGCCCAACCACGTTCAACCCAACTGCATTCAGGAACGTAAGCTTCTACTAAAGCTCACTAACTTCTGCTAGAAATCGCCACTCCTAAACTCAGGAGTGGCGATTTCGTGTGTTCTACACTAGATGTCATGCGCATTGTTTTAGCTTCTGCATCCGCGTCCAGGCTGTCTATCCTCCGCTCCGCCGGCGTTGAACCGATCATTCATCCGGCCGATGTTGATGAGGACGCTATTATCGCTAAGTCACGCCACTTAGGATCCGAAGAGATTGTGACTCGCTTAGCTGTTGCCAAAGCCGAAGCGGTCGCAGACCAGTATCCAGATGACATCGTCATTGGTGGGGACTCCATGCTGCTGCTGGATGGGCTCCTACAAGGCAAGCCTCATACCGTAGAAAAGGCCATAGAACGCTGGCGAGAGCAACGCGGCAAGCGAGCAGACCTCATCACAGGCCACTGCATCATTGGCCCCTCAGGGCGCCACACAGAGGCCTCCAGCACCGCCGTATACTTCGCCGAGATCACTGATGCGGACATTGAGGCCTACGCTCGTACCGGTGAGCCCCTCCCCTGCGCAGGGGCCTTCACGCTGGAAGCCATAGGTGGGTGGTTTATTGATCGCATCGAAGGCGATCCTTCGTCCGTCATCGGACTATCACTGCCTGTAGTGCGTCGTGCGCTGTACGCCTTGGGCTACAACGCCAGTGACTTCTGGAACGGTAAGCAACTGTCCTAAGCAGCCGTTTCAGCGGGCCCTTGAGAGCTTTTGGCATGATGGGGGTATGACAAAGTTTAACGATATGCTCGCACCCCCACCCGTGAAGCTCCCCCAGGAAGAAGTTCCGTCAGAGATTACTTTTTCCACCGCACTCTCGCATCCTGCGAGCCCACTTGTGTGGGCAACCCTCGCGGAACGTGCAATAGCCACCGCCTCGTCTGATGAAGAAAAGGCCGCAGCATATGGTTTCGCGCGCACCGGTTACCACCGCAGCCTCGACCGGCTCCGTGGCAACGGCTGGAAGGGCTGGGGCCCTGTTCCATTCGAGCACGAGCCCAACCAAGGAGTGCTGCGCGCCATCGCCGCACTAGGTCACGCATCGCAGATGATCGGTGATCAGGAAGAGTACGACCGCATCCGCCAGATGCTTTCCGACGCCGACCCAGCCTGCGTAGCAACGCTGCTCGACGCCTAAAAGGCGCGCACAGGGGTGTGGGGCTCAAGGAAAACCTTGAGCCCCACACCCCTTTTGATCTTGCCGCGGCACAGGCACCGTGGAATTAACAGGCTGGCTGTGCGCGTCGGAAAGAAAACTTTTTAGGCGTTAGCAGCCTCAATGCGTGCGATTGCGACCTCGGCAACCTTCTCCTGGATGCCCATGTCAAGTTCGGAGGTGAAGCCAACGCAGGAGCAGTTGATCTCGCCGAGAACGTAGGTGTCCTCGCCGTTCTCGCCGTCAGCCAACATGAAGTCAGCAGTCCAGATCAGTGGAACGTTATCAGTGTCACCGAGCTTGGAAGCGATCACTGGGCGAGCCTTTTCGAACATCTCGAGCAGCTCTGGCCATGCCTCTGGCTTGTCGTAGGTGTACTTTGCACCAGAGAACAGGGTTGCGGAGAAGTTGTCGCCGCCCTCTGCTGGCTTCTTGTGAACGATGAAGACTGGGTTGTTGCCCACCATGAGAATGCGGATCTCACCCTCGACGATGCGAGGCATGAAGCGCATGTCAACGAGCATGCCGTTGTCACCAATGATGTACTGATCACAGAAGTCCATGAACTCGCCCAACTTGTAATCATGGGTCTTGTTGTCCACAGCCTCGGTGCACTTGAGCTCGGTGTCCAGTGGCAGAGCGGTGCCCGGCTCAACAGAAGCAGCGAGCTCTGGGTCTGCCAGACGTACGCGCCAGATGCCCTCACCGGTGGAACCGCGGTTCTGCTTCAGAACGCGCTCGCCGTATGAAAGGGAGGTTGGGAAGGTGTTGTGGAAATCCTCTACCTCGTAGTAAGCAGCGGTATCTTCTGGAACGAGATCGGTGTCATTGAGCTTAACCAATGCGTCCTTAGCACCGTAAGCCATCATGTCAGCTGGGGTAGACATACCAACCAGACCAGCGTCAGCCAGCTTGGTCAGAAGCTCGAAGTAGCCCTTCTCGCCGCCAGGGATGTTGCCTGGGTTAACACGGGAGATGTAGCCGTCGAAGTTCTCGGAAACGTTCTTGAAGATCTCTTCTGCGTTATCTGGGTGGTAGTAGATGACCTCAGAGTGCCAACCCTGCTCCTTGATCGCATTAACGATCGGCATGGTGTCCTTGCGGTGTCCGTCTGGTCCCTTGTCAGAACCGCCCTCAACCTCGAATACGACGATGCTCTTGTGCACTATGAATCCCTTTCAGTAAGAATTCTTGAAACAAAGGTCTTTTATTTCAAATTGCCTTTTGAAAAATCAGTGCGTCCTTTGGGGAAAACACACTTCCCTGCAGTCAGAGATATTTGCCTCAGCCCGTATGAGACACGCCTTGCAAGTGAAGCACAAGACAAAAGCAAACATCAGTGTCTAGACAGCAAGTAACCGTATTTCAGGGACCAACCAAAATAAGCAGGTAAAGCCAATAGAAAGACAATCAGTTAAAGGTTTTAACCCTACGAAATAGGTCTTCCATAATGATATTTCAGCGAAACCCCGCCCGCATATCTAAAGTGCTGATACGTAACCAATGCCACATGTTATTACCACTAAAATGAGTCAATCCTGATCCGTGAAGCCACGGTTACCTGCGACACTACTACCCCAACCCATATGGCGTTTTCCCTAAATACCCACGTTAACCGCACAAAGCAAGCGAATAAGAGCCCGATCACTTCCACAACTACTTTCGCCCGTGCAGCATCTTAACGGCACAACAAGTACGCCATCACGGGGCTATACGGGGGTAACGGCGCGCCGCCCCACATCCCGGTGCTCAAGATCAGGCCGTGAGCCGGCGCCACATCACGTTCCAAACCCCGAAACCGGAATCCCCACTTGCTACGGATCCAGCATAAAATGGTAAGCCAGTGACACTGGGCCAGCCTCCTAGTCTGGCCATAAGAGCTAACCCCGTTTCGCGCAGAAAGGTAAACGCACACATGGGAGCCCCTTTAGATCCACATCCGCTTTTGCAGGATTACGCTGACCCATCTAGCTTGGTCTCCGCCCAGTGGCTTTCTGCCAGGTTGGGTACGCCAGGGCTCAAGGTCGTTGAATCTGACGAAGACTCACTCTTGTACGATATCGGCCACATTGCAGGCGCCGTACGCATTGACTGGAAGAAAGACCTCAACGATTCAGTAATGAGGGACTACATCTCCAGCGAAGACTTCGCCGAACTCATGAATGAGAAGGGCATCGCTAGGGATGACACGGTCGTGATCTACGGCGATAAGCACAATTGGTGGGCCGCTTTCACTTTCTGGGTATTTAAACTCTTCGGCCACGAGGACGTCCGCCTGCTCAATGGCGGCCGTGATGCATGGATGGCCGAGGAACGCGAAACCTCGTTCATGGTGCCGGACTACCCGTCCGCTAACTACCCAGTAGTTGAGCGCGAAGATGTAAAGATTCGAGCCTTCGTTGAGGATGTGCGCGACGAACGCCCAACCCGCGCAATCCTCGATGTTCGAAGCGTGGAAGAGTATGAAGGACGCGAGACGGAATCCACCCCTACAACGGGGGTACTGAGGCGCGGACATATCCCACATGCGATCAATATCCCATGGGACAATTCCGTACACCCTAATAGCCGGTTCCGCTCCAAAGAAGAGCTAAAAGAGCTGTTCAAAGACGAACTCAGCAAGGACGAAATCATCACTTACTGCCACAGTGGCGAGCGCGCAGCACACGCTTGGTTCGTACTAAAGTACCTGCTAGGGCATGAAAACGTGCGTGCTTACGACGGCTCATGGATCGAGTGGGGCAACATGGTCCGTATGCCAATTACCAAGGCAGACGTCTGATTTACCCCCACGGCTTTGCCCGTTATCCCCAAAAATAAAAAACCAAAGCTAAAAATGCACCCGAAATTCCGCTTTTTTAGCGCCCTAAATGTGTAACAATGTGACATGCCTAATTGCTGAGTTCGTTCGCAAGCGTACACACAGCAACATAATGTCATGGCTCACACTGAGTGGAGATAATTAAATAATTTTTATCCCCACGAGTGAACAAAATGAACCCAGAACCAGGAGAGCTTCAAGTGTCTGTGGAAAACAGGAAGATCACAAAGGTTCTCATCGCTAACCGCGGTGAGATCGCCATCCGCGTTATCCGTGCCGCCCGTGACGCCGGCATCGCAAGCGTGGCTGTCTACGCGGAGCCGGATGCAGATGCACCTTTCGTCTCCATGGCTGACGAGGCATTCGCCCTCGGCGGTCAGAACTCTGCCGAATCCTACCTTGTTGTCGAGAAGATCCTCGATGCAGCTAAGAAGTCCGGCGCTGATGCAATTCACCCAGGTTACGGCTTCCTGTCCGAGAACGCTGACTTCGCTCAGGCTGTTATCGATGCAGGCCTGATCTGGATCGGCCCATCCCCACAGTCCATCCGTGACCTGGGCGACAAGGTTACCGCTCGCCACATCGCAGAGCGCGCAGACGCTCCTATGGCGCCTGGCACCAAGGACCCAGTTAAGGATGCTGACGAAGTAGTCGCATTCGCTGAGGAGCACGGCCTGCCAATCGCCATCAAGGCAGCATTCGGTGGCGGTGGCCGCGGCATGAAGGTTGCTTACAAGATGGAGGAAGTAGCCGAGCTCTACGAATCCGCTACCCGTGAGGCAGTTGCTGCTTTCGGTCGTGGCGAGTGCTTCGTTGAGCGCTACTTGGACAAGGCACGCCACGTTGAGTGCCAGGTCATCGCTGACCAGCACGGCAACGTCGTTGTTGCTGGTACCCGTGACTGCTCCCTGCAGCGTCGTTTCCAGAAGCTGGTTGAGGAAGCTCCAGCACCATTCCTGACCGATGAGCAGCGCACCTCCCTGCACGAGTCCGCAAAGCGCATCTGTAAGGAAGCTGGCTACTACGGTGCAGGCACCGTTGAGTACCTCGTTTCCTCTGACGGCCTGATTTCCTTCCTTGAGGTCAACACCCGTCTGCAGGTGGAACACCCAGTCACCGAAATGACCACCGGCCTTGACCTGGTTCGCGAGCAGTTCCGTATCGCTGAGGGGCACGAGCTCCACATCAAGGAGGATCCAACCCCACGCGGCCACGCTTTCGAGTTCCGTATCAACGGCGAGGACGCAGGCTCCAACTTCATGCCAGCTCCTGGCAAGATCACCAAGTACGTTGAGCCATCCGGCCCTGGTGTTCGTATGGACTCCGGCATTGTTGAGGGCTCCGTCATTGGTGGCCAGTTCGACTCCATGCTTGCGAAGCTGATCGTCTTCGGCGAGACCCGTGAAGAGGCTCTGCAGCGTTCCCGCCGTGCTCTGGCTGAGTACGTTGTTGAGGGCATGCCAACCGTTCTGCCTTTCCACGCACACATCGTTGAGAACCCAGCATTCGTTGGTGACGGCGAGAAGTTCGACGTCTACACCAAGTGGATTGAGGAAGAGTGGGAGAACCCAATTCCTGCTTACGTTGATCCTACTGACGCTGAAGAGGACGAGGCTGCTACCCCATCCCAGAAGGTTGTTGTTGAGATCGACGGCCGCCGCGTAGAGGTTGCTCTGCCAGGCGATCTTGCTCTCGGTGGTGGCGCTGGCCCAGCTAAGAAGAAGGCTAAGAAGCGTCGCGCTGGTGGCGCAAAGGCTGGCGTTTCCGGTGACGCAGTTGCTGCCCCAATGCAGGGTACCGTCATCAAGGTCAACGTTGAAGAGGGCGCAGAGGTTGCTGAAGGCGACGTCGTAGTAGTTCTCGAGGCAATGAAGATGGAGAACCCAGTTAAGGCTCACAAGGCAGGTAAGGTCGAAGGCCTTGCAGTTGCTGCTGGCGAGGGCGTTACCAAGGGCCAGGTTCTGCTTGAGATCAAGTAACCCTTAGGGCAATTGCCTTAAACACCTAAAGGTGGCCACTCATTTTGAGTGGCCACCTTTTCGCATTTCAAAGCTAGTTTGACCCCATTCCCCGAGCCAAACACTATTTCATTGGACTCACTTTAACCCCGCGCGGCCAGGAGGATAGAGATTTCTAATCCCAGCCAAACACCCCCTTAGACCCCAGCTGGGGCTCGCACGCAGCCCTCTGCGGCGTGATTTCAGCCCTTACTCAGATCTTGCCATGCCAAACGCAAGGAAACGCTTGGCAATTTTTGGGAAGGCCGAAGAGTACGCCTAGGAAACCGGAGGGGCGATCGCACGACTAGCTACACCATTTGTGGCCTCCTGTTCCCTACCCCCAGCGCAGTAGGAAGCACTACTCTAAAGCGGCTCTTCCGGTTTTAGAGTGCATTCAGTAGCGCGGCATACATTAGTAAACGAGCCTCTTGCGAGTAAAGATTAAGGGTGTCGAATCCAACCTCTACCGCAAGGGGCTCTACTGATGCAGTCTACTGGCAACCTCATCGCTGACACCATCTGCCGCACCGCAGAACTCGGATTAACCATCACCGGCGCAGCCGACGCAGGGTCTAGAACCATCATTGAGTGCCAAGCCATCGACCCGATCAACGCCTGCCCACAATGCCGCCACGCCGGCGTATTCCGCGACCACACCATACGCACCCTTACCGACCTGCCAATTGTGGGTTTTCCCACCACATTAAAAGTCCGCCTGCCGCGCTACCGGTGCACCAACAACTGCTGTGACCAGAAGTACTTCCGGGCAGGACTAGCCTGTGCCTGCGACCACACTAAAGTTACTGACCGAGTCACCCGCTGGATACTCCAACGCCTGGCTATTGATCGCATGAGCATCTCAGCGACCGCCAAATCTTTAGGTATCGGTTGGGACTTGACCTGCCAGCTAGCCCTAGAGATGTGCCACGAATTGATCTACAACGATCCCCAACACCTGGCAGGGGTCAGTGTTATTGGTGTCGATGAACACAAGTGGTCTCATACCCGGCGCACACACGGCGACGGGTATGTCACCATCATCGTTGATATGACCGGGCACAACCTGCAAGAGTCCACCGCAGACAAAGCACCGGCCCGATTGCTTGATGTTGTCCCAGGCCGTAGCGCTACCGCTTTAAAGCAATGGCTTTATGCTCGTGGCCAAGACTTTCGTGACAAGGTGAAAATCATCAGCATGGACGGGTTCCAAGGCTATGCCAGTGCTGCTGATGAAGTCATCCCCAAAGCCACCAAAGTCATGGACCCGTTCCATGTGGTGCGTCTTGCTGGTGACAAGGTCACCAAGTGTCGCCAGCGGCTGCAGCGTGAAACTACTGGCCGGCGTGGAATATCGACAGATCCGCTGTATCGGAATCGTAAATCCTTGTTGACCCGCACAGCGTTTCTCACCGACAAGCAAAAAGACAGGCTAGAGGCACTGTTCACGTTTGATGATGATTATGCGCCGCTGCAGGAAACGTGGAAGATATACCAGCAGGTCATTGATTGTTATCAAGACGGTGATAAAAGGCGGGGAAAGAAAAACATGCGTGAGCTCATCACCACCCTGGCCAGTTATACCAACACCGGGCTGCCAGAGCTGGCTCAACTCGGGCGAACCCTAGCCAAACGTAGCAAGGACATCCTGGCGTATTTCGACAAAGGCGTATCCAACGGGCCGGTAGAAGCTATCAACGGACGCTTAGAACACCTGCGTGGAATCGCCCTAGGATTCCGTAACCTCACCCACTACATCCTGCGCTGCCTGATCCACTCCGGCCAACTCGCGGACAAGATCAATGCACTCTAAAACCGGAAGAGCCTCTAAAGAGTGTGTCTAGTGCGAGCGGACATAAGAAACCCGACACGAATGGGAATGTTCTTGAGATAAGTCGCACACTGCAACTAGCCACGCCGAGCAACGGATAAAACCCTATTCTTTATACGGAAAATGCGGCCTCCTGTTTTGTTCAGGAGGCCGCATTAACCTTCAGTCTCGTAGTTCTTACATGTAAGAAGAGATGTAAAGAAGCTGTTACACCTGCATCTTTGCTGAATTGTCAAATCCTGACTGTTTCAGCAAAGATGCGGAACCTTGGGTTAGATTCGGCGTCTCATGGATAGGAAGCCTGCGCCTATCAGAGCCATTGCAGCTACTGCCCATGGCGCTAAACCAGATCCACCGGTGTACGGAAGATTGCCAGTCTTAATATCGGCAACCTTCAGGTACAGCTGCGTTTCATCGTTTTCTACTTGCTCGCCGCTAATCAACGTTCCACCGGTATCATCCAACTCAATGGCAGGTCGGCCGGCATCATCGTAATAAAGCCTGAAACGGATCGGGTGGAGCAGCAGGGAGTATCCCTCTGGCGCCTTGGTCTCAATAAGGTGGTAGATTCCTGGTGCCTCGAGTTCAGCGGAGAAGCTCAAACCATCTTCACTCGCCTGTGGAATAATCCTGCTAGCTTCGTCATATTTCACAACATCGTTGTCATCGGCCTTGTAGATCTCAAAACTAGCGCCTGGAAGCTCTAGGTTGCGATCTTCAAAGTCAACCTTGGATATGTTGAGAGTAATGTTCTTAGGGCCTGGGAAATCCACACAATCCGTATCGCTCCTTCCGTTAACGGAAGCTCGGTTCAGCAGGCCATTACCCTCGCCCTCACAGGTTAGGGCATCTGGGTTCCCTGCCAGGGCCTCAGTATCCGGAGTGAACACTACGTCAACCCGGTAGGTCTCACTAGCGCCAGCCTCCAGTGTTCGTGTCTCATCGTTGATGACGTACTCGTTGTTACCGCTACGTTCAACAACCGTAGGTTCTTCAGCTCCAGGCTTAGTAACCGATAGAGATTTCACGGAGAAAGCCTCGTTGAATTCAGGAGTGTCGATGACCTTGCGGTAAGCGGCACGCTCCTCTCCGTCATTCATAACCTTAACGTCGTAAGAAACGAGGTAGGTTCCGTCTTCTCGCGGACCCTCCACATCGATACTATCGATCTCTCCATCTTCGTTAGTGTCTACAACAGTCTTCTCGATCGCGATGTCACAGGAAGCGACAGAGGTGTTGTTATCAATTTCTGGATCGTATTCACTGCCCGAGATGACAATCTTGTTCGAAATACACTGATCCTCAATTTCCGGTTTAATACCAGCACTGATCACAACCGTAACTTGTGGTTCATTCGATCCGCTTGCCCGAGCAGCTAATTCTCCGAACCTAGCCTCCATGACGTTTTGATCCCTAATGGAAGTCAATCTACCTACTGCTGGAGACACTTCAGCAAGGAGTCCATCTGGCTTGACCACAGATTCAACCTTGAAGTCGTTAAATTTAGTTGCATCAAGTTCATCGCGTAGAACGAGACCTGCGGTTCCGTCCGGGCCGTTGTTCCATGCATCAATCTGCCAGTAGATTCGTCCGTTCTCGTTTTTGAGCCACGCCTTCTCAACTGCTAGATCAGCCTCGAATGGTTTCAAGTAACCATTGGACGTACCGTTCGTATTGTATGCCGGAGGAGCAGTTTGCGATACTGTTTGCAATTCAGCGCCTAGCTCACGAGCGTTATTAGCATGCGGATTAGTAATGCGGATGTTAATTACGTCAGAAGACTGCCCAGATGAGCCGGTGCCGAAACCAAGAGTGCCGTCACCATACGTCCAAGCCTTAGACCACTGATGGCCTGTTGGGATCCTTTGGCCTAGTGAGTTCTCCAGGCTGGTGATGTCGAACCTTGTTACTTGACCTGTCTCGAGATTGATGCGCTCAAGGAAAACTTTATTACTTGCATATTCCCCGGCTGGTGGGTCTGAAAGCCAAGTGTTAACGATGCCCCAGGCATACTTCTCCACAGACTCGTCTCCGACAACACCACCAGGACAGGAATCGTCACTACCGTTCGCTCCTCCCAATGGGTAATCGCATCGCGATAGCAAAGCATAGTCTTCCGAGAGAGCAACATATCCATTGTTCTGAGCCGACGAAAGACGGTTAAGACTGGAGTCCTGTTGTGCATTGAAAGAATGCCCAGTCCAAGCTGAGACGTTGTTAATGTCAACCTTGTACAAAGCGCCCGTACCAGAAAGGGATGAGTTAGTAACCCAGTAGTTACCCTCGGAATCGAAGAAACCTACATTGATTCCACCCCAGAGGTCATTACTCCACTGGGCTCCATATTCACCTTGGAAGCCATACCCCTCAGTGTTGTTAGCGGTTGACCCCGAGGCTTTGGTTACTTTGCCGAGATCGTAAACTTCACCGGTAACAGGATGAATCTGAAGTAGATGACCAGCTGGGTAGCACGGATCCTCGTAGAACAACGCCTGCCCGGTATTTATTGCTGTAGATACTTCAGCTCTTTGATCATCTACACCGTCGCGTCCCTGACTAATTGCGTAGAGCCAGTTATCGTTCGGATTGTAGGCCAAAGCGTTTACGATCCAACCTGTACTTTCTCCCACCGGTACGAAATCTTCAGCAAGGTAAGGCTGAATGTAGAGCTGAGATTGGTTGCGTTCCTGCCCCTGAGGAGTGGAGGCCGTGACGTATACCGAAGTTCCTCGGGCTTTTTCCTCATCAGTAAGTTCACGAGGTGCCTGCTTTCCAGTTGGCCAATCTCGGCCGACGCGTGGAATGGACAGATCATCGTAAGCTTGAACTTCGCCATTGAGACCATAGATGTTCAACGGACTTACATCGGTACACACTTTTGGAACGGTACGCTTGAAGTTGTACAGCAAGGCGCCTGGTCCTTCAGGAAAGTATCCTGTGGTCCAGTGTCGTGTATCACTGAAATTATTCCTCATACTAAGTTCGATGACTATCTTTGACCCAGCGGGAATCGTCAATCCACGCGAAATAGCACCATTGACAATACCCACGCCGCCCCAATTGTTGGTGTTGTTTAGGTCAACAGCGTTAATGGGGTATACGTTCCGTCTATCAGGTGTGCTTGAAGTCCGGGCCAAAGTATTTCCATCTGGATCAACAATCGTCATGGTGACTTCCTTGCCGCCATCGACATCGTAGCCATTTTGAGCTTGAGACTGCCAAGCTAGAGCAAACTGCTGATTGTAGGGCGTTAGGATTCCGTCATAGGAAAAATCGTAGCTCACTCTGACCTTGGAGATCCCGTCTCTTTCACCACATGCGGTCATGTAGTAGGTGCCGTCAGGGAATTTGGAATTGTTGGAAGATACCCATTCACGGCCAATATTAGGATCACCGTTGGCACACCAAATGTTGTACGTGTTCTCATGCTCAGCGAGATTAAGTGATGGACGAGCGAAATCTTCGGCAGCACGCGCTGCGAAAGCTCGGCTGGCTCGGCCTTCTTCTAATGTTTCCTCCGCTTCTGAGATAGGTTCGGTTTCAGATTCGGCTTCTGATTCCGCCTCAGATTCTGTTTCGGTTTGAGGCTTGTCAGTTTCTACAGCAACCTCTTCCTCACCTACTTCCTCAGCAGGATCGGCAACCTCGCCGACCATATATACGGTGCCCTCTTGTAGTTGAGGTACAGAAGAGAAAGCTGCTTGAACGGTGATCTGGTCGCCAGGATTTACATCGAGTGGTGAAGACAGGTCATAAGCCAAGGTGCCGCCTGAAAGCGTAACCGCGATTGGAATTTCACCGGTCGCCGGATCCACGTCACCGGTACGACCCCTGCTAACACCATTGATCTTGATGAAGCTGATCGAGTCCTCTGATGTCGCTAGCTCAACACCAATAACGCCTGCAACCTCGACCTTTTTCAGAGACGCTTGCTCCGCTACGGTCACCGTGTAGCTACCATTGTTATCTCCTTCATCAACTAAGGAGACGGTGTTGGATCCAGCTAATGCTAGATCTCTTTCAGCAGCCTGAGTTGGAGCGCTGTAAACAATGATTGCACCGAGTAGAAATAGACTCAGGATCAGCCTAGGAAGCACTTTTATTGCATTAGCTATAGTCATTCGTTTTCACCTGGGTTATTCCTCTTACGTAACATAAATGCGCCAATGGCCGTTAAGGCTAAGCCCAAAATCACTATTGCGATGACACTCGCACCCGTCTCAGCCAGACGCTTAGTTATCGATCGTGAGCCGCTACCCGGAGATTCTCCAGGAGTTATGCTCACGGTTGAAGACTCTTTGGTTTCTCTTTCAGGCTGAGTCGGACGAGGTTTAGGCGACGTTGAAGGTGTCAAAGGCGAATTAGGATTAGAGAAACGAATCTTCGCGTTAACTACACCATCACAGTCACCGTCCAAGGGCACTTGAACCAGAGAGTCCTGCACATAGACCGGTCGATATTTTGTCGACTCTGGTACTTCGGTGCGAATTAGATAGATACCGCTCGGCAAGTTCGTGAACGTTGCGGAGGCATTGGTGTCAGTAATCTGGGTAAACTCGAGATCTTTCTCTAGTTTCCTCAGCTCTTCTACCTTGGTATCTGCGCCAATTGAGCCTTTATCTCGTATGCGCTCCAGCTTGACTGTGAAGCCCTCCCCACTTGGTTCCGGAAGCTTCCCGGCTGGAGTCTCGTCATACGGGTTAGGTTGCGGGATCGATACAGTCACCGAGAATGACTCACACGCTACGGCATTCTCATTTGTTAACGGCTCAGCTAAAGCTGTGGAGGAACCGCACCAGGTTGTCATACCTAACACGGTTAAACATGTGAGCGTGCCACATGCCTTCCGCAATGTATTCATTACTTCTCTTTACTTTAATCTTCTACTGAATCATCAAATTCAGATGAATCAGACGCATCAACTGTCTCGTCCTGACTCTTTTTCGATCGCAAGACGAACCAAGCGATCAATATGACACCGAGCAACGCAAGGGCGCCAAACAAAACCATCCACCAAGGAACACTGAAACCTACCCCCTCGTCCAAGACTGTTGTGTCATCCATTGGGACTCGTTCAGCGTGCACCAAGAGGCGGTGTGAGTTAACACCGTAAGGGGTGCAAGTAATCAAAGTGATTAGGTCCTTGCCCTCATGCTTACCCAGGCCGGTTGCTTCATCTGGCAGCACTACCTCAGTGTCGTATACCTGGTAGCGCATCCTTTCGCCATAGACTTCAACGTAAATCGAGTCGCCTATCTTGACCTCTGTCAGGTTGTCAAACAAAGTCGCATTTTGTAATCCAGTATGCGCAGTTAGAACCGAGTGAGTACTGTCTCCGCCTACAGGCAAATCGGTTCCGAAGAGGTGCCCCACACCGCGTTCCAAGGTGTCTGGCCTAGTTCCGTGGTAGACCGGCAGGTCAACCTCGATTGACGGAATTACCACACGCGCCATTACATCTACGAGATTAAGTTGTTCTAGATAAGCTTTGTATGGCTCATTGTCGTCCGCCAATCTACTGGTCCAAGGATCAAGAATTGGCCCCACTGTGCGGTTGGCGTTGTACTCGCGCGCTTCTGCTAACTCCGCCTTGATTTCAGTGGGATCTAGCTCCTTGACTAGATCAGCGTACTCATGAGCTGCTTGTTGCTGTACATGGTTGTTCCAAAGAGTTGAACCAATTGGGTACAACAAAATTGCAACACCGAGAAGAACTAATATAAGCGGCACACCAAATCGCTTGAACCAAGATTCTCCCTGGTTTTTAGCTGCTGCCTTTTCTGCAACCGCTATGGAAGATCCCGAACCGCCCATATCGACGATCTCGGATTCGTCCGTACCCGTCGCAGCGCTGTTTTGCCTAGCGCTGCGACCTCGGTGGCGATTGATGGCATGCTTACCTGAATTGGTGTGCCGCTTAGTCATTAGTTACTCCGTGTTTTTGTTAAGCGCGACCGGAATTACGCTTAGCTGCGAACAGACCGCCGGCAATGATCAGAGAGCCGAGCAGGCCGAAGATTGCAATACCTGCACCACCGGTGAGAGGCAGCTTCGGCTTAGCCTCAATGTTGACTACCTCTTCTTCTACGACCAGATTCACACCTTCTACATCGAAGGTTTCAAGGGTGTTCTCGCTAGAGTAGCTGGTTAGAACGCCATTTTCGTCGTACTCGAATCGCTCGGTAGCAGTCTGGACACCACCCAGAGTTACCTGGAATGGGATTGGCTCCTGGCGGAGTTCGTATCCCTCAGGGGCCTTAGTCTCCACGAGGCAGTAGTTGGTAGGATCAACATCCGCATTATTCTCAACGTCGTTTACGTGGAGGCCATCAATGACGATGGTGCCGTCGTTGTTGGTGTCACGATAGGTATTTCCATCGACGTTATCCGCACCTTCGGTGGTGGAAACAACGGTGATAGGATCGCCGGTTACTTCAGCTTCCTCGTCGGTAATGGTGCATCGGTAAACCTGGAACTCGGCGCCGTCCAGACGGTCGCCGTTTTCGTTGGTCTTAGCGATGTTTACACGGCCCCATGCGGAGACAGTGGTGTTGGTCTCCTGGCTTCCTTCAGGCTCTTCTGGAGGGGTTGTTGGTGGGTTATCTGGGTCAGGCAGCAGAGTACCTTCACCAGTGCCGGTGTTCTTGAATACGGTTGCTTGGTTAGGTACAACAGCTGCTCCGTTTACCTTAGCGTTGAAGGAAAGCACAGCGGTTGCCTGGGAATTGGCAGCCTTGGCAGCAGCGATCTTCTCCAGACCCTGTGGAGTTGCAACTACAGTGAGCTTGTCTTGGCCAGTTTCAGTCTCAGTGATCCATACAACCAGGTCACCGGCAGCCTCTGTCAGTACCGCATCGCCTGCAGTTACCTGAACACCAGCGGTGTCAGCGGTGAGTTCCAACGCAGGGTCGAGTGTGTCGAAGAAGCCAAAATCAACCAGCTGATTGTCGCCACTTGCTGCTGGGATCGATGCGCTGACCTCGAAGTTTACCAAGTCACCAGCTTGGACGTCAGCATCAGTTACGGTCTTTTCGTTTTCATCGACCGAGTTCTTAGGGAATACGTAGACTGCGTACTTATCCCCTTCTTCAATCCAGGAACTCTGATCCACAGGGTTGGTGGTTGGTACGAAAACGATGGAAGGCTTCGCAGCCTTGTACTCCTTGCCATCTGCTGCTACGGAGTCAGTTTCTGTCAGAAGGTAAGCACCGACTTCAAGGTTGTCGAAGTCAATCTTGCCTTCTGCATTCGTTTCACCTGAGATTGCCTCACCAAGTCGATCCGCGGAAATTTCAGATGGGTTCAAAGCTGCAGCAGCTTCAAGGCCCTCGTTAGTTGAGAAATCAACACCGTTGATTTTCTGGAGGGTAAAACCGATACCCGCGAGAGGGTTAGCACCCTGTGGTGGGGTGTTAGTACCGTCGGCTGCCTGGGCAGGTACAGCGTCATCGTACTTGGTCAGGTGAATGACACCGAGTTTGTTCTGATCAACAAGAGGAGCCGGCAGGGCCTCCTGCGCAACGGCAGGAACAATGGTAGCCGTTACAACGCCTGTTCCAGCGAGGGCGCCACTGGCGGCGACTACCGCTGCAAGCTTTTGAAACTTTTTCATTTTAGGAAGTCTCCTATTTTGCAAAAGGAATAGGGAGGCATCAGATCAGTCGACGCAGCAAGAGCGATTCCAAACGCACTTTCCGAGTGCTCACTCTGTGCATTTGAGGTATCCAAAATCCTGAATCACGCCGTTAGGACAGAACGCGGTTAGGATCGAATTGGCCCTCATTTCCAAAAGAGGTAGCACCTTTTCGCGAGGTTACGCAGTTTTCTCCATCTTTCTCTGTCTGAGCTTTTGAGAATGAACACGTGAGGTATCGAGAAACTAAACCAATCGTGCTTCAACTTCGATTCCAATCGGAAAGAAAGTCTCCGAAGTTGATCTGATGATAACCTTCCCCCCCCCCCCGCGCACAAGCCTTTCCCCCCAAAACATATCTTCAACCGCCCCCGTTTGAGATCTCCACCATAAAACTTGATTGAGCGCAATATTTTAGGCTATTGGGTGCCATCTTCCTTGCTGAATGTACTTGCGTAACCTTTCCCTAACACAGGTCTTCTCCCACGGGAATACGACTACATTGAACCGACTGAATCCGTCTCTAGTCCCACAAGAGCACAAGAATTTTCGCCGAGATTGGCAGGGGTCTCCACCTCGGACTGATAACTATTTGAGACCTTTCACGCGTTGTGCCAACAAGCCTGATCACTAGCTATTCCGATTTTTGAATTTCTTCGACTAGCCTTGTGGGCGATGGGGATCGTGATTGTCTTATTAATCACCGGTATCTGAACACCTCTCCGTAACTTGGGCTGGAAAAACCGGTAACCAGCTAATCGGAGGTTTTTATGCATCCACGCAGTAGACTAAGCCAACCCCAGCGTGAGAAAGTTGTTGAGTCGTTCGAGCATGGTTACAGTTCGAGATCGGCAGTACAGCGTATTGAAGGTAAGCGTAATGCTGTGCGTGAGCTTGAAGATCGTTAGTACTTCTGCACACATCATCGCTGGCTGTGTCTTGTGAACAAGCCTCTCAAAAGTAGTATTTCAATGAGCGAAGATGATGCATCAACGGCAAGCGCCGTAGCCGAAATACATCTTTGAAAGATGAACTGCCATGTGTGATGCGTCTCTGGGGTTCCTTTAGCTTGGGCATCCCAACAGCGTGGAGGCTTAAAGAACAAAAGCAGGCCACACCAGCCACCACTGCGCAGGCCAATCGTATATTGGACGAGCTCGCACTCCTCGTAGGGAAGAGTGAATGTGTATGGCGGGAAAAAATAAAGCTAGCATCCCTTGGGCTTGCGCCATCAAGGTTGCTAGCTATGCATCTGTATTTGCAAAAGAGAGACGGTGATCCCGTGCCGTTGCGCGATCACCAACGCCGCCACATGGTGGCAGCGACGCTGACCGTCTAGTCCTTCGCATACCCACCATCGCCCTAACGCAGAATTCCATCCGTAGATGCGGAGAACTCAGGCTTGGGTGACGGTGAGCTAGCGAAGATGTACGAGTTGGATTCGTGCGTTTCTTAGCCCAGATCGTCGTGCTGCACCAGCTGGCGGGCAGCCTCGGTGATAGACCCTGACAGGGATGGGTACACGGAGAAGGACTCCGCCAGATCGCGCACGGTCAGGCGATTGTTGACGGCAACGGAGATAGGGTAAATCAGCTCCGAAGCAGTTGGAGCCACAACCACGCCACCAATGACGATGCCGGAGTTCTTACGGCAGTAGAGCTTCACAAAACCGTGGCGCAAGGAACGCATCTTCGCGCGTGGGTTCGTGATCAGAGGCAACATGATGGAGCGTGCGGAGTACTCACCGGACTCAACCTGCGCCTGGGTAACACCCACGGAAGCAATTTCTGGTCGGGTGAACACTGCAGTCGCTACTGTCTTCAGGCGGATTGGGGACACACCTTCACCCAGAGCGTGGTACATCGCGATACGGCCCTGCATAGCGGCCACGGAAGCCAGTGGGAAGAGGTTAGAGCAGTCACCTGCAGAATAGACGCCCGGCACGGAGGTGCGGGAAACGCGGTCCACCTTGATGTGACCGGACTCCTCAGTCTCAACGCCAACGGTTTCAAGGTTCAGGTCCGCGGTGTTAGGGATGGAACCGATGGACATCAGCGCGTGGGAGCCGAAGATCTCGCGGCCATCTGAGGTCCGTACCACTACGCCGCCGTCGTCGGTGCGCTTGACTGAGTCCACACGGGCGTGCTTCTCAAGGGAGACGCCACGCTCAGCAAGAACGGTCTCCAATACGTCCGCGGCATCGGCGTCATCGTGAGGGAGGATGCGGTCGCGGGAAGCAACCATGGTTACCTTCACACCCAGCTCAGCGAAAGCAGACACAAACTCAGCACCGGTAACACCAGAACCCACAACAATGAGGTGCTCAGGAAGCTCGGTGATGTTGTAGATCTGGCGCCACGTCAGGATGCGCTCGCCGTCGGGCTGCGCATCTGGAAGAACACGAGGCGTTGCGCCGGTAGCAACCAAAACAAGATCACACTCGATGGTCTCTTCGCTGCCGTCGTTGTGGGTGACCTTGATGTAGTGGGTGTTCTGCTTAGGAGTGTAGTCATCGAATCGAGCGTGGCCATCAATGATCTTGATGTGCTTACGCTCTAGCTGCTTACGAATATCACTGCTCTGGCCGGCGGCTAGCTCACGAACACGAGCGTTAAGCGCGGTGATCTCGAGGAAGGCTTCACCAATACCCTTGTTCAGGCCCATGTCATCAGCGCGGCGAAGGTCAGTCTTGATGTTCGCACCCGCGATGAAAGATTTGGAAGGAACACAGTCATCAACAACCGCAGAACCGCCTAGGCCTTTGTCCTCGATCAGGATGATCTCTGCATCGTGCTTATCTGCGGCAAGTGCGGCTTCGTAACCTGCTGGGCCGCCACCGATAATGACAATTCGTGTGCTGCGGGTTGGCATATTCCTCCAATGGAAGCTATTACTTCTTCAGTCTTTTCAAAAATCCAGCAACAAGTCTAGGCTAAACGCAGGCATTTCGCCCACTTCTGGTAGCAAAGTAACACACGGTCACGCTGTGTTTACTAGGTTACGTTGGAATCCTCAGGTTGATCGAGGAGGTTAATGCCCCTTGAGAAAAACCGGATCCTGAGGCGTCTGTCGCTGATCCGCAGGAGTGAATTCCTCTTGATAGCGGGCAGCAATAGCACCAAAGAGGTTGATCCCTACAGCCAAGCAACGCTCGTCCGCACGCATGTCAGCCTTGTGCAGGTCGCCTGCCTCACCCTTGCCGTCCCAGCAGCCCAAGCGTGCCATGGAGCCCGGAACGTGTTCCAAATACCATGAGAAATCCTCGCCGCCTGAGGATTGTGGGGCTTGGATGACCGCGTTGGGGCCTAGGGTCCTGGCTGCGTCGGCAAGCATGGCCGTGGCCACATCATCATTGATCACCGGTGGGACACCGCGGGTGTAGGTGATGTGGTGCTGGCAACCGGTAGGCGCCAGGATTTGGGCGATCAGTTCCTCCATCAACGGCTGAATGTTGCGCCATACGGTGATGTCACCGGTGCGGATGGTGCCGTGGACGCTGCCCTCCTCCGGGATAGCATTGGCGGCGTAACCTGCGTTGATAGAACCAAAGACCATGACGGTGGCACTCATAGGAGCAACACGGCGGGACAGCAGCGCTGGCATGTCAGTCACGATCTTGGACAGCGCGTAGACCACATCCTGGGTGAGATGTGGGCGGGCACTGTGCCCGCCTTTGCCCGTGACGCGAACCTCTATCACGTCGCCAGCAGAGGTGATGGCACCCGTGCGCACACCGATTTGGCCCACCTTCATTTTCGGTTCAGCATGTACCGCAAAAATGGAGCTCACGCCCTCCAAGGCGCCGGCCGCAATAACCTCCGGCGCTCCTCCGTCCATGATTTCCTCAGCGGGTTGGAAGATGACTCGGACACCATGGCTAAGGTCTGCGGAAGCGAGCGCACAGGCAAGCCCCAACGCGATGGTGGTGTGCACATCATGGCCACAGGCGTGCATGACCCCCGCGTTCTTCGAGGAAAACGGCTCACCGGAGTGCTCGGTAATGGGCAGAGCATCCATATCCGCACGGAAGGCAATGCGCTCTGGAGTATCCGGGCCAATGTCCACCATCAAGCCTGTGCTGGGGAATAGTGTGGGCTCGAGACCGTAGGAGCGCAGGGTTTGGGCCACGAACTTGGTGGTCTCAAACTCCATGTGGGAAAGCTCTGGGTTCTCGTGAATGTGCCGACGCCACCCGATGATTTCATCGTTGTGGTCCGCAACCCATTTCCGTACATGATCCAGAACCGAATGAGGCACTGCCTTTTCACAACCTTCTCTACTTAGTCACCACTGGCGTGCTATGCACGATGGTGTTCCTCTTGACACTACGCAGCGTTCACAGCGAACTTTTCATGTTGGCGTGAGCGTGTCAAGACAATTTATTCTGCGCGTAGTCCACATCTCATCCTAGTAACGCTGGACGAAAAACCACCATTAACCGGCATTCTCATTCGCCTTTGGGGAATAAATGGGTCTCTAGCGTTCACAATGCGCCAAGTCGGTTCCCCATCTCGGTGTGGTCTACTACGCTTAAGTGAAAACAGACACAGGAGAATTGCCCGCGATATATGCTTATTCCCTCTGTTGGTTCGTTTCCCATAACCTCGAGCCTGTGATCGCGCGCAAGAAAGGTAGGCTACTGTGAATTTGCGTTTTGGCACTGCTGGTATGCGTGCTCCTGTGGGGCCTGCCGATCACCAGATGAATGTGACCACCGTGACACGGATTACTGCTGGTGTAGCACGGTGGTTAGCCGACCAGGCGGCCCAGTCCCCTACCGTGCACTCCCCTGGTTTACCTCAGGATGCTGGCCCTGGTATCGGCTCAGGTTTCCACGCTGATGACCCGGCCCTACGAGTGGTAGTGGGCTTTGATAACCGCTATGGGTCCTACGCTTTCGCAACCACCGCGGCGGAGGTGTTCGCCGGAGCTGGCTTTGAAGTGTTCTTGATGCCTTCGCCCACCCCTACGCCAATGGTTCCGTGGCTGGTTCGGCAATGGGATCTAGACGGCGGGGTGCAGATTACTGCGTCGCATAATCCGGCAGCAGACAATGGGTACAAGGTGTACGCCTCGGACGGGCGACTGCTAGGCGATGAAGGCGCGCTGGAAATTGAACGCCTCATAGACGATTGTTGCCCAACCACAGACATTCCACGCGTGTTCGTCCGTCCAGCACCTGACCAGTTGCGGCGCTACGTTGATGATGTGATCTCTCTGGTGGCGCCTCATCAGGCGGACTTGTTACGAGTGAATAATGAGCGCGCGAACATCCGCATCGCACTCACCGCCATGCACGGGGTGGGTGGCCGGGCCATCATGCAGACTCTGCAGGCTGCAGGCTTCGCCCACATCTTCCCCGTCACCGAACAGCACTATCCTGATCCAACGTTCCCCACGGTCGATTACCCCAACCCTGAGGAACCAGCCGCGGTGGCAAGAGTGCTTTCTTTGGGTAACGAAGTGGATGCCGATATTGTCATTGCTCTGGATCCCGATGCTGACCGCTGCGCGGTCGGCGTACGTTCTAGCAGCGGAGAGCTGTTCATGCTCCGCGGAGACGAGACGGGTGCACTACTGGCAACCCGCCTGGTTCCGAAATTCACGGGCGAGGGTGAACGCCCCATTGTGTCTACCACATACGTGTCCACCCAACTCCTGCCCACTATCGCCAAGGATCGCGGCTGGGATCTGCGCCATACATTCACTGGATTTAAAAACCTCATGTCCGCCGCTGGTGATCGCACCGTAGCTTTTGCCACTGAGGAAGCTGTTGGCATTGCCCCAGCCCCACACTTGGTGGATGACAAAGACGGTATAGCCACAGCTCTTGTAGCCTGCGCTTGGGCTGCCGAGCTTAAAGGCCGCGGTTTGACCTTGGCGGATGAGCTAGACGCCCTGCACCGCGCTTACGGGTACTTTGTGGGTAAGCAGATTTCTGTCCGTACGGTAGATCCCAACGAGCTCATCACCGCCTGGGCTCATGCCCTGCCGGAGGAAATGGATAACGCGAAGCTTGACATCAGTACCCTTGCGGACGCCGCGGGATACTCGGCGCTGAAAGGCATCGTGATCAGGGCTTCACACGCCGATGGTGAGGTGCGCGTTATTGCTCGCCCTTCTGGCACTGAGAAGAAGGCCAAGTTCTATGTGGAAGTAAACAACCACGATTCCAAGGAGCGCGCACGCCAGCTACTCATGCGCGTGTGCACCCAAGTTGAGGCATTGATCAAACAGCTCTAACGGCACGACGTGGCCCCATATGGGTACGAAACCGCTGTAGCAAGCATGAGCACCTTAAGCAACAACCGCCCTTTGCCATGGAGGCTAAGGGCGGTTGTATGTATCAACTCTTAAAAGTCAATGTTGCGTGGGCCGTACAGGCGGTCACCTGCGTCGCCTAGGCCAGGAACAATGTAGGCATCATCGTTGAGCTCAGGGTCAATAGTTGCCGTCACCAGCTTGACAGGCAAGCCGGAGTTAGCCAGAGCGTCCACACCAGTCTGCGCTGACACCATGCACACGGCAGTGATATCGGTAGCACCGCGGTCAGCCAACAGGCGGATAGCGTGCAGCAAAGAACCACCCGTAGCCAGCATTGGGTCTACAACGAAGACGGTGCGTCCGGTCAGATCCTGCGGAAGCGCCTCTAGGTATGGAACGGGCTCATGAGTTTCCTCGTTGCGAGCCAGACCAATGAAACCGACCTGGGCATCAGGGATCATTGACAGCGCTGGATCAACCATTCCCAGCCCGGCGCGAATAACCGGCACGATGATCGGTGGATCCAGCAGGCGGATTCCTTCCGTGTCACATACTGGGGTGCTCAGAGGAAACTTCTCGCATTCCAGATCACGGGATGCTTCATAAATAAGCATGGTGCCCAAGTCTGCGAGGGCGGCGCGGAACCCTGCGTTATCAGTGCGCTTATCACGCATGATGGTCAGGCGTGCAGCTGCTAGTGGGTGGTCAACGATTCTGATATCCATGAGCCCTAATCCTACCTACCCGCGCAACCACTTGTCATTAAACCCTCCTCCACCAGCGATTTCTAGGCAAATTTATGTGATGGGAACCGAATGGTGTGAAGCGCCGTCTAACTAAGGTATGAACCCTATTTCATCGAACCTCAGTATCAACGTTGATCGCACACGCGCTCTTTTGGGCCAGTTGTATTCGGAGTTGGAGCTAGGCCCGGAGCTTAAAACCATTGATGGGGAAGATCTGCCTGGCTTTGGTGCTTTCTTGGAGGCGTTCAATACTGCGTCAACTGCGCTCGGGGAGCGCGCGCAGTCGCTTACTCAGGATGGTCTGGAACTGGCGGATTCACTCACATTCTCTCTCCACGCCATCGAGTCCACTGATGCTGACTCCGCAGCGAACTTCTCCAACCTGTAATTTCTTCCTCCCGCTCACAGCAAAGGCCATCACATGATCGACATCATCTCCAGTATCAAGACGCTTACGATGCTGCTTCCTCCGCAGCTCGATGCTCAGCTTCCTGGTTTTCCCCAGCTTTCAGCTCTCGATGGCTTAGCCCAGGAGTTCTCCGCCGACTTCCCCATTAAAGGTATTGAACAGCGGCTGCTTTCCGACGTCGACGCCGCCAACGCCGTGCTCCCCGCAGCCATTGCGGAGATCAACGCTACCCGCGATGCCCTCATGGGCATCGCCCAGGCCATGTGCACCGCGGCGCTGAAGGTAGCACCGGGGTTGCTCCACTTCGATCCCGCTGTTTCGGGCGCTGCTCGCGCCCAGCTCATTGCCATTTCGGAGGCATCGATGGAGCAAGCGATGATCCGCCTCGAGGAGGCGGAGAAAAACCTTGAACCCGCCACCAGCACGCTGTTTGAGATCGCAACGCGCGCGCCCGAGCGCGCGGGCGCCGTGGCTCCCGCGCTCGCTGCTGAGGGTGGCGGGGAGGATCCCAGCGCCTCGGAGCCAGCATTCGTTGCAGCCTCACTTTCCAGCACCCCTGACGGTGCTGAGCTGAGTCGGGGCCAGCACGCGGTGAGCGTCGCAAAGCAGATGCTTGGTGTGCCGTACATGTGGGGAGGAACCACGCCCGCAGGGTTTGATTGCAGCGGGCTTACTCAATACGCGTGGCGGGAAGCTGGCGTAGAGCTCCCGCGATTAGCTGAGCAGCAGACGGTAGGGACACAGGTTAGTCGCGACCAGCTCATTGAGGGTGACTTGGTGGTGTGGAACGGCCACGTGGCCATGTATGCCGGTGACGGAATGATGATTGAGGCTGGCAATCCGGTGAGCATGAGCCCGCTGCGCGATAACAACATGGGCATGGCCTTCTTGGGCTACTACCGCCCAGCCTAAAAAGCCCTACACCGCAGGTGCGTGAAATAGAGTTTTACCGGCCACAACCGCTATTATTTTGAACCATGGCTGATAAAGGAATCCTCCCCGTAAAACTATCCCTCACCCACGGTGACTACTACACACTCTGGGCGCCAAAGTGGCGCGAGCATGGCGCGGAGTGGCAGGCCTTTCTGGGCTACGGTGATGACCTTTATGTTTTCGAATCCCCTGAGGCTCTGCTTCACTACATCGAAACCACTACTGAAAAGCACGACCTGATCACCCACCCAAAGTGGGCCCAGTTCTCCAGCTCTGACGAAACCCGCGTTGTACCTGATGAGCGCCAAGAGTTTGACCTCATTGGCACTCCTGCTCTGCTTGCTGAGCAGCCATCACATGCCGCCGTTTCTGCAGTATCCCGCAACTTCCACATGGCCCGTTCCTTGGGTGAAGTTGTTGGTGACACTGACGTCCTCGTGTTCTTCTCCTCCCATTCCCTGCTCAACAACGCTGACCGTGGCGTCCAGCACTTCTCCGGCTCCCAAGGCATGGCTGACTGGACGGCAATCGGCCACGTTATCTTGGGCAACTGGGACAAGGTCATTGACTCACTGGACAAGGCTGTCACCGTCAAGAACGTTGATGCTGACGTCTCTGATCAGGCACAGCGCATTTCCTCCGCCACCGCAGCAGCGATCGCAGCGGCAGAGGCCGAAAAAGCTCGCAAGGAAGAAGAAGCAGCTGCCGCTGATCCTTATGACAACTCCATCTGGGCCGCAGCTGGTATTGACCCCATCAAGGTATCCATCGACGGCCGCACCGTCTACACCCTGCGCACCTACCTCAAGGGACAGCCAGTATTCCTGGGCAAGTACGGAGAGATCTTCACCTTCAATTCATCTAAGGCCCTAGCCCGCTGGATCGTGGAACACGATGACCACGACCTCGCCCGCGTATCCACATGGGAGGAGATCGTCACCGCCGCCAACGCCGGCACCTTGGAGATTGACGTCCACAAAGACAACGTCTACTCCTTCAACGGCCTCACCGAAGGCATCAGGAAGGGCACTGAACACGTAGACACTGATCAGATGGCTCGCGCCTACGAACTCCTTGCTGACGCCTCCGACTGGGCAGCAGACGATTCCCTCAACTCCTTCTTCCTCACCAACCCACGCATCCAGGACTACATCTCCTACATGCTCGGTTCCACCAAGACCGCAGGCTACGTACCAAGCCCACCTTTTGATGAGCACGCAGCCGCATGGTCCGAAATGGAGAAGATGCTCACCAATCGTTTCAGCAAGTTCTAGGCGCTTTTCAAGAATTACCGCATCAGCCGTGAAAACCCCGGCGCCGCCGCAGTGTGTTTCTCACTGTGGCGGCGCCGGGGTTCTTTTCATGCCCAGAAACCGTTAGCTTTCTTCATCGCGACGGTCTCGGGCGGCGAACAGTTCCGCAGGGTCAATGCCCAGATCCGCTAGAAACGCGGGATCAATGCCCTCGAGCTCTGCGTGAGAGAGCAAATCATTGTCCTCGGTGTGACTGGTGTCCGAAGAATGCTCAGGTGTTGCATCCGGAACGCCAGACCAGCTCTCAAACACTGGGTAGATTTGCTCATCAATGAGTTTCTGGCGCAGTGGCTCAGGAATGAAGGCCGCACCCATGGCATCCATGGTCAGCTGGTAGAGGTCCTCGATGCTAAGCTCCAGCGTCTCCACCACTTCAAGCAGCACATCCGTGGTCATACCGGCGAGGGTCGCCTTGAACCCCAAGGACCGCAGAAGCGGCAGCGGGTGATCAATCATGGATTCAATGGCGCCGGCAGCAAGCTCCGCGCGCGGATCACAGACAACGGGCACACCCCGATCACGGATCCACGCACTGATGGGGCCTGGCAGGATTTCTCCGGATTGGGCGATCTGGAAGTCATCGAAAAGCTGCACCGCGTGGGTGACGCGTGGAGTTAGTGCTTCGAACGCTGCATCTCCCTCAGCCACATACGGCAGCCACGCCTGGTGCGCCCGCTCCGCCACGTTCTTGTCCGTTGCAACGATTCCCACCACGCTCGGGTGCTTGAGCTTAACTATGCTGTCTACGTCCTCCGCAGTAGTGCACCGCACGAGCAGCGTAAGGGTAAAGGGTGCCTGTTCAGCTTTCTTCAGGGCCCCTTCAAGGTCAGCAGTATCAACAATCCACTCAGCGTAAGCGACCTGTTCAGTCTCAAGGTCCTCAACGTTGCCGTCGTAATTGAGGATCACCTTAGGGATCGCATGAATGATCTCGGGGCTGAGGTTCTTGTACTGGGGGTCAAAATCTGGGGTGTAGAACATATCAGTCACAGTAGTCCTAAACCACTGCCTGCCTCCTAATCCGACGCCCTAGTCATCCCCACTTCCCTCTTGAATCTGTACAAGCTCTGGAGGCCTGGGAGTTGCGGTGGGGTTTAGAGTCTCCGCCATTGATACGCCCATGCGCCTTCTCACTCGAAAACATCCACGGGACTATGGTTTTGACGTTGATGCGAAGGGGTCCTGCCTTCGCCACGCTGCTAGACCCCAATCCATAATGCGGCACTATGGACTGCTGAAAAAGACCCTGTGCGTGAAAGCTCATTAGTGGCTTCACACACGGGGTCGTGGTGAGGGCGGTTAGTTACTTACCGCGGAACATTCCCAAGATAGACAGCACTGCAGCGGATGCAACACCTACTGCTGCGCCCTTGCCTAGGCCTGAGGAGGTGCGATCATCGCGGACTGGCTTCTCTGGTGCACGAACGCGGATGATCGCCGGTGGTGGCGTAGGCGTCTTGGCCACCATCAGAGCTTCCTGAGTGGTTGCTGCCCATGCCGCGCAGTACAGGACGATGCGCCATACGAAGTAGAAGAGCACCATGATACCGATGATCGGACCGAAGGTTGCACCTGCTGGGTTGTTGAGTGCGTTGGAGAAGAACACAGAACCCAGCTGCTTGAAGATCTCAAATGCCACAGCGCCGATCAGTGATGCCTTCAGGGCTGCCTTTACTGGAACTTCGCCACGTGGGAGGTACTTCTGGATCCAGAAGAATACGAGGAAGTTGGCGACCAAGCCTACGGCGATTGCTACCAAGCGGGCGATGACGGTGATGCCGGGGATGCCATCAAGGTTCAGCGCCTCAAGGATGGACATGGTCAGACCGGAAGAACCGACGGCGGTAACGCCAAACGCCACGATCAGCGCAAGAAGCAAGCCGATCAAACCAACAAGGTCCTTGAGCTTGGCCACGATAAAGTTTTCCCCCACCACTGGGTACTGCCACATCTTGGACATGCCGTAGCGCAGGTTGAACATCCAGCCGAGGCCGGACCAGAGTGCGGTCAGACCACCGATGGACAAAATAGCAGCGCGCTGCTCAATGGCGGTGTTCATGATTTCATTGATGGTCTCGCTCAGGGAGCCGTCAACGCTGTCAGTAATGGTTGTCTGCAGATCCGACAGCACCTCAGGGCGGTTCGCCAGCACGATTGCGGCGATACCAAGAACGAGCATCAGCAGCGGGAACAGCGACAACACGGAGAAGTAAGTAATGCCAGCGGCGTACTGGTTACCGCCAAACTTGGCGTATCGATCCTGCATACGCATGATGTGGTCAAACCACGGCCACTTATCGCGATACTTGTCAATAGCGCCCGGTTCATCAGCATTGGCACGTTCGATGCCAAATTCATCAGTGCGCTCTTCGTTGGCGCGAGTAGCTGTAGCCATGTCCTAACTTTCTTCTATATGAGCGGCTGCGCGCCTTTAAGGAACGCAGTCATGTGGTTTTAACCAGAGTAACGATTGCGCACGCTGTTGCCCACAGCGTAGCTTTCCTGCATCTACTCAAGGTTATTGGTCTAGGCCCCCAGCATGAAGCTGAGGGCCTAGGCGTTATGAGGTTGTTGCTAAATTGTTTGCTTTTCGACGCCGCGCCTGGGGCGCTGGCCTAGCGTTTCGCGGGCAGGAATCCTACGTTCTTGTAGACGTCGGCAAGAGTGCGCGACGCTATCTCGCGGGCGCGCTCCGCGCCCTTAGCCAACACGTTCTCCAGCTCAGCTCGGTCTGACATGTACATGTCGTACTTTTCCTTCAGTGGAGTCACGAATGCCTCGAGTGCTTCCGCGGTGTCTGTCTTGAGGGCACCGTAGCCTTGGCCTTCGTAGCCCGCCACGATATCGTCGATGCCCTTTCCGGTAAGCGCAGACTGGATAACCAGGAGATTGGACACGCCTGGCTGGTTTTCCTTGTCATAACGGATCTCACCCAAGTTGTCCGTAACTGCGGACTTGATGCGCTTCGCGGAAACCTTTGGCTCATCAAGGAGGTTGATGAGGCCCTTCGGGTTGTCACCTGACTTGCTCATCTTGGAAGTTGGTTCCTGCAAGTCATAAATCTTGGCAGCGCCTTCAGGGATGAAGCCTTCTGGCACAACAAAAGTCTTCTTGTACCTGTTGTTAAAACGCTCCGCCAAAGTGCGGGTGAGTTCTAGGTGCTGGCGCTGGTCCTCGCCCACGGGTACAACGTGCGGGCGGTAGAGGAGAATATCCGCCGCCATGAGCATCGGGTAGGTAAACAGGCCAGCGGAGGTACGGTCTGCGCCACGCTTGGCGGACTTGTCCTTGAACTGGGTCATGCGGCTTGCCTCACCAAAGCCAGTCAAACAGGTCAATACCCAGCTCAGTTCAGCATGCTCCGGAACGTGCGACTGCACGAACAAGGTGGAGCGCTCAGGATCAATACCCAGAGCGAGCAACTGTGCAGCGCCACCGATGGTGCGGGCACGCAGCTCCTTTGGATCCTGATCTACCGTAATGGCGTGGAGATCGGGGATGAAGTAAAAGGCCTCGTACTTATCCTGAAGATCAATCCACTGCTTCACAGCACCCAAATAATTGCCAAGGTGGTAGGAGTCTGCGGTGGGCTGGATACCCGACAGAACTCTTTGCTTCTTTTCTTCTTTAGGTGCGTGTTCAGTCATAAATACAAATAGTAGACCAGATGTGCTCACTGGAGCACACCAAACTCCCCGCTCGCTGCTCCCCTGTCCGTATGAGGGCAAGCGGAGGTTGTGATTGCGGGGCCAGGTTGGAAAAGGAAAATGAGCCACACGCCCCTAAGCGTTTGAGAAGGCGTCTGGCTCACAACGGTCTTTTTAGTTGTAGGTCACGGTCAGCGGCGCGTGGTCACTCCAGCGCATGTCGTGGCCTGAGACCTTATCCACCCACGCGGTGGTGGCGCGATCAAGAAGTGCCTTGGTGGCTGCTTGGTAATCAATGCGCCACCCCGCGTCATTGGCAAATGCCTGGCCGCGGTACGTCCACCACGTGTACGGAGCATCCTCTGGGTGCAGACGGCGCGCAACATCAAACCACTGCGGGTCAGCTGCAGCGGATCGATAGTTTTCTGACACATACTCCACGGCGCCAGCCCAGTTGCCAGCACCGGTGATCTGAGTTTCCTCATCTGGCCAGCAACCAAACACAGAATCCATGAACGCGCGCTCGTCTGGAAGGAAGCCGGACTTGTTGCGGTTAGTCTTGAAGTTCTTCAGGTCCTGTTCGCGGTGGCAGATGTTCCAGTCCCCGCCCACAACCATCTGGAGGTCCGGCGTTCGGCGCGCCGCCTCTTCCAAGTAGGGGCCGAACACATCAAGGAAGCGGTACTTCTCGTCCTGCTTTTCGGATCCGGCGTTGCCGGACGGCAGGTACAGGGATGCAACGGTGACTTCAGTTCCCTCATCGTCATAGACGCCCTCGATGTAGCGACCGGAATCCTCGAAACCTTCCAGGCCAATCTTGACGTCGGACAGCTCCTTGCGGGAGAGGATACCTACGCCGGCGCGGCCCTTGGCCGCGGCCTCGGCGCCCACATAGTGCCAACCGTCGTCAAGCACTGGCTGAAGCGCTGCGCGCGTGTCCTTGTCAGACGCGCGGACTTCTTGAAGCAAGATGATGTCTGAACCGGACTCGGCAATCCATGGATTGAATCCGACATTTTCTTCGCTGCGCTGCTTACATGCCGCGCGGATACCGTTGACGTTGACCGTTGTAATCTGCATGACTAACTACCCTAGTAAAAAACCCGCCGAGGTAATCGGCGGGGATAACCGTTTCTCACACTTTCACTCACTGGCAGCTCATACCCGCCAGTTTCTGCAGGTGACGCTGAGCGCTAGCGGGTTGCGCGAATGGATGGGTCTTCCTTGACGCGCGCGGCGAACGCGAGGCCCCAGATGACAATTGCCGCAGCACCCATCGCGGCACCAGCCAGCGCCGGGGCTTGGTAGCCATAACCCGCCGCGATGACTGCGCCGCCCATAGCTGCACCACCAGCGTTCGCAATGTTGAGCGCGGAGTGATTCAGGGAGGCAGCCAGGGTCTGCGCGCGACCGGCCACGTCCATGAGTCGGATCTGCAGTGCTGGCACCAAGGTGGAGCCGCTCAAACCAATCAGACCGAAGTTGATGATGCCCGCAATGGCGTTGGACGAAGTGAAGAAGAAGGCTACCAGCGTGATCACGATCATCGCCAAGGCGGTAGCAATGCCGTACTCAAGGTTCCAGTCAGACAGGCGTCCACCTACCCAGGTACCAATAACCATGCCAATGCCGTAAACCATAAGGACGAACCACATAAAGCTCTCATCCACACCGGCGTTGGTGGTCATGGTCCAAGAGATATAGGTATAGACCGCGAACATGCCACCAAAGCCCACGGCACCGATGGCCAGCGACAACCACACCTGACCGCGCTTGAGTGCACCTAGCTCAGTCAACGGGTCCGTTGGGGCCATCTTGGACATGTGAGGCATCAAGAACCAGAGTGCGACCAAGGTAATCGCGCCCACCACTGCTACGAGGACGTACGCGGCATGCCAACCGAGCGCATTGCCCAAGGCCTGTGCCACAGGCACACCCACCACGGTAGCCAGTGGCAGGCCCATAGACACAAACGCCAGCGCTTTGCCACGCTGCCCGGCCGGAGCCATGGAGGCCACCGCCAGACCGGACACGGAGAAGTACGCACCGTGCGGAATGCCGGCAATGAAACGCGCGGCCAGCAGGGTGGCATAGTTGTCCGCTACCACGCTCAACGCGTTACCGATGGTGAAGGCGATCATCAAAACGATGAGCAGACGCCTGCGGGGAACGCGCCCGGTCAGCGCCGCGATTGCGGGCGCGCCGATGACAACGCCCATGGCGTAAGCAGTAATAATGTGTCCAGCTGTGTCCTCAGTAATGGAAAAGTCCGCCGCGATCTGGCGCAGCAGGCCCATGGACACGAACTCGGTCACACCGATGCCGAAACCACCTAGTGCGAGCGCAATCATGGTGATGTAACGCTGGGTCTCGGAAATTTCAGTCTGACGTGGGATTGGTTTTCTCATCTGCTTAGGCACGTCGGCCAACCTTAGTGGTTAACAACTGTTCCATGCCAGCTGAAAGGGCCCAGCGTTCGCCACGCAACACTTCCCCACCCTCAATGATGTAGGCCACACGCGAAGGCGTAGCGTGCCGACGCCACCCCATCCGGCCCCGCGGGGCCCGGTTCCCTGCCCCGATCCGGGGCCTTGGGCGCGTCGGAAAGTGAGCTCCACGCACGCGAGGCCTGAGGTGCAATCAACGTCACACCGGCTCAAGGGTGAAATAAGCTCTTTTGAGACTCCTGTAAAGCGACAGAAATCTAGGAGCACGGTATTCTGGATTGTTGATATTGACTAAATCGCTAATTCTTTACTGAGGGAGACTCATGGCAAAGATTATTTGGACCCGCACCGACGAAGCACCACTTCTCGCGACTTACTCGCTGAAGCCGGTCGTCGAGGCATTCGCATCCACCGCAGGTATCGAGGTTGAGACCCGCGACATCTCCCTGGCAGCCCGCATCTTGGCTCAGTTCGGCCTCGCAGATGATGCTCTGACCGAGCTCGGCGAGCTCGCAAAGACCCCTGAGGCCAACATCATCAAGCTTCCAAACATCTCCGCATCTGAGGTTCAGCTGAAGGCTGCCATCAAGGAGCTGCAGGCAGCTGGCTACGATCTGCCAGAATACGAAGATGCGAAGGACAAGTACGACGTAGCCAAGGGCTCCGCTGTTAACCCTGTTCTTCGTGAGGGCAACTCTGACCGCCGCGCACCACAGGCTGTGAAGAACTTCGCCAAGAAGAACCCACACTCCATGGGCACCTGGAGCGCAGACTCCAAGACCAACGTTGCCACCATGGCTGCAGGCGACTTCCGCCACAACGAGAAGTCCGTCGTTATGGACGAGGCAGACACCGTCTCCATCGTTTTGAAGACCGCCGAGGGCGAGACCGTACTGAAGCCAGAACTGAAGCTGCAGGCCGGCGAAGTCATCGACGGCACCTTCATGTCCGCAAAGGCTCTGGATGAGTTCCTCGCAGCACAGGTCAAGCGCGCTGCTGAAGAAGGCGTTCTGTTCTCCGCACACATGAAGGCCACCATGATGAAGGTCTCTGACCCAATCATCTTCGGCCACATCGTCCGCGCATTCTTCGCTGACGTCTTCGCACAGTACGGCGACAAGCTCGAGGCTGCAGGCCTCAACGGTGAGAACGGCCTCGGCGCAATTCTGTCCGGCCTCGACGAGGTTGAGGGCGGCGAAGAAATCAAGGCTGCATTTGAGAAGGCACTCGCTGAAGGCCCAGGTGTTGCCATGGTCAACTCTGACAAGGGCATCACCAACCTGCACGTCCCATCCGACGTCATCGTTGACGCTTCCATGCCAGCAATGATCCGCTCCGGCGGAATCATGTGGAACGCTGAGGGCAAGGAACAGGAGACCCTCGCCGTTATCCCTGACTCCTCCTACGCTGGTGTCTACCAGGCAGTCATTGATGACTGCCGCGCAAACGGCGCCTACGACCCAACCACCATGGGCACCGTTCCAAACGTTGGCCTCATGGCTCAGAAGGCCGAGGAGTACGGCTCCCACGACAAGACCTTCAAGATCGAGGAAGCTGGCACCGTAGAGATCCGCAAGTCCAACGGCGATGTTCTAATCTCCCACGACGTCGAGGCCGGCGACATCTGGCGCGCATGCCAGGTCAAGGACGCCCCAATCCAGGACTGGGTAAAGCTCGCTGTTAACCGCGCACGCCTATCCGGCATGAAGACTATCTTCTGGCTGGACCCAGAGCGCGAGCACGACGCTAACCTCACCAAGCTGGTTGAGAAGTACCTGGCTGACCACGACACCGAAGGCCTGGACATCTCCATCATGAGCCCAATTGAGGCAACCAAGGTCTCCATCGAGCGCATCCGCAAGGGCGAGGACACCATCTCCGTAACCGGCAACGTTCTGCGTGACTACAACACCGACCTCTTCCCAATCCTCGAGCTCGGCACCTCCGCAAAGATGCTGTCCATCGTTCCACTGATGGCAGGCGGCGGCCTGTTCGAGACCGGCGCTGGCGGATCTGCACCAAAGCACGTCCAGCAGGTTCAGGAAGAAAACCACCTGCGTTGGGACTCCCTCGGCGAGTTCCTCGCACTGGCAGAATCCCTGCGCCACATCTCCAACAACGGCGGCTCCGAGAAGGCTGCTGTTCTGGCTGACGCACTGGACAAGGCAACTGAAACCCTTCTGGACGAAGGCAAGTCCCCATCCCGCAAGGCTGGCGAGATCGACAACCGTGGCTCCCACTTCTTCCTCACCAAGTTCTGGGCTAAGGAACTTGCTTCCCAGACCGAGGATGCAGAGCTGGCAGAGATCTTCGCACCAGTTGCTGAGGCACTCGAGGCTAAGTCCGACGAGATCGTTCAGGGCCTTATTGACAACCAGGGCTCCCCAGCTGACCTCGGTGGCTACTACGCTCCAAACGAGGAGAAGACCACCGCAGTTATGCGCCCAGTTGCAGCCTTCAACGAGATCATCAACGCGCTGAAGAAGTAACCGTCACTTCAGCCGTAGTGATCACCTGATCACCGGTTGTACAACAGTGTGGTGCCTGCCTTGGGTAGGCACCACTTCTGTTTTGCGCCAACGAAAAATACCCCTTCTCTCCAATCACTCGCAACGAGTAGTGGAAAGAAGGGGTCTAGCGTTCGGAACGCTCCTAACCAGAGCTCCTCAATGCGGTAGCAAGGCCAGTCATGGTGACTTGGATGGTCTTGGAAACCAGGAAGGAATCATCACCGGCGCGGTAGCGGCGCAGGAGTTCCAGCTGCACTGCGTTCAGCGGCAGCAAGTACGGGTAGCGACGCTTCAGGGAGCGTGCCTGACGCTGGTTCTCGCTCGTCAGCTCCAAGTTACCGGTGATGTGGGTGTAGACCTTCTTGGTGAGGTGGAACTCATCCGAGATCAGTTTGTAAATGCGCTCAGCGATGACCAAATCATCCACGAGGTCCGCATACAGGCGCGCCAAGGAGATTTCCGCCTTGGCCATGACTTGGGCCATGTTCTGCAAAACGGAGCGGAAGAACGGCCAAGAGTTGTACATCTCACGCAGTTCATCCCACCGCGACTCATTGTCCCCTGCCCACTTCAGGCACGCGGTGCCAACACCAAACCAGCCAGGAACATTAGTTCGGGACTGGGACCAGCTGAGCACCCACGGAATAGCGCGCAGGTCAGAGATGGCGGTGGTCTGTTTGCGCGCCGAGGGCCTAGACCCTATGTTGAGTTCACCAATTTCATGCAGCGGCGTGGATTGGGTGAAGTACTCAATGAAGCCTGGATCGTTCACCAGCTCCTTGTACTTCTCACCAGACAGCTCAGCAATCTCCGCCATGATCTCGTAAGCACGCTCTTGATCATCGAACTTCTCGGTCTCAAGCAGGGATGCTTCGAGCGCGCCTGCTGCAAATGCTTCCAAGTGGCGGCGCGCGGTATCTGGAGAACCGTACTTTGCGGAGATAACCTCACCCTGCTCGGTGATGCGGACAGAACCGTTTACGGCACCCTTTGGCTGCGCAAGGATGGCGTCATAGGTTGGTCCGCCACCGCGACCTACCGCACCACCGCGACCATGGGCCAAGCGCAACGTGATGTTGTGTGCCTCGCACAGTTTTACTAGCTCCAACTCTGCGGCATACAGTGCCCAGTTGGCGGCTAAGTATCCACCGTCCTTGTTCGAGTCCGAGTACCCCAACATGACTTCTTGCACGTCGCCTCGGCGAGCCAAGTGCTCACGGTAGAACGGTACCTGCCACAGATCCTCGAGGATTTTCGCACCATTCTTGAGGTCCTCAATGGTCTCGAACAGCGGAGCGATGTCAATGTCAGTCAGGCCCACTTCCTTCAGCAGCACCATTGGCTCAAGGATGTCGGACACTGCGCCTGTCATAGAAATGATGCAGTGAGAAACAGCCTGCGGACCAAAGTCCGCCACAGCCTGCGCTGCCGCGCGGAAGATTCCCAGCTCCTTCTCCGTGTCCGCGCTCAGGCCGTTCACATTGGGGAATAGCAATGGACGGTTGAGTCGTAGCTCGTCAACGAGCAATTCAATCTTTTGCTCTTCATTCAGGCCGCGGTAGTCCTGCGTTCGGCCCGCCAACGCAAAGAGCTCAGTGAGCACATTCTCAAAGGACTCAGAGTTCTGGCGAACGTCAAGCGTGTACAGATTGAAGCCGAACACAGTGACTGCAGAGCGAATGCGGGCAAGGCGATCATCAGCAATGATTGCACCATTGAATTGGCGCAAGGACTGATCGATTGTATCCAAATCGCGTTTTAGCTCATCCGGGGATTCGTAGCGTTCGAACTCGCCCTCCCCCAGCGTGGCGAGCACTCGACCACGTACGCCGTGAATTGCTCGGCGGTATGGCTCATCAACACGAGAAGGCACGTCGTTGCGTCCGAGATCCGCGAGTTCAAGCAGTTCTTGGGAACACGATGAGTAGCGATCAGACAGGCTGAGCTCACGCTCTAGGCGGTCTAGCTGGTTAGCGTAATACCGCAGCACGGTTTTGGCTGCTTTGCGGGTGGCGTATGTGAGGGTATCCGCGGTGACGTATGGGTTGCCGTCGTGGTCACCGCCGATCCAGGAACCTGGGCGAACCAATGCTACGTCGGGAAGCTGCATGCCAAAGCTCTTATGCAGCCCGTCCTGAATCGCACGGTTGAGTGCTGGCACTTCTTCCAATAGTGACAGCTTGTAGTAGCGCAGTCCTACGTCTACCTCATCCTCAATGGTCGGGCGCGCGATGCGGATCAGCGCAGTCTGCCACAGTAGTGTCATGCGCAGCATGATCTCTTGATCAATCTTTTCCTGGCGGCCTCTTCCTCCTGCGTATCGGCGCTCGCGCAGCAGGGACTTGATCTGATTCTGTAGATCAAAAACACTTCGACGTCGCGTTTCGGTTGGGTGAGCGGTCAGTACCGGGGCAACAAGGCCATCGCGAACGACCTTGACGGCCTCCGTTGGCGAGACGTTTGACTTGGTGAGCTTGTCAAAGGTCTTATCTAGGGAGACCAAGCTGGATACTGACTCATCATCAAGATCCTCAGCAAGGTTGGCCATCAACGCGAAGTGGGAAAAAGCGCGAGCCACCAGATTAGCTTTGTGGATGTCTAGATTGCGGAAGATAGCTAGCAGGTCATCTGGTTTAGCTTGGGAATGTGCCACAGAGAACGCCATACGCCGTGTAGATTCAACAAGTTGGAAGATTTCTTCGCCTTCTTGCTGGGCAATGACCTGGCCAAGGATTCGCCCGAGTAGCCGAATATCTTCTCTTACTTGGTCAGCGTTCTGTTGACTCACTTTTGCTCACCTAACTCATATCGTAAAAACATCTCTGCCACGCCAATCCAAAAAGTAGGATCATGCGTGGCGAGAAAAAATCATGGTTACCTGATTCATCTTAAGTTCGCCGGCATGCTTTGCGCTCGGGTACGCGGAGATTTGACCAAAATAGCGCCAGTTCCAAGGTATGGGGGTAGCTGCGTTCGGAGCCCTACTAGAGCGACCTACACTGGCATGCATGAATAAAGATATTGAGTTTTATGGTCACTCCGGTGTTCGCATTGGCGATATTGCAATTGATCCTGGCTCTTTTACTTCAGGAAAAGTCTTAGATGGTGCACAAGCTGTCATTGTGACGCACATCCATGCGGACCATATCAACCCGGACTTACTTACTAATGAGCTTCTGCAATCAGGGATAGAAATTTACGGACCTAGCCAACTGAAAAGTGTTCTCGGCGATCGCGACATCCCTTTCACTGCGCTTAAACCAGGTGAGACGGTGACGATTGCTGGCCAAGAAGTCACGATCTTTGGCGGCAAGCATTGGCCTATTTATGACACGATCCCCGTGGTAGAAAACCTCTCGCTGCTCGTGGGCGACGTTGTTCACCCTGGTGATGATTTCCCTGTTGAGCTACCTAACAACATTTCGAAGGTAGACACTCTTCTCCTTCCGGTGTCAGCACCGTGGGTAAAGCTTTCCGACGCCATCGACTTCGCCCACCGCATCGGCGCCACAAACACCCACCCGATCCATGACGCGATTCTCAACGAGCAAGGCAAGGCTCTTGTGGACAATGTTTGCATCAACACCAAGGTGCCTGGTTACCTGCGCCGCAAAGCGGCTGCCTAAAACAAGGCAAAAAGGTGGAGATCCTGCGATCTCCACCTTTTTCTTTCCGACGCCAACTAGACCGTCAGTCACGCACCCACGCACCGATGACGCCAGGCACCACGCCAGGACGTTTTCCGATCAACGCCGCAACGTTGTCATCAACTTCGACCGCACTGGTAATCCTCTTGACCTTACCTCGGCCATTCCGGCTACCGCCGGGAGCACCCATAGGCATACCGCCCATCATCGGTGTGCCCATGCGAGCACCCGCAGCAGGCCCCGCACCGACGGCACTCGGTGCACCGCCCGCAGCCGCGGCCGTCACGCCCGACCCCAATCCACCGGCGCCTAAACCACCGACTGAACTAGCTGGACCACGCATGGCACCCGCGCCGTATCCAACTGGGCTCATTCCAGATGACCCAAACCCAGGGGCACCACCAAGTGCGACTGCCCGTCCGCCGGTGCGGGCGTTAGCTACTGAAGCACCCCGATGCGGCGCATCCACGGTCCCACTTGTCTTGGACACAGTGCCCGCTCTTGGTGAACCAGGCGAGCTTGCGGTACCCGGCGCGCCCACCATGCCCATGTTGGGCGTTACTCCCATTCTTTTGGCAACAGCGCCATTTGCTTTCGTACCGGCAGCTTGAGTTGCCATACCTGTAAGGCCGTTCGCCGGTTGAACTCCCTGCGCAACATTGCCCGCACTAGCGGCACCCGTTGCTGGAACTCCGGCACTTGCATTGTTTCCAGCCATCGCTGGGGTATTGACCGCATTGGCCAGCGCTGATGGACCTGCGCTGGCGGTTTGAGTTGCCACATCACTTGCGCTGCGCTTACCTGCATAGTTCTCCAAACCTTCAGCAACTTTGCTGAAGTCACCACCACCTGCAATCGCCTGTGCTACTCGGGAAATGCTAGGACCTATCGCGCCTAGGCCATCGGTATTGAGTTTCCCATTACCGTCAACTAGGCCTTGACCGATCTCAATCGCCTGCGCCAGTGACACACCTGACGTAGGAGCACCCATCAAATTGTTCACCGCTGGGAAAAGCCCGTGCATCTCGGTTTGACGTTGCGCGTACAACTGAGCGGTCTTCATGGCTGTCACTGCGGCCTTGGCCTCTGGCGTTGCAGCGAGGTCAATCTCGGCTACAGCAGCTTTAGTAGATACGTCCACTCTGTTGCGCGAGGCCACCAGGTCCCCTAGATCAGACACCATGCTGATTGCATTGATCGCAAAATTCGATCCTTGTTCCGCAATTTCGCGGAACACCGGAATCATAGACTCAATAACTTGGCCCTCATTTGCCGCTTCGATCTGATTCGCAATGTTCGTCAGGCCCATGGAAATCTGGCCAACCTTGGCAGCCAGTTCACCCCACTGAGCACCCGCCATAGCTGCTTGAGCATCCTGGCTCATCGCCAACTTAGCGCTCATCGTGTGCGGCTCCTCTGGGAGAGGCAGAGGAAGAAGCATCATGATGTCGTTGTACATAGCCTTGGGACGAGGCGGGATATTGTGAGTTGCATAGTTAGCACTGCCACCTTCATCACTGATGCTCAACCAACGCTTGTTGAATTCCTCTTTCCCGAAGAGCACATCTGCATTGCGCGAGAGATTGTTGTGGAGCCAATCCACTTGTTCGGTGAATGATGTGAGAACGTCATTTGCCGATCCCAATCCTCCACTTATGAAGTTCCCCCGCTCTTGGCCCATATGAGAATAATCAGACTGAGCCGAATAAGTGTTGCCAATAGCGCTACTGTGAGCCCGAAAAGCCGTGTCGACAGCGGATTTTGCCAGGCTTTTCAGACCTTCTACCGATGCAAGTATTGATTCCTCATTTAAGCGAAGTGTCACTTTTTCTCCTCAATTAGATTTCTAATTTGATCGAAATAATTAAGTGCCGTCTCACAAATTGCTTCATGGGCTAACGCATTTTCACGGATAAGTAGATACCCAAAGGTGAGACGCCCTCCACTTGTCGCGCCACTAACATTGCAGCTTTGCCCCTCCTTACCCCCTGCCAATTGATAGAAGATCAGGTCTTTGCGCTGAACCGGTAAGTCATCGATTCTCACAACCTTAGATAACAGTTCAGATTCCGATACAGCATTCATGGAGAGAACACCTGATTGAATTCCATGCTCAGGTTCCCAACCTCCGAGCTTGTCAACATTACAGACCGAACTAGGCGCATCTAGCTGGACAGTTGGCTTAGCATCTGTGAATTCAAGCCCCACTTCCGCCAAATCTTCATTCGTGAGTTCCTCGCAGATATTGAAGAACTCGAAGTTCGGATCATTGCGGTCGAAGGTTGCTGGGGCCGCCAAGGACGCAGAGTCTTGAGCAGTTTCGGCTTGGCTCAAATCGCCTGAAGGCCTGGCTTCAGTAACGGTGACAGTTTCAGTCGTCGTTGTGCCAGAGCCGGCACAACCGGTCAGAAAGAGGGCTGTTCCAACCAGCCCTATGAGGGCGCGCGGGCGCTGGCGGGCAAGAGTAAACACGAGGAAGATATCCTTTCTTAGCTCGTCGGAACGCGAGGCTTCACAAGGTCCGAGACTTTGTTGCGGATTAGCCTATGCGCAATTTTTAGTTTTTCCCGGCATTTGGTTAGACGGCAGCAATCACGTAACGGTTCCGAGTTATCCGTCTTTTATTCCGAAAAGCTTTCTCTATCCCCAAATCGAACGCTGAACAATCCCCAATCAAAGCCTCATGAATAAAATTAATCAATGCCTTGAGCTGTACATTCACCACAAAACTAGACCGAGCTGTTTACTTTTGTGAACCGCTCGGCCTATTCTCGCCTTTATCGAAATAAATTCAGAAAACTAATTCCAAAAGGGGCACTACATGGCTACCAAGTACGACAACTCCGGCGCTGCTGACTGGGGTCTGGCAACTCGTTCCATTCACGCGGGCGCAGTTGTTGATTCCCAGACTTCCTCTCGTAATCAGCCGATTTATTTGACCTCCTCCTACGTCTTCGACTCCGCTGAGCACGCCCAGCAACGCTTCGCACTGGAAGACGAAGGCCCTGTGTACTCCCGCCTTACCAACCCAACTAACGAGGCGTTGGAAAACCGCATTGCTTCCCTCGAAGGTGGCGCCCACGCGGTTGCCTTCGCATCCGGCCAGGCAGCAGAGACCGCAGCAATCCTCAACATTGCGGAGTCCGGTGACCACATCGTCACTTCCCCTCGTCTATACGGCGGTACTGAGACCCTGTTCATCGTTACCCTCAAGCGCCTTGGCATTGAGGTTTCCTTTGTGGAGAACCCAGACGATCCCGAATCTTGGCAGGCAGCTGTGAAGCCAAACACCAAGCTGTTTTACGGCGAGACCTTCGGCAACCCGCAGGCAGACGTTCTGGACATCCCAGCAGTAGCTGAAGTAGCTCACGCAAACAACGTCCCACTGATTGTTGATAACACCATTGCTACCGCGGCGCTCGTTCGCCCTCTTGAGCTTGGCGCAGACATCGTTGTAGCGTCACTCACCAAGTTCTACACCGGCAACGGCTCCGGCGTCGGCGGTGTTCTCGTGGACGGCGGTAAGTTCGACTGGACCGTCGAGCGTGACGGCGAGCCTGTGTTCCCGCGGTTCGTTACTCCAGACCCTGCGTACCACGGCCTGAAGTACGCTGACCTCGGTCCGGCAGCGTTTGGTCTGAAGGCTCGCGTTGGTCTCCTCCGCGACACCGGCGCTACCCTGTCCGCTTTCAACGCGTGGGTTTCCATCCAGGGCCTCGACACCCTGGCTCTGCGCCTGAAGAAGCACAATGAAAATGCTAAGGCCGTTGCCGAGTTCCTCGCAGCATCTGACAAGGTAGAGAAGGTTAACTACGCAGGCCTCGAGTCCTCCCCTTGGTTCGCAACCAAGGAGAAGCTGGGAATTGAGTACACCGGATCCGTGCTGTCCTTCGATATTAAGGGCGGTAAGGACGAGGCGTGGGCCTTCATCGACGCTCTCAAGCTGCACTCCAACCTCGCCAACATCGGTGACGTGCGCTCCCTCGTCGTTCACCCAGCCACCACGACACACTCCCAGTCTGACGAGGAAGGCCTCAAGCGTGCGGGCATTTCGCAGGCCACTATCCGCCTGTCCGTAGGTATTGAGGATATTGAAGACATCATTGATGATCTCAAGCTTGGTTTGGAAGCTATTTAAGACTGCCAAACGCTAATCCCCTCCAACCAAGGGATGTGTCCCATGGTTGGAGGGGTTTACTATGTTCTGCGGCCATCCCCCACTCAGCCTTGTGAATATTATTGCCAGCCAAGGGGCGAAAATGTAGTCTGCACCACACCTAGTATGTAGCATCAAATGCTATGACCAGCCATAAGCTCAACACTTCCGGTGAACTCACCACAGTTCCCATCGGAGATTTCGTAACTGAAGCCGGCGCAACAATCGCGGATGTCACCATCGCTTACCAAGCGTGGGGTGCTTTCACCGGCGAGAACCTCGTGCTGGTGGAGCATGCGCTCACCGGCGATTCCAACGCTGTTGAATGGTGGGACGGGCTGATCGGCCCAGGCCTAGCGCTCGACACAGATAAATACGCGGTGTTGTGCACCAATGTGCTCGGTGGATGCAAGGGCACGACGGGCCCGAGCAGCCTTCACCCCGACGGCAAGCCGTGGGGCTCCCGGTTCCCTGCCATCTCAGTGCGCGACCAGGTGGACGTCGAAAAGCAATTCCTCGATGTGCTTGGCATCGATCACGCGCACGCTGTTATCGGCGGCTCCATGGGCGGTGCCCGCACGCTCGAGTGGGCGTGGAAGTACCCAGAGATAGTCAATGCGGCGCTGGTCATGGCCGTGTCAGCGCGTGCAAGCGCGTGGCAAATCGGCATCCAAACCGCACAGATCTCTGCTATCGAACGGGACCCAGCGTGGAAGGGCGGAGATTACTACGGCACCCCGGGCCCCGTGGAAGGCTTAGCCGCCGCCCGACGCATTGCGCACCTTACTTATCGTGGCGAGCTTGAGATTGACGAGCGTTTTGGTACGTTCCCGCAAGAAAATGAGAACCCACTGGGTAAGTTCCGCAGCAGTGACCAACGCTTTGCGGTGCAAAGCTACCTTGATTACCAAGGTTTAAAGCTCTCCGAGCGTTTCGACGCCGGCAGTTACGTCGCACTCACCGAGGCCCTGAATCGTCATGACATCGGCCGTGGCCGCGGTGGTCTCAACAAGGCACTAGCAGCGTGCCGAGTGCCGGTCCTCGTAGCCGGCGTGGATACGGACATCCTTTACCCTTACCACCAGCAGGAACACATTTCGCGAAACTTGGGCAAACTACTGGGAATGTCCAAGATCTCATCGCCCGTAGGCCACGATGCCTTCCTCACCGAAACGAAACAGCTGGATCGAATCATGCGGCACTTTTTAAAGCTTGCCGACGATGATTTCGACGACATCGAATACTACCTATAAGTTTTTTCTCGGGATCACACGGAACCGATCCTCCCTTGTGCGCGTCTTATACAGACAAGACCAACTCAGAAACAGACCGCGCACTCGAGAGGATTTCCCATGTCCACCAGCACGTCAACGAGCATCGCCCAAAACAGCTTCAAGCATCTATCCGGCAGCGAATACTCCACATATCAGATGGAGAAAAACAAAGCCTATCTGGATTTTTGGACTAACCACGTCCCAGACCCAGATGCGCTCAGCCGTGAACTTGTGGAACTCATTGCCACGGAGACAGGCATGTCAAGACCTGAAGTTAAAGGGCACCTCCGCGTAGCGGCGATGCTGAAAAAGTACCCCCAGCTGTGCAAATCAGCCACAACTCAGTTGCATCTTTGCGACAAGCGATTGAGCGCCATTGAGAAGCAGGTCTGTGGCATCACCGACCCTGAAATCATGAAGCTTGTTGACGAGGCCATCACCGCACGCCTATCTCCGCAAGCGCCCGACGAGACTCTTATCCAACCGGCCGCAATCACCCTTCATGTTCGGTCCATCGTCCAGGAATTTGATCCTCAGGCTGCGAGCACAAAACCGGACCTCAGCAAACGTACAGGCCACATCAAACGCGGCGAGGAAGGCTTCACCAGAGTGAGCCTCAATTTGGAAGACACGGAAGCCACCGAGTTCCGCAGGTTCTATGAAAAAGTTCTCAACAAGATTCAGCAAAAGGAATACCGGGTAGCCAAATCGCAAGGGCGCCAACCGCAGCAGTTCACCTTGTGTGACGCCATCATGGACGTAGTCCGTAACAACACCAAAGCCAAGGTCTACTTCAACATCATCGAAACACCCGAAGGGATAACCCATCTCAACGGGCAAGGCCCGTTGAGCCCCGTGATTGCCGAAACATGGAAGGAACGCGCGGTACAGCGGACCCTGAAGATGTCGGCAAGCGCTAATGCATACGTCCCAACTGAAGAAATCCGCACCCTCACCGAACTACTAGACGGCCACTGCCGCTTCCCCGGCTGCGACGTTCCTGCCATTCATTGCGAAAAGGACCACTGCGAGGAATATGGCGAAGGCGGCGAAACCTGCGTGGACAACGTTTTCAACCTGTGTAGCTTTCACCATCAGGGCAAGACTGAGCGCCAATACTTCTACAAAGTAGGCGAAAACCGCGAGCTCACGTGGTACTTCCGCAACGGCACAACCAAAACTACATACCCACAGGGCCCAGCCATCTCACGGCGTCACTGGGCAACCACGTGGGAGGACGCAGAAAAGGCACGCGCTAACCACCGCCGAGCAGCCTGATACAGCGCATCGCAACGGCGTGGCCTACAGGTAATAAGTTCGCCTAAACCAGGTTGTTCGTTGTCACCGGTTGTTCTTTGTCACCGGATTAGCTGCCGAGGGAGTCAACAGAAGTAGCCAAGAACACCATCGCTGCTCCCATGATCCCGGTGTAAATTGCATCGAAATGACGCGATCGCACCGCCAAGACGCCAAGAACCTTGGAATCGCAGGTCATACGCACCACAGACAGCCACAACAATGCGGCGCCCAGAGTAAAACTCGCGCGACGCCAGTGCTCCGTCAGCGCAAACAGCCCTGAGGCAACAACCCCCAACACAAACAGCACGACGAGGCCATACTGAAGACGCGTAGAAAGTGGTGAAGGCTTAAGCCCCACGTCATGAGGATTATCCAGGGGCAGAATTGGCTTAGCCATTAAGCCTGCTTCGCCTGCAGCTCTGCACGCTCTACCACGTTGCGGACGAGGAAAGCACGGGTCAATGGGCCAACGCCGCCCGGGTTAGGGGAAACAAAACCTGCAACATCCCACACATCAGGTGCGACATCGCCCAAAAGCTTGCCATCCACGCGAGACACTCCCACGTCCAGAATCGCGGCACCAGGCTTAACCATGTCTGCGGTAAGCATGTGGCCCACGCCCGCGGCCGCAACAATGATGTCTGCCTCAATTGTTTCAGCCTTAAGATCCTTAGTGCCGGTGTGGCACAGAGTAACAGTGGCGTTCTCAGAACGACGCGTCAGCATCAAACCAATAGGGCGACCAACGGTCACACCACGGCCAATCACAACAACCTTCTTGCCCTCAATCTCAACGCCAAAGCGACGCAGCAAAGAAATGGCACCATTTGGCGTGCAAGGCAGCGGCGCAGGCTCATTAAGAACCAGCTTGCCCAAGTTCACTGGGTGCAGGCCATCTGCATCCTTAGCGGGGTCAATGCGCTCAAGCACGGCATTCTCATCCAAATGCTTTGGCAGCGGCAGCTGGACAATGTAACCGGTGCATTCAGGATCATTGTTCAGCTCATCGATCACGGCGTTGAGCTCTTCCTGGGTAACGTCGGCAGGCAGATCCTTACGGATGGAGCGCACGCCAATCTTCTCGCAATCGCGGTGCTTCATCTTCACATAGGAATGACTAGCGGGGTCATCACCCACCAGCACAGTTGCCAGTCCGGGGACAATTCCCTTCTCAGCCAGCTTTTCTACGCGGACCTTCAAATCTTCGAAGATCTCGTCACGGTACAGGTTTCCATCAAGTTTCGTCGCAGTCACATCGGCCATTATTGCACTTCCAGCCCTTGGTTGGGTAGGTAATAGTAGAGTCTCGAACGCAGGGAGGGGTACCATTTCCCTCATGTCCTTGCTTCACGTTATCTTCGATCAGCCTGTAATCCCACCCAATACGGGCAACGCAATCCGCATGTGTGCCGGTTCTGGCGCACACCTGCATCTTGCTGGCCCACTGGGGTTTGATCTACAGGAGAAGCACTTGCGCCGAGCAGGGCTTGACTACCATGATCTCGCAGAAGTAACTGTTCATGAGAATCTAGAGGAGTGCCTAAAGCACATCCCAGGCCGTGTTTTTGCTTTCACTACCAAGGCCACCACCACCTACACGGACGTCCAGTTCGAAGCCGGCGACGCATTACTGTTTGGCACTGAGCCCACTGGGCTTTCCCACGAAGCACTCTCCCACCCACGCGTCACCGATCGCCTGCGCATTCCAATGCTCAAGGGGCGGCGTTCAATGAATCTCTCCAATGCCGCAGCCATTGCTACGTACGAGGCATGGCGCCAACTAGGTTTCGAGGGAATTTAATCCTGAGCTGCGCTAGCTTCGTCCTCGTTAGAGGAATCCACGGGCTCGTCCCAGCGCCCTTGTAGCATTCGCGGCGCTAGACGCCCCACCAGCTCCTTGGTGTCTTGTGCGGAAAGGTCACGCCCTGCCATACGTACTGGCCCAGTAACGAGGTGTAACTGCACCGATGAGAGCTTGACCAGTTGTTGGAGCGGCCCCCAGCGGACGCTGAGCTCCTGGATGTTTTTGCGAAACACAATGCTGACGCGTCTTGTGAGCCAACCACGGTGCTCTACGGCAAGCGTATCCGTGAGTGTAAAACCTTGGTTATGCGCGTCGAAGGGCGAGACAATACGGGCCCGGCGCGGACTGGAGTAGTCCGGATTCACGGCACGGGGTTCTAGTGTTTCGAACGCTAAACCTACCTCCTCGACCAACCGTACTGCGGTGTCGTAGGTTCCCACTGGGAGCAGAACCGCACCTTTGCTGCCTTCCCCATAGCCTGCTACGGAGACTCGGACACGCCACCAGCCGAAAGGTCGCCACAGCGGGGGTTGGTACATCTCGGTGGCATGGACGCGTTCTACTGGTACGGCTTTGCGTTGGAGGTTTGCTAGGCCGTAAGTGACGGTGATTTTGTTGTCTATTCTGCGGGCAGTGAATTGGTAGGAGCCATCGAGAATTCTCCAAATATTAGGGATGGTGGCAAACAGGACGGGGAGGACGCTGGCCCACGTTAGGTCGAGGCTGAGGGTCAGAGTTGTTGAAGCGATGGTGAATACAGTGGGAAAACTAAAGAATGCTGCCGCTAGGGATCTCGTAATCGGAATGGGAGCAACCAGCTGCTTGCCTTCTTCGGTTTCGCCTAATAGCCGGGCGCGGAGCTGATTTGCCTCATCCCTGCGGATAAAGCCAACTTCAATGCGGGAGTCACCTCCACCGGCGGTTTCGATGCGAACGGCCGCGAGGCCGAACAAACGAGCATGCCATGGCTGGATTACGTCTACGCCCTGGATCCGGTCGAGGCGTGCGGTGCGAATTTTTGTGCGCAGGAGGCCTCGTCGAAAAGCAATGTTGTTACGTGTGATGCGGTATCCAGATACTCGCCACCACAGCAGGCTGACGAGGAATGCTAGTAGCGCTCCGAGCGCTAGACCACCCAGCGCCTGCAGCGTCTCAACAAGCGAGGTGGAAAAGAGCATCCGTACAAATTTGATGAATTGGTTGCTCGCCGTGGTAGCCGCGAAAATAATGAGGGCAAACAGGACACTCCATGCACGAAGCAGTGGTGTGAGCTTGTGAACGTGATGGAATTCGCCTCCGCTGCAGAAGGCATCAGTGGTTTCTGCGCCGGTGCCGGTTTCTGCTACAACTGGGGCGGCTTTTTCATCAGTTGTTGAATGAGCATTGGGTAAGGTCATGATGGCGCCTCAGAGCTCCATCATCTTTTCTTTGGCTAGCTCCGCGATATCCTTGGCCAGTTTGTCGGCTACGTCTGCGGGAAGGCCGGGGACTCTCGCATTGGAGGACGGACTTGCCGTATTCAGGCGCAGAGTTTTTAGGCCGTATCTGCGGTCAATGGGCCCAGATACAACATCAACGTACTGCACGCGCCCGAAGGGAACCATGGTGAAACGGTGCCACAGTTTGCCCTTGGTGATTAGTAGTTCCTCGTCTGTAACTTTCCACCCCAGTAATCGAACTTGATGCGGGATCAGCCACAGCTGCCAGACAGTCAGCGCAAGCAAGAACGCAGCGATACTCCATGCCCACGTGGACCAATCCTCATCTAGAAGCGCCCACGCCACAGATGCCAAAGCCGGCACGAGGTACCACGGCAGTCGCGCTAGGTAGCGCGCGGGCGTGAGCTTTCCTGACACAGGGTTGAGCTGGGTGGGAAGTGGTGGCATCGAGTTCCCTTCGCACGGTTGGGGGTTCTACTACACCTTAGCTTTCCGACGCACCCACGCACACACAGCGAGAGGCTACCTGAAGTCACGCGAGCCCCGGCTCGCGCCGGTGCGCAGCCAATCCGCGACGGGGAGTTCTTCGAGCCTGTCAGCATCGATTTGGGCAACACCGTTTTGGTTTCGGAGGATTCCGCGGATGATGAGAGTGTTAGCGGTGCGAGCTAGGGTTTTTTGTTTGTTCCACAGCCCAACCGAGATCACAACATTGATCAATCCTGTTTCATCCTCAAGCCCCATGAAAGTGACGCCTTGGGCGGTGCGGGGGCGCTGGCGATGCGTAACCACGCCGGCCACGCGGATACGGGAGCCGTCTTCAAGACCCAACATGTCACATGCTGCAACCACGCCACGCTCGCGCAAAATCTCACGCAGCCTAGCCATGGGGTGTTCATCATGGGTGACTCCCGTGGTGGAGATGTCTGTGACCATGAGCTCCAGCGCGTTGAGTCCAGGCAGCGCGGGCGCGGTGATGGCGGAGAGCCCGGGCAGCATGGACTCTTTTTCGGTAGCCGCAACGCCTGCCTGCCAGAGCGCCTGCCTACGATCCACACCAAAGCTGTCCAAGGCTCCCGCGCGAGCCAGACACTCAACATCGTGCACACTGAGTTTCGCTCGGCGGGCAAGGTCCGCAATGTCAGCGTAGGGTGCGCCATCAACGATGCGCTCGTGGTTCTTAAGCCCCTTCACCAAACCAAGCCCGAGCCTGATCACCGGCGGGTGATCACGCTGATTCGGTGCCTCACCCATAGGTGGGCCTAGGGTGGGTCCAGCGTTCGGCGCGCTAGATGAACGCTCGAAGGTTGCTTCGACATCGGAGACTTGGACATCAATGGGGGCAATCTTCACGCCGTGGCGGCGTGCGTCAGAGATGAGTGATTGGGGCGAGTAGAAGCCCATGGGTTGCGCGCGCAGGAGCCCTACGCAGAATTGTGCTGGGTAGTGGTATTTGAACCACGCGGAGAAGTACACCAATGATGCGAAGGATTGGGAGTGGGATTCCGGAAAGCCATAGGCGGCGAAGGCAACGATTTTGTTCCATAGGGAGTCCGCAACATCGCCGGTGATGTTGTTGGTTTCTTTTAAGCCGCTATAGAAGGCATCTTTAATTGCGGCCATGCGGGCGGGTGAACGTTTGGACCCCATGGCTCGGCGCAGTTCGTCGGCTTGGCCGCCGGTAAAGCCAGCCGCGTCGACGGCGATCTGCATGAGTTGTTCTTGGAACAAGGGCACGCCGAGGGTCTTGCCTAAGGATTTTTTGAGCACGGGATGCTCGAAAGTGACTTTTTCTTTCCCCGCGCGGCGACGCAAGTAAGGGTGCACAGAGCCGCCTTGGATGGGCCCGGGTCTAATGAGGGCAACTTCCACCACGAGGTCGAAGAAACAGGAGGGTTTCATGCGGGGCAAGGTATTGAGCTGCGCGCGGGACTCTACTTGAAACACACCCACGGCGTCGGCGCGCGAAAGCATGTCATAGACTGCTTTTTCATCTGTGTCGATTTCCCACAGGTTGATTTCCCTTCCCGTAGTTTCCTTGACCAGGTCAATCATGTGGTGGAGCGCCTCAAGCATACCGAGCCCCAGCAGGTCGAACTTCACTAGCCCCGCCCATGCGCAGCCTTCCTTGTCCCACTGCACCACAGAGCGGTCCTGCATGCGCGCCCATTCAATGGGCACCACGTCCGCGATCGGGCGGTCGCAGATAACCATGCCACCAGAGTGAATACCCAGGTGCCGGGGTTGGGAGTGTAGTAGCTCTCCGAGCGCTGCCACCCTATCCGGCGGCTGGGCAATTTCCTTAGTCCATGCATCGGCAGCGCCTTGCGGATAGCCGAGCGCGCGAGCAGCATCGCGTACTGCGCCACGCGTGCGGTAGGTGATCAGATTGGCTACTTGCGCGGCGTTGTCGCGACCATAGCGGGAGTAAACGTATTGAATCACTTCCTCGCGGCGGGTGGATTCGATGTCCAGGTCAATGTCTGGTGCGCCCTCGCGTTCGGGAGACAGGAAGCGCTCAAATAGCAGTTGCGCGCTAATCGGCTCCACGTTGGTAATCCCAAGCACAAAACAGATCACGGAATTCGCGGCCGAGCCGCGCCCTTGGCACAGGATGTTGGCGTTACGGCAGAAACTAACGATGTCATCAATGATCAAAAAGTAGCCAGGGAAACCGAGTGTTCTGATCACGTCGAACTCGTGGCGCGCCTGCGCGCGCGCTTTGTCGCGCACCTTTTTATCGCGGCTGCGGTAGCGGGCGTCGAAACGCTTGTCGACGATCTCCTCCAACCACGATTGCTCATCGTGGCCTTCAGGGACCTCCCACCGAGGAAGGTTGGGCGAGACGAGCTTAAGCTCGAAGGCACACTCCTTAGCTATGGCCAAAGAGGAATCCACCAGGTCCTGTCTTCCGCGGGCGGTGCCACGCAGCAACGACTGCGCTCCGCGCAGCCACATCCCACCCATCGGATGCTGCTCGCACTGGGCTAGCTCCACGCTTTCCCGTCGGTTGAGCGCCCCCTTGGTTTCTGCCAAGACGGTATCCTCCCTACGTGCCGCTGTAGGCATAGCCGTGAGGATGGAAAGGGGGGTCCGGTGTTCGGTGCGCGCAACCTCTTGCGCCACCGCGTCGAGTGCTTCAAAGTTATCGGTATCCTGTGGCGTGAGCGCACTGACGTATTCCAGCACAACGTCCTCACCAAAGGCTTCCAACAGTTCGTCCATATGGTCACACCACGTGTGGTTAGCTAGCACGTACCAGTGGCCGTCAGCGTGCTGTGCGAGCTCCGCGAGCGATGGGTAGACAACTTTGTCTTTACTTCCCGCCATCTGAGCCTGGGTGATGGCGTGGGAAAGTCTGCGGTAGCCTTCTGGCCCCTTACAAATCACTGGCAGGATACCGAGGGATAGGGTCAGCTCAGCGCCGAAAACGGTGTTGGGGACGTGATCGAGCTGCTGCGCGAGACTAGTGGCAGCTTGCGCGTAGGCAGAGGCGCCGTAGAGCCCGTCGCGGTCAAGAAGCGCTAGATGGGTGATCCCCTGCGACATCGCTGCGGTGATCATTGCTTCTGGTTCACTCGCGCCGCGCAGAAAGTTGTAGGTGCTGGCTGCATGAAGCTCGGCAAACGGAGCTAGTGCCTGCCCAAGCTTGACTGGGCTGCACGTTTCTTCCCTGCCGTGGGATTCAGTACCGGATTGCGATGGAGATGAATTTTTTAGAACAGAATTAGCATCAGCGGGTTTCCTTCGGGGCGGATTCCACCCATCAGCGCGGACGGGATCCACGTAATTAACAGTGAGACCATCGCGGATTCCATCATGACTTACCGGCACGAGCTCAGGTATTTTTTCTCCTGAGAGCAGCTTGTTTATCTGCCCCCAGGTCAGTGGATTACCTGCCCCCTCGCCCGTTATGGCCCCACCAGGATTACGTCCACCGTTGAAACTCATACCCCACAGGCTAGCACTGTTCCACGCCAAATTAGAACACTAGTTCGCTAATTATATACACCGAAAATAGACCAAGCTGTACATTTTTCGCACACTTCGCTACTGTCCCTGTTATCAAATAACGGGGTTATCTCACTCCTTAACGCCATGAGCACGGACTTGCCAAACCTTGACCCTTTCATCGCCACAGGAAAGCGATGACCCCGCGCACGAAAGGAAACTTCATGAAGCTCACCCGCTTTGCAGCTGCTGGCGCAGCACTCACCCTGTCTGCAACCACATTGATTGCATGCTCCTCTGATAGCTCGGACTCCGCAGCATCCGGCGATGAGTCCGCAGCGATCCGCATTGGCACCACCGATTCCACCAAGAAGGCTTGGGCCGAGTTTGAGAAGAAGGCAACCGAGGAAGGCATCGAGCTCGACATCGTCCAGTTCGAGGATTACTCCACCCCTAACCTTGCCCTGTCTCAGGGTGACCTTGACGTTAACCTCTTCCAGCACCTGAAGTTCCTGGCAGAGTACAACGTTGGTAACAACGACACTCTGACCCCAGTTGGCGCAACCGAAATCGTTCCACTCGCACTGTTCTGGAAGGATCATGATTCCCTCGACGGCATCGAGGGCCAGGAAATCGCTATCCCTAATGACTCCTCCAACCAGGGTCGCGCTATCAACGTTCTGGTTCAGGCCGGACTCGTTACCCTGAAGGAAGAAGCAAAGGGCCTTGTTACCCCTTCCCCAGTTGATATCGACGAAGATGCCTCCAAGGTCAAGGTTGCTCCGGTTGATGCTGCGATGACCACCTCCGAGTACGGTGCTGGCCGCCCAGCTATCATTAACAACTCCTTCCTGGATCGTGCGGGCATCGACCCTAACACCGCTGTATTCCAGGACGATCCAGAGTCTGAAGAAGCAGAGCCTTACATTAACGTCTTTGTTGTCCGCGAAGAGGACAAGGGCAACGAGGATGTTCAGAAGCTCGTTGAGCTCTGGCACTCTGACGAGGTTCAGGCAGCAGTAGATGAGGATTCTAAGGGAACCTCCATTGCAGTTCAGCGCCCAGCTGATGAGCTGCAGGCAATCCTCGATCGCCTTGAAGAGCAGCAGCAGAACCAGTAATCACCGCTGGCTCAAGCGCCCCGATTCGTCAACTTTCTGACGCGGGGCGTTTTGCCCATTAGTAGCGTTCGAGCACTAACCGCCGCACATCGGCCCATCTCCCTATTCCACTTCCAAAAGAAAAGAATTGTGTTGTGACCGGAACCAGAATTGAGTTTGAAAACGTCACCAAGGTTTTTAGCTCCGGAAAAAAGAAAGTCACTGCGCTCGACGGGGTCACCCTCACCGTCGAGCCTGGTGAAATCATTGGCATCATCGGCTACTCCGGTGCAGGCAAGTCCACTCTTGTGCGCATGATCAACGGCCTGGACAAGCCAACCAGTGGCAGCCTGCGCCTCGACGGCACAGAGATAGTAGGCATGAAGGAAAGCCAGCTGCGCTCACTACGCGGCAACATTGGCATGATCTTCCAGCAGTTCAACCTGCTCACCTCCCGTACCGCCGCAGGCAACGTGGAGTACCCACTCGAGATTGCGGGAATGCCTAAGGCGAAGCGCAAGCAGCGCGTTGCGGAGCTTTTGGAGTTCGTCGGTCTTGCAGATCGTGGTCAGAACTACCCAGAGGAGCTTTCTGGTGGCCAGAAGCAGCGCGTGGGCATCGCCCGCGCGCTGGCAACCAACCCTGACCTGCTGCTTGCCGACGAGGCCACGTCCGCACTGGATCCAGAGACCACGCATGACGTGCTGCAGCTGCTGCGCAAGGTCAATCAGGAATTTGGCATCACTATCGTCGTGATCACACACGAGATGGAAGTGGTCCGCTCCATCGCTGACAAGGTTGCGGTGATGGAAAACGGCAAGATTGTGGAGTATGGGTCCGTCTATGAAGTGTTCTCCAACCCACAGACCGCAGTTGCTGGCCGCTTCGTGGCCACAGCACTGCGCAACACCCCAGACAACGTTGAGTCCGAAGACCTTCTTGCGCATGAAGGCCGCCTGTTCACTGTCACGTTGACCGAGAACTCAGACTTCTTCACTGCAGCAGCCAACGCGAAGGCGCAGGGCGCAAGCATCGGCATCGTCCATGGCGGTGTCACCACACTGCAGCGCCACAGCTTCGGCAAGGTCACCGTGCGCCTGAACGGGCCGGAGGAAGCCATCCAGGAATTCTACAACCACCTGTCCACCACCACTGACATTCAGGAGATCGCACGATGAGTCTTGAAAAGTTGCAAAGCGTGTGGCCACGCCACGAAGAGATGTTCATCCAGTCTGTGATCGACACCCTGGTCATGGTCAGCATCACCCTGCTTGTGGGTGGCATTCTTGGTCTAGCGCTCGGCATGCTGCTCTACACCACCCGCAAGGGCGGCATCCTGCAAAACACGGTGGTGTTTAATGTCCTGAACTTCCTTGTGAACTTGGTTCGCCCCATTCCGTTCATCATCCTGCTCTCCGCGCTGGGCCCTCTGACCAACCAAGTCATCGGTACTCAGATCGGACGTGAGGCGGCTACCTTCGCCATGTCCATCGCCGCCACGTTCGGCGTGGCACGCATTGTCGAACAGAACTTGGTCACCATTGACCCTGGTGTGATTGAAGCAGCACGTTCCATGGGTGCTAGCCCGTGGCGCATCATCCGCACCGTGATCATCCCTGAAGCGCTTGGCCCACTGATTTTGGGTTACACCTTCATCTTCATCGCAATCGTCGATATGTCTGCGATGGCCGGCTACATCGGCGGCGGTGGCCTGGGCAACTTCGCCGTGGCCTACGGTTACCGTGCCTTCCAGTGGGAGCTCATGTGGGTCGCCGTCATTGCCATCGTGGTCATTGTTCAGGTGGCACAGCTGTTCGGCAATTGGCTGTCTAAGAAGATCATGCGCCGATAATTCGGGTTGGCAGATCCCCTTCGCGCACACCGGCCGTTCTCATCATGGTGAGAACGGCCGGTCTTTCGTCTACAAGAGCGGCTTAGGGGCACACCGCGGTGAAGTAAGCACATATGCCTGTTTTTAGCGCGATAACTGGGTTACGCGCGTTGCAACCCACACTGTGCCCGTCTTTGGCGCATCGCCACAGGAGGAAATGATGCCCTCTACTTCTTGTTGCTCCAGCTCCACCTCAAAGAGGCGTTCTGGTAGCGCGCCGAACTCTGGAACAACCACCCGCACGTTGTCACCGGTGTCATAAACGGATAGAGAACCATTCCGCGGGGTATGGCCTTCAGCACTTAACCTGCCCGCAACTGCCAGCTCGGCTACCTGTCCACGTGCGGAATAGATTCCACGCCCGCGGTTACCGGGTAGGAACATCTCGCCCGCTACGGAGTGGTTCACCATAGCTTTCGCTGCTTCAATATTGAGGCGCCCGAAGCTGTAGGACCATGGGAACAGGACCATGGACGGGGCAAAGCGGTGCCCCTTGGTGTGGGATGATTCCCAAATGTGCGGGTTATCGGGGAAAGCTTCCGTCAGAGCTTTGGCCATGGGACGGCCTTTGAGCGCACAGCACATGTCGCGCTTGGCGTGCGTACAGATCAGCAGTACTGGTTGATCAATCGCTACTGCCCCGCGGTCGGCGTTACGGCCGGGGCCAGACATATCAAAGTTCAACACGTCTTCGGGGCCTGTCACGGTAGCCATTTCGATGACCTGTTCCCGACAGAATACTAAATAAGCAATGCGGCGTTCCTTATAACCATGACCTGCCCGCCCCACGCGGCGGATGAGATACAGGCCTGGAAGCTCTTTCAGCTTGGCGGTGAGCTCAGGGCCAAAGGCCTCACCATCAAGGATGTCATTTCCCCAGTGATCGCCGTGCTCAAGTAGCACGTAGGCATCACCGGGCTTGGAACTACCTGGCATCGGTTCCTGGGTGTTATCAGAGCAGCGCTCGATCTCATTGAACGGATGGCACGAGGCCATGCTGTCCCCTCCGAGGTGTGACTCAGAGTTCGCCCCATTCGCAGTGGGATCTGCGCTCATCTATTCCCCCTCTTTACACCGTTTGGTGCGCCAGTTTTCGTTAGCCCACAAAATTCTTATCGTACCCCACACTATCGCTAACGCCTCCTTCCTTGCACCCATCTAGGCACAGTGGTGACGTTTCGCGCCTACGTCCCCGTGATAAGAGGCGCAAAAATTGGTTGCAAACAATGCTTCTATCGCCCCTTGCTGGGGTTTTACAGCCCTTCGGTTAAGGTTTCACAACGATTACCGCTTGGGGCCTCTTTCCGCTTTTTTCACGCCGAGTTGCTCGCTACGGTTGGGGCATGTTTGTTTTTGCTCATGGCGCTTCCCAGTCCTCCCGTTCTACCCGCAAGCCTTCCCGTTTAGGCCTATTGGGCGTGGTGGGCGCAACCGCACTGCTGGCAGTCTCGTGCGCAAATTCAGCTGAAAACGGTGACGCGCAGGATGCTGTCACGCAGTCGGCATCAACCAACGCTGGGGCACAGGCATCGTCCCCTAAGACCGCAGCAAGCTCCTCTACACCTGCGGGCAGCCAGGCCATGGCAGCTGCTGAGTCCCCTTCGGCCGCCGGCATGACCCCGCTGGGCGTTGCTGACACCGCGACCAAAACTCAGCGCCAGTCCAACGGTGCTGAGTTGGTGGTCACCGGTGTACGCGTGGGCAAGCATGAAACCTTTGACCGTGTAGTCTTTGACCTTCAAGGCTCCGGTGCGCCGGGGTGGTTTGTGGAGTACACGGACGCGCCTGCGCAGCAAGGAAGCGGCAACGCGATTGAATTTAAGGGCGACACCGCCATCAACCTCAATATTGATGGCACCCTCATGCCATTCGAGCTCGGGCTTGATGATCCCCAGCTGGGCACCATCAAGGGCACGGATCAAGTAGTCACTGAAATCATTTCCCAGGGCACGTTTGAAGGCCGTTCTCAATTCGTCATTGGCATTCGTGGCCCAGAGCACCCATTTTCTGTTCAGGTTCTTGAGGAACCAACCCGTCTTGTGGTTGACATCCACCGCGCGTAGTTTTCCTTACTCGTAGCTAGCTTCCACGCGCCACTGTCCGCACCACAGCAGAAGCCATGCTTTCTCATGGCCATGCTTGTCGACGCCCACCAGCTGCAGTCGCGCTACTGGTCTCTCTTCCTTCCACCAGCGGCCCTGAACGGGCCACGGCCCTGCCCATGCTTTGATCAGGTAGCGCGAGGCGCCCCACTGCATCCCCGCAGGATCTGCGTTCAACACTGCTTCCGCAGTGACATACACCGGCCCACCAGCCGAATCCACTATGACCACTTTGGCTGAGGGGTGCCCGATCATCGCAGGCAACGGCCCTGGTATAGCACCTGGCCAACTGCCTTGCGCTAATCGATCAAGCTCCTCTGCCCTCTCACCATAAGGAACCAGCTTGATGCGTTCTTCTACCCCACGCCCGCCGGCATACGTGGGTGTGAGCACCGCATCCATACCCAGCGTGGACTGCACACGCGCAATCACCTTCTGCGCCTGTTCATCCTGAGGTTTGCGACCAAAAAGATTCCACGCCCGAGGAACTTCACATTCCACGGGAATCAACATCAACTCATCCAGTGCGCCCTGCCCACCGGAGGTAATCCAACCGTCCAACTGCCACCGCACTCGATCCGCCGTGGCGTCTTCCGTGAGCTGAGTACGGGTATGCCACACGCGTTCCAGAAGCTGGGCCCCGCAACGGGCCTGAACTTTAAGACGCACGCAGCTCACCCCCGCCTCCGACAACCGCTGATGCAGCTTCGCGGCCAGCATGCGGGCCGCGAAAGCGGCCGCATCCACCCGCTCTATGGGGGCTTCGGGGACCAGTGACACGCTGAGGTCTGGGAGAGCGTCGGCACGCGCCACTACCCGATCGTCACGTGCCGTAGCCACCGTGAGGCATCGCGACCCCGCGCGACCAAAACGCGTGGCCACCGCTCCCGGATCAAGCTGAGCAATCTGCCCGAGCGTAGTCAGACCCAAATTCTCAAAGCTTTCGACTGTCTCTGGTAGACATCCGAGCGCTGGCTCCGCCTTCAAAAAAGAAAGAGGCTGGCGAGCTAAGAATTCCGCCGACCCGCCTTTCGGCACAGTATGTTGGGTGTGCGCAGCAATGATGGCGGTATTGACGTCATCGGCAAGGCCCGCAAAACAGTCCACACCCATCAACGCCGCAGCATCAATAATTTTCTCCGCCGCCTGCGCTTCCCCGCCGTGATAGCGCGCCGCCGCATCAGCATTAACCACCAGCAAACCGGGGCGTAACATCTCAACACTGGCAATAACCGCATCGAGGGCATCAACGATCATGGTAAATACACGCCCGTCACGGGACTCGTCATGATCAAGCACCTGCGCATGAGGGAACAACGCCTGAGCATGGCGCAGCTTCATGTGCCTCCGAATACCATGCTCACGTGCCGCCGCGTTGCACACATGCACCCGATAGGCAGCGGTGATCACGGCAGGCCGAGTAGGGTCAACCAATTCCTCAATCGCAGCAGCTTGCACTGGCCAGTCAGGAAACCACAAGGCCAAAGTGCGCATCTCACACCACCCGCAAATGGCCCCTTGCGGTGGTAGCAGGCCTGCCAACAATCATCCGTCCACGCTTTATCTGCGCCTTAGCCTTTACGGCTAACCCCAACTCCACGCCGCGTATCCTGCCCGTCCCCTGACCAATTCCATGAAATGCGTCCACCGTCGCATCAATGTGTGCCACGGACTGCGGGACCACCGTATCTGCAGTTAACAAGAATCCCCGCCCCGCACGCAGCTTGGCACGCAACGGCCTAGCACGCACGGGCGATAGCGTTATCGGAGCACCCTTGTACACCACGGCATCCAGCCCCTCCAACAAAACAGCCACCGTATTTAAGGGCTCAAGGCCGGCATCTGGGACCGCAATAATACGGGATAAATCCCCGCCAGCGTCTTTCACCCCAGCGAAAGATAGTTCCGGCCAACCCACCACAGCAGCCATCCCACCAAGAGCACTAATATGTGCGATTATCTCCACGCATAACTGCGAACAGGGCGTACAGCTATAGGATTCCCCACGGGCAAATCCACCACCAGGAAGCAACTCCGCTAACGCCTGCGGGGCAGCCACAGTATCATCTATGACCTGCTTTGTTACCCGATGAGCATCCGATCCAGTGGAAACAGATAACGCATCCATCTTGGCGCGCAGGACATCAATGCGCTGCGTCCTAGGCAGCTGTGAGAGGTTATCCACCTCCCCCGTTTTTCGAACACTCGTTTGAGACATGGGTTAAATGTAGCCCGCATCTTCAGCAGCCGTCAAGCGCCCACATCAGCGCCTTTTAAGGCCTAGCGTTCGGAACACTTAACGAACACTGCTACCCTTTCCACTATGAGTTTTACAGATGCACGCTCCAGGAAAACGCCCATCCCCACCCCAGATGTTGTGCGTTTTGGCAGCTCTTTTCTCATCGCCGCTGGCGCTGCGGTGCTCACCACGGGCTTGCCCCGTGGCATTCAGGTAATAGCAATGGTGATATGCGTTGCCGCCGGCATCCTTCTCATTTTCTCCCACCCCTACCGCAGGGAGATCAAGGCGTTCTTGGATGAGCGCAACTTGTACTACAGGCCCAAGTTCGGACAAATCGTCCCCATGTTTCTCGTATGGCTCGCACTGATGCTTGCGCCGGTCCTTGCGCCTGCTGCCATCTGGGTGACAGTCTTAGTATTCCTAGGCATTTTTGGATGGATGCTTCTCGTGTTCCCACATGTAGACGGCACCCGCGCATTGGCCTTCGTAGATTAAGCTTCTCCCCTTACGCAGGACACTGCATTAAGCCCCGCTTGCACAGCGGGGCATTTTTTATGCGCTCAAGCCCACCGCGCAACACCGCTACTCACACATCGCCACTTATGAAGTGCCAACCATGTAGCACCTGGACTGCGTGCAATCTGGCCTAGCTAATGGTTGGCATTGCATTTCTTGCCCTACTCCGTTCGCGGTTTGGGATCGCTCGTGGCCTGCTAATCTAGGTCCCGCTTTTGCGCCCACCTAGTCAACGCATGACGGTTAGACTGCTGCGTCTTGCGCAAAATGTTCGACGCATGAGTTTCCACAGTCTTCACTGAAATAAACAGCTCCGCGCCAATTTCCTTGTAGGTGTAGCCACGGGCTAAGAGCTTGAGCACTTCCAGCTCGCGACGAGTTAACGCGTCCACTACCGGATCCGCAATTGGCTGCGTAACCTCACGTCCCGCGGCGGCTTCCTCCGCGGCATGCTCAACAGCCTTATCTTGCTCAGGCGCATCGACAATACCTGCGCCTACAACAGCGTCAGGTCGCGCAAAAGCATCAAGTACAAAACCCGCAAGTCGCGGGGAGAATACGGCGTCACCGTCATTAACGCGGGCAATCGCATCGACTAATTCCCTACCGCTAATGGACTTGGTTACGTACCCGCGGGCACCGGCGCGGATTACGGAGATCACGTCCTCCGCGACATCAGATACGCTCAGAGCTAGGAAACGGTAAGCAGCGTTCGCAGCGCTAACCCCCTTGATAACAGCAACACCACCGCCATCGGGCATGTGCACGTCCAAGAGAACCACATCAGGGTTTGAACTATTAATGCCACTAATCGCATCAGCAACCGTGCCAGCCTCACCAACAATCTCCACAGCGTCACCGATTTCGGCGCGCACGCCAGCGCGGAACACAGGGTGATCATCAACCAAGAAAACTTTCACCATGTTTCCTATTGTGGCACGGTTATGTGTACTTCGGTCCCGCCTTGGTAGCTGTATGTCACAGCCCCTCCCACCTTGGCCACGCGCCCGATGATGGAATCGCGCACGCCATGGCGATCTTTTGGCACCTGCTCCAGATTGAAACCAGGACCACGATCGCGAACGTAGATGTTGAGTTCGCCGAAATTCTCCACATACACGTCTACGGTGTCTACGCCCGCGTGCTTAGCGGCGTTAACCATGGCCTCGCGCGCGGCGAGCACTGCGGCATGGGTGGCGTCGGTAAGAGGGGCGTCCTCGCCCACAATCACGGGCGCAATGCGCACGCCAAACATGTCTTCCACCTCACCACAAGCACGGTTAATCGCCGAGCGTGTGGTGTCTTTCTCCGTGGGGGTAAAAAGCCAGTTGCGTAGTTCCCGTTCCTGCCCGCGCGCCAAGCGCTGGACTTCCTCCGGATTGTCCGCGCGCTTCTGGATCAGAGCCAAGGTCTGCAAAACGGAATCGTGCAGGCGGTTGGCAATCTCGGCGCGCTCATCAGCCAGCAGCTTCTCCTCACGCTGGGCATTGAACTTCTCCCACATGCGCAGGCCAAACGGCACCACCAGCGCACCCACACCGATCAGGGTGAGCAAAACCGCCGCCACTGCAGAGCCGAATACGCGCTCGTTCTCCCACTGCAATGCGGCAAAGAGAACACCCATGATCACCAACACCGCGCCCGTGATGATGGCCGCCACCGATCGCTTGGAATCAAAACGGTCATACGCAAACCACGCCAAGATCGCGCCACATGCGATCACCAGCAGCGCAATAGTAATACCAACAGAGATGCCCGTAAACAGCGAGCCCGCCGAGCCGGCCACCGCCAAGGCCACGATCGCCAACACAATGTTGGTCGACTTGGAAAAGCGCGACGTTGCCTTCTCCGACGCCGGCAAGGCCGTCCCAGCCTTCGTGCTCATCCACACGCCCGAGTACAGCAGCGGGCCAAGCCCGCCAAACAGGCTCAATACCACGAACACAATGCGAATAGCGTCCACGTGCACGCCCAGATGACTGGCCAGACCAGAAGCAACACCTGCGATCACGCTGTGGTCGCGATTGCGCTGGAACTGCCTAAAAGGTGGAGCAAGCGTTGGAGAGGTCATAACGACCATAATTCCACCAACTGCCATGCGTGTACATCAGGGATCGCCCTGAATTCCTGGAGCACCACAAGCATCAGGGGCCTAGCACTGTGATTTCAGGGTGATCCCCGATGCGTGCGTAAAAGACCCCGTGTGACAATGAGAATCAAGAAAGAACAGCCCCACCTTTTGGGAGATGATCATGGACCACGAAGAGACTACGCAATTCCAACGCAATCCCTACGGTGAACACAAGGAAGATGCCTCAAGCGCTTCGAGCGCTACCAGCGTGTCATCAATGAGCTTCGCCCAAATATGGGAAACCCGGCCTGTGCGTCTACCGCGACAGGATAAGGGCAAACCTGAAGTGGGCGGAGTGTGTGAGGGCATCGGCGTGCGCTATGACATCGACCCAACGCTCATTCGCGTCGCATTCGTGGTGGGCATGCTAATGGGCGGGGGCATTGTCCTGTACCTGCTGTGCTGGTTGCTGATGCCCAAGTACGGCATAGAAAAGGCCCCGTACCAACTAGCGATTGAGAATATTGATAAAAATGCCCCCGGCGGCAAAGCGCTGAAAAAGGAACAAGAATCCGGGTGGTGGCTCATCCTAGGCATCGTGTTCTTCACCGGCGGGATCTCCTTCAGCACCGAAGGCTTCTTCGTCGGCTTCTTCGGCGGTGGCATGGCCGGCACCCTCCTCATTGCAGGTCTGGCATGGTGGGCTCTTGCACGCCGAACGCCGCATCCCCCTCAAGGGCTACACGCAAGCGCCCCGAGCTCGCCCACTCGCCCTGTAGACCTTTCGAGCTACGCGCCAGCGGAGGGCACTAAAGCGCCGTTTACGATGCCTACCCCGCCGGCGTGGGACCCACTGGGCACCGCGCCAAGCCTGTGGCACCTGCCAGAGCCGGGGCCGGCCCCTACCCCGCAGCCAGCAAAGAAGAGTACCGCTCAAAAGATTGCAACAGTGCTGGCAAGTTGCATTCTTGTTGCTGGTGGAATTTTTGTCATTAACTGGTTCGGGTGGGTAAATGCCCCTGATGCCGGCGATTTCAAGGTTACTGCCACTACGGCAGATTCAATGCCTGAACGCATTAGCCACAAGGCGGGCGCGGTCGAATTGGATTTGCGTGGGCTGATGCCTCTTGACGAGCCAAGGAGCATGATCGTTGATCTCAAGGTGGGCCAAGTTGATGTTAATCTTCCTAGCGATGTGCCGGTTGAGATCCAGTGTTTGACTCGCGTAGGCACGGCGAACTGCCCAGCAGGGCTCGTCAATGCTGGTGCGGAAGGCGAGACGCTAAAACTTACGGTCATGGTTGCGGTAGGCGAGGCAAAAGCGAGCCTCTAGCCGCAAAGGCCAAAGGGCCACGAACACTCACAGCGTTCGTGGCCCATGTAGGTTTCTAGGGATCTAGCGTTCGGAACGCTTTACTCCCACTCGATGGTTCCTGGTGGCTTGGAGGTAACATCCAGAACCACTCGGTTGACGTCAGGGACCTCGTTGGTAATGCGGGTGGAGATCTTCTCCAGCACGTCATACGGCAGGCGGGTCCAGTCCGCGGTCATGGCGTCCTCAGAGGATACCGGGCGCAGAACGATCGGGTGGCCGTAAGTGCGGCCGTCGCCTTGAACGCCCACGGAGCGGACGTCGGCAAGCAGCACCACTGGGCACTGCCAGATCTCGTTGTCCAGACCAGCTGCGGTGAGCTCGGTGCGGGCAATGAGGTCAGCGGCACGCAGGGTCTCGAGGCGCTCCTCGGTGACCTCACCGATGATGCGGATGCCAAGGCCAGGACCTGGGAATGGCTGGCGACCAACGATCTCCTCCGGCAGGCCGAGCTCGCGGCCAACGGCACGGACCTCGTCCTTGAACAGCAGGCGCAGTGGCTCAACCAGCTCGAATTCAACATCGTCAGGGAGACCACCCACGTTGTGGTGGCTCTTGATGTTTGCGGTGCCAGCGCCGCCGCCGGACTCAACAACATCCGGGTACAGGGTGCCCTGAACCAGGAAGTCCACGGAGGAGCCCTCAGGAGCGTCATCCAAAACGCCGGCTACGGCGCGCTCGAAGGAGCGGATGAACTCCGCGCCGATTGCCTTGCGCTTAGCTTCTGGCTCGGTAACGCCAGCGAGTTTGTCTAGGAATGCCTGGCGTTCGTCGGCAGTAACCAGCTTTGCGCCAGTGGATGCCACGAAGTCATTCTCAACCTGCTCGCGCTCGCCAGCGCGCAGCAGGCCGTGGTCAACGAACACACAGGTCAAGCGGTCACCGATGGCGCGCTGTACTAGGGCAGCAGCAACAGCGGAGTCAACGCCACCGGACAGGCCACAGATTGCACGGCCTTCAGGGCCGATCTGCGCGCGAACGGCTTCGATGAGTTCCTCAGCGATATTCGCAGCGGTCCAGTTCTGCTCTAGGCCAGCGATCTCAGTGAGGAAGCGAACAAGCACTTCCTGGCCGTGTGGGGAGTGCAAAACCTCAGGATGGTACTGCACACCAGCCATGCGCTTTGCTGGGCACTCAAATGCTGCCACTGGTGCACCAGCAGAAGACGCAGTGACCTCAAACCCCTCCGGCGCCTTGGATACGGCATCGCCGTGAGACATCCATACCTTGTGAGTCTTATCAAGACCTGCGTGGAGGATACCGCCCTTGACGTTCATGTCCGTACGACCGTATTCGCGATCGCCGGTGGACGCGACCGTGCCACCAAGAGACTTAGTCATGAACTGGAAGCCGTAGCAAATGCCAAACACTGGGATGCCCAGTTCGAGGATTGCAGGATCCAGCTGCGGCGCGCCATCAGCGTATACGGAGCTAGGGCCGCCGGAGAGGACGAGAGCAGCAGGGTTCTTTTCCTTGATTTCTTCCACAGTCACGGTGTGTGGAACGACCTCGGAATAAATCTTCGCCTCGCGAACGCGCCGAGCAATCAGCTGCGCGTACTGGGCGCCAAAGTCCACCACCAGCACCGGATTGTGCTTCTGGGGGGTTTGCAAAGTTTCAGTCACGATTCCACAGTCTACCCTTAACCCCGCCCCAGTTAATAGCTAAAATAGCCACTACTTTCCGACGCCTCCACGCGCGCAGGGGTCACCTCGCTCGCGCGAGGTTACGGCAGGACTATTTCTCGTTTTGAATTTGCTCCACTACTTCCTTGAGTGCCTCGCGGAATGCAACAATCGCTGGGTGCTTCTCGCGTCCAGTGCGCACAGCGGTAAACAGCACGCGGCCGGGGTTGCCAGGAAGTTCACGCGCCTTGACGTGATCATTGAACTGGCTTGCAATCAGGCTAGGTAACAGCGCTACGGCTTGGCCGCTCCGCACGACGTGCAGAGCCAGCAGGGAGTCGGGTGACTCAATGAACACGTACGGGCTGAAGCCGTGGGCCTGCAAAACGCTCCATGCCCACTGCCCAGCAGCAGACTCCTTAGGGTCGAGCACCCACGGGTAGTCCTTCATCTCCTCTAATCCAATGTCCTCGGAGTACGGACCCTCCGCAGGCTGAACTAAAAGAAGTGGCTCATGGTGGAAGTCCTCACGCGTAACACCCATCCCCTTAATAGGAACGGTGCCTGGGAACTGCTCCCCGATACACAGATCGGACTCATGATGGGTCAACGAGTCCATACCGCTTAAGACCTCACGCTGCTCAAATTCGATGCGCAGATCTGGATAGCGTTCGTTCAGGATCTCCACGGTGCGCGGAACGAGTGCTACGAGAGCGGTCTGGAAGCTGGTGACGCGCAACGTGCCGCCCACCGGTGCGGTGGTGGCGAGCGCAGCGCGTGCTTCGTCGGAAAGCTCAACCATACGCGCGGCGTAAGACGCGAGCTTCAATCCTGCGTCCGTCAAACGAACACCGCGACCCGCCTTTTCAATGAGCTTGTAACCGGTCTCCTTCTCCAGCTGGGCCAGCTGCTGGGATACGGCAGAGTGTGTGTAATGCAGAACGTCAGCAACAGCGCCTACAGTTCCCAATACGTGGAGCTCATGAAGCATCCGAAGGCGCTGAAGATTGAGCATCTCACACTCCTATAAATAGCTGTGCATAAGCAGGTAACTTGGGCGGAACAGAATATGCTCAGCCTAACACTCTTTCCTTGTGCGTAACCAAAACCACCCCATGGGAGGTTAGAATTACTTAAAAGTACATCTACTACAATTTCGCTTATCTAACCCTTTGTCCTGCGCGTGGATGAAAAGTACATCGCACAGCACACGCTAAACACAGCACCACCGCTGGCTCCCCCTCAGGATGACTGCCCACCCTCCGTGCTCAGGAGTGAGGAGCCAAGAGGCTTGCCAACGCCCCACCGCAGCACCCGAGCGCTGCCCCCTTTGGGGTGAAATTGGAACCTGCGCGCTTTTAAGGCCACCGCACTTTCGTGTGGTGGCCTTAAAACACGGATGAGGTGTCAGCGTAGCTTAGTAGCGAACCGCAATCTCTACCTTCTGGAAGGACTTCAGGTCGGTGTATCCACACTTAGCCATCGCGCGCTTTAGGCCACCCACGATGTTTTCTTCTCCGAATACATTGGTGGATGGGCCGTGCATGATGGTCTCCAGGCTGGAGTGCTCACCCGGCAGAACACCTGCAGTGCTCACGAGCCCGCGTGGGAACCGTGGGTGGGCTACCGCCGGCTCCCAGTAGATGCCGTTAGCAGCAGCTTCTTCGGCGCGTGCTAGAACTTCACCCAAAATAACGGCATCGGCACCGCAGGCAATTGCCTTGACTACGTCGCCGGAAGAATTAATAGCGCCGTCAGCGATCAGGTGGACGTAGCGGCCACCGGTTTCGTCCAAGTACTCACGACGCGCTGCTGCAACATCCGCAATTGCAGTAGCCAGTGGGGTCTCGATGCCCAGTGCGTCACCATTGGTGGTGGAGCCACCGCCAACGATGATGCCCACAGCGCCGGAGCGCATCAAGTGCAACGCGGTGGTGTAGTTGGTCACTCCACCTGCAATAACAGGAACATCGAGGGTGCCGATGAACTCCTTCAAGTTCAGCGGTTCACCGCCCTCCCCCACATGCTCAGCGGAAATAATGGTTCCCTGGATGACCAGCAGTTCAGCACCTGCCTTGATCACTACTGGAGCCAACTCGCGGCAGTTCTGCGGGGATACGCGCACGGCAACGGTGGCACCGGAATCGCGGACCTGCGCGATGCGCTCGGACAGCAGATCGTAATCGATGGGCGCGGAGTGCAGTTCTTGGAGCTTCTTGGTGGCAGAAGAGAAGCTAGACAGGTTCAGGTCGTCATCGCCGTATGCCTGCACAACCTGCTCGATTGCACCCTCTAGGTCCGCGTGGCGGCCCCACAATCCCTCGGCGTTAATCACACCAAGGCCACCCTGCTTGTCCATCTCAATGACAAATTCTGGGGTTGCCAACGCATCGGTTCCCTGAGACATGATCGGGGTGGCAAAAGTGTAGGCGTCAATGTTCCAGGTGGTATTCACACCCTTGGAAGAGCGAGTCCGACGCGCAGGTAGCACGGAAATCGCATCGAGATCGTAAGTACGGCGCGCCTCACGGCCCATTCCGATTTCAACGTAGTCACGCATTGAGGATTCTTCTCCCTAGAGATCGCTAACAATCAACAGGCAATAATCCTACCCCGTCAGCACCAAAATGAAAGAGCACGCGAGTTTATCAACGCCACACCCGTGAAAGCTCACCCGTAGCCAAAGGTCAACCGCCTACTGTAGCCAGCAGCGCGACGATCCCCCGCCTCAGTTCCCCATCTACGTCGCTCACTATGAAGACGCTTGAGACCCTGAGCGTCATCAATGAACTGATGACCCGCAGGGCCTTAATCTTCGAATCCTGGTACAGGATTAGTGGTAGTTAGGTGCTTCTACAGTCTGCTGGATGTGGTGAGGATGCGATTCCTTCAGACCGGCAGAGGTGATCTGAACAAAGCGCGCCTTCTGCAAATCAGCGATGGTGGCGGAACCGGTGTACCCCATTGCCGCGCGGAGGCCACCCACCAGCTGGTGGGTGATGGCGTCGATGTTGCCGCGGAATGGGACGCGTCCCTCAATTCCTTCTGGAACCAGCTTATCTTCGCTCTTGACATCCGCCTGGAAGTAGCGGTCCTTAGAGTAAGACTTCTTCTCTCCGGAGAGGCCACGGCCCTGCATCGCCCCCATAGAGCCCATGCCGCGGTAGCGCTTGTACTGCTTGCCCTGAATAACGATGGTGTCACCAGGTGCCTCGGCGGTGCCGGCCAGCATGGAGCCGAGCATAACCGTAGATGCGCCAGCAGCAAGTGCCTTAGCGATGTCGCCAGAGAACTGCATGCCGCCGTCGGCAATAATAGGCACGCCAGCGGCGTGCGCAGGAACGGAAGCTTCCATGATCGCAGTGATCTGTGGAGCGCCCACACCCGCGACCACGCGGGTGGTGCAGATGGAACCTGGGCCGATGCCCACCTTGATGGCGTCGGCGCCTGCATCAATCATGGCCTTCGCAGCCGCGCGAGTTGCGAGGTTACCGCCGATGACGTCCACGCCGCGCGGACCAAACTCCTTCTTCACCTTGGACACCATATCCAGAACTCCGCGAGAATGAGCGTGCGCGGAGTCCACCACCAGGACGTCAACGCCCGCGTCTACCAGAGCACCAGCGCGCTGCCATGACTCATCGCCAACACCAATGCCGGCACCAACCAGGAGGCGGCCAGAAGAATCCTTGGAAGCGTTAGGATGCTGCTCCGTCTTTACAAAGTCCTTCACCGTGATCAGCCCGACGAGTTTGCCCTCATCGTTCACGATAGGCAGCTTCTCAACCTTGTTAGCGGAGAGCAGGTTGAGGGCCTCTTCCTTGGTCACACCCTCCTTAGCAACAACCAGTGGCATCTTGGTCATGATCTCCGCAACCTTGCGGGAGAAATCTGGCTCAAAACGCATGTCACGGTTGGTGCAGATGCCCAGCAACTTGCCGTCTTCATCCACTACCGGCAGGCCAGAAATGCGGAAACGTGCGCACAGGGCGTCAACCTCAGCGATGGTCATCTCAGGAGAACACGTGACTGGATCAGTAACCATGCCGGACTCAGAGCGCTTCACCATTTCGACGTGTGCAGCCTGCTCCTCAATGGAAAGATTACGGTGAAGAATACCAATGCCGCCCTCACGCGCCATCGCAATAGCCATGCGGGACTCCGTCACGGTATCCATCGCCGCAGAGGCAATCGGAATGTTCAGGGAGATGTTGCGAGTCAGCTGAGTCTTGGTAGTCACGTCAGCTGGGATAACATCGGAAGCATCGGGTAGAAGCAGAACGTCATCGAATGTTAGACCAACCAGCGCAACCTTATTTGGATCGTCGCCACCAGTGGAAACGTGCTGCTGCGTCATGAAATATCCTCCTGAAAAAGACACCAAAGTCTAAAACTCACCAAATTCTCTAGCGCGCCATGCGCCCCAAGATTTCCCACTAGCTTACACCGCTTGTCCGAGTTGAAAAGCCCGTTCAGCACCCCAAAGATACCCCTTACCTGCCAAGTAGGCTGTGATCGTTGTCCACATCGCCCCTACAACCTCATGGAACCACATCACATCGTCAGCTCCCCTGGTCCCACCTCCTCGCAACGACTGCCCCTAAATTTGGAACAACCACCACATTCGCCATAGGGTTACTGACGTGAGTTTTGACTGGCAGATGCCCAAAGATCCGTTTGCAGACGACCCGAATGACCCGGCCTCCTTCATCGAGGATGATGACGAAGCACTGGAACTGACTGACGAAGAGCGTGTGCAGGTCACACAGGATCTCGAGCTCATCCACCAGTTCAAAAAAGCGCTCGCACCGCGAGGAATTCTTGGAATCTTCTTCATCTGCGACGACTGCAACGAACCGCACTACTACGACTGGGACATCATGGCCGCCAACATGCGTGCCACACTGGGTGGTGAGCTCGCCCCAGTCCACGAACCAAGCGCTCAACCCACCACCGAAGCCTACGTCCCATGGGACTATTGCCTGGGCTATCTTGACGGCTTGGAGGCACCGCGTTTTTAGCAGCGCTGGTCTAGCGCTCCGAACGCTAGGCCACCGTTAACCCGGCGCCCAGGGGTGCTGGTCTTTGCTTATCGACACACCCCTGCCCCACAGGGCAGAGTGCCCCAGCGGGCTCAGCATGGGGCAAAAAGGAAGACCACCCCGAAGGGTGGTCTTTAGAAGTAGAAACTGCAAAAGCGACTAGAAGTTCGGAATCTCAACGGGGAGCGTTGGCAATGGCGTTGGCACCGGCTGCATGGACTCTACCGGTGCGCCAAGTGGCTCACTCTCAGTCGGAATAACCTCAGACTCTACTGGCGTGCTCTCAACTGGGGCTGGGATCTGCTCAGTAACCGTGACCGTGACCGTCACTGGTGGAGCAGGCTCCGGCGCTTCTGAAGGAGCAACGGTGGTGGTTGATACTTCCGTTGAAACCGTGCTTGGCACAGCATCAGCTTTTTCTTCCTCAGCGTCTGAGCGATCGCGCTGATTCATCTGGGAAACGATCAAACGCGCCTGCTCTAGAAGTAAACGAGCCCCTTCGATATCGCCGGCCTCGGACTTCTGGTTAGCCTCATCCAGGGTAGAAGCAAGCTCCACAATCTGGCGGTCCTCGGCGTATCCACCAAACAACTGCTGATTCAATCCGTAGAGGGCATCACCGGGTTCAGAAGCGTGAATCGCCGTACCAAAACCGCCGATAACCAGGGTTGCAGCTGCTGCGCCCACAAGGCCATGAGCAAAAGCGCCGACAGGCTTGCGACGACGTTCATGCAAAGAAACGACACCTTCTGGCAGCTCTTCCTCAGAAGGCTCAATGCCAAGCTCTGCCAGCGTTGGCGCCGCCGGCATATCGCGATCCACATCGCGCTTCAGCTCCAGCAACAGGGCTGCTAACTGATCTTCACCACCAGATGGATCCATGCCACGGCTAAGCGCATTGATGAAATCCTCATCGCGCTTAATCATGCCCAACTCCTCCGGGATGGGTTGCCCATCCGGAGCGTTGGTGTGACGATGCTTCGTCATGAGTGGGTGTTCTCCTGCTCTACGACCTTCCTCAGTTGCGCTAGTGCCCTATGTTGGGCGACGCGCACTGCACCTGGTGTGCTTCCTACGATCTCAGCTGTTTCTTCGGCGCTGAGCCCTACAAAGATCCTGAGAATTAGAATTTCCTTAGGCTTCTCACTTAGTAGATCGAGAAGTTCACGAACTTTGTTACTACCGGCACTGACCAGCGCGAACTCCTCTGGGGAGTGCTCGTCTAGTTCAGTGTCAGGCACTACATCTGTAGGCGTTGAAAGATCGCGTGAGTACTTCCTGTGAGCATCTGCCACCTTATTGGATGCGATGCCATAAACGAAGGCCATGAATGGACGACCCTGATCCACAAAAGTGCTAATGGAGGTAGCCACCGCCAAACAAATTTCCTGCACCACATCCTCAGGGGTAGGATGCCTGCCCCCAGCCATCCGAGCGCGCACATAGCGCAGCACCAGCGGGTGAATGATCGTGATCACGCGCTGCAGTGCACGGGAATCCCCAGCGCTCGCTTGCGGAACGAGCTCCGCAAGCTCCTGCTCATGATCAGTCACTCATCCACCAACTTGTCTGCTTTGTGCAACCATGCCAATGTTCCTACGCTATGGTTCCAGCTTCCTCTTGCATTAATATACAGCGAACCGCACCCCGATCCAGCATTGCGCCAGAGCCCCCAGCTCAGGGCGCTTACCCCGAAGATTGCTTACCGGCACTAGTCGTCAGCAACGCCACCCCAACTCCCTTAGCCGGCGGATTGAACGAGGACCGATTCCCAAAAGTTCACGCAAGTTTTACCTTTGCTCATTAATACAGGTCAGAAGACATGTAATCTTCTCGAATCCCCCACGCTGCTTGTTTTAGCAACCAACCGGAAACGCGCGGGCTACTTTTCGTTTACTTTCTTTCTCCACTCTTAGCTCGTGGCACTTCGCAACGAAGAGCTACTTCCAGAAATCTTCTGACAACGTACTTGGGAAAGAACTTAAACGATGACACTTCTGCACCTGTTGCCCGGCCCCAATGCTGACCTGTGGGACTGGCAACTACAAGGAGCATGCCGAGGAGAAAACTCCGAAGTCTTCTATCACCCAGACGGCGAGAGAGGTCGCGCGCGCCGAATGCGTGAGCGTCGCGCAAAAGCAGTCTGCGCTGGCTGCCCCGTACTGGAGCAATGCCGCCGGCATGCCATAGAGGTTCAAGAACCATACGGCATCTGGGGTGGAATGAGCGAGTCCGAGCGCCACAGAATCATCCAAGCCACACGCCCTCAACTGAGGGAAAAAGAAAAAGTCAATGCGTAAATAAAGCCGCGGCACCTCGAATGAGGTGCCGCGGCATGGTGCCTTTTAGGGCTTAGTGGTGATGGTGTCCACCGTGCGCCGCAGGCTGAGCCTGGGCTGGCTTCTCAACTACGGAAGCCTCGGTAGTCAGCACCATACGGGCAACAGAGGTTGCGTTGACCACTGCGGAGTGGGTGACCTTCACAGGGTCAATAATGCCCTGATCAAGCAGGTTACCGTACTCAAGGGTGGCAGCATTGAAGCCTTCACCATTTGGCAACTCTGCGGTCTTTGCTACAACAACAGCGCCGTCGAGGCCTGCGTTGTCAGCGATCCAGTAGCAAGGCTTGGACAGTGCGCGTGCCAGTGCCTTAACGCCAATCTTTGCGTCGCCTTCGAAGGTCTCAGCAAGATCGTCCATACCTGCAGCAATCTGCACAAGTACGGAACCGCCGCCGGCGATAACGCCTTCCTGTGCCGCTGCGCGTGCAGCGTTGATGGCGTCCTCAACGCGCAGCTTGCGCTCGGAAACCTCGGTTTCAGTAGCAGCGCCAACCTTGATCACTGCAACACCACCGGACAGCTTAGCCAGGCGCTCCTCTGCCTTCTCACGGTCCCATGCAGAATCGGTGTTCTCGATTTCGCGGCGGATGTGCTCCCGACGAGCCTCGACAGCCTCTGGGGTGCCTGCGCCATCGACGATGATGGTCTCATCCTTGGTGACGGTGACGCGACGGGCGGTACCGAAAACGGTCATGTCCGCCTCGTTCATGTTTACGCCGACCTCTGGGTCAATCACGGTAGCGGCGGTAACAGTAGCGAGGTCATCCATGAATGCCTTGCGGCGCTCACCAAAGTATGGCGCCTTGACGGCAACAGCCTTAATGGTGCCGCGGATGGAGTTAACAACCAGAGTCTGTAGTGGCTCACCATCAACATCTTCAGCGATGATCAGGATTGGCTTGGAAGCCTCCACAGCCTTCTCCAGAATTGGGAGGAATTCTGGAAGAGAGGAGATCTTGTTGCGGACGAGCAAGATCAGAGGCTGCTCGAGCACAGCCTGCTGGGTGTCCGTGTCAGTGATGAAGTATGGGGAAAGGTAGCCCTTGTCAAAGGACACGCCCTCGGTAACGTCCAGGTAAGACTCGATGGACTGGGACTCTTCAACGGTGACAACGCCGTCCTTGCCCACCTTCTCCATCGCTGCAGCAACCATCTCGCCTACAACGGAGTCACGGGAAGAAACGGTAGCAACGTTAGCGATCTCCTCGGAGGAGGATACCTCGGTAGCGCGCTTCTTGAGCTCTTCGATCACATGCTCAGCGCCAGCGAAGATGCCCTTGTTGAGCTCAACTGGGTTGGCGCCAGCAGCGACGTTGCGCAGCCCCTCGGTGATCACTGCCTGTGCAAGCAAGCTTGCGGTGGTGGTGCCGTCACCAGCGAGATCGTTGGTCTTGACGGCAACGGACTTCACAAGCTGCGCGCCGAGGTTCTCAAAAGGATCCTCAACGTCAATTTCGCGAGCAATGGTTACACCATCGTTGGTCACGGTCGGGCCACCGAAGGCCTTGTCCAGAACAACGTTGCGGCCACGTGGGCCCAAGGTAACCTTTACCGCGTCAGCGAGCGTGTCCACACCCTTCAGGATCCCCTTGCGGGCTTCCTGGTCGAATGCAATCAGCTTTGGCATAGGTAAAAACCAGTCCTTTTATTACTTCTCGATAATTGCGAGAACGTCGCGGGAGTTCAGCAGAAGGTACTCTTCACCGTCGTACTTCAGCTCGGTTCCGCCGTACTTGGAGAACACAACAGTGTCACCAACCTTGATGTCCATTGGAACGCGGTCTGCGCCGTCCAGACGACCTGGGCCAGCAGCTACAACGACGCCTTCCTGTGGCTTTTCCTTAGCGGAATCTGGAATAACCAGGCCGGAAGCGGTGGTGGTTTCTGCCTGAGCGATCTGGATTAGGATGCGGTCCTCAAGAGGCTTGATGTTGACGTTAGCCACGATTTCCCTTTCATTGAAAAAGTACTGAAGATTGTGCCGGTTGTGATAGTCCAGCACAGCCGTCGTCGCGGGTGAACAACTGTGTGATTGACAACCTACTGGCACTCTACCCGCGAGAGTGCTAACGCTTCAACTAATCCCCCACCTGTTCGCTTCTGGCATGCACCATGTTGCCCCCATGGCACCATCAACCCGCTGCCGGCGTGGGGGCGTCGGAAAGCAACCTATGCCTTGGAGACCTTGCGCGCGGCTGCGCGCCACAACGCATACTCCTCTGGGGCGTCAGTGATGTAGTTCTGCACAGCTTCGATTCCCTTTTTGATGCGCTGGATTTCGCCCGGCCCAATATCCTCACCCTCAGCGCCAACAAAAATCACTGGGCCACAGATAGCCTTGATCGGATCAGTGAAAAATGCTGAATCCCCAGTCTCTGCCTCGGCGCGCCCAAGAGAAGCAACCGGATTAGGGTCAGCACCTTCCACCCGCGCCTCTGAAGAATACAACGCCGCGTACGTGGTTCCGTCCTCTTGGAACGCAACAGATACCCGGCCCGAATCTATACCGCCAAGGAACTGCTTTGCGTGCTCCAGCTCGAACTCAATAACGCGGTGCGTTTGGTCAGGATTAACAAGAAAACCTGTTGTCACAGTCAGCTCTTTCGTAGGTGAGACAGTATTTACCCTCCAGACTGACTCACGCTGACGCGTTACGCGAGCGATGCAACACAGAGTTCATTTTTACGTAACTTCGGCGCAAGGTTGCTAGGAAGTTACGAGCGGGATCTCCACCTCCAGGGAGGAATCAGTTCCCACGGTCAATGGGGAAGGCTCATTCTTCTCATGGATGAGTTGGGCAGCAAGGGATGCAATCATCACGCCGTTATCCGTGCACAGCTTGAAACGCGGAACGCGCAGTTCAATGCCCTTGGAGTCGCAGCGTCGTTGGGCAAGCTCACGCAGGCGGGAATTAGCGGCCACGCCGCCACCCAGCAACAGCACCTTCGCGCCGGATTCTTCGCACGCGAGAACAGCTTTGTTGGTCAAAACGTCGCACACCGCCTCTTGGAAAGAGGCACATACGTCTTCCACGCTGATCTGGGTGCCCTCTCGTTCGGCAGACTCAACGTAGCGAGCCACCGCGGTCTTCAAACCGGAGAAGGAGAAATTGAACCGATTCGGTCCGCGCAGCTCATCTTTGCGGCTCAGCCCGCGGGGGAAGGCGATGGCCTTCTTATCGCCTCGGGCGGCAAGCTTGTCAATCACGGGTCCACCTGGGTAGCCGAGACCGAGCAGACGGGAGACCTTGTCATAGGCCTCGCCGGCGGCGTCGTCAAGGGTAGAACCCAACTCCTTCATCGGCTTGCCCACGGCTTCCACCTCAAGGATCTGAGTGTGGCCGCCGGAGACGAGCAGTGCGATGGAGTGCGGGAGCGTCTCCCCTTCCAGGTTTGCCACAGCAACGTGCCCGCCCAGGTGGTTGACACCGTAGAACGGAACACCCCACGCCGCGGCATAGGCCTTCGCTGCGGACGCACCCACCAGCAGAGCCCCCGCGAGGCCAGGACCCACGGTAGCGGCTACGGCGTCTGGCTTCTCAATCCCAGCTTCCTTGAGAGCAGCACGCATCACAGGTTGCATGGCCTCCAGGTGCGCACGTGAGGCAATCTCCGGCACCACGCCACCAAAGCGGGCGTGCTGTTCCATCGAGCTTGCAACGGAGTCGGCGAGGATCTCCATCTGCCCGTCGCCATGAAGCTTGACAATGCCCACGCCGGTTTCGTCGCAGGAGGACTCAATTCCCAGAATGATCATGGTTTTATAGTCTACTTTCCTTGTGGGTACTCATTGGTGCCGCGAGCTGGCCTGATCATGGTATATGCGTCCGCACCGGATGGCTGATAGTAGCGCTTGCGCACGCCCATGCGTTGAAAACCATAGGCCTGATACATGGCGATTGCCGGATCATTGTCGGTTCGGACCTCCAAAAACACAGGCCCGCCGTAGCTATCGGCTACGAACATCATGTTGTCCATGAGCAAGCGTGCAAGCCCCCGACGCTGGAAGTTGGGGTCCACACCAATCGTATGAATCTCAAACTCTGGGGAATCCGCAGGCCCCAGCTTTGCCAGGCCCGCGTAACCCACCACGTACTTATCGACGCCCGCAGGGATCACACCGTCCCCAGCGTCGCCTTTCGGCGCGTCACGGTGTTCCGCGTCCGCGGCATCAATGGCGCCGGCTGGGCACGCTTCTACCCCAATGTAGAACGAGTGCGGGGCAGCAAACTCGGAGCGGAAATCACCCGCGCTCCACGGGTTATCGCCTGGGAAAAGTAGCGTCTCCAATTGTGCAAGGCGATCCGCATCTGCCGCACTAAGAGCTCGCAGTCTAAACGCAAGGTCCCCTATGACTACATACTCGGGCTTGTCTGCCATAGCCACGTTAGATTTCCACCTCAGGGATAGCTGCAGAACGAGGCTTCGCCTTCGGCTCCTTGGCGTCAGGTCGGCGCAAGTACAACGGCTCAAGCGGCGCGGGGTTGTTATTACTGATCTCACCGCTGAAGACGGCGGCTTGCACCAGATAAAGCGGAAGTGGCTTCAGATCCACCCGGCGCGATGTCTGCAGTGACGTAGGCAGCTTGACAAAAAGCTGCTCAGGAATGGCGATTGCCTCAACATCATGCGGAAGCTCCACCATGTCCGGCTTGATTACCTCGGGGCCGAAGCTGCGTGCCGAACGCTGGTAGGAGGTGTAGTAAATCTCGCGACGGCGGGCATCAGTGGCAACGAGAAAACTGTCTTCGCTCATTTGCGCGGCAATGGCGTCGTGGGAGCACACACCAACCACCGGAATTCCTAGGGCATCGCCAAAGGCAGCGCCGGTGGCCATTCCTACGCGCAAACCGGTGAAGGGGCCAGGCCCACAGCCAACGATGATCCGGTCAAGGTCCGAAAAACTCACGCCTGCTTTTCCCAGGAGGTCAACCGTCGTTGGGGTCAGTTGCTCATTGTGGGCGCGGGTATCCTCAATCACCGCCTCTGCGATCAGAGTGGGGGTTGAGTCTTCGGAGCACGTAACCAGCCCAACAATCAGGTCTGGAGTAGATGTATCAATAGCAAGACAAAGCACGCTTTCCCAGCGTAGTCCGTTTACAGACCGCGGTAAAAAGGGAAAGCGTGCTGTGGGCGACCTCAAAGCACTAGTAGCTGCGCCACTAATGGATTCCTACTGGACGCCACCGGCGAACAGCCATGCGTCAGACTGGGTGTCCTTGACAAAGGGCATGAGACCCTGTGGCAGGATCTGGGCCACCTGGCCCTGTGGGCAAAGGTTTACCTTTTCAACTTCGAAGCGGTCGAGGTCAACGGTGCCATCCTGCTTTGCCATTGCGATGTAGTTAACGCCACGAGGCACGGTCTCACCAGACAGGCGCATCTTCTCAGTAGGAACGCCAATCTGCTCGAGTTCATTCAATGGCATGCCAGCACACACGGTGATGGCCTCAACGTAGTCCATGCCGTAGATGTCAGCGAGTGCGACTGCCGTGACGTTGAGGTCCTGGGCGTCGGCTGACTTGAGCACCTTGTCCAGCTTGGTCTCATGCTCCGCTACCGTATCTTGGTTCAGCGCCGCATTGGCAACCAGTCCTGCAAAGATGATGACGGCAACGGCAATGCCGAATGCAACAATCGCTTTGGCTTTTTCGCCGAGCTGCATGAAGGTGACTCCTTGGGTAAAAGTTTGTACATCGTATCCATCGCCCACAACAACAGTGCTGAAGTAGACGCGTAAGTGTTGGATACCTACCTTAGCCCTTCACTCGCCATCTTTTTAAATAAGAGCTCGAGGATTATTGAAAAAACTGCTAGGGGAATTACTGGGCCACAAGTTGCCACTCGATGATGCGGGCTTCAGATTCAGGGTCTTGCTCCACCGCCGTAGTGCGATCAAAGGTAATGAGTAGATACGTATCTGAGATTTGCTCTACTAGGCCACCGCCCCACTCCGCAACAACCACGGCATCCTCGAGATCCGTGTCCAGATCAAGTGAATCCAAAGCACCTATCGGATCAGAATCATCGTGGTCCTCACCCAGCAGGCGATAAGCATCCACATGGATGAGCGCAGGCCCATCACCGAGACTGCGGTGCTCGCGCGCAATGACAAAAGTAGGCGATGTGACACGGCCTTTCACCCCTAGGCCACGCGCCAGTCCTTGGGTAAAGGTTGTCTTGCCGGCCCCAAGCGGGCCGTCAAGGATCACAACGTCACCAGCCTCCAGCGCTGCTCCCAGCTCCTCGCCCAACGCTTGGGTATCCTCCGCTAGCTCAAGGCGCCGTTTACCTTTGGAAGAAAAAGAATCTTTCATAGCGTCTCCTTACTTGCTCCTCCACGCACCGCGTGTTCACTGCACAACCAGAATCATTCAGCACCTGCCCCACTTCCCTAGTTTCATAAGGATTGAGAGCTATTCCGGTAGAGATTGAGGGAGTTACTCTTCTACAAATACTCGCTTGGTCCGGCCGCATGGGCGACACACGATCTCATAATTAATGGTTCCCATAGCTTGGGCGAGTTCGGTTGCGCTCATGCCACCATCACCAAAGATGATTGCCTCATCACCCTGTGCAACACCTTGCTCGTTAGCCCCCAGATCGATGACAATCTGATCCATACACACACGGCCCACTTGGCGGTAGCGCGTGCCCCCAATGGTCACCTCAATATGATTCTGGGCCGCACGAGGAACACCATCTGCGTATCCGGCTGGAACCACAGCCAAGTAACCGTCTTTCTCCGCCCGCCAGGTCATGGAGTAACTCGTGCCCTCTCCTGCCTTAATAGGCTTGACCACAATCACCTTGCCCACAAAACTCATTGCAGGCACTAGGCCGTGATCCATCCCCGGCACCGGCTCTAGGCCGTAAAGACACACCCCAGGCCGCACCATGTCAAAGTGCAAGTCAGGGCGCATCAACGTAGCGGGCGAATTAGCGAGGTGGCCAACGATGTCTGGGTAGTACTGTCTACCGAACGCTAACCCCCTAGCGAAAACTTCAGCCTGTTCATCCGTAACAGGCGACTCAGGATCATCCGCGCATGCAAGGTGGCTAAACATCCCACTCACCGTCAGCTTTTCGCACGCCTTGAGGAGATCAAATACTTCTGCCCACTCTGCTTCATCAACTCCAGAGCGGTGCAGACCGGTATCAATTTTGACCGTGACCTTGACCTGCGATGGGCGTTCACACATCTCCGCTGCCTTTATCACCGCCTTGGCGTGCGCGACGGACGTGACCGCCAGTTCGATGTCATTATCCAGTGCTTCGGCAAGATCTGAGTCAGCATCCCAGATCCAACACAGGATTCGGTGCTCAAACCCGGCGCGGGTGAGTACGGCGCGAAGCTGAAGAGCCTCAGCAATGGTGGCAACACCAAACTGATCAGCGCCGTTTGAGGCCATCACCGGCGCCACTCGCTCCACGCCATGATTGTAGGCGTCGGCTTTAACCACGCACATCAGCTGCTTGTCACCAATAAGAGATTTAATCTTTCGGGTATTGGTAGCGATAGCGTTAAGGTCAATGCGCGTTTCAAGCATGTTCATAGCACCCCATTGTGCCACTACACAGACTTTTTGTTGAGTTCGCAGGCACCGGCCTATTTATCTCAACCCCCAACCAGTTCCGGCTAAGCCGTGTGCCAACACCCAAACGTTCGCAAAGGACACAGTTGTGTTGCAATATGGGGCTAGGCCAGCTGAAAACTGCACTTGGACAGCGAATTCTATTATTGTTGGAAAACGTGGCTGAAAATCTTAAAAAACATCTAGCAAAACTATCCAAGCGCGGTCCGCACCGAGTGTTGGTGGGCGACCTCGATTACGCTGGGCTCCCTGGCAAGCTTTACACCCCAGCTGAAGGCAGTGGTATTCCAGCCGTGGCATTTGGCCATGACTGGATGAAGGACATCTCCAAGTACCACGGCACGCTGCGCCATCTAGCAAGCTGGGGCATTGCTGTAGCAGCACCCAACACTGAAAAGGGCTTCAACCCTGATCACCGTGGATTCGCGGCTGACCTAGAGTCTGCGCTACAAATTCTCACTGGTGTGAAACTGGGCAACGGTAACGTCACCACGTCACCTACGCGTATCGGTTTTGTAGGCCATGGAATGGGCGCGTCCGCAGCTGTCATCGCCGCTGCATCTCGCCCTAATCTAGGCGCTGTAGCAGCACTTTACCCATCCCAATCCACCCCGCCAGCAGAGGCATCCGCTGCTGCAGTTACCGCGCCGGGTCTGATCATCGGCTCTTCTGAGTCTCCCCTGCTGGATTACGGAAATGCAGCCAAGATCGCCGTCCGATGGGCCGGAAAAGCTGTTTATCGCGTAGTAGAGGACGGCAGCCATGAAACGCTGACTGAGGAAACCTTGCTGAAGTTCCTCACCGGCGGTGATCGCTCTGCCACCCGTCGAGAAATCATTCGTGGTTTGCTCACCGGTTTCCTGCTTCATGAGCTGGCTGGTGAGAAGAAGTACTCCGGTTTCTCAGAGCGCGATGCCAAGGCTAAGAACGTGTACTCACTCTTTGGTGAGAATCTGGCAGACAGCGCGAACATCACCGGACTGAAGAACATTCCTGTTGTGGGCGACAAGCTAGAAAAGCTGTAACAAACCGTTTCCCAGGCTTCGGCTACATCTGTTTGAGGATCCCCTGCACCCTGCGATGCCGGCGTGCAGGGGTTTCCTCTTGCTTGGGCGCTGTCCGAAGATGGTGTGGCGACACCCGAGAGTGTTCCGTGTCGCTGTTTCCGTGCTTCCTAGCTTCTGCGACTATCCGGTCTACGTCTGACTGGGCCTTCGCCGTTGCCTTCTCGAATTCCGCGGCACGCTTCTTGGCACGCTCATTGAACCTGCGCACAAACTCTTCGTATTCCATTACCACTCACCCACTGAATGAATTGTGCTTCCTGCACTGGCAGAACTAGCAGCCGAACTTCCAGGTTGTGGTGGCGAGACCTGAACTGTCGGCGCGGCTGGTGCAGCAGGGCTGCCTGTAAGACCAGACTTATCAAACCCTGCGGCAGATGCCGGCTGGGTATCTGCCGCTGGCTTCAAGGATGATTTGTCAAAGCCATTCTCCGTGATACTAGGGGCGGGCTTGGGTGTGTCTTCGGGTTGCTTCTCATCTGGGCGCTCACAGTCCTCCGGGTGCTCAACAGTGTCTGCTACCGGCTTAGGCTCACACTCAGCCTCCACCGGCTTAGGCTCGCATTCGGCATCCACCGGCGCAGGGGCGGGTTCACAGGAAGGAAGCGCCTGCTCGCGGAAGCTTTCAATAGTTGCGTGGATATTTGACGCGGCGTGATGGACAAATTTCGAGATCTCATCACCCACCACCCCCACAATGGCTGCAGCACCGGCTAACGTGGCGCCACCTACAATGCCAGGGGCGCTGCTCGCCATAGTCAAACAGCTTGATGCGTGGGCGGTCGTGCTTGTGGATGATGGTCCTATCAGTTGCTCAAAGAAGCCTGTCACGGCGGCGCCCAATTGGGCGCCCCACTGCTTACCGACGCTGCCCACAGCACCCGAAGAGCTCAGGCCGCCGCCTGCAGCACCGTCCTGAGGTCTCGGCGCTGAAGGCGCCTCAGGTGGCGCAGGCTTGCTTGTATTCTCACAGCCTTCCCCTTGTTCAACGGGTGTGTTGGCTCCACCAGCGCTGGATGCTTGGTTTCCTGCAGGCACGGATCCCTCGTTTGCCCCAGGGGCGCACGTATCACTGGTGTGGGGATCGGGCTGCTGCTCATTCAGGGGCTTATTTGCCTGCGCTTCCACAACAGAGATCAGGGCTTCAATAAGTTCGCCCATGGTGTTGTCGCGGTCAGTGATGCACTCGTCAGCCAACTCCGATGCCTTGTTGATGTAATTGGAGATTACGTCGAGCCCCTGCTTGTATGCCGCCGGGTTAACCGCGGGGTTGATGGCACTGAGCGCCTGCAGCATGGCAGTCACCGCGGTGATGGTGGTCTGACCAATAGCGTCCACCTGAGAACCACAATTGTCATTTACTTTATGGACACTTTCCCCGCAGTTGCACGTGTCTTTTTCTACTTTCTTGTCTGACTCCTCATTGTTGATGAGGTCAGTGATCCAGAAAAACAGCGTATTACCCACTGCCCCACCTGCGATGTCCATGACCAGGTCCTTCAGGAACTCGATCGCAGGGTTGTTCTCACGCAGTTGGCGTGCACCGGTCAAGATCTTGGTTGACTGTTGGGCCACCGGAATCACATCAACCATGGCTGTAGTCATGAGCTTCTGGACGAGCTTCTCCGGAGACTTCACCGCATCAGCCAAGATCCTCAGACCACCACCCGCTGCAGCCAACAGACCCGTCGCAGCAGCTATATTGCCCAAACCCGCGCTACCAGCAACGCCAGCACCCGCGGCACCTGAGGAGCCCATCAGAGGGGCTAAAAGTGGAAATGGAACGGTCATTGCTTCTTACCTCCCTCAAGGCGATCATTGATTCCGGAAATTCCTCCGGAATTGCCGGAATCGGTGTTGTCAATGATGAACACCTGCTCCATGCCCGCGTGGCAGACGTCGGAAAGCCCCTGTGCAAGCGAGATGTTGCGGGAGTGAAGCTTCTCCAAAGCTGCTTTGAGGCGGCGCGTAGCGTCCACGTGAACGAGACCGAATGCGTCATCGCTAAAGCTGACAGCGCTGGACGAAAAATTATCGCGCAGGGCTGCAGCCTCCGAACGTAAGGACATAAAGTGTGCCAACGTTTCATCAACGTTGAGTGAAAGTTGATTCATAAGACCCTCTAGTCAGTCGATTACAAGATGAACTACAGCTGCGTGGCTATCAAGCCGAAAGTAAGGCGTGATCACTCGGCCTTCACTAATAGTTGGACGGCACGACACAGCAATCGGTTCCCACGAATCACAAAAAGCAACGGCCACACTCCCCTTCGATACGGGAGCACGGCCGTTTAACTCAAACGCTTAGTGCGCTGCTACTACACCTTCGCCACGATCGCAGCGAGTTCGCCAGCGATGCGTCGCGCAGTTTCCTCCTCGGCAGCTTCCACCATCACGCGGAACAGTTCCTCAGTGCCTGAGGCACGCAACAAAACACGGCCAGTGTGGCCCAGCTCCGTCTCCGCGCGCTCGATGCCCTCAACAACCTCCACCGCGGACTCAATGCGGGTCTTGTCCTTCACAGGAACGTTGATCAGGACCTGCGGCAATACAGTCATAGCCTCAGACAGGGACTTCAGGGACAGACCGGTCTCAGCCATACGACTCATCAGCGCGAGTCCCGTCAGGGTGCCGTCACCGGTAGTACCGTGGTCAGGCATCACGATATGACCAGACTGCTCACCGCCGAGTGAGAAACCACCGGCGTTGAGGTCCTCCAGCACGTAGCGGTCACCCACCTTAGTGGTTCGCAGCTCAATCCCTGCCTCATCCATAGCCAGGCGCAGACCCAAATTACTCATGACGGTCGCAACGAGGGTGGACTTACGCAGCTCGCCATTCTCCTTCATAGCGATCGCGAGGATAGCCATAATCTGGTCACCGTCCACCACATCACCGTTAGCATCGACCGCCAAGCAGCGGTCCGCATCACCATCGTGCGACAACCCCAGATCAGCACCATGCTCACGCACCGCAGCTTGGATCTGCTCAATATGGGTAGAACCACAATTATCGTTAATGTTGTATGCATTAGGGGTGTTGTGGATGGCAATCACCTCAGCACCAGCCGCGGCATAGGCCTTCGGAGCTACTTCGCTAGCAGCGCCATTGGCGCAGTCAACAACTACCTTGATGCCATCGAGCTTGCGTGGCATCGAACGAGATAGATGGTCCAGGTAGTGGTGCTGTGCATCCAGAGCTTCCTCAATAACGCGACCGATGCCGTGTCCAGTTGGGCCCGTCTCTGGTAATTCGGCTAGTGCTTTCTCAATCTCATCCTCTACCGCGTCTGGCAGCTTGTGGCCGCCTTTGGAGAAGAACTTGATGCCGTTATCTGGCATTGGGTTATGGGAAGCAGAGATAACCACGCCCATGTCTGCGCCGTAAAAATCAGTCAGGTACGCAATAGCTGGGGTGGGCAAGACGCCAACACGAAGCACGTCAACACCACGTGAAGCCATACCCGCAGCCAAGGCCGCAGCCAACATCTCGCCAGATACGCGAGGGTCCCGGCCGATAACAGCCGTAGGGCGACGCTTCCCACTGGCAGCCTGGCCCGAGGTGAGAACGTGCGCTGCTGCAGCGCCAAGCTTCAGCGCCAGCGGTGCCGTCAAAGTTTTGTTCGCAAGGCCACGAACGCCGTCAGTTCCAAAAAGTCGAGTCATAGCTTCCATTATGCAAGACTATCGGGCCTGACTGATTCTGCATTGCCCTTATAGTCCACAGAATGAGATCAGGGCAACGTTAAGCCCCTAGAAATGACGAAAGTCGCCTCCCAATGGGAAGCGACTTTTGCACAAGCGAAAAGAAATATTAACGCTTGGAGTACTGAGGTGCACGACGTGCCTTGTGCAGACCAGCCTTCTTACGCTCAACAGCACGAGCGTCACGGGTCAGGAAGCCTGCCTTCTTCAGGGCAGCACGATCAGCAGAGTTGTAAGCGTTCAGTGCACGCGCGATAGCGAGACGGAAAGCACCTGCCTGACCGGTAGGACCACCACCAGTCAGGGTTGCGGTGATGTCGAACTGACCATCGCGGTCAATGAGAACCAGTGGAGCCTTGATCAGCTGCTGGTGCAGCTTGTTAGGGAAGTACTCCTCCAGGGTGCGACCGTTGCAGGTGAACTGGCCGGAGCCCTCAACCATGCGAACGCGCACGATAGCGCGCTTACGACGACCAACAGTCTGGATTGGGCCCTCGTGGTAAACAGGAGCAGCGGTCTCGTCAGCGGACTCAGCTGCAGGCTCAGCTACAGCATCACCGATGGTGTAGTTGAACTCCTCGGTAGCAGCAGTTGCGTGGTCGATATCGCCTGCGTTTGGCTCGATGTCGTTCTTTACGTTCTGTTCGGTCACTGTGCCACCTGCTTAATCTCGAAGGTCTCTGGCTTCTGTGCAGCGTATGGGTGCTCGGAACCTGCGTAAACGTGCAGCTTGCGAACGGAAGCGCGGCTCAGCTTGTTGTGTGGCATCATGCCACGAACGGACTCCTCGATAACTCGTGCAGAGTTGATCTCGAGGGAGCGACCAAGGGTCATGGACTTCAGACCACCTGGGTAACCAGAGTGGCGGTAGCGCATCTCGCGATCGCGCTTGTTAGAAGAAACATGTACCTTGTCAGCGTTGATGATGATGACGTGGTCACCGCAGTCAACGTTAGGTGCGAACTGTGGCTTGCCCTTGCCGCGGAGCAGGTCAGCTGCGGTTACAGCAAGACGACCCAGAACCACGTCAGTGGCGTCGATGACGTACCACTTGCGGGTAATGTCACCGCCCTTTGGGTGGTAAGTAGACACATTGACTCCTTAATAAGTCTGTCTAGTAGAACTGCCAGCCGGTGCACATCAGTAAAGCGAGTTCTCGGCGGCCGGTGGAGACCCGAGGCTTTGTTCTGCGATCACCCATACTTGATAAATGAGCAGAGTAAATCGCCCGATACACACAGAACTACAATCCTAGAGCACAACACACCCAAAACTCAATTCAAACAACAAAAAAGATTCCAGAGAATCCTCGGCAGACATGGGTAAGCGCCGTAGCAGTAGTCAGCCCAAGAAAACTCGAGGTGCCAACTGCTACGGCGTCAGAGGTTGTAGGAGGATGAGGTATATCAACAGTCACGTGTTGCTAAAAGAGCCACCTTTATTCGCTTCAAGCACTGTTGGTTTAAAGGGTGATCAGCTCCAGGAGGCTGCTGCTTGGCGGTTAACGTCCGCCATGCGATCGTTGCTGGAGCGCACCGTCTGTGCGATGGTTGCAAGGATGGTGTTCAGCTCATCTGCGGCACGGTCCCACTTTAGCTGGGCTTCTTGGTATGCCGTGCTGGATTCACCTTCCCACGATGCCGCCATTGGCTGAATGTGAGACTTGAGATCGCTGAGTAGGGAGTTGATTCGACCGCTGGTGGAGTTGATGTCTGCTGCTGCGGTCTCGATTTCTCCGAAACCGTACTTGATTTGGCTCATGAGTTTTACCTTTCAGAAATTGCCTGGTGTAGTTGGATAAAGAAGTGGCTGGGCGGTAAAGGATGTTCAGCAGTACCCAGATGGGGCGGCAAAACCAGATTCTGGGGAAATCCGTGAGTGAAGATTTGCAGGGGGCACAAGCTCTTTTGGGGAAGAGCCGGGAAACTCACGAGTTTTACACTTTTAGATAACGATATGAAGGGAAAACCCCATCATCCGTTTTGCCGATGAGTATTACGGAGCGGCTGACGTACCGCACTTTCCCGCATGTCCAGTTATGGATCCCTGATCACAGCAACTCGCCACAGAGGGGGTCACGCTGATCTCTGTTACGCAGTGGCTTTGATCTGGGCTCTATGAATGTGTGTGATTGGCCAGTTGGATTGGTTGTTACAACGCGAGGCCTTGGCCACCAACGTTGTTAAACGTTTGGGCATTGGATGCTTCTACATCCTCAAAGTGGGTGGCGTTAGAACGGATGTTGTTGCTAATGGAAGCAAGCGCCTCCTGAAGATTTCGAGCAGACCCATTCCAGCGTTCCATGAGTTGGTCAAAGCTAACCTGCGCCTGACCCACCCAAGAGCCTCGTACGGAATCAACCACACCGCGGAGGCGCGTCAGCTCTGACTGAACCTCATTATTGGTGTTGTCGACCCGACCGGCGGTTGCCAGCATGACATCTGCTTCTGTCCTGAATAGCCCGGACATAGTGTTCCTCCTTGGGAAGTAGGGATTGAGAAAAGTAAGTAACTAGTGTTGGAAAATCGCTGCGCCCCTCTCAAGGGACGCTTTCCCTATGAGGCGGCATCCGCAATGTGAGCCTTGCTCAAGGGCTCCATCACTGGCAGGTGATCTGGGGCGTCCGTTAGTTGAAGAAAGCCGGGGCGGCTCGATACTCCCCACTCCTAACGGTTCTCCCCTCACTCCTGCGTGATGTCTGTGGACACCGTCCCCTAGGAAAGAGGTGAAGGCGAACGCCGAATTTTGTTTCTTGATACTCATATGGGGCGGATACCAAGTAACGTGTTTTTCGCCTTCACCTGTATTGGACGGGACGAGCAGCCAAACGGTTCCCTATCTAGTCAAAGAATTTCTATTTTCTTACTGACCGGCACTCAGTTTCAGCGTTCTAACTGCGGTTTCACAGTCTGACTGGCGTTCAACACTTACTTGTTTTCTCCAATGACACCCCACTGACATCTGATGGCCTGCCTCACCCCACACATACCAATGCGCGGTAGAGCCATCCGATGGGTTTTCCATATAGGAGACGACATTGCGACCACCCACAAAGCTTTCGTCAGGACGCGACGCAAACGTTGAGCTGTTGGCTACCCGCTGAGCAATGTTGGCTAGGGATAGCATTCCTTCCTCCATGGGGTTGGCAGCCATGAGGATCCTAAAATCGGGGTCGTTACCCGTGAGAGTAACCAGCTCCGATTCCCCTACCTTGGTCACTTCGTAGCCAATGGGAAGTTCGATCGTTGTCCGACCTTGGGTAATGGAGACCATCTCAACAGCGTCTTTCACCGGCTCGTCCAGTCCCTTTTGCGCCTCCGAGCTAGGAGCTGGCTCTACCGATGGTGGTGCAACCTCGCCAAAGCTTTCACTGGGTGCTGCGAAGTCCTGACTCGGCGGTGCGGATTCCGGCACCGCGGCATTGTCAAGCGCCCACCAGGAAATGCCGCATACTGCTAGAACGACAATCGCTATGGCCGCATGGAATGGGTGAAAAATATGTTGAGTACGCCCGGTGCCCTCGTTCGCATCAGGTCTAGGATTGACGAGGCCGCCGGAGCGTTGATGTCCTTCATCTAATCCTTCCGAGCTCGAGAGGGAATCGACATAGTTTGCGCGTGCTCCGCTTTGCTGGAAAGCCGTAATGAGTGCAGGCCCTGCTTGTCCCGGCGCGTCAATGAGCACGTTCACGTTCGGCCAGGTCTCTGCTGCCATAACTCGCACTTGGTCCACTACGTCAGCTACTGCCCCACCTTGCTGAATTGCGCTCAAAGGGAGGTCATAGCGGTAGACGTTGTCTTCCCCCTCAAAAATGGTGGCTGCATACATTGCTGTAACCGTGATGGTTCCGGGCGGTTGCACGGCACCATCACGTCCAGGCGCTACATCTGGGGTATCAGGAGGTACAGATGGCAAGACTGGTGCAAATTCGGTCGTTGGAGTGTCATTATCCACGGCGTATGGGTTAGTGGTTAAGGATCTGTGTAGCCTTTGAGCTGGCGTTGGCGGTTGGTGCGTCACTGCTTACTGCCTCCTTGAATGGTGTCAGCCAGGCTTGTCGGCGTTGCAATATGCATCATGCCGCCGTGGGTTCCGCGCTCAATATAATTAGCGCGTCCTGGCTGGAGGTGGACAGGTTTGATGCCAAAGATCTGGCCTTCTTCTTTGTCCGCATCCAGCAGCACAACATGAGGTGTGTGATCACGGATCGCGGAGAGGAAGGGCTGGAACAGGGCGCGCCCAATGCCGCCCGCCTTGCGGGCGATCACCACGTGGAGACCAATGTCGCGCGAGTGCGGTAACAGGGCGTGGAGGGCGTGGAGGATGCCGTCGGGAAGCAAGTCATAATCCTCAATGATGAGGAAGAGTTCGGGGCCTGACCACCAGCTGCGCTCGGCAAGTTCTTGGGGAGTAATATCTGGGCCCGGCAGGCGCTCCTTCAGAGTGTGCACTAGCGCAGCGATGGTCTCCTCCGTTTGCTCGGAGTTTGCGCAGTACCCAGCGAGCATTTCAGCCGCGATGGCGCCGAGATGACTGCGCCGATAATCCACCATGATGATTCGGGCGTTGTCTCTTCCTAGGTCCGTTATGCCCTCGATAATTGTTCTGATTGCGGTGGTTTTGCCGCTGCCTTGTCCGCCCACCACAACCATGTGCTGGCTATGGGAAAGGTCCCACGTAACGGGAGCCAAGCGTGGCCCGCCCACCCCCAGCGGAATCTGGTTCTTGCTTAGCGACGCCCCCAGGGCTGCAATGACCTCCGCACGCTCAATCGCGTGCGGCAACAGCCGGAGCGCTGGGACCGGATCTTGCGATCCGGTGACGTTTCGAACGTGCTGCTGATCCTGCACAGAGGACAACGCGATGAGCATGTACTCTTTGGCCTCTGTCAGTCCTAGGCCAGCTCGTGCGGGTAGCTTCTGTTGAGCCTTCCTATCCACCACGGAGTCCAGTGATTCACCAAGCTTGAGCTCAATTCGGGTAGTGATCAGATCCCTGACCGCTGGACGGATAGCAGTCCACCGCACGGTGGAAACCAGCAAGTGAACGCGCGCTGCTAGGCCCTCACTGGCGATAAAGTTCAGCTTATCTGCGAGGTCTTCGTACTCTTTGATGAGCACGTGCCAGCCATCGATAATGACAAATGTGTGACGGTCTTCGGGCTCATCAATAAGTCCACAGACTTCATCCACGAGGCGTCGCACTTTCTCATTCTCATTCTTCCGAGCCACTCCCGCGGTATGAGGAAGGTTATCCAACCCAGAGAGGATGGATGAGGACATGTCCAAGATATAGAAACGGATCTGCTGCGTTGTGTGCGTCAGGGACAATGACAATGCCAAGGAGTGCAGTGCAGTGGTCTTGCCAGTTTGAGGAGCGCCACACACAGCCACATGCCCATTTTGACCAGAAAGATCCACCACAAGCGGATCTTGGCGTTGCTGGTGAGGACGGTCAATAATGCCAATTGCGGCGCACAGCATTCCCACCGGCGCCACTACGTTGGCTAACGGTATCTCCTTAGGTAGCGGTGGCAACCACACTTGGTGGGCCTTCATGTTCCGCTCTGCGGCGACCTCGGTTGTGGCTTCCACTACCGCATCAACAAGTGTGAATCCGCGCGGATCCATGACCTCGTCCACGTTCGTTTCGATCACTAGGTCATCCCAACTGTTGAACAGGCGCACACCGCCACCAGACGCAGTAGTAACGTGCTCTTGCTTGCTCACCATCATCGGCCCAGAGACATATGAGGTTCTGAACCTAGTCAGCTCCTCGGATCCCGATTTCAAGAAACCTGCGCCCGGCTTGCTCGGAAGGTTGTAGGCATCGGGGACTCCTAATACCTGTCGTGATTCCGAGGCGGAGAACGTCTTGAGACCAATGCGGTAGCTCAAGTGCGAATCCAAACCACGCAGTCTTCCTTCCTCCAACCGTTGAGACGCCAACAACAGGTGAATCTGCAGGCTGCGCCCCAACCGGCCCACTGCAACGAAAAGATCCGCAAAGTCCGGATGCTGCCCCAGCAACTCGGAGAACTCATCAACCACAATGAACAAGGCAGGCAGAGGTGGCAGTGTCGGGTCATTCTTGCGGGCCGCATTGTAATCCGTCGCATTGGCAAAGTTACCCGCCTTACGCAACAGCTCTTGACGCCTGGTCATCTCGCCCGCAATCGCATCGTGCATGCGCTCAACCAGGATAGATTCCTCTTCCAAGTTGGTGATCACCGCGGAGGTGTGCGGTAGACCGTCCAAGCCTAGGAATGTCGCGCCACCCTTAAAGTCCACCAAAACCAGATTCAAATCATCTGGGCTGTGCGTGCTCGCTAGGGCTACCACCAATGTCCTGAGAAGCTCCGATTTACCAGAACCAGTGGCACCCACGCACAGTCCATGCGGCCCGATGCCACCCTGTGCGGATTCCTTAATATCAATCACGATGGGCGTGGAATGCTGTGTGAGGCCAATGGGCACGCTGAGCCTTCTCTGGCCACGAGGCTGCCACAAGCCACGCACCGCATCTGCATTCATCTCATTGACGCCCAAGAGTTTGCGCAGGTCCATTGATGATGCACTGGACTCGTTATCCGCACGGCGGTACTTTGTCATGGCCCGCGCTAACGTTCCCGCTTCATCCAAAGTGATCAAATCGGGTGTAGCAATGTCTTCTACTCCCGCCTCAGTCTCTACACCCAACTGCTCATCGGCATGGAGAACCAACCCCTCATATTCCGCCCAACTACGAAGCGAGCTGGCTGGCCGGGACCCGACATCGATGATGCAAGAGTATTTGCCCGTCATCAAGGCTTGGTCAACGTCCACCGTCTCATCAACGATCAAAACCCTAAAAGCCGCCGATTCGGGGTCCTTTGTATGGGGGAGCCATTTCGCCCACAACTGATCTCTCCCCAATGCTGTAACACCTACGGTTTCCGGGCCGTGGTGAAATACCAACTGCAAGGTGATTGCGCGTGCCACCTCCGCAGCATGCTCACCCGTGATGGACAACACCGGAAAAGCACTGAGTTCGAGCACAACGGGAATGTCTCCAACGTGCCCCACGTTGCGAACCACTTGGCGCAAACTCACGGCGCACACTGGGTCTAAGTCCTCCGCAGCACCTGGATCCCCCACCACGATGGGAGTGCACAGCTCTGTCGTACCCACACCTACCCGAACCGCGAACGCATCAGGGCATTCACTGCTTCTCTCCCACATCCGGTGAGTGCCTACTTGAGACCACAAGTAGCGTGGATCTGGGTGAAAGAAGAGCTGATGGGTTCGTTGTGCTTTCGCGTTGGCCACGGCCTTTTGACGCAGGGAACCGAGGTGACGCAGATATGTTCTGCGAAGCTCGTCGGTGTCTTCACCAGGTTGCGGGGAAAACATCATCAGCATGCTCATTCCCATCATGAGTGGGAAAACCATCATCATGGGATTGAGGGAGCCACCTGATAGGACCATTAATCCCACCATGGCCACAACCGCGACAATCATGATGACTGGCATGAGCGCACGAAGAAGTGGAACAGGTTGTGGCTTCACTGCCTCAGGAACCGCCTCAGCAACCAACTGACCGCTGGGAAGTGGTGGTGCGGGCTCCCGCTCGCGGCTGGACACAACAGGAACGAGACCTGAGACTAGGCAGGAGGTCTCTGCGACGTGATGGTTTAATGGCTCTCCACGGCCGTGTGATGTAGGGGCTGGGTGCGCAGACGCTTCTAAGCCGTTCGAAATAGCTAGGTCCGCTGGCAACTCAGCAATGGACGATCGGTGTTCTGTGCTCATGTTTCGGGGAGGTCTTTCATTTCGCTTCAGAGGCACATGACTTTCGGAAAAGCCATTACCGCATGAAATAAGGACCTTGGCGTAACTACCTTGTGGGCAATAACGGCAAGGTGCCACCCCGAAGATATTTTTCAGAAATGTGCGCTGATTCCTAGTGAGCGCTAGGTAATGCAGGAACTTCTGAGTAAGTACTTCAGATGATTCCGTCCAACACGGAACTAGGAGCAAGTGTAAAGCAATTTATATAAATGCAAAAGACTTTCCACGTAATTATTCTGCATGTATCATGTTCACTGAGCTCGCGGTACTGAATTCGGCAGCATTGGGGTGCTGCATAAATCTGAATTTTCCAACAGCTATTTCAGGGGACACTTCGTAGAGGAAACTCACTCTCATTTTCGCGCGCATGACGCGTGGATAGTAAGTAGTGAGGTGTGTTCATCAATGACCCTGATTGATCATGTTCTTCGTGTCCATGTACGCGTTGATTTTGGCGGTGACGTTGAAACAATCCGTTCAGGTACGGATATGTGTTTGCCTGCCACATCTAGCTTGGCGGAAACCCTGCCAGATATTCTCTCCTTAGTTAATGCGCCCAACATCACGGTCCCTTGGGAGGGATTCACCGGCTCTGGCACCAAGATTGACCCAGGCAAGCCACTTCATACCCAAGGGCTTACCCAAGGCAGTGTGCTGATTATTGCTCCACAGCGGCCAGCTCCTGCGATGATCGCTAAGGATTCAGCAGAAGCCCTTTCTGACTTATCCCAAGTTGCACCACAACCTAGTGGCACCCAAGACGTTGCAGCTGTGGCCGGCTTCATCGGCTTAGCCGTTGCATTCCTTCTAGCCCCCATTCCTGCCGTGGGCAACACGTGGCGCTGCCTCCTTCTCATCATCACAGCCACAGCCGTTTTGAGCTGGCGCCGGAACTCAGCTTTATTTGTATCCACCGTCGCATTCGCCGGCGCATCAGCATGGTGGGCAGTGCTCTCCCCAGGAGATAGCCTAATAACCGCGGTGCGTAACACGGTCTCGCCCACCGATGGTGGCCTAGCAATGCTCAGCGCCGGAGCCGCGATGATTACAATCAGCGTGGTTTTGCAGGTCCTGCGGAAGCACCACCTCAGTGTTTTCAGTGCGTGCTGCACTACCGGTGCTCTTACAGTGGCTTCGGCGCCAGGGGCATGGATCTTTACCCCGGGGTTCAATATCGCTCGCTATGGATGGGTTTTCTCCGTGGCCGGTTGTGGAATCACAGTTGCCCTCTTACTCTTGGCCTTCTCCCCCACCATTTCGTGTGGTTTCGCTGGGCTGAAGGTTCCCCGCCTGCCGAGCGCCGGACAGGACTTATCCATCAGTGACAAGACCCCATCGAACCCGGACGAGCAGGCACAGCGGGCAGCTCACATTTTGGATGGCATGCTCGCTGGCCTAGCTGGTTTTATGATTCCGGCATTGTGCGCTGTTGGCATTTCTGGTGGCGGTTTCAACCAGGCACTGTGTATCACCGCCGGCGCAAGCGTGTTAATTCATGCCCATCGCCACTACCGCACCGTGGCTGTGTGGGCTACTTGGCTCATCGGGCTTACCGCGCTGATCTGCTGTGCAATAGCCGCCGACAATCAGTCACCTCCCATGCTCATCATCGCCTGCCTAGCCTGCGCCGTACTGGCTTCCTCACCCCTGTGGTCAACCAAGATATCCGCGCTCGAGCCCACCACGATTGTGTGGATTGAACGCCTAGAGTCACTATGCATCGCGGCGTCAGTTCCACTGGCCCTCCACATTGCCGGCACCTTCATCTTGATCCGTGGACTAGGTTAGGAATCACCATGGTAGCTAGAACATGCGCCCGCCGAGTCATCGCGACCGCGATGACGTTTCTTATCACGTTGTCTTTTCCCACCCCACTGGCCCTCTCTCAGGAGGCGCCTCAAGGCAGCCCGGAGGATGCCGAGATTGAATGCATCACGTTGGAGGGAGCTACGGATCGCACGATACTGGCCCAGGCAGCAGTTGGCGATGAGTACCGCAACGCCCATAAGTTGGCCACTGGATCAGGAGTGCGGGTTGCGGTGATTGACACAGGCGTAGCTCGTCATCCGCGATTGGGACCGGTGGAAGACGGTGGCAACTTAGTAGAGGATTCCTTCGACGGCTACTTCGATTGCGACGCGCACGGGACAATCGTTGCCAGTGTCATCGCAGCCCGAGACACCGGTGATGGCATCGTTGGAGTAGCCCCAGATTCCACCGTCATCTCCATTAGGCAGTCATCTTCTCTCCACCGACGCGCCGGTGACCAATCCAGTGGATCGCTCCAAACGCTCATCGATGCCATCCACGTTGCGCTAGATAAGAAAGCTGACGTCATCAACGTCTCTGTCGTCTCATGTATCCCACCCACAGCAGCCGCAGTAGACACAAGCGGCCTTGACGCCGCACTCGCACGTGCCGAGCGACAAGGGACAGTGGTTGTATCAGCCGCAGGCAATGAATCTTCCCAGTGCCCACAAGGATCGACGGTCTACCCGGCGCACCATGACCAGGTGGTGGGTGTGGCCGCCTATGAAGACCCAGCAACGATTGCGGACTATTCCATTAGCTCCCCATGGACTCGACTCAGTGCACCTGGATTGGTGCACACCGCGCTCTCCCCTGATTCCCGCGGGCTTGCCTCAGGAACCACACACAACGGGAGCGTAAGCAATTTCTCTGGCACTAGCTTCGCTGCACCCTATGTTGCCGGAACAGTAGCGTTGATGAAGCAGCGTGCGCCCAGAGCCTCCGCGGCCGATATCAGGAGGGTTCTGTATGAATCCGTTGATCCGCTAACCGGCGCAGTGTCGCCTGAAGTAGCGGTATCCATGATGGCGGATGAAACACCCCCTACACACGCAGTTGTCATCTCTGCTCAGGATAGACACCAACCGCCTACGTTGAGGAATACGGTTGCACTGTTATCGGCCATCGCGGTTTTCTTCTTGCTGCTGACTATAGCTCTAGGTAGAAAAAGGAAGCGTAACTAGGAAGCTTTTTCAAAGTTGGTGAATGCCTCAATTACCGGATCCAGCGCTGGGAGTTTGTCAAAGTACCACATGCCGTACATGGTGGAACCCACCACCACCCATACGCATCCACAGATCAGGAAAATGACAAGGTAGCGCGTTGCTGTGCTCTTACTCTTGTACCAGTCAAAAAACTGTTCGTACTTTTTAATGCCCCACTCCATGAGATGATGCGCCCAGTGGACTTCCAGCGACAGGATGCCCACGCCTACGAAAACGGTGAACCACCCCGGACCGGGAAAGGGGATGGTAACGAGACCGAATACAGTGACGATCCAACCAATGACAAGCACCGCTGGGCGTATCAAAAAACCGAAGCGCATCTGCTTCAAGGCTTGATGGCGTTGTTCGATAGCAGCTACTTTTTTCGCAACTGCATCGCGCATGGAGGACATACGGAGGTCGAGATCTTTCTGTTAGAAGTGACCAGAAGCAGTGGAATGCTGGTTCCAGAGATTCTTCCCCATCCTACCAACTATCAGTACACGCCGGTTGCGTTAGTAAAGCGGCCTTACTGCGTTCTCTCGTGACAAAACAGTGCCCTCCGGAAGCAGCCTCAACAGCACCCATGGGATATCTTGGGTTTGGTTCACACCCAAAGCGGTGTATTCCGCATCGCTTTTTATTTGGTGCCGCAGACCCGTTTCAGCGATGAGGTGGTTGCCAGCACCTGTGTTGACTGCGATGGAGCGCCCGGGACCAACGAAGTGCGTGGCAACCGAATCACCGCCTAGTGCCGCAGCTTTCTCCATTACCTGGGTACCCATTCCCACCAGCTGACCTTGCTCGTTCACGCAGACGGTGGTGGTACGAGGATCCTTCAGCTCTACCTTTTTGCTAGGCATAGACATCACTAGAGTTAGGTCATCTTTCTGATTGACGTCCGCCATCTTCACCCTGACCTGCTCGTACTCTAAACTCTCAAGGATCCGGAACTGTAGTTCGCTCAAGCGAGCGACGGAGTTTTGGTAGTACAACCAACTGCCCGTGGAAGAGTGTTCACCGGTGGACCAGACTTGGGCGTCACGTGGTGGTAGTGCAAACTCCGGTAGTTCTTTGATAGCTGCTAGTACATCCGCAGGTGGAGTCCACAAGGTGGTGTTCGCGTCCATACCTAGTTCACGGCGAACTACACGCCCCTCTGGAGAATCCGCGGCGGGAAGCTTCATTCGACCTTCCGATGTAACCAAGTAGTCAGTGTCTACACCGTTGTTGTCCACGCGCGCAATGAACGCGCCCGCATCAAAACTACGGGAGCTTGCTTGATCATCGATCACAAAAACGATCCTGTCTGGAGCCTCATCAAGGCGATTCTCCCGTTTGTGAGGCTCAACGCAGGCAAACCATTCCAGATCCGGCAATACCGATTGATCCCCGATGATCGATGGGGCGTCCACAATCCCTACTGGGACTGATTTAGGCATGAGGGAGAGAATGTCATCATCGGCCTTGGCGGGATCTTCAGCCTGGCCGCTGACCAGCCGCGCGGACGCCAGATTGCTTACTGGGTGATAGGCATCCTCCACACGGACGAACAACTGCCCAGATTCAGCGGCAATAATGGCGGCGTCACCGGGGTTTGCTTGCGGGGCAAATATCGCCATTGCGCCAGCACCGACGCCAATGAGCGCAGCACCGGCGATACCGAATGTTAGTGCTCGTTTGCGCCGCGCCAGCGGATCATGGATCATGCGGATATCGCCCATGACCAGCCCGTGTTCCACGCGCCGCTTAAGAAATTTGTGTCCGGATACTTGGGCTTTAGTGGTGGGGTTGAGTTCTCCCATAGCGTTGAGGTCCTTTTAGCTACGCATAAGCTTCCAATCCCCTCACCCCGGTTAGGCATGCAGGATGAAGGGCGTGACCCCGTTTCATGATTTTCAGTAACGCTAGATCCCCAAAATATATAGCGCACGAAATCACTGTAAACATTACTACTTGGTAATGATGTTTTCCAGCATACTTAACGGCTCGGGTGCTGCCCCGGTACGGTCGTGGCACTGACCTTGTGAGGATCCCTATTACTTGCCGACATCCCCACCGTCACGCATGGCCCGTGTTTCCTGAGCCCGCGCGGCTAGTTGATTATCCTCCGGATAATCAACCTGCACCAGAGACAACCCGTTGCCCGGGGCAACGGGGACCCGAGAAGACCTCGTGGTTTCGTCGAGAAGCCCAAGGGCAAAGCCCTCCTCCCGCTTTCCTTCCCCAGCCACCAAACATGCCCCGACGAGAGAACGCACCATGGACCAGCAGAAAGCATCAGCTACTACATGCGCCTCATAAACCTGAGGCTCTAAAGCTGTTGAGCCATCCTTCCATTCAAACTTCTGGAGTTCACGAATAGTAGTTGCCCCCTCGCGGTACTTGCAGAAAGCCGCAAAATCATGCAGCCCCACCAGCACATCTGCGGTAGCCTGCATAACACCCAGATCAACATCGTGTGGCCATACCGCCGTATCGACCGTGCGAGTAGGAAGCGCTCCCCTATCAGCCGTAGTAATGCGGTAGACGTAATGCCGTCTCAGAGCAGAGAAGCGGGCATCGAAACCCTCTGGGGCGAATTCGCATCGATGCACACGCACGTCCTGGGGAAGAAGGCGCGCGAGCCTACGCACCAATCGCGATGGATCACCATCAATCGAACGCGTATCAAGCGCCGCTCGAGGGATATCGAAGTGCGCAACCTGGCCAGCAGCGTGCACCCCCGCATCAGTCCTGCCAGCAACGGTCAGTTCAATCGGGTGGCGCAGGATCAGTGAAAGAGCATCCTCCAAGACCTTCTGAACAGTGCGCAGATCAGAGCTACCCTGACGCGCCCAGCCGTGGAAATTGGCCCCGTTGTAGGCCAAATCCAGGCGAATACGGACATCGTCCTCGCTACCCACTGGAGACGTTTGTTCTTCCACGCTGGCCCTTTCCCATCAACAATCCGCGACATCAACCTGTGGAAGTTTACCAGCTAGCAATGAGAAAACACCGAGTCACTCCTAAGAAGCAACCCGGTGCCATTGCGTGTACTTCAGGCCTCGCCAGGACATAGCACGCCATGAGCGTTACGGCTCCATAACCCTCATCGCACTCTGTCTCTTACCGTTTAGTGCATTACTGTATGGGCATCACAACTGGCACTACGGCCACGGCCGACCAAGTACCCAGCAAGAAGGGCACCGAAACAGTCAGTACCCTACTGCTCGCAGGTACTGAGCCCAACGGCCTTGTACAGCGGGCAAAAACCTACAGCAGAGGTAACGCCCAAAACTGCAGATACTCCTAGTAGTCCCTTACCTACGGCGGTTTTTGGACCTGGCCCCGCAAGGGCAGTAATCGCAAGCAAACCCGATCCCACTGCACGTGCTATGCGGTCTGTAGATGATTCATTCTTCTGCATGTTCTACTCCTAACTATTCTTGTTCACGTCCGTGACATCAAGACTTACAGGTATTAACCCCAAAAACCTTATAAAGCGGACAAATTCCCGCGATTGCGGTCACAGCCATGACCGCGGCAACGATGTAGGCAACTACGGACCAGACACCGCTGAGAACATAAACCCCTAAGACAACAGCGACGGCCGCAATGACAACGCGAATACCACGGTCTAGCAGAGACTCATTCTTTCCCATACGTGCATTGTAACCACCTAAGGCACGATGCATTTGGGTATGTAGGGAGTAAAAACTCACACTGAAAAAACAAAGATCCGCACGTTCGTAATAGAACGTGCGGATCCTAGGAAGCTAGAACTTCAAGGGAAGATGAATTACTTCTCTTCTTCCTTGGTCTCCTCAGCAGCCTCAACCTCAGCCTCTTCAGCCTTGGTCTCCTCTACCTCAGCCTCAGCCTCAGCTGGAGCAGACTCTTCCTCTGCCTTCTTGGAAGCAGCAGCGCGGGTAGCGCGGGTTGCCTCGGCAGAAACGGTCTCTTCAAGAACGAGGGAGATCTGGCTCATAGGAGCGTTGTCGCCCTTGCGGTTCTCGAGCTTGATGATGCGGGTGTAGCCACCGTTGCGGTTCTCGAACTTTGGAGCAAGTTCGTTGAACAGGTACTCAACTACGTCCTTGTTAGGAACGAGCTTGAGAACGTTGCGACGGTCAGCGACAGAGCCGCCCTTTGCCTTGGTGATCAGCTTCTCTGCGTATGGACGCAGCATCTTAGCCTTGGCATCGGTGGTCTTGATGGCACCGTGCTCGAACAGCTGTGCCGCGAGGTTAGACAGAATGTGCTTCTGGTGGCTCGCGGAACCGCCGAGACGGGCGCCCTTCTTAGGGGTAGGCATGGTGTACTCCTCGTGTACGGATTTTTGTGAGCGCTGGCTACCTGGTAGTCACCGGTAACCTTAGATTGTTTTACTCGGAATCTTCCGCATCCACATCGACGTAGTCGCCGGTTTCAGCGTCGTAACCTTCCAACTGCGTTGGGTCGAAATCCTCTGGCGCATCCTTCAAGGTAAGACCCAAGCCAGCAAGCTTGATCTTTACCTCATTGATGGACTTCTGGCCGAAGTTGCGGATATCCAGCAGATCAGATTCAGTGCACTCTGCGAGCTCACCAACAGTGTGGATTTCCTGGCGCTTCAGGCAGTTGTAGGAACGAACAGAGAAGTTCAGGTCCTCAATTGGCATACCGTAAGCAGCGATGTACTCGGTCTCCTGTGGGGAAGGACCGATCTCGATGCCTTCAGCAGAGGTGTTCAGCTCACGAGCGAGACCGAACAGCTCAACCAAGGTCTTGCCAGCAGAAGCAAGTGCGTCACGTGGAGCAATGGAGTTCTTGGTTTCAACATCGATGATCAGCTTATCGAAGTCGGTACGCTGCTCGACACGAGTAGCCTCAACCTTGTAGCTAACCTTCAGTACTGGGGAGTAAATCTGATCAACTGGGATACGGCCGATCTCGTTAGCTCCGGAGTACAGGGTTGCAGGAACGTAGCCACGGCCACGCTCAACAACCATTTCGATTTCCAAGCGACCCTGCTCATTAAGGGTTGCAATGTGCAGGTCTGGGTTGTGCACCTCAACACCAGCTGGTGGCTCAATAGCCGCAGCAGTGACCTGACCTGGACCCTCAGCGCGTAGGTACATGACAACTGGCTCATCTGAGTCAGAAGAAAGTACCAAGCCCTTGATGTTCAGGATGATGTCAGAGACGTCTTCCTTTACACCAGAAATCGTAGTGAACTCATGGAGAACACCGTCGATCTTGACGCTGGTTACTGCTGCACCAGGAATGGAGGACAGCAGGGTGCGACGCAGCGAGTTACCAAGGGTGTAGCCAAAGCCTGGCTCCAGTGGCTCAATGGTGAACTTGGAGCGTGCGTTATCGACAACCTCTTCGGTAAGGGTTGGGCGCTGAGAAATGAGCATTTATGTCTCCTTGTGTGACGACCGCTATCTGACGTCTTAAGAATGCAAAAGGATGGATATGAGGAAGATTCCTGTTTGAGCAACGCCTGGGGCATTGCAAGCAAACTGAAATTACTTCGAGTAAAGCTCGACGATGAGCTGCTCCTGCAGCGGAACGTCGATCTGAGCGCGCTCGGGCAGCTGGTGCACGAGGATGCGCAGGGTTGCTGGAACAACCTGGAGCCATGCAGGTACTACTGCATCGAGAAGGTTGTCCTGAGCCTCTTCGAACCACATCATCTTCTGAGACTTCTCACGAACGTCGATGATGTCGTACTGGGAGACCTTGTAAGAAGGAACGTTAACCTTCTTGCCGTTTACGGTGAAGTGGCCGTGGGAGACCAGCTGACGAGCCTGGCGGCGGGTACGTGCCAGACCTGCACGGTAAACAACGTTGTCCAGACGGGACTCCAGAAGGATAACCAAGTTCTCACCAGTCTTGCCTGGGAGGCGGTTAGCTTCTGCGTAGTAACGACGGAACTGCTTCTCAAGAACACCGTAGGTGTACTTTGCCTTCTGCTTCTCCTGGAGCTGCAGCAGGTACTCAGATTCCTTGATGCGGTTGCGGCCGGCCTGTCCTGGTGGGTATGGGCGGCGCTCGAATGCCATGTCTCCGCCGACGAGGTCGACGCGGAGGCGGCGGGACTTACGGGTTGCTGGGCCAGTGTAACGAGCCATAGTAAGTTACCTTTTCCTTTCCTTAAACGCGACGACGCTTCGGTGGACGGCAGCCGTTGAATGGCTGTGGGGTCACATCCGAGATAGAGGTAACCTCAAGGCCTGCAGCCTGGAGGGAACGGATAGCGGTCTCGCGGCCCGAACCTGGGCCCTTGACGAATACGTCAACCTTCTTCATGCCATGATCCATTGCCTTGCGTGCAGCGTTCTCAGCAGCAAGCTGTGCAGCGAATGGAGTGGACTTACGGGAACCCTTGAAGCCAACGTGGCCGGAGGATGCCCAAGAGATAACAGCACCGTTAGGATCCGTGATGGAAACGATGGTGTTGTTGAAGGTGGACTTGATGTAAGCGTGGCCAGCAGCCACGTTCTTCTTTACGACGCGGCGGCCAGTGCGGCGCGCGCCAGAGCGTGCTTTAGGAGGCATGAATTACTTCTTCTTTCCGGCGATCGTCTTCTTAGGACCCTTACGCGTACGAGCGTTGGTCTTGGTGCGCTGACCACGAACTGGCAGACCACGACGGTGGCGCAGACCCTGGTAAGAGCCAATTTCAATCTTGCGGCGAATGTCAGCCTGAACCTGACGGCGGAGGTCACCCTCTACCTTCCAGGTAGCTTCGATAACGTCACGCAGTGCAGCAACCTGGTCATCAGACAGGTTGTCGGTGCGCAGATCTGGGGAGATGCCGGTCTCCTCGAGCAGCTTTGCGGCGCGGGCTGGGCCGATGCCGTAAATGTAAGTGAGTGCAACCTCCATACGCTTGTTGCGTGGGAGGTCCACACCAGCTAGACGTGCCATGTGGCATAACCTTTCCGGTTGTTACGATGGTTTTCTCCTTGCTCGTCCTCGCCAGCCATCACTTTGCCCGGTCGGAGCCGGACGATGGGATGAGATACACGAGGCTTCGGCCATCGCTGCCAAAGGTGAGTGTGAATAAACGCCGTATATCCGCCACTCATAGAGAACACAAGCAAGCTCTCTGAGCTGGCGGCGACGTTAGTTCATTGAAGCAAGGAGGCTTCTATTTATTACTTGTAACGGTAAACGATGCGACCACGGGTCAAGTCATATGGAGACAGCTCCACGACCACGCGATCCTCAGGAAGAATACGGATGTAGTGCTGACGCATCTTGCCCGAAATGTGTGCAAGAACCTTGTGCCCGTTGTCGAGTTCGACGCGGAACATTGCGTTTGGTAGTGGCTCGATAATCTTGCCCTCTACTTCGATTGCGCCTTCCTTAGCCATATCCTCTACTTTCACGGTACCGAGAGCCAACTAGTAACTTTCGTTGCCTAAGCGCGTACCTTAAGATTTTGGTCATTTACCCAGTGCACAGGCAGAAACCTGCACACCATTTGACAACATTACAGCTTTATCTACGCAAATACAACCTAATATCGAGATTTGTTTTTGCCACACCGTTGTACCCTGGGCCAGACTACGAAAAAACGCGGACCTACACTTTGGTAGATCCACGTTCGTGCTGTGCTAGATCGTTAGGACAATGGGAAAGCCTCGCCCATTCCCCAGCGATCAAGCGCTGAGGTTAGTAAATGTAGACAGAATCTCCAACGTTGAGGCTATTGAAGAAAACGACGGAGTCGTTGTAATTCAGGTGGATGCAGCCGTGGGAAAGGTCTCCCACTACACCAGAGTGGAATGCGTGCCCACTGTTAGTGAAGTACACAGCGTTTGGCATTGGCGCCATGTTGAACAGGTAGGAAACCTCGTCCTTTACTTTACGGGTCACGTAGTGCTGCCCCTTTGGGGTGTCATAGCCTGGACGAGCAGCAGAGGATGGAGCCATGTGTACTACACGACCGTTCTCCTGAATCCAAGAACGACCACCGGCGATGTCTACACAGGCGCGTGCCGTTACTGGGCAAGGTCCAGTGTTGAGGCGTGCGCGTTCAGCTTTCAACTGACGCTCGCGCTCAGCCTTCGCCTTGCGTTCGCGCTCTTTGCGCGCAGCTGCTTCCTTGGCGGCGCGTTCACGCGCAGCAATCTCCGCCTTGCGCTCAGCGATCAGACCTGGGAACAAAGCATTGATGGCGCCATCAATAGCCCGCTCCGCCTGCTTAGCCTGAGGCGCTGGCAATGCAGCCTTGGCCTGAGCAATCCAACGGTTGCGGGTGTTCCAAGCGTTATCACGGGTTTGCTTGTTGATATCAGCAAGAGCCTTATTCAGATTGAAGGAAGGAACGCTTGATGTTACGCCGGCGAGGGGATTAGCCTGAGCGGTGGCAACCGCTGGGGTCGCGGCGAAGAGGGATGCCGCGGAAATAACGGAAGCTACAGCCGCAGTAACGCGGCGCTTCTTTGAAGACTTAGAGTCACGTGGCTTGAAAGACATGCTAAAGACTATAGACCGTTTTGCCGGTAATCAGGGAATTTGCGTAAAAATTGCCCCCAATTGATTCAAAATTTGAACTTTTTGCCACCGGCTTTCACAGCGGTAACCGGTTTTACTCGTCAGGTCTCCGTGAACGGAGATGCTGCCAACGGCCTCCCTTGTGCTTATCCCCTCTTGCGCGCCCTACTTTCGCGGAGTCAAAATCCTCGGACCATCTGCGGTTGCCGCGACTGTGTGCTCCCAGTGGGACGCCCAGGAACCGTCGTCAGTAATCACGGTCCACTCGTCATCCAGAACTAAGGAATCCACAGAGCCCAAGGTCAGCATGGGCTCAATAGCCAAGACAGAACCCTCCTGGATGATAGGTCCCCTTCCCGGCTTGCCCTCATTGGCCAGGTACGGCTCTTCGTGCATGGTGCGACCAATGCCGTGGCCACCGTAGCCGTCGACGATTCCCAGCTTCACGCCGAACTTCTTCTCAGCAGCACGGGTAGCCAACTCGAGGGCGTGTGAAAGATCCGTCAGGTGATTTCCCGGCACCATAGCTTTCATGCCCTCGTGGAGAACCCACTCGGTGGCCTCGTTGAGCGCCTTTACATCCTCTGCGATCTCACCGATACCGAAGCTCCAAGCGGAGTCACCGACCCACCCGTTAAAAGTTGCGCCGCAGTCAATGGAGACGAGATCCCCTTCCTTGAGAACTGTCTCCGCATTAGGAATACCATGCACGATGACGTCATTGACCGAGGAACAGATTGAGCCGGGGAATCCCCCATAGCCTTTGAACGTAGGAATAGCACCGGCAGAACGGATGACGTCCTCAGCCACAGCATCTAGCTCCAAGGTGCTGATACCTGGGACTGCCGCGGCCTTCACGGCTTGCAAGGCCCTACCAACAATCTCACCGGCCGCCTGCATTGCATCAAGCTCTGCTGGTGTCTTTGCTGCAATCTGCTTCTTCTTTTTCCGAAATCCCACTAGCTGATCACTTTCTCTCTTTGCCGCCTTAAGGCCACGTACACTGTTGGCTACTTTAGACCCCAAACTTTGGCATGAAAAATGGGCCTGATCACCACATGTGACTCAGGCCCATAAGACTCTAGGCTGTATTTACTTACCCAGCGCCTTGAGGGTGCGCTCGTTGATTTCCTCAACTGTGCCCTCTGCCTTGATTGGGATGATCTGCTCACCGTAGTGATCGATCAGAGGTGCAGTCTCGTTGCGGTAAACCTCAAGACGGGTCCGGATGGTTTCCTCGTTATCGTCTGCACGGCCGCGTGCAAGCATGCGCTTGACAACGGTGTCCTCATCTACCTGGAAGTTAACAACGCCGTCCAGCTTGGTGCCGAACTCTTCCAAGAACTCATCAAGGATGTCGGCCTGCTCCACGGTACGTGGGAATCCGTCCAGCAGGAAGCCGTTTGCTGCGTCGGATTCTTGCAAGCGTGCCTTGACCATGCGCGCGGTGACGTCGGTAGGAACGAGCTTGCCGGCGTCAATGTATTCCTTTGCCTCAACGCCAAGTGGGGTACCTTCGCCAATATTGGCGCGGAAGAGGTCACCGGTAGAGATGTGCGGAACACCGAGCTTTTCGGTGAGGATAGCTGCCTGGGTTCCCTTGCCAGCGCCCGGAGGGCCGAGGAGTACTAGTCGCATTATTTGAGAAGTCCTTCGTAGTTACTTTGCAGAAGCTGAGATTCGATCTGTTTGACCGTGGTCAGAGCAACCGAAACCATAATCAGAATTGCAGTACCGCCAAACGGAGTGGCACTAGCGGAGGAAGAACCTACGCCCATGTCCAACGCGATGTTCGGCAAAACAGCAATAATGCCCAAGTATAGCGCTCCAACGAACAGAAGGCGGTTCATTACGTAACCAAGGTATTCCGCGGTTGGGCGACCCGGACGGATTCCCGGGATGAAGCCGCCGTACTTCTTCATGTTCTCTGCCTGCTCGTTGGGGTCGTACTGGACCGAAACGTAGAAGTAGGAGAAGAAGATGATCAGTACGAAGTACAGAACGATGTACTGCCACGAGGAAGGGGTCTGAAGGTACTGGATTACGTTGCGCTGCCACCAGTTGTCAGAAACCTCAGGGGAACCGGAGTTCACGATCTGCGTGATCAACACTGGCATGTAAATCAGAGAGGACGCGAAGATGACTGGGATAACGCCACCCTGGTTAACCTTGAGCGGAAGGTAGGTGGAGGAACCGCCATACTGACGGCGACCAACCATGCGCTTGGCATACTGGACCGGAATACGGCGCTGTCCCTGCTCGATAAAGGTAATGCCAACGACGAGGATGATGATCGCAGCAATCACTACACCAAATACAACACCGCCGGAAGACTGCAGAATATTCAAGCCGTCCTGTGGAAGACGGGTAGCGATACCGGCGAAGATCAGAAGGGACATGCCGTTACCCACGCCTCGCTCGGTGATCAACTCACCCAGCCACATGACGAGCATTGCGCCCGATGTCATGACCAGAACCAGCAAGATCAAGTCAAACAGCGTACGGTCAGCTACCAACACGGATACTCCCTGTCCCAGCAGCTGCTCACGATCTGCCAGAGCAACGATGCCCGCAGACTGCAGAAGAGCAAGGAAGAGTGTGAGGTAACGGGTGTACTGGTCCATCTTTGCCTGACCAGACTGGCCTTCCTTCTTGAGCTCTTCAAAGCGAGGAATAACAACGGTAAGAAGCTGGACGATAATCGACGCAGTAATGTACGGCATCACGCCGATTGCAAAGACGGACAGCTGCAGCAGTGCGCCACCGGAAAACAGGTTAATCAGCGAGTAAACGCTGCCTGACTCCTGGGTAAGCTCGCGGATTCGGCCAGAAATGGATGCGTAATCCACGCCTGGGGAAGGAATCTGCGCACCAATACGATACAGAACGATCAACGCGATAGAGATAAGGATCTTCTTGCGTAGATCAGCGTCCTTAAAAGCCTGAAGAATGGCGGACACTTGGCCTCCTGGCTCCCACACTGAACTCAACGTTGATTAGAGCCGGAGATAAAGCTGAGAACCCTCGCAGCCAAAGATGTGTGTTGTTCTGTGCGGGAATTTGTTCGTGCAAGTTAACTTTTTCATTCGAAAAAGTACGGACATAAATGACTCGCCCACTTTACCACTCAGACCGCCTACATGCACATTTAGATATTCATTAGGCTTGAGCCACAAGCAACCTTCTAAGCCACGCGATATACAGTGAAGCGGTAGCGAATCTGAGGAGCAAATATGAGTAGAAAAACACCACGAATCCGAGCCACACATGTATATGTCACTAAAGACACCGTGCACTCCTCCAATCGCAGCGTAAAACTCCCTGCAGAACAGCCCCTAGAGATCCGCCAGCACGGCAACGTTGTGTACTCAGTTATGCGCACGCCAGGTCATGACATTGAGCTTCTTCATGGCCTGCTTTTCGACGACGGCAAGATCGCACACCTTGAGGATCTCATCCGCGCCAGCTACTGCGCGGGCACTAATTCTGCTGGCGAAAACACCTACAACGTCCTTGATGTTGCTCTTGCAGAGCAACATCAAGGCGAGGGTGTTTCCTCCGCAGCAAGCCTCACGGTGGTTCCCGAGCTTCCTCATGCCACCGGCATGCCAAGCCTCGATATCATCCATCCCCGCTATCTCAATTCCTGTGGTGTTTGCGGAACGGACAAGGTAACGGATGTAGCCCCTACCCTGCCACAGCTGGACCCAGAATTCAGCGTCGCGCAGATAGAGGCCTCAGTCTCCACAGCGATTGTTTCTTCCGCTGCCCAAGCCGTCGAACGGATGACTGTTGTGAAGGCGTCCACGAACAGCCAGCCAAGCGGAGAATACAACCAGAAAACGGAAGATACGCAGAGCACACAGCAGCTAGTTTCCCGTGAAGACATCCATCCGCTGAACGCCACGTATAAGTGCACGGGCTGGCTTTTGCTGAACTACCCAGAAGACACGGAGTCTCGGTCAGGGCTCGTTGCTGTAACAACCATTGCACCAACATTCGAGACAGTCACCGCTTTAGCTAAGGCAGGCGTACCAGCTTTAGTGTCTGCTAAGGAACCCAGCGCCTTGGCGGTAGAGCTTGCTCAAGAAACCGGCATGCTTCTGGTGCATGCTCCGCAACCAGATCGTTTCTTCGTCTTTTCTGGAAACTTGGCATAAACGTCTCCTAGTGAGAATGTGGATGATCCCCTCTAGGCGGATGGAGGTTTCCACTACTCATTCAGACGGTCACCTCCCCACTCCTAAACCCCAATCTCCTCATTGGGCAAAGCTTAAGCAAGGAAAAGCGCTTATGAAAAAAGTACTCGTGACGGCATTTGATGCCTTCGGCGATGCAGATACCAACCCCTCAGAACTGGTTGTAGGCCAGCTAGCTACCACCATCTCTGGCGCGCACGTTCATAGCGCTGTTATTCCAACCGTCTTTAATAGTTCGGCAACCAGCGTATTCGACCTTGTGGACAGTATCGCGCCGGACGTCATCATCATGCTCGGCCAGGCTGCTGGTCGATCGGCTATCACCCCTGAGCGCGTAGCAATCAATGTTGATGACGCCCGCATTCCCGATAATGCCGGCGCCCTACCTATTGATAAGCCCATCGTGGCTGGCGGACCCGCCGCTTACTTCAGCACTCTCCCCATCAAGGCAATAACTAAGGCCATTAGTGACGCAGGAATCCCCGCCTCCGTATCTAATACAGCAGGCACTTTCGTGTGCAATCACGTTTTTTATGCCGTGATGCACCACCTCGCACAGTCTGACTACCGTCACACCCGCGCGGGCTTCATTCATATTCCGGCAATTCCCCAACAAGGGTTCGGAAGTGAAGTTCCAACTGTGGAGCTGGACGTAATAACCAAGGCCATCGAGATTGCTATCGAAACGGTTCTTACCACCTCTACGGACGTGGCTATCGAAGGTGGCAGCCTTCACTAGGAACTAGCTAGTCGTGGCAGCTTCCGCTTGCCGCAGCACCACAATTACCGGCACCAGAGCGCGCTAATCACAACTGAAACGCCCAGCCAATTGACACGTCTCATCCAGAATGGCACCGTGCGTTGCCACGCTTAGACGAGGAAAGTGCGCTGTAGCAGGCCGAATCCGTTGTTCGCTCACAGCAGATGGCGGGAAGAGGGTTTAACGGTACCCTCGGGTGAATGAGTAAAAACCTTTTCGATTCACTCACCCTTGGCAACACTACGATGAGTAACCGCGTAGTCATGGCACCGCTGACGCGTCTACGTGCCAGTGAAGGTGGCGTACCTAATGATTTGATGGCCACCCACTATGCCCAGCGGGCAAGTGTCGGTTTGATCGTGACGGAGGGCACGTGGCCGGTAATTGAGGGCCGTACCTGGTACGGCCAGCCGGGCATTGAAACAGATGAGCAGCAGGAGGCTTGGGCGAAGATCGCTGCCGCAGTCCACGCTGAAGGTGGCACTATTGCCATGCAGATCATGCACGGTGGACGCATTTCCCACCCAGAGCTCACCGGCACTGGACGCACGGTCGGCGCAAGCCCGTTGGCGCCTCCGAACCCAATCCGCATTTCCACAGGCAAGGCGAACTCGCCAGCACCTCATGAGCTGACCGAGGAAGAAATCCAGCAAGTCATCCAAGATTTCGTTAAGGCAGCTCGCCGTGCCATTGACGCGGGCATGGATGCGGTGCAGATCCACGGCGCCAACGGCTACCTGCTGCATCAGTTCCTGTCCCCAGCCTCCAACAAGCGCACGGATGGTTACGGTGGAACCCCAGCCAACCACGCACGCTTGTTGGCCGAGGTTATCCGTGCCGTCGCCACCGAAATCGGCCCCGAGCGCACCGGCTTCCGCTTGTCCCCGCAACACAACATTCAGGGCGCGGAGGAATTCGACGACGCCCTCACCCGAGACGTCTACTTGGCGCTAGCAGAGAGCATTTCCGACTTAAAATTGCACCACGTGGATATCCTCAACGCAGACCCAGCCAGTGATCTGGTGCAAGCTATCCGCGAGGCCATCGATGCGCCTTTCGTTGCAAATACTGGCTTTGGCACCATCACCACCCGCGACGATGCTCAGGCATTGGTCTCCAACGGTCTTGCCGATGCAGTCAGCGTCGGTCGCCCAGTCATCGCGAACCCAGACCTGGTACGCCGCTGGCGTGAGGATCTACCGGAAAACGAAGCTGACCAGGACACTTTCTACACAGACGGAGCCCGTGGCTACACGGATTACCCCTTCTACCAAGGCTAGATACAGCCACTACATCGGCAACACGCTTCAGTACTCCCTAGTAGTGACTTAGCGTGTTCATTCCATTGTGAGTCTGGACGCCACAAAAGCCCTCGGCAACGATTAAGCCGAGGGCTCTTTGCGTAATGCTTGAAGTCTCACTTATCTCCGGTCCCAGTGACGTCCTCACCACCAGCTATGCTTTGAGGCCAATGATTACCTCAAGAGGACAATGAGTCTTTCAGCGCCAAAGATACAAATTAATTATGGGAATCAAAATTGGCTCATTACCTCTAGCAAATAGCGCTATAAGACCTAGGAAATCTTAAGAATCAGGGAAGACTCTACTTGCAATTCTGGCCTGCTAGGGGTTCGGACTGTTGGCGGGCAGCCGCACCAGAGATTTTGGGACGCAAAAACTCCCTGTCCTACCGTGTTCGGTTGGACAGGGAGTTATCTGTCAAATCTTTGCGTTAAAGATTAAGCGTTGGTAACAGAGCCACCAGCTGCTTCGATCTTCTCAACAGCAGACTTGGAGAACTTCTCAGCGGTAACGTTCAGCTTGACGCTGAGCTCACCGTTGCCGAGAACCTTGACAGGCTGCTTTGCACGCACGAGGCCTGCTGCAACGATGTCAGCCACGGTGACGTCGCCACCGTTAGGGAATGCCTTCTCCAGGTCAGAAACGTTAACAACCTGGTAGTAAACCTTGTTGTTGTTCTTGAAGCCCTTGAGCTTAGGCAGACGCATGTGGATTGGCATCTGGCCACCCTCGAAAGCAGCGGAAACCTGCTTACGAGCCTTGGTGCCCTTGGTACCACGACCAGCGGTCTTACCCTTGGAAGCCTCACCGCGGCCTACGCGGGTCTTAGCCTTGTTTGCACCCTTAGCTGGGCGCAGGTCATGAAGCTTAATTGGATCGCTCATTGTTTACTCCCCTGCCACTTCTTCGACAGTAACCATGTGGCGAACGATGTTGATCATGCCACGGGTTGCTGCGTTGTCCTGCTTGACTACGGAGTGGTTGATGCGCTTGAGACCCAGTGCAGCCATGTTCTTACGCTGCTTTGGGTTAGCGCCCACGAGTCCCTTGTTCTGGGTAATCTTGAGAGCCATGGTTTAAGCCTCCTGTCCTGCGCGCTGGCGCAGCATGCGGGCTGGAGCAACCTCTTCCAGGGTCTTGCCACGACGGGCAGCGACCTCTTCTGGACGAGCGAGCTGCTTCAGACCAGCAACCGTAGCGTGAACTACGTTGATAGCATTGTCGGAGCCCAGGGACTTGGACAGAATGTCCTGAATACCTGCGCACTCGAGAACTGGGCGAGCAGCGCCACCGGCGATAACACCGGTACCAGGAGCTGCTGGCTTCATCATCACAATGCCTGCTGCTGCCTCACCCTGAACTGGGTGAGTGATGGTGCCGCCAACCATTGGAACGCGGAAGAAGTTCTTGCGAGCCTCTTCTGCACCCTTCTGGATAGCAGCTGGAACTTCCTTAGCCTTACCGTAGCCAACGCCGACCATGCCCTTGCCATCGCCAACGATTACGAGAGCGGTGAAGCTGAAGCGACGACCACCCTTCACAACCTTGGAAACGCGGTTGATGGTCACAACACGCTCGATGTACTGGGAGCGCTCGTCCTGCTGCTGGTTACGACGATCGTCGCGGCGGCCGCCGCGGCGCTCGTTCTTGTTCTGGTTGTCGTCGGCGGAGCGTCCGCCGTCACGCCGTTCACGTCCCGGCATTACGCAATCCTTCCGTTGATGTTCATGGAAATGGTGATCATTAGAACTTCAGACCACCTTCACGAGCAGCCTCAGCCAGCGCTGCAACGCGGCCGTGGTACTTGTAGCCCGCACGGTCGAAGACGACAGCTTCGATGCCAGCAGCCTTAGCGCGCTCAGCGATCAGCTGACCAACCTTAGCTGCTTTAGCCTTCTTGTCACCCTCGAATGCACGTACATCAGCCTCGATGGAGGATGCCGCAGCCAAGGTGTGGCCTGCCAGGTCGTCGATGACCTGAACGTGCATGTGGCGAGAAGAACGGTGCACTACAAGACGTGGAGCCTCTGCGGTACCACGCATGTTCTTGCGGATACGGTAGTGGCGACGTGCGCGAGCTACGCGACGACGAGTGGAAATGTCCTTGCCTACTGGCAGACGCTTGCCATTGTTTTCGTTGTTGCTCATGCTTACTTACCCGTCTTTCCGACCTTGCGACGGACCTGCTCACCCTCGTAGCGGATGCCCTTGCCCTTGTAAGGATCGTCCTTACGCAGGCGGCGGATGATAGCAGCGATCTGTCCAACCTTTTGCTTGTCGATACCGGAAACGGACAGCTTAGTGGTGCCGTCTACGGCGAAGGTGATGCCTTCTGGAGCCTCAATCAGCACTGGGTGAGAGTAACCCAGGGAGAACTCGAGGTCCTTACCCTTCTGCGCAACACGGTAACCAACACCGAAGATTTCCATCTTGATGGTGTAGCCCTCGGTCACACCAACAACCATGTTGTTGATGAGGGAACGGGACAGACCGTGCATAGAGCGAGAACGGCGGTGATCATCCGGACGGGATACTACGATCTGGCCGTCTTCCTGGGAAGCCACGATTGGCTCTGGAATAACAACATTGAGGGTGCCCTTGGAGCCCTTAACCTCAACGTTCTGGCCGTCGATCTTTACCTCGACGCCGGATGGGATAGCGATAGGTGCCTTACCTACACGTGACATATTTACGCTCCTCCCTTACCAGACGTAGGCGAGAACTTCTCCGCCTACGCCCTTCTCGGTAGCCTGACGATCGGTCAGCAGGCCGTAGGAGGTGGAGATGATAGCCACACCCAGGCCGCCGAGAACCTTCGGCAGGTTGTTGGACTTTGCGTACACGCGCAGACCCGGCTTGGACACGCGGCGAACACCAGCAATGGAGCGCTCACGGTTTGGGCCGTACTTGAGGTCGAGAGTCAAGGTCTTGCCAACCTTTGCGTCCTCAACGTTGTAATCAGCAATGTAGCCTTCAGCCTTCAGGATCTCAGCAATGTTTGCCTTGATCTTGGAGGAAGGCATAGACACGGAGTCATGGTGCGCATGGTTTGCATTGCGCACGCGAGACAGCATGTCTGCGATAGGATCAGTCATGGTCATGGAAAGTGACCTTCATGCCTTTCTCGTTGCGGTTCCTCCTACCCCACGAGGCGTTACCGCGTGTTCAAAGGGGCAACTTTCACGCTTCCAGTACTCAATAGTCTGGTTGCTCGCTACCCATGTGTTTTCGCACGGTCGCTATAAGGGGGCGGGGGGCCTACAACAAAGTAGGTTTTCAAAACGTACAAGCGGAATTTGGGCGCGCAAAAGCGCGCAAAAAGTCCGAGTGTTGAGCTTAGTACACATCACCCCTGCTCCACAAGACTTTCTTTAAAATTCGTCAGCCGTTCGACACTTCACTGAATATCATCCCTCGATAATGAGTCTCAGAAGCCACTAAACAGCTTGAGGGCCTGGAGTTTCCGCGGCTTTCCACTACCTGAGACAAGCTTTGCGTGCATAAGTAGCCTTTCAAAATAAGAACACTGCAGACAAAGAAAACTGCGCCTGACCCCACTTACCATGAGTGAGAATCAGGCGCAGTACGTTATGAGGTTCTGTTAGGCGATCGAGGCGCTCTATCCGTTAACTAGCGCTTGAGTAGGTTATTCAAAAACGGTGAGATCTTTTCCTCGATTAGGTACCACAAGCCACCAATCAATCCCAGCACCCCAATTACTGCTGAGATGATGGACAACCATTTTTGCAGGGAAGATTGATCATCATCTGCATCAGTTGCATTCGTGTCAGTATGAGCAACTTCTCCAGCAACCTCGGTAACGGTAGTAGTAACCGTCTCAGGTTGCTCAGTGATAGTGATAGTTTCAGGAGCTGCCGTCACGGTAACGGAGGTAGTTTCCGGCGCCGCAGTGACGGTTTCAGGTTCTGCTGTAACGGTCTCACGCACTGTCGACGTGACCGTTTCGGTTACCGATTCCACAGTAACTGTGGTCGTTGCCGTGGAAGTTTCAGTAGACGTTACTGGCTCTTCCTCCATCACCACCTCCCTAGCGTGGGATTAGGGGCGCGCCTTTTTCCACAGTCACTGCGGTCGTTGCCGTGGCACCACGTTTCAGTGTTAGATGCGTTACTGGCATGCTTCGCTCCATCACCGACCATCCGCTAGCGTGGGATTAGGGGCGCGCCTTTTTCACCGCCGTTCTTCTTTGGCTTACCACCACACCAGTGTTAGGTGCACTCCGGCATGCTTCGCGGCGCCACGGACGCATCACGGTAGTTGGCGATCGAACTACTATTGCTAACACGGAGGCGGCGCCAGTTAGCTTCAGGTCCGCAAATACGCGTTCTATGTAATTTGCTAAGCCCATGTGCCTTGTTTGGACCATGCTTTGGCTCTGCAAATACTGCGGACCTAGAAATTCCGGCACCAAGCGAGCCGCTGATCTGCAGGCGTCGGTGGTTGATCTTAGGCGTGTCACTGCGCCTACGTGAGACTGCCGAATTGTGCAAACCAACTAGCCCGTTTTTTGCTGACTCTTTTTACGATCCTCATGGGCATGGGTGCCGCCAATGTAGTGGAGTAAATGGTGCACTTCATGGCTGATCAGGGAATAACGCACTTCCCTACCCTCCTTGCTGGCCTTCACCACACCTTGGGCTTCCATTGTTTTAAGAGCCGCCGAGGCTGTCGCCAGCTTCACCTCTGCCATCTTGGCTAGGTCGCTGGTGGTGGCCTCACCCGGGCCGCGGTAATGCATGGACAACAGGAGTCTAAGACGCGTGGGATCGGAAACCAGCTTGAAAGTATCTAGCCATGCTTCGGCTATGTCGTCGATGCTGACGCCAGTGTCGTAGTGATGGTCCGGTTCCCTCGACAAATCAACCATAGCTGTGTCCTTACTTGTTCCGTCGCCCGTGCTCTTATCAGTCTAGTTAAGTGCAGGAGGCTTCTGCCTTTGTGGAAGTACAGTTGTGACCATGAGCAACCCAGAGATCACACAACGTTATTCGGTATCCATGGAGCGGGTAGGTGAAAAGCACTACAGGGCTACAAACGCCAACGGTGACACCATAGAGTTCGGTGCGGGTGAGGGCTTACTCTCCCCTGTTGAATTGCTGCTGGCCGCCGTGGCGGGCTGCGCCGCGGTGGATGTGGACGTGGTGACGTCGCGACGCAGTGAACCCGAGAGGTTCACTGTAGACGTTGAAGGTGACAGAGTATTGGAGTCAGGGGCGTCGCGATTGGCGTCGGTACGCGCACTTTTTGATGTTCGGTTCCCGGACGACGAGAAGGGCAAGCAGGCTGAATCTATGGTCGAGCGCTTGGTCGCCATCTCCCACGACAAGGAGTGTACGGTTTCCCGAACCGTGGCAAACCCTACGGAAGTAACCTTCGAAGTGAAGAAGTAACTGTCCCTGACCGAAAAAATAACACCCTTGAGGAGATAACCTCAAGGGTGTTATTCAGAGCTTTTTCAAGCTAGAGAAACAAGATTACTTGTCGCCCTGCTTCTTGAAAGGGAAGCCCAGCTCGCGGAGCAGTGCGCGGCCTTCGTCATTGTTGGTCGCGGTGGTAACGATGGTGATATCCATACCACGTGGGCGATCAACCTTGTCTACGTCGATTTCGTAGAACATGGTCTGCTCGGTCAGGCCGAAGGTGTAGTTGCCGTGGCCGTCGAACTGCTGGTCAGAGAGACCGCGGAAGTCACGGATACGTGGGAGCGCGACGGTCAGCAGACGGTCGAGGAATTCCCACATGCGGTCACCACGAAGGGTAACGCGTGCACCAATTGGCATGCCCTCACGGAGCTTGAAGTTTGCGATGGACTTCTTAGCACGGCGAAGCTCTGGCTTCTGACCGGTGATAAGAGCTAGGTCCTCAAGTGCACCGTTGATCAGCTTGGAGTCACGTGCGGCGTCACCAACACCCATGTTGACAACAACCTTGGTAACACCAGGGATCTGCATGACGTTCTCGTAGGAGAACTCTTCATTCAGCTTGGTGCGGATTTCCTCGCGGTAGCGGGTCTTCAGACGTGGAGTGTAGTTCTCGCTCATTTTTAGATGTCCTTCCCGTTACGACGTGAGATACGAACCTTCTTGCCGTTCTCATCGAAGCGGTAGCCGATGCGGGTAGGCTGACCCTCAGCGTCCAGAATCATAACGTTAGAAACGTGGATTGGAGCTTCCTGGGTAACGATGCCGCCGGACTCAGCGCCACGCTCTGGAGCAGAGTTAACAACGTGCTTCTTGATGCGGTTTACGCCCTCAACCAGAACCTTGTTGGTCTTAGGGAAAGCCTGGATGACCTTACCCTGAGCACCCTTGTCTGGACCGGAAATAACGACAACCATGTCGCCCTTATGGATCTTCATAAGTTAGATCACCTCCGGTGCGAGAGAAACGATCTTCATGAACTTCTTGTCACGAAGCTCACGAGCAACTGGGCCGAAGATACGGGTACCACGTGGCTCGTTGTCGTTCTTGATGATAACTGCTGCGTTCTCATCGAACTTGATGTAGGAGCCGTCTGGACGACGGGTTTCCTTCTTGGCGCGAACAACTACAGCGCGAACAACCTCGCCGGCCTTTACGTTGCCGTTAGGGGTTGCTTCCTTGACAGTAGCGACGATGACGTCACCAATGCCAGCGAAACGTCGGGTAGATCCACCGAGAACACGGATGCACAGAATCTCACGTGCACCGGTGTTGTCAGCGACCTTCAGACGCGATTCTTGCTGAATCACTATGGGTCTCCTGACCTGGATTTGATGTGTGCCAGATTTCCGTCCTGCGCACACGCGGTCTAAAAATTCTTGCAGTTCCCAACACACCCAGCAGTTAATGCTGGCAACGGTAAAGCGCAGATAACCTGCGCTCATTGATCCGAGGGGTTTCGTCTAGCTCCGCTCGGAAACATGCATCACTAAACGACGTTGCGTTGGCAACCCGACTATTTAATCATGTAGCGACGCAGAATGCAAACGCTTCCTCCGCCTCAAAAGACCGCCCCACCACGCCTTTCCTTAGCGCAGCGATGACATCTTGCTCTTAACGATCCTCAGCAACGATGGTCATCACATTTTTCGCGGTACTGTCCAGCATCAACCCCACCTAAAGAATCAGGCCAACGAGTGCTGCAATGAACAGCATTGCTGGATAGAAGCTGAGGCACACCGGATTTGGAACTCGGTGCCGTTCCGCAATCACAGGTGAACGGTAGTGAAGAAAAATGACACCAATAGCTGGAGTAACAATGAAGGCGGCTCCCAGCATTCCGGCAGTCAGCATCATGGTGTTCTCTCTACCCCACAGTGTCATGAAGAGTAGGAAGAAGGCGATAACCACCAAGCCTAAGTAAACGAAGGTTAGTTTCAGCCCGATGTTAAATATCAACACCCATGCCACAGAGATAATGAGAATCAGGGCGCGAATCAGGAAACGCGCACCCGGATTTTCTGACCTTTTGCTCTGGTCCCACACAAGCGCAATGAGGACGCAGAGCGGCAACGCCCACATCGGGCTTTGCTGAGTCATGTCCACCCACACTCCCCCAAACGCGAGGTCATGCGGAAACTCCGAGATGAGTGCGGCCCCTAGTGTCAGCCAAAACAGCAACCCTTTGTAGGCGGTTATCTTATAAACCACCAACAGGACGAAGGAAATGATTGGGTAAGCGCCCCACGAAATCGCCTCAAGCACAACAGCTGCCGACAATTCAGACAGGCTTGCATCCGCAACGTTATCCACGCGCGCTTGAAGGAGTGCCGCCGCCGCGCAGGATAGCAAAAGGAAGACGTGTGCAATAAAAATGAGCTTTTCTAGGCTCAATCCCTTTCCCGGTGCAGCCATAGTTGATGCCATGGTGAATCCTCTCCCTCGGTGCTACTCGAGGTTGTAACAGTAATACAGCGGGCACGAAGTTCTCGATCTTCGTACCCGCTGCGGTATAGCGATGCTGGATCAGCCCTTGACAGAGCCAGCCATGGACTCCTGATAGAAGCGTTGCATCACAATGAACAGAATGACGATTGGGATGGAGACGCACACTGCGCCGGCAGCAAAGCGCGCGAACCAGTCTTGAATGTATTCCTTTTCAAGCATCTTCCACAAGCCTAGGGCAACCGTGTAGTTGTCTTGAGTACGCGCAATCGCCTTGGCCAAAACGAAGTCCAGCCATGGGGTCAAGAACGCGACAATGGCCTGGTATACGATCATTGGCTTAGCGATGGGAAGCGTGATCTTGGTAAAAACCTGCCACTTGGTTGCGCCATCCAAATATGCAGCCTCATCTAGGGATGCAGGAATAGTGTCCATGTATCCCTTCATGATGTAGAAGCCTGCACCAGATCCGGCCGAGTAGACGATAATCAGCGCAACAATCGTCATGTTGCCCTCGGTCAATCCCATCGCTTTCAGGATGAAGTAGATTGCCACAACCGACATGATGCCTGGGAACATTCCCAAGATCAGGGCAACGTTCATGTAGGTTTTACGGAACCTGAAGCGCATGCGGCTCAGGGAGAAAGCCACCATCAGAACAAAGAGCACTGAGATCAGGCAGCAGAAGACCGCAATGATGAAGGTGTTGAAAAACATCCGCGGGAAGTCCAGCACCTGACGTTCCGTAAACAGATGGATGTAGTTATCGAAGGTGTACTCCGTTGGGAAGAACGTTGGTGCATACGGACCGGTGTGCTTGTTAAAGCTAGCCAATACAACCCAGACGATTGGCAGCACCCAAATGATGGCCAAAATCGCGAGGAACAGGTGGACTAAGATGTCCGTGAGTTTGCGTGACTTAGTTTGGTCGTGCATCTTTTTACTCACTGGAATCCCTCCTCATTCTTGTAGGAGCCGGAACGGCGGTAGGTAATCAAAGCCACCACAGAAAGGACAAGGAAGGTAAAGATACCGATTACGGCACCAACGTTGTAGTCACCCTTGTCCACCGTCAGCTTGTACAGCCACGTAATCAATAGGTCTGTCTTGCCCGCGGAAGCGCCAACTGGTGTTGGGTCGCCGCCAGAAAGAAGATAGATCACGTTGAAGTTATTCACGTTGGCCGTGAAGGTGGTGATCAAATACGGGGTCATGACGAACAGCATGTACGGCATGGTCACGCTGCGGAAGGTCTGCCACCAGCTTGCTCCGTCAAGCTTTGCGGCCTCGTACAATTCTCCAGGGATGTTCTGCAAAATACCCGTGACCTGCATGACGGTGTAAGGGATGCCGATCCACAGGTTAATCACGATGACCGTGACTCGGGCCCACGTTGCATCTGTAAAGAACGGAAGCGCGGAATCAATCAACCCCAGGTCCATCAGGAGTCGGTTAATAGCACCCTGTGGCTGCAACATGGAGCGCAGCACAAGCAAGGAGACGAACTGTGGGACTGCAATGGACAGTGAGAAAATTGCGCGCCAGAATGCCTTGCCGCGAGTGGTTTTGCGGTTGATCAGCATTGCCAGGAACATTCCCAAGAAGTAGTTCAGGAATGTAGCAAAGAAAGCCCACACGAGAGTCCAGGTCAGGACCCCCACGAACAGATTCAGGTTGACGTCCCCACCCTCGTTTGAGAGGACAGTCTTGAAATTGTCAAAACCTACCCAATCAAACTTGTTCGGATTAGCCGAGTCGTAACTCGTGAACGCCATCGTGATCATGAAAATCAGCGGCAAAACCGTGAACAGCAAGATGCCCATGGTTGGCAGCGTCATCATCAAGATGGGGGCATCGCTGTCAGTGAGTGCGCGCACATCCTCTTTCAGAGTGCGTGCCCGCCCATCAAGTTCCGCCTGGTCCTGAGCCTTGTAGGCACTGCGTAGGGACACAGTGGCAAACCACAGGAATACTACAAGGAGGAATACCGTAGCCACGCCACTGAGGAGGATAACTACGGATGGATCCGACTGAGTGTAAACCCAGAAACCATTCACTTTCTCGCGAGTATTCTCGCCACTGCCTAGGCTAGGCAGTTCCGCTAGGGCATCAATGCCTTTCAGAATGAACGCCGCGATCGCGATGATCTCAATGATCAGGAACGCAGCACCTTTGACGTACTGCTTTCGAGCGAAATTGCCCAGTCCGAATATGAATAAAGATAGCTTGGTAAAGATATCGCCCTTAAGCCAGGACTCCCCTACTCCATATTCATTGGGGTTTTCGCCTACTTTCTTGAGCGTTTTTGGTTTTGTCGCCTTGGCGTCCGATATGTCCGCCGGCTGGAGCCCTACCGTCATGGGCCCACGTCCTTTCTCAGATCCTCGAAGCCCAAGGGCTCGAGTTGATCAAACTAAACGGGAAGCTGCGAAGTACTGAGTAAGTGAATGTCTCACAGGAAATGGGCCCGTACGCCTCTTGCTGCAAAGGAAGCGTACGGGCCCATGGTGATCAGTCACTCTCCCTGTTGGGGAACTAGTTTCTTCTTAGTAAGCAGATTGCCAAGCTTCAGTCTTCTCAGCTGCGTTCTCTTTGGTTACCTCGCCGTTAACCAGTGCCTTACCAAAGTTGTCTGCTGGATCCCAGAAGTCAGACATTGCGCGGAAGGTTGGCTGCAGGATGGTTGCGTTTTCAACAGTGTCGAAGAGAGCTGCCGCAACTGGATCAGCGGAAACCTCTGCATCCTCAGATAGGGTTTGGTCCGCAGGTATTACACCATTCTTCTCAAAGTGCACCTTCTGAGACTCAGCGGATGCCAGGAATTCAGCGAAGGTAGCTGCTACCTGTGGATGAGAAGTATTTGGGTTGTAAGCGATCGCCTTGGAGCCGGAGAAAGCCTTCATCTGCAGGTCCTCGCCACCAAGATTGAACGTTGGAAGGCTTGCTACGCCGTAGTTGTCGCCCAGGGCTTCCTTAGCGGTGCCGGAATCCCATGCGCCGGAGAATACAACGTCAACGCCCTTACCCAGCTGACCCAGGCCAGAGGAATCGGCATCGTTAACAAAGTTAGGGTTCTGGGCAACCTCTGCGAGGTAAGCGGTTACCTCAGCTGCGCGGTCACCAAGCTGAATGCCGGCTTCCTCGTCCAGACCATCCTCACCGAAGAAGGTTGCGCCTGCTGCTGCGTAGAACGCTGGCAGGTACCAAGAGTTAGACATCGGGAAGGAGACCTTTGCCTTCTCCAACATGGTGTCAAATGACTTGACGTCCTCCTCGCTCAGCTTGGAAGTGTCGTAGTACATGAACCACGTGTTTGGCTCGACTGGAAGGCCGTAAGCCTCACCGTCAGTACCCTTGATGGAGTTTGCCATGTTCTCGGATGCCTGCTCAGAAAGCTGGGCGGCGCCGGAGTCAGACAACTGACCGATCGCGCCAGCTTCCAGAAGAGAGCCAAGCTGGTCATTAGCAAAGTAGTAGACGTCAGCAGCTGCAGCTGGGTCCTGGTTTACGGTGGTGCCAGCGTCCGCGGAAGACACCACGGAGTTTTCGAAGGTGATATCGAGATCTGGGTTTGCTTCTTTGAACTTGGCCTGCATGGTCTGCAGCCAGGCATCATCGTTTGCCTGATCCTCCTGAGAGGTCCACACGCTCAGGGTTACTGGTCCATCTGCTACAGCCTCAGCGTTGTCAACGGTTGCAGAGTCCTCGGAACCACAAGCTACGAGGCCTGCACCGCCGAGGAAAGCAGCCATTGCAACTGCCGTGACCTTTCGCGAGTTAAACATAGCGAACATTCACCACTTTCTTTTTGTGAGGGTTGATCGAAGGCCTCGGGTCTAGCGATTGGGTTGTTGCCTTCGCCCTTTTTTCAAATGCCCCAATGTGATTGGAGCTCACGATCACCATGAAATCGTTACCGATTTCAGTGAATTTCAGATCCGTCCTCTGCCATTCATCCGGCGATCACCTGACACTCCCCGATTAAAGCACAGTGACCCCAACCCATCACATCCTGTATTGTGACCCAAGTTACTAAGTCCTCACGCACGGAACGCCCCCGCTCTACCCCCAGCAGATGCGCAGCACCCAGCAATCCCAATTTTCAATAGGTCGATAGAATGAAGACTTAATAACGGACTTATCACAGCCAAACGATGCCTACCGCCCTTAAGTGCACAAATGGCAGACGGCAACGTTACAAATGTTCCTAATGCCTGCATTTTTAAATCCACATAATCAAAAACATTCGGGCATAGGCCCCACCGAGCGGAAGCGTTAATCAGGTGAAAGGGTTGCTCCGTAAGCTTCACCGCACTACCCCCATTACGGCAGCAAATTACCCCCACATCCCCACGCATGATTCCGGCCGATGTCGGCACATGTCGGCGTTGGCGTAGCGTCTCGCCGCTCCGTCACCGCGAACCTACGTCGAGTCGGCGCAAACACGTAAGTGTGCGCGGCCCTAAGCCCCGCCGCCTTGGCCGCACCCCACAGAAGGCACAATAGAATAGCCGACCGTGACTTTTCCTAGGGGCAGATCAGTTAACTACCGCCTGCTCGCCCATGTCGTGGCGGCTGCGCATTGGATCCCTTCGCGCTAAACCCTTGAACGGTGTCTAGAATCGGGGCCATGTCTACCAGTTCCAATCCATTCAATGGCCGAAACACTGCTCCTTCGTGGTTAAACGACGCAGTATTTTACGAGATCTACCCCCAGACATTCTGTGACACTGATGCCGATGGTATCGGCGATTTTCAGGGCATCACGTCCAAACTGGACTACATCCAGTCCCTCGGAGCTAACGCACTGTGGATCAATCCCTGTTTCGACTCCCCTTTTGTGGACGCAGGCTATGACGTCCGCAACTACTACAAGGTAGCCAAGCGCTACGGGTCAGAAAAAGACCTAGTAAAGCTCTTCAAGGAAGCCCACAAGCGGGGCATCAAAGTCTTGCTCGATCTCGTGCCCGGTCACACCAGTGAGCAATGTGAATGGTTTGAGCAATCGAAGAAGGCAGAGCCCAACGAGTTTTCTGACCGCTACGTGTGGACCTCTCATGCGTTTGAAGGTGGCGAGGGCCTGCCTTTTATTGGCGGTGAGTCCGAACGGGCGGCTACCTACATCCTGAACTTCTTCAAGGCGCAACCTGCGTTGAACTACGGTTTTGGTGATAGGAAGAAGCCGTGGATGCAGGATCCCCATGACGAAGGACCAATGGCCAACCGCGAGGAAATGGTCAAGATCATTCGCTACTGGCTAGACAAAGGCGCCGATGGATTCCGAGTGGACATGGCGGATTCGCTCGTCAAGTTTGATGATGACGAAAAATCCCACACCCAGGAAGTCTGGCGTGATATCTTCTCTCGTTTCCGCGAGGACTACCCTGAGGCAGCCTTCGTCTCCGAGTGGGGAACCCCATTGCAAGCCCTCGATGCGGGGTTCAACATGGACTTTTACCTGGATTGGCGCCACAACGGTTACAACCAACTTACTCGAGACACCGAGGATCAGCTCACTGGCCCTGACGATCTGTCGTTTTTCAAGCAGACGTCCGGCACGTCACCACAGGGCTTCATCGATGAGTATTGGCCACGATACGATTCCACCAAGGATCTAGGCTACTTCAGCTTCATGTCGTGCAATCATGACACCCCTAGGCTCGCACCTCGCCTCACGGAGGCGGAGCGCAGGCTCTTCTTTATCTTCCTGTTCACCATGCCGGGCGTACCATTTTTGTATTACGGCGACGAGATCGGTCTCAAGTATCGCGACCTCCCCACCAAAGAGGGCGGCTATCACCGCACTGGTTCCCGCACTCCTATGCAGTGGAATTCGAAGAGAAATAAGGGTTTCTCCACCGTCCGTAAGGCCGAGAAGCTGTACCTGCCTGTGGAAGAAGAAAAAGACGCCCCAAATGTAGCCGATCAGGAGAAGGACCCTCATTCCCTCCTCAACTATGTGCGCGCACTCATCGCCCTGCGCCATGGCCACCCAACTCTGCAGGCTGACGCCTACTTCCGGTTCTTGTGGGCACACGATAACTCGCGCATCCTCGCGTTCGAGCGCTACAGCCGCTCGGATGAAAATGATCGCTACGTCATCGCACTCAACGCCGGAGAGCAAGAAGATGGCATGGACATCCCGTCCGAAGGCGAGGTCATCTTCGCGCTTGGCGACGCAACCCTAGACGGCACCGCGCTGGCGTTGCCGCCGCTGAGCGGCGCCGTCATTCAGTTGGGCCGGTAAACGTCGGAAGCAGGACTCTAGGCCACAACACCTGTGGGCTCTTTGCTCTCACATTCAGCAAGGAGCCCCATGGTGCGGTGGAACGCTAGGACGCGACCTCGTCGCTGTCGTTCAACGCCTCCTGAGCCTTCTCCCACTCAGCTTTTTCGGCCTCAATGGTGGCGATCTCTTCCTCACCCACGATTTCCTCCAAAACAGTGAGATTGATTGGGGAGACCACAAACTCACTGTCGAGGCGGAACGGCAGCGGTTCCCCAACTACGTAGCCATCATTGATGTGGACTCGGTAATAGCCAGGTGACACCGGATGATGCCAATGCGAATCTGCGCCATTGATGATGATCATCGCATCACGCCCTGGACCAAACGCGTTAGCTACGCGATAACTAAGACGCAGGCCAGAAGCAAAGATCATGCTCGTACGCTGGTTAATAGTGCGGTAATCATTCTCCCTGAGGAACGCCCACTTCTTGCGGAATGCCAGCAGGTTTTTAAATAGTTCTACTGGGCCCGCATAGCGTTCAGCGCGATCGTAATCGAAGAAATTGATGTGGTCAGGAGAAGCGTAAGAATTCTCCTCGCCATACTTGGTGCGCATAAACTCTTGGCCAGCGTGGATGAACACAATGCCGTTGGACAAGATTTGGATCGAGGTTGCCAAGACATGGCGGTAGATGATCTCTTGCTCGTGGCTCCATTCGATGGTCCTCGTGCCAGAGAGCTTGTCAAACATGGTCCAGTTATCGTGCGCTTCGTTGTAGACCACAGACTGATCCGCGGCGGTGAAATCACGAACGATCTGGCCGCCCACCATGTTGCGGTACAGTGCGCGCGCCGCGCCCGTAGGCCACGCCCATGGGTCATCGTCATTTACCTTGAACCAAGCGTTGCCGGACACAAAACCTGGATCGCCGATGGAAAAGTTCGAGCCTTTCACCACGTCGCGGAAGCTGTCATTGAACACCGCAATGCGCTGCATATTTTTAGCGTTGTTCATGTTGGCGCCCTCAACGCCCTGCGGGTGAGCACCCATCTCCCAGCCCTCGCCGATAATCATGATGGATGGATCAATCTCGTCCAAGGCTGCACGGACGGCATTCATGGTATCTACGTCGTGAATGCCCATGAGGTCGAATCGGAATCCGTCAAGGCCGAAAGTCTTGGCCCAGTACACCACCGAGTCAATAATGAACTTGCGCATCATCAACTGTTCAGACGCTGTTTCATTGCCACAACCAGTGGAATTATGGAACTGCCCATCCTCCGTCATTCGGAAGAAGTAATTAGGCACCGTCAGCTGCAACGGATTAGTGTCCACGTCATAAACATGGTTGTAGACCACATCCATGATCACGCGAATACCCCGCTGGTGAAGTTTATCCACCAGCTGACGAAGCTCCTTCAAGCGCAGCATCGGATCAGATGGATCCACAGAGTAGGAACCTTCGGGAACGTTGTAATTCACTGGGTCATAGCCCCAGTTATATTGCGCCCCAAATTCAAGGTTTCCGGTCTCATCCACTGAGCCGAAGTCATAAATGGGAAGCAGCTGCAGGTGCGTAATGCCCAGAGATGAGATGTAATCCAGACCAGATGGGTTATTTCGCTCAGTAGTCCTGGTTCCTTCTTCCAGGAGCCCAACAAACTTGCCTTTGTTCTTGATGCCGTTCTTCCGGCCGATAGTGAGATCACGCACATGAGCTTCGTAAATGACAGCGTCACACGGATTGCTAAACGCTGGCATGCGGTGCGGGCTACCAAGCAATTCTTGGGTATCCACAACAACGCCTCGCTCACCGTTTGCCGTCGCTGCACGCGCGTAGGGATCCACAGTGTGGTTGACGGTGCCATCAGGGAAGGAGAGCTCGTAGGTGTAATGGCTGCCCTCAATCTTGGCAGGGATAGATGTCTCCCACACGCCCTGTGATCCCAGTTCGAGCTGATAATCACCGCTCATTTCACCGGTATGCAGGTGCAGGGTAACGAACTGGGCGGTAGGTGCCCACAAACGGAAGATCGTATGGGTCTCGCGGAAACGAACGCCCAAACTGCCGTCGTAGTAGAACGCGTCATTGAACTCGGGGGAATGCAGCTCCTCATTGGAGTACTGCTTCACAGCCGCTGGCTCTTTAGTCTCGCCCACTGGCTCTACGTGATCTTCTACCGCTGCGTGCTCCGCTTCAGATTCAATCTGAAACTCCCCTACCTGGGCTTGTGCGACAGCCTCATGAAACAGTGGCGTAGGTTCCTCGCTGATTCCGGACGCCACAGCTTTGGCATCAATTTCGCGAATGAGTGCAGCGGCATCCAGCGGCTCTGCATCTTCAACTACTGCGGGCTCGTAAACGTCAACCGGCTCCTGCGCACTGGGAACGCGCCCTGAGACCTCTTCTACGCACTCAGCCTGCACTTCTTGGCCTGAAGATTCCTCGGATTCAGGAGCCAGCGGCTGGTCAGTCTCTGGGGCATCTGCTGAGAAAGCGGCAGCTACTGGCTCCTGAGTTGCCGTGTCCTCAGTTGCGTGCTCCTCGGTTTTTCTTCCACCGAATCCCAAACCTTTGAGGGCGTTCCTGAAACTAAATGGCTTCTGAGGAGTCACTGTGTGCCTTTTCAATCTCGAGCTTGTGTCACTTATACGGCGGAAACTCTACTTGATTCGCTGAGATAATGCGCACCCCAGTCAGCAGGCAGTAGCCAACACCACACATCACGCCTTAAGTGAGGTGAGATTGTGGCACGCCATGCGGGCGCAGAGTGGCAAATTGGTCTGTAATTACTAGGCTGCGTTGGGCAAACTGAAACAATTTTGCAGGCCGTCCACCTTCAGTTCCCGGCGCGGATTTCTTGTCAGTTGCCGTCAACTGCCCACGGCGGGACAGAATGCGCTGCAGGTTGGTAGCGGAGACCTCATGGCCGAGGATGGATGCGTAGGAATTGGCCAGATCTGAGATGCGAAACTCATTAGGAGCCAAGGCATACCCCACGTTTGTGTAGGACAGTTTGGCGCGCAGGCGCCCTGCTGCCAGCCGGACTAGACTGCCGTGGTCGAAAGCCATTGGTGTGGAATCCTCTTGAGCAGCATCACTGACGTTTATCCACTCAACGCCCGTTGGCAGTTCCCACTTCTGATCCCATGCCACCAAAACCATATAGGCGGTGGCAACGGTGCGGTCAAATGGGTCACGGGTGGGACTTGATTGGGTTCCCAACTGCTCAATGTGAGTGGGTGCCTGCAAGAATACTTTGGTGCTGAGGTGGCGCAGAATCGCGTCTTCGAGAGTTTCATTGACTTCCATTGGCCCTGAGGGCAGCGCCAACTTCCCTTCAAAGGGTGCTCGCTGGCGTTTGGTTGCAAGGAAGCTAAAGCCTTCCTTGGGGTGGCTACGCAGCACAACGGCGATTGCTTCATGACGAAACTTCGCCACACCTGCGTGGTCACGGAGAGGACCAGTTGGCAAAAACTCTTCTGGGGACATGTTTAGAATGCTACCGCGATTCTAGGTTTCCTCACCAAGGGCGGGAGCCACTGAAATTTTGCCTGGATAAACGCTGAGCGGTGTGTGCTCTGCGGTACACGCGCCAGAATCCTGCTAGCACGTATCGGTATGTCATGGGGATCACACGGTGGAGGTGGGACTTGGTGAGGCAGGGACAAAATTCTAAACTTTGTGCACTTTTTACGCCCAAAGTTCCTCAAAACACACTCAAAGTTTAGTTTTTTGTCCCTTCCCTCTCGACACATCACATGCACCCCTAGATTCTAGGATTTCTATCGCCATGTTCTCTCGGGTGTGTTTATCTGGAACAATGGTGGGGTGAGTATTACAACCTTGGACGCCGTAACCAACCTGCGAGATGTAGTAGCTGGTGCGGAGTTCCGCACAGATCCTGAAGCACACAGTAAAGCCCGCGCTGTAGTGGATCAGCTGGACGATTACGTTCTGCCTCGCCTGGCTAACATTGACGCGCCTCTCCTCGCCGTGGTCGGCGGTTCCACCGGCAGTGGTAAATCAACCTTGGTCAACGCCATTGTGGGTGAGAAGGTAACGCAATCTGGTGTGATTCGACCAACCACGCGTCAGCCGGTGTTGGTAACCAACCCAAAAGATGAGGCATGGTTTAATTCCACCCACGTCTTGCCCGGCTTGGCGCGTGAGCGTGGGGATGCTACCGCGAATCCACAGGCAACGTCCCTGCGCATTGTTCCCAGCAACGCCGTTTCCCAAGGAATGGCTCTGCTGGATGCCCCAGACTTTGACTCCATTGATGATGTGAACCGCCAGCTTGCCGGTCAGCTGCTCGCAGCCGCGGATCTTTGGGTATTTGTTACCACCCCAGCACGTTACGCGGATCAGTTGGTGTGGAACTTCCTCCACGATGCGGCCTCCCGCAACATCGAAGTCATTGTGATTTTGAACCGCGTGGACGAGGATTCCGCAGCTACCGTTCCTGATGATCTGCGCCGCATGATGGCGGAGGCTGGGTTGGGTGACTCCACCCTGTTCACCGTTCCTTTGGCTAAAGACTTCGGTACTTTCCTACCGGATGAGCTTGTGGCGCCTATCCGGGTTCATTTGCAGAAGTTGGCAGACGATTCCGCAGCGCGTCGCATCATGGCGGGCAAGACCGTCATGGGAGCGATGGGCAAGTTGAACTCCCGCGTCTACGAACTAGCGGATACTCAGCAACGCAGCGAGGAGTTCGCAGCCAACCTGTCCGAGGCGTTGGATGCCACCTATGACAACGCCGCTGAGCACGTTATTGATGCCACTAGTGACGGCAACCTGCTACGCCACGAAGTCCTGCAACGCTGGCAGGACTTTGTGGGTACCTCCGATGCGTTCCGCACGATTGAACGGTGGTATTCCACCGCGATAGACAAGATCGGTTCTTGGTTTACAGGTAGGCCAGCCCCTGTGCGAGAGGTCGAGACTGAGATCGAACATGGCCTACACGCTGTGATCGTGGATGCTGCGGACACCGCCGCTACCCGCTCGTGGAGCCACTTGGGTTCCGTTGCGCCACAGCTTCGTTCTGTGGCTGATCAGTCCTTGGCTTATGCCTCTAACGATATCGAGGAAAAAGCCTCCCAACTTGTTCGTGAGTGGCAGGCCAACCTCGTCCAGTACATCCAAGAAAATGCCGGACAGAAGCGCAAGACTGCCCGTATTGCGTCAATCGGTCTCAACGTTGTCACGGTCTCGTTGATGGTGGTTGTATTCGCGTCCACTGCGGGTCTTTCCGGTGGCGAGATCGCCATAGCGTCGGGATCCGCAGTAGTGGGCCAGAAGCTCCTGGAGACAATCTTTGGTGAGGAGACCGTTCGCCGCATGGCAAAGATGGCTCGTGAGGATCTCAACACGCGCGTGGGTGAGCTGCTCGCTACCGAACGTGACCGTTACGAGTCCGTCATAGCCCCGCTTATCGACGGCTCCACCTCCGATCAGCTGCGCGCCGCAGCCGATGAGGCCGCGGGGAGCGTAGAAAAGCAGGCGGCACAGCCGCTGGCCCTAGAGGGCCAGCCTTCTGCCACCGAGGACAACGGATCCAGTCTTGATGTGGAGGATGAGAACTAATGGCCCTGTTTAAGAAGTCTGCGCCCCTGTCCGAGAAACTCGAATCTCTAGAACAGGCAGCAGAAGTAGGCCAGGCGTATTTGCTTCCCGAGCAGTATGACCGGTTACTTAAGATCGCTGACGCGGGTGCTGAGCGCCGAGAGCTATCCGGTGACCATACAGTGGTGGGATTCTTCGGTGCCACGGGATCAGGAAAGACATCCCTATTTAATGCCGTGGTGGGTGAGAACTTAGGAAAAGCAGCCGCCCGTCGCCCCACTACATCTTCCCCACTAGCTGCTGTGTGGCACCCTCAGGGATCCGAAGAACTATTGGATTGGCTAGACGTTGAGGACCGACGAAACCGCACTGACGATTTTGGCAACGGCACGGGCCCCCTCATTCTGCTGGACCTACCGGATTTTGACTCAGTTGAGCCCGAAAACCGAAAGATCGCCACTAAACTCGCTGGCAAGGTGGATGTGTTGGTCTGGGTGACAGATCCGGAAAAATACGCAGACACAATCATCCATGACCACTTCATCAAGCCCCACGCTGCGCACAGCCAAGTAACACTGGCCGTTCTAAATAAGGCGGATAAGCTCGCAGAAGGCGACGTCACCACCGTGGCCAACTCCTTGGAGCAGTTACTCGTAGAAGATGGTCTGAAGAAGGTTCGGGTAATCCCAACATCCGCCGCCACCGGAATGGGTGTTAAAGATCTGCGCAAAGCAATCGCCCGCGTGGCTAGTGCTCACACTGCGCAGCAGGCCCGAATTTCCGCTGACATCAACAGCGCCGTCGCACCATACGTAGACAACGCTGGAATCAAAGGCCTTGACAAAAGCGCCAAAAAAGAGATGGATGCATATCTCTCCGATGCTGCTGGCGTTGACAGACTAGCGGACATCACAGCCTCGGCCTATCGCAAGCGACTCGGCCAGAAAACCGGCTGGCTTCTCACCAGTTGGCTTCTGCGGCTCAAGGCAGACCCGCTCAAGCGACTCGGCCTACGCGAGGAAGCTGATGAGATTGGTGTTCACCGATCATCCATGCCAACGCTCGATGCGTCGAGCAAGGCGGTAGCCAACAAGGGCGTACGCATCTACGCCGCCGCGGTGAGCCAGGGCTTGCCGGATCAGTGGGCCTCCGCTGTCATCGACCGCTCCGAGGCCATTGTTGACGAGCTCCCCGAACATCTTGATCGCGCAGTTGCCCGCACCGAGCTGCCCGCGCAGCCCTCCAAGGGTTGGAACTTGTTTACCTTTTTCCAGTGGCTCGCACTAGTTGTGGCCTTGGTAGGAGTGCTCTGGTACTTAGCGGTGGCATTCGTGCCCGGATTACTCCACCCACTGTTAGGTGATGACCTGGTTCCGCAGGTTGAGGGTTGGCCAATCCCTACCCTGTTGATCATGGGTGGGCTTCTCCTGGGTGTCATTCTCGGACTTCTCACCGCAGTGTTTGGCGGGCTCATTGGCGCGGGAATCAAAAGACGCACCCGCAAGGCACTCAATAATGAGGTAGCTGAGGTCTCAGCCGAACAGGTACAAGCACCACTGGTGAAGATCCGCAACGATTACCAACGCTTCTATGAGCTGGTAGCCAAGGCGGGAAGCTAAAAAATCGGGCTAAGAGAGCTAAATTTGTCTTTCTTAGCCCGATTTCTTTATTCCACCTCACCGCTTTCAATCAGGTGAGACGTTACCGGACCACGGATTAACTACCCCTTATTCCTAGCCTCCAGCAGCGGTACAGGCCCACTTCCTTGAGGTAAGGGAAAAGCCCGCAAGATTCTTTCGAATCTTGCGGGCTATAACCTTTAGGTCATCGATGGTGCAATCAGATGATTACTTAGCCTTCTCGATGATCTCGACCAGGCGGAAGTGCTTGTCCTTAGAAAGTGGACGGCACTCCTCGATACGAACGAGGTCGCCGACACCGGCGATGCCCTCTTCGTCGTGTGCCTTCACCTTGGAGTTGGTGCGGATGGTCTTGCCGTAGAGAGCGTGCTGCTTACGGTTCTCCAGCTCGACAACGATGGTCTTGTCCATCTTGTCGGAAATTACGTAGCCGGAACGAACCTTGCGTGCGCCCTTTTCCTTCTTGTTCACGTTTGCCTCACTCATAATTAAGCCTCAGCTCCCGGAACCTCGGACAGGCCAACCTCGCGCTCACGGATAACCGTGTAGATACGAGCGATGTCGCGCTTAACGGTGCCGATGCGGCGGTTGTTGGTCAACTGGCCGGTTGCCTTCTGGAAGCGCAGGTTGAACAGCTCTTCCTTAGCCTCGGTCAGACGGGTGTTCAGCTCCTCAGCGTTGAGTTCGCGGAGCTCGTGTGCAGGGGTACCGGTAGCCATTAGAACTGGTCCTCCTTCTTTACGATACGAACCTTGCATGGGAGCTTCTGGCCTGCACGGCGCAGAGCTTCAAGTGCCACTTCCTCGTTAGGGTAGGACATTTCGAAGAGAATACGTCCTGGCTTAACGTTAGCAACCCACTTCTCCACTGGGCCCTTACCGGAACCCATACGAACGCCGAGAGGCTTCTGGGTGAGTGGACGGTCTGGGAAGATGTTGATCCAGACCTTGCCACCACGCTTGACGTGGCGGTTGATGGCAATACGTGCAGACTCGATCTGACGGTTGGTGATGTATGCAGGCTCGAGAGCCTGGATAGCGTAATCACCGAAGTTGATGCGGTTACCGCCCTTGGAAACACCAGAACGGGTTGGACGGTGCTGGCGACGGTACTTAACGCGCTTAGGAATCAGCATGGATTAGCCCTCCTGCTTCTCAGCACGGTTGCGGCGCTGACCACCACGACGAGGTCGGGAGTTACGGTCACCGCGGCCACGGCGCTGCTCTGGTGCGTTGATCTCGCTCTCGCGACGGCCACCAACGACGTCACCCTTGTAGATCCACACCTTAACGCCAATGCGGCCGAAGGTGGTGTGAGCCTCGTAGGTGCCGTAGTCGATCTCGGCGCGGAGGGTGTGCAGTGGAACGCGACCCTCGTGGTAGCGCTCGGTGCGGGACATCTCGGCACCGCCGAGACGACCAGAACACTGAACCTTGATGCCCTTGACGTGTGGCTGACGCATTGCAGACTGAATAGCCTTGCGCATAGCACGACGGAAAGCAACGCGGTTTACCAGCTGCTCAGCAACAGACTGAGCAACGAGCTGTGCGTTCGCATCGATGTTCTTGACCTCGAGGATGTTCAGCGCAACCTGCTTGCCGGTGAGCTTCTCGAGCTCGCGGCGGATGCGATCAGCCTCGGATCCACGGCGACCAATCACGATGCCCGGACGAGCGGTGTGAATATCTACGCGGACGCGGTCACGGGTGCGCTCGATGACGATGTCAGCGAGGCCCGCGCGGTCGAGGGTCTTGGTGAGGAACTCGCGGACCTTGATGTCCTCTGCGAGGTACTCAGCGTAATTCTTGTCGGCGAACCAGTGGGACTTCCACTCAGAGGTGATGCCCAAACGGAGGCCGTGAGGATGGATCTTCTGTCCCATTACTTGGCACCTTCCTGGCTCTCGACTACCACGGTGATGTGGCTGGTGCGCTTACGGATCTGGAAAGCACGACCCTGAGCGCGTGGCTGGAAACGACGCATGGTTGGTCCCTCGTCGGCAAATGCCTCAGAGATTACCAGGGTACGTGGATCCAGACCGAAGTTGTTTTCTGCGTTTGCTGCTGCGGAAGCAACAACCTTTGCAACTGGCTCGGAAGCAGCCTGTGGAGCGTACTTCAAGATTGCCAGTGCTTCCTCAACGGACTTACCGCGAACCAGGTCGATTACGCGGCGTGCCTTCATTGGGGATACACGGACGAAGCGGGCAGTTGCCTTCGCGGAAGTGATTGCGTCACTCATCGCTTATCGACGTCCCTTCTTGTCCTGGATGTGACCCTTGAAGGTCTTGGTTGGAGCAAATTCACCGAGCTTGTGGCCAACCATGGAGTCGTCCACAAATACCGGCACATGCTTACGACCGTCGTGAACGGCGAAGGTGTGACCGATGAAGTCCGGCAAAATGGTGGAACGGCGGGACCAGGTCTTGATTACCTGCTTGGTGCCCTTCTCGTTCTGAGCATCAACCTTGTTGAGGAGGTGCTCATCTACGAATGGGCCCTTCTTAAGGCTACGTGGCATTGTGCGTTACCTCCTCTTAGCGCTTCTTGGAGTTCTTCGTCTTACGACGAGAAACGATCATGTTGTTGCTGTAACGGTTAGGGTTACGGGTACGGCCTTCCTTCTTGCCCCATGGGGACACTGGGTGACGACCACCGGAAGTCTTACCTTCACCACCACCGTGTGGGTGATCGACCGGGTTCATTACGACACCACGGACGGTTGGGCGAACGCCCTTCCAACGCATACGGCCAGCCTTGCCCCAACGGATGTTGATCTGGTCAGCGTTGCCGACCTCACCAACAGTTGCGCGGCAGCGGATGTCGACGCGACGGATTTCAGAGGATGGCATACGCAGAACTGCGTACTTGCCAGCCTTACCCAGCAGCTGTACAGAAGCACCAGCGGAACGAGCGAGCTTAGCGCCAGCGCCTGGCTTGAGCTCAACGTTGTGGATAACGGTACCTGCAGGGATGTTGCGCAGTGGCAGGTTGTTGCCAACCTTGATGTCTGCGTTTGGACCAGCTTCAACGATCTGGCCCTGCTTGATGCCCTTAGGAGCGATGATGTAACGCTTCTCGCCATCTACGTAGTGCAGAAGAGCAATGTTAGCGGTACGGTTTGGGTCGTACTCGATGTGAGCGACCTTAGCTGGAATGCCGTCCTTGTCAGTACGACGGAAGTCGATGACACGGTACTGGCGCTTGTGGCCACCGCCCTTGTGGCGAACGGTGATGTGGCCGTGAACGTTACGGCCGCCCTTCTTAGGGAGTGGGCGAAGCAGAGACTTCTCTGGAGTGGAGCGGGTTAGCTCCTCAAACATAGAAACAGAGCTCTGGCGGCGACCCGGGGTTGTCGGCTTGTACTTACGAATAGCCATAATTTGTCCTTACCTCAATCCTTAAGCAGCAGAGCCGCCGAAGAGATCGATAGCGTCGCTGCCCTCAGCGAGCGTCACGTAAGCGCGCTTGGTTGCCTTACGAGTACCGAAACCGGTGCGGGAACGCTTGCGCTTACCTGCACGGTTAAGAGTATTAACGGAGGCGACCTTCACGCCGAAGATCTGCTCGATTGCAATCTTGATTTCAGTCTTGTTAGCGGATGGAGCTACGAAGAACACATAGGTGCCTTCCTCCATCAAGCCGTAAGACTTCTCAGATACAACTGGGGCGAGAATGATGTCACGTGGATCAGCGATCTTAGCCATTACTTCTCCTCCTTGGATGCGCCGGTAGCGCGATCGATGAAGGTGTTAAGAGCCTCGACGGAGAACACAACGTCATCAGACTTGAGAACGTCGTAGGTGTTCAGCTGATCAGCGTGCAGGATGTGTACGCCAGGCAGGTTACGAGCACTCTTCTGTGCATTGATGTCCTCGCGACCAACAACGAACAGTACGTTGCGACGGTCGGTCAGGCGCTCGAAGAACGCACGTGCGGACTTAGTAGAAGGGGTCTGACCAGGAACCAGCTCAGAAACGACGTGAATGCGATCGTGGCGTGCACGATCAGACAGTGCGCCGTAGAGAGCAGCCTTGATCATCTTCTTAGGGGTGCGCTGGGAGTAGTCACGTGGCTTAGGGCCGTGTGAAATACCACCACCGGTGAAGTGAGGTGCACGGATGGAGCCCTGACGAGCTCGGCCGGTGCCCTTCTGACGGAATGGCTTGCGGCCACCGCCACTTACTTCAGCGCGAGTCTTTGCAGAGTGGGTACCCTGACGCTTTGCAGCGAGCTGTGCGTTAACAACCTGGTGCATGAGCGCGATGGAGACTTCGCGGTCGAAGATCTCCGCTGGCAGCTCAACAGCACCGTCGGTCTTGCCCTCTGCGGTGTGTACGTCCAACTTCAGATTGGTCATGCGTGTGCACCGCCCTTCACTGCGGTCTTAACGGTTACGATGCCACCACGTACGCCTGGGATAGCGCCCTTGATCAGGATGAGGTTTGCATCAGCGTCAATCTTCTGAACCTTGAGGTTCTGGGTGGTGACGCGGTCTTGACCCATGCGGCCAGCCATACGCTTGCCCTTAAAAATGCGGCCTGGGGTTGCACATGCACCAATGCCACCAACACGACGGTGAGCAGCCTGGTTACCGTGGGATGCACCCTGACCAGCAAAGCCGTGGCGCTTCATACCACCGGCGTAGCCCTTACCCTTGGAGGTACCGGTTACATCAACGAACTCAATGCCGTCGAAGATGGACGCGGTTACTTCCTGACCAACCTCGTAAGCAGAAACATCATCCATGCGGATCTCTGCTACGTGGCGACGTGGGGTAACGCCAGCTTTCTTGAAGTGACCTGCAGCAGGCTTGTTTACCTTGCGTGGGTCGATCTCGCCGTAGGCGATCTGGATGGCGGAGTAGCCATCGGTTTCTGCGGTGCGAATCTGGGTTACTACACATGGACCAGCTTCAACGACGGTAACCGGAACAACGCGGTTCTCCTCGTCGAAGATCTGAGTCATGCCGAGCTTGGTGCCCAGAATGCCCTTGATCTCGTTTTCACTCATTAGTTAGTTCTCCGATGTTAAAAATTCCGTCGATCACTGAATATTTACATCGACACTTGCCGGAAGATCGATACGCATGAGAGCGTCAACGGTCTTCGGCGTTGGGTCGAGGATGTCGATGAGGCGCTTGTGAGTGCGCATCTCGAAGTGCTCGCGAGAATCCTTGTACTTGTGTGGAGAACGAATAACGGCGTATACGTTCTTTTCGGTAGGCAATGGCACTGGACCAACAACACGAGCACCGGTACGAGTAACGGTCTCAACAATCTTCTTTGCAGAAGCGTCAATTGCCTCGTGATCGTAGGCCTTCAGCCGAATGCGGATCTTTTGTCCCGCCACGCTTATCCTCTTCCTCGCTAGTCCCACATCATTAAATGATTGGTGGGAATCGCTTATTTCAATTTCTCTATAACGTTGTCCGGACCATGTTCATAGGGCCTGGGCGCAACGCCAGTTCTTAACTTGACTTGTCATATTTACGACTTGCCGGCACTCAAGCGGGCAGACTGATAAACAACTGCCATTGATGCCTCAACCGGGGAGTACAAGTGAGAACCCCGCAGTCAAGCCGGAAGGGATCTAATACTCGTGATAAGCGTGATCCATTCACGTATACTGCCGCTGTTTATTTGCCATGCCCATTCGATGTGTCCGGCCTTCAAGGCGAACCGGCATAACAGCCTTGCCCTTGAAGATCCTTGACGCGTAGTGAAACCGAAGTTTCGCTACCACCTCGAAGGTGTCATGGTTGCCTTACCAACATCAGGTCCCGAACTGCGGACAAAAATTAAAGGGAACTCTCAATTTCTTGAGCTTTCCCGTTGAACTTTCAAGCAGTTCATTCCTGTCTTGTTAAAGCAACCCTTGTATTTAATCACGAATAACAAACGGTTGCAAGGACTTTTTAAAAAAAGATTTTCTTTCCCGTATCGCTCCACAACTAGAGCCACCCACGAAGAGACGCATATATACGCCGAGTGACATATTCCGGGGATAGAACCAACAACTCTTGAGCAAAAGCGGCAATTTTTGATCAGGCTATCGAAATTATTTTCATAGCGCACACCATATTTACCCCTGCATTATCGCTCAGGTCACAATTGATAAAGCATACTTTTACATGTGTTAACTAGGCTTTATGCACATTTTGCTAATAATTGCCTCTTTTTAAGCACCTCACCGGCGCTAGTAGATAACTCACTACCGATTCCATATTTACTAACAGGTTCCTATAAGGTGCATACCAATAAGTAGTGACCTACCCAACACTGCGATTGATTTTGTATCCACATCATACGGAGACGTCATGCCGAGGGGAGCTCGTGTTCGAAGCTCACATGGTGCCGGAACTGTATCCGATATGGAAGGAACCAAGGCCATGAGGAATACAACATGATCAAATACATCCTGAAGAAAGTCGCGAGCTGGACGCTCGTAGTCTTCTTGGCAACAAACATTGCTTACTTACTTGCATCCGTCTTCTTGGATCCACGCTCCAACTATGTTGCAAGGCGACCACCACTTACGCCAGAGCAGATCTCTCAGAATTTGGAACCAAAGAATCTAGATCCCAATACCCCTCTTCTCGAGCGTTGGTGGGAATGGCTGACGAGCATTCTGCTCCACTGGGACTGGGGCGTCTCCCCTGTTGGCGACTCCGTCAATGAGCAGGTTGCTTACCGTATCTGGGTATCTGCTCAGCTCCTTCTTCTGGCAACCATCCTTTCCGTGATCATCGGCGTTGCTATTGGCGTGTACACCGCTTCGAACCAGTACAAGCGAGGTGACCGTTTCTGGCAGGGCGCCTCCATCATCGCAATGAATACTCACGTCGTAGTTGCTTCTATTTTCGTCGTGGCCGGCGGATTGGCTATTAATGAGCTTGTAGGCAAGCGCGTCTTCTGGGTAACTGGCGCTTCCAACCCAGATGTTCAAGGATTCTTCCCAAAGATCGTAGATCTTCTCCAGCATCTAACGTTGCCAACCATATCTCTGGTCATCATTTCCTACGCGAGCTACCACATGATGCAGCGAACCCTGTTGCTGGATAACTTGAACGCGGACTATGTCCGAACGGCACGCGCTAAAGGTCTCACCCGCAAGGCCGCTATCCGCAAGCACGCACTGCGTACCTCCATCATCCCAGTCGCAACCTCTGTTGCCTTCTCTGTCCCAGGTATCTTCACCGGTGCGGTCATGACTGAGCAGATCTTCGCTTGGAACGGCATGGGCCAGTACTTCATCGATACCATCAACACCAACGACGTCCACGGTGCAGCAGCCGTTGCAGCATTCGGTGCTCTCACTACCGCAATTTCTGCAATTCTGGCTGACATTATTGTGGTTGCTCTCGATCCACGAGTCAGGGTGAACTAAACATGGCTGATAACAACATGAAACCTTCCAACCATGAGGGAGAAGTAGCGCCAGCCGCTACTCGCCGAACCAGCATGCAGCCTGATATCAACGCCGCAGCTGAGCCCCAATCGATGGGCATAGGTAACACCGCAGCAGCTGGCACACTAACCGACACGACCGATGCCGGTGCTGTTCAATCTATTTCGAAGAGCAAGTTGTATCTTCGCCGCTTCATGCGCAACAAACTGGCAGTAGTCGGCCTGATCATCTTCGTATTGCTGTCTGTCTTTGCTGTTGTTGGCCAGTTCATGACTCCGTGGACATACTCAGAACCTGACTTCTTAAGTCTTTCCCAACCACCATCCCCGGAGCACTACTTTGGTACCAACGGTGTGGGTAATGACTTGTTCGCTCAGGTCGCACATGGCCTCGGCCGTTCCTTAATTATTGGCGTAACGGTATCGCTACTCGTAACTTTCCTGTCCGCAATTATTGGTGCAGGTGCTGCACTCTACGGCGGATGGGTTGAGAAAGTAGTCCTGGTTCTGATTCACTTCCTGCTCGCCATTCCAACATTCTTGCTGATCGCACTGCTTGTGTCTGATGCTGGTGGCGATTGGAAGATGCTCATTGTTGTCTTGATCCTTTTTGGCTGGATGTATCCGGCACGTGTGATCTGGTCACTCGCACTGTCCATCCGCGAAAACGACTACGTTCGTGCAGCTGACTACATGGGCGTCTCCCGTCCTCGCACCATTGTCCGCCACCTAGTTCCTAATATCGGCTCCCTGCTGATTATTCAGTTCACGTTGGGCGTTGTTTCCGCAGTTATGTCCGAGACGGCCCTCTCGTTCTTGGGCTTAGGCGTAAAGATGCCGGACGTTTCCCTCGGCACCCTTTTGTCCGGCGGTGCGGCTACATTGCAGTCTGCTCCGTGGCTGTTCTACTTCCCAGCAATCACCCTTACCCTCGTCACCATTTCCGTTGCATTTATCGCAGATGGCTTGCGTGACGCACTCGACCCTAACTCCAACTCCGGAGGCAAGGCATAATGAACGTACAATCACCAATCCTGAGCGTTAAAGATCTCTCCGTAAACTTCCCGTCCGAAGCAGGCTCCGTCTCTGCAGTACGTGGAGTCAACTTCGATCTCTACCCTGGCCGCACCTTGGGCATTGTGGGCGAGTCCGGATCCGGTAAATCTGTCACGTCCATGGCCGTCATGGGCTTGCTTCCGGAATATGCCAAGATCTCGGGATCCGTTAAGTTCGATGGTGAAGAGCTTCTCACCAAGAACGACAAGGAAATGTCGAAGATCCGTGGCAAGGGCATTGGCATGATCTTCCAGGATCCTCTATCTGCGCTGACTCCGGTGTTCGATATTGGATCCCAGCTCACTGAGGCCCTGCAAGCACACCAGAATATTTCAAAGAGCGCTGCTTTGAAGGAAGCTGCAGAACTGCTCGATTTGGTGGGCATTCCAGAGCCACAGCTTCGCCTGAAGTCATTCCCCCATGAATTTTCGGGCGGAATGCGTCAGCGCGTAGTTATCGCAATCGCAATTGCAAACAAGCCACGCGTTCTCATTGCTGATGAGCCAACCACTGCATTGGACGTTACAATCCAGGCACAGATCCTGGACGTTCTCAAGGTTGCCCAAAAAGAAACTGGCGCCGCCACCATCATGATTACCCACGACATGGGTGTTGTCGCCGGCATCGCCGACGACGTAATGGTTATGTACGGTGGACGCCCAGTTGAGCATGCTGACGTAATTTCCACCTTCAACAACCCGAAGATGCCGTACACCATCGGTCTGTTGGGTTCCACTCCGCGCGTGGACATCTCTTCTGATGAGCCACTTACACCGATCGTTGGCTCCCCACCAGTCCTGATCAACGTTGAAAACAAGTGTCAGTTTGCTCCACGTTGCCCCATTGCTGTTGACGCCTGTTTGGCTAAGGAACCGGAGCTTACGGAGGTTGCCTCCGCATCTGACTCTGAAATCGGATCTCACCGCGCGGCATGCGTACGTGCTCACGAAATCGTAGATAAGAAGATTGACGGCCAGCGCCTGTTCCCTCTTCCACAGCTGTCTGAAGATGTCTTCGAAGGCGTTCCACGTGAAGATCGAAAAATAACCCTGGAGGTAGAGAACCTCAAGAAGGAATTCCCACTCATCAAGGGCGCTATTGTGAAGCGTCGTGTAGGCACTGTCCATGCAGTCAAGGGCGTTAGCTTCGACATTCGCGAGGGCGAGTGCATGGCAATCGTTGGCGAATCCGGTTCCGGCAAGACCACCACGCTGCTCGAAATCATGGAGCTCAACGCTCCCGAAGGCACAGTGGTGCGACTGAATGGCAAAGACACGTCCAAGTTCAACCGCAGTGAGCGCCGAAACGCGCGCAAGGATATCCAAATGGTGTTCCAGGATCCTATGAGTTCCCTGAACCCACGTCTTACTATTAAGGAGATCCTATCCGAGCCTCTCGACGCCCTCGGTTTCGAAGGTGACAAGGAAGCACGTGTCCGAGAACTGATGAAGCTCGTGGGGTTGGATTCCAGCCAAATTGATCGCTTCCCAGGTCACTTCTCTGGCGGCCAGCGCCAGCGCATTGGTTTGGCACGCGCCTTAGCTACCAATCCTTCCATCATCGTTCTGGATGAGCCTGTGTCAGCGCTGGACGTCTCAATTCAGGCCGGTGTCATCAACCTGCTTGAGGATCTGAAGCGCCGGCTAGGGATTTCTTATCTCTTCGTTGCTCACGATCTCTCAGTGGTACGTCACCTGTCGGACCGCGTGGCCGTGATGTACAAGGGTGACTTCGTAGAGCAGGGAGCTGTGGATGAGATATTCGATAATCCTCAGCATCCATACACCCGTGCTCTGCTTTCGGCTATCCCGATTCCAGATCCCGAGGTTGAACGAAACCGTACCCGAATCGTCCTAGAACCTGGCACTGATTTCAGTGCCTCGGAGCAAATATCTAGGAAATAGGACTTTAGTTTCGAATTACGAACCAAATCCCCTGTAGAGCTATAGGTAAATATTCTAAAATCGGTAGAAGGTCTGATGTCCCTGTGACAACGAGATAAAACCTTCTACCTCAGCTCTCAGGATCCAAGGTGCAAGGAGCTTGTCCCCGTGGAAGGTTGCTGCAGTTGCTTTACGCTGAGCGGTTGCTTTCCTAGGGTGCAAACTCCTCCACATATTGATCTGCTAACTGCTTAGTCCAGCCGTTTCTCTCAGAGAGAGCGTCCGGCTTGCGCTTAGTGAAATGTTGAAAAGACTTGCAGATTACCCGAAAAATATAACTTTCCCCTTACCGAGAAAGGTGACTCTCATGAAGATGAAGAAGTTGCGCAATGCATCTGTAGCATCGGTTGCTGTATTTGCTCTCGCACTGTCCGCTTGCTCATCCGACGATTCCAGCTCTTCCGCCCCAGAGGGCACCGCAGGTGGCGCTGAGATCAAGGCTGATGGTGACTACAATCAGCTCGAGCGCGATCAGATCAAGGACGGTGGCGAGCTTACGCTCGCAATTACTGAGATCTCTCTGCAGCAAAACCCATTCCATGCTGACGCAACCCTGTACACCAACAACGTTTGGGATTGGTACAACCCACAGATCGGCCTCTTCGAAGGTGACGGCACTTTCTACGCTAACCCTGCCTACATCTCCAACGTTTCCGACAAGATTGTGGATGGCAAGACTGTTGTTACCTACGACATCGTCGAGGAAGCTCAGTACAACGACGGCACCCCAATCGACTGGACCGTTTTCGAGCACACCTGGAAGTACAACAACGGCGAAATGGAAGGCGTAGTTCCTTCCTCCACCGACGGCTACGAGCAGATCGAGTCCGTTGAGCGCGGCGAGTCCGACAAGCAGGTTGTTATCACTTTCAAACAGGCATACCCATGGTGGGAGGGTCTGTTCAACTACCTCTTGCCACCACAGGTTGACTCCGCTGAAAAGTTCAATGAGGCATACGTAAACGAGGTTCACCCTGAGTGGGGTGCAGGACCTTACAAGATCGATAACATCGACTTCCAGGGCGGCACTGTCACCTTCGTAAAGAACGAAAACTGGTGGGGCGAAGAAGGTAAGCTTGACAAGTTCACTTACCGTCAGATGGAATCCCAGGCTTCCCTGAACGCGTTCAAAGCAGGCGAAATTGACGCCACCGGAGCGTCTTCCAACGAGCGCTACACCGTTGCCAAGGACATGGGCGACGCAGCTGAGATCCGCACCTCCCTGACCCCATCCAACTACTTGGTCACCCTGAACTCGGACGCTCCAGCACTGGAGGACATCGCTGTTCGCGAGGCTATCTTCACTGCCATCGACCGCTCCCAGCTTGCAGCTATCGCGTTCAACGGCCTGGACTACACCGAAGAACTGCCAGGATCCTTCACCTTGTTCCAGACCCAGGAAGGATACGAAGACAACTTTGGCTCCGTAGTTTCCTACGACCAAGAGAAGGCTAAGTCCCTCCTCGATGAGGCTGGCTGGACAGAGGGTGCAGAAGGCGTTCGCGAGAAGGACGGCGAGCAGCTTACCCTGCGCTACGTCATCACTGGTGACTCTGACACCACGAAGACCACCGCCGCAGCAATTCAGAAGATGCTGAGTGACGTCGGAGTCAAGGTTGAGATCGTTGAGCGCCCATCCTCTGACTTCTCTAAGGTCGTCACAGAGAAAGACTTCGATATCTTCCTCATGGGCTTCTCTTCCTCCGACCCATTCGGTGTCGCTTACTTTGGTCAGATCTACAACTCTGATTCCGAGCTGAACAAGTCCGGCACCGGTACCCCAGAGCTCGATGAGAAAATCCGCGAGCTCCAGGCAATCCCTGAAGCTGATGAGCAAATCGCTCGAGCTAACGAGCTGGAGAAGGAAGCATTCGCAACCTTCGGCATCATGCCTTACGCTAATGGCCCAGACATCGTTGCTGTGAAGCCTGGCCTCGCTAACTTCGGCGCATACTCCTTCGCTTCCGTTCCAGTTGAGAACATCGGCTGGGAAGCAGAGTAAACATCCCGAGCTAACGCTTGGTACATGCTAAGCGGGCGGTTCACTTCTGTGAACCGCCCGCTCTCGTTTATCTACATCAAAAATTGTTTTCCCACGACACCTTTGAGGAGCTCTGGATCAATGGGCTGCCCCATGCGGTAAACGGAAAGATCTCCGGTAGGTTCCAAGATGATGCCCTGCACATCAGCCATTCGCTGGATGCCCGCGCGCCGGATGGCCAACCTAATGTCTGAGCGCGAGAGGTGCGTCTTCTTCAGCTGGCTCTCTATCATCTGACCTTGGGCAAAAACGACCTGCGGCCTCGCATCAAAGGCCCGCCGTACAGCACCAAAACTTCTGACTGCGCCGAATATCGCCTCAAGAATCATGAGTGTTGCGAGACCAATGACACCGGCGGCAAGAGTTGGCGGATGGCCCAGGATTACGCGCCCCGCCACTGCTCCAAACATCACAACGACGACAGCGTCAAAAGCTGTCATCCGGCTCATCACACGCGATCCAAATATCTTAATCAGCAGCTAGGAATGCTACGTAAATTCCAACTGCGGACAACATGACTACCGGAATGCGCCACAGCTCAATCATGAGCGATTCAGTCATGTGCATTTTAAACTCGTCCATTGATGAGGCTCCTGGTTTCACACTTTCGCGTATAGGAATTTTTAACCAACATGCATGACACACTCAACTACGCCGAGTTTCACCTGACTGTCAGACTTGTCAGAAGCTAGCTCAAGTCGAAGCGGCTCGCCTTCCCTAACGTTTGGCCTGCGGCTTAGGCGGTAAGTGTCGATATCTGTAGCTCGCCTGCCCCTGACCACCACTGTGGCATGAGGGAATTGGAGATCCACCTCGGAGCCGTCAGCACACATCACGAGAGCTCGATCAGTTACAGGCGAATTCTTGCTGATGAGTTCGATGATGCCACACCGCTGCACGTTTCCGTTTACATCTCGGATTTTCAACGGACCGCCCACCGTGCTTTGTACAATTCCTGTGTGGCGCCAAGCTGCTAGCACTGCGCTTGGGCCCCGATCAACCACCACATGGTCTCGGCTGATTGTGTACTGCATTCCTTTAACCGTGCTGTTAGGTGCAACCCTCACGGTAAACGAAGCATCCTCGAGCATGTGTCTTGTCAGGCGCGGTGGATGCTGGGCAGCGATGTTAAGCGCAATGTTTTCTGCTTCTCCATCAGTGCTAGCCCACGATAATCCATGGTTTTCGAAAATCCCCACGATGGCCCCAAAGGTAAGGTCCGGCTGCCCTTCCCATGCGTTGCGTACTGCTTCTAAGACTTTGGGGATTCGGGTGGGATCATTCACCCTGACCATTCTAGCGACGTATTTAATTCAACTGATTCACACTACCTCTGCTCAACGGATATCAGTGCAGCTAACAGAGATAATGCTCAATTTTGAGCCTGCTTTTTAGCTGCAGCGGTCCCATCTCTTTAATGCTCAGTGAATAGAATTTATATCAGTCGACCGAAAGAGGAAGTATCCGCCCTGTCCGGCACACCGACAATGGGAATCCGCGGCCTGGCAATTTAACTCTCTAGCTCGGGCGAGCCATAACAAAGATCTCTTGGACGGAAAACCATTCACAGAAGGAGTTCATATGACCATCACAGGTATCGTCCTCATCGTAGTCTTAGCTCTCGGCAGCGCGATTTTGGCCACGCTGTGGCACACTGGCGGCCACACTAAGTCATCGCACCAGCAGTTAGAAGATGGCACCTACGTCCGCAACAACGATCCCAAGGAGAGGTTCTACCACTCCAACTTCAAGGATTTTCACTAGGCTGCTTAGCTATCCACAGATGACAAGCTGGCAAGGCTGTTTCACTGGCTACTTCTCCACAAAAATAACCTCTTTAGTGGACTCCTCAATCAGAACGAACACGTGCCAGTAGGGTGGGGTGTACAAAAAGCCACCAACTTAAGGAAGCTCCGCGTGCATACCACTACCCCACTAGCAACTCGTGAAGAAGCCAATTCGCTCCTTCAACTGATCGCCTCACCTGAAGCCTCATTGCGTGACGATCAGTGGTCAGCCATTAATGAACTAGTTAACAACCACCGTCGCATGCTGATGGTTCAGCGTACCGGATGGGGCAAGTCGGCCGTGTACTTTATCGCTGCCAAGCTGCTCCGTACCCGCGGTCTCGGACCATCCGTAATCATCTCCCCACTCCTAGCCCTGATGCGCAACCAAGTGGAAGCTGCTGCAAAAGCGGGGATTAGGGCTGCCACCATTAACTCCGCAAACATTACTGAGTGGAACGGAATCCAAGACGATATCAATGCAGGCTTAGTAGATGTTCTTCTGATCAGCCCGGAGCGTCTCAACAACCCTGACTTTCGCAACAACATCCTTCAAAACCTGTCGCTAGCTGTGGGCATGGTCGTAGTAGATGAGGCTCATTGCATTTCTGACTGGGGCCACGACTTCCGCCCAGACTACCGCCGTATTAAGACCCTTCTCGACAGTCTCCCACCCACCACACCTGTCCTCGCTACCACAGCCACCGCAAACGATCGTGTCGTTCATGACATCGCTACTCAGCTAGGCAAAGAAACGGGTGTCTTAAGGGGTGGGCTGGAACGTGACTCACTGAGCCTCAATGTTGTCCACTTGAACGACCCCTCTCAGCGTCCGGCTTGGATCGCGCAAGCCCTTTCACAAATCTCTGGAACGGGCATCATCTATTGCTTGACTGTTTCTGCAGCAGAGGAGCTCGCCCAAGCCCTACGCAGCATAGGTCACAACGTTGCTTCGTACACTGGCAAGACAGAAGCCGGAGAACGCGAGGCGTTGGAGCAAGCTTTAATCAATAACGAACTCAAAGCATTGGTGGCTACGAGTGCTTTAGGAATGGGCTTTGACAAACCAGATCTCTCCTTTGTCATCCACCTCGGTGCACCGAGTTCACCCGTTAGCTACTACCAGCAGGTAGGCCGCGCTGGACGCGCTACAGAACATGCGGAAGTCATCCTACTTCCTGGACCAGAGGATAAACAGATCTGGGACTATTTCGCATCCGTCTCCATGCCAAACGAGGAGACCGTTCACACCCTCATTAAGGCTTTGTCGAGCGAGCCATTGTCCACCGCCAAACTGGAAGCATACGTGGATCTATCGCGTAGCCGGATCGAGCAAGCTCTCAAAGTTTTGGATGTTGATGGTGCAGTACAGCGCGTTAAAGGGGGATGGATAGCAACCGGCAATTCTTGGGAGTATGACCAGGACCGCTACGCCGGTGTCGCCGAAGCCCGAAAACGAGAGCAAGACTCAATGATTGCTTACCAGCGAACAGAGGGCTGCCGAATGCTCTTTCTTAGAAATCTTCTTAATGATCCCACGGCAGACAATAATTCTGCTTGTGGGCGCTGCGACAACTGTCGCGGCGAAAGCTTCTCAACATCTATCACGCCGGCTACAGCACAATCTATGGCCCAGCAGCTGAGTAAGCCTGGGGTACCTATCCCCCACCGCAAAATGTGGCCCGCAGGTTCTATACGCAGAGGGAAGATCCGTGGAACACATCAAGGCAAAGCTCTTGGACGCCTCAACGACGTCACCCGCGGGCCGGCTCTTACCACGCTTCTCAGAGAAAATTCCTACGTACCCACCCCGCCTTGGCGGCAAGACCCGTGGCTTCCGGTAATTATTAAGGTTTTATCCTCATGGGAGTGGGAGACTAGACCGAACAGCATTGCCGTTATGGGAAGCAATAACCCAGAGCGCAGCGCAATGATGGAGGCCATCGGTGCTGCGATCGCCGAAATCGGCAAAATGTCTTTCGCCGGTACGGTCAAACCCCGCGGAGAGCACCCCACTGCACACAACTCTGTCCTGCGGGTAAACGCATTGAATTCATTCTTTGAAACTGGCTCCCTTACCATTGAGAGAGGATCAACTGTTTTGTTGCTGACGGACGTAGTCGACACCGGATGGAGTTCCACGATCGTAGCTGCCGACGTAGCAGAGTCTTACGGCGCAGAGGTCCTTACTTTAGCCCTAGCTACATCCAGTTAGGACCGAAGCATGACTAAAGGCCACTTCCATTAGGAAGTGGCCTTTATGCGTTAGATGCTAGCAGTGCGCTAGCAAATGATCATTACTTGATGATCTTGGTAACGCGACCAGCGCCAACGGTGCGGGAGCCCTCGCGGATAGCGAAGCGCAGGCCCTCGTCCATAGCAACTGGCTGGATCAGGGTGACGGACATGTCGACGTTGTCGCCAGGCATAACCATCTCGGTGCCCTCAGGAAGCTTCACAACACCGGTAACGTCGGTGGTGCGGAAGTAGAACTGTGGGCGGTAGTTGTCGAAGAATGGGGTGTGGCGGCCACCCTCGTCCTTGGACAGAACGTATACAGAGCCCTCGAACTCGGTGTGAGGGGTGTAAGCGCCTGGCTTGATAACAACCTGGCCACGCTCAACGTCCTCGCGCTTGATACCACGAAGCAGCAGACCACAGTTGTCGCCAGCCTCGGTGTAGTCGAGCAGCTTACGGAACATCTCGATACCGGTAACGGTGGTGGAGGTGGACTTGTCCTTGATGCCGATGATCTCGACGTCTTCGTTAACGCTCAGGGAACCGCGCTCAACACGACCGGTAACAACGGTGCCACGACCGGTGATGGTGAAGATGTCCTCGATAGGCATGAGGAATGGCTTCTCGGTCTCACGAACTGGATCTGGGATGGAGTCGTCACAAGCCTGCATGAGCTCCTTGATGGACTCAACCCACTTCTCGTCGCCCTCCAGAGCCTTCAGGCCGGAGATGTGAACGATTGGAGCTTCCTCATCGTAGTCCTGCTCAGCGAGCAGCTCACGGATCTCCATCTCAACGAGCTCGATGATTTCCTCATCGTCAACCATGTCGCACTTGTTCAGTGCAACGAGGATGTAAGGAACGCCAACCTGGCGAGCGAGCAGAACGTGCTCACGGGTCTGAGGCATTGGGCCGTCAGTTGCAGCAACAACGAGGATAGCGCCGTCCATCTGAGCTGCACCGGTGATCATGTTCTTGATGTAGTCAGCGTGGCCTGGAGCGTCAACGTGTGCGTAGTGGCGCTTAGGGGTGTTGTACTCAACGTGGGAGATGTTGATGGTAATACCACGTTCCTTCTCTTCCGGCGCCTTGTCAATAGCGTCGAAAGCGAAAGCCTCGTTCTCCTCTGGGTAGACGTCAGCCAGAACCTTGGTGATAGCCGCGGTGGTGGTGGTCTTACCGTGGTCAACGTGACCAATGGTACCGATGTTAACGTGCGGCTTCTTACGCTCGAACTTTGCCTTTGCCACTGTATGTCCTCCTGGACGTAAGTAGTAACTGCGAAATAGTTTTTCACAGTGTGGTTAGTGTGCTGCTCTTTCGACCACTAATTCGGTGATCTGGCAAGAACAACGATTACAAATGTGCCAGTTACATGATCCTAGTGTCCCCACGCGTTGTTTTTCAAACCGTTATGAGATCTTTTGGGATCAAACAGGGTAACGGCCTACTCAATATTCAAAAACAGCAATTCCTCATCAGAAGAGCGTTACTCGCTTGAGTCGGAAGTTTTATTTAGATTGCTGAATATTCAGTGGGCCGCTACCCCAGTTCCTTCATTTCTAACTAGCACGTTGTGCGCACTTGCGCAGGAAATGAAGGAACCGAGAAAGCAATTATTTATGCGGTGCCGTTACGCTCTGCAATGATTTCGGTTGCAACGGAGGTTGGAACCTCTGCGTAGGAATCGAAAACCATGGAGAAGTTTGCACGGCCTGCAGTGGAGGAACGCAGGTCACCAATGTAGCCGAACATCTCGGACAGTGGAACCTTAGCGCGAACTACCTTCGCACCGGAGCGGTCTTCCATTGCGTAAACCTGGCCACGGCGGGAGGAAATGTCACCGTTAACGGTACCCATGTACTCCTCAGGGGTAACAACCTCAACGGCCATAACTGGCTCGAGCAGAACTGGCTTTGCCTTTGCAACGCCTTCCTTCAGTGCCTGAGAACCAGCGAGCTTGAAGGCCATTTCGGAGGAGTCAACGTCGTGGTAAGCACCATCGAGCAGAGTAGCCTTGATGTTTACCAGTGGGAAGCCTGCGAGGTAGCCGTACTGCATTGCATCCTGGATACCAGCGTCAACGGATGGGATGTACTCCTTAGGAATACGACCACCGGTAACTGCATTCTCGAATGCGTAGGTTGCGGACTCGCCCTCTTCCAAGGTCTCTGGATCTGGGTTGTAAGGCTCGAATGCAACGATGACCTTTGCGAACTGGCCGGAACCACCGGTCTGCTTCTTGTGGGTGTACTCGACGCGATCCACAGCCTTGCGGATGGTCTCGCGGTAAGCAACCTGTGGGTTACCGATGTTTGCCTCAACCTTGAATTCGCGCTTCATGCGGTCAACAAGAACGTCGAGGTGGAGCTCGCCCATGCCGCCGATAACGGTCTGGCCGGTTTCCTCATCAAGCTCAACGGTGAAGGTTGGGTCCTCTTCAGCCAGCTTCTGGATAGCTACACCGAGCTTCTCCTGGTCAGCCTTGGTCTTTGGCTCGATGGAAACCTTGATAACTGGATCCGGGAAGTCCATGGACTCGAGAATGATCTGGTCATTCTTGTCGCAGAGGGTGTCACCGGTGGTGGTGTCCTTCAGACCGATGAACGCGTAGATGTTACCAGCGCGTGCTTCCTCAACAGGGTTTTCCTTGTTGGCGTGCATCTGGAACAGCTTACCAATGCGCTCGTTCTTGGACTTGGTGGAGTTAGCTACCTGTGCGCCTGGCTCAACGATACCGGAGTAGACACGTACGAAGGTCAGCTTGCCGAAGAATGGGTGAGCAGCGATCTTGAATGCAAGAGCGGAGAAAGGCTCATCAACGGAAGGCTTACGTACCAGGTCCTTGGAATCGTCGTTCACAGCGTGGCCGTGAACCTCGCCGATGTCCAATGGAGTTGGCAGGTAGTCAACAACTGCGTCCAGCAGAGGCTGGATACCCTTGTTGCGGTATGCAGAACCACACAGAACTGGGTTTGCCTCGGAGTTAACGGTCATCTTGCGGATAGCGCCCTTGATTTCCTCAAGAGTCAGCTCTTCGCCACCGAAGTACTTCTCCATGAGTTCTTCATCGGATTCAGCAACCTGCTCGATGAGCTTCTCACGCCATTCTTCAGCCTTCTCCTGAAGGTCGGCTGGGATCTCCTCGATGGTTGGCTCAGCACCGGTCTCAACCTTGCCGCGCCAGGTGATTGCCTTCATTTCAAGAAGGTCAACTACGCCGTCGAAGTCATCTTCTGCACCGATTGGCAGCTGCAGAACCAATGGCTTTGCACCCAAACGGTCAACGATGGTGCCAACGGTGTAGTAGAAGTCTGCACCCATCTTGTCCATCTTGTTCACGAAGCAGATGCGAGGAACATCGTACTTCGCAGCCTGACGCCAAACCTGCTCAGACTGTGGCTCAACGCCTTCCTTGCCGTCGAAGACAGCAACTGCGCCGTCGAGAACACGGAGGGAACGCTCAACCTCAACAGTGAAGTCAACGTGACCAGGGGTGTCAATGATGTTGATCTGGTTACCGTTCCAGAAACAGGTCACAGCAGCGGAGGTAATGGTAATACCGCGCTCCTTCTCCTGCTCCATCCAGTCGGTGGTGGATGCGCCGTCGTGAGTCTCGCCCACCTTACGGTTGATACCTGTGTAGAACAGAATACGTTCGGTACAGGTAGTCTTACCAGCATCGATGTGGGCCATGATGCCGATGTTGCGGACCTTGTTCAGATCCTTAAGCACTTCTTGTGGTGCCACGTTATACCCTAACTTTTGTAGCGGGCGATCAATGTGAGCTGTTCTTTTTTAGTGAACTCGCCCGAATGAACGCCGTTACTGAATAGTTTTCTTTATCAATAGTGCCAAAACTTTGAGGATTCCGTTTGGTGAAACCCTAAATCCCAAGGTCAAGGCCTAAATGATTGCGTTGCGGTAGCCACGTTTTCTTGCACGGAGTGCCCTTTAAAGTACGTGACCTTCGCGGCTGGCCTAGGCAGAAAAATAACCCAACCTTGTAAAAGGAATGGCTACGCCACAGGTAGGTGCCTGCAGGAGTGCATTCGAGTTACCTTCAACGGTTGGGCCATCTTTCCTATGCCAATTACCAGCGGTAGTGAGCAAATGCGCGGTTTGCTTCCGCCATCTTGTGGGTGTCCTCGCGACGCTTCACAGAAGCGCCAAGGCCGTTTGCTGCATCCAGGATCTCATTAGCAAGACGCTCGATCATGGTGTTCTCACGGCGCTGACGGGTGAAGGTAACCAACCAACGGAGCGCGAGGGTGTTAGCACGACCTGGGCGAACCTCAACAGGAACCTGGTAGGTAGCGCCACCAACGCGGCGGGAACGAACCTCGAGGTCTGGCTTGATGTTGCCCAGAGCCTTCTCAAGGGTCAGAACTGGATCAGTACCGGTCTTTTCCTTGCAAATATCGAGGGCACCGTAAACGATGCGCTCAGCGGTGGACTTCTTGCCGTCCAGCAGAACCTTGTTTACGAGCTGGGTAACAACCTCGGAGCCGTATACTGGATCCTTAACTACAGGACGCTTTGGAGCTGCATTCTTACGCATTGATTACTTCTCCTTCTTTGCGCCGTAACGGGAACGAGCCTGCTTACGGTCCTTAACGCCCTGGGTGTCCAGTGCGCCACGGATGATCTTGTAACGAACACCTGGGAGGTCCTTAACACGACCACCACGAACGAGCACCATGGAGTGCTCCTGGAGGTTGTGGCCCTCACCTGGGATGTAAGCGGAAACCTCGATACCAGAGGTAAGGCGCACACGAGCTACCTTACGCAGTGCGGAGTTAGGCTTCTTAGGAGTGGTGGTGTACACACGAGTACAAACGCCACGACGCTGAGGGGAACCCTTCAGAGCTGCAGTCTTAACCTTTGCAGTCTTATCGTGGCGGCCCTTGCGGACCAGCTGCTGAATAGTTGGCATGAACCGTCTTTCTTAGTTGATCGGTAATTCCTTCTAACAGGTATTTCTCCTGCTAAAAGTAAGTTTTGCTTAAGCCGGCTCTAGGTTAACGTCTAGCTCCATTCACAAGAAAGTACCCAGACAAACGAAAATAGGGGCTCTTTCCGGGGCCGCTTCCGTTTAACCTAGGAAGTAATATCACAGTGTCTGTTTTATTACTTCAGGCTCCCGTAACACACATGGGTTACAGGACTTCTGCCAAGGATACACGTCAACACACCGAATGTAAAATCTTTACTCCCATCAACAAATTACCCTCCCACTCACTGCCCGAGGGGCGAGGCACAAGTACGATCCACGTCATCCGGATCTCGGCCTGTCACTGTAATTCGATACACCGGGCATTTACCCCCAAGAACTAACTTTCCCTGGCCCGTTATTGCAACGTACAAATATGCCCGCCCTAGATAAGCTGCAGGTGTGTTTGCCATAATTTTGGCACCTTGTGGTGTGACGGCCCCTCCGTTCTAGTGTCGTTAATGAAGGACCCACGTGACACGTGGCCAGATTCTGCGCCAGCGCACTTTTAATAGTAAAAAACGTCCCACCGGCCTCCTAAAGCGAAGGCTCTTAGTGGGACGTTAACCTTATTGCGTATCCAGCTTTTAGAGCAAGCGTTTTCCAGTTGCTGCTGAGAAGTTATGCTGGCCGCCGTCTTTGATTCGTACGTGAATAACGGTGCCTCGCTGAGGTGCCACGTTTGGCAGTGCGCGAATGACTACTTGATCTGACAATGGGCTGCCGTCCATTCCAGATCCCAGTGACCCGCCGCCAACGAGGTGGCCGTAGAGGTAGGAGTCAGATCCGAGCTCTTCAACAAAGTCCAATTCCACTGGAATCGTACCGGCATGGTGCTCTCCCTCCGGAACCATTTCGAGTGCTTCAGGACGGAAGCCCACGATCATCTTGCCATTGTCCTCCGCAGTCATCTTGTCACGGGCTGCCTGCGGGATCTGGATTTCAGCATCACCAAGACGACCAACGCCGTTGGAGTCCACGTCAAAGGTGCCTAGGTTCATCGCAGGGGAACCAATAAAACCCGCGACGAACACGTTTGCGGGCTGTTCGTAGAGCTCACGCGGAGTGCCAACCTGCTGCAAGATTCCTTCATTGAGAACTGCGATACGATCACCCATGGTGAGAGCCTCGGTCTGGTCGTGGGTGACGTACAGCGTAGTAACACCGAGTTTGCGCTGCAGCGCAGCAATCTGGGTACGAGTTTGGACACGCAGCTTCGCGTCCAAGTTCGATAGTGGCTCATCCATCAGGAACACCTGCGGCTCCCGTACGATCGCGCGCCCCATAGCCACACGCTGGCGCTGACCACCAGACAGAGCCTTTGGCTTGCGCTCCAAGAACTCTGTCAGGTCGAGAGTACGAGCTGCTTCTTCAACGCGAGCGTTAATCGTCTCCTTGGATTCGCCTGCAATCTTCAACGCAAATCCCATGTTCTCGCGCACGGTCATGTGCGGGTACAGAGCATAGTTCTGGAACACCATCGCGATGTCACGCTCCTTGGGCGCAGCTCGGGTGACGTTCTTTTCACCAATGTAGATGTCACCTGCGGTCACATCTTCTAGCCCAGCAAGCATGCGCAAGGTGGTTGACTTACCGCAGCCCGAGGGACCAACCAGAACCAGGAACTCGCCATCTGCGATTTCAAGATCAATTCCATCGACGGTAGGTGCTTTTGCACCAGGATAGGTCAACGATACGTTGTCAAAAACAACCTTTGCCATTATGTTTCCTCCATTGGCAGGTACGTGCCAAACGATCCGAGTGGGGATATTCTTCCAGCGCCGTCGGTTTGTCCCTCGGCACCGAGTTCTATAGTACGCGGTATTACGAACTAGATCACTGTCGCCCCACTTTTGTTATTTTCCACATATACATTTGTGCTGTCTGCGCGAGAGTTAATAAAGCGGTCGGGTGGAATTGCCTTACCTTGCTGTCCATAACGGACAAATCCATCCCTGAATCGAGCCTCATGCGCAAGGAACATTCGCATCATGAGGAGCTCTTAGTTGTGATGATTCAAAACGGGTTCCGCTTCGAGTTTTCATTGCTAGCAGCTTGCCTTGCTTAGGAACTGGAGCCGCAGATCGCTAGGCCACAATCCTTTCAGCACAACGTGCAGCATAAGTACTGCCTCCAAAACACGGCTAACGGTGAACGAAGGAATTACTGTTGGAAGAATGTCGAGTGAAATTACAGAAACGCCACCATGCCCGCAGTGCTCTTGTGAGTACACCTACGAGATGCCACCATTGATCATCTGCCCGGAGTGCGCACATGAGTGGTCTCCAGAGGAAGCTGCCTTAGACGCAGAGGCCACGCTCATCAAGGACTCGGTCGGCAACGTCCTGAGCAATGGTGACGATGTCACCGTCATCAAGACCCTCAAGGTTAAGGGCGCCCAGCAGCCGATTAAGTCGGGCACCAAGGTTCGCAACATCCGGTTGATTCAGGCAGCAACCGATGGGCATGACATTGACTGCAGGATTGATGGATTCGGTGCAATGAAGCTCAAAAGCTCAGTGGTACGCAAGGCCTAACTAGGTCCCACTGCTCTTTTGATCGTCGTCGGTCTCGAGCAAGTTTGAGACTTTCGGCTTACTCATAGAGCTTGGAGCCGGGAGCAAGGCGCACTGGACCTCTGACGGAACCTAGATCAACTTCCTCGCCTTTCTGAGTAATCACGATTACTCCGGCCTCTGCGAGTTCAGACGCCACTTCGCGGGCTGGGTCCATGAGATCGCGCCATTCTTTACCTCCCACCACTCGAGCAGCCTCAGATGGGCATATCGTCGCGCCGTCGCGGGAGCGCAGCAGTGTTCGAATTGTCGCTGCGAGTCTCGATTTTTGGCCTTCAAGTGTTGGTTCCCACCAGGGCTCGCCCCGCTCACCCAGCGCTACCTTTGCATCGTGGACTCGGTAGCGAACGGAGTTGCCTTCGGTTTTCACTAGACGACGTGCTTTCATGAGCTCTTTGACCAACTGGGCCTCCAATTGGCTGGGAATACCGGGATCAGTGGCCCTCCACTTGCGACCACCGATAACGATGTAATGGCCGTCTTCGGTCCGATTATCCTTACCGCTTTCCTCCACCATATTCTCCCCTCATGCACTCGCTGACTTAAGCTGTCTGATGATGATTGACAACTTTTTGCGTTCGCCTCGAACCTTCGCTGAATGGCTGGCGGATTCCGTCCGTGTGGCAGCCGTACTGCTCACATTAGTCCTCTTAGTATCTTTGGGTATTTACGAGGCTGGCATCATGGCCTTCACCTTGCCGGGCCTCATGCTTCCCAAGTTCATTGGCATGAGAGGCTCTGCAGATCTGGTCTGCATTTCCATCATGCTCATTGCCGCGTTGAGTAATATTTTCGGCCTCTACACTGCCATCACGGGTTGGGACCTTATTGTTCACTGCGTATGCACCGCCATTATTTCCGCCGCCGCATATTTGCTGTTAGCCCATGCCAAGCTGCTCCCGTTTCCGAGTTCAGTGGACTACAAGGTTGCGCATGGATTGGTGTTTGTCACCGTCCTCGGTGTTTCCTTAGGAGCAGTGTGGGAGGTGGTGGAATGGATCGGGTTCCGATTCCTGCCGGCGGACGTGGTCGTCAACTATGACGACACCATTACGGATCTCATCGCTGACACGCTCGGATCGGTTGTTGCTGGATTTGTGTTATCGAAACTGTCCATCCTTAAACCCCACGTGGGCGCGGCAGGTTCGGAACAAAAAACTTCCTAAATCTCAGCAAGGGTAGTTCGTAACCTGCTTTGCCATCGTCATACGCCTCCTTCGAGAACTGAGGGTAGCGGGCGTGGTTTTACGCTTCAGCAGGTATTTCTCTTCGCCCCTTTTTGATCAATAACAACGAAGTGGCCCCTTCCCTACCTCATTGCTGAGGTTGGGAAGGGGCCACTGCTGCTGACTAGGTCTTACAGGTCGTAAGCTTCATCCAGTGGGACGGAAGCGCCAGTGAATTCACCGTAGCCGTCGTCACCGTAGATGGAGTCGCCGTAAGTTGGGATGGAGTACGCAGCGTTGCGTGCTGCCTCGGTTGGCTTCACAGCAATGTTGCGGTAACGCGCAATACCGGTACCAGCTGGGATCAGCTTACCGATGATGACGTTCTCCTTCAGGCCGATCAGCTTGTCAGAGCGCTTGTTGATAGCAGCGTCCGTGAGAACACGAGTGGTCTCCTGGAAGGATGCTGCGGACAGCCAAGACTCGGTAGCCAAGGAGGCCTTGGTGATACCCATGATCTCGGCGCGCAGTTCAGCGGTCTGACCACCTGCGGCACGTGCTTCAGCGTTAGCCGCCTGAGCCTCGGAGATGTCCACCAAGGTGCCTGGGAGGAACTCGGTGTCACCGGACTCAATAACGGTGCCGCGACGCAGCATCTGACGGATGATGATCTCGATGTGCTTATCGTGGATAGCAACACCCTGGGCACGGTAAACAGCCTGAACTTCGTCAACCAAGTGCTGCTCAACGCCACGGCGGCCCAGAACCTCGAGCACGTCGTGAGGATCCGCAGGACCACGGAGTAGACGATCGCCAACGTTAACGTGGTCGCCTTCGCGCAGGGTGCGTTCAATCAGTGCACCTGGGTTGGACTCCATAGGAACCTTGACGGTTGCCAGGCCCTGACGCTTGGACAGCTTCTCGTAGACAACGTTGTCGGAGCCATCATCAGGGGTGATGGTGAGCGTCCAGAAGTTGCCTTCGTCCTCCAGGTGGACCTTACCTGCGACAGAAGCAATAGGAGCGCGGTTCTTAGGAACACGTGCTTCGAATAGCTCCTGAACACGTGGCAGACCACCGGTGATGTCGCCACCGACACCACCCTGGTGGAAGGTACGCATTGTCAGCTGGGTACCTGGCTCACCAATGGACTGTGCAGCAACGATGCCGACTGCCTCACCGATATCAACCAACTGGCCAGATGCCATGGACTTGCCGTAGCACTTAGCGCAAACGCCGGTGGAAGTCTGGCAGGTCAGGACGGAACGTACCTTTACCTGCTCAACGCCAGCTGCAACCAGCTTGTCAATGAGCTCGTCAGTCAGGTTCTCACCAGCGGCTACTACTACCTCGTCGCCAACCTTGACGTCGGTTGCTACGACTCGACCGGAGACGGAGGTCTCGATCAAGCCGTGAGGAGCGTAACCGGTGATGTTGCCTTCTGCGTCCTTCAATGGCTCTGAGACAGGAACGCGGATGCCCTGACGGGTGCCACAGTCCTCTTCGCGGACGATAACGTCCTGAGCAACGTCAACAAGACGACGGGTCAGGTAACCGGAGTCTGCAGTACGCAGCGCGGTATCTGCCAGGCCCTTACGGGAACCGTGAGAGTTGTTGAAGTACTCGAGAACGGAAAGGCCTTCACGGAAGGAGGTCTTAATCGGACGGGTGATGTACTCACCCTTGGAGTTAACAACCATGCCCTTCATGCCGGCTAGAGTCCAGATCTGACGCATGTTACCTGCCGCACCAGACTTAACGATCATTGGGATCGGGTTGTCATCTGGGTACAGGTTCTCAACAGCTTCACCGACTTCGTCGGTAGCTTCCTTCCACAGCTCAACAAGGCGGTCGTAACGCTCGCGCTCGGTAAGAGCACCCTGCTCCCAGTACTTACGCTCGATCTGGCGTGCACGGGACTCGTAGCCTTCCAAGATCTCCGTCTTGTTTGGCAGAACCAAAACGTCAGACATAGCGATGGTGACACCAGAGCGGGTTGCCCAGTAGAAACCAGCGTCCTTCATCTTGTCCATGGTCTGTGCCACGGTGATCATTGGGTACTTAGCTGCTAGGTCGTTGATGACGTCGCCAAGCATGATCTTGTCGGAACCGCCACCCTTACGGACCATGACGCCCTCAAGGTATGGGTAGTTCCAAGGAAGGAGCTCGTTGAACATCACGCGACCAAGAGTGGTGTCTGCAAGCCAGGTCTGGCCCTGCTTCCAGCCATCTGGGAACAGCTCGTTCTCCACGTCCGCTGGTGGGCGGAGGTGGCTGATACGGACCTTGATCTTTGCCTGCAGGCCAAGAACACCGCGGTCGTAAGCCATGATCGCCTCAGCGTAGGAAGAGTAAACGCCCTTAGCAATTCCCTCTTCGGTTGCTTCTGCATAAGCACCCTGGCCGCCGAACTCGTTCTCTGCCTTATCCATGGTGAGGTAGTAGAGACCGGTCACCATGTCCAGACGTGGCATAGCCAGTGGCTTGCCGGATGCTGGGGACAGAATGTTGTTGGAAGCAAGCATCAGCACGCGAGCTTCGGCCTGCGCCTCAGCGGACAGTGGCAGGTGAACTGCCATCTGGTCACCGTCGAAGTCAGCGTTGAAAGCTTCACATGCCAGTGGGTGTAGCTGGATTGCCTTACCCTCGATGAGCTTTGGCTCGAAAGCCTGGATGCCCAAGCGGTGCAGGGTTGGTGCACGGTTCAGCATCACTGGGTGCTCTGCAATAGCCTCTTCCAGAACGTCCCAAACCTCAGGACGCTGGCGCTCGACCATGCGCTTAGCGGACTTGATGTTCTGTGCGTAGTCGTTCTCAACCAGACGCTTCATAACGAATGGCTTGAACAGCTCGAGAGCCATCAGCTTAGGCAGACCACATTCGTGGAGCTTGAGCTGTGGACCAACAATAATTACGGAACGGCCAGAGTAGTCAACACGCTTACCCAGCAGGTTCTGGCGGAAACGACCCTGCTTACCCTTCAGCAGATCGCTCAGGGACTTCAGTGGGCGGTTGCCAGGACCGGTAACTGGACGGCCACGGCGGCCGTTGTCGAACAGCGCGTCAACAGACTCCTGAAGCATGCGCTTCTCATTGTTGACGATGATCTCAGGTGCGCCGAGATCGATCATGCGCTTCAGACGGTTGTTGCGGTTGATAACGCGGCGGTACAGGTCATTCAGGTCAGCAGTTGCGAAACGGCCACCGTCGAGCTGCACCATTGGGCGCAGGTCTGGCGGAATGACTGGGATGCAGTCAAGCACCATGCCAGCTGGATCGTTGCCGGAACGCTGGAAGGCTGCAACAACCTTCAGGCGCTTCAGCGCACGCATCTTCTTCTGGCCCTTGCCGTTGTTGATGATCTCGCGCAGAACTTCAGCCTCTGCATCGAGGTCGAAGTTGCGGATCAAGGTCTGAATAGCCTCTGCACCCATGCCACCGGTGAAGTAATCCTCGTAGCGGTCTACGAGCTCTTCGTAAATGGTGTCATCAATGATCATCTGCTTTGGCGCAAGCTTGACGAAGGTCTGCCAGATCTCGTCTAGGCGTGCAACTTCGCGCTCCATGCGCTCGCGGATGTGCTGCATTTCCTTATCTGCAGCGTTCTGGACCTTGCGGCGTGCATCTGCCTTTGCGCCAGCAGCCTCCAGCTCAGCGAGGTCCTCCTCCAGCTTCTGAGCTCGCTCAGCGATTTCAGACTGTGCGTCAGCCTCTGCATCCTTCTTCTCCAGAAGCATTTCAGCTTCCAGGGTGGTCAGGTCCGCGTGGCGAGCCTCCTCATCAACAGAGGTGATGATGTTAGCTGCGAAGTAGATGATGCGCTCCAAGTCCTTTGGAGCAAGATCCAAAAGGTAACCCAGGCGGGATGGGACACCCTTGAAGTACCAAATGTGAGTTACCGGTGCGGCGAGCTCAATGTGGCCCATGCGCTCACGGCGAACCTTGGACTTGGTGACCTCAACGCCACAGCGCTCACAGATGATGCCCTTGTAGCGGACACGCTTGTACTTACCACACTGGCACTCCCAGTCACGGGTTGGACCGAAAATACGCTCGCAGAACAAGCCGTCCTTCTCGGGCTTGAGGGTACGGTAGTTGATTGTCTCCGGCTTCTTAACCTCGCCCTTGGACCAACGACGGATGTCGTCGGCAGTTGCCAGGCCGATGCGGAGCTCATCGAAGAAGTTGACGTCGAGCACGTAACTCCCTTTCCTCTCGATAAATCGAGGAATCGTAGTGAGAAAAGTTCTTTTGATTTACGTTTCCGCCTGATGGCCAGTGAGTACTGGCCATCAGACCTGGATTGCTAGGCGCTGTCAGCGTCTCCGCGCTCATCGCGGGAGAGGTTGATGCCCAGGGAGGCACCGGCCTGATCGAACTCATCGTCGTCGTAACCGGACAGTTCCATTGGGGTGCCGTCTGCAGAGAGAACCTCTACGTTCAAGCACAGGGACTGAAGCTCCTTGAGGAGAACCTTGAAGGACTCAGGGATACCTGGGTCTGGGATGTTCTCGCCCTTAACAATTGCCTCGTATACCTTCACACGGCCAGAGACGTCGTCGGACTTGATGGTCAGAAGCTCCTGCAGAGTGTAGGCAGCGCCGTATGCCTGCATTGCCCACACCTCCATTTCGCCGAAGCGCTGGCCACCGAACTGTGCCTTACCACCCAGAGGCTGCTGGGTAATCATGGAGTAAGGACCAGTGGAACGTGCGTGGATCTTCTCGTCTACCAAGTGGTGCAGCTTCAGGATGTACATGTAGCCAACAGACACTGGGTATGGGAAAGGCTCACCGGAGCGGCCGTCAAACAGCTGTGCCTTGCCGTCCGCGTTAACCATGACGTCGCCATCACGGTTTGGACGGGAATTAGCGAGCAGGCCTGCCAGCTCTTCGTTGGAAGCGCCGTCGAATACTGGGGTTGCGGTCAGGGAACCTGCAGGAACGTCATGCAGATCCTCTGGCAGCATCTTCATCAGCTCAGCATTAGCTGGGTCTTCGGTGTCGATCTTCCAACCAGCTGCAGCCAACCAACCGAGGTGTACTTCCAGAACCTGGCCGATGTTCATACGACGTGGAACACCGTGGGTGTTCAGGATGATGTCCACTGGGGTGCCGTCAGGCAGGAATGGCATGTCTTCAGCAGGCAGAATCTTACCAACAACACCCTTGTTGCCGTGGCGGCCTGCGAGCTTGTCGCCGTCCTGGATCTTACGCTTCTGAGCCACGTAGACGCGGATCATTTCGTTGACGCCTGGGGACAGATCGTCGTCATCCTCACGGGAGTAGCGACGTACGTCGATGACCTTACCAGTCTCACCGTGTGGAACCTTCATGGAGGTGTCACGAACCTCGCGGGCCTTCTCACCGAAGATAGCGCGCAGCAGGCGCTCTTCTGGGGTGAGCTCGGTCTCGCCCTTAGGGGTGACCTTACCAACGAGGATGTCGCCTGCGCGGACATCTGCACCGATGCGGACAATACCGCGATCGTCAAGGTCCTTGAGTACGTCCTCACCTACGTTAGGGATCTCTCGAGTAATTTCCTCAGCACCGAGCTTGGTGTCACGAGCATCGATCTCGTGGCGCTCGATGTGGATGGAAGTCAGAGTGTCCTCTTCTACCAGGCGCTGATTCAGGATGATAGCGTCCTCGTAGTTGTGGCCTTCCCATGGCATGAACGCAACCAAGAGGTTGCGACCCAGCGCCATTTCACCATTGTTGGTGCCTGGGCCGTCAGCCAGAACCTGGCCAGCTTCAACACGGTCACCAATGTTTACCAGTGGCTTCTGGTTGTAAGAGGTGCCCTGGTTGGTGCGCTTGAACTTCTCAAGGGTGTAGGTATCGCGCTTGCCCTCATCGCTCATCACGGTGATGAACTCAGCGCAAACATTCTCAACAACGCCAGCGTGTGCGTTGATGATCAGATCGCCGGCATCGTAAGCAGCACGCTGCTCCATGCCGGTACCCACGAATGGAGCCTCGGAACGAACCAGTGGCACTGCCTGGCGCTGCATGTTAGCGCCCATCAGTGCACGGTTTGCGTCGTCGTGCTCGAGGAACGGAATCATTGCGGTAGCGACGGAAACCATCTGACGTGGGGAAACGTCCATGTATTCGATTGCTTCTGGGGCAACGATCTGGATGTCACCATTCTTAACGCGCACGGTAACGCGGTCGTCAGTGATTTTGCCATTCTCGTCAACGTTGGTGTTTGCCTGAGCAACAACGTAACGATCTTCCTCATCAGCAGTGAGGTACTCAATCGTGTCGGTGATGTGGCCGTTCTCAACCTTGCGGTAAGGGGTTTCGATGAAGCCAAAGTCGTTCACGCGGGCGTAGGAAGCCAAGGAACCGATCAGACCGATGTTCGGGCCTTCTGGGGTCTCAATAGGGCACATACGGCCGTAGTGAGAAGCGTGAACGTCACGGACCTCGATGCCAGCGCGATCACGGGTCAGACCACCTGGGCCCAGTGCGGACAGACGACGCTTGTGTGTCAAGCCGGACAGGGAGTTGTTCTGGTCCATGAACTGGGACAGCTGGGAGGTACCGAAGAACTCGCGAATCGCTGCGGACACTGGGCGCACGTTGATCAGGGAGGTAGGAGTGATGGACTCCGCATCCTGGGTGGTCATGCGCTCGCGTACGACGCGCTCCATACGAGACAAACCAACGCGAACCTGGTTCTGGATGAGCTCACCGACAGTACGCAGACGACGGTTACCAAAGTGGTCGATGTCATCGGTCTCTACCGGAACAACAGTTCCGGTTGGAGAGGTCATGGAGGTCTCACCTGCGTGCAGGCGCACCAAGTATTCGATGGTGGTTGCGATGTCTTCCTCGGTGAGGGTGTTCAGACCCTCGTTGTCGCCGCCAAGGCCGAGCTTGCGGTTGACCTTGTAACGGCCCACCTTTGCAAGGTCGTAGCGCTTAGCGCGGAAGAAGGAGTTCTCCAGCAGAGACTGGGCGAGGTCGCGGGTTGGCTGCTCGCCTGGGCGCTGCTTACGGTAGATCTCCAGCAGAGCCTCATCGGTGTTTGCAACACCGTCGGACTCGAGGGTGGTCATCATGATCTCGGAGAAGCCGAAGCGCTCCGTGATCTGCTCAGTGGTCCAGCCGAGTGCCTTCAGTAGGACGGTGACCGGCTGACGACGCTTGCGGTCAATGCGTACGCCCACGGTGTCGCGCTTGTCCACGTCGAACTCTAGCCAAGCACCACGGGAAGGGATGACCTTCACAGAGTGCAGCGGACGCTCGGTGGACTTATCGATCGACTGATCGAAGTAAACACCTGGGGAACGAACCAGCTGGGACACAACGACACGCTCGGTGCCGTTAACGATGAACGTGCCCTTGTCCGTCATCATTGGGAAGTCACCAATAAAGACGGTCTGCTGCTTGATTTCACCAGTTTCCTGGTTTACGAACTCTGCGGTGACGTACAGCGGCGCAGAGTAGTTAATATCCTTCTCTTTACACTCTTCAATGGTGTACTTCATATCCTCCAAGCGTGGCTCGGAGAGAGAAAGGGACATGTTTCCGGAGTAGTCCTCGATTGGGGACAGCTCATTGAGGATGTCCTCAAGGCCGGACGTGATGTTTGCGTCCGGTCCAAACTCTTCCTGACGACGGGCACGCCACTCAGGCGCACCAATCAGCCAAGCAAAAGAGTCAAGCTGAATATCGAGAAGTCCTGGGACCTCAATAGGTTCAGTAATCTTCGCGAACGACTTACGTTCGGGAGCCCCAGGGATGTTGGCCTTGGTCTGGCGGGAGACTGCCAAGATGGGTCCTTCCAGCACCTCGCGCGGCGGTGACCCCGCAATATTGGCCACCAAACCGCTGGTATATGATCATTTCGGTCTGCATTAGGAAACTCAATCTCAGTTCCGTACCCACATAGCACTAAACGACCTTGTCAAGTACGGTTTTTAAAAAACCACACCCTCAAAGGTCTTTGCTAAAGATAGGCAGGAATGAAACGTATTCCAGCGCAACAAACCAGCATATACCATCGTGCATACTTTGTAAAGTACCAGATTTGACTTTACCTACTGCACGTACTAGCCAATCAAGGCCCTCATATCTATGGAATCTAGCTCGGCTTTTAGTGGCCCCTATTGAGTTCTGGGAAGTAAAGCGCCCGTCCCCTTTTGCTAGGCGCATCTACTGGGCGGCTAGGAATGTTAGTCGCGAACCGCGTGCTTTGCGCGGTCGTGATCAACCTGTTCAGCATCGTAGTCCACAACTACCTCTGCGGAGGAATTTTTCTTGCGGCCCACAACACCAAACGCACATAGCGCTCCGATGAGAGTGATGAGAATTCCAGCCGCCAGCACAATGTAGTTAATAATTCGTGCCAGTGATCCATCCGACACGCCGGATGCCTGGGAAATCATCGCGTCTACGTCCTCATCACTCATGGCACCGTTGAAGGTAAGCACGTCCTCCAACTTGTTGCCTTCAGCATCTCCGTAGTAATCCTCAATGCTTTCTTCCACGTTGACAATCAATCCGGACACTTGATCGACATGGATGTCGCGGGTGCCAGAGTGGAACAGGTAAGCCTGCTCCTTCGCTGGTTCATTAGCTGCCGCTTCTGCCTCACCCTCAGCGTTGTCATCAGAAGCTGCAGGCCTCTCTAACTGAGTGGTATTAAGGAAGCTCGCATACTTTTGAGCCACATTGGTTGGCTCAATGTTTTGGCGGTAGACATAAATCTCTCGTCCCCCGCGCTCATAAGACTCTTCGAACACAGCTGGAACTACATCGCGCAACGTCACGTCGAAGGCATCATAGGTGGTCTGCTGAGCATCTGCGGGGAACTTGAGCCAGTACCCGTTAACCGGGACTTCTCGAGTTGGACTTGCCAGCTGATCAGTCACGCTAGCAGGGCCGGTTGCCTCGCCGGTTGTGCGATCGATGGTCACTGACCACACCGTTGCGTTGATGAGCCGATCCAAGTCTGCCTGGCGGTTTACCCGAGATTCGGTGACTCCCACGCGCAGCGTGGCGATATCACCGTCTGCTGGAGGCAGGATCTCCATGTGGGTCTGGCGCTCCACCGGAACGTCGAGCATGCGACCGTCGGCAAGCAGACGGGAACGCGCACCGTCGTCGCGAAGCGTGAAGGTGGACTGCTCTAGGTCCAACGGCATCTTCGCCTCATCGTGCACGAAACGAGGCGCCAACACCGCCCACACGATCAAGGCAAGACCAAGACCAATGGACAAGATGGCAGCAATGCGTGACTTTGGAAGCATGGGGCACATATTACCGCCAATCACACCAATAGCAGGTAATAACTGGCAGAGCCTGCAACTATCGCCTGATCATGACTAGTCCCTCTTCCGTCGCCTGTCACCTGCGATCAAGCATCCGCCCGAAACGCTGAGGTCCTGGGGCCCACCGGCCCAGCACCCCAGGCCTCGCTCGAGCCACCTAGATCAGCTGATTCCAAAAACTCTCAGGCACAGTAAGCTCAGCGGTGTCTGACCCGCGCTGGTACGTGAAGTGGACAAGATCTTCCCAATCATTTCCCACCTCCACCGCATCCCAGCTACTGCGGCTATCAACGTAGGCTTCGCCTTCCAGCGGCACGGCGTCAAACTGTGGAGGCACGCACACAAGAACACGGTTGCGACCGCTAAAGAGCTGCTCAACCTTGGCTTCTTCCTCGATGATGCGCTTACGAGCCCACGTGATATCTGAGGTGGTTGGGCGTTTGCCACGAGAGGCTGCGAAGTCCTGGTCCACCACCGCAACGATTCCTGTGGTGTGGCGGCCAGTCAACACCACCAGATCAATGGTGACGTCTGGCTCAAACTTGCCACCTAAGCCACTCATCCTGCCGTCGGTGGATTCTATCGGGGCCCATACCTCAATGCCGCGGGAGATTGCTTCGCTGGCAACAAGACTCAGCAGGCGCGGGTAGCGCTCAATCTGCTCGCCGGTGGCTTGGACATACTCACCTGAACCGCTCAATGCTTCGAACTGTTCCTCGTACTCACGGGGTGTGACACTCCAGCCTTTTACTGGGTTGCCTCTGCGCACACATCGGGTGAATGTGCCGTCCGGCATGTTCTTGGCGTGGCGGTCGATGTGAAGCAGCTCCACCTCTGCATTCCCTGCCTGTACTTGGTCATAGGCGTAGCGTACGAAGCCTGAGGATACGCTCTTGGGGCCGGTGGTGACGGCCAGTACTGGCGGCGCAATCTTCTTCGCCGCCGCATAGGCAGTGAGCGCATGCATTTTTGGTGTCACAAAAGGCACCATGGTGGCGCCACGCGGCAGCTTAGGAGCGAATGCCACGGATGAGAAGCACCCCAACCTCATCGCGCCGAGCTCACCGGCGGTTGCCTTCACTGAGGACGGCACACCTAGGCTGCATACCAGCGCGTCTACGTCTGTATCTTCGTAGCTGGGGCTGTCCACCGCGGCAACCGGAGAGATGTTATCCCTGTGTGGATCGATAGCGCTCACCACTCCAGTGATCTCAGCGAGCAACGTCTCCATTTCCTCTCGGTTAGTAACGAGGTTGAAGCGATAGCGATCCCTGCGGGTTCCTTCTACCCTGCCTAATTCTTCCAGCTCCTCCATTTCTTCTGTGAGCCGTTCATTGGTCTCACGGAACACCACGGTCCACATGTGTGATTCTGAACCAAACACGAACCGGCCCAGGGCGTCACGCTCCACAAATAGACCGCGGGCGTTGTAGTCGGCGCGCTTGGCTTCACAGTGGATGATGCGCTGATTGAGGCGCAGCACAACGTCAAATTCAGCGACTGTAGAAAGCTTCGAGTGCCTGGAAATTCCCGCTACCTCATTGATGGTGACGCCACCCAGAATCTCGTAGTCCTCAGCACCTACTGCCGCATCCACTGCCACCGCGATAATGCCACCAGCCAGCACTTCGCCGGCACGACCGACGTCATCGGAGTCCACGTAGTGTGGATCGTATCCGGTGAAGTTTTTCGCTGCGGCAACCATAGCCTCCCGCAGGTCCTGCTTCGATTGGTTGTTGTTGGCGTGCCAGGCCACCACGGCCCTACGCAGGCGCTCCAAGTCAGCCGCTACTTTTACTAAGTCTTTATTGACCAGTCGGACTGGGCCAAAGTCCCACGTTGCGTCATATCCCAGGGCACCAATCATGTCCCTTAGGCTGTAGTCAGCCGGAACGTCCCTAAAGTCCACGCCAGCGCTGTCTTCAGCATCAAGAAGAATCTTGCCTGTCCAATTATCGAGGTAGCTGCGCAGCTGGTGTTGCGCGTTCCCATGATCTTCGAGGTGTTTCCACACCGCGCTTGCCGACGCTACTCGGGTGCCCGCAGTGTAGTGCAGCTCATAGGGCACGGCCATGGGCAGCGTGCCGAGCTGCTCTAGGCAATCCTCAAAATCATAGGCGTCGCCAATATCAAACAGGGTGAAGTCTAAGCCGCCGAAGCGGCGGCTTAGACGCAGGTAATCCACCATGGCGCGGGCCTCGCCCGCGGAGCTGGTGGTGTGTGCAATGGCCACCTTGCGGCCGTCGGTAAGCGTAGCGAGATACGGAAGCACCGCTGACGGATGGGACGAAAACAACACGAGTACGTCGTGGGAATTGGTCCGGTGATTCTTGCGGGTCACAGAGCATCCTTGGGGAAAGTACAAATTTTCTACTATTACTCCACCCTAGCCAGAGCAGGACCGCCGAGAAGGAGTTAAGGAAAATAATTCCGAAAAGACTACGTGGTACGAAAATTCCCACCGCTATCAAAGTTTTAGCTTTGGCAGCGGTGGGAGTATTTGCGCAAGCTCCTACGGTTGAACCTCGAATTGTGACTGATGGAGCGTGTAGTAATGTCCCTTCTTCCCCATCAGCTGGTCGTGACTGCCTTGCTCGACAATGTTGCCGTCCACCATCACGAGTATCACGTCCGCGTTGCGGATTGTGGACAAGCGGTGGGCAATCACGAAGGAGGTTCGGTTTTCGCGCAGCTGGTTCATCGCGGACTGGATCAACACCTCCGTGCGTGTATCCACGCTGGAGGTTGCCTCATCAAGAATCAAGATCCGAGGCTCACGCAGGAATGCGCGTGCGATGGTAACTAACTGGCGCTCCCCCTGTGACAGTGAGCCCGTTTCCTGAGTAATCACGGTGTCGTAGCCGTCAGGCAGCATATGCACGAAACGATCAACGTAGGAAGCCTTCGCCGCCTGGATGACCTCTTCATCCGTGGCATCTAGACGGCCGTAACGGATGTTTTCCATGATTGTGCCTTCAAAAAGGATTGCATCTTGTAGCACCATGCCAATTCGCTCGCGCAGGTCACTGCGCGGCATGTTCCTAATATCTTGCCCGTCCACGGCGATAGAGCCGTCAGTGATGTCGTAGAAGCGCATGATTAGGTTAACCAGCGTGGTCTTGCCGGCACCCGTAGGACCGACGATCGCGGCCGTCTGGCCAGGCTCGACCTTCAGGTTGAGGCCGTGGATGAGGGGCTCATCCTCCGTGTAAGAGAAGCTCACATCCTTAAACTCCACCAGTCCGGCAGTAGCCACCTCGCGGGTGACTAGAGACTTGGTGCCGGTTTCCTCCTTAGCATCGAGAAGCTCAAAAACACGTTCCGCTGAGGCCACACCTGATTGGATCATCTGCATCATGGAACCAAGCTGGCCCAGTGGTTGAGTGAACTGGCGTGAGTACTGAATGAAGGCGGTAGCGTCGCCCAGAGAAAGCTGTCCACCTGCTACCTTCAACCCGCCCAAGACCGCGATGACTACGTAGGAGAGGTAAGAAATGAAGTTCATGATCGGCATCATCATGCCGGAGAGGAACTGCGCTTTCTGTGCTGAGCAGTAAAGCTCCTCGTTACGCTCATCGAACACTCTTTGAGCCTCATCCAAACGTCCGAAGATCTGCAGGACCTCGTGGCCGGCAAAAGTCTCCTCGATGTGACCGTTGAGCATGCCGGTAGACTTCCACTGCGTGGTGAACTCGCGCTGCGAGCGCGAGCCAATAATCCCAATAACCGCACCAGTCAAAGGGATAGCTAACAGAGCCACCAGAGCCAGCTGCCACGAGACGCTGAACATCATGATGCCGATGCCTATGACGGTGAGGACGGCGTTAATAGCTTGAGACATCGACTGCTGAAGCGCCTGCTGAACGTTATCCACATCGTTGGTGGTCCGAGAAAGAATATCGCCGCGCTGGCCGCGGTCGAAGTAGTTCAGCGGCAAGGAGTTGAGCTTTGCCTCCACCTCCTGTCTAAGGTTGTACACCACACGCATCACAACGCGGTTGAGCAAGAAACCCTGCAACCACATGAAAAATGATGCGACCATATACAGACCGATGATCAATAGGATCAGCTGACCCAACCGCGTAAAGTCCACTCCAGCACCTGGCACCACATCCATGCCGCTAAGCATGTCGGCAAAGGTGTCATCACCACTGGCGCGCAGCCCAGCAACGATATCCTCCTTGCTCACTCCTTCTGGCAGTTGGGAGGAAATCGCACCGTCGAAGATGACGTCCATCGCGTATCCCAATACACGCGGAGCATAGACATTAAGAGCGACAGAGATGGCAACGAGCGTTAACACCAGCGCCATAATGAACTTGTGAGGTGCAACAAGCCCGAGCATGCGCTTCGCCGACGAAGCAAAATTCTTCGCTTGTCGCTGCGGTCCGCCGCCCACGGAACCTACTTTTTCTTCCAGCTCGAGAATTTCCTCGTCAGAAATGTCACCATTAGGCGCAGTCTGAGAACCTTGGGCAGTGGCCTTCTTCGCGTTCTTTTTCAGCGCCATGGGTTAGCTCACTTCCTCGCCATTGGCGGCAACCAACTGCGAATCAACAATTTCTTTGTAAGTAGGGTTGTTGTGGATCAGCTCTTCGTGTGTACCCCGACCCACTATTTCGCCGGCTTCCATAACAAGAATGGTGTCTGCGTCCATGATGGAACTCACTCGCTGAGCCACAACGATAACTGTGGCGTTCTCCCTGTCAGTCTTTTCCTTCAGTGCCTCACGCACACGGCGATCAGTCACCACGTCCAGCGCAGAGAAGGAATCATCAAACAAGTAAATACGCGGGTTAGCGAGAAGAGCGCGCGCAATACACAAGCGCTGGCGCTGGCCACCGGAAACATTCGTTCCGCCTTGAGAGATATTCATGTCTAGGCCATCTTCATCTTCGCGGACGAATGTTGCCTGTGCGGTGTTCAGTACCTCCCAAAGCTGATCGTCAGTAGCGTCATCATTGGCAAGGCGTAGGTTGGTAGCCACAGTCCCACTGAACAGGTACGGCTTTTGCGGCACCATAGACACATACTCCACTAAGTCCGCACGGGCCATGTCCATTACAGGTGTCGAGTCAATGGTTACCCTGCCTGAGGTAGGAGCATACAAACGCGGGATGAGATTGAGCAGCGTCGTCTTGCCCGAACCGGTGGAGCCGATAATCGCCGTAGTTTTACCCGGCTCCGCCGTGAAGCTAACGTTCTTAAGCACCGGCACATCCGCATTTGGGTAGGCGAAACTGACATTCTTGAATTCCACTACCCCTGCGCGCTCAGATGCACCCATGTCCTCTGAGGTCGTACTCGTCGGGACAAAAGGCAGGCTCGGCTCATGCTCGAGTACTTCTTGGATGCGGCCAGCACACACGAAGGCTCGCGGCAACATCATGACCATGAACGTAGCCATCATGACAGACATGAGGATCTGCATCAGGTACTGCATGAAGGCAGTTAACGAACCTACTTCTACAAGTCCTTCATTGACACGTTGGCCGCCGAACCACAACAACGCGCCCGTAGCCACGTTGAGAACTAGGGAAATGAGTGGGAAAAGCATGACGAACAGGTTGCCAATCCGAACAGACAGTTCGGTGACCTCCGTGTTCGCCGCATCGAAGCGCGCGGCCTCATAGTCTTCGCGAGTGAAGGCACGCACCACCCTAATTCCAGCGATTTGCTCGCGCAAAACAGAGTTGATGCGATCGATCTTCTTCTGCATCTGCTGAAAAAGGGGCATCAATCTCAGACTGATGCCAGATACGGCGACGGCTAGGGCCGCCACAGACACCGCGACCAGCCAGCTTAGGCCCGCATCCTCGCGCACAGCCATGACAACGCCACCAATCATCATGATGGGAACCATCACCATGAAATTCAGTGCCATCATGAATGAGGTCTGCACCTGTTGTGGATCATTAGTGCCTCGAGTAATCAGTGACGCCGAATCAAAGTGAGCAACGTCCTGCGCGGAGAAGGTTCCTACCTTCCTGAACACAGCTGCACGAATGTCACGGCCCGTACCCATTGATGTCTTCGAACCGAAAAACACGGCTGTAATCGCGGTAATTACCTGCAGGAATGCTACTGCCAACATGATCCCGCCAGTACGCCAAATGAACGGTACGTCTCCTTGGGCTACACCCTCGTCAATAATCCTTGCATTTAGGCTAGGCAAGTACAGGGTGGCCAAGGTGGAAGCAGCTTGAAGCACCACGATCATGGCAATCATGCTGCGGTACGGTCGCGAATACTCGCGCAGAAGACGAATGAAATCCACGAAGACACTCCTTAGAAGAATTACACCGGAGTTCCCAAGCCCCCAATGCCCGAAGTTTCAGCAACATACAGTCACATGAAAATAATCTTCGCGGGATATTACTCGTCTATTCACCTAAAAAATAGCCACCACAGAGTAACAAGGTAGATGACGGAACTCCTTACCCAACCCTTAAGATTGGTGTCCATGACAACACCAAGCATGTTCGAAGGTATTCCAATCGCAGAGTACGCGTTTCCTGGACCACTTCGAGATGAACTTATCGCAGCCATTAAGGAGGGCAAGAAAACTACTACCTCTTCCCTGCTTCAGGAGTATGAGGGCCTAGGCGAGCCTCTCCCCGTAGCCGGCGAACGTGAGGCAGTAATCAATTCTGACGGAGTAGTTGAAGTAATAACCCGAATCACCGCCGTGGCGATTGTTCCCTTGGCGGACATCACCCTAGAACATGCACTCGGCGAAGGTGAGGGGTTTGAAACGGTAGCACAATGGCGAGCAAGCCATGAACGCTTCTGGAGGTCACAAGAGTTCCGCGATAGCCTCGGAGCTGAAGAGGTAGTCCTGGACGATACAACCGCTGTCGTCTGCCAGACATTTACTGTGGAGCGGTTCGTGTAACCTTCGGCTCGCCCATCATATTCCCAATGCCTCTCAAGAACCGAACTTGAGGTCTTAGGAATTACATGAAAAAACCCACGCATCATCAGATGCGTGGGTTAGATAGCTTTTAAGCTACAAGATTACTTAAGGGTAACCTTTGCGCCAGCCTCTTCGAGCTTAGCCTTTGCAGCCTCAGCGTCGTCCTTGGAAGCACCCTCGATGATAGCCTTTGGTGCGCCCTCAACGAGCTCCTTAGCTTCCTTCAGGCCCAGGCCGGAAACGAGCTCGCGAACAGCCTTAATAACGCCGATCTTCTTAGCGCCTGCGTCCTCGAGAACAACGTCGAACTCGTCCTTCTCCTCAGCAGCAGCAGCCTCGCCGCCAGCAGCGCCTGCAGCAGCTACAGCAACTGGAGCAGCAGCGGTAACCTCGAAGACCTCTTCGAATTCCTTAACGAACTCGGAGAGCTCGATCAGGGTCATTTCCTTGAAAGCCTCAATGAGCTCGTCCTTGGTGAGCTTAGCCATAATGGTGTTCCTTTCGGTTGTGAACTACCAGCACCGTTGTGCCGCATATGTAGTTCTAAAAAGTTTGTGTTGTTTTGTTAAGACAAGCCGTGGGGCGTGTCTTACGCTTCCTTCTTTTCCTGGAGCGCAGCAGCAAGGCGTGCGACCTGGGAAGCAGGAGCGTTGAAAAGGCCTGCAGCCTTTGCCAAGTTGCCCTTCATAGCACCAGCAAGCTTTGCGAGAGTGGTCTCGCGGTTGTCCAGCTCAGCAAGAGCGTTAACCTGCTCAGCGGACAGTGCGTTGCCGTCCATGTAGCCACCCTTGACTACGAATGCCTTGTTATCAGAAGCGAACTTCTTCATTGCCTTAGCGGCGTCAACAGCCTCGCCCTTAATGAAAGCAACAGCGGTTGGACCGGTAAGAAGATCATCAAGGCCTTCGATGCCAGCATCCTTAGCTGCCAGCTTCAGAAGGGTGTTCTTGGCGACGGAGTACTGGACATCAGCACCGAGGGACTTACGCAGCTCAGTGGTCTGAGCAACGGACAGGCCGCGGTACTCGGTAAGTACGAAAGCATCGGTCTCTGCGAAACGAGCCTTGAGCTCTGCCAGAGAGGATTCGTTCTTAGGGTTTGCCATTACTTCGCCTCCTTCCTCGTTTACGGTTCTTATATGGATCCGCCGAGGCTTATGTTCAAAACAAAAGCCCCGTGCAAGAGCACAGGGCGTACATTAACCAAAAGGTAATGAACTTCAAGTGACTCCTGCGTGGGCCGTTCCAATGAGATTTGGAAACCTTCGAGTTCATTCATATGAATGAGCTGACCGACGGTCTACGGTGAAACTTGGTCGAGGCATCGAAAATCGCCTCGTTCAAACTTCGTTGGGTAATACTAGGGCATCATTCCCACTTTGGCAAATCCCTCCGCCAAAAATTTTTCCATTGCCCCTATCGCCTCGTAGGCCGCTACTGCGGTTGCCCCACGTGCGGTCTAGTATTAGCCGCATGTTGTCATCAGCGAGCGTGGCCGATGCAGTGGCCCAGTTGTACCCGCGCAGCTTTGTCACCCATTGGGAACACCCTGATCAAGGCATGGATCACCGCGTCCACATCGCCCATCTTTCCACTGGCGAGGCTCTTGTTGTTCGCTGGCCACTCACCCAGCCATACAAGGAGCATGCAGGAGTTGAAGCACGTATCCTCTCTACCCTTACGAGCACCCTCTCAGCGCAGAGTTCCTCACCTGCCACGTTGCCCTCGGTGCTCGCGCTTGCACCCACGTTCCACATCCAGACATACGTACCAGGCCGGCCAATCGATGCCTCCCTGTGGAATCGGCTCAGCACCTCTGAACGATCGCGAGTTATTGATCAGCTCGGGAGCTTCTTGGACGCAGTGCGGAATACCAACAACGAGGAGGAGACCCGATGGATCGTGGAGAATGAGCCCAATACTCTCAATCCCCGTGCTCTTCCTTTCAAGGTGGAACTATCCTACGAGCGCGCTCACAAAGCCCTTCTCCCGTTACTGTGTCCCAAGGCAAGAGACCGGGTAGAAGACATCTTTCAGTCAGTGAGGGCAATGGTGGCTGATCTTTCCCCCACACAGCTGACGCTCGTCCATTCGGACCTCTACGCCACGCACCTGCGCTACAACGACGGCCTCGGGATCATAGACTTTTCCGACATGAACGTCGGCGATCCTGCGATCGATCTCCAACACCTAGCTGAGATCTCACCGGAGCTCGCCGCAGGCGTGTGCGTCGATGCGGAAATGCTGCAGAGAGCTCGCGTGTACAAGCAGTGGGACAATATTTTCCTCGTTGTTGATGCTTTACGACGCAACGACCACGCCTCAGCACGTGAGCTGCTCAGCGCCACGTTAGGAGGATAAACAAAAAGGGTTCCTGCTTACGCAGGAACCCTCACAAGCTATACGCATCAAGCGCACAATGTGGCATTAAGCCTCTTCGGTGTAGTTCTTCTGAACGGAGGTGTCAACAGGAACACCTGGGCCGAAGGTGGAAGCCATGGTTGCCTTCTTGATGTAGACACCCTTAGCGGAGGATGGCTTCAGACGGTTGATCTCATCCAGCAGCGCGCCGTAGTTCTCAGCCAGTGCCTTTGCATCGAAGGATGCCTTACCGATGATTGCGTGCAGGTTAGAAGCCTTGTCAACGCGGAAGGAGATCTTGCCGCCCTTAACGTCAGCGATTGCCTTAGCAACGTCGGTGGTAACGGTACCGGTCTTAGGGTTTGGCATCAGACCACGTGGGCCCAGAACGCGTGCAACGCGGCCAACCTTAGCCATCTGGTCTGGGGTTGCGATTGCAACATCGAAGTTGATGGTGCCGGAGTTGATCTGCTCGATCAGCTCGTCGGAGCCAACGACGTCAGCGCCAGCTGCCTCAGCCTCGGTAGCCTTCTCGCCAGCAGCGAAAACCGCAACGCGAACGGTCTTACCGGTGCCGTTTGGCAGGGAAACGGTGCCACGAACCAGCTGGTCAGCCTTACGTGGGTCAACGCCCAGGCGGATTGCAACGTCAACGGTTGCATCGGTCTTTGCGGAGGAGGTCTCCTTGACCAGCTCAGCAGCCTTCAGTGGGTGGTACAGGCGACCCTTGTCTACCTTCTCAGCAGCGGCAAGGTATGCCTTAGAACGCTTGTTGCTCATTTGTGAATCCTTCAAAATGATTGTGTTTGTACAAAAGGATGTGTGGTTCGAGCCGAAGCGGGCTCTTCCACAGGCGGTGCAAGCACCGCCGTTAGATCAGCGTACAGCCTTAGGCGTTTGGCTGATCCTTGATGGTGATGCCCATGGAGCGTGCGGTACCAGCGATGATACGTGCACCCATCTCGAGGTCATTAGCGTTGAGGTCCTCGAACTTGGTCTGTGCGATCTCCTTGCACTGATCCCAGGTGACAGAGCCAACCTTGTCAGTGTGAGGAACGCCAGAGCCCTTCTTCAGGCCAGCAGCCTTCAGCAGGAGCTTTGCAGCAGGTGGGGTCTTCAGCTTGAAGGTGAAGGAGCGATCCTCGTAAACGGTGATCTCAACTGGAACAACGTTACCGCGCTGGGACTCGGTTGCTGCGTTGTAAGCCTTGCAGAACTCCATGATGTTAACGCCGTGTGCACCAAGTGCTGGGCCAACTGGTGGAGCTGGGTTTGCAGCGCCTGCCTCGATCTGAAGCTTGATCAGGCCAGAAACCTTCTTCTTTGGAGCCATCTTTTTACCTCTTCCTTGTTAACGGCATCCCATAACCGAGGTCACTACTTAGGCAGTAACCGATGGGCTAACGGCTATGGAGCCGTCCGGATGCTCAGGTACCTCAGCGCATAACCTGCGGTTTTGTGCCTTTGTCACTGGGCCACCGGGAATAAACGATTATCTGTGCGCGATAAAAGACACGCGAGGGGTAATGATACACCAAAACCCGCTGACCTCCAAAAGTTTTCTGAGGCTACAGCGGGTTTAGTGAGTGCTAGGACTGAAGGTCTACCAGACAGTTAGCTGATCTTTTCAACCTGGTCGAAGTCAAGTTCCACAGGGGTCTCACGACCGAAGATGGATACGAGAGCCTCCAGCTTGTTGGACTCGGTGTTGATGGCAGAAATGGTTGCAGAGACACTCGCAAGGGAACCGGTGAGGATGGTGACTGCGTCTCCTACCTCGAGGTCGGTAGCAACCTTTGGCTTCGCGGAATCGGTCGGCATTGCAACGACCTTCTCGCCGTCCTCGTTAGTTGCGGAATCGTCCACAGTCTCCTGTGGCATCAGGAACTTAGCAACGTCACGGTGCTTCACAGGGGTAGCGTTACCCTCGTTACCCACGAAGGAGGTAACACCTGGGGTGTCACGCACGACGGACCAGGCACGGTCATTGATATCCATGCGGACCAGAACGTAGCCAGGCAGCAGCTTGCGCTTAACCAGCTTGCGCTTACCGTCACGGATCTCAATAGCTTGCTCGATTGGAACAACGACCTCGTAGATGGAGTCCTCAACCTCAAGAGTCTGGGCACGCATGTCAAGGTTGGTCTTCACCTTGTTCTCGTAACCGGAGTAGCACTGAATGATGTACCAAGAGCCTGGCTTCTTCTTCAGCTCGCGGGTGTATGCGCGCAGACGCGCCTTGTACTCCGCATCGGGTGCAGCTTCAGCATCTGCGGCCTCAGCCTCATTAGCGGACTCTAGGTCAGCTTCCTGGACTGGCTGCTCGACGGTCTCAAGGTTAGATTCCTCGAAGGACTGCGCTTCCTGCGCAGCCTCATCGTTCAGCTTCTCCTCAACTGCCTCATTGAAAGCATCTGAGAAGGTGCCACCCTCGTTCACATCACTCATGGAAAAATCCGTTCTTTAAGTTTGTTCCCTTACACAACCCCATCGGGACTGCCTTCTTCATCATGCTACCTAATCCAGTAACACAAAATTTTTATCCCGCCGAACCTTGTTGAGGTTTCGGCGGGATAGTGTTTGTTGTTTTACATCCTAGCTAGGGAGTCAGTACCTTCTCAACTCCAAGGCCAGCCAAGAAGTCTACACCCGCCACAAGTGCGGTCATGAGGATCAAGAAAGCGAAGACGATAATGGTGTAATTAACCATCTGCTTGGCGGTGGGCCAGATAACCTTCTTCATTTCCTCAACAACTTCAGGCAGGAAGGAGGTAACCTTGTTCCCCTTCTTCTCATCGCCGTCAACTGCGACAGCGTTCTTCGCCTCGTAGGAGGAAGTGGACGTGGTACTTACACCCGCCAACTGACGCTTGCCGGTTGGGCGCGCGGCGCTCACCTTCTCTGGCTTATCCTCAGTCACGGTACTCCTAAAAGTTTCAGTAAAAAGATCTCAATGGGCCACAGTTGTGGCGCATTGCGCTAAGTTTGCTGCTCACCGCGATCCGGCGGCAAGGAGATCTAGATGAAGGCATGGATTCATGCCTGATAACAACGCTACGACTATAGCAAAGCTCGCAGGATAAATATAACCCCGCTCAGAAACTACCAGCACCAACGTGCATCCAAAAAAGGAAAAACGCTGGCCTCAAGAGTGAGACCAGCGTTTTCGTTTTGCAGGGGCGACAGGACTCGAACCTGCAACTTACAGTTTTGGAGACTGTTGCTCTACCAATTGAACTACGCCCCTATTGAATTGTCAGCACCTTACAAAAGGTACTGGCGCTACTCTACCAGACACACTCCCTCTTGGAGTAATTGTCCGAACCGGTAACTGTTTTAAGAAAAGGCGCCTAATGAATGTTCATTTGGCGCCCGCATTTCTTAAAAGTAGCGATGGCGAGAATTGAACTCGCGACACAGCGATTATGAGTCGCTTGCTCTACCACTGAGCTACACCGCCCCGATCAATTCCACCGACTAAGCAGTGAAAAAGAACAGAGCCCCCTGACAGAATCGAACTGTCGACCTTTTCCTTACCATGGAAACGCTCTGCCGACTGAGCTAAGGGGGCACAGCATCAAGAGAATACTTAGCGTGGATTTATCCGCGCCGCTCCGTTGAAGCCTTGTAAAGATTAACCCAAAGCCTAGTTTTTCACAAATCCCCTGCACAACACAGAAATTTCAGCCCTTTATCGTGTCTTCTATTTCACACTCAGGTTAATCGCACAGGAACGAAAAAGACCCTCTCCACAATGGAGAGGGTCTAGCTGGTGCCAGGTAGAAGATTCGAACTTCTGTAGGCAATGCCGACGGATTTACAATCCGCTCCCTTTGGCCGCTCGGGCAACCTGGCGTGCACCTTGGTGCGCTAATAACTGTACAACACACACCTAGGTAACCTACAAATCAGCACGCCACAGGGCTTTTTGCGGCGTGCTGACGGAAGTATTTTTGCGTTTTTAACCCACGCGGCTGGCGGTGAATTTGGCCAAGTTACGCAGGGCCTCGGTGGTGGGGTTGTCTGGCAGCGCAGCGAGGTGTGACTCCGCCTCCGCCAGGTAGTGGCGGACATCCGCGAGCGCACGCTCGCGCCCCGTAGACTGAGAGAGCAGCTCGAGGACGCGCGCGACCTGTGCGTCGTCGGTAAGCGGACCCGTAAGGATACTGCGGAGCTCGTCACCTACAGGGGAATCTTCCTCCAAGGCATACAAAACTGGCAGGGTGAATACGCCCTCGCGCAAGTCAGTGCCTGGGGTCTTTCCAGAGTCAAGGCTGTCAGAGAAGATATCAATGAAATCATCGACGATCTGGAAGACCATACCGATCGCAGCGCCGTATCCCTGTAGCGCCTTAATGTGGTCCGGCGATGCCCCCGCATGCATAGCACCTAAGTAACCTGCGGTGGCAATGAGAACGCCTGTCTTCTCCTCAATCACCTTCATGTAATGCTCAACGGGATTGGAGCTACCTGCACCAATGGTCTCACGCATCTGGCCGGTAACGAGCACCTCAAAGGTGTCAGCAAAGTGGAGGACGGTTTCAGCACCCAGCTCTCCCATGATGCGGGAGGCGTGAGCGAGAAGAATATCGCCCGCAAGAATAGCCACGGAGTTATTCCATCGGGAGTTTGCACTCTCAACGCCGCGCCGTTTCTCGGCCTCATCCATCACATCATCGTGGTACAAGGTAGCCAAGTGCGTGGCTTCCACAACTACCGCTGCCTTGATTACATCATCAGATAGAGGAGACGTGCCGTAGTTCGATGCAAGAAGAGCAAACATCGGGCGGAAACGCTTGCCACCAGCCTTGGTGAGGTGCAGGACCTTCTCAGAAACAAAGTCAGCGCCCTGGCTCAGCTCGTGGCGCAACTTCTCCTCAACGCGCTGCATGCCCTCAGTAATCACTGCGTTGAGTTCGGCGTCACCAAGATCAACCTGGGCGCCTACCGTGCGCTCAGTATCTTGAGTACGGGACGCGTTATCAACGTTGCTCATGCGTTTCTAGCCTCTTTTTGACCTTGGACCTAAATAATGGATTTTCAAGCGAGTAGGAAATCTTCACAAAACTTCATGTCACTAGGGAATGAAGTCAATACCCCGTACAACTCTAGCCGTTAAGTGTTCTAAAACCGTAACTTCTACCCACTTTGGATCACTCTAACCTACCTGCCCGGCTGACTTAGCCACCAACTACAAGCCTCAGGTGGCTTAATTGCTCCCATTGTTGCCACAATAGGTGACGTGAGTTCAAACCTAAACACCAGCTCGTCCGTCCTGACCCCGGAGCTCCTCATCGTGGGCGCCGGCCCAGCAGGCTCCTCCGCCGCCATTCACGCCGCTCAGCGCGGCATGGAAACCCTCATCGTTGACATTGCAGATTTTCCCCGCGACAAGACGTGTGGTGATGGGCTTACTCCGCGCGCTATTCATCAGCTGGACAAGCTTGGTCTAGCCAAGGACATCACAGACAACTACACATCCCTGGGCCTCAAACTGCATGGATTTGGCGGATCCGTCACAGCCGCGTGGCCTGACTCCACATTCGGCACCGTGGGTTCAGCGATGGCCCGAAGCGAATTTGACGCCTACCTCCTCAACCATGCGCGCGAAATGGACGCAGTAACATTCCTGGGCGGCGTGGGGGCCGAGGACGTAGAACTCTCGGCGGTCGATGGCATCACATCGGTGTTACTGTCCGATGGCCGTACCGTACAACCAAAGTTTGTGATCGTAGCTGACGGCGTGCGGTCCACCTTTGGCAAACTGCTAGGTCGCACATGGCACAAGAACGAGGTCTACGGCATCGCAGCCCGTTCCTACTGCGAAACCCCCAAGTCCAACGAACCTTGGATCCATTCCCACCTCGAGTTGAGGGCGCAGGACGGCAGCATTCAGCCCGGTTACGGGTGGATATTCCCGCTCGGAAATGGCCTAGCTAATGTGGGTTGCGGGGCACTTTCCACCGACAAGCGCCCCGCCAAGATCAATACGAAGAAACTTCTGCATTTCTACGCCTCCCAACAAAGCACAGAGTGGGGCTTTGGCGAACCACAGAAGGTCACCTCTGCCCTACTCCCCATGGGCGGTGCAGTGACCAACGTGGCAGGCCGAAACTGGGCTCTGATTGGTGATGCTGCGGCGTGCGTGAATCCTCTCAATGGCGAGGGCATCGACTACGCCCTAGAAACGGCAGCCCTAGCAGTAGGGCTTCTCAACACCGGAAAAGACCTCACCCTGTTGTGGCCATTTACACTGCGTGAGCACTACGGGGAGGCATTCATGCTGGCACGCACCGCCGCCCGCTTGCTCACCTACCCGCAGTTCTTACCACTCGCTGGCCCGCTTGGAATGCGAAAGCCGTTTGGTAAGTATTTGATGCCCGCTGCTGCACGCCTCATGGGCAATCTTGTCACTGATGAGGACAAAGACTTGGTCGCCCGCGCATGGAGGCTATCCGGCAGAGGGTTGCAGTCCATAAAGAAAGACTCCCCGCTCTGGAGCTAGAAATGCCAGTGCGCGTAGAGAATTCTCTCTACGGGCACTGCCCATTAAATGTAGCTGCGGAGATTACACTGTTGGCTTGGTGGCCGAATGCAGTGCAACGATGCCAAACGTAAGGTTTTGCCAACCAGCATTTTCCCAACCGTTTTCGTTGATGGCCTTTGCCAGATCTTCTTGATTCGGCCACGCACGGATTGAGTCTGCCAGGTACTCGTAGGAATCAGGGTTGGACGATACCAGTCGCGCAACTGGTGGCAGCAAACGCATGAGGTACTCCTTGTATACGGTCTTGAACACCGGCACGGTAGGCGTGGAAAACTCCGCAACGGTGAGGCGACCACCTGGTTTTGTTACCCGCGCCATTTCCGCCAAACCTGCGCGGAAGTCATGAATGTTGCGCAGGCCGTAAGAAATAGTGACCGCGTCAAAGGTATTGTCAGCGAAAGGCAGCTTCATGCCGTCACCACATACCTTTGGCACATCACGATGTTTACCGGCAGCCAGCATGCCCTGGGAGAAGTCACACGCCACGCACCAAGCCCCAGACTTGGCTAGTTCCTCAGTAGACACGGCCGTACCGGCGGCCAGGTCGAGCACCAGCTCACCAGGCTTGAGGTCAAGGCGCTCGCGGGTTCGGCGACGCCACACGCGGTCCTGGCCGAAGCTCAGAACCGTGTTGGTGATGTCATATTTCTCACCCACGGCATCGAACATCTTTGCCACGTCTTTGGGCATTTTCTCCAAGGTTGCTTTAGACACGCATCTCAGTCTACTCACACTGCATGTCAAGCACCGAGCCCGCTGATCACCTAGCGGTGTTGCAGGTGTCTGATCCCTCGGAATACTGAAGACACGTCAGTGCTACGTGGCTGAGCAACCGGCGCCTGATCAATTACTTCGCGGTAGTGCTTCATGAGCATTGAGCATTGGGCATGCCACGTCTTATGCTCCACCCCGTGGCGAGCGTTTCTTCGAAGCTGCTCATGAACGCTAGGATCCAGCACCCGATCAACCGCACCGCTTACATCGCGCTCAAATGTTGCAACCTCGAGAAGTTCACCGTTGTGGCCGGGGATGATGAGATCAATGGGCCCCCCAGCCCTAGGCCCAATCGTTGGCACACCGGCCGCTTGCGCTTCCTGGATGGTTTGGCAGAAGGTTTCAAACTCGCCGGCATGGACGAACACATCAAAGCTGGCATACGCGGCTGCTAGATTGTCGCCGCCGAGCGCACCCGCGAAATATGCTTGTGGCATCAACGATTCCAGTTCCGCCATCTGCGGACCATTGCCCACAATCACAAGCTTCAGATCCTCACGCTGAGCCAGCGGTGCAAGCCGCGCTATTCCTTTTTCCGCGGCAAGGCGACCCACAAATCCAACAATCTTCTTAGTCCCGGAGGGATCCCAACGACGCCGGAGAGCCTCGCTTCTCTTTGCGGGATGGAATCGAGCAGAGTCTACTCCCCTACCCCAGCGATGAACGTTGTTCACGCCATGAGATTGCAAAGCCTCCACCGCTACTGAACTAGGCGCCAAGGTTCGATCACACTTATTGTGAATCGTTCGGGTCCAGTCCCACGAGGCCTTCTCGAATGCCTTGAGTTTGTACCGCGTAGAGAAACCGGCGACGTCAGTCTGGTAGACACCCACCGTGGGGATACCCAAGCGGTGAGCCGAAAATGCCGCACTAGCGCCCAAAACAAAAGGTGATGCCAGATGCACAACATCAGGTTCGAACGCCCGCAGTTCATTAACCAATGACTCATGAGGGATTCCCACAGGAAGCGAGTTGACCAGTGGAAACATTATGGAGGCCGTGCCTACTACGGGGAATCCCAAGTAATCGTGATAGGGGTGAGCGTCTCGTGATTCTGGGGCAATGACCAGTGCTTCATGGCCGTGTTCTTTGAGGTGCTCCAGCACCCTCAGGACCGAGTTGGTGACGCCGTTGATGTTGGGTAGGAAAGACTCCGCCACGATTGCTACGCGCATAGCTTAAAGTCAATCCTCCTCACACAAATTCGAGCTTTAGTTTAGTTTGCGAGCTCATGACAGTTCAACGAATATTCGGTTACCTCGGCCGGCGTTTAACCGCCCGCCGGCAGCTGATCTGAGGTGTTACAGATTCAAAATGCCGTGCGCGGCAGAAACCCACTGTCCAAGGGCGCACAGCCTGCGATTCACCACCCGTTAATCAGATGCGTCTTTTCTAGTTCGCGGTGCAATGGTGGTTACTTTGACCGTGCCACCTCGGCTGACGGTGAAATCATTCATCGCAACTCGCCTGCGGATGTAACGCGCAGTGACCAAGTCAACTAACCACCACAGCAAAGCAAACAGGAACGTTGCCACTGCTGCTACAGAAAGCGCAGGGATAATGGCCAACGTCCATTGACGGCCCTCAACTTTGACCAAGTTGGCATTGTCCCTAGCGTAATTGACCCATACGCGCTGTCCTTCACCCAAGTCGGTCGGGTACAGAATTCCTTCCGGAGGCAGTTGATAGCGCCCTTGATCATCCTGAAACTCCACGATTGCTCGGGTATCGCTCACATCCACCACTCGGGCCAAAGCACGGCCTGGATTGGACTCAATCTTGTAATCGTTGATTGCAGGACCGCCCACCATACCCAAGCACCCCAATATCGCGCAAGCAAAAATCAGGATCAGAAGCTGATGAATGCGTCTTTTGATTCGCTCAGGGCGGTAGATGGGGACCTGAGTGGTGGCGGAAGTACTCACACGGTGACTTTCTTGCTCAGAGCTTGGTGCATTGCACGACGAGTCTCGCGGGTAGTACGAGCCTCGATCACGGTAAACCCACCAGCATCTTGCGTATCCTGCAGAGCCTCGATGAGGCTCTTTACGTCCGTTGCTTCTACGTAATCGATACCGTAGGCACCGCAAAGATCCGAGATCTCAACCTCGTGCGGGGTACCGAAAGCACGCTCAAAGGATGGCTTGTACTCCTCTGCTCCTACCTCGAGCGTTTCAAAGATTCCGCCACCATCATCATTGGCCACCACGATGGTGAGGTTCTCCGGCCGTACTGAGTCCGGCCCGATGAGCAATCCACCAACGTCATGAAGGAACGTGACATCACCGAGCAAGGCGAGGCAGCGTGGCGGGCGAAGCTCGTCGGCATGCTCAGATTGGTTGGCAATGGCCATGCCGATGGCCTGGGAAATGGAGCCGTCGATGCCGGCGGCACCACGGGCTGCGAAGGTATCCACGCCGTCGAAAGGCATGCCCACAAAGCTCAGATCACGAACCGGATTGGAGGAGCCGATGAACACACAATCATTGGTGGCCACAGTATCACCCACAGCCGCGGCAGCATGCAGACCCGTAAAACCGAATTCCTCTTGGGAAAGCACATCGCGGACGGATTCAGCCGAAAGGTCGCTCGCCGCATCGCAGATCTTCAGCCACTCCTTCGTAGGCTTTCCTGACACCTTGACCGTGGTTCCAACTACCGCCTCCCGGCGCGCTGGGTTGGTGACGGTCTCGGTCCGGGAGAGGATGTAGAGCTCGATCTCCTCGTCCTCCATCAGCGCACTGACCCCGCGGTGCAGCGTTGGGTGCCCCACCACAACGATCTGCTCTGGCTTAGTGTTAACTACGTAACCTTCGGCGGAAACCTGCTGGCGGGCGAAGACACTGGCAGCCAGCGGATGCACTGGGTGGAACGGAGCTGGCGCGGTTGGCTCCGCGATAGCAGGGACATCCTCAAGCCCAGGAACCTCCCATGCCTCATCGCCGGCGATGACGAGCGTGCGTCTAGTAAGGTCCAGCTCTACCTCACCGTGATTAACCAACACGGGATTGGCTAGGCCGAATGGTGCTTGTTTTTCCACCGCATCGGTATCCGCGATAGTCATGAGGGTTTCTTCAACCAACGGCACATCCAGCGCCACGTTGAGATGGACCTGCTGCTTAGTGAACGCCTCAGCGATGATGCTTTCCGCGTTAGGCGTCTGAGCGCTGATCTGCGTGGTGGCCACCGCAGTGCCAAAGATGCCTTGCTGATTAATGGTCTGGTTGGCACCGGTGCCGATCAGGTGTTCCGGACGGTCCGCTGAGATCATCACGAACGGCACGTGCGAATGTGATGCTTCAACCATCGCGGGCACGCAATTAGCCACAGCAGTACCAGAGGTAGTGACCACACCTACGTGGCGCTTGGAAAAACGCGCCATACCTAGTGCAAGGAAGGAAGCGCTGCGCTCATCAATACGAGTGTGAACGCGGATGTCATCACGAGCAAGAAGCGCCAAACTCAGTGGCGAATTCCTAGAGCCGGGGCAGATCACAACGTCAGTGAGGTGGCGGGCTAGTTCTTTCGCTACAAGGCGTGCAAGCTCAGGTGAATCAGTCATGGCACATAGTTTAGTGCCCCTAGCAAGTTCGGGTTTAGGCGGTGGCATCTATGCTGGCTTGCATGATCGATTTTTCCGCTTCCGCTGCTGTGGTGGCGCCGCAGTTGCTTGGCTGCTATCTCACGCATGCTGGCGTGACAATCCGATTGACGGAGGTTGAAGCCTACACAGGGGCTGATGATGAAGGCTCTCACACCTTCCGAGGTCAGACGGTTTCCAACAGGGCCATGTTTGGCCCACCTGCCCACATGTACGTCTATGCCTCCTACGGGATCCACCGCGCCGGAAATATTGTGTGCGCCCCACTCGGCAACGGGCAGGGAGTGCTGTTGCGGGCTGCCGAAGTCATAGAGGGCTTGGATATCGCTCATACCCGCCGTGGCGATGTTCCCCACCATCGTCTGGCGCAAGGTCCAGGCAATCTTGGAAAAGTGTTAGACCTCCACCGCCGGCATAACGGCGCACCTATCACTGGCCCAGAATTCATCTTTGCCGAGCATCCGACGCGACAGGATGAACAGATTCTTGTGGGAAAACGCATTGGTTTAACTAAGAACGCCCAAGCCCCTTTGCGATTTTGGCTCGCTGGCAATCCCACTGTTTCTAGGCCAAACAGCATTCGGGTGGGGATGCCTTTTCCTCTGGATGGGTCGTCTGAGCAACCGTAGGCAAGTCCGTTTAGGGATTGGGACAAAAATCTAAACTTTGTGCGCTTTTTACGCACTACGGTGGTCAAAAAACCACTCAAAGATTAGTTTTTTGCTCCCTGCTCAAGGTATGGCCAGCACTCCGCAACTCGCTGGAACCACCAATCCTTACGATCCGCCGAGGCAGCCAAGGTATCAAGACGATCAAGGCTCGGTTCCAGCATGCCCACGCCCATGTGTCCATCCACTATCGGGCGGTCCTCAGTGATGTCCTCCACGAACAACCGCTGCGTACCCAAACCTGCGGCTGCCGGTGGCACGTCATAGTCCTCGTCGTCAGTCATCTTTGGCAGCGCCGCCACCGCGGCAATTCCGGCATTCATGCCCACACCCGTGTCCAAAGCCGATGCCACAGTAATGTCCAGCCCGCGCGCACGCATGAACTCAGCCAACTGCAGCACTTTTCGCGGCCCACGCAGCGGAGCAGCCTTAACCACAGCAACATCCACCGCGTTCTCACGCGCCACGAGGTAAGGATCCTCCGCCTTACGAATCGCCTCATCAGCAGCAACCCGCACAAACAATCCGTTGCGGACAAGAAGCTGTCGTAGCTCTTTCAGTTCCGCCACGCTCCAGCATGGCTGCTCCATGTAATCCAACGGCCCCAGCTGCTTTGCAGCCTCAAGAGCCTCCTTAACACTCCAGCCACGGTTAGCATCCACACGGACGATCGCATTTGGCACAAGCTCACGGACCGCAGCGACTCGGGCAATGTCCTCAGCGAGCGTCTGGCCTTTCTCCGCCACCTTCACCTTCACGGTTCGGCAGCCTGGGAAGCGTTCCAGCACCGCGGCTACCTCACTGGCAGTGACTGCCGGAACCGTCGCGTTGATCTCAATGCGATCACGTACCGGTTCAGGAGCCCCCTGCCAGCCCATCTCCACCGCACAGGCCAGCCAGTTCGCCGCCTCCGGTGCCTCGTACTCCAAAAACGGTGAGAACTCTCCCCAACCCTTGGGCCCCTCCACTACTAGGGCCTCACGCGTAGTTACTCCGCGGAATTTTACCCGCATGGGCAAGCTCACCACGTGGGAGCGGGAAAGGAAGTCGTCCAAACTTGGGGCAGGGAAAGAAGTCATGGAAACCAGTCTAGGGCCCCAAGATCGTTACTATTGATCACATGAGCAAAGAACCTGCACGCAGCTACAGTACTGACAACCCATTTAACCCCGATTTATGGAAACCTGTTGAGGGTTTTGAGGACCTCACGGACATCACCTATCACCGCCATGTGGGAAAAGGCCGCGAGTTTGGCATCGTCCGCATTGCGTTTGATCGGCCTGAGGTACGCAATGCTTTTAGGCCTCACACCGTGGATGAGCTGTACCGCGCACTCGATCACGCGCGCCGCACTCCAGACGTTGGCACTATTCTCCTCACCGGCAACGGCCCGTCCCAGAAAGACGGTGGCTGGGCGTTCTGCTCCGGTGGCGATCAACGCATCCGTGGCCGCTCCGGCTACCGTTACGCCACGGAGCACAACCACGATGATGCCGTAGCGGATGAATCTACTGTGGATACCGCACGTGAAAAAGTAGAAGGAGGCCGCCTACACATCTTGGAGGTCCAGCGTCTGATCCGCACGATGCCCAAGGTTGTCATTGCTGTGGTCAATGGCTGGGCCGCCGGCGGCGGCCACTCTCTGCACGTGGTGTGCGATATGACCATCGCCTCTCGCCAGGAGGCCCGCTTCAAGCAGACCGACGCTGATGTCGGTTCCTTTGACGCGGGTTATGGTTCCGCCTACTTGGCCAAGATGGTGGGCCAGAAGTACGCTCGCGAAATCTTCTTCCTGGGTCGCACCTACGATGCGGAGCGTATGCAGCAGATGGGTGCCGTGAACATTGTCTCTGACCACGGCGACTTGGAGAATGACGCCATCCAGATGGCACGAGAGATCAACACCAAGTCACCTACCGCACAGCGCATGTTGAAGTTTGCTTTCAACCTCACTGATGACGGGCTCATGGGGCAGCAGGTCTTCGCCGGCGAGGCAACCCGCTTGGCGTACATGACCGACGAGGCAGTAGAGGGCAAGGAAGCATTCCTAGAAAAGCGCGACCCTAACTGGGACGAGTTCCCGTACTACTACTAAGGCACTTTCCTTGGGCGCTGTCACTAGTAGTGGCAGCGCCCACCTTGTTCCTAAGCAGACCTCTTCATCCGCTCTCCCAGCAACGTCATACCGGGCCGTACATACATTGCACGCACCCTAAGTTCCGGAGTGCACGCGCAGGCGGTGAGCGGACTGTCACTAACTCACTATTCAGTGTAGTAACTTCACTATTTGGGCGAGGCGAACCTTTTCAAATCAGCACCCCAGCACCGGAACCACCCCACCCAACACGTTTCTCGCATGTGCGCCAGTCCCTTAAAACGCCCCGCTTCGGTTTAAGATTGCTGATTATGCGCCACATGCTTGAACCGTTTACTGTCCATCCAGAAAAGATTGACTCATTCCTTGACGCCCTCGAGGAAGCAATCGCAGGCAAGCGCACTCTCCTCCCGCTCCCCCACAACGACGAAGCGCGCGCAAAGAAGCTTCTTAACTCCCAGCGCGCTGGTCTCCCCATCGACTCCGATATTGCGCTGGTCATGGCCACGTCTGGCTCTACTGGAACCCCCAAAGGCGCGATGTTATCGCCGCTGAATCTCGTCTCATCGGCTGATGCAACCCACCAATTCTTGGGCGGTGAAGGCGCGTGGCTGCTGGCTATGCCCGCTCACCACATCGCCGGCGTTCAAGTGTTATTGAGAAGCCTCATTGCGGGAATAGATCCGATGGTGGTGGATGTCAGCAAAGGCTTCTCCATCCCAGACTTCGCCAACGCCGCCGCCCAGCTCAGCAGCGAGTCGAAGCGATGCTACACCTCACTCACCCCGATGCAGCTGTTGAAGGCAATGGACACCCTCATGGGGATTGAGGCACTGAGGCTTTTCGACGCCATCCTGGTGGGCGGCGCGCCCCTGCGCGCCGATGATCAGCGCGCGGCTAGGGAACTTGGCATCAAGGTAGTCTCCACCTACGGTTCCTCCGAAACCTCCGGAGGCTGCGTGTATAACGGCAAGCCAATCCCCGGCGCGAAAGTACGCGTGAGAGGTGAGCGAATTTACCTTGGTGGCCCTATGGTCGCGCAGGGTTACCGCAACGCCGATACGTTACGGACTAACGATGCTTTTAGTGAAGAAGGCTGGTTCGCCACCACGGACACCGGCACACTGAACGACGGCATCTTGACTGTTACCGGCCGAATGGACACCGTAATAGATTCCGGCGGGTTGAAGATTCACCCCGAAATGTTGGAACGTCGCATGACAGACTTACCGACGGTCACCGCCGCGTGCGTAGTAGGCATACCAGACCATCGCCTTGGCCAGGCCATCGTGGCCGCGTATGAAGGCACCGCCGATCCCACTGCAATCATTGAGGAACTCGATGATCTTCCGCGTTGGCAACTGCCAAAGGAAGTTAGACGCGTGGATGCTTTGCCATTAGCAGGGCCAGGCAAGGTGGATCGACAGAAGGTTATTGGCCTTTTCCACGACCTAGCGAACTAATTAAAGCCCATCAAGCAGGCTAAATTTTCTGCTCCAAAAGTAAAGCCTAGGTGGGGGGAATGCGCATGTGAGCGTTTGACGAGAGAAAATATCCGAATCTAATGTTACTTCTGTGAAAATTAAACGTACCCTCATTGCCTCCCTTAAAGCAGCCTCACGCACTGCATTAACCATGTCCGTAGCTGTTGCCACCGTCGCAGGCGTGGCTACCGCAGCACCAGCCGCTACTGCACAAATCCCTAACGTGCAGCTGCCACCTATCCCAAGTTCTTCCGATATCAAACTGCCTGAGGTGAAGCTCCCGCAGGTTCAGCTGCCTCAAATCAATATCCCGAACGTCAATATCCCAGGATCTAGCGCACCAAAGCCTGCTGCACCGAAGCCAGCTACAACGAAGATCCCAGCTGGAAACCCGAACGCAAAGCCTGCACCGCGCATCAATAACGGCGGAAGCATGAGCGTCTACACAACCTCATCTGGACGTAATCGCCGCTACATCATCAACATGCCTACCCACTACAATCCTGAGCGCCCAGCGCCAGTTTTGTTCGGCTTTGACGGTTGGCGCGATAGCCCAGAAAACTTCCGACGCTACTCCCGTATGCATGAGACCGGCGCGAACCGCGAGGCAATCCGCGTCTACCCAGAATCCATCAACCACGGCTGGGAAGGCGCCCCATACGCAGTCGTTCGCCCAGGCGAAGACATCAAGTTTGTCACTCAGATCATCGACGAGCTCGACCGTACTTACAACATCGACCGTCGTCGCATCTACGCAACTGGTCACTCTAACGGCGGAGGCATGACCGCTGTTGTCGCCTGCCACCTTCCTCATATCTTCGCTGGCGTTGCCGCAGTCGGTGGCGCGTTCTACAACCCAGTGAACATGAACTGCCGCAACGAACCTATCCCATTCCTCATCATGCACGGAACGGGTGACACCATGATGAAGTTCAACGGTGGTGCTCGCCACGGTGGCAAGCCATACCTGCCAATCCGTACTCTTCTTGCTAGCTACATCCGCCGCAACGGTTGTAACCCAGCTCCGCGGATCACCAACATTGCAGGCGGCAAGCGCCACGTATATGGCTGCTCCCGAGAAGACCTGCAGCTGATCACCAACCCACAGGACCACACTTGGAACCGTACCCCTGACGCTTCCCAAGAAGTATGGAACTTCCTGTACCACCAGCGTAAGTAATAATCTGCTTCACGTTCACGCCGTCTCGCTTTAGGTGAGGCGGCGTTTTCTCATTCTGTACCGCTGGGTAGATAATGGGTTCTATGTCTTTTGTCGATACCTCTTCACACGCATCCGGTAACGCCACTTTCGCCGATTGGCTCGAAGGCGCTCGCCCTCATACGTGGGCCAATGCTTTTGCACCCGTCATCGTGGGAACGGGTGCGGCAGCATTTCATGATGGTTTCAAGCCTCTTCACGCCATTCTCGCGGCGCTTGTCTCCTGGTCACTGATCGTGGGCGTGAACTACGCGAACGACTACTCTGATGGCATCCGCGGCACAGATGAAGATCGCTCAGGCCCCCTCCGCCTGACCGGATCAGGACTGGCTACTCCGGCTTCTGTTAAACGCGCTGCTTTCATCGCTTTTGGTGCAGCAGCTATCTTCGGCATTGCGCTATCCCTGCTGAGCTCTTGGTGGTTAATCTTGGTGGGAGCCATCTGCATCCTTGGCGCTTGGTTCTACACAGGTGGCAAAAACCCATACGGTTACCGCGGTCTTGGTGAAGTGGCCGTCTTTATATTCTTCGGTCTAATAGCAGTTATGGGCACTCAGTTCACCCAACTAGGCCGCATTACGTGGGTGGGTCTACTGTGCGCCATTGCTGTAGGTTCCATGTCAGCCGGCGTTAATCTGGTTAATAACCTGCGTGACATACCCACGGACAAAGAGGCAGGAAAAATCACCCTTGCAGTGCGTTTGGGAGATACCAATACCCGCACGCTTTACCTAGTTTTGGTCCTTCTTCCGGTGCTCGCCTCTATCGCCCTGGCAGTTGGCGCCACCCCGTGGGCGCTCCTTGGATTCTTGAGCGCTCCTCTGGCGTGGATCGCCGCACAACCTGTGCGCAAAGGTGCCCAAGGCAAGGAACTGATACCGGTCTTAGGGGCTACCGGCAAGGCCATGGCGTTGTGGGCTGTTCTCACTACCATCGGGCTCGTCCTTGGTTCCTAAGATTAAGAAAGCACCCTGCACTTACATTGTGCAGGGTGCTTTTTGCGCGCTTAGCGGTTGGCCAACTCGGACTTAACCCACTGTTTGTGGGCCTTACGTTGAGCATCCCATTGCGCCAATGACTGGGTAGCTTTAACCCTCAACCCCTTGAACAGGAACATGGACAGAGGCAGCGCCACAATCAAGGCCAACGTGGCCGTAATAAGAACCGGAACCGGTGCATTGATGGCCATAGCAATGAGCTGAATAACAATCGTGAGACCTAGAAATAACCCTAGGCGGGCGAGGCCGTAGGCGATGACGGCTTTGTAGGCACGGTCTCGGACGTTGGTATCTACCACTGGCTCTTGGGCGTTAATATTTCCACTCACCTTGCCAACAATACTGCGATTTTAGTGTAAATAAAACAGCACATAAGTCACCAAAAATCCGTTCCCACATTCCGCAGGCCACGGCGATTGCATTTTGGGTACTCTGGGACTTTAGATTGGTGTTTTCATATTCTTCAACTTTTGGGAAGGTGTCCAGCCGCATGGGTCGTCTCATTTTGCTCATTCTCCTCATCGCAGCCATTGTCTTGGTGTGGAAGGCTTTTGGGCCTGGAACATGGAGCAAGAATCGCCAGCAGCTCGAGGCCCAACGTCAGCAGCAGATCAAGGGGCCAGACGATGATGAAAACTTCTTGTGGGAACTAGAGAAGAACCGCTTTAAGAAGCGGCGCGCTCAAGAAGAAGCCGAAAGGCAAGAGCAAGAACGGATCCGCCGCGCGCGGCGCAAGTACGAATCGCCACAGCCGCATGAGGAAGGTAAAGAGTCCGAACCTAAGGACCCTGAGCCCCCAACAGACCAGACTCACTAAAAAATGGAAGTGGGCGATCACCTAGGAAGGTGATCGCCCACTTCTGTTTTGGTGGTGCTTAGTTCAAGCCAGCGTAAGAGTGCAGGCCCGATACCACCATGTTGATGAAGAACAGGTTGAAGACCATAGTTGCTAGCGCAACAATGTTGATCCACGCGGACTTGGAGTCACGCCAACCAGCCGTAGCTCGAGCGTGGAGGTATGCGGCGTAAAGGATCCACGTGATGAAGGAGACGGTCTCCTTAGGATCCCAGCCCCAGAATCGACCCCAGGCAGACTCAGCCCAAATTGCGCCCAATACGATGCCCAAGCCGAATACCGGTACGGTGACAATGGCTGTGCGGTAAGCGATAGTATCCAACAGCTTCGCGGACGGCATTGGCTTAGCCAGCGCACCAAGGAATCCCTTTTCCTCGCCACGCGGCTGGCTCATACGGATCAGGTAAAGAATAGAGGCAACGCCTGAGATCATGCCGATCGATGCGCCAATTGAGACGGTAGAAACGTGGATGGGGAACCACATGGACTGTAGCGCGGGAACAACCGGTGCGGAGTCAGCGTAGAGCTTGGTACCGCCAAAGAACAACAATGCCAGGATCGGGGTAAGGACCCAGGGCCACATAATGCGCAGCTCTTTACGCTGCAGGAAGAAGGCCGCGGTGACCATGGCACACAGTGAAATCACGAGAACGTACTCGTAAAGATTGCCAAACGGGAATCGGCCAGCGGACAGACCACGAGTAACGGCGGATACAGCGTGGACAATAATGCCCACCCAAATCACCATCTGCGCCATGCCTGCGAACTTCTCAGCCGAAGCGTCCTTGGTGGCGAGCTTCTCAGTAAGCTCGGATTCAGAACCAAGTGCAGCGCCTCGTGCTTCAGAGTCAACGGTTCCGCCTCCCGCGGCAACCAGCTCAGGATTACGCACCAAGTTCAGCTCGCGTTTGATGTCCACAATGTCACGTGCCTTCATGTAGTACACGACAGACAGGATCAATCCGAGGAAGTAAATGACGAACGCTGAACCGTAGGCGGTATCAGACAGTGTTGCTAGTGAACTATCAACATTCATAAAGGCGCTCTCTACCCAATATCTCTTTAAGCGATGTACGTTAAAAACGTAACCCAGTGTGGTCAGTTTTTATTTCCACAAGGCGCAAAACATAGGTGCGCCACGTAGTCGTTTGATAACCCTAGTAGATCCACCCACTTTTGACCAGCACCGCAGCTGCGATTATCCGCAGCTCATGCGTTGTTTTTCAATACCTTCATCCATGCTTTATTTCCGCACATCCACTTTTACGCCCGTGTGCTGGGATAACCGTGTTTGGGCCGTTACTACTACTCAAGGTACAACTAAAGATTGAGAACAAGTGTTAAAACTGTCACGCACGTTATTTTTCCCCCTAATCCGGTTACATTACGTACGGTGGATGGGGAAAGCACTCACGTATTCAGTTGGGAAATTCGTGTTATATGACCACACCAGACCATAACCCTACCGAACCGGCAACGCCTCGCGATATTCCTATGCAGGCTCGCTACTTCGTCCAATTCATCGATGATCAATCAGACGATTGGAATGAGGGCAGCACGTGGGCCCCAAATGAGGAGATTGGTCGCAAACTGCTCGAGGTGTTCAAGCACACTATGGAAAGCGATCCCGCTATGGCTGGTCGCCTTTCCAATGCTAGGTACCGCCTCGTGCGGCGCTACGTTACAAACGCTGACGTCGTGGCAGAGGTTTCTTAAGCGGAAATGACAAAAGTGGCACCATGCACTTTGTTGATCATGGTGCCACTTTCTTTTACTTATTTGGTGACGAGTTCTTCCTCGTCCGCATCAATGTCGTCTTCGTCATCCGGATCAGGAAGGCCCAGAATCCTGCGATGGACACGGTCATATTCTTCGCCCCAACCGGCGCGGTCGGTGCGAGCCAAGCCTCCGGTCTCTACGTAGGTAACGCCATCCGTTACTGGACGCAGGCGGACCCACACTCGGCGGCGCTTAATGGAAAGGGAGCCAACCAAGGAGCCTAGGCCAAGAATGGTGAACATGAGCACCCACAGCTGCGATGGATCATGGGAAACTTGGTAGTTTGCAAACTCTTCTGCACCCTCAAAGGTGAGCACGGTGCCGTCATCGAGTGTGACGGATTCACCCTTGGTGAGGTTCACGCGCTCGATTTTCTGCATCTGACCGGAGTGGACCAAGGAGGTATCAAGGCTGAAAATTGACTGGCCAACACCAGTATCAAGGCCGTTGTCACCGCGGTAGATATCGATTGCCACTGCGGGGTCAGTCATCGCTGGGAATCGAGAGGTCAGCAGCTCCTGGTTCTCGCCGTCCCACTGAGCGGTTGGGGCAAACAGCCCCTGGATGGACAGCTGGTTCTGCCGGCGCTCGTAGAGATCCTCGTACATGCCTGCTGGCGGATCAAAGCGCATCACGCCAGAGGAAAGGAAGAATGTTGGATCGTCTGGGCGCCACTGGATCGTCTGCGTGCGCTCTTCGCCATTTGGCCACTTCACCGTGAATGTAGGTGCGAAGCCGTGGCCCTGGAGATAGACGCGGTCACCTGCTACGCGCAGCGGGTGGTTCACCTTCAAGGTGTAGTCCTCCCACGTGGATGAGTCGGTATAAATATCCTCACCCTCAGCGTAGGAAATCTCGGAGGTAAACATCTCCGCTTGGCCGTTTGGCAAATAGTCAGCTTTGAAGTTGTGTACTTCAAAACAGAACGGGTGGAGGCCGGTGCCGTCAAAGGTTAGGCCCGCGCGGAAGGAGTCATAGTTAGCCAGCGCAGTGTTGCAGAACTCAGTGTTCATGTTCTCTTTTTCACTGGCCACCACGATCACTTGGCCTTCATATGAGAACAACCTGCCCACAGCGATAGCGGCGAGCATGCCTACGAGAGACAGGTGGAATACTAGGTTGAAGAACTCGCGCAGGTAGCCCTTCTCCGCGGAGAAGGATCGTGCTCCGCCGCGGTCTTCCTCCGGAGTGTACTCCGCCACATGCCACTTCTTGAGCGCCGCGCGAACGTCTGCTTCAACCTCCGCAAGCGGTTTCTCCACGCTGCCTTCACCGTGCAATGGCAGGCGCTGCAGGTTTTTTGGTGCTCTAACGGGCGGCGTCTTCATCGCCTTGTAGTGGTCCCATGAACGCGGAATGATGCAACCGATCAGGGAGATGAACAGGAGCACAAAGATCGCAGTAAACCAGGTGGAGCTGAACACGTCGAACAGCTGCAGCTTGTCATAGAACTCAGCAAGCTTGCCATTGACCTCGATGTATTCGATAACCTTGGATTCATTCAGGGAACGCTGCGGAAGCAGTGCGCCCGGGATGGCTCCCAAGGCAAGTAAGAAGAGCAACACCAACGCAGTACGCATCGAGGTGAGCCAATGCCACGCTTTCTTCAGCGAGGTGATCACGGTGTTCACAAGATTGTCCTTTTAGATTGTTGTTGAACTTCTAACGAGCCTAGAGCAGGAAGCCCTCATAAGTGGTGGTGAACTGCTGCATCCACGAGATGAAGTAAGACCACAAACCTGAGAGCAAGGCTAGTCCTACCAGTATCATCATCACACCACCAATGATCTGAATGGTGCGCGAATGCCTGCGCAAGAATCCTACGCCGTACGCCGCCTTGGCTGAACCAAATGCGAGGAGCAGGAACGGCAACCCCAATCCTAGGCAGTATCCCAAGATCATGAACACGCCCCGGGCTGCGGTCATACCTTCCGTACCCGCTGATATCGAAATGATGGCAGCGAGGGTTGGGCCAAGACATGGGGTCCAGCCAAGGGCGAAGACACCACCAAGCAGAGGCGCCCCCACCCAGGTTGACCACCGCTGCGGAGCGAAGCGATGTTCTTTCTGCAGGAAAGGAACGGCCCCCATGAACACCAGGCCCATCAAGATGGTGACAACGCCACCAACACGCATCAGCGTCTCAGCATTCAGGGTCAGCGCACTGATGGCACCGAAAACGGTAACGGTGGCCAACATGAACACGACGGTGAACCCGAGGATGAAAAGTAGCGCTGCGCCTGCCACACGCCACCTGCTCTTCTTGGCAACAGCTGGACCGTCATTCCCATACTCCATTTCAGCGCCTACTACACCTGCAAGATAGGAGATGTAGCCTGGCACCAACGGAATGACGCACGGGCTAGCAAAGCTCACTAGACCAGCGAGCGCGGCAGCGAGGAAACCGAGAAACAGAGGACCGTTGCGGGTTATCTCACCAAACTGCTCACCCAACCCTTGGGCGAGCACGAGAACTGAGGGATCTATCATGCGTTAATCAGTGGCTCCACCACGTCAATGATGTCCTTCGCCGTGATTTCACGGAGGAATACCGCCGCTGGACGGTGTTGCTTATCCAGCACAATGGTGGTTGGGATCACCGATGCTGGCAGGCCACCCAGTCTTGCCGCGGACTTAAATGGAGGGTCGTAGATGCTCGGGTAGGTCAGACCGTTGTCGGCCAGGAAGTCACGGGAAATCTGTGGGTTGTAGTCACGTACGTTGATTCCCAACACGGTGCCCGCATCCTTTTCTTGCAGGTACTCGTGAATTTCCTGAAGGTCATCGGATTCAGAACGGCATGGTGGGCACCACTGGCCCCACGCGTTGAGCACCACTACCTGGCCCTCATATTTGTCAATCGACTCCGTTGCGCCCTCCTCCATGAGGGACTCGCCTTCAACGTTTTGGAGTGGCTGACGATCTGCCTCGTCGTAGAAGATCTCCTGTTTGCCCTCTGGTGAGTAGAACTGGAAGGTTCCGCCAATGGCAACGGCGTCCGTTCCTGCGGTTTGGTCTTCTCCGCAAGCAACAAGGCCAGCGCTGAGCGCGACCACGGATACTGCTGCGGTGACGGCTTTTCGGGCAGAATACTTTCGCATACTTATCTCCTAGATAGCCTGCGCTGGCTCGGTGTAGATGAAATCGACCAGATCTTCACCATCAAAGACGAGGGAACTTACGGATGCCAGATCGCATCGGCGAGCAGCTGGGTTGTGGGCCAAGGGCTTGCCCTGTGCGAATCGCTGCACCATGACGATGGGCAGTTGGTGGCTGACGAGGATGGCTTCCCTACCTCGAGCATCAGCCCTGGCATCACGGATGGCAATCATCATGCGGTCCAGAATGTCCGTGTAGTGCTCACCCCAGCTTGGCAATGATGGATTCTTCATCAGTGGCCAGTGCTTTGGGTTCCATAGGTCAGAACGGATGCCCTTCACATGAAGCCCCTCATACTGGTTGCCTGCCTCGAGCAAGTTGGCATCGACCTCAACATCCAATCCTGTGACCCTAGCAATTGGGCGGGAGGTCTCTTGAGCACGCTCCAGCGGAGAGCTTCGCAAGACTGCTACGTCATGGCCTTCAAAGGATTTAGCGGTCGCTTCCGCCATCTGCTCACCACGAGTAGACAGGTGGTATCCGGGGATACGCCCATAAAGAATGCGATCCGGGTTGTGGACTTCTCCGTGGCGAACAAGGTGGACGATGGTGATGGTCATTGCCTACGTGATCTTTCTCAGATGATGGTCATGGAAGATTCGAATTGGTGCGCTGTATGCGGTGGGCTAGGCCACCGCCGCCGCTGCGGCCTTGGCCGCTGGTTTGAGCGCCGCCTCGATGCGCGCGAAGTCATCGTCGGTAAGCGCAGTGGAGACGAACCAGGTCTCAAACACGCTTGGCGGGCCGTAAATGCCGTTGTCCAACAGGGTGTGGAAGAACGGTGCGTAACGGAAGGTATCCGCTGCCTGCATGTCTTCAAAGTTACGTCCCTCTTCCTCCCCGAAGCGGATGGAAAGGAACGTTGCCGCGCGCTGCATATGGTGCGCAACGCCCTCCGCGGTGAGAGCGGAAGAAATCAGATCGGACAAGCGATCCGCGTTGGCACGGACGATGTCATAAGCAGCTTCATCTGCCAGTTCGAGGCTTGCCTTGCCCGCCGCCATGGCCACCGGGTTACCGGAAAGGGTGCCTGCCTGATACACGGGGCCCTTTGGCGCGAGGTACTCCATGATGTCGCGACGACCACCAAAAGCCGCGGCTGGCAGACCACCGGAGATGACCTTGCCAAAGGTGGTGAGGTCACCTGCAACGTTATCCACGCCGTACCAGCCGGAGTAGGAGGTGCGGAAACCGGTCATGACCTCGTCCAAGATCAACAGCGCACCGTTATCGTGCGCGAGCTTCTTCAGCTTGCCGTTGAAATCATCTTGGGGCGCTACTGTGCCCATGTTGCCGGCGGCAGCCTCAGTGATGATGGCAGCGATCTCACCGGGGTTCTCAGCAAAAGCTTTCTCAACAGCGGCGATGTCATTGTAAGGAACAACGATGGTGTCCGCCGCAGACGCACCAGTCACACCAGGGGAGTCTGGCAGAGCGAATGTGGCAACGCCACTGCCTGCCGACGCCAACAAGGCGTCCACGTGGCCGTGGTAGCAGCCCGCGAACTTGATGATCTTCGCGCGACCGGTGAAACCGCGCGCCAAGCGCACGGCAGACATGGTGGCCTCCGTGCCGGAGTTCACCATGCGAACCTCCTCCACGGAAGTGCGGTCAATGATCATCTCCGCCAGCTCGAGCTCCGCCTCACAAGGCGCACCAAAAGACAGACCCTTTTCAGCTGCCTTGATAACCGCTTCTTTGATCTCTGGGCGCGCGTTACCACTGAGCATTGGGCCCCATGAACAGCAGAGATCTACATACTCATTGCCGTCCACGTCATACAACTTAGAGCCCGACGCAGACTCAATGAAACGAGCCTGACCACCAACAGAACCAAACGCACGAACTGGGGAGTTCACGCCACCTGGAATCAGTTTCTGTGCACGCTCCAAAAGTTCAGCGGAACGCACAACATTGGATGAGGTTGGGGTCTTAGCTAGTTCAGTCATGCCCACCATTGTAAGACACCGTACCTAAAACGAAAGTTTGACAGTCACACAAACCCAGCACCTTTGCAACCTCTGTTAGCTGAGATGTCTTGACACTCAAAACGGCAGGCTTTGCGATTGCTGCAGGTCATGAACGCAATTCAATAACCCCAGCCTTTTCTTTCACATTAAAATCCTCATCATCACAATGACATACGCCCAGCTAGGACCCCAGTACAATTTTTCCGCCTCAAGATCTTGTGGGAAAACTGGTGCGTTGGCTGCTGGGTGGGTCTACCATGTCTTGTGTAAACCAAAATGAATATAGAACTAGGTTGGGGTGCCCCTAGAGTAGGGGCTGAGATTACACCCATTGAACCTGCTCTAGTTAGTACTAGCGAAGGGATACCTCTTTCCATGGCATACCGTCATGCCCTGTCCACGTCCGATCTGGACCAGGTGGGCCAACTCATCATTGAATTTCGTCGTCAGACTCCGCTCGTGCAGTGCCTGACCAACGAAGTAGTTTCCCAGATAACTGCCAATGCCCTGCTTGCTGCTGGCGCCTCGCCTGCTATGTGCGATACCCCCACAGAATCCCGTGCCTTCGCCAAGACGGCAAGTGGCGTCATCATCAACGGTGGCACCCCCACCCCGCACCAATACGAAGGCATGCGTGAAGCCATTGCGGGGGCGAATGAGGCGGGAACCCCATGGGCGCTAGACCCCGTAGCTGCCGGCGGCCTAAGCGAGCGCACTGAGTTTTACCATGAAGCCCTTACTCACAACCCATGGGTTATCCGCGGCAATGCATCCGAAATCGCCGCCCTTGCCGGCCAGGGTGCTGGCGGGCGTGGCGTGGACTCCACGGACCACGTTGATGACGTGATTGGAGCCGCGCAAACACTGGCCTCTCATACCGGCCACGTGGTGGCTATCTCGGGCGAAAGTGATGCCATCGTCAGCAACGCTGGCGTTACCTTCGTGGCGGGAGGCCATAAGACGATGACCCAAGTCATTGGAACTGGCTGCTTCCTGGGTGCGCTCTGCGCAGGTTACGCCGGTGCCGCAAAAACTGCCGGGCTGGATGAGCACCTAGCCATCGTGGCTGCCCATGCCCACACCAAGGCAGCTGGGCAGAAAGCCGGCGAGAACTACGCAACCAAACCAGGATCTTTTGCCGTTGCCTGGCTCGACGCCCTAGCCGAACTTGACGCTTCAGACATCCTAGCTCGCTGCCAGTTCACTGCCACCTCCACCAGCGCATAAGAGGATGAACGTAAATATGCTGAATCCAGGAACATCCACTGACTGGTCGGTGTACCTCGTTACCGACCCTTCTTACGTCGAACCAAGCGATCTTCCCGCCGCCGTACGCACTGCCATCGAAGGTGGCGTCACCGTGGTCCAGCTCCGCGATAAGCACGCCACTGAGGAAGCCTTCCGCGCTCAGGCCACTGCGCTTCGGGCAGCTATGCCAGACGATGTGCCTTTGTTTGTTAATGACCGCGTGGAGATCGCCCAAGAGTTGGGACTTCACCTGCACATCGGCCAATCTGACATGCCTTATGTTGACGCCCGTAGACTGCTCCCAGCACAGCAGATGATTGGCCTCTCCATCGAAAACGAACACCAGTTAGATACCCTACTGCGCGAGTGCTCCGAAGCAGGGGTCAAACTACCGGATGTCATCGGATTGGGACCAGTACTCGAAACTGCCACCAAACCAGATGCCGCTGATCCAGTAGGCGTGGACGGGGTTGCTGTGCTCGCCCAAAAAGCACGTCAGCACGGCATAGCCTCCGTTGCCATAGGTGGCGTGAGCCTTGCCAATGCCCGCGCACTGTCTGAAACGGACATTGACGGATTATGCGTGGTCTCTGCAATTATGGGGGCAGAAAACCCAGCTGCTGCCGCTAGCGAGCTAGCTCGCGCATTTCGATCTCCCGCTATTCCTCGAGTCCTGTCCATCGCTGGCACTGACCCGTCTGGAGGAGCAGGCGCCCAAGCAGATATCAAAGCAATCTCCGCCGCAGGTGGCTACGCAATGAGCGTTATCACCGCACTGGTAGCTCAAAATACCCAAGGCGTGCGCGATATTTGCATTCCTGACACTCAGTTCCTGCGTCAACAATTAGACAGCGTCAGTGATGACATCTGCATCGACGCCATTAAAATAGGCATGCTGGGGTCTACGGAGGTCATCGCCACGGTCGAACAATGGCTCAGCGCCTTTTTACGCCGTAACCCTGACTGCCCAGTGGTTGTAGACCCCGTCATGGTAGCTACCAGTGGTGATCGCCTTCTCACCTCGGAGTCAGAGGAGAAGCTTATCCAGCTCCTGAACTATGCCACCGTGATCACTCCCAACAGTCCTGAACTCGCTGTAATCGCAGGTGAAGACGAACCGACCACGTGGGAAGATTCCGTTGAGATGGCTACGCGGGTAGCAGCAAAACACGGCGTGGCGGTGATCGTAAAGGCTGGCCATCTCCCCAGCGAGGACGTCGGCAACGCGGTGGTTACAGCCGACGGGCTCATCGCGATGTATACCACCCCACGAATCAACACCGCTAACACCCACGGAACTGGCTGCTCCCTGTCCTCAGCGCTTGCCACCAGGCTAGCCAAGCGTGATGCACTCCCCGCGGCCTTAGAGTGGACAACACAATGGCTGTATGAGGCTATTGAGTTCGGTCACGTACAGGAAGTAGGCCACGGGCACGGCCCGGTGGATCATTTCCACCGACTACGGCGCCTGGCCACCGCGGGCAACACCACTCCCCTGCCGTTTCATTCAGCGTCAACGGGAAGCTTGCTTCCTGCCTGCGCTACCCACATCACTCCGGCGATTGCTCCTGCCGGGCCGTGGACTGCCCAACTGTGGGCATCTAGCGCGGATGTCTTTTCCGCCATCCTCAACTTGCCGTTTATCAAGCGCCTTGCCACGGGAACCCTAAGCACCGGAGAATTCACGTTTTACCAAGCTCAGGATGCCCTGTATTTGAAGGAGTACTCTCGCGCCCTAGCCACCCTGTCTGCCAAGGCGCCGCTAAGCGCAGATCAGGTGGCCTGGGCTAAGAATGCTCAAGAATGCATTGCGGTGGAATCACAGCTGCATGAACAGTGGCTCGGTGTGGACTACCCGAGTACTGGCCCTTCCGGTGTCACGCAGTCCTACACGGATTATCTTGCTGCGCGAACCTCGCTCGATGAGTACGCCGTGGGCGTAGCAGCTGTGTTGCCGTGTTTCTGGCTGTACTCGGAGATAGGTATCCGCCTGAGCAACGCTAACCATGAAGATCACCCATACCGTGCATGGTTGGATACCTATTCTGACGATGAATTCGTAGCCTCTACCCGCGAGGCAGTCTCTCGCTTGGAGCGCGCACTTGAATCGGCCAGCGGCACTACCCGCCGCCGCGCCGCCCGAGCCTACTTGCAAGCCTGCTATCACGAACTGTGGTTCTTTGATCAAGCTACCCGAACCTACGATATGTAGGCGCTCCGCTGGTTAAACTCGAGGCTTCAACAGACTTCCATGGGGAGGCCCCGAGTCTCCCTAGTTAGGAGATCACCTTCAGCCCGATGATTCCGCCCACAATCATCAGCAAGAACAGAATCTTCACCACCGAGACGGGTTCCAATCCAGCCGCAAACGAGTAGATCAGCGTTGCTGATGCACCTACCCCAACCCACACTGCATAAGACGTGCCCAGCGGAAGAGACCTCATCGCCCATGCTAGCCCGCCCATAGATATTGCCAGTGCCACAAAGAAGGCTAGCGACGGCCAGAGTTTGGTAAATCCGGCCGACTTGTCCAACGCGATTGCCCACACTGCTTCAAACAAGCCCGAAATGATCAGGACTATCCACGCCATACCCATCTCCCTGCTTGGCTATTGTCTGGTGACTTTGCATCGTTACACGGTGTGCACCCCACGCTGCATGCAACCGTAACAGCCATCAATTTTCCGGCTGACATTAACCGGGGTTTCTTGTTAAAGCAAGAGGCTCTCCCCGCGGGGAGAGCCTCTATACAGTTCTTAGCCAATCAGGCGTTTAGCCGCTGCGCGTGCTTCAGCGATGACGTTCGGCACACCTACGCCATCGCGCCAGGCACCGGTTGCCTCGATACCGTCGGCGGTACGCAGGATCTCGCGGATCTCGTCCACCGTATTGAGATGATCAGGTTCGTACACCGGCAGGCCGCCGAACCAGCGCTGAACGTAGATTTCCTTAAGCTCCGCCTCGCGGCCGTCAAAACCTGTGATGGTCTTGAGGTCATCCAGAGCCCAATCCACCAGATCATCTTCTTCAGCGCGAACCAAAGCATCGTCGCCGAAACGGCCGAAGGAGGCACGCACCAGCGCGCCACCGCGCTCACCTAGGTGAGGCCACTTCTTGGATGAGAAAGTAAACGCCTTAGCTTTCACACCTTGCTCATCGCTGGCAACTAGTACACCAGAGTTATCTGGGAGTCCTTCGGCTGACTCGAACTTCATGGCCACCACAGCGGAGCTAGCCAGCTGAATCTTCTTCAGCGGTTCAACGGCTTCGGGAAGGATCTGCTTCATCAGCATGGCTGTTGTTGGCGCAGGGGTGGCAAACAATACCTTGTCAAAGGTTCCCTCACCGGCGCCTTTGAGCTGGAAGCCATCCTTATTCTTAGTGACGCCAGAAATGAAGGCATCAATGTGGATGGTGGCGCCGGACTTCTCAGCTAGAGCCTCATATGCTTCTGCGTAGCCGCCGTCAAAGGATGCGAATACCTGTGGCTTGTAACCCGGCACCTTCGCTTCCATCTGCTTGTTGTTGGATTCCCGCATGGAGCAAATGCGCTCCACCGCACCGGACAGGGTTACCTTGACGCCCTGCTCCTTCATGGCGTCAAAAGTGTTCGCCAGCTGTGGGATGGTGGCACGGATACCCAGATCATCGGAGGAACTTGAGTACACACCGCCTTGCAAGGCGGACACCATATGGTCTACTACCTGGTCGCCGTAGCGTTCACGCACGAGCTGTCCCAAGGACATATCGCCCTCGCCCCACGCAATCTCGTCCTGCTCGCCTTCGGCATCAATCTTTGCTTTGGTGGCGTCATCGACCAAATCACCCAACTCGTCAGAGTTAGCCGGAATGCCCATGGCGGTACGTTTTGGCATCTCGTGCAGCTTGCCGCCGGAGTAGAGCAGGCTGGGAAGACCCGATGGCGCGTGAAGCTTATCCTTGAGCCCGAGCTCGGCGAAAAACTCGGTAGCGTCGCGACGGAAGGCGAGGTAGGCCTCCGCCCCAACGTCCGTCGGGCCGGACGCGAAAGGCACGGTGTACAGCTTGCCGCCAATGCGGTCGGCGGCCTCGAACACCTCCACTTCTGCTTCAGGAGCGATCTTTGACAGCTCGTATGCAGCGGATAGGCCAGCGAGGCCTGCGCCAATAATTGCGATACGCATTGCGTATTCCTTTCGCGGGGACGTTATTACTTTTTGTGATTCTAGTGCTGGTGGATGATTTCCACAGCTCGAGTGATTGCTTCAGGCTCAGTAGTAGGAAGCACGCCGTGGCCCAAGTTGAAAATGTGACCGTTGGCATCGCCCGCAGCAATGGCAGCATCCGCCTCTGCACAGATGCGGGTTACTTCCCTGTCCATCACAGCTTCTCCCGCAAACAGGATTGCGGGGTCCAAGTTGCCCTGCAGGACCTTGGGGCCAGAAACAGCCTTAATGCGCTGGGCTGCCACGTCCATCGGCACGCGCCAATCCACACCCATAACCTCTGAGCCGGCCTGGGACATGGCACCTAGCAGTTCGCCGGTACCCACACCAAAGTGGATTCGAGGAATACCTGCAGAAGCTATTGCTTCGAAGATCTCTGTGGAGTACGGAAGCACGAATTCGCGGTAATCGCGCTCAGTAAGGAAGCCCGCCCATGAATCAAACAGCTGCATGGCGTCAATGCCGGCTTCGATTTGCACCTTGAGGAAATGAATGACGGTAGGGGTAAGTCGTTTCATGAGCGCATGCCACAGCTCAGGTTCACCGTGCATCATGGCCTTGGTCTTCTCATGGTTCTTGGACGGACCACCCTCAATGAGGTAGGAGGCAAGAGTAAACGGCGCACCAGCAAAACCGATCAGCGTCTGGGTATCAGTGAGCTCATCCAAGATGATGCCGATGCCCTCAGCAACCTCAGGAACATCGTGATCAAGAATGGCGAGGTTCTGCACGTCTTCCTTGGTGCGGATTGCCCTATCCATCACTGGGCCGCGGCCAGGCACGATCTCCACGCCCATACCGGCAGCCTTAAGAGGAACCACGATGTCAGAGAACAGAATTGCTGCATCTACGTCATGGCGACGCACTGGCTGCAGGGTGATTTCTGCGAGCAGCTCTGGCATGAAGCAGGAATCGAGCATATCGATTCCTTCGCGGACCTTACGGTACTCAGGCAGGGAACGACCTGCCTGGCGCATGAACCATACTGGCCTGCGTGTTGGCTGCTTCCCAGAAGCAGCGTCGAGAATTGGAGCATTGCTCAGGTTTCGGCGCTTTTCAGACATAGCCTCAATCATGCCCTGTTCACCAAGGTTTTAAAAGTAAACACTCCCCGACTAACCGCGTAAACCCGTTGGCCCATTCGTAGTCAGGCGCGTAGCCAAGAGTTAGACGGAGATTTCTGGGTGCAGATCCTTGACGCTCATCTGCCGCTCCTTGCGCGCGGCGAGCACAGTGATGGCGAAGAACACTACAGCCACACAGGCGAGCACAGCAATCGCTTGCGTAGCGCGGGGATCCGCCGCATGATCAACCCCAACAATGGCATGGCGAATGAGGTTGACCGAGTACGTCATCGGGTCATAGTTGTGGAAGAAGCGCAGCGGTGCAGGTTGGGTTTCCGGTGGATATAGACCGCCGGAAGACACCATCTGCAGGCTCATCAAGCCCAAGCAGATGACGCGACCCACAGTGGCGCCGAGGGCGGAGTTGATTCCTTGAACCAGAGCCATGAAGGACATGGAGATAATGCACATGCCCGCCCAGAGTCCCCATTCATGCGCAGCTTCTAGGCCGATGAATTGCTTCTGTACCAAGAACATGATGGTTGCCTGTGCGAGGCCAACGAGCATTGGCGGGAGGTAGGACACCACGGCTACGCGGAACGAGCTCATGCCGGAGTCAATGGCACGCTTGTGCAGGGGCCTCATCACCATGAAGGTCACGGTGGCCCCAATAAATAATCCGATTGAGATGAACATTGGTGACAGGCCTTCACCGAACAGGCTCATCGTGTGCTTGGGGTTGACCTGCATGACCGGAGTGGAGACGCTACGCGCGGCGTCGGGACGGATATCGTCGCCAAACTGTGGAACCTGCATGGCCCCTTCGTTGATCTTGAGCGCCAACTCGCCAGATCCAGCGTCCAGCTGCACTAGGCCATCTGCTAGCTGGTTGGCGCCCACGGTCAGCTGGGTAGAGCCTGCGGAGAGTTTGCTGGTGCCACTGGCTAATGTGCGCGCACCCACCACGAGCTTCTGCGAACCGTCCTTGAGGGTGTGCAGGCCGGTAGCGAGCTGTGCAGATGCATCCGTGGCACGGTTCACGCCGGCGCGATAGTCAGCGGCGGGGTCAACCAGCTGGCGGTGGATCTCTGCGGCACCGTCCTTCAGCTGGTTTAGCTGGCCAATGATCTCAGACTCCGATCCCACACCCTGCGTACGCAGCTGAGTGATGAGTTTGTCCGTCTCCTCAGCCAAGGAAAGAGCCTGGGGCACGCCGGTTGAGCGTAGCTGGGCGGATAGGTTGACCAACGGTATGAGGAGGTTTTCCTGCGCTTGCGAGGCGCTATTGGCCAGATCCACTATGCGATTAACGCCCTCGGAGACCTGGCCCGCGCCGTTGCCCAGGGTATCCGTGGCATCGTTGAGCTGGCCGAGCCCTCGCGCTAGCTGATCCGCACCATTGCTCGCGGTGGACACCCCTTGGTCGAGCTGCTCCGCGCCGCTGGCGAGCTGCTGCGCGCCGTCGTCTGCGGCCTTGAGGCCGTCGTTAAGCTGGCTGGCACCTGAGGCCAGCTCGGTGCCGCCGTCCTTGGCGCGCTGCGCGCCGTCGTTAAGCTGCTGTGCACCATCGCCGGCCTGTCGCATGCCCTCACCAAGGGTATTGAAGCCCACCAACAGCCTGTCCGCCACCTGCGAGCCCAATTCAGTGTTGATGGTGTTGAGCACCACCATCACTACGTTATTTCCCAGCACCTGGGCAAGGAATCCATTGTTGTTGTTATAGACCGCGTTGAGCGTGGCCTGATGTGGATTATCTGAACTAACGCTGGTAGCTGCTTCAGAAAAATCCTCGGGGAACTCGATACCAAAGTAGTAAGTACCGTCCTCGATACCCTGAGCAGCCTCCTCGGGTGAGACCTCTGTCAGGGTTATCTGATCATTCGCCAGCAAATTCTCCACGATCTGATCGCCAACGTTCACGCGTTCGCCGTCCAGCTCCGCTCCAACGTCTGAGTTCACCAAGGCCACCGGCAACCGATTGATGCGCCCCACAGGATCCCAATAAGACCACACCAACAGGCCACCAAAAAGCAGCGGGAGCAGGATGATCACGAGTAGCGCCAGTGGCCCCAACTTACCGCGAAAGAAACGTTTGAATTCGCTACCGATGTGAAACAGATTCATTTACGCCACATCTTCCTCATCGATCAGGGCATCACAGACACCTGCGTCATCCGTATTTGCCGACACAACGAGCACCGGGATTTCCTGCGATACCTCTGCTAATCGACGCAGCACCGCAGCCCGCAGCTCCATGCTGCGCAGCTGGTCAACATCATCAATGACCAGAAGCTTCGCTTCTGGTCGAGCAACCATCGCCAGAGCGACGCGCAGCTGAAAACGCTCGAAAGGGCTCAATGACCCCGCGCTGAACTGAGACGCATTCTCAAAGTCGAGATCCAAACGAAGCAGCTCTGCGATAGACATAAACTGCCCAATGTGCGCAATGTTTCTGGGGACGCGCTGATACCACGGCGAAGCCCAAGCCACCTGCTCACGCACGATGGACGCCACGCTGACTTCACGCTCCAAAGAATCCAATTGTGGCACGCCCGCAAGAGCCACCGCCTTGTGCAACTGAGAAGCCGTGACAGTTTCGCCCTCAACGAAGATCTGGCCGGACTTCTGTTTCATTCTGCCGGCCAGCGTCATTGCCCACATCGTAGAAGATGATTCCCTACCTGAATGAAGCAACGTCAAGCCTTCACCGACGCGAATATCGACCTTAGGACGCGCATTAGCGAGCACTAGTCCTTCCGTAGCTAAAAGCTCTACGTGAGACAATGCCATCACCTCAATTCATATGTGTGACCGCACAAACTGTTTTCACTAAGAAAATATCAGCGCACAGGCAACTACAGTCGGGTTTCAAGACTCTTCTATCTACCTTGAGCGCAACAGTAGTACAACTGGCCCCACAGGCTCTAGAACGTGGCGACCATTCGAGACCGAACGTCAATGACAACAGATGCCACCAACATCAGCACAGTGGCCATCATCGGGTGAAGCAGGCCAAGGATAGCCAAGATAATAGTCACGGCATTGTAAGCCCAGGCCAGGATCAAATTATTGCGGATGAGGTTACTCATCTTCCGCCCCAGCTTAAACAGCCAAGGAATAGGCGCAGTCTTACTCTCCAGCAATACAATGTCTGACACCGGCCGATCCAAAATTACCTGGCCGTCAAAATCGTGCATAGCGTCCAGCAGGATGCCCAAATTGGCTACCTTGAAGCATTCAGACACAGATTTATCACCGACCATGGCCACATTCATTCCGTGGGAACGAAGAGAGCGCACTGTCTGGGCCTTGGTGCCCGGCTCAATTCCAGCAATCACATTGGAAACGCCCACCGTGTCACCGTACCTACGAGCCACTGGGTACGTGTCACGGGAGAGCATCATGGTCTCTAGCCCAAGATTTTCCAGCTCATCTACCGTCGAGGTGGCGTCATCCTTAAGGTGGTCATGCAGCGTGATAACACCACGGTCCTTGCCCTTCCAGCTGACCACGATGGGTGTGCCACCGCTAACTGCAGCAGCAGCCAATCGACCAGTCAGCTGCGAGAGATTGCGTGGCCTCCACAGCATCGCCTCCATGCTGCGCACGACAGTTTCCCCGTCAGAATCCTTCATCGGAATCTCCACGGTGGCACGGTAATTTCCGTACTCGTCGAAACCAAAGTTGCTTGTCTCGAGCCACGAAGGAATGGAATCATCCGTGGCCTTGTCACGCGCTTCACGCGCTGCACGGACTAGTGCACGCGACAGCGGATGATCACTATCCAACGCCAACGCGCCCGCGATCCTGGTGACCAGCTCAGCATTTTCACCCGGCGCAGCGGTGACGGACTCCACCACCATTTCGCCTTCAGAGAGGCTTCCCACGCGGTTGAATATGACCGCGTCAATCTCCTCGATGTTGCGCAAAGATTCAGCGTCATCGATAAGGACACCGCGACGCGCGGCATTTTCGATTCCCGCGCGCAACGCAACCGACGCAGACAGCGCGAGAGCCACAGGGGCGGTACACGCAAGCACGGCCAGCGCCGATGCAAAAGCCTGCCCATAGTTGTTGGTCACCAGGGCCCACAATGCGAAGTCAGCCGCAGCCACCACCAACGCAATGGGGACAAGAAAACTAGCCGTGCGGGTAGCAATCGCATCTGCCTTGTTCTGGTGCACGGAGGCTTGCTCAATCCACCGGTACACAGCACTCAACCACGTACGGTGGCCCACATGCTGCACGCGGACTTTGATTGGCTTGGACTCATTAATGCAGCCCGCGTAGACCTTGCTGGACACTTTGGCGGTATAGGGGCTGATACCTAGCGCGTCAGCCGAAATCTCTGACGATCCACCCACCACCATGCCGTCAACTGGGATAATATCGCCCGGCTCTACAATGACATCGTCACCAACGTTGAGCTTCTGGATCTGAACGTCTTCTGTGACCACTTCACCGGTCTTGCGATTCTTCATCGACACAGTAACTAAGTGCGTGGGATTCGGCTTAAAGTTTTCCAGCACCGTCAAGTAATTGACACGCGCCTTTCGGGACACCAATCTGCCGAACAGCAAAATCACGGTCACGCCACACGCCACATCAAAGAACAGTAGCTTGTCATGCTGCCTGATGAACGCCAAGGAGATCCAGTCTGGGTTTGACCTAAACGATGGGTCACCAGCCTCAGTGAACAAGATCATGATGATGGACCACACCCACGCGAGGATGATGGCGATAGAGCTAGCGGCATCTAACGCCGGCAAATGCCTCCGCGCACCACCAATAGTGGCCCGGTGGAAAGGCCACGCACCATAGAAGACCACGGGGGCAGACAACCCTGCAAGCACCCACTGCCAGTGATCAAATTGGAACTGCTCATAGTAACTAATCAGCAGCACTGGCATAGCAAACAGAAAACTCACCAAAAAACGTCGCAGCGTGATGAGCTCACGTGCCGTGAACAACACATCATTTGCGTTACCCTTGCGGCCCGGGCGCGCGTTATTCTGCTGATCCAAGAACCCAGTCTTACGTGCAGATTCCCGGGCCGCGTCCTCGCGAAGGGACTTCTCCCTCAGCTTATGGGATAGGGTCAGCGTACGATTCTTGCGTTGTTGCCTACGCCGGGCGCGCCGAAGGCGCCCGTTTTCCACGTCCGCCCACGCAATGCGCCTGCTTAACGACGATTCTGTCAGCGTCGCGGCGATCCCGTGCTCCGCAAACACCGCGATGATCGCATTGGGGTCAATATTGCTACTCACCGTCACCCATGCACGGTGAGTGGGGAAAACGATGCGGATGTCCACACCAGGCAAATCATCGAAATGAGATTCCAACTCACCTGCTTCGTAGGCGTTCTTCATGCCTACTAAATCCAAAGCGAAAGAGCTTTTTCCTGCTGAAAGCAGATCCTCCGAATCAGCCTCCTCTGCCAATTCCGAAAGACGAGAACCAAGGACGCGCCCCGACGCATGCACACCTGCCTTCTCCGCGGCGGACTTCGCCTCCTTGATGGCGGAAGATAACTCCTTATCTTCCCTCTGCGCGATGAGATTCTTCAGAGCCTGGTCTTTTTCCAGCTCTCGCTCGCGTTGAGAAATGTCCTTATCCCGAATAATTGGCATTGAGCCGGTGGTCGTAGGCTCATCTGGGTGAAAGCTAGGTTCATGAGTAGGTTGGGAAGGCATCAGGCGCCTCTTCCAGTAGAGATATAAGTGCTCACTGCGGGAGTTAAGTACACAACCACGCTGACTGCGAGCAGCACAACGATCAACATCATTCCGATCCCCCCGATACCCAACATGATGGACATCAAGTTCAGGGCGATGAGAACTGAGGCCGCGCCCACATACACGCGGCGGGCCACAAAACCGGCATTGGAGAACTGCGCCGCCAGCGCCGCAATGATCAATCCACCAATGATGTTGACGATCCCCAAGAAACGATAGTTCTGACGGACAGCATCGATGACTTCTTGGTCAGTGCTGTCAGGTGGCGTGGTGGTGATCATCACCAACGCGGAAACAATAAGTAGGGCGGCGGAGACAATGGCCACGTAGTACGCCCACGTCAGCGCCTTAGGCTTTGACGCGTCCGAAGACGATGGTGTTGATGATGCCACTACGCAGCCTTTCTAAAACCCGAAATAGGAAACTAAAGAGTGAATATATCAAATCAACCCGCACGAGATTTCATTAAATAACAACAAAAGCCTGCCTAAGGCTCAACTCCCCAAGCAGGCAACTAACTACTCTGACGAAGACTATTTCTTCGTTGCCTCGTCCTCTGAGTGCTTCTCATCTTCAGCGGTGCCAGGCTTCTTCGGCTCATCCTTTGCCTTGCCGTTTCCTAGTAAGGAACTAAACAAGGACGTCGATGAACTTTTAGCTTGATCGTTATTAGCGTTAAGGCTACTGCCCTGGCCACCTTTCTTCTCACCAGCAACCCAATCAACGGATTCCTTACGGTTAATCAGCACCGCGCCCACAACTGCAGACACGCCCACCACGATCTGCAGCACACCGCTAAGCGCATAGTAGGCCACAGGGAGATCACCAACCGGAGGAGTGAAGGTCACCATAATCGCCTTGAACAATAGGTAACCGGCGAAGAACGACAACAGCTGTTGCAGGCTATCAGCGTTTCGTCCACGGGTATTTACCTTGTGAACGAAGTAGGCAATAGCACCCAGAACCGCCAAACTCAACACCAGCGAAAAAACCAACGCTGAAACAGAGACTGCCGTGATCATGGAGTCAGACCACTCTTGACCCTGTTGCTCCCCAATCTTCACAACCTGGGCGCGCAGCCTGCCCATATTGAAGAAACTGGCACCTAGGTTGAGGAGCTGTTGGATACCTTCCAACGCCAGCGCAACAAACCACGCGCCAACGCCGAGCACCATTGCTTCAGGCTTAGCGTTTGGGTCCGTGTCCTTCTTCGCCTCACGCGGCTGCTTCGTTATGTTGGCGCTCATCTGCTCCTCATTAGACCTGGCAAGAAAAATCTACGTGCCTACTCAGAGTATCCGAAAGCCCGCTACAGACAAATGCGGGCCGCTTCCACTATTACATCGCGTTCCCCGCTTGGCCATTTCGGGCCCCACAGCTGAAATCTGTGGATAAGTTTTACTTCCGGTTTGGGTTATCCACAGGGTTTTGAGGCCCTAGTTTTCTTCACACATTTTTGTGTTTAGCGTTGGTGCCATGACCGATGATCACGCAGCACTCAAGGATTACCTCACCGCCCTAAACAGCGGTGCCATCCTGCTGCGCGCATTCCACGGCCACAAACACTGGGAATTCGACACCATCGCCCCACGCGACGCACAAGAACTCATCGGCACCGCCGCATGGCTGTATGGCACAACCAGGTACACGATGCAGCAACGCAAGACACGGGAAGCCGCCATTGCCCACGGGTTCTCCCTGTCCGTACTCACCATGATCCGCCGGCACGTAGAAAAACTTTCTACAGAACGCGAACAATGGGTACTCTGGCGCGAACTCACCAACAAGAAACGCCCTGCCGCCGTGATCAACACACTCGCCCTCAAGCGCGTGAAAGACTTGAAACAAACACCCGCCACACGCAACACCGCGATGCGCATTGTGCGGGGTGCAGACGGCATGGGCACCCTCTATTTCACCGCACCCCACGCACAACTGGCCGACATCAACCGCAGCCTTACAGAAACCGTAAAAAGTCTGATGGAAGCGGATAAGGATAAAACCAAGAATCAGGCCCGGGGTGAAGCCTTCGCCGAACTCCTTAGCGGCGACGCTCAAGTGGCCCAAGGTGGTTACACACCACTAGTAGTCGTCCCAGTAGAAGAACACGCCAAGATCATCCGCGGTAAAGGTGACGGTATCAAGGTGGTGTGCTCTGATGGCACCGTCCTAACGGATAAAGAATACCTAGAACGCCTACTAGCAGACTATGGGCTGGTTGCCTTGGTGGATGAAGAAGAAGGCACCCTCAACATGTTCCGCACACAACGCTTCGCCAACCAGAAACAACGGTTAGCGGCGTTCGCGGAAAACCCCACCTGCGTAGCCCCAGGCTGCACGGTAGCGTTCGATGACTGCCAACTCCACCACGTCGTGGCATGGAAAAACGGTGGCGACACCAACATCAAGAATTTGGTGCCACTGTGCGCCTACCACAACGGGATCAACGATGATGACTGGTGGAACAACATCCACGGCCACATAGAAAAACGCGGACCGTTTGCCTACTGGGTATCCGCTTATGGGTTACCGGATCGACGAAACCAGCACGCGCTCGCCATGCTCGGTGGCTGCAGAAAAATCTTCGGATAACCCCACCCAAAAAACACAACAGCCGTAACACCACAAGGTGCTACGGCTATAGGCACAGGCTTTACTTCTCCCGCAGCTTCTTCGCTGCGTCTACTGCAAAGTAGGTAAGAATCTGATCTGCTCCGGCGCGCTTGATAGATGTCAGGGATTCCATCATTACGGCATCGAGGTCCAACCAGCCGTTTTGGGCAGCGGCATGCAGCATCGCGTATTCGCCGGACACTTGGTATGCAGCTACCGGTACTTCAGACATGTGTGCGACCTCGCTGAGGACATCCAGGTAAGGCATTGCTGGCTTGACCATCACAAAGTCAGCGCCCTCATCAATATCCAACTCCACCTCAAGTAGAGATTCCCTGAGGTTAGCTGGGTCCTGCTGGTAGGTGCGGCGATCGCCGTCGAGGGATGAGCCCACAGCGTCACGGAAAGGACCATAGAACGCAGAAGCGTACTTGGCGGAGTAAGCCATGATCGCTACATCTTCGTAGCCTGCATCATCGAGTGCTTCGCGGATGGCCACAATCTGACCGTCCATCATGCCAGAGGGGCTGACGATGTGTGCGCCTGCCTCAGCCTGAGCAACGGCCATATTCTGGTACAGCTTCAGCGTGGCGTCATTATCAACCACTGTGGTGCCGTGATGATCCTGCGAGAGCACACCGCAGTGACCGTGATCGGTAAACTCATCGAGGCACGTATCCGCCATGATCAGCATGGTGTCACCGAACTCATCACGGAGGCGCTTAATGGCGCGGTTGAGGATTCCCTCTGGGTTCCACGCTTGGGATCCTTCTGCGTCTTTGTCCTCTGCTTGTGGAACACCAAACAGGTCCACGCACTTGATGCCAAGATCACGGGCCTCCGCCACTGCTTCTACCAGCGAGTCCATGGTGTGCTGGTGCACGCCAGGCATGGAATTGATTTCCCGTGGTGTTTCAATTCCGTCAGCAATGAACATCGGGAGGATGAAGTCAGCTGCGCTCAATTGCGTTTCTGCCACCAGTGCACGCATCGCCGGGTTGGTGCGCAATCTACGTGGGCGGCGAGTTGGGACCGGAGTTGATTCGAACAAAGCCATTGCAATCATCCTTTTATTGTTATTTCTAAAGTTCAGCCACTTCAGTGTAGTCCCCTACCGCGAGTAGTACTCAGCGAGGGCTTCCACCAGATCGCGTGCGCTTGCATGCTCGGGCATGACGTGAACTTCTAAACCTTTTTCCTGGGCCTGCGCTGCAGCCATGGGACCAATACATGCGATCACGGTGTTAGGCGCTGGCGGGCCCACCATCTCTAGCAGGTTGCGAACGGTCGAGCCTGAGGTAAAGCAGATGGCATCCACTCCGCCATCCGTAATGCGGCGGCGGATTTCCTCCGACGGCGTCGGCGCGCACACCGTACGGTAGGCCACCACATCGTCCGGCTCCCAGCCCGCGGCCGCAAGGCCGGCGGGCAAGACGTTCGTCGCGATATCCGCGCGGGGCAGGAACACTGCAGGCGGGTGGCCGGACCCGGCGTCGTAAAGCGGAAAAGCTTTCACCAATCCTGCAGCGTTTTGTTCCGTGGCAGCCGGAGTAAGATCAACGTCAACTCCACGGGATGCGAGTTCCTTAGCAGTCTTAGCACCAACCGCGGCCACCCTGCTTCGGGCAAGGGCGCTGAGTCCAACTTCAGGTGTGCCTGCCACGGCAAAGAACGCATCCACCGCATTGGTACTAGTAAACACCGTCCACGCGAACCCACCGTCACTCAAACGAGAAAGCGCGTCACGCATCGGGCGCGGATCAGAAGGCGATTTGAACGCGATGGTAGGTACGCACAAGACACTGGCACCGAGGGACTCCAAGTGACGTTTCATGCCACCGGCTTGGGCAGATGCACGTGGCACTAGCACCGCCACGCCACTGAGTGGCAAAAACTGCGCTTCCGCCGGCTGCTTACCCATGGTTAGCTCAAGATGTCTGCGGCGCCCGCTGCCAGCAGCTGCTGGGCCACGTCCTCGGCTACGGCAACATAGTCAGCCAACGGCCCAGACGCTGTTGCCTCCAGGTTGGTCTGGCCATCCAAAGAAACCACTGCACCCACAACAGTGAGGATTCCATCAGCATCGACCGTGGAATTGGACGCCACGGGGGCAGTACAACCAGCTTCCAAGCGGTTGAGGACAATACGCTCTGCGTGAGCCTCCGCTGTAGCCACCTCGTCTGCGATGGAACGGATCGCGGCGAGCGCGACCTCATCATCCTTGCGGCACTCAATCGCCAGCGCGCCCTGGGCAGGGGCAGGGATAAAGCGGGTTGGGTCAAACACCTCGGTTGCCTCGTTGCCACGATCAACACGGTCCAAACCTGCGTAGGCAAGCACTACTGCGTCTAGCTCGCCGGAGAAGACCTTGCCCATGCGGGTGTCGATGTTTCCACGCAGGTGCTGGGTCTCGATGTCGCTGCGCAGCTTCTTCAGCTGGGAGATACGTCGTGGGGCACCGGTACCGATCACCGCGCCCGCCGGCAGTTCTTCCAGAGTGAGACCGTCACGCGCAATGAGGCAGTCTCGGACGTCTGCGCGCTTGGGAACAACCAGTTCAAAGCGTGGGTCTGGCTCAGTTGGGAGATCCTTGAAAGAGTGCACCGCGATGTCGCACTCGCCACGCTCCAGGGCATCGCGCAGAGCTTGGGTAAACACGCCCACGCCAATGCGCTCAACTGGGGCCATGTTCACATCGCCTTTGGTAGTGACAATGGTCAGCTCCGCTTCATACCCGTTCTCCCCTAGCCAGTCGCGAACGTGACCAGACTGAGTGGTGGCGAGTAAGGAACCACGGGTACCGATTTGTAGCTTTGTAGATTCACTCATTGTGAAAAGTCGCTTCTTTCGAGGATCGTGTTCTTAGTTTGCGGAATGACGTGGCGCGTACGCCTTTGATTCCGCTTTGTCCGCACCTAGTGTTGCTCGTTGTGCGTCGGTGATAGTCAGCGCAGCCACATCCATGTCTGGAAGTTCGCTGGCCACTACTGATACCTGGCGTGGCACTTCTGCCTCGCTGAGTCCGAAGAGCTCTTGCAGGGCTGATTCATAGGAAACCACGCCGGAGTTAGCGGCCAACTCTTTGACTCGAACGGTTGGCTGGTGCAGGAGTTTGTCCACCACGCGGTGGACGGTCTTTTCAACCTCCGCGTAGTCTTCTTGGCCCATCGCTACGGTGCGTTGGCGGAGTCGTTTGAGTTCATCTTCCACCATGGAGTAGGCACGCTTACGCAGTGCGGAGACTGCTGGGGCAACATCTTTGACGCGCTGAGCAGAGGTATAGGATTCCAGCTCCTCGCGGACGATGCGGAGTGCTTTGCCGTCTCCACCTTGGTCCTCGCGGCGCAGCTCATGCAAGCGTTCGATGTTGACTAGGCTGACGCCGTCTACGTCCGCGGTGTCATCGTTGATATCGCGAGGCAGGGACAAGTCCACCAGCATGAGGTTTTTGCCCTCTGGCAGTTCGCTCAGATCTGAGGCGTTGATAGTGAATGTGTTTGCGCCGGTGGCGGAGACAACTACATCCACGGTGGCGTACGCTTGCGCGCGTTGTTCATAATCTACTACCTCGGCGTTGACGCCGGCCTCGTGGGCGTGGCTTGCCAGACGCTCTGCGCGTTCGCGGGTGCGGTTAGCAATAACGAGGGTGTCGATGCCTGACTTGCCTAGGTGAGTTGCGGCTAGGGATGCCATCGCGCCTGCGCCGAGCACCATGGCGCGCTTGCCCTTTAATGGGTTCTCAATATCCTCGAGTTGCTCAGCAGCTCCCACCATGGCTTGCGCGCGCATCTGGGATTGTGCCTCGTCCAACGCGAAGGAGACCATGGATGCGCCGGCGTCGTCGATGTCGGTTTCGGTGTGTACGCGTTTACCGGTGTGCAGGGAAGCCTGTACCAGTGAGTGCAGTGCGGGGCCAACGGTGCCAGCCTCTGTGGCGTGCTGATAAGCGGTGCGGACCTGGCCGATGATTTGCTGTTCGCCGATGACCATGGAGTCCATTCCGGCGGCAACTACCATCATGTGCTCTGCGGCCGCGTCGGCGTATCGGACGTATAGGTATCCGCGGAGTGTCTCCATATCCACGCCTGAGACGTCGTGCAGGACTTCTACTACGTCATTGACTCCAGTGTGGAAGCTGGAGGTCATGACGTAGACTTCAAGGCGGTTGCAGGTTGAGATGATCATTGCTTCCGTCAGTGACGGGCGATCAACCAACTGTTGGACGGTGGTGTCACGGACATCGTCGTCCATACTGAGCTTTTCAAGGAGAGACACTGGCGCACTGCGGTGAGACATTCCCACTACTAGCACACTCACTTGTTTCACCACCGCTTTCCAAACCTCTTTTTGACGTTGAGGTTTGATCTCGCTTTTTACTTGACCTAAGTGCGCTACCTTAGCGCAACAAAGCCAGCCACACCAGCAGCTACGCTGACTCTTTGAGGTTAGCTCGCCTTAGACGTTCTCGAACTCCAAGAAATACTACCAAATATCAACCTAAAGGTTGACATTTCACCAATATTAATGTTCAATGCTCGCCCAATGGCTAGGAGGCCAGCTCCTGTGCGAGCTCATCATTGTCGCACTCCCAACAGCTGAATTCTTCATCATCAATGACTACTACGGGCACCCGATCGCCGTATTCTGCGGCCAGTTCTGGATCCGAATCCACATCCACGAGCACCAGTGTGCAACCTGCAGCCGCCACCACGGGCTCGATTTGAGCGGCGACCCGTTTACAGGATCCACACGTTTGGCGAACCATTAATTCGACTTTGTGTGGATCTGTCTTAGCGCCCATTAGACCTCCTAGGAATACGATTCTGGTTCACCCATATGAAATGTCATTGTGGCACCAGGTTCTCGTTTACCCGCGCACGCCACGCGCAAGCCAGCACTGGATTGCTTCCCGACGCTCACCCAGACCGCAACCACCAGCGTGGCCAGTTCCTGGCCACGGATCACGGCCTTTCGGTGCCTTGGGCACCGTCGTCAAGCCTGAGCTAAGAAAGGCGCCATCTGGATGATTCCAGATGACGCCTTCACTACAAGCAATCCACCGAGCGGATTACTTGCCGAGCTTCCTACGCTGAACGCGGGTACGACGCAGCAGCTTACGGTGCTTCTTCTTGGACATGCGCTTACGGCGCTTCTTAATGACAGAACCCATAACGGTTTCCCTCGCTTTTTAATCAATATTTGTGTACGTACGTCCGATGCCGACAGCCCACAACGGTCTTATAAAGAAATCACGCTACGAAGTGCACTTTCGCCCGCGGAGAGCATCCTTTCAACCCATGCCATTGCACTAGTGCTAGGCACGGCTAAAGACGATCGCCGTTAATAGGGCACATTGCCGACACACGAATGGTGATTATCATACCCACCTTAGGGGCATAGACAAAACTAGCCCCAAGGTTTCACAACTAAAACACCAGTACCACCACGCACGAAAAAGGCGGCATCTGGTTGGAAACTTGGGAATCTTGGCCAGCTATTTTGCCAGCCAAGGTGCCCACCAACCAGGTGCCGCCTCATCACAAGACAGGACGCCTTGGGAGAAATTTATCCTACGTCGTAGAAAGAGGACTCCAGGTACTCATTAACTGCCTTCTCGTGTACACGGAAGGAGCGTCCTACGCGAACCGCCGGAAGATCACCAGAGTGAACCAACCGGTAGACAGTCATCTTGGAGACGCGCATGATCTCTGCGACCTCAGCGACTGTCAAGAAAGTTCCGTTATCTTCTCTTGCCATAGTTATCTAACCCTTCAGCCGTTGCGCGCTGCAGGCTTCCCCTCCCGCAGAACGTAACACGCACGTGCTTGATTAAGCTTAGCGTGAAATGTGTGACTGTTGCGACTTAAGAGCAAGAAAATACATAGATGTAATTCTTTTCACCCCCTGTTAATGTAGCGAACCTACAGGCAGTAGCGTTTTTAGAGTCAACTCACAGGGCAATAGTTTTTTCATTACACGACCCCTACCCCATGGGGTAAAACTAACCCCACTAACTATCTAAGCTCCGCTTCTGCACCACAAATCCCACGCAGACGAGAACCCTAGCTGCCTTCCTCAGAAGATAGCTAGGGCAATATGCGCAGATCCCAGAACGCCTTAAGCGCCCAACTCCTTGGATCGCTCAGCGCACTTTTCCGCTGCTCGGTAAAACGCACCACGAATTCCGGACTCTTCCAGTTCACGCAGCGCCGCAATGGTGGTACCCGCTGGAGAGCTGACGTTAGCCCGCAACTCACTCGGTTCCATTCCAGTTTCCTTCAACATGGCCGCCGCGCCGTAGAAAGCGTTTACCACCAAGTCCTTAGCCGCGTCACGGGTAAGCCCCTGGTTTACGCCAGCATCAATCAGTGATTCCACGATGAGGAACAGGTAGGCGGGAGAGGAACCGGACATGGCAGTCACCGCATCCATATCTGATTCCGCAACTACACGGACCGCACCGATGGTCTCAAGAAGCTCAACAACGTTCTGAACCTGCTCCTCGGAGGCGAATCGACCAGCAGCCACAGCGCTCATGCCCTTACCCACCAACATCGGGGTGTTCGGCATGACTCGAATAACCGGCGAGCCCGCGGACAGGACTTCCTCAATAGCCGAATTGGAGATACCCGCAGCCATGGAAACAACCGTAGTGGAATCATTGTTATCCACCGCGGAGGAGATTTCATCGGCCACCTTGACGATGTCCTTTGGCTTCACACACAGGAACACGACGTCCACGTCATCTACCGCTGGAACATTCTCCGTGAACGGGACTACACCGTACTTATCTTTGAGCTCCTGACCGCGTTCAGGCGTGCGATTGGTGACGTGGATGTCCTTTGGGCTAGCGCCACTGGCGATGAGACCAGAAATAAGCGCTTCACCAATTTTTCCGCCACCGATTACTGCAATTGAAGTCATACACACCACCTTGTCACGAACAAGGAACATGATCAACAAACACACGAAGCGGGGCGCACCCTCACAACGAAGGTGCGCCCCGCCAGCAAGCTTTTAGCTAATGGTCAGCAGTGGACCGAAAGTCATAATGAGGCCAACTACTACGGCAAGAGCCATGCTGAGACGATCACGGTTGGTGCGCAACGCGTGGACGACCCCAACCATGATGGCGGTAACGCCCAAGGCCAGTACGGTGACGATTCCCTTGTTCAGGGAGCCCCACAGCATTTCAAAGCCCTTGAATACGAGAACGCCTAGCAGGATTCCGGCGAGAGCCATACCAATGATGGCTGGAACGGAAACGGACTCGTCTTCGTCCCATTCCTCCTCATCCTCATCATCCCACTCGCCATCCTCGTCTACCTCAACGTATTCGACATCTTCGTCGTCCTCGTCAACGTAAATGACGTCCTCGTCATCCTCGGCTTCCGCGAGTTCCTCTTCAATCTCCGGATCGGCGTCTTTATCTGCCGCGGAGTCGTGGCGTAGGTCCTCGTCCTTGATGACAGGGATAACGTTGGTCTGGTCGACGTCCTTGTCGGCTGTAGCGTCAGCAGCTGAATCGGCAGCAGAAACTGCCTCCTCTTCTGCCTTGGCGGCCTTCTCGGCTCGCTCCTGAGATACAGCTGGGAAGGTTCCGGTGGTCAAACGCACGGGATCCTTCTCATCTACCACAGACAGAACAACGGTCTCATCCGCCGCAGGGGAGGCAACTGGTGCGCCAGGCTGGGCCCGCTTAACGACGGGCTTCGCCGGAGCCTTGTGCTCATCCTTCTTAGCCTCTGCGTCAACCGCCGGCTTTGCTGGCTCCTCCGCAGTAGCCTCAGGCGCCTTTACCTGTGGCTGTGCATCCACTGGGGTTGCATAGGAGGAAGAAGTGGTGTCCTTCTTGGTCTCCTTTTCAGCAGCGGCAGGCTTAGGCGCAGCTGGGTTATCAATGGAATCGGAGTTGTGCTTGCCGGAGGCAGGCTTGGCTTGGACCTTTGGAATGTTGCCCGTTAGCTCGGCAACCGAAATGCCGCCCTCTTCAACGCTGCGACGTCGGCGGCGCGAGGAATCAGCCGGCTTCTTGCCAGAACGGGCAAGAAGCTCAGCGACCGTGAGTTGTTTCTCGCTCATCAGACTCCTACTTCTCCTTCTTTTCCTTCGAAACTGTACCAGCTTCGGCATCAACGCCCTGCTCGAGACGACGCAGAATGAGTCCTTCTCGCAATGCCCAAGGGCAAATTTCAAGACGTTCAATTCCCAGTGAGCGCATGGCAGCTTCTGCCACTAACGCACCAGCGACGATCTGGTGTGAGCGGTCCTTGCTTACGCCCTCAAGTTCCGCACGGTCAGCTGCAGTCATTCGAGAAATAAATGCTATCAGCTGACGCAAGCCAGGTGCAGTTAGCTCGCGGGTAACAAATGGCCCAGCAGACGACGGTGCTGCACCTGTGAGGCGAGCAAGAGTCCGGAACGTCTTAGAGGTACCCACCGCCAAGCGGGCATCGCCGAAGGCCTTGATGGACCTAGAGGCCTCAACCAGCTCAGCGTCAATGAAGTCACGGAGCAAGTTGATCTTCTTGCGCTCCGGAGGATCGGTATCAAACCAATTGTGGGTAAGACGCCCAGCACCCAAATCTAGGGAAAACGCGACGTCAGGTTCCTCGTCCATTCCCGTTGACAGCTCGAGGGAGCCACCGCCGATGTCTAAGTTGGTGATACGCCCCGCAGACCAGCCATACCAACGGCGCACAGCGAGGAAGGTCAAACGTGCCTCGTCCTCACCGGAGAGGATCTCCAACCGGACGCCGGTTTCCTCCTCAATGTGATCGAGTACTTCTTCACTGTTCGTTGCTGAGCGCACAGCAGACGTAGCAAAAGGCTTGATCTCGTCACATCCAAGCTGCTCGGCCAGTTCGCGGGCCTCGGCTACGGAATTAGTGAGTTTCTTAATACCTTTGCTGTCGATTGCTCCATCAGCATCTAGGTATTCCACTAGTTTGAGGGTCGTCTTCCAATCGGACATTGGAGTAGGCCGGCCACCTTGCTTGGCGTCGACCGCAACCATATGAACCGTGTTGCTTCCCACGTCTAATACACCTAATCGCACATTATTAGGTTAGACGGTACGGTAGCCAAGTGTGAACTACAGTAAGAATGAAGCTCCCACCCAAACAGTACATCTTGGGTTTCCCGCAGTTTCTCCGGCAGCCAAATCTATCCGTAACGGAGACGAGCTACCACCGGATTTCCCAAGGCAGTGGCTAGAATTCATTAATCCCGATAACGCTGAGCACATCATTTCGATCGACCTTACGTGGATCGAATCCCACTACAGCTGCCAGTTTGGCACCCCCGTATGTAAGGGCATCGAATCCGCCCTACCTTCGGTTGGTTGTTGCGTTCACGGCGCTTTTCTCACCGATGAGGAAGATCGCGACCAGCTCTACGACGCCGTTGAGCGCATGCCTGAGAAGTATTGGCAGTTGCGGCCAAAATCTGTGAAGAAATACTTAAAGAACCCGGACCCGGTGGACATCGAACCGTGGCTGGTATGGGACGAGTTAGACAATGAGGAGGGCGAGACCGAACCCGCCCTGAAAACGAAGGTCGTGGATGGCGCATGCATCTTTGCCAACCGTGAAGGCTGGGCCACCGGCCCAGGCTGCGCGATCCATCAGTGGGCCCTAGCGGAGGGAGAGGACCTGACCGTCGTTAAGCCCGAAGTGTGCTGGCAGCTGCCGCTGCGCCGACTGGAGGCGTGGGAGGAACGAGCCGATGGCCAAGAAATCCTGCGCACCACCATCACCGAGTATGAGCGCCGCGGCTGGGGCGGTGGCGGAGAGGACTTTGACTGGTACTGCACCACCGCGCCAGCCTGCCACACCAACTCGCTGCCGTTGTGGAAGTCCTGCGAGGCTGAGCTCCGTGCCCTCATCGGCGACGCCAGCTACGACGTCTTAGCGCAGCACTGCCTCAAGCGCGAACAAGCCCGCGCAGCTGGTGTTGACCCAGCTATCTTTAACCCTCACCCAGCCACCGTGAAGGCTCACAGCGATCCAGAAGGATCGTAGACAGCCACACCTCCCACCGGCGTGGCTAATATTTCTCACGAAAGGCTCTAGCCCTCAAACTTGTAGCCCAAGCCACGCACGGTGACTAGATGCACAGGCTTGGACGGCTCGGCCTCGATCTTGGAGCGCAAGCGTTTGATGTGGACGTCCAAGGTTTTGGTATCACCAACGTAATCGGCGCCCCAGATGCGGTCAATGAGCTGGCCACGGGTAAGCACGCGGCCGGAGTTACGCATCAGGTACTCCAGGAGGTCAAACTCCTTCAGTGGCATCTGTACTTGCACGCCGTCAACGGTCACTATGTGGCTTTCCACATCCATGCGTACGTTGCCACCGGTGACGATCTGGGAATAGTCTTCATCCTCCAACGCTTGCCCTGACTCCCCACCACGGCGCAGAACGGCGCGGATGCGGGCAATGAGCTCACGGGAAGAGTAGGGCTTGGTGACGTAGTCATCCGCACCCAGTTCAAGCCCCACAACCTTGTCAATCTCAGAATCACGCGCGGTGACCATGATGACCGGAACCTGCGAGTCTGCGCGCAGGCGCTTGCACACATCGGTGCCGGACATGCCCGGTAGCATGAGGTCAAGGAGAACGATGTCTACCGCGTTCTTATCAAACTCGGTGAGTGCGCTTGGGCCGTCTTGTGCATGAATAACATTGAAGCCCTCTTTACGCAGCAGGAACATCAACGGGTCAGCGAGGGCCTCTTCGTCCTCTACCAGCAAGATGGTGGTCATTTACGCACGATCCTTTCTCCGGGCGGTAGCACGACCGATGCGGAAGTTGGGTTCAATTTCTCGTTGTTCATTTGGGCGTGGTTCGTCCTTATGCACCGGAAGCTCCAGCGTGAAGGTGGAGCCTGTTCCCACGCGAGACCACAGCGTGATCCGCCCACCATGGTTGGCGGCCACATGTTTAACAATAGCGAGTCCCAGGCCTGTTCCGCCTGTTGAACGGGAACGGGCTTTGTCTACGCGGAAGAAGCGCTCGAAAACGCGCTTCTGATCATCTGGTGCAATGCCAATGCCGCGGTCTGTCACTCGAATGAATACCGATCCCTGCGCATCAACTTTGGTGCTTACAGTCACCGGCATGGAATTTAATGTGTAGTTGATCGCGTTGGACACCAAGTTCGATACCGCAGTCACCAGCAGGTTGCGGTCGCCCAACACGTCCACGCCTGCTTTGCGGCCCCGCTCGAGTTCGATTCCAGCATTGTCAGCTGCGAGTTTATTGCGGTTCAGTGCCTCATCAATGATCTCGTCCACGTTGACTGGTTCCATGTCTGGAAGTGCTTCTGCACCCTGCAGCTTGGACAGCGAGATGAGTTCTGTGATCATGTCACCCAATCGGAGCGCTTCCTTGTGGAGCTTTCCGCCAAAGTACTCCACCGAATCCGGATCATCCGCTGATTCCTGCAGGGCCTCAGCCAGCAGCGCCATACTGCCCACTGGAGTCTTGAGCTCGTGAGAAACATTCGCCACGAAGTCTCGGCGCGCAGACTCCATGCGTACGTTTTCGGATTCGTCGGTGGCGTAAATGATCACGAAACGATCATCAACCAAGGTGAGTGGCTGAATTACGGCCCGCACTGAGGTGACACGGCTGCCCGTACGACCGCGGGGCACCCGGAAATCTAGCGTGTGGCTTTCTTTATCCTCGTATGCACGATCCACCACATGAGCGATTTCGCCTAGGAGCTCGCGTTCATGCACAACGCCCAAATCGTGGGCGCGCCGGTTAGACAAAATTACCGAACCTGCACGATCCACAACCGTCACACCAGTGGGCGACCCCTGAACCGTGAGGTGCAGGACCTGGCTCACCGTTGTGACTCGGTTATCCATCAGCGTGGCAGCTGAGCGGTATCGCTTCACTTTTTTGGTCAGCCACTGATACAGAAGTAGGGCGAGGCCCGTGAGGACCACGCCCAAAAGGAACGCTGCTAATAGTGCCATTAGCTACGTCATTGTAATGGCTTACTTGCCACCCTGCGCGGCAACTGCTGCAGCGCCGGCTGCTGCTGCCTCTGGATCCAGGTAGGTGCCGCCTGGGTTGAGAACCTTGCCGTCCTCATCGATCTCATAAACCAGTGGAATACCGGTTGGGATATTGAGGGCCGCGATGTCCTCATCAGAGATGTTGTCCAGGTGCTTGACCAGTGCACGGAGGGAGTTACCGTGTGCAGCGATCAGAACGTTCTTGCCAGCAAGAGCCTGTGGCAGGATCTCTTCCTTGAAGTAAGGAATGAAGCGCTTGACTACGTCCAGCAGGCACTCGGTCTGTGGGACCGTGTCCAAGTGTGCGTAGCGGACATCATCAGCCTGGGAGTACTCGGAGGAGTCATCGAGAGCTGGAGGTGGGGTGTCGTAGGAACGACGCCATGCCATGAACTGCTCTTCTCCGTACTTGTCCTTAGTCTCAGCCTTGTTCAGGCCCTGGAGAGCACCGTAGTGGCGCTCATTGAGGCGCCAGTCACGGACAACTGGGATCCAGTGGCGGTCAGCATGGTTGAGCGCGATGTTTGCGGTGCGGATAGCACGGCGCAGGAGGGAGGTGTAAAGGACGTCAGGAAGGATTCCCTGCTCCTTCAGCAGCTCGCCGCCGCGCTTGGCCTCAGCCTCACCCTTTGCGGTCAGATCTACGTCCACCCAGCCGGTGAACTGGTTTGATTCATTCCACTTGCTCTGGCCGTGGCGGAGCAAGATCAGCTTTCCGGTAGTCATACCCACCAGTCTGCCACGAAGCTTAAAGCCCGTCAGGAATTAGAGCTCAACTGCCCCTAAATTGTGTTGTTACTTACACCTTTACCGTGCCTAGCGGCCACTAGCGCGGCGCTCATGGCAATTGGGGATCTCGATGCTCAGCACCTCGGAATACACACTCGCTAGTTTCGCAGCGGTAGCTTCCCAGGAGAAGTTGGCCGCGTGGGCCACCGCATCCTCACCCATGCGGATCCTGGAGTCGTCATCATCGAGCAACTGGGCCAAGGCATCGGCCCAGTCTTCGGCATTGTGGCCGTCGACAAGCAAGCCCGTCTCACCCTCTGCCACCGCAATGGGCAGGCCTCCGACGCGCGCAGCAACCACGGGAGTTCCGGAGGCCTGAGCCTCCATCGCGACGAGTCCAAAGGACTCGTTATAACTTGGAACTGCAACAATATCGGCTGCCTGATACACCGGCACCAGCTCCGCTGGTGGACGCGGATCCATGAAACGCACTCGGTGCGCGACCCCAAGTTCCCGGGCGAGGTTCTGGTAATTGTCCAGCGATGCTGCGGCCCCTGAGGCGCCGCCAACCATGAGCACACGGACGTTGCGTTCTGGATCGCGCTCCAGCAACTCAGCAAGCGCGCGCAGCAACACCTGCGGACCTTTGAACTCCTGCAACCTGCCCACGAAGGCAATCACCTTGGCGTGCAGCGGGATGCCCAAGTACCTGCGGGAGCGCTCGGTGGCGCGAGCGGTGCCAGGAGTAAACAGGGTCGTGTCTGTGCCCGGCGCGATCACGGAGATCTTATCTGCGTCTGCATCGTAATGCCCCACCAAGTCCTGAGTCTCCTCAGAGGTATTCACCACAAGACAATCTGCGTTGTCCACCAACTGCTGCTCACAAATGCGGCGGGCTTCAGATTCCGGTGTATCGGTCTCGCTGCGGTGGTGGTTCTTTACTGCGGCGAGGGTGTGCGCGGTGTGGACCAACGGGATTTCCCAGATCTCGCGCAGCAGCCACCCCACCTGACCGGACAGCCAGTAATGAGAGTGGATGAGGTCATATTCCACGCCTTCGCACTTAACAAACTGGACAATACCGCCGGAGAAGGCCGCCAACTGAGTAGGCAGTTCCTCCTTGGTAATGCCTTCGTATGGGCCCGCCACAATGTTGATCACACGGAGGTTCTCCCCCACCTCCACGACCTCACCCTGACTAGGGCGGGTAGCGCGAGTAAAGATGTCTACCTCAATACCCTGCCGCGCCAGATTGGTGGCGATGTTATAGACGTAAATGTTCATCCCGCCAGCATCACCTATGCCAGGTTGCGCCAGAGGTGATGTGTGCATCGAAATCATTGCAACACGCATGCGTGCAATCCTAGTCCAGCACTGCCGTTTACAGCTGGCCGCCACAGGCAACAGCATCTACCCGTACTGTGTGTCCGAAAACATACCAGATTCTTTTACCCCCAAAAGCTACCCAAATTAGCCCTTTGAACAGCCACAACAGCCCCGCCCACAGGGCGCAGTGCAGTGCGACGCGCGCCGGGAAAGATTGCCCTGCCTCGTTTTGGTGCTATTGTTGCGAGCGTAACTTACTCAAGCGTAGCCTACGAGCTTCCACCGCACTTCACCCACGTGGAACACCAGTGACTGGACTACGCCGCCACCGAAGGGATTTTTTAAGATGTCGGCATTTGAGTCGAAGGCATGGCTAAATAGCTTTCCAGAGTGGACCCCTAAGCACCTTGATTACGGCACCACCACGCTGCTAGATATGTACGACAACAACCTTGCCGTCAACGCAGAAAAGCCTGCAACCTACTTCTTCGGGCGCACCCTGACCTACGGTGAGCTAGACAAACAAGTACGCTCTGCCGCCGCAGGCCTGCGCGCACTAGGCGTTAAAGAGGGCGACCACGTAGCAATCTGCCTCCCTAACTGCCCGCAACACATCATTGCCTACTTCGCCATCTTGAAGCTGGGCGCAACCGTCGTGGAGCACAACCCTCTCTACACCGCGCACGAGCTGGAACACCCATTCAATGACCACCGCGCACGCGTAGCAATCGTGTGGGATAAAGCCGCATCCACGCTAGATAAGCTGCGCAACACCACCCCGCTAGAGACCATTGTTTCCGTCAACATGATCGACGCAATGCCCAAGGTCCAGCAGCTGGCACTGCGCATTCCTGTCCCAGCGCTGAAGAAGAAGCGCGAATCCCTACACGCTTCCGCACCAAACTCCATCGCCTGGGACGTGCTGCTGGACGCACCGCTAGGCGGCAACGGCGATGACATCGTCTCCTGCCCGAACGTAACCAAGGACTCCGTAGCGGTCATCCTCTACACCTCCGGCACCACCGGCGCCCCTAAAGGCGCCCAGCTCACCCATGGTGGCCTGTTTGCCAACCTGGTCCAGGGTAAGGCATGGGTTCCAGGACTCGGCGATCACGATGAGCGACTACTCGCTGCGCTGCCATTCTTCCACGCCTACGGCCTCACCATCATTTTGAACTTGGGAGTCTTTGTTGGTGGCGAAATTATTCTGCTCCCAGCCCCACAAATCCCACTGATCATGCAGGTAATGAAGAAGCGCCGCCCAACGTGGGTACCTGGCGTTCCTACCCTGTACCAGAAGATTGTGGAGGCAGCGAAGGAAAAGAACATCTCCATTGAAGGCGTGCGCAATTCCTTCTCCGGTGCCTCTACCCTGCCAGTGAAGACCGTCAAGGATTGGGAAGAACTCACTGGTGGTCTGCTGGTTGAGGGCTATGGCCTTACTGAGTGTTCCCCAATCATCGTGGGTAACCCCATGAACTCCAACCGCCGCCCAGGCTACGTTGGTATCCCATTCCCAGACACCGAGATCCGCATTGCCAACCCAGACAACCTAGACGAGACCCAGCCCGATGGTGTTGAGGGTGAAGTCTTGGCCCGCGGCCCACAGATTTTCAAGGGCTACCTGAACGAACCTGAGGCAACTGAGAAAAGCTTCCACAACGGCTGGTACCGCACCGGCGATGTTGGCGTTATGGAAGAGGACGGCTTCATCCGCCTGGTCGCCCGCATCAAGGAGGTCATCATCACCGGTGGATTCAACGTCTACCCAGGTGAGGTTGAAGAGGCTATCTCTCAGCACCCTGATGTCACCGACGTCGCCGTAGTAGGCCTGCCACGCGAGGATGGCTCCGAGTCTGTGGTTGCTTGCATCACGCTGGCAGAAGGCGCCGCGATTGACCCAGAGGGTCTGAAGAACCACTGCCGTGAGCTACTCACCCGCTACAAGGTTCCACGCACCTTCTACCACTTCGAGGAACTACCACGCGATCAGATGGGCAAGATCCGCCGCCGCGATGTCCAGGCTGAGCTGTTTAAGAAGCTAGAAAAGGGCGCCAAGTAACTCTCGACGCACAAACACCGGGTCCGCAGATCAATGCGCACCCGGTGTTTTTCTTGGCCTAGATTAGCTTTGAGCGCTAGCCATCAATGCTTACGCCCACCCACACAGGTTCCGGCTCCAGCACCACGCCAAAGACGTCTTGAACCCCTGCGCGAACCTCACGCGCGAGAGCCACAATGTCATCGCTGGTGGCATTGCCGCGGTTGGTCAACGCGAGCGTGTGCTTGGTAGATAGCCCGGCGCGGCCGTCTCGCCCAGTGGCCAGATGCCCCTTGTCAAACCCGGCGCGATCAATGAGCCAAGCGGCCGAGAGCTTATTAAGGCCCTCCCCCGCTGGGAAACACGGCATCCTCACGGCATCCTCCTCGCCGCGGATGCTCGCGGCCTTGAGGCGAACGGCCTCCGCGACGTCGATAGGCACAATCGGGTTCGTAAAAAACGATCCCGCGGACCACGTGTCATGGTCCTGAGCGTTGTAGACCATGCCCTTAGCGTTTCTCAGCCCAAGAACCGCCTCACGAACCTGGGCCACCGGCATACGCATGTCCGAGACGTCAGCACTATCACCAAGGCCCAACGTGCGCGCAAGCTCACCAAACCGCAGTGGCGCGGACATACCATCCGTGCTCAGCTGCAATTCAATGGCCAGCACCACCGCACGCGCAGTGAACTTCAAGTTGGAGTAACGGTAGGCCAGATCCAAGGACTCAGCGCTGACCCAGCTCCGCTCCCCAGAAACGCGGTCATAGAGCTCCACTCGGGTCAGGACATCGGCGATTTCCGCACCATAGGCACCAACGTTTTGCACTGGGGTAGCACCAGCAGACCCCGGGATTCCGGACAAGCACTCAATGCCACCTAACCCTGCCTCAACGCAGATGCTGACTACCTCATCCCACACCGCGCCAGCCTCTGCAACTAGCTTGCCACTGCCCATATCCACGTGCACAGCATCGCATTCGAGCACTACGGCCACTACTGGAACTTCGCCATCAGCGATCACCAAATTGGAGCCGCCGCCCACAATAAGCAGTGGAACCTCATGCTCATCCAGGAGGTTTACTACCTCCACAACCGCATCCGTAGTGCGACAATGCACGGTAGCTAGGGGCGATCCACCAATGTGCAAGGTGGTGAGCTCGGCAAAGTTTTCACTGCCAATAACCGCACCATCGATGGCATCAAGGGCGTCAAAAACGGGCTTCAATGTATCAGTCACACATTTAAAGGTAGTCTGTAACCATGACTTCGCGAAGTGAGAACACTGCAATTATCAACCAGCCGATTGAAAAGGTACACGCTGCCTTCACTAACGCTGATTACTGGGCACACATTGCCCAGAACCTTTCCCCTGAGGCGGGCGAGGTACACGAATTCACCGAAGCCGACGGTGGCGCTGTAGCTACCCTGTTTGAGGTCCTGCCAACGGACATCCTCCCAGAGGCAGTCCGCGCAATGATCTCCCAGGCGCTCAAGGTCAAGCGCGTAGTTACCGTTGCAGGCCTAGAGGGAACCTCCTCCAGCGCCTCCTACACCGCTGACGTGAAGGGCACCCCAGTGGATTTCAAGGGCACCATCGCCATTGCCGGTGAGGGCGATACCACTACCCTGACCTACTCCAACGAGGTTGACGTCAAGATTCCATTCATGGGCCCTGCTATTGAGCCAAAGGTAGGAGAAGCTCTAGGCGAGCTGTTCCAGAACGAGGCAAACCTGACCAACGAGTGGATCGCAGCTAACCTCTAATACCCTAGGCTTTTCGCCTTACCCTGTAAGAAGCTCCGCACCGCACTCATCGTGCAGCGCGGAGTTTTTTATGCCCTGCCCGCCAGCGCCTAGTATCGATAACTACCCACCTCACGTACACGACTGAAGAAAGCTACCGCCATGTCAAAGAATCATGCACACGATCTGCGTGCAAACTTTGGCAAAGCAGCGCACGCGCACAAGTGGAGTAAGCAGCCTAAGCCGAACAAACCTATCGGCGTGATCACCCGCGGCACCACGGGGTTCAATCGCTTACGCCGGTGCGACAGGTGGATGGCCAATAACCCGGACATCCAGCGCGCCATTAACCACTCAAATTCCCCTCACGCCGTGGACGTGGGATACGGCGCTAGCTTCACCACCACGTGCGAGTGGGCCCGCTGGTTACGGACCATAAGACCAGACATCAAAGTAACCGGCCTTGAGATTGACCCCGATCGAGTGCTGGATCCCCGCGATGGTGTGACATTCGAACTCGGGGGTTTTGAGCTAGGCGGGTATCATCCCACCGTGGTGCGCGCCTTCAATGTGCTGCGCCAATACAGCGTTGATCAAGTATGGGACGCGTGGAGTACCGTGTGTTCGCGACTAGAGGAAGGCGGTTTCTTCATTGAGGGCACGTGCGATGAGCTGGGACGCCGCTCTACGTGGGTCCTGCTGAATCAGGACGGACCTAAGTCACTCACCCTATCGTGGGATCCGTTTGATGTGGAGCAGCCTTCTGACATTGCTGAGCGCCTTCCAAAGATCCTGATCCACCGCAACGTTGAGGGAGAGAGGATTCACGATCTTCTCCAGCGTATGGACGATGCGTGGAATCGCAGTGCCTTCCTAGCTACGTACGGCCCCCGCGTGCGCTGGCGCGGTGCCCGCAGCATCCTTAAGGAGGAAGGCCTCGTCTTTGATGCTATCCGACGTCCAGTGCGCGATAACCAAATCACCGTCCCGTGGGATCTCGTAGCGCCGTAGCGAAGCCGTTTACCACGCTTCACCTCCCATTTTCCGGCCTTATCGCCGCGCCACAGCAGTAGTGAGCATCAAATAAAACCCGGCGAAGATGCCCTAAGGAGCGTTTTACTCACTACTATGGTGGCGTGCGTTCTCATACCTCAAATAAACCCATCAAAATCCTGGCTGGCATAGTCGCTGTCATCATCGTCGTGCTTCTGGTCGCTGAATTTGGTCTGCGCTGGTTTGTTGGCAATCAACTGGCCAACAGCATGGAGTCCCAAGAAGGCGATGACAAGGCAAGCATTTCCTTTGGTGCCCAGCCTCTCCTGTGGGGCCTTGCTACCAAGAATCTCAACAACGTAGAGATCACGACCCCCAACAGCCTCGCCATTACGTATCCTGAGTCGTCCGAGATCCCGGAAATCAGTGGCACCCCAGAAACCACGATCACCCTAAGCGATGTGGATATGTCCAATCCTGACTCGCCGGTTGCCGGTCACCTCACCATGCGCACCCTAGCAACGGACGAATTCCTCCTTGCTACCATCCAGCGCGAGCAGGCTAACGATCAGCAAAGCAGCCAGCAACAGGGTAATCCTTTTGAAGGCGGAGAACTCAGCCTGGAAGACCTGGCAGGCGGCTTTATCCAGAATCTGGTGAAGATCACGGGTATCACGTCCAACGCTGCCAGCGGCACAGTCGACGTTCAGATCACCAACGGTGCGGCTGCCCTGACGCTGCGCCCTGAGGTCACAGACGGGCAACTGGGTTTCGTAGCGGAGAATGCTAGCCTGTTTGGATTTGAGCTTCCTGAAAGCGTCTCAGACGCGCTTTCCAAGGCGCTCAGCGAGGGAGTAGGCGAGACAGCGGGAACCGGAATGACCGTAACCAATGTGGAAGTAGTTGACGGTGGCGTGGACCTGACCGTTGACGGGGACAACGTCAACCTCACTGAAATCTCTCAAAGCTCTAGCCCACAAGACCCTGTGCTCCCTGCCGAGGAGACTGCTACCGAGCCTGCCTAGGACCGCGTAGGAGACAGCGAAAAACCCAGCCCGCACCTCTACGAAGTTGCGGACTGGGTTCTTTGTTACTCGCTCAGAATCCAGTACGAATCCGCACGGAATGCCTCAGCCTGGTCAGCCGACGTTACCACGCTGACATCCATCCCCGCTGAACGGACTTCGAGGCAGCTGCGTAGCGCCTCAACGCCCTCAACGGATGACGCCCCTGTGCCTGTAACGATGGCGTCAAAACCACACTTAGCTGCACACCTAGCGGCAGAAATCAGAACATCGGGCGCCAGTTTTGTGGTTTCCAACACCAAGCCTAGGCGAGCGGGATGCGGAACGGCATCGCGCACTGCGATGAGCTCGCTCATCAGCGCTGATTGATCCGAAACCTGCGCCAGATCTGGAACAATCGCCACCTCAGTGGCACCGAACTGGATGGCTAGTCGTGCTTCTGCGGCCTTGACCAGAGTATGGTGTTTGCCCGACGGGTACCCAGCCCACGTCACCACGGGCAAGTTGGCGGTGGAAACCTCAGCAGCTGCCTGCAACATGGATGGCTCTACGCACAATCCGTACCCGGCTTCCACGGCGTCAGCTGCGATAGCGCGAACTTCATCAGAGGAAATGGCAGGGTTAGTGACAGTGAGAACAGTCTGAACCATGAACCACTACCAACCGTAATTGCCGTTGAGGATGTCCTTGATCTGTGGGCGGACATCAAACCAGTAGAGGCCAATAATCACCAGACCGATCCACGAGAGAAACGGCAAACCCGTGACCACTACGAGGGCGGAACCAACCAGCAGGCCTACCCATACCCATTTGGCCTTGCGGTCAGCGGCGTCAAAGGCATCATCACGCGTACTGGCACATATAGCCGCTCCAACAAGGGCGGACGCAGCGATTGCCCATACCACTGCGGTGGCGGCAAATCCATAAATCATGCCAATGCTTTGCACAATGTCCACGATGTTTTTCCTAACCTTTGGCAAGTGTTTGAAGTGTCTTTTTAGTTTGGGCTACAAGCCCCAGATTGGCAAACTTAGAAACCGAACAGAACGTGCGAAATCACGTAGATCGCTGCACCTGCTAAGGAACCAACAACAGTGCCGTTCATACGAATGTACTGCAGGTCCTTGCCCACGCGAAGTTCAATTTCCTCCGCAGCCTCTTCCGCTTCCCACGAGGCAATCTTCTCCGAAATCAGTGCGGTAATAGACGAGGCGTGGTTTTCTGCCACGTACGTAGCGGCCTTGAGAACAAAGCCCTGCAGACGCGCATGATAGGCCTCATCCCCAAGGATCCTGTGCCCCTGATCCATGGCAAGATCGGCAATCTTAATGCGCAACACAGAGTTCTCATCCTCAGCAGCCTCAATGATTGCCTGCGACGCAAAACTCCACACAGTGGATGCCGCATTCTGCACTGGATTAGACCCCATGACGTCTCGCTTGATGTTTTCCACCCGCTCGATCATGACGGGTTCATACTGGAGATCCTGGGAGAACTGGTAGATGAACCGGCGCATGGCTTGGCGCGCCTCGTGGTTGCGGTCCGCTGCTACCTGCTCTGACCACGCTACGAGCTCGCGATAGATTTTCTCCCCTACCAGATCGTTAGCAAACTTTGGCGCCCACTTCGGCGCGCGCTCATTGAGCACTCTGATAATCAGTTCTTCACTGCCGTTGGCCTTTTTGACCATCCACTCAATGAACTGCTCAATGAGCGGTTCAGTTTGCCCTTCGGCGATCAGTTGATCTAGGACCCGCCCAAGCGGGGGCGCCCATTTCGGCTCCGCCAGCTTATCCACCAGCGCACGACGAATTACGGCTTCTGCATCATGAGGATCTAGCGCGCGGACACCGTCCGCAATCATCGCGCCAGCAAAACGCGATACCACCTTTGCGTTTTCTGGCTGTACTAGTTTCTGCGCAATTGTCCGCGGAACGTCGAACTCTTCAACTTTGCCGGTAAGCCCCTCTACAGTGAGGAATTTCTCCTCCACAAAGCCACTTAAGGCTTCACCAAACTGATCCTTCTTGTTGGGAATCAGTGCTGTGTGAGGAATCTTCAATCCCATAGGATGCCTAAACAGTGCTGTCACGGCGAACCAGTCTGCTAAGCCGCCAATCATTCCGGCCTCGGCACCAGCCCGAATGAGTCCCACCCAGAAATTACCTAGGCCCTGGCTCTCCGCCCACGTGCACGCAAGGAATACGATTGCTGCAAAAATGAGCAACGACAGCGCATACGCCTTGTTCTTCTTCAAGGCTGAGCGCAGTTCAGCATCTTTTTCTGGGCTCGTACCCATAATGCTCGTGTCAATGGATACGACCGAATTGCCCACTGTCCTCTCCTGGGTAGGAGTGAGCATAGGCCTAAACTCTGAGTCTTTAGCCGGCGGATTGCTATGTTTTCCCAACTAACCTCTCCCCTTCGGGCAGATAATCATGCACTAACGTCTAACGTTCATTAACTAGGAAGTAGTTCCGCCGACGAGATGCCTGGAGTGAGTTGCTGTGAGTTACCCACTGGCTCCTTGTCCCAATACTGGGCTGCGAGGCTTCCAAAGTTAAGGGCCACGAGGAGGGTGATGAGGGCCGTGATGATGATAATGGCTTTACGCATGCTATCCAGTAAACCCTAGATAACCCGTTTTCCGGCCTTTGGTTATCAAATGGTGATAGATATTTGCCACCAGCGAACTAAAAAACAGGAGATCCCGTGTAAAACGGGATCTCCTGTCTGGAGGTGGCAAAACTAGCCGTCAAACATTAATTAGTTAATGCGACCGGTCTCAGAACGGTACTTACGGTAATTGCGTCGACCGCGGTGGATCAACCCAAAGCCACCAACCAGTGGGGCAACTGTCAATACTGCACCGATGATTGCATACAGCTTCCAGTCTTCCTGCGTGCCAACAGTGTTAGCAGCGAAAGCGAAGGTGATAGTACCAAGGCCGGCAAGGGCGACCAGAATCAGGCCCATGCCAATCCAGGTGCTAGTGCGCTGCAGGGAAGAGTGTGGAGCGTAGAGGGATACAGGATCGTAACCGTCGATGTAGCCATCGGTGAGGTTAGTGAAAACTGGGTAGCCCTCTGCAGTTTTGCTCACGGCGTGGGAACCAGACATTGAGTTACCGTGCCTTTCTTTGTGTAAGGAGTGAAAGCGAAGCTTTTCGTGATTGGGATTTATTAGCTAATACTGTAGCTTAGTCATCCTTGCCACGGAAGGCTGCGCGAGCACGTTCCTTGTTAATTGCAGCGACAGCGGTCAGTGGGATGCCTGCTGGGCAAACATCTGCACACTCACCGTACAGGGAGCAGTGACCGAAGTTGGTCTCGAGCTCGTCAACCATCTTGCGTGCACGGCGGCCACGCTCTTCCTTGCCCAAAGGCATGAGGGAGAGGTGAACCAGCTTTGCACCGGTGAACAGGTGTGCTGCGCCGTTAGGGCAAGCAGCAACACAAGCACCACAGCCGATGCAGGCAGCGTGATCCAGTGCCTTCTCAGCGTTGAAGTGGTTCATGTGCAGGGTGTCAGCATCTGGAGCGGTACCAGCGTTGATGGTGACGTAGCCACCCTGCTGCATAACGCGGTCCAGTGCGGAACGGTCAACAACCATGTCCTTGATCACTGGGAACGCTGCGGAACGCAGTGGCTCAATCTTCAGGGTGGAGCCGTCAGCAACGTTCAGCAGGCGCTGCTGACATGCTGGCTGGTTCTTCTCCTGGCCGTGTGGGCGACCGTTGACCAGAAGGCCACAGGTACCACAGATGCCCTCGCGGCAGTCAGATGCGAATGCGAATGGCTCTTTGCCTTCTTCGATCAGACCGTTGTTGACGTGGTCCAAGAGCTCGAGGACGGACATCTGTGCCACGGCGTCTTCGACGGTGATGGACTCGAAGTGACCCTCGTGGTTTGGTCCGGCCTGACGCCAGATTTCTAGATGCAGTTTCATTACTTGTAATTCCTTGTCATCAGAGGGATAGCTTCGAATACGAGTGGTTCAGCGTGGCGAATGAACTCGCCCTCAGCCTCACCTGGCTCCCATGCGGAAACGAAGCACCAGTTTTCGTCGTCACGCTCTGCCTCGCCCTCTTCGGAGAGGTGATCGTCACGGAAGTGAGCACCACAGGACTCGTCGCGGTCAAGTGCGTCGACACACATGAGCTCGCCCAAGTCGATGTAGTCAGCAACACGTGCTGCGTACTCGAGAACCTGGTTCATCTCGTCCGGCTTGCCGGTGATACGCATGTTAGCCCAGAAGTCACGGCGCAGTTCGCGGATGCGCTCGATCGAGGTCTTGAGGTCCTCGATATTACGGGCAACGCCACAACCCCAGTACAGGATTTCACCCAGCTGACGGTGGTAGTACTCAGGTCCGTGTGGGTTGTCACCCTTGATGTTCATCAGGCGATCAATGCGAGCCTGTGCACGTGCAACAGCTTCCTTAGCCTCTGGAGCATCTGGAGACAGTGCTTCCTCACCAAGGTGGTGAGCGAGGTAGTTAGGAATGGTGAATGGCAGGGTGAACCAGCCGTCTACGGATGCGGACAGCAGGGAGTTTGCACCCAGGCGGTTTGCACCGTGGTAGGTCCAAGAGCACTCGCCGGCTGCGAACAGACCTGGGATGGAGGTCATCTCGTTGAAGTCGGTCCACAGGCCACCCATGGTGAAGTGGCAGGTAGGAGCAATACGCATTGGCGTGGTGTATGGATCCTCACCAATTGCCTCTTCGTACATCTGGAAGAGGTTGGAGTAACGCTCGCGGATGGTGTCCTTGCCCAGACGCTCGATTGCGTCGCGGAAGTCCAAGTATGCAGCGTTGTGCAGTGGTCCAACACCCAGACCAGCGTTGATCTGCTGGGAGATAGCACGGGATGCAACGTCACGTGGAACCAAGTTACCGAATGCCGGGTAACGACGCTCCAGGAAGTAGTCGCGCTCCTCTTCCGGAATGGTGTTTGGATCGCGGTCATCCTTAGGGTTGATTGGAGACCATACGCGACCATCGTTACGCAGGGACTCGGACATCAGGATGGTCTTGGACTGCCACGTGGAGTTAACAGGCAGACCGGTTGGGTGGAACTGAATGAAGGAAGGTGACGCGAGGTATGCGCCAGCTTCGTACGCACGCATCATAGCGCCCGCGTTGGAGTTCTTTGCCAGGGTGGACATGTGGTACACGTTGCCGTAGCCACCGGTTGCCAGGATAACTGCGTGACCGGTGTGAGCGGTGAGCTCACCGGTGATCAGGTTACGGGTTACCAGACCCTCACAACGCTTCTGGCCATCCTTCTCGGTGATGATCAGGTCAGCCATCTCGTTGTGGGTGAAGATCTCTACAGAGCCGAGGTGAATCTGGCGCTGCAGGGAAGACGCGGTGGACAGCTGAAGCTGCTGACCTGTCTGACCACGGGTGTAGTAGGTACGGGAGACCTGCACACCACCGAAGGAACGGGTTGCCAGTGCGCCGCCGTACTCGCGTGCGAAAGGTGCACCAATTGCGTTCATGTGGTCGATAACGCGGACGGACTCGTAAGCCAAGCGCCAGCAGTCAGACTCACGGCAGCGGTAGTCGCCGCCCTTAACGGTGTCCTTTACGTGGCGGTATGCGCCATCGTTGTCAACCTTCTTACCACGAGCGGAGTTAACGCCACCCTGTGCAGCAATGGAGTGTGCACGGCGTGGTGCGTCGTGGTAGGTGAATGCCTTTACGTCGTAGCCGAGCTCGCCGAGTGCGGCTGCAGCAGCGCCACCGGACAGGCCGGTACCAACAACGAGGACCTTGAACTTACGACGGTTCAATGGAGACACGAGCTCCATGTGGTCCTTCTGGTACTGCCACATGTCCTTGGTAGGAACGCCCTTTGGTTCGTTGGCCTCCAGAACAGTGCCTGGGCGAACGCCAGGAACCACGGACTCTGGGTGCTTGAACTCTGGGCGAGCAGCGGTTTCAGTATGAGTGCTCATAAATGTTTACCTTTTCTCCTCGTCGATTCTTAAGAGATCAAGCCAGTTGCGATGGCGACCGGAATCGAGATATTGCCGATCATGACAATTGCTGGGAGCAGGTACGCAACGACCAGCAGGATTGCACGCCAGCGCTTACCCGTGATACCCAAGTCAGAAACTGCCAAGAAAATACCGTGGGTAAGGTGCAGGAACAGCACAACCATTGCAATGATGTAGAAGATTGCTACTGGCCAACGGCTGAAGCTTGCGACCAAGTTTGCGTAAACCTCACCGTGAGCGAAGGAGCTCGAAGCAGCAGGCGCAACGCCCATAGTCAGGTCCAGCAAGTGGAAGATGATGAACGCAAGAAGAACAATGCCGGTTACCAGCATGGTCTTGGTGGTGAAGGAGTTCATGCCACCAATGAGGTTGGTGCGGCGGAACTTACCACGGGACTGGTGAGAACGTGCGGTCAGGGCAAAAGCGCCGTAGACGTGGAGCACGATAGCTACCAGAAGAACGATACGGAAGATCCACAGCATGCCGTGAGACGGGAACAGTGGGTAGAACATGTTGCGCAGCCACTCACCGTAGACGTTGATTGGATGCGTACCGTCATCGTAGAACGGCATGTAGATCTTCATGTTGCCGACCATGTGTACAAACACATAAGCAGCAAAGATGAGGCCGGTTACGGCCATTGTGAGCTTCAGTGCCCAGGTTGGGAACTTTGGCTGCTCACGAAGCGGCTTTTCAGTGATTTTGCCGTGAGCAATTGCGTCACGGTCGATGTTATTTACAGTCATGGCACCTCCAGTGTCACCTTTACTTTATTAGGTAAGTTGGCTTCACAACTAGTTAGGAGCAAGCGGGTGATCTACTCCACACCCGCTATCGCCTCCCCCACTCGCCCATGCTCGGCCGCGCACTTTTTCACCCAGAAATGAGAGACTTTTTTCACCCGTTCTACCGGCACTTTTACAAAGAGCGTTAGACGACATTTCAAAAGCTTTTCTTTTCTCAACATTGATGTTTCTTAAAAATGGGGGTAACCGTTTGGAATCAATCAAAGGGTTGATTCGCTACAAAGCCTCAAAAAACTAGCCCAAAAGGAACACTGACTCACACCTGTCACACAGGCTCAAAATTGAGTTACCCAAATCACTCATCACACCTTCCCCCCAAGAGCGCCCTTAAGCACCTAGACTCCGCCCCACCATTTCCCAACCCAAACCGAAAATCATCTTTTGAAACATCGATGCAGCGCCCTTCCTTATCAAGGGGTGAACTACTTAAATAGTCTGTTAATTCTGGGAAGCAATGTTTACTCATTTTCGCAAAACGATCTCATTGTGATCCAGGTCTCTATATAGTTGTGTGTCATGGGTAAGACATATGTAGGTTCTCGCCTTCGGCAACTCCGAAGGGAACGCGATCTCAGCCAAGCCTCACTAGCTCAGACGCTTGGCCTATCAGCAAGCTACGTAAACCAGATTGAGCACGACGTTCGTCCTTTGACACTGTCCGTTCTCAATAAAATCACTGAGACTTTCGGCGTAGACGCCACCTTCTTCTCTCGTGATGATGATTCTCGCCTGCTAGCGGAAATTCAGGACGTGGTCACAGACCGGGAGATCGTCTCTGATCCCTTCGAACTACATGAACTCAGCGATGTTGTTCAGAACCACCCTGATGTTGCCCGGACCATCGTCGAACTCCACCGCAAGTACCGGAATTTGCGCGATAAGTTGTCCGCCGCAACGGACGTCCGCCTAGCTACCGATCCCGATAATCACAATGGCATTTCCAGCGCGCTAAGCATGCCGCATGATGAAGTGCGCGATTTCTTCTATTCCCGTCAGAACTACATTGATGAGCTTGACCGTAAGGCTGAAACCATCGCGGAAGAGCTTGGCGTCTCAACATTCAATGTGCGAGCAACCGAAGCCGCACTCACGCGCCGCCTGAGCGACTTCCATGATGTCACCATCGCCACCGGCGCTGAGATCGGCAACCGCCTACACCAGTTCGATACCCATAGCCGCACACTCACGCTGTCTTCCAGGCTCATCGCAGGTCAGCGCGCCTTCCGCATGGCTGCTGAGCTTGGCTACCTGGAAGTAGGCGCCCTGATGAACGAGATCGTTGACACCGGCCACTTCCACACCGATGAGGCCCGTACCCTCGCCCTCCGTGGCGTGGCCAGTTACTTCGCTGCTGCAGTGATGCTCCCGTACAGGCTCTTCCATGCTGAGGCCGAAAGGTCCGGCTATGACATCGAGTACCTGTGCTTGATGTTTGGCGTTGGTTACGAGACGCTGTGCCACCGCCTTTCCACCCTGCAGCGCCCAAAGCTGCGCGGCATCCCGTTCACGTTCGTGCGCGTGGATCGCGCTGGCAACATGTCAAAGCGCCAGTCCGCAACTGGCTTTCACTTCGCCACCTCTGGTGGAACCTGTCCGTTGTGGAATGTGTACGATACTTTCACCAATCCCGGCACCATTCAGCGTCAGCTTTCGCAAATGCCCGATGGCCGTAACTACCTGTGGATTGCCCGGACTGTGAGGCACCACCAAGGACGTTTTGGTGAGACCGGCAAGATGTTCGCCATCGGACTCGGCTGCGACGCCCGCCACGCGGAACGCACCGTCTACGCTGACGGCCTCAATTTGGAGGACTTCTCTACCGCCGTCCCCATTGGCCCAGGCTGCCGTGTGTGCACCCGCGAAAACTGTGCGCAGCGCGCGTTCCCCGCGATCAATCAGGAGATCCAGATTGACGCTCACCGCTCCACGGTCGCACCGTACTAGTTGCTTGTCGACGCCACCCCTACCCCGCAGCAGTCACCGCTACCACGGATCTTTTTGGGCCACAGGCCCGGGCCCCAGCCTGAAGGCTGGGGCTTAAGCCGACCGTTTTTTCTTCGACGTAATCATCTCAGACTTCAGCTCCATGAGCTCCGGATCCTCGCGGACCAGTGCTACCAACTGGCAGTCGTGTGGCCCCGAGGCACCCGGCACGCAAAGACTACAAGGTTCTCCGTACCTAATGGGACACTTCGGTTCTGGCTTCATAGCCCCGATCCTACTCCCGTATCCCTATCGTCAAAATGACCTCCCCTAACAGCAGGCCTGAGCATGGACTCTCGTTGTGATGCAAGCACAGGATGGCCATTAGACCACCGGCGTTGGAGACCACTTCGATTTATGTCCCCATTGTTAAAGGAAAAAGGCCTGTCCCAAGATGTGGGGCAGGCCTTGAAGTAAAACTGTGTTTTACAGGTTGATCATGTGACCCATGATGCCTTCGGCAGCTTCCTTCATTGCCTCAGACAGGGTTGGGTGGGTGTGAACGTTGCGTCCGATTTCCTCACAGGTGAGGTCGAAGCGCTGAGCCAAGGTCAGCTCAGGCAGCAGCTCGGAAACGTGAGGACCAACCATGTGAGCGCCAAGAAGCTCGCCGTACTCGGCGTCAGCGACGATCTTGACAAAGCCGGTAGCCTCAGCGAGGCCCTGTGCCTTACCGTTTGCAGAGAATGGGAAGGAAGCGACCTTGATCTCGCGGTCAGCGAACTTCTCCTTAGCCTGCTCCTCGGTGTAGCCGAAGGACGCAACCTGTGGGTTACAGAAGGTTGCACGTGGCATGTTCATGTAGTCACCCAGAAGCTGGGTTTCTTCGCCAGCGATAACCTCAGCAGCAACAACGCCCTGCGCCTCAGCCACGTGAGCGAGCTGCAGCTTAGCGGTAACGTCACCAATTGCGTAGATGTGATCAACGGAGGTGCGCATGTAATCGTCAATCTCGATTGCGCCGCGGTCGGTCAGCTTAACGCCGGTGTTCTCCAGGCCGTAGCCTTCAACGCGTGGTGCAAAACCGATGGAAACCATGACGCGGTCCGCCTTGAGGGTCTCAGACTTGGAGCCATCCTTGGACTCCACATCAACCTCGACGCCGTCACCATTGTCGCGGATAGCGGTGGTCTTGTGGCCGGTCAGGAGCTTCACGCCGAGCTTCTTGTAAGCCTTGGCAATCTCCTTAGAAACGTCCTTGTCCTCGTTTGGCAGGACGCGGTCCATGAACTCAACAATGGTGATGTCTACACCGTAGTTGGAGAGTACGTAAGCGAACTCCATACCAATAGCGCCAGCGCCCACGATGACCATGGACTTTGGAGCCTCGTTGTTGAGGATCTGCTCCTCGTAAGAAACGATGTTTCCGCCGATCTCAACACCTGGAAGGGAACGTACAACAGAGCCCGTAGCAATGATGCAGTTGTCGAAGGTGATGGTCTTACCCTCGTCCTTGCCCTCGGAAATCTCAAGGGTGTTGGCATCCTTGAAAGAGCCCTTGCCATCAATTTCCGTGATCTTGTTCTTCTTCATCAGGTAATGAACGCCACGAACGATGCCCTCAGAAACCTTGCGGGAACGAGCGTGTGCCACACCGAAGTCGAAGGTAGCCTCGCCGGAAATACCGAAGGTCTTTGCTTCGTGGTTGAAGATGTGGGCAACTTCAGCATTCTTCAGAAGAGCCTTTGAAGGAATACAGCCAACATTGAGGCACACGCCGCCCCAGTACTGCTTCTCAACAACTGCAACCTTCTTACCAAGCTGCGCTGCACGGATGGCGGAGACGTAGCCACCAGGGCCAGCTCCGAGTACTACTACGTCATAATGTTCAGTCACGCAATCCACAATACGGAACCGCGGGCTAATTGTCTCCCCCTTCCCCATGTTGCGGGCAAAATGATGCGAAGGCGCACCTTTAACCACCGTGTACCCACAGGTAATAAAAGAAAACGCTCTGCAAACATGCAGAGCGTTCACCTAGTGGGGATAGTCCTTAGAACAGTCCCAAAAGCAAGCCAAGGTTGGCCAATTGAGAGGAACCTACCTGCACATTGGCACCGAGGAAATTGGTGATTAAGAGAATGATCTGATCCATGAACGAGTCCTTTTCACGATTGGTAAGCAATCCCAGAGGTTGTTTGAGGTTGGCCTCTGAGACATGCAGCGTCGCCCATTCACTGAGCTATGAGCGCTTTGAGCCTTACTGTAACAATAATCAGCGTCCTAAAAAAGGGTGTTACACCCCTGCGGCAGCATGCGATCTTGGGCCAGAGGGACTGGCTTTTATTCCTGCAGCTTCCTCACCTACTGGCAAGAACCTGAGCTCACACAGGCGCAATCACTTCTGAGCGCCTAAATCATTCGGCCGGCGCTAAGAATGGTGGCGGGCAACTAGATGTACCCCGTTCCCACGGCTGTCTCTCACACGAGGAGGGGTAAACTGCCTGCCAGCTGTTTATTTTGTCACCGGCGTTAGTTAAAGTTATGAGAAAAGCCTTTTCTCTCGCGTACGCACGATAGTCAAAGAAAGATACCTATGAAGCTCCTTCGCCGCATAGCTGCCCCGATCACGGCCCTGACCTTGGCTCTGTCGGTTGCCGGTCCTGCCACCGCAGCCACCCTCACCCCAGCACAGGTTGCAGGCAACGCCACCCTCTCCACGGTTACCGAGGGGACAACCCCAGGCCTAGATGATGTCAAGTGGCGCGACAAGCTAGACGGTGACCGCGTTGTGGAGATGTACGCTGATTCTCCTGCAATGAATGGCCGCATTGTCCCACTCTTCGTGATCAAGGCTGCGGACGCTAACCGCCCTACCATCTACCTGCTCAATGGTGGCGATGGCGGCGAGGGCAACGCTAACTGGGTCATGCAGACGGATGTTATTGACTTCTACAAGGACAAGAACGTCAACGTTGTCATCCCTATGGCTGGTGCGTTCTCTTACTACACCGACTGGCTATCCCCTGCCAAGAACCTGGGCGGCGTACAGAAGTGGGAAACCTTCCTAACCAAGGAGCTTCCAACCAACCTGGAGAAGAAGCTCAAGGCATCCAACAAGCGCGCGATCGCGGGTCTGTCCATGTCCGCCACCTCCGCACTGCTGCTGGCTGAGCACAATCCTGGCTTCTACGACGCAACTGGTTCTTTCTCCGGCTGTGCGGCTACCTCCACCCCAGTTGAGTACGGATACTTGAACCTTACCCTGCAGCGTGGTGGCGCTACCGCCGCTCAGATGTGGGGCCCTCAGGGCAGCGCAACCAACCGCTGGAACGATGCACTGCTCAACGCTGAGAAGCTGCGCGGCACTGAAGTGTACGTCTCTAATGGCTCTGGCTTGGCTGGATACTGGGACCTTCCTTCCAGCCCTCGCTTCAAGGGCGCACCTCCGGCAGCTGTTGCCGCTGGTGTTGCAGTTGTCACCGTTGAGGGTGGCGCAATTGAGGCAGCCACCAACGTGTGTACTCACAACCTGAAGGCCAAGCTGAAGAAGCTGAATATTCCAGCTGATTTCAACATGCGCCACACCGGTACTCACTCGTGGGGCTGGTGGCAGGATGATTTGCGTGAATCCTGGAAGACCTTCAACCGTGCATTTAATTCCTAATAGCTAGAAACCTTCACTGGGCGCCAGCATCCAAAGCTGGGGCCCAGTTTTTTGTTCCGCTGGTGGCGCATCGCCGGTACAGTTGGGTGAATGAGCAACCATGATTTTCTGTTGGAGATTGAAGACCCTCGAGCGCTTGATTGGGCTGCCGATCTCTCTGAAGCAACCACCGAGTTTGTTGATGAGGACATCCGCCAACGGTTGCTTGCGGCCTTCGATACCGATGAGAAAATCCCGTACGTGACCAGGCGTGGTGAGTTCCTCTATAACTTCTGGAAGGATGCTGATCACCCGCGTGGTGTGTGGCGCAGGATCAGCTTGGATGGCTACCGCAAGGTCACTACTGGCGCGGCTGACTCTTCTGCGTGGGAAGTCCTGATCGATGTTGACGAGCTCGCCCACAACGATGCCATGAATTGGGTGTGGAAGGGCGCGAGCGTTCGCCAGCACGCAGGTGATCGTGCGTTGGTGAAACTGTCTCGAGGCGGCGCTGACTCGGTGGTGATCCGCGAGTTCGATCTGGAATCCAAGTGCTTTGTCAGTTGCGATCCTTTTGTCATTCCCGAGGCCAAAACCCAGGTGAGCTGGGTGGATAGGGATTCCATTTTGGTCTGCACCGACTTTGGAGACGGCACGCTCACGGTTTCTGGCTACCCAGGAAGCTCTCGGCTATGGCGGCGCGGAGAGCCCTTGGAACAGGCGCAGGAATTCCTCGCGGGCAAGACCACAGATTTAGTGGTGTCCGCCTGGGCAGATACCACCCAAGGTTTCGAGCGCAAATTCGCGCGTCGCGCTTTGGACTTCTACACCGCCCGTACATTTGTTGAGACCGACCAGGGACTGCAGGTTCTTGAGGTTCCAGAAGACGCCACGGTGTTGATTCACCGCGAGTGGATGTTCGTGATGCCGCGTTCGGAGTGGTCGGGCATTGCGTTGGGTGGATTGGGCGCAATTGAATTCGATCGCTTCTTGGCTGGCGAGCGCGACTTCCGCGTGGTGTTTGAACCATCACCGGGCACCAGCTTGCAGGACTTGAGTTTTACCAAGGATCACGTGTTGCTCACCTTGCTGGACAACGTGGCAAGTCGAATTGAGCGGGTCCGCCTTGATGATCTCTTTGGCCCTCACGAGTTGGTTGAGCTTCCTGAGCTCGTCACGGCCAGCGTGGTTGCTGCTGACGATGACAGCGATGAGGCGTGGATTTCCGCGAGCTCGTTCACTCAGCCGTCCACCCTGTACCGTTACGCTGACGGCAAGCTGGAAAAGTTCGCACACACCGCCGCACAATTTAATGCCGAGGGCCTGGAAACGCGCCAGCATTGGGCCACGTCCGCCGACGGCACCAAGGTTCCATATTTCATCACCGGAGCCTTTGACGGTGCGCGCCCAACTCTGGTGACCGCTTATGGTGGCTTTGAGCACGCGTTGGTGCCGTACTACCCCGTCGCGCGAGGTAGCTGGCTGGAAAAGGGCAGATACTTTGTACAGGCCAACCTGCGCGGTGGTAGTGAATTTGGGCCGCAATGGCACGAGCAGATCCTCAAGACCAACCGCTACAAGATCTATGAGGACCACCAAGCCGTGCTACGGGATCTGGTGGAGCGCGGTTACGCTACGCCGCCCGAGATCATCGTTCGCGGTGGCTCCAATGGCGGTTTGCTCACCTCCGTCGCGCTGACCTCCTACCCGGAGCTGATTGGTGCAGCCGTGGTGCAGGTGCCGCTGGTGGACATGATGCGTTACCACCTGTGGTCAGCAGGTGCCTCGTGGATGGCCGAATACGGCGACCCCGAGGTGCCCAAGGAGCGCGAAGCGCTGCTTGGATACTCCCCGTTGCACAACGTCGCCGCTCGACCAGGTCACGACGCTGACGGGGATCTTGTGAACGTCGATAAGCAGCCAGCTACGTACCCACCGGCGCTGGTGACTACCTCCACCCGGGATGACCGCGTGCACCCAGCCCACGCCCGCCTTCTCACGCTGGCTCTGCAACAGGCCGGGCAACCGGTGGACTACTACGAAAACCCCGAGGGCGGCCACGCAGGCGCAGCTGACAATAAGCAGGTGGCCTTCATGGAGGCGCTCGTGGAGGGGTGGATTGAGGCCAAAGTACTCGGCGAGAGCAAAAACAACTAACATTTGTTCATTGATGAGAAGTTCACGCCTACGCAAAACACCAATTCCTGGTCTCCGCGACGACTACACGGGGATTGACTTCAACCTTGGATACCACGTCCGGCACTACGATCTGGTGCTGGACTACAAGCTTGGCCCCAACCACCTGAAGGCCACTGCGACACTCAAGGTAGACAATTACCAGCCACTATCAGCGCTGGTACTAGACCTGTCTGATTCTTTGTCAGTAGGTAGCGTCACGCTGGAGACTGTGGGCGCGATGGACGTAGACGTCAAGCGCTTCAAGCATGCTCGCGCAAAGCTGCGCATTACCTTCACCGACGAAATCCCCGTGGACTCTGAGTTCACGCTGGTGATTAACTACGGAGGCAACCCGCGCCCAGTACGCACCACGTGGGGCATGCTGGGTTGGGAAGAGCTCACCAACGGTTCCCTGGTAGCAAGCCAGCCCAACGGTGCGCGAAGCTGGTATCCGTGCGATGACACCCCAGATGAAAAGGCCACCTACCGCATGAGCGTGACCACGGACAGCAACTACACCGTGGTAGCCAACGGCACTCTCGACTCCGTCGAGCGAAAAGGGGCTCGAAAGACGTGGGTTTACCACATTGATCAGCCAATGGCCTCCTACCTCTCCACGGTGCAGATTGGTGACTACACCAGGGTTGACATCACTGATTCCGCCTGCAGTGTCCCCATCGTGGCCTACGTTCCGCCGGCAATCATGGCGGGTTTCAAGGAAGACTTCTCGGGTCAGGCAGAGATGCTCGATCTCTACGTTGAGAAGTTTGGTCCCTACCCGTTTGAGCAATACACGGTGGTAGTCACCGAAGATGAGTTGGAAATACCTTTAGAGGCGCAAGGGGTATCCATCTTCGGCGCCAACCACGCCAAAGGTGATCACGGCTGGGAGCGTTTGATTGCGCACGAGCTGTCTCACCAGTGGTTCGGTAATTCCCTTGGCCTGGCCCAGTGGGATGACATTTGGCTCAATGAGGGCTTTGCCTGCTACGCCGAGTGGCTCTGGTGTGAACACTCCACCGGCAAGCCTGCCGCGGAGTCCGCCAAGGAACACTATGACGGATTGGCGGCCAAGCCACAGGACATTCTTCTGTCCAACCCAGGCCCTCGTGACATGTTCGATGACCGCGTGTACAAACGGGGCGCTTTGACAGTTCACGCCCTGCGCGTGCTCTTGGGTGACGACGCATTCTTCCGCATGGTGCAGCGCTACGTTTCAGGGGGCCAGCACTCAGTGGTGGAACCGCTGGACCTGAAACAGCAGGCGATTAAGGCCTGCGAAGAAGCGGGCATCGAACAAGATCAGCTCCATGCGCTGTGGAATGCGTGGCTCAATGAGCTCCCACTGCCGCCCTTCCCCGAACCGCACACGCACATGGCTTAACCCATGAGATTCATGACCTTGGCCACGGTGGTCGCGGGGATCTCCGGTTTTGTGGTCATCATCGTGGCCGCCCGCGCATTTGGCAGCAACACCGCACTGGCAGAAGAATTCACCGCTTTCTGGGGATTCTTCTTTGCCTGCACCGGTATTCTCACCGGTCTGACGCAGGAAACAACCCGCGCTGTGGCAACCGGCGAATCACTCCAGCGCACCGCTAAGACCCCAGGGTCACACCGCGCCACGCCACTGAAACTCGCCGGGGGCATGGCCGTGATCTCTAGTCTCGCGGTTCTTGCAACGTCACCCTTGTGGCTGACCACGATCCTCAGCAGCCACCGCGATAGTGGCCTGTGGCTTCTCGCCCTCGGTGTAGGCTCCTTTGCCATCCAAGCCTGCATTGCTGGCATCATGTCTGGCACTGGGCTCTGGCGCCAGTACGCTGGCATGATCACGCTCGACACCGCATCTCGCATGGTGGTAGCCATCATTGCGTGGTTCGCTGGCTGGCAGCTGCTCGCCTTTCTTGTCATTACGGTGATGGGCGCAATCAGTTGGCTGGTACTCGTTTCCTGCTCCGCTGAGCTTAGGGCCGCGTTGTTCTCGCGCGCGGATGTGGGCACGCCTCAGTTCCTGCGGCGGGCAGGAACCGCCATGGCGGCCTCAGGTGCTACCGCGGTGCTCATCACGGGCTTCCCCACGATTGTCAGGTTCACGCATCCAGAATCCGAGGGCACCACGGCCACAGCTGCAGCCATCATTTACGCAGTTGTTCTTACCCGCGCACCACTACTGGTGCCACTACAGCAACTGCACTCCGCGCTGATCGTGCGCTTTGTGGAAACCCGCCACATCTCCGCTCTTGCCACGCCACTAGGCCTGGTGTGGGCTGTAGGCATAACGGGAGCCGTTGCGGCGTGGGCCATCGGGCCTTGGGCGATGGTCACCATCTTAGGCCCCTCATATGACGTACCCGGTTACCTGCTGGCGCTGCTGAGCATTGGTGCTGCGTGCACTGCATCCCTCATGGTCACCAGTGCCGCGACTGTGGCTGTCGATCGTCATGGCGTGTACTTGGCAGGGTGGGTTGTAGCCACCGTAGTGGCAATCATGGTTTTGGCACTCTCCCCCACCTTGGCCCAAGGGGCGTGGCTAGCGCTTATCTCTGGCCCACTGCTGGGTTTGAGCGTCCACGGGTACGGCTTAAAGGCCGCGTTGAATCAGTAGGAGTCGCCGGAAGCTCGACCTGTGGCAGGACGACCTTGAGTCACAGGTGCGGGATCCGGCGCTTGGTTCACGCGGGGATGTGCACTCCCCTTTTGGCATTAAAAGCGTGAACGCTTTCGTGCCGTATAGTTGGTTTTTATGAAGCTGCTTGTTACTGGTGGTGCCGGTTTTATTGGCGCCAATTTTGTTCGCCGTGTGAAGGCTACTCGTCCTGATTGGCACGTGACGGTAGTGGACAAGCTGACGTATGCGGGCAATGAGGCCAACCTCAAGGGCGTGGATTGCGATCTGGTGGTGGGCGATATCGCTGATGCCGAGCTGATGGACACGCTGGTAGCAGGCGTGGATACCGTGGTCCATTTCGCAGCAGAAAGCCATAACGATAATTCGCTGGCGGACCCGTTTCCGTTTGTTCATACCAACATCATTGGTACCTACACCCTGCTGCAGGCGGTGCGCGCCCACGGCAAGCGGCTGCATCACGTATCCACTGATGAAGTGTTTGGTGATTTGGAATTAGATGATCCGAATCGGTTTACTGAGCAGACTCCGTATAATCCCTCGTCACCATATTCGGCCACGAAGGCCAGCAGCGATCACTTGGTTCGGGCGTGGATCAGGAGCTTTGGTATCCAGGCCACGATCAGCAACTGCTCCAATAATTACGGCCCCTTTCAGCACATTGAGAAGTTTATTCCGCGCCAAATCACAAACATTTTGTCTGGCCTAAGCCCCAAGTTGTATGGCACCGGTGAGCAGGTGCGTGATTGGATCCATGTGGATGACCATAATGACGCGATCATCCTGATCCTAGAAAAGGGCCAGTTGGGAGAGACCTACATTATTGGCGCGGACAATGATCACGTGAATAACAAGCAGGTCATCGAGTTAATCTGTGAGCTCATGGGGGTTGATTCCTATGAGCATGTTAGTGATCGCCCAGGCCATGACATGCGCTACGCGATGGATTCCTCCAAGTTGCGCCGCCAGTTAGGGTGGGCGCCAAAGTTTACGGACACCGATACGGGTATGCGTGATGGGCTGGAGGAAACTATTGCGTGGTACCGAGACAATGAGCCATGGTGGCGTCCACTGAAGGATCAGGTTGAGGCTAAGTACGCGGAGAATGGGCAGTAGTGATGGAGTTTTCTAAGCAGCTTGCGTTAAGCCCTACTCCTATCGAGGGCTTGGTGGTCATTGATCTCACCGTGCACGGTGATCACCGTGGGTGGTTTAAGGAGAACTGGCAGAAGGAAAAAATGCTAGCTGCCGGGCTGGAGGATTTTGGCCCTGTTCAAAACAATATTTCCTTCAATGCCCAGGCAGGGGTGACGCGTGGTTTGCACGCGGAACCGTGGGATAAGTTCATCTCCGTTGCGAGCGGCAGTGTGTTTGGCGCGTGGTGCGATCTGCGTGAGGGGTCTCCTACGTTTAGAAAGACTTTTTCCACCACGATAGATCCGTCCGTAGCGGTATTTGTGCCACGTGGCGTGGCCAATGGTTTCCAGGCGCTGGAACCGTGCGCCTATTCCTATTTGGTTAATGACCATTGGTCCCCGGATGCGCAGTATTCCTTTGTCAACCTTGCCGATCCCTCCTTGCAGATTGCCTGGCCCATCGCGCTGGATAAGGCAATTGTGAGTGAGAAAGATCTCCAGCATCCTATGCTTACCGACGCCACCCCGGTGCCACGCAGGAAGGTGCTCATCACCGGCGCGAGCGGCCAGTTGGGCACCGCACTGCGTGCGGTGTTTCCTGATGCTGAGTGTGCCACTCGCGAGGATCTGGATATCACCGCTGGTTACCAGCGGTTAAAGCAGGCCCGCCCATGGGGCGAGTACTCGATGATTATTAACGCTGCTGCGTATACCGCCGTTGATCAAGCAGAGACTGATGCGGCTGCGGCGTGGGCGACAAACGCTACCGCCGTGGGGGACCTGGCCCGTATTGCTACTGAGCATCGGTTAACGTTGGTGCACGTCTCCACAGACTACGTCTTTGATGGGACAAACGCCGTTCACCCCGAGGATGAGCCCGTGAGCCCTCACAGCGTGTATGGCCAGTCCAAGGCCGCCGGTGAGGTCGCGGCCGCTACCACCCCAAAGCATTATGTGGTGCGCACGTCATGGGTAGTGGGCGCCGGAAAGAATTTCGTGCGCACCATGTATGACTTGGCCGCCAAGGGCGTGAGCCCAAGCGTAGTGGATGACCAGTTTGGCAGGCTCACATTTGCCGACGATCTAGCCCAAGCGATTCATCACCTTGTCACCGAACACGCACCGTTTGGAACCTACAACGTGAGCAATGATGGTCAGGTGGTGAGCTGGTACGACGTGGCTACGGAAATATTTAAGTTTGCGGGTAAGGCTGATCAGGTGCGCGCTACTAGTACCGCTGAGTATTTTGCCGGCAAGGATGACGTGGCCACGCGCCCTGAGCACTCGGCATTTGATTTGTCCAAGATTCAGGACGCGGGTTTTTACCCGCAGGATTGGCGTAGTCGCCTGAATGATTACCTGCGCTCGCTTGATGCACGAGGGGAAAGCTAAATGAAGGGCATTATTCTTGCGGGTGGTTCTGGCACACGGCTGCATCCCATTACATTGGGTATTTCCAAGCAGCTAATGCCCATCTATGACAAGCCGATGGTGTACTACCCGCTGACCACTCTGATCCAGGCTGGCATCCGTGAAATCCTGATCATCACCACGCCCGAGGATCAGGCGGGCTTTAAGCGCCTATTGGGCGATGGCTCCCAGTGGGGGCTCGAGTTGTCCTATGAGGTGCAGCCGAGCCCTGATGGACTAGCCCAGGCCTTCATCATCGGTGAGGAGTTCATTGGTGATGATGATGTGGCCTTGGTGTTGGGCGACAACATCTTTGACGGCTTCGCACTTGGCCAGTCACTCAAGGACTGCCGGACCCCGCAGGGTGGCACCGTGTTCGCGTATGCGGTAGCTGACCCGCAGCGCTACGGCGTAGTGGAATTTGATGAGGACAACAGGGCTGTTTCCATTGAGGAGAAGCCTAAGAATCCAAAATCCAACTTTGCTGTGGTGGGACTCTACTTCTACGACAATGATGTGGTGGAGATAGCCAAGAGCATCCAACCTTCCGAACGCGGTGAGCTGGAGATCACCAGCATCAACGATGCGTACCTCAAGCGCGGGAAACTTCGAGTACACCGACTCGCCCGCGGTGACGTGTGGCTTGATACCGGCACCGTTGATTCCATGAGTGAAGCAGCAGCCTATGTTGAGGTACTGCAAAAACGTACCGGTATCGTCATCGGATCCCCAGAAGTAGCCGCGTGGCAAGAAGGCTTCATCACAGACGACCAGCTGGCTGATCTAGGCGAGATGTTCGCCAAGTCCGGTTACGGGCGCCACCTTATAGCCGCCCTCAACTCAGTGAATAGGTAGGCCTTTTCATATATCCATCCCCGTGACGCTGCGGACTGCCCTGGCCCCACACTAGGATCAGTGCGGCTTTTCCTTCCGCGCCAGGGCAACAGTGCCATGCCGTTGAGTCCGCATCCGAGCGTCCCAGCCCCACGGTAAGGCACTGGTTTCCCGGATAATTGTGCTTCCTGAGTACCCCCTAGGGACGCGCAAGGCACACGTGCGTCAAAAATTTTCATATTTTGCCCACAAAATTACTGATACAGTGAAAACCCGTGGCAAAGGTGACTAGTGTATTCACAATACGGTTGTGCGCACCGCCAACATCCGCGCATTGCCGTGGAGATACTCATCACCGTTGGTCGCCTCCACGGGCCTGAGAACGCCAACCAGCCCCCACCTCAACGGCAGAGTTTTTGCTGTGCGCATGTTGATTTTTACTTATAAGGAGTTCCACTACAGTGCAGATCACCAACAAGCTTGCCCGGATGGCCACCACCGCCCGCGCCTTAGGGCAGCTGGTTCCTTCCATGGCAAGAGCGGGCCTCCTCAGCGCCGAGGGCAGCACAAAGGCCCTCCTCAGCACTGTTCCTGTGGTAGTGCGGTACCGCTTCACCACCGCTCGAGAAATTGAGCAGGCCGCAAATGCTGTGCCTGACCGCACCGCGCTTATTGACGACGATGGCGAGCTCACCTTCGCGCAGCTGCGCGATCACGCTCAGGCGGTGGCCAAGTGGCTCTTGTCCCTCGAGCTCGATGAGATTCACTTGGGCATCATGGCCCGCAACGGCCGCGGCATCATCACCCCACTTGCCGCCAAGGGCTTCGCCGGTGCTCACACCTACTTACTCAACATTGGCTCTGCTCCAGAGCAGCTCAAGAGCATTATTGAGCGCGACGGGATCAACGTCCTTGTCATTGATGAGGAATTTGTCCACCGCCTCCCATCAGCCGAGGAATTGGGAGACATCCCAGTAGTGATCGCCCACCGCGAGGAAACACCTGATCCCCGAGCAGCGGGGCTGAACACCCTCGAGGGGATTGTTACTGAGTTTGGCCCCAAGACCACCAAGGGTAAGGACATCAAGCTCCCTATCTTCCCAAAGCACGGTTACGTGGTCTTGATGAGTTCGGGCACCACCGGCACCCCCAAGGGCGTTGTCCGCTCTGAGCCTACCGTTCCCACGGTGATTGCCTCCATGCTCGAACACGTTCCATTGCGTTCCGGCATGCGCATCTTCCTAACTGCGTCCATCTTCCACACGTGGGGTTGGGGTTGCCTGAACATTGCCTACGGCGCGCGTTGCACCGTGATCACACGTCGAGTTTTCAATGCGCAGCAGCAGTTGGAGGACATTTCAAAGCACAAAGTGGAAGGACTCATCTCCTCCCCTATCTTCCTGAAAGAGAAAGTCCACCTGCCGGGCGACACCTCCAGCTTGAAGTTCATCTTCTCCTCCGGCCATGCGCTCAGCCCTTGGCTCGTGAAGGAAACGCACAAGCGCTTTGGCAAGATCCTGTGCAACATGTACGGCTCCACGGAAATTTCCGGCGTGGCTGTGGCCTCGATGGACGACATTGCCAAGAACCCAACCATCGCCGGCAACATCCTTGCAGGTACCGACGTCGTGGTGCTTGGTGACAACGATGAGCCAGCAAAGCCGTATGAAACCGGCCGTATTTTCTGCGCAAATTCCACCACGTTGAAGAACTACACGGATCCAGACATCCCTGTAAATATGTACAAACACATGGTCCAGATTGGTGACCGCGGCTACTTTGATAACGAGGGCAAGCTGTACGTCCTAGGCCGCGCCGATGACATGATCATCGTTGGCGGCGAAAACGTCTACCCACGCTCCGTTGAAGACGTGTTGGAGGAAATGCCAGGGATTGCGGATCTCTACGCTGGCGGTGTTGATGACGATGAGATGTTCGCTCGCATTGCCGTATGGATTGTCCGCGAAGACTCCGAGGCCGGCCATGCCCTCACCGCGGATTCAATCCAAGAATGGGTCCGCGTCAAGCTTGCCCACCACTCCGTGCCACGCGACGTCCACTTCGTGGATAAGCTTCCGCGCAACACCACGGGCAAGGTTGTTCGCAACCTTCTCACCCAAAAATAAACCTCACGATTAAACACTGCTCCCCACTAGTTGCATCCAAGAATCGGATACCAACCAGTGGGGAGCAATTCAGTAACGGGAGTGTCTGCCTCTGACGGCGTTACAACCGCTTAGTGGTAAAGGCCGTGACCACCAGCGTGAGCAGAGCAACCACAACTCCGAATCCCAGCATCTGTGGGTACGTAAATACGTCACTTAGGGTGGTTAATACTGCCGGGAATATCATGCCCACGTAGGTCAAGCAGTAGAAAATACCGGACAAACCAGCCATGTCTTCATCCGTTGCAATGGCTTGCGATTCAGCCAAACCTACGTATGCGACCATGCCGTAGGCAAGACCCAAGAACACCGCGCACACTAGTGTGAAAGGAATGGATGGGTTCATCACGTTGATGGTGGCCAAGGCCATGCCTACCACTGCAGCAAGCAGCGCCAGCAGTGGACCACGGCTCATTGACGTACCCACGATCGTTGGCGCGAATTGCTGAATGATAAAACCAGCGCCCAAAGTCAGGAGGGCAATCAGTGCCGTGAGCGCAATGGGGACCTCTGAAAGATGGCTAACCTGCGAAGGCAGAATTGCGTAGGAAACGAAGGCAGTACCAAACGCCCACGGCGCCATAGGCACCACCACAGCTAGGAAGCGCGGGTGTTTTACCGATGGGACGGCCATGTCCTTCCAGAAGCCGCCCTTCTCATTCATGTGCTCAGAGAACCTTGTCTCTGGTAGTGGAAGAAGCAGGAATGTTACGACCACGGACAGAGCTATGTGCAAGAAGAACGGCAGCGAGCCTGGAAGCGGCAGCCACTGCGCCATCATGCCAGCCACCGCCGCGCCTAGGCCAAAGCCACCGGTCAGACTCATTGCCGCGCGCTTGGCACCGGAGGTTGTCTTGGCCGACGGATCAAACTGTTGTGTTGACAGTTCCTTAATCCACGCACCACCGGCGGTCATGGCAATGCCCACTGCCATACCCGCGCCAAGACGGCCCATGGTCATAAAGAAGTGGTTGTGCTCTCCGATAGCAATGAGTAGTGAGGAAACCGCCGCAAAGGCTGGTGTGGGCAGCATAACTTTCTTACGCCCGTACCGGTCCGAGAGCGGACCCGCCACCAGCAGGCCCATCGCAATGCCGATTGCGTAAGAGACCAACATGAGGTCAATAAATAACTCGCTAAAGAAGCCTTCGCTTCGATAGAAAACGAGTAGTGGGGTGTATTGGTTACCACCCCACGCAATAGAAAAGACAGCGAGGGAAATTCCCAACCACGCCTTGGCTTTACTCGTTGAGTTTGATGTGTTCTGCGCCGATTTCATTCCGCCACTGTATCGCAGATCACATTACAAAGAAACCACTGGTCAGGCTATACAGGAAAGTTAATACCTAAATACCCCCTCATGGGTGTGTATACAATTTTCCTTAACACAGCTGACTTAGCAAGCTGCCACAGACGAAATAGGCGCCTATCCAATCAAGCTCTTCGCGCTGCTCATGTTGGACACTCCCGCATCCATAACATGTCTGACGGGGAGGAAACTTCGAGACCATCAAAGCGCTCGTAGTCCACATATCCAGCGTCATAGTCTCGCCCCTCGACAGTGGTAGCAGCCATTGAAAAGCCCGGCAACAATAAGGGAATGTGCATCGCCCTCCATCACCTCAAACACCGTCAGCGGTTCATTGAGCACGAAAACTGCATACTCGTCGGCTGGATTGCCACTCTCATGTGACATGTAGCCACCATGTTCAGCCATCAACTCGTGCGCGGTACGCACATCCTCAGCACCCGTTACACACACCTCGTCCGAAGGAGGTGCTACCGGCACGGCACCATTGACAGGATCACCATCCATATTGGACCACGCCACAACTTGATGATCAGCCGGCGGAACTTCCACATGGAATTGTTCTCCACCGTCTAGTTCTAAAAGCCGCTGCAGTTCACTCCCCGCAAAGGCTAAGTCGCAGCCGGCCCGCTGGTGAGGGGTAGCAATGAAATAACGCTCCAAAGCAAGAGGGATCAGCGCCGGAGGTCCCTTCTGTCTTATCCAGCTAGGTCCTTTACATGGGCCATACAAATCTCCTAGTTACCATCGAGTTCGAGCAACTCGCGCCCCTTGGAAGACAATGCGAACACCAAAGGCTTTCTACTGAGCTCTTTGAGGTAACCTGCATCCACTAGCGAAGCTAATTCCCTCCGAGCGGTCTGCTTGGATTTATCTAAAAATTCCGCTACGTTCTCGAGCTTTACTCCAGACCGTGGACCAAACAGGGCCACCTGCCCAAGGAGCAGAAATATCCCCAGTTGATACTCGTTGAACTGAGCATCCTCTTTACTTGAAAGTGCTTCGATTCGCCCCATAAGCTGCTGAAGGCTTTTCCACTTTTCAAGAAGTGATTCTTCAAGTCGTTCTTGGGCACTGGCCAAGATGGCTAGCAAGTCAGTAACAAAAAAGGTTGCTTCTCCTTTGTTCATTGGGTCTTCGAGTTGCTTGAATGCCTTGTAGTACTTGTCCTTCTGCCGCATCACCTCTGCCGACAATGAGATTGCCGTTGGTGCCGAAAGCAAGGTTCTGAGGCGAAGGGCTAGCAGGAACCGCCCAAATCTACCGTTGCCGTCATAGAACGGGTGAGTATGTTCCAGCATGAAGTGACCCACGAATGCGCCAATGAGCCCAAGATCAGCAGAGTCACCATGCGCCTCCAGCATTGCACTCAGTCGCGCCTTAATCTCAGACTCTTCCACTACACCTGAGTGGATTGGCTCTTTATTTCCATCCCAAATGTGAACTGGCCCTGCTCTAAATAGATCGCCATCGAGCTGATCCTTGCTACTAATTTCTTCTCCCAGCAAGCGATCATAGAGATTGCGAACGCCCCTCAGAGTCCGTGGAAACTCCTCGCCTACTTCCTCCTTATTTCCAAAAAGGATCGAGTAAGTACGAGCCATTTCCTGAAAACGCCGTCTCCCTTTCGCAGCCTTCTTCTTTGGCACCTGCTGGGCGGACTCAAGCGCCTCCGCAATTTCCTGTCTCGTTGAATAAATGTTTTCGATCTCGTTACTACATTGAATCTCATCAACCAGCAGCGTGAAGAGATAGTGGCTCTGCACTTCTCCTGGCATCTGCCCCCAGAGCTGTTCGATCGCTAATTCACGCCGCCAAATGCGTTCCAGCAGAACTTGAACGCCTATATGAGTGACAACAAAAAGCGAGTAATTGTCGACTTGATAAGGAAAATGAATCGTTGCCGGATTTAATAAGCGCTGTTCATGCTCTGTTTCAGCAACTGACTTAGCATCAGTTTTTGCTTGGTGAAAAACTACCTTTAGTGTTTTGTAATCTGACAAAGCTTCTACCCCCTCATCAAATAGACCCACCAACTTGAAAAGCTATTTTATAAGAATGGCCAATTTTATGAAATAGAAAACAGTTTGCGGTCGTGTATTTTACACCCTATTTATCGAAGTAAAGGACCCTGGGTTTTGTCCCTAGTCATTTGCCCTAATTTCCTTCCAGATTTTCCAAATGCAATACGATTTTCTAACTCAACCGCAATTCGAAGGTCGATATGATGAAGCCTTGGACGAAGCGATCAAGTACGCGCTGAAAGAGGGTTTCATCACCAAATCACCTTCCCCACGTGTTAACCCACACCAACTCACCTAGGAGACCCCAGCATGGAATTTTCCACCCACCCACCTAAACCACTCGAGTTCGGAAAAAGCATCGACGACCTCGCGTCCCGAATTTCCAACCCCTTCCGACGCGATCTTATTTCCATGGAAACCTTGAGAGGAACAGCTTATTTCAATGGCGACGCACGACAGGTGAAAATAATCTTTAAAGAGGGTCTCTCAACCGAATGCGAGATTTTGGTACTGGAACCAGGCGACACGTTCCTGGGTATTCCGGTACCCATGCGTGCCACCAAATTCCAAAATGAGTTGAAAAAACGCGATATCCCCACGAAGAAAGAGTCAGGTGTCATCACGATTACTGACACCGGAGTGTCGTTCTACGTTTTCGAAGGAGAAATCGCCACCATCGGTTGGACCGCAACCGATTCGCAGACCGAAAACCCAGACTCCACCCAGAATTGTCTTGAAAATGATCAGTCTGCAAGCCCACAGCCCAAAACAACGCCGGCAAGTGAATCAACGAACTTCACCGTTGACCTACCCCTGCCCTTCAAACTCGGCGGCACGGTCGAGGAAAACATCGCCCTTCTCGACGACTACTTCTTCAACAAGAAGGGATCCGGTACCGACCTCGAGGGCTTTCTGGTCATCGACGATGACGGTGTGGAGGAAGAGGTGTGGAAGATCGTCTCGATCATCGAAGACGACAAATGCGTCACCGCCCGAGTGGACTTCAACAACGAAAACGTCACCTTCCTCGGTGTTCCCATCGGCCCGGACAACAGCCTACCGGTCGAAGAAACAGCGCAGGCACTCGAAGCAAAAGGCTTAAAAGTCATCACCCAGGAGTATGGACTCGTCCTTCCAGACCATTACATCACGATCGAGCCCGGTGATTTCATCTGCTACTGGGACCAGACCTACTGGTCTCAGGAAGAATTTCTCGCAGAAACCGTCGAACCGGAAGATTAGGCAAGAGGCTCTCCACACAGCCTGCCCCACAGGGAAGCAACAATGAATCTTTCCGAGTTCTTTTCTGAACCCGCTGAACCGGTCGACAATGCCCGCCTCACCGCAATCGAGGATGCCATCGACCGGGCACTACCCGAAACTAGAGCACCGTAAAGAAATCGAGGCCCAAGTACTCAAGCTCATTCAGGACATTCCTCAAACCGAGATTCTTTTGCCCATGCCCGGTGTCGGCCCGCATAGCGCCGCACAAATCCACACAACTGCTGGCGATATGTCCGACTTCCCGGATGCAGCGCGCCTAGCGCCCTATGCTGGTCTGTCGCCACAGACGAATCAGGCAGGAACGTCCATCATGTCCAACTCGCCCAACTAGGCAGGCAACAAAAAATAAAGAACGCACCTGTGCCAGTCGTCTTTTGCATCGATCAGATTCCACGAGCGTTCCCAGCGGTTCTATGAACGAAAACGCACAGAAGGCAAAAGACACAACGCCGCAATCGTTGCACTCGCACGCCGACGCCTTAACGTTCTCTTCGCCATGATGCGCAACGGCGAACTCTACCGAGAAATCTCCACAGGCCAGGAAACCGCAGCAGCCTAGAATCCACACAACCTCACCTCAAACCGATTGCGCTAAAAGCCCAGTCGGCACCTCAGCAAGCCCGAAAACAACAACACCAAAGCAAAAGCCCTTCACACCCCCAACAATCTCACCCACGGAGTTGACAACCAATAAAGGCCCCCCAGAAAACCAACCACCAGAATTCAACAAATTGCACTGAAACCTTCAAGCCCCAGCGCCATTTACAGAATCAAAACTTTTGGAGAAATTATTAAGCATTACTGCTCCACTCCAGTCAGCTATCCTGTAACCTACATCACACAGCCTGTAATCTGCATCACATCTCAGGTTGAGGTCCGTTTCCATATCCCACAGACCGCTTTAACAAGGCAACGCAAGCACGAGAGCTAGAAGGAAAACGAACATGATTAATAAACAGGTTTCGACTATCGAGGAAGCCATTGAAGGAATTACTCCTGGAGCGAGCCTTGCCATTGGCGGTTTTGGTGTTTGTGGCAATCCGCTAACACTCATTTCCGCTATTGCCGAGCGCAACATTGACAACCTGACTGTCTACTCCAATAATCCTGGCACCCAAGTCACCGGAGAGTCCTTAGGCCTAGCACAGTTCAGTGAGAAGCATTTGATGCGCAAGTTCGGTGGCTCTTACGTTGGCTTCAACGTTGAGTTTGAGCGCCAATACCTTAACGGCGAGATTGAAATTGAGCTCATTCCACAGGGCACCTTGGCAGAACGCATGCGCGCGGGTGGCGCGGGAATCCCAGGCTTCTACACCGCAACGGGCGCAGACACACCTGTTGCGGATGGCGGCCTTCCTGAGAAGTTCAATCCTGATGGGTCTATCGCGCAGGCCTCACAGCCTAAGGAAGTCAGGAGCTTCAACTTCAAGGGCCATGATCGCAATTATGTTTTTGAGGAGGCGATCACCACCGATTTCTCACTCATCCGCGCCAAGAAGGGCGACAAAGCGGGAAACCTGTGCTTTAACCTGAGCGCCCAAAACTTTAATCTGGAAGCCGCCATGTGTGGCAATATTACGATCGCCGAGGTAGAGGAGCTGGTGGAGGTCGGTGAACTAGATCCGAACGAAATCCATGTTCCAGGCATTTTCGTCGATCGCGTGCTGGAACTGACCCCTGAGCAGGCGAAGGATAAGCCGATCGAAGTTGTCAGGTTAAGGGACAACGTCGATCACTCCAAGGAAAAGGGCCCAGCACTTCTCCAGGAAGATGGTAAAGGCTGGAACCGAATTGGCATCGGCGTTCGTGCTGGGCAAGAGCTCAAAGACGGTGAGTACGTCAATCTTGGTATTGGAATCCCAACTGAGGCAGCTAGCCACGTCCCCGAGGGCGTGAGCGTTGTCCTCCACGGTGAGAACGGAATTCTCAATGTTGGCCCTTACCCCACGCAGGATCAGGTCGACCCTGATTTGATCAACCCCGGCAAAGTAACAACCACCCTAAAACCAGGCGGATCCGCGTTCTCGTCATCCACCAGCTTTGCCATGATCAGAGGCGGGCATGTCAACACGGCTATATTGGGCGCATTCCAAATTTCCGAGAAGGGCGACATCGCCAACTGGGGTATCCCAGGCAAGAAGATGAACGGCATGGGCGGTGCTATGGACCTGGTTAAGGGTGCCCAAAGGGTCGTTGCTGTTCTTGAACACGTGGATAAGAACGGCACTCCCCGCCTGCTCAAGGAGTGCACGTATCCACTCACTGCAGCCGGAGTCATTAGCCGAATCATCACCAGCTACGGCGTCTTTGACGTTGAAGATGACGGACTGAAACTCATTGAGCTTGCACCAGGGGTATCCGTTGATGACATCGAAGCGACCACTGAAGCAAAGTACTCGGTTGCCGAGGACCTTATTCAGCATGACTAGTAACCCATAAGTTAGACCCACAGTGTAAAAACTGTGGGTCTAGTGGCGTGCTTCTTCCAAGGACGATCCGTCATCTCAGCGGGAAGGCCACAGACGCCAAGGCTTCCCGCGCCCACACCTGCTGCCTCGATGTGGTTAGCTCGCTTTCCAGCTCCACTGACCGCCTACGCTCCGCATCCACATCCGCCTGCAGCCTCTCCTGCTCAGTCATCTTGGAACGGTTATCTCATCAAGTTACTTCTGCAACTCATCACGCTCACGCGCCAGATCCGCCAACACAGCGCGCTTACTACCACGGTCATCAGTGTCAGAGTCATCAACTGAATCATCAGATCCTGACTCTGAGTCATGGGCTGCGGACTGGGCACCAGCCTCAAGGGATTGAGCTGCAGTAGTAGGTTCCGAAACGTCCTCCGCGCTAGTTCCACCCGGCGTGTCATCCGACATGATCATGCGCACCCACGGTGCGTAATTGTTGTCATGCATGTGTTTTCCTCTTGAAAAATGGGCATGAAAAAACCACCAACACGGTTTCGTGTGGTGGCGTGTTTCTCTACGTTATGACTTCGCCTGTACTGCCTTACGCGCATTTGGTGCGATGTAGACCCGTTCTTCCGGATCTGAAGGTATAGGTGTTCGCAGACAGTTGTACGGTAGCTTTTTGAACGACGCAAAAATTGTTTCCGTCAGCTCTTCACTTCTCTCATCAACCCCGACCCACGTCTCATACTCATCTACATCGAGTTTAAGGTCATATCCGATTTCAATGTATTCAGTCTGAGAGACGGTTGGGACAAAAGATGGGACGTTGACGTCAGTATTCTCAATAATTCGGGCATCTTTCAAAGCCTGCATCGCTACATCCAGAGGCGCATCGGTCATGATGTAACTACTGTCACTCATTGGTTATCCACACCTCCGTTTCTCCATCAAGAACTATCACTCGCTGGATTTCACTATAGCGAGCTAAGCCCGCTTGGAATAGATAGCAATGCCTTTGTCAGAGTTCTGTACGGTGGCAGTCAATGATTATTTGAGAGCTCTGTTTCCTAGCTCCCCGAAGACTCGCGTTGACAGTGTTTGCTATTCCACCCAACGGTGCTTTGACTTCAGTGTCTACCCCATCTAGTAGGATGTCCGGTCGGTTCACATGTGGCTCATTACTTCTGTTAATCACGTGAACGTAGTATCCGTTCCTAGCAAGCTGAATGAAACTGACCCATTCATGGAGTGCGTTCTTGGCTCCATCACCTGATGTAAGTCTCGATCTCCAGTTTCCATCCCCTTCATCAACCAGCTTGAATACTTCAGGTGGAATCACCGGTGGTTTACCGCCGCCTTTTCCACTCGCGCGCTGCGTTGGATTCTTAACCGCGGATGACGTTTTTCTTCGTACAGTTGCGACCCATTTCTTGGCGCCGAGCACGTCACCGTCGCGGGTGAAGAAAGAGAACTTGCCTGATAATTCAAGGACGCGTCCGTGAGGTAACCATTGGCGTGGAGCAGAGTCAGCGCCTCATGATCGACTGGTTATTGCATCTACGAACGCAACTTCCTGACGACCCACTAGAAGTCGCCAGGCCGTGTAACTGGGGTAAAGACCAACTCGCCAAAGTCAAAGAAATTACCTCACAGCAAGACCAAGCTAGCGAAGAAAACGACCGACCAGCTCTCTACGACAATGGTATCGGAGACGAATACCAACACAATCTAGGAATCAGAAAAGGCCACATCGGCACATAATCCAACACGCCGAACCAGACACACTTTTTACTACTTAGCCCGGAAATGTTCGGGTTTTGTTCGGGACGAGATGTAACGACCTGCAACAACGGATAATATGCATTGTTTTTGAAATGAAGAAAAGCCCCAGCTAGAAATGCATATCTAGCTGGGGTTTTGGTGGAGCCGCCTACGAGAATCGAACTCGTGACCTTTTCATTACGAGTGAAATGCTCTACCGACTGAGCTAAGGCGGCACGGTAAATCTACCGTGGGCTACTTTACATTAATCACAGCCCTAGCAACAAAATTGGGTTTTGGACGCTACTTCATGATGAGGCCGAAAGCTTTCTTCTGCAGTTTGAGGTGCGCTGGGAGATTGCTTTTCTCTGGCGCGCCGTCCTGTGGCGGCAGGGCCGCCACCACTTCGGTGGCTTGGCGGATGGCGCGCTTGGCGTCCAGCTCCGCGGCGTGTTCGGCGCCGCCTACTATGTGGACGCTGCTGTGTGTGACCTTGAGATCGTCGTAAAGCTCATTGACTGATTCCTGCCCACTGCACAGCACGATGGTGTCCACCGGTAGGACACTGTTTTTGTGATTATGGATGTAGTGCAGGCCGGCGTCATTGATGCTGGTGTAGGCCACGCCGGTGTATTGGTGCACGCCCTTGGCCTTGATTGAGGCGCGGTGCACCCAGCCGGTGGTCTTGTTCAGCCCTTTGCCAATGTGGCTTTCTTTGCGCTGGAAGAGGTGGATGCCCCGGCGCGAGGGGCTCGCCTCTGGCTTGTTAAGACCGCCAGGCTGGGTGGCGTCCACGCCCCATTCTTTTCGCCACTGCTCCACATCGAGTGCTGGTGAGGATTCGTAGGCCAGGTATTCGGCCACGTCCACCCCAATGCCGCCGGCACCGATGATGGCCACGCGGTCGCCGGCGGTCTTTGCGCCGCTGAGGAGGTCAGCGTAGGTGATCACGGATTCATGGTCAATGCCGTCGATGTCAGGGATGCGCGGTGTCACGCCGGTGGCGATGATGATGTGGTCAGATTCCTGTAATTCTTTCGCCGTTGCGCGGGTTCCCAGCTTCAGATTGATACCAAGCTCCTTGATGCGCGTGGTGAAGTAGCGGATGGTTTCCGTGAATTCCTCCTTGCCTGGTATCTTGGCCGCCAGTGCGAACTGGCCGCCAATATGGTCATTGGCTTCATAGAGCGTGACAGAAAAACCGCGCTCGGCTGCGGAGGTGGCGGCGGCGAGGCCAGCCGGGCCAGCGCCCACCACGGCAACGCTGGGCTTTTCATCATCGGCGCTGTGCGACGAGGGCAGCGGAAGCAGAACCAGCTCACGCTCGTGACAGGCGCGCGGGTTAACGAGGCAGGTGGCACGCTTGTTCCCAAAGGTGTGATCAAGGCATGCTTGGTTGCAGGCTATGCACGTATTAATCGCGTCAGCTCGTCCACTAGCTGCTTTAGTGACAAAGTCTGGGTCCGCAAGGAAGGGCCTAGCCATGGCAACCGCATCAGCTTTGTCCTCCGCCAGAATCTGTTCCGCCACCTCTGGGGTGTTGATGCGGTTGGATGCTGCCACGGGGATGGATACGTGCTTGCGTACTTCGGCGGTGACATCCACAAACGCAGCGCGTGGAACGGAGGTAACAATGGTGGGCACGCGGGCCTCATGCCAACCTATGCCGGAGTTGAGAATGTTGACGCCGGCTTCTTGTAATTCTTTCGCTAGTGCAATGATCTCCTCCGGCGTTTGACCGCCTTCCACCAGATCAATCATGGACATGCGGAAGACAATGATGAAGTTCTTCCCCACTGCCGCGCGCACTGCTTTTAGCACCTCAATGGCAAACCGCCTACGGTTTTCAGGGCTGCCACCCCAGGAATCCTCGCGCTTATTAGTGCGCGGCGCGAGGAACTGGTTGATCAGGTACCCCTCAGAACCCATGATCTCCACGCCGTCATAGCCCGCGTCCTGCGCCAGCTTTGCCGCGTTGGCGTAACCGGTGATTTCCTTCTCAATGGCTTTCTCACTCAGCTCGCGTGGGGTAAACGGGTTAATGGGTGCTTTGACCGCAGACGCCGAGACGTTAAACGGGACGTATGCGTACCTGCCCGTGTGCAGCAACTGGAGGGCAATTTTTCCGCCCTCGGCATGCACCGCATCAGTGATCACGCGGTGCGCCTTGGCCTGCTTCTTGGAGGTCATAGTGGCACCGAACGGCTTCACCACTCCCGACTGCGACGGCGCGTAACCACCAGTAATGATGAGGCCCGCCGACGCACGCGCGGCAAAGAACGCCGCCTGGTCCTGAACATAGTGGAGGGAATCTTCAAGGCCCGTGTGCATTGAGCCCATGATCACACGGTTCTTTAACGTGGTGAATCCTAGATCCAGCGGCGCCAGCAGATGAGGGTAATCAGACATGGTGACCACATTACCCAGAAATATGTGTCACAGGACACACTTTTCGGGAAAAAGTTCACCCCATTACCACTGAGGCTCTCAGTTAAGAACGGAAGCATTTAACTCTGCCTCGGCTATTCGAGTTAAGCACCTCTAGGCCGATCCTGTAATCCGGTGTTCCGCAGATCCCGTGGACGGGAAACTTTGTAGTTTCTAGGAAACTCCCGACGCCTTCCTAATCTTGCCCACCATCGCATCCATGGCCGTTTCCGGCCGCACATTGACGGCAATGTGATCGCGGCAAGTCATGATGGCGTCAATGCACGCGACGAGCCCCGGCTCACCGATCTTGGAGAGATCCTTAGCCAACCCAGCAAAGTCAGTGTGTACGGACGATACATCAGCACCGCTTGAGAGAATAAGGGCATCACGGTACAGACCCGCAAGATCCGTCAGGCACAGATCAAGGGCGTCTCGAATAGCGCGTGTCTTGCGCTTCTTCTGCAGATCCTCCAACTCCTTGATGGAGGACGCCGCACCACGCAGTGCCTTGTGCACGCCCTTGCCCTTGGTGCCCATACCAAGGGCGTTCTTAAGCTTCTCTAGCTCTTTCTCATTTTCCTCCGCCAAATCCTGCTCAGCACCCTTGGTCACTTTCTTCACGATGTCTGTGACCGCAAGGAACGCTTGATCGCCGTGGCCGATCAGCTCCGCAAGGTGCAAAATGCTGGCACGGCGCTTGCGCGCTTCCTCGTCGTAGACAAGACGACGCGCGCGCCCAACATGGTTGCCAGTAGCCGCAGCGGCCATGCGAGCGACATTCTCATCAAGGTTGCTATCACGGCGGGTCAGAATGCGGACCACATCGTCCACACTGGGTTGCGGCACGTACACGTGGCGCGAACGAGAAACCAGCGTTGGGATGACATCATCGGGATCCGTAGACGGCGCACACAACATGATCACCGTGTGTGCAGGCGGTTCCTCGAGAGTCTTGAGAAGGCAGTTGCCGGAGGCATCATTGAGACGATCAGCGTTGTCCAAAATAACGATGCGCCATTTAGCCACCGTTGGCTTCTTGGCCGCGGGGACCACCACTTCATCGCGCACAGTTTTCACGGAAATAACCAACTCACGCGGCACAATCGTGAGCACATCACCGTGCACGCCACGACGAGCCTTCACGCACTGCTCGCACTCACCGCATCCGACAATCTCTGGGTTGTCACACTCCAGCGCCGCGGCGAACGCCCGTGCAGCCACGGAACGCCCCGACCCGGGCGGGCCGGTAAACAGCCACGCATGCGTCATGGCAGAGCCCTCCTCACCCGCGCGGGCGGCACGTGCAGCACCGCGGAGTTCGTCTGCTACGAGTTCATTCACGCCCATCTGGACAAAGATGTCATCTACCACCCCACTAACAGTAGTAAATGGCGCGGACACTTTTCACCGGCACGACCTGAAGGCCTAAGAAACCGCCACTATAAGCATCTTCAGCACATTCACATGAAGGATCTAGCAGAGCTCGTCATAGTATGATTTCCGCTCACATTTGCTCACACTTTGCTGTGGGTTCCATACTTTAAGCGTCAAAAGAGTCCAAACATCGTTAGAGTAGTGATCATGACTAAATTGTGGCGTGGCATCAAGTGGGTTTTTGGCACCCGTTGGCCTTGGTACGTCGCAACCGTTATAGGCTCCAACCTTGCCGCGGCGGTAGGCATCCTCGCGTTCATCTGGGTCTTAGTACCATTGCCGGAATTTCAGCGGTTCTCAGTGTTCAACAAGAACCTGAGCACCATCGGCGTCGCGTACGTCAGCGTTGCCATTCTGTTTGGTGTCATCGCCACGTTCCTCCTTTTCCGGCCTGTGATTGACTGGCAGCGCAACCCCGAAGGCCACGATCCCAACATGGTGCGCAACTTGGTCATGCGCATTCCTATCTACCAGGCAGGACTCAGCGCAGGAATTTGGGCTATCGGCATTGCCATCATCACCGTGGTAGCGCTGCAGACCTCCGCGCGAGGGGCACTCGTCATCGCTGTGGCCACCAGCCTGGCCGCCATCGTCGTGATCATGCTGACATACTTGGAGGCAGAGCGCTTGCTCCGTCCCGTTGTCGCAGAGGCACTGGCGCGCCGCTTCGAGGACGCCACCCTTGAACCACCCATCACTCAGCGCCTTCGCATGACATGGGTACTCACCTCAGCCGTACCCGTTATTGGTATCATCCTGCTGCTCATCGGCCAGTACAACGGACTCTTTACCGATAACGCAGAAGACATCATCCCCGCCATCGCGGCGCTAGCGGTCGCCGTCCTGATCACCGGCTTCCTAGGCACCACCTTCACTGTGATGAGCGTGGTGGATCCGATTCTGGAACTGCAGGGCGCTATCAACCGCGTTCGCCGAGGCGAGTCCGATGTCCAGGTGGATATCTACGACGGCTCCGAGATTGGCGTTCTCCAGGCCGGCTTCAACGAGATGATGCGAGGCCTCAAGGAACGCCAGCGCGTACGCGACATCTTTGGCCGCTACGTTGGCACCGAGGTTGCAAAGCGTGCCCTCGAGGAACGCCCCGAACTGGGTGGCGAGGACCGCGAAGTAGCCGTCATCTTCGTAGATGTCATCGGCTCCACCACCTTCGCCGTAGCCCACACGCCTGAAGAGGTCGTGGAGGAGCTTAACCGCTTCTTCGAGATCGTGGTGGAGGTTGTGCACGAGCACAAGGGCATCATCAATAAATTCCAGGGCGACGCCGCACTGGCCGTATTCGGTGCACCGATTACGCTGTCCGACTCCACCGGCCATGCCCTCGCTGCGGCCCGCGAGCTGCGCACCAGGCTCAAGGACCTGCGCCTCCAAGCAGGCATTGGCGTAGCGTCAGGCCACGTGGTCGCCGGTCACATTGGTGGCCACAACCGATTCGAGTACACCGTGATCGGTGACGCAGTCAATACCGCGGCCCGCCTGACCGAGCTGGCTAAGGACACAACTGGCCGCGTTCTCACAAACGCCGCCACGTTAGAAAAAGCCAACGAGGCCGAACAGCGTCGCTGGACTCTTATGAAGTCCGTTGAGCTTCGCGGTCGCAAGATGATGACCCAACTTGCTCGTCCGGTCCGTGCAACCCTTGCGGATCGCTCCTAATCATCGTGAGATAAATCATGCAGCCTGCCACCGTGATGGCAGGCTGTTTCTTTTTGTGCCCTGAAGCAAGCGTGAATCCCTGAGGGCATACCCTCTACCCGGGTACCACAGATACAACTTCCTAGCAGCCGGAACGTGGAAAATCCTTCCCCACTCCACGCCAGGCGACCATTCCCAGACTTAATACTTGAATGGCCCAGCGCACCCAACTATTGCCCGTAGCTCATAAATTGCACTCACCCCCTGAACCTCAGTGGCGCACATCAGAGCTGTTCGTGCAGGGTCAGGCAAATAGACACATGTGTGTTGTCTTGCATACAATTCCGTTTTGTATCGAAACCTGAACAGGAAGGAACCGGTGTCACCACCGTGACAACTCATACCGAAAGGCCAAGAACCTCCGGCCACGGCATGCGCGAACTGACCATGCGCGCCGTCATCTTGGGTGGACTCATCACCCTCGTCTTTACAGCAGCGAATGTGTACCTGGGCCTCAAAGTTGGCTTGACCTTCGCTACGTCTATTCCAGCCGCAGTTATCTCCATGGCCATCCTGCGTAAGTTCGCTGGCCACAACATTGTAGAGAACAACATCGTCCAGACAATCGCATCCGCGGCCGGCACGCTTTCCGCAATCATCTTCGTGCTCCCAGGCCTTGTGATGATTGGTTGGTGGAGTGGCTTCCCTTACTGGACCACCGCCGCCGTCTGCGCCATCGGCGGAATCTTGGGCGTCATGTACTCCATCCCGCTGCGCCGCGCACTGGTCACTGGTTCTGATCTCCCGTACCCAGAAGGTGTTGCCGCTGCAGAGGTTTTGAAGGTGGGCGACGACAACGCTGAGAGCACCAACCACGAAGAAAACAAGAAGGGTCTGCGCGTCATCCTCGCCGGCGGCCTCGCATCCGCCGGATACGCACTCCTTACCGCACTCAAGGCAGTGGTCTCTGAAGTTTCCACCGTTTTCAAGCTCGGTGCCGGCGGCACCATGGCGGGCGCTTCCCTCTCCCTCGCCCTCATCGGCGTGGGCCACTTGGTGGGCGTGGGCGTGGGTATCGCCATGATCGTGGGTCTGCTCATTTCCTTCGGCGTCCTGCTTCCTATCTTCTCCGCTGATGACGTCGCCGCAGGCGGCGCTGAGCTTGCCGACATTGTCTCCGTGTCCTTCAGCGACGAGGTCCGCTTCATCGGCGCCGGAACCATGGCGGTTGCTGCAGTATGGACACTCATCAAGATCATCGGCCCAATCATCAAGGGCATCAAGGATTCCCTCGTGTCCTCCCGTGCACGCCAGGGCGGCACCGAAGTACCTATTACTGAGCGCGATATCCCATTCAACATTGTCGCTGGTGTCATCGTGGCATCCATGCTTCCTGTTGGCGCACTGCTCTACCTGTTTGTTCACGTCTCCGATATCTCCCACCACACCGGCACCCTGATCGCACTGAGCATCGCCTTTGTATTGCTCATCGGCCTCATCGTGGCCTCTGTATGTGGTTACATGGCCGGCCTGATTGGCGCATCCAACTCCCCAATCTCCGGCGTGGGCATCATCGTTGTGCTCGCCTCCGCTCTCTTGATCAAGGTGGTAACCGGTAACGAATCCGATTCCAACGCACCGGCTCTCGTTGCGTACACCCTGTTCACCTCCGCAGTGGTCTTTGGTATTGCAACCATCTCCAATGACAACCTGCAGGACCTCAAGACCGGCCAGCTGGTTGGCGCTACCCCATGGAAGCAGCAGGTAGCTCTGGTTATTGGTGTCCTGTTCGGATCCATCGTCATCCCGCCTGTTCTGCAGCTCATGCTCACCGGCTTCGGTTTCGTAGGCATGGAAGGTGCAGGCCCTGAGGCGCTTGCTGCACCACAGGCAGCCCTGCTGTCCTCCGTGGCTAACGGCATTTTTGGTAATTCCCTGGATTGGTCCCTCATCGGCCTCGGCGCGCTGATCGGCATCGGCGTCATCATCGTGGACGAAGTCCTCCACAAGACCACCAAGTTCGCCCTGCCACCACTGGCAGTGGGCATGGGCATGTACCTGCCAATCTCCCTGACCCTCATCATTCCTGTGGGCGCGTTCCTTGGCTTGGCATACGACAAGTGGGCCGCCAAGCGCAGCAACCCAGAGTCCGCTAAGCGCATGGGTATTCTTCTGGCAACCGGACTCATTGTGGGTGAATCCCTCTTTGGCGTCCTCAACGCTGGCATCATTGCAGCCACCGGCTCTGAGTCCCCATTGGGCATCTTCAACATCGGCAACGTCGCCCAGATCCTCGCCGTCATTGTTTTCGCTGGCATGATCATTGGCCTCTACCAATGGCTGCGTAAGGTTTCCTCCGCTTTGGAATCCACCAACAGCTAAAAGCGCGCGGCTAAAACATACGGCTGGGGTCCTGCTCAAGAATCAAGAGCAGGACCCCAGCCGTTTCCTCTACCTATCCCCTTGGAGGGGGCGCCGGTGTTAACTAGAACAGGTTGCGTAGGGCGTCAATGTTCACCGCACCGCCAACAGCGGCGATGATCGTTGAGACGGCCGCGATGACGTCTTTCCACAAGCCGTTCTCAGAAGATCCCGCAACAGACGATCCATTCGCGGAGCCGGTATTTCCAACGGTGGTGTCGTCCTGCTCGTCGGAAGCGCCGAACCACCACTCATCCAGAGTCAGCTTTGCCACGGTGGTGTTGTCAATGTAGTCACCACGAACTGGGTCAGTGCCCACAATCTTGGACTTGATGTCCTCAGAGCCAGCACCCTTAAAGAAGAATGGGACCACCTGGTTGGTGTGGTCATCGGAGTACCACTGGTGACGGTCTGCCATCACGCCCTTCTCACCCGTCATCGCATTGAAGCGGTCCTCATCACGCTCAGCAGCACCGGAGAGGTACCCGGTCTCGTGGTCGGCCGTGACGATCAAAAGGGTCTCGTCCCAGGAAGAGTTCTCCTCAACCCACTCCACGGCAGACTCAACTGCCGCGTTGAAATCCTGCACTTCCTCGATCTGGCGAGCGGAATCATTAGCATGGCCGGTCCAGTCAATGGCACCGCCCTCGATCATGATGTGGAATCCGTCTTCGTCCTGGCCCAGCACGTTCAGCGCACCCTCAGTCATGGTAGCCAAGTCAGTGACATCATTGCGCGGGTCAGAGTAAGGAGCTTCAGCTGCGCCCTCACGTGCCTGCTGCAAGGTGGTGCTCACTGGCGCCAGACCGAAGTACTTCTCGCCCTCCTTGACCTCTCCATTTGCGAGTGCCTCAAAGGACTCCTTGGACTCAACGTAATTCCAGCCCGCGGAGCCGTCCTTCAGGGACTCAAAATCCTTCTGCCCAAGAGCAGAGTAATCAGGGGCCTGAAGCTTGCGGTTGGAATCATCGTACTCAGGGTGGCCAGCACCCATCACTACGGATAGATCAGAGTTAATGATCTCGTTAGCGATCTCGGTGTAATTGTTGCGGTTCTTGTTGTGCGCGCTCCATGCTGCGGGGGTGGCGTGGAAGAACTGCACTGAAGAAACCACACCGGCCGACTTGTCGCGACTAATTGCACGCTCGGAAGTGTTCTCCATTGCGTGCCCGTAAGCAGACACACCTAGAGTTCCGTTAGCTACCTTCATACCCGTTGCCATTGCGGTACCAGCTGCAGCAGAGTCAGTAGCACCTTTGTCTACATAAGTGTGGGAACCCCATGCTGCCTCAGGATCGTAGGAGCCGCCTTTAGGGAAGGTGGTCATGGACAGGCGGTTGAAGTCCTCAAAGACCTGAACAGACTCACCAGCTAGCTCCTTTACGGCACCGAACTCGCCATCAACGGTGTACTTGGACTGACCGGTTTCAAAGAGGTTGTTGTAAGAAACGTGGCCATAGCCCATGCCATCACCCACCATGTAAATGATGTTCTTTGGTGCGTCATTGGTGTCTGCGGCGGCTGGAGTTACTGCGACGGTGGTGGTGATGAGTGCGGTTGCAAGTACAGATGCGCTAATGCGACGAGACATGTGAGTCCTTCAGAAATCGAGTAGGTATGTGCGGTTCTTCTGCGCACTGGATGACAACCTAACGAGCAAAGATTGAATACCAAATAACTGCTTACCAATTGCGAGTTAAAGCATTGTGAACAGTGCGTTATCCATCATTGGTGTCAGCCCACCAATCCCTTCCGTCACATCCACCCACACCCACTAGGCCACCAGCCGCTCTGAACAACTGCCCACACTGGATATCCTGCGCAAACCACAACGTGGGAGCACCTCGGAGAGATGGAGGTAACGCATCGCGGGCGTGGAAAATGTCCGGTACTCATCCCGCTCGAAGAGCTCACTGCCCGCACCTCATAGTCCACTACACGCCTTCATTGGTAGAAGATTTCACATAGCATTGCGGAGTATGAACCCAAGCCACACCCACCCCACACCGCGAATGATCGTCCCTGACTTCGCCCGCGGCATAGCCCTGTTAGGAATTGCTCTGGCGAATGCCTCAGTGATGTGGTTCGCCCCGTATGACTTCGGGCCCGCGTTCTTCTATGGCGGAACTGACGGCGGGGCGCTGGATAATCTCACGATCCTCATCACGTCTATCACCGCCCACGTGCGAGGGTTGCCCATGTTCTCCACATTATTGGGATTTGGCGTAGGACTCATCACCCTCAGCCTGTGGCGCAGAGGTTTCCCTGTTGGTAGCGCTCGGCGCACAATCGTGCGCCGATATGGTTTTCTCGCCATCTTCGGGCTGATTCACGCGCTGTTTATCTTCCCCGGTGACATCCTGTTCTACTACGGCATCTCAGCCATGCTGTTAGCCACGATGATCGCCATGAAGGATAAAACGATCATGATCATCGCTTGGGTTCTGCTTGCCCTCAATGTAGTAGGCGGTATCAGCTCGGCTTTGCTATTGCTTACCCTTGACGAATACTCAATCAACGAGGCCGCAGCGACCATGGTCACCACCATCCGGTCCTCCTCAGTTGGGGGATTCCTGTGGGATAACATCGGGTACTTCTTCATCGGCTTGCTGAATTTTCCGGTTTACATCTGCGGCTACCTACCGCTGATGCTGATTGGCTTTGTGTGGGCACGGAATGGAATCCTGGCGCAGGTGGACCAAAACAAGAAGACGCTGACTTCTTGGTGTGTAGCTGCCACTGTCATGGCGCTGGCCACCGGTGGGTTCATGGCGGCAGGTGCGCTGGGCGATGACTCAACTCGTATGAGCCTTGTCGCGATTATGCTCAACAGCGCTCTTGGCGTATTCACCGGACCTGGAATCCTGGCAGGAATCGCGCTAGCGCTCAACTCAGCTCAGAAGAAGCTCAACGCTGGCTCCACCCCCGCACTGTGGATCGCTGTCCCCGCAGCGCTAGGCAAGCGCAGCATGTCTGGTTACCTCATGCAATCACTTTTGTTCGCCATCATCAGCTTTAATTTCTTCCTCGGCCTTGGGCACTACACCGGCGCCTTCACAGTTGCGTGCCTTGCCACCGTAGTGTGGCTAGTGACCTTGGGGCTCGCGTGGATCCTAGAGAAGAAAAACATTCAAGGGCCGTGTGAGTTCGTCCACCGTCGCCTTGCTTACGGCCCCACTATGCGCCCTGAGCTACCCACCAGCAACGCGCCAGCAGTAATACACGCTCTCCCCAAGCAGCCTCATGATGCACAGGGCACGCCCAATCCCCCAAATCTGAGCGGATGGTAATCATGCGGCGCGGGTGGTGGGACAAAAAACTAAACTCTGTGCGCTTTTTCAGCCTCAAAGTTGAAAAAACGGGCGCAAAGTTTAACTTTTTGTCCCCTGCCCGTAGAGCCCCTCACTGATGAGCAGATGCCCCACCGCAAACAGGCCAGCTTCAGCAGCGTTGGCGGCCTTCTTCATCAACGCCGCTTTAGCAGGCAGCAGGTTCTTAACAAATGTCAGGCCTTCACTTGCCATGAGAAGGTTACCTCCATGGCTTACACCTTGGGTGGTGGTGTTCTCCCGCAGCACGGGGTTCTGGGCCAGCGCCGCATTCGAAACAACAACAATGCCACCGGCAGCCACCGCCGGGGTGTGCGCACGGGATGTGCACGCTGCAAGCACAGTTCCTACCGCCCACACACCGCTGTAGACACCTATGAGGGTCTTATCCACTGAGGTAACCCCGTGGCGAGCAAGGCCAGCCAGGTAATTAACGTGCGGGGCGATGGTGCCACCAACGCCAACGAGAGTGGGTTCTTTAGCGTGGACTGCCTTGTGCCACTGCCCCACCGCACCCGCAAGCGCCGCCATTGCACTCGTGGCAGTTATGGGTGAACTTGCCGCAAGCAGTGGCAACAGCGCCGTATTAGCCACCCGAGCAGTCTTGTGAGCGCCCGCCAATTCCGCGATGACATTGATGGCTGTTGTTGATAGGAATGCGGCACGAACAGGATTCCTGCGAGCCACTTCAACGCTTCGCCGCAGCGCTTGAGCTCCTTCGGCGGTGCGTTGGACAATATCCGCCGTCAACTGCTCGTTCATACAACTCCTTTTTTGGCACTCAACTGGGCTATCACACACCCTAGTTCCTAGGACGCCACCATAGGAAAGGAAAACACCGAGCCACCTGCGGGGCTCGGTGCTAATCCTACTTCTTGCGGCTTCCAGCCTTGACCGTCTTTTTGGTCAGGGTTGGGGCCTTCTTCGACGCCTTTTTGGTTGCCTTCTTCTTCGTTGCTTTCTTCTTGGTGGCTTTCTTAGTGCCACCCTCAGCAGCTTCCTTGGCACGACGCTCGGAGAGGAGCTCGTTGGCGCGTGCGTCAGTCAGCGTTGCTGGGTCGTCACCGCGACGTAGGGAGGCGTTGGTCTCACCGTCGGTGACGTATGGGCCAAAGCGGCCGTCCTTGACACTCATTGGCTTGCCCGATACGTCATTGTCACCTAGCTGCTTCAGCGGTGGCTGGGCTGCAGCGCGGCCCCGGCGCTTTGGCTCAGCGTAGATGCGGCGTGCCTCATCTAGGGTGATCTCAAAGATCTGATCCTCGCTCGCCAGCGAGCGGGAGTCATTACCCTTCTTCAGGTATGGGCCGTAGCGACCATTCTGCGCAGTGATGACCTCATTATCCGTTGGGTCCACGCCCACCTCGCGTGGCAGGCTCATCAGCTTTAGAGCCTCTTCAAGGGTGACGGTGGACGGCTCCATGGAGGAGAACAAGGACGCAGTAGCTGGCTTAAGCGTTTCTTCTACGATCTCAGTGATACGCTTTTCTTTCTGCTTTGCCGCCGTCTTGGTTTCCCAGTTCTTGGCACGCTTGCCCTCGGCTGCGCGCTGCGCATCCTCCTCTGCGCGTTCCTTTGCAACAATCTCCTCAGCCTTTGCTGCAGCCTTGTCCCTTTCATCATCACCGAGAATCTCAGTGACGTAAGGGCCAAAGCGCCCCTCCTTAGCCACGATCATGCGGCCAGTTTTTGGGTTCACGCCCAGCTCACGACCGGACTGCGGGGTGGCGAACAGCTTCTCAGCCAGCTCAAGGTTGAGCTCATCAGGAGTGGTGGTATCACTCAAGTTAGCGCGCTGATACTCGATTGTCCCATCCTGCGCTGTTCCTACCGCACGCTCGATGTATGGGCCATAACGACCAACGCGAACGAAGATAGGGCGGCCCTCAGAGTCATCGAAAAGACGCAGTGAGTTGACCTCACGGGCATCAATTTGCTCGAGGTTGTCACCAACCAGAGCCTTCAAACCACCAGCGCGAGCAATGGATTCAGCAGTAGCGTCAGAGGCCTCCGCATCACCAAAGTAGAAACCGGTGAGCCAGTGCTTGCCTTCCTCGTTACCAGCAGCGATGTCATCCAGCTCATCCTCCATGGAGGAGGTGAAATCATAGTCCACGAGAGCGGAGAAGGACTTTTCCATCAGGCCAACAACGGCAAACGCTACCCAGCTAGGGACCAACGCGTTGCCGCGGGAGTATACGTAGCCACGGTCTTGGATGGTCTTGATGATGGATGCGTAGGTGGAAGGACGGCCAATGCCTAGGTCTTCCATCTTCTTCACCAAGGAGGCCTCTGTGTAGCGCGCTGGCGGGTTGGTGGAGTGACCATCAGCGGTGATTTCTTCCACGCCCAGCGCGTCACCCTGGGACAGCTGTGGGAGGTGCTTCTCCGCGTTGTCCGCAACGTCACGGCCGTCTGACAGTCGCGACGTCTCAACATAAGCTCGCAAGAAGCCTTGGAAGGTGATGGTGCGACCGGTAGCGCTAAACTCTACGGCCGTGCCGTCAGTGGCGGAGCCGGCGATGGTGACCTTCATGGAGGTGCCCTTGGCATCGGACATCTGCGATGCCACGGTGCGCTGCCAGATCAGCTCGTAGAGCTTGAATTCCTCAGCATCCAGCTGGTTCGCCAGCTGCTGCGGCGTAGCAAACTTCTCACCAGCAGGGCGGATCGCCTCGTGTGCCTCCTGGGAGTTCTTGACCTTGCGATCGTAGGTTCGCGGGCTAGACGCTACGTATTCCTTGCCATACAGGCTCATAGCCTGCTCACGCGCCGCATCCAGACCCTGCTTGGACAGGGAGGTGGAGTCAGTACGCATGTAGGTGATGTGGCCGTTTTCGTACAGGCGCTGCGCGATACGCATGGTGCGCTCAGAGGTGTAGTGCAGCTTGCGCCCAGCCTCCTGTTGGAGGGTAGACGTCATGAACGGCGCGTAAGGCTTACGGGTGTATGGTTTTTCTTCCACCTGGGCCACTGCCATTGGCTGGCCCTCAAGATCCACCGCCAGCTGATCGGCGCGGGCCTTGTCCACCACAACGGCATCGCCAGTGAGCTGGCCACGATCGTTGAAGTCACGGCCAGTGGCCACGCGCTTGCCGTCGAGAGCGGTCAAGCGACCAGTGAACTGAGACGGGTTGCCCTTCTGTTCTGGCTTGCCGGTGTCGAACGTTGCCTGCAGGTCCCAGTACTCAGCGGAGATGAACGCCATGCGCTCGCGCTCGCGTTCCACAATCACACGAGTTGCAACAGACTGCACGCGGCCTGCGGACAGGCGCGGCATGACCTTCTTCCACAGAACTGGTGAAACCTCATAGCCGTACAGGCGGTCGAGGATGCGGCGGGTTTCCTGAGCATCCACCAAGTTTTCATCGAGGTCACGGGTGTTCTCAGCCGCAGCCAGAATTGCCGGCTTGGTGATCTCATTGAACACCATGCGACGCACGGGAACCTTTGGCTTCAAGGTTTCCAGCAAGTGCCATGCAATGGCCTCGCCCTCACGGTCAGGGTCTGTTGCGAGGTAGAGCTCATCTACTTGCTTGAGCTTTGCCTTCAGGTCAGCAACCTTCTTCTTCTTATCAGGGCTAACCACGTACAGAGGCTCAAAGCCGTTGTCAGTGTTCACACCAAGACGAGCCCACGGCTCCTTCTTGTACTTGGCCGGAACATCACTGGCCCCGCGAGGAAGATCACGGATGTGACCAACAGACGCCTCCACGATGTAATCGCTACCAAGGTACGGAGCGATCTTCTTTGCCTTCGTCGCGGACTCGACGATGACTAGGCGCTTGGTGCCACTAGATTGTGCCATGGAAGAAGAATTCCTCACTTCGCTGTAAATAAGTATTCAAGGACATGTACAGGAACATGATCCTTGGGCGGTCCACTCTACCCGTAGACAATGACTATCAAGTAGACCTTCAGCAGTCTTACCGCTAAACAAAGGTATACCCCAAAAGTTTGTTTCCTTATAATAAGGGCGCACTACGCGCATTTGTCTAACCCTGCACGTTAGGACCACCAGAACAGCTTCACGGGGTGCCCAATGACAGACTCCGCGCGGGTGGGATAGCTCACCTCAATGAAGAAATTTAATTGTGCCCAAACAAGCTGGTCACGGATAATAAACAACCACTGTGCCAGGCGGGCCAGAAATTCGCTCCTCTACTGTAAGGGCTGCACCCACAACTCGGCGTGCTGACCTACCCCACCATAAGGGTAAGTTGCAGAATCCAGCAGCAGAGAAGGCATGAAAAAATCCCCCCAAGATCAACCTTGGAGGGATTGCATAAAGACTGCGGTGCGCCTTAGATTGCGGTGACGCTCTGAGCCTGTGGGCCCTTAGCGCCTTCACCAATCTCGAACTCAACGCGCTGGTTCTCCTCGAGGGTGCGGAAGCCGCTGCCCTGGATCTCGGAATAGTGAACGAATACGTCTGCGCTGCCATCCTCTGGAGCGATGAAACCGAAGCCCTTTTCAGCGTTGAACCACTTAACAGTTCCCTGTGCCATTGTAAAAATTCCTAACTAAGTGTACTTCTCGGTGTTTTTACCGAATTGCGGTGGGGTCGAACTCATCCTCACAATGCATTTCAAAACACCACAGGGAATAAAAAACATTTACAACCTGTAGATCTTGATCGTAAAAATGCTTACTGTACGTGTGCACTTCAATGTCATCACCGGAACAATTGCACATCAGGAGACAAACTTACTCAGGCACGAGCCAAAGCAAACTTGAAGCGAGAATTCTGCCCGAAGCAGATATGCAGCTTATTTTGGTAAATAGTTGGTTACAAGCGCGCAGCTCTAGCGACCAACAACAGTCTGTCACGGATTACGGCTCCTGCATAGGGTTTCTTTTCAGGCATAATCGTAACCTGCAGCGTGCTCGTGTTTTTTAAACCAAAGTGAGGCTTAAGAATGGACAATTCTACCCCCATCACGGGGTATGATCCGGGGCAGCAACTAGGCGAAGAGCTCCTCTCATCCATCCGTACCACGCTCAAAGGCACCGAACCCACGCATGTCCGCACCATCGCCCCGAAGCAGGCAGTTTATGCCCAATGGCCGGAGTGGATTCATCCGCTTCTGCGGGATTTTCTCATCGATTCCGGAATTTCTCAGCCATTTAGCCACCAAGCTCAGTGCGCAGATCTTGCTTTTCATGGGCGTGACGTTGTAGTAGCCACCGGAACCAGCTCCGGAAAATCCTTGAGCTACCTCATGCCCATTTTGTCCACCCTCGCTGATGATGACACTGCCTGCGCCGTGTACATCACGCCCACCAAGGCACTGGGCAGCGATCAGCTGGCCAAGGTGAGTGATATCTGCCGAAACGTGGCTGCCCTAGAAGGCGCATATCCCTCACCCTATGACGGGGATACCCCTTCTGACGCCCGTGCCGGAATCCGTGACCAGTCCCGGTTCATCTTCACCAACCCAGACATGCTACACACCGGCATCCTGCCCAACCACCAGCGGTGGGCACGCCTTATTCGCCACCTGCGATTCATCGTGGTGGATGAGTGCCACTCCTACCGCGGAGTGTTTGGGGCAAATGTGGCACTGACGCTCAGACGCTTGCTGCGCGTATGTGCCCGCTACGGCTCCCACCCCGTGGTTATTTTCGCCTCCGCCACCAGCAATAACCCTGCCGAGCATGCGTCCAACCTCATTGGCCGCCCCGTGGTAGCGGTCGACCAAGACGGCGCGCCCACAGGCGCGCGAACCATCATGCTGTGGGAGCCAGGTTTTTACGAGGACGTTGAGGGCGAAAACGGCGCGCCGGTCAGGCGCGCGGCCACCACTGATGCCACGGCGATGATGGCAACCCTGATCAAGGAAGGCGCCCGCACCCTCACGTTCGTACGCTCGCGTCGGCAAGCAGAAACCGTCGCGCTGAGGTGCCAGGAAAGACTTGCCTCCGACGGCCGGTTTGACCTAGTCAAGCGCGTGGCCAGCTACCGCGCGGGGTACTTGGCGGAGGATCGGCGCAAGCTGGAAAGGCAACTCGATGACGGCACCCTGGTAGGCGTTGCCTCTACCAATGCCCTTGAGCTGGGCATTGACGTAGGCGGCCTTGACTGCGTGATCATGGCCGGTTACCCAGGCACCGTGGCCAGCTTCTGGCAGCAGGGTGGTCGAGCTGGCCGCCGCGGACAAGGATCGCTTGTGGTCCTGGTTGCTCGCGATGACCCCATGGACACTTTTTTAGTGCATCACCCTGAGGCGTTGTTGGGCAAGCCCATCGAGCGCACGGTCTTTAACCCAGCCAACCCCCATATTTTGCTCGGCCACATGTACTGCGCTGCACTCGAGGCACCCCTGAGCGATGAGGAGGTCGCCGCATTCCAGGCAGAAGCGGTGATGGAGGAGTTGGCTCGAATGGGCCATGTGCGCAAACGCCCTAAAGGGTGGTTTGCGGCGCTCGCACCGGGGCAGCCCTCACCGCATGAGCTGGTGAGCCTGCGTGGCACCGGCGAACAGTTCGCGATAGTAGATATCACGGACGGGCGCTTGCTGGGCACCATCGACTCCGCCCGCGCCGTCAGCGATGTCCACCCCGGCGCGGTATACCTGCATCAGGGAGAGAGTTTTGTCATCGCGGAACTGGACTTTGCACAGCACGTTGCTCTTGCGCGACCCGAGATGCCGGATTTCAGCACGCAGTCCCGTTCGGATACCCAGATTCGGATAGTAAAAGAACCTGACAAGGTAGTGAACCCGGCACCAGGGTTGTGGGTCTCTAACGTTGAGGTAGAAGTAATTACCCAGGTGATTGGCTACATTCGCCGCGCGCCTGATGGCACAATTGTGGAGCAGGTCCCTCTGGATATGCCTCCTAGCCAGCTGCGTACCCGCGCGGTTGCGTACACGGTGGATCCATTGGTTCTTGATGAGCTAGGGATTGAAGACATTCCGGGCACCCTGCACGCCGCGGAGCACGCAGCGATTGGCATGCTGCCACTTTTGGCCACGTGCGATCGTTGGGACATTGGTGGGGTGTCCACCCAGCGTCATCCGGATACGTTGCTGCCTACGGTGTTTGTTTATGACGGCCACCCAGGTGGTGCGGGCTTTGCGGACGAAGGATTTGATCGGTTCCCGCAGTGGATTGAATCCACGTTGGATGCCGTTGAGTCCTGCGCGTGTGAAGCCGGCTGCCCGTCTTGCGTTCAGTCGCCTAAGTGCGGCAATGGAAACAACCCTTTGGATAAGGCCGGAGCCATCACGCTGCTCAAGGCTCTGGTGGCGATGACGGCTGAGATGGGTTCCTAAACTGGCCCAGCTTTGGACACGGCGGACGACGGTCCCACGTCAACGGTAACGGTGACATCCGCCCCCTCGACGTGGCACCGCGTCATGACCCCACCGTTAGCCCTGGCCACATCGCCGGCCTTGTCACATGCGTTGTCCCCGCGGAATACCGCGTGTGCTCCAGCAATGGCGGCTAGGTCACTAGCGTTGCGCGCCTGATGGCTGGCAATGGTGTTGCCAATGATAGCCACCGCCACCATCACCGCCGTAGCAAGAAAGCAGGTAATGACGGCGGTGACAATAGTGGTGGATCCACGGTCATCCGCGCATAAAGGCTTACCCATGATGCTCCGTTGGAAAGATGGCCGTGGCACTGATCTCACCAACAACACTGGGCACCGACACCGTGGCAGTGGTCAACCCTGCGCTTTCGGAATAGCTCACAGTGGCCCCCTCTGCTGCGTAGGGCACTCCAATGGCACGGGAGCGCGCAGCTGCGCCTGCCTGATCAATGGCGGACACATACGCACCGAGTACGCTCATGCCTCCCAGCACCATGGAGGCCACGAGGGCAAGAATGCCTATGCCCCAGGCAGTTTCCAGTGATGTCACACCACGGTCATCATCAATGATCATCATGGGCGGGTATTGAGTGCATCGGTGATGATTGACTCGAATGCGTCTTGCACCACGCCGCTGGACACCACCATGTACAGCGCCGTGGCGATGGCAACGGCGGTCAGCGCTGTCAACGCATATTCCAAGGTAGTCATTCCGCGCTCGTCCTCGGCCAAGCGGGCCACAGAGGCGCCTGCGCACCCACACCCGTACTCGGCCTCCTCCATCGTGGTGGCTTCCGCGATGATTTCTGGTTCTTGCTTAGTCATTACGGTCATGATGTTCTCCTTCTTTTAAGGGTTAAAGGACAGTGAGTCCAAGGTTGAAAATCAACGGCACAAGGCCTAGCACTATGAATGCCGGGAGGAAGCACAGCGATAGCGGCGCGGCGATCATGACGCCAGCCTTTTCTGCTCGTGCTACTGCGGCATCCTGTGCCTGTTGTTCCAGCTGCTGCGCAATGCGCGCACAACCGGCGCTCATTGCCGCACCTGAACGTGATGCGTTGCGTGCCACCACCGCTATTTCTTCCAGTCCAGGAACTAAGGCCAACTCTGCCCAGGCAGCCTGTGACGGGACGCCCACGGCAAGCATGGTGGCCAATCGTGACCACGCCATGACCTCGGTGGTGCTCGCTACCGCTTCCGCAGCGGTAGCGGGGCTTAAGCCAGCAGTCAGACACGCGCTCAGCAGTCTCAATTCGCTAGCCCTGTCTAGTAATTCGGCAGAATCTCTGCTGCCACGCAACGCTTTCGCCCACAACGAAGGCTCCGGTGGTCCATCACGCGGGCGCACCACTGGAGACTGGTCCCCGGCAACTAACGCCGACCTCATTGATTGGGGCCACACAAACAGCGCGGCGGCTAGGGCTAGCATGAGCGGAAGATAATCAGCTATTACCACGACCTTTTACCTCCTACATCGCAGCCATGATGATCTTGTGGCTCAACGCAACACCTGCGCACAGCAACCCCACGCCAACCACGAGGATCACACCGCCGATGCCACCGCCAAAGAGGAATCCCAGGGTGTCCACGCCTAGGGCGTAGCCCATTGCTATGCCCAGCAACGGCAGCAGTGAGAGAATCCCCGCCGTCGCCTGCGCGCCCTGTAGCGATGCCGCAGTTGCTGAACCGTGGCGGGCGGTAGCGTCAATGCGCTGTTGCGCGTTACCCAACAGCTCAGTAAGGGAGATGCCGTACTTCTCCGCGACCGTCCACACAGCCACCAGCGGCTTCAGCTGTGGAATTCCTCGCGCGTGCCGCTCTAGTGCCTGGGCGCCGCTTCGCCCAGCACGCGTGGTGCGACCTGCAATGGTGAGCGCCGTTGCCAACTCCACATCGGATATTTCCTCCGCAGCCTGAGATACAGCGGCGCCGATTTCCGCCCCTGAGCGCAAGTCCGCCGTGACTAGCCCAAGAAACCGGGCCACCTGGAGCTGCGTCCTTCCCTCCGCACGTGTGCGCAACTGCTGTGAGACAACCCTCCACGCCACAACCGCCACGAGCAGACCGGCAATGACGGTGGCCAGATAATCCCGTGCCAATACCAGCACCGCAATGACACCCAACACGGCAAGCGCAATTGTTGCGCCCCGACGCACGGCCGGATGCACCACCGGGCGATCTCCGTTACCCAACCTGCCGCGTGGACTCGCTCCCCACAGCTCCAGTGCTACAGCTACCATGAGCGCGCTCAACACCGTCATGGCTTCTCCTTTAGTTCCCAGAAAACATGAACCTCCACTGGGTTGCCTGCCAGCTCACCGATCCGTACCAACTTGCGCCCGTCAGCGTCACGACGCATGGCCAACACCAGCGGGCGCGCCGCAGCCAGCTGCGCCTGCAGCGCATCGCGCTCCATTCCGCCACGCGCAGCCAGCGCCTCAAGGCGCGCCGGCACCTCATAAATGTCATTAGCGTGAATAGTTCCCGCACATCCGTCATGACCTGTGTTGAGTGCTGCTAAGAGGTCCACCACTTCACCACCACGGATCTCGCCCAGCACGATGCGGTCTGGGCGCATGCGCAGGGATTGCTTCAGCAGATCGCTCATGGTCACCTCACCTATTCCCTCCGCATTGCTGGTTCGGGTAGTCAGGCTGACCAAGTGAGGATGGTTCGGGTTGAGCTCCTGCGTGTCCTCAATGCAGATGAGGCGACGGTGATCCTCAACGTTGGCGAGCATGGCAGCCAGCAGGGTAGTTTTTCCGGATCCAGTCCCGCCCACCACGAGGAAGGAGCGGTTTGCTGCCACGATGTTGCGCAGCATCTCTAAGACGTCATCATCAAAGGTTCCGTTGTCACGCAGCTGCTCAAGGTTCTCAGTGGATTGGCGCAGCACACGAAGCGATAGGCACGTTCCAGAATTGGAGGGCGGACTCAAGAGGGCATGGACTCTTAGGACTGTGCCATCGGGTCTTGTGAATCGCCCGTCCGCAAAACATTGGGCATCATCGATTCTGCGGCCGGTAGCGGCCAGCAACCGGGTGGCCAACCTGCGCACGCTGTCATCGCTGTCGAATCGAATCCCGGCGCGCTCGAGACCATTGCCACGATCAAACCAGACGCTGTCTGGGCCATTGACCACAATGTCGGTCACGTTGTTAATGCTGAGCAATTCTTCCAGCTCACCTATGCCGTAACTATCGTGGCGCAGTTTTCTCAAGATATGTAGAACCTCCACATCTGAGAGGACCACGTTCGCTTCCTCGCGAACGACTGAAGCTATGTGGTCTGAATCCGCCGGATTATCGGCTAGCCTGCGTTGGACTTTTTCCGCCACTCGCACGAGAAAATCGGGGTCTTTCCTGCTCATAGTGCACCCGCTTTCACGTGGGCGATGATGGCTTTCGCACACTTTTCTACTGCGCTGGGGAGGCCGCGACCTATACCTTGCAGTTCAATTGTCTTGGCTAGCTTCTTCACGGTGGGCAGTTCCGCGATGACGGTGGCTGAGGTGATGCTTTCAATTTCTTGGATGCTCAGCCCTGACCATCCGCGGTGGCGGACCACAATGGTGCACCCCACCCGTGATTGCTTCAAGCGGTCTACCAGAATCTTTGCGCGTGCTACGGCCTGGATTTCACTGGGCACCACTATGACTACATGGTCAGCCACTGCTACCGCCGCGGAGAATTCCTCACCGTAATAGGGGCAGTCGATTACTACGTCACCTGTGCTTGCCAGCAGGTCTACGGCGGTGGCGATTTCTTCTGGGGCAACGGTGTCTGCTGATAGCCGAGCACTGGTAAGTACAGCTTGGCCAGCCTTGACGTGCGGCAAAGCATTCTTGAGATCGGATGCCGCGATGTTTCCGCTACCCAAGGCCACATCATTGAATCTCACCCCCGCGGCGTCTTCCACGCCCATGAGGAGATCGAGCCCTCCGGACAGCGGCACCGCGTCCACCAACGTGCTGTCCTTCTGCACAATCGTCAACGCTGCTGCCAGCGTGGAGGCACCAGATCCGCCCACCGCGCCGATCACACATGTGACTAGGCCACGTCCACCACTGCGCTGCGCAGGGTTGTCGGTGCGGCCGATGATCTGCAGGAGCTGCGGTGCTTGTGCCGGGATCACCAGTGCGTGGTCTGCGTGCACCGTCATGGCCAGCTCGAAATCTGCTGGGCCAGGCTCTGGGAAGATCAGGACCTTGGTGACGCCCGCGGCAACGCCAGCCAAGGCTGGCGCCGTGGTTGGGTCGGCAAGCACAACCGAGACCTTTGACCCTAGGCGCTCAATGTCACGCGGATCCACGGTGTCAATAACTCCCCGCCCAGTGGCGGCAATGACCGTGGCCACTTCAGGTGCCAATACAGGATCAGAAATGGCCATCAATACTGGCGTGGCCTTCCCAGTGCGCGCAACCTCAGCAGGCGGTGTCACCACTGGAGCCTGGCGCGGCGGGCGCATTGGGGGCGCTGGCGTGGTGGGTGCTTGGGGAGCCTCATTCCAGTAATCAGGAAACTCAGGCACGTTGGCGGTAAAGGGCTGTGAATTGTGTGTGGTGTTCAGTACTGTGCTCATGTCCCCCACTAAAACCCACGAGCCCGCTACCTCGCTGGCACAGGCCAATCAACCTGTGGATAACCCACTTTTTGTTGACAATTCAACAACTTGGCTGTGGATAACTGCCAAAAAAGGGCGGTTCGCGCTAGGGGGGGGTAAAACGCGAACCGCCAAACTCGGCCACAGGGGGGGGCGGGCCGAGGCAGGCCGCACTGTATATCGGGGCCATGCGAATGCAATTATGACACATAAGTTTTCCTACCTGCAAGGATCCAGCGCACGCCCGGCACTCGCGTCGCGAAAGTGGCAAAAAAGACTAAGCTGTGAGAGGTGATGGTAAGAAACGAGCACACCTTGGCGGACGAGGGCTCTGCCGGACAGGAATCACCCAGCACTGACATCGTGCTGGCGCGCAATCGTGCCGTTGCCTTTTTTGATCTTGATAAGACCATCATTGCCACGTCCTCCGCGTTTGCATACGGCAAAGAGTTCCTCAACTCGGGACTCATTACGCCAGTGGAAGCACTGCAGATGTCTATGGCCAAGGCCACCTACATGTTCTCTGGGCACAGCAGCGAACAAATGGACTCCACACGTGACCAGCTAGCTGCCATGGTCACCGGCTGGGAAGTGGAGCAAGTCAAAGAGATCGCACAGCAAACCATGGAAGTGGTGGTGGCTCCCACCATCTACGCCGAGGCACGCGATTTAATTAAGGATCACCAGCTCAAAGGCCACGATGTGGTGATCATTTCCGCATCCGCCCGCGAGCTCGTGGAGCCAATCGCCCGCGAACTAGGAATCTCCACGGTGGTTGCTACCGAACTAGCCAGCCAGGATGGAAAGTACACAGGCGAGGTCACCTTCTACTGCAAGGGTGCGGCCAAGGCTCAGGCGATTGAGGATTTAGCCCAACAGCGTGGGTACAACCTGGACCGCAGCTACGCTTATTCGGATTCCGCCACGGACATCCCCATGCTCGAGGCGGTGGCCCACCCAGTGGTAATTAACCCAGACCGAGCTCTTCGCAGGATTGCTACCGAGCGTGGCTGGGAATGTCGCATATTTAAAAACCCCGTTCCGCTCTTCCAGATGCCCACGGGTAAGGAAATTGGCATCTCAACCGGCGTAGTTGCTGCCGTTGCAGCGGTGACCGCGGGCGGGATGTGGCTAGCAAAGAAGAAGGGCGACCCTAAAGCGGGCTAGCTTGCAGCCCGAGCAATAGATTCAGCTTCTGCGGCGCCGGCCTCCCACGCGGCAAGGTGGAGCACAATGTAGTTTTCCACCCCGTCTGGGCTGCGGAATTCTTCTATCGCTTGATCAAACTCCTTCCTATGGCGCCGGACATAGGTCTCAGGGACACACAGCCCCCTCGGGTCAAGACCACTGGCCACCGCCGCGAGCCTAGCAGCCACCGCAGCAATAGTGGCGCTACGGATACCAAAGAATTCTTTACTCGCCACTTCGCCCTGCACCACCGCAGCTAGTAACGGGTTATCTTTGGCAGCAGAAATCACCCGCCCCAAAAGTTCCAGCTCTTCCGGGGCCTTGACCGGCTGCCCTGTACCACCTAGCGCTACGTCCAGGCGGGCGAAGATTTGCAATGGGGAGCGGAGAAAGATTCGGGCAGACTCCTCCACTGTGCCAGGCGCTAACACACTGAAGGCACTAATGACCTGTTGTTCGCTGAGCTGTGGCGCCAAGTCTGCCGCCACCTTCGCTCCCCTCAGTGTGGCCTCAGAGCTAGTGATCTCCACTTTGCGCAGGTTCACGGGACGCCGATGCACGGCGTTGATTGCTTCGCGCGCCTTGCCCAGCGCTTCCGCCACGTCAGTACGGGTTAAAAGGTGCGCTAACGGATCCGTTTTCACAGTGTGAGTGTCCCCTCCTTCAGCAGACGTACTTGCCAAGTAAAACGCGACCAATTGTAACCGCTCATGCAGGATATGAGGCTGGGGAGAGCTTTTTTGTTCTCCTTTTTGTTTCCGCAGTAATTCTTCTTCTATTCACCTGGAAATCTACCCTGAACTGGTATTTTTAGCTTTGACCAGAATTTATTAGGCATTTTTTAAGACTACAGTTTCGCAACAATAACTCTGCGAAATGGACGTTGAGCCGAATTTCGTGGCACGATAGTTGTTATTGACACTGCTGTATTAGCTAAAAAATCTTCTTGGAGGAATTAAACCCGTGAGCAACAACGATGGCATGTTTACTACTGGCCCTTCCCAGTTTGACGCTGAGGTCAACTCAATTCCACTGAGCGATGTAGACAGCGGCACCCGCAACTCCATCGGCGCACTGGTTAGTGATGCAACCTCCCAGATGTCTTCCTTGGTTCGTTCTGAGATCGAACTGGCTAAGACCGAGCTCGCTGGTGAGGCCAAGAAGGGCGCTATTGGCGGCGGCCTGTTTGGTGTAGCTGGTGTTGTTGCACTCTACAGCTCCTTCTTCTTTTTCTTCTTCCTCGCAGAACTGCTGGCGGACCTGTGGCTTGACCGTTGGGCTGCCTTCCTGATCGTATTCCTGATCATGCTGGTTCTGGCGGCGGTCTTGGGCCTGATCGGTTTCTCCAAGGTCAAGAAGATTGGAAAGCCAAAGGAGACCATCCGCTCCGTTAACGAGCTCAAGAACTTGGTTCCTGGCAAGGCTGAGAAGCAGCTGGAAAACTCCAAGAATCACGGTCTCTACTCTTAAGAAGTAGCCTGATACCTGTTCCACGTCTTAACCACCTATGCTGGTTAGGACGTGGTTTTCTTATTGCTTGTTGGAGAAGGAGAGAGCTAACGTGCGAAGCGTTTCACCTAAGGTGGTCAACTTAGATGGTTTCCACCACCAGATGCTCCACACGCGCGGCGTGCGCTTGCATGCTGTTACCGCCGGTGATCCTCAGGATCCTCTCATAGTTTTGCTGCATGACTCTTTTGGCTGCTGGGTAGATTACCGCCGCGTCCTTGCCCCACTTGCTGAACAAGGCTTCCACGTAGCGGCATTGGATCTACGCGGCTACGGCATGTCGGATAAGCCACCGCAGGGATACGATCTGCGTCATTCCACGGGCGATGTCGCGGGCGCTATCCGCACCCTCGGTCACCAAAAAGCACATGTGGTGGGCGCCGGTATCGGCGCCACGATAGCGTGGACCCTTGCCACTTCCCACCCCAACCACGTGGAGTCCATCATCACCGTGGGGTCTATTCACCCCTTGGATATGCGCAAGGCTGTGACCTTAAAGCCGTGGATGTTCTCCAACTACATTGCCACCCATGCGGCGGTGCGCACCCCTAGCTTTTTGTTGAAATCGATGTGGCGTAACCGCCACTCCTTCTTAGCGCGCGATCTCCGCAATGCCACGAGTTTGCCTTATCAGGAGTCTGCGGCTTTTGTGGCGGACTTAGAGTTGCGCGAGCAGGCAATGCGCATTGAATCCACCTTCCCCGCTGTTGTGCGTACTACCCGATTAGGGATGGCCTTACCGCCGTCCAAATGGGCGTCCATCCCGGTGGCTAGTCGTGTGATGATGCTGCTGGATGGTTCTCGCCAGCAGGCATCTCTTCTGGGGCCTGCGTCCAAGCGCTGTATTCACCCGATTCACTCGATCACCCTCAAGGGCACGCGCCTGCGCCCCCACCTAGAGAACCCAGAGGCCTTTGCTACCGCTGTTGCGCACTTCGCTCGTGGCTAGCTAAGCACAGGTGCACATTAACCACGAGCCTCCGTAAAGTGCGCACCCTAGTTGATTACGCACTCCTGAGTGCTTACTGGTGTGTTGAGCGCGGCAATATTTCCAAGTGCAGTTTGTACTTCCTGCGCGGTGAGGGCGTAGCCGATGTCAGAGGTGTCCACGCTGGAGCCGAATACAACGCCAAGGACGTTGCCGTTGTTGTCTACGATCGGGCCTCCGGAGTTGCCTTGGCGGATGGTGCCGCGGACTGTGTAGGATTCGCGTTCTACTCGGCCAGTGGCGTAGATGTCTGGGCCTGAGATGGCGATGCGATCAGCGATGCGTGCAGGGGCGGCTTCGAATGGGCCTGATTCAGGGAAGCCCATCACAATGGCGTCTGCACCGCTTTGCGCCGCTTGTGGCGCCCACGTGAGCGCTGGGAGATCAATTCCGTCTGATTTGAGGACCGCAATATCGAGGTCTGGGTTGTAGTAGACAACCTCGGAATCGTAGACACCAGCCACGGTGTCTAGCCTTACCGTTGAGGTGCCAGCCACCACGTGGGCGTTGGTGATGACGTGGTTGCTGTCAATCACGAATCCCGATCCCATGAGCCGGCGTGCGCAGCGTTGTGATTCGCCCATCACGTGGATGACAGACGGCCGCAGCTGTTCAACGAGTTCCGTGTTTTCCACCTTGATGGCTGGAGCCGCAACAGATGCGGAGTCTGCTTGAGTAAATGGCGAGACTAGTGGCGGCAAGCCAGACTCATTGAGCATGGCGGAGATTTTGGAAGGAAGAGTGGACAGCACCGGAGGGGTGTTGTCATCCACAAACCCCAGAACCTTAGAGTTTCTTACCCCGTCCGCTATTGGCCCTGGCAATCCGGATGCCAGCGGGATGGCAACCAACCAGACCACGATCAGGGTGGCGAGTGCTTGGAATACCGATCCCACGGCGCTGTCGAGTCGCATGGTGGTTTTCCACCTGATTTGGTCGCGCATTGCACCACCGAGGATTCCTCCCACGATGTTGCCAATTCCGACCAACAGGATGACTACGCCAAGACCTAGAAGTAATCGCAGTGCCACGGCATCTGTCATGCCCATCACCGTTGGCGCCAGCGCCGCGCCGCAGATGAGGCCAGCAACCACACCAACGGTGGACAGGATGGATGAGAATGCGCCTTGCCGCCATCCGGCGATGAGCGCAGCAATGACGGCAACGATGATGAGGCCATCAGTGATCACGCCAGGAGTCAGCTCCAAGGTATTCCCACTTCCGTTGTGTTGGTCATTACTTACAAGAAGTTACACGCTTGCCTAAGACAATGACGTCCTAGATTGTATTTTTCGGACAATTGTGCGCAAACCGATATTAACTTCAGTCCCACGCTCCATTGTGCTGGCCGTTTCTGGAGTTGCCAATTGCTTCCTCCAGTGGCACCACCTTGGTTGTATCCCAGGGTATTTCCCACCCTGCATGCTGGAACAGAGCGTTCAGCAACGCCCCAGTAAAGCCCCAGACTACGTAGCCGTCAAGATCGAACGCGGGGCCGTGCCACCTGTTGCCCATGCTGACACGGAAGCGGACCTTCGGGTCGAGCAGCTTCCGGATAGGAACGGACAAGACCTCGTCCGTTTCCGCCGGATCAATTGCTGCCACGTCTTTCTTGTCATGCCAGTAGGCCAGGATGGGGTGCACTGGGTAGCCGGTGGCGTGGATGTGCACCTCCGGCAGCTCAGCCAGCGGCGTCACGCTGTGGCGGTCCAATCCCGTTTCTTCCCATGCCTCGCGCATGGCACAGTCCACTACTGTTTCATCCTCTGGGTCTACTCGCCCGCCGGGAAAGGCCATCTGCCCGGAGTGGCTCCGAAGGGTTGGCGATCTGTGAATAAGCAGGATTTCTGCATCCTCCGGTAGCTCGTGTGCATCTGCGCTACCGGAGAGCAGCATGAGCACTGCCGCTTGGCGTTGGCGGTCAATGCTTCCGGTTGCTTTGAGTTCGGCTTGTATCTGCTCGCCAATGTGCCCTGAGCGCATGCTGTCCACCAGTGGGCGAAGCCACGCAGGGGCTTTTTCTGGCTGTAGCTCAATGTTCTCGCCCGGCGAATCGGGAAAATCTGGCCTGATGGGTGACTGTGGTGGGTTTTTCATGTCGCCTCATTCCCCCTTTTCTAGCTTGCAATGAGATTTTCGATTTCGGATTCTAGTTCGCCGTATTCCTCGAACGGCCGAGGGAGAAAGCCCACCATCTGACCTTGGGCATCGAGCACCACGGTAATGGGGACAACGCCGGGAAGGCCCAGCGTGCCGGCAAAACTGTTGGAGGAATCCTGGAAGCTTGGCATATCAACTCCCAATTCCCCAAGCATTCCCGCGCCGTTGGCGCCCAGTTTGTCCGCGTGAACGCCTACGACGGTGTATTCAGGATGCTTTTGGGCCAGTTCATCAAACAGCGGTAGTTCCTTGCGGCACGGTTCACACCACCACGCCCACAGGCTGACGATGGTGTAGTCACCCTGGGGCTCACCGTGGATCTGTCCTCCCAAGCAGGGTAGCTCGGTGGGAAGAGCAACTTCTGGGCAATCGGGGCGCTGAGGGACCTCGCTCAGCTCCTGATTCGTGACCTCAGATGTGACCGAAGATTCCGCGGGCTCGTCCGCATTTTTGAACATGGGCAGTTGGGGAACAAGAACCGCCAGGCCGGCCAGGAATACCACGATGGAGATGATCAGAGTTTTGTTGTTCATGATGTAGCTTCCGTTGCAATTCCGGCCAGGTTCAGTAGACGATCCACGTGGGAATCAGTGGGGCCCTTGATAAGCTTTGCTGCTTCCAAGGTGTCCGTTGGCCCCTCGCCGTAGCTTGGACATAGCGGCGCAAGAAAACACGCGCCACAGGCTGGCTTTCTGGAATGGCAGACCCTGCGCCCGTGGAAGATGATTCGGTGAGAGAACATGGTCCATTCCTTCCTCTCAATCATCTCAGCCAGAGCAAACTCTACTTTCACCTCATCGGTCAGCTGAGTGAGCCCAAGCCGGCGCACTAGGCGCCCGAAATGGGTATCTACCGTCAGCCCCGGCACGCCAAAGGCGTTGCCGCGCACCACATGGGCTGTTTTCCTGCCGACGCCCGGCAGGGACACCAGATCATCCAGTGCCCGTGGGACCTCGCCGCCGAACTCAGCGACCAGGCGCTGCCCCATCCCGATCAGGTTTCGAGCCTTAGCTTTGTAGAAGCCAGTGGGGCGAATGTATTCCTGTAATTCGGCCTCATCTGCGGTGGCGTAATCCATAGCGGTGCGATACCGGGCAAAAAGTGCTGGCGTTACTTGGTTAACGCGTACATCCGTGCACTGCGCTGACAAAACGGTGGCCACCGTGAGCTCAAGCGGATTTTTAAAGTCCAATTCGCAGTGGGCATCTGGGTAGCCAACCGTCAGCCAGCGGTTGATTTTGCGTGCGCGCCGGGTTTTTCCCAATGGTGTCTCGCCAGTACGGGCCTGCGCCTTGGTCTGCTTCACGCGGGTAGCGGGCGGGGTGGGAGCTGGCAACGGGATTCCGTCAATCAATCCGTCCACTCTTTTTTACCCCTGCTTTCCTTGTGCGTATGTGAGCATCAACCAACCAGTCTAATCAGAAATTCCGCTGTCACCAGCTCGGTGTGGAATTTGGTAGCACTAACGCTATTGTGGTGGGCATGGCCGCGATTCTTGCTTGTCTTGTACCACTACTGCTTGCCACCTTTCTTTTCTGGATGGAAAGGCTGGAGAAAGCAGTACTTCGTACAGGTATAGAGGACCAGGACGTCACGTCAGCACCACGTTCGGAGGATGAGATTCCACCTAGCCGTGAGGACCTTCCCACAACTGACGCCGAATAGGAGTTGACGGACATCACCACGCGTTGTGGTTAAAAATGCTCCGCAATTCTCCTCATTCGGGTGTAGTTTTCGCACTCTCAAGCATTATTCCCTTTAACCGCCTGCTACTAGTTAAGGCCACATTAACTGGCATTTTCGCTTGTCAACTCCCCCGTTGCCACCCTCTGTTACCACATCTATGTGACAACTCTACTTTTGAGGTGCGGTTGTAACCTATTTCATAGTAAAGTGCCTAACTGGTATTACTTTGAATGTGGCCTATATTATTGATAGGCCAATAATCATCGCATCAACTAAGGAGTACGCGAAGTGGACGGTGTACACGACATCCTCTCCCGCGCTGGCATTTTCCAGGGCGTCGATCCAGTGGCTGTAAATAACCTGATCCAGGAGTTAGAGACCGTACGCTTCCCACGCGGTGCCACCATCTTCGAAGAGCACGAGCCAGGTGACCGCCTGTACATCATCACCTCCGGCAAGGTGAAGCTCGCTCGCCACTCCACTGACGGCCGTGAGAACCTCCTCACCGTGATGGGCCCATCGGATATGTTTGGTGAGCTATCCATCTTCGACCCAGGCCCACGCACCTCCTCCGCCGTGTGTGTGACTGAAGTACACGCTGCAACCATGAACTCTGAGATGCTGCACAAGTGGATCTCAGATCACCCAGCCATCTCTGAGCAGCTGCTCCGCGTTTTGGCTCGCCGTCTGCGCCGCACCAACGCTTCCTTGGCTGACCTCATCTTCACCGACGTACCAGGCCGTGTTGCCAAGACTCTCCTGCAGCTGGCCAACCGCTTTGGCACCCAGGAGGGTGCAGCCCTACGCGTTAACCATGACCTCACCCAGGAAGAAATCGCCCAGCTCGTTGGCGCTTCCCGTGAAACAGTAAATAAGGCGCTGGCAACATTCGCGCACCGCGGATGGATCCGCCTCGAGGGCAAGTCCGTGCTCATTGTGGACCCTGAGCACCTAGCAAAGCGCGCTCGCTAAAACACTCCACTTAAGCCCCACTACGGTGGGGCTTTTCTCATGCGAACAAAAATGAAGGCGGAAGTTCACCCCGTGAACTTCCGCCTTCATCACACCTACTAGGCTTCCCCAGCGTCCATCTTTTCCAAGTAGCGAAGCGCGACGCGAGTGGACTGCTCCGCAGCACCGCGAAGAACTGGGTCAACGTCATCGTAAATGGCGTCAATCATGTCCTTCAGAGCAAAGTCAGGACCAAGCTTCACCTTAGCTTCCTTGATTTGCTCGAGGCGCTGGTAACGGCGCTCTAGGTACTTGTGAGTGAAGAACCCTACGTCATCCGCATCTGGACCGTGTCCCGGAAGAAGGCTAACTCCCTGGCAGCGCTCATCCAAGAGCTCTAGGGACTTCAGGTAATCACCCAGATCACCATCGGTCTCTGAAATCATGGTGGTGTGGCGGCCGGCGATGGTGTCTCCGGTGCACACGCCTTCAAGCTCAGACTTGTGTGGTTCCCCGCTCCAAATAAAGAAGCTGACAGAGTCACTAGTGTGACCTGGGGTGAACACCACCTCAATCTGTGGGGTAACGCCGTCCAGCTTAATAATCTCTCCATCAACCAGCGGGTTACCAGCCATGCACTGGGTTGGATCCACAGCACGTACAGGCGCACCGGTGAGCTGACGGAAACGGTGAGCCCCATCAGCATGATCAGGGTGACGGTGAGTCAGAAGCACCAACGCAACGTTATCTGCTTTGGAGTTCAAGACATTCAGATGGCCTTCATCTTCTGGGCCACAGTCAATAACAATGCTGTTAGGATCGCCCTCTGCGCGAATTACCCAGGAGTTAGTTCCCTCAAGCGATGAGTACCCAGGATTAGGGCACAATACGACGGATGCGGACTCGGTTACTGGCCGCAACTGGCTATAGGCAGGATGCTGCATGGTCTTTAGCTTAGCTACTCGATGTGGTTGGGACTACTAGCTTCTCCCCTAAAAGGAGGATCGAGGAGAAAAATTGATGATCACTTTCTAGTTTTTCACGAAAGTGACGGTCATGGGGCTTATTCTGCCACTTCCACGATGACTTCGATCTCCACCGGAGATCCCAGTGGAAGCTCAGCTACACCAACCGCAGAACGGGCATGCGCCCCAGCCTCACCGAATACTTCGCCCACCAAGTTGGAAGCGCCGTTGATAACACCCGGCTGCCCAGTGAAGGATTCAGCAGATGCAACGAAGCCAACAATCTTGAGTACTCGCGTGACGTTATCAATACCCACGAGAGCATCAATGGCAGCTAGCGCATTCAGCGTAGCGATGCGTGCGTAGCGCTCTGCGTCCTCTGCGGACACCTCTGCACCAACTTTGCCCACCTGTGGCAATTCTCCATCAACGAAAGGCAGCTGGCCGGATGTCCAGACCTGGTTACCCACGCGAATACTTGGCACATAAGCAGCTACTGGGGTCGCCACCTGTGGGAGTTCAATGCCAAGTTCTGAAAGGCGGGCGGAAATGGTTTCGGCCATGTTCTAGCCCTCCTCGACAGGGCGCTTCATGTACGCCACAACATTGTCTGGGTTAGGGCCTGGAGTTACTGAGACCAGCTCCCAGCCGTCCTCACCCCACGTGTCAAGGATCTGCTTGGTGGCGTGCGTTAGAAGTGGAACTGTTGCGTATTCCCATTTAGTCATGGTGCCAACAATACCCTCATTAGCGTCGCTGCTTCAGCTGTGAAATGGCAATATCGCGCATGACCACTGATTTCCAGGCGCAGCAACCAATGGTGGGGGTAACCCCACCAATTCTCAGGCATTAATTAAACCCCCGCCACGAGGTGACGAGGGCAGAAATTATAACGGAATTAAATTCCTACGAGTTCTCCGCCTGAGGCCAGGTACTCGGCCCAGTTATTAATGTGTGGGTTCTTGCGGAGCAGGGCACGACGCTGACGCTCTGTCAGGCCACCCCAGACACCAAACTCAACCTTGTTATCAAGGGCGTCTGCGCGGCATTGCTGCAGTACTGGGCACTGGCGGCAGATTGCGGCGGCACGACGCTGCGCTGCACCGCGGACGAACAGTGCGTCTGGATCTCCGTTGCGGCAATTTGCCTGCATGACCCACTCACCACGCTCTCCTGCGGTGAGAGTGGCAACGGAACCAGCGAATGGATTACGGCTGGTTTCGCTCATGAGGGGTGCCGCCATGGTGTCGATCCTCCTGCTAAAAGAGTGCTTCTGAACCTTTTTCTTAACACCTGTAAGTGTATTCACATCAGACGTCCTTAGTCGAATGAGTCACACATTGAGGGGGAACTTCTCCGCAATACCCAAGGTAATTGCCACCCACGGGTGGTAAAAGCGTGGTATAGAAATGCACACAGACTTACCCGAAAAATATGTTTATTACCCCATAAAATTAGAGTTTCTCCATTCCCTTTACTTCTCGTTTCCGGCTAGGGTTGTAGCGTGGCTAAGTTCAAAGCGTTGACAAAATTGCTCGCCGCCACGGCTGCAGCCGGAATCACGGGCGCTCTTGCCCTGACCCCCATCGCCGCCATTGGTGGCGTGGCTGTGGACCGTACAAACACGACCATGCAATCGAACTTGCAGGATCTGACGAGCGGCACCGCGCCTGGCGTCACCACGATTCTGGATAAAAACGATGATCCGATCGCGTGGCTGTATGACCAGCGTCGGTTTAGTGTGCCTGCGAACGAGATTTCTTCTGCCATGAAGAACGCGATCGTGGCCATTGAGGATCGTCGCTTCTACGAGCACAACGGTGTGGACATCCAAGGCAACCTACGCGCTATGGCTACGAACCTACTTGCAGGCGGTGTGGAGCAGGGCGCGTCCACCATTAATCAGCAATACGTCAAGAACTATCTTTTGCTCGTGTTGAGCGATGATGCTGAAGATCAGGCGGCTGCTATTGAGACTTCTATCCCGCGCAAGCTGCGCGAGATGAGAATGGCCAGTGAGATCAATGATCACCTTTCTAAGGATGAGATTCTGGCGCGCTATTTGAACCTGATCCCGTTCGGCAACGGCGCGTACGGCGTGGAGGCTGCCGCGCGCACCTACTTTGGCACCAATGCTGACAAGCTCACTGTCCTCCAGTCCGCCATGCTGGCGGGCATGGTGCAGTCTTCCTCATATCTGAACCCGTACACCAACGCCCAGGCAGTGAAGGACCGCCGCAACGCGGTATTGGATGCCATGGCCTCCACAGGTTCTATTACCGCGCAGGAAGCAGCTGAGTTGCGCACCGAGCCCCTGGGCGTGCTTGATGAGCCACGCGGGCTTCCTAATGGCTGTATTAGTGCCGGCAACGCTGGCTTCTTCTGCGACTACGTCCTTGAGTACCTAGCCGAGAAGGGGCTGAGCCAAGAGCAGCTCACCGACGGCACCTACACCATCCGCACCACCTTGGATCCTGCAGTGCAGGAGTCCACGCACAGCGCCGTGACCAGCCAAGTGTCCGCGCAGGCACCAGGCGCCGCGGAGGTAGTCAACGTAGTGGAGCCTGGGCGCGATAGCCGAAACATCCTGGCTATGGCATCATCGCGCGATTACGGCTTGGACTTGGATGCTGGCCAGACCGTTCTCCCCCAGACCACCGCACTGGTGGGCAACGGCGCCGGCTCCGTGTTCAAGATCTTCACCGCCGCCGCTGCGCTGCAGCAGGGCTATGGCCTAAACACCACGTTGCAGGTCCCGGCGCGCTATGAGGCGCGCGGCATGGGTGATGGCGGCGCTCGCAATTGCCCAGCAAACACTTACTGTGTGGAGAACGCCGGCTCCTATGCCCCAACGATGACGCTGAAGAATGCCCTCGCGCAGTCCCCTAACACCACGTTCGTCCAGCTCATTGAGAAGGTGGGGGTAAAGAATGTGGTGGACATTTCGGTGAAGTTGGGCTTGCGTTCCTACCTAGATGAGGGAAGTTTCAATGGTGAGGATTCCATTGCGGACTACGTAACTGAGCACAACCTGGGTTCTTACACCTTGGGCCCCACTCCGGTGAGCGCGCTGGAGTTGTCCAATGTGGCGGCGTCGCTGGCCTCGGATGGCCGCTGGTGCGAGCCTAATCCGGTGCGTGAGGTCACTGACCAAGATGGCAATGAGGTTTTCATTGACCGACCAGATTGTGAGCAGGCGCTGGATGCTGATGTTGCCCGCGCGCTTGCCGACGGCATGACGGCCGATATCGTCTCCGGCACCGGTGCCACCGCGGCGCGGGCCGCAAACTGGTCCGGCCGCTTAGCGGCCAAGACCGGCACCACTGAGTCCCACCAGTCCGCCGCATTCATGGGCTTTAACGACCAGTTCGCCGCCGCCACGTACATCTACAATGACGGCACGCAAACCATGCCTCTGTGCACCAGTCCTCTTCGTCAGTGCGCGAATGGTGACCTCTACGGTGGATACGAGCCAGCGCGCACGTGGTTTGCCGTAGCCAACGGCGCCGGGGGTCGTTCGGGCACTGTCCCTCAATCTGATCCGAAGTTTAAGCAGGGCGCCACCGCCGCGTTCTCTGCCAAGTACCGCGGCCGCAATGGTGAGTCCGTACGGAAGGAACTAGCCAGCCAGGGATACCAAGTCAATCTTGTCACCGCTAAGGGGGACGGTCTTGCCCGTGGCGCGGTCATGCGCATCGATACCGTGATGCCGCTGAGCAAGGACTCCCCAATCACCATCTGGGTTTCCGACGGCACCTCCGCCACCCCGCCGGCTTCGCCATCAGCCTCACCGAGTGGCCGACGGCCTGATCCTGCGCCACCTGCCACGCGGCCAGATCCGCAACAGCAGCTCAACGATCTCCGCAACCGGATCAATCAGCTGCTTGGTGGCGCTAACTAATCCCCCTGCCCCGCGCTGAGCTACTCCCCTAAGAGATCGAAAACTGATCAGGGAAAACAGCTCATCGCGGGGTATTTTTCATCTCCCCGACCATAAGAGAGCGCGATATCACACCAGCAGACAAAACCGGATGCGTAGCCATATCGTTCTACCATTGAGGGTCATGGATCTCACCGACTTAGAAGACCGCATCCTCTCGCTGTGCGAATCCATCCCCCGTGGGATGGTTGCAAGCTACGGTGACATTGCCGCGGTAGCAGGCTGTGGGCCACGGCAGGTCGGCCGAATTATGAAGATCCACGGCTTCCTTGCACCGTGGTGGCGGGTCGTTCGGGCCGATGGGTCCAGCGCAGTTGCTGAGCGTGCTGTTGAGCATTGGGATGAAGAAGGAGCACCACACGACGGCACGCGGGTAAAGATGTCAGCCTGCCGCTTCAACTTTGAAAGGGATGTTGATCATGAAATCTAGAGCGGCACTCCCCACAGCCGCGGCATTATTGGCTGTCATTGTTTTCTCCATCAACTTGCGCTTGGGCGTGTCAGCTATCGCTCCCGCCCTGGGGCACATCCGTCACTATTTTGGTGTGTCCACGTCCGTTGCGGGAATACTCACTGCGCTGCCTGGATTCATGTTCGCCATCATGGGATGGTGTGCCGTGCCGCTGGCCCGCCGCGTAGGCGTTACCCCCACGCTGATTGTGGGCGCTGTAGCCATCACGCTGGGCACCGCACTCCGCCCAGTCGCGCCACTGTTTTCAGCGTTCTTGATTCTGACAGTCCTGGTAGTGGGCGGCATTGCTTTGGGAAATGTCCTACTACCAGCTTGGATAAAGGCACATTTTCCCGCTAAAACGGCGGTGGTACTCATGACTGCCTACACCACCGTCCTAGGAATGTCCGGCGCGGTGGGACCACTATCGGCGCTTCTCTTTGATCAGGAGGACCCCGATGCATGGCGGGGAATGCTGGGCGTCTGGGCTGTGCCTGCAGTAATCATGCTGTGCGTGTGGGTATTACTGGCTAATCAATATGGAAAGGACGTTCCCCGCTCCCCTGCTCTGTCCACCTCGGCATTCCCGCCCGCTGAGGTGCCCATGTATCGATCACCTACCGCGGTGGCCATGATGCTGTTCTTTGGTGTTCAATCTGCCACTGCGTATGTGCAAATGGGCTGGCTCCCACAGATCCTTACGGATCGAGGCGTTTCAGCGGCTACCGCCTCCATCGCCTTGTCAACGGTGGGAGTTATCAATATCGTGGGCGGATTGATCATGCCCACAGTCATCGCCCGAACACGTCGCCTCACACCACTGCCCGTAGTACTTGCCTTGTTCACATGCGCAGGGTGGTTAGGAATCTTTATCAACGCAACCGCTGCACCAATCACATGGTCTGTTCTCATGGGCATTGGTGGCATGTGTTTCCCACTTGCGCTTGCTTTATTGACTGCACGCACGAAAGATCCACTCATCACAGCGCGACTATCCGGTTTTGTCCAACCAGGCGGCTACCTGATCGCCGGAGCAATCCCACTAGCCGTGGGATTCATCTTCTCCGCCCTGGGCAATTGGGACACCATTGTCTTAGGGCTCGCGGTACTCGCTATCATTCAGGCAGGTTTAGGTATTGTGGCCGCTCGCCACACATTGATTGATGACGAGCTGGCACACGCAAGAAAGGTTTAGCCCAACGCCGCACGTACTGCGGTGGACAGGCGCTTGCCGTCAACGCGGCCTGCGGCCTTTGCTGTAGCGACCTTCATAACCTGGCCCATCTGCTTCATGGTAGCCTCACCGGTTTCGGCCTTTACCTCTGCAACGGATTCGGCCACCAAGGTCTCTACCTCGGCGTCATCCAGCTGGGCTGGCTGGTAGGTGGAAAGAACCTCAGCTTCAAACAGCTCGTGGTCTGCAAGCTCTTGACGGCCCGCCTCTGCGTAAACCTCTGCAGATTCCTTGCGCTTCTTCACCTCGCGGGCGATAACTTTGAGTACTTCCTCATCGGTCAGCTCGTGCTTGGAACCGTTGGTCTCCTCGGTCTGAATAGCAGCGAGAAGCATACGCAGCGCGCCGGTGCGCTCCTTCTCACGCGCCTTCATTGCGGTGGTCATATCGGTACGGATTTGTGCTTTCAATTCGCTCATAGGCACCTATTCTAGTCGCCTTATGGTGTGCGCATGTGGCGGAAACAAGCGGTAGGGTAAGAGTGTGAAAAAGCGACCAATCCTGAACACAATCCTGTACTCCATCGGCGGCCTCGGTTTCTTAGGCCTAGCAACTGCCGCATGGGGCTATACGGAGACTAGCCGGTTTGAACTCAAGGAGATTACCCTCCCGATCCTGAAGCCCGGCACACTCAAAGGCTCGGATGGCTTCAAGATCTTGCATGTCTCAGACCTACACATGGTTGCTCACCAAACTAAGAAGCAGGATTGGGTAGCTGCTCTGGATCGTCTGAACCCTGACTTAGTAATCAATACTGGCGATAATCTTTCAGACACCAAGGGCGTTCCTGGTGTCATGCGTGCACTCGCACCACTTCTGCGCCGGCCAGGGCTATTCGTGTTTGGAACTAATGATTACTTTGGCCCACGCCCCGTCAATCCCTTCGGTTACTTACTGGGCAAGAAGCGCAAGCCGAGCGAAGTTGAGCTGCCATGGAAGGGCATGCGCGCAGCTTTCATTGAGCACGGCTGGGTGGACATGACGCACAATCGCCATGAGTTCCAAGTAAGTGGCTTGAAAATCGCGGCGGCTGGTGTGGATGATCCGCACCATGATCTGGATGATTACTCCACTATTGCTGGCGCGCCTCATGAGGCAGCCGACATCGCGCTCGCGCTGGTGCATTCGCCTGAACCTCGCGTGTTGGCGCAGTTCGAGCAGGATGGCTACGACCTGAGCTTCTCCGGCCACACCCACGGTGGCCAACTGTGCCTGCCAGGATCACGAGCTATCGTCACAAACTGTGGCATTGATCGTGCCCGGGTTCAGGGCTTACATGATTTTGGCCGGATGAAAATGCACGTTTCCAACGGTCTTGGCCAGTCTCGTTTTGTTCCTTTCCGCATCTTCTGCCGCCCTTCAGCTACCCTCATCACTCTGACCGAGCAACCTTCCTAGGCGCCGTGATGAAGTAGACACTCGCCCAGTTTGGTCAGTCGTTCCGTGCCGGACTAGCATCTCTAACAGCGGGATATAGCGCAGCTTGGTAGCGCACCTCGTTCGGGACGAGGGGGTCGCAAGTTCAAATCTTGTTATCCCGACGACCACTAATAACGGTTCTGGCCTTCTCAACGAAATGGCCGAAGAAACCAGAACCGTTCAGCAAAACCCACCGCCGAAGCGGTGGGTTTCGTGTTTTCTGAACTGACCAGCGCACTCTAAGTGATGCTTAAATCGAGTTAAGCAGAAAAAGTGTGTCGAATGTGAAGCGTTATCACTGGTCAGGTTACGTAGATTGGGAACGTAAAGGGTTCCAAAGCTTCTTCAATTCCGTTTTTCTTTTAACCCACCAGAATGATGCCCACATGAAGTAACAGGCTCTCGTCATTCACTTCTTCACCGCAACGCATCGAGCATGCTGTTCGCTCGGCTCACGAAATGAAGGCTCTGTACCACGTGGTTCATCCAGCGCAGGCGTTTTAAGATCAACACGCTGCATAGACTCAGAGTAAAAACGCGCAGTAGGCATGACGTTTACCGTCACCACACCGTATGACAACTGTGCAGAGGAAAACTCATATCCGAACACAGGAACGAAACCCGCACCAAATCAACCCTTTTTGACGCTCTATCCAACTAAGCTAAAGACACTTCTCACCGACCCGTATGAGCAACATAGCAGCGAAAGAATTTAGCAATGTCATCTAACTCCATCTACCAGGCTGTCTGGGGCACCGCCGACACCTACCTTCGTGGCACAGTTTCTCGCCAGAGCTACGGCGACTACATTCTGCCGTTCACGGTCTTGCGCCGTATGGAGTGTGCGCTCAAAGAAACAAAGAACGCAGTGCTGGAAACGGTGAAGGAAGCCGAGCACATGCCCGACCACCTTGTTGACGCAATGGTGTTGGCCAAGCACAAGCTACCGTTCTACTCCGGTTCCCCACTGTCATTGGAGATCATCGCTGCATCCGATGACAACGTGATGGCGGGCATGTTGTCCTACCTCGATAGCTTCAACGAAACCGTGCGCGATGTCTGGAAGGCGTTTAAGTTTCCAGAGCTACTGCAGACTTTGGAAGACGGCAACGTCCTGTGGGGTGTTGTCTCCCACTTCGCTGGCATCGACCTGTCTGACGAAGCGCTGTCCAAAGGAAATGAGGGTAGCGCTGAGAACGTCATGGGTGACCTGTTCGAGGAGCTTATGTACCGTTCCTTCTCCGAGAATGGGCAAGTTGCCGGTGAGTATTACACCTCGCGTGAGATTATTCGCCTGATGGTCGATGTCCTGCTCAACTCTGATGACGACGGTCTACAGGGCAAGGCTCCGGTACGTACCGTTTATGACCCAGCTGCGGGAACGTGCGGCATGTTGCTGGTTGCTAAGAACGCGATGGAAGAACTCAATAGCAACATTCAGGTCGGCCTGTTCGGCCAAGAGATTATGCCGAAGTCTTACGCACTTGGCCGCTCTGACCTTGTTGTCTCCGGCGTTGACCCCAATGCCTTGCAGTTCGGTGACACACTCGCCAACGACCGCTACGAGGGACAACAATTCGACTACGTGCTCTCCAACCCTCCGTACGGTTCTAACTGGAATAAGTCGAAGGACGCAGTGACTGCCGAAGCCAAGCGTGAGGGTTCTCGCTTTAGCCATGGTCTACCGCCTGTGCCTGATGGCCAGATGTTGTTCCTGTGCCACGTAGTGGACAAGCTCAAGGACGCGGAAGAGGGCACCACGAAGGGTGGCCGTGGCGGTGTGGTCACCAATGGCTCCCCACTCTTTACTGGCTCTGCGGGTTCTGGTCCGGATCAGATTCGTCAGTGGCTGATTGAGGAGGATTACCTCGACGCGGTGATTGCACTGCCAACTGACATGTTCTACAACACTGGTATCGCCACATACATCTGGATTGTGGACAAGAATAAGGAGCCACGCCGCAAAGGCAAGATTCAGCTGATTGACGCGACGAAGCAGTGGACTCCCATGCGCAAGTCGATGGGCAAAAAGCGGCGTTTCTTCTCCGAACAAGACCGCGCTGTTATCTCCGACCTGTATGCCCAGTTCGACCAGGCTGACTCAGAGGTGTCGAAGGTAGTCACCGAAGAAGACCTGTCTTTCTATGACGTTTCGATGTTCCGTGTGAAGCACTACGCCACGTCGATCACGGACGAGACGGTATCGGCGGCTATGACGCACAAGACCGCTTTGACCGGCCATGAGGCCGTAATTCGTTCGTGTGAAGGTGTGGCATGGAACGACCTGCCAGACCATCTCAAGAAAGAGGCCAAGTCAGTTGGACTCAAGATGGGCAACCCTCTGCTGGCGCACATCATGACAGCAGTCGCCGTAGACGACGAAAAAGCACCGGAGGCCATCGACCACAAGGGCAACCCGGTCATCGACCCTAGCTCGAAGATTATCGAACGCGTCCCCCGGACTGAGGACATCGCCGAACACATGGAACGCGAGGTCTACCCGTTCGCACCTGACCTCACGTGGAACGAAGCCGACGTCAAGATCGGCTACGAGATCCCAATGACCCGCCTGTTCTACAAGCCAGAGGAAACTGAAACACTAGACGAACTCGACCAGAAGCTCGACGAGAAGCTAGCGCTGATTCAGTCCCTGCTCGCAGAGGTGAAGAAGTAATGGCTGCGTTTCCGATGGTGCCACTAAAGCACGCGATTGAAACAAGGTTTACTGGCGTATGGGGTAGCGACGAAGGTGCTGACGAAGTAGATGTTCCGTGCGTGCGGATTGCTGACTTCAACCGCGAAACGAAAACCGCCGGTGAGGCCATACCAACTGTACGGAGCCTGCCCGAGAAGGTACTTTCCGACAAATGCCTGCGTACTTTTGACATTTTGCTGGAAAAGTCAGGCGGCGGCGAAAAGACCCCCGTTGGAGACGCAATGCTCTATATAGGTGCTGGTGATGTTGTTTGTGCGAACTTCATTGAAGTAATCAGGCCAAAGAGTGATTCCGATAGCCGGTATCTTGTTTACTCACTGGGAAGTAATTATAGCTCCGGCTCTACTCGCCCTTTTGTGCGTCAGACCATTGGTATCCAGAACCTAGATTTACAGAGGTATTTCGACCAAGCCATACCCCTCCCCGACCTCGACACACAACGCCGTATCGCGGACTACCTCGATAGCGAAACCGCGCAGATTGACACGCTCACGGCGGAGCTGGACGGCTATGTGGAGCTGTTGAAGAAGCGAAAAGACCAACTCGTTGAAGCGAAGCTCACCGAAATTCAAGCACCGCTTTGTGCCGTCGGCTTCGTTGGGGACGTACTACTGGGAAAAATGGTCAATTCGAGTCCATCGACCGACGCTGATGAACTCCGGCCCTACCTACGCGCAGCGCACGTCCAGCCCCACGGTGTAATGGACTTCTCGGTGCCGGAGAAGTTGATGTGGTTCACCCCTTTCGAAGTTGAAAGGCTTGACCTAAAAGCTGGTGACGTGGTTGTTGTCGAAGGTGGTGCCGGTTATGGCCGAAGCAGCTGTTTGACTGAGGAAATGGACGGCTGGGGTTTCCAAAACTCCATCAACCGAATCAGGCCACTCCCCGAACGGGCACGTGGCGAATATCTTTCACTGATGATTAATAGAGCTTTAGCTCGTGGCGAGATTGGTATTGCGTCCAATGTTGCGACAATCCCTCATTTCACAGCGGAGAAGCTAGCGCGGTTCCGCATACCGGTTCCGTCAGTAGAAGTCCAAGACGAGTTTCTTGATGTAGTTCTTGCCGAACTCACCCAAACCGACACCATTATCACCCAGTGCCGGGAGTTGAAGGAACTGTTGCTCAAGCGTCGGCAGGTGCTGATTACTGATGTTGTGACCGGAAAAGTGGAGGTCTAACCCATGTCTGATTCACCAGTAGAACAGTCGCTGGCCAATTACCTAGAGCGTGACTTTGAGGACACGATTGTCACCGAGCTACAACAGGGTGGCTGGTTGCATGACCCGTCCAACGCTGAGTGGGACGTTGCACGTGCACTGCACGTTGGGGACGTGCTCGCGTGGTTGCAAGAACAGTACCCAGATGAGTTTGATAAGGCTGTTCCGGTAGGACTCACCGGAACAGATCGACAGGTGGCGGTGAACAAGCTGCTTGACCGATTGGTGGAGAAGCTGGATTCCACACCAAAACTCACAGCGCGTACCAAGAAGGTAGCCGGTGGCCTGCTGGGTACTTTGCGCGATGGCTTTGCGCACTCGCAGCGAGGGCGCCAGAAAGCCACTTTCAAGAACATGGTGGCCTTCTACCCCGAAAACCCGCTGTACACTGACGTGACCGCGAAGGCGAAGCAGAACCGCCTTCGTGTCCTGCGCCAAGTCCGGTTCGATGTGAACTCCAGCGAAACCCTTGACCTCGTGCTCACTGTGAACGGTATTCCGGTGGTCACGATGGAGCTGAAAACCGACAACACACAGGCTGTGTGGGACGCAATCAAGCAATACAAGCAAGATCGCGTACCAAACAAGAACCGCGCTCTATTGCGCCCCGGACGTGCACTGGTCCACTTCGCAGTGTCCAACCAAGAGGTCTACATGGCCACGGTACTCGCAGGCCGAGATACTTTCTTCCTGCCGTTCAACAAGGGTGACGGTTTCCACGCGGGCAATCCCGTGAACCCGCATGGCTCAGACACCGCGTACTTGTGGCGGGAGGTGCTGGCACCCGAGCTATTCCTGCGTATCCTTCGTGACTACGCGCTGTGGGAACCAGCCAAGAAAGGCAACGATGGTCGCCTAGTGTTCCCGCGCTACCACCAGCTGCGCGCGTCAGAGCGCGTGCTCAATGATATGACAGTGAATGGCGTGGGTGGCCGGTACCTGATTCAGCACTCCGCCGGTTCTGGTAAGACCAAGACGATTGCGTGGCTGGCACACAGAACCAATCGCGTCTGCAATGCTGACGGCACACCGCTGTTCAACTCGGTCATCGTCGTCACCGACCGCACCGCACTTGATGACAACGTCAAAGAAGGCCTCGACCTGCTGCGCGCCTCAGAGGGCATGGTCGTGGCCGTGGACAACGAGCTAGGCTCCAAGTCGAAGAAGCTGGAGAAGGCGTTGTCCGAAGGCGGTCACATCATCTCGTGCACCATTCAGACCTTCCCAGCGCTGGCCAGAATCATGGAGACCAACAAGGCGCTTGCAGGTCGCAATTACTGTGTCATCATCGATGAGGCTCACTCCTCCCAGCACGGTGAAGCAGCGAAGAAGCTACGCGAGACTCTTGTCACAGTCGATAACATTTCCACCGAGGACGAAGACTTCACCAGCGATGACATGCTCATGGCCGTGGACTCGGCCGTGGCTAATTCCACCAACATCTCGTTTATCGCGCTGACCGCAACCCCGAAGGGTAAGACACTGGCAGCCTACGGTGTACCTGACCCTAACACCCCAGACAAGCGCATGCCGTTCGATGTCTACTCCATGAGTCAGGCCATTGAGGAAGGCTTTATCCTCGACGTTTTAACCAACTACTCCACGTATGCGATGTTCGCTCGAATCAAAGACGAGCTGGGCCGCACCGATGTTGTGGACGAGTCTGCAGCGATATCGGACATGGTGCGCTTTGTCCGTATGCACCCCACGTCCATTGCACAGAAAGTGGTGGTGACGGTCGAGCACTTCCGCCGCAACGTCATGTCTCACCTAGACGGCACCGCGAAGGCGATGGTGGTCACCGCAGACCGCCAGGCGGCGCTTACATGGTCGTTAGAGATGAACAAGTACATCGCCAAGCAGGGATACAGCGACATGACCACGCTAGTGGCGTTTTCCGGTTCGCTGGAGATGGGCGACAACACCGTCACCGAGTACTCGCTCAATGGCGTGAAAGACACAGCACTGCACTTCCGCGAGAACGAGGAGTGCCGTGTTCTCATTGTCGCCAATAAGTTCCAAACCGGTTTTGACGAGCCACGACTATGCGCCATGTACGTAGATAAAAAGCTCTCGGGTGTCATGGCTGTGCAGACTCTTTCGCGCCTGAACCGCACGTTCCCGAAGAAACCAGCACCGATGGTTGTGGACTTCATCAACGATCCACAAACCATCGTGGACTCTTTTAGGCCGTACTTCAACGAGGCTTACATTAACTCCGATATTCCGGCTAACGCGCTCGATGACCTAGCCGAAGAACTGGACTCAGCTGAGTTTTACACTGCCGACGAACTAGATGAATTGGGTACCGCATTCGTTGAGAATGTGCCGTCAGAACGGCTGCAAGCTCTCGTATCGCCAATTCGCAATCGCTGGAACCAGCACATGCGGGACGCAAGATTAACCAGTGACAAGGACGCATACGCCAACGGCAAAGCATTTAGGACGAACTGCATTAAGTACACCCACGCGTGGGAGTTCCTGAGCCAAATTATTGATTACCAAGACCCGACGCTGCACAAACGTGCCATCGTGTGCGGTTTGCTGGCACAGAACCTCAATCTGGAGCGCCAGATTGATGATGATGACCTCACCACTGGACTAGAGATTGTCGGTGTAGCTGTGGAACCACAGGACACCGATACTGACCTTCAATTGGCGGGTAGTGACATCAACGGCACCATTGCCCTGCCAGGCTTTGATGGTCAGCCCGTCTCAGAGAACTCACCGGTCAAGACCGCCTTTGATGCTGCGGTGGAAAAAGTCAACGAGATTCTGGCCCAAGCTGGTGTCAGTGCGTCCGATGAAGCTAAAGCCGGTGCTATCCGCGCCTGCTACGGCAAGCTGGTCGAAGACAAGCAGATCCAGGACATGGCCGGTGAAAATGACGCACACCAACTGGCCGCAGCTGCGGACTTCAAGCAGAAGGGCCTCATGGCGCTGTTCGGTTCCGCTCAAGAATCCAAGGAGGTCTACGACACGTTGTCCTCGGACATGGAGAACGTGGAAGCCGTACTGCAAGCACTGGCTGGCTTACTGGTTGCCGCGTCCAATGATGCGGAGGTCAAGAAAGAGCTAGGTAAATAGCCTCCCAATCACAAAACACCTGCCAGATGGCTAATACCTACGACAGGTGTTTTGCATGGCTATTCAGTTACTTGGATTCCAAGGTTATCGGAAAAGTGTTGTGATTTGGCTTCTTGACTAGGCAGGTACCTAAATCTGGAAGCTAGGGTAAAGCCCTACTTTCTTGCGGAGCAGGGATGACCCGCTTCCGAGATTCACCTCCGTCTACCCCCATATATAGTGAGTTAGTCACTGCTCCTACCAGTAGTTTCTGGTTAGGTTCTTAAAATACAAGTCCGTCTCTTCAAGATCCAGTGCACTACCTGTAGGATAGATTCCACTGACACCGCTCCCTCTCACAATGAAAATTGTGATGGTGCGGTCTTCTTTTTAACTACCGAAATGACAATAAGTTACAACAAGCCTCACCTCACATACGAAGAACAAAGCGCGCTACTTGCAAGCCGAGATCTCAAGATTGATGATCCAGTTCAGTGCTTAAGAAAACTTCAAGAGGTTGGATACTATCGCCTCTCGGCGTACTGGTACCCTTTCCGGAAAAAGAAGCCTGAATCTTCGCATACAACGAAATATAACTATCGTTTCGATGACTTCGCCCCTGGTCATACTTTTAGCGAAGTGGTCGAATTATACGATTTCGACGAAGCTCTCCGTAGGTTGCTCCTTGAAGCATTGGGGCTTATCGAAATACAGCTGCGGGCAAAAGTTGCCTACTATGCAGGACAGCGTGATCCTCTTATCCACCTATGCCGCAGCAAGCTAGATGAAAAAGAGTGTGGTGTAAAACCTAAGCACAGCAAAAAGGATTCTTACGAAATTTGGCTTCAAAAGTATGGGCGCCAAGTTACTAGATCTCGTCAAGAGGATTTCATTGCACATTACAAGGAACGTTATGGTTCCGAACTACCGATATGGGTCGTAGTCGAAGTGATGGACTTCGGTAGTATTTCGAAACTTTTTGAGTTCCTTCCCAAAGAAATAAAGAATCAAATCGCCCCTTCATTCGGAGCTCGTCAGGGAACAGTCGTTGCCGGTTGGATGAAAAATTTCAACTATGTCAGGAATCTAGCGGCTCATCATTCTAGGCTGTGGAATCGTAGTGCCGTAACCAAAATTCAGGTACCAAATCGAAATGTCGTAGATCCTGGAATCTTTCACCTAGCAGTCAATACTGCTAATTTCGACAAAATTTATCCTACCTTAGCCCTACTCGTTTACACCCTGTCTTTTCTGCAGCCAGAAAGTGACTGGCGAAACCGCCTGATTGCTTTACTTGAGAACTTTCCCCAGATTGAAGGAGTTAGCCTTGAGCACATGGGCTTCCCTAGCAACTGGCGGCAACTAGCAATCTGGCGCAGCAATGTGACCTTTATAAACGGAGCGGGGCTTCCCCCATGGGTTTGCACGGCAAATTAATATAACCAACGTTGATAACAACCCATGGCACTAGCTTTCCCAGAGCCCTAAATGCGACGCGATCCTTGAGGCGCGCAGAGCCCGAGAGCTGCTCAAAATCAGGCCTCTCTCAGCATCAAATTAGCCATTCGCTAGAAAAGAGAAGGCTCTGTTTTAAATTTCATACACCGGATATGCACGAAGAAGTTTGCCCCACAGATACGGAACAAACTTCTCTCCCCTTCGCTGAGAATATGCCTAGTCGTTTGATACCCGGGCTGGCACGAGCTTGGTACTGACCACGGCACAGACCGCTAGGGCGGCGAGGATACCTGTGGATCCCCACGTCAGGAGGGCATCGCCGTTGTTGCCCAAGGAGGTTAGTGCCACGGTGGGGTAGTTCAGTGGCATGAGGTTTGCCAGGGCCTGCATGCCGGTGGAGACCTCAGCGGTGGCGGCAGAGTTCCACACCCAGCCCACGATGCCGGCTTGGATTACTGCGAATAGGGCAGACAGGGATGTGCCAACGGTGGGACCAAAGGCGCGGATGGCGGCACTGGTGCCAAACATCGCGGCCACGGCCAACAGCGCACCGATTCCAGCGGCCGAGAAGCCCAAGCCAGCGGGGACGCCGGTGCCCAGAAGGACGAACAGCAGGCCGGTAAGGGCGCTTAAGGCGAGCACCGTGATGACTGTGGCCACCTTGCTGCGGCCCCGCGTGATCGCACCGAGGAGGACACCGGCGGCAATGAGGAAGGCGTACATGGGCGCGAAGGTGCGGCCGGCGTCGCCCGCATCGGTGGATGCGGCACCCACAGGCAGGGCGCGGCTGATGGCGTCCACCTTCTGCTGAGTCTGCCCAGCCATAGTGTTCAACTGCTGCGCGCCGTTGTTGAGATCATCTACACCCTTCATTGCCTCATCCACGCCGTCAGTCAGGGCGTTGAGGCCAGCGGCCAGTTCATTCGCGCCAGAGGTAGCGGTGTAGATGCCGTCATGGAAGCCGTAACCCGGGGTGCCCAGCTGGTTGGCGATCTCACGGGAGCCATCCTTGAGTTCGCGGAGTTGGGCTGTCAGAGACTGATCGAAGGAAAAACCCTCAACTTGGCGCCGGAAGTCCTCCAGCTGGCCGCGGAACTGCGCCACCTGTGGGTCATTGTTGGTGCGGATATCGGAGAGAACCATATCGATCGAGGTGAGGATTTGGCCGCGCACGACCTCAAGTCCCAGTACGTTATCCACGGCAAGGGAGACACCGTCGGCTACCTTGGTGGCGCCGGTTCCGAGCTGGCCGGTGGCGGCCTGAAGTTGGGTCATGCCGTCCGAGAGCTGCTGCGCGCCATCGCGCGCGGCGATCGCGCCATCGGAGAGCTCCTTGGCACCGTCGTCAAGCTGCTTGGTACCGGCAGCGAGCTTTTCTGCGCCAGACGCCATGAAGCCCGCCTGGCTCCCGGCCTCACCGGCGGCCCGGCGCGCGTCGACAAGGGCGGACTGGTCCACCGCCGACGGCGCGGCACTGGGGTCTTCCCCAGAATTCCAGGCTGATTGAATGTCCGTTTCTGTCACGGCGGCGTAGCCGGCGCCCGCTGCGAGCGGGAGCGCAAGGAGTAGCCCCGCGGTGAGGGTTTTGAGGGTACGGCGATTCTGGCTCATGCCTTAGCAATATAACGGGCGGAATTGGCCTTGTATTTTTGCCACACCGCCCACGGCTCTAACTCATCACTTTATTCACATTTTTCACTCCCCCATACACCCGTTTCAGGTGAGCTGGGGCAAATGGAGCGTCGGTCAGCTCTCAAATTGGGTGACACAATGATTACGAAAGTGACACAATTAGATAACAACGGTAGAAAGTTTTCCCGCCATACCCCCGCACCATTCCGCCCGCCTAAGCACCGCGGAGTATAGGCGCACTGTGAGTGCCCAGGGCGCTGGTTCGCGCTGTATACAGCACTATCTCCTCCCGCGGGCCCCACGCACGCTTGGGCGAAGCTTCATTGCGCGCCGTTTTCGAGTTATTCCTATATATCTTCCGCGCCAGGCGGGCATCATCCTGAGGCATGTCAGACCCACTTCCCATCCGAAAAAGAGCACGTCAACACCTGATACAGTGAGAAAGGTTAAGACTTAGCAATCCTTTTTTGTTCTTATTTCAGGGTGTGATTTTTTAGTGACCCTTATTTATGTTCTTGCGCTGGCGGCCCTCGCGGTCGCCTTAGCGCCGCTTCTGGTGAAGGTGGCAGACCGCAAAGCAGGCTACCCGCTTGCGGCCATCTTCATCGTCGCGTTTGCCTTGCTTATTCAACAATTCCCTTCTCATGATGGCTCCACGGCCAGCGGCAATGACCCGCCGCTGACGTATTCGGTGGAGTGGATCCCTAACCTTCTGGGTGATGGAATCTCCGTGAACTTTGCCCTGCGCGGTGACGCCCTGAGCTTGTTCTTCGCACTGCTCGCGCTGGGCATTGGCTCCATGGTGTTCATTTACTCCGCCGCCTACCTTGGCCGCGGTGAGTCCAACACCAGCTTCTACACCATCATGACCGCCTTCATGGCGTCCATCCTTCTTTTGGTGCTTGCCGACGACGTCTTCGTGCTCTTCATCGCATGGGAGCTCGTCTCGCTCGCGTCCTTCATGCTCATCGCCCGCTCCGGCGGCACCGGAGGCGAACAGGGTTCGCAGCGAACCCTGATTCTCACCTTCATCGGCGGCCTGACCCTGCTGGCGGCGATGGCCATCGCCGCCACCCATGCAGGCACCACTAATCTGACGGAGATCATTGCGTCTGACTTCTGGGCCGAAAAACCAGGATTGACCACAGGCATTGCCATTTTGGTTGCGGTATCCGCGTTTACTAAGTCTGCGCAGCTGCCGTTCCACTTCTGGCTGCCAGAGGCAATGGCCGCAGCAACCCCTGTGTCCGCATTCCTCCACGCCGCAGCCGTGGTCAAGGCCGGCGTGTACGTGCTCATGCGCTTTAGCGCCGTATTCGCAGACGTTGCTGCGTGGAACTGGCTGCTGATCGTGGCCGGTATGTCCACCGCGGTCATGGCCTCCGCCTTCGCGATTGGCAAGACGGACCTGAAGCAGCTCACCGCGTACTCCACCGTGTCCCACCTGGGCTGGATCGTGGCCACCATCGGCGTGGGCACCCCGTTCGCACTCGCGGCGGCGCTGGTACACACCCTGGCACACGCGCTGTTTAAGTCCTCCCTCTTCATGCTGATCGGCGTGGTCGATCACCAGACCGGAACCCGCGACGCCGCACGATTGGGCTCCAGCTGGCGCCAGCTGCCATTCACCTTTGGCTCCGTGGTGATTGCCGCGGCCTCCATGGCGTCCATCCCACCACTGATGGGCTTCATCTCCAAGGAGGGCATGCTCGAGGCCTTCACCGAGGCACCGGTGGGCAATGCTGGTGTTGTGATCTTGCTGATCGCCGCCGCTGTCGGCGCATTCTTCACCTTCACCTACTCCGCGCGCATCGTCTTTGATGGCTTCATCGACGGTGACCGTGACATGAGCGAGGTCAAGGAAGCCCCTGTTGCCCTATGGCTCCCAGCGGCCATCCCAGGCCTGTTGTCCGTACCACTGGCATTTATAGCCGGCCCACTCCTGGACAAGCCCATCTCCACCGCCGTGGGCGTAGTATCTGAGGATCCACACCTGCACCTCGCCCTCTGGCACGGCGTTAACGTCCCACTCATGATCTCCGTGATCGTGCTGGTGGCAGGCATCATTGGCGTAGTACTGCGCAAGAAGATCTGGTCTGCCGTCACCGGCAAGAAGATGTTCGTGCGTTCAGGCAACGAGCTGCTCCACGATGTCAACCGCGCGCTGAGCGCTGTAGGCCGCGTCTTTGCCTCCATGGCAGATTCGCTCTCCCCTACCCGCCACATGGGCTACATGCTGGCTCTGATCGTTCTGCTCGCAGGCAGCACCACCATCGCAGGCCTTATCAACGGCGGCATCGATGGCCAGCCGCTGGCACCACGCCAGGAGGGCACGGACCGCATCTTCGATCTCCTGCCACTACTGGTCGTTGCCGCCGCCACCTTCGCCCTCGTGCGCACCACCAAGCGCATCAACGCCGTCATCCTCATCGGCGCCGTGGGCGTGGGCGTGACCCTGCAAATCCTCATGCTGGGCGCACCAGACGTAGCACTGACCCAGTTCATGGTAGAAGCACTCGTGGTCGTCATCATGATGATGGTCGTACGCCAGCAACCAGCCAACTTCCACAAGACCAAAGCCGCCAAGAAGCGCACCGCCGCCATCATGGCAGCGCTGGTGGGCGTCTCCGCCTTCCTGCTCGTGTACTTCCTGCTCGGCCGCCACGAGCGCAGCGAGATCGCCATGTGGTACCTCAACGAGGCGCCTGGCATCACCGGCGGCGACAATGTGGTCAACACCATCCTGGTGGAGTTCCGCGCATTCGATACCTTGGGCGAGCTATCCGTACTGGGCATGGCAGCAATCGTCATCATGGCGGTTGTCACCTCCATGCCACGCTACCCATTCGCGCCGGGCACGCACCCAGCACCATTCAGCAACGCGCTGATGAACTCCTACCCACTGCGCCACCTGCTGAAGTTCTTGGTGCCGTTCCTGATCGTTATCTCGGCCCTCGTATTCTGGCGTGGCCACAACGAGCCAGGTGGCGGCTTCATCGCCGCGTTGATCGCCGGCTCCGCCATGATGCTCGCCTACCTGTCTTACCCACAGGACAAGCGCATCTTCCCAGTCAACACCCCGATCTACCTGACCGGCATTGGTGTCCTGTTTGCCGTTGGCGCGGGCCTGATCGGTTTGCTCAACGGCTCCTTCCTGTACGCCTTCCACGGTCACTGGGCCGGCCAGCACTGGACCACCGCAATGATCTTCGACGTTGGCGTGTACTTGGCCGTGCTGGGCATGCTGTCCATGGCCATCAACGCCCTCGGCGGATACCTGCGCCCTGGCATGGACTACCAGCAGCTGACCTTCAGCCGCGAGGACTCGCCACTGGCCAACCCCGTGAACATTGGTGAGGAGCTGGAGCGCACGGAACATATCACCTTCCAAGGCACGAATGACCGCGGAGAGTTGATTGCGTCCACCATCAGCCTTGAGGAGGCAAAGGCCCAAGAAAAGGCCGTTGCCGCTTCAAAGAACTTGGCGGCAGACCATGAGGCCCACCTTGATGAGCTGAGAAACTACCCACCACGCACTGCACAGAACAAGAAGGAGGAAAGCTAGTGATTCTCGCACTGACCATCGCACTGCTTGCAGCTGGCGGCGTGTACCTGGTGATGCAGCGTGGCATGCTGCGCATCGTGATCGGCATGACGCTGATCAGCCACGCAGCCAACCTCATCATCTTGGCCACTGGTGTGCCTAGCTGGCGTGGTGAGCCATTCCCTAGCCTCACCGATCTCGCTGACGCAGCTGATCCGCTGCCGCAGGCATTCGTTCTGACGGCGATCGTGATCGCCATGGCCACCACCACCTACATGCTCACCCTCGCGGGCGTGGGCCGCAGTGATGACACGGAGGCCGAGGAAGTAGCGGACGAAGAGTCCCCACTGCAGACCCTGGGCCGCTCCACCAGCAACTCTGAGCTGGCGGGCCAAGAGGCCGCCTATGAGCGTCGACAAGCACGCGCCAAGAAACTAGCCGAGAAGTACGGAAAGGACCACCACTAATGGACTACATCCTTCCGCTCTTTGTTGGTATCCCGCTGGCCATGGTGGCCCTCGCCGCCATGCTGCCGTGGAAGCCTGCGCGTGACGCGCTCGGCCTGATCACCCCAGCCGCCACGGCAGCTGGCGGTGCATGGCTGTTTGCGCACACCGGCGAGGTAGGAACCATCGCCCACTCCGTGGGCCTCTACGTGGGCGGCGTAGCTATCCCATTCGCCGCCGACCAGTTCGCCGCCATCATGATCGTGACCACCTCCATCGTGGCGCTGGGCGCCAACTGGTTCGCCATCGCGGTCAAAGAAACAGAAGCCCGGTTCTACATCTCGCTCACCCTCATGCTGCTCACCGGCGTGATGGGCGCTCTTTTGACCGCTGACCTCTTCAACTTCTTCGTATTCATCGAGGTCATGCTGCTGCCAAGTTACGGCCTCATGGCCATGACCGGTACCTGGGCGCGCCTATCCGCTGGCCGCACCTTCGTGCTCACCAACCTCGCTACCTCTACCCTGCTGCTCATTGGCGTGGCAGTAGTCTACGGCGTGGTGGGCTCCGTCAACATCGCGGCGCTGGCTGGCGCCGCCGCTGGCAACGGCCCGGTAACGGTAGCCATGGGCATTGTCATGATCGCCCTGATTGTGAAGGCGGGCATGTTCCCCGTCCACACCTGGCTGCCGCGCACCTACCCGTCCACCTCCGCATCCGTCATGGCACTGTTCTCCGGCCTACACACCAAGGTGGCCGTGTACATAGTCTTCCGCGTGTACGTCACCATCTTTGACTTGGAGGCGCGCTGGGTATGGCTGATTCTTGTCCTGTCCGTAGTTGGCATGCTGGTGGGCGCATTCGCTGGCCTAGCTGAGAACTCCATGCGTCGCATCCTGGCCTACCAGATGGTCAACGGCATGCCGTTCATCGTTGTCATGCTCGCGTTTGCCGCCTCCGCCTCCAACGGCAATGGTGGCGATGCCGCTGCCACGCTGGCGCTCGCGGCGGGTATCTTGTACGCCCTGCACCACATGATCACCGTGGCATCGCTCGTTCTTGCTACCGGTTCCATCGAGGAAACCTACGGCACTGATTTGATCAAGAAGCTATCCGGTATCGCACGACGCGATCCAATCGTGGCAGCCATCTTCGTAGCCGGCGCTTTCTCCGTTGTGGGCTTCCCACCATTTTCCGGCCTATGGGGCAAGGTGGGCATCGTGGTAGCTATGGCCCGTCAAGGCGACGGCGTAGCGTGGTTCATGATCACCATCGTCATCATCGCCAGCTTCGGTGCCTTTATGGCCATGCTGCGCTTGTGGCGCAAGGTCTTCTGGGGTTCCAAGATGAACAAACAGCGCGTGCCGGAAGCTCTTCGCGTTCCAGCTAAGCGCTGGGCGCCATCCGGTGCGCTCATGATCATCTCCTTCGGCATGTTCATTTTCGCCGGCCCACTGTTTGCCGCCACCAACGGCGCTGCTGAGGACTTGCTCGATGTGCCGTCCTACCAGCAAGCAGTCCTTCACCAAACAGAGGATGAACCCGTGGCAGTGGTCACCAACAACGATCTACAGGGCGCATCCGATACCGCCCGAGGAGGCGTAAGCAATGGCTAGGATTCTGCATGCGATCAAATACCTGATCTGGCTATGGATCCAGATCATCCTCGCTAGCTGGACAGTCCTGATTGACGTAGCAACCGGCTCCCGCAAGGTAGACCCGTGCGTGGTCTTCTACCCACTTCGAGTAACTAGGCCGTGGCAGATCACCGTATTCTCCGCCTCCGTCACCATGACCCCAGGCACCCTCTCCCTAGCCGTGGTGGACAAAGAGGGCGTGGAGATTACCGATGAGGACGAAAACCAGACCCCACACTTCTTAGCGGTCCAAGCAGTTCACGGCTCAGATCCAAGAGGCGTGTTGGATGATCTGGCCCATATGGAGCAAACCATGGCCCCAGAGGTCAAGGACGTAGACCAGGACTTGGATACAGCACCCGTGTTGTACCCAGCCCCAGCCCCAACCTTGGCTGACGAGCACATGAAGAAGGAGGCTTAACATGTTCGAGTACTTCGCATACGCCGGCATGATCATGCTCGCCATTTCCCTCCTCATTGGCATTGTTGTGATGACCCGCCACAACGACCCACTCACCCGCGCAGTGGTATCTGACCTTGGCTTCTACTCCATGATCGGTTTCTACCTCATCTGGTCCACCATCAACGCCACACAGATCGCCTATGACGTTGTGCTGCTGGCGGCGCTAGCAGGCGGCGTGCTGCCAACCCTGTCCATGGCCCGCATCATCTCCCGAGGAAGGCGATAGAAATGACTGCCGTTCTAGAAATCATCGCTGGCATTGCCATCCTCCTGGCAGGCATCACGTTCCTGCTCACCGCCGTTGCCCTATGGCGCGCCCCTGACGCCCTCACCCGAGCAAACCTCTTGGGCCCTGCAACCGGTGTGGCACTGCCTCTGATCATTGCCGCGAAGCTCATCTACGATGGCGCTCACGGCCACTTCACGTGGGGAAATCTCATCATCTCACTAGCGGCCATCGCCGCGCTGTACGCCGTACTGGCAATCGGTTCGTTCGTCATGGGACGCGCATTGTTTGGCATCACGCCATCAATGCGGCCATACGATGACTCCGCCGTCCCAGCGAAGGGATCCGGTAAGAAGTAGTCCGGCCTAGCCTGCGTTTGAACCAACCCTCGACACTGTTGTCGGGGGTTGGTTTTTGCGTTTAAAGAGGAAGGGACAAAAAACTAAACTCTGAAGGCTTTCTGGGCATTTTTTAGCCAAAAAAGGGCTCAGAGTTTAGTTTTTTGTCCTTTCACGGAGGTAACCAGTTTTGGCAATTTCAGAACCTGCGACGGGAAGCTTCCTCATCACCAGAAAAAACTGGAAGTAGCGCTTGCTAGAGGTTGTCACGTAGCTTTGAGGTGATCATTAAAGAAAGGAGTCGGCTGTTGAGCGGACTCATTGACTGGGTAGTCAACCTCATGACCATTTTGGGCGCTCCCGGCGCGGGTATCGCCGTGTTCTTGGAGAACCTGTTTCCGCCCATCCCCTCAGAGGTCATCCTGCCGCTTGCTGGCTTTACGGTTGCCCGTGGTGGCTTCAGCTTCATCTCCGCGGTCATCTGGTCCACGGCGGGCTCTGTTCTGGGCGCGCTAGCGTTGTACTGGGTTGGCCATGCTTTTGGCGAGAAGCGCCTGAAGGAAATCGCTGACTGGATGTGGTTGGTGGAGCCGGAGGATGTGGACAAGGCCATTGCTTTCTTCTCTCGCCATGGAAAGAAGTCCATCTTCTTCGGTCGCTTTGTGCCCGGCGTGAGGTCATTGATCTCCATTCCTGCTGGGCTCTCAGCAATGCCCAAGTCCGTGTTCCTGATGTGGACCACGCTCGGATCCCTGATATGGAACGTCACGCTCATCGCGTTAGGCTACTGGTTGGGCGCCCAGTACCACCTGGTGGCGGACGTGATTGACCAGTATTCCACCGTCATCTACGTCATTATCGCAGCGTTGCTAGCCTTTGGCGTGGCCATGCTGATCCGCCGCAGTGTTCGGCGAAGGAACGCTAATTCTTAGGCTAGAAGCGCAGCAATCTCGTTCGCCACGGTGCGGGCAAATGGGCTCACGCCGGAGATGGTGGCGGACCCTGGCCCCAACCAATCGCCGTAGCCCACTAAAAACAGCCCAGGCACGGTGGGTTCGCGGTCATCCAGCAAGCCACGTACCGGAGATAACGCGGGGCGGAACCCAGTGCACCAGATCAGGTGGTCTGCATCCACCTCGTCCAAGGACGTGAACATGGGCGTTGCCGTCAGTGCGCCTGAGTCACGGGCCTGCTTCACCGCGGGGAGCATCACAATGTCTCCAAGGTCAGAGTCCGCCCCTGGGTCCTCCTCGCCTCGAAGTATGGCGAGGGCTCGGGCTGAGCTGCGCTTAAATAGCTCGCGACCGTCCACGTCATCCGGCATCCACCGCGGCTGTTCGCGCGTGTACCACGTAACGTCAGCCACGCCAGTCAGCTCCGCAGCAATCTGTGCACCCGAGTTAGCGCCTCCCACCACTGCGACGGTGCTGTTGCGGAAGGGGTTAACGCCGGGATAGTTGGCTGAGTGCCAGTGCTTTCCGGAAAAGCTACCCGGATAATGAGGGATGAATGGGCTCGACCACGTTCCGGTGGCGGCTACTACGGTGCGGGCGCGGTAGTCGCCAGCGTCAGTGTCCAGGGTGAACCCGCCAGATGTATGCGTCACCTCGTGGACTCGCACTGGCCGCTTGATGGTGAACCCGTAGCGCTGTTCGTACTTTTTAAAGTACGCAATTACGTGATCTGCCGATGGGAAACCCTCATAGTGAGGCATGGGCATGCCGGGCAGGTTAGAAAACTCGTTGACGGTGAACAGCGTCATGGAGTCCCACACGTGCCGCCACGCCGCTCCTGGGCCTTCTTGGTCATCCACGATGAGGGGGTCAATGCCCTTTTTCTTCAGGTAGTAGGCCGTTGCCAGTCCAGCTTGGCCGGCGCCAATGATGATTGTGTCGATCATGATCAGTCCATTTGCAAAACGGTGCGCAACTGGGCAAATGGCCCAGGAACAACGGCGTGGGTGACGGTGCGTCCTTCGCGGCGTTTGGTCACCAGGCCTGCTTCAGTCAGTTTCTTCAGGTGATGAGAGACGGTGGGCTGGCTGAGCCCGGTCAGCTCTGTCAGTTCGTTGACGCTGAATGTCTCACAGCCGCACGCGGCGATCTGGGACAGCAGCATCAGCCTCGTTGGATCAGCCAGCACCTTGAACAGATCCGCGTAGTGGTGCGCTTCCTCGGGCATCAAGGCGCCGGAGCCAAGTGAGCAGCAGGGTGAGGTGGCGGGCGAGTTGTTCATGCCTCCCACTATATATTGACAAGCATCAATACGGTGGTAGTTTTGTATTGATCATCATCAATACTTGGAGTTGAGTATGCACACGGAAGCACGGATGTCATTCCTAGACCGCTTCATTCCCGTATGGATCTTTCTGGCTATGGCCGCGGGCCTCGCATTAGGCAGGTTCGTGCCAGCAGTAAAAGACGCCTTGGTAGCGCTGGAGATTGGCAGCATTTCCCTACCCATCGCGCTGGGCCTGTTTGTCATGATGTACCCGCCTCTTGCCAAAGTGCGCTATGACAAGGCCACCAAGATCGCCGCAGACGCACGGCTGATGGGGGTGTCCCTCACCCTAAATTGGATAGTAGGACCAGCGCTCATGTTCACTTTGGCCTGGGTTTTCCTCGCGGATCAACCGGAATTGCGCACCGGCCTCATCATTGTTGGCCTCGCGCGCTGCATCGCCATGGTGTTGGTATGGACGGATCTCTCCTGCGCGGATAGGGAGGCAACCGCCGTCCTGGTTGCGCTGAATTCCATCTTCCAAGTCCTCATGTTCAGCGTGCTCGGGTGGTTCTATCTGCAGGTGCTGCCGTCGTGGCTGGGCCTTGATCAGGCAAGCGCAGACTTCTCCTTCCTTGCCATCGCCACCTCCGTGCTCGTGTTCCTGGGCATACCGCTGCTTGCTGGCGCCCTGTCGCGCGTCATCGGCGAACGCACACGGGGCAAGGAGTGGTACGAGAATGTGTTCCTTCCGCGCATCTCCCCGCTCGCCATCACTGGCCTGCTGGTGACTATCGTTTTCCTGTTTGCGCTGCAAGGCGATCACATAATCTCGCAGCCGCTCACAGTGGCCACGGTGGCACTGCCGCTGCTGATCTACTTTGTAGCCATGTTCTTTTTGGGCCTACTCACATCCAAGGCAGTCAGAATGAACTACGCCCAGTCCACCGCGGTTGCCTTCACCGCAGCGGGAAATAATTTTGAGCTGGCCATTGCGGTCAGTATTGGCACCTTTGGCGCGGCCTCCGCACAGGCTCTCGCTGGCACCGTCGGCCCCATGGTGGAAATCCCCGTTCTGGTTGGCTTGGTATACGTAGCCAAGTGGATTGCCCCTAAGCTTTTCCCTCATGACCCCACTACCCCAAGGAGCATCAATGCCTAAGCCGGAAGTTCTTTTTCTCTGCGTGGGCAACGGCGGCAAGTCCCAGATGGCTGCCGCTATCGCCCGCAAGCTCGCCCCAGCTACCGTCACCGTACACTCCGCCGGAACCAAGCCCGCCGGTAAGCTCAACGCTGAATCCGTGGAGGCGCTGAGAGAAATCGGCGCCGATGCATATGTGGACCACCCTAAGGCCATTGACCCTGAGATCCTTGCACGAGCAGATAAGGTAATCGTGCTCGGCGGCGATGCCCAGGTGGAGATGCCCGCGCACGCCCGTGGTCAGCTGGAGCGCTGGCTGACGGTGGAGCCTTCTCACGATGGCATTGAGGGCATGGAGCGCATGCGCCTCGTACGCGATGATATTGACCAGCGCACCCGCGCATTGCTTGAGGACCTCACTGCTCAATAGCAGTTAAGATGAGTAGCTATGACTCATCACCGTAAGCGCAGGCGCGCGCAGCGCAAGACTGACGGCACTACCACCATCACCGATCAGTCCCCTAAGCAGCACAAAAGCGGTGAGAACAGCGGCGGCTCTAGCAGGGGCCGCGGGCGTCGCCGGCGTGCCCAGAGGCAAACGAGCGCGCCAGAGGTAAAGCTCAAAAACATTGACGCCACCACCGAAGCCGAGAAGAAGCAAGATCCCAAGAGCAGGCCGCGCCCCACTGATGAGGAGCGTGCCCTGCGCGCGGAACAGCGCCAGAAGGAGATTGAGCAGGCTCCGTACGTGGCCCTAACGGTGAAGACATCCGGCATTCACCCGTCCACAGCTCGCATTATCGTGCTGGATGCCATCACGCTCGATCCGGAGGGGAACCAGGTTGATCAGTTCCACTGGGTGCTGGATCCCGGTACGGATCCCGGCCCCGTGCACCTGCACGGTCTGACCCACGAGGACGTCAAGGAGCAGGGCAAACGATACGGCCAGATCCTCAAGACTCTGGGCAAGCTTATCGACGGCCGCACCCTGCTGGTCCACCAGGCACCGTACACGTGGGGGTTCATCGTTTCGGAGGCCCGCCAGGCCATGAGCCAGGCTGCTCGCGCCAACCGCTCGCGCTCGCGCCAGCGCGGCCGACGCCGCCAGCGCGTGGGACACATTCCTAAACCGGAGCGCATTGTGGACACCCTCGCCACCGCGCGCCGCCAGGGTGGCACGTTTACGGATACCCGAATCCGCACTGTCGCCCGGTTGTACGGCATTGACGCCGTACCGGCGCAGGCCACCGTTGCGCGCACTAAGGCTCCGGAAGAGGTGGTCACGCGTGAGGAAACCACGCTAGTGGCGCAGCTGTACTTCAAGCAGAAGGAAAACTTCAGCAACCAGGAAGTAAAGAAAGCATTCATCGCGCAGTACGATCCCCAGGATCTACGCCCAGACCGCTTTGGTTTGCAGCGCAGCGAACTGCGCGTGGACGCCACCAACGCGCCGCGCACGCTGGAAAACCCTGGTGTGTACACCGAAGAGCTTGGTCTTGTTGAGGGCATGGAAATTGTGATTTCCCCTGAGATTGCCATGGACCCGGACATCTTGATCGAGGCGATCACCAAAAAGAACTTGGCGTACTCGGAGAAGATCACCCGCAAGTCCTCTCTGGTGGTGTGCAATAAGGAGAAGGATCACGTGGGCAAAGCCATGCACGCCACCCGTAAAAATATCCCGCTGCTCACGGATGAGCAGTTCATGCGCGCGGTGGAAAAGGTTTCTGCAGGCCAGCCTGTGGCACGAACAAACTAAGCGCGGGCACGACTAGAATCGTTTCCCATGAAGTTCCCACACCTTAACGTGCGTGAGATTCGCAGTACCTTGGCCGTGTCCGCAGCCAAGCTCGCGACCCAAGCCTCCAAGGCAACTGGTCGCGGCTCCGGTGGCATGATCGGCGGCTTGATCGCTGAGAAGATTGATCCACACATCATGGCCAACTTGGGCGGTGGCCGCCCAGTTGCAATCATTACCGGCACCAACGGTAAGTCCACCACTACCCGCATGTTCGCCTCGGCTGTGCGCACCCAGCACACCGTTGCTACCAATGAGGGTGGCGATAACATGGACGCCGGTATCATCTCCGCGCTGATGGCGAACAGGGACGCGAGCCACGTGGTGCTTGAAGTAGATGAGATGCACGTTCCCAATGTGATCAAGCGCATTGGCGCTCACTGCCTCGTGCTTCTGAACCTCTCCCGCGATCAGCTAGACCGCGTGGGTGAGATCAACAAGATTGAGCGCACGCTGCGTGAGGCCGTGAACTCCAACCCAGAGATGACCGTCATCGCCAACGTCGATGACGTTCTGGTGACCTCTGTTGCTTATGACGCACAGAACGTGGTGTGGGTTTCAGCGGGCGCTGGTTGGATGAACGATGCCGTCTCATCCCCACGCACCCAGGGCGCCATCATCCATGAGGGCAACCACTGGCGCGACTCCCAGCCTATGGCAGACGGTCGCGTTTTCGAGCGCCCGGAACCACAGTGGCGCATCACCGATGACGGGGTGATTCGCGTCGCCACTGGGGAGACGCTCCCACTCAACCTGAAGCTGCCCGGCAAGGCCAACCGTGGTAACGCAGCGCAAGCAATCGCCGGTGCCGTAGAGTGCTTCGATGTTCCATTTGAGCAGGCACTGCACGCCACGGAAACCGTGGATGATGTGGCGGGCCGCTACTCCACCGTCACCCTTGGCGAGCACGAGATTCACCTCCTGCTTGCTAAGAATCCTGCCGGCTGGCAGGAGGCACTGTCCATGGTGGATCGCAGCGCGGACGGCCTAGTGATCGCCGTGAACGGCCAAGTAGCTGACGGCACGGACCTGTCGTGGCTTTGGGACGTGAAGTTTGAGGATCTCAACGAGCTCAGCGTTAAAGCGGCAGGTGAACGAGGCACCGACTTGGCTGTCCGCCTGACGTACGCCGAGGTTGATCACGAGCTGATCAAAGACCCAGTAGCAGCCATCAAGGCGTGCCCTCCTGGCCGCGTTGAGGTGCTGGCCAACTACACCGCGTTCCGTGATCTGAAGAAGGCCCTTAACCGTGAAGTAGCCAAGCAGAAAGACGAGGCATAATCATGAGCACTCTTTCCATTGGTCTTGTCCTGCCTGATGTTTTGGGCACCTACGGCGATGACGGCAACGCCCTCGTCCTGCGCCAACGTGCCCGCATGCGCGGCATTGATGCGGAGATCGTCACAGTAAATCTGGGCCAGCCAGTCCCAGACAGCCTGGACCTCTACTGCCTGGGCGGCGGCGAGGACACCGCCCAAATTCTCGCGGCACAGCACCTCATCAAGGACGGCGGCCTGCAACGCGCTGCAGCGAAGAACACCCCTATCCTTGCCATCTGCGCGGGACTTCAGGTCATGGGTGAATCATTCCGCGCTGGTGGCGGCGTGGTGGACGGCGTTGGCTTGCTGGATGCAACCACGGTGTCCCTAGAAGTCCGCGCCATCGGCGAGGTGCAGACCCTTCCATCCAAGTCCGGCATTACCGCCGAGCTCACCGAACCTCTCACCGGCTTTGAGAACCACATGGGCGCCACCATTCTGGGCCCTGACGCCCAGCCGCTGGGTACCGTAACCCACGGCATGGGCAATACGGATTCCAACGCACTACTGGAGACCGGCGCACCGGAGGAGCAGCACATCTACGAAGGCGCCGTTCAGGGCTCCCTCATCTGCACGTACATGCACGGCCCAGCACTTGCACGTAACCCGCAGCTAGCAGATCTCCTGATCGCCAAGGCAGTGGGCAAGCCACTGGCCGAGCTTGAGCCGCTGGACCTGCCAGTGGTTGACCAGCTCCGCCAAGAGCGACTGGCCAAGAAGTAAAAAGCAAAAATGTGCCTAGCCGATATCCGTATCAGCTAGGCACGTTTTTCTTTTCTCAAGGACGGTCAGCGTGGGCAGAGCAAGCAAAATGACAGACTGCCTAGCCTTCATCACAGAGTGAGTCGTCCGCTCAGCGCGCGGGATAGAGTGAGCTCATCAACAAACTCCAGATCGCCGCCAAGGGGCATGCCTGAAGCAAGGCGGGAAACAGTGAGGTTAGGGAAATCCTTGAGCAGGCGAGCCAGGTAGCTGGCGGTTGCTTCGCCCTCAGTGTTCGGGTCGGTGGCAAGGATGACCTCGTGGATCTCAGGAGCATCGTCGTAGATGGGGTTCTCCGGGGTGGAGTCCGCCAGTTCACGGTCCTGAAGGACACCACCAATACGCTGCAAGAGCTGTGAAATATTCAGCTCCCGTGGGCCCACATTCGCTAGCGGGTCAAGGGAGCCACCGAGCACGTGGTATCGGCCATTGAACTCACCAGTACGCTCAATGACTTGGATATCCTTAGGCTCCTCTACCACGCAGATGAGCCCGCGGTCGCGCCCAGAGTCGGCGCAGATGCGGCAGACGGTCTCACGGGAAATGTTGCAGCAAATGCGACAGAAAGTGACGCCGTCACGCACTGCACCGAGCGCATCTTGTAAACGGTTGATGTCTGCTGGTTCGACCGTCAGGAGATGGAAGGCAATGCGTTGCGCTGACTTAGGCCCCACACCCGGAAGGCGGGATAGCTCGTCAATAAGATCTTGCAGTGGGCCTTCAAACACTTCGCCGTACGCTCGTCTTTCTTAGTTTGTACATTGCACAGAAACCTTTGCCATGAAATAACGGTTCCCCATGCATCCGAAACGCACGTGGGAACCGCTGTCAGAATTGGCTGTTTTAGAACAGGCCGCCCATGCCCTGAGACAGTGGACCCATCTTCTCCTGAGCCAAATCAGCTAGCTTCTCGTGAGCTTCGCCAAAAGCACCGACGATCAAGTCCTGCAGGGTCTCAACATCGTCAGCGTCAACAACCTTAGGGTCAATGGTAACGCCGGTAACCTTGCCGGTGCCCTCCATCACTACGGTTACCAGGCCGTTGCCAGCCTCACCGGTAACGGAAGACTCCATGATCTCACGCTGTGCTTCCTGCAGCTTTGCCTGCATAGCCTGTGCCTGCTGAAGGATCTGGTTCATATCTGGCTGAGTCATGTGTACTAATGCCTTTCTAAATACTTTTTATTGACCAGCACCACGTGCTGGTGAGTTCATGCCCTAAGTGTACCGGTATCAGTCAAAGCGGGAAGCTGCTAGCGCGATTGTTTGCTAGCAGCGAAACTTCGCCTAAACCTTCTTGGCACCTAGCTCCTCAGCCAGCATGTCCATGGCCACCGTCATCGCATCACGACGGTCCCTGTTTCCCGGTTCCATTGCAGCTGCCTCGATCATCTCGTCTTCCTCAGCACGCTGATCATAAACAGGCGCTTCTTCCTCCGGCACGTTAGGCGCACTGTGCTCTTGCGCCTGCGCTGCCGCTCGCGCACGCTCGAACCGGCTCAGCTTATGAGGTTGCTTGGCATACCTATTGGGCTGCGCTGGCTCCTCGTGCGCTGGTGGTTGCTCAGGTTGCGCGGGCGCGGATGGTGCAAAGCTTTCCTCAGGAAGATCACCGTAATCAGGCTCTGGTGGGGGTGCATCATCCCAGTTGTCCGGCTCAGGAGGAAGCGGTGAGCCATCCGAGAACTGATGCTTTTCCTGTTCGCGTAGTTTTTCCTCGCCACGCGCGGCCTTCTCCCGCCAACTGGAACGGCGCGCAGGCTGCTCCGGTGCCTCAGGTTCCGGCTGCGGAGCTGCTTGCGCCACGGGGGTGGGCGCAGGTGACGTCTCTACCTTCCTATCCTGGCCAATCGCAGCGGGAGCGCCCCAGACGTCGTCTGTATCGTTGCCAGCAGTGGGCTGCTGTGGTGGCTCAGTACGCAGTGGTTTGGCCTTTGGAAGATCTTGGCCCACCGGCGCAGGTTCACCCCAGATGTCATCAGACTGACCTGCTGGTTGCTGCTGAGTACGCGGTTGAGCGAATGAGTCGTGCGTAGCGTTTTCTTGGACCTCCTGCTGGGATTCTTGATTCCCGGCTGGCGGCTTGTATGGTGACTCCTTTTTCTCCTGTTCCGCTTCCCCAGGTTGGGTGCGTGGCGGAGCGGGCTCTACACGTGAGGTATCTTGTGGTTTACTTCTCTCGTGCTCCTCGGCGGAGGAGTCTTTTCCCTCCGCCTCTTCCTTAGGCTTATTGGGGTTCCACTGCGGAGTCTTCCTCGGCGGTTCAAACCCCGCGGCCGCTATGTCCGTACCGATGATGCATTGGACGGTGACGTCACGGTTGAGTTCCGCCTTGATTACCTTCACAATGGCAGCGTTGTTGTCGCCGGAATTCAGCCGCTCAGCTAGCGCTCCGGTGTTATGGCCAAGCACCAGGGTCTCATCGCGGAATCCCAAGATCTTGGCTTCCGCCAGCATGATGCCCGCGACCATGCTGTTCTTGGACACCATGGATCGAATCTTGGACCAGTTACTGCGAACGCGCTCCGTGAACTCGGAGTCCGTCTCCTTGGTAGCGCCTACTGGCTCAGCGGATGGTGCCTCAACAGGCTCGTGGTCAGCTGGGGCAGGCTGATCGTGCTGAGATGCTCGAGCGGGGGCTGGTTCAGCGTGCGTTTGCGGAGCCTGCGGTGCCGAGGTGTTCTCAGCCGGTGGTGTGCTCTCCTGCTTCTTCTCCGCTTCTTGCTTTGCCTTTTGTGCTTCACGTGCCTCGCGGGCTTCACGCTCAGCCTTTTCGCGCGCAAGGCGAACGGACTTGCGCTCGTATTTTGGCGGGATGGTGGAATCAGCATGAGCCCCGGCGGTGGCGGCCGCCGACGCTTGCGCCGTTCCAGATACCGCTGGGCGGGCAGCTGGTGCTGGCTGCGCTGGCGCTGCCCCAACTGCGGCCGAGGAAGGCAGCAGCATCTTGGCGCACAGGATCTCCAGCAACAGTCGTGGTGACGTGGCCCCCTTGAGGCCGGAGAGGCCGTCGTTAATCAAAGCTGTCAAACGTGGCAGATCAGATGGCCGGAACATGTTTGCCTGACCACGCAGAATATCTGCACGATCCGTAGGCGCATCCACCAGCCCAGAGTCAAAAGCATCAGGCACTGCCTGCAAAACCATCAAATCGCGCAGACGATCAAGGAGATCCTGGGCGAAACGGCGAGGATCCAAACCGGATTCAATGATGTCATCTACGGTTTGGAACAGGCTGGCCGCGTTGTCCGTACCCAGCGCATCTATCGCTGAGTCCAGAAGCACGTCATCGGTTGCGCCCAACAGCATGCGAGCGGTCTCATACGTAAGCCCCTCAGGGCCGGCGCCGGCTAGCAGCTGGTCAAGGACAGACAGCGTATCGCGTGGTGAGCCACCGCCGGAGCGGATCACCAATGGGTACACGGCATCATCTACCGTTGCCCCCTCGCTTGCCACGGTGCGCTCCACCAGAGTGCGCATGGACTGTGGCGTGAGGAGACGGAATGGGTAGTGGTGAACGCGGGAGCGGATGGTAGGAATGACCTTCTCCGGCTCCGTCGTGGCGAAGATAAAGATGAGGTGCGCGGGTGGCTCCTCCACCACCTTCAGCAAGGCGTTGGCGCCTTGCGGGGTGATCATGTGGGCCTCGTCGATAATGAAGATGCGGTAGCGGGAATCCGCTGGCGCGTAGGCGGCGCGGTCACGAAGCTCACGCATATCTTCAACGCCGTTGTGGCTCGCGGCGTCAAGTTCCGTGACGTCCAAGTTGCCTGGCCCATTCGGTGCGAGCGCGATGCAGGACGCGCACTGTCCACACGGTGTGGATGTTGGGCCCTGCTCACAATTCAAACTGCGAGCCATGATGCGCGCGGACGAGGTTTTACCGCAGCCACGTGGACCAGAGAATAGGTAGGCGTGGTTAATTCTGCCGCTGTCCAGCGCATTCGAGAGCGGAACGGTTACCTGTTCTTGGCCCAACAGTTCACCGAAAGAACCTGGGCGGTATTTACGATACAAAGCCACGGAATCTAGACTACCCACCGGCTGCACCATGAGCGAGAAAATACCCGAAGAACTGCCGTGACCAGCCAGTTAAGCGGCTCAGTGCGCACATGGAAATGCTCCCCACTCGTTGGAGTTTGTTTTCTGTGTCCAACTAATGGGGAGCAGCTCGAAGTGATCTCGCAGCCCGCGTGTTTACCGGCCCCAATCGTGAATATTGATTCCTTGCTCAATGACTTGCTGCTGAAGCTCGTCCACCCCGTACGTGACGGCGTAGTTGAACTCGTCATCGGTGATCATCACCAGCTGCAGCAGAACGGTCAAACGACCATCCTCCGTGAACCGAGGGACATCCCCGCCCCACACGTAAGGGCTCACCAACAGACCGTGCTTGACGGTGACGTCACTGGGGAAACCTGCGGCCTCCCCGATCGCGGGGACCAAGGTCCCCGGCTGCGCCGGAAGCGCGCCTTCCGACGCCCTCAAGATCGCAGCGGTACCATGCACCGCGTGCATCGCAGTGTTTGTGGTGGTACGGGCCACGGTGAAGATCTCGCTGCGTACATCCACGCCGTCGGATTCCAAGCCCGTATCAACGTCAGCAAAATTGAGGGTGGTGGCCAAGACCTCGGCCCCAAGGTTGGTGGCGCCCATCATGAAACCATCGTCCACACTGGGCGTGTGCGCCGTAAGGCTTGATGGGAACAACCCATCAAGCCACGCTTTGGTGGTGTGAAGATCCACGGTTACTTTCCGGCAGCCTTCTCAGCAGCAGCAAGAAGAACACAGGTAGCAACGCCGTCCATGGCGATTTCCAGTTCTTCAACTGGTGGCAGTGATGGGGCTAGGCGAATGTTGCGGTTGTTAGGGTCCTTCTTCAGAGGGAAGGATGAGCCAGCGCCGGTCAGGGCAATACCAGCGTTCTTGGCCAACTCAACCACGCGGGACGCCGTGCCGTCCACAACATCGAGGGAAATGAAGTAACCACCCTGCGGCTTGGTCCAAGACGCCACCTCGTACTCACCCAAGCGGGTCTCCAGGATGTCGAGCACCTTGGCAAACTTAGGAGCCAAGGAGCCTGCGTGCTTGCGCATAACCTCCTTGACGCCTTCCGCGTCACCGAAGTACTTGGCGTGAGCCAGCTGATTGATCTTGTTCGGACCAATGCCCCGAACATTTGCGTGCTGTGCGTACCAATCCAGGTTTTCCTTGGAGGTTGCAAGGAAGGAAACACCAGATCCAGCGTGCGTGATCTTAGAGGTGGAGGACATAAACCAGAAGCGGTTCGGGTTGCCCGCCTCCTCGGCGAACTGGATCACGTTGTGAACTACTGGGAACTCATCAGTCAGGGTGTGCACAGCGTAGGCGTTGTCCCAGACAATGCGGAAGTCCGGTGCCGCGGTCTCCATCGCCGCGAGGGCGCGACAAACGTCTTCAGAGAACGTAATGCCGGTTGGGTTACCAAACACAGGCACGGTCCACATGCCCTTGACCTGAGGATCCTTGACCAACTCTCGAACGGCGTCCATGTCAGGGCCGTCCTCGTTCATTGGAACCGTGATCATCTCAAAACCGAAGTGCTCAGTGATGGTGAAGTGTCGATCGTAACCAGGTACTGGACAGATCCACTTGACCTGCTCCTCGTCCTTCCATGGGCGAGCAGAATCATTGTTGCCGAAGGCGTAAGACCAAGAGATCATGTCAAACATGATGTTCAGGCTGGAAGCATCGCCGGCGATAATGTTGTCAACTGGGAGTCCAAGCGCCTCAGCCCAGATTTCACGGATATCTACGATTCCGGTCAGACCACCGTAGTTGCGGCAGTCAGTACCGTCCTTCGCCTTGAAATCATCACCTGGCAGGGAAAGGATCTCATTTGCAAAATCCAGCTGCTCAGAGGACGGCTTACCGCGGGTGAGATCTAGCTTGAGGTTACGAGAGCACAGCTCCTCGTACTTAGCCTTAATTTCCTCAGTGAATTGTGCGAGCTTATCTGCATCAAAATCAAGCAAAGCCATAGATCCGTTGCCTCCGGTTCAGCGTTCGGGAAATGTAATTCGTTTCAATTTGACTCTAGTGCACTACCGGCTGCTTAGCACTGAACTGCACCATGTTGGGAGGAGCCAGAAAACAGTTTGTGCCTAGAGGCGGCCACGTTCGCCGTAATCGGTACAGCACGCGGGCACGCATAAAGGGCCGTCATCCGATAAAGAATCAGACGAAGGCCCTCGCGGCGTTGTGGATTGGCACCACCTAAACACAGGGATCCGTTCCGCAGTCCCTGCGGCTAGGTTTGTCCTTTCACGCTTACTGTTTAGCTGAAGAAGCCCTACTCGGACTCCTTGCCGGTGTCAGACAGAAGCAGACCCAGGCCAATAGCAACCAGCCAAGAGTCCTTAGCCAGTGGCAGGCCAGCATCAGAAGGTCGGATACCGTCCTCCAGAGTATTGGCCTCATTGTTGAAGTAGAGAGTCAGCAGGCCGCCACCGAAAGCAGTAAGCGCTGCACCAGCCAAGCGGTTAGGCACGAACGGAGCAACCAGCGCACTACCCACGGCGATCTCGGAAGAACCAATAATCTTGGCGAATTTATCTGAAGGCAGCTTCTCCATAGCCTTGATACCGGTTGCAGCGAACTGCTGCAGGCCAGCGGAAGCCTCAGCATTCATACCCAGTTTGCCGATAGCCGAATTGAAAATCAGCGCTGCTGGGATAAGACGAAGCGCTGCAGAAGAAAGAACAGACATCACGGGCCTACCTTTTCATGTGGTTAAAAAGCTTGCGAACAACTATTGGTTACCAATGTAGCCAATTAATTAGTCCCCAATCATAAACGATAGGTGACGTGTCACCTAACTAAGAAAGCTAGCTCACTGTGAGCCACGATGAAACCGAGGGATATGCCGCATATCGGGACAGCCATGTCACACCCCACCAACCCCAAGGCAAAAATAAAGGGACTCCGCACACCCGCCAGAGCCCACTGACCCTTGCTGCATTCCTGCCCTGGGGGAGTTCATGGGATAAACGCCATGCGAAGTCCTGCTGTAAACAGTAGCCCATTAACCCCAAAAACCCAAAGCTACACATCACCAACGAGCACAAGCGCAGTTCACGCTAGCGATTTGCACTTTTAAGAACATACTGTGTATTGTTTTCCGAGTACGCAGGGCAACCTGCTGACGCTGGAGGATTCGACTAGCGGCCTATGTCACACGCCTGGAACGCGTGCGGGTTTCACGACCCTCGTGGGTTCAAATCCCACATCCTCCGCAATCTGACCCCCTAGTTCTTTTTGAGCTAGGGGGTCTTAGCTTTCCACAGCAAGCCTCCTGGGATCTTGGGCCACGCACAACAACGCCCATTCAGCACACGCGCTTTACTAAAACCACACGTTTTTGCACCTCATAGGGTGTACTGCAGCCAAAACATGTTGCAAATTCTAAATAGTTTCACTTACTGTTAGTGACATCATAAGCATGATAGAGGCGCGACCAACATCAGTAATTCCTAAAAAGCATAAGGGTTGCAAGGAATGAAAGGGGCGGTCGCCGAGGGAATATGAGGCACCCTTAGCTCTCATATTTTCGGGTCACTAGAGAATATCTAGTGGACTGCCACAAACGTAGTTTTGTGGAGAGCTGTCATGACGCATGGGTGCATACCTTTTGGAGTCATGATCCTCATGGCTCCTTTTTTGTTTGGAGCTGGGGCTTTTCAGGCTTATGGCGACCACGTTTTTGCATCTATGTGTAAAGGATTGATCGACCATGAAGAAGTTTCTTACTTCCGTCGCGGCACTGGGCCTTGCAGCAGCACTCGTGAGCTGCTCCGCTACTGATACCTCATCCACTGGCGAGGCCGCCGGTGGAGCCAGCAACGATGACGGTGTTTTCACCGTTGCAATGGAAGCAGCGTACGCGCCTTACAACTGGGCACAGCCAGATGATTCCAACGGTGCGGTAAAGATGAAGGATTCCGAACTCTTCGCTAACGGCTATGACGTTATGACGGCCAAGGGCATTGCAGAGGCTAATGGCTGGGAGCTGGAGATCGTGCAGTCTGACTGGGATTCCCTCATTCCGGCAGTGCAGTCCGGCACCGTTGACGCAGTTATTGCTGGTCAATCCATGACCGCCGAGCGCGCAACCCAGGTGGACTTCGCTGGACCTTACCTGTACGCCAATGTTGTTGTCTTGACCAAGAATGGCAGCAAGTTCGCTGATGCTCAGGGGCTTTCAGATCTCGCCGGCGGCAAGGTCACTTCCCAGACCGGCACCATTTGGTACGACTCCCTCATCCCGCAGATCGAGGGCGCGCAGCGTCAGACTCCAGCAGAATCTGCCCCAGCAATGCTCATGGCTCTGGAGACCGGCGCTGTTGACTATGTTGTCACGGACATGCCTACCGCGCAGGGCGCTGTGATTGCCTACCCAGACATGAAGATCTTGGACTTCAGCGACACCGACGATAACTTCGAGGCTTCTGACGAGGACATCAACATCGGTATCTCCGTCAAGAAGGGTAACACCGAGCTCAAGGACGCAATCGACGCATACCTGGCTGATAAGACCCAGGATGACTTCAATGCGCAGATGGAAGAGGCTGTGAAGATCCAGCCACTTCAGCAGGATTAAGTCCTCGCTGCTTAGCCAGCACCACACATGAAGAGAGCTCACCCATGCTAGTTACCTTGTGGCAGGACATCCTTTCCCTGCTCGATCAATACGGCGCCACGTATGCACGTGGCATCCTCAACACGCTGATCCTAGCTATTGTGGCCACGCTGCTTGGTTGCGTGATCGGTTTCGCTTGCGGCGTCCTTCAGACGATCCCGTATGAGAAGAATGATCCGCTGCCCAAGCGTGTGCTGCTGTGGGTCATCCGCGCCTTTATCCGCATCTACGTGGAAGTTTTCCGTGGCACGCCAATGATTCTGCAGGCAGTGTTCGTCTTCTACGGCCTGCCGTACTTCACCAACAATGCGTACCAGTTCACCAACCTGTGGGCTGTTGCGATCTTTGTAGTCTCCATCAACACTGGTGCCTACATTTCTGAGTCCGTTCGCGGTGGCATTTTCTCCGTGGACCCAGGCCAAACCGAAGGCGCCCGCGCCATCGGCATGACGCACTTTCAAACCATGCAACAGGTTGTCCTTCCGCAGGCACTGCGCAATATCCTGCCGCAGATTGGCAACAACTACATCATCAACATTAAGGACTCCTCGGTGATGTTCATCATCGGATTCTCCGAGTTCTTCTCTGTTCACCGCATGGTCTCTGGTGCGGTGTTTAAGTACTTCCCATCCGCCATGATCGAGATGGCCGGTTACTTGACGCTGACGTTGGTTTCGTCCGTTATCCTGCGCTGGATTGAGCGTCGCATTGACGGCAAGGATGCTTACGAGCTCCAGCATGCCCCAGGTGCGAAAAACGAGTACGAGCTCATGAGCAATGATCCCCTCGTGATGGCCGCGGGCAACTACACCTACCCAGAGAACAAGAAAAAGCACTATCCAGATGATGAAATGCGACTGGGAGGACAGAAATGACCACGCCGGCACCAATTATTCAGGTCAAAGACCTAACCAAGAGCTTCGGCAAGCACGAAGTGCTCAAGGGCGTGGATTTTGAGGTCCGCCCTGGTGATGTCACCAGCATCCTAGGCGCCTCCGGTTCCGGCAAGTCCACCCTTCTACGATGCATCAATATGCTGGAAACGGCTTCTGGCGGTGAGATTCTCTTCCACGGCGAGGACATTCGTGATCGCTCGGTGAACCCTAATCAGTACCGCTCCAAGGTGGGCATGGTGTTCCAGAGTTTCAACCTTTTCAACAACATGACCATTCTCAAGAACTGCATGGTAGGCCAGCAGAAGGTTCTGGAGCGTTCTAAGGAGGAAGCCGAGGAGAAAGCCCGCCACTACCTAGAGAAGGTTGGCATGCTTGCGTATGTGAACGCTAAGCCCCGCCAGCTTTCCGGTGGCCAGAAGCAGCGCGTGGCCATTTCCCGCGCACTGGCCATGGATCCTGAGGTTTTGCTTTTCGACGAACCCACGTCCGCACTTGACCCCGAGACGGTGGGTGAGGTCATCTCCGTCATGAGCAGCTTGGCCCAAGAGGGCATGACCATGATCGTGGTTACCCACGAGATGGGCTTCGCCCGAACCGTCAGCAACAATGTTGTGTTCATGTCTGACGGCGTCATCGAAGAACAGGGACCACCAGAGCAGATCTTCCAGAATCCCACCTCCCAGCGCACGCGGGATTTCTTGGCACGGTATCTCTAACCAAAAGTCCTCCAGTTCACCTACGTGAGTTGGAGGACTTTTTCACGCCAGGAGCTGCCCAAGAAGTGCTTTCGGATCAGGATATTCCTGATCGATCAGGACAAATGGCTCGCCCGCAGCCTCTAAACGGTCCCGCAGCCGCCGGTTGTCCCTCACCAGCGCTTCCTTGGTGAGCCACGAGTCATCCTTCCGGTTCTCCACCACATGCGCATGACCTGCAATCTGCTGGAAGTTGGCCTGGATGTAGTCTTCGCTCATAACGAGGAATATGGTGGCGATGTGCGCTAAGTAAGCTTCGGGGAAATCCCTGCGCCACGTTGCAGGAATGTAGCAGCCCTCGAGGATCAGGTCTTGGTCATTTTCTATGGCGGTCTTGACCATCTCCCTGACGACCGGCCAGAGGTACTCCGTCAGCTCATCGTCTGAATCCATCGGTGTAAGGTCCGTGTATCCAGCGCGAATGAGGCCCATCTTGATGTGGTCGATGGACGTGCACGCAAACCCGGTGGCCGCCACGGCCGTCTGAGCCACGAGGGTTTTACCGGAATGGGTTTCACCACCAATGAGCAGGATCATACACCTCAGCTTAGGAGATGAGGCGGGTTGAGAAGTACTTCCACACGCTCATTACAAGGCATGAAGAAGGCCAGGCACCAGCATCATGCTGGTGCCTGGCCTTCATTACCGTGCTTAACGGCTATCGCCGGGATGCATTAACGGCCTAGCGACGCTCGAAGCGGTGGAGACGAACCATGCCCTCATCAGCGGCGCGCTCCTCCTGAATGCTGTTCTCATCATCAGGAAGGTTGTTGCGCTCAGCAATTGGCAGGTCCTCATCTGCCAAGGAGCCGGTAGCAGGACCGGCGTTGTCACCGTTCGATGGGGCTGCTGCGGCAGCGCTGTGATCCTCAGATGGCAGGGTGTGCTCCAGTGGGCCGTCAGCTGGGTCATGCTGGGTGTAGCTGGACTCGCCGCGCTGTGCACGTGCCTGAGCCTCCTGCTCAGGGGTGATATCGGCTGGCTGGCCTGCACCACCAACGGCTGGCGCTTGGTCCGCCTCGTATGGGCGGCCGCTGTGATCGACTACGTGGTTCTCACCAGGTGCGGACTGGTGGACGCCGGCGCGCTGATCAAATGCAGGCTCGCCGTCGTCGTTAAGCTCAACGCGGTCGGTCTGGTTACCGTGAGTCTCGTTGACGTACGCAGCACCGGCTGCGGCCTCATCAGTGCCCGCTGCGTTCTCCTCACGGCGGTAATCAGGCTCGTAGTTCTGAGTGTTATCTACGGAATCAAGACCGTAGTGGCGGTAGATTTCTGCCTGCTCAGAGTCGCTAATGTGGGCATCAGCATCGATGCTTGGTGCGTCCTTAATTGCTTCCTTGGAGAAAGCGAGGTGAAGATCCTCGCCGTCCCAGCGGTGCCCGCGAAGCGGAACCAAGGAAGAGTTCATGCCAAAGAGGCCGTGGCTTACTTCAATGAAGTCCGGCTGCCCGGTCTCATCATTGATGAAGACTTCCTTAATGCCGCCCAGCTTCTCGCCGGCGTTGTCGTAAGCGGTTGCATCCAACAGGTCATGAATATTGCGGTTCGTCATCGTTTTCCTTCCTCCACATCTGCCTTGGGCTGTGGAGCTAATAATTTGTGTTCTAATTCTGTAGGCACCAACCACCATGGCGGGCGGTTGCTGCTATGTGTACGACCGTAGGTGCGCAAGGAGAAGTTGGCCATAGGAAATGGGACATACGGGCCGTTATCAATTCTTTGTGATTTTTTCCTTGAAATGATTGCACTCAATCATTACAGCTGAAAGCGAGCGTAGTTTGGACGCCTAACTAACCACATGAATTTCACTAGCTTGGCTCGGATTCATGCATGCCACATGCCATGGAGGTTTTTCCTCCACGGTGCAGAATTGCAAGCGCCACAGGGGCCGTTACAGGTTGCAAAAACGACCACGCGCCGCAGATCGTGCTCGAATTATCCGCGATTGAGCCAACAAAACTATTTATATGATTTAACTCACATAAGTTGTTTTATGCATCTTATGCGCCCAGCAGGGTCGTGGCCCTTACCCCTCGACGCGATCCCCACCATCCAGGATCGAATGCCGTCCCGCTAGGTCAAAAATAAAACGCAGCGCCGCTCTCCTCACAGGGGCAAACTCACCAGCGGCATGTAGATCCAAAATCTCCGCAAGGCTAGCCCACCGCGCCTCGGCCACCTCCCGCGTTGCTAGAACGAGCGCGGAAGCGTCCACCTGGACGTCCGTGACGAGGAAGAAGTGATCAAAACCTTCCGGGTAATCCAGCGTGAAGTTGGGCCGCCTGTCCCCCAGATCAATATCGAGGCCAAGCTCCTCCCGCGTCTCCCGGATCGCCGCCTCACGTGGGGTCTCCCCTGCGATCACGCTGCCAGCTACGGACACGTCCCACAGATTCGGCCAGATGTCCTTGCCTGCCGCGCGCTTCTGAATCAGCATGCGTCCGGAATCATCAAACAAGCACACATGCACCACCTGCCGCAGGGCCCCTACCTCACGCCTGTCCTTGGACATCGTCCTGCCCGTCGGCTGGCCTTGGCTGTCAAGGATGTCCCACAGCTTAGTCATTACCACGCCAGATGTAGGGCTCACGCGAGAGTAAGCGCGGATCAAAGCGTTCCACCATGTCGGCCACAGTCCGCGCGCCAGCAATACCAATGGATTCGCCCAGCTTCTCGACGACATCCGCATCGCCCACACCCTGCGCGCGCATGTCGCGCAAGGTCACAGCTCCATCGCGCTTTGCCAAGCGCTTTCCCTCAGCATTGAGCACCAGCGGCACGTGCACGTACTCCGGCGACTCATATCCCAAAAGGTGCGCAAGGTACGCCTGCCGCGGGGCCGAAGGTAAGAGATCATCTCCCCGAACCACCTGGTCAATACCGCGGCTTGCATCATCAACAACAACAGCCAAGTTGTATGCCCAATCCTGGCCCTGATTGGCGTTGCCACCGCGGCGAAGAATCATGTCATCCACAGCGCCGGTGTACTCACCCGCATAAAAGTCATGCACCGTCCACTGGCTAACCTCCGCCTTGAGGCGGAGGGAAGGAACACGCCCCTGGGCTTTGAGCTCCTCGCGCTTTGCGGCGCGCTCGGCGTCGGAAAGAGTCCTGCATGTACCTGGATACTGGCCGGGAATGGCATGCGGCGCGCTTGCCGCCTCTTGGATGTCCTTTCGGGAGCAGTAACACTCATAGTGCGGCAAACGGTCAAGAATGCGCTGATAGTTGTCGAACTTATCCTGCTGATACTCCGGTGCCTCATCCCACGTGATACCAAGTGCCTGTAAATCCTCTAGCTGGCGCTCCGCAGATTCTGACGACGAGCGCTGCGTATCCACATCCTCCACACGGATGAAAAAGTCCCTGCCCGTGGTACGCGCAAACAGCCAGGCCAGCAAGGCGGTGCGCAAATTACCAAAGTGCAGGTCACCCGTGGGGCTAGGCGCGTAACGGCCAGCGCCACGGTAGTTAGGTGGCAAAGAGGTCATAAGTTTGATCGTAGACTAACTGCATTTAGCCATCAGATCGACAATCTCAGCAGGCAGATCCGGCCGGCTGGTGATTGCTTGGTCGTAGCATGGAGATCCCGTTGCAAGCTTGCCGTCACCTTCAATAACCTGCCATCGACCGTCAACGGCCTCGGCGTAGAGGACCCAATCTGTTTGAGGCTGTCCGAATCGGGCGTAGTGGCCATCGCAATGACTCACTAGGGGATTACTCGGCCCTAACCCTAGGAAGTTTTCTGGGGCACAATCAGCCACGTTGTTTACCGCAGGCGCCTGCTGTTGCTCGACGGGAGTCTCCTGCGCGGATTCCGTCACTATATTTTCTTCAGTCACGACGGCTTCCTCGGACACCGGAGCTTCTTCAGACACCATAACCGTTGTAGTGATTGTGGGCTGCGCGGCGTTGTCGGCGGAATCGGTACAGGAGACCACACCCAAGGAGGCGGTGAGGCCAACGAGGGTGGCAGATACGAGACGTGGGGAAAGACGCATGAGTTTTAGTCCTTCGATGAGGGGAATGAGACGAAATCTTCTAGCCCCACCATAAGACGTACACCTGCGTAGCGCAATTATTTACCCGCGTAATAACGACCCATGAATTCTTCCTTGAACTCGTAGTACGTGCCATCATCAATGGACTTACGGATGTTATCCACCAGCCCACACATGAACGCCACATTGTGCATAGTGCACAATGTGCCCGCCAAGAATTCCTTAGCCTTGAGCAGGTGGTGAATGTACGCACGAGAGTAGTTCTGGGACACGTAGCCGCCGAACTCCTCGTCAATGCCGGAGAAGTCACGCTTGAAACGTGCATTGACCAAGTTGAGACGGCCATCCAGGGTGTAGACACCACCGCGACGCCCCAAGCGGGTGGGCGCTACGCAATCGAACGTATCCGCGCCCGCCTCCACAGCGGTGAAGATATCATCAGGCTCTGAAATACCCAGCAGGTGACGTGGCTTATTCTTAGGGATCTCATCGCAGCACCAGCCAACGATCGTGCCCAAGTTCTCCTTCTCCAGCGCTCCACCAATGCCAAAACCGCCAAATCCACGGCGGCCGTTTTCCTCAGCCTCATCAGAAAGCGAGATCAGGCCACGGATTGCCTGCCTACGCAGGTCCTCATACTGCGCACCCTGCACCACGCCCCACAAGGACTGCAGTGGCTTCTGATCACGCTCATTGGTCAAGCGGTCGTGCTCATCCAAGCAGCGCTTTGCCCATCGGTGGGTGCGCTCTACAGACTTCTCCTGGTATTCGCGGCTATCAACCAGCGTGGTCAGCTCATCAAAGGCGAAGATAATGTCCGCACCCAGCTGGTGCTGAATCTGCATGGACACCTCAGGGGTGAAGCGGTGCTTGGACCCGTCAATGACACTGCGGAAGTCCACACCTTCCTCATCCACCTTGGCCATCCGGTCCTTCTTCTTGGCTCGGATGTCAGAATCCGTAAGACCCGCAGTGTCCATGGCCAAGACTTTCTTGAATCCGACTCCAAGACTCATCACCTGGAATCCGCCCGAGTCAGTGTAGGTAGGCCCATGCCAGTTCTCAAAGGCGGCCACACCGCCAGCCTCATCCACAATGTCCGGCCCCGGCTGAAGGTACAAATGGTAGGCGTTAGACAGGATAGCCTGCGCATTCGTTTGACGGATCTGCTCAGGTGTCAGCGTCTTCACCGTCGCCTTAGTGGCCACCGGAATGAACGCCGGTGTCTGAATATCGCCGTGCGGGGTATGGATGGTTCCCGTACGGCCATGCTTGCCCGGTTCGTCGGCGAGCTCAGTCTTGAGAGTGAACGTGGTGTCCTGCTTAACGCTGTCAGTCATGAAAGATAAGTCTACAGATTGCACCCCGTTAACTCCTTTTCCTCAACGCCTGTCTCCCTGTCATTCCTACGATGAAGATGACCTATCGCCCTTCGTGGCTTACGCGCTGAGGATAAGTTCATCCAGCATCACCAGCGACGGGCACAGCTTTTGAGGAAAACAGGTGAGACACTCCGCACCCAACAACGGCGTAAAAGCAGTGGCCTAGACCCCAAACCCGCCTCAGCGTTAGCAGCCACCTACCGCCAGTAACGTGAAAGCTCCACGTGTCCTTGTACTTTTCAGACATGTGGAGCTAAAACTTGGCCCTCAGCTAGGCGCTTACACCTCTACCGCTTGCCCAGAGCTTTCCTGTGCGCGGTGTCTTGCTTCCCACTCCTTCTCCAGAGCGGTACCTTCAATATCCAGGCGTGGCAGGATCTTGTCCAGCCAGCGAGGCATCCACCAGGTAGCACGGCCCATGATGAACATGGCCGCGGGCACGAAGGCCATGCGGATGAAGAAGGCATCAAACAGCACGCCGGCACCCAGCGCAAAGCCGAAGATCTTGATGAACGGCAACGGCTGGCCTACGAACGCCACAAAGACGGCGATCATGATCAAGGCTGCAGCGGTGACTACTCGGGCGGAGTTCTTGAAGCCCACGATGACGGATTCCTCCACCGCGTTGTACTTGGAGCCCGGCGTAGCTTTGCCTGCATTATGGGTGAAGTGCTCACGCATGGCGGAGGCAATAAACACCTGATAGTCCATGGCAAGACCGAAGCAGACGCCAATCAGGAAGATAGGCATGAACGCGATGATAGGGCCTGGGGTGTTGACCAGATCCCAGAGGCCTTCCTGCCAGAACAAGACGGTCACGCCAAAGGCCGCGCCTACGGAGAGCAAGAAGCCCACGCCGGCAACAATGGGCACCATCACGGAGCGGAAGATGATCATCAGCAGCACAATGGCAAGACCCACGACGATGGTGAGGTAGAGACCCATCACACCGGACAAGCGGTTGGTGATGTCCTGCTGAATAGGAACCAAACCGGTGATACCGGACTTGATGCCTGTAGCCTCTTGGATCTCCTTCTCCTGCATGCGCAGGGAATAGATCAGCTGGTTAGTTTCCTCATCCTCCGGCGCGGTGCCAGGGGTCAGCAGCATCTGTACCGCCTTCTGGTCCTGAGAAATGCCAGCGATCTGAACGTGCTTGACGTTGTGAGTGTTGGAGTACTTCTGAATCACGTACAGGTAGGACGCAAACGCCGCGGCATCCTTACGATCCACGGTTGCGGGATCCTCCGCGGAGCTGACTTGCGCGTCAATCAGCGGGCGCAGGACCGGCGCATCCGGATTCACGTCATGGGCATCCACCACCACCATCAACGGTGAAGTAATGCCGGCGCCAAAGCCCTCCATCATCAGTTCGGCCTGCTTGCGCTGCGTGGTATCCACATTGGCTTGTGTGTCACTTGGCAGGGACAAGTGCAGGTTCTGCACGGGCAGCGCCAGCGCGCCCAACCCAAAGATGACGATAGCTATGACGAGGCCTGGGAACTTGTGGACAAATTTGACCCACTTCTCACCCACCGTTGGCTTTCCGTTTTCCAGTGCTTCTTGGCGCTTGGCCAGTGGCTTGATGGATGCACCCAGCAGCTTGCCTTTGAATACGCCCATGAGCGCTGGCAGAAGGGTCAGCGCGGTGAGGACGGAAATCGCCACCGTAAATGCGGCGGACAGTCCCATGTATGTAAGGAAGGTGATATCAGCAACAGCGAGTGCCACCAGCGCGATAATCACGGTGAGCCCCGCAAACACCACTGCGGAACCAGCGGTGCCCACTGCCATGCCGGCAGCTTCCTCCATGCTCATCCGCTTTGCCTCGCGGCGGTAGCGGAAGATAATGAACAACGCGTAGTCGATGCCCACGGCCAGACCAATCATCAGCGCCAGCACTGGGGTGACGTTGTTCAGTGATACCCACGCGGTGGCCAGGGAGGTTGCCAGGGCGCCGATGCCCACGCCCACGATAGCGGTGATGATTGGCATACCAGCAGCGATGAGGGAGCCGAAGGTGAAGATCAAAACGATCAGCGCAACGGATACACCCACGATCTCTGAAGTGGACTCAATAACAATCGGATCACCAAAGGCTGCGCCACCGGCCTCTACCTGCAGGCCGGCATCCCGGCCAGAGTCCATGGCGTTGTTGATGACATCGCGCATCTCCTGCGTCACGTCAGCGGGGAGTGGCACGTCAATGTCAAAAGTGGTGTAACCAATCCTCCGGTCCTCGCTCATCAAGGCAAGGTTTTTCGCGTCGGCACGCGCGTTCTCCTCCGGCAGTCCCTGGCCCGCGGTCTGCTCGAAGATCATCTTCTGCAGCTCAGCGTCCTTAGTTGACGGATTTCCCCAGCGCATGGTGTTGATGACGGCATCGCCCAGTCCCTGATCAATCTGATCAACAACGTTCTGCATTGCCGCCACGTTCTCGGGGTCATCCAGAGTTTCTCCCTCGGGAGCCTTGAACACCAAGTTCACGCCCGTACCCTGCAACGGGTTGCGGGCTTCTGGGAAGTTCTCCATGTAGATATCCGTCGCCGCCTGCGACGGGGTGTCCTTAATGGCGAACACATCATTGAAACCCTGCTGGAAGGCAGCGGCGGCACCGCCGAAACCAGCCAAGATGACTAGCCACGCGACGATGACTACCCATTTAGTTCTAAAGGACCACTTGCCTAGCCGGTACAAAAGTCGTGCCATAGGGGCGTATTTCTCCAATCGCCGCAGCGCTGATAGGTCTCTGCACTGCTGCAGGATCATTGTGCGAACTCCGAGTGCCAACATCCACGTGACACACTAAAACCTCAATTTTAGCAACCGCCACACCTTTTTCCACAGCAGGCATTAAAAAGCCCAACCACCGTGTGAACTGCTCCCCGTAATCCGGACTGAGAAATCAGAAACCAGATTGTGGGGAGTTTTTCTATGCATCCACGCAGTAAGCTCAGTCAGGCTCAGCGCGAGTGGGCAGTCGATCTCTTTGAGCAAGGCTACGGCTCACAGGCAGTAGCGAGCCGCCTGGGGGTCAAGCGTGATCAAGTACGCAGACTCGAGAATCGGTTCCGGCTACATGGCAGACTATGTCTGGTGAGCAAAACAACGAAGAAACAGTACTCCTTCGACACGAAGATGGAGATCCTTCGCCGTCATAAAGCTGGCGAATTAAAATCTGATCTTGCCAAGGAATTTGGATTGTCGTCACCTAACCTGATCAATCATTGGGTATGGCAGGTCGATAAAGGTGGCATTGATGCGTTGCGACAGTACAAGCCTCATTTGAAAGGTGTTTCATATGGATACCGCAAAGTACCCGACAGATAAAGAATTTCTTGAACTGCTGAAACTAGCAAGTGAAGAACTCTCCTCGGAACTGACCCCTGTAACCAAGAAATGGGTGTCAGGCCTTCACCTTGAAACAAGCTCCTATTTGGAGATTGGCGAATCCCTAACCACTAAACGCCTTGCACTGTCACTAATAAAAGTTCTGGCAAAAATGGAGCTCGAATACAAGAGCCACGATTAACCTAATCCCTTACGCATGGCCATATAGCCTAATTTCGTGCCGACCATCTATGGGTGGTGTTAGTTTCGTAATCAAGACAGAGTCTCACAACAGACTGGTAGGCACAATGGTGAGATACTCCAAAGAGCCGTTACATCGCACGACAATCAACATTCCGTACTCCGTGTACGAAGAGCTGCGAAAGATTGCGTACGAAACTGGAGTTCCAATGTCTGACCAACTCGTTAACGCATGGAAAGAGCTGCACGCAAAAGAAGAAAAAGGCAGCTCAAACACGGCAGAACAATAATTACCTACTGCTCTATTGGTGCAGAATCTGACTATCACGTCAAGCTGGACATTCCACTTTGCGCAGAGTTGCTCCTTCTTTGGGCAGTCCCAGCAGCCCTGCGCGCAGCTATGGGGCGCCACATAAAATTATCCCCCTAGCTGGTGCTTCAGCTAGGGGGATCGTTGGCGGTGGCGGCGGGATTTGAACCCGCGGTTGGGGGTTACCCAACATTCGCTTTCGAGGCGAACACCTTCGGCCGCTCGGACACGCCACCGCGAACCAGCCTATCTAATTTCACCTACACACACAAAACCCACCGACTTTGCTGGGTCGGTGGGTTTGGCTACTAAATCTACTCGATCTAGAAAGGTATTAGTCCTTCTTGAAGGAACCAAGAGCTGCGTTAGCAGCGTCCTTGATGGCCTCACCTGCGTTAGCAAGCTTATCCTTGGCGTCGGCCTTTACCTGGTCAGCCTTGCCTTCGTTCTTGAGGTCATCGTTACCGGTTGCGTCACCGAGACCTTCCTTTGCCTTGCCTGCAACATCCTCGAACTTGTTATCGATGTCACCCATTAGGGCCTCCTCAAAAAGAATCTTCAAAAGGTTTGTACCAATTCACCACTCACCACGCGGGGTTGTGAGCACCCCATCAGTTGCGTGCTGTAGTGATGAACCGTTCTCATGCACATCATCCACTGTACGTGCGGTGCACGTCACACGCCACGATTGCAAGGAATTTTCACTATTAACGGACAGCACCCATTCCAGACCAAAGCCGACAAGGCACTGGTGAAAGCATATTTTTTGGGTAACGCGCAATCGAAATATGGGCTGAAAAATTAATCCATAAACGGAGAAATTAATAGCCCTTAAGTAATCAGTTGGTCGATTTTAAGCACGCAGTTGTGTGAAGAAACCAGTGATCAGTTCCTGGCACTCAGCTGCACGCACTCCCCCGCGAACCTGTGCACGGTGGAGCACAGCGGGATCGCGCACTACATCAAAGACGGAGCCGCAGGCGCCGGTTTTGGGCTCATACGCGCCAAAGATAATGCTGCCGATGCGCGCGCCCACAAGGGCGCCGGCGCACATTGAGCACGGTTCCAAGGTGACTACCAGCTCGCAGTCGGTAAGCCGCCACCCGTCCCGCAACTTTCCGGAGGCCACCGCCTGCCTGATGGCCATGATCTCTGCGTGGCCGAGCGGATCGTGGTCAGTCTCGCGTCTGTTAACCCCGCGCCCCAGCACCTCACCGTCAGGGCCATAAATGATCGCGCCAACTGGAATGTCTCCCGCTGGAGTCTCATGGGCAAGCGCGATGGCCTCATCCATGCGCTCACGTGCGCGGATAAGGCCTACAGATTCAGGAAGCGCCATTAGTCTAGGTCAACGGCGTCAGCGAACTCGTCCTCAAAACCCAGCTCTTCAGCAATGCGCTGCAGTTGCTCGGATGCCCACCAATCTGTCTCGTCACAGATCACGGACAGCACTTGTTCGCTCATACCTAGGTCCTCAAAGATGTCGAAGTCACCTTCAGCCCATGGCTCCGCATCCTCTAGCTCATCATCGTCCAAATCAGGGACGTCAATCTCTAGCTCATCAAGAACTTCAGCCGCAAAGTCATCCTCCACCGCTGCGGTGGCGTCAGACAGCAAAAACTTGGCCCGCTTAGGGGTAGGGCGAACCAGCACGAAATAATCATCATCCACACAGAGCATGGCAAAAGCCGCGCCCTCAGTGCGCAGATTCCTCACCGCTTTCAGTGAGGTTGCCACTGAAGAGAAGTCATCTTTGAAGGACCTGACGCGCCAGGCGCCATCTTCCCATGTGACGGTAACTGCAAAATCGTGCTTCATAGGGTAAAGCGTAGTTGTTTTGTGCGAGACTTGAAAAGTGAGCAATGTAAACATTTCCCGACCTGTTTGTATCCTCGGCCTCGGCCTCATCGGCGGTTCCCTCCTACGCGCACTCGCCGCTCAGGGGGTCACCGCATTCGGCTTCAACCGCTCCCCGTCCGGTGCGAAGGACGCCGTTGAGGAGGGTTTCGCAGCCAGCGCCGACCTCCACGAGACGCTGGAACGCGCCGAATCTGAGAAGGCCATCATCGTTTTGGCCACGCCAATGCCAGCAATCGGCTACCTCCTCGATGCAATTAAGGAGAAGGCCCCAAGCTGTGGCATCACCGACGTTGTATCCGTAAAGGCTGAGGTCTACGCCCTAGTAAAGGAGCGTGGATTGGAAAGCCGCTACGTGGGCGGCCACCCCATGGCCGGCACCTCTGAGTCCGGCTGGTCCGCTTCCCGCGGCGACCTCTTCAACGGTGCATCGTGGGTGGTCACCTTCGATTACGCCGAAGAAAAAGGGGAAGCTGGTCTTGAGGACACCTGGTGCAAGCTGTGGATGGATATTGTTCACATGGCCCTTATGGTGGGAGCTGAAGTGGTCCCGTCCCGCGTGGACGCCCACGATGCCGCAGTTGCACGCATCTCCCACCTACCGCACATTCTGGCAGAGACCCTCGCCATCGTCGGTGACCAAGGTGGCGCCCTCGCGCTGTCCCTAGCCGCCAGTAGCTTCCGCGATGGCACCCGCGTAGCCGGCACCGCGCCAAGCTTGGTCCGCGCAATGTGCGAGACCAACAACGAGGCCCTTGCCGACGCGCTCGATGAGGCTCTTGAGCTGCTCAAGGATGCCCGCGCCCACCTAGAGTCTCCTACCCCAAACCTCCAAGAGCTTGCCGACGCCGGCTACCGCTCCCGCATCCGCTACGAGGCCCGTGCGGGCCTCACCTCCGCCGCGCCAGTCTCGCAGCGCCCAGTTCTGCGCCTGCGCCCAGGCGCAGAGGGATGGGTCAAACAGCTCATCCAGGCTGAAAACTTGGGCGCGCGTATCGACGTCTTCTAAGCCTCCTGCAACCCCGCACCTTCCACGCTCACACTCGGTGCGGGGCTGCGCATGGATGGGCACGGTAGGCGGGCAACAAAAAATCGCAGTACCTAGAAGGTAACTGCGATATATTTTGTGCGCCCGGAGGGATTCGAACCCCCAACCTTCTGATCCGTAGTCAGATGCTCTATCCGTTGAGCTACGGGCGCTTAGTTTCACATTGCTGTGCAACGAGATATCACTCTACACCGGAGTTTGAATTTCTTGCAAACTGGCAGGTGAACGATAACTTTGCAGCCTCTCCCCTACTACTATCGCCCACCGCAGAATGCGGTGGGCGACAAGAGCACAAGACGCCTTGGAGGCGCCGTGGGAGCGTCGGCAAGTAAGCTACAGCACGATGCCGAACACTGGGATGGCCACGAAATAAGTGACGATGGTAATGAGCACAACGGCGATGGCGTTGAGCCAGATGCCACCCTTGATCATGTCGCCAATCTTGACGTAGCCAGAAGAGTACGCGATGGCATTTGGCGGGGTTGCCACCGGAAGCATGAACGCACAGGTAGCAGACAGTGCCACAGGGATGGTCAGAAGCAGAATGTTTTGATCACCACCGGCCGTGAGGCCAATACCCACAGCAACACCACCCATGATTGGCAGGAATGTTGCGGCGGTTGCAGTGTTGGAAGTGAACTCTGTGAGAACCAGAACCAAGAGACCCACCGCCGCGATCAGGAGGACGGTTGGGAGAACCTCAAGACCCTTGGCAATCTCACCGATCCACAGGGACAGGCCAGTCTTGGTGAACAGGCCAGACAGAGACAGACCACCACCGAAGAGAAGCAAAACGTCCCAAGGAAGCTCATTAGCGGTCTTCCAATCCAGCAGGCGCACACCATCCTTGTTGGCAGGAATGATGAACATGAGCAGACCAGCGATGAGGCCAACAATGGCGTCATCATAAATCATGTCCGGGGCCCACTTGTCCACGATCAGTGGCACAAATACCCATGCGAGTGCAGCCAGGGCAAAGATGACGGAAACCATAATCTGCGCGCCAGACCACTTACCCATCTTGCGCTGCTCTTCCTTAATCAGCTCACGGCCACCAGGAATCTCATCCATCTCAGGCTTAAACACGGTGGTAAGAACAAGCCACGCAATAATGGTGAACACAACAGCCAGAGGCACACCCACCAGCATCCACTGGCCAAAGCCAATGGTGTAACCGTGAGCTTCCTTCATGTAGCCCGCAAGCAGAGCGTTCGGCGGAGTACCAATCAGGGTACCCAAGGAACCGATGGATGCGGCGTACGCGATTGCAAGCATGAGAGCAGTAGCGAACTTCTTCTGGTTGCGCATACCGCCCACGATGCCGGCAGTAAGTTGAAGCACCGACATACCAATTGGCAACATGACAACGGCGGTCGCAGTATTAGACACCCACATGGACAGGAATCCAGTAGCCACCATGAAGCCCAAAATAAGACGCTTTGGTGACGTTCCCACGAGCAGAACAACCGCTAGCGCCATACGGCGGTGCACATTCCAACGCTGCAAGCCCAGTGCAATGAGGAAGCCACCCAAGAACAGGAAGATAGTGGACGATGCGTATGGCGAACCAGTCTCACTGAACGTAGCCGTCTGCGTAATCGGGAACACAACAAGTGGGATCAACGCCGTTGCCGCCAGCGGAATAGACTCAAACATCCACCACACAGCCATCCACACCGTCACGGCCGCAACGATGCGCATCTTCTCAGTGTCGTACGTAACTTCAGGATCCGCACCGGAGGACTGCGCCACAGTCTCCGCGGCGTTAGAGGGGAAAAGGAAGAAGACCAGGGCTGCTAGCGCAATACCCAAGATGGCGCCGAAAATTTGGCGGCGCACTTCAGATTGGTCGCGGATTTCGGTGTCTTCGGCACGGGTATGCTCTGAGGACTCATGAGTGATCGGGGTGCTCACTGGGACATCCTTTATGCGTTTCGGTTTTTTCTTTTACACATAAAACTTATAACCCAATGTTTTCCCCTCTCAAGTGAAAGATCAGACGTCTATCCTCCGTCATACGACGCAATTTTTCTGAGCAGGGGTTTTATCCCATAGCGGATACACTTAGTCCGGTTACGCCACCCCCAAACCTGCACAAATTTTAGGGCACAAAGCAAAAACAACCCCCAAGGAGATGCGCGATTTACTACACCCAAATAACAGCAGAACTACGTTGCTAACTACCACCAAGGCCAAACCGCCCATCGCACCAGCTTCAGGTGATTAAGCTGCAGTAGTAGGCACCGAAGCGTCCTCCGTGCCGGCTCCACCAGGTGCATCATCCGACATGATCATGCGCACCCATGGCACGTACTTCTTGTTGTTATGCATGTGTTTTCATCTCGAAAAATGGGCATGAAAAACCGCAGGCACTAAGTGCATGCGGTTGGTTTTTAGCTTGGGAGATTAGGTGATCGGTACAGCAGGATCGAGCGCTGCGAATATTCGAACCTGTTGCCAAGATTCTTTAAGCGTTGATTTTTCAATACTTTCGGCGCCTAAGTCCTCGTCTAGTAACAAGCGCTCGATGTACTTCTCCTTGATTTCGAGCGGAAGATAAGACTTCCGCTCCGTAAGATCACGCAGCAGGAGGTACCAGTCGAAATCTGAACACGTCGAATCTTCTCCAAACGTAACACTCGGAACTGCGTTAGATTCAATCGCGTCAATAAGTTCGAGATAGGTCATTATCGCTCCTCCTCCCAATCAAGTTTTTCTATTTGCCCTGTTTGGGTTACTCGGCTTACACCATGGCCTTGAATTGGATAGGCCGTTTCTATTCCGAATCCTTCGTCACCTAATTGTATAACTGCTTGTAATTGAATTATTTTCCTTCGGAATACGTGACCGTCTTATCGACGAAGAATGCGAACTTCGCATTTGGAATTCTCTTACTTTGAACGGCGTCAGGGGATTCTAACAATTCTGCTACGGCACCTAACCGTCCATCACCTAAGAATTCTACGAGCGCCTCATCTGAAAAATGCCATCACGTTCGCCATGACAAGGAAGAAGCTAGCCCATGGCGCGAGTCTATGACCTATGGACCAAGAAAAACCCAGATAAAAGTGACGGCGCACCAAAACGTATCCGCACCGCCCGATGGGGCATCGGCAGGCGCCGGCACGCACGTTGGCACGAAGACGGCACACGCCGCAGCGCACGCGATCGAGGAACGAGCCAAAGCCACCGCAGAAGCCCGGCGCGCACGGTTCACGGTATTGTAGGTGCGGTTGGGTTTTCTTGAAGCTTTCTTCCGTGCCCGCTTACCGAAAGGATCACCCGCCATACAAAGGCAGGCATCGCAAATAACCCCAAGGGCGCTGGATAGCCGAATTATCCAGCCCCTCGGGGCACCCCTCCACAATAACTCACAAAGGATTACCCATGACACTCAAGCAACTATCAGCGCTGTCAGGCATAGTCGCCGCCTCCTGCTACGCACTCATAGCATCTTCACCATTCTGGCCATTGGTCATCGCACTAGCAGCACTGTCCGGATTCAACCTTGCCACCGCAACTAAGGAGGCGAAAGGGTGAACGTTGCAATTATCGACACTGACACGGGGCGGACGCTCTGGACGATCAACGACTGCGCCAACCACTGTGGCGTCACCACCTCCACATGGCGCTCATACAGTCGAACAGGTGGCAAAATGAACCCACCCCAGCCAGTGGCGCATTTAAACAAGCGGACTGCACTCTGGGACGCAGAAGAAGTCCAAGCGTGGCACACCGCGCGACCAGGCTCCCCCGTGCCCGGCGCGTCGGTAGGTAAAGGCGCGGACTGAACCATAGCGCTAAAGACCTCGTTGACTGTTTTCAACGAGGTCTTTGTCATAGCAAGACAGTTTTATAGACCACTAAACCAGCGATAGCAGCTAGCCCCAGCAGAGTGACTATAAGGGTAATGAAGTCAACGATAAGACAGGTCCACCAAAGTCCCTTATGTTTTTCAGCCAAAGCGTTAAATCTTTCGTCTGGTGGCATGCTGGCTGGACTCATGCAGTCTGCGAGGTACTGAAAGAATCCTAGAGCGGGGTGCCATTTAACCAAGGAAGTTAGGAACTTCGGTGATCCAACACCTTTATCGATTGCTGCATCGGGAATGTCTGGGCTGGGATGTGGCACGCGAGCCTGCGCAGCAATGACAGCTTTAGGGTTTGGGTCAACTGGCGCATTGGAGACGTCGTCAAGAGAGAGTTCTTCTAGGCTCCGTTTACCTTTTGTTGTCAGGTCAATTTCCTGCTCGCTCATGCTGCAGGATTCTTCTCAAGGCGAGTCTTACGCTTCAATATGGCAGGCACTGAAACGTTGAAATGAGCAGCGGCGCCATACTCACCGAGCTCATTAACTCTCTGAGTGAATTCTCCGGCCGGCATGAGTAATTCGCCGGCGAACTCGTCAGCGAAGAACTCGTGCAAATCATACCGATCAGCGGAACGGAAGTCGATGAAAGACCAGTCGTCATCATGGGCGATCATTCGCTCCACTAGGTGGCCGATTTCATGGGCTAAAGTGAATCGCTGGCGTGCCATCGGTTCATCTGCATTGATCGTAATTAGCGGTTCAGAGTCGGCTGTAGGTTTGTGAATCACACCAGACACCTCCGGCTGCAGGGAATGCACTTCAACGCGCGCACCTAAGCGAGCAGCAATACTCTTTAGGTCCTCTAAACCCTTATCCCGAATGGGATTATAAGCCGATATCTTTTGCGCTTCATTACGAGCAGCCTGCCACAGTAGCACCTAAACCAACCTCCTCACGCCCAATGCTAGCGAACGAATGCGACATTATTTAGTCTCTACCGATATAAACATTCGCTATCTTTCGGCCATTCCCCACGACAATAGGCTATTAACGCTGTTGCCGATCTGTTGCCGATGAATTCCAACATTGAATACTGACCTGCAACAACGGGCAGCATTTCGGTTTTTTCCGAAAGTGCGAAAAAGCCCCAGCCGGTAAGCCGTTTTTACGGCTACTAGCTGGGGTTTTGTTTGGTGCGCCCGGAGGGATTCGAACCCCCAACCTTCTGATCCGTAGTCAGATGCTCTATCCGTTGAGCTACGGGCGCAAAGTTCCACCAGGCCCGGTGAAACGCTCCACACGAATGTGGAGTGAGCGGAGATGACAGGATTTGAACCTGCGGTCCGCATAACGGACAACTCCTTAGCAGGGAGCCCCATTCGGCCACTCTGGCACATCTCCAGCAGTTGCTAACGCACATACTAATGCGCAAGAACTTCAATCAATGGTACTCGTTTCGCCCCTTGTTTCACAAAACAACTTAGTGAACAGGTAAAACACAAAATCCTTTCATTGTTTCAGCTGGGAGCATGAGAAAGGCATACACTGTGAGACTATGAGTTCGAACCTGACCGATGCTGTGTCCAATCCGCTTCGTATTCGCACCGATCTTGACGCGATGCCGTCGTACGTCCCTGGCAAGCGCTTCGATAACGCACTAAAGCTTTCTTCCAACGAGGTGTCTTTCGAGCCGCTGCCCGCGGCCCGTAAGGCAATGGCGGATGCGGTGGCACATGCGAACCGCTACCCAGACTTGGTGGCGGTTGAGCTGCGCGAGACTCTGGCGGAGCACTTGGATCTTTCCTTCGATCAGGTTGCCGTTGGTTGTGGCTCCTCCGCCCTGTGCCAACAGCTCGTTCAGATCACTTCTGGCCCAGGTGATGAAGTGATCTTCCCGTGGCGCAGCTTTGAGGCTTACCCGATTTTCACCCAGGTTACGGGGTCTACGCCGGTTGCTATCCCCCTCACCGCAGATGGGTACAACGATCTGGACGCCATGGCGGATGCAATTACAGACAAGACCACCCTGATCTTCGTGTGCAACCCCAACAACCCAACTGGCACAGTAGTCACGGAGCAAGCATTCATTGAGTTCATGGACAAGGTCCCAGCAGACGTTATCGTCGCCTTGGATGAGGCTTACACCGAGTACCTGCGTACGGAGGACACCCCGTTAGCCAATGAGCTCATCACCACGTACCCGAACCTCGTGGGTCTGCGGACGTTCTCCAAGGCTTTTGGGCTTGCCGGCATGCGCGTGGGTTACTGCTTTGGCGATCCCCGCATCATCACCGCACTCAACAAGGTAGCCCTGCCATTCGGCGTTAACCTCGCGGCGCAGGCAGGCGCGGTAGCATCCCTAAACGCCGTCGATGAGCTTTTGGAGCGCACGGAAGACGTCGCCCGAAACCGCGATCGCGCGGCGCAACACATTGGCACCCCGTTATCCCAAGCAAACTTCATCTGGATTGACACGCTAGGAAATCCGGAGCGATCTACCGAGATCGCCGCAGCGCTTCTGGAACAAGGCGTAGTGGTTCGCTCCTTCCCAGAGGGAGTGCGCATCACCATCACAAACGATGAGGAAACAGACCGACTACTCGCCGCATGGGACGCGGCGAAGCTGAGGTAGCCTATGCGCGCGCATGCAATCACCAGAGTCACTGCCATTGCGGCTTCTTCCCTTCTGACACTGTCTGCGTGCGGCGAGGGCGCCTCCCCCACAAACGAGGCAGACAGCGCACCCCCAGTGACGAGCCCCGCTGAAGGACCCCCACTGAAATACGTAGCTTTGGGCGATTCCTATGCGTCCATGGCAACGCGCGATGCTATCGATCGCACCGCGCCGTATTGCCTGCGCAGCGAGGATAATTACGCAGCGCAGCTTGCCGCGTTGCTCAAGACATCCGTTACCGATGTCTCCTGCCAAGGTGGTGTGACGGGAGACGTAACCAGCCCGCGTATAACTCCGGACGGCGAGCTACCACCACAGGCGGACGCGCTGGGAGAAGACACCACACTCGTCACCGTCACCATGGGTGGCAATGACATCGGTTTTGGGGATCTGGCCATGTGCGCCTCAAATCCGAATCTGTGCTCCCCAGAACTATTGGAGCGCACAAGTGCCAAAATAGAGGAGCTTCCCGCCACACTGAAGGCCATGTACGCCGCCATTAGGGAGAAAGCCCCGAACGCGCAGATAGTAGCTACCGGCTACCTCCCACTCATCGCGGAAGGTGATCAGTGCCCATTCATAGAACCCCTGAACGCTGATGTGCGCAAATGGTTCGTGCGCGCTACTAGCGCCATCAATCACGCAGTGAAGGAAGCGGCTGAATCAGCCGGCGCCATCTTTGTCCTTCCCTCCGGCGCGAACAACCACACAGGGTGTGCTTCCGGTACAGAACGCTGGACAGCATTCACGTCCCAGGACAGCGAAGCCTACGCAATGCACCCCACACCAGAGGGACAAGCAGCAATGGCCACGGCCATTCGCGAGGCCATCATTAAGCAGTAGTAATTTTGGTGCAAGCCATCGCCCTGCTGCCGCTTCATGCTATGCCAAACGCTTCCTGTTCTCGGTTCTACATGGTTTAGCGGTACAAAAAACTAAACTTTGCGCGGTTTTTCGCCCCTGGGGAGCCCATTAGGGGCGCAAAGTTTAGAATCTTGTCCCTGCCCAATCTCACGCCATGAAAAAGCAAAACCCCGTATCCAGAAAGTCTGGATACGGGGACGGCATTGCCGTATGGGGGTCACTCCACCTCGGTGAACTTACGATCCCATGCGGAGCGTACTGGGTTGGCGTCAGCTAGCAGCATGTCGAAACGGTCGTTCGCGATTTCAACGATCTCACTCAGCACTGCACGGTGCTCCTGCTCAGGAGAGTTGGCCAGACGGCGCACACCAGCCTGAATCACACGCTCAACGGTGTCATTGGTGTCTAGGTAGGACACGAATGGCTGGTTGAAGCGCTCGCGGTATGCGCTGGAAATCTCGATCAGGCGCTCGGTTTCTACATCATCCAGCTCAGCGAGGCCTAGGGAACCGCGGTCTGCGGAGATCTCAGAAGCATTCTCATCACTGGCCAGCAGCAGCTGATCCATCGCTGGGTAATCGTTGATCAGTGCACCGCGCTGCTGGTCGGTGCCGGTGAGCACAGCCACCTGGATGGCCTGCCGCAGCTCGTTGATGTCCTCAAATGGGCGCGAGTGCCACGCATTTTCCAGCGGGAAAGTCTCATTGTTAAACAGCGGGCGCAGGGTTGCAACGAACTCGTCCTGATCCATGTTGTTGAGCTTTTCTAAGGAAACACCCGTACCGGTGGCACGGGAGACATCCGCACCGGACTGCTTGCCCACATGGAAGAACAGGATATTCAATACGATTGCCGTGATAGCGCCCAGGGACATGCCGGAAGAGACGAATGCCTGCGCCCAGTCAGGAACCACCTGGGCTACCTCAGGCTTGAAGGTGACCAGCATGGCCAGCCCCAAAGCAGAGGTGACGATCGCTGCGTTGCGGCCATCGGCAAGATCAGACTTGGCAATAGTTTGCAGACCAACCCACGCTACGTTGGCAAACAGTGCCAAGGAGGCACCGCCAAGAACTGGGGCTGGAATGGAGGCCACAATAGCGCCCGCCTTTGGCAGCAAGCCGAGGATGATCATGAATACCGCCGCAGACGCTGCCACCCAGCGGGACTTCACACCGGTCAGGCGAACAAGGCCCACATTCTGCGCGAAGCAGGTGTACGGGAAGGAGTTCATGACGCCGCCAATGAAGGTGGAGACGCCGTCGGCACGGATTGCTCGGACAACGTCCCCGCGGCGGATGCGCTTCTTCACAATCTCGCCCGTTGCAAAGACGTCACCGGTGGTCTCCACCATGGTGATGATCATGACGATAATCATGGAGAAGATGGCAACCAGATCAAAGGTAGGCATACCAAAGTAGAACGGCGTGGTGATGCCAAACGCGTCCGCGGAGGCCACCTCATCGAAGGACGTATCACCCAGAATCAGAGCAACGACGGTGCCCAGCACTAAGCCGATGAGGACAGCCAACGTGCCCAAGAAACCGCGGAAGAAGCGCGTGACCAGAATGATCACCAAAAGCGTGCCACAGCCGTAAAGAATATCGCGGGTAGCCGGAACGCCCTCAGCGTAATTGACAAAGTCATTCGCGGAAACCGACAGCAAGGAGGTACCCATGACCAACAGAACTGTGCCTGTGACCACCGGCGGGAAGAAACGCAGAACCTTGCCAAAGATAGGTGCGGCGAAGAAGGTGAATAGGCCGGAAATGATGATCGCGCCATAGACGGTTGGCAGCGAGGCCACACCACCTTCACCATTGGTTGCGCCCAATCCAATCGCAATAATCGGGGACACAGCTGTGGTGGTCACACCCTGGATAATGGGCAAGCGAACACCGATGTGGCGCCCAAGGCCAACGGATTGAATCAAGGTGGCAATACCACACGTGAGCAAGTCAGCGTTGATTAGGTGAATGGTAGTCTCTGCATCGAGGTTCAGCGATCCCGCGATCAGAAGCGGAACAATAACCGCGCCGGCGTAAAACGCCAACACGTGCTGAATACCAAGGGCTGCGAGTTTAGGCGCTGGCGGGACAGCATCTACTGGGTGCTTGGGCACAACCTGGGTGGTGGTTGCCACGAAGTCCTCCTCATATTAGGGGCGAAGCAAAAAGTGTTGTCGAACGATTATGAACACTAATGTCCCACCACTCGTAACACCTAGCCACCACCTAGGTGTCCTTGGCCACAATGAGGGCTGTAAGCACTGGTTATTACCTCACAGTTGCACGCGCTGAGCGTGCAGAACCACCCACGTCGCACCCTCGCACGCAAGGAAATGTCATACCTTTGTTACCCCCTGTTAGGTAAGGACTTAAAGCAGCCCGAGACTATTCGTCTTCCTGGCTGAACTTGGATGTCCCTGGCGGCACAATGGCGTACAACCCTGGGATCACGCGCTCATCAGTCAGGCCGCTGAGACACATGGACAGGAACCTCGCGCCCGCGGGTGAGACTTTCTTCATGCCAGTTTCCTCGTCAGGGTAGATGAATCCCGGCAGGTTGATGAGCAAGGAGTGCGAGGCGAAGTAACCGTCCACCACGCCGGCTATTGCCGGATCAGCCAAGCCCACGCCGGTAAAGACTGCGTGCATGGTGGTCTCAAAGAGCATCTCCGCGTCCACATTCAGCTCATAGGCCAGCTGCTTCAGCTCATCCTGAGCAAGATCGAACGCGAAGAACGTGGCCAACAAGGTAACTTCCGGCCCCTTGTCATATGGGAAGTGCGCGACAACGTAATCGAATAGCTTCCTATCCGCCACACGCTTGTCATCCTCACTCATGGCAAAGTCAGCCTCAGCAATGAAACCCCGAGCCTGTTGGGTGAGCTCCATGCGGCCCTCAAAATCCAACGGCTCCATCAGGCCCAAACCCATGAATGAGATCAGGTAAGGGCGCAGCGCTAGAATGCGCTGGTCCTCATCATCGAGATCCTGGCCAAGAATCTCACCAAATTCCTTCCAGTTCTCCTCCACCAACTCATCTAGGGTATTGCTGGCCTCATCGCCGCCAATAATGCGCAGGCATTCGCGGATTGGCGTTACAAAGAGCTCAATCTCCTTGTAATCCAGCTCTGGGAGCGGGTAGTTGGCCAACCCATCCTTCAGAACCCTTGCTACCTCTGGGAACGGTGCTAGCTCCTCCACTACGCGCAGCACGACTTCAATGCCCGTGCTGGTCTCATCCACGATCTTGTCCAGCACAGCCCCATCAAGCCGGGACACGTACGGATCATCCAGAGGATTTGTTTCTAGCCCATCAATGTCCTCAAGGTGGGCGTCAGCCTCGAGCCCTTCGAATACGATATCGGGATCAGAGGCCTTGTCCAGTGGCACATCCGCCAGGCGATCCATGATCTTCTGCGGATCAACACCGCGCTGAACTAGATAGTTAGCCTTCTCGGCGAGCTTGGCCACGGACATTGCTACTTCGGGATCGAGAGTGTCAATCCCATCAACGGCGAATCCTAGGTTCTCCGGATCAATACCTTGCCATTCCTGAGCGAAGAGATCTACCTTTTTCAGATCGTTGGCAAAGGCACGCGCGTCCAAGTCAATACGGTCAGCGGCGTACCAGTAGGCCGCCTCTGGGCCGCCTAGCCAATCAACAATATCCTTGCCGTCAGCATCTAGACGCTCATACGCTTCGTGCAAATCCGCAAAGCTGCGGGTCTCATACAAGGAACTAATAGCCTTCCACACGCCGGCCCAACCACCCGGCGCGGTGCGGCAATCCTCAATGGGGGCTGGACCTTGCATCGTCACCAATTTGGCGCGCTTACGCTGGCGCCCGCCTACCCCGACCACGGTGATGGTGTGTTCCCACCAGTCACCAAAGTCGTACACATACGTGAGCTGATCACCTAAGTTTTTCAGGTAGTCTCCCACCAGGACCTCGTCGGCGGCAACGTCAACATCATCAAAATCATCCTGGAAGCGCGACATGATGCGTGGCCCATCCTCCGCCAAGATGGGCACGCTGAACTGGTAGAGGTGCGCATTCTCCCAGCCAAACGCTGCCTGGATGGCATTATGTAGGCCAAAGAGATTAGCCTCCAACGGCACCTCAAGCGTACGCATGCAGCGTGGCGCTGGTTCAATTCCAGTCAGTTCTACGGAGATGGTGACAGAAGACATGTTCCCACTGTAGCGGTTCTAGCTAGAGAGATTAAAGCTTCCGCCTGCCCTTTACCTAGTGTTTTCATTGCCACAACCGCACCGGAGTTAGGATGCCAGTGACTCGTAGCCGAATGTGGAATATGCGGCATCGTGTAGCCCGTTCACTACTCGGTGGTAGGTGAGCTCGCGTAGGCACTTGCAGAAGAATCGAGCTCCAGCGGAGTTGAGCCACTGTGTTCCTGCGTCCAGATCAACGTCCACGAATCCAGAGAATTCCAACAGGTGCATGACGCTGGAGGAGAATGCATGTGCGTTTGCCATGCCACCAAATTCCTCAATGTTGAGGCCTTCCGCTAGGGCGCTCAGTGTGTCATCGTACATTCGCACCGCAGTGCTTCTGCTGCCTGACGTTAATTCTTGTAAGTCATCAAGTGCCAAAAAGATTCCCAGGTTTGCCACCATGTAGGTGACGAGGGGCCCATCCCCGTGCGGGATCTGGGTGACGAGCTGCTCAAACAGCTCTCTGTTTGCTCGTGCTCGCTCCACCTCGTCCATGCTGAAGTCCGATTCTGCCAGTACTTTCCTACCGTACTGCGTGAGCTGCACGCGGCCGCGCTGATCCTTGTATTCCATGAGCCCAAAGTAAAGGGGCATCCGCAGGTACGGGATGAGGCAGTGGTTCCTTGCTTCCTCATTGTTGAACTTGTGGCCAATGATTTCGCTGAATGCTTTCCATTTCACTTCCGCTAGGCGGCTCAGTGCGGTTCGGCCTTCATCACTGCCAACAATGCGCAGACACTCGCGCAGTGGCTCCACCATTCGCTCCACTTCCGCTGCGGTGAGATCAGTTGCTTGGTAGCGCTGGGTGGCGCGTTCCATCGCTGTGGCTACTTGAGGGTGTGGGGAAAGCAGCCTGACCACGTTCAGCACCACATCCCACGCGTTGCGGCTTCGCCCGATGATCCTGTTCAAGGCATCGGGAGTCAGCTGGCCTGTTTGCTCGTCGTCGGAATACGGATCCCCAAGGCCGCAGTAGTCAGCGAGGCTCTCAAGATATTCTTCTGCGTTAGTGTCTTCTGTGAGGATATTGTCATTGAGGAATTTCTGGATCAGTTGACGGTTGACGCCTTCTCGTGCCATTTCCTTAACTCCTCCCAAAATCATCTTGATGGTGTCCTCTGAAACGTAGCGATTAAAAAGAATCATGAATCCCGGTTTGGCCTCAGGGGTGCGTGGGAAAAGTTCTACCTTTGGCAGCATTTTCTGGAAATCGGCAAGGCCAACCTCGTTCCGCTCTGCAGCGCGCTCATAGGCGTCATGCACCGTGCCCAAGAAATCAACGCTTGCGCGTTCTTTCTTGCTCATCTTGTTGTAGATGACATGCTGGCCCTGCATAGTTTTAGCGTGGTAGAGCTTGGTCAGCGTTTTCCACATGTGGCCCCACCCGCCCGGAGCCTGACGGCTGTTCTGGATAGGGCTTGGGCCCTTCATCTCTAGCATTTTCGCATGCTTACGCTGGCGGCCACCCGTTGCGGTAACGGTGATGAGGAATTTCCAATCACCGTAGGTGTAGATCAGTTTGTCGCCACGGTTGCACAAGACGTCGCCTACGGTCACTTCATGCGGCGGAAGGCCTGCAGTGCCACCGATGACCGTAGGGGCCTTTTGTGAGTTATTGCCCTCGCGGTCGTGGCAGGAGGCGGTGAACTCGTATTCCTGATCATCGTCCCAACACATCAAGGATTGGATGATCCAGTGGAATCCGAGCATGTTTGCTTTCAACGGCATGTCAATCACGCGGGAGCACAGTGGCTCACCGGGTGTGGTTTCAAGGTCAATGGTGATAGTTACTGATGTCATGCCCCCGAATGTAACCGCTACAAAAGTGGCGTCAAGCAGGCACTTTAAAACCCTGTGAATAACCAACCAGCGAGCCAAAAGTTATCCACAGATTCATAGGATTTCACTACTGGGCATTCCGCTGCCCCGTTGTGGATGCTATCGTGTGCCCCCTTAGCCAACGAAGGGCCAAAATCACCAAAGATTCTGGCCCCAACTTGTTGCGATTTAACGCAGGAGGTTCTTGCCTAGTTTCAGTGCGGTGGACAAGACGTCCGCTACCTTCTGCTTGTCCACGCCGGCGGGGCCGGCGATGGGAACGAAGCGTTGCACGGCCACGGAACGGGACTCCGTGTATTTGGTGAGGCCTTCGTCGGCGTGACGACGCCCCACGCCGGAGCTCTTCCAACCGCCCATCGGGGCATCCAGGGAAGCCCACGCCGCGGCGAACCCCTCGTTGATGTTCACGGTCCCCGACTCAATCTGTGACGCAACCTCACGAGCCTCATTCTCCGCGCCCCAAATGGAGGAGTTCAGGCCGTAGTCTGTGTCATTGGCCTTGGCAATTGCTTCTTCAACACTGCCAACCACCTCAATGTAGACAACCGGGCCGAAGACTTCGCTGCGGTAGAGGTCAGCATCCTCACTCACATCGGTGAGGATGGTGGGTGCGTAGAACTTCTCACCCACGTCCGGCACCGCGTGACCGCCGGTGAGAACTGTGGCGCCCTTAGCCTTGGCATCTTCAACAAAGGCGTGCACGTGCTTCAGGTGATCGGTAGAGATCAGCGAGCCCACGTCATCGCCCCAGTCATAACCCAACGAAAGATTCTCCGTGAGCTCGCGGAAGCGGCTGATGAACTGGCTGGCAATGTCACTATGGACGTAGATGCGCTCAATGGAGATGCACAGCTGTCCGGTATTGCTAAAGCAAGCGTTAATAGCGCCACGAGCTGCCTTTTCCACGTCAGCGGAAGGGAGGACGATCAGCGGATTCTTACCACCAAGCTCGGCGGAGAAACCGATCAGGCGTTCACCCGCCTGCGCGGCGAGCGTGCGGCCGGTGGCGGTGGAGCCGGTGAACATGAGGTAGTCACACTCCCCAACAATCACCTGGCCGACTGTGGAACCGGGCCCCGGAACGATCTGGAAGACGCTGGCAGGAAGCCCTGCCTCAAGCAGGAGTTCGTGCGCGCGCAGTGCCGTGAGCGGGGTCTTTAGGTCAGGCTTCAGCACCACGGAGTTGCCGGCCAGCAGCGCCGGAATGGCATCAGAAACAGCCATTACCAGGGGATAATTCCACGGCGCGATAATGCCCACCACGCCCTTTGGCGCGCGCTGTACCACGGTGTGGGTAACCACCGGAAGCGCGCCGCGCACCTTCTTGGGCTTCAGCAGCTTCTCCGCCCGATAGGAGTAATGACGGCATGTGATGGCCACATCCATGACCTCATCAAATGCGGACGCTCGGGACTTGCCCGTCTCCTTCTGAATAAGGTCCAGCAATTCATCGCGGTGGGCCAGGATCAGATCGTGGTAGCGCAGGAAGATCTCCTTGCGCTTGGCAATCGGTGTGTGCGCCCACGCCTTCTGCCCCGTGCGCGCTACCTCAAATGCCCGATAGGCATCATCCTCAGTAGCCTCCACAAACTCTGTACTTACCGTATTCTCTTCGGTCATGGGCACCATCGTAGCGAAACTGCGCAATCCCAGTAGAGGCAGGCCACCGCGGATACGCGTGACGCTTACTGCAGATTGCGCAGGATCTGACCTCGACTAGGAGGCGGTGGCGGCGTGGTTCAAGAGGACCTGATGCACCGTGACATCCCCAGTCAGTTCCGGATGGAAACTCACCGCCGTGATGGCGCCGTACGTGACTCCGATGATGCGACCGTCTTCGGTTGTGGCTAGCACCTCTACATCCCCATCGAGGAGCTTCACCACCTCCGGCGCACGAATGAAGGCCGCGGTCACTTCACCTAGCGTGGTGCGGATATGCTCCACCGCGGAATCCCGTTGCGGGCCAAAGGCGTTACGACGCACCCTCACCGGCAGCACGCCAAGGCTTCGCTGCCCCGGCGCGGGGTCCTCCACCTCCTGCGCGAGGGTGATGAGCCCCGCGCAGGTAGCGAGAGTGGGCAAGCCCGCGCCGATGGCGGCGCGGAGGGGGTCGAAAAGCCCAAAGATCCGAAGCAGGCGATCGATGGTGGAAGATTCCCCGCCGGGCAAGACGATGCCGTGGAGGCCGTCAAGATCCCTGACCGTGCGGACGAGGCGGACGTTCGCACCGAGGCCGGTGAGCATATCCGCGTGCTCTCGCACCCCGCCCTGCAGCGCAAGCACGCCAATGGTTACCATCCACGCTCCGCAAGGCGGTGTGGTGCGGGAAGGTCAGCCACGTTGATGCCCACCATGGCCTCGCCGAGTCCGCGGGAGGCCTCGGCAACAACAGCGATGTCGTTCCATGCGGCGGTGGCGCGCACGATTGCTTCCGCACGTGCTGCTGGGTTGCCGGATTTGAAAATGCCGGAGCCCACGAACACTCCGTCCGCGCCGAGGTTCATCATCAGCGCCGCGTCTGCTGGTGTTGCAATGCCACCAGCGGTGAACAAAACTACTGGCAGCTCGCCGTTTTTGGCCACGTATTCCACCAGCTCATATGGCGCTGCGAGTTCTTTGGCCGCCACGTAGAGTTCATCCGGTGCCGTGACATACAGGCCCTGCAGGCGGGCGATCTCACCCTGAATGGTGCGCATGTGCTTGGTGGCCTCGGAGACGTCACCTGTTCCGGCCTCGCCCTTGGAGCGAATCATGGACGCGCCCTCGTTGATCCGCCGCAGCGCCTCACCCAGGTTGGTGGCACCACACACAAAGGGCACGTCAAAGTCGCGCTTATCAATGTGGTTGACGTAGTCGGCCGGCGAGAGGACCTCGGACTCATCAATGTAATCCACGCCCAGATGCTCGAGGATCTTTGCTTCCACGCTGTGGCCAATGCGGGCCTTGGCCATGACGGGGATGGATACTGCGTCAATGATGGACTCGATCAGGTCCGGATCTGACATGCGGGCCACACCACCCTGCGCGCGGATATCCGCCGGCACACGCTCAAGCGCCATGACGGCGACGGCGCCAGCGTCTTCTGCAATCTTGGCTTGCTCTGGAGTGACGACGTCCATGATCACGCCACCCTTCAGCATTTGGGCTAGGCCCTTGTTCACTGTTTCGTTCTTGTTCTGTGTCATGTGTTCCACACAACACCGCCAACTGGACAATAACTAGAGCCAGTTATGTTTTAATTCTTTAGACCAGTTTAGGAGGTGTGCCCCGCGATGCTACCGATCACCGTGTCCCGTGACGGATCCACCTCCCTTCCCGCGCAGCTCATCGCGGAAATCCACCGCCTCGTCCACCAAGGAGTTTTGGCGCCGGACGACCCGCTTCCTTCCACCCGCGAACTGGCCCACACCTTGGGGATATCTCGGGGCAGCGTGACCACCGCCTACGAGCAGCTCGCCGCGGAGGGGTACGTCCTGTCCTCCCAAGGCGCACCAACGCGCATCCACCCGGACCTACTTCCGCCCACACACTCCCCGGCACTTCCACCGGCCGCTTCTCGACGACGCACCCCCGTGCTCTCCCTCGCACCGTCCTCCGCGCACGCCGGGCAGCTGCGCCCCACCGCTTGGCGCGCCGCGTGGCGCGAGGCCGCAAGCCAGCCAGTCACCCCACTGGCCGCAGCCGGCGAACCCGAGCTGCGCCACGCGATCGCAGAACACCTCCGTGTAGCACGAGCCACCCCAACCGATGTGGATAATGTGCTGGTCACCGGCGGTTCCCGTGAGGGGCTCCTGCTCATCCTCACCGCCCTAGGTAGCCGCCAGCTCCGCGTGGGCGTGGAGGACCCCGGGCAGCCCGGCCTGCGCCGCATCATCACCATGCTGGGCCACAAGCTGGTACTGTGCCCGATTGACCAGCACGGCATAGACCCCGCACAGCTACCTTGTGACTTAGACGCGTTGCTCGTCACCCCCACGCACCAATACCCCATCGGCGGCCCGCTACCCGCGCCGCGACGAGCCGCCCTGCTGGCGTGGGCACAGCGCACGGGCACCATCATTATTGAGGACGACTACTGCGCCGAGCTGCGCTATCGCACGGCGCCGCAACCAACTCTGCACGCGCTATCCGCACACACCGGCAGTGCGACTGTGATCGTACTAGGCACGTTCTCCACGCTGCTCAGCCCCGCTCTGTCCACCGGCTATGTTATTGCCCAGCCACAACTGACCAACCGCCTCCTGGACGCCCGATCAGTCCTAGGCATGCCCGCCGCCCAGGTAACCCAACGCGCCATCGCCCACCTCCTGAGCGGTGGCTACGTGCGCAAACACACCAAAAGCGTGCACTCAACACTGCGTACCCGCGCCCGCATCATCGATAGTCAGTTGCTCCCCACACTCCATGCCGCGGGGATCAGCACTCGCCACGCAGGCGTGGACTATCTCCTAAGCTTTCCCACACCAGCACATCAAGCGAAATTCGACGCCGCACTCAGCCGCAACAACTTAAGCTGCCAACACGTAGAAGACACCGCAAAGCGAGTGATCAGCTTCGCCCACTTAAGCGACGCAGATTTCCGCCGCGCCATGGGCGTGATTATGAACGCTCTTGATTAGTCACGCGGTTGAGACACCTCCAATCAGCACCCACGCCCAGCCCTCACCAATAAAGAAACCGCAGATGATGACCAAGATTGGGAACAAATACGTACAAGATTTGAGGATGTAGCCACCAAAGGACGGCACCCCACACCGGAGGATTTTCTCACGCGGTCAATTGACTACCTCTCGCTGCGGGGAGTTTAATGAATTCAGCAAATACTCAAACAACCAATTGAGTATTAGATATTCATTCCAAGGAGCATCCCGTGCACCGTTTAGCAGCAGCTCTCACCGCAGTCACAATCAGCGCCGCCCTGCTCACAGGCTGCGCGCACCCGGAACCGCGCCCCGCACCAACACCGGATGACGGCATTGTCCTCGCGTTCGGTGAGGTGGACAGCGGCGAGTTTGATCCCGCCAAGGGGTGGGGAAAACACGGCGAGATCCGCCTGACACACGTCTCCCTTCTCAAGCAAGACACGGACTTAAAATTCACCGGCGATGTGGCCGAGAGCTGGGAACCAAACGCAGACAACACCGCCTGGACGTTCACCATCAAGGATGGCTACAAGTTCTCCGACGGCACGCCAATCACAGCCGAGGACGTAGCATTCACCATCACCATGCTCAAAGAAGACGGCGTTGCCTTCGATCTCAGCTACGTGGACTCCGTAAACGCAGAAGGCAACACCGTCACCATTTCTCTCACCGAGCCGAACTCCCTGCTGCTTTCAGACCTCACCACCATTGGCATTGTTCCCAAGGATTCTTACGACAAGGAGACGTACTCCGCTAATCCGGTAACCTCCGGCCCCTACCAAGTAGCTGAGTATAGGAAGGGCGAGCAGCTGATACTGACGGCTAACCCCGGTTACCCGCACCAACCGGAGATAAGAAAGCTCACCTTCCTTCTCTCCGGCGAGGACACCGCGCTAGCGGCGGCCAAGGCAGGCGACGTGGACATGGTGCTGGTGCCCAATTCCGCTGCAGACCAGCAGATAGAGGGAATGACACAGCACGCCTTTGAGACCATGGATTCCCGCGGCATTGTGCTTCCAACCATTCCGGCGGGCAGCACCTCAACAACCGTGGGCAATCGCGTTGATGCAGGCAATGATGTTACCGCTGACCCCGCTATCCGCAAGGCTCTCGCTTACGGTATCAACCGGCAGGAGCTGGTGGATCTCGTGCTCGCCGGGCACGGCGAGCCTGCGTACACGGCGTTCGACGGGACGCCGTGGTTCATCGGTGACGACGCCGTCGTCAGCGAAGATGGCAAGGGCGACGCCGACAAGGCGAAGCAGATCCTCGCCGATGCAGGGTGGGCTGACACCAACGGTGATGGAACCGTCGATAAGAATGGCCGTGAGGCCACCTTCACGCTCATGTACTCGGCCGACGACCAAGTGCGCAATGACCTCTCGCTTGCCGTAGCGGAGCAGGCAGCGGAACTGGGCATTGGGATCACCACTAAGGGCACCACGTGGGATGAGATCTACCAAGACGGCAAGACCAACGCCGTGATGTGGGGCGATGGCAGCCACTCGCCAGCGCTGATGTACCAGCTATACTCCGGCGACCAGATCGGCGTGGCGTATAACAACATGGCCAGCTATGACAACGAAACCGTCAACAACCACTTGCGCGACTACAAGTTGACCGGTGACCTGCAAGCCCTCAAGGACGCCCAGTGGGACGGAACAACCGGCTTTGCCACGCCTGGCGACAATCCGATCGTCTGGCTGGTACGCCAGGACAACGTGTTCTTCATCTCCGATCACCTTGACGTGGGTGAGCAGCCGATTCATGCCCACGGCGCGCGCTGGCAGCTGTTTGGCAACGTCACCGATTGGAAGATTAAGTAGCTTTGGCAACGCGTATCGGAATCCGCGCCCTCCGGCTGGTCAGCCTGCTGCTAGGGCTTAGTTTCCTGACCTTCGCGTTGGTGTCACTTTCTCCGATCGACCCCGTCACCGCCTACCTGAACCCCGCGATGGGTGCCACAGATGCTCAATTAGCAGCGTTGGAACAACGCTGGGGACTCAATGAGCCCTGGCACATGCGCTACCTTGCCTGGCTCACCGCCCTGATCAGCGGCGATTTTGGAATCAGCCAGATCTACCAAGCCCCGGTGCTGGGCATCATCACCACCGCCTTTATCAACTCATTGCTGCTGATGATGGTCTCGTGGATCTTGTCCGGCATTTTTGGGTACGCCCTCGGCTGCCTCGCCGCACACCACCGTGGCACGCACCTTGACCGTGTGATTTCATGGTTGGCCTACACGCTCGCGTCCACCCCTACGTTCGTGGTGGGCCTTGTGCTTCTCATCATTTTTGGCGTGCTACTTGGCATCGCCCCCATCGGCCTGTCTCAACCCGTGGGAATGTTCTCAGAAGATGTCACGCTTGCCAACCGCCTTTCACACTTCATCCTCCCCTGCGTTGCCGTAACCCTTCTAGGCATCGCGCAGGCCACGCTGCACTCGCGCCAGGCCATGGTGGATTTTCTGGAATCCGAGGTAGCTACCTTTGCTACCGCACGCGGAAAGTCACCGTGGCGCACCTTTCGCGATCACGGCTTCCGCAACACCGTCATCCCAGTAATCGTGCTGCAGTGCTCGTTCTTCTCTGAGCTCTTCGGGGGCTCAGCTCTGGCCGAGGTGGTCTTCTCTTACCACGGCTTAGGCTCCGTCATGACCGAGGCCGGCCTGCGCGGCGATCTTCCGCTCCTTCTTGGCGCCGTCATGGTCTCCTGCCTGTTCGTGTTCTTTGGCAACCTGCTTGCCGACATCATCACCGCCCGCGTGGACACCCGCACCCTCGCCGGCTCGAGAGGCGACGCCAAGGAGGAGTCATGAAACTACGTCAGGCCACCCCTCTCGCGCGCTCCCTGTTCGCCGCCGGCACCGTCATTGTTGTGATTGCGCTGGCATCACTGCTGCTGCCTGCATCCGGGCTGGCCACCAACGTGGCCACGCGCAACGCTCTGCCCTCTCTTGAGCACCCATTCGGTGCGGACTGGCTGGGCCGCGACATGCTCACCCGCACCATGGTTGGCCTGCGCTTATCACTGGCACTAGGTGCCGCAACGGCAGCGATGTCCACCGTCATCGCTGTGATCATGGGGGTGTTGGCGGGCATGGGCAACAAGTGGCTCGACGCCACCGTCGGGTGGTTTATTGACCTATTTATTTCCATGCCACACCTCGTGTTCATGGTGTTGCTAGCATTCCTCGCCGGCGGCGGCATGAAAGGAATCCTGATTGCCGTAGGGCTCACGCACTGGCCTTCCCTAGCCCGCATCATCCGCGCCGAAGTGCTGAAAGTGCGCAGCTCAGACTATATTGCGTTCTCCCGCAGCCAAGGGATGAGTCGTCTTCAGATCGCATGGCATCACCTCGTACCCATCATCATCCCGCAGGCACTGGTGGGCATGCTATTGATGTTCCCACACGTGATCCTGCACGAATCCGCCCTTACTTTCCTGGGATTCGGGCTGTCCCCGCAAACCCCATCACTGGGCATCATCCTCTCCGAAGGCCTCCGCAACATCAGCGCTGGCCAATGGTGGTTGGTGCTCCTACCCACCATCTGCCTGATCGTGGTGGTACGCCTAGTTGACCGCGTGGGCGAAAACCTCAAAGGGGGCCACCATGTCTAGCCTGCTGTCAGTAAACGACGTGTCCGTCACCTTCACCAAACCACGCGGACTCTTTGGCCACGCCGTCTCTCATCCCGTCGCGGGGTGCTCTCTTGAGCTCACATCAGAGGAGTTCATGGCCGTGGTGGGCCAAAGCGGTGCTGGAAAGTCCCTGCTCGCTCACGCCATCATGGGCCTGCTACCACCCGATGCCACCATGTCCGGCAGCATCACCTACCACGGTGCGCCACTTGATTCTTCATACACGAAATCACTGCGCGGCAATGAACTGCGCTTTATCCCGCAATCAGTGAACAACCTAGATCCCACCATGACCATCGGTGAGTTCCTCCGCCGCGCTGGCCACACTTCCTATCCCTCACAGGATGTACATGACGTACTGGATTCATATGGAATCCGCGACCTCTACCACCGCTACCCACACGAGCTCTCCGGCGGGCAACGGCGCCGCGTGCTGCTGGCGTCCATCTCCTTCGGTGCGTCTGACGCTGAGCTCGTGATAGCTGATGAGCCCACACCCGGCATTGATAACGAATCACTGCAGAAGGTCAAGGAGACCTTTACTGCCTTGCACGATAAGGGCGCAGCTATCCTCATGATCACCCATGACGTCCCACTGGCCATGGAGATGGCCGATCGCATTGCCGTGTTCAAAGACGGGCGCATCATCGACACCTTTACCCCCGCAATGCTGCTGAATTCCCCGTCATCGTGCCACGAATACTCCCGCGCTCTGTGGGCTGCGCAGCCAGTGAACTGGCAGGTAAACGCATGACTCTTCGCGCTTCCGGCCTGAGTTTTTGTTATTCCGGCTCCGCCCCGCTGTTTCAGGACGTGTCCTTCTCCCTGCACCCCGGCGAAGTCGTGGGCCTCTCTGGGCCCTCCGGCCAGGGCAAGACCACCTTTGCCAAGATCCTAGCGGGGTATTCTGAGCCAACTACCGGTTCGGTTTCTGGCATTGACCGGGCAGCGTTCAACCCCGTTCAAATGATCCATCAGCACCCAGAAAAGGCCGTGAATCCGCGCTGGCCACTGCGAAAAGTGCTCCAGCACGTGCACGGTGACGTTGAGCAGCTCAAGCAAACTTTTGGGATTCAGGATGAGTGGCTTGACCGCAGGTCACACGAAGTCTCCGGCGGCCAGCTTCAGCGCCTGTGCATCGCCCGCGCTTTTGATGATCGCACGCGTTTCATCATCGCCGATGAGATCACCACCATGGTGGATGGTATCGCTCAGGCTGAAATCTGGCGGGATATGCTGCACATATCTCAAAAGAAGGGAATCGGAATTCTTATCATTTCACACGACGAGGCACTGCTGAGCAGATTATGCAGCAGGATAATTACCTTGGATGCCACATAAAGCGGTGGCAAAAGGGAGACAACGTTGGCAAAACCACCGAGCCCCGAAACCAACCACCTGCGGTTTTACAAACACCCATCACGACGACGTCTCCCGTTTGCCATTTCCAGCCCACAACGCCCCCACACAACATCACACGGGACTTCAAACACGGCCACGGTGGCAAAAGGGAGACAACGTTAGCAAAACCAGCCGGCCCCGAAACCAACCACCTGCGGTTTTACAAACACCCATCACGACGACGTCTCCCGTTTGCCACGGTTGACGGGAAACAAGGACGCTACGCGCCAGCATTCTCCATAATCTTCTTCAGCACAGCGGCTAGGGATTCTTTCTCCTTTGGATCTAGGACATCAAGGAGTTCGCTGGCAATGTCCGCGCGTGCAGTTTGAACATCCTCAAGGTGCCTGAGTCCGGTATCGGTTATGGAGATCACCTTGGCACGGCGGTCGGTAGGATCTTGGCCAACGGTTACTAGGCGGGCATCGGAAAGCGCATCTACCACGTCGGTGACAGCGCGAGGAGTAATGCCCAGCGCCTCCGCCAGACGGGCAGGCCGGACATCGCCGTGGGCAATGAGCCGAAGCGCACGGGATTGGTGCGGAGCGATGGGAAGTTGCCTACTCCGGCGATAAATCCTGCGAGAGATCTGGCTCATCATTTCTGCGATCTCAAAGTCCTTGTTGGCCATGAGCCAATCCTACCGCGCAAAAGGTGAAGTTACTCTAGGAAAGCTGACGGAAATGCCAGCCAAATTCGCCGTCACCCTTTATCGGAGGGCGTATCATATGTTCATCCATTACATTGTTGTTACATGAAGGAAGGCTTCGTGCCCACTCATTCGCTGCTGGAGACAACCCTCCACGCTGTTACTCCCGTGGACAGCCAAGCACGCGCACGCGCTGAACAGCGCCAATCAAGGCTCACCAAGCCGGCGGGCTCCCTAGGGTTATTGGAGACCGTGGGTAACCAGTTGGCAGCCATTCAGGATAATCCTCGCCCCGCACTACCATCGAGCGGGGTTCTGGGCGTTTTTGCCGCTGACCACGGCGTCTATGCGCAAGGCGTGTCCCCGTGGCCGCAGGAGATTTCGGCGCAGCAGCTGGTGAATATGTGCCACGGCGGCACGGGCGTCAACGCGCTTGCCGGTGAGACGGGCACCCAGGTCTGGCCTATCGACATCGGCATTGCCAGTGACGTTCCCGACGCGCCCGGCCTGCGCCGGCACCGCGTCCGCAGCGGCACCGTGGACATGACACAGGGCCCGGCCATGACCCGCGACGAGGCACAACGCGCAGTTGAGGTGGGCATTGCCCTGGCGAATGAGGCGGTAGATGGCGGCGCTGACATCCTGCTCACCGGCGAGCTGGGGATCTGCAACACCACGGCGGCCGCTGCCGTGATTGCGGCCATCACGGGAAAGGAAGCACACCAGACCACCGGCCGTGGCGCCGGTTCCCCTGATGACATGCTGGCCCGCAAGGTAGAGGTAGTAGCACAGGCGCTGGAAGTAAACTCCCCCAACCCGAATGATCCTTTAGACGTTCTATCCAAAGTGGGCGGGCTGGAGCTAGCGGGCATGGCCGGTTTCATGATCGGGGGCGCCGCCCGCGCAGTCCCCGTTGTCATTGATGGCGTGATTAGCTGCGCATCTGCGCTGATTGCCGTCGGCTTAGCGCCCCACGCCAGCGACTACCTCATCGCTGGTCATACAGGCTGTGAGCCCGGTATCCAGGTAGCTCTCGCGCACCTTGAGAAGGAGCCGCTGGTGGATTTGGGTATGCGCTTAGGTGAAGGTAGTGGCGCACTGGTGGCCCTGTCCGTCATTCGCTGCGGTGCGCGGGTGCTGCGCGATATGTCCACCTTTGAGTCCTCCGGTGTCTCTGGACGGATTGACGCATGATCCCCAATCTCACCGATCTCCCGGGCCGCATCCTCATCATTGGCGGTGTGCGTTCTGGAAAATCCAAGCTCGCAGAGCAGCTGGCCCACCAAGCCGAAGCTGTTGACTACCTGGCCACCTCCCGCCCGTACCCTGACGATCCCGAGTGGCAGGAGCGTATTGCCCTGCACGCACAACGGCGCCCTAAATACTGGAACGTGGAGGAATCGGACGATGTAGCAGCCGCACTGGGCACCCAATCACCCGCATTTTTGTTGGTCGATTGCATCACCGCGTGGCTCACCCGCGCCATGGATGATGTGGGCGCATGGGAGGAGAATCCCAGCGCGGAAGAAGCCCTGCGGGCGAAGGTTGCGGCCCTCGCTGAGGCGTGGGCGGCGTCGGAAAGAAATGTGGTGGCCGTAACCAATGAGGTGGGTCAGGGCGTGGTGCCCTCCACCTTCGCTGGCCGGAAATTCCGCGACGAGATGGGGCTGGTAAATTCCGCGCTGGCAGCGCGTGCCGATCACGTGTTTTTCTGCATCGCCGGAATCCCATGGAAGATTAAGTAAACAATGAATAGCTTTCTTGTGAGTGCCGGCCTGTTTACCACCGTTCCGCTACCGCCAACGCTAGAGATCACTAGGGATCGCGCCCGGCGCGCCATTTTCTGGTTCCCTGTGGTGGGCGCGCTGGTGGGCCTTGCCGGTGGCGCGGTGAGTGCCACTGTTTTTGCAATTTCTGGTAACTCCCTGCTCGCGGCGGCAGTGGGCGTGGCCGTCATGCAGCTGCTCATCGGCGCTATGCATCTGGATGGCCTAGCGGATACCGCTGACGGGCTCGCGGCGCTGGGCAGCATGAAAGATGGGCGCGACGCCACCCGTGCGCTCGAGATCATGCGCCAGCCTGATACCGGCGCCATGGGTGTGGTTACCCTAGGGCTCACCCTGTTATGCCAGGTGGCGGCACTGTCATCCGCTTCAACATGGTGGGCGTTCATGGTTGGCTTTCCGCTGTGCTCCGCGGCTGGACGCATCGCTGTAGTCATTGCCACCCGCCCCGGCGTTCCACCAGCCCATGAGGGTGGCTTCGGTGCACTGTTCGCTGGCTGCACCCGCCCCGCCACCGTCGCTTTCTGGCTGGTAGTGCTCACCGGCTGCGCTGCAGCGTGCTTTAGCGCGGTCTCCCCGTGGAGCGCACTGGCCGCAGCCTGCGCTGTGCTGGCTGCGCAGGCCGTGACGCTAGTGTGGTCGAAGACCTTGGTGCGCCGCTTCGGTGGTCTCAGCGGGGACATGTACGGCGCCGTCAATGAGCTCACCGTTACTACCAGCGCTATTGCTCTAGCACTGTGCCTTTAGGGGTGGAGTTTTTCTCACGGTTCCCTGCCTTGTGTAGCCAGATTTTGTATCACCAGACTGGGCTATCTCTGTAACCGCGGCAAAGCATGCTCTGCGGGCCGGGAATAAAACAACTCAGACTGCGGTTAAGAATAACGTGAAGTAACTACAGGGACTACCAAGCGCATTCTATAGAACTACAAGCGCTAAGCGTCGGGCGCACGGCCCTCGTACACGAAGCTGCAAGCAGCCTCAATTCCACAGCTATCCCCAAGGAGCAATCCAAGGAAGAAGACTTATGAAGTAAAGGAGCATTACTTATGCGTACTCCTATGAATGAATCACCCCAGAAACGTCCAGAAGATATCGAGCAGCTTGAGGCCTCACCAGTAGAGTTCTCCCGCATCGCAGCTTTATTTAAGCCTCACGCTGCAACCCTTCTTATTATCGTAGGCCTGATCGTGGCCACCTCCGGGCTCACCGTGGTGCAGCCATTCCTGGTCCGCCATACAGTGGATGAGGCCATCCCCAACCAAGATGTCCCACAGCTTTTGTGGCTGGTAGGAGGCATGATCGGGCTCGTGATCCTCACCCAGGGCATCGGCGTTGTCCAGACCTACCTATCCACCACCGTGGGTCAAGGCATCATGCACACCCTGCGTGTGAAGGTATTCGGCAACTTGCAACGCCAAAGCTTGCAATTCTTTACCCGCAACCGCGGCGGCGACGTGCAGTCTCGCCTCACCAATGACATCGCCGGCATGCGCAGCGTGGTCACCACCACCGCGACTTCTATCGCCTCGAACGTGACCATGACCATTGCAACTATCATCGCCATGGTCGCACTGTCCCCAACTCTGTCCCTGCTCTCGCTCGTTACCCTGCCACCCGCTATCTGGCTCACCCGCCAGACCGCACTGTTGCGCCGCCGCATTACAGAAAAGCGCCAGCGTGCTCAGGCGGAGCTCCAGCAAACCATTAGCGAGAACCTATCCGTGTCCGGCGTTCGTTTGACCAAGACCTCCGGCGCACAGGATCGCGTGTTTGACCGCTTCCATGAAGTATCTGAAGCGCTGATCAAGCTGGAGCTCGAGTCTCAGCTGGCCGGCCGCTGGCGCATGGCAAGCATGCAGGTCATCTTCGGCATCATCCCAGCGCTCATCTATTTGGTAGCAGGCCTCCCTGCCACCGGCAGCGGCATGACCATCGGCACCCTGATCGCTTTCTCTACCCTGCAGACCCAGATCTTCCGCCCGGTCACCGGACTGCTCAATGTGGGCGCCCAGTGGGTAGCCTCCATGGCACTGTTCAGCCGCATCTTCGAATACCTAGACCTTGTCCCTGACGTGGAGGAAACCGACAATCCGCTGGACGAGCACGTCAAGGACAACTCCATCGAGTTCAAGGACGTGAGCTTCCGTTACCCAGGTGCGCAAGACAACGCCCTGTCAAACATCACCATAGAGATTCCTGAGGGCACCACAACCGCGCTAGTTGGCCACACCGGCTCCGGCAAGTCCACCGCCGCAACCCTGCTGGCTCGCCTTGCTGACCCCACCTCCGGCTCCATCACCATCGGTGGCGTGGATCTACGCGACCTCTCCGCCGAGGAGCGTGCCGCACGCATCGGCGTCGTGTCCCAGGAAACTTACCTCCTGCACGCCACGGTCCGGGAGAACATGCTGTTTGCTAACCCAACCGCAACGGATGAGGACATCTGGGACGCGCTGCGCACCGCGAACGTCGAGAAGCTGGTCATGGACCTGCCTGAAGGCCTAGACACCGTGGTCGGTTCCCGCGGCTACCGCTTCTCCGGCGGTGAGCAGCAGCGCCTGTCCCTGGCACGCACCCTGCTGCGCAAGCCAGAAATCCTGATCTTGGATGAGGCCACCTCAGCACTCGATAACGAGACCGAGCGCGCAATCCAGGAAGCAGTGCTTGAGTCCAACACCACCCGCCTGGTTATCGCCCACCGCCTGTCCACCGTCCGCGACGCCGACCAGATCGTTGTCCTCGACGGCGGCCGCATCGCAGAGCGCGGCACCCACGACGAGCTCATGGCCTACGACGGCGCCTACGCTTTACTCGTCCACGCGGCCGAGAAGGAGAGCAAAGACGAAGCAGCCGCGCTGGTCTAAGCGCTCACGCGAGAGCTCATCCTCTCGCGTTTTGCGTGGGCATTAGTGGGCATTTTATGGGCGTTTCAGGCACCCGTGGGCACCCTCTAGCCCCTATAGCTATGGAACATTAAAAGCCATGACCAGCGGTAAAGCACGCAAAAACCCCGCTCACAAGGAACGGGGTTTGTGGCGGAGGCGCAGGGATTTGAACCCTGGGTATGTTTCCATACGCTGGTTTTCAAGACCAGTTCATTCGGCCGCTCTGACACACCTCCAGCGTTGCTACGAATAGCAACGAGAAGAATTGTACCCCAAAGCACCCAAAAATCCGTAACCTAGAGGGGTATGAAAGCATTTTTGGTAAATGAGGACAAAAAACTCGAGCTCACAGAGGTGGACACGCCACAGCTGAAAGAGGGCGAGGTACTGGTTAAGGTTAAGGCCGCCGGCGTCAACCGCGCAGATATCCTGCAGGCAGCCGGACACTACCCACCACCACCGGGTGAATCTGAGATCGTTGGCCTTGAGTGCGCGGGCATTGTGGCAGCGTCCAAGTCCGCTGACTTCAAGGAAGGCGATGAGGTCGCTTGTCTGCTCGCGGGTGGTGGTTACGCCGAGTACGTAGCTGTTCCTGCAGGTCAATGCATGCCAATTCCAGAAGGCTACTCTTTTGCGGAAGCCGCGGCCGTCGTTGAGGTGGCCACCACCGTGTGGAGCAACTTTGGCATGCTGGCTGATATCAAGCCTGAGCACACGTTCTTGATCCATGGTGGCGCGGGCGGTATTGGCACTTTTGCCATTCAGCTGGCTAAGCACATCGGCGCGACCGTCGCTGTTACCGCAGGTTCCCAGGAGAAGCTGGATGCATGCAAGGCCTTGGGAGCGGACATTCTCATCAATTACAAGGAAGAAGATTTCGCGGAGGTTCTTAAGAACAAGGCGGACCGCATCCTCGACATCATTGGTGCAAAGTACTTGGATAAGAACGTCACTGCGATGGCAAAGGACGGGCACCAAGTCACCATCGGTATGCAGGGCGGTGTGAAGGGTGAGCTCAATATTGGCAAGCTCCTAGCCAAGCGCGGTACGATCTCCGCCACGGCGCTGCGCGCCCGTGACCTCGAGGATAAGGCAAACATTTGCGCGTCCACGGTGGAAAACATCTGGCCATTGCTTGCCGACGGCACCATCAAGCACCAGATCCACGCCACCCTGCCCCTCGCCGAGGCGCAGAAAGCACACGAAATGCTCGACAGTGGCGAGGTCACCGGCAAGATTGTCCTGACCGTCGACTAATCACTGAACCCCCTAGCTGGGGTTATCGCGCACCTGCCCAGTAGCGGAGTGCTGCCGGCCAGGTGCGCGATCCGCGAGGCGCGAGTTCTATGTCAGTGATGGGCACCAGGAGTTAGCGCTTGCGGTGCGTGAGTTTGCCGAGCTTATGGAGAAAAATGCGCGACGTTCAGCCACCCCTGCTGGCTTGAATCGTGCCGCCCGTAGGGCAAAGAAAAAGCGGCGACATTAAGCGACTGCCTAATTCTCTGCCGGGTTTTCCATAGTTGGATGAGGCTTATACGTATTTCCCCTAAGGGGGCCCAGAATGTATAAGTGCTGAAAATTTATCCGATAGGTGTTACCGTATCGATGCTATGAATTTAAATGCAGGTTTATATTTTCATAGCTACCTGTTTTCGATTGTTCCTTACGGAATTTGAGAGCAGCCCTCCTCCGAAATCTAGCTCTCCTTTTTGAAAGGCTAATTCTTCATGGTCACCAAACTAAGGCTTAAAGTCCCAGCTGCTGCTGCACTTGCCGGCGCGGGAGCATGGTGCGCAACGAGGTGGGCCTAAGCAAATGAGTCTTTCTAAATTTGTTCCTGCCCCCAAAGCCGCACAGGACTCTGCTCGATTTGTTCAAACTTATCTGCTGGATAAATCAGCTCGCGAATTCTTCCTCCAGGAGCGAATGAAAAATGTAGTAGCTCTTGCTAAACAAGGGGATTGGTCTGAGGCGTCTAAAGAGTTCCGCGAGCAGACAGGTGCGGATATTAAAATGAGCGTCTTTGCAGCTCAAATTGCTGCGATTGTTTAGGTACAAAGAAGTTCCTGTTCAACAGGTGTAATGCGCTTTCCTAAATAAGAGTTCTGAGACACGATAAAAGACTAAACGGGTAAGCACCTTTAAAGGTTCTTACCCGTTTAGTCTTTCCAACTTGACCGTGTGGGAAGTCAGCGCGGGTGATGGCATCGGCCATAGATGCTGCATCTCGGTCAGGTAATTCGGATGGGGAGGCGTTGCGTCACGCCCAGGAGATCATTCGACACTGGCTAGGAAAATAGGCCACGAAGGTGTCCGAAGAATCCTTGCTGTGGGGGTTGCTTGGGTTCTTCCTCGTGTGCAGTCTCTGCTTCTGTTGAGGAAGGTGTGGCGGGAGATTCTGAGTCTGCAGTGTTGTCGTCGGTAGGTTACCTCGACGGTTCGGGGGCTGGGGTGTCAGATGATCCGCGCTCTAGCATCAATAGGGCCTTTTGGAGGTCTTCGATGCGGGCTGCGCGTTCTGAGGCGAGGACTTTTGAGCCTCCAGTTTTGTAATCCTCACATGAGTAAACGTGGTAGGAGTATCCGCCGTCCGGAGCGCGGGAAACGGCGGAGATTCCCTCGGCATGGGCATCCACGTAGTTGCCGCAGCCACTCAACGCTGTGATCATCGCGCATCCCACGGCAAACGGGAGACAACGTTGCGCTTTTGGGAAATCGCGACCTGCGGTTTTACTACTGCGAACACTCACGACGTCTCCCTTTTGCCATCTACGCCAAGGAAGCAACTACGCGCACGAGCTGATCAACGTCATGGGTGGTGTTGTAGGGTCCAAGGCCAACGCTAATGACACCGCGGGTATCGGAAATACCCATGGCGCGGAGCAGTGGATCCGATTCCAACATTGTGGTCACCAGGTGATGCTCAATGAGACGGCGGTGGATGGTGATCGCAGGGACGTGGCCAATAAAGAAGGTGGCAACGGGGATACGATCCACGGTTGAACCAGCCGCAGCCTCACCAGAAACGCCAAAGACGTGAACGCTTGGCAGCGCAGAGAGCGAGTCCACTAGGTAACCGCCCAGGTAGTGCATGTAGTTGCCAGCCGCTGCCACGCTCGATGCCAAGCGCTTCTTCCGCGTACCGCGGGCGCTTTCATCCAGCGATGCGATGTGGTCTACCACAGCGTCCACGCCACCAGCCAGGCCCGGTGATACTTTCTCTGTGAAGGCATCCGCGTTCACCCGTGGGAACATGCGCTCGTCGCGGAAGACCAGCGCCGCAATATCGGGGCCGCCAAAGGCAGCGCAATCTAGTGCAACGATGTCAGCGCCTAAATCGTCGAGCTGCACAGAGCGAATACCTGCTATGCCACTGGCATCCACCACTACCCATGCGCGGGACTTACGGTGGACAATCTCAGCGATCTCCTCCACTGGGTTTATGTTGCCCACCGTGCGGTGGGCTGCTGAGATGGTGACGAGGCGCGTGGCGCCGTCGACAAGCTTTTCAAACTGGAATGCTGGAACCTCACCAGTCCCTAGATCGGACTCAGCAAAGGATTGCTCATAGTCCCCTGTGATGCGCAGCTTGTCAGCGCGGGAGGTGACCAACGTGGCACCGCGCCGCATCAAGGGGCGCACTGCCTCAGACAATTGTGCGTAGAGGACTTCCAAAGACGGGCCCAAAATCACACAATCTGGGCCAACTCCACACAGGTCTGCAAGAGCCCGGCGGGCCGAAGCGATGTGTCGACTAGCCATCGGCAGGTGTGCAGAGTGCACACGAGAGTGAGAACCCGCGGCGTCCTCCACACCGAATGCTACTGGCTCCAAGACGGTTGAACTGCGAAAACAGCGAGCTACCGCGCCTGATACCTGCTCCGGTACCTGCGGGGTGCCGGTGGCGTTCAGGTAGGTCCAACCATCACTGAGCGAGGTGTACAAACCTCGAACACGGGCGACATCAAAGACCATAAGACACTTCCGTTACACAACAATTAACTCATCATAGTATGCCTGTCAGATTCAATGTTTGCACTTAGCCAGCTAGGCTAACTATTTGTGCATGATCAAGCGAAATCCAAAGACATAGAGGCAGACCTCGCCCGCATCTTGGGCACAGGTGAGGCAACGCCGGAGCCTTCGAAGTCAAAGACCTTCGGAATGGCGTGGAATGACCTCGTGCGCGGCTTTGGCCAGCGCGAACTGTGGCTGCAATTGGGCTGGCAGGATATCAAGCAGCGCTACCGCCGCTCTACGCTGGGCCCGATCTGGATCACCATCGCAACCGGCGTCATGGCCGTTGCCCTTGGCCTGCTGTACTCTGTGCTCTTTAAGATTCCGCTGGCAGACTTCCTGCCGCACGTCACGGTTGGCTTGATCATCTGGAACTTCATCCAGGGCTGCATCAAGGAAGGTGCAGAAGTCTTCATTGATAATGAGGGTCTGATCAAGCAGCTTCCTTCGGCGCTTTCGGTGCACGTGTACCGATTAGTGTGGAAGCAAACCCTGTTCCTCGCCCACAACTTGGTCATTTGGGTCATTTTGATGCTGATCTTCCCACGGCCGCTGGGCTGGGATATTTTGCTCATCTTGCCGGGCTTCGCGCTGCTGGTTGTCAACGGTGTGTGGGTCACCATGTTCTTTGGCATTGTGGCTACCCGCTACCGCGACGTGGCACCTCTGCTGGAATCCGGTGCGCAGCTGTTGTTCTATGTCACGCCTATCGTGTGGACCACTCAGACCCTCTACGAGCAGGGTGGCGAGATCTCCGAGCGCGCTAAACTTGCCCAGCTGAACCCGCTGTACCACTACCTTGAGGTTGTCCGCGCCCCCATGATTGGCGCACCTCTGCCGAGCTACCACTGGTGGATCGTCATCGCCCTGACTGTTGGTGGCGTCCTCCTTACTCTCCTCGCCATGCGTCAGTGGCGCTTCCGCGTCAGCTACTGGGTGTAGGCGGTTTCACCACCTACAGCCATAAGGAACAACCCAGTACACAGCAAAAGGAAAAATCATGGTTTCTATCGATACCTACAATGCGTGCGTTGACTTCCCCATCTTTGATGCAAAGTCTCGCTCCATGAAGAAAGCCTTCCTTGGCGCAGCCGGCGGCGCAATTGGCCGAAACAAGGACAACACCGTGGTGGTGGAGGCGCTCAAGGACATCAATCTTCACCTGCGCGAAGGCGACCGCATTGGCTTGGTGGGCCACAACGGCGCCGGCAAGTCCACCCTCTTGCGTCTGCTATCCGGCATCTACGAACCGACCCGCGGCTCCGCGCATGTCCGTGGCCGTGTGGCCCCAGTTTTCGATCTGGGCGTGGGCATGGATCCGGAGATCTCCGGCTATGAGAACATCATCATCCGTGGCCTGTTCCTCGGCCAGACGCGCAAGCAGATGAAGCAGAAGATGGATGAGATCGCAGAGTTCTCTGAACTCGGTGAGTACCTGGCCATGCCCCTGCGCACCTACTCCACGGGTATGCGCATTCGTCTTGCACTGGGTGTGGTGACGTCCATCGAGCCGGAGATTCTGCTTCTCGACGAGGGCATCGGCGCCGTAGACGCCGCCTTCATGGCCAAGGCGCGCGTCCGCCTCCAGGAGCTCGTTGAGCGCTCCGGCATTCTAGTGTTTGCTTCCCACTCCAATGACTTCCTCGCTCAACTGTGTGACTCCGCACTGTGGATTGACCACGGCACGATCCGCCAGGCCGGCCCTATCCCAGACGTTGTGGAAGCCTATGAGGGTAAGGACGCTGGCGATCATGTCCGTCGCCTGCTCTCTCGGATGGAAAACGAGCAAGAAGCCTAGAGTGCTCACAAAGTTTCACTGCCACTTCGCAACTGAAGTGGCATTTTTTCTGGCTGAAGTTAACCCAGCCTTAGGTGCTCTGTAGGGTTCTGCGGGCCATGTGCACGCCGTATCCCATGAGGAAGAGCACTCCACCCACGAATGCCATGGTTGGCGATGTGGCGGTATTGAGGTGGTAGGCGATCCAGAACCCAATTTGCGAGCTCAGCAGCGCGAAGATGACGGTGAAGCCACACAGCCCGCCGAGGGTCTTGGTAAACATTGTGGCGGTGGCAGCGGGCACAATCATGAGCGCCACCAGGAGTACGGCGCCGGCGGCATTGAACGCAGCAACCACGGTGAGCGCCACGAGCGTCATGATCACGTAGTGGACCACACGTTCTCTGAGACCGATACTTTGGCCAAATACGGGGTCAAAGGAACTAACCGTGAGCGGGCGGCGGAACAACCAGATGGCCAGCGCAGTTACGAGGCCTACGCCACCCACGATCCACGCGTCCACCGGGCCTACATCAAAACCGCCGATAATGAGTCGCTTCATGGCCGCGATGTTGAGGTCCCCCACCAGCACCGTGGACTCGTTGATCGGACTCTCTTTCATCACAGTGGACAGCAATATGATGCCCACGGCAAAGAAAACGGGAAACACCAACCCGGTGGCGGAATCGGCGGTCACGCGCCCACGGGAGCGAATCCACTCCGTGAGTGCGATGACGAGGACGCCGGACACTGTTGCGCCCAGAAGCAACAAGGGCGAGGCAGTGGTCCCGGCAGCCCAGGCGCCCACAATGACACCAGGCAGAACGGCGTGTGAGAGCGCGTCGGAGAGCATGGCCTGACGGCGTAGGACAAGAACGATACCCGGGATTGAGCAGGCAACAGCCACCACTGCGGCGAGAAGGGATACGGCAACAACAAAGCTCATCGACGCACCAACCTTCCCAGCGCAAAGGACAGCACCACAGCGACACCCAACACAACCACAATCGTCGGGCCTGTGGGAATGCCGCCTACCGCAATAGAAACGTAGGTTCCTACCACGCCGCACACCGCGCCAATGAGGGCGGAAGCAATGGTCATCTGCCCGAGTGTCTTGGTGAACTGGCGCGCTGCTGCTGGTGGAAAGACTGCGAAAGCAATCATCAGGATCAGCCCCACGGCTTTGATGCCAATCACCATGGCCAGCACGATCAGGCCAAACAGCAGAGGTGAAAGCCACCCCAGCGGCAGCCCCACCGAGCGGGAGAAGCCGACGTCGAAGGTCATCAGGCTAAATGGGCGCCACAGTAGTGCCAGCACGAGGAGGACTAGCACCGCCACAGCAAAGATTGTGGTCACGTCTAAGTTGGTAAGACGCGTTGCGTTGCCGAACATGAACTCCTCAATACCGCCCTTATCAGGCAGCGTGGAGTTCTGAATGACCTGCAGGATCAACAGACCGCCACCTAGGAACAGGGAGAACATGACCGCCATAGTGGCGTCGATACCGATGCGGGTGGTGGAAGCGATCCGGTTGGCCATGAGCGCAGCACCGAGACCCGTGATCAGGGCACCCACCACAACAACTGGCATGGACCGTGGATCCGCCTGGGGAAGCAGTAGTGAGACAAGAAGAAAAGCGCCCATCACGCCAGGTGTGGCCGAATGGCCGATCACACCGGACAGGAGGGACTGCCGCCGCAGGTACAGGAATGCGCCCATCGCACCAGCAACAAGGCCAATCATGGCCGTTCCCAGCACGATCCGGCGGTAACCAAACGTGGAGAGGAATTCGATGATGCTCACAAAAGCCCCAACCCGAACGCCTGCTTCACGTTCTCCTTGGTGAACGATTCCTTCGTTGGCCCTGTGGAGACAACGCTGCGGTTGATGATGGAGACTTCGTCGCACAGCTTACTTACGGTGGACAGATCATGGTGCACCATCACCACGGTCTTCCCCGCCTTGCGCAGCTTCTTGAGCACGTGGTGAATCACGTGCTCACTGGCCACATCCACGCCGGCGAACGGTTCGTCCATCAGGTACAGGTCCGGTTCTTGGGCGAGGATGCGCGCCACAAACACGCGGCGGCGCTGGCCGCCGGAGAGCTCAGAGATCTGCCGCTTGGCGACGTCGACAAGGCCCACATGGTCCAGCGCTTCCGTGACCACGGCACGGTCCCGCGCCCCCATGCGCTTGAACCAGCCCAAGGCTGGGTAACGCCCCATGGCCACCACCTGCTCAACAGTGATGGGATAATCCCAATCCACCTCCGCCGACTGCGGCATGTAGCCAACGCGCTTGCGCACCCTGTCTAAGGGCTGGCCAAAAAACTCCACCTGGCCCGAATGCGCCACCAGATCCACCGCCGCTTTCAGGACCGTGGACTTACCGGCGCCATTGGGGCCAACCAAACCAGCCACTACGCCCTGCGGGACACTGAAACTGATGCCTTCGCAAGCCCGAACGTCACCGTAGCTCACACTGACATCGGTGAGCGTGAGCGCGGGGACATCAGCCATGATGGGGAACCTTTCTTACTGCGCACGTACTTTAAACACCTAGATTACAGGGCGTATTCCCATTCACGAACTACGGGTTTTATTGAAAACTTAGTGAAAACGAAGCAGCCCTCCCCACAATTGGAGAGGGCCATACACCGCGTACCGCTGTTACTTCAGCGCATCCGCGATGGTGTCAGCATTGTGCTTAAGCACGCCAATGTAAGTATCGGTGCCGTCCTCCGTACCGAGGGAACCTGCGTACAGCTTCGCATCAGAAACCGTAACGTCCCAGCCCTCAGCCTTCACAGCTTCCTGCAGGGAGGTAATGGCCTGTGGATTGCCGAGGTTGTCTTGGAAGATGGTCTTAATCTCATGGCTAGCAATAAACTTCGCCATTTCGTTCAGCTCTGCAGCTGACTTCTCCGCCTCGGAGGAAACAATGTCCGTCGCCTGAATCTCGATGCCGAACTGCTCACCAAAGTACTTGAACGCATCGTGGCTGGTGATAAGAATGCGCGACGCCTCTGGAATCTCATCAATCTTGGCTTGGACATACTCCGCGGCCTCGTCAATCTCAGACTTGTACTCATCCGCATTGGCCTTGTACTCGTCAGCGTTAGCGGAATCGATCTCAGACAGCTTGTTCACAATCGCGTCAACAACAAGCTTCCAGTTATCGGTGGAGTTCCAGATGTGCGGGTCCCACTCACCGTGGCTGTGCCCCTCATGATCATGGCCCTCATGATCATGCTCATCATGTGCTTCAGCGCCCTCGTGAACATGCCCCTCATGGTCATGCTCATCGTGAACGTCAGCGGCCTCGTGATCGTGACCCTCATGATCGTGCTCATCGTGTGCATCGGCGGCCTCGTGATCGTGACCCTCATGTTCGTGATCGTGCTCGTCACCATGGGTGTGCTGGTGGCCGGCGTCGCCCCAGGCCATCAGGCCGTCTGTTGGGATTTCCTCGCCGAGCGCCACGTGGTTAGGAAGATCATCGAGTTGCTCATCCATGCCCGTCTCCAAGGTAAGGCCGTTGGAGAAGACAACGTCTGCTTCCTGGAGCGCAGCAATGTCCTTAGTGGAAGGCTGGTAGCTGTGAGGGTCACCGCCTGGCCCTACCAAGGTGGTCACCTCCGCATCAGGGGCGATGTTGTCCAACGCGTCCGCGATGTAGCCGGTGGTTGCGTAAATGTTTAGCGCGCCATCCGAGTCCCCGCCGGAGGTAGCGGAGGTATCCTCGACGGAGCACGCAGCAGTACTAAATAGGCCGGCGGCAAAGGCCGCTGCCAACAGTGTTTTTCCAATAGGGCGCTTTAATTGAAAACGAGTATCCATAGTGTGGCCATTATGCTCCCCTTCACAGCTAAAAGCAAACCTTTTCAATAATGAGCGCTAAGTGAAAACGCAGGTCACGGCCTCGCGCCCCGCTAATCCACGCAATGCTGGTGTGTTGTGGGAAAATAAGCACATGTCTAACACCGGTTCACTTCGCGCATCCGACAAAGTCGCTGCAGTCATCGTTACCCACAAGCGCGTGGACATGCTCCGCGCCTCCCTTGAGGTTGTAGCGCAGCAGACCCGCCCCGTGGAGTGGATTATCGTCGTAGACAATGGCCACGAGAACGCCGTCAAGGATCTTCTACAGGAAGTCGCCGGCGAGCGTGGCGTCTACCTGCCGTCACACACCAATCTAGGTGGCGCAGGCGGCTTCGCGTACGGCTTCCTCACCGCCCTCGCACTCGGCGCGGACGCTATCTGGTGCGCGGACGATGATGGACGCCCGGGCAGCACCGACGTGCTGGCCACCCTCTATGACGTCGCAACGCGTGAGGGATTGGATGAGATCTCCCCTGTCGTAGCTGACATCAATAACCCAGAACTCCTAGCGTTCCCGCTGCGCCAGGGCGTCACATGGCACCGTCGCGTGGACGAGCTGGAAGGTGACTTCCTTGAGGGCATCGCGTCCCTGTTCAACGGCGCGTTGATCTCCGCGAAGGCAATGGAGATCATTGGTGTGCCGGACTATCGGCTGTTCATCCGCGGCGACGAGGTGGAATACCACCGCCGCCTCGTGCGCTCCGGGCTCAAGTTTGGCACCTGCCTGACCACCACCTACCACCACCCGAATGGCTCCGACGAGTTCAAGCCCATCCTGGGCGGCCGCATGCACACCCAGTACCCAGATAACGAGGCCAAGCGCTTCTTTACCTACCGCAACCGTGGCTACCTGATGAATCAGCCGGGCATGCGCCGTCTACTGCCGCAGGAATACGCACGTTTTGGCTGGTTCTTCCTCATCCAGAAGAAGGACCCAAAGGGCTTCATCGAGTGGCTGAAGCTGCACAATCTGGGGCGCAGCGAGAAGTTTAAGAGGCCTTAGCTCGCCCCCACAGTAATACCCAGTAAGCGCCATACTTTCGCCACGGCATGTGTGGCGCCCAAAACACGCCCTTACAACCTGAATAAGAATGTCAAAGGTGGGGCAAGAGCAGCATCTGATCCGTAACAAACACCCCTCAAGACACACAAACCAGGTTCGCGCCTTTAGCTCCAACCACCCCCACCCTCTGCGCTAATTCTTGAAACTATGGGTTCGATCAAGAAAGCGCCAAAACGGGAGACATCGTCGCCAAGCGCGTTCCTAAAACTGCAGGTCACTCGTTGCAACTTACGCCTCCCACATCAACGTTGTCTCCCTTTTGCCACACGCCTCATTTCAGATTGGAAAAGTAGGGACTGAAGTGCGTTATTATCGCTGCACCGTTAGCAAAAATGATGGCAATAAAACCCTATAGCGGCATAGAGATTACCTAGTATCTAAAATCCACAAGCCTGCCCGAGCAATCAAAGCAATCCTCAAGGCACCCTAAACCTGTAGATCGATAGTTAAGCTACCCCCGATAATTGACCACCAACACACAAGGGCGTAAAACTATCATTCAATAGGTAATAATCTATAGCTCGATAGAAATTAGGGGCCGAAATGAGCATTGATAGCAACGACGTCCGTCTTGAAACTCTTCTCCTGAGCGAGCCTGACATGATCAAAGCCGGTGTTAAAGACATGCCAGCATGCGTAGACACCATGATCGAAATGTTTCGATCACTCGCCGTAAAGGATTATCGCATGGGCGGTGCAACAGCTGATTCCCATGGATCAATGGTGCTTTTCCCTGAGAATTCTCCACACCCACGCATGCCAGAACCAACCGCAGACCGTCGCTTCATGGCAATGCCCGCCTACCTAGGCGGCAACTTCCACGTTGCTGGTTGCAAGTGGTACGGCTCAAACATTGCGAACCGCGAGGTAGGTCTACCTCGCTCTATCCACACGTTCGTTCTCAACGACGCTGATTCCGGTAGGCCTCTGGCGATCATGAATGGTAATCTCCTCTCCGCATATCGCACAGGTGCGGTATCCGGTGTTGGCGCACGATACTTGGCTAAATCTACAGCCCGCGTCGCCTCAATCATCGGGCCGGGCGTCATGGGAAAGACAGCGCTGGAAGCATTCGCGGCAGGTTGCCCAGCATTGGATACTGTTGTTGTCAAGGGACGATCTCAGGCTGGCATCGATGACTTCGTGAACTGGGTCAAAAGGGAGCTTCCCCAGTTCACCACAATCCGCGTTGCAGACACTGAGGAAGACGCAATCCGTGGTGCTGATGTGATCGCTTACACCACAACTGCCCCTCCTGGCTCCTCCAACTACCCAATGATTGATCCAGCATGGTTAGACCCGGGTGCTTTCGTAGCGCTGCCGTCTATGGTTAACGCCCCAGATGAGTTTCTCACATCCGGCGACGTCAAGCTTGTAGTTGATAACACCGGCCTCTACAACACATGGCTGGAGGAGCTCGGCCCCAATGGCTTTGAGTCCTTGGGCATCATTGGCGTGAAATTCATGCAGCTGCAGCGAGATGGACTTTTACCTGAGAACGCTTTTGCAGACATCGCAGACGTAATCTTCGCTGCAGATAAAGGCGAGAGCCTGATTCGCAAGTCTGACGATGACATCATCTTCATGTCCGTTGGCGGAATGCCAGTTGAGGATGTCGCGTGGGGCAAATACTGCTACGACAAGGCCTTGGAAATGAACCTAGGCACCCCGTTCACCTTCTGGGAAGTTCCGGAGATGGCCTAATGTCTGCAATAATCGCTCCCTCATCTCGAACCGTTGATCTGGCCGTGAATGCTCAGGCCTGAGCGACTGATCGCACTGATGGGATGAAAATGCCCACAGCACCAAAGCCTAGGAAAACTAGGCCACAAGCAGTGAGCAGGGGTTTCATCACTAACGCAGTGCCTCGCCTTCTTCAACAATCGCCGCGTTAGGATCGCGCTTGTCATTAAAGATGAAAACGCGCTGCACGATGAAGTTTGTGACAGTAGCCACGCCTTGGGCGATAACGAAGGCAACCGTGTTCATGAGGGTGCCTTCCAAGCCGATTGATTCCAGAGGCCCCTTGAGAGCCCAGAACAGTACATTCTGTACCGCAAAGGTGGACAGGTAGAGAGCGGCTACAGCGGCAGTGGACTTAGCCGAAGTCTTCTGGTTGAAAGTCCACTTGGCGTTCAGGAAGTACGCGGTGAGCGTACCGGCGCACCAGCCCAGGGCCTTGGCAAACGAGCGCCCCATGCCGAAGCTCATGAGCAAGAGTGTGAGGCCGAAATCCACGATCGCAGAAATGACACCCACACCAATGAAGCGGCTGAGCTGAGTCTTGAGAGAGTTACTGTTTCCTGACACGAGGAATGAGTCTACTATTTGCGCAGCAATTCGCGGTAGACGTCAATGCGTTCCACAGCACTGCGGGGATCTTCGCCGTAGCAGCCCAGGGTTTCCACCACGGCTAGGCTTTCCGCACATAGGCCGGTGATGTCCTCAATGTCGAGCTCGCCGTAGCCGAGGGCGCTCATCAGGGAGACTGCCACGGCGTCCGTGAGTTCTTCCTCCCCCATGCAGGCAAGGCTGAGAATCATGGCCCAAAATGCGTCCCTGGCCTTGCGCTTTTCCTCCGCTGGAAGGTCCTTAAGTTTCTGGGTGCTTGGCTCCGATTGGTTAGGCTTGGTCAACCCAAGGGCCTGAAGCAGGGGCAGGAAATCATAGACGCCGGAGCGCTCAATTAACTCAGCTACCTCGGGCCGCACGCGCTCCAAGACGTTGAGGTCGCCGGAGACGGCCGTAATCTGCTCATTGATCTTGGACGTGTCCAGTGGCTCATCCGGCATGTCCCCGTCACCGCCAATGCACACCGCTTGTGGCGTGGAATCGTCGCGGACGATGGAGTCCACCACATCAATACTCATTGTCCACAGCCCGTAGCGATATTTGATGCTTTCACCGGCCACACTGAGATGAAAGTGGATGGGGTCGGCTTCATTGAGGATTCCTTCACCAATGAACGCCCACGGTGAGGGCTCCTTGGTAAAGCCAAAGCAGATGTCAATGACCTTGCGGAGGTCCTCCAGGGTTTTGGAATCGTTGATCCCGATGTGTCGCTGGATGTTTTCTTGCCCGATGGACAGGATCGCGTTGAGGATGACGGTTTGGGCATCACGTTCGCGCCGTGGAGCAGGCACGTGCTGATTGGGCACGCGGTGCTGACGGTTTCGAGCACGGCGTGCGGCGTTTAAGTCAATGACTTCAGCGCTTGCGTTTCGTGATGGCATACCTTCAAGGGTAGTTGCGTTTCTACTTTTGCATCCGAGACGCAATGAATACGCCGGCAGCGGCCAGCAGCCCCAGCACGGTATTGGGGTCCTTGATTCCGGCCTTACCCATACGCTTTGCCACGGCGGCTTGGCTGACAGAACCCAACTGGGCGCTGGCAGCAAAAAGGCCCAGACCACCGCCAATGATCGCCCACGTCTTGGCAGGCCCGCCCAGATCCGTCACCTTCATCGCCTCGTCTTCAGAGTGATCGTCGCGTTCCAAAAGATCACTAATCTTGGCAAAGATGGCGTCTGGATCATTGTCGGGATCGTCATCTAACAGGTTGACTTTCGCTGAGATCCAGCCCAAACCGGCCAGCAGCCCCACGTTAGCCACCGCACGCAGAGACTTTGAGGCCACGTAGTCAGGCAGCGCCACGCTGGCAGCCACCGCACCAGCCTGAACGAGCTGGCCAGCGAGAGTGTCATCGAGCTTGTGGTAATCGGTCTTCGTCATGCCCCACAGTCTACTGATCTTCTTAATATGCCCCAGCTCCGGCCCAAATCCTTGGTGATCTTGCTTTCCGACGCCCACACCAAGCACGTGGTCAGCGCACACAGTGCCACCGAAGAAAACCCTGCGGGTTTTCACCGCCTTATTGGCGGAGGCATGGAATTCGGTGACCTGCGCCGCGACGCGGCGCAGCGTGAGATTGTTTTTGTAGACAGGGCCTACATGCCACCTGGGAACGTCGATAAGCGTGAAGGGACCTTTTGCAGAAGCGGACGGCTGCCCACTTAACGTGATCTGGCGAAATGTGACTGATACCTCAACTACTCTGTATCCCAACGGAGCACAGCAAATAGTCAGTGAATTAGCAGCGTCCCTCGCCTGCACGTGCACACCACTTGGCCGTCTTGACCACTAGGATGGTGATCATGTTCGGAATTTTCAAGAAAAAACCAGAACCCGGCCACATTGCGGCCGAAAACACCAACACGCCCATGAACCAATTCATGACCAGGCTGATGGCTGAGGAGCTCCCGTTCCTCGACAGCGCCTCGCGTGTACGTGTGTATGAGATTCTTGAAAACTACGACGGACCACAAATCACCTCACAGGAAGAGCTCCCGCAGGAAATCCGGGACATGCTCGATCTGTAATCTAGGACAGGACCTCATGGAACTGAACACTAAAGCTAAGAAGCTCACGGGCTGGGGCCGCACCGCCCCAACCACCGCGCAAGTGCTCTCCACCCCAGATCTGGAAGAGATTGTCAATGCCGTCAAGCTCGTCGCAGACGACAACGCTGACAAGCCTGATCACCTCAAGCGCGGCATCATCGCCCGCGGCATGGGCCGCTCTTACGGCGACCCTGCACAAAACGCCGGTGGCGTTGTTGTGGACATGCAGAAGCTCAACAAGATCCACTCCATCGACCCGGAAACCGCCATTGTTGACGTAGATGGTGGCGTCACCCTTGACCAGCTGATGAAGGCCGCACTGCCTTATGGTCTCTGGGTTCCAGTTCTGCCTGGCACCCGCCAAGTCACCATTGGTGGTGCCATTGGCCCTGATATCCACGGCAAGAACCACCACTCCGCAGGCTCCTTCGGCAACCACGTGACTTCCATGGAGCTGCTGGTAGCTGACGGCCGTATCCTCCACCTCGAGCCAAACGGCTCCGAGGACGATCCATCCGGTGAGCTGTTCTGGGCAACCGTTGGTGGCATGGGCCTGACCGGCATCATCGTTCGCGCTCAAATCAAGATGACTAAGACGGAGACCGCCTACTTCATTGCAGACGGCGACCTCACCGCAAACCTTGATGAGACCGTTGAGTTCCACTCTGATGGCTCCGAGTCCAACTTCACCTACTCTTCCGCATGGTTCGATGCGATCTCGCCTGAGCCAAAGCTCGGCCGCGCCGCCATCTCCCGTGGCTCCTTGGCAACCCTTGCCCAGTTGGAAGAGCTGGCACCAAAGCTGGCTAAGGATCCACTGAAGTTCAATGCTCCGCAGCTGATGACCGTTCCGGACATCTTCCCTAACTTCACCATGAACAAGCTGTCCATGATTGCCATTGGTGAGCTGTGGTGGCTGAAGTCCGGCGAGTACAAGAACAAGGTGCAAAACCTGACGCAGTTCTACCAGCCACTGGATCTCATTGGTGAGTGGAACCGTGGTTACGGCTCCAACGGCTTCCTGCAGTACCAGTTCGTTGTTCCACGCGAGGCTGTTGATCCTTTCAAGGACATCGTCCGCGATATCCAGAAATCCGGCCACTACTCCGCGCTGAACGTGTTCAAGCTGTTCGGTGAGGGAAACAAGGCTCCGCTGTCCTACCCAATGCCAGGTTGGAACGTGTGTGTTGACTTCCCAATCAAGCCAGGCCTCAACCAGTTCTTGGATGACCTGGATAAGCGCGTCATGGAATTCGGCGGACGCCTGTACCTGGCCAAGGAGTCCCGTACCTCCGCTGAGAACTTCCACAAGATGTACCCAGGCATGGAGGGCTGGTTGAAGACTCGCAACGAGATCGACCCAACCGGCGTCTTCGCATCCGATATGTCCCGCCGCCTCGAGCTGCGCTAGAAAGGAAAACCACATGCTTAATGCAGTAGGTCAAGTACAAAACATTCTCTTGCTCGGCGGTACCAGCGAAATCGGCTTGGCCATCGTTGAGGAATTCCTGGCCAAGGGCCCAGCCCGCGTCATCCTGGCAGCTCGGCCGGACTCTCCACGAATTGAACCAGCAGTAGCCCAGGTCAAGGCCGCTGGTGCTAGCGCAGTTGAGGTCATCGACTTCGACGCCACCGATTTCGAGTCCCACCCAGAAACCATCGACCTCGCCTTCGCCGACGGTGACGTTGACGTGGCCATCGTCGCCTTCGGCACCCTGGGCGACCAGGAGAAGTTGTGGCAGGAGCACGACCTCGCAGTCGCATCTGCACAGACCAACTTCACCGCGCCAGTGTCCGTAGGCGTCCTGCTGGGTAAGAAGCTCAAGCAGCAGGGCCACGGCGCGCTGATCGCCCTATCCTCCGTCGCAGGCCAGCGCGTTCGCCGCTCCAACTTCGTTTACGGCGCATCCAAGGCGGGCATGGACGGTTTCTACGTCAACTTGGGTGAAGCACTGCGTGAGTTCGGCGTGAACGTTCTGGTTGTTCGCCCAGGCCAGGTGCGCACCAAGATGTCCGCGGAGGCCGGCGAGGCGCCACTGACCGTCAACAAGGAAGACGTGGCCAAGGCTGTGGTCGACGCAGTAATGGCCAAGAAGGAAGCCATCTTCGTTCACCCACTGTTCCAGCCAGTTTCCCTGGCGTTCAAGGTGATCCCACAGAAGATCTTCCGCAAGTTGCCGTTCTAGTTCTTTAGCCTCGCACCATTGTGCACTGCTCCCCATGAGTAAGTGTCTGATTTCTCAGTACACCTCATGGGGAGCAGTTCATTGTGCGGGGCTTTTAAGTTTGTGTCCCTTTTAACACCAGTCACACTAGTTGCAGCTCTCAGTCAAGTTTGAAGCCAAATTAATTGCTCTGTTCAAAGAGCCATTTAGCTACTTTTACATGCACTTATGACAAACTAGTTAGCATGACTGATCCAACTAAGGAACACGTGGTCGCTCACCAGCGATCAAACGAGGACCTCAACCCGCTGGCACGGGACAACCGGCTAGGAAAAGAGCAGCCCGATAAGGGAGTCTTTGCCCCAGATGCGCTAACGATCCCGCGTACTTTTATCGCTATGGCCGTGGCCTTCTTCGGCGGCGGGTTGCTGTCGCTTGCTGCATGGTTTGTTCTCAAGCAGACATCCCTACCGGCCTTCGGTGGATCATTTGTCACCCGCGCCCTATCCACCGCAAGCGTCGTCATCGTTATCGTCGCTGTTGCGGTGCTGGTGTACTTCCACGCGATGAATAATCGCCGCAACGTGGCTGGCCCTAGGTGGCTGCGCGGGCTCACGTACTTCTTCGCGTACTTCTCACCAGCCATGCTGGTAGTGTCCGCGCTCGGCATCCCACTGTCATCGACCCGCCTGTACTTGGACGGCGTAGCCGTGGATCAGGGCTTCCGCACCCAGTACATGACGCATTTCGCTAACACCGCGTCACTCACAGACATGAACTACGCGGACCTTCCTGCGTACTACCCAGCGCTGTGGTTCTGGCTGGGTGGGCGTTTTGCCAACGTCTTTGGCCTCGAGGGCTGGGAAGCCTACCAACCGTGGTCCATCGTGACCATCAGCGCCGCAGCCTGCCTTCTCGTGCCGGTGTGGCAACGCCTCACCGGTTCCGTAGTGGTAGCCTCCGCGATCGCACTGACTACCACGGCCATTGGGCTTGTTATGTCTGCGGACGAACCGTACGCACTGATCATCGTGCTGGGTGCCCCAGCAGCCATCATTGTCAGCCGCCGTGGCCTGTACGGTGACAAGATCGCCATGATCGGCTCCGCCGTCTACCTTGGTATCGCCGCCTGCATGTACACCCTGTACACCGGCGTCATCGCGGTAAGTGTTGTTGTTCTCGCTGCCCTGATTGCGGTGGTTGTATTCCGCAACATCAAACCCCTAGTTCACCTTCTCGTTATCGGCTTGAGCTCCTTGGCTATCGCCGCAACGGTGTGGGGCCCCTACGTTCTGGCGGTGCTCTCTGGCGAGCACACCTCCGGTGCAACCGCCACGCACTACCTCCCCATGGAAGGCACGCAGGTTCCGCTGCCCATGTTTGCTGCATCCTTGGTGGGCTTGTTGTGCTTAGTTGGCGTTATACACATCCTGATGCGCCTTTCTGATAAGGACGTTCGCGCATTAGGCGTTGCTTTGATCGTGGTGTACGGCTGGGTCATCGCCTCCATGGTGTTCACTCTTGCCGGCCAAACGCTGCTGGGCTTCCGCTTGGATGTTGTCATCACCGTCATTCTGGCCACCAGTGGCCTTTTGGGCCTTGCGCACTACCGTCTTGAAGGAATCCGCCGCCTCTACCCCACCACGTTCAGTGAGAAGACATCCCAGGTCGTTACTGCAGCCTTGGTGGTCGTCTGTGCGCTGGCCGGAATCCAATACGCGCAGCAGATTACTTACCGCAACGCGCACTCGTATGACCTCGCGTTCACCGAGACTGACGGCTTTGGCGAACGCGCAGACCGCTACCCAGCCGATGCTGGCCAGTACTACGCCCAAGTTGATGAGGAGATCCGTTCCCACGGCTACGATCCCACAGAAACGGTAATCCTCACCAGTGAAAAAGACTTCATGTCCTTCTACCCATACCGAGGTTTCCAAGCCATCACTAGCCACTACGCCAATCCGCTAGGCGAGTTTGACGAGCGCAACGCGACCATCGAGGAGTGGGCCAAGTACAGCTACTCAGACAACGCCACTCAAGAGGAATTCACTCGCCTCCTCGACGACGCCAAGTGGCGCGCCCCACAAGTGTTTGTCCTCGCTGGAAGCATGAGCGAGGAATCCGTGGAGGCGGGATGGAACTTCGACATCGCCGAAGATATCTACCCAAACAACCCGAACGTTCGTTTCCGTGGCGTGAAATTCAACCCGGAAATGTTCCAATCCAGCGACTGGGAAATCCAGGAAATTGGCCCATTCGTGGTGATCTCGCGTGTCTAATCCCAAAGAACTAGAATTGCCTATTGTGTCTTCTACCGCTACGAAAACTGACGATCTCCTCAACGACTCTCACGATGAGCGATTGCAACTAAAGAAAGCCCCAGCTTGGCTGGGCAAATTGGCAATCATTTCCGGCCTGCTGGGCTTGCTCATGTTTGTGGCGTTGCCTTTCTTGCCAGTGAATCAAGTCCAGTCCCATCTGAACTGGCCGCAGAACAATACTGTGGAGAGCGTTAATGCTCCGCTGATGAGCTACACTCCTCAATCCATGTCCATGGACATTCCGCTGTCTGCTGCGGATGATCTTCGCGATGGCGAAAACATGATCGTTAGTACGTTGCCGAAGGACTCGGATAGTCCTACGGCCCGTGGCATGATCGTTCGCGCCAATGAGGAGGGCGACGTCGAGGTAGTTGTACGTACTAAGCGACTCATCGAGCTCACCGCTGACCAGATTGCAGAGCTTGGCCCTGATGCCGCCTTGAATGTCACGCTTACGAACGAGGAAAGCTCCGCGCGAGTAGTTGGTGGATCCGGTAGCGATGACTTCGCTGAGGTTATTGATGAAGACCTGCGCCCCCAGCTGACAGGTATTTACACTGAGCTTGAGTCGAATACTCCGGCTGATGATTTCAACGTGAGCGTGGAAATCAACTCTCGCTTCACATCCTCCCCAACCATCCTGAAGTTCACGGCGATGCTCTTGGGCGCAGTATTCGCCCTTATCTCCCTGTACTGCATTTGGCGCATTGACCGCCTGGACGGCCGTGGTCGCGTGCGCTGGCTGGAGAAGGGTGCCTTCAAGCCTCGCGCAACCGACTTCGGCGTCGGCGCGGTGCTGCTGTTCTGGCACATTTTCGGTGCAAACACCTCAGATGATGGCTTCATCTTGACCATGGGGCGTGCATCGCACGATTCCACCTACATGGCGAACTACTACCGCTGGTTTGGTGTCCCAGAATCTCCATTCGGCGCGCCGTACTATGACCTGCTGGCTCTTCTGTCCAGCATTTCCACCGCGTCCACCTTCATGCGCCTCCCAGCGCTCATCGCCGGCCTGAGCATTTGGTTCATCATTTCTCGTATGGCGTTGCCTATTTTGGGCAAGGGCATTGCGCGTCGCAAGGTAGCAGTGCTGTCCGCCGCTTTCATGTTCTTGGCGTTCTGGTTGCCATACAACAACGGCCTGCGCCCAGAGCCGATCATTGCCCTTGGTGCACTGTCTACTTGGGTCCTCTTCGAGCGTGCTATCGCTACCCGACGCCTGTTCCCAGCAGCCATCGGCACCGTCATCGCCGCATTCACCCTAGCCTGTGGCCCTACCGGCCTCATGGCAGTGGCCGCGCTCCTAGTAGGCCTATCCGGTGTTCTGCGCATCATGTTCCAGCGCGCTCAGTCCATTGGCATGTCCAAGGCATCTTCCTGGTTCGCCATGCTGATGCCGTTCTTTGCCCTGGGATTCTCGGTTCTCGTCGCAGTGTTCTCTGACCAGACTCTGATGACGGTCCTAGAATCCACCAGCGTCCGCAGCGACAAGGGCCCTGCCCTGTCGTGGTACCACGAGTTCGTGCGTTACCAAACCGTGCTCCAGCAGACGGTTGATGGCTCCTTCACACGTCGCTTCCCAGTGCTATTCATGCTATTCGCCCTAGTTGCGGTGTTTGCAGCAACGTTGCACGCAAAGCGGGTACCAACGGCTAAGTTTGGGCCATCGCAGCGCCTGACGTTGACCATGCTGGGCACCTTCTTCTTCATGTGCTTCACCCCTACCAAGTGGTCCCACCACTTCGGTATCTTCGCGGGTCTAGGCGCAGTAACTGCCGCCCTCGGCGCAGTATCACTAAGCTACTTTGCGCTTCGTTCCCGCAAGGTCCAGACCATGCTTCTGGGCGTGGCGCTCTTCATCTTCGCAATCTCACTGGCCGGAACAAATGGCTGGTGGTACACCTCCAGCTACTCGATCCCATGGTGGGACAAGACCATCCAGGTTGCTGGCATCGAGGCTGGCACCGTGATGCTAGGCATTGCCCTAGTGGTTCTTCTCATTGGCGCAATCCAGTCCTTCCGTGGTGACTTCCGCTACATGGAGGCGGAAGCGGACGGCCTAAGCGAAGAAGCCGCCGAGGACGCTCGCACCGGTAGGATTTCTAAGCGCTTCGCTGGAGTTGCTGCGGCTCCAATCGCGGTGCTCGCTGCCATTACTGTTTTCTTCTCCATGGCCAGCTTTGCCAAGGGATTTGCATCCCAGTACCCGGCTTACTCCGTAGGCCTAGGCAATCTGCGCACTCTTACCGGCAATACCTGTGCCCTGGCTAATGAAGTCTTGGTTGAAACCAACACCAATGATTCCTTCCTCACCCCAGTGGGAAGCAGCTTGGGAGATTCCCTTGATCCTGAGGGCTCCCGTGGATTCGATCCTGATCGAATCCCATCCGAGTTGACCGCCGATATTCCTAACACCGCAACGTCCACAGATATACTGCAGGAGCAGAATGCCGATGGTGCGGAGGCTTCTACGAACTCGACTGACGACACTACGGAAAGTGGTCTTCGAGCCAACAGAGGCGTGAACGGTTCCCGCATCAACCTGCCATTTGAGCTGGATCCAAACCAAATCCCAGTGTTGGGTTCCTACACCGAGCAGGACCAGGACTACGCTGAGACCACCAGCTCTTGGTACGAACTGCCTGAATCTTCCGATGATGCGCCACTGCTGGTTGTATCCGTAGCGGGACGCGTAGAGCACGTCGACATCAACGGCATTGAGGAAGAAGGCAATCAAGTTAACCTCCAGTACGGCAAGCGCAACGGCAACAACGTTGAGGAGCTTGGCGAGTTGCAGATGTACGACATCGGCCCAGCACCAACATGGCGTAACCTCCGCATTCCGCTTTCTGATATTCCAGAAGAAGCAGACGTTGTGCGCCTGAACGTTGTGGATGCCAACCTGAACCCAGACATCTGGGTGGCCTTCACCCCACCACGCGTGCCACAGCTGGATACTTTGAACAACGTGGTGGGCACTTCCCCATCCGTCCTAGACTGGTCCGTTCCACTGCAGTTCCCATGCCAGCAGCCATTTGGCCACTACGCAGGCGTTGCGGAAGTCCCTGAGTACCGCATCTCCCCAGATACCGGCGGCAAGGCTACAGGCACTGCATTCCAGGACTTTGCTGGCGGCGGTGTCATGGGCACGGCTGAGGCAGTGAACTACCGAGTTCTCATGTCCACCTACTCTAAGGATGACTGGAACCGCGACTGGGGTTCACTGGAGAAACTGGTTACTCGCCGTGACTCCGAGGGCAACGTCCCACAGGTAGCAGACATTGATACTGAAACCATCACGCGTTCGGGACTCTGGTACCCAGGGCCAATGAATATCGACACTGAATAGCCCGTACAGCCAAAGGTGCACCTAGTTGAACTTCAACCAGGTGCACCTTTTAGTTTCTTAGAGGAAGAGGAACAATTTTCTAAACTTTGACGGCTCTTCCGGTTTTAGAGTGCATTGATCTTGTCCGCGAGTTGGCCGGAGTGGATCAGGCAGCGCAGGATGTAGTGGGTGAGGTTACGGAATCCTAGGGCGATTCCGCGCAGGTGTTCTAAGCGTCCGTTGATAGCTTCTACCGGCCCGTTGGATACGCCTTTGTCGAAATACGCCAGGATGTCCTTGCTACGTTTGGCTAGGGTTCGCCCGAGTTGAGCCAGCTCTGGCAGCCCGGTGTTGGTATATCTGGCCAGGGTGGTGATGAGCTCACGCATGTTTTTCTTTCCCCGCCTTTTATCACCGTCTTGATAACAATCAATGACCTGCTGGTATATCTTCCACGTTTCCTGCAGCGGCGCATAATCATCATCAAACGTGAACAGTGCCTCTAGCCTGTCTTTTTGTTTGTCGGTGAGAAACGCTGTGCGGGTCAACAAGGATTTACGATTCCGATACAGCGGATCTGTCGATATTCCACGCCGGCCAGTAGTTTCACGCTGCAGCCGCTGGCGACACTTAGTGACCTTGTCACCAGCAAGACGCACCACATGGAACGGGTCCATGACTTTGGTGGCTTTGGGGATGACTTCATCAGCAGCACTGGCATAGCCTTGGAAGCCGTCCATGCTGATGATTTTCACCTTGTCACGAAAGTCTTGGCCACGAGCATAAAGCCATTGCTTTAAAGCGGTAGCGCTACGGCCTGGGACAACATCAAGCAATCGGGCCGGTGCTTTGTCTGCGGTGGACTCGTGGGGGTTGTGCCCGGTCATATCAACGATGATGGTGACATACCCGTCGCCGTGTGTGCGCCGGTTATGAGACCACTTGTGTTCATCGACACCAATAACACTGACCCCTGCCAGGTGTTGGGGATCGTTGTAGATCAATTCGTGGCACATCTCTAGGGCTAGCTGGCAGGTCAAGTCCCAACCGATACCTAAAGATTTGGCGGTCGCTGAGATGCTCATGCGATCAATAGCCAGGCGTTGGAGTATCCAGCGGGTGACTCGGTCAGTAACTTTAGTGTGGTCGCAGGCACAGGCTAGTCCTGCCTGGAAGTACTTCTGGTCACAGCAGTCGTTGGTGCACCGGTAGCGCGGCAGGCGGACTTTTAATGTGGTGGGAAAACCCACAATTGGCAGGTCGGTAAGGGTGCGTATGGTGTGGTCGCGGAATACGCCGGCGTGGCGGCATTGTGGGCAGGCGTTGATCGGGTCGAGGGCTTGGCACTCAATGATGGTTCTAGACCCTGCGTCTGCTGCGCCGGTGATGGTTAATCCGAGTTCTGCGGTGCGGCAGATGGTGTCAGCGATGAGGTTGCCAGTAGACTGCATCAGTAGAGCCCCTTGCGGTAGAGGTTGGATTCGACACCCTTAATCTTTACTCGCAAGAGGCTCGTTTACTAATGTATGCCGCGCTACTGAATGCACTCTAAAACCGGAAGAGCCACTTTGACCCCATTTATTGGGCTCAGGCTAGTAAAAAACGGCACAGAGTTTAGCTTTTTGTCCCCGCCCCACTCCAAGCATTGCGTGGCAACGAAGGACTTCAGGTGGAGCGGAGAATGCCTGAGGGCGCCGCCGTTGTTACGGCTTGCCCCATCAACGTAACTGCTGCTTCGGTTTCACCGGATACGCCCGCGCCCTAAACTGCTGTAGATCCTTGAGCGATTGGATAGGTGCTGATGGCAGGAGTTCATGGTTCTTAGCCTCTTGGTTGGTGCGGATGTACATCCAGATCACTAGCGGGTAACCGATCCCGCCCACCACGAGGTAACTGATGATCTGCGCGACTACGGATGAATGCAGAGTATTCCAGCCAAAGTGGAGAAGGAAAGCTGTGAGTACGCTGCCCGCACCAATCAGTATCCTCTTTCCGCCCCTGAACTGGCCAAAGACTGCCCATCCGATACCGAAGCCCGCGATAGCGGAGAACATCACGTGTAATCCAGGCCCGATGAATGTGCGCAGTGCCCACGTGCTCACAGCACCGTGGATGTCACTGTCTACGTGCATGACGGCTCCGGTTGCGCCGTACATGATGTTTTCAATTACCTCGAAACCTAGGCCCACCATGGCACCCAAGATGAACCCGTGCCACGGTCTAGATCCATAACTCATGAGCAAGAAAAATACGCCCACGGCTTTAGCAATTTCCTCTGGGTAGCCACCGCCGAACGAGGCCATGAACATTTCCCACCCAAGGTCTTGCGTCAACCCAACCCACGGAGCGCCCGCGGCCAAAGCAATAACCAGGGAGATCCCGGCACCCCACAGGAGGCTAGCCCACAGCCACGCCTTACCCTCGAGCCACGCACTGTTACGTTTGAACAGCCATAAGTAGAAGGCCGCATATGGCACCGCAAACACTAGGCCAATGGCGGTTGCAATGGGGCTCATGATTGCACTGCTCATGAGAAAGTAGGCCGTAACGGGAAGTGCAAGCGCAATGAGAGTCCACAGAAAGTAGTTAAACTTGGTCAACGCCCGCCTCCTTCAACGCGCTAAGCACGAGGTCCTCTGTGCGTCCTAGTCCTGAGCCCTTCAGCATCACGTACATGCTCATGCCTTGTAAGTCACCGCCGTATGGGCGGCTGAGTACTATGATTTTCTCGCCCAAGGCCGATGTTCCCTCAAGCCGAGAAATGCCGTCCTCCACCGAAAATCTTCCGGCCTGATAACCCACGACTGTGGGATCTGAGCGCACTATCCTACGGAGGGTGGTGCGCATGTCCTTGCCGGTGCGATCAATGCGGGAATCCACTTGAACACCGTCGCAGGTGTACATGCCCGGCTTTGTCAGATCCTGTGCGTATGAGCAGGTGAGAGCCGTACTAATCCCGCCGTCTTGGTGCGGCCCGCCAAGGATCATTGTTTCTTGTTGCGTATCCTTAGGCTCCACGATGAGACGGCCAACCAGGGGCACAAGCAGCAACGCAACGGCGATCGCGCAGACAGTGATGACAACTCTCGCTGTGGGGCGGATGGTATGCATGAGTTACATCTTAAGTTTTTCTGTGAGCGAACGTCGTGGCCAGCGGTTGTCCGCGCAACTACTGTGGTGTGCATGAAGATGACTGACCTGTACCGCTTTGTAAATGGACCGTGGCTGGATAAGCACATCATCCCCGATGATCGTGGTGTTGATGGTACTTTCCACGGTCTGCGCGACCTCTCCGAGGAGAATGTGCACGAGATCGTGCAAGAAGCGCAGGATTCGCGCGCGGGTGCGCTCTACGCTTCCTTCATGGATGTTGAGGGGGTGGAAAAGGCCGGCACCGCAGTGTTGGATCCTGACTTTGCACTTGTCGACGTCACCACGACCGAAGATTTCCTAGCTGGCCTAGGCCAGCTAGACCGCACGGGTGTAGGCAGCATCGTTGGATTCTGGGTGGAGAAGGATTCCGCTGGTGATGATGCTATTGCATACGTCCACCAGGGTGGTTTGGGGCTGCCAGATGAGGCCTACTACCGCGAGGAGTCCCACGCTGAGACTCTGAAGAAGTACCACGACCACGTAGCCCGCATGCTGGGTTACATCGGCTACGGCGCAGAGGAAGCCACGCGCATCGTGGAGCTAGAGAAGAAGATCGCCAAGGGGCACTGGGATGTTGTGGCTTCACGCGATGCAATGAAGACCTTTAACCCTACGGAGTTTTCCGATCTCCCAGCACAGATTCAGTCATTCCTCACGGCCGCCAAGCTGCCAGAGCAGCGCCTCGTGGTCATGATGCCTGACTACCTAGACCATATTTCTAGGCTGCTGGAGTCTGAGCCATTAGAGGATTTCATCCTGTGGGCTAAGTGGCACATCCTCAACTCCCGCGCGGGCCTTCTTGCCCCAGAGATTGGCCGGGCCAACTTTGAGTTTTATGGCACCACCCTCACCGGCGCCACCGAGCAGCGTGACCGCTGGAAGCGCGCACTCGCACTGGCTGAGTCTTTTGTTGGTGAAGAGATCGGCCAGTTGTTCGTGGACAAGCACTTCCCACCATCATCCAAGCAGGACATGCTGGAACTTGTTTCCTACCTCACCGAGGCCTACCGCGAGCGCATCACCAACCTTGAGTGGATGAGCCAGGAAACACGCGGCCGCGCGCTGGAGAAGCTGGATAAGTTTGGCACCAAGATTGGTTACCCAGACTCGTGGCGCGATTACGGTTCACTAGAGTTCTCCGCCAAGGGTGAGGACTTGGTTGCCAATGCCCGCGCTGGTTCTGAGTACGTGCATGACTATGAGCTGGCAAAGATTGGAAAGCCAGCTCGCAAGAACGAATGGTTCTGTACTCCCCAGACCGTGAACGCGTTCTACAACCCAGTGGTCAATGACATCACCTTCCCAGCGGCCATCCTCCGGGAGCCGTTCTACTCCCCTGAGGCTGATGCCGCGGAGAACTTCGGCGCAATCGGCGCGGTTATTGGTCACGAAATTGGCCACGGATTTGATGACCAAGGCTCCCAGTATGACGGCGACGGCAACTTGAACTCTTGGTGGACCGATGCGGATCGTGCTGCGTTCTCTGAGCTCACCGCAAAATTGGTAGCTCAGTTCAATGGACTTGTCCCTCAGGTGTTGAAGGACAACAACATGGAATCCAGCGGAGTGAACGGTGAATTCACACTCGGTGAGAACATCGGTGACCTAGGCGGCCTAGGTATCGCCGTGATTGCTTACCGTAACTACCTAGCAGACAAGGGCCTTACCTTCGAGACCTCCCCTGTCCTCCCATTCGACGCAGAGGACTCTGATCCCGAGCTGGCTGAGCACCAGTACAACGGACTTCAGCGCCTGTTCCTGTCGTGGGCACGTGTGTGGCGCACCAAGATCCGCGCTGAGCTTGCCTCTCAGTACTTGGCCATTGATCCGCACTCTCCAGCGGAGTTCCGCTGCAATGTGATCGCGGGTAACATCGCCGAGTTCTATGATGCCTTCGACGTGGACGAGGACTCCCCGATGTGGATCGATGAGAAGGACCGCGTCACCATCTGGTAATTAGCCGTCCAGCCAGGAGAGCTCCGCTACGAGGAGCTCTCTTTCATCTTTCTTGCCTGTGATACGCAGACGCGAAATTTGGTGCCCTGTTCCTGGGTTGCCCACCGGTACCAACAGGTGTGGCACGCGAAGAACAAAGCGGTGGGGTTGGAAGTCTATTTCCACTTCGCCCACCGCGCGCTGGCGCGTGACCTCCTGAAGAACAACCTCACCTAAGGTGACCTCGTCTGAGATACCGGAGCCCTGTACCTCCAGTGCGGCCGGTTTGCCGTCGGAACGCTGCGCGCCGGTGTCAGCCTCAACAATGGTGCGGATGAACTCGCGCACTGCCACCGGGTCACCCAAAGCGTTGGAGACGTAGCGGGTACCCAGCACCGAGTGCTCCATCGTGGCTAGTGTGTGGGCGGGATCCAGTTCCTCACTGCGGTAAGAGACAGGAAGCTGGACTAGGCGATCATCAAGGTCATAGCCCACCAGCACCTCAATACCCACCTCATTCTGCGGGTCTACAAAACGGTACGAACCAAGCTCGCGGTAGCTACCCAGCCACTTGTTAGCCAACTCGCTCTTGGTAGGAGTGATGGTTGCCTGCTGAATTTCTGCAATACCAGCCATAATGGCCCCTTTCTCTTTTTCTCATTCTCAGTGGCCGTGCGTTGTTCTTTCCGTCTTTGTGACTAAAGCTACTTTGTTTGGGGGTACCATAGTTGCCATGACTGACGACACCGTTGAAGCACGTGAACGCGAAGATTTCCAAGTTGGTGGACACGAGCGCAAGCTAAGTCCAGAGCAGCAGCTCACACAAGTGTCTACCTACATTGAGGCGCACTACCCTGCCCCCGGCAAGAATCCCCCGTGGTCCGATGATCCATCCGATCCGAATGAGATTGACCAGTGGGATGCACTGCTTCCGGATCGTCTTACTCACACCGCCATGGTGATGCTGGGATCAGCGGTCGATCACGCAATGCCTGGCGTTAAGTACCCTGGCAACATCACGGTGGAAGACATCCCAGAGCTGAACGCTCAGGTGTTCATCCCCTCCAACCCAAACGGCAAGTGGGCCATTTCCCTGCATCCAGGTGGCTGGTGGAAGGGCGCGGGCAAGCCAATGAACATTGCGTGGCGCCCCGAGGTCGCTGGCGCCGCTGAACTGTCCGGCACCACCATCGTGGATCTCGATTATCCTCTCCTGCCTGAGGCAACGCTGGATGAGGTCATCGCTTTCGTGGCAGATGCTGCGGCTTGGGTGCGTGAAAACAAGAACCCATCTTCCCTGGCTGCGTGGGGATATTCCTCCGGTGGCGCGTTGGCGGTGCTGGCATCTGAGCACTTTGACTCACTTGCGCTGACCTTCCCGCACTTGGATCTGTCCATGCTTCCTGCAGACCTACGTGGGGATAATGACTTCCCGGCATCGGTGCCACCCACCTTCATGCAGGTGGCCTCCAACGATGCCATCGCTGGCCACTACCCAGACTTTGAATCTTTGGAAGGTGTGTCCGTCAAAGAGTACGTGTCAGAGCACCGCATTTCCACTCCGAAAGTGGCGCGCGAGCGGGTAAAAGACATCGCGGAGTACCTCAAGTAACCCTCCCCACAATAACTTGTGACCTGCGATAATACATCATCGCAGGTCATTACTTTGCCCACCTGGCATGCACGATCCCTAGTGCAGGGCGGACTGCTGTGGGTGGAACAAAACCCCGCTAGTTGGTGTTCGATTGCTCAGTCCAACTAGTGGGGTGCAGGTCAGTACGAGGTGGGGTAAGCGCTAAAGACCAAACTGGCTCAGGTCAATGCCCTCCAGAGGATCAGACTCGCTGCCTTCCTCTACGGGTTCTGCTACTTCACATAGGGTGACGGTAGCACCGGTGGAATCGCCAATAATGGCAAGGCGACCAAACTCAGATTCCCACGGCTCACGGATAACATCGCCCCCTAGTTCTGGGACCTTGGCCACTGCCTCATCCACGGAGAGCACGCCTAGGTAGGACTGCCAGAAACTTGGCACCTGCGGCGGGAACTGGCCGTGGGCATCGTAGATGCCTGCGAACGCCGCGCCGTCGACAAGCGCGGTGGTGTACTTCGCTGGCCCCTCGAGCTCAGCCGTGACCCACTCAAAAAGCTCAGCGTAGAAGGAGGAAACCTTGTCATACGCAGCGACCGCAGTGAGCTCATGCCACACAGGGGTGCCTGGTTCACCGGCCGCAATGAATGATTCCTCGCCCTGCGGCTTCATCAATCCGAACATAGCGCCACTGGTGTCAACGGCAACGGCCATCTCACCCAGCGCCACCTCAGTAGCAGGAACTAGGACACGACCGCCGAGCTCCTCCACCTTGGCGCACGCAGCCTCCAGATCCCACGACAGGAAGTAGGTAACCCAGGTGTCTGGCTGGTTATCGTCTTCCGGGCGTGCAACCAAGCCAGCTACTGGCAACCCTTGGATGCGGCACAGGCGGTACGTTTCAGAGATCTCCTCTACTTCCCAACCAAGCACGTCAGAGTAGAACTTGGAGGACTTACGGATGTCAGAGGTGGTCAGGTCAATCCAAAACGGCATACCCTGTTCAGCCTGAAACGCTGGCATTACATGTTCCTCCATACTTCTGGATCAAAGTCATCGTCTGCGGTTGCCTCATCAAAGTAGTCATCATCATCCGCGCCCGTCACAACTCGCGCGCACAGATTTCCTACGCAGACCACATCCCCGTCGCGCAGCTTCTTACCGCGACGGGTATCTACTTCACCGTTAACAGTGACGTCACCAGCTGCGATTACTTCCTTGGCGGCACCGCCGGTTTCCACCAGGCTGGCGAGTTTAATGAACTGACCAAGCTTGATTTCTTGGTCGCGAATAGTGACGTCTGTAGGTTGCATGCCCACTAGTGTAACTGGCTAGGACGCAAACCTAACAGCCGTGCCCGTGGCGGTGACCATCATCATGCCGTTATCAGCACCCATAGACTCATATGCCAAGTTCACGCCCACTACACCGTGCGCTCCTAGTTCAATGGCCCGATCCACCATTTCCTTCAGCGCAGTCTCACGAGCCTTGAATACCTCGGCCTCATAGGACTGACTACGGCCGCCCACAAGGTTACGGAATGACGCTCCGATGTCCTTGAACATGTTGATACCAACAATGTTCTCTCCCGCGACCACACGTAGGTATTCTGAGATCTCTTTGCCGTCTACCGTGTTTGTTGTTGTTACGATCATGGCCCTCATTCTAGGAGCGTAAATGCCTGTTACGCAGTGATACCGGTAACACCTTCATAAATCATTACGCAAGCAATAGCTACAAAGATCAGCCCAGCTACCAGATCAATGAGCGCGCCATTTCTCACAATGGTTCTGGCCATTGTGCGCACAGCTATAGCAAAGCTGATGAACCAGATCAGCCCCGTAATGATCAGCACTACCGCGATCACTAGGTTCCACCACAGGGAGGCGTCAGGGCGTACAAACTGCGCAAAGATCGCCCCGAAGAAAACCACCGCTTTGGGGTTGGACAAATTAGTTCCAAGGCCCAACACGTAGGCTTTCTTCTTTCCCACATCCGCTGCTTCCAGCGACTGCGGCGGTTCACCTAGCCTGGAGTAGCCGCTGCGCGCGGACGAAAAACCCATCCACGCGATGTATACGCCACCAATGAGCTGGATCGCGTGAAGAATAAGCGGATTCGCAGCCATCAACGCTGATAGACCTAGCAGTGAGGCACTAATCCAGATGGTCAGCGCGCTCATCACACCTAGGGCACAGAAGACACCCGCACTACGGTTCTTAGTGCCAGTGCGGATGATTTGCAGGAGATCAGGACCTGGAGTGGCGATAGCCGCGCACCACACCACCAGCAGGGTTCCTAGTCCGCTAAACAACCTGATCGCGCGGGGTAATCACCATGCGGTCAACATTCATGTGCGCAGGCATCGAAGCCACCCAGCGCACGGATTCGGCGATGTCTTCAGCGGTGAGGTTGAGCTTGTCCGCATAGACTTCGTCGGCACGCTCTTGATCACCCTTGAAGCGATTCAGGGAGAAGTCTGTCTTTACGCGGCCGGGATCGATCTCCGTGATGCGAATTGGGCGGTCAACAAACTCGATGCGCATTACCTTGTTTATTGCGCTCTGCCCAAACTTGGCGGCATTGTAGCCAGCACCGCCAGCGTATGGGTTAAAGCCCGCTATGGAGGCAATGTTGATGATGTGCCCCTCGTCAGCAACAAGCTTAGGCAGCAGTGCCTTTGTCATGCGTAAGGTGCCCAGCACGTTGGTGTCATACATCCACTGCCAATCCTCAAGGTCTGCATCCTCAATGGGGTCAAGCCCCTTGGCGCCACCGGCGTTGTTCACCAACAAGTGGCAGTGTTCCACGCGGTCCACTAGTGCGGCCACGCTGGCGTCATCCGTTACGTCAAGAGTCACGGCCGTACCGCCAATCTCCTGCGCGATCTGTTCCACCCGCTCCTTGCGGCGTGCTGCCACGATCACGTGCCAGCCGTCCGTCGCAAGGGCCCTTGCTGTAGCCTCACCAATACCGGCAGAAGCACCGGTCACAATTGCTGTCTTTGCCGTAGTCATACTTCAGCATTCTAGCGATCCACCACCCGCGCGTTGCCGCTTCTGAGAGGCAACGTGGCAGATCAGGCGCCGTTACCTACCCATGCCAATGTAATCCCAGCCGGCACCCTTCCACTCCGCAGGATCCAGAATATTGCGCCCATCCAAGATCGTCTTGCCCGCCACCAACTGTGCGGTAGCAGCGGGATCCAGCTCCTTAAACTGCTTCCACTCCGTAAGGACAAGGGTCATTTCAGCATCACGCAGCGCATCCTCGGCAGAGGATGCCGTGGTCAGGTGCGGGTAGAAACGGTGGATGTTAGGCATGGCCTGCGGGTCATAAACAACCACCTCCACACCGGCCTGGTCCAGCTGGTTAGCAATAAACAGCGCCGGCGAATCACGGATATCGTCAGAGTTCGCCTTAAACGCTGCGCCCAGTACCGCAACCTTGTGGCCAGGCCTGATACGTTGTTGCACTTGGCCCACCACGCGTTCACGACGACGCATGTTGATGGCGTCAATTTCCGTAAGGAAGCTCACCGCGTTACCCACGCCCAGCTCCTCCGCACGCGCGGAGAACGCGCGGATGTCCTTTGGCAGGCAACCACCGCCAAAACCAATTCCGGCCTTGAGGAATTTGTTGCCAATGCGCTCGTCGTAACCAATTGCCTCCGCCAGCTGGGTGACGTCTCCGCCGGTCGCCTCGCACAACTCGCTCATGGCGTTAATGAAGCTGATCTTGGTTGCGAGGAAGGAATTAGCAGCCACCTTGACCAACTCCGCAGTGGCGAAGTCAGTGATGACCTGCGGAATATTGGCCTCAAGTAGCTGAGCGTAAACCTGATCAAGTGCCTGGCGGCCACGATCATCACCAGCCGGAACACCATAGACAATCCGATCAGGGGCGATGGTGTCTTGAACTGCAGTTCCCTCGCGGAGGAATTCAGGGTTCCATACTAACGTCGCGCCGTGCTCGGCCAGGCGAGCGTGCAACCCCTGGGCGGTACCCACAGGAACAGTGGACTTACCCACCACCACGGAACCTGCTGGTTGCACCGCCACAATAGAATCCACCGCGGAGTTCACATAACTCATATCCGCTGCAGTACCGTCCGCGGACTGCGGGGTGCCCACGGCAATGAAGTGCACGTCTGCGGGCTCCAGCTCAGTGGCAAAGCGTAGGCGACCGGAGGCTATGGATTCCTCCAGTAGCTCAGGAAAACCGGGCTCGTAGAACGGTGGGGTGGCGTTGTTGAGCATATCTACGCGGGTTGAGTCAACGTCCACGCCCAGCACGTCGTGACCAAGTTTTGCCATGCATGCAGCGTGAACAGCGCCTAGGTAGCCACAGCCGATTACGGTAATTTTCATGATGATGCTCTTTCTTTTGTGAAGTCGATCCAGCGTACTAGCCACGATGAGCTGTTCGGTCTAAAAGCGTAGACGCAACTCAGTCGAAGCGCAGAAGAGAGGAAGTATGTATTCAGGCGGTGATCACTCACGCCTGGGAAATTCTCAAGGCGGTTGATGAGGTATTCAGCGAACTCGGGTGAAATCACGCCTTGCATGCGCCGCAAGTACACGTGAGCCAAGACGTTGCCGATGTCTAGGGCGCCCTCACCGCGCGCGGCGGTGTCAAGATCCAACACGGATAGGGTTGTGCCGTCCCACATCAGCTGCTTGTCGTAGAGATCGCGGTGCAGCAGCACAGATGGGTCAGGAGCCTGGTGGAGGCGTTCGATCACGCTTTCCGACTCCGCCTCGATGTCCGGCAGCCGGCCGAACTGCCTGGCCTTGGCCATCCAGTCGCGCAGGGTGGCGGCCTCATCGGCCGCGGTGAAGGCAGGAACGTCCACCTCTTGGTGCATAAGCTGTGGCCAGAGGCGGAAGAACTCATCCCACCCCTCATAGCAGTCACCCAGAGTGTGCAAGGTGGCACCAGGCAGCAGTGAGAAGGTGACAGACCCGTCCGTCGTTGCAGTCACGGCGGCGGCGCCTAGTCCCACGTTGCGGCAGGCATTGCGAATGATGGTGGACTTGCGAGCAATGTCCACTGCCTTACCTGGTCGCGTGTACTTGGTAATGGCTTCACCATGGTGCACCACCGCGCGTTTGCCGTAGCGATGAACCAGCAAAGTTGCGTCCGAAGGAGCTAATTCGGGGAGCTTCTTATCACGGGAATACTCCGCGTACTCCTTGGAGCCGTCAGCAAGAATGCGCCCGGCGCGCAGGCGTCCTTGCTCATCAAAGTCTTCAAAAACCAAGGTGTGGTTTTTGCTGGGCCACATTCTCATGACAGGACCTTCTCAATCTGCGTGAGGTTGCTTTCGATATCTTCGTGCCACGTTGGCCGTGCTTTCCTGAGCGGATCCATGAGGCGTAGCACCATGGAGTGTGCTGTGGCGATGCGGATATCTTCATCGCTTGGCATGGTGTGCGCCACGGAGCTGTATCCACGGAGGAATTCTGCGCCAGCGGTTGGGGTGCTGGTGGCTAGGTAAGAGCCGAGGTCCTTGACGGCTGGCCCGCGATGGAGTCGGTCAAAGTCTGTCAGCCACAGCGTATCCGCGTAGAGGTACTGATCCGGTGACAGGTCACCGTGAAGCACGACGTGTGGGCCTTGTAGTGGTCGAAGATTCTGGCCGATGTGCTTAAGCCGAGTCAGGAATTCCGGTGCCATGATGCCAAGGAGCTCAGCGTGGGACGTTATCTGCACGTGCGCGTCCGCAGGGTTGTGCTCAGGTGCGCAGGAAGTGGATACGCTGTGCAACTGATACGCGATGACTCCGGCAGCAAAGGAGAAGTCCTCCTGGGCTTGGGCGTCGGTGAGATCCCCCTTGCCCAAGAATTCGAGATCACTGCGGTGCGACTGACTACCAGAGTCTAACTGGGCCGGGACGGGCACGTGTTGGGCGATAGTGTCGTATGACTGCCGTGAGAAGTGTGCAGCGCGCTGCGTGATTCTTATGACGCGGTCACCGCTTTTCACCACCAAGCGGCGCTGTGGGTTGTAGCGCAGGACGCGGGCGTGCGGGCTGATAGCGGCTCCACTGATGTAGGTGAGCATCTTTGGGTCCGCTAGCGCCGGCCCATACTGCAGCACCATTCCACCGGCGATATCGAGCTCCGTGGTGGAAAGCCCGATTTTCCCCGCGCTCAAAGCGGTCTTGTGTGCTTTGCCCGCTGATCCTGGCCAGAGCACTCGGACCCAGCCGTGTTGATGGTGTTCGTCCTCGTAACCTGCTACCACGGAGGTCTCTGGCTTGATACGCACGCTCGTTGGACGCACTTCGGTACCGATGACGTTGCTGAGATAGTCAGGATTGATGAGGTTACTGACAACATCTTGAGTGTTCATCTAGGCTCACCTACTTCTACTTTCTCATTCGTGTTAGCGCTGACCCACCGAGCGAAGGTCTCATTGTTCTTGAGCAGTTCAGATGGGCAGCCATGGAATTTCACAGCGCCGTCTTCCAACCACGCGACGCGCGTGGAGCGGAGAGCGACCTCCGCATCGTGTGTCACCGCAAGGGTGGTCTTGCCTTTAACGAGGTTATCGATGGCCTCGAGCACCTTCTTGGCGGCGTGAGGATCAAGGCCGGTGGTTGGCTCATCCAGAACCACGATCGGCGCATCGCGCAGCAGTGCGCGAGCGATAGCGATGCGCTGGCGTTGCCCACCGGACAGGGTGCCGCCGCGCTCGCCCACCACGGTGTTGTAACCGTCGGGAAGCTCAAGGATATAGTCGTGAGCATTAGCGGCCTTGGCTGCGGCGATGATCTCTTCATCGGTGGCGTCGAAACGCCCCATGCGGATGTTCTCCATGATGGTTCCGGTGAATAGCACCGCCTCCTGGTGGAGGAGTGAAACGCTGCTGCGCAGCTCACTCAACTCGACTGAGGTGAGCGGATGCCCATCAATGTTGACGGTGCCCCACGTTGGGTCCTGCGAGCGAACCAACAGCGACACCAGTGTGGATTTGCCAGCCCCGGACGGCCCAATCACGGCCACCTGTTCACCTGGTTTGATAAACAGATTCAGTCCGCGCAGGATCTTGCGCTTGCCATACATGGTCTCCACGTCATTGAATTCCACGTAGCCGTGGATCTCATTAAGTGAACGCGGACTGGACGGATTAGTGACGTCATTGACCTGATCAAGCAGATCAGCAACTCGCTCACCAGATGCGGCGGCGCGGGCGATGCGGCCAGTGTACTTGGCCATATCGCGCAGTGGTTTCATGGTGGTCTTCAAATAGGTGGTGAAAAGAACCAAATCACCAATGGTCATGGCGCCTTCCATCACGCGGTAGGCACCACCCAACATGACGGCCGCGGTGGCAACACCCACAATGACGTCAGTGCCGCGCTCGAGCCGCGCCGCCAAACGACGCGCCTTCACACCGTCCTTCAGAGACTTCTCATTTGCGCCAAGGAAACGCTGGGCAATATGCTCCTCCAAACCATAGGCCTGAACCACCTGGATAGAAGACAAGGACTCCTGCGCAGTATTGGCAAGCTGGCCTTCTGCCTTACGGGTCTTCCGAGATGCCGAAGTAATTTTGCTCGTGGTGGCCCGCGAAATCAGCGGGAAGACGATCAGCGCTACCACTACGACCATGGCCAGCACCCAGTCCATCACCAGCATCACAACGAGCATGACTGCCAGCGTGATCATGTTAGCGATAAGCGGTAGGCCTGCGGTGACGGCAACTTCTTGTAGTTTGGCTACATCACCCACGATGCGTTGCACCGTGTCAGCAGAACGATTACGGGCGTGGAACTGCTGCGACAGGCTTTGCACGTGGTTAAACACCTGCGCGCGCAACAAAGTGGATGCGCGGGATCCAACCAGTGCAAACGCAACCGTAGCCAAGTAATTGGTGAACGCACGCAGGCCCACAATCAGAATCAGGGCGATGGCGCACCAGATCAACAAACTCATTGTCGCCGGTGAACCACCTTGCTGCGCACCTAGGGATACGGACACCGCGTCCACCACGAACTTCAATGGCCATGGCTCCAACACGCGGAACACTACCTCAAAAAGCAGCGCGATAATGCCACCTGCGGCTAGCTTCTTGTGGGGCGTAACGTGCGGGGCAACTAGCCCTACCGTGCGCTGCACCGCGCGCTTTTCAATCTTCTTAGCCATAGGCGAGCTCCAACGCGCGAGCCAGCACGGACTCCCAGCTATGGTGGGTCACCGCGCGTTCGCGGGCGCTACCGGCCAGGTGCTTTCTCAGTGCTGGGTCAGCTACCAACCTATCGATCGCGTCAGCCAGAGACTGTGGATCGGAACCTGGTACAAGCAGGCCACAGCCATCAATAGTGGCTGGTACCTGGCCAATAGACGTGGCTACCACCGGAAGGCCAGCTGCCATGTACTCATACACCTTCAGCGGTGAGAAGTAGTGATCGTCTGACTTAGGGTACGGCGCCACCCCGATGGCGGACCCCGCCAAGTGCTGAGGAACATCTGCCGGTGCCACGGCACCGCGGAAGTCCACATCAATGCCTAGGTCCTTGGCTTGGTTAAGAAGATTTTCCCGTTCTGGCCCGTCACCAATGATGCGGAGGTGCCAGTCAGTTTTCGCCAGCGACTTTGCGGAGAGGAGGTCGTGGGTTCCATGCCATGGTTTGAGCGTTCCCACGAAGGTGACAACGGGGAGTCCCTCTGCCTCCGGCTGCGGGGTAATGCGATTGACGTTCACGCCGTTAGCAACGGCATGAACCGTATGAGACACCCCGGTGGTGTGCTCCACCCAGCGTGCAACCTGCTCAGACACACAAATGGTGGCCTTGGCGGACTGTACTTGAAGTTTCAACGCATGGACTGGGTACTCACGGTCCACCAACACGCGGTGCGTTGCCTGCTCATCAATTAAAGGCGCGTTGACCTCCAAAATGGCTGGCAAGCCGGTGTTCGCGATCACCGTGCTGAAAAGTGAGTAGCGCTCGTATACAAACTCCTGATCATCGGCAAGCACCTGTGCCGCAATGGCATATGAGGTATCTCGCTGAGCCTGCTCGCGTGCCGCTGGTTCCTTCTCCTTGATTGTGAAACGCTTGACGGGAAGATCCTTGAGATCCTCCGGAATATCCTCGCCTACGCGGGTGGCGTAGACCGTGACGTCATGTCCTGCGGCGAGGAACTCGCGGATAATTTCCTGGACGTGCACGCTGGCACCCTTGGTGCCAAACACTGGAATGCCCGGATCGATGCATACATAAGCTACGCGCATGTTTTAGTTCCTTCCTTCCAGTTCTGCCAGTACTTTCGACTGCTGGCGGTTGTCAAAGTGTTCCTCTATTAGCGCCCGCGCATTGTGCGTCATGTTCGGGATGTCTACCTGTTGATCGGCAAAGCTACGCAGTGCGGCCGCCAGCTCATCCGCGCTGGAATGATTGATCAGGACGCCGGTGGTTTCTGTAATTACTTCTGGCAGGCCGGTGACGTTGGTGGCAATAACCGGCGTGCCCACAGCCATAGCCTCCAGCACCACGGTGGGCAAACCATCCATGTTGCCGTCCTGGGCCGGCACGCACGGAGCAACGAACACGTCTGCGCCGCGATTGAGTTCCGTTACCTCTTGCTGGGTAAGCGGACCCAGCATCGTTACCTCACCGGAAAGATCAAGTCTTTCAACTAGGGAATTGAGTCTCCTCGCGCAGCTCACCGTCTCCGGCAAGCTTGAGATGGAATCCGTAGCCTTCGTCCTTGAGCTGCTTGAGCGCATGAATAAGGACATCAAACCCCTTCTTGGGCACGAGCCTGCCCACCGCCGCAATCTGTAATTCATCATTCGGAGTAACGCTCGGCGCGAACGGGAATCGGGCCAGTTCCAGCGCGTTGTAGCGCAGTATGATGTTGGCGTCGACCCTATCCTCAAGGAATTTTTGGTTGTACTTGCTGATAGCGATGACGTGATCGGCGTCCTCGCAAATACGCTTCAGCCACGCCTCGTCCACCTGCTCGTGGAAGATGTCCTTCGCGTGAGTAGTCACCGTGTAGCCAATACCTGTCAGTTTGCTTGCTACCCACGCCATGCGCCCAGCTAGGGATGCAAAGTGCGCGTGGAAGTGAGTGATGCCATCCTCTCTAGCCTGCCGGGCCAGTTTGATGCCCTGCGCCACGTCGCTGGCGGCAAGGGTGGAAAGCTCCGGCAGGATGCGCGCGAAATTCTGCACCATGTCCTCATCCTTGAGGCTGCTTGCCAGCTGATTCCAGAAACCGGTGGCTTGTGCCGGCCGCGGAATCCACGTGACCGGCGCTTTCACCCGCGCCAGTTCAGGGTGGAACCTCGTGTCTGTAGTTGGCCGGAGTGCATAGATGGCAATGTCCTCGCCCGATTCCTCGCGTCCCAGGATCTCACTAACCACGAAGGTCTCAGAGAATCGTGGATAGACCTTCAGGATGTAACCGATCTTGTGATTGTTCATTTACTTCACTCCTGCCATCGCGGTCAGGTCGGTGGCAAACTCAGCCATCTTTTCCAAACCATTCAGCGCCAAACCACTGCGGTCTACGGGGATATCAACGTTGGCCTTTACCCACTCCGCGAGGGCGCTTTCCGACACCGCGTGGGGCCGCAAGTACTCAGCGGCTCCTACCGCGCGCAGCGCCTGCGCGCGAATCAGCTGCTCCTTGCGCGGCACTTCGCGCGGCACAATCAGCGCCGGTGTCCGCGACGCCAGGATCTCACAAGCAGTGTTGTAACCGCCCATGGAAATGACCGCGCTGGCGCTGGCAATGAGCTTGCTCAGACCTGGCCATGAACGATAGATCTGGGTGTCTGGGTGCGCGCTCTGGCGCAGCTTGAAGAAATCCGAGTCATGCATCTGCGGACCAGCCACAACTATGTGCTGGTATCCGCTAGGAACCTTCATCCTTGCCGCCTTGTGTACAAGGTGGAAGCCGTCACTTCCTCCGCCCACAGTGGTCAGGATGAATGGCTTGTCAACCGTCCTGCACTGAACAGGCTCAGAGCTTTCACGGCCATGCGCGAGATACCCGGTGTACCGGACCTTGTCTGCTAGGAAGGCTGGGATCTCGCCCGTGGCTACTGGGTCATGCACATCCTCAGATCCGTAGACCCATACGTCATCTACCAGCTGCGCGATCTCATCTTCAGCACCCAACGCCGCCCATTCACGCTTCGCCACGGCCGGCTCATCTAGGATCTCCCGCAAACCCAGGACGATGCGCGCGTGCGGATGCTTCTTCTTTAGCTGGCGAAGCGGCTTACGCAATTCCCCACCAACGCCAAAAATGTGGCGGTCCACAATCACCAAGTCAGGCGCAAAAGACTTGAGGGTGGCGCTGAGGATTCGAGATCGTATCTTCAAGATGTTGTCCGTAGACTCAGCCAAGTTGCGAGCCAGGTATCCGCCCGCGCCCTTCTTGATCGCTGGAATGAACAGCCAATCAAACCCCGCGGGCAAAGGAAATACCTGCGCATCTGCCAGACCAGAAACCATGAGGCCGGAGACGTGAGCCTTTGCGCTGAGATGGTGCGCAATGCTCAGATTGCGACGAACGTGCCCAATGCCTTGGGAATCGTGGCTGTAGAGCACCACCTTCAAGCTGTCATTCATGCTGCGGGACCTAACTTAACTAGCGTGGGGAAAGCGTTATAGGTTCACTCTAAAAAGGCCCATTCCACATGTACATCACTATGAAACGGTCCTCATTTTCATGCTGGGGTTATGAAAAACTACTCATAAAACTCACCTGCCCTCATCACTGATGAAGCATCCTGAGAATCCTCAGACTGCTCTCATGTAAGCAATGGTGGGCGCCACGCCGAACCGCACCACCCAAGGTCTTGACCTTGGTCTCATAAGATTGAGCAACGCTCGTAAGCTTAAAAAACTCAGCACAGCTTAAGCTTTGTGTCAGCAAGTTCAAGGCAAGAACTTAAGTGACGCAGAAGGAAAAGCCACGTCGTCTACACACCCGTTTGAGAGCCACGCAACGGGTGTGTAGACGCCCCAACACGGTGAAACCACGCGCTGTGCAGTATCACCCACGAAGGCCTGCGGATCCCACCACCCGATCGTCCACCATGCCAATTGCCTGCATCAGCGCATAACAGGTGGTGGGGCCAACAAATGTGAAACCGGCTTTCTTGAGAGCCTTGGCCATAGCCTTCGACTCATCACTGGTGGATGGGATCTCATCAACCGACTTCGGGCGCTGGTGGGCATCGGGCGCAAATGACCACACAAGGTCACTCAAACCGCCCTCTTCACGCAACGCGATAGTAGCCTTGGCATTCTTTACCGCAGCGGACAGCTTCCGGCGATTGCGTAGAATCCGCTTGTCTTGCATGAGACGATCAATATCCGCGTCCGTCATCGCCGCTACTTTGTCTACATCAAAACGGTGGTAGACCTCCCTAAACGCCTCCCGCTTTGCCAAAATTGTGGACCAGCTCAAGCCAGCTTGGAATCCCTCTAGGCATACTCGCTCAAAAACAGCCTGCTCGCCGCGTACCTCTTTACCCCACTCATGGTCATAGTAGTCCCGTAGCTGTTTTCTCATGGTTGCCCACGGTGGGCGTAGCTGATTGTCCTCGCACAATACGAGGCCATGGTTTTGTTCACTCATGATGATCTCCTAGTCATAATGTGCGCCCCGTGCCATTGACCATACGGTGGGGGTGAGACATCACAACTGCACTTGCCTAAAAGTCATGTTCAGGCGTCCTTTTTCCAAGCCGCACCCCTCGGGCGCCGTATTGTCATCCAAACGCACAACACCGTGGAAAATATCGCGCGCTGGACCGCCAAACACAATGGCGTCACCGCTAGCAAGCAGGATGTCATCCCATGGCTTGTTACGGTCATTCACATTCCCGGCGCGGAAGATGGCACTATCCCCCATGCTCAGAGAAATCACCGGCGCTTTGGACTCCTCATAGAGGTCTTGGTGCATGCCCATGCCGGAACCTGGCGGGTAGTAGTTCACCAGCGTTGCCTCATATTTGTACTCCCCCACCCACGCGGCGAGGGCGGGGTCCAAGGACCCCGCTGCCGTGAGCACGCTGCGGGCGACGTCGATAAGCTCAGGCGGTGTAGGTGCCACCGTGTGTCCGTCCTGCTGGGTGACGTAAAGTCCGCGCTCGTAGTTCCAGTGACACCCGAGGCTCATCAGGTGCGCGCTCATGGTGCCTGACTTGAGTTTGCGCTGCTGCATGGCAAACGGCGTGCCCGCCTGCGCACGGGCTAGGTTGCGTGCCGTGGTGACTAGATAGTGTTGCTGTTGGGGCGTGAGAAAGCCCGGCAGGTGGACGATACCCTCGCGGATGCGTTGGGGTTCGCGGGAGATTTCAAACAGCGTGGCCATGCCACCAATCTATACACTTGTACCCATGACTTTCGATCCCAGCACATATTCCAGCCAGCAGGACATGCGTGACGGCAAGTGGCACGCGCCAGGGTCTACATCCATTGCAGAGCAGTTCAAGAAGGCCGCTGACTTGGTGTACAAGTACAACCAATCGCACCCTTTGGACACGCAGACCCGCCACGCCATCCAGCGCGAGCTGCTGCACCCAGATTCTGAGGTGGGCGAGATCCGCACTCCCATGGTGATCGAGTACGGCAACAACGTGAAGCTGGGCAAGAATGTCTTCATCAACTATGGTCTCACCATTCTGGACACCGCCATGGTGGAGATTGGTGACGGCTGCATGCTGGGGCCCAACGTGGAGATCATCACGGTGACGCACCCAGTGGATGATTATGAGATGCGCGCCGGCGGTTGGGAGATCGCCCACAAAGTCACCATTGGTAAGAACGTGTGGTTCGGCGCGGGTGTGACGGTACTACCCGGCGTGACCATTGGCGATAACGCTGTGGTTGGTGCGCGCAGCGTTGTCACCAAGGACATTCCGGCCAACGCCATCGCCATGGGATCCCCTGCGCGCGTGGTACGCATGTCTGATCCTGAGCGTGCTGCCTCCGAGCGCGCACAGCTAGAAGACGGCGTTCCGGTGGACGTATTTGGGTTCATGGAGAAGAATGTTTGATCTTGAGCACATAGGGGCTGGCCTGCCGGTGTACGGCAATCTCGCGGATATTTCGCGGGTTATATCTAGCGGCGCTGCCGTCATCCAAGCCCCGCCGGGAACCGGTAAGACCACGTTGGTTCCACCACTGGTAGCCAACCTCGTGCTGGGCAAAGTCATTGTGGTAGCACCACGCCGTGTAGCAGTGCGCGCGGCAGCGAGACGGCTGGTACAACTCAGCGGCGCGGATACGCAGGTAGGCTACTCCATCCGTGGTGAGCACAAGTTGGGCTCCCGCGTGGAGTTCATGACCCCGGGAGTATTACTGCGCCGCATGCTGAGTGATCCTGAGCTGGATGGCGTGGACGCGGTCATTGTGGATGAGGTCCACGAGCGCCAGCTAGATACTGACCTCGTGCTAGGCATGCTGGTGGAGTTGCGTGAACTGCGCGAGGACTTAACGCTGGTGGCCATGTCCGCCACCGTGGATGCTCAGCGTTTTGCAGAGCTGTTGGGCGCGGAGATCTCCACTACTCAGGCACCGATCCACCCGCTGGACATTACCTATTCCGCCGGTGCAGGGCGCATGGAATTCTCTCGTGAGTTTGTCTCACATCTTGCCTCCGCGGTACTTGATCACCTTGGATCGCATTCCGCCCTGGTGTTTGTGCCCGGTATGCGGGAGGTTTCGTGGGTAATAGATGAGCTGGAAAAGCGCACCAACCTGCCAGTTTTCCCACTTCATGGCCAGCTGAACAACAAGCAGCAAGATGAGGCGTTGTCTTACCCAGATCAGCGCATTGTGGTGGCCACGGCCATCGCGGAATCCTCCATCACCGTCCCAGGTGTGCGCTTGGTGGTGGATGCCGGCTTGTCTCGCGTGCCCAAACGCGACAACCTGCGTGGCATGACCGGTCTTGTCACCACCTCGGCATGTAAGTCCAGCGCAGATCAGCGGGCAGGCCGTGCTGGCCGCGAAGGCCCCGGCTCGGTGGTGCGCTGCTACTCAGAATCAGACTTCAGCCACTTCAGTCCTCATGTCACCCCGGAGATCCTGAGTGCGGACCTCACTGGGGCCACACTGTTCGTTGCCGCGTGGGGTGCTACGTTCACAGAGTTACCGCTTTTGGACTCTCCGCCAGCTCAAGCCCTGTCCCACGCTGTCTCCACCCTGCACGATCTAGGAGCACTAGATGATTCCGGGATCACTGATCTCGGCCGCACGCTGGTAGCAATCCCAGCTGACCCACGCCTCGCGAGGGCGCTGGTGATGGCCGGTCCTGGCGCAGCACCCACCATTGCGGCACTGGGTGAAAACATCCGCGGTGATGTTGAGAAGCTGCTGCCCAGCCTGAAGAATCGCCCTACATTCACACGCGAAGTAAAACGGTTACAGAAATTAGCACCAGCAGGTGAGTTTGATTCCGCCCCGGGCACGGTGATTGGTCTGGCATATCCCAAAAATATTGCCAAGAGACTAGACGATGGTACCTACCAGCTAGCCAGCGGCACACGCGCCAAAGCTGATGGTTTCCATGCGCCATGGATCGCAGTAGCGGATATTTCCTTGAGCTCACGGGGAGAAGCACACGTCCACGTGGCTGCGGAAATCGATGAGAAGACGGCCCTGGAGATCGTGGGTAGTGAAACCGCCACCGTGGCGAACTTTGATGGCGGAAAATTGCGCGCAATCGCATACAGGCGCGCTGGCGCCATTGTGCTGAGCTCAACACCCGTGAAAGCGGAGGGAGAGCACGCGCGCGAGGCAGTGCTCAACGCTGTGAAACAGCACGGGCTAACCCTGTTCACGTTGTCGCCCAAGGCGCTCAACCTGGCTCAGCGCATTCGGCTTCTGCGTCAGCACGTGGGTTCCCCGTGGCCGGACATTGACTCGGCTGATCCTGAGTACTTCTTAGGCCCTGAGATTTCTGCGTTGGCCAGTGGCACGCCGGTAGCCGACATTGATGTCTACCCCGCCATCCAGCGGCTTTTACCGTGGCCAGAGGCAAACCAACTGGAGGAACTAGCCCCAGAGAGGTTGACTGTGCCTTCGGGCAGAGACGTTGCCATTGACTATTCCGGCGACCGCCCAACTGTGAGCGTGAAGCTGCAGGAGTGCTTTGGGCTGCATGAATCGCCGGTCGTGTGCGGGCAGCCAGTGCTGTTCCATCTACTGTCGCCTGCTGGCAGGCCGTTGGCGGTAACGGACGACCTGGCCTCATTCTGGGCGGGGCCTTACCAAGGCGTGCGATCTGACATGCGCGGCAGGTACCCCAAGCACCCGTGGCCTGAGGATCCCACTACCGCCGTTGCCACGGCGAAAACCAAGAACGCGATGAACCGTTAAGCACCGTACTGCTGGAAACCTAGGTAGACACACATCACCACGACAAGCGTGAGCAGGGCTATGCGCAACAGTTTGGTGCCGCCGGCCAGCACCGTGCGGGCGCCCAGTTGGGCGCCACAGATGTTGGCTACAGCGAGGGCACACCCCAGCTGCCACCAGATGTGGCCACCCGCGGCAAACACCACCAGCGCGCCGATATTAGTGGCGGTATTGACCACCTTCGCCAGCGCGGCGGACTTGATAAAGTCCTGCGAGAGAAGGGCCGTAAAACCCATGATGAGAAACATGCCGGTGCCAGGACCGAAGATGCCATCATAGAAAGCAACACCGCCCACGAGCACGAGTGCCGCCAGCTTTTTCATCTGCGACACCGTGACCTTCTGAGTGTTCTGGCCGAACTGTGGGCGCAGGGCCACAAAGGCACCCGCGGCCAGCAACAGCACAATCACCAGCGGCCGCATGATGTCCTTGCTTATCGACGCCGCCAGGAAAGCACCACCAGCGGAGCACACGGCGGCAAGCGGCGCGTAGACCGCCGCTTTGCGGACATCAAAGCCCACTGTGCGGTTGAGGGTATAGGCAGCAGAAGCAGTTCCACACACCGCCGCCATCTTGTTGGTGGCTAGCGCCGTAGCCGGTGCCAGACTAGGCAGGACAGCCATGATTAGCGGAATCAAGATGAGACCACCGCCGCCGATAACGGCATCCACCCACCCCGCGGCCAGTGCACCGCCCATGAGGATTGCCCATTCTTCCGCGCCCATGGAACCTCCTTGTCATATCCACGCTGGATTTACTTTAGTTCCTTGCGGGCTAAGATCAATGCGAGGAATGGAAGGACACAATGCGCGAGAGAATCGATTACCGATGGTTCATTGTTGTACCTGTATCCGTCATCCTTGGTTTCATCTTCAACCACTTCGCTGTGCCCGCCGCTTGGATTCTCGCGGGCATCGTTGCCTCCGCCTCCGTGGCCTTGAGCACGGGCAAGGAACTGAAACAAAACCCACGCTTCTTCGCCATTGGCCGCGGCTTTATCGGCATCCTTGCAGGTCTGCCACTGGCCGCTGCGTCTATAAGCGATATCGGGCGTTACCTCATCCCCGGATTACTGGTCTCGCTGGTGACTCTAGGCATTGGAATTGGTGGCGGTTATCTGCTGTCGCATTCACGAAAGGACATCTCCACGGAAACGGGCGTCCTATCCATGCTTGCTGGCGGCGCATCCATGATGCCCACGCTGGCCAAGGAGGTGGGCGCAGATTTTCGGTATGTGGCTCTCACGCAATACCTACGGTTGCTTTCGGTGTCTGTTTCCCTGCCACTGATCACGCACCTCATTAGTCCCAGCAGTTTTGCTGGCAGCAGCGCTGTAGACGATCGCTTACAACCATGGTGGATTCTTGTCATTATTTTCGCGGTAGCCATTTTTGGCGAGAGAATCGGCGCGCTGGTTCACCTTCCGGTGGCCAGCGTTTTTGGCCCACTCATTCTCATTGTGCTCATTGGGATCACCCTCGATGAATACAGCTTTGTGCCACCGCTTGCGGTTCAGTATGTAGCCTTCCTCGCCATTGGTTGGCTATGTGGTGGATCCCTATCAGTACCGGCGCTCAAGGCTTTTGCCGCGCAGCTGCCCGCTACCGTCACATTCATCCTGGTACTCATCGCAGGGTGCGCTCTCAGCGCATGGCCACTTGTACCGATTCTGGGCATCTCCTATTTCGAGGCTTATTTGGCCACCACACCTGGCGCGCTGGAGACCGTATTGGCGCTCTCTGCTGAAGGAAATGCAGGCCCTGTGGTGATTACTATCCAGCTGATCAGGCTGATCTGTGTGCTACTACTGGCGGGATACCTGCCACAGCTGCTGCGCTACCTACGAGAAAAGCGGGCATAAAAGCCCGCTTCGTCTTTGGTACCTACTGCTTCTAGAATTCACTTTCTTCTGTCTGTGAAGGATTAATCTTCTGCATCAGCTTCTTCAGCGTTGCCAGGTCCTCCCATGTCAAGCCCAAGTTGCCGCAGAGCTCAACCTGCATCTTGCGAACTACTGGCTCCAAGTCCTTGCCCTTCTGGGTCAGGGAGAAGTGGATGCGGCGGAAGTCATTGGTGTCATGCTCACGGGAAACAAGACCGTTCTTTTCCATGCGCTTGAGAAGCGGGGAGAGCGTGCCGGAGTCTAGATCCAGTGGATCGGACAGCTCAACAATGGTTTGGCCATCTCTTTCCCACAAGCAGATCAATACCAAGTACTGAGGGTACGTGATTCCCCATTCATCAAAATACGGGCGATACATACGCTGCATCAGGCGAGAGCCGGTATATAGCTGGAAGCAGACTTGGTTCTCTACGGTTGACATGCACACAATGATATTTCGCACGATCTAGGTGAATCAAGTCTCTGACAGCCAATATCATTACCATGAGATCTATGAGTCTGAGTGAAGCACTGGAGATCGCCCGTGGCGCCCGCAAAATTCATATCTTTACCGGCTCTTCCGGTTTTAGAGTGCATTCAGTAGCGCGGCATACATTAGTAAACGAGCCTCTTGCGAGTAAAGATTAAGGGTGTCGAATCCAACCTCTACCGCAAGGGGCTCTACTGATGCAGTCTACTGGCAACCTCATCGCTGACACCATCTGCCGCACCGCAGAACTCGGATTAACCATCACCGGCGCAGCAGACGCAGGGTCTAGAACCATCATTGAGTGCCAAGCCCTCGACCCGATCAACGCCTGCCCACAATGCCGCCACGCCGGCGTATTCCGCGACCACACCATACGCACCCTTACCGACCTGCCAATTGTGGGTTTTCCCACCACATTAAAAGTCCGCCTGCCGCGCTACCGGTGCACCAACGACTGCTGTGACCAGAAGTACTTCCAGGCAGGACTAGCCTGTGCCTGCGACCACACTAAAGTTACTGACCGAGTCACCCGCTGGATACTCCAACGCCTGGCTATTGATCGCATGAGCATCTCAGCGACCGCCAAATCTTTAGGTATCGGTTGGGACTTGACCTGCCAGCTAGCCCTAGAGATGTGCCACGAATTGATCTACAACGATCCCCAACACCTGGCAGGGGTCAGTGTTATTGGTGTCGATGAACACAAGTGGTCTCATAACCGGCGCACACACGGCGACGGGTATGTCACCATCATCGTTGATATGACCGGGCACAACCCCCACGAGTCCACCGCAGACAAAGCACCGGCCCGATTGCTTGATGTTGTCCCAGGCCGTAGCGCTACCGCTTTAAAGCAATGGCTTTATGCTCGTGGCCAAGACTTTCGTGACAAGGTGAAAATCATCAGCATGGACGGCTTCCAAGGCTATGCCAGTGCTGCTGATGAAGTCATCCCCAAAGCCACCAAAGTCATGGACCCGTTCCATGTGGTGCGTCTTGCTGGTGACAAGGTCACTAAGTGTCGCCAGCGGCTGCAGCGTGAAACTACTGGCCGGCGTGGAATATCGACAGATCCGCTGTATCGGAATCGTAAATCCTTGTTGACCCGCACAGCGTTTCTCACCGACAAACAAAAAGACAGGCTAGAGGCACTGTTCACGTTTGATGATGATTATGCGCCGCTGCAGGAAACGTGGAAGATATACCAGCAGGTCATTGATTGTTATCAAGACGGTGATAAAAGGCGGGGAAAGAAAAACATGCGTGAGCTCATCACCACCCTGGCCAGATATACCAACACCGGGCTGCCAGAGCTGGCTCAACTCGGGCGAACCCTAGCCAAACGTAGCAAGGACATCCTGGCGTATTTCGACAAAGGCGTATCCAACGGGCCGGTAGAAGCTATCAACGGACGCTTAGAACACCTGCGCGGAATCGCCCTAGGATTCCGTAACCTCACCCACTACATCCTGCGCTGCCTGATCCACTCCGGCCAACTCGCGGACAAGATCAATGCACTCTAAAACCGGAAGAGCCTCTTTACCGGCGCTGGAATGAGCGCCGAGTCAGGCTTGGAAGTGTATCGCGACGCCACCAGTGGCCTATGGGAAAAGGTGGATCCGATGGCCATGGCCAGCATAAATGCGTGGGAAAAGGATCCAGAACCCATGTGGGCTTGGTACTTGTGGCGAGCACATCTTGCGGCCCAGGCCGAGCCCAATGCCGGCCACCTCGCACTAAGAGATTTAACTCACAAAGTAGATGAAGTGTGGGTAACGACTCAGAATATTGATAATCTCCACGAACGGGCCGGATCATCCAACGTTAATCATCTTCACGGCAGCCTCTTTGACTACCGCTGCTGCATCTGTAGCCGTCCATACCGGAACGTGGAACCGCTGACTGAGGCCGTGGAAAGGCTCACCCCACCCAGCTGCCCACTGTGCGGCGACATGATCCGGCCAGGCGTGGTCTGGTTTGGCGAACCCCTACCCGAGAAGGAATGGCAGCTAGCCGAACAGCGCATGGCAGAGTGCGATCTGCTGATCATTGTGGGAACATCCGGCACCGTGCACCCAGCTGCTTCTCTCCCACTCATTGCAAAGCGCAAAGGCACCAGAATCCTAGAGATCAGCCCTCAGCACAGCGATCTGACGCTCATCTCTGATTATTCATGGCGCGCTACCGCAGCCACGGCACTGCCGCAGCTGGTGGAGGCGCTTTAATCTAGAATTTGAGCGCGGACGATAGACATTGGGATGGAACCCAGCGCCAGCGCGCGGGAGTGGAAGCCCTTGATGTCCTGGCCTTGGGCCAAGGCGTCGTCGCGAAGCTGCTCCCAGAGACGCTGGCCCAGAGCGTAGCTTGGTGCTTGGCCTGGCCAGCCTAGGTAGCGATCCAGCTCGAACGCCAGGTTGGCCTCATCCATTGCGGAGTTCTCACGTAGGAAGTGCCGAGCATAGGACGCGTCCCACACAGTGGATCCCTCAGGAGTGCGCTTGCCCAAGTGAATGCCAATGTCCAGCACAACGCGGGCTGCGCGTAGGCGCTGTGCATCCAGCATGCCCATGCGAGTGCCCGGATCCTCGTGGTAGCCCAAATCAGCCATGAGCTGCTCCGCGTAGAGGGCCCAGCCCTCACCATGGCCGGAGTTCCAGCACGCGAGGCGGCGCCACATGTTGAGGTTGTCACTTTCAGCAACAGCCTGGCCACACTGGAGGTGGTGGCCCGGAACGCTCTCGTGGAACACGGTGGTCAGTTCCTGCCACGTGTGGAACTTGGTCTGGCCTTCCGGCACAGACCACCACATCTTGCCTGGACGTGAGAAGTCATCGCTTGGTGGGGTATAGAAAATGCCACCGGTGCCGGCTGGATCGATCATTGCCTCAATGGTGTGCACCGGTTCCGGAATGTCGAAGTGCGTGCCATGGAGTGCGGTGATGGCGTCGTCGGCAGTTTTTTGCATCCACTCGCGGAGATTGTCTACGCCCTCGATGGTGTAGCGATCTTCCTCGTTCAGCTTCTTCATCGCTGCACGCGCGGAGGTTCCCTCTCCATATAGCTGGGACGCAATTTTCTTCTGCTCAGCCACGATCTCGTTCAGGCGCTCAATGCCCCACTCGTAGGCTTCATCCAGATCAACAACATCACCAACGAACTGGTGGGAGAAACGCTTGTAACGTTCACGGCCCACGGCGTCCTCATGCGGTGCATGCGGAGCGAGGTTTTCACTGAGCCACTCATTCATAGCACCGAATGCACTCTTTGCTGCATGCACTGCCACGTCATCCGCCGGCAGGCCTAGGCCCTCCAGCATGCTGCCGTGTTCAGCCAGCTCACGGCACTGCTTCATTACGGCATCAACCTGGCGCTCAGCAGCAACCTTGCCTTGCGACGCCGCCAAGGACAAAGACTCACGGTAGCCCTTCAAGGAGTCCGCAACCTTGGACAGACGAGCGCGAATGGCTTCGCGCTGCTCCTCAGTGTCCTTTGGCATCAACAGGAACGTATCGCGAATCTCCTGAACTGGCGAGGCGATGTTGTTCAGGTTGCGAATGTCCTCACCATGGTGGTGCATGGATAGCTCGAGGCACAGGCGATCGCGCAGAACCTCAGCGGTGACAAGATCTACTTCATCAAAGTCGTCTTCATCATCGTTGTCATCGGTGCCATCGTTGAGAGCATCAACGTCAGCCATCATCTCGCGGGTACGATCCGCTATAGCCGCGTAGTACTCAGGGGAAAAGTCCTGCAATTCGCTGTCGAATCCCTCAATTCCCCAGGCGGTTGCCTGGGTTGGGGAAAGCTCCGCGATGTCAAACATGTAAGACTCGCAGGACGCATCAAGCAGCGAAGGAATTCTCGCATTAGGGCTAGTCATAACAGGTCAGTGTAGCTAAAAGCGAAGGCCATTTGGCAATTACCCGCGTCTTTATATGGGGTAATTCACTCTTTCCACTTCAATCCCGGATTAACCCAGGAATCAAAACGCTCAAACAGGGCAGGCAGGGTGTCCTCCATAATGAGGGCATCAGCGTACCTTTCCCAAATGAACCCTTCCTTCGCTATTGCCTGCAAAGCAGTCATCATGGGTGTCCAGAAGCCAGCTACGTTAAAGAAAGCGAATGGTCCGGTGTACGGGCCAAGCTGCTGGCGAACCAGCACTTGGAACAGCTCCTCAAGGGTGCCCATACCACCAGGAAGCGCAATGTAGGCATCCGCCAGCTCCTCCATCCGCAGCTTCCGCTCGCTCATGCTCTTGGTAATTTCCACATCCGTAAGACCTGGGTGCAGGAGCTCAAGATCCACCAACCCCTCGGGGATCACGCCAGTGACCTTTCCGCCTTCTGCCAAACACGCGGAGGCAACCTCGCCCATCAAGCCGCGCTTTCCGCCTCCGTAGATGAGGCGAAGATTGCGGCGCGCCAGTTCCCTGCCCAACTCCCGCGCAGCCTCGGCATATTCCTCCCGCTCTCCGGATACTGATCCGCAGTAGACGGCCACGGATTCAATCCGCGGATTCAGCATCACAACCATGGTGCCCTGTGCATTCTGGGCTACGAAGTTGAGACGGGCATACAAACGTCGGGCGGGATTGCCGCGTTCTACAAACAGGGACATCCCCCTCCAACTCTGTTCGCGGACGTAGTTCGCTAGGCGGTTGATCATAAATGTGCCAAGACCCTGCCCACGGAAGTCCGCGTGCACGTTGACCGTCAGTTCTGGAATGTCATCCGCAACGAAACCATGGCCTCTCATGAACTGAAGGAAGGCGGTACCCACCACGCGGGTGCCATGGGAGACAACCAATCCATAGTCACCGCGGGATGAATCAAACTCTGTGTAGTTTTTCAGAACGGGATCTGCGCGCAGATCGTCCACGGAATGCGGCCCTGAAGCCCCATTTCCGTTATCTACAAGAGCGTATTCTCGAAGCGCTAAGTCTTGCGCTTCCATGTTTCGTACTGACAATCCAAGCGATTCGGGGATCAGTTCACTCATAGTCCACGAGTGTAATAGTGGCAGTGGGCTAGAGTGCTAGCCGTGAGCATTAAGGACGTTTTCGCAGACACTAGGCCGCTCAAAGTTCCGGAGTTTCGCCGTTTATGGCTGGCCAACATCGTCACCGTTATCGGTGCCCAGCTGACCGTGGTGGCTGTACCTACGCAGATCTACGCCATCACCCAGTCCTCTGCATACGTGGGCCTCACTGGCCTCTTTGGCTTCATTCCCCTTGTGCTTTTTGGCCTCTACGGCGGCGCTGTTGCAGATGCCTTTGATAAACGGAAAGTCCTACTGATCACCACTATCGGAATGATCGCATCCACCGCGGGATTCTGGATTCTTTCCGTGTTAAATAACCAAAACGTGTGGCTGCTCCTGCTGAATTTTTCCTTACAGCAGGCTTTCTTCGCGGTGAACCAGCCCACGCGCACTGCCGTTACACGCTTCATCCTCCCTCTTGGGTTGCTGCCCGCGGGCATTAGCTTGAATATGCTGCTGGGGCAGATTGGTGCCATTGTTGGGCCTCTTTTAGCGGGCGCCTTGCTGCCTTTTACTGGTTTTTCTTGGCTCTACGCCATTGACACCTTGTCCATGCTCACCACCTTCACGGCTGTGTTCCTCTTGCCGGCCATTCCGTCCAAGATGGAACCCGGCTCAAAGGCTGGTACATCATCCGTCATCCAAGGCTTGAAATATTTGTGGGGAGCGCCGATCATCTTGATCGCCATGCTGCTTGACCTGATTGCCATGACGTTCGGCATGCCCCGAGCACTGTACCCGGAAATCTCACACGTGAACTTCGGTGAACCTGACGGCGGCATCATGTTGTCAATGATGTATTCCGCCATCGCCATCGGCGCTGTACTGGGTGGCCTCACCACCGGTTGGCTGTCTCGTGTGGTCCAACAGGGCAAAGTTGTGGTGTGGATGGTATTGGGCTGGGGCAGCGCCGTTATCCTTGCGGGAATTGGCGCCGTGATGTCCACCGGCGCGGTGACGTACTGGGCGTGGCTCGTTATCGTAGGTCTCGTACTCGGCGGCATTGCAGATATGTTTTCGATGGTCGCCCGTAATGCCATTGTCCAACAAAACGTGACGGATGAACTCCAAGGGCGTATCCAAGGTGTGTACCTAGTAGTAGTGGTGGGTGGGCCACGATTGGCCGATGTTGTTCACGGCGCTGCAGCGGAATGGGTCTCGGCCGGATGGGTTGTCATATTTGGCGGCATAGCCGTTATCCTCGGAACACTCACCTGCTTGGCCTTTGCCCCACAGTTCTGGCGGTTCCGAGCGACGGCCACACACCTAACAGACCAAGCTGTCTGAAAAATCTCCCTAACCCCGTTTGTGAGGGCCATTTTTTAGACAATGCGGTCTAGTGTCTAGAATTGGGTTTTATGCATAACAATCAAAGTGTTGTCAGTGCTCCGGCGTTTGCTAGGCCTAGCACCCCGGCAGCAGTGTGCATGCACATTATTCGCCTCCGCCAGCCCGTCACTCGGTCCGTACTGGTAGAACTTTCGGGCAAGTCACAGCCCACGGTTACCCGCGCCATCGCAGCCCTCATTGAGGCCAAGTTGGTGCGTGAACGTCCTGACCTTTCTGCCCCCACCGGCCCAGGGCGCCCAACTATCCCACTGGAACTGGAGCAATCCCCATGGGCTCACGTGGGCATTGCGGTAGGCACTAACTCCACCTACGTGGGCGCCTACAACACCCGTGGCCAGGTTTTGCGCGAACAGTTCATTGACGTGGCGCCAAAGAACATGACGCCTGCAGAGTTCATCAACGCGATCACGCCACCGGTGAATTCCTTGGTAGCGGCCACCAACCTACCCATGGCTAACGTGGGAATCACCGCTTCCGGAAAAATCAATAAGGACGGCCAGGTCACGGCCGCCAACCTTGGTTGGGAACGCGTTGATTTGGCCTCCTACCTACGCTCGCGCTTCTCTGTTCCTATCACGGTCTCAAGCGTGATTACCGCGATTGCGGGCGCCGAGCAGCAGCTACAGTCCCCCGAGGCGGAGAAGACTGTCATGCTCTTCTATGTGGATGACTCCAACGGTGCAGCGGTGATGACCCCCTCTGGGGTCACCGCACTGGACGTTCCAGAGCTGACCGCCAACACCACCCTTGGTCAGGTAGCGGTACAGATTGCTAACGGCACCAACCCACACACCATAGTTTTGGCTGGGTCTGCCTTCGCAAGCTCCACCGACGCCCGCAGCGTGGGCCTCGCGCTGCGTTCGTCGCGTCATCGCGACGCCGAAATCCGCGTGATCCCAACACACCTGGACAACGCACGCGCGGCAGCCCGCGCCGTTGCCCTTGACCGCCTGATCACTGATCCGCTGGGGCTGGCTAAGCGTATCTCCGCTTCCAGCTAGTCCACACTGCGATCAGCAAATGCCAACCATCAGCTAGGCCCTTACCTCTTGGAGGTTGGGTAACCGATGGTTGGCATTTTTGTTCCTATTTTTAGCTGAAGCGAACCTCATCGAGGCTCAGTGCCTGCTCAGGCGAAGCCTGGCCGGCAGCAGTCTGAACGTACCGAGCTGCGTGAGGGATGAAAGATCCTGATTGTTCGTCGGAAAGCTCCCGGCGAACCTTGGCCGGAACGCCGGCTGCAAGAGACTTGGCGGGAATCTCCTGACCCTCAAGTACCACAGCACCAGCAGCAATCAGGGAGCCCTCCCCAATAACGGAACGCGACAGCACGGCGGAGTGCATGCCCACCAGAACTCCATTGCCCACGGTGGAGCCATGCACCAGTGCCATATGCCCCACGGTAACGTCATCGCCCAGCGTGCATGGGGCATCGCGGTCTACATGAAGCACGGAATTGTCCTGGATGTTGGTGCGCTTGCCCACCCGGATCGGGCCTACATCGCCGCGCAAAACACAGCCATAAAAGACGGATGAGTCTTCGCCGATTTCAACATCACCGATGATGGTGGCATTGGGCGCGATGTACGCGGATGCGTGAATGCGTGGGGTCTTGCCATTAAACGGCAAGATAAGTGGACCAGTCATAGAAAACCTCCAAGAAACGTTGCTTTCAGGTTATCAACAACCGGTGCCTAGGTTGGCCAAGCCCGTTGGGACTTGGCCTCAACCGTGACCTTTAGAGGTGGCGGAGCCTATCCAATCTTTGCTTACTAGCACCATCAAGGCCAATGATATCCACCCTTGTCCCACGGGCAGCATACTTGCGTTCGATGGCACTGAAGGTAGCCACGGAGCTGGCATCCCAGATCTCAGCGGCTGTGAGATCAATGGTGACGGTGTCAACTGCGTCGTCATAGTCAAAGAAGTAAACCAGATCGTTGCTGGAGGCCCAGAACAGCTGGCCAGTGACCGTGTAGTGGCCCTCAGATTGCTTTTCCACATTCACCATATGGGATACGCGTCGAGCGAACGCCACCATGGCGGTGAGCACACCAAGACCCACGCCAATGGCTAGGTTATGAGTGATCACGGTTCCTAAGAAGGTCACAACCATCACCAGAGTCTCACTCAGCGGCATTGCCTTGAGAGTAGATGGCTTAATGGAGTGCCAGTCAAAGCTGGCGTAAAACACCATGATCATGACGGCCACCAATGCAGCCATGGGAATATGCCCCACAATCTCGCCCAGGCCATAAGACAGGGCAAACAGGAACACGCCAGCTAAAAGCGTGGACAGTCGAGTACGAGCCTGCTGGACATTGATCATGGTTTGGCCGATGATGGCGCAGCCGCCCATTCCGCCAATGAAGCTGGTCAGGATGTTTGCAATACCTTGGCCTGCGGCTTCACGGGTTTTGTTGGAGTGGGTATCCGTGATGTCATCCACTAGCTTCGCGGTGAGCAGGGATTCCATCAGTCCAACCAGCGCCACCGTGAACGCGAAAGGTGCGATCTTCTCCAGCGTTTCAAGGGTGTACGGCACCTGCGGAATCAGGAGCTCAGGCAACGTATCAGGCAGTTCACCCTGATCCCCCACAGTAGGAACGTTCCAGTTGAAGACCCACGCGAGCGCGGTGATCACCACAATGACAATCAGCGGCGCCGGAATAACGTGGGTAAGCCTCTGCCACGCGATGATCATGATGATTCCGGCAACCACGAGCGGGTACACGAGCCATGGCACATTGACCACGTGCTCAAACTGGGCGATAAGGATCAACGCGGCTAAGGAGTTAATGAATCCCACCATCACACTGCGGGGGATAAAGCGCATGAGTTTGGCCACGCCTAGGAACGCCATGAGTATCTGGAAGATTCCGGCAAGAAGAACGGTAGCCACCACATAATCTTGCCCATACAGTTCCGTCACTGGCGCAATCACCAGAGCTACCGCGCCCGTGGCCGCGGAAATCATGGCTGGGCGGCCACCCGTAAAGGAAATGGTCACGGCCATGACGATGGCGGTGTACAGGCCAACGCGAGGGTCCAGGCCCGCCACGATTGCGAAGGAGATAGCCTCTGGGATCAGGGCCAATCCAACAACAAGTCCGGATAGCACTTCCTTGCGCAATCGCGTGAGAGATGAGAAGGCGAAGCGGAAAGACTCCACTACACCGATGGGTGCTGCAGGCTCAGAAATTGGTGTACTCAGCGTAGTTCTCCAAGGGAAAAGATTTGTTTTACCGTGAAGAATCTACGGTCACTGCCAGTCACAGCGCAACAGGCGCTCTGGGTCCATGCGCTTGAGCGTCTTAATAAAGAACTTCTGCGCCCCAGACAAGATGATCGGCGGCCCGCCGGGATCCAATGGGTTTTCCATCAACATGCCAGTGATGTTGAGAATGGTGTTATGCACACTCAGTGCCTCATCCATGGTGGCTATGGCATCGGTGGTATACGGCTCAGCGGTCAAGACTGCCGCAGCCATCAACTTGGAGCGCAGCTCTACTTCATCGAGCTCATATTCCACTGCCAAGCGTGCGATGGTGCCGGGCATCAACAGCACAAGAATGTCCACTAGAGGAATGAGGATGTGTGTGCCGTTAGCCACCGGGCACTTCTCAATCAGATAGTCCACCAACTTGGCGTCTTCCTGGCTGGCCAATATCCTCAGCCCCTGCTTGGTGAGCTCCACCGTGGTTTCGTCCACGATTTCCACCAAGTCCATCTTCATCATGCCCACGAAGATCTCATTGACGGTGAGGTGCAACCGAGGATCTGTGGCATCAAGGTCAAAGATGACGGCGAATTCTTCCAAATGGTTGATGACGTGCTCCTGGCAATCTACGCCTTGCATCTCATCATCCACATAAGCCAGGAAATCGAAGAGCGGGGTGGCAAACTCAGCAAGTTCGTACTGGTCAAAATCCCCTTCCGGGGCGTCCTTGAGTACCTCGATCATCTCTGTGAGCTCGGGAACGTTGATGATCTGCGCAATGCACTCCAAAGCAGTAGCGTTGGTGGCGCGCAGCTCATCCATCTTTTCTAGGGATAAGCGATGGCCGCTGCTCCTAGCCGAGGGAAAACTTCCGGTGAGGGAAGAGCTGGAGTGAGTCTGGGTAACCTCACCAGCGCGTGAAGCACTTCCCTGCTCGCTAAAGATGTCCACTTTGGCAACCCTTCGTGCGGTAGCCTCCGGATTAAAGGTAGTGATCCACCGACATACTTGGCGCTCAGGCCCAAGGCTCAATAGGATGGTGCGGATTTCCTGCTCTTGCCCAGTCAATTCCAGTTGCTGTTCGAGCAACATGCGGTGAGCCACAGACGTGACCTTCTTCCACCCTTCGGTTCCGCCCACATCATCAAACGGCGCCGCCCCGACACCACTTTGTAGCTTGGCGTACTTGCGCTTGCGGCCGCCATCGGCGAGTACCTTCAGGCTTACTTCCCAGCTATCCCCCATGTCGTAGAAATAAGTAGCTTCCGAACCAACCTGAGGCAGCACGTCACGGATAGTGTATCCGGTTTCCGGTACTGCCCCCTCAGCGCCCGGGCCACCAAAATTCACACCTGTGGAGCTAGCAAAATAGTGGAGGTGCGTATCAGTCCAAGCGAACGCAGCTTGGATTGTTTTATGCAATCCGTACACCGTGGCACGTTCTGGGATCTCCATGACACGCTCAATGTGCTCGTGTGCACCGAGCAAAGTGGCGTGAATAGTCATGGATGGCATAGTGCCAAGATTACTTACTTCATGAACGTTTTTAAGCAAATTCAGGCAACTGATACATCACTATTGCATAAGGCCAATCCATGTCTGCCTATGAGAGCGCCCCGCCAGATTTGTTACTCTGACGGGGCGTTTTGGGGTTACTGGTAGGAAACGAACCACGGACGAGGATCAACAGTCTCGTAGGTTCGCTTCGGATCGAACATCGGCATGTCCTCATCAATGAAGTTCTTCCAGGCGAGGAAAATCTCCGGCTGCAGGCCCTGCTTGAGAACATTCCACGTATCGAACTTCTGCTCCGCCGCACCATGGCCGTCCGCGTGCAAGACAATGGCAAGCTCTGGATGATCCACGTTGAGCTGTTCGCGATCACGGATCATCTGGACCTGGAACTGGTGCAGGATGAGCATCTTCTGAGGAATCTGCTTTTCCCGAACAAACCCGGCCAGCCACTCAGAGACTTCATTGATTTCCTGAGCCGTGGTGTTACCCACGCGTGCTGCTGGGGTCTCGCCCGGCTGGATTTGCCACTCTGGATCCAGCGCGAGGCCAACATTTGGGTTCTCCAGCAAAGGTGCGTACATCTTTGCCTGGTCAATAAACTTGCCCGTTCCCGGCTGCAGGTCCAGCACGGCGTAACCACCGGCCTGCGTAATCGCATCGACGTAAGGTTTGATGTCCTCGATGGCGGTCTCGTTCGAGTAGTTGCCATCAGGGCCCGGCTCTACAGCGGCCACGGTGGTAATGATCTCGAATGCCGGAATGACAGGCAGCTGCTCAAGCTGCTGGTACTGCTCCACCAGGCCCTGTACGCGCTTGACGGCTTCCGCCGGTGGTTGCTCGCCCATGGCTCCCAGCGCTGGACCAGATGGGTGGCCGTACAGCGCGATCATGCGCTTGCCGGGGAACACCAGTCCGCCGCCTCCGGCAACCTCACCCCACGATGCCATCTCCACCATGGAGTCGAACTCCTCCTGGGTACCAAACTCCTCACCCAGTGCCACCACGTTCTCACCGGCCATGACCTTCTTGGATGCTCGTGGATCCGCCACCGGCAGGATCTCAATCTCCGCACCGGCCGCACGGGCCGTTGCCAGCTTGGCGACGTCGGTAGTAGCCGTTGCCACAGCGTTCACGGAATTGGCAGGGTTCTCCGCGCCTTCCGGCAACGGAAGCGCGGCGATAGCCGCCGCGATGTCCTTCGGTGCTGGCTCCTCGGGAGCGCCGGTGGTCAGGTCAGAGACATCGTCGGAGGTAAGGTCTATTCCCTCCGGTGCCTGTCCCACGATCAGTGGAACGCCGCGCTCAACGGCCAATTTGGCGCCATCCCACGCGCGCTCCTTAGAGGCCACCACTGCTGCGTTGGAATCCGCGAAGAACTCATCGGTTGGGTTATCCAGCAGCTGCGAGGCGCTGAGAGTGTACCCCTGTTCAGCCGAGCCATCGGAACCATTATTATCGCCACACGCCACGAGCACAGACGCGCCCAATGATGCGCTTAGTACAGCAGCCAGCAGTTTCTTCTTCACACAAACACCTTAAAAATTTGAGCAATAAAATCAGTTACCCACCCTATCCGCTGCACGGCTAAAACTGTGGGTCACCCTGCATTTCGTTACCTAAATGGAACCTCCGCAATGGTGCGGCGCAACTTCCTAGTGCGCAGCCTCTGCGGGTCCTGCGCCAAACGCTCCATCGCACGCACCGCACACATCACATGCGCCTGCTTGGAATTGGCGTAGAAGGTCTGCGCAGCAGCAGGAAGCTTGGGAACAGCATGCAGAGGCAAGTCAGACACAGCGAGTAGGGAGCCATATGGCACGCGGTAGCGGTAACCATTGGCCGCCAACGTAGCCGATTCCATGTCACACGCTGCCGCAGTGGAACCGCGCAGCATCTCCCACAAATTCTTAGGGCTGTGCCACTCCCAATTGCGATCATCGGTAGTGAGCACCGTGCCAGTGCGCATCAGGGAAAGATCCTCCCCGTAGATATCCTTCACGCTAGCCTCCAGCGCCTTCTGGATCTCCGGAACCGCAGGAATTGGCGTACCTAAAGAGACGCGATCCTCCAGGATGTGGTCACCGCGCTGGTAGGCGTTTCCAAGGATCAAATCTCCCATGCGCATGCGCCCGTCTAGGCCCGCGCAGTGGCCAATCATGACCCACGCCTCTGGGCGCAAGACCGCCAAACAGTCTGTGATTGTTTTCGCGTTGGACGGGCCCACCCCGATGTTGATCATGGTGATGCCGGTCTGCTCCTCCGCCAGAAGATCAATGCGGGGCATTTGGTAGTTATCTGCCACAGCAAGTTCATGCTCATCTATATGCTGGGCATTCTCACGGGTAATTTTGCGCCCATTGCCCAGCACCATCGCGGAATAGCGGCTGCCCTCCGTGCGCAGCTGGTCAAGGCAATACTGAATGAACTCAGTGGTGTGCATGGAGTAGTTGGTGAAAAGAATGAAGCGCTGCACGTTTTCAACCGGAATTCCGGTGTAGTGCTCGATGCGGGCGCATGCAATATCAAAGCGCTGCGGGGTGAAGTGGAAAAGTGGCTTTTCTGCCTGATGGAAGGCATCCCACTCACCGTCAATGATGGCATCGTCCACGTCATCCAGTGTTGGCCGTGGCACCACGTCACCCACATCACCGGAACGGCGCACTTCTGATATGCCGTCAATGTCGCTGATGTACTCCGGCGGGATGCGCACATCGGACGGTTCCACCGTGATCTCGCACTCATAGTTGTTAGCCAAACGCTCCAACTGGCCGCGGAGATAGCCCTGCATCATGCGAGGCCTAGACAACACCGCGGAGTACCTCCCCGCATCCTCCACGTAACCAAACGGCTCATTACGGTCAATCGGCTTCCAGCTTTTGATTTCTACCGTGAGCTTGGGATACACCACGTTCTCATACTTGGGGTACTCCCCTGATTCCATCACCTCACGCGCCAACTGGGTGGATGATTCATAGATATCAATGAGCTGATCAACCGCATGGGAAACAGTGGTGGAAACATCTGTACGACGGTGAACTGACATGCGCGCCCCTCTTCCCCGTGGACGATCCGGGGGTTAGTTGGTGTGTTTGCGCCAATCTTAATGGTGGTGGTGCCGCCGTGCAGAGCAACTACCTGGATCGGGCGGGCTTGCCCCAAAGCAGCGGCTGTGATGGCCATCTGAGACCAATCCGCACCACCCACGTTAACCCACTAGGGCAACCGCGAGCCACAGACCGTATATATCGTTGTTTATTCTTCTTTAAATCGCTACGACCAGCTACTGAGCGGAAAGTTCCTTGTGAATTGCCGCCATGGCGGTGGCCAGATCCGTGCGCCAGAGCGTATCCACGCGACTGTCGGCGCGCCCAGGTCCGCCGTTAATCACCGACACCTGTTTGCCCTGTTTCTTGGCATCAATCACGATGCGCATGCCGCTCATCACCGCAAGCGAGCTACCGGCAACTATCACGCTGCGCGACTGATCAAGCATCCACACCATGCGCTGCTTGCTTTCCGCTGGTACCGGCTCCCCAAAGTAAACAACGTTCGGCTTCATGCGCAGGGATCCGCACACTGGGCAGCCGGCGAGCTGAAACCCTTGGATCTGATGATCATGCAGCGTGACGTCACCATCAGGATTGACCTGGGCTGGATCCAGTTCAATGGACTCCACATAACCCGGATTGACGGCTTCAATGAGTTCATCAAACTTCCGACGATCTAAATGATGGCCGCAATCAAGGCACACCACCGTTGCCAGATCACCGTGGATGGCAAGCACATTCTTGCTCCCTGCCTGCTGGTGTAGTCCATCCACGTTCTGTGTAATCACACCCATCACGTGACCCGCCGATTCAAAGGATGCGATAGCGTGGTGAATCGAATTGGGGGACGCCTCATCCATGTGCCGCCACCCCACAAAACTGCGGGCCCAATACCTATGAAGCGCTGCGGGGTCATGCTTGAACTCCTGATATGTCATTGGACGATGCCGAGTCAGGGAACCATTGGCGCCGCGATAATCAGGAATGCCGGAATCAGTGCTCACCCCGGCACCGGTAACAAAGAGGACTCCGCCAGCGCGCAGCTGATCCACCACCCTGGCAAGCGCTTGCCGGGGCGGCGTGTGTTCAGTGGTCTCATGCACCACGCGTGCAATAGAGCGCAACGCGGATTCATGTGCCATCTTGATTGCTGGATCGTCCATGCCCGCGATTGTAGTTATAAGCTTGAATGTCATGACGAACGCTTCCTCAAACCAGCTATACAAGGACACCCTTGAGCTACTTACTGCACTCATGCGCAACGCCTGCGTTAATGATTACACCCCAGGGTCCGGCCAAGAGGTGCGCAATGCAGACACTGTGGAGCAGTTCTTTGCTCATGAAAATGTAAGAATCCAGCGCTTTGAGCCGGAGCCAGGGCGCACCAGCATTGCAATCACCGTTGAGGGCAGTGATCCTACAGCCGAGCCACTAACTTTCTTGGGGCACACAGATGTGGTGCCAGTTGATGAGGACAAGTGGACAAAGCCACCCTTCGATGCCCACATTGAAGACGGAAAGCTCTACGGCCGTGGCAGCGTGGACATGCTCTTTCTCACCGCCACCATGGCCGCAGTCACCCGTGAGGTTGCCCGCCGTGGCGGCAACAAGGGCACTGTTACTTTTGTGGGACTTGCAGACGAAGAATCCCGCGGCACCTTGGGCGCGAAGTGGCTCATGGACAACCAGCCCGATGCGATCAGCTGGAAGAACTGCATCTCAGAGACCGGTGGCTCCCACATCCCCGGCCATGATGGCTCTGACTCCGTCATTATCTACGTGGGCGAAAAGGGCGCTGCCCAACGCCGCATCCATGTCTACGGCGACGCCGGCCACGGCTCCGCACCATACAACAAGGACTCAGCGGTAGCGAAGATCGGCGAGGTTGCCCGTCGCATTGCCTCGATCACGCCCGAGGTCACTGACTCTGACATATGGAAAGGTTTCATCAAGGCATTCCGCTTTGACGATGAAACTGAAAAGGCGCTCATCGCTGGCGCTGACACCGCGCCCCTAGGTGAGTTGGCGGGTTTTGCTGACGCCATCAGCCATCTCACCATCGCCCAGACCGTCATCCGCGCAGGGCAGGCCATCAATGTGCTCCCATCCCATGCGTGGTTAGAGATGGACATACGTACTCTGCCGGGCCAAGACGATGACTACGTGGACGCCCTCCTTACCAAGGCGCTGGAGGGAATCGACCATGAAATTGAGCACCTCATCTGTGAGGAAGCCACCGTCTCCCCTACCGAGCATCCGCTGTATGAGGCTCTTTCAGCAACGCTCAAGGAGCAGTTCCCTACGGCTGATGTTGTGCCCATGATCGCACCAGGCGGTTCTGACCTGCGCTTTGCGCGCCGCCTAGGTGGGGCAGGTTATGGTTTTGCGGTACACGCTCCAGCACGCACGCTGGGCCACGTGCACGGTCAGCTTCACTCCCATGATGAGTACCTTCATTTGGAAGACCTCGAGCTCACAGTGAAGGGATACATGCGCCTTGTTGAGCGGTTCTTGTTCTAGCGCCAGCCACAACTGGGCACTCTACGTTCATTAGAGCCAAACCAACATTGCTAGCCAGCCAGTTCCTAGCACAGCAGGACATTCGCCACTAGCAGGAAACCATCGTCGCTCCCGCACCGCAGTTGGTGCGGGAGCTTTTTAGGGCGTGCACCTACTTGTGGATAATTTTTTCGTGGCGCAGCCAGTTATCCACAGAAACGGCCGATTCCCCAGGCCCTATTGAATGCGGACTTCCAATACTGCAGAGTCAAGGCCAAGCCACCTTTGCGCTTCAAGAGCTTCACCATTTCTTGAAGGAGAAACCCATGTCCGCTATTAACCCACTGAACCAGCACACCTCCCGCGAGCCGTTCGCCGCAGCGTTCGGCACAGACATCTCCCATTGCAACTCGGTAGAGGATGCGCTCACCCAGGCAAATCTTGACTGGGAAATCGAGGAAATCCCTGCCACAAACCTATTCATCAACAACGGCGAAGATCTCGTGTCTACGTCCATTCCCGGCCGCAAGCTGCTGGTGCGCAGTGACAACAAAACCACGCTCGGCGTTGTGGGTACTCAGTACGCCTCCCTAGGCAATGCCGAATCCTTCGCGCTTGCCGACGCCGCCACGTCCCTTGGCGCTAGGTTCGCCTATGCCGGTGAACTAGACCACGGCCGCAAGGCCTTCATCACCATGGATATTCCTGAGGCCAAGGTCTACGTGGGCGGGCACGATGCCGTGGACTTCGGCCTAGTCCTCACGACAGACCACTCCGGATCAGGATCCATCACCTGCGAAATCCAAGGATCTCGTCTTGCCTGCACCAATGGCCAGCTCCTGACCTCTACATTCTCCAAGTGGAGCATTAAACACACCCGGCGCGCCAACCAGCGTGTTGAGATGGCACAACATGCCTTGAAGTATTCCTTCGCCGCAGCCAAGGAATTCGCCGCGTACGCGGATTCACTCATCACCACACACATGAGCAAGCGTGAGTTCATCACCCTCATGAAGAGTGTCTTCCCAGAACCGCTGCATGGTGCGAGTGAACAGGCGATCACCAAATGGCGCAATCGCCACCATGAACTGATCACCTTGTTCTCTACCGCTGAAACCCAGGAGGAAGGCCGCGATACCGCGTGGGGTGCGCTCCAGACGGTACTGGAGTGGGAGCAATACTTCCGTCCGTCACGTACCGGTGAATTGGGTAGGGCGAAACGTAACTTCATCACGCCTGACAATGCTGGGATTGGCAGGCGCACCTTGGAACTACTCACCGCGTAGTACTGGAAAGCACCTCACCTGGTGCCCTGGTTCAGTGTTGGCGTGCGTGACCTCGGGGTCTACCCACCATGCCGACGCCTAAGAGAACCTGATCTCACTCCGTTGCCTCTAGTTCTTGTGTGTGGCCCCACCCTCATCGCGTCGGGGGATTCTTGCTCCCGATCACCCCTCGCGAGGACGAGGTAGCGCAGTGAAAGCGGTACGCGCATGTGTGTCCGCGACTACAGTGAAAACCGTGTGAAGCACATCACGGGCGGATGTGGTGTGCAGAGCCGAATCCACCTTGGAATCGCAGTTACTGAAAGGCGGTGGTTGTGTGCACGTCTCCCGCATTGCCCCTCCACATTTGGAGGAAAATACCCAGCCGTCGCGGGCCGTCAGGGCATTCATGAGGGCCGAGAATACCCGCCTTGAGCAGGTCACGGGCACACAGGATTTCAACCAATCCACGTCGCATGCACTCAATCCCCAGCGACCCACCAGCACTCGGGAAAACCTCATGCTGGTGTGCAGCGATGAGGAGGGCACCGTACGCGCGCAGGATGACGAGACCGATCTGGGGTTTCGCGGTTTTGGCCGAATGGGCTTCCCGCTCACCGAGGACAAACACACAGCAGTGGCGTTGTTCACCTTCGTTGACGGCTTTAACCAAGCCGTGTTCACTGCACTTCTGGAAAAGATGAAGCAGTTGTGCGAGCTCCGCAACCGCAATATCTTGAGCGTGTGGATGGTGATGGCTGCCGACGGAATTGATGATGACCCGCGTAGCCATGCGCTGCGCGAGGCTGGCTTTGAGCTGGGCAGTACGGAGCAGATGTCGATCCTGCACGTACCCGAAACCACTCAGCTGAGGCTGCCAGACGGCATCAAAGCCATAAGTTTCGAGGGCTTCATCCCACCAGAGGAGTACGTGGATTCCTTCCTTGAAATCATGGCCATCGCGGATGTGGACGTGCCGTCGGCCGTGGAACACGAAGCCGCCGAGTGGACCCGCGAGCGTCTTGATGAAGCCGCAGCACACCACGCGCGCACCGGCAAAACCTGCCTCAACATGCTGCTTATCGACGATTCCGGTGTCGCCGCATTCAGTTTCCTCACGATCGATCCGCGTGCCCCGCAGTGCGCGCAGCAGGAACTAACCGTTGTCCACCGCCGTGCACGAGGCAGGGGCTTAGGCATGCTGGTCAAACAAGCCCTGTGGCAGGAGCTTTCAAGAGGGTTCCCAACCGTTGAACGGGTAAGCACTTTTAATGCCCTAACCAACACTGGCATGCTGGCCATCAATGAGAAGCTCGGAATGAAGCCCGTGGCCCTTGAAACCAGCTGGCAACTGAGGCTGTAAATGTGCCACTAATGGTAGGGAAAACCCCTGCCCATCGGCGATACCAGATGACGTGGCACTTCTGTCAGCCCCTGTATCCTTACCAGCCTGCGAAATACCGCTCCAAGCTGGCGGGCTTCTCCACTGTTTCCCACGCGGTGCTGGGCGCCCAGTCCTCCGGGTAAGCACCGAGAGCTCGGCCTCGGCGGGAGATAATCGTGGCCACTACGTGGCCACCGTCGCTTATGATGCGCACGTGTCCCCCACGGGTCTCCGCTGCGTACATCTGACTGAGGTCATGCGCTACCACCGCCTCATGCAGTGTCACCGTGAAACGCGCACCGGTTGGCGCGCTCTCTGTATGCGCGCGGGGATCTTGCAACAAGAGCTCAGATTCAACGCCCACCACGTGGACGTCACTTCCCAGCGCGAGCCACTTCAGCGCCAGCAACTCTGCTACGTCCGCGTCTAAACCACCAGGGATTTTGACCACTACGTCAGGAACTGCAAAGATCACACCATCTGGGCGGGCCTTGGGGTGTGTGATGCGCTGGGCTAGTGCCCGCGACTCGTGGTTTTTTGCCTGTACCCGCTGAACTGGGTCAGCCTCGCGCGCACCGAAATCGGGTTCCGGATGAACCGCCACAGCCGTAGGCTCGTGGTGGAAAATGGCACCGCTGTTCCAAGCTCGCCACGCAAACTCCCAGTCCTCGCCGCCATAGCCCACCATGGTGGCGTCAAAACCACCGATGCTGTGGAAGAAGTCAGTACTGCACGTGAGCACGGCGGAGATAATGAAGCGCCACGAGTAATCGTCGGCATGCGCCAAATTCGCCGTGGCGGCATAGGCGTCCTCTAACCACTGCGGCTGGGTGCCATTAGCGGTTCCGTGAATACGCTTACCCACCACCACAGCGCGTGGTGAGAACGTGGGGACACGCACCGCATTAAGGATGTAATCCGGCTCCGGGATGGTGTCACCATCTAGGAACACCAGCACCTCGCCATGGGCGTGGGCCGCGCCAAGATTGCGGGCAGCCGCAGCACGGAAGCCTAAATCCTCCTGCCTGACCACGGTGACGGCCGCCGTATCCACCACCGGTGGCTCAGGTGAGCCGTCGTCGGCCACAATGCACTCAATCTCACCAGGATAATCCTGCTGCTGAATAGCAGCGAGGACACGATCCAGAGATCCTTGATCCTTGTAGTACGGAATCACCACACTCACAGATGGCAACCGCCACGCCCGCTCGTAGGCGGCGGCCACATCCGGCCAAAGCCAGTTGCTCGGGGGCTCGAGGGGTTCGCAGAAGTCAGCTGGCACCGAGGCCAAGGCCTCGGCCCACCGGTTAGGCTTGACCAGCGTGATGAATTCAGGCCACAGCTGCGCCAACTCTCGTGAGTAACTGCTGTCCGCCACGAGCACGCGACGCCCCAAAGAAATCCACTTCATCAGCGATCCCGAAGCGGAGAAATGGCGATGCGCGCACACTGGGATGCCAGAGTTCAGCATCCGCTGTTCCAGCTCCTCCACCGGCAAGAAACCAGTGATGTCAAAGTCAGTGCGTACTTCCCGCGCGATCTGGTGAAGCTCATCCACCAGCCAGTCGCATCCAGAGGAGACACCGCCCAGCGCCGTTACCCGTACGTCAAGACCATCCGTGGCTCGCAGCAGGTCAGCATGGCCTTTGCCGGGATAGACAAAGCCCATGATGCACACCTCGCGACGATCCGTTTGGGCCACAAAGTCCACCCCATGAGCAGGAACGAGGGGCAATCGAATGACCGCGGTAGGGCAATCAAAAAAGGCCGCCTCGTGTTGTGAATTCACCACCGGCACCCACGCCTTGGACGCTAAGCGCTGGTACGCAGCGGAACGAGCCTTGAATCGCTCCTCGCCCTCTTCGCGCTGTGGCACGTCATGGAAAGACACGCTCAGCCGCTTGCCACTACCCAGCGCAAGCACCCTCTCCACGGCGTCGTTAGGGTTCTCACCAAAGAGATGATCGGTGAAGCAGACGTGAAGATTAGCCGCGTCACTCAGGATGTCGCTGGTGGCTTCATCCAGCTCGCGCCAGTTTTCCACCCGCACCAACGGCCCGCCCGTGTGGGCATGCAGCGCTAGGGCGTATTCCACCACGCCATGATTATCCGGACCCACAATGAGATGAGTAAACGTGCTCATACCGCCAACCCCAATAGGCTCAGCAGATCACCATGGCGGTTCACAGCGTTGGTAACCAGTTCCGGGTTGGTTGCGTAAAACTCGCGATGAGCCTGTGAGATCACGTCGTCCGGAAGAACTTCTCCTCCCTGCGTCCACGCCTCGCGAACGACATCACAGCCCAGTGCGCTCGCTGCCTCGGGCAGGATTGGTGTACGCAGGTGCCCCAGCATTTCCCTGTCCTCCGGCGCACGGGCAGCTCCGTGTTCACCGTCACCAAGATTCAGTGCTGCCAGTACCCGATTACCTAACGTTTGCAGGGTGGCATTATCCGGATGGTTCAAGGTGTGCCAGACAGGGACTGTTTCTAGCCAGTCAGACATGACAACGGTGTCGTGCGCTTTCTCTCGCTGCGCCATCTGCAGGACGTTGTGGTCAAAGCACCCGCACCAATCCGGTTCATTGACCTGCGGGATACCTGCCACCGCAGCAACCGTGCGCAGGTCATGGTACGGAACCACTGGTGGGTCTAATGGCCGCACAATTGCGTAGTAAGGGTTGAGCGCACTGAATCGCAAAACGGGGACCTTCACCACGCGGGCGGATGTGGGCAGCAAGGTGGCTAGCTGATCAACTCCACAAGGCAGGCCCCGGTAATCGTCACGCACTGGCTGACTGATGAGAATATCCGTTCTACCAAGGACCGCTTTCGCGTAGTCGTAATCAGCATTCTCCCACTCGTGAATGGGCGGGATTCGGAATGAGTTGAAGTGGCCTGAGGCGTGGAGAACGATCCTGAGTGATTCGGCCTGACAGTTGCCGATGACGGCAATCGTTGGCTTGCTATCATCCGGCGTGAAATCTACAACCCGGTAGAAAACTCCATAATGCTGCGTACGAGACAATTGTCCCCACTTTCTGGGAAAAATAACGGCTTTATGAATCATTAATCGATAGAGGTTAGAGTGATTCTATGGGATCGACCATCGAATCAATAATGGCAATTCCTGCGCAGCACCCCTATGTTGAAGCAGTTGCCCCACAGTCATGGGATCCTGTTCCCATGGGCCAACCGTTCTGGCCCCACCCGTGCCTTGAGCCATCATGGTGGCACGCTAACGAGCGCCCAGTGAACGTAGTCCACGTTCACTTCGGATTCGAGCATTTGAGCCTCCAGCAAACGGAGGCTTTTACTGAAGTTTTGAAGCTCTTGACAGTTCCCTTGGTGCTTACGGTTCACGATCTGGACAATCCGCACCTTGAGGATCAGACGAACTACCACAAGCAGCTAGAGATTCTGCTGGGCGCTGCTGCCCACGTCTTTACCCTCACCTCGATGGCCCAGGAGCACCTCCTGCGCGAATACGGCGTCTACGCTGAGGTCACTCCGCATCCCCACATCGTCCCCACTGACTGGGCACCAACGTCCCCACCGCCACGGGAACACAAGGTGGGGGTATTCCTGAAATCCTTGCGCACCAATGCCGTGCGCGATGTGGAGTTTTACAAGGCCCTAGGGCCAGTTACCGTGTATGCCCACCAGGATCAGGCACAATCCGAAACCATTGTTGCCCTCGCAGAACTAGACAACGTGGATCTAGTTCTCCACGAACCCTTTGACGATGATGCACTGTTTACTGAGGTAGCTTCATGTGACACCGTTGTCCTGCCATACCTCAGGGGCACTCATTCAGGGTGGTTGGAGATGTGCCGCGACCTTGGGGTTTCGGTCATCGTCCCAGATTGTGGTTGCTACGTTGATCAGGCGGATACACCACACGCCGTGCGTGTGTACCGCACAGGCGATGGCTCCTCCTGCGCTGAAGCCATTGCGGCGTCGCAAGGAAGAGTGCCCTTCCACGGCGACAGACTAGAGCAGTTAGCGCACGTTCGCGCACAGCACGAGGCGGTGTACTCAAAGCTTGCTGCCGCCAAGTTGTCCATCGCCCTTATTGCACCAGCGCGCTTTCCTATCATGCAGCCGTATGCGGGAGGATTGGAGTCATTCTGCGATCAGGCCCGGCGCGCTTTCACCGTGTACGGCCACCGCGTTGATCTGTACGCCGCGCAAGGTAGCGAAGGGCACGTAAAGGAGTATGAATTCCCAGGCGTGGACTGGACTGGGCACGAAGGCGAGCGCACGGATCACACTTACCCGCCAGGTGAGCGCGATAAAGAAGATGAATCTTTCGTGCGCTTGGTGAAACACCTGGCCACGTCTGATTATGACGTGATCTTTAATAACAGCCTGCACCCAGAGCTGTTTAAAACTACTGAGGTCCTCCCGTCTCACACCACACTGCGTACCACGTTGCACACACCACCTCTTCAGGACGTGGAGGATGCCATCAACGCAAGCGATCATCCTGGCAAGTTCGCCGCAGTCAGCGCATCTACCGGCAGTTCTTGGACGCTTCCTACCCCGCCGGTGGTGATTCCCAATACTTTCGATGAACGCTTGTGGCGTCCTGCTCGTGGCGAAGGCGCTATTTGGTTTGGCCGGATCGTGCCGGAGAAAGGATTGCATCTTGCTATCGACGCCGCCCGCGCCGCGGGGCTTGAGCTGACCGTAGCTGGGCGCGTGGGCAACCCAGATTATTACGCCACGGAGGTGGAACCCCGCCTAGGCACAGACATCACCATGGTGGGAGAATGCTCACAAGACGAGTTAACAAAGATTGTCCGCAACGCTGGCGTCTGCTTGGTCACCCCGCAATGGGAGGAACCGTTTGGCTTGGTGGTTATTGAGGCGATGGCCAGCGGCACGCCCGTGGCTGCGCTCGCCCGCGGTGGAGTGGTAGAGAATCTCTCTGATTACCCACAGCTGCTAGCTGAGGATCCGAGTGAGCTTCCCCAAGCTATTCGCAACGCCTTGGCTCTCGACCCATTCGAGGTGGCTCGGTGGGCGCGGAAGAAGTTCGGCCGCAAGAACTTCGTCGACTCCTACATCAATTTCTTTAGAAGGTGACCATGAGCAACCAACTCACCGTGGGCATGTATGCCCACCACCAAGGTGCAGGCCACATTCAACGCTGCACAGAAATAGCGCATCACCTGGAAAAACGCGGCGCAAGGGTGACAATCTTAAGTTCTGCTGAGAAGGCGGACGTAATCCTACCGATGGACCTCCCGGAGGGGCCTGATCCTACCGCTCATGGAAGCATCCACTGGGCACCGCTCGGTGTGCAGGGGATGACTGATCGCATGGCAACCATCGCGGCGTGGGTGGCTGAGCACCGGCCCGCCGTATTCTATGTGGACTGTTCTGTGGAAGTAGCCCTGTTCGTTAGGTTATTGGGCGTGCCAGTGGTGACGATTGCCATGCCCGGTGAGCGCCCTGACCCGCCTCACCAGTTGGGGTATCAGCAGGCTAGCGCCTTGATTGCCGCATGGCCAGCGGTTGTCGATGTTCCGGCGCACCTTTCTCGTTGGCAGGACAAGCTGCACTGCGTAGGCGGCATTTCCAGATTCGCACAGGGAGGAACGTTGGAATGGAAACCTAAAGGCACAGCTACGCAAGTGTGCGAGCCTACCACCCGCCCACATGTTGTGGTGATGTCTGGTCGTGGCGGAACAAACCGTCTTCCCAACCGCGCGGACTGGTTGTACCTCGGTGGTGACAATCATGTTGATAATCCGTTGGACTATCTTGCTTCTGCCGATGTGATCGTCACGGCCTCTGGCCAGAATTCGATCGCGGACATTGCGTCAGTAAACAAGCCTGTCATTGTGATTCCGCAGGATCGCGCCTTTAACGAGCAGCATGCCACCGCGCGGGCCCTTCGCAACCTAGGTCTGGCGTGGGTGGTGGATGAGGAACTCAGCCAGGATCAATGGGATGAGGTAGTGGCTAAGGCAGCGACAATGAACCCAGACTGGTCCCAGTGGAACACCGCCCACGCCGCCGCCCGCGCGGCAGACGTTATCATCAACAATGCCCTTAACACGGCGTATTAAGAGGAGCACCCATGGCCATTGTTGTCACCCTCGCAAATTGTGCGCGCGCCAGCCGAGTCGAATCGCAGCATTCTTACCTTGATGGCACTGCCCACGGGCTAGTTGCATTAGATGCCAACGTGCCGGAGCTAGGTGGAGTCACACGCATCGCCACACTAGATGGGCTTCACCTAGCCCAAGCCCGAAACAAGGCTGGTGACTGGGCCGCAGCCCAAGCGGATAACACTGATGGCGTGATCATATTCTTGGATGCGGACTGCGTTCCCGCCCCAGATCTTGTTGACTCCTACGTCCTTGCTCTCACCCAATTCCCTCATTCGGTGGTAACAGGACCAGTGACCTACTTAAAGGAAAATCAGACCGCCCTGATTGATAATCCACATCCGGCTCGGCCGCTGCCCGCGCCTGGTGAGACACTTACTGGGCACTACGATGTGTTCTGGTCCCTCAACTTCGCCCTCACGGCACAGACGTGGCAACATATTCGCATCACGTTCGGTGGTTTTGATGAACGCTTAACCGGCTACGGTGGTGAGGACACGGACTTCTCATGGATGATGCGCAAGCATGGTATTGAACTGCGCTGGCTTGCGGGCGCCCACGCCTACCACCGCTGGCACCCAGTTTCCTCCCCGCCATGGGAACACCTGGAGGACATTGTAAAGAACGCCAACTACCTGCACACGAAGTGGGGCACGTGGCCTATGCACGGTTGGCTCGATGAGTTCGCGCGTGACGGTGCCATCACCATGGGGCCGAGCGGATGGGAGCTTAGCTAGATCCGCGCCATGCTCAGAGTTTCTCTTGCCAGCGCACCAACTCACGAACAGCTGACATACCAGTACGCAGTAACGCGCACGATGAAAGGCGGCTGCCATCCCAGACAGTTTTAATAGTCGGGTAAAGCAACACCCTGGCAGCCCCACTTGTTGCATTCAGGCCACTATTAAATAGCAGGTCAGAAGGTAACTGCGTTCCGCACTCACTTGCCGCCCTATAAGCTCGGTACCCCGAACGCAAGAAATCCCGCTCATCGTGATGATGAGCGGGATCTATGTGGTGCCCAGGGGGGGACTTGAACCCCCACGTCCTTGCGAACACTGGCACCTGAAGCCAGCGCGTCTGCCAATTCCGCCACCTGGGCAGGTGACGCAACACAACTTGTGTGTTCGACCAGATAAACATAGCACAGCCTACGCGGTATTGGTCAAATTAGCAGCACAGGGCCGTTTTGAGGGAAGAAATGCTGGAGATGCGAAGCTTGGAAATCACGATTTGGCAGTTTGAGCACCTATACTGTGAACACAAGTGTAACTATTGTGCAACGAATTACGTGAGTGCATGCTTTAAGTAATCCCACACGCTGGCGTATTTATTTCTTCCTAATTGTTGCGGAACATGTCGGTTTCGCGGAGAGTTTATAAGGATAAGTAATGCGGCGGTTGTGCCGAGTAAGGAGGTCGAGGTAACCATGGCTTCATTCATGGGAAAAATCGCAAAGTTGGACAGTGCTATGCAGCGTGGCCTGGACAATAGCTTCGCCTTCGTCTTTGGCGGTCGCGTAGTTCCGGCCGAGATTGAGGAGCTCCTCAAACAGGAAGCCGAAGATAACCTCGTTCGCACCTATGAGGGCGGTATTGAAGCGCCTAACGTGTTCCAAGTTCACGTATCCGCTAAAGATGCAGTCAATCTATCCACCAATCACCCAACATTGGCGGAAGATTTCGCTGATCAGCTCATGCGCTACGAGCGCAATCAGGGATGGAAGTGCGCTGGCCCAATGACCATCCGCATTGGCGTGGATGAATCCCTGCGCACCGGCCAGCTGCGGGCAAAGACGTCCTCAGATGCCAACGCCTCCGGCCGGTGCGGCTTTGTGGGCCTGAGCAAACTGGCCAAGGACTACCCTGAGTTGCGCGCGCAGCGTAAGCCGGCGCCAGCAGAATCACCCACCACTGAGGCACCGGCCTCCACTGAGGTGTTCGAGGCCTCGTCCGCACAGCCCGTTTCGGCCGAGTCCACGCCGGATGAGGCAGCGCCGGTGGCGTCGGTAAGCCTGCTTCTGCAGGATGGTTCTTCCCGCACGTTCAGAGTGGAAGAAGGCTCCAACATTATTGGCCGTTCCAATGACGTGGATTTCCGTCTGCCAGATACGGGTGTCTCCCGTGAGCATGCGGAGATCACCTTCAACGGCCAGGAGGCCATCTTGGTAGATTTGCAGTCCACTAACGGCACGTCGGTCAACGATATGCCTATTGATAACTGGCTTCTAGCTGATGGTGACGTTATCACTGTTGGTCACTCAAATATCGAAGTCCGAATTGTTCATCGGCCACAAGGCCAGGCATAGGAGGAAACACTATGGAATCCGCGCTGATGTTTGGCCTTCGTATCGCCATTTTGGTGCTGCTGTGGCTGTTCATTTTGTTCATCATGAATTCCATCCGCAAGGATGTGAAAACCGCTGCCGGTGGCAGTGCCCCACAGGGCGCGTTGGTAGAAACATACGTACCACCAGCCGCCAAAAAGGGCGGAGTACCGCAATCTATTGAGATCATTGATGGCCCCCTCACCGGTTCCCGTATGGAACTGGGCAATCTCACAGAGATTGTGATGGGGCGTGCCACAGACTGCACCTTCACGGTCGGCGATGATTACGCGTCCGGCAGGCACGCTCGCCTTCTCAGGCGTGGCAATGATTGGGTTGTGGAGGATCTGGATTCCCGCAACGGCACGTACGTATCTGGTTATCGTATCGACCAGCCGGAGAAAGTCTCCGCCGGTAGTGATATCAAGATTGGTCGCACAACGGTGAGGTTGGTTCCCTAAAGCATGATGAAACTCAATTTCACCACTGCATCAGATCAAGGCTGGGTACGCGGAAACAACGAAGATTCCGCGTACGCCGGCCCTCATCTTCTTGCACTGGCAGACGGCATGGGTGGTCACGCCGCGGGCGAGGTTGCCTCCCAGCTGATGATTCATCACCTGGCAAAGCTAGATGCCAATCCGGAAGATAATGACATGCTGGCGCTTCTCGCATCAGTTGCTGATGACGCTAACCGTGCCATTGCCCGCGGTGTTCGTGAGGTCCCTGAGACAGACGGCATGGGCACCACGCTGACCGCGTTGATGTTCAACGGCGAGGAATTTGGCATGTGCCACGTGGGTGACTCCCGCGCCTACCGCTTGCGCGACGGCAAGCTGGAGCAAATCACCGTTGATGACACCTACGTTCAGTCTTTGGTGGACAAGGGTGAACTAGCACCGGAAGATGTGAGCACGCACCCGCGGCGCTCCTTGATCTTGAAGGCCTACGCTGGCCGTCCGGTAGAGCCAACACTCAAGACTGTGGACGCCCGCGTGGGCGACCGCCTCCTGCTGTGTTCCGATGGCCTGTCCGATCCGGTAACTGCCACCACCATTGAAGACACCCTGCGCCAGGGCACCCCAGAAGATGCTGCTTTCCGACTCATCGAGCTCGCTCTGCGCTCAGGTGGCCCGGATAACGTCACGGTAGTCGTGGCTGATGTGGTGGAGGGATCCACACCAGACTCCACGTTGCCAACCGTAGGCATGACTGCTGGCGCTATTAACTCCTCAACACCGAAGCAGTCCTCACATCCCGACACCGCGGCAAGTCGCGCGGCGCGCGCTCTGCAGCAGCGCCAGCCCCAGACCATCCCGCCGAAGCCTTCGGCTTCGCAAGCGGCCGAGGCTGCGCCTGCTACTGCAGGCGAGGCGGCGTCGGAAAGCAGCACACTGGACACCGCCGAACCTGAGGGCCGCAGCAAGCGCACGTTCCTCATCCCGCTCATCGCGCTGGTGGCTGTTGTCCTCGTTGGGCTTGGCGGGCTGGCGTGGTTCACCAACTCGGTGGATGACACTTACTTTGTTGCTACTGATGGGGAGGAAATTGTCATCGAACAAGGCACCAACTCCACCATCCTGGGCAAGAGCATGCACCAGATCTACCAGCGTGCCTGCCTTGACCAGCAAGACAATCTCACCTTGGTGGCGCCCGATGACGCCAGTGACTGTCACCGTCTCCGCTTGCAGGATCTGAAGGAATCCACCCGCGGGCAGGTAGCCACCTTGCCGGAAGGGCCCTACGATGACGTGCTCAAGCAGGTACAGCGTCTTGCTGATGAAACCCTGCCTGTCTGCGTGACCCGGCAAGCGCGCGATACGAAGCCCTCCAAGGCTTCCTCTACTGCCACTACCTCTGCACGCCGCAGTGCTGAGAGCACTCCACAAACTTCGGAGAATAAAGCCCCCACTAGCGCGGTGTCTGTGACGCCAACACGCAGCCCTGGTGATCTTTCATCCCCAGGCACCAATTGCCGGGAGGTGTAAGAACCCATGTCTTTCTTCAAGAACTTGGCGGCACGCAGGACCGAGTTCGGCCTGCTGGTTTTCGCCACCATCATCATTGCCACCGCACTGGTGAGCCTGAACTTTGCTCAGGAGATCGCCATCAACGCCGCTACCGCGTGGGTCATCGGTGGCTTCATTGCCGTATTTACCATCGCCCACCTCGCTCTGTGCGCACTGGCGCCGCGGGCTGACCAAATCATGCTGCCCGTAGCAGCGCTGCTGAACGGCCTGGGCTTGGTGATGGTCTACCGCCTAGACTTGGCGGCCGAAACCTCCCTGGCATCGCGACAGGTGCTGTGGACGTTGCTGGCAGTGGTGCTCATGATCGTGGTTCTTGCCGTGATCCGTGATCACCGCGTACTCTCCCGCTACTCCTACGTTCTGGGTCTTCTGGGCCTCTTCTTGCTGGCCCTACCACTAGTGTGGCCATCTTCCATCAATGCTGACGCGCGCATTTGGATCACTATTGGCCCTCTCAGCCTGCAGCCGGGCGAGTTTGCCAAGGTACTCCTCCTGCTCTTCTTCGCCCAACTATTGGTGAACAAGCGCGCGCTGTTTAACGTGGCCGGCTACCGCATCCTGGGCATGGAATTCCCACGCCTGCGTGACCTTGGCCCAATCTTGGGCGTGTGGGCAGTGGCCATCCTCATCATGGCGGGCCAGAACGATTTTGGCCCGGCGCTGCTTCTCGTAGCCACGGTCTTTGGCATGCTCTACATCGCCACCTCCCGCGTTTCTTGGCTGCTAATCGGATTCGTTCTGGTGGTTGTTGGCGGCACCGGCTTGTACATGTTCTCTGACAAGATCCAAGCCCGCTTCAATAATTTCATGGATCCGTTGGCCCACTATGACACCACTGGTTTCCAGCTCTCCCAAGGCCTGTTCGGATTTAGCTCCGGCGGCATGACGGGTTCTGGCCTAGGCCAGGGACACCCATACCTGATTCCGCTGGCGCAGTCTGACTACATCTTGGCTGCCTTTGGCGAGGAACTAGGCTTTGTCACCATCGCAGCAATCCTGGTGCTGTTCGCTATCTTCGTATCCCGTGGCATGCGCACTGCGTTGCTGACGCGTGATTCCTACGGAAAGCTCGTGGCTGCCGGTTTGGCGCTGACCGTGGCTATCCAGGTGTTCGTGGTTACTGGTGGCGTGACCGCGCTGATCCCAATGACCGGACTCACCACCCCATTCATGTCCCAGGGTGGTTCCTCCCTGATGGCTAATTACATCCTGATGGCAATCATCTTGAGAATCTCCCACTCCGGAGCGGAGGCGAAGCGATGAACAAATCAATCCGTTTCACGGCCCTATTCGCACTCATCCTGAGCCTGGTACTGTTGGTCAACCTCACCATCATCCAAGCGTTCAGCGATGACAAGTACGCAGACAACCCAAACAACCGTCGTGCGTTCATCGAGGCCAAGACATCACCGCGTGGACAAATCTCCGCCGGCGGTCAGGTATTGGCGCAGTCCTACCAAGACGAGGACGGCTTTTTCCGGCGCGAATACGTGACCAACCCAGCGGCCTATGGCCCTGTGGAGGGTTATCTCTCCGACGTTTACGGCGCCGCAGGCGTCGAGGCGGGCATGAATGATGTGCTCACCGGCAACCAGGTGGGCGCCAAGCAGGTGTGGAAGCAGCTCATCTCCAATGAGAAGCAGGTGGGCAATGTTGAGCTCACCCTCATTCCTAGCGTGCAGGAGGTTGCCTACCAGCAACTGTCCGCCAACAACTACGAGGGCGCTGTTGTGGCGCTCCGCCCATCCACGGGCGAGGTGCTGGCCATGGCTTCCACCCCTTCCTACAACCCGGCGCGCATTGTAGACCCAGCCGGAGGCCAATCCGCGTGGGATGAGTACTCGAACAATCCCGCTAACCCGCTTCTGAACAAGGCAACCCAGGAGTCCCTGCCACCGGGATCCACCTTCAAGGTGGTTACTACTGCCGCTGCACTGAATAATGGCTACGGGCCAGGTTCTATGCTCACTGGCGCGCCAGAAATCACGTTGCCTGGTACTGACACCACGTTGGAGAACTACGCCGGAAGGCCATGTGCGGGCGGCGGACAGGTGACGCTGGCGACTGCCTTCGCGTTATCCTGTAACACCGCGTTCGTGGAGATGGGTATCGGCGCGGGCAGCGACGCGCTGCGTGATGCGGCGGATGCGTTTGGCATCTCATCCACCTACGATCTGGGCATCCCGATGGTGGGTGGTACGCTCGGTGAGATTAACGATGAGCCTGCCCTCGGCCAGTCCGCTATTGGTCAGCGTGACGTTGCCATGACGGTGTTGCACAACGCAGTCGTTGCAGCGACGGTAGCAAACAAGGGCAAGCGCATGGAGCCATACTTGGTTTCCAAGGTCACTGGCGATGACCTGTCCGTGATTTCTGAGCACAAGCCACGCCAGCTGAATGAGGCCCTGAGTGAGGATGTGGCAAATACCCTCACTGAGCTCATGCGCGGTTCTGAGCGCTCCACTTCTGGCTACGCTGGCCAAGATATTGCGTCTAAGACGGGTACAGCCGAACATGGCGAGGACTCCGGTTCCTCCGATCCCCACACGTGGTACATCGCTTTTGGTCCCTCTGCTGACGCGGATGTTGCCGTGGCGGTTCTGGTGAAAAATGGTGGCAACATGGGCCCTAGCGCGACCGGCGGTACCGTTGCTGCGCCTATTGGCCGCGCGGTGATTGCTGCCGCGCAGCAAGCACTAGCGCAGCGAGAACTAGACAACGGAGGCGAGTAAAGTGTCCTCCATTTCTGAATCCCAAGCAGAACTTCAAGAGCTCATTGGTGATGATTACACCCTCCAGTGGGTTGTGGGCCACGGTGGCATGTCCACCGTGTGGCTAGCGGATGACAACCTCCACCAGCGGGAGGTGGCGATCAAGGTTCTGCGACCGGAGTTCTCCGATAATGATGAATTCCTGTCAAGGTTCCGCAATGAGGCCTTGGCCAGTGAAAAAATCGAGTCCGAGAACGTGGTAGCCACCTATGACTACCGCGAGATCAACCACCATGGCCGAACTCTCTGCTTCATCGTGATGGAGTACGTGCGTGGCGAGTCCCTCGCTGACCTGTTGGCGCGCAAGAAGTCTCTCCCGGAAGAGCTGGCTTTGGACGTTTTGGAACAGGCCGCGCACGGGTTGTCCGTGATCCATCGCATGGGCATGGTGCATCGTGATATCAAGCCGGGCAACCTCATGGTCACCCAGGTAGGCCAAGTCAAGATCACAGACTTCGGCATTGCTAAGGCCGCGGCCGCCGTGCCGCTCACCCGCACCGGCATGGTGGTGGGCACTGCCCAGTACGTATCACCTGAGCAGGCCCAGGGCCATGACGTGCTTCCCAGCTCAGACGTGTACTCCCTTGGAGTGGTCGGCTATGAAATGCTCGCGGGCGAGCGCCCCTTCGTGGGCGATTCCTCCGTGAGCGTAGCTATCGCCCACATCAACCAAGCCCCACCGGCCCTTCCCACCACCATTTCCGCGCCAGCCCGCGAGCTCATTGGCATTGCCCTGCGCAAAGAAGCCGACGCGCGCTACGCCGATGGTAACGAGCTAGCCTTAGCCGTGCACGCGGCCCGCATGGGCAAGCGCCCACCGCAGCCTAAGTCCGCGCCGCTCAATCGGATCGCCCCGCAGCCCTCACCTACGGCCTCCACGCATGCACTCGGACAGGTGGCACAGCCCACCACCGTTGTTCCTGCATCCGCATACACCTCCGGCCACGTGCCGCGGGCACAAGCACCGCACGCGGCACCGGCACCTGGTGCGGTGCCTAGCCCTGCGCCGCAGCGTCGACAAGCACCCCAAAAGAAGAAGGGCGGGGCTGGCCTTGCCACCGGTTTCGGCTTGGCGTTGCTGACCGCCGCGGCGGTCGGTGCCGTTGTTTTCGGTTTCTCCCAAGGCTGGTTCGGTTCCGGCAATTCAGAAGACACCGTGCCGCCCACTCCGGAGACCGTCACGATAACGGAGGAAAATACTCCCGAGCAGGTAACTCCCGCACCGGCACCGGAACCGGTAACACCTACGCAGCAGGAACAACCGACCACTGATGCAACGCAGTCCGCTACCCCTACGATGGATCTCCCATCAGGGCCGGATAACCCAAATGAGGCCGAAACTGTTACCTTAGACCCAGAAAATACTGACCCAGCTACCCCACCAGTACCGGGCAATGAGCCAGGAAATACGGGGCAGCAGGGGCAAGGAAGCCCCCTTCCAACAAATGTTCCAGACGAGATCCAAAGCTTAGTGGAGGACGTTGAGGACAACATACAAAACAATGCGCAAGCAGAAGGAGTCCAGCAGTGAGTGAGCGTATAGCGAACCGTTACGAGCTCGGCGAGCTCATCGGCACTGGCGGTATGTCTGAGGTATACGCCGCGACCGATACTCTGCTGGGACGTGAAGTAGCCATCAAGATGCTGCGCCCCGATTTGGCTCGCGACGTAAGCTTCCGTGAGCGATTCCGTAAGGAAGCCCAGAACTCCTCTCGCTTGAACCACCCAGCGATCGTGGCCGTCTATGACACTGGTGAATACGAGCGCGATGGCGTGGGAACTCCCTACATTGTGATGGAACTGGTGCACGGCCGCACCATCCGGGACGTCATCCGCGAAGATGGCCCGATGACACCCACGAACGCCGCAAAGGTACTGGGCCCAGTGTGCGGGGCGCTGCAAGCTAGCCATGAGGCTGACATCATCCACCGCGATATCAAGCCAGCAAACATCATGATCACCAACACTGGCTCCGTCAAGATCATGGACTTCGGCATCGCGCAGGCACTCAACGACGCCACATCCGCCATGACCCAGACCTCCGCAGTGATCGGCACGGCGCAGTACCTCTCACCTGAGCAGGCTCGCGGAAAGAAATTGGATGGCCGCTCCGATCTCTACGCACTGGGTTGCGTCATGTACGAAATGGTCACGGGCAAGCCACCATTTGAAGGTGACTCACCGTTCTCCGTGGCGTACCAACACGTGCAGGAGGACCCAACGCCGCCGAGCGAGTACGTCAAGGATCTTTCCCCAACCGCCGCACTCAACCTAGACGCGGTGATTTTGTCCGCTATGGCTAAGCATCCAGGCGACCGTTACCAGTCAGCCCAGGAAATGGCCGAGGATTTGGCGCGCCTTGAACGTGGCTCCGTCACTCATGCAGCACGCCACCACGTGGAGCCTGAGCACCACGAGGATCAGGCGCCTTCCGACGACAACCAGACCATGGTTGCACCGGCTATCGCTGCCGGCACCGTGGCCGCGGCCACCGCCGTTCCGGTTGCTGCCGCAACCGATGCTCCAGAACCGGTGGAGGAATACCCAGAGGACGAAGATGACTGGGAGTACGAAGAGTACGAGGAAGAAGAAAAAAGCAACGGCTTGTTCAAGGCTCTGGCCACGCTTGCGTCTGTCGTCATTCTGGGTGTCGGTGCAATCTTTGCCTATGACTACTTCATTAATGACGGTAACGATTCCAGCGCAACGCTGGTCCAGATCCCAGAGTTGAACAACAAACCACAAACCGAAGCCGTCTCTGAACTCGAGCGCCTTGGCTTGCAGGTCACCGTCAACTCTGAGCCAAACCCTGACATCCCTCGTGGTGTTGTCATCCGCACCAACCCAGCCACCGGCTCCGCCGTGCCTGGCGGATCCACGGTTACTGTGACTGTATCCTCCGGCAAGGAGATCACCGAAGTTCCTGACGTTCGTGACATGACCATTGCTGATGCTCAGAAGGCGCTTGAGAAAGCTGGCCTTGAGCTGGACTCTACCGTCCGTGAAGAGCCTTCCGACGACGTCAAGGAAGGCTCCGTGATGGATCAATCCCCAGCCGCAGGCGCCCAGGTGTCCAAGGGTTCCCGCATCACCATCACCGTCTCCACCGGTGTTGAGAAGGAAACCGTTCCTAACCTGTCCGGCATGCGTCGGGAGCAGGCTGAATCGCTGCTCACCTCCCTTGGATTCAAGGTACAGGTGAACATGGTTGATTCTAAGGAGCCAGAAGGAACCGTCCTTTCCGCTTCCGGCGAAGGCCAAGAGGTAAGGAAGGACTCACCAGTCACGCTTGAGGTATCCAACGGTATGCTCTTTGCTGTGCCAACTATCGTGCGGCAGTCCCGCACCCAGGCGCTCGCCACCCTGCGCAGGGCTGGATGGGAAGGCACGGATGATCAACTCAAGATCGGTGAACCAATCACCACGCCACTTCCTACTGACGCCAACCTCATCGGCTTCCAGGAGCCAACTGGTGGCGCGGAGTTGCGCAAGGACGCGGACATCACTGTTCGCCTCTGGCAGATCAACCCCGGTGAGACGGCAAGTGACGCCGTGAATAACGTTGTGGATGCCATCCGCGACGCAGCCCGTAACTAGGGAACAGACTTTAATGAAATCTTGTCGTTACTGGTATATTGCCTAGAAACGACCTAACTAAAACTCAAGGGGACGTAACTCATGCCAAAAGCAAAGATCTCGTCGAACAATACGTCGCAGGTTCCTAGATCTTCAAGCAACCGCACCCCGGTAAAGATCAACTCTTCCGGCACCCCAATGTGGTACAAGGTCATCATGTTCGGCCTCATGCTCATTGGCCTCGCATGGCTGGTTGTGAACTACCTAGCAGGTCAGGACATTGCTCTGATGACTGAGCTGGGCCCATGGAACTACGCCATCGGCTTCGGTCTCTTCATCGTAGGTCTACTCATGACCATGGGTTGGCGTTAAAGTAACGTTGCGTTACTTAAAGCACCATTCACTCTGTGGATGGTGCATTTTTTATGCCCTTCTTCGGCCCAATGGACACCATATGGGGTTTTCCTGAACGCCAGGTCAACTTGTCCACCGGTGTGAACAACAGTTGTCCACCGCCTGTGGATAACTGTGTATTTAACCCACATAGCAGGCTTGTCCACAGTCTTTTACACAGCCTGTGGATAACTTTATTCACCTTATCCCCACCTGCGCTTTTGTTCGAAAAGTGCCTGTGTAAATTTATTTGACCTGCGGTTTTCGAAAACGAAATAGATCATCGAAATTCGAACAACACACATGTAATTATCCACAATGTGGATAACTTCTGTGAAAAACCACCGATCTGTGCACAATTCCCAGTTCGGGGGTCAAGTCCTGGGTAGTGGTGTATCTGTATTTCGAATCTGGGGTTAGTTTCATGGCGGTGGTTTAGGGGCCGTCTCGGGGATGGGGGGTGAGGGTATTCACGCGGCGTTTTCCTGGTTGTTGTCGCGGTCCTCGTCGATGACCCCAGCGGCGATGATCTCTTTGGTCTGTGTCAGGCTGGCCAGTGACATATAACGTTTCTGTTGGATCCAGTCATCGTGCTGTTCGGCCAAAACCGCCCCAACAAGGCGCACTACAGCGTCTCGGTTTGGGAAGATTCCTACGACATCGCTACGCCGGCGGATCTCTCTATTGAGCCGTTCAGTGGGGTTATTTGACCAGATTTTGCTCCACACCGCTTTCGGCGCAGCGGTAAACGCCAACAGCTCGTCGAGACACTCCTCGAGGTAGTCTGCCACGTTCGGGAACTTGTGCTGGCAGAACTCCACCACATCCCTGGCCTGGACCCACACGTTGGTGGCATCGGGTTGCTGGAAGATCGTGTGAAACATTGCTGATAGGGTCGGCCACTGGGTCTTCGGTACCTGGGCTGATAGGTTCTTCGCGAAGTGGGTGCGGCACCGCTGCCAACTAGCCTGCGGCAGGCAATCACCCACGGCTGCTTGAATACCAAGATGGGCATCGCTGGTGACCAGGAATACCCCGGTGAGGCCACGGGCGATGAGGTCGCGGAAGAAACCCGTCCACGACGCGGTAGATTCCGCTGTAGCAACCTGCATGCCAAGCAGTTCGCGGTAGCCGTCAGCGTTGACACCTGTGGCCAGTAGCACGCTGGCTTTGACGACTCGGCCGCCTTCCCGCACTTTCATCGTCAACGCGTCACAGGAGAGGTAGTAATACGGGCCCTGGTCCAATGGTCTGGTACGGAATTGTTCGACCATCGTGTCAAGCTCTTTGGCCATCTCGCTGACCTGTGATTTCGATAGGTTGTTGATACCGAGTGTGGCGACTAGGTCGTTCATCCTGCGGGTGGAGACCCCCTTGAGGTAGCAGGTGGCGATAACTGTGGTCAGGGCGCGTTCGGTGCGGCTGCGGCGCTCTAGCAGCCAGTCGGGGAAAAATGAGCCGGTGCGTAGCTTCGGGATTGCCACATCAATACTGCCGACGCGGGTATCTAGCTGTCGGTGACGGTAACCATTGCGGGTGTTTGTACGATCCGGCGACACTGTTGCATAATCTGCCCCGCAGACGGTGTCTGCCTGGGCGGAGAGAATCTGGTTGATGAAGTCAGTGAGCATTTGGCGCATCAGGTCTGGGGATGCTTGAGTCAGTAGCTCTTCGACATACGCGGTCGGATCGATATGATTGGGGTCAGCGGCCATCGCAGGGTACTTCCTTTCGAGGATAGGTAAGAGTTGATTCGAAAGGTACCCGCGATGGTCGCCTCATTGTGCACCGGCACAAGGCCTACCGCGGGCTACAGATACACCACGCTAGCGGACGCAACCAGTTCGGGTGTGAAAATTGTGAAAACTTACACTTCAAATGCATCCACAAGACCCGCAAAATACAAGCCCTTGAGCATGATGAGGAGCCAACTGAAAGCAAAAATCACAACAATCCACACCAATCGGATGGCGTAACCCAACATGGCGGGTTTGCCGCTGTGGATAAAAACTGCTGGCGACATAGCAAGACCCGCCACGAGACCACCCACGTGACCCCACAGCGATACGCCTGGGGTAATGAACGTGAACCCTAAGTTCACAAGAAGCAGCACTATTGGGGCTCGAAGATCCGTTTTCCGCTTTATCGCAATAGCGATGAGGACGGTCATGAGTGCGTATAACGCGCCAGATGCACCGGCGGTAGGCGTGGCATAGTCGAACCACACCACAGCGGCTGCAGCCCCAACACCGCCAGCGAGGAACACCCACGCATAGGTAAGACCACCAAAGTAACGCTCCACTTCCCTACCAATGAAAATGAGCATGAACAGGTTCACCGCGAGGTGGCTGATGCTGACATGGAGAAACATTGAGCCCACAACGTGAGAGATGCCTTCAGGGAGCAGCGTCGCTACTGGTCCGTACAGGATGAGGTAGTCACCAAAGCGCGAATCCGTGAGCGGTTGGGTAATAGAGTGCGACTGCACAGCAGTGATGAGGAATATTACGGTCATCACTATGCCCAGCGCCGTCGTGACTGGTGCTTGGTTGAGGTAGTTTCTTGCGACCGAATTACTTCTCACATCGCCCATTATGAACGACAAAAACGCCCCTGCCAGACGACAGGGGCGTAGAAGCTAGGAAAAAGTTAGGTTTCTTTTTCTAACTCCCTCGCAGCAACAGAAGCGTTGCGGCGATGGTCTTACTTCTTGATCTCGATGGACTCGATAACAACTGGCTCAGTTGGGCGGTCCATGCGGTCAGTGGCGGTGGTTGCGATGGACGCAACGACCTTCTGAGACTCCGCATCAGTAACCTCACCGAAGATGGTGTGAGCGTTGTTCAGGTGTGGGGTTGGAGCCACGGTGATGAAGAACTGGGAACCATTGGTACCAGGGCCCGCATTAGCCATAGCTAGGAGGAATGGGCGATCGAAGCGGAGCTCTGGGTGGAACTCATCCTCGAACTGGTAGCCAGGGCCGCCACGGCCGGTGCCGGTTGGGTCGCCGCCCTGAATCATGAAGCCGTTGATGACGCGGTGGAAGATCGCACCGTCGTAGAAAGGGCCCTCAGTGGTGCCAGAAGCGTTCTCGGTCTTGTAGTCAGCGGTACCGTCAGCCAAAGTGATGAAGTTCTCTACTGTCTTTGGAGCGTGGTTGCCAAAGAGCTCGATCTCAATGTCACCGTGGTTGGTGTGCATGATTGCAGTTGCAGTCTTGAAACTCATGAAGCCCATTCTAGGCAAGGAAATTGATTTCTCGCTACGCTAGGTAGTTAAGACGCTACGTCCGCCTACCCATTTATGGCTGGTAGCGAAGCAAAGTGTTAATTAGGAAAGTAGGAACCAACATGGATTCTCGTAGCATCAAGCAGGCCATCACGGTTGCTAAGCGCGCGTACGATACCTTCTCTGAGTACCAAGATCGCAAGGCACGCGAGGCATACGATTCACTGCTCAACGCTGCTGATTCTTACGACGATGTAGCCGATAACGTTGCCGCCAAGCTCAACGAGGGTAAGAAGCAGGCAACCACTCTTACTGAGCAGGCTCGTAAGCGCACGCAGGCCGCCATTGCTGAGGCACAGGCCAAGAAGGACGCCTTGGCTAAGGACGGTAAGGCCCTAGCTAAGTCCACCAAGAAGGATCTAGCTAAGACCAAGAAGCAGGGCGTAAAGAAGGCTGAGAAGTACCGCAAGCAGATTGCTAAGCCAAAGGTAACCTTCGGTCAGCGTGTTGCACGCGCTGGCCTCCTAAGCGTCGTCCTCGCCGCTATTGCTGGCGTCGTTTACCTGGTTGTTGACGGCAAGAAGAAGGCTCCTGCAGACACCCAACCACCAAAGGCATCTGACATTGCTGCTGAGGCAAAGGCCGCCGCCAATAACCCAGCATCTGTCCCAACCCCCAATGACGTAGCTGCCGGCGCTGCCGCTGGAGCTGCATCTGCAGAAGCCGCTGCAGCTGCCGAAGAGCCAACCTTGGTCTACTCCACCGAGACCCCTTCCAGCGACCACGTTGCGTCCCCTGAAGAGGGCGCTGCTGAGCGCGACGAGGAGCTGTTGGGTTCCATCGACGAGCAGATGGCTAAGCACCGTCTGATCACCGATGAGGACGAGGCTGAGGAAGAAGCAGAGAAGTAATTTTCTACCTCTTTTAAGGGCGACCCCGCTGTGCGGGGTCGCCCTTTTTTAGTGGGCGGCCTGAACCTCGTCGTAAAGAATGCGAGCAGAAACCGGTGCAAATCCGCGCGCATCCACACCCACGTGCACAAAATGACCATCCCCCACATCAAACTGGTGGGTATGCCCGTGGATCACTGGAAGATCCGTCACGGGCCTCAAGTGTTGGAAGCGTTCCTCATCCGTCTGCGAGTCACCAAACGGCGGGTAGTGGCACAACAACACCTGCAAGCTATCTTCACCCACCGCGGCGCCGAGGTCGAAGTACATCTGCTCATCCAAAATCTCAAAACCTGCCTTCTCATACACCGGCCAGAAACGACTGCGGTATTTCTCTGGCGCAACGAGGCTCACGCGGTCGTGGTTGCCAGGGATCAGGTACTTCTTGCCTAGCAGGGAGGCAGCCACCTTCATGCTGCTCTCGAAATCACCGAGTGCGAGATCACCAAGGTGGTAGATGACGTCGTCAGGCTTCACAACCTCGCACCACTTCTCGCGCAAATGCTCATTCATCTGCTCAACCGAATCAAAAGGCCGATTGCAGTATTTGATGATGTTGGCATGGCCGAAGTGGTGATCAGAGGTAAAGAAGATGGTCATTCCCCCAGCCTAAGATCTGCTGTGGAATAAATAAAGACCAGCACCGGTCGGTGCTGGCCTATAAGTAACGCAACGTTACTTTAACGACGTAGCTCGTGACTAAGTGCTTCCAGGTCGCCACCACCGGCCATCTGGAGCGTGAGCTCTTCCAGCGCAACGTCGCTGCGCTCTACGTCAAGTACCTGCTTACCTAGTTTGAGGATGGAGAAGTGGTCTCCTACAAGGTACGCGTGGTGCGGGTTGTGGGTGATGAGGACTACGCCGATGCCGCGTTCGCGTGCCTTGGCTACGAAGCGGAGTACTACACCGGACTGTTTCACACCCAGTGCTGCGGTGGGCTCGTCCAGGATGATGACGCGGGCGCCAAAGTATACGGCGCGGGCGATGGCCACTACTTGGCGTTGGCCGCCGGAGAGGTTGCCTGCTTCCACATCAACGTCGGGGATGTCGATGCCCATTTCTTTGAGCTGGGTTGAGCAGATTTCTTTCATTTCTTCTGTCTTCAATCGGCCAAGGAAGGAGGTGAGTTCTTGGCCGAGGAAGAAGTTGCGCCAGACGCTCATGTCGTCCACGATTGCCAGGTTTTGGTACACGGTGGCGATGCCGGCGTCGATGGCGTCGCGTGGCGAGCTGAAGGTGGTCTCTTTGCCGTCGATGAGCAACGTGCCGGAGGTCTGCTGATGCAGTCCGGACAGAATTTTGATGAGGGTGGATTTGCCGGCGCCGTTATCGCCCAGCACGCAGGTGACTTCGCCTTCTTTTACAGACAGGTTCACGCCGCGGAGGGCGTCGAAGCTGCCGTAGGATTTGGTGATGTCTTTGAGTTCAATGATTGCCATAGTGTGTTCTCCTATCGCTTCTGATTGAACTTAGCTACGGTCATGTTGGTTATCACTGCGAATAGCAGCATGGCGCCGAGGAAGAATTTGAACCAGTCTGGGTTCCAGCCTGCGTACACGATGCCTTGGTTGGTCATGCCGAAGATCAGCGCGCCGATGGCGGTGCCGATTGCCGTGCCGCGGCCGCCGGTGAGGGCACAACCGCCGATGACGGCGGCGATGATGTAGAGGAACTCGTTGCCCACGCCTTGGCCGGCTTGGATGGAGTCGAAGGCGAACAAGGTGTGCATGCCCACGAACCACGCTGCAAAGCTGACCAGCATGAATAGGGTGATCTTCACGCGACGTACGGGAACGCCCACGGCGAGGGCTGCTTCTTTGTCGCCACCAACAGCGAAGATCCAGTTACCGAATTTTGTCTTGAACAGAACAAAGGAGGCAATGGCCACGAACAACAGCCACCAGAAGACGGTTGCGCGGATGCCCACCCCACCAATGTTGACGGTGCCAGAGAAGAAAACTCGTGCGGAGTCGAAGCCCTCCATGTCACGGATCGATGGGGTTGCTACCTGGCCGGTCACCAGCTTGGTTACGGCTAGGTTCAGGCCCTGCAGCATCAGGAAGGCTGACAGGGTGATCAGGAAGCTGGCGATGCCTGTGCGGGTGACGAGCAGGCCGTTAATCAGGCCGATGATGAGCGCGATGCCCAGTGAGATGAAGGCACCCACCCACACGTTCAAGTGCAGGTTGTAGTTCAACATGGTGGCCGCCAGCGCAGAGGTGGTAACCGCAACGCCGGAGGACAGGTCGAACTCGTCGCCAATCATGAGCAGTCCCACGGCCAGCGCCACGATGCCGAGCGTGGAGGATGCATACAAGGTGGTGGCTAGGGCATCGAGCGAGCGGAACGCCGGAGCTACTGACAAGAAGAGGACGAGGATGAGCAGTAAGCCAAGCAGGCTGGCGAGTTCCGGCCGCCTGATCAACCGTGCGAACCCGGAGTGGGTGCGCAGGCGGTCGTCGGCAATGCTGCTGCGTCCGTCATCGATGTGTTCTGCTGTTTGCGTAGGTGCCTTCGCTGCTGGCACTTCACTCATCGAAGACCAGCCTTTGCTGCCTCAGCAACGTCGGCCACGTTGGTGGCGTCCACGAAGCTTGGGCCGGTAAATACCGGCTGGCCACCACCCAAGGTGCCGCCGTTGCGCTTTGCCACCCATAGGGAATCCACTGCCAGGTAGCCCTGCAGGTATGGCTGCTGGTCCACTGCCCACTTGATGCGGCCATCCGCGATAGCGTCAACCAGCTCAGCGTTGGTGTCGAAGGTGACGATCTCTGCGTCAGAGCCGGCATCCTTGACAGCATCTACGGCGCGCATGGCCACTGGTGCCTGCAAGCCAAAGACGGTGTCAATGGTTGGATCCTGGGAAAGCTTGGACTGCATCGTTGCCTGTGCAGCGGTGAGATCCTGGCCGTTGACCTGGATGCGCTCAACCTTTCCTCCACCAAGGCCCGCTTCCACACCATCGCAGCGAGCTTCCTGGGATGAGTTGCCTGCTTCGTGGATGACACAGAGAACCTTGGAGGCGCCTTCTTCCTTCAGGCGCTCACCTGCGCGGGTACCGGCAACGGTCTCGTCCTGCCCAAAGAAGCCGGAGAGGCCAAAGTCCTTGTAGTCATTCATGCCAGCGTTGAGGCCCACAGTTGGGATCCCGGCGTCCACGGCCTTCTGCGCAGTTGGGCCAATGGCCTGCGCGTTAGGAATGGTAACGGCGATGCCATCCACCTTGGAGTCGATGGCAGACTGCACCAGGTTTGCTTGGTTAGGGGCCTGAGGGTCAGATGCGTAGCGCAGCTCGATGTTGTTCCTTGCTGCTGCTTCCTCTGCACCCTTGCGCACAAGGTCCCAGTAGGTGTCACCAGGTGCACCGTGGGTAATGAACGAGACGACGTAGCGAGGGGTGTCCACGCCGCCGGCGGTCTCGCCTGAAGCTTCATTTTCACGTGGCGCTCCGCCGGTTGAGGAACAAGCCGCGAGAGCTGTGACGGCAACTGCTGCCGCCGCCGCTTTTAGGGTCTTCATAATCTTAGTCACCATTAGATAGTGCCCTCTGCCTGCGAAAACGTCAAACAAGAACGGTCTTTTGTTGATCGATTAAGTGGTGTTAAGCAGGACGTTAAGAAAGGCGATCAGAGGCCCAATACGATGTTGGTGGATGCAGGATCCTCCGCGGTGTGATTAGTCTTGAGATCGAGATTCATATATTAAGGAGTAATCCATGGCAGGAAACGCAATCCCAGACTGGGCCACACATGCCATCTACTGGCACGTTTACCCACTCGGTTTTGTGGGAGCACCTATCTGGGACCAATCCGAGCGGCACTCACCTACGCCACGGCTAGCCAAGCTGATCGATCAGCTAGATTACCTAACCTCCCTCGGCCTCAACGGCCTTCTGCTGGGCCCCGTGTTCGCCTCCCCCACCCACGGTTACGACACCACAGACTACTTCCGCGTTGATGACCGCCTAGGCACCAATGAGGATATGGATGCACTCATCAGCGCCTGCCATGAGCGCGGCATCAAAGTGCTTTTCGACGGCGTGTTCTCGCACGCCGACGCCACGTTCTCCCACCCCGAGATGCTGCACCAAGACGAGGTCTTTGAGGGGCACGGGAACCTCAAACGTTTCGATCATTCGAACCCGGCTGTCGCCGAGTTCGTGGTGGATGTCATGAACCACTGGCTAGATAAGGGCATCGATGGCTGGCGCCTCGACGCCGCCTACTCCGTAGGCAACGACTTCTGGAAGCCAGTGCTGGAGAAGGTGAAAAGCGCACACCCAGATGCCTTCATCTTTGGCGAAGTCATCCACGGTGACTACGCCAGTTTCATCGAAGACGGCGGCATGGACTCCGTCACCCAATACGAACTGTGGAAAGCAATTTGGTCCTCCCTGAAGGACGAGAATTTCTTCGAATTGGACTGGACGCTCAAGCGCCACAACGAATTCACAGAGTCTTTCATCCCCCAAACCTTCATCTCTAACCATGACGTCACCCGCATCACCACGCAGGTGGGGCCAGAAAAGGCCCGCATCGCCATAGTCATCCTTCTCACCTTGGCCGGCATTCCTTCCATCTACTATGGCGATGAACTGGGCTGGGAGGGCCTCAAAGAAGAACGCCACGGCGGCGATGACGCCATCCGCCCAGAATTTCCCGCTCATGCGGACATCAACGAGGTCACCAACCTCTACAAGGGACTCATTCACCTGCGCCGCGAGAACTCTTGGCTCGTCAACGCCACAGTTGAGGTCACGGAGCTGGAAAACCAGAAGATGAGCTACACCGTTACCGAACGTGGCGAAGACAGGAAACTATTCATCTCCCTCGACATCACTGGTGATAAAGCTCAAGCCACCATCACTGATCCCTTTGGCACCGTCGTATTTGGCTTCTAACCACAACCCCGCGTCAAGCCCGCTTCTTCGAACTGCGAAGAGCGGGCTTATGTGAGTTCCAGCAGCCCTAATGTTGATGCAACTCAGTGGCAATGGCATCTACGTTGAAGCACGTTAAGAGCCGCGGAGCACCCGCATATGCGGTTAACGTTCATCCTCGTGCCACATGCTTCCCGCAAAATTTTTCTCGCAGTAGTGGTAATAATTGTTACACCGGACACATTCAATCTTGAGTGTTCATGAAATGGGCGCTCTAACCAATGCTCAAAGTTAAAGATCAACGCTAAAAGCGACATCTCTAACTCTCACCCAATAATGATCCAACTGCCCCAAAAGAGCACGACGTAACCCTGCGGTGTTACGTGCAGTAGTGAACCCAGAGAAAAAGAGGAGCGGGAGAATGTTTGGCCTCCCAGATTTCACAACATTCATCATGGTGACGATTCCAGCCATCTGGATCATCTACACCATCGTGTTCATGTTCATCAGTCGCGGCTGGGAAAAACTGGACGATGAGGACTAACACATGACTACAGCTGTTGTATTCCTTATCATCTACTTCCTCGCAATGATCGGCATTGGCGTGTGGTCCATGAGGAAAAGTGAGAACACCAACGAGGACTACCTCCTAGCCGGGCGCTCCCTCGGGCCCGCAGTCTCCGCACTCCGCCTGCAGTCCTCCTGCATGTCCGGTTACATGTTCTTAGGCGCAGGCTCCCAGGCATACGCCCAAGGCTATTTCTCCATGTGGTACGCGCTCGGTGACTTGGGTGGTGGCGTGCTCAACCTGTCCGTCCTAGGCCGACGCATGCGCAAACTCTCCAAGATTCTTGGCTCTATCACCTCGATCGAGTACCTCGAGCACCGCTATGACTCGGGTGTGGTTCGCCTTGTTGCGGCTGTCATCTCGCTATTTTGTTTATTCCTCTACCTCCTGTCCCAGTTCATCGCGGGAGGTTCCGGTCTATCCTCCGTCACGGGCATCGATTTTGAGCTTTCCCTGCTCATCGCCTCCGGTGTCATCGTGCTTTACACGTTCCTAGGTGGCTACCTTGCCGTCGCTTACACGGACTTCGTTCAAGCAATCATCATGCTCATCGGTATGGTCTGGGTCCTGATCGGCGCCCTGCAATATGTGGGCGGCTTGACCGCTGGCCACGAGGGCTTGGCGGATAAGAACCCAAATCTGTTGACCATGTTCGGCGCTGACCTACAGTACGAAGGCCAATGGGGTCTTATCCTTGGCGCTCTCCTGATCTTCTCCATCGGATACTTGGGGTGGCCGCACATTGTGGTGTCCCACATGGCCATGAAAAAGCCATCTGTGGCCCGCAAGGCATCCGCTTACTCCATGGCGTTCAATATTCTCTTCATTCCTGCGCCGTACATCATCGGCATGATGGCCATCCTGATCCTGCCCAACCTTGCTGATCCCGAGCAAGCAATCTTCGAGGTAGCAAAGACAGTTCTGCCGTCCTTCGCCGTAGGTATCGTGATGGCCGCTGTCATGGCAGCAATCATGTCCACCGCGGACGCCCTCCTGCTCCAAGCTTCCACGATCGCGTCCCGCGACCTGGCTGAGCGCTTCATCTTCAAGAACCTGACCGAAAAGCAGATGGTCAACATCTCCCGCGCGACGGTGGTTGCGATGGCATTCGGTGGCATCGTCTTAGCAATCTGGCAACCACCCAGCGTATTTGGCCTGACCATCTTCGCAACAACAATTTTGGGCTCCGCGTTCGTGCCAGCATATGTCTGCGCAGTGTGGTGGAAGAAGGCCAACAAGGTGGGCGCTGTGGCGTCCATGATCGTAGGCACCGTCATCTCAGTGAGCTGGGAAGTTTCCGGCATGACTGACGCCACTGGCCTAGACCCGATGGTTGCAGGTATCGTCTCCTCCACTATCGCCATGATCATCGGTTCCCTTGCAACGCAGAAGTCCCACCCTGTCCCACAAACCATCGTGGATGCCGTCAACCGCGCGGCCGATATCGAAGCACCTTCTGCCCGCGTGGCCATGAAAGAAGACGCAAACCTATCCGTACAGATGCCGGAGAAGAACTAATGTCTGTCATCTCCGCCAGCGTCGACCCAGCAGAGGCCCGGGCCATTGCACAAAGCGCAGTTACCCCAGGCCTGCCTATGACGGATGCCGAACTCACGCACTACCCCATGATCGGCATCGTGTTTTTACTCCGTGCGTCCCGCGGCCCGGCATCGCGCTTGGACGGCCAGCTCCTGCACGCCCTTGTAGACCGCACCACCGGCCAGGCCTTCAGCTCCGACCCGTGGACCTTAGACGATCAGCTCACCGGAGGCACCCTGACCGCCGGCAAGGAGGCCACCTTCCGACTCACCCAAGAAGACGCAATCTCTGCTGCGCGCCGCATGGTGGCAACGCAACTTTTAAAGCGCGTCCGCTTAGGCGGCCACTTCGAGCTCACGGTAAACCAGGTTATTGATCCGCTCTGGAAACCAAACTGGTACTTCGAAACAGCCGAGCACCGCGTGCTTGTCGACGCCCTCAACGGCTCCGTGGCCGTCTGTCACAACAGGCGCTAACCGCGCCACGTGCGCAGAGTGGCAGAACCCCTCAAGGGGCCGCTCATACCCCCACCGCGTGTTGGTGAACCCGCGCGCGGTGGGGGCACTAGTTTCCCCACGCCCTAAAAACAGCCTCAAACTCCACCAAAACTGGTTATGACCTTTGCAAACGTGGGCAAAGAGTGGGTGTAAAGGAGTTCCCTTAACTCCTTGAGGGCAGTAGTCTATTGGGTGGTAAAAGTCCCCGCGTGAGGAAGGCCTGAAAAAGGTAATGGACGCACGTCTTGCAGTTCGCCGTAAACCACAATTCCGCAACGAAGAATCAGCGTTGCGTGAAACCCTGAATAACCTTGATGGTGTCGCAATTGAAGGCGTCACCATCATTAATGTCTATGACGTATTCGGCGCCACCGAGGCCGACGTGGCCGCCCTCAGGGCAAGCATCGTTGCCGATGAGCGCGTCGATGACATTATTTCCGACGACGAACTCAAGACCGCACTCAGCAGTGCGCCGTGGCACCTAGGCGTAGAACCGCTGCCAGGCCAGTACGACCAGCGCGCCGACGCCGCCGAGCAGGCGCTTCGCCTACTACAGCCAGCAACCACGGCGCGCATCTTTTCCGCCGAGGTCTTCCTTTTCCAACACGACCTCGACGCTGCGGCTCAAGCCGCCATTGAAGACTTCCTCATCAACCCAGTCGAGGCCGGCAAGAAGGACTTAAGCATCCTTCGTCAGCCAGCAATGGGTGAGAAGGAGCCACTGAAAACCTATGACGATTTCCTCGAGCTAGATGACGACGGCCTCGCCCGCATGCTCAAAGATGTGGGCATGGCCATGAACTTGGAAGATCTTAAAGTAACGCAACGTTACTTTAAGAACGAAGGCCGCACCCCTACCGAGGTCGAGTTGTCTGCGCTGGACACGTACTGGTCCGATCACTGCCGCCACACCACCTTCAACACTGAGCTGACCAGCATTGATAATGCTGAGCCTACGTTTGGCCCGCTGCTGGACCGCGCGTTGGCTCGTTATGAGGAGCTGCGTGAAGCTAACGGCCGCACGAACAAGCCGCGCACCTTGATGGACATGGGCACGATCATGGGACGTGAGTTGCGCCGCACTGGTGTGATGGATGATCAGGAGGTTTCTGAGGAAATCAATGCCTGTTCCGTGTATGTGGACGTGAAGAAGAATGGCCATCAGGAGCTTGGTTCGGAAGAAACGACTGAGCCGTGGCTGCTCATGTTTAAGAACGAGACTCACAATCACCCGACGGAGATTGAGCCTTTTGGTGGCGCCTCTACGTGTTTGGGTGGCGCTATTCGTGATCCGCTTTCGGGCCGTGCGTGGGTGTACCAGGCGATGCGTGTGTCTGGTTCTGGCGATATTAATACTCCGCGCTCTGAGACTCTTGAGGGCAAGTTGCCGCAGGCGGATATTTCCACTCGCGCGGCGCACGGTTATTCTTCCTACGGTAACCAGATCGGCCTTGCCACCACTGGTGTGCGTGAGCTCATGCACCCTGGGTACGTCGCTAAGCGCTTCGAGCTAGGCGCGGTTGTTGCCGCGGCCCCAGTGGAGAATGTGAAGCGTTTGGAGCCCGAGGCGGGCGACGTTGTGATTTACCTGGGTGGCCGTACCGGCCGTGATGGTGTGGGTGGCGCCACCGGTTCTTCTAAGGCGCACGATGAGGAGTCCTTGCAGTCTGCGGGCGCGGAGGTGCAGAAAGGCAACCCGGTGAATGAGCGCAAGATTCAGCGTTTGTTCCGCAAGCCTGAGGTGGCTCAGATGATCGTTCGCTGTAACGATTTCGGCGCTGGTGGCGTCTCCGTTGCCGTGGGTGAGCTTGCCGACAGCATCGACATCCATTTGGATCGCGTGCCGCTGAAGTACGCGGGGCTGAACGCCCGTGAGATTGCGATTTCTGAGTCGCAGGAGCGCATGGCGGTGGTCGTTCGCCCAGCTGATGCTGCGGCGTTCATTGCCGCGGCGGAGAAGGAAAACATCGAGGCTGTGCAGCTGGCGGAGATCACTGACTCCGGTCGCTTGCGCATGTTCATGGGTGAGGAGATCGTCCTTGACCTGTCTCGTGAGTTCATTGAGACCAATGGTGCTCATCGTGCGCAGGACGTGCGCTTGGTTGCGCCTGAAAAGCCAGCGCACACCACCACGGCGGCAACGAGCGTCCTTGAGTCTCTTAAGTCTTACCCTGCGGGTTCGCAGGAGGGCATGATTGAACAGTTTGATGCCACTGTCGGCCGCTCCACCGTGCTGATGCCTTACGGTGGCAAGACCCAGAAGACTGATGAGCAGGCATCCGTGCAGACATTGCCTGTGCCTGGTGGCTCCTCCACCGCTTCGGTGATGACGTGGGGTTATTCCCCACAGATGGCAGATGCTTCCCCATTCCTGATGGGCGCGTTCTCCGTAGTTGAGGCGATGGCTAAGCTCACTGCTGCTGGAGCTGACCCAACCGGTGCGTGGTTGAGTGTGCAGGAGTACTTCCAGCGTCTCGATCAGAATGAGGAGAAGTGGGGCGAGGTCACCCAGGCCCTTTTGGGCCTGTTGGAGGCGCAGGATGCGTTCCAGGTTGCTGCCATTGGCGGTAAGGACTCCATGTCAGGAACCTACGGCGAGAACTTGCACGTCCCACCAACCTTGGTCACTTTCGCCGTCGCCGCAATGGACGCAAGTGAAACCATTTCTGCCGCGATCCCTGAGGGAGAGTTTGATCTCCACCTCCTGGCCCACACCCCACTGGAGGCGGGCGATCCTAATTACGAGCAGCTCAATGCCAACTTCGGCACCATCCACACGCTCGCCACCGAGCAGCGGATCGCCGCTGCTCAGGCCATCACCGAGTCCGGCCTTGCGCCTGCCATTGTCAATATGGCTCTGGGTAATGAGGTTGGTGTAAGCACCACTGTCACTCACCTTGACGACGCCGCCATCGGCTCCATCGTGGTCGCTGTTGCGCCTGGCACCGAGGTTGCAGGTGGCACCAAGATCGGTTCCACCAACACCTCCGGCACCCTCACCTTCGGCGAGGAGTCCTTCACCATTGCTGAGGCACTGGATGCACTGGAGTCCGGCTACCGCAAGGTCTACCCACTCAACAACTCCGAGAATTACGAGGACGCAGGCGAGGTCCTCCCTGAGTTCGCTACTCAGCTGCCAGCAGACTCCGGCGCAGCCAGCGCTGCTCGAAGCGAAGCGAAGAGCACCGCACACGTTCTTTTACCTGTCTTCCCAGGCACCAACTCTGAGTACGACATGGCGGAGGCGTTTGAGGCTGCGGGTGCTACCACTGAATTCCACGTCATCCGCAACCTCACCCCTGAGTTGCTGAAGGAAGACACCAGGACCTTCATTGAAAAGCTTGCACACAATGAAACCAATATCTTGGCGTTCTCTGGCGGCTTCTCCCTTGGCGATGAGCCAGACGGTTCCGCAAAGTTCATCGCCGCGTTCCTGAAGTCGCCTGAGGTGACAGAGGCAATCAAGAACTTCACCGCGCGCGATGGTCTGGTTCTGGGCATCTGCAACGGCTTCCAGGCACTGGTAAAGTCCGGCTTCCTGCCATACGGTGATCCAGCCAAGCAGACGGAGGACTCCCCTACCTTGGCCCACAACCGCCAGCTGCGCCACATCTCTCGCATTGCTCAGACCCGCGTAGCTACCACCGCGGACAAGTCACCGTGGCTGTCCACTTTCACCGCTGGCCAGCGCCAGTTCGTCCCTGTTTCGCACGGCGAGGGTCGCTTTGTGGTGAGCGAGGCGGAAGCCAAGACCCTATTCGCCAATGGGCAGGTTGCATTCCAGTACGTTGACGCTGAGGGCACCCCCACCATGGAGGCACCGGCAAACCCCAATGGTTCCTCCTACGGCATTGAGGGCATCATCTCCCCGTGCGGGCGCATTTTGGGCAAGATGGGCCACCCTGAGCGCTTCCGCGAGGGATTGATGAAGAACATTCCAGGCATCGAGGTCCAGGACATCTTTGCCAACGCCGTGAACTACGTGAAAGGTAAAGCCTAATAGCGCCCCCTGAAGGAGCGCTATTAACAGCCACCCAACTGAGACCGGTAATCGGGCCGAATTAGCCCTAGGCGGCTAGTTCCTTTTCACGGGCATGTCCCCGATACTTCATCGGGGACATGCCCGTAAATTGTGACTGCAATCTTGCGGTAGCGCATCACAGAATGCAGCCGGAGCAACCTAAGGTGATGGGTCAAGCCCCCAGCACGGGCACGAGTCCGCTTCCCTTGCCAGAGGATCTATTAGGGCCTGAGAATGGTGGGTACACATGCTCGGTGGTGTGGGGATGCCTCATGCGTGGACCACGCCACAGAGGACGCCTTCAGCGAGTGAAAGGTAATTCCGCATCTCATGTGCAGGCACACGTTCGCCGGCAATAGCCACCATACGCGCTGGTTAAGCAAGCTTTTAGCAATCAATCATCCGCTGTACGTTTCACGTGAAACACGCGTCTTGGCGGAATTCACTACGCTGGAAAGCACAGAAAACATTCACCCACCGAAGGAGACCCCATGAGCATCAAGGACATCGGCCCAGAACCACAAACGATCAACATCGAGGACGTTACCAAGGACAACAGCAACTACCGCACCACGGTGTGGACGGGTAAGTACCTGCAGACTACCGTTATGAGCATTCCCGTCGGCGAGTCCATTGGTTTGGAAACTCACCCAGAGACCGATCAGTTCATCCGCATCGAGGATGGCACCGGTAAGTGCGTCATGGGTGATTCCGCTGAGGAGCTCACGTTCGAGCAGAACGTTGAGGATGATTGGGCAATCTTCGTCCCTGCCGGCAAGTGGCACGACATCATCAACACCGGCGATAAGCCACTGAAGCTCTACACCATTTACGCCCCAGTTCACCACGCACACGGCATCGTTCAGGCAACCGCAGCAGATGCGGAGGCCGATGAAGAGTCCGGTAAGGACGTCCCACCAGAGTGGACCGTACAGCCTGGTTCCGGCAAGGAAGACGGCCACGCCTAAAGGTCACACCTGACTCATACCAGGGCCCGTCCCCACACATCGTGCGGACGGGCCCTAGACTTTTGTGGATTTAGATCCTCTTCTGCAATGCTTCTTTCACGCGTGGCCATTCATCTTTAATGATGCTGAAATTCGCAACATCCGCCATTCCACCGTCTGCCGCACGGCGGAACCTGCGAGAGGTTCCTTCGTAGGTGCAGCCGAGCTTTTCAATGGCAGCCCACGAATGCTTGTTGCGCGTATCGCACCTTAGGGCCACACGCTCCACGCCGAATTCCTCAAATGCATGCCTGAGCAGCAGATACTTGGCCGTGGGATTCACGGCCGTTCCCCAGTAATCGCGGCCGTAGAACGTGTAGCCAATCATCACGCGAAGTGCTGGGGTGTAATCAAAGAACATCGTTCGCCCCACCACTTTCCCGTGGTACTCCACCGCAAAGGCGTAGGCATGATCCATCGAGATTAATGAGCGGATGCCCTCTTCCATATCCTCCACGCTGCCGGGCACAGGTGGAGACATCCCCTTCCACATGTCCGCATCAACTAGGTCAAACAGTGTTGGAGCATCGGAAATGTCGAGCGGGCGAAGAGTTATGTCGCCGTGGGTTAAGACCAGATCATGCTGCATGGCAGTGAGCCTTTCATGTCGTGTGAGCACTCTGCTTACCGTTACACCCACAGTAGCCCACCCGAACTTATGCCTGCTTGGTTGCGCGAACCTGCTGATAGGCGCTAAGGGCTTCCTCGCGGGAATCCTTGAGATCAACGATGGGCTGAATATAACCAGGAAGCAGTGATTCTGGCGCCCAGCGTGCGATGTACTCCCCCTCCGGATCAAACCTCTTTGCCTGCGTTTCCGGGTTGAAGATGCGGAAGTACGGTGCAGCGTCGTCACCGCATCCAGCAACCCACTGCCAGTTGAAGGCATTGCTGGCGTGGTCAGCGTCTACCAGCTGGTCCCAGAACCACTCCTCGCCGTGGCGCCAGTGGGTCATAAGGTTCTTAGTGAGCAGGGACCCCACCACCATGCGCACTCGGTTGTGCATGGTTCCGGTGACCCAGAGCTGCTTCATGCCGGCGTCGACAAGCGGAATTCCTGTTTCCCCGGCGCGCCATGCGCGCAGTTCTTCGCTTGCCGACGCACACTTTCGGCCATCGGTGTGGCGTTGCACGGCGGCGCCAGGGTCCCATGCCCAAGGGAAGGCACGGAATTCTTCCTTGACACTCACGGTTGGTAGGTCGGGGCGATGGTAGAGCCTATTCCAGGCAAAGTCACGCCACAGAAGCTCCTTGCGGAAGACTGTGATGTCCTCAGGGTTGTCGGCGTGAACATTGCCCGCGGCGCGCCAGAGGTAGTGAGGTGAGATTTCACCAAAGCGAAGGTGCGGGGAGAGGTTACTGGTGGCCGGCTGAGCTGGGAAGTCGCGGCCATCGGTGTAGTTGGCAACGTCGCCGCGTTCCAGGTGGTCAAGGAACTCGGTGAGCCTTTGGTGAGCACCACGTTCACCGGGCGTCCACGTTTCCTCCAGGCCTGCGGTCCAATCAGGTTCAGACTTTTGCGGAAGTAACTTCAGTTCTTCTATTGCGCGCAATGTTGTTGCGAGGTGATCAGCCGGGATCTCAGCACCCCACTCCCTGTGGGCAAAAGTGCTCGGAGGAACGGCCATCTCCTCAGCAAGAACAGCGAAGGCCTGCTTCGAGTAAGGCGTGAACACCTTGTAGGGTTCGTTCTTAGCAGTGACAATGGTCCACGGCTCAGTGAGCACGTACCCCTCAAAGCTTTCCGCCTGCACCCCAGCGCCCTTCAATGCCTCCTTAATACGCGCATCAGCCTCCCTGAAGGGGCGATGGTACCTCCGCGACCACGCCACATAACCCGCTTGAAGGTAGTCAACCAGCGCGGGAATAAGCTCTTCAGAGTCACCGCCCGCAACTATCAGGGGAATTCCCCTCTCCGCGAGCGACTGCGCCAGAGAGGTTAGGCTGTGGTGCAGCCACCACCGAGTTGCACCACCCAGGGGACGGAAACCCTCATTGGTTTCATGTACGAAAACCGCCACCACCGGAGGCTGCTCATCATTACCTGCAGGGCGCGCGTGATCGCACACCTGAAACAAGGCCTCATTATGTGATAGCCGAAGGTCATCCCTGAACCACATGAGGGCGCAAGCGCCCTGTCCACCGTCACACGTTATTAGATCGAGCTGGGCCTGCAGTTCAGGAGAAAATTTCATAGTGCACAATCTACCAATAAGATCGCGGCAGCACAGTAGCGAGTGATCCGCTCACGCCTATTGCCTATGGCACAGACCCCTATTTCTTGTTTTCTTTTTTGGCAAAGCTCGGCAGTTCGGCCTCGTAGTCAAAGGGTTGGCGCTCGGCCACACAACCGTCAACACCAATCAGCGTTACTACCTCATCACTGCCACGGCGGCCGGACACCTCAGCGTCAATGCTGACAATAGCGTTCTTGACTACCGCACCAGATTTGATGCGCGCCCCATCAAGTACCACGCTATTTTCCACCACAGCGCCCTCCTCCACCACGGCTTGAACGCCAATCACGGAGTTGATCACTGTGCCAGACACCTTCGAACCAGCACACACCGAAGCATTATCCAACGTGGCGCTGCCTGTCACCCGTGCAGGAACACGCTGCGGCTGCGCGGACCAGATGGGCCACTGTGGGTCATCAAGGCGAATACCCTCATCGTTCAGAATCTGCATGTGCGCCGTCCAGTAACTCTGGATGGTTCCCAGGTCCAGCCAGTACCCCTTGTGCCGGTGATCCGCCACGCGGTGGTTTTCTACAAAGTACGGCAGAAGGTCATGCCCGTAATCCTCAAGGCCGTCTTTCTCCAACTCCCGCAAGGCACTGACCAACTTCTCTTTCTCAAATAAGAAGATTTCACAACCCACCACGTTGCCTTCCGGTTCGTCCGGTTTATAGTCAAACGCAGTAACAAGCCCGTCGTGAGACTTGATTACCGAATACCGCCCCGGATGCTCAGTAACCTCGGTGGACACCATGGTCAGATCAGCACGCATCTGCTGGTGAGTGTTGAGCACCTCAAGATAGTTCACCAAATACAAGTGATCGGCGGACAAGACCAAGACGAGGTCAGGATCATACCGCTCAATCAGAGGAATCTGGGAGAACAGTGTGGCGGAATTGCCATCGTTGAACCCCTCCCCCTCTTGACCCTGGAAAGGGAACGCCAATTCCAAGCCGCCGTGGCTGGCATCCAAGTCCCAAGGGCGCCCACCCTGAAGTTCCTGGGTAATGGTGTGCGGCAGGTACTGTACCGCCAAGAGCACGTCTTTGATGTTCGAATGGGCAAGGTTAGATAGTGAAATATCCACTAACCGGTAGGTACCGCCAATAGGAAGAGAGGGCTTGGCGCGGTGTTCGGTGAGCTCGCCCAGTCGGCTACCTTTACCGCCGGCGAGGATGATGGCGAGAATTTTTGGAAGACGCATACCTTAAAAGCATACGCAAGAGGTGAAGGCTTTTTTGGGTTTAGCAGGAGAAATGAACCGCTACTCAGCAGGCGAGATCATCCATCAGAGCGCACCAATACTATTCCTCCCATTGAATAAAAGTGAGTGAATTAGGGCACAGGAAGACATCAGATGTGTACCCTTATCCCTTATACATTGCCCGCCATTCAAAGGATCAAGGTATGAACACCAAGGCAGATGCCAATGAGGATCGCTCCGCAGCCATTGCAGTGATGGCTTTCCCACTGTTTATTCTTGCGGGCGCGGTTGTAGCATTCATTTTTCCTCAGCCGTTTGCGCCGTTCAGTGCGTACATTTCCCAGTTCCTCATGGTCATCATGTTCGGCATGGGCCTCACCCTCACCATCCCAGACTTCAAGGAAATCGCCCGTCGCCCGTGGCCGATCCTGATTGGCGTTATTGCCCAGTTCGTGATCATGCCCGCAATGGCCATTGTGGTTGCCAAGATGCTCAACCTCAATCCAGCCCTGGCGGTAGGCCTGCTCATGCTGGGCTCCGTTCCTGGCGGTACTTCATCCAACGTGATCACCTACTTAGCCAAGGGTGATGTGGCGCTCTCGGTTGCCATGACGTCCGTATCCACGCTGGTGAGCCCTATCGTGACGCCACTGTTGATGCTGTGGCTTGCTGATGCGCGCACCGATGTCGATGCTGCCGGCATGGCCCTCACTCTTGTCCAGACAGTGCTGGCACCGGTTATTGGCGGACTGATCATTCGAGTGTTGTTTGACTCCTTCATCACCAAGATCACGCCTATTCTGCCGTGGATTTCCATCGTGGGCATTGGTGGCGTGGTGTTCCCCACCGTCGCTAACAACACGGAGCTGCTGGCCTCCGTAGGAACGATCGTGTTTGTGGCCGTATTGCTCCACAACGCGTTTGGTTACCTGCTCGGCTACGTCACCGGCAAGGTGCTCAAGATGCCGGAATCCTACAACCGCACCATGGCCGTGGAAATCGGTACCCAATCAGCTGGACTATCCTCCGGCATGGCGGCGAAGTTCCTCTCCGCGGAGGCAGCATTGCCGGGAGCGGTGGCCGCAGTACTGCACAACATCACCGGTGCCATTTTCTCCGCCGTGATGCGCAAGCTCTCCTCTCCCCAAGACCTGGGTGTGAAGCAGTCACTACCGGCTGAGGTTCACTACTGACTCATTGCTCACACGCCAAAGGCGATGGTCTTGTATGACCATCGCCTTTAGTGTTGGTTCTTAACCTGCGCAGTAAGGAAAGAGGGATAACTGGAAGTTCTCTGGATTCTTAATATGCTCCCCCTCAGGTAGTGGGCCAGAAGGCGCTGATTGCCCATCCGCAAATGGTGATCCACCAAAGCGATCGCGGTCATGGGGCTCAGCCAGCCAGGACATGTCCGGCCCCACAGGGACCGTCTGCATTGGGTTCACTTCCTTGTGAACCATGTAGTAGTGCTGTTTGATCTCGGTGAAGTCAGTGGTGTCACCAAATCCAGGAATCTTAAACAGCTCCTGCATGTAACCGCGAATGTTTGGCAGCTCGGAGGTCTTATGCCGCGATACCTTGAAGTGTCCGTAGTACACAGGATCAAAGCGGATGAGGGTGACAAAGAGGCGGATGTCCGTTTCAGTGATGTGATCACCGATCATGTAGCGCTGCTTACCTAGACGCTCCTCCACCCAGTCAAGTACCTCCCAAAACTCACGGTAGGCCTCCTCGTACTTTTCCTGGCTAGGAGTGAACCCACAGCGGTAGACACCGTTGTTGATGGCACGGAAGATCTTCTCGTTTACTTCTTCCATCTCTTCAGCGTGCTCTAGCGGGTAGAGATCTGGGGCGCCTTCGCGGTGGAAGTCCTTCCATTCCAAGATGAAGTCGCGCACCAAGCTGTTGTAGTTGTTGGTGACAACCTTCTTGCTCTCAACCTCCACGATCGCAGGAACCGTGATGCCGCGAGGGTAGTCAGGGAAGCGATTGAAATAGGCATCTTGCAGTCGAGGAATCTCCAGTACCGGATCAACCTGGCCTGGGTCTAGATCAAATTTCCAGGAGCGGACGTCATGGGTTGGCCCTGCTAGAGCGAGGGAAATGTGATCCTCAAGGCCCAGCAAGCGACGAGTAATGACGGAGCGATGAGCCCACGGGCATGCACGGGCAGCGGCGAGGCGGTAGCGGCCAGATTCCATTGGCCACAGATACGTACCGTCTTCTGCCTTGGTTACTTCACTAACAGACGAACTAATGCGATCGTTGATGTAATTTACGTCGCGCACGTATTCACCCGATTTACTAGCGTTCTGCGGATCGCCAGCGTAGTCATTATTCTTGTCAGACATTTTCGACTCCATTTTGTAGATGTGTCAACAATAATTAAAGTGTACATCCCTAAAACGAAATCCGCAGATGAGGCGGCGCCCTACCTCACTTACTCCACCGCACTCTAAAACGCCGCGAGTGAAGCCTCGCGGCCACATGAACTCCAAGGACGTGCGACGCCGAAGCACCGGGCACCCTAGCCGCGCACTACCTTCCGGCGTCGGAAAGCGGCAAAAGAGTGCGCCCTAACCCCGAAACCACCGCGGCCGCCTACGGCCTGGCTAGCTTCAGCGCCTATCCCCACATTCCGGTGGCCCCATCACCCGGCGCGTACCACGCCTCCTATGCCACAAACCGACCCAAGACGGACCACAATATTTATAAGGTGCAGTCATCGCGCACGGGGATCCGGCGAGTGGAAAATCAGCAGAAACCGAGGTTCTCAGCGCGCAGGTTCACACCTACAGATTCCGAGCTGGATGAGGGTTTCACTATAAACGCCCACAAGTTGCGTATGAGCAGGTAAAATGACAAAAGCAGAAGCCACCGTAATGTGCGTGTTTTCAGCATTGCGCGGTGGGGTTTTAATGCTATTGTGATTCATAGGGCACGGCACTTGATCGCCTGCCATTAACAATTTTTCCTTATCTGCCATTTTCTCTGACACTTGTGGAGGTCTTTGAATGACTGATCTTACTGAGAAGGTCCCAGCTGGCGATCCAGCTAACTCCGGTGCTGAGCCAAAGTGCCCTTTTGGACACGACAACACCACCCCACCTACCGCCGGTAACCAGAACCAACGCTGGTTCCCAGAGCGCCTGAACGTATCCCTGCTCGCGTGGAACTCCCCAGAGCGCAACCCTTACGGTGCTGACTTCGACTACGCAGCAGCATTCGAGTCCCTCAACCTTGATGAGGTTAAGCAGGACATCGTTGAGTGCATGCTCAACTCCAAGGACTGGTACCCAGCTGACTTCGGCACCTACGGCGGCGCTTACATCCGTATGGCATGGCACTCCGCCGGTACCTACCGCGTTTACGACGGCCGCGGTGGCGCTTCCACCGGCCAGCAGCGTTTCGCTCCGCTGAACTCTTGGCCAGACAACGTGCTGCTTGACCGCGCACGTCGTACCCTGTGGCCAGTTAAGAAGAAGTACGGCAAGTCCCTGTCCTGGGCAGACCTGATGGTTCTGGCCGGCAACGTTGCTATGGAGCACATGGGCTTCAAGACCTTCGGTTTCTCCGGTGGCCGCGTTGATGCGTGGGAGCCAGAGGAAGTGTACTGGGGTCCTGAGACCGAGTGGCTAGCTAACGAGCGCTACGAAGGCGACCGCAAGCTTGATAACCCACTGGCAGCGGTTCAGATGGGTCTGATCTACGTGAACCCTGAGGGTCCAGACGGCAACCCAGATCCAGTAGCTTCTGCTCGCGATATCCGCGATACCTTCAAGCGCATGGGTATGAATGATGAAGAGACCGTAGCTCTGATCGCTGGTGGCCACACCTTCGGTAAGACTCACGGTGCGTCTTCCCCAGATGAGATCGGCCCACTTCCTGAGGAAACCGATCTTGAGGATCAGGGCATCGGCTGGAAGGGCCCAATCGGTGACAAGACCCTGGGCGGCGGCCCAGAAGTTACCTGGACCTACCACCCAGACCGCTGGGACAACGAGTTCTTCCACATCCTCTACGCTTACGAGTGGGAGCTCATGGAGTCCCCAGCTGGTGCTAAGCAGTGGCGTCCAAAGGATGGTGCTGGCGCTGACATGGTTCCAATGGCTCACTCTGATGAGCGCCGCGAGCCACGCATGCTCACCTCTGACCTCGCTCTGCGATTCGACCCTGAGTACGACAAGATCTCCCGTCGTTTCAAGGACAACTTCGCAGAATTCTCTGAGGCTTACTCCCGCGCATGGTTCAAGCTGATTCACCGTGACCTAGGACCAAAGACCCGCTACATCGGTGCTGAGGCTCCAGAAGAGGATCTGCTGTGGCAGGATCCAATCCCAGCTCCTGAGTACGTACCAAACGAGGCTGAGATTGAGACCCTGAAGAAGGCTATCGCTGACTCCGGTCTCACCGTTGGTGAGCTGGTGTCCACCGCTTGGGCTTCCGCATCCACCTACCGCAACTCTGACTTCCGTGGTGGCGCTAACGGTGCCCACATCCGTCTTGAGCCACAGCGCAGCTGGGAAGTAAACAACCCAGCTCAGCTGGATAAGGTTCTGGGCAAGCTCGAGGAGATCAAGGCCAACACCGGTATCAACGCTTCCATCGCTGACCTGATCGTTCTGGCTGGTGGCGTTGGCGTTGAGCAGGCTGCCGCTGCTGCAGGCACCCCTGTCACCGTTCCATTCACCCCAGGTCGTGGCGACGCTACCCAGGAGTGGACCGATGTTGAGTCCTTCGGCTACCTGAAGCCACACGCTGATGCGTTCCGTAACTACTCTGACGGCCAGCACGTCCTGCCAGCAGAGCACCTGCTGATCGACCGCGGCAACCTCATGGGCCTGACCGCACCAGAGCTCACCGTTCTGCTTGCAGGTATGCGCGTTCTGGGCACCAACTGGGATGGCTCCCAGGATGGCGTTCTCACCGAGCGCGTTGGTCAGCTGACCAACGACTTCCTGGTCAACATGCTGGACATTGACAACGTCTGGGAGAAGGCTGATGAGAAGGGCACCCGTTACAACGGCACCAACCCTAACAACGGCAAGTCCTTCACCGGCACCCGCGCTGACTTGGTCTTCGGTGCTAACTCCGAGCTGCGTGCAGTAGCTGAGGCGTACGCATCCGATGACGCCCAGGAGAAGTTCGTCACGTGCCCAGTGAGGCAAAGAGGGTATCGTCCCGCAGGGATCCTGCGGGACGATACCCTTTTTCGCATCGGGCCCCTTTGTCTTTTCTAAGGATTGTCGTGATTAGGAGTCCGATAGCCAACGCAGCATACGGTAGAGAAGCTGGGTAGCACCCGGCATAAATCCAGCACCGTGGTGGTATGCGCAGTCCATCGTGGAAACCACAACTTCGCCGTTGAACGTTTGCGCATCATGGTAGAGCAACACATTCGGATGGTCCGGCACCGCAAGGTAATGCCCACCCCACGGGTCTGTGTGATCAGCATCCTTGTGATCCTCCAGTTCAATAAGCTCAACTAAGCTGGTTGCGTGTGCCGGTGGTGCGAGGACACCGTGATAGTGCCAGTGAACTGATTGTTCACTGAGGTAGGACCACAAAGGATGGTCGGTATTAACTGATCGCCTACCCACGTCCTCACCAACACGCCATGCCCAGAAGTTGGTACCACGATGGATCTCCTCAGTACCAGGAAGCCAGTCCCCCACGTGGTTTTCACCATCAATGTAGACCCTGACTCCGTCAAGGGAGAGAAAATCAACAATAAACGGCGCGATCCGCTTCATCACATCAGGGTGCTGACGAGCAGCTAGGAAAACGGCGTCACATCCCTCAAGTGAGTCCGCTGTCATGGAGGGAGCATAGAGGGCAACTGGGTCAAATGCCTTGACGGCGGGATCTTTCAGATCTGCTAAATGGAAGAATGAACCAGAATGAATGAAAGCAATTTTTGTCATGGTGTCTATCACCCTAGGTACGTATAGATTGCGTCACGGAGCCCCTCGGTAGAGGTCCCCTCATAAGCAAAAGACTCGATATCGTTACCGGCGTGGACTATTACTTCGCCCTCACCTAACGGGTAGCTCACATCCAGTGGCAGCTGACGCGGACCAATACCAGTGAGAACGCGGGCACCATCAGGAAGGTTGGTGAGGTAACTGCGCCCGTAGAAGCCAGCTACTCCGATCTCCCGCAGTTCCTCAAAAGAGTGATTACCTGGGACACCGGTTCTAAAGAGCAGGTCTTTGTGATCCACCCCTTCGAAGATGGGGTGCGATTCCACAGCACTGAGCCAAATGTCTTCGGGATTGTGGAACTCCATCTTTCGGGTGCTAGGAAGCCCCTCAACTACTCGAAGGTGCGGGTGACCTGAGTACAGAAGCCGTCCACCAGCTCGCACCCACTGCGAGATGATCTCACTTCGTTGTTCCAAAAACACCAGATCACAGGCTGACCCAATGATCATGCCCTTGTACTTGGTGAGATCAATTGACGGGAACTGGTAGATGTCTACTTTGTCCACACGGTCATCTGTTGGGTGCTGTTGCAAAGTTGGGGCAGTAGGAAGATCGGCGTGAAATAATCAGAGCCATGGGTATCTTCTCCGGTCGTCATTTCCCCCGTGAAATCATTCTGTGGGCGGTGCGGTGGTACTGCCGCTACGGGGTGAGCTACCGCGATCTCGAAGAGATGATGACTGAACGTGGCGTGCCGGTCGATCACACCACCATCTACCGCTGGGTCCAGAAATACGGCCCTGAGCTGGATAAGCACACTCGGTGGTACCGGCAGGTTCCTGACTGGCAGGCCCGGTCCTGGCGGGTGGATGAGACCTACATCCGGGTCGGGGGAAAGTGGTGCTACCTCTATCGGGCTATTACCGCTGGTGGGCAGACCCTGGACTTTTATCTCTCACCAAAACGGAATGTGGCTGCGGCCAAGCGTTTCCTGGCCAAGACCCTGCGGTCGAACGCGTCAGCCGGGTTCCCGCGGGTGATTAATACAGATAAGGCACCCTCCCTGGCCAAGGCGATCTCCGAGCTCAAGGAAGAAGGCATCTGCCCACCGACAGTGGAGCACCGTCAGGTGAAATACCTGAACAACGTTCTCGAGGGAGATCATGGGCGGCTGAAAAGGATCCTGGGGCCGAAGGGTGCATTTAAGAACAGGACATCTGCATATCGGACGCTGAAGGGGATGGAAGCGATGCACTCCTTGCGGAAAGGTCAGGGGACGATGTTTGCTTACGGGCAACCGAACCCGGACGCGGTGATCGTCAGCCGGGTCTTCGAGACGGCCTGAGAACGCTGAGTCGCAGAGACCATGGAGAAATGAAACTCGGGCGTTCGTGGCCCCTCCACCCGACTTTGCAACAGCACCCTTCCTAGAAAGGACATCAATGCGTAAGTGCATGTCAGCACTGGCTGGAACAATTGTGGCGGCCAGCCTCCTTCTCACTGGGTGTGGTCAAGGCACGACCACCATGCAATCCTCCAGTAGTGAAGAAACTTCAGGAGCGATCGCTCTGACAGACCAGCGAGGGAAAAGCGTTGAACTTAGCGGACCGGCGGATCAAATAGCCTTTACGGTCATTCCAGCTCCGGCAATTCTGGCAGCGGTTGATGGTTCCTGGGACCGCATCGTGGGCGTGAACTCCTCCTGGTCAGAAGCTGCCGCGGAAGGTATCACGCCGAAGATTTTTGATAAAGCAAATGAGCTCAAAGTAATCGCCGGCGATGACTTTGTTCCAAACATGGAAGAGATTTTGAGTCTCAATCCTGATGTGGTTGTTCAGTGGGGAGACAGGGGAAATGACGTAGTCGCGCCTATTGAGTCCACAGGTATTCCAGTAGTCGGTTTGCAGTATGGCACGCAGGAAGACTTGGAAACATGGATTGACCTATTTGGCACCATGGTGGGCAAGCAAGACCGCGCTGAAGAGATCATTAACAACATGGGCAAGGAAGCAGAAGAGCTTCGTGAAAAGACCGCCAAATTTGATACTAAGCCTCGTGTTGTTCAGCTGTCCTACTCTGATTCCAAACTGTCCGTAGCTACCAAAAAGGACTACGCACAGCACGTTTTCGATCTGATTAACGCAGAAAATGTAGCGGCCGATGCGGTGGTTGATGATGCGGGTATCAGCCCTGAACAACTCATCAACTGGGACCCTGAAGTCATCTTCCTCTCAGCCTTTGACACCGCGGTTCCAGAGGATCTCTACAACGATCCACGCTTCGCAGATGTATCTGCAGTGAAGAATAAGAAGGTCTACCGAACCCCACTGGGCGTTTACAGGTGGCAGGTTCCATGTGCTGAGTCGCCATTGTTCTGGAACTGGGCAGCAGCACTAGTTCATCCAGAGCTGGAAGTTGACCTTCCTGACATGATGCGAGAGCAGATCTCTTACCTTTACAACTATGACGTGACTCAGGAAGACATTGATCTAACTCTGCGTACAGACATCAACAACGGATCGGCCAATTATGATCGAGTCCAGTAAGCAGGCGCCAAGTAATTGCCCAGTCGCCGAGACGTGCCCGATAGGCCAAGAAAACGGACCTTGCTTTGTGGAGGCAGAACCCGAAAAGCCGTTTGACCTCCGTTCGTCAAAAATGCTTCGAGTTGTCGTCATTTCGGGTCTTTTCATCACGCTTATTGTGTCGATGGTAGTTGCCATCGGAATCGGCTCCTTGGCTATTTCCCCACTCAGAGTGGCAGAAATCATTGGCAATGAACTGGCCCTACGCCTTGGCATCGGCGGGACTCTGTCCCCGGAATGGACGGCGGGAGAGAATTCCGCGGTGCTGCTCGTTAGAGCTCCACGCATTTTGTTGGCGGTGCTGGTGGGTGGATCTCTAGCGGTGTCTGGCGCTGCGCTGCAGGCATTGTTTAGAAATCCGTTGGTTTCCCCTGATGTGATTGGTGTTTCCTCGGGCGCTGCTTTTGGTGGCGTTTTGATGATCCTGCTGTCCATGTCTGCCGCGACCATCATGGCCGGTGCGTTTGCATCGGGTTTGTTGGCGGCAATCATTGTGATGGTTATTGGCAAGATCAGAACGTCTAACCCAGTTTTGACGATCGTATTAGGTGGCATCGTTGTGAGCGCATTTTTCAATGCGCTGGTATCCCTCGTTACATACCTGGCGGATCCGTACACTACGCTGCCATCGATCACTTTCTGGCTGATGGGTTCATTTTCTGCCGCTACGTGGTCCAAGGTTCTCATGATTCTAGTGCCGGTTCTTATCGGCCTTGTGACTGTCTACCTGCTGCGTTGGCGCATCAACATTCTTTCTCTGGGTGATGAAGACGCAGCATCGCTGGGGGTTCATCCAGGCCGTATGCGCTTCATATTGATCGTTGCGGTAGCGCTTCTTACTGCGGCAACGGTGGCGAGTGCCGGCATTGTCGGCTGGGTTGGCTTGGTGGTTCCTCACCTTATCCGTCTGGTATTGGGTCACGACAATCGAATTGTCATCCCGGCATCGTTCCTCTTGGGAGGAATCTACACCCTGATTATTGATACGATCGCGCGCTCTGTCTCCGAGGTTGAGATTCCTATTGGTATCTTGACCGCGCTGATTGGTGCACCAGTTTTCATCTCTGTGCTCATTAACAAAGCGCGGCAAGGAGGCAGCATTGCTTAAAGCACAAGGCGTTGGCCATTGGTACGTAGGCGGAAACTGGTTGTTCCGCGACGTCGATCTGAGCGTGAAACCAGGTGAGTGTGTTGCCATTCTTGGCCCTAATGCGCGCGGAAAAACCACGCTGCTGACGTGTTTGGCGGGAGTTCGTACCCCGCGTGAAGGAATGGTCCAAGCTAGTGGCTCGGTAGGGTACGTCCCTCAGAACAATGATTCCAACCTCGGATTTACTGCCTTCGACATGGTGCTCATGGGTACGGCGCGCAACCGTTCACCGTGGTCGTCGCCAAGCAAAGAGGATGAGGACAAGGCTCAGCGCGCGCTGAAGCGCGTGGGGCTTCTGGAGCATGCGCACAAGATCTTCTCCGGCATGTCTGGCGGTCAGCGCCAACTTGTTTTGATCGCGCGTGCGTTGGCCTCTGACCCGCTCTTCCTGATCCTTGATGAGCCTACGTCCGCGTTGGATATGCGAAACCAATCCAGAACATTGTGCATCATGCGTCAGCTGTGCAATGAGGGAATTGGCGTGGTGTTCACTACGCATGACCCAACCCATGCCTTGCACGTTGCGGATCGCACTTTGCTGATGGATAAGACAATCAGCTGCGGCGATACGTTGTATCAGCTCACGGAATCCAAGCTGTCAGATCTCTATCAAATTTCCATCAAAACTCCAGATGTGAGCTTCGCAGACAGCGTGCGACGCATCGTGGTGCCAGACTACTCAGATGGGGAAAGGCTCTAACACTAATGGCACGTATTATTCAGTTCGTGATGGGTTCACAGAGCCCTACAACAGATGGTGCTGTTGCAAAGTCGGGTGGAGGGGCCACGAACGCCCGAGTTTCATTTCTCCATGGTCTCTGCGACTCAGCGTTCTCAGGCCGTCTCGAAGACCCGGCTGACGATCACCGCGTCCGGGTTCGGTTGCCCGTAAGCAAACATCGTCCCCTGACCTTTCCGCAAGGAGTGCATCGCTTCCATCCCCTTCAGCGTCCGATATGCAGATGTCCTGTTCTTAAATGCACCCTTCGGCCCCAGGATCCTTTTCAGCCGCCCATGATCTCCCTCGAGAACGTTGTTCAGGTATTTCACCTGACGGTGCTCCACTGTCGGTGGGCAGATGCCTTCTTCCTTGAGCTCGGAGATCGCCTTGGCCAGGGAGGGTGCCTTATCTGTATTAATCACCCGCGGGAACCCGGCTGACGCGTTCGACCGCAGGGTCTTGGCCAGGAAACGCTTGGCCGCAGCCACATTCCGTTTTGGTGAGAGATAAAAGTCCAGGGTCTGCCCACCAGCGGTAATAGCCCGATAGAGGTAGCACCACTTTCCCCCGACCCGGATGTAGGTCTCATCCACCCGCCAGGACCGGGCCTGCCAGTCAGGAACCTGCCGGTACCACCGAGTGTGCTTATCCAGCTCAGGGCCGTATTTCTGGACCCAGCGGTAGATGGTGGTGTGATCGACCGGCACGCCACGTTCAGTCATCATCTCTTCGAGATCGCGGTAGCTCACCCCGTAGCGGCAGTACCACCGCACCGCCCACAGAATGATTTCACGGGGGAAATGACGACCGGAGAAGATACCCATGGCTCTGATTATTTCACGCCGATCTTCCTACTGCCCCAACTTTGCAACAGCACCCAGACCAAAGCAATGATCACCGCCAGCATCATCGACGCCGACACCACCACCAAGGAGGTCGCATGAACCAGTCACAGCACCAAGCACGTGCCGGTCCCTGACGCCATCACACTGCTTGTTTCAACGAAAGGCAGAAACACCACTCCGTCGGACTTGACCCTGAATACAACGGATGCTAATGTCGAGAACATGTTGATTTTGGGAACTGCTTCGATGCGGTTGCGCCGCAACCGCTAACAGCGGTTGACCTTCCAGTAGTGGTCACCGCTCCGGTCACTAAGCCGGGCTGTCATTTTGCCATGCCCGGCTCCAAAACTCTTCTTTTCGGAGCATCCCATGTCTGCATATTCTCGTGGTCGTCACGAAAACGGCCAGAACTTTCTCACTGACTCCCGCGTTATCGCCTCTCTCTTGGAGCGTGTGGGAAGCACTAGCGGCCCCTTGATTGAGATTGGTCCCGGCCAAGGAGCGCTGACTCATCCGTTGTCTTGTACGGGACGATCTCTCACAGCTGTTGAAATTGACCCCGCGCTGGCAGGTGCGCTGCGGCGGGAACTTGACGATGCTGTGACTGTCATCAACGAAGATTTTCTGAGATACCGTCTGCCAGCCCACCCTCATGTGATTGTTGGTAACATCCCGTTTCATATCACCACATCCATCTTGCGGCGCCTTCTTCGCGCCCCAGGCTGGACCGACGCTGTGCTGCTTATGCAGTGGGAGGTTGCCCGCCGACGTGCTGGCGTCGGTGCGTCAACCATGATGACCGCCCAGTGGGCTCCGTGGTTCACTTTTGAGCTTGGAGAACGTGTTAGCCGGGAGGCGTTTACCCCTCGTCCTAGTGTGGATGGTGGCGTTTTGCACATCCGACGCCGTCCTAAAATGTTGGTACCAGTTGGAAAGCGAAAGGCGTTCCAAGCTCTAGTGCACGCCGTCTATACGGGGAAGGGTCGTGGGATCGTCGATATCGTCACCCAAGCGAAGATATTTCCCTCTCGACAGGCGGCGCGGAAATGGGCCGAGCGGTCCGGTGTGCATTCGCATCAGCTGCCCTCTGACCTGTCTGTTGCTCAGATGGTCAGCCTCTTCGAAAGCCGTGGGGCAGTTCCGCCGCGACGCCGCAAACAGAGGAAATAGTTCCGAGAGGAGAATTCCTCTGGGGAGGCGGGCCAAGAAAAATCAATAACCCCGGTGATGTGCGTCTAAAACGCAGGGATCGCTCCGGGGCCTTCGGTTCCAAGTGTAACACTGGTACGTATGTCATCCAAGAATAATCCGGTTAGTGATCTTGAGGCTTGGTTTTCATCCGAGCGGATGAAAACCTACAGCTTCCACTCGGATCCCGACGCTCTCTACCTGTGGAATACTCGCGTGACCAAGTCCTTCCTGGAAGATATTCAGCATGTCGAGGTGCTCTTGCGTAACTGTGTCGATACTGCTGTGTCTCCAAGGTATGGGCAGCGGTGGTATGTCCACCCGGCTATTCCTTTTGATCGGCAGGCGAAGAAGTCTATTCAGAAGGCGGAACGGCGGGCGGGAATTAGCCGAGGTCAGGTGCCACCATCGGGACGGGTGATTGCTGAGTTGAGCTTCGATTTCTGGGCGTATCTTTTTACCAATACGTACGCGTCGACGATTTGGCCACTAGTTCGTAATAGTCTTGTGGCCACGCCGGTTTCCGCCACGGATGAGGGTGGGGCTGGCATCTTCGTTCCTTCTTTGACTGATTTCAAGCGTGAGGTTGATGTGGTCTACAAACTACGTAACCGTTGTGCTCATCATGAACCAATTATTAGGCGGAACAGGCAGCATGAAAATGCTCGGCTTGATCGTGCGCAGCAAGGTGCTGTTGCAAAGTCGGGTGGAGGGGCCACGAACGCCCGAGTTTCATTTCTCCATGGTCTCTGCGACTCAGCGTTCTCAGGCCGTCTCGAAGACCCGGCTGACGATCACCGCGTCCGGGTTCGGTTGCCCGTAAGCAAACATCGTCCCCTGACCTTTCCGCAAGGAGTGCATCGCTTCCATCCCCTTCAGCGTCCGATATGCAGATGTCCTGTTCTTAAATGCACCCTTCGGCCCCAGAATCCTTTTCAGCCGCCCATGATCTCCCTCGAGAACGTTGTTCAGGTATTTCACCTGACGGTGCTCCACTGTCGGTGGGCAGATGCCTTCTTCCTTGAGCTCGGAGATCGCCTTGGCCAGGGAGGGTGCCTTATCTGTATTAATCACCCGCGGGAACCCGGCTGACGCGTTCGACCGCAGGGTCTTGGCCAGGAAACGCTTGGCCGCAGCCACATTCCGTTTTGGTGAGAGATAAAAGTCCAGGGTCTGCCCACCAGCGGTAATAGCCCGATAGAGGTAGCACCACTTTCCCCCGACCCGGATGTAGGTCTCATCCACCCGCCAGGACCGGGCCTGCCAGTCAGGAACCTGCCGGTACCACCGAGTGTGCTTATCCAGCTCAGGGCCGTATTTCTGGACCCAGCGGTAGATGGTGGTGTGATCGACCGGCACGCCACGTTCAGTCATCATCTCTTCGAGATCGCGGTAGCTCACCCCGTAGCGGCAGTACCACCGCACCGCCCACAGAATGATTTCACGGGGGAAATGACGACCGGAGAAGATACCCATGGCTCTGATTATTTCACGCCGATCTTCCTACTGCCCCAACTTTGCAACAGCACCGCATCAAGCTGTAGTTGCAGCTTTTGCATTTCTTCTGGCGTTAAACCTGCGGTGTTCAGTTTGCTATGCACAACGTCAATGCTGCGCTCTAAAGCCTTTGCAGCTCCTTCGTAGGCTTCATACGCAGTATGCACAACGTCCAAATCAGTGGCAGTCGCTGCCTGTGAAACAGACACAACAGCAAAGGCAACAACCAGTGAACAAAATACATTGCGAATTTTCATAGTGATTTACTCCAGTTTTTTAATGTTTTTTTTCTTCATGCGCCGCCCTTCGGCGCTTGGTAATTGACCTGGGCAAAATTTGCCCGGCCTTGGGGTAGCGTTACTTGGCCAGCTGGCCAGCAACGGTTAAAGCTCGGTCAATCGGCACTGTTTGCGTATAACTGCCGCTGCCATAGCTAACCAATGAAACCGCTTCACCGTGCGTATTCACGACCACGCCGCCGGAATTACCGCCCACGACTGAAGCCGTTACAAGCATGAAATCATTAGGGGATAGCATCTTTGCATCGAGGCCGTGCCAGGCAACAATGCCGACACCGACAGCAAAGCCGTAACCGGACGGCGAGCCTATGGCCATAACGTCCTGGCCCGGCCTGGGTAGAGTGTTGGCCACCTTAATCGGTGGCAATGGGTCGCCTTCAAACTCAAGCAAAGCAACGTCCTGCGTTACATCAGCACCGACAACATGAGCCGCCCGCCATTCACCGCCCGCTGTACGGATTCGCAAGGCTTCTTGCCTGTCCACACAATGCGCCGCTGTTAGCACTCGGTTGCCTTCGATGACGAAACCGCCGCATATAGTTTGATGCTGTCGCTTTGCGTCTTGTTTTGCCCAGCCTTTTTGCCAGGCGCGGTAGTGCGTCAATGCTGCTGTGGCAGCGTTTTGTTGAACGCCAGGAATAAGCCAGGCCGGACTGTTTTCAGCAAAGCCGTAGGGCTGCTCGATTGCTGACAAAGCAATAACAGACGGCATTGTATTTTCAGCCAGTGTTGGCCAATCCGGTGCAAGGTAGGGTCTGGTATCGGGTGGCAGTGTGCCGCGCTGGACGCTCTGGCCGCTGATTGAATTGTCGGACAATATGCGCTGCTCACGCCGATAGTCTTGTATTCGTTCTTCTGTGCTATCCAGGGCACGAGCATTTGCAGCGGTCGTACCCAACGCATAACTGGCCAGGAGTGACGGGCACTGGCTGGCAATGTCTAGCAACGGCAGGCATTTCGGCTGAGGGTAAAAGAACTTTCCGCTAAGCGATAGACTGTATGTAAACACAGTATTGCAAGGACGCGGAACATGCCTCATGTGGCGGCCAGGACGGCCAGCCGGGATCGGGATACTGGTCGTTACCAGAGCCACCGACCCGAGCAAACCCTTCTCTATCAGATCGTTGACGAGTATTACCCGGCATTCGCTGCGCTTATGGCAGAGCAGGGAAAGGAATTGCCGGGCTATGTGCAACGGGAATTTGAAGAATTTCTCCAATGCGGGCGGCTGGAGCATGGCTTTCTACGGGTTCGCTGCGAGTCTTGCCACGCCGAGCACCTGGTCGCTTTCAGCTGTAAGCGTCGCGGTTTCTGCCCGAGCTGTGGGGCGCGGCGGATGGCCGAAAGTGCCGCCTTGCTGGTTGATGAAGTACTGCCTGAACAACCCATGCGTCAGTGGGTGTTGAGCTTCCCGTTTCAGCTGCGTTTCCTGTTTGCCAGCCGGCCCGAGATCATGGGGTGGGTGCTGGGCATCGTTTACCGCGTCATTGCCACGCACCTGGTCAAGAAAGCGGGCCATACCCACCAAGTGGCCAAGACGGGCGCGGTCACCCTGATCCAGCGTTTTGGATCGGCGCTCAATCTGAATGGGGTCGTTTGCGGGAGGGGGCGGAATCCTACGCTAAGGCTTTGGCCAGCGATATTCTCCGGTGAGATTGATGTGTTCCCATCCGAGCGGCGAAACATGGGCCAAGAGATCGGGCGATAGCAGCTTTCCATCGCGTTTCTGGTTTGCAACGACCTCGCCGAGCTTCATGGTGTTCCAGAAGATGATGATGGCGGCGAGCAGATTCATGCCGGCGATGCGGTAATGCTGGCCTTCGGCGGAACGGTCGCGGATTTCACCGCGGCGGTGGAAGCTGATTGCCCGCTTCAGCGCATGATGAGCTTCGCCTTTGTTGAGCCCGATCTGGGCACGCCGTTGGAGTTCGGCATCCAGAATCCAGTCGATCATGAACAGGGTGCGCTCGACGCGACCGACTTCCCGCAGGGCTGTCGCGAGCTCGTTCTGCCGCGGATAGGAGGCGAGTTTCCGCAGAATCTGGCTTGGCCGACGGTCCCGGCAGCAATGGTGGCGGCGATGCGCAGGATGTCGGGCCAATTGCGCTCGATCATGGCTTGGTTGACCTTTCCGCCGATCAACGCTCGCAGGTGCGCCGGGGCGGCCGACGGATTGAACGCGTAGAGCCGTTTGGATGGCAGGTCGCGGATGCGCGGAGCGAACCGGTAGCCGAGAATGGCACATGCGGCAAAGACGTGATCGGTGAAGCCGCCCGTGTCGGTGAACTGCTCGCGGATATGGCGTCCAGCATCGTTCATCAGCAGGCCATCGAGGATGTAAGGCGCTTCGCTTGCCGTTGCAGGAATCACCTGGGTTGCGAACGGCGCATATTGGTCGGAGACGTGGCTATAGGCTTTCAGGCCCGGGGTATTGCCATATTTCGCGTTGACCAGGTTCATGGCCTCACCTTGCTCTGTAGCGACGAAGAACTGTCCGTCGCTCGAAGCCGACGTGCCCATGCCCCAGAACCGGGCCATGGGTAACGCTGCCTGTGCCTCGACCACCATGGCCAGCGCCCGGTCATAGGCTTCGCCCTCGACATGCCACCGTCCAATGCGGATCAATTCCCAGAAGGTGTGGGTGTTTGTCGCATCCGCCATTTTGCGCAAGCCGAGGTTGATCCCTTCCGCCAAGATAACGTTCATTAGCCCGATCCGGTCAGCGCAGGGTGCTCCTGTGCGCAGATGGGTGAACGCTTCGGTGAAGCCGGTCGCCGCATCCACCTCCAGCAGGAGATCGGTGATGCGCGTGGGCGGGATCTGCTTGTAGAGATCGAGCACCAGATCTTCGGCGCCTGTCGGCGCGGCGGCTTCGAGTTTCTCGATATGCAGAACGCCGTTTTCAATCGACCCGCCCGGGATCGTGCCTGCGCGAGCGGCACGGCCAAGCTCGCGCAACCGCATGTCGAGGCGAGCTTGCCGGTCTGCCAGCCATTCCTCCGGCCGCAATGGCACAGCGAGACGACCGCCTTCCGCGATGGATTGTGCCGGAACGAGTGCGTGTTTCAGATCGCCATAGCGCCGGGACCTAGTAAGCCAGACATCTCCGGAGCGGAACGCATCGCGCAGATGGAACAGCACCGCGATCTCCCATAGGCGAGCGTCGCCAGCCCTCTGGGCCCGAAGGTGGCGATGCCATTTCGAGCTGGGCCGCAAGAAGCTGGTCATCGCGGCATCGTTCAAACCGGTACGAAGGGCCGTCACCGCTTCCAGAAGCGGCAGTGCAACGGGCGCAGCTCGCAGATCGAGCAGGCGCAACATGCGTGGAGCGTATCGGCGGAAGCGGTGATAACCGTCGAGCACATGATTGAGCGGATCGTCGGCCATGGTGGCGGTCAGCCTGGTTGCCATTGCAACAAGGGTTTTTAAGCCGTCCCACCCTGACCCACTCGCGATGACATCGCCCAGCGGCTGGCCATCATCCTGTGCATCGACCAGGGCGCCCCCGATCTCGGCGAAGGATTTCAGGGTGTCACGCACCACCCCCGCTTCGTCTGCGACCTTTGCATGGCAAATACGCTCCGAAGCACGGTAGAGACGGCCGACGATCCGGTCGTGGGTTTCGACCACTGCGTCGGCCAACATCGCCTGCCATTCCGAGACGCAAACAGCCAAGATCGCAAGCCGCCTGTCCTCCGGGAGATCGCGCATGCCGTCGGCATAATACCGTTCACCCTGCCTGCGCAGACGAGTCACCCGATGGGCAGGAACGCCGGCAAGCAGATCCTCGGGGAGATCGATGCGTTGCAGATATTCGAGCCGGTCGAGCAGCCGGTTGGCCGACGAAGAGTTCGAGCCAGGCTCGAACTGGCGCAGCCACACAAAACGGGTCACCCGATCATCAGCCGTCTCCTCGAGCAATGCCAGCAACTGTTCTCGGATCGACATAGGCAGCCGACTGGCGATCCTCGTCTCGATGCGTCGCTCGGCATCGACGAGAGCCGCGGCACAAAGCCGCTCGATCGTGGATGTCGCGGGAAGGACAGTGCGGGTGCGTCGGCACTCGGCTACGAAGCGACGGGCGATATCCTCGTTCGACACCGCCATCTCGGCTTCTCGGAACAACCATTCCTTCAGCTCGCTCGCACCACGTCCGGAGAAGGTGCGGAAGCCGTAGAGCCCCCGTAACTCGGCAAGATGCTCGTGCCGTGTTTCCTCGCGGGCAGCATAGTCTACGAGATCGTCGGCACCCAGGCCAAGCTGCGCTCCGATAAATTCGATGACCTCTGCAGGGATCAGTTCGCCTGGAGCCAGCACCCGGCCGGGATAGCGCAGGACACACAATTGCAGGGCGAAGCCGAACCTGTTGTGAGCGCGCCGACGCAGCCTGATATGCCCAAGGTCTTCATCACTCAGCGTATAGTGCTTGAGCAAATCCGTCTGTGAAGTCGGCAAGCGCAACAGCGCGTCTTTCTGCCGATCGGTTAGAGTGACGCGACGCGGCATACATGTTCCTTTTTCAAAATCTGATAGCGTTCAAGACGCTTTGTTTATGAAGCTGGTTGAGATACATTTCCAGAGGTCAATGCAATCGTGGCCGAAGCGCCGCCTCAAACCAACGTTTGTGATACATGCTGATCGGATATGCCCGCGTCTCCAAAGCCGATGGCTCGCAGTCTCTCGACCTGCAGCACGACGCCTTGCGCGCCGCAGGTGTCGAACGGGACAATATCTATGATGATCTTGCTTCCGGCGGTCGTGATGATCGCCCTGGCTTGACTGCCTGCCTCAAGTCATTGCGTGACGGCGATGTGCTGGTGGTCTGGAAGCTCGATCGCCTCGGACGATCGCTTGCCCATCTGGTCAACACGGTGAAGGAGCTGTCAGACCGCAAGATCGGCCTGCGGGTTCTGACTGGAAAGGGCGCTCAGATCGACACCACGACTGCGTCCGGTCGCATGGTGTTCGGAATCTTCGCCACCTTGGCCGAGTTCGAGCGGGATCTGATCCGAGAGCGCACCATGGCGGGTCTCGCCTCCGCGAGAGCGCGCGGTCGCAAGGGCGGACGAAAATTCGCGCTCACCAAAGCTCAGGTGCGTCTCGCGCAAGCCGCCATGGCCCAGCGCGATACTTCAGTTTCCGATCTCTGCAAGGAACTCGGCATCGAGCGCGTCACTCTCTACCGATATGTCGGTCCCAAAGGCGAGCTCAGAGACCATGGAAAGCATGTTCTCGGACTTACGTAGCAACTCGTTTCTTTTCGCAGGTTGAGCCACAGAGGTGGATCAGGAAATTTGAACAACACTTATAAGTGATATTTTGCTCCCCAAATGATGTTATAAACATCAATATATGGAGTATTTTATGACACGTAGACCAAGAAGAAATCATTCAAATGACTTTAAAGCTAAGGTAGCACTTGCTGCGATTAAAGCAGAAAAAACACTTGCTGAATTGAGTGCTGAATTTGATGTTCATCAAAACCAAATTATTGACTGGAAAAATCAACTGATTTCAGCTTCCTCGCAAGCTTTCGATCAATCAAAAGCTCCAACAGAACCACCCATCGATCTAAAAAAACTACATGCAAAAATCGGTGAGCAGGCATTAGAAATTGATTTTTTAGAAGGTGTGTTGAAGAAACTGGGTCGCTTCAACCACAAAAGTTAATCGATGACTCACTTCAGATTTCAGTATCTAAGCAAGCTAAGCTGCTGAAAGTCTCCCGTGGTTGTTATTACTATCGCCCAAAACCTGTGAGTGAATCAGATCTGAAGCTGATGCGCTGTATGGATGAGTTACATATGCAATACCCTTTTGCAGGTAGCCGTATGATGCGTGATTTATTGAATCGTCAAGGACATCATATAGGACGACGTCATACACGTACTTTAATGAAGAAAATGGGCATTAATGCGTTATATCGTAAACCAAATCTAAGTCAGGCCAATCAAGCTCACCGTAAATATCCATATCTGCTCAAAGGATTGGCTATTCAGCGCAGTAATCAAGTGTGGTCTACGGATATAACGTATATCCCTATGGCAAAAGGCTTTGTTTATTTATGTGCTGTGATTGATTGGCATAGCCGCAAGGTACTTGCGCATAGAGTATCGATTAGTATGGAGGTTACATTTTGCATAGAAACATTAAATGAAGCTATTGAAAAATATGGCCGACCTGAAGTCTTTAATACAGACCAAGGCAGTCAGTTTACCAGTGATGCATTTATTGATGTATTGAAATCAAATGGCATTCAAATCAGTATGGATGGTAAAGGTCGATGGGTTGATAATGTGATGGTTGAACGATTATGGCGGAGCGTTAAATATGAAGAGGTGTATCTCAAAGCCTACAGCAATGTTTTGGATGCGAAGAAGCAATTAAACGCATATTTTGAATTTTATAATTTGAAACGACCTCATTCGAGTCTGGACAAAATGACTCCAGATGAGTTTTACTATGACCAGCTACCACAACAAAATAAGGTAGCTTAACTAGAGCAGAGTATCACTTATAAATAAGCTTTTAGTTGTTCAAACAAGTGGGACCACCTCTCACCTCCGCGCTTCATCAGAAAACTGAAGGAACCTCCATTGAATCGAACTAATATTTTTTTTGGTGAATCGCATTCTGACTGGTTGCCTGTCAGAGGCGGAGAATCTGGTGATTTTGTTTTTCGACGTGGTGACGGGCATGCCTTCGCGAAAATCGCACCTGCTTCCCGCCGCGGTGAGCTCGCTGGAGAGCGTGACCGCCTCATTTGGCTCAAAGGTCGAGGTGTGGCTTGCCCCGAGGTGATCAACTGGCAGGAGGAACAGGAGGGTGCATGCTTGGTGATAACGGCAATTCCGGGAGTACCGGCGGCTGATCTGTCTGGAGCGGATTTGCTCAAAGCGTGGCCGTCAATGGGGCAGCAACTTGGCGCTGTTCACAGCCTATCGGTTGATCAATGTCCGTTTGAGCGCAGGCTGTCGCGAATGTTCGGACGCGCCGTTGATGTGGTGTCCCGCAATGCCGTCAATCCCGACTTCTTACCGGACGAGGACAAGAGTACGCCGCAGCTCGATCTTTTGGCTCGTGTCGAACGAGAGCTACCGGTGCGGCTCGACCAAGAGCGCACCGATATGGTTGTTTGCCATGGTGATCCCTGCATGCCGAACTTCATGGTGGACCCTAAAACTCTTCAATGCACGGGTCTGATCGACCTTGGGCGGCTCGGAACAGCAGATCGCTATGCCGATTTGGCACTCATGATTGCTAACGCCGAAGAGAACTGGGCAGCGCCAGATGAAGCAGAGCGCGCCTTCGCTGTCCTATTCAATGTATTGGGGATCGAAGCCCCCGACCGCGAACGCCTTGCCTTCTATCTGCGATTGGACCCTCTGACTTGGGGTTGATGTTCATGCCGCCTGTTTTTCCTGCTCATTGGCACGTTTCGCAACCTGTTCTCATTGCGGACACCTTTTCCAGCCTCGTTTGGAAAGTTTCATTGCCAGACGGGACTCCTGCAATCGTCAAGGGATTGAAACCTATAGAAGACATTGCTGATGAACTGCGCGGGGCCGACTATCTGGTATGGCGCAATGGGAGGGGAGCAGTCCGGTTGCTCGGTCGTGAGAACAATCTGATGTTGCTCGAATATGCCGGGGAGCGAATGCTCTCTCACATCGTTGCCGAGCACGGCGACTACCAGGCGACCGAAATTGCAGCGGAACTAATGGCGAAGCTGTATGCCGCATCTGAGGAACCCCTGCCTTCTGCCCTTCTCCCGATCCGGGATCGCTTTGCAGCTTTGTTTCAGCGGGCGCGCGATGATCAAAACGCAGGTTGTCAAACTGACTACGTCCACGCGGCGATTATAGCCGATCAAATGATGAGCAATGCCTCGGAACTGCGTGGGCTACATGGCGATCTGCATCATGAAAACATCATGTTCTCCAGTCGCGGCTGGCTGGTGATAGATCCCGTCGGTCTGGTCGGTGAAGTGGGCTTTGGCGCCGCCAATATGTTCTACGATCCGGCTGACAGAGACGACCTTTGTCTCGATCCTAGACGCATTGCACAGATGGCGGACGCATTCTCTCGTGCGCTGGACGTCGATCCGCGTCGCCTGCTCGACCAGGCGTACGCTTATGGGTGCCTTTCCGCAGCTTGGAACGCGGATGGAGAAGAGGAGCAACGCGATCTAGCTATCGCGGCCGCGATCAAGCAGGTGCGACAGACGTCATACTAGATATCAAGCGACTTCTCCTATCCCCTGGGAACACATCAATCTTACCGGAGAATATCGTTGGCCAAAGCCTTAGCGTAGGATTTCGCCCTCTCCCGCAAACGACCCCTGAATGTTCACTTCCACATGCTGTTTCTCGACGGTGTGTATGTCGAGCAATCCCACGGCTCAGCGCGTTTCCGCTGGGTCAAGGCGCCGACCAGCCCAGAGCTCACCCAGCTGACGCACACCATCGCCCACCGGGTGGGTCGCTATCTGGAACGGCAAGGCCTGCTGGAACGGGATGTCGAAAACAGCTATCTGGCCTCGGATGCGGTGGATGACGACCCGATGACACCCCTGCTGGGGCACTCGATCACTTACCGTATCGCTGTCGGTTCACAGGCGGGGCGAAAGGTGTTCACTTTGCAAACTCTGCCGACCAGTGGTGATCCGTTCGGTGACGGGATTGGCAAGGTAGCCGGGTCCAGCCTGCACGCCGGCGTGGCGGCCAGGGCCGATGAACGCAAGAAGCTCGAACGGCTGTGCCGGTACATCAGCCGCCCGGCGGTATCCGAGAAGCGGCTGTCGTTAACACGAGGCGGCAACGTGCGCTACCAGCTCAAGACGCCGTACCGGGACGGCACCACGCACGTCATTTTCGAACCATTGGATTTCATTGCAAGGCTGGCCGCCCTGGTACCGAAGCCCAGAGTCAACCTAACCCGCTTCCACGGGGTGTTCGCACCCAACAGTCGGCACCGGGCGTTGGTCACGCCGGCAGGTGCTGTTGCAAAGTCGGGTGGAGGGGCCACGAACGCCCGAGTTTCATTTCTCCATGGTCTCTGCGACTCAGCGTTCTCAGGCCGTCTCGAAGACCCGGCTGACGATCACCGCGTCCGGGTTCGGTTGCCCGTAAGCAAACATCGTCCCCTGACCTTTCCGCAAGGAGTGCATCGCTTCCATCCCCTTCAGCGTCCGATATGCAGATGTCCTGTTCTTAAATGCACCCTTCGGCCCCAGGATCCTTTTCAGCCGCCCATGATCTCCCTCGAGAACGTTGTTCAGGTATTTCACCTGACGGTGCTCCACTGTCGGTGGGCAGATGCCTTCTTCCTTGAGCTCGGAGATCGCCTTGGCCAGGGAGGGTGCCTTATCTGTATTAATCACCCGCGGGAACCCGGCTGACGCGTTCGACCGCAGGGTCTTGGCCAGGAAACGCTTGGCCGCAGCCACATTCCGTTTTGGTGAGAGATAAAAGTCCAGGGTCTGCCCACCAGCGGTAATAGCCCGATAGAGGTAGCACCACTTTCCCCCGACCCGGATGTAGGTCTCATCCACCCGCCAGGACCGGGCCTGCCAGTCAGGAACCTGCCGGTACCACCGAGTGTGCTTATCCAGCTCAGGGCCGTATTTCTGGACCCAGCGGTAGATGGTGGTGTGATCGACCGGCACGCCACGTTCAGTCATCATCTCTTCGAGATCGCGGTAGCTCACCCCGTAGCGGCAGTACCACCGCACCGCCCACAGAATGATTTCACGGGGGAAATGACGACCGGAGAAGATACCCATGGCTCTGATTATTTCACGCCGATCTTCCTACTGCCCCAACTTTGCAACAGCACCCTAGGAAGTATGTTGTGCAACATCAATGCATACTAAACGTTAAAGTAAGGTTAGCAAAGCCTAAATTAGGCCAACCTTACTAAAAGTGATATTTCCCATAAAAACCACCCTTAACCAGTCGTTCTATTTTTAGCACATTACTGTGTAAAAATAATCCACCGCCGGCAAGTCTGCGCCATGTATAGACGCGAAAGAACCGTTAACCACACGTATGTATAGGATGTGCGCGCAATACGGTTGATCGCCCAGCAAGGACCTGACCAGTGGGGACTCTCATCCACCCCAGCCATCCTGCGTCTTGGCCCACTAGCCAGTTAAAACATCACACGCTTGTAAAGGGAGAACTTCTGAATGCCGACTGGCTTTCATGATGGATTCCCACTGCTTTAAAACCACATGAGGTCCATGGTGGTGATGCCACCTTGCTGCCTAATTCTGGGCATGCTGAACGACGGCATCAATGAGTGCTGCAACTTTCTCCTGGTCCCGCACCGCAAGCCGCCAGTAGTCCTCACCGAGCCCTGGGAACGTGTCGCACCGGCGCACGGCGATGCCTGCGGCGAGCAGGGAGCGTCGTAAAGCTTCCGGGTTCGGCCCAGGGGGACGAACCAGCAGGTAGGGAGCTTGAGAGTCTGTTTCGATGTGGAAGCCTGCGTCCAGCAGCGCCTGGCGCATCGCAGTGCGCTGGGCGGTGATGGTGTCCACCATCTTAGGTAGAACATCGAGGTGCTCCATCACAGTGCGCGCAGCCAGAATCTGCAGCGTAGACAGTGGCCAGTGAGCACGACCGTGGCGCATGTACGCAAGGTTTTGCGGCGATGCGATCGCATAACCCACGCGAAGACCAGCCAAGGACCAGGTCTTGGTGAGGCTGCGCAGGACAACAATGCTCTCGGGGAAGTTCTGGCCGCGTAAGGCGCGGACCATGGAGGCTTCCTCGCCTGAGGGGGTCGCGTCGATAAAAGCCTCATCAACTACGAGCAACCTCTCAGAACCCGCTGTTGCCCAATCACGTAACGTGGTGGCGGGTGTGATCACGCCCGTGGGGTTACACGGGTTGCCTATAACCAGTACTGGGGTGGACACATCACTCAGGCGTGGATCCGCAAAAGGCGGGGTAAGCACATGATGATGAATCCTGATCCCAGCCTCCGCCAGCATGATCTCCGGCTCACTAAAGCCGGGTTGGACCACGGTAGCTGCCGCCTGACCGCGGGCATGCAATAGCTTTGGCAGCATAGCAAAACCCTCAGAAGCCCCAGCCAGCAGCATCACATGATCAGAAGGGATGTTGTGATGAGCCGCGATCATCGCCTCCACCTGCGCTAGTTCGCGGGCATCCGGGTAGGCGCCTAGCCGGTCAACCCCAGCACGCAGGGCGCTAGCAAGGAAGCGTGGTGGCGTGGGCGAAACTACGTTAACCGCAAAATCGAGAACTGCGTCGCGTGCATCAATATCGCCGTGAAAATGGTCGGGCGTGTACTGGTCGTTCACCCGAATAATCCTAGTCCTTGGCCGCAGGCTTCATGGCGCTAATTGCGCGAATAACGAGGGACATTACGCCGGCTGCACTGAGCTGCGTTGTACCTGACAGCCTTACCGCTTCTTTGATGTGGTGCACCTCAGGGCGATCACCAAATCCCAGCTCAGGTCGATTTTCCAATCCATGGTAGTACTGTGTGGGCCCGCCCAAACGCACACCCAATGCAACAGCAGCGCTGGTCTCCACTGGGCCAGCATTAGGACTCGGATGACGGTGAGCTTGGGTGCGAAGCGCACGGGCGAATTCAGAAAACCTTGCCTTATTAGCTACGCCCACACCCACGTGAATTATGGTGGTCAGCCGTGCTGGAATATACGCCAGAACATCATCAAGCTTGGCGGCGGCCCACCCAAACTCCTGATACCGCTCATTCTTGTACCCCACCATGGCATCCAGCGTGTTCACCAAACGGTGCGTGACCACGCCCGGCGCGCCAAAGATGGAAAAGAACAAGGGTGCGATGATGGCGTCGGAAGTATTCTCCGCAAGGGATTCCACCGTGGCGCGCACTACACCAGGGTAATCAAGTAACTCTGGGTCCCGTGAGCATAACCACGGCACGAGGGCGCGCGCCGCGTCAAGGTCTTCAGCGTCCAACGCCGCATGCATGTCACGGCCCACCCGCCTCAAGGTGGCCCCGCCTAACGACGCATACAGTGCCAGCGCCAAGCTTGTGCACGGGAACTTGCGGTGGGTAATCACGGCGCCAGCAACAACTGGGGTGCACACGGCGCCCACGAACACCGCGCCCCGAACCTTGCTGGGCGCATACATCTTCTTTTCCACCGCACCGGCATACCGGCCAAACCATGCCACGGGGTGGAAGTTGGTGGGAGGATCACGAAAGAACGCGTCTGCAGCAACTCCCGCCCACATGGCCGGCATTGAGCCAGCTACGCCATGCTTTTTCATAAACCACACCGTATCACTACTACCACTGTGAACACGCCCGATTTTGACGAATCTCAACATGAGGACACGTGGTAGAGCTTCGTAGCATTGGCGCTAGAGCAGCGGACACCAACAGCGAATCCGAAGCCTGGGGCCAAGCGTGATGGATGAGGCTTTCACGCCTGACAGGGAGTCATCCACACAGGGCACCTAACCCATGCACCTTTACACGAAGTGTGCCACAGCAGCCGGTTTGGGCGGTGGAACGATACCCATGGTGTGACACCCCAGTGTCTCCTTGCGCGCCGTCGCCGCGTCAACAATAAGACCGGCAACTAGAGTCTCCGGCGCAGGCGGCAGGGTGTTGAGGAACGCGCGTGCTGCAGCAAGGTTCTCATGCGAGCGTAGAAGTCCTGCGTGAGCGATCATCTCAGCCTGCAGCGCGCGCAACTGTGTCGCCGTGAGCTGCGGGCGCACTAGACCAGCTTTGCGTGATGCGAACACATGCTCACCTTGGTTGGTTGTCATGGCATGGTGGCGGGCAACGTCTTCAGCCACGCGGCGACCGACCACAACGCCTTCCATTAACGAGTTTGAGGCTAGGCGGTTAGCGCCGTGCAAACCGGTGCGGGCGCACTCACCGGCGGCGTACAGGCCGGGAACGGACGTGCGCCCGTGGGCGTCAGTAGTAATGCCGCCACACGTGTAGTGTGCGGCGGGCGCAATCGGAATCAGGTCACTGGTGAGGTCGAAGCCGTGAATGGCCACAGAGTGGGCAACGCCGGGGAAGAGAGTGTCGACGCCTGGAATGGCACGGGCATCAAGGAACACCTGGTCAAGCGAGGCAATTTCGCGGGCCACAACATCACGTGGGGCGAGGTTGTCGGTGACGGCATCGGAACCGTCAGCATGAACAATGCGTGCACCCGCACCGCGGAGAGCCTCTGTGAGCAGTGGCTTTTGCCCAGTAACCCCAGGCAAGTACAGGACTGTGGGGTGAAACTGGATGAATTCCATGTCACTGACATCGGCACCAGCGTCCACGGCCAGAGCGATTCCGGTACCGCGGGCACCCGCAGGTGCGGTGGTGGAGGAATAGAGTTGCCCAACGCCACCCGTGGCAATTAAAACACTCTCGGCGTCTACCTCCCCTTCCGTGGTGAGGACGCCGCTAGGAGTGATCGCTTGAGCATATGCGGTGAGCACCGGAATACCAGCGCGCTCAGCAGCAGAAATGAGTGCACGCTCGATCTCGGCGCCGGTATGGTCCGCCGCGTGGACAATGCGGTGGCGGGAGTGCCCGCCCTCGAGGGCGCGGTGATAGACACCCGTGGCGGTGTCAGCGACATCGAATTGAGCACCGTGGGAGATGAGCCAGGTGACCGCCTCGGCGGCAGCACCGATGAGGTCGCGAGTGTGGGCGATGTCGTTATGAAAACAGCCAGCCGCGATAGTATCGGCGGTGTGGAGGTCTACTGAATCTGGCTTGTCGTCCGTGCCTGCTGGGGCATCGGGAAGACCTGTGACAGCAAGGCCACCCTGGGCCAGATGAGTTGCAGCTTGAGTAAATCCTGGACCGGATCCGTCAATCACCAGTACGCGCAGTTTTAGTTCGTGGGCGCGGATCGCCGCAGAGAGGCCAGCTACCCCACCACCGATGATGACAAGATCGTATTTCATGGCACGGCAGTTTACGCCTACAAGGCAATAACTGAAAGGCTGCGAGGTCTAAAGCCTCTCCAGATTGAATAAAATTGAGATTAAACCGCGTTTTTCCTCGAGAATTCCAATCCAGAGGTATGCTACGAGCTGTTCTGTTTTCGACTGTCAAACGAAAACTTACCCAAAAGGAGCTCCTTTTCCATGTCCACCACCACTGACTGGGCCGCGGAAGTCCGCCGTCTTGCGCACGAGACCAACTCCGTTATCTTGGCCCACAATTATCAGCTTCCTGAGATTCAAGATGTTGCTGACCATGTAGGCGACTCGTTAGCTCTATCCCGCATTGCTGCTAACACAGACGCGGAGCGCATCGTGTTCTGTGGCGTTCATTTCATGGCAGAAACAGCCAAGATTCTCTCCCCCAACAAGACAGTTCTAATTCCCGATGCACAGGCTGGTTGCTCGTTGGCTGACTGCATCAACGCTGAACAGGCCCGCGCATGGAAAGAAGAGCACCCCGGCGCGGTGCTGGTCAGCTACGTTAACACTACAGCCGAGGTCAAAGCCCTAACGGACGTCTGCTGCACATCCTCCAACGCAGTTGATGTGGTCAATTCCATTGATCCAGGCACTGAGGTTTTATTCTGCCCTGACCAATTCTTGGGCGCGCACGTTCGCCGTGAAACGGGCCGCGAAAACATCCATGTATGGGCTGGAGAATGCCACGTGCACGCTGATATTTCCCCAACGCAATTGGTGGATACGGTGCGGGATAATCCCAACGCCGAACTGTTCGTCCACCCAGAATGTGGCTGCACTACCTCCGCACTGTGGATGGCCGAGTCTGGAGAACTACCTGCTCAGCGTACCCACATCCTATCCACTGGCGGCATGCTCGATGAGGCCCGCGCCACCACCGCACACCGCGTGCTGGTTGCCACGGAAGTAGGCATGCTGCACCAGCTCAGGATGGCAAATCCAACTACGGAGTTCGAGCCTGTGAACCCACAGGCCTCGTGCCCTTTCATGAAGATGATCACCCCAGAAAAACTGCTGCGTTGCTTAAGAGACGGCACCGACGAGGTAGACGTGGATCCCGAGGTTGCTCAACGCGCACGAGGAGCCTTGGAGGCCATGATCTCCATTGGTAACCCAGGAAGTGGCGAATAATGAACAGCTTTTACACTGACCTTGAGGCAGGCGGACTCGATCCCGCAGCAGTGACCAGCTTAATCCGCGCCACTCTGGCGGAGGACTTAGCTTACGGCCCAGATGTAACCACCATTGCCACCATCCCCGCACAGCAAACGGGCCACGCCAGCATCGTGGCCCGCGAAGCCGGAACGCTTGCCGGTGTGCCTATTGCTGCCCTCGTTCCGCTTATCCTGGCTGAAGAAACTGGAGTGCGTGTCACGGTAGATATTCACCTTAAGGATTCCTCGCGGGTTGAACGAGGTGATGACATCATTACTGTTGAGGGACCATTTAGAACCCTGCTCACCGCTGAACGGACGATGCTTAACCTCATCTCGCAGCTCTCAGGCGTTGCCACCCACACCGCCACATGGGTTGCCGCATTGGAGGGTTCGCACGCCAAAGTTCGTGACACTCGAAAGACCGTCCCCGGGCTGCGTGAGCTGCAGAAGTACGCCGTGCGTTGCGGCGGTGGTGTCAACCACCGCATGGGGCTTGGTGACGCCGCCCTGATCAAAGACAATCATGTAGCTGCCGCCGGATCCATTACCGCGGCTGTTAACGCCGTGCGTTCTTTCGACCCCTCTATTCCGCTTGAGGTGGAATGCGACACTGTGGACCAAGTTCGTGAGGCCATCGATGCGGGTACTAGCCTCATCCTGCTGGATAACATGTCGCCCGATACCATCCGTGACGCTTTGACCTACACCCAACCAGCGGGTGTCTCCACGGAAGCCTCTGGCGGCATCACACTTGAAAGCGCACAAGAATATGCTGCTACCGGTGTGGATTACATCGCTGTGGGTGCACTGACCCATTCATCAAAAGTGTTGGACTTGGGGTTTGACCTCCACTAAAACTCAGCACAACGTAACTCTAAGATTTCCAGCACGAGTGTGGTCATACATGGTCACGCACAGGCTTTGCGGCGGTAGCAGCATTTTAAAGCAGTACGCAGCTTGCGGATGAGCGATTTCTCCAATGGCAGTAAACGCCAAAGAGAAAAGCCAGGCACCAACAGTTCCTTGGTGCCTGGCCGTCTTTGGTTCTTTTAGTTTCTTAGAACTCGCCGTCGATGTCGGTGACTACAACCGCCTTCTGGTTGACGAACTCTAGGATGCCCCAGTCAATGAGCTCACGGCCGTAACCGGAGCGCTTGGTGCCTCCGAATGGGATATCTGCCTTCACGCCGGTTGGCTGGTTGATGTACACCATGCCGGTGTCAATGCGGCGTGCCATCTTACGGGCGCGCTCAATGTCCTTGGTGAAGATGGATCCACCCAAGCCGAAAGGAGTGTCGTTAGCAATGCGGATTGCGTCCTCATCGTCCTTAGCACGGTAAATGGAGGACACTGGGCCGAAGAACTCGGTGTGCGCGGTCTTGGAGCCTGCAGGGATGTCGGTGATGATTGTTGGCTGGAAGAATGCGCCCTGCTCAGGGAGATCGATACCAACCTCGGTTACGGTGCAACCTTCATCCTTTGCCACTGCAACCTGCTCGGCTAGTCCCTCAGCAGCCTCCTTAGAGGACAGCGGAGCCAATGTAGTGTTGGCATCCATTGGGTCGCCGGCAACGAACTGCTTTACGCGAGCCGTGTACTTCTCCAGGAATTCATCGTAAAGGCTATCCGCGATGATCATGCGCTTGGAGGAAACGCAGACCTGACCCGCGTTCCAGTGGCGGCCAAAGGCTGCCCACTCAACAACCTTGTCTAGGTCCGCATCCTCTAGAACGATGAACGCGTCAGCGCCACCCAGCTCCAGAGTGGACTTCTTCAAATTCTTCGCTGCAACGGATGCGACAGCGGAACCTGCTCCCTCAGAGCCGGTCAGGGCAACACCGCGAACTCGTGGGTCAGCAAGGATCTGCTCGCTAGCGTCGTGGGAAGCAAAAACATTAACCAGCAGGCCTTCCGGCGCGCCAGCCTCGCGGAACAGCTCAACCATCTTCAACGCAGACTGCGGAACGTTGCCCGCGTGCTTCAAAACGATGGTGTTGCCGGCAGTAAACTGAGGCGCACCGATGCGGATGACCTGGTAGAACGGGAAGTTCCACGGCTCAACTGCGTACAGAACACCCAGTGGCTCATTAACCAAAGCGATGTCCTGGTCGCCAAAGCCTTCCGCCTGCAAGTATCGAGGAGCCAAGTGCTCCTTGCCAAACTTCACGTAGTACTCGAGCATCTTCACACAGAGATCAACCTCAAGCTCGGCCTCAACGAGCAACTTGCCCATCTCCAAGGTGAGAATCTCTGCGTACTCGCGCTTATTGGCGGCAAGGATTTCAGCAGCCTTAGCTAAAACGGCAACGCGCTCCTCAACGGGTTTACGTGACCACTCTTGGAATGCCGCATCCGCAGTATCGATTGCCTTGGTAATGTCCGCCTCGGTGGCAGTATCAAAGGTCTTGAGAACTTCGCCGGTGTATGGATTGGTAGTTTGGTAGCCCACTAGTGGCCTCCTCTTTTTCGCTTTTACGATCGTGAGCGTTCAACACGCAGGGATGGGATCGCAATCCTTTTCACACTTGTTAAACGCTCTTCCAAGATCCTACAGATCTTTAGTAATTCGGGTTTTTAGGGCTGTGGTTATAACTTTTGTTTCTGCGTAAGGAGACCGGAAATTGCAAGCGCAGGCCATCAATTCGAGCACGAGACTTATGCAGCCTTAGAGCATGCATAAAAAGGGGAACGGGGACTTAGAGGTGTCGGAAATGAGTGAAGGCCGATTCCCCAATCATGAGCAAATCGGCCCTAATTACTTCACTCTTGACTGTGTGGTTGGTCCCGAAAGAGCTTCGTGTTACTTGCTTACGGAATCGATCGCATTCTTGGCTGTGAGCAGATCGGCACCGGTGCGCTCGCGGTATGCCTTGATGGCGGCAACGGCCTTACCATCCTTGACCAGTTGCTTTTCCTCATCACTGACACCCTGTGGGTTGATTGCTTCGATGCCCGCTTGTTCAAGTTGAGAAGTCAACTGCTTGATTGTCTCCGCCTGGCGCTTGAGTTCAGCTTGGAGTTTCTGAATTTCCTGCGCTTGATTCCACCACTTAGCCATGGTTGCTCCTTCCAATGCGGTTGCTGAACTTAGCTACAGCATTGTTTTTTGCTTGGGCTTAATAAATTACTTGCATCCGCTTATGTATGGATTAACTAGCAGCATAAGGGATAGAGCATCATCCCGCAGCCCCTGCGGGGTGAAGTGGTTTGCTTGCCAGCGTTGTAGGCGCGCCACGCAAGCACCGGCGTACTCGCAGAGGGGCGATCCACTCTGTGACGACCGCTACGGTTTCACGTGAAACCTTGACGCTTCACGACGTCGGGCCGGCTCCTTGGGATCCAAGGAGCCGGCCCGTCGCGGTCAGAGGTTGTTTAGTTAGCCCTGGGCAACAGCACCCCACGCGGCGTGGATGGCGCCGTGAATGTAGCCAACCTTGGCCGCGTCGCCAATGACTTCGCATTCGATGCCAGCGGCCTTGAGGGCGTCGGCGAGTGGTGCAGCAGCCATGGTGCCATCAGCATAAACAACCATGTCAGCCGGCGCCGAGTTGGAGTTACCTTCAGCGTCTTTCCAGAACACCTCATCCTTGGTGATCTTGGTAACTTCAACGTTGCGGTGAATGTCAACACCAGCATGCTTGGCGTGTCGAACCGCGGTCCAGCGGCGAGGCATTGCCAGTGGCAGACCAAGTTGCTGGGAAGCATGCAGCAGGGTGACGTTGCGCTTACGGTCGCCAAAGAACCCAGCAAGTTCGAGGCCAACCAGGGAACCACCAATGATCACAATGTCCTTGCCCACAGGCAAGACGATCTTGGTGCCCCAACGAATCAGGCCAGCATTCTTAGTGATGCCAGTAAGCTTGCCCAGCTTGCCGACGGTGCGTAGGAACCATCCAGCGTCCTCCTTGGTAGCGCTACCCAAGAGAGTGTTGCGCAAGGTGTCGCCGGTGTGAACGTGTGGCAGATCAGCGCCTGGAATTTCAGGCGCTGGGCGCTTTGCGCCTGTTGCCAAGATGACACGATCAACATTCATGGACTTAACGAGCTCAGGCGTAGCTTCGGTGTTCAGGCGAACATCGATGTTTAGTTCCTTGATCTTGGCCTTGAAGTACTTAATCAGGCGCTCGTTGTCCGGGGTAGTCATAGTGGAGAACCACAAGGTGCCACCAAGGCGGTCAGCCTTATCCACGACGGTAACGCGGTGACCGCGTTCGGTGAGCACGATAGCAGACTCCAAACCAGACGGGCCGGCACCGACAATCAGGACATGCTGACGCTTCGGTGCTGGGGTCAGCGGCAGGAGCTTTTCGTTGCCCAAAACTGGGTTGACGGCACAGAACGGAGTGTCATCAAAGAAGTTCTCGGTAACGCACAGGTAGCAGTTAATACATGGCTTCACCAGCTCCGGCGTACCAGCCTTCAGCTTGTTAGGCAGCTCTGGGTCAGCGAGAAGCTGTCGTCCCATGGCGGCGAAGTCAACACGGCCCTCAGCGATAGCCTCCTCCGCGATGTCTGGAAGCATACGGCCCACAGCAATAACTGGGACATTGACTTCCTTCTTCACTGCAGCCGCATTGTCCAAGTAGGCACCAACGGTGTTTGGCAGCGGACCATCGGTGAAGTTGTCGAATGGGTTACGGCCCCAGCCGGTGACGTGAATAGCGTCCGCACCAGCCTTTTCAAACAACTTCGACGCCTCAATGGACTCATGGAGTTCGAGGCCGCCTTCCTGCCCGTACTCTTCACCGGAGACACGGACAAGCACGGCAAGTCGATCGCCAACACGTTCCTTGACAGCTGAGATCACTTCACACGCGAGGCGTGCACGGTTCTCCAGCGAACCACCGTACTCATCGGTTCGATTGTTATCTCGGCGGTTGAGGAATACGCCAAGGATGTACCCGTGGGCAACGTGGATTTCGATGGCGTCAGCGCCCGCGCGAGCAACGCGATCAGCCGCGTCTGCCCACGTGGAGATAAGCCACTGAATATCGTCTTTGGTCATTTCCTTGTAGGAAATCTGCTTGCCGGCAGTGGCCTTGCCCATCTTGCCCAGTTCTTCAGGCGTGGAGTCAGCCAGAGCTGACATATCGTAGGCGTAGTCAGGTTGGTTTGGCGCGAGCACTGGGCGATCATTCGCCGTATCCACACGGGCAACTTTGCCATGGTGGGTTGACTGGATGCACAGCTTGGACCCAGCTGCATGGACGGCATCGGCCAATGCCTTCATACCTGGAATGAATTTGTCATCAGACAGGCCTGGCTCCTTCATGGAGGCCGCGCCGTATGGGAATGCAATCGCGCAAGCACCTGTGATGATTAGACCAGCACCACCCTTGGCACGAGCTACGTAGTGATCAATTTCCGACTGCTCGATTTCCCCATGCTCGGATACGTTCATATCCATTGCAGGGAGGACAATTCGGTTGGGGGTCTCCATCGGACCGATGCGGCCTGCAGCCAGCAAATGCTCGTATGACTTTGTGCTCATGAACTGAGATTAAGCCACCAACTATAGGGGTACAAATGCACCAATAGCATTGAATTTCTTGGCAGAAGCTGCGTCTAAAAACGCTCCTGACACTCCCCTATTTCGCGCGGGCAAACAGGTAGTATCAAACCCAATTAACCGTCGTAGTTGCAACGACCCCTAGAATCCAAGCAGGCCTTGGACACGAAAAAAAGACCCAGCCCTTGCGGACTGGGTCTTGACTGTGGAGCATAGGAGAATCGAACTCCTGACCTCCTGCTTGCAAAGCAGGTGCTCTACCAATTGAGCTAATGCCCCTTAAGACTCCTCTACTTTACAACACCAGTCACAGAAGTAAAAATCACGCAGTTCATGGCCTAGAACCGCCCTCTTAATCGCATGAAGGAACGCGAAAACTCATCACTTCCATTAGGAAGGGCAAGCCGCGCACTGCGGGTTAAACGACAAAAGGGGATGCGGACGAAATCCTAGACCCTTAGCCACCAAGCTAGGGTGGTCCTTTTGCCACGCCGGTGTATCTCACATCGATGTAACTTGCGTCGTGTCTGTGTCTATATGGAGCCGTCGGCATCCGTAAGGGTGTCGACGGAGCTTGAGGACGTAAACGTCTGTTTATCGGTTGCTGAGGAGGTCACGGATCGGCCTGACTAGATGCATCAAAAAGCTAGCGACCACCATTGGTGGTCGCTAGCTAAAGGTGTAGGCAAGTCTTCTGAAATTACCCTTGCTTTCCACTCATATTTTTCCTCAAGCGGTAAATGTCAGCGGCTAACCCTGAAGCGATAAGCATAGCGCTGGCTGCAAGATAATTTCGGCTAAAAAGCACGACGATTGCCGCAATTGCCATAATCACTGAAGCTATGATGTATAGCTTATTTGCATCCATTCATGACTCCCCTTTACCGTATTTTAGTTGAAACAGTATTCAGAAACCCCGGCCACGCCGATTAGTTCAGCACCTAAGTCACGAAGCGCTCCTTGGCCTGTTGAATGCTGGGCCCGTTGAATCCCTTTTGTGCTAGCTGAGAAACAGCAGCTTTTACACCACCTAAAGCTTTGATGGAGTTCTTAATTTTGATGATCTGACGGGCAGCAAAGTGGATCCAATTGCCCACAAAATGGCCCCTACACATGCTACTTCAGTATGATATAGGGCACAATCTCTTTGGAAGCTAGATTTTCTTGACCCCATTCGGCTGTGGCTTCGTCACCTTCAGCAAGTACTTCGTCTGGGATGGAGTCAATTGCAGTTAGCAGCTGTTCAACTTCATCACCGGGAATCCCGAGACTCGAAGTTGCCCCTAAGGTCTGGGGCACTGATGACATAGATGACTGGGCATTTGCGGGAGATTCAACTGCAGACAGAATTAACGCCATGCTGAGCGGAATAGACAGGAGCCCGAATTCTTGGATTAAACGACACACCGAAGATCCCACACATTTTGTCGTATAACCCTAATTGGCCTTTTAAGAAAGTGGCACCAAGGAAAACGAAGAAGACCCAGCCCTTGCGGACTGGGTCTTGACTGTGGAGCATAGGAGAATCGAACTCCTGACCTCCTGCTTGCAAAGCAGGTGCTCTACCAATTGAGCTAATGCCCCATTGTTCCTGTGGGCCTAGCAAGAATCGAACTTGCGACCTCATCGTTATCAGCGATGCGCTCTAACCGACTGAGCTATAGGCCCTGGGAACGAAATAGAACTTTACATAGAATGATGAAAGTTAGCAAATCGCCTGTTTAGAGCATGTTTTTCTAACACAATAAGAGCCCTTAAAACAACACTGTCTGGTGTTGTCTTAAGGGCTCATGATTTGCGCTAACTATTAGCTAATCAAGGTCCTCACGGAGACGAACCTTGATTCCGCCAAATAGATCCACAATCGAGTTGTAGATAATGGCAAACAGAGGGGCAAGAATCGAGACGATGATTGCCACAATGGCACCGAGGAGGCTGGCGACAGCGAGTACCAGACCAAAGTCGATCTGTTGATCGCCACCGATGCCGCCAATGATGTCATTCATTTTGGCCCAGACCCCAGCGGAGTCGAGTCCGAAGTACAACAACACTACGCACATAACCCATGCTGCAAGCCCGACCAACGAGAGCGACATAGCAGTGCGAAATGCAGACATTGGCGAGATTCGGGTGATTGCAACCTCACGAATAGCCATTAGCTCTCCTCACCATCGGTGTCTTCTACGCCAACGATGTCATCCAAGGTCTCCTGCTTGGCGGCAGCCTTGTCGGCTGGCCCCTGAGCTGCACCAGTTGCTACTGCTTCAGCTTCTTCCTCGCCTTCACCTTCAACGTTGCGGTCGATTGCGAGAAGTTCAACGCCATCTTCCAGGTTAACCAGGCGAACACCCATGGTTGCACGAGAGCTTGGGCGGATCTGGTTGAGTTCGGTGCGAATTACTCCGCCGGCGGAAGTAATAGCGAAGATTTGATCGTCTTCATCCACGGCGAGAGCAGCAATGAGCTTGCCGCGCTTTGGCGTGTACTTGAATGTCACAACGCCAAGACCGCCACGTCCCTGAGTGGAGTACTCATCCATGGAGGTGCGCTTGCCGTAGCCACCGGAGGTGGCTACCAGTAGGTAATCACCGTCACGGACAACACACATCGACAGCAGCTTGTCTTCGCCGCGGAAGCGCATGCCCTTCACGCCGGCGGTGGAGCGGCCCATTGGTCGAAGTTGGTCGTCGTCGGCGCTAAAGCGGATGGACTGGCCTTCCTCCGAGACGAGGAGGAGATCATCATCGTTGCTGCACAGTGCGGCACCAATGAGCTTATCGCCCTCATTGAGGTTGATTGCGATGAGGCCACCAGAGCGATTGGACTCGTAGTCAGACAGGCGAGACTTCTTCACGCGACCCTGCTGGGTTGCCAGCACGAGGTAAGGCGCATCCTCGTAGGACTGAATCTTGATAACCTGCGCGATACGCTCTTCCGGTTGGAACTCCAGGAGGTTAGCCACATGCTGGCCACGCGCGGTACGGCCCGCCTCTGGGAGTTCATATGCCTTCAGTCGATATACGCGACCGAAGTTCGTGAAGAACAGGATCCAATCGTGTGTGGAGGATACGAAGAAGTGACGGACAACATCGTCCTGCTTCAGCTCCGCTCCACGAACACCCTTGCCACCACGCTTCTGAGACTTGTATGCATCTACCTTGGTGCGCTTTGCGTATCCAGTGGAGGTGATAGTTACTACTACGTTCTCGCGAGCAATGAGGTCTTCTTCAGTGACATCGCCGGTTGCCGCAACGATCTTGGAACGTCGCTCGTCGCCGTACTTCTCGACGATCTCCATGAGCTCATTCTTTACAATCTCGCGCTGACGCTCAGGCTTGGCCAAGATGTCTTGCAGATCTGCAATGATCTCCTCAATCTCAGCCAACTCGTCGATGATCTTCTGACGCTCTAGGGCTGCCAGGCGACGGAGCTGCATCGCAAGAATTGCATCCGCCTGGACATCATCGATGTCCAGCAGATCCTTCAGGCCTTCACGCGCGATATCCACGGTCGCGGACGAACGAATCAGCGCAATGACCTCATCCAGCATATCGAGTGCCTTAACCAAGCCACGCAGGATATGGGCACGCTTCTCAGCCTCATCCAGGCGGAACTGGGTACGACGAACGATAACTTCAATCTGGTGTGCAACGTAATTCGCCAGCATCTGATCCAGGCGCAAGGTACGTGGCACGCCATCAACGATGGAAAGCATGTTGGCACCGAAGTTCGTCTGCAGCTGGGAGTGCTTGTACAAGTTGTTCAAAACAACACGCGGCACCGCATCTCGCTTCAGCGTGACAACAATGCGCATACCTACACGGTCAGAGGACTCATCCTCGATCTTGGAAATGCCCGCCAGCTTGCCGTCACGAACCTGCTCCGCAATATTGGAGATCAGGTTATCTGGGTTTACCTGGTAAGGCAGCTCAGTAATAACGATCGTTTGGCGAGAACCTTCTTCCTCAATGGAAGTGACGCCACGCATGCGGATGGAACCACGGCCCGTGGTGTAGGCATCCTTAATTCCCTGCGTGCCGACGATCAATCCGGCCGTTGGGAAGTCAGGTCCCTTAACACGCTCCATGCAAGCCTCAAGAGCAGAAGCCTCATCGGCTTCTGGATTATCGAGCAGCCAGTAGATAGCTTCTGCAAGCTCATTGAGGTTGTGAGGAGGAATGTTAGTAGCCATACCAACGGCGATACCGTTGGAGCCATTCATCAGTAGGTTTGGGACGCGGGATGGCAGAACATCCGGCTCTTGGGTCTTGCCATCGTAGTTTGGCGAGAAGTTGACCGTATTTTCACGGATATCACGAACCATCTCCATCGCCAGCGGCGTGAGACGACACTCGGTGTAACGCATAGCTGCTGGACCATCGTTGCCGCGCGATCCAAAGTTACCTTGGCCATCGACAAGCGGGTAGCGCATATTCCAGTCCTGGGCCAAGCGAACCAGAGTGTCATAAATAGCGGAATCGCCGTGAGGGTGGAACTGACCCATCGTGTCAGATACTGGACGCGCAGACTTTACGTAGCCACGGTCTGGGCGGTAGCCGGAATCGTACATCGCGTACAGGATTCGGCGGTGAACCGGCTTCAGCCCGTCACGCACCTCCGGGAGAGCACGACCAACGATGACGCTCATTGCGTAATCGATGTAGGAGGTCTGCATCTCCTCATTAAGGTCAATCGGGCGAATGCGGTCGTAGCCATCTCCGCTCAAGAGATCGTCACTCATGTGTCACCTTTAGTTACTCGTAAATATCGCGCCCATCTGCCTTCCGGCGGGAGCCTAAAGATTCTCACTTCAGGCCTATAGGCGCACCAACGCTTGCCATCCTACTCTGATAAAGCCCTATAAGACCCCTCAGCAAGTCTTTTACCCTTCCTTGGTATCAAATTGATACCAGTATTAGGATTTTTATCATGGCCATGACACTCAGACTCACAGCCGAGCAGGACCGCGCGTTGACGCTACTCGCCCAAGCCCAAGGATCTAGCAAACAAGAAGCGGCTATACGCGCCATTGTGTCTACTGCGGCCCGTACCCTTGCCGACAACCAAGTCCGCGAGATCGCCACCGAGGTTCTTGATGATTATTTAGTTATGCAGAGTCGGCTCGAACGTGGCAATAGCTAATGAAAACTAAACAACATCAGCTTCGGGGATTATCAGCCGAACAAGTCCTGCTCATTGCAGATGAGCTTTGCTTACGGTTTCCGGACAGAATTCGCAGTTTCTCAGCACTGTGTGCTGTAGCTGCCACTAGCACTGCGCGTCTACATGGCGTTCCCGTACACCAGGACCCCGAGAGTCAGGCGCAATCCGCCTATGACGCTGTCATCAGCCTTGAACCGCTTGTCAGCCGCAACGATATCCTTGCGGCCACCATTAAGCAGACCCTCCTCACACTGAACGCTGACTACCTCCGCTGATACACGTTCTTGCAAATTTTTTTGCAGGTTACCTACCCCAATAGTTAACAAAATTCTCTTTAGTAATCAGTCGACTCAATTACCCCATTAATGCCCCCAAACACTCATGCTTTACTTGAGGGTTTGACTTTACATTTCCGCTGGTCATTCGTAGTTTTTAAGCAATCTAGTTAGCTTGCACATAACCTATTGACTATTTTCGCAGGATCAGCGACACTCAAATGTAAGAAAACTTTTCAAAGTTTTTTGCGTTGCACTTTTCCGCTCAGGTAAAGTTGCCAATGTTGTTACTGCAGTGACTCCAGAGGTAACACTCTGTCCCTAATTTCGGTTTTACTGCGGTGGAAGAGTAGCAACATAGCGATCTTCGTCGTTGAATACATTTATCTTGGGTGTACTCAACAATGGGGATCGCTTTATCTTTTTTATGACATTTCTTCTTAGGTCAGCATTTCTTGGGTCAAGAGAAAAACTCTACTTTGATATTAAATATTCCGATTATCAGGTAGAGATTAAATCGTAACGTGACGCAAATTGCTTGATTCATCTCCTTCAGCTTCCGCTGCTCTATCAATTGCCTCTTACACTTCAACGCCGCCTTTCTATCTCCTATTTAGAGAAAGACGAAATCGGGAAAACGATAAACTTAGGTGAAGGCAAAAGGAATCTGTACAGAAAAGATAGAGAAAATGGCTAACCTTCAAGACTTACTTGGACAACCACGCCCAGCTGTTGTAGCTGATGTAGAGCAAATCATAAACACCACCATCTCATCTCAGAAAGGCTTGACGGGCATCGCACTCAAGGGTGCTGTAGCAACTGCCGAAAAAATTGACGCCCAGATTGTGACTAAGGGCATCAACACGATGCTTCCTGAGCTCATTGAGGCGCTGAGCCCACAGTGGGAAGCTTTCCAGACCTCCGGTGAGACGGATTTCGGTGCTTTCCTCAGCGGTCGCCAGGATGAAGTTGCAGACTCCATCCTTGTAGTAGCTGACCGTAACGCTGAAGCAATCAGTGTTCCAGCTCTAGCGAAGACATATAAGACTCTGCGTGGCAAGGCTGCAGGAATGATAAAGCCTCAGATTCCTGCCATCGGAAACATCATCCAGAAGCACATGACGGCGTAATTAGGCCAAAAAATACCCGCTACCTTAAGTAATGAGGTAGCGGGTATTTATTACGCATGTTAGACGTCCAGGAATCGAACGTCCTTCGCCTTGCGGGTAATGAAGGATCGTCGTGCAGCGACGTCATCGCCCATCAGAATCGAGAACAATTCATCAGCGCGCTGCGCGTCTTGAATATCAACGCGACGCAGAGTGCGGAAATCTGGATCCAAAGTTGTTTCCCATAGCTCGGATGCATTCATCTCGCCCAGACCCTTGTAGCGCTGGATACCGTCATCCTTATTGATCTTGCGGCCCTGAGCTAGACCTTCTTCAAGGAGCTTGTCACGTTCCGCGTCGGAGTAAGCAAATCCAGGTTCGCCCTTGCCCTGCCACTTAAGCTTGTACAAAGGTGGTTGAGCCAAGAAAACGTGGCCTTCTTCGATCAGCTGTGGCATGAAACGGAACAGCAGGGTCAGAAGCAAAGTTGCGATGTGCTGGCCATCGACATCGGCGTCGGCCATCAAAACTACCTTGTGGTAGCGCAGCTTGTTGATATCGAACTCGTCATGGATGCCTGTGCCCAAGGCGGTAATGATGGCTTGGACTTCAGCATTCTTCAGGACCTTATCCAAGCGTGCTTTCTCAACATTGAGGATCTTGCCTCGTAGCGGAAGGATTGCCTGGTACATCGAGTCGCGGCCAGCCTTTGCGGAACCACCTGCGGAGTCACCCTCCACGATGTAAAGCTCAGACTTTACTGGATCCTTGGAACGGCAATCAGCAAGCTTGCCCGGCAAACCGCCAAGGTCAGTCGCGGACTTACGGCGAACTAGGTCACGCGCCTTACGAGCTGCAACACGTGCGTGCGCAGAAGAAACAGCCTTACCTACAATCGCTTTAGCTTCAGCAGGGTTTGCATCGAACCATTCGGTGACATGTTCGTTCACCATGCGTTGAACGAAACCCTTAACCTCGGTGTTGCCGAGCTTGGTCTTCGTCTGACCTTCGAACTGAGGATCACCAACTCGAACCGAGATGACAGCTGCGAGGCCCTCGCGACAGTCGTCGCCAGTCAAACGGCCATCTTTCTCCTTGATCAGCTTGTGCTCTTTGGCATAGCTGTTCATCAAGGTAGTAAGAGCAGCGCGGAAGCCCTCCTCATGCGTGCCACCTTCGAAGGTATTGATGGTGTTAGCAAACGTGTGAACACTCTGGGCGTAACCGGAATTCCACTGAAGTGCTACCTCAACCTCGTGGTCATCACCCTTGGCATCGAAAGAGATGGTGGAAGGGTGAATTGGAGTCTTGGATTTGTTCAAGTGAGTGACGTAATCAACAAGACCATTTGGGTAGTAGAAGGTCTTCTTCTTTTCCGTCTTAGTCTTAGCCTTGCTGTCATCAGAGTCGACCATTTCATCGACAGCATCAAGAGAAGTAGTTTCCGTGGATGCTACCTCGGCAGCGTCGGCGGACTCTGCAAGCTCGTCTAGCTCGACCTCTTCGACCGTCGCACGCTTATCGGTAAGGGTGATAGTCAATCCCTTATTCAGGAATGCCATCTCCTGCAAACGTCGCGCAATAGTCTCAAACTTGAACTCAGTGGTTTCAAAGATCTCTGGATCTGGCCAGAAACGGATGGTAGTACCCGTACCTCGGGCATTCCCACCCTCGACGAGTTCATCAGGATTAGCGTTGGTGAAATTCTGGTACCAGTGCTTTCCATCACGCTTGATGTCTGCTTCAACTCGAGTGGACAGCGCGTTCACCACAGAAATACCCACACCGTGAAGGCCACCAGAAACGGCGTATGAATCAGAGTCAAACTTACCGCCGGCGTGCAGCTGAGTCATGACAACCTGGACGGTTGGTGCACCACTTGGGTGCATTTCTACTGGGATACCACGACCATCATCGATTACCTCGATGCCGCCGTCTTCCAAGATTGTGACCTCAACCTTGGACGCGTAACCTGCCATTGCTTCGTCGACAGAGTTGTCGACGACCTCCCACACGAGGTGGTGCAGGCCGCGCTCACCGGTAGAGCCGATGTACATACCTGGACGCTTACGAACTGCCTCGAGGCCTTCGAGGATCGTGATCGATGAGGCGCCGTATTCGTGTTCAGCGGTTGCCACGTGAACTAGCACTCCTTGCTTGAAATGGTCTAAGACTTTTCCATTCTACACTGCCTAGCCCCCTACTAACCCCTTAGACTCGAGGCTTTAGCGGGCCACAGGAGCGATATTTACACAATCTCGGAAAAACGACGCTTTTTTGGCCTATCCGTATGTGTCTCTAGGCCCACGTCCCTTGACGTGAAGGGGGCCATGACGCCAGCTTGGAGCCTTGGGGCCAAAGATACGTAGTTGCTCCACCACGTCAGGCCCGACTTTACTTGCGATCGTCTGGAGAATATCGCGTTGCATCATGCGTAGATTTGTAGCCCACGCAGTGGAATCACAGGTAATGAAAAGCTTCTTATCTTTAAGCATTTCAATCTTCGTGTGTGCAGCGATCTTCTCACCTACCAGAGCACTCCAATTGGCCATGATCCAGCCACCAGAAATGTCTTTTTTCCAGCCACGACGCGATATCTCAGCGCCCAGGACAGACCCCAGACCTTCTACTCGGTCCCGAGGAGGTAATCTCCGCCCATCAGGCCCAGTAGGTCGTCCAAGAGTGCATGGTCCCTTATTCTTTTTTGGAGCGCGAGATCGCGATAACTGCCGGCTTAGATCCGGTACTCGCCCGTTACGCTTCATCGCCTCCGTCCGCATTGCTGCAAAAGCTTGAGCTACCGGGTCTAATTCTGGCTGCGTATTCTTCTCGTTCTGAGGATTATCTTCGGCCACCTAAGCCTCCTCATCTAGGAGAGAAATCCGTCCTTCATCAGTATCTCTGACGGTAACGACATGCCGGACTACCACCGCATCTTCAAGATTTTCAGGGAGATCACCATCAACTGCGGCTGTGATAATGACCTGCTCAGCTTCCGCAGCAATACCCACGAGTTTTTCACGACGCTTTGCATCAAGCTCAGCAAAGACGTCATCGAGTATCAGGATCGGGTCGGTGCCATCGCTTTTGAGAAGGGTGTACTCTGCCAGACGCATCGCCAACGCCATTGACCAGGTCTCGCCGTGGCTTGCGAAACCTTTCGCAGGGTAATTACCCAGAATGACATCTAAATCATCACGGTGTGGACCAACCAGACTGACACCGCGATCTATCTCCTTCTGCCTTACATGGCCGAGCTCCATCAGCATGGATGCTTCAAGAACCTCAATCAGTTGTTTCTGCGTTGAATTATCATCCAGAGCAGAAAGTACGTCGAGGTTGACAGTTGATTTGTACTCAACCGATGCTGGCCGAGATTCCGGAGCGATGCGCGCATAAGAATCATGAATAACTGGGTTGATCTCAGCGACTAAGCCAAGACGAGCAGCGATGAGTTGAGCTCCATAATTAGCTAACTGCCCGTCCCAGACATCAAGCGTTGCAAGCGCTGACTCTGCTGATTCACCATGCCCGTAACCCTTACGCAGAGATGCTCCGGCTGTCTTCAACAGGGAGTTCCGTTGCCTCAAAACCTTGTCATAATCTGCCTTGACACCAGCCATTCGCGGGTAACGAGTAGCCAATAAGTTATCAATAAACTTTCTGCGTTGCTCTGGTTCGCCACGAACAAGTGCCAGGTCTTCTGGGGAAAACAGTACTGTACGCACTACACCTAAAAGCTCCCGAGGGGAATTTAACCGAGTGCGATTAATCTGAGCCTGATTGCTGCCTTGAGCTTTAATAAGCAGGTGAGCTGTCAGCTCTCTGTCATTGTTGACTGCAGTTACGGATACACGTGCAGATTTTTGGCCCTGTCTAATCAGCGGTGCATCCGTACTAACACGGTGGGACGAGAGGTGCGCGACGTAGCCTATGGCCTCGACAATGTTTGTCTTGCCGAAGCCATTGCGTCCAACGAACACTGTCACACCTGGTTCAAGGCTGACTGACAGTTCGGGCCATGAGCGAAAATCCCTCAGGTCCAGTTCGCGAATGAACAACTACATCCTTCCCACGAGTACTCGATCCAATAAATGTTTAACCCGGCAGGCGCACCGGCATCAGCAGGTAGGTGAAGTCGGTTTCTGGCGTTGGGAAGTTTCCATCTTCATCAGCTACCGGCATTTCCGCTGGTTCCGGAATCATGATTGCAGGGCGAGATGGCTCGTTGAAGCCGAAAACTACACGATCTGTACGAACGACATTGAGGCCATCACGCAGGTAGGTCGGATTGAATGCGATAACCAGTTCGCTAGCGCCACTGTAGGCACACGGAATTGATTCCTCAGCATGACCAGAGTCCGTACCACCAGCAGAAAGCTGCAGATTGCCCTCGGAGAAAGCCATGCGGATCTGAGCATTACGTTCAGCAACAAGGCTCACACGGCGAATCGCGTCTAACAAAGGAGCAATCTCTACGCTTGCCATTGCTTTATGCGTCTTTGGCAGAAGTGGAGCCACGTTAGGGAAATCAGCTTCCAACATGCGAGTGGTGGTCTGACGGTCATTCACGTGAATGCCAAACAGGCCTTCTGCGCCAATGTTTTCACCTGCACCAACAGCGATCTCTACTGGATCCTGGGAGTGAGTGTCCAGCGTACGAGCATTTTCTAAAAGATTCTTGGCCGGAATGAGAAGCTTTGCTTCAGCATCAGCTACCGATGGTGCCCAGTTGAACTTACGCAGTGCTAGGCGGAATCGGTCCGTTGCGGTCAGGGTGACTTCTTCTCCGTCAATCTCCATGTGGACGCCAGTAAGCATGGCGAGAGCATCATCCTTACCAGCTGCTACAGCAACTTGGGTGACTGCATCGACGAAGAGTGCAGGGTTGATGGAGCCAGTAGGTGCCGGCAGCGTTGGCAGGGTTGGGTAGTCATCGAGCGGAATTGTGGGGAGCTCGAATCGAGAAGTTCCGCACTTGAGCTGAACTTGGGAGCCCTCTACGAAAACCTCTACTGGCTTGTTTGGCAGAGTGGACGTGATGTCTGCGATCAGTTTGCCAGCTACCGCAATGCGGCCGGGCTGGGTTACCTCTGCGGAGACACGAACCTTGGTGGATACCTCGTAGTCGAATCCTGCGAACTCCAAGCCATCATCGTCTGCGGTGATCAGCATTGCTCGCAGAACTGGTTGGGTTGGCTTCGAAGAAAGGTTACGAGCCACCCAGCTCACTGCGCTTGCCAGGTCTTCTTTTGCTACCTGGAAAGACACTCCTACGGAATCCATGCTCAAATCCAGCTCCTTGGTTTGTGAAATTACATATCCTCGCACTTTGGGCTGGGGAGCCAAAGCACATAGCAATGGGTTACTTCTTGCCTTGAAGGTACCGAAGTCCGTCCATGAATTACATGAATTCATGTCAGGCGTGGAAAGTTCGGCAACTTCTTGAAATTACAAAACCTAACGTACCGCGAAGGAGCGACATTGGAAACTCACGACGAGTTCCAAAGGTTCATAAATCAGCGGCTTGGCTTGTCACCCAAGCCTTCGAATTCTTGTTATTCCCCAGCCCCCTATTTCTACTAACTATTTTCTTTAGTTAAAAGATGGTAACAACAATAAGTCCTGTGAGAACTGTGGAAAAGGCCCCATTTCTCACGGTAATGACATATTTTTGGGCTGTGCGTGCAGCTGTTGGATTCTTGTGGATAACTTTTAGGTTCTGTGGATAAATTTCAACCCTCCTGAATTACTCACAATTCTTCCCCAGGACAGCCTCAATTTGTGCACAGATTTCTTGTAATTACTCACAGCCTCGTTGAATGCTCACCATTTCACCCATGAGTGACAGAGATCACCAAATTACAAAGATGTAATTACACAGCTGTGAATAACTCTGTGGACTACTTTGAAGCTATCCCCAATCCCCAGCTTGTGGGCGTGTGGCTGAGAAGCCGCGGCAGCAAATAACAGGTTTTTCGGCTGTGTAGAAAACATGTCATTTATCCCCCTGAGTGCCGAGGCAACAAAAAGTGCCTCACCGTGAAACGGTGAGGCACTGGGACCTGTGAACGTCGTTAAGAACCAGACTGACCTTTGGTCTTCAGCTGATTCGTGATCTGCTGGATCTCATCGAACGTATCGTGCTTTTCCTTCATTTCCTTACGAATCTTGCGTTCGGCGTACATAACCGTGGTGTGGTCCTTACCGCCGAAGCTTTCGCCGATCTTTGGATAAGACAAGGTAGTCAGTTCACGGCACAGGTACATCGCAATTTGCCGTGCGTGAGCGATGTTTCGAGTCTTGCTCGTTCCCTTGAGGTCCTTAGCCTTAACCTGGAAATGATCAGCGGTGCAGTTCAGGATAGCCTCTGGTGTGAACTCCACATCTGTTGAATTAGAACCCAGCTTGCGCAAGGCTTCCTCCACTACATGTGGCTCCGGTTCAAGGTTATTGAGGGAAACGTGCGCAATTACAGAAATGAAGGCACCCTCAAGCTCGCGGATGGACGTATCAAAACGGCTGGCGATCATGGCCAAGATTTCCGGAGAAATCTCCACATGCTCCTCTTTGGCTTTCTTAGACAAGATAGCGATACGAGTTTCCAAGTCAGGCGGATAAATGTCCGCGATCAAGCCAGCTTGGAAACGAGTGCGTAGACGATCCTCCAACGTGGTGAGCTGTTTTGGCGGACGGTCTGAGCTCAAGACAATCTGCTTGCCACCCTGCTCCAGAGCATTGAAAGTGTGGAAGAACTCTTCCTGAGTACCTTCTTTACCCTGCAGAAACTGAATGTCATCCACCATCAAAATGTCCACATCGCGGTACCGGCGCTTGAAGGATTCTTGGCGGTCATCACGAACGGAATTGATGTAGTCATTAGTGAATTCCTCACTAGAGACGTACTTGATCTTCATCTGTGGATGCAGCTGATGGGCGTAATTACCGATCGCGTGCATGAGGTGTGTTTTGCCCAAGCCGGAGTCACCCCAAATGAACAAAGGATTATATGCTCGAGCCGGACGCTCTGCCACCGCAATAGCAGCGGAGGCTGGAAGTTTGTTGGAATCCGAAACCACGTAGTTGTCGAATGTATGCGACGGATTTAGGGTGCTGACCAGATCAGAATTTCCCTGACCACGTGTTGCAGGGTTGGACTGATTACGCTTGAAACCCACCTCAACATCAGCGTGGTGATGAGTGGTCTGCCATCCCTGATTATTGTCTACATGTGGCTGCTGAACTGTGGTTTCAGCATGCGCAAACTCGGCCGCAGTGCGCGGATGAATGTTCGGTTGCTGAGGTTGCGGAGCAGGAGCGGCATGCTGAGAGGGTTGATCGTGCTGAGTGTGCACTTCCTGGAAAGGCTGCTGGTATGCCTGCGAATATGGCTGGTTTGGTTGCTGCACATGCGGTGATTGAATGGGTTGTGCTGGTGGTGCGGGCTCTGGTTCCAGCTGGTTTGCTGCAGAGGCATCGACAGTAACCGCAAGAGTAATGGAACGGCCCATACGCTGGCCGAGAGCAGACTTGATAGCTTCACCCAGCTTGGTTTCGATAAATTCCTTCGATTTTGCGTGAGGAACAGCAAGAACCGCGACACCCTCCACGAGCGCGACAGGTTTTGCCAAATTCAGATATGCCCGCTCCTGGTGTGACAGTGAATCGAGATTGCTATCCGGTGCCTGCGTAAGTTTCACGAGCTCATCGACGACCTTTCGCCAGGTTTCGTGAAGCGGTGGTTGATATTCAGACAC